>NZ_CP174327.1:2095000-5249832 GCF_052467825.1 Microbulbifer maximicatervae (SeqCode)
GATCGGAGTGAAAGGCTAATCAAGCCGGGAGATAGCTGGTTCTCCTCGAAAGCTATTTAGGTAGCGCCTCGCGTCTCACCCTCGGGGGTAGAGCACTGTTTGGGCTAGGGGGTCATCCCGACTTACCAACCCCATGCAAACTCCGAATACCGAGGAGTGCAATCGCGGGAGACACACGGCGGGTGCTAACGTCCGTCGTGGAAAGGGAAACAACCCAGACCGCCAGCTAAGGTCCCAAATATCAGTTAAGTGGGAAACGATGTGGGAAGGCCCAGACAGCTAGGAGGTTGGCTTAGAAGCAGCCATCCTTTAAAGAAAGCGTAATAGCTCACTAGTCGAGTCGGCCTGCGCGGAAGATATACCGGGGCTCAAACTGATAACCGAAGCTGCGGATGCTCTTAGGAGCATGGTAGAGGAGCGTTGTGTAAGCCGTTGAAGGTGGATCGGGAGGTCTGCTGGAGGTATCACAAGTGCGAATGCTGACATGAGTAACGATAAGGGAGGTGAAAAACCTCCCCGCCGGAAGACCAAGGGTTCCTGTCCAACGCTAATCGGGACAGGGTTAGTCGACCCCTAAGGCGAGGGCGAAAGCCGTAGTCGATGGGAAACAGGTTAATATTCCTGTACTCGCTATTACTGCGACGGAGTGACGGAGAAGGCTAGGCCAGCATGGCGATTGGTTGTCCATGTTTAAGGTTGTAGGTTGGGGACTTAGGCAAATCCGGGTCCCTAAGGCTGAGAACTGATGACGAAGCCCACTTAGTGGGTGAAGTGGTTGATGCCCTGCTTCCAGGAAAAACTTCTAAGCTTCAGGTAATAGTGAATCGTACTCTAAACCGACACAGGTGGTCAGGTAGAGAATACCAAGGCGCTTGAGAGAACTCTGGTGAAGGAACTAGGCAAAATGGTACCGTAACTTCGGGAGAAGGTACGCCGGTTTTGGTGATGGGACTTGCTCCCTAAGCTGAGGCCGGTCGAAGTGACCAGGTGGCTGCGACTGTTTATTAAAAACATAGCACTCTGCAAACTCGTAAGAGGACGTATAGGGTGTGACGCCTGCCCGGTGCCGGAAGGTTAATTGATGGGGTTAGCTTCGGCGAAGCTCTTGATCGAAGCCCCGGTAAACGGCGGCCGTAACTATAACGGTCCTAAGGTAGCGAAATTCCTTGTCGGGTAAGTTCCGACCTGCACGAATGGCGTAACGATGGCCACGCTGTCTCCACCAGAGACTCAGTGAAATTGAAATCGCTGTTAAGATGCAGTGTACCCGCGGCTAGACGGAAAGACCCCGTGAACCTTTACTACAGCTTTGCACTGAACTTTGAGCCTATTTGTGTAGGATAGGTGGGAGGCTTTGAAGCAGCGACGCTAGTTGTTGTGGAGCCGTCCTTGAAATACCACCCTGGTATGTTTGAGGTTCTAACTCTGGTCCGTTATCCGGATCGAGGACAGTGTATGGTGGGTAGTTTGACTGGGGCGGTCTCCTCCCAAAGAGTAACGGAGGAGTACGAAGGTGCACTCAGCATGGTCGGAAATCATGCAATGAGCATAATGGTATAAGTGCGCTTGACTGCGAGACAGACATGTCGAGCAGGTACGAAAGTAGGTCATAGTGATCCGGTGGTTCTGTATGGAAGGGCCATCGCTCAACGGATAAAAGGTACTCCGGGGATAACAGGCTGATACCGCCCAAGAGTTCACATCGACGGCGGTGTTTGGCACCTCGATGTCGGCTCATCACATCCTGGGGCTGAAGCCGGTCCCAAGGGTATGGCTGTTCGCCATTTAAAGTGGTACGCGAGCTGGGTTTAGAACGTCGTGAGACAGTTCGGTCCCTATCTGCCGTGGGCGTTGGAGATTTGAGAAGAGTTGCTCCTAGTACGAGAGGACCGGAGTGAACGAACCTCTGGTGTTCCGGTTGTCACGCCAGTGGCATTGCCGGGTAGCTATGTTCGGACGGGATAACCGCTGAAAGCATCTAAGCGGGAAGCCTCCTTCAAGATAAGATCTCCCTGAGGCCTTGAGCCTCCTGAAGGGCCGTGGAAGACTACCACGTTGATAGGCTGGGTGTGGAAGCGTTGTGAGGCGTTGAGCTAACCAGTACTAATTGCCCGTGCGGCTTGACCATACAACAGAGATGGTTACTAACGACTAGCTAAGCTAGCGGATTGTGAGTTAGAGACATACGATCGCTTGCGGTGTATTACTACAGATTGTTTTACCGACTTATTTGGGGTTATCGCCGGTCAGCAACATGACCGAGGCAAACAGCGATAACGCGGCAGGCCAAGCACTTTGCTTATAAGACCAACGCCAACCCAAGCCAGTTTGCCTGACGACAATAGAGTTGTGGAACCACCTGATCCCTTGCCGAACTCAGAAGTGAAACGCAACATCGCCGATGGTAGTGTGGGGCTTCCCCATGTGAGAGTAGGTCATCGTCAGGCTTCTAATCCGAAAAGGGCCACCCAATAGGGTGGCCCTTTTTTTATGGCTGAAAAATATTTAAAAAAACAAAAAACAAAAAACAAAAAACAAAAAAATAAGAAAGAGAAAGCAGAAAGTACTTAGTAGAAATTAAAAATCGCTTGAAAACTTTAATGCTCAGCTTCTATTTAAAAAGTCAGTCAGTAATTAAAAAATAAAACCTAAAATTACCTGAGCACCTTAAAAGGCCTATAAAAATAGGCCTTTACCTACCTCCGTAGCAAACGCCTTTGCACTCACACAAAAAACAATCCAACAAAAATAACTCGCGTAAAAACCAGAAAAGTACCCATACCACTCCCGCCAAAAATTAAATTTAGCCGGTAAAAATATCGGTGATTTTTTAGTCTCTGTAGTAATCCCCTGTAACCACGGGGTCTGTAGCCCGTTTATTAAAGTTATGCACAACTCTATCCAGACTTTCTGTTAGTAACACCTGGCTGTGGAAATCCGCGCAAGAAGTGCTGCTTTTTTACCCGCCTTGAGTGCAGCCAAGCAACCACGGGGCTGGCCGGGGATATCCCGGAGTTATACACAGCTCTATCCATGGTTTCTGTTGGTAACAAAGACACCATGAAACGGACATCAGTTATTAACAGTGTTATGAGCGATAAATCTGTGGATTACTGCGGCTGATTGGTACGGCAGTATGTGAGTGAAGAAAAATTTGGGGATAAAAAAAGCCCCACCAGGTGGGGCTTTAAAAATATCGTCTGTATCTTTTATTTATTCAGAGGCAGTAGGAACTCGGCCCAAGTCTCCTTCCATTTCTGTGGTCAGGAAAGACATTACAACCCAGGCCGCTACATTCTGGCGAAGATTCTCAGGGTCGACTTTATCCAGGGTATCGTTGGGTGTGTGGTGATAATCGAAGTAGTCGGTGCCGTCCTGGTATAGACCAAAGGCTGGCACACCGCGCGCAACAAACACACTGCTATCTGGGCCACCGTAAGATTCATTATTTCCGCGCTCAATACCCAGGGGGGCGAGGAGTTGCATCATTTGATCTGCAATATCAAATTTGCTCTCAGGGAGACGGGTATCGAAACGCCAGACTTTCCCTGCTCCAAAGTCTGATTCGGAGACGGCAATAATATTGTCCAGTTCTTTTACGTGTGCCTCAACATACTGCTTAGCACCTACCAATCCGATTTCCTCTGCACCAAACAGCACGACTCGCAAGGTACGACGGGGGCGCTGTGGCAGCTCAGCAATTAGACGTGCAGTTTCCATAACAATGGCAACCCCAGCTCCGTCGTCCAAGGCTCCGGTGCCTTCATCCCAGGAATCCAGGTGCGCACCGATAATCATGACTTCTTCAGGTTGCTCACGGCCAGTAATCTCACCGATGACATTAAAAGAGGGGCCGTCACTCAGTCGCTCAGTTTCAACATCAAGTTTTACCTGGACTGTCTTGCCGCGTTGGAGCATAGCCTCGAGCAGGTTTGCATCAGGAGCGGAAAGTGCGAGTGCAGGAACTGGGTTTTCCACATCATCAACCGACATCATACCGGTGTGGGCAAATCGGTCTGAGTCGGTTCCTACGGAGCGCAACAGCATGGCAGCAGCCCCTTTTTCAGCGGCAGCGCGCATTCCCAACTTGCGGCCTTGCGCCGCAGGGCCGTAGCCTTCTCCCGTGCGCGCTCTCTCCATACGCTTATTGATAAAAGCAATTTTGCCTTTCACTTGGCTGGCTGGGGCCTTCAGCAGGGCCTGCACATCGGGAAACTCGATTATTTCCGCTGTTAACCCTCCCGCAGGAGTGGCGGCGCCATAGCCGAGGGAGGAGACAACTAGTGGCTGGGGGAAAGGGGATATGACTTCGGCGTGAGCATGGCCACGAATCCAGCGGGGTACCTCAATTTGCTCGGTATAGATGCGATCAAAGCCAAATGCCTTCATTTTGTCTTGTGCCCAGGCAACGGCTCTTTCATCGCCCTCAGTGCCTGTCCGTCGTGGTCCAACCTCGACGGTCAAAGACTCTACAATACTGTAGGCGTCGGAGCTTTCCAGTGCCCGGTCACGTAATACTTCCGCCACAGATACATCTTCCTGTGACAGAGGGGCTGCCTGGGCTATTCCCAGTGCCATGGTAGTGATCAGTCCCCCGGTAAGGGAAAGCAGTGGTTTCAACATCGGTCTATCCTTTGTTAATACTCTTCGGTCTTAAGCTTTTGGCTCGTTATTTGATGAGGCCGCGATCAGTTGCTCGCGAATTTCACGTAACTTACGCAGGCCTTTTTCTGTAAATAAGTAGGGCGGTTCGCCAGTATATTCGCTGTCTTCAATATTGAGGCAACGTTGTCGCATCTCTTCAAGCTTTGGGTCGTGTCGCATTGGGCAGGCGAGGAGTGCTCGCCATTCAGTATCGCTGGCTTGCCCGGTGATTACATCTTCAAGGCCCTTAACAAAACTGCCTCGGTCCATTCGAAATCTGGGTCTGCGCAGGTGCATAAGAACCCAAACCACAATAACAAAGGCAATGAAAGAAAGAATAAGCGTTGCCAGCCAGGTCACGATATCAATCCTCCACTAATAGTTTTATTGCCACAGCAATGGTGGCAATAATGATTACCGGTTTGATAATACTGGCACCTCTTGCAATCACGAGGTTGGAGCCGAGACGAGCTCCTACAACCTGGGCAAAAGACATAGCGATAGCGAGCAATAGAAAAACATGGCCTCCAGCGATAAAAATTAGCATAGAGGTCACATTGGTAGCGAGCACAATAGGTTTTGTTGATGCCGTAGCCGCACGCATATTGTAGCCGAGTAGCGCTGCGAAGGCGGCTGCACAGATAGACCCCATCCCAGGGCCAAAGAAGCCCCCGTAAAAGCCGAGCCCACCGCCAACAACTAGATTAAAAGTAACGTTACTGATTCTGGGTTTTGAGTCAATGTCGGAAATGCGGGGGGACAGAATAAAGTAGAGGGCAATAGCAATGAGTAGGATGGGAAGTAAGGTATTGAGGCCAGCCTCCCCAAGTGAAGCGACTGTTAAGGTGCCTAGGCAGGAACCGATAATTGCAGCAAGTAGTCCTGGCCAGAGGGGGCGTAAATTCAACTGGCCTTTTTGCAGGAAGTTAATGGTGGATGATAGGGTGCCAAAGACGCTTTGAAACTTATTGGTACCGAGAGCATCGAGTGGGGGAATGCCGGCCCAGAGTAAAGCGGGGAGGGTGATTATTCCCCCACCCCCGGCGATCGCACTGACAAAGCCTGCGGTAAAGGCGATTACTGTCAGTATCAGGTAGGTATAAGTAGAAAGCTCACTACTTAACTGTATCACGAGTGGACTGGTTACCCCTTTTCAAGAGTACTTTCATTATCGTGGTAATACCCCTGATACTTGCTAAAGCGCTTTTGGATCTCTGCCATATCCTGTTCCAGATCACCGATAGGCTGGTACAGGGAGTCAATGCAAATACGCTTATTGGGAAAGTCCCAGGCAACAAGCAAAATAGGAACTTGAGCGGTATAGGAAATCCTTAAAAAACCATTCTTCCAGCGCCCTACTTTTTTGCGGGTCCCCTCGGGAGTAATCCCCACCCACATTTTTTCATTTTCCCGGTAACTCGATGCAACTTGTAGAGCGATATTACCTGCGGCGCGCCTATCGGTAGGAACACCTCCAAGCCACATAAATAGTCCTTTAAACGGGAAGAAAAAAGCTTCCTTTTTCATGAGCCAGGAAATTTTAATACCCAATGCCATAATAAATGGCATGGCAACCACAAAATCCCAATTGGATGTGTGGGGAGCCAAAGCCACCATGACTTTTCTTTCTGGAGGGATCTCCCCATCCATTCGCCAGCCGAGCACCTTGATTATCAACTTGCCAATAGCTTTGGTGATGCGATTGCCCAGCCGAGGTACTTCATTGGGTACTTCAGTAGGTATTTCTACAAACTGACTCATTATTTGCCTCTTTCTTACTGCTGTCACACTAAGGTTTCAACAAAGGTACTTAGCCTTGCTGCTTTAGTGTTCCCGCGTGGCATAAAAGCGAACTTCCGGATAGCGCTCTTCAGCCAATTGTAAATTAACGCGCGTCGGTGCCAGGTATGTTAGGTGTCCGCTGCCATCGAGTGCCAGGTTGGTACTGGCCTTGCGCTTGAAATTCTCTAGTTCTTTGGCACTTTCACTATCTACCCAGCGCGCAGTGTTCACGTTGACGTTTTCGTAGATGGCTTCAACTTTGTATTCGTCTTTTAATCGGTAAGCGACTACTTCGAACTGTAGTACACCAACTGCGCCCACGATAATGTCGTTGTTATCCAGCGGGAAAAATACCTGGGTGGACCCCTCTTCAGAAAGCTGCTGAAGCCCTTTTTGTAATTGCTTTAATTTGAGAGGGTCTTTTAAACGTATGCGACGGAACAGCTCCGGGGCGAAATTGGGAATGCCGGTAAACTTCAGTGCTTCGCCTTCGGTAAAGGTATCGCCGATCTGGATAGTACCGTGGTTGTGCAAACCAATAATATCGCCGGCAATGGCTTTTTCTACGTGGGTTCGGTCGCCAGCCATAAATGTCACCGCATCAGCAATTTTTACATCCTTGCCAATGCGCACATGCTTCATTTTCATACCGCGATTGTAGGTGCCGGAGCAGACACGCATAAAGGCAATTCTATCGCGGTGTTTGGGGTCCATATTCGCTTGGATTTTAAAAACAAAGCCGGAGAATTTATCTTCGCTGGGCTCTACTTTTCTCTCTTTGGTTTCCCGGGATTGGGGTGAGGGCGCCCATTCAACGAAACCATCGAGCATTTCCTTTACGCCAAAGTTACCCAAGGCCGTACCGAAAAATACCGGGGTCAGTTCACCGGCAAGATAAGCTTCCTGGTCAAACTCATGAGTGGCTCCACGAACCAATTCAATCTCTTCCCGAATATCCTCGGCGTACTCGCCAAGTAGTGCGTCAGCTTCAGCGGAGTCCAGACCCTTAATTTGAATATCATCGGGAATTCTGTGGCCCTGACCCTGGGAGAATACATGGATGGTATCGGTGTAGAGGTTATAGACCCCCTTGAAACCTTTTCCTGAACTCAAAGGCCAATTGATAGGGGCAGCCTGGATATTCAGAACTTCTTCAATCTCATCCATTACCTCGATCGGGTCGCGAATATCCCGGTCGAGTTTGTTGATAAATGAGAGAATCGGCGTTGTTCGCAAGCGGCACACATTCATCAACTTGATGGTGCGGTCTTCCACACCTTTGGCCCCGTCAATCACCATCAGTGCGGAGTCGACGGCGGTGAGTACCCGGTAGGTATCTTCAGAGAAGTCTTCGTGTCCCGGTGTATCCAGTAGGTTTACAGTCCTCTCTTTGTAGGGGAACTGCATAACGGAAGAGGTAACAGAAATACCGCGTTCCTGTTCCATCGTCATCCAATCAGAGCGTGCGTGGGGACCTTTTTTCCCCTTAACGGAGCCCGCTTGCTGGATTGCATTCCCGAACAAAAGAAGCTTTTCGGTCACGGTTGTTTTACCGGCGTCCGGGTGGGAAATGATAGCGAAGGTGCGGCGGCCGGCAAAGCCTGCCAGGGAAGAACTTTGACCCATACTTTAAGATTCGATCACTGGATATTCGAAAAAAATAGGGGCGTATTATACACGCAGGCGTTGCTCCGAGGGTGGGGTATACTGCGAAATTAGACTTGTCAGTTTACCAGCTCGGCGAATGGGGTCATGTCAATGGGCTGAGTTGCCAGCGGGACTGGCACACCTGGACAATTTGCTCAAATCCATTTGGATTAACACTGTACTCTGTTGTGGCCAGCAGTCATCGAGGGGCTTTTAGCGGTGCAGTGGCAAACTCAGTTATTGAAGGGGAGAGGTTATGAGCCGGGAGCGTTTACAGGCATTGCGGGAAGAGTTGCAGCGGCAGGGTGTCGATGCTTTCTTGGTACCCCGGGCTGATGAGTACCAAAATGAAAGTGTTCCTGCGGCAGATGAGCGACTGCCCTGGCTGACAGGTTTCACTGGTTCCGCAGGAATGGCTGCGGTAGGCAGTCGAGAAGCGGCATTATTTGTTGATGGTCGCTATACCTTGCAGGCGCAGCAACAACTTGGTGATCAACCCATTGAGTTAATGAGCCTCAGTCAAGTCGCGATCATTGAGTGGCTGTGTAGTCAGCTGGATGCCGGTCAGTCTCTGGGGTATGACCCGCGACTGCACACGGAGCCGGGATTGGCCTTGATCAAGAAGCGATTGGCTGAAAGGGATATCCAACTGCAGCCGATGGAACAGAGCCCGATTGATGCCATCTGGAATGACCGCCCCGCATCTCCCTGTGGGCCTGCGCGCCCACACCCCTTCATCTTTACTGGTGAGCATTCCAAAGAGAAACGGCAGAGGATTGCCCGACGTCTCGCAGAAAAACGAGCCGATGCTTTATGGCTACCAAATCCTGAAAGCTGTGCTTGGCTTTTTAATATCCGTGGAGAGGATATTCCGCACTTACCAGTGGCCTTGGCCAATGCAGTCCTTTATCGGGATGGCAGTGCAACTCTTTATTTGGGGGAGGACGCTGTAGGGGATGCGTTGATTGAGCACTTGGATAAAGATGTAAGTCTAGTCGTGGCCAAAGGGGAATTATTTGAAAATATTAAGCGCCGCCACGTCAATAAAATATGGATAGATCCCCTGATTAGCAACAGTTGGACTTTACAGCAATTGCGGGCACTGGATATTGAACTAATGCTGGAAGGTGACCCGGTCACAGAAGCCAAGGCCTGTAAGAATGCGATTGAACTGGCAGGCAGCCAGGCTGCACACGAAAGGGATGGTGCTGCGGTGTGTGAATTCCTGGCGGAAATACCTGAACAGGTTGCCACAGGCCATTTTGACGAATTGTCCGCAGTAAAGCTTTTACGAAGTAAAAGGGAGGCTCGCGAAGGCTTTCAGGGCAACAGTTTTGAGACAATTTCCGGCTATGGTCCGAATGGGGCCATTGTGCACTATCGGGTGAGCCCTGAATCCAGTTTGGCTATAAAGCCAGAAGGGGTATATCTGTGCGATTCTGGAGGCCAATATCCAGATGGCACCACTGATATTACCCGAACTGTTGCTCTGGGTGAGTTCCCGCCCTCGGCAAAAGAAAACTTTACCCGGGTTTTAAAGGGGCATATAGCAATTGCGACTTTGCGATTCCCCAGGGGGACTTGTGGAGAGCAAATTGATGCGCTTGCACGCCGTTCGCTGTGGGAGGTGGGTCTGGATTATGCCCACGGTACCGGTCACGGTGTTGGTAGTTTCTTAAGTGTTCACGAGGGGCCACAGCGGATAGGTAAGGCTGTAACAGGTGTTGCTCTTCAGCCGGGGATGATCGTTTCCAACGAACCGGGGTTTTATCTCACTGGGCAGTACGGCATCCGTATTGAAAATTTGGTGTTTGTGAAAAAGAGCGAAAATTATCCAGATTTTCTAGAATTTGAAGAACTTACGTTAGCTCCGATCGATCGTAATTTGATTGACGTGGCACTACTCACTGAGACTGAACGGGAATGGCTGAATCGCTACCACCAGAGGGTGCGAGATGTGATTACCCCGCTGGTTACTGAAAAAACTGCTGAATGGTTAAAATTGGCTACTGGAGCTTTGTAGTGTGAATCTGGGGGCTGCGTGCCCCCAGGCATAATTAATTTATCTCAAACTTATAGCCAGCACCGTAGACAGAGTGAATTAACTCTTTTTCAGGCATAAGCACTGATATTTTCTTGCGCACTTTTTTGATGTGGCTATCAATAGTTCGGTCGCTGATTACGCGGTAGTCGGAATAGATACGGTCCATGATTTGTTCGCGGGAAAAAATTCGACCGGGCTCACTGTAAAGTAGGTCAAATAGGTGGAACTCCAGCGCAGTAAGATTGGCGTCTTTACCTCCGATTCGCAGTTGCCCGGTATTTCTATCTAGTTCGATGCCACCATTTCCGACTTCGCCCTTTTGTGGTCGACGGCGCAACACCGCTTTCACCCGTGCGACGAGTTCCCTGGGGCTGTAGGGTTTACAAACATAGTCGTCGGCACCGGATTCCAGGCCGCGCAAACGATCGAGTTCCTCAATTTGCGCAGTCATTATAATAATTGGAACGTCGTTGCCTTTTTGGCGAATCTCTTCGCAAATCTCCATCCCATGCCGCCCAGGTAGCATCAGGTCGAGAAGGATCAAATCCGGTTTCATAGTTTCCACTTTGGGGACAACCTGATTACCATCAGAAATGATCTCGGCTTGATAGTCGGCGGCATGAAGATAATCCAGTAGTAGGTGCGCAAGTTCGGTTTCATCTTCGACTATTAATATTTTGGCGCTCATAACTTCCTACCATTTAATCCTTTGGCTTAGGGGTAAAAAAATACTTATTTCAAGACCGCCCATAGTGGACGGAGTTGCAGAAATGCTACCCTCGTGTGCTGTAACAATATTTTGGCAAATTGATAGCCCCAAACCCGCACCGCCGGTTTCCCGGCTGCGTGAACTATCTGCTCTATACAGGCGCTCGAACAGGTGTGGTATATCAGCACTGGCAACACCGGGGGCGGAGTCGGCGAAAGTGATAATGGCTGTTCGGGCTTCACAGCGCGCAGTTACTTTGAGTTGTCCCCCACTATCGGTGTAGCGCAGGCTGTTGGTTAACAGGTTGCTAAATAACTGATTGAGGCGTGCTTCATCTGCGTAGACTAACTTATCTTCCGATAGTTGGAGGTCACTGCTTAAGCGAATACCTTTCTGGTCGAATGGAATTTCAAAGTCTTCGATAACACTTCGTAGGATATTCTCCAGGGAGATGTCGGACTTGCAGTAACTTAGTGCCCCCGCGTCGGAGAGAGACAACTCATAGAGATCATCTATCAGGCGGCTCAATTGTTGAATTTTGCTGTGCAGTATACGCAGGTTCTCTGGTGTGGCTGATCTGATACCGTCTTGAATGGCTTCAATCTGCCCTTTTAATACTGCGAGAGGTGTGCGCAGCTCATGCGAAATATCTGCCATCCATCGGTTTCGAGCATGTTCGTTTGCTTCCAGCGTTGCGGCGAGCCGATTAAAGTCAGCACTTAATTGGCCCAGCTCATCTCGTTGCTCTATATCAATACGGGTTTTAAAGTTGCCGGATGTAAGATGGGATGTTGCTTCGGTCAGCTTACGGATGGGCCTTACCAGCTGCCAGGCAAGGGGGATGGCAATGGCTAGTGCCAGAATGAAGGTGGCAACAGAGATAAGAGCGAAAGTCCGCGATTGCTCTTTAACAAACCCTACGGCCAAATCATCATCTAACACCGGTAGTGGATTGATAGCCAGGTAACCAACGGTTTCTCCGTCCACAACCAGAGGCTGCATTACCATGTTCTCAGATCCTGAATAACGACCTATCAGAGGTCTTTTCTCTTTGTTCAACAGGACCAGGCGGGCATTAAGCGACTTGCCCACTGCGTGTTCAGGTGGGGGCTCAGGCGGGCGGCGGGGGCCCCTCGTACCCGGAGGTGGACGATGTGGGGGTGGCATATCCTCAAAGTGACTGGACATCACGCGTCTGTGGAGTCTTTGCCAGCGCCTGCTATTGCCGTCGATAGATTGCCAGCTCCCTTCGCTGGCGTAGATTTCTTGTAACTCATCTACTAAATCGCCGACCTCGCGAAGCTCCTGAGACTGGATATAGGTCATAAAACCATGCTTAAAGCTCCACTGAAAGAATACGAACATTCCGCCAACAGTAATTGCTGTAGTCAATAAGAAAGCGAGGCTTAGTTTATAGCGAATATTTAACGACATAGCCGGTAGCTTGGATTTCAGTAGCCTGTGTTCACAGTGAGCTCAGGTACATTTTACTCTGTTTCCACTGAGGAAACGCGGCTCAGAAGATCAAGCCTACACTTACTGTAAATATCAGGGCAATCTTTTAACACTCCGAGAGTCTCACGATAAGAGCCCAAGCTAAGTGCCAACAAGCTTAGCTTGGTTATCCAAAGCTGTTCTTGGGGCCTCCATGCCCTGAGTCGATAGGAGAGATTGAGTCCCTACTGGTAGTTACTTCTATTGTTATCCCGATTTGCCTGTGCTTACTCCCGGCTTTATTGGAGATGTAGAAAAACGATGCAATATCAGATCGGGCTTATCGAGCCGGATAAATAGAGTTGCAAGAATTCTCTTCCCTCCCCGGCTCCAGGTACTGTGGTCATGGGCGTTGAGAGTGACAGTAATTTGGTTGAAGCCCGATTTAAACAGCTTGTCGGGAAGGTGTAAGTCTGGACCATAGATTCGCTGTATTTTCTTACCATTGATATAGAGATGGGCATGACCTTCCAGATATTGCTTTGAGGCATCATTGGCGTGGCGAGGGGATTCTAATTCGAACCGGTCGTAGTCTATATGTAGGTTATATCCGGACATTTTATCGCGACTAATGTCCAGTTCGATGCGCGGTGCAGCATTGTGTAAAGGGATCTCGACTACTGGGTGTTGGTCGCCGTTATGGCCTGTGTGAGAGTCTGGCTGTGCTGTAGCAAGGTTGGTCATTCCCCAGATAAAAGACCCGATTAGAACGGCTCGAAGAATTTTCATTATTGTCTCACTCCCAGGTTTGGCGATGGGGCAACATACTTCATTCAAACTGCTGTTGTTGTGAATACTTCTGGTTACCAGTGCTTTTAGTCTATCGGGTGCTATTGCTCCAGTTACTTCCTTTACCTGGAGTGTCGGTCCCCGCAAAAACAAGGGATCGCAAAGCTTACACTTACTGCGACTCCAGGGAGATTTCCGGCGTATTAGGAAAGTGGCTTGGCCTTCAATGTTAGTGCACCGCCGAACTACTGTGTTGAGCACTCATTGACAATAGTTTGATCATCTAGCTTGCCGTAAAAGCGGGGGCCAAAAGTATATGGGAAGGCGGGGACAAGCTCACCATCATCATCGACAGTGACAGTCAGGTGGTAATGGTATCCCCTTTCGTCATCTGAGTGACCGTTATGCTGGTCCAAATATACTCCGCCTTCATTAGTCAGGTCTTCGTCCCAGTAATAGTCCTCGTAGAAAAAGCCCGCCGCCGTAGTGAACTCATTGCCTGACAGGGAGGTATAAGAGCCACTTGTCGTGGGGCCGGTATTCGATGTTGTTTCGACTCCTAGGGAGAGGTCGTATTCATCCACCAAGAGACAGCTTCTCTCGCCTGCTACGCCGCAACCGCTCTCGGAGCTGGGGTCGTCATAATCTCGTACAGCCCAGCTGCTTTCTGCGAGCTCTCCTTCACTCTGCCAGGGGCCATAGATTGCGTAGCCATCGGCGGTATAGCCGTAGATAGGGGAGTGGTCGTCACCTATATCGCCAACAAGATCGGCTAGGCAATCGCTATAAAAGTGATGGTGGTAATCTCCGTTTGCGGCGTGTCCACCACAGATATCCACATCGTAGACCTCAGCAACCGGTGCCAGGGTTTGCCAGGTGCCATCCACTGATTGACCATCACCCCAATCATAAATAGAGACGCCATTTACCCAGTAGCCCTGTACGCCGAGCCCCGTTGCGCATTCCTCCGTTGCGGGCTCGGGTTCGACAGGGATATATCCGACATGAGAGACATTCTCTGGGCAAACGAGCCCTGGTGGCCAAAATCCATAGCCGGCATCTACATCACAGGTGCCAATACCCGTATAGCCAATATCTTGCCCAAAGCTGACAATATCTCCAACGCTGACAGTGGGGCTGCCGGTTTGGAAATCAGAGGAGGCTAATGGACGTTCAAGTAGTCCGTCTAGAATACTTTGAGTAATTTCAATCTCGTAGTCGGGAACACCGGTTGCTGAGACAACGGTGTATTCCCGGCCATCTACGGTTTCTGATGCTACGCTCTGGACGTTGACCAGAACCAGCTCATTGCTGTTACTTTCATAAATGTAAGGCGCGCGTTCGTCATCAGTATTCATAATCCAGACACCAGTATCAGTGCTGGAATCTGACTCTTCAGAGGAGGTCTCAGAAGAGTCATCGCCATCCTCATCTGAGGAAGAGCCACTATCGCATCCCTGAAGAACTCCGAGAGATATTATCAACGCTAGTGTATAAGAGAGTGTAGGCTGGCCATTCCGGTCAAAAATTTTAATTATTTTCATATCACACCGTGGCATATGGAGGAGTTGCTCCCCGAACCTAGCGCACAAAAGTGAATGAAATGTGGATGGCCTGCTAGCTACATTTTATATCCTCTTTATCGTCTTAATTTTTTTCAGATTTGTGCACTGCGTTCAAAAGCGATACTCCGTGAGTCAGGCAAAAAATATCTTATTGCTTTATTGTAAATAGCCTAAGTAGCCTTTAATTAGTGGGCCGGCTATTAATTAAATATTTTTTGGGGTATTAGCTCCAATTCTCTCTTTGAAAAATTCCAGGTCTTAATCTAATTATCAGGTCGGCTGACTTTGGCTATTTGTTTGTTGCCCCCGATAGGTGATGTTGAAAAGCGGTGTAATACCAGCTCTTTCTTATCGAGGTGAACAAATAAGGTTGCCAGTATTCGCTTGCCACCGCGGCTCCAAGTGCTGTGGTCGTGTGCATTGAGAGTCACGGTGACTTGGTTAAAACCAGGTTTTAGTAATTTTCCGGGAATATGTAAATCCGAGCCATAAAGACGTTGGATTTTTTCCCCATTGATGTAAAGGTGGGCGTGCCCCTCCAGAAACTGCTCAGAATCGTCATTGGCAAAGCGAGGGGATTCCAGCTCAAACCGATCGTAGTCAATATGCAGGTTATAGCCGGACATATCGTCGCGGCTCATGTCCAGTTCGATTCTGGGAGCCGCAACATGCAGAGGTATCTCTATCACCGGATGCTGATCGCCATTATGGCCCGCGTGAGGGTTTGGCTGTGCCGCATACGCGGTCATAGAGGATGAAACAATCCAGGCCAAAGACCCAGCGATAAAGAACCTGTGCATTTTCATTTAACTCTTACTCCCAAGCTTGAATATGAGTTAGCGGCCAACGGTGGTTGAGCAGCGATTGACGATAGTTTGGTCATCCAGCTTGCCGGCAAAGCGCGGGCCGAAGGTAAATGGGAAAGCTGGAATTAGTTGGCCATTGTTATCCTGCGTAACTGTCAGGTGGTAGTGATAACCTCTTTCACTGTCAGTGTGTCCATTGAATTGATCCAAGTATTCGCCACCTCGCGCTGTCAGGCCTTCATCCCAGTAATAATCCTCGTAGAAAAAACCTGCCGGAGTTTCAAATTCGTTTCCAGATTGAGAGGTGTAGCTACCGCTGGTAGTGGGGCCGGTGTTATTTGTATTGGATACGCCGCGATCAATATCATATTCATCGACTAGCAGACAGCTGCGTTGCCCGGCAACGCCACAGCCGGTGTCTGAACGGGGATCGTCGTAATCCCGTATTGCCCAGCTGCTTTTAGCTAGCACACCTGTGCTTTCCCATGGACCGTGAATTGCGTAGCCATCGGCGGTATAACCGTAGATAGGGGAGTGGCCATCGGCGGTGTCCCCGGCAATTTCAGCCAGGCAATTACTGTAAAAGTGATGGTGGTAATCGCCGTTAGCTGCATGGCCGCCACAGATATCTACGTCATAGACTTCTGCCATGGGAGCCAGGGTATGCCAAGTGTTATTTACTGACTGCCCGTCACTCCACTGGTAAATTGAGGTTCCATTTACCCAGTAACCCTGTACACCGAGCCCAGTTTCACAGCTCTCAGTGGATGCCTCAGGCTTAGCAGGAATATATCCTACATGGTCGACGTTTTCGGGGCACACGGGACCTGGGGGCCAGAAGCCATAACCGGCTTCTGAGCCGCAGCTGGAATTACTGCGATAGCCGATGTCTTGGCCGAAGCTAACAATCTCACCAGTTTGTACCAAGGGGTAGCCATTGACGAAGTCTGTAGAGGCTTTTGGACGGCTGATGAGTGCGTCTAGTATTTCCTGGGTTATTTCAATCTGGTAGTCCGGGATACCAGTAGCAGATACGCGGGTATATTCTTTTCCGGCAACGGTTACAGATTCAACACTTTGCACATTAACCAGAACCTGCTGATTACTGTTACTTTCGTAAATATAGGAGGCGCGTTCGTTAGTTGAATTGATAATCCAGGTAGTACCGGAGCTCTCTGTTACCGAGCTTTCCTCGTTACCTGAAATGGTCGAATTATCTGAGGAGCCGGAATTCTCTTCGTTAACGTCCGAAGAAGTGTCCTCGTTATTATTCGATGTATTGCTTGTTTCGTCGGTAGTTGTTTCTGTTGGATTATCTACCGTAGTATCTGTTGGACTTTCCTCTTCAACTGTATTGCTGTTTGAGTCGGTGGAGGAATCTGCAGTGTTATTTCTAGTGTTTTCTGAATTTATCGAATTGTTGTTTTGCCAGTTTCTTCCATTGCTATTGCGAACAGGTACTTCCCTAACCGAACGTTGATCGTTGTTATGCCCAGAGTTGGGATTAGGTTGAGCCACAACACTGGCTGCAGTTAGCCAGGCTAATGAGCCGGCAAGAAAGTACCCGTTAATTTTCACGAGAAGGTTACCTCAATTTATCTTTATTGGTTACCGCCCCACGGTTGTTGAGCATCGGCTGACAACAGTTTGGTCATCCAATTTTCCGTAAAAGCGCGGTCCAAAAGTGAAGGGAAAGGCGGGGATTAATTGTCCATCGCTATCGACAGTGACGGTAAGATGATAATGGTATCCTCGCTCATCATCCGAATGGCCATTGTACTGATCTAAATAGACTCCACCTTGAGCTGTAAGTTCTTCGTCCCAATAATAATCTTCGTAGAAAAAACCAGCAGCTGTTTCAAATTCATTTCCGGACGCGGAGGTATATGAATCACTTGTAGTTGGGCCAGTATTAGAAGTAGTTTCCACGCCTTGGGAAATATCATATTCATCGATTAATAAGCAGCTGCGCTCGCCGGCGACACCACAACCGCTTTCGGATGAGGCATCATCATAATCTCGAACAGCCCAACTACTTTCCGCTAATTCACCCTCACTTTCCCAAGGGCCATAAATTGCATAGCCGTCGGCGGTGTAGCCATAAATTGGAGAGTGGTCGTCACCAATATCGCCGACCATCTCTGCGAGGCATTCACTGTAAAAATGGTGGTGATAATCACCGTTTGCTGCGTGACCACCGCAAATATCAACGTCGTAGACTTCAGCTAGGGGGGCGAGTGTATGCCATGTATTATCAACACTCATCCCGTCACTCCATTGATAAATAGAGGTTCCATTTACCCAGTAGCCCTGTACCCCTAAACCAGTTTCACAACTGTCAGTTGCAGGTTCAGGTTCAACGGGAAAATAGCCAACATGGGAAACATTTTCAGGACAGACAGGCCCCGGTGGCCAAAAGCCATAACCAGCTTCTGCACCACAGGACGAATTACTTTTATATCCAATGTCCTGCCCAAAACTGACAATATCGCCAACGCTGACATAGGGGCTGCCGGTTAAAAAGTCAGAGGATGCTTTTGGACGTTCCAGGAGTGCATCGAGAACAGTTTGCGTAATTTCGATAGTGTAATTTGGAATGCCAGTTGCTGATACAACAGTGTATTCTTTACCGTCGACAGTTTCAGATTCAACGCTCTGAACATTTACTAGTACTTGTTCATTGCTGTTACTTTCATAGATATAGGGTGCGCGCTCATCATCAGTATTTAGAATCCAAACCCCGCTATCGGTGCTCGAGTCTGAGCTGTCACTATCATCTGATGAATCGTCATCGTCATTATCGTCACCGGAATCTGAGCCGCTGTCGCTAGTATCTTCAGATGACGAATCTGAATCAGATGAAGAGCTGCCGCCTCCACCGCATGCCTGGAGTACGCCTGAAAGCAATACCAGAGATATTACATAAGGCAAAATGGACTTTCGGTCCGTGTCAAAAATTTCCGTTAATTTCATAGCACACCGTGAATTAGATGGGGGTTAATCCAGAAATTAGCGGATAAAAGTGGAGAAAATGTGGATAAATATTAACCTAATTTGCAAAGGGTTAAATTGGCTCTCTATTTCTGCCTAGTTTGTGCGTAAGTTCAAAAGGATAGCTTTTCTTTTGGCATCAACAGTTAAAAAGTTATTTGCTGGAAAATTACTTATCTCGTTAATGACTTTCTTTGTATTTAATTTAAATAAAATATTATTCTTTCGATATTTTTTTTGACTAAAAGGTCTAGTAGTTGGCTGGCTGTATCTAGTGAAGCCAGCTACTGAAAGCAGAGGCCTGGATTCTGAGACTGTATTTGGGAGAGTCGCCAGTCTGGAAGCTTTAACCGGTTCCAGGCTGGCGTGGGGCTTTATCAATGATTTATAGGTGATATAGGTAAGCTGTTTTCTGCTGGCCTAGCTACATGGGCGGTGGTCCAGGGGGAAAACCTCCGCCGACTTCATCGGAGCAAACATTCACAATTGTCTGGTCATCGAGTTTGCCGTAAAAGCGGGGCCCAAAAGTATAGGGGAATGATGGTGTCAGCTGCCCTTCACCATTCAGTTCTACCGTTAGGTGGTAGTGATAACCACGCTCGCTGTCACTGTGCCCATTGTATTGATCCAGATAAGCGCCCTCCTGATTGGTCAAATTGGAGTCCCAGTAATAGTCTTCGTAAAAAAAACCGCTGGTGGTTTGAAAAAGGTTGCCTGATAGGGACGTAAAAGTATCGCTGGTACTGGGGCCGGATTGGGCAAGTGTATTTGTGCCCTGTGATAAATCGTATTCATCTACCAGTAAACAACTGCGCTCACCGGCAATCCCGCAGCCGCTGGTAGAGTCGGCATCGTCATAGTCTCTAGTGACCCAGCTACTTACTACAAGTACACCATCGGCCTCCCAAGGGCCATAAATGGGATAGCCATCAGCGGTAAACCCGTAGACGGGGGAGTGGCTATCTCCAGTGTCTCCAACCAAGTCGGCCAGGCAATCGCTGTAGAAGTGGTGGTGATAGTCTCCCCGAGCAGCGTGTCCACCACAGATATCAACATCGTACATCTCAGCGACCGGTGCCAGAGTATGCCAGGTACCATTCACGGACTGTCCATCGCTCCACTGGTAGATAGAGGTGCCGTTGACCCAATAGCCCTGTGGTCCGAGTCCACTTTCACAAGCTTCTTCTGAGACCTCTGGCTCAGTTGGAAAATAGCTGTTGTGGGAAACATTTTCTGGGCAGACAGGGCCCGGCGGCCAGAATCCAAAACCCGCTTCGGCGTAGCAGGTATGTGGATTGCTGCTAAAGCCGATATCCTGACCAAAACTCACGATATCGCCAATTTGTACCGTGGGGCTGCCGTAGACAAAGTCGGTGCTCGCCTTGGGGCGATTGATTAGCTCGTCGTAGATAGCGGTGGTGATTTCAATTTCATAATCCGGGATGCCGGATGCAGTGACTTGAGTGTATTCCCTGCCGTCGACAGTGACGGTTTCGATGCTTTGTACATTGACCAGGACCTGCTCATTACTATTGCTTTCGTAGATGTAAGGCGCCCGTTCATCGTCGGTATTTAGCACCCAGGGGCTGCTGTCATCGCCAGTATCGTCATCTGATGGGGGTGGATCTGAATCGTCATTGTCGCACCCTGTTAAAGGTGCACAGACCAGAAGTATTGTCAGTGCGCTGATTAATAGGGTGCTGGTTTGAAGGGGGGAAATCTCCTGAAGCCTCATCGAATCACCATCCATGTTTCGCAGTAAGAGAAGAAGGCGGGCTATGCTGCTGTCTGCCGGGGTTTGGAGGAATTTGAAGTTATCGGCAAAAATGGCAAGTAATGTGTACGCTGCCCGTTAAGGCACTGATTTCCTTGTGTTGTGTTTTTAGGGGGGGGGGATAGATATGGGCCCAATCAGGAGTGATTCGGCCCATAGATTGATCAGTTGGTTGACAGCTCGGGGCTGGATGTTGTCTCTGCCGTGCGCTGGTGCGTATCGCGGCGCAGCCACCACCAGGAAACAAAGCCGAGAATCAGGTTGGATGCTGCTGTAGCGACAAACAGGCCGGTCATGCCCCACAGGCTGTTTCCAATCCAGGCCAGGGGTAGGTATAGGCCCAGTACCCGCAGGAAAGAAATGACAGTTGCAGGCAGCGGTTTCCCGAGTCCATTGAATGCGGCATTTGCAGACATCACAAAGCCGTACCCGGCATAGCTGAGAGGTACCAGGGTCAGGTAGGCAACAGCGACGGCGAGAACTTCGGTGGAATCACTGAACAGACTTACGATAGGTTCTGCAACAAAGTAGAGAAGCACAGCCAGCCCAACTCCAAATACCAGGCAGAATTTTGCCAGTACGCTCACGGTTTCCTGCAGGCGGTCGGTCTTTTCCGCCCCGGCGTTCTGTCCCATAAAAGGGCCGACCACAGAGGAAAGTGCGTAAAATACAATGAGTGCCAGGGGTTCTACTCGGAGTGCGACTCCCAGGCCCGCGACGGCGTCTTCGCCGTGCACGGCAACGAGTGCAACGACAACACCTCCCGATACGGGAATAATGACATTGGTGAGCACAGCGGGAAGCCCGACAGCTAACACTTTGCGCCAGGATTCGAGTAGGCCGCTCAGCCGCCATTGTGGGGCTGTCATTAGGTGTTCTTTTTTGATGATGAAGTAAAGTGCAGCAATAAAGCTCAGGGCGCGCACGATAATCGTAGCGATAGCTGCTCCCTGGAGTTCAAGTCGGGGAAAGCCGAAAAGCCCAAAAATCAAAATGGGGTCGAGAATCAGGTTCAGTAGGGCTACCGCCACCATAATACGGCCGGTTACCGCGCTGTTACCAATGGCGCGAAGAGCAGCGAGCGCGACGGTCGGGACAATGACAAAGATGGTTCCCAGATACCAGGGGATCATGTAATCGGCAATAAGCGGAAGCATATCGGGACCGGCGCCCAGCAGCTCAAATAGAGGGCGCATGGTGGCCAGGCCGACTGCAGTAATCACAACAGCAATCAGCAGTGCCAGTACAGATGCGTCAGTTACCAGGCGGCGAACGTTCTTTATATCCCCTGCGCCGTAAACCCGGGCCACAGCCGAAGAAGTACCTGCGCCGAGACCGATAGCAAAGCTGTTTATGGCCATCACTACCGGGAAGGTGAAACTCATCGCCGCCAGGGGGCCATCGCCCAGCTGGGAGACAAAATAGGTATCGGCGATATTAAAGGACATGGCGGCGAGAATTCCCCAGACCATGGGTAGTGCCAGTCTCTGTAAGTGACTGGAAACTGAACCTTCCAGCAGTGATGGGCTGCTTTTTGATAGAGACATGTATAACTCTTGTCAATCCAACGAGGGGGTTGGGAAGTCGGGAATAGTGTTACAGAGCAGGAGTGGTTGCCTGCCGTTCAAGGCCTTGTCGGTAAGGCGGGAATTCCGAATGAGAGGCTCATTCTACGACTGAGTGTCATTCAGAGCGAGACTCATGAGTACGGCGTCCTCGCGCATGCCGTTTTGCGCGGGGTAATAATTTTTGCGTATCCCGTCTTCAGAGAAACCCAGTTTGCGATAGAGGGAGCGCGCAGCGAGATTGGATACCCGCACCTCGAGCAAAACTCGTTCAATTTCGCTGGGCAATTCCGTTTTCACGCTGTTTAGTAGTGCCTCGGCGAGGCCCTGTCGGCGTCGCGCTGGGGATACGGCAATGTCCAGGATTTCTGCCTGGTCAAATAGGCTACTGATCACGCAACAGGCGATAATGTCATCGCCTTGGATCAGGACCCAGCAGTAGTGGCCGGCGCTGAGACTCTGCTGGTATTGGGCTTCACTCCACGGATGACTATGGGCACTTTTTGCCAGCTGGGCCAGAGATGCACAGTCGTCGGCATCGGCGGAGCGCAACTGTAGCTCAGTGTAATTTAAATAGGTCATTCTGCGCGGGTTTCAGTCGGGTAACTAGTGCGCAACAGGTTCCACAGGGGGCGTTTTAGTTCGGGGGCTCGCAGTAGTTGCGAGAGGCTGGGCATACTAATTAAGCGGGCCTTCTGCCATTCGACAACCTGGCTTTCCAATGGGATCGGAGTGCAAAAGTCTTGAGCTTCACTGCCCATCAGCCAGATGGATTTAACCGGCATACGGGAATAAGAGGCCTCCAACCAGCTGGAGAATGTATCGCGAGCCTGTGAGGCGTCTTCGGCAGGACCAAAGCGATTTTCTGTTAAAGGCCATTGCAGGCGCTCCTGTTGCCGGGGGAGCTGGTGCCAGTGCAAGGCGCGGAGAATATTGTTGAACAGGGCTTCCAGGGGAAGAGCTGCACCGGGCTCGTGGCTGTCCACGGCCAGGAGTTCCTCCCCAATACGCCAGCAGTTCAAAACAAAAGGTTTAACACTTTGCTGGGGGGGGGCAACAGGAGCCGGTGTCACTGCCACCGTCTCTTGTGGGCGTTTTGTCTGGTCGGTGAGAGCGCTTATTTCATCTAGCACACGGGCGTTGCGCTCCGGACTCTGTACCGGTTGGGTGATTATCTGATCTGCTGAGTGGGGTAGCGGGTTTTGAGCTATTCCACTTGCAACCAGAGGCTGCTGAGTCCCAGCAGCCTCTTCGGCGGGAGGCAGTTCGGCCTGGCGAGGATCGGGTGCGAGCGGCAATACGAATCGGGGCACATAGCTTGGAACCCCAAGTACTGATAAATATTCCGCTCGCTGAAGCTCGTTCACTTATACGCCCTGTTTCTTACTCTCACTGCTGGCGAGCAAGTTTAACGCATCCATGTAGGCTTGTGCTGAGGCAATCAGGATATCTGTATCTGCGCCAACGCCGTTGACCAGGCGGCCGTCTTTTTCCAGGCGCACTGTAACGGACCCTTGGGAGTCTGTTCCTTGGGTGACCGCATTTACAGAATAAAGTTTTAAGTCGGCGCCGCTGTTTACCAGCTGTTCAATAGCTTTGAAGGTGGCATCTACGGGGCCGCCTCCGCTGGCTTCAGTCTGTCGGGGCTCTCCGTCAATGGTGAGGCTGACAAAGGCCTGGGGGGCTGAGCCGATTTTGGTGCGCACATCCAGGTCACTGAGTTGGAATCGCTCTACCGGTGACTCGCCTCCGCTCACCAGAGAGTGCAAATCTTCGTCAAAGATCTCATGCTTCTTATCGGCGAGGTCTTTAAAGCGGGCAAATACCTGCTGGAATTCTTCGGTATCGGAGAAATCTACCCCCAGCTCTTCGTAACGGGCGCGGACGGCAGCCCGGCCGGAGTGTTTACCGAGAACCAAGCGGTTTTGACCCCAGCCGACATCTTCTGCGCGCATGATTTCGTAGGTCTCGCGGTGTTTCAGAACACCGTCCTGGTGAATGCCGGACTCATGGGCAAAGGCATTAGCGCCGACAATGGCCTTGTTGGGCTGTACCGGGAAGCCGGTAATCGACGACACCATTCTCGAAGTGGGCACGATGTGGCTGGTATCCAGCCCTGTTTCTACCGGGTAGAGATCCTGGCGGGTTTGTACCGCCATAACGATTTCTTCCAAGGAGGCATTACCGGCGCGCTCTCCCAAGCCATTGATGGTGCATTCCACTTGGCGCACACCGTTCATCACGGCCGACAGGGAGTTGGCAACGGCGAGGCCCAGGTCGTTGTGACAGTGGGTCGAAAAGATGGCTTTGTCGGAGTTGGGAACGTTTTCGATAACGCGGCGGAACATAGCCCCATATTCTTCCGGCTCTCCGTAACCAACGGTGTCGGGAATATTGATAGTGCCGGCTCCTGCTGCAATAACCGCTTCGATGATGCGATACATAAATTCCGGCTCGGAGCGGCTGCCATCCTCAAGGGAGAATTCCACATCGTCGGTAAAGTTGCGCGCTGTTTGAACCGCTTTCACTGCCTGCTGCAACACCGCTTTCGGTTCCATTTGCAGCTTGTATTTCATATGGATTGGAGAAGTGGCAATAAATGTGTGGATACGCGAGGCGTTAGCATTTTTCAGGGCTTCGCCAGCGCGCACGATATCGGCATTGACCGCTCGGGCAAGGCTGCAAACCCGTGATTCGCTAACGGCTTCAGCGACGGCCTTGACCGACTCGAAGTCCCCGGGACTGGCAATCGCGAATCCAGCCTCAATGACATCGACACGCATTCTCTCGAGCATGCGGGCGATACGAATTTTTTCCTCTCTCGTCATAGAGGCGCCAGGGCTCTGCTCACCATCGCGCAGAGTGGTATCAAAAATGACTAACTTATCTTTTTTAGTGCTCATTTTCGTTTGTTCTCCTTATTTGCTTTGAGGCTAAACAGGGGGCCTTGCCGCTGTCTATGCATCGCTCAAATAAAGTTTGGAATTCTGTTGGGGGTGGGGGGGAGAAAAATTATATGCCGCGCAGGGGCAGTCGTAGCGAGAAAGCTAGGGCAAGAAAAGACTGGCGCTGAGTGATAAATGGAGTCTTCATATACAACAGTTTCCGCATTAGGTCGGATTCAGGGCATTATGAAGCGGAATCAACCGGAAGGTCAATGCATATCCTAATATTGGCGTATTATTTTCTGTTTTTGTTATATTTTTTTCGTTCGGGGCTGTTTTTTAGTGTTTATATCCTGTTTTTGAAGGGCTGCCCCACTGAGGGTTTCAATGGGGTCTGCTATTAAGGGGTGGTATCGGTCAATTTATGCAGAAACTGCCACAAGTCTCCGTGTAGTTGCTCTACCTCGCTGCGGCTGATACGGCTGTTGTCCAGCTGTGCTGTCACCCACTCTCTGGCTCTTGGTTTAAGGGTAAGGCCTTCCTCTGTCACAGTGATCAGGGTAATCCGTTCATCCAGATTGCTGCGGCGACGCTTGACCAGGCCGTTTTGCTCCATCCGCTTAAGCAGCGGGGTCAAGGTGCCGGAATCCAGCATCAGCCTCTGCCCCAGTGCACTGACGCTCTGCTCTTCTTCCGATGGCGCCTTGGTGTTGGCCCACTCCCACAGAACCATTAAAACCAAATATTGCGGATAGGTGATCCCCAATTCCTTTAGCATCGGCTGGTAGGCGCGGGTCATGGCTCGGGATGCGGCGTAGAGGGCAAAACATAGCTGGCGGTTCAGTGCCAGCTCGCCGGAATCGTCATCACAGACAACCATCAGAGCATACGCTCGATTTCTGTCTCCAGGGATGCCGGTGCATCCTTTGGCGCGTAGCGTTTAACATTCTCGCCATTCTTACCGATCAAGAACTTAGTGAAATTCCACTTAATGCCCTCGGTTCCCAATAGGCCCGGCGCACGTTTCTTGAGTTCCACAAAGAGCGGGTGAGCTTCATCGCCATTGACGTCCAGCTTGGCGTAGACGGGGAAGCTGACTCCGAAGTTCAGTTCACAAAACTCCTGAATTTCCTCATCGCTACCGGGTTCCTGCTTGCCAAATTGATTGCAGGGAAAGCCCAGGACGGTAAATCCACGGTCTTTGTATTTTTTATATAAATCCTCCAGGCCCGCGTATTGCTTGGTGAAGCCACACTTACTGGCCGTGTTAACAACTAGCACCACCTTGTCTTTGTAATCGACAAGAGTGGTCTTTTGCCCATCAGCGGTTTGCACGGGAATTGAGTAGAGATCGGTCATAGGGAGAGCCTCGACGGTTTGTATTTTGCTAAATTTAGTTGTGCACAATCTTTTTTGCAACCGCTTTATTTGGGAGTAGCCCTTTTGCAGGCTTTATTGTGAGAATGATTACCAATTATATTATGCGCCAGATTGATAAAACCCTTTTGCAATAACAGTAAAGGATTCTCCATGCGCCTCACCTTACACTTGGCCCGCCTGCTAGTGGCGCTACTGGCCATTACGGTTCTACCCATCCAAGCCCAGGCCTCCGGTCTATCAGAGCAGGAATTGCGCCAGCTGATGCAGATGGCAGAGTACATCGGTGTGGATTATCCGGAAGCGGTGGCAGATGGGGAGATCATTAGTGACGATGAGTTTGCAGAGATGCAGGAGTTCGCCTCGGTACTGATCGATCGCGGCGCACAACTGCAAGAGTCGCCCGAAGCGGCGATGATCCGCACCGAGGCGGATGCGCTGCAAGCGGCGATTCTCCGCAAGGCCAGTGTGCAGGAAGTGCAAGCGCATACCGCCAAGTTGCGTCAGGGGCTACTGTCTATCGCCCCCGCGCTATCTTTGCCCACTGCATTGCTGAATGTGGATGAGAGTCGCGCTATCTACCAGGCGCAGTGTGTTACCTGCCATGGTATCGAGGGTAGAGGGGATGGCCCCTTAGCGGTACAGTTGGAGCCGGCGCCTACAAACTTCTACGAGTTGGAGCGCGCTGAAAATCGCTCCCTGCTGGGCCTTTACGATGCTATCAGTAACGGTATCGATGGCACTGCAATGACCGCCTTCAAAAACCTGAATGAGCAGCAGCGCTGGTCCCTGGCATTTTATGTTGGCGGCCTGGCTTTCCAAGGTGAAGTGGGGGAGGGTGATGGCGTTGAGCCGAGCTTGCAGGATATCGTGATGTACAGCCCCAATGAGCTGCAGAGTGATCGCCCGGAACTGTCCGGCGCGGCAGTTGCTTCCCTGCGTGCCGACCCCACACCCTTCTTTGCTGGTGAGGAGAGCCTCGGTAGCCAGCCGATTGAGATAGCCCGTGCGCAACTGGAAAAGTCCTTGGTGGCCTACCAGGAAGGTAACTACGATCACGCTCGCACCCTGGCTATTAGTGCCTACCTGGATGGTTTTGAGATGGCGGAGAGCTCTCTGGATTCCCTCGACGCCGATCTGCGTAAAGCCACTGAACGGGAGCTGCTCGGGCTGCGCAGTCAGCTGAATGCCGATAGTAACCCCGAGCAAGTCGGGGCTCAGGTACAGGTAATTCTTGAGCAACTGGGGCGCGCCGAATCTTTAATGCAGGAGACAACTCTCTCTGCGGGTGCACTATTTATTGCCAGCTTGGTGATTCTTCTGCGCGAAGGTCTCGAGGCGCTACTGGTAGTGATTGCACTGACAACGATTCTGGTAAAAACCGGTCGTCGCGATGCGTTGAAATTTGTTCACTTCGGTTGGATCAGCGCCGCGGTCGCAGGTGTTGTTACTTGGGTTGCCGCACAGAGTTTGGTTTCCATCAGTGGCGCCAGCCGGGAAGTTATGGAAGGGGTCGCAGCGCTTCTGGCCGCAGTTGTGCTCTTCTATGTGGGTTTCTGGATGCACAGTAAGACCCAGGCGGATCAGTGGCAGCAATATATCCAGAACAGCATTAACCGCAGCCTTAGCGCTGGCGCCCTGTGGGGCATCGCCGGTCTCGCATTTGTCGCTGTGTACCGCGAAATTTTTGAAACCATCCTGTTCTACCAGGCCCTATTGGTGCAAACAGCTTCCAGCCAGTACAGCGCCCTATGGGGTGGCCTCGCTGCCGGTGCGATATCGCTGGTTGTGTTGGGCGTTGCCTTTGTGCGCTTCTCTGCTCGCTTGCCTATAGGCAAGTTCTTCTCCATGACGACCTATTTACTGTTGGCGTTGTCATTTGTTCTTGCGGGCAAGGCAGTCGCGGCACTGCAAGAAGCGGCGTGGATTGCGATTTCCCCGCTGCCGGTAAATCTCAGCTTCGACTGGTTGGGTATCTATCCGACTTGGCAAGGTGTTGGTGTTCAGGGGGCAATACTGGTTGTCGCTCTGTGGTTGCTACTGAAAGGCGGCCGCTCGGATTCCAGTTCCGCTAAAGCGGCCTAAATGGCTTTCGGGTACCCGCAACTCTGTGGGTACCCTATTTTTAATAGCCGCCCCTCTTTATTCGGCACCCTTCAGGTTATCGAATAGCAGTTCTGGAGAAATTTCTGCAAGCGGTATTGGGCTGCCAACCTGTACTGTTGTCTTTAGGTTTCGTTTATAGCTAAACGAACCTTGGATCGATAGAGGGATAAGTGGCAATGATGCGCTTTGAAAATTTTCCTTGAGCAGAGTGACAAGCTCTGTAATTTCTTTCCTGCTGCTTTCTTCAATCAGGATGCACAGAAGATCCCTGTTTGCCTCTGCCTTATGAATCGCATTGTGCTTTCTCTTGAGCTCCGAAGCTTCGATTTCATAGTAGTTTTTGGGGAAATAGTCACTTTTGCGTAAAAGTGCGTGAAGCCTAGGGCTGTTAGTAATGGCGTCGCTGGGGATAAAGCGAACCTTGCGTTGCGTTGCCCCGCTAACAATAAATGGGGTTAGCAGGTTAGAGTAGCGGGCAATTAGAAGTGCTGAACCTTCGCTAGGGATTTGCTCAGTCCCCTCGTATTTCGTGCGCCTGGGCAGGATATAGATAAGCCAAGAAAGGGTGTCAAATAACATTTCCGGCATTCGAAAAAGCAGGAGTACTAAAAGAGCGAAATTTAGTACGGCCAGCAGGGTAAATACCTGGGGAATTGTCATTCCCACAGGCCCGAGTAGCCCAATAATAGAAAAAGAAATAATGACTACAAATACGGCATTAAGGACATTATTTACAGAGATAACCTGCGCGCGAATTTGTTCTGCTGTTCTTTCCTGAATAATAGTGTATAGCGGTACGATAAAAATACCGCCGGCAACGCCAATGAAAGTCGTGATAAATAAGATGGTCAGTCCACCATCACTCTGTAGAAATTGGCTAAGGGATGCGTTGGAGAGCATTTGATAGTTTCCCGATAGGATGCCCAACCAAAGTCCCGCCACCGTCATTCCCAGCCCGCCGGCTGCCACCAAGCCCAGTTCAATACGCCCGCGAGACAAGCTCTCACACATTAGTGAGCCTATAGCAACGCCAACAGTTAGGCAGCAGAGTAGAATCGTGATTATTGGTTCACTGGCGCCAAGCACATTTCTTACAAAGCTGGGAACCTGGGTTAGGTATGCCGTGCTAAATAACCAGAACCAGGAGTTTGCAATAATTGCGTAAAAAACGGTGGGTGTTTTAATCACTTCCCGCATAATTCTCAGCGTTTGGCTGATGGGGTTCCAATCTATTTTTAAATTGGGGGCTGAGGAAGGAGCCGGAGGGATTGCCCTACTGGCGAGATAGCCTAGTACGGCGACAGTGACCATCACCAAGCTCAGATATAACAGCCCAGGTTTTCCCTGGCCCACATCACCGGCTAGGAGGGTGCCGACAATTGTTCCAACGAGTACTCCGGAAAAGGATGCAACTTGGGCTAAACCATTTCCTCCAAGCAATTCTGATTGCTTTAGGTGCTGAGGTAAGATGGCATATCTGACAGGGCTAAAGAAAGCTGTGTGGGTGGCAAAAAGTATCAATACAATGAAACTTAAAACTCGGTCATCAGTGAGTAGCGCAATGGCCCCGAGGATACCGATTAGTATTTCGGCGGCTTTAATAATTCTTATGACTCGACCCTTTTCATACTTGTCAGCTAATTGTCCAGCGGCGAGTGAAAATAGAAAATACGGTATGACATAAAGGCTACTGGCGAGATTAATTAGTGTATTGGCTTCTGCTTTGGCTAAATGAAATGCCAGTATGACTAGTAGGGAGTTTTTAAACAGGTTGTCATTAAAAACGCTGCTTAATAGTGAGAGAAACAGTGGCATAAAGCGGCGACTGGCGAGGAGCTTGAACTGGTTGCTTTGAGCCATGGTTAGGCCTTCGTCCCTGTGCCGCCCTTAGCAGCTATGTATTTCTATTCTCGCTATCAGAATAGGTGATCGGAATGATTTAAGGAGGGGCTGGCATCGTGAGGGAGGAGAAGAATTTATGTGCCTACCAGTGAAGTAGGCACATATCCTTGTTGGTCAAGAAAAAGGAGAGGCTAGCGTTTCTCTCCGCGCAAGCCCAGCACTTGGCGGTATAGAGCCTCTGCCTTGGCACCGGCTGCTTCGACAGGCCTGCCGGCAACGACGCTCACCCGCGACCAAAAACGCTTGGGCAATGTAGTGAAGGCATGACCGCCTTTATGACTGAAAAAGCTTCCCCAGAGACCTTGGAGGGCCATAGGGATTACAGGGACAGGGGTTCTCTCCAGAATTTTTTCTATGCCTGCTTTAAATGGCTGTAGTTCTCCGTCTTTCGTCAACTGACCTTCGGGGAATATGCAGAGAAGATCTCCATCTTTTAGCCCGTCCTCAATGGCTTGAAAAGCCTGCTCATACCCTTCAGGGTCTTTCTGCTTGGAGCAAATTGGAATTGCCCTGCCTGTTTTGAAGACGAAGTGCAAAATTGGAATTTCATAAATGGGCTTGTACATAATAAAGCGGATAGGACGGCGGACAGCGCCGGCGAGTAATAGTGCGTCGACATAACTCACATGATTGCAAGCGATTAGGGCTGGTCCCTCTGTGGGTATCTGTTCAAGCCCTTGGTGCTTTACCCGGTACATGGTGTGGGAAAGGGCCCAGATCAAAAAGCGCATAGCAAATTCTGGCACTTTGGCGAACACAAAAATGGCGACCGCCGCATTCATAAGTGCAATGACAAGAAAGAACTGCGGTATGGTCGCGTCCAGCATATTGAGGAATAGAATTCCAAGTAGCGCTGAAGCCACCATAAAGAGAGCGTTCAAAATATTGTTTACGGAGATAATTTGTGCACGAATTGCCGGGTCGGATCGATCCTGGATCATGGTGTACAGAGGAACGATGTAAAGACCCCCAAACATCCCCAATAGTACCAGACAACTGAGAAGAGAGTATGCACCATCGGTACTTAGAAATGCGGTAAAGCTGGCTTCATGGAGTTCTGCAAAGTTTCCCCCGACAATACCCAGGGCGATACCACTTATGGTGAGTCCAGCAGCACCAACAGGCACTAGGCCAAGTTCAATAAATCCACTGGAGAGGCGCTCGCAGATTAAGGACCCAATGGCAATACCAATGGTAAAACTGCACAGCAGTAATGTAACCACTGATTCACTGCCACCTAGGACATTCTTGGTAAAACTGGGAATTTGTGTCAGATAGGCCGCCCCCATTAACCAAAACCAAGATATTCCAATAATGGAGTAGAAAATTGAGGGAGTATTCGCGCTGGCACGGAGTATTTTATGGGTTTGAGTAATGGGGTTAGGGTTTATTTTGAGATTGGGTGTGGGGGCTGGCGCTGCGGGGATTGAGCGGCTGGCCAGATATCCCAGGGTAGCTGCGCCCATAATTACCAGGCCTAAGTAGAGAATTCCCTGTTGCCCATGGCCTGTGAGGCCTGCGAGTAGGCTACCGACAATTGTTCCCGTTAAAATGGCCACAAATGTCCCCATTTCCACCAGAGCATTGCCCCCTATCAGTTCGGAACGCTTCAAGTGTTGAGGGATAATCGCGTACTTCACCGGGCCAAAAAAGGCGGACTGTATGCCCAAGAGAAAGAGCACAGTTAAACAGAGTGCGTTGCTTCCGCTAAAAAGGGCGAAAACACCTAGTGCACCGATAGCGATCTCTCCTAGCTTAATCCAGCGTATTAATCTCCCCTTGTCGTATTTGTCCGCGATCTGGCCGGCGGAGGCAGAAAATAAGAAAAAGGGAAGAATAAACAAACCAGCAGCCAGGTTAATTAGTGCGTTTGCTTCACTTTCCACCAGGCGAAAGGCGATCATGACAATTAGGGCGTTTTTATAAACATTGTCATTGAAGGCGCCCAGGAATTGGGTGCTGAAGAACGGCAAAAAGCGGCGGCTAGTGAGAAGATGAAACTGAGACTGGTTAGCCATTGGCAACTCTCTTCTTATTTAAGTGAGCTAATGGTAAGTCATACTGCCGATGGGAGGTATCCCCGTGATAGAGGGTAAATTGGTACGCTAGATTAGGGGTTGTTGGGGGAGAGGTAGAATTGGTTGAAGGGAAACCCGGCCGCGTGGGCGGCCAGGTGAGGGTACCGGTTTACCAGACAGTTACCCTTTCCTCTTCAGGCAGGTACATACCGTCGCCTTCCTTAATATCGAATGCTTCGTAGAAGGCATCGATATTTGGTAGTACGCCTTTCACACGATATTCAGCGGGAGAGTGACTATCTACCTTCAAACGTCCACTGAGGGCTTTATCGCGCATCTTGCTGCGCCACACCTGAGCCCAGCCCATAAACACCCTCTGATCGCCGGTAAAGCCGTCAATAACAGGTGCCTCTTCTCCATCTAGAGACATTTTATAAGCTTTATAGGCAATTCCCAGGCCTGATAAATCGCCGATATTCTCGCCCAGGGTCAGCTCGCCGTTGATGTGTTCACCCTCAAGCGGCTCGTAGGCGTTGTACTGGGATACGAGCTTGCTGGTCAGCTGCTCAAAATTGTTACGGTCGGAGTCGGTCCACCAGTTGTTGAGATAGCCGCGTCCATCAAATTTACTGCCTTTATCATCGAACCCGTGTCCAATCTCGTGGCCGATTACACCGCCGATACCGCCGTAGTTGACTGCATCATCCGCATTCATATTAAAGAATGGTGGTTGCAGAATCGCTGCAGGGAATACGATTTCATTCATGGCTGGGTTGTAGTAAGCATTCACAGTCTGTGGGCTCATGCCCCACTCATCGCGATCAATCGGCTTGCCCAGCTTATTGCGATCGTAAGAGGACTCAAACAAGTTAGCTGCCAGAACGTTGCCGATCAGGTCATCGGATTTAACTGTCAAGTTACTGTAGTCACGCCACTTGTCTGGGTAGCCGATTTTGGTGGAAAAATTGCTTAGCTTAAACAGAGCCTGCTTTTTGGTATCTTCGCCCATCCACTCGAGGGATTCGATGGATTCCCGGTAGGCGGCCTTCAGATTGTCCACAAGTACAACCATTCGCTCTTTAGCTTCAGGCGGGAAGTGCTTTTCTACGTAGCGCTTACCGACCAGCTCGCCTACAGAACCATTGACGAATTGCACGCCGCGCTTCCAGCGGGGTTCCATTTGTTCAATACCGTGAACGGTGGTGCCGTAGAAGTCGAAGCGCAGTTGTGCGATTTCGTCATGCATGTAGGGCGCCATTGCATTAAGCACTTTGACCTTCAGGTAGCGCTTCCAGGTTGCCAGCTCAGTATTGGCAATAATCTCATTGGCCGCTTCCAGGTATTCAGGCTGGCCGACAATAAAACTATCTGCTTTCTTCAATTGGGCTTTGGCTAGGTAGCTGTCCCAATCTACAACGGGCATTAGCTCTTTAAGTTCAGCAACAGTTTTCTTGTTGTAGTACTTTTCCGGGTCCCGGTTATCAACGCGGCTGCGATGGTGTTTTGCCAAACTCTCCTCAAGTTTGAAGATCTTGTTGGCAAAGTCTTCAGCCTCTTTAAGTCCTGCGAGGCCTTGAAGGTCAGCGAGGTAGGTTACATAGGCTTCGCGGAGTTTCTTACTCTTCTCAGTGTCCTCGAAGTAGTAGTCGCGATCAGGGAGTCCAAGGCCTGCCTGCCACAGGAAAGTCATGTAGTTTTCTACTTGCTTCAGGTCCTGCCAGATGCTTCCGCTAAATGGTACATCGTAGCCGACGGTATCCGCATAGGCGAAGAAATCGGTAAGACCCTTGCGGTTTTTAATTGCATCGACTTTGGCGAGTTCGCCGGAAACCGCGGAGAGCCCTTTTTTCTCGATCAGCTTTTTATCCATAAAGCTGTTGTAGAGATCTCCAATTTGCTTGGCATCGGCGCTCTTGGCTCCCTGGCTGGCTTCCATAATCAGAGCTTTGACTTGCTCGGTACTTTGATCTCTCAGAATAGAGAAACCACCCCAGCGGGACTTGTCCGCAGGGATTTCAGTATTCTTCAGCCAAGTGCCGTTTACATAAGCAAAGAAGTCGTCTTGAGGCCGTACACTGGTATCCATAGCGCCCAGGTCGATACCCGAGGAAAGCTGAACCTGCTCAGCGGTAGCTTTACTACCGGTGGAGTGGTCGTGAGCGACAGCAAACAGAGGGAACTGGGCTCCCGCCAGGGTACCGGCAATAGCGAGTGGTAATAGTAACTTTTTCATTTTTGCTCTTTTGGCTGAATATCCGCCGAGCATACTAAAAGCAGGGGGTGAGCTGGGGCAAGAGGGCTGCGCCTAGCCGGGGATAAGTTGCGTTGGAGTGAGTTTAACCAAAAGCCCCGCATCGCGGGGCTTTTGGTACAAGTTGAGTAGCTATTTAATCTGGCAGGCGGAAAGTGATAGGGATAGAAAAGTTATAAGTATCTGTACCTAGCTGCGCAGGGACTCCAGGGTAGGGTCCAGCTCTGCGTACGGCAGCTTGGGCCTCCCGGTTAAGGCTGGCATGACGGGATTCCTGTACCGGTTGGATATCTTGTACCTGGCCTTGAGAATCAATAGTCACATTGAGGCGTACACTGCCTTCATGGCCCCGCTCTTGGGCTCGTTTGGGGTAGCGAATGTAGCGAAACGTGTGACGCAGCAAGCTGGAGTGGAAGATCTGGCGTGCCAGAATCATATCAGCCGTCAGGGGAGCCTCTTCCTCCTCTTCCATCATATCTTCGGCATCTGCAGCCAGGAGCGGGCCATCCTCAGGAGGTACCGTAATAAGCTCAATCTCTTCCTCAGCTTGTGCTGGAGCGGCCCCTTCCGGTTGCGGTCCCTGTTCACTGCCCCCTTGAATACTATCGGCCCCAGTTACAACCGCTGCTGCGGGAGCGGTTGCGGCTAGGGCCAGAGTTGGGGGCGGAAGATCAGCAATTTCAATAGCCGGTTTAGGTTTAGTGGCTTCAGTTGGTGCCTCTTCGGCGGCAATGGCCTCTTCCTGGCTTATTTGCTTGAGTTGTAATTCGGCAATTCTCTCACTTGTTGGGGCCAGGGACTCGAATGTAGTTACCAGGCTACCTGACACTTGGCCGGCGGAGAGCAACCCATCTTTAAAGTCAGTAGAGGGAGGAACAGAACCAATCCAGGCTCGTAGCAAGGTATTGAAGAAGTCGGGGTCAGCAATCTCTCCAAGCCGAATGCTGTTAAGGGAGATTGTTGTTGAGCCGGTATCGGCGGCGAACTCAATACTTAATTGATCACCGTTAGCAAAGCGCCCCTTAAACAGATTGGCAAAGGTCACCATGTTTTCTGCCTGACTGCTGAGCGTATCTCCGCGGTTGTTAATCGCAATGGCTTCCATCCATTGATTGCGGAGTCGTCGTGCCGGCAGACTTTTGGTGATAACACGAACCTCCAAGCGCCGAGGAATATTGTTATCGAGTAGTGTGCTGGAATCCCGGGTTAGGTTTTCCGAGTATATTGCAGCGATATAAATGTCTTTATTAAATTGTTTTTCTAGTGCAAGACCGTTTAAAAGTGGTGCAGCTTTCGCAGTGAGAGCAAATGTAAACACCCAAAAAGAGAGGACAATTTTTATCGATTTCATTGTTCTACGGTGTCTCAGTAGCAGGAGCAAAATGTTCCGCTAAGTAAGAATTCAGGGGCCCCAACCCCAATGCACACAAGTCAGATTAAAAAGTGCGCGCCCAAAGCTTGTGAGAGTACAATGTACTACTCACTACACCTAACTCTACTGTAACTGGAACGGAGTTCAAGCCTGATAAGGTCAGACTGTCCTCATTCGCCCAAGATAAAGGGTTGGTAAGGAAACGATTGTCACACTTAGAAACAGGTGTGCTAGGTCGATATCGTTTAGAATGGCACTTTGCAGAGTGGCTTAGGCCACTCTTTTCAGGAAAATGGAATAGTTTTCACTAAATTTGAATTGTGCATGGAAATTAAACCTCTAAGCGAGTATCCACGGGATGCTGTGGATCGTCTTCTCAATGTCATCCATCTATTTCGGGATATTCGTGCCTCGAGTGAGTGGCAATACGATGTATTGCTAAAGCGCTCCCGGCTGGTCAGCCTTCAGTCGGGTGAACAGCTGCTGCGTGCAGGGGATGTGGATCAATGGGTCTACTTCTTGTTACGCGGTGAGTTACATGTGAAGGTGAATAGTCCCGCAGCTGAGGAGGCTCCGGGAAATGAACGTCCTTTGGCGGTAATACGTCCAGGTGAGTTATTTGGTGATTTGTCGATGCTATTGGCGGAGCCCCGCAGTGCCGATGTATTTGCCGCGAATAATAGCCAGGATACTCAGGTTCTAGGCGTTGATTGTACGCTGTTTGGTGACCTGGAAGACTTATCACTTTTACAGTTGCCAGCAAAACTGGTTTTCTATCGCAATATGGTGCATTCATTGCGTTGGAAACTGGAGGTCTATAGATCCAAGTATCCGGGGCATCAGTTGGCGAATAGCCATAGAAAGCTGAAACTTTATACGGGACCCAAAAATAGCCGGGAAGAGTTAATTGCCTTAGCGGAACAGGCGAAAGCTTTGGCTCAAATTCTGCTCGACTGGAATGCGGAGTTTGGTTCTGGTGAGCTGGTTGATGATGAATCCGACATGCTTGGATTTCTGGAATCTATGCTGTCGTAAAGATTTCCCGTTCAAACCAAGGGCGAGAGAATTATTTTCTCGCTCCTGACTGCTCTCCCTCCTCTTTGTACTTATTTTTATTGGCACATGTGTACACCTTTCTTAAGGTGGGACTATCTGCTGATTCCAGTCTAAATTTGTAGATCACTCGGATATTTCATTTGCCCGACATTAACCACGTATTTATTGACAGAATTCGAGTAGGACACAGCGGAGCTTTTTATAAGTCGCTGTGATTGTGTAAAAATCGCTTAGCTTCAGTTGTTATCGCAGATCCCTTCGATTGGATTTAAGACCCGCTTTTGCGATGGCGCATCATTGCCCAACAGGTTTAGAAAGTTATGAATGTATTGGCATCAATCTGGTCAAGGCGCAATTACCGAATGGCAATTATTGTTTCGGTGATCGCTATTTTATGGCTGCTGAGTGGGCAGTTATTCTCCGGTGCAGAGGATGAGCAGTCAGAATCTAAAGAGGTAACTGCCAAGAAGCCAGAGCCTGAATTGCGAATTCAAGCCCAAATCATTGAGTCCAGCCCATACGCCACTCAGATACTAGTGAATGGGCGCACTGAGGCTAACCGGCATGTACGTCTGCGCGCTGAACTGGATGGCATTATTGCTGCACTTCCAGTTGCGGAAGGGCAGACAGTTAGACAAGGGGATGTCATTTGCGAAATCGAGGCTGAAGATCGTATTGAGCAACTGGCATTAGCTGAAGCGGCAAAACGCAAAGCAGAAATAGACTTTGCCGGTGCCGAGAAACTTAAGAAAAAAGGACTGCAGTCGGATACCGCAATGGCCCAGCAGCAAGTTGAGCTTGCCCGAACCAAGGCGGAGTACACACGTGCCAAAGTGACGGTAGAGAAACTACAAATTCGTGCACCATTTGCTGGAGTAGTGAATAGCCGAGCGGTGGAGCTGGGGGATTTTATTCGCCGGGGAGAGGAATGCGCGACCATTCTTGACTTGGATCCCATCCTAATTGTTGGCGAAGTTTCAGAGGATCAAGTGGGGAGCCTTGTTGAGGGCGGGCCGGCGAGAGCCCAATTACAAAGAGGACTGTTAGTAGACGGATACCTTCGTTATATCAGTCAACAGGCGCAGGAAATTACTCGGGCTTACCGAGTGGAGGTAGCAGTAGATAATCCAGGTAATCAACTTCCCGGAGGCTTGAGTGGTCAGCTGGTCCTCCCGACCGGTGAAATTACGGCCCACCATATTAATGCATCTCTACTCACGCTGGATGATAGCGGTGAATTGGGGGTGCGGACTCTCAATGATAAAAACCGAGTGCAATTTATTAATGTTTCACTGGTTGGGGATGGTGATGGCGGCGTCTGGGTTTCTGGACTGCCCGACACAGTGACTCTGATTACTGTGGGACAAGAATATGTCACTACGGGAGATTTGGTTCGTGCAGAAATACTGAAAACTGGGGAGGAGTTTTCCCGGGAGAACCAAGCGAAGGAAGCTTCCCCACTAGATTCCGCTGAGGTGACTCCGGTATCCGAAACTTCAGTGATTCCCGAGGGGGATTCGCGATGAAGCTGTTGGAAAGCGCTATTCAAAGAAATCGCAGTACAATATGCCTGATGCTGCTGATTGTTTTAATTGGCGTAGTTGCTCGCGCAGCGATGACAATTGAATCAAGCCCTGAGGTGAACCCTCCATTTGTAATTGTACAGGTCACTCACGAGGGAATTTCCCCAGAGGATGGTGTACGCCTGTTGGTCCGCCCTCTGGAGAAGGAAATTCGTGCGGTAGAAGGGGTTGTCGAGGTGATTGCTGTCGCCCGGGAATCCCTTGCATATATCGTGATTGAATTTGACTCTGCCATTGGTGTAGATGATGCCGTCGATGATATTCGCAATGCTGTAGAGCGGGCCAGGGCTGAGCTGCCCCGGGATGCCGACGAGCCCACTGTGGAGGAAGTATCCGCTCAACCTTTCCCTACCATCGTCGTTACCCTATCCGGCGAGCAAGTGAATGAACGGGTTTTACTGCGCTCGGCTGAATTGCTTAAGCGGAAGATAGAGAGTATCCCTGAGGTGCTAGGTGCAGATCTCCACGGTAATAGGGAGGAGGTCGTTGAGGCAGTGATTGATCCGGTGCGACTGGAACACTATCAAATTACCAGTGCGGAGTTAATCAACGCGGTATTGGGGAACAATCTGTTAATTCCTGCAGGGGAGCTGGAAACCAATCGGGGCCGTTTTTCAGTGAAAGTCCCAGGGTTGATTGAGACCGCTCAGGATGTTTATGAAATTCCGCTCAAGAAGTCACGCGATGGGGTTGTGACCTTGGGTGCTGTTACAGATATTCGCAGAACCTTCAAGGATGCAGTGAGCTACACCAGTATCAATGGTCGTCCGGGGCTCGCTATTAATGTTGAAAAGCGCAACGATGCCAGTTCTGTCGATGTCGCAGATCGAGTCCGGGAAGTGGTTCAGGCTGAATTTGGTGTTTTGCCACAGGGAATTACGGTTGAGTTTGTTTTTGACCAATCTGATTTTGCACGGGATATGGTCAGTGAGATGCAGGGAAACATCCTGACCGCGATGCTATTGGTAATGATTATTGTCGTTGCCGCGCTCGGCTTTCGCTCGGGAATTCTGGTGGGACTGGGAGTGCCCTTCTCTTTGCTGTTTGGTTCCATCATCACCTGGTATCTGGGTTATTCGTTTAACTTTATGGTGATGTTCGGAATGTTGCTGGCCCTCGGTATGTTAATTGATGGCTCCATTGTGATTACCGAGTTTGCCGATCGGAAAATGGCTGAAGGCTTGTCAGCAAGGGAGTCCTATATTGCATCAGTCAGTCGGATGTTCTGGCCGGTAGTTGCCTCAACGGCGACTACCCTTGCAGCATTTTTGCCGATTATGCTGTGGCCTGGAGTGGTGGGAGACTTCATGCGTTACCTGCCCGTTACAGTATTTGCAGTATTGGCGGGGTCACTCTTGTACGCCCTGTTTTTTGCTCCTGTGCTGGGTTCACTGTTTGGCAAAAGCGCAATGGATGCCTCTACTCGTAACTACCTGAGTCAGTTAGAGGATGGCTTACCTCGAGCCCTGCCTGGAATTACTGGCTGGTATGCGCGTATTCTTGAGAAAGTTCTGCAGCGCCCATTGGGTGGGTTCTTAACCACTATTGCCATTCTGGTTGCCATCTTTATTGGCTTTGTCAATTTTGGTGCGGGTGTTGAATTTTTCACGGATACGGAAGAGCAATACGGCAATGTAGAAATTAGGGCCCAGGGCAATTTGTCCATGGAGGAGAAAAAAGCCCTGGTGGTGCAAGTGGAAAGAGCCGTGCTTAGTGTGCCTGAGGTCCGAATAGCTCACACTACTATTGGTTCTGGCGGAATTTCTGGAAATTCTGATCGTTCCCCAGATCAAATCGCCAATATGTTAGTGGAGCTTTATCCCGCAGAGGAACGCGAGCGACGGAGCCGCGACATTTTTGCCGATATCCGTTCCCGCACCTCAGATTTTGCCGGAATTAAAGTAACCGCAAATGTAATGGAGGGAGGACCGCCGGTAGGCAAGGATATTGTTCTGGAGTTGCGCAGTCAGAACTATGAGCAGCTACTGCTGGAAACCTGGAGACTACACCGTGCAATGGAGGAAATTGGCGGGTTGCGAGATATTGTAAACACCGCGCCACTACCTGGCATCGAGTGGGAAGTGAAAGTTGATCGAGCCAAGGCTGCTCTATATGGTGCCGATCTAACTGAAGTTGGCAGGGCGGTGCAGTTGGTTACCAATGGCGTCCGGGTTGCAGAATATCGACCCGATGATACAGATGAAGAAGTAGATATACGTATCAGGTACCCCAGAAGTGCCAGAGGTATAGCCGCGCTCGATCAGCTAAAAGTTAATACCGTGCAAGGTACCGTTCCGATTAGCAGTTTTGTGCACACAGAAGCCATGCCCAAGGTCGATAAGATTGAGCGAATCGACGGAATTACTCGCATGCAAATCAAGGCTGATGCGCAAGAGGGGGTTCTGCCGGATGACAAAGTGAAGGAAATAAGGAAGTGGTTGCAGAGTAATCCGGTGGATAACCGGGTTGAGCTGCTATTCCGTGGGGCGGATGAGGAGCAGAATGAGTCTTTTCAATTCCTCGGCATAGCCTTTCTCCTGGCTCTGTTTTTAATGTTTATCCTGTTAGTAACACAGTTCAACAGCTTCTATCAGTCTTTATTAGTACTTTCATCTGTGATTATGTCCACTTTGGGGGTGATGTTTGGTCTGCTAATAACACAAAGCACCTTCAGTGTGATTATGACTGGAGTGGGTATTGTGGCGCTGGCTGGAATCGTGGTGAACAATAATATTGTACTGATAGATACCTATAATTTCGTGCGTAAGAATGAGCCGAGCCTCACACCAACGGAAGCAGCAGTAAAGGCATCGACACAGAGGCTGAGACCGGTCTTTTTGACAACGGCAACAACTATCCTCGGGTTGTTGCCCCTGGCGCTAGGCGTCAGTGTGGATATGGTCGGACGCAATATTGTTGTCGATGGAGTGATAGCCTCTTTTTGGGTGAAGCTAGCCAGTGCAATTGTTTACGGGCTTACCTTTTCCACTTTGCTGACGTTATTGGTTACACCCATTATGTTAGTACTACCGGGCCGCTCCAAGAAGAGGGGTAATCCAGAGGGGGTTATTGAGTCGGTAACGAGTTAGTGACGGCTATATAAGTACTGTAATCATACTTAGTGATCACAAAATTCGGGGGCTTAGGCCCCCGTTTTTATAGCGGGAAATTTATGAATAAGGCTAAATGGCCAAATGAAGTTTTAGAGCGTAGTGGACAGCTTAAGGAGAGTTTATCGGGGCCTTTTAAGGAGCTGTTGCGTGAGCACCAATTACCATGCGATTTCCTCCAGGTACTCGAACAAATTTTTCTTCCCCTCGGAGTTTGGGTACTGACTCGCCATAAGCGCAGTAATCCATTATTAATTGGGGTTAGCGGGGGGCAGGGTACCGGCAAGTCGACCCTGGCAGATGTGTGGCAATGTATTTACCAGGCGATGGGCTATCGCTGCTGTGTTTTGTCTCTGGATGATATCTATTTAACGCTGGAACAGCGCCGCAAGCTGGCTACACAGGTACACCCTTTACTCGAAACTCGTGGTGTGCCGGGAACCCATGATATCGGCTTGGGAATTAGCACGCTCAAGGCCCTGTGTGCAGCCAATACTGATTCCGCTATCGCATTACCTAGGTTTGATAAAGGACGTGATGATCGGATCCCTGAGCACTTGTGGCCCGTATTCAAGGGGCAAGTTGATGTTGTTATCTTCGAAGGATGGTGCCTAGGGGCCAGGCCTTCAGAAGGGTATGAAGGATCGCTCAATGAACTGGAGTGCAGGGAAGATAGTACTGGCGAATGGCGAAATTATGTTAATCAACAGTTGGAAAGTTCTTATCGAGATCTTTTTTCGCTTATCGATGTATGGGTGATGCTCAAAGCGCCGAGTATGGAATGTATCGTTGAGTGGCGTAAGTTACAGGAACATAAACTCAGGGTTCGCTCCGGAATGGGGATGACAGATCAACAAATTGTTCAGTTTGTACAACACTACGAAAGAGTGACGCGGAGCTTACTAGAGGATATGCCGGGCTGGGCAGATTGTGTTATTGAGTTGGGGGAGGACCATCAGGTGAAGGGCTTGCGGATGCAGTAAGGTCGGTTTAAACCCTGGCGAGGCCAGGGTTTAAACTAACTGAATAAATCAGTTTCGCTTAAGCGCTGGCTTACTTAGCCTTGGGCGGACGACCGCGACCGCGCTTTACAGGAGCAGCTTCAGTTGCTGCTGCGGCGGCTGTGGCTTCTGCTTTTTTGGGGCGCCCTGGCTTTTTCTTAGCGGCTTCCGCTTTTGCTGGGCGACCGGGCTTCTTTTGTGCGGATTCTGCCTTAGGTGGGCGGCCACGACCGCGTTTTACAGGAGCAGCATCAGTTGTTGCGGCGGCTGCGGTCTCTGCTTTCTTGGGGCGGCCGGGCTTTTTCTTAGCGGCTTCAGTTTTTGCTGGGCGACCGGGCTTCTTTTTGGCTTCAGTGGCGTCTTTTTTGGGACGGCCAGGCTTTTTCTTAGCTTCTTCGGTCTTAGCGGGACGACCAGGCTTCTTCTTGGCTTCTTCAGTTTTAGCTGGGCGGCCGGGCTTTTTCTTAGCTGCGGTGGCTTTCTTCTTGTCAGCAGCAGCGGCTTTTTTAGCGGCAGCAGCAGTTTTCTTCGCTTCGGCAGCGGCTTTTTTCTTTTCAGCAGCGGCCAGTTTCTTAGCTACAGCAGCTTCTTCTTTAGCGACGATCTTAGCTACCTGAGAAGCCAGCTTGTTGGCGGCTTTGATTTCAGCCAGTGCATCTTTGGCTTCAGTTGCGGCAGTTTTGGCTTCAGTTGCAGCAGTTTTAGCTGCAGCGGCGGCTTCACGTGCTTTTTTCAGCTGTTGCTGTTGAGCAGCAGTCTTTTTCTTAGCTCTAACAGTCGCTACTTTATCTTGAGTAGTTTTTGCTTTAGCGGCAGCCTTCTTGGCACTGTTTGCCAATTTCTCGGCTTTGACAGTCAGGTCTTTTTCCTGCTTAAGGCGGGCAGTTTCCAGTTTAGCGGTAAGGGAGCGTAGCTCCGCTTCCATTTTTGCGACGTCGCTGGTAGCGACTTGAGCAGCTTTTTTAGTAGCCATTTAAATATCCCTGCAAAATGAATTGTTTTAGTAAGTGGGGGCATTCCTATCAATTATTCTCAGCCATCTTTAACGGAATTAGGCACCGTCCAAGATGAATGTTTTCGGCAGAAAACAATTGATAGTGAGTCCCCCCAAGCTAGCGGCGCTAATTGCAGCTTATTTGTATACCTAATTGCAAGTCCTTTAGATGGTTTTTTTCTATTTAATGTAAAAAAAATGGCTTTTTTTTACATATTTTTCAATTGGGGGCCGTTTGAACTGTGTTTTTGATCTTTTTGGGAACTTGAAAGCACTCATTACTGGTGATTCTTTAACTTCAATATTCTTTGTATCAAGTCAGTATCAGTGGCGTTAAATAGTTGAGTAATTTTGTAAGCTTTATGAACCTGTTGGTTTAGTTGTTTTGGCTTTTATAGTTGGATTTTGATAGTGGCAGATAGTTTCTGTTCATCAATTAACAGAGATCCGGATTAACAAAACTTAACTGCGAGCTTTTGCCTGCGTCAATTAGCGGGCAACCTCCATAGCTGGTTGTGTAACCTTGCGTATTGAAGTGTGATATTCAAATTGCGGAAAGTTGGCAAGTGTCAAGATGTCAGAGACAGCTTGAGTCCTATTGCCGTACCCTGGTATTTAGTAAGGAATTAAAAACTGGGGGAGAACTCACACTCATGTACGGGATCTAGTGCCGCGTATATAAGTACCAACCGGTTGGGGTATTTGGGGTCTTGGCTGCCGGGATCTGCCATTACTGCTGCGAGGTTTACTTTTACACGGCGGAAAGTAAACCAGTGATAAATCTAGTTATAACCATGTATATAATGGGACGGAACTGTATTAGTTTGTGCTCTTCGGTCGAGGTCTTTTTCATTACCGAGAAAGCGAGCGCTTGGTCTCCAGTCATTTGTTTTGCTATCACGTGACATCCCTGCTAGTCATAAAAGGAGTAGAGGGCAGTTATTCAGAGGCAAGTAATACCAGAAGCTATTTGAATGCAGTCCTGATTATCCGTACGTTGATCAACAATCTTAATGATATTTTTATGGGCAATGCTTCTGCTTTGGAGTGGCTGCTCTTACCAAAGGCAACCTTATGAGTTTTGCAATGGGAGAGGGGGAGAGGACTGACCCAGTAACAGAATATCTCTGTCACTGGGGTGATATGGAGTCAATCGTGTAGCTTTATAGTGGCCCGTAGGGCAAATAACGATTGTTGGAATTCTGGCGAATCCATAACAGTTGTTCTTTTGTTAATGGCGTCGAGCGTTGCTTGAGTACTTTGGCGAGGGGAATTACTGCAGACTCAGCGCCGGCGTCCCAGCCTGGCAGATTCATTTCTGCCAAGGTAAAGAAGCGGATCAATTGCCATAGCTGGGCACTGTTCCAATGTTCGCTCTCTTCAATCCAGTGTTGGAAGGGAAGGCGAATAAGTGTGGAGGGTACTTTTTCAAACGCTCCTACTGATTCTGTAAAAGGTTTATCTGACTCTGCAATTTCGATAAGTCTGAGCAACTGCTCCCGGTTGAATTCTTCACTGGTTTCATTTTGTGGGCCACTTACCTGTGGCTCCCAGGCTCCTACGCTCATACTTACTCCTTATAAAGGTCCGGTTTCTTGCTGTTGCATTATAGCGAGGGGGGCTGTGTTCAGGGGGATCTTACTCTAGATAACAATGAATAAAGAGGTCTTTGAATTAATCCACATTACTTCTTCGAATCTAATGAATCGTTTTGTAGTAATTTTGGAAGTCTTTATAAAGGAGTTGGGTTGCGATAACAGGGACTAAACCTACGGGAAAATCAAATCTGTCGGTGCTTATTTGAGATACTATAGAAGAGATTCTTGATATTGAGGTTCAAATGGAATTTATTGCTAAAGCACTGCCGGCGACAAAGCGAGTGGCTCTGGTAGCCCATGACAACCGTAAAGACGCCATGATTCAGTGGTGTCTCAGACATCACAATCTGCTCAAACGACACCAGTTATTGGCTACGGGGACTACTGGTGGAAAAATTGAAGATGCGACGGGTTTAAGTGTCGAAAAGCTCTTAAGTGGCCCTCTGGGAGGTGATCAGCAGCTCGGAGCGAGGATTAGCGAGGGGCAGGTGGACTTACTGATATTCTTCTGGGACCCCTTTGAGCCCATGCCCCATGACCCGGACGTCAAGGCACTACTGCGTATTGCTGCAGCGTGGAATATCCCAGTGGCTTGCAACCAGAGCAGTGCAGATATGGTGGTACAGTCACCATTGATGGACCAATCCTTCGAGCATGAGGTGCCTGACTATCACAGCTATCTAGCAGGACGTTAGTCGGAATTTTTGCTTAAAATTTGATCTTTTCTGTCGGCTCGATTCTGTAACTTATTGATTTTTAAAGTTTATTTATCTCTGTTATCGCTCGCACTTGCAATGCTTGCGAAATCGCGGCAATCTTGCCCACCAGATTAGACCGGTCAATCCGGCACCCCTGATATTTGAAAATTGCACGGTGTTTTATGAGTAGACGACGCGGAAAGGCCGTAGAAGAAGAAAAGGCAGATATCGACCTGACGCCCATGTTGGACGTTGTGTTTATCATGTTGATCTTCTTTATCGTGACTGCTTCATTTGTTAAAGAGAAGGCGCTGGATGTGAATGTGCCTGATCCGAATGAGACCAGCAATGCTGAGCCAGATCCTACCAAGCAGAATATTCTGTTGATGGTTAGCGCAAATGATGAAATCACCATGGCGGATGGCAGCCGTATTGACAGCCGTGCTGTACGGGCCCGTATCGCCCAAATGTATGCGGAGAACCCGCAGGCAATGGTGATTGTGCGTGCACACAACAAGTCTAGTGCGGATACTTACGTACAGATTGCGGATGCCGCGAAGGAAGTGAGCCTGGGTATTCAGGTCTCCCTGGTACCTTACGAGGACTAAGTTCCCAGTGAGTTACCCGCGCTTAAAAAGCCAGCATATTGCTGGCTTTTTTCATTTGTGAATTATGGTTTTGAACTGGTCACAAATTGGGGGTACTCAAGTACCCCTCAAATGAAATCCGATATCAAAATTCTGAACGAATTGCCCAGAGGTCAGGGAAAACCGGTCTAAATAGGGTTCCCTGTAAATAACCTACCCCGCTCGATCCACCAGTCCCCATTTTCCTGCCAATTGTTCGCTCGACCATTTTTACATGTCGGTAACGCCACTGTTGTAACGAAGTATCGATGTCCACCAAAGCCTCACAGATTTCACTTACCAGTGGATCATTGCGATAGATATCGATCAGTATTTTCTGGACGGCTGAAGAAGGCTCCGCAACTTGGCTAAAATCTCTTTCAAGCTCATTAGCGGGTACCTTATGCCCCTCGTGAACCAAAAAATTTAGGAAAGCATCCCAAAGGGTCGGCGCCTCAAGGCGCTTCATCAAGCGCTGGTAGTGCTCTGAGCCAGGGGTATAGTTTTCCAGTTTTTTCGGGTCCTTGGCGCCGTAAAGAAATTCCAACTCGCGAAACTGGTACGACTGAAAACCACTAGCCGTGGATAGTCGATCGCGGAAAGACATAAACTCCAGTGGGGTTAGGGTTTCCAGGATATCGACCTGCTGAATCAAAGTACGATAAATCGTGTCGACACGTTTAAGTGTATGCAATGCGCGATTGCGTTCACCTGCGTTGAACAGTCGCACCAGGAAATCCAGTTCATGCAACATTTGCTTGAACCAGAGCTCGTAGCTTTGATGAATAGTAATGAAAAGTAGTTCGTCGTGCTCGGGACCATCGGAAAGGGGTTTCTGGCACTGCAAAAGCTCGTCTACTTTTAGGTAAGAGCTATAAGTTATTGTCATAGTCAGCTGCTTCCTGAGTGTGTTTTGACCAGTTACAAAATAATGCTCTCTTTAGCCGGTGTGGATCAAAACAAAAATTACGGCAAAGTGATTTATATTGGACCCATTATAAAGCCCGGAGCTCTTTGAATGGAAAACCCAGCGCAAAACCTACGTGTCAATGGCTCTCGCCTTTGGGATAGCCTGATGGAAATTGCTGAGATAGGCGCGACCCCAGCGGGCGGATGCAATCGACAAGCCCTGACAGATGAAGACCGTGAAGGGCGCGACCTTTTCGTGCGCTGGTGCCGAGATATAGGCTGTGAGGTCAGAGTGGACCAGATGGGCAACATTTTTGCCCGCCGACCGGGAGCAGATAACAGCTTGCCTGCGGTAGTGACTGGTTCTCATTTGGATACCCAGCCCACGGGTGGCAAATTTGACGGTGTATATGGCGTACTTGCCGGCCTGGAAGTTCTGCGCACTCTAGAGGATCAAGGTATCAGGACCAAGGCCCCATTAGAGGTGGTTGTATGGACTAATGAAGAGGGTGCGCGCTTCTCTCCTGCAATGGTGGGCTCCGGGGTTTGGGCTGGCGAATTTAGCTTGGAGTATGGGCACAGCCGCGCGGATAAGTCGGGCATCACCATCGGTGAAGAGTTGGAGCGGATCGGTTATCTCGGTACTGAGCCCGCTCAGCCGAGGGCTATTAAGGCTTCATTTGAAGCGCATATCGAGCAGGGTCCGATCCTCGAAAAACAGGATCAGGTAATTGGTGTTGTCACCGGTGTACAGGGTATTCGCTGGTATGACGTAACTTTTTACGGAACGCCTTGCCATGCGGGTCCAACTCCGATGGAGGACCGCCGTGATCCGGTCCAGGCAATGTCCATTCTGTGCGAGCGCATGTATCGCGAAGTCCGGGAGTATTCAGAAGATGCGCGTATGACCTGTGGGGATTTAAGGGCGGCGCCGGGCAGCCGAAATACAGTGCCCGAAGAGGTTGTGCTGGCATTGGACCTCCGTCACCCGTTACCTGAAGGGTTAAACCATCTGCATAAAGCCTTGTATAAGGCGGCTGAAAAAGTACAGGAAGAGACAGGTACCAGAGTCGATATTCGGGAAGAGTGGTACTCACCTCCAGTCGCCTTTGATAAACATTGCATTGATTCGGTTAGCAGTGCTGTGCAGACCTTGGGATATAGCAATCGCAAGATGGTCTCAGGTGCTGGGCACGATTCCGTATATGTTTCCCGAGTTGCCCCTGTCTCTATGATCTTTGTGCCCTGTGAAGGAGGGCTGTCGCATAATGAAGCGGAATCGGCGGAGCCGGATCATCTTGAGGCGGGTTGTAATGTGTTGCTCCACGCAATGCTAAACAGTGCGGAGCAGGCTTAAGTAGCGGTAAAACAAGTGCTTCTGTCAACTGTCGGCGTTGCACTGTCTTTGTTTTGGCATAGTTGATAACAAGTTGGAATTTAGGCGAATGAGTAATTTTACTTTGAAGCACCGTCAGGATAACGGCGGTACGGCACCCCTGAGTGAATGGGGGATGGATTCAGAATACGGTGTACTGAGGGATGTTCTAATTGGGCCTGTAGATAACTTCAGTTGGCGCACTGGTAATGCGAGTGCGCGACGTGCCGAGCGCCTCGGAATGAAGTTTGATCACAAGGTGGCGATCGCACAGCATAGAGAGATGCTCGATGCTTACCGCCACGCAGGAGTGAATACGCACCTAATTCCAGCGGACAGCACATTGCCCTACCAAATTTACGGTCGCGATTCTTCGGTAATGACCCCTTGGGGGCCTATCGTGACACAGATGTTCAGCCCTTGGCGCCGTGGTGAGTGGGCGCCCATAGTGAAGAAATATGCAGAGCTGGATATCCCTATTTACGACATTATCACCGCAGGCTCTCTGGAGGGCGGTGATTTTATGGTGTTAGAGCCCGGCGTTATTCTGTGTGGCTACTCCGGCGAACGCACCAGCCCGCAGGGATTTGAGCAGATGAAAAGTTGGGTGGAAAAAGAGGGCTGGGAAGTTAAAGGCTACCAGTTCGATCCGTTCTTCCTGCATATTGATGTGATGGTAGCCATGCTTGCGGAAAAGCTGGCAGCAATTTGTGTTGATGCTGTTGAGCCGGAGCTGGTGCAGTGGTTTAAAAGCCGAAATATAGAGATTATCGATATTCCCTTCCCGCAGGTATTGGAGCTTGGAGTGAATGTCGTTGCCCTGGGGAATGATCGAGTGATGCTACCTAAGGCCAATACCGGACTGGCGGAGAAGTGCCGCGCACATGGTTTGGAAGTTATAGACCCAGATATTTCTATGATCACTCCGGGGGGCGGTGGCGTTCATTGCATGTGCCAACCTCTGCGCCGGGACTCAGCCAATAAAGTTTGATTACTGTTGCTGGTTATCTAGAGGGCCCGGTCACTGGTGACCGGGTTAATCCCGTCAACGAAAGTGGTTGATTAGGAACTCGAACCTCTGGGAGTAGCGGTTAATATGAATCTCCTAAATAGATGGCCTACAGCGGATTAAAAGTGGCTTCCGTTGGGGTTCCATAATTAGGCTACTGAGAGTAGCCCAATCTACTTCTTACCCCGGAGAACAATATGCAAAGCGAATGCGCTGAAATTCAGGCTCAGCTTAAGGACCGCATCCTCGAGATTACGATTAATCGACCCGGGCGCAAAAATGCCCTGACTATGGCCATGTATACCGCGATGGCAGGGTTATTGAATAGCGCAGCTACAAACCCGGATGTTCGCGTCGCGATTATTACCGGTGCTGAGGGCATATTCACCAGTGGTAACGACCTGACAGATTTCCTGGGCGGCTCTGCCGAAGGGGAGGAGTCTCCGGTTTTCCAGTTTATGAGTGCTCTCTACCACTTCCCTAAGCCGGTAGTTGCAGCCGTTAATGGCCCCGCAGTAGGTATTGGTACAACCATGCTGTTGCATTGCGACCTGTCTTTTGCTGGAGACGACGCCATGTTCCAGATGCCATTTGTGGACCTGGGGCTGTGTCCAGAGTATGGCTCCAGCTACTTGTTGCCCAGGATCGCCGGCCATGCCAAAGCTTCTGAACTGTTATTGTTGAGCAAGCGTTTTAGTGCTCAGGAAGCCGTTGAGATTGGTATCTGTAATGCCGCAGTGGCGCCAGAACAGGCCATAGTTCGCGCACGTGAAGCCGCAGCTGAGTTAGCGAGGAAAGCTCCGGCTGCCCTCCGTTTAACTAAACAGCTTTTGCGCAGAGCAACTCAAGAGAAAGGGTTAGAGTTTATTCAAGACGAAGGCCGTTACTTTAAGGAGCGCCTCGCCTCTGATGAGTTTAAAGAGGCTGCTATGGCCTTTATGGAGAAGAGACCAGCGGACTTCTCCAAGTTTGATTAAGTAAAAAAAGGCCGCACTATGCGGCCTTTTTTCTGATTTCATTGTTTAACGATCCCTATGTCCCCGGGAAAGATAGTTAACGGCTCTGTCGGGGTGGTCGGTAAAGAGACCGTCAATGCGCAGCTGATAAACAGCGAAATGCAGGAAGTCCTCGAAGCTTTCAAATTCTTCGGGAACCTTGCCTGTATCCGCGCGGAAGGTATAGGGGTGAACTTCTAGCTGTCTGCGGTGTGCCCGGCGGACAACACTGTTAGCTCTTGGTTGGCCATCCGTTACTTCCATTAACATAGGATACCAGGGGCCAATCCCATCTGCGTAGGTGGCGATTTTGCGCAAGCCCCCCTGTTGCAGCATCCAGTCATAATTGTACTTTTCAATTTCTCCATTCACTTCGACCAATTTTTCCCCCCAGTCGGTAGCGGCGATCAATTGAACTAATGATAGATCCATCCCCATGGAGGGCATCAGCTCAAATTTAACTCGCTGGAGCTCTTCTGCGTCAAAGCATTGGAAAAAAACTTTGTGATCGCGATCGGTATAGCCGTATTTCTTGAGTGATTGCAAGGCTATAGAGGCAATATCTTTTCCTTCCCAGTGATGGAAGTAGGGTTTTTTAATCTCCGGGTAGATGCCAATATCGTAGCCCAGGGATCGGTTAAGCCCCTGGATCAATTCCAGTTCTTCCTCAAAGGTGGACAGCTTAAAGCTAGATTTCCATATTGGAAATCTCTCAGGGTATTTTGCTTGAAGTCCATCCTCACTATCTATGAAGGGCTCTGATACCTGAAGCTGCTTAAGTTCGCTCAGGGTAAAATCGATAGTGTAAAAGTGACCATCATCACGAGCGCGCTGGGGAAAAACGTCGGCGACATTAGTTACACTATCTAGATAAATATCGTGCATTACGATCAAGTGATCATCTTTGCTGAGTACCAAGTCTTGCTCGATATAGTCTGGACGCATAGCGTAAGCCAGCGCTTTGGATTCGAGGGTGTGTTCAGGTAGGTAGGCAGAGGCACCTCTATGAGCTACCACAATAGTTTGTTTATTTCTCTGATCAAAGTTGTCCGCGCAGGTTAGTGTTGCGGCTACAGAAAAGCCAATCAACACTACTGATAGAAGGTTTTTTAACATGTGATAAAGGCCCGTGATGAATTGTGGGGCACTTTCTAGCAGAGAAATATGACAGGGATATAACTGAATACGAGAGCCCCGTCGGGGCGAGGCTTTCGCAGAGCGAGCGTAGAGCTATTCAGCGCGGCTTCGTCTATCTGATAGGCATTATGAACTCTGGACACTCTAATTTCTTCTCTCTTGAAGCTTGGCTTTGAAGGCTGCTCGATTTTCTTCTTGAAGTTTTTTGAACTCTGCTAATTGTTGATCCGTCAGTACGGTGGACATTTCACTGAGCGTAGATTTTCTGATAGCGGCCATTTCTTTGCCTAACTGGCGCTTCTCACGAAAGCTCATCTTTTGGATAGCGCCAGAGGGACTTTCTATGTTAACGCCGTATTTTGCAAGCACTTGGCGGCGTTGTTCATTGGCTGATTCCAGGATTGGCTTTACTTTTTCTACCTGCTCATCAGAGAGATTAAGCTTGGCTTTAGTTGCCTCTAAGCGCTCCGCAAGTTGTGCGGCATGGTCATTATCTGCCCAAGCTAGGGTATTTGCAGAAATGGTAATTATTGCAGCGATTACCAAACTGAATAATTTCTTCATTGTGACGTCCTCGTTAATGAGTAAATGCCGTTGCTGTGAGGAGTATGATAATGGCTAGATTGTAAGCCAGTGCCATCCAACGCAAGGAAGTGTAAATTCCCTATTCCCTCTCACATGGACTGAGATATTCCAGGATATCCACAGTCAGATACTTCTACTCAAGATAATTCTAGACAATTCTGGTTGGCTAGTGCGCCTAGGTAAGTCAATAGAAGATAAACCGATATCCAGTCAGCCCGGAAACCATGAATCGATAAGGGTTAATAGTCAGCAAGCAAAGATTGTCGCCTACAGAGGAACCGCTGGTTTAGGTATTAACAGGAAGTTAAGCACTCTAAAACGGCGCTATTTCAGCGCCGTCAAAATTTAATCAAGACTTGAGGCAGGTAAAATTGCGTTATTACAGTGCAACGCTTTGCTATGCCGCGATGATGCCTGCCAAAAGCGTCTTAATCCCCTTCACACAGTGGCTTCGTGAGACCATAGATAGTCGGCATAGATTTCTCGAAGGTCTTTTTTGCTGACTTTGCCTGTAGCCGTATGGGGGATTTCCTTGGCAATGACACAGTCATCGGGAATCCACCAGTTGGCAAAATGCCCTTTAAAGGATGCCAGAATCTCCTCAGTTTTTAGTGTTTTGCCTTCAGCGGGAACAATGATCAGGAGAGGCCGCTCAGCCCACTTTTCATGGGCAACCCCAATAACAGCGGCTTCGGCTACTCCCGCCTGTGTCATGGCAAAATTCTCCAGCTCAATAGAGGAAATCCACTCGCCGCCGGACTTGATAACATCCTTAGTGCGATCAGTGATTGTCAGGTAGCCGTCAGCATCGATCGTGGCAACGTCACCAGTATCAAACCAGCCGTCTTCGGTAAGTGCTGACTCTTTGGATTGGTAGTAGCGCTCACAGACCCAGGGACCACGCACTTGAAGGGCTCCAAAAGCCAGCCCGTCTTGTGCCAAGGTATTTCCCTCTGGGTCTACAATACGCATCTCGACCCCAAAGCCCGCTCGGCCCTGCTTGAGCCTGAGGGCCTGTGCTTCGTCTTTAGAGAGGTTCTCAGGTATGCGGGCATTGTAGGTTCCCAGCGGGCTCATTTCAGTCATGCCCCAGGCGTGATGGGTATATACCCCATGCTTTTGCTCGAATTCCTCCATAATACTCCAGGGGCAAGCCGATCCACCCACGACTACTCGATTCAAGCTGGGTAGGGTCTCTTCACTTTCCCGCAGGTACTTGAGCAGGGCGAGCCAAACGGTTGGAACGCCGGCAGCGATAGTAACGGCTTCCTTTTGAATTAATTGACTGAGCGTTTCTCCACACCCCATTTTGGGGCCAGGTAACACGAGTTTTGCTCCAACAGCCGGTGCCGCATAGGGTATTGACCAGGCGTTGACGTGAAACATGGGAACAACAGGCAATATGGCTTCGTCCCTTCTAATCGCAAAGACATCTGGCATCAATACGCCGTAGGTATGCAGCATCAGAGAGCGATGGGAATAAAGCACCCCTTTGGGATTGCCTGTTGTGCCTGATGTATAACAGAGTGCTGCTGCACTCTCTTCCTCTAATTCAGGCCATTGAAACTCAGTGGGCTCTGCTGCAATCAATGTTTCATAGCAGTAAACATTGCTCAGGCTTGTGGCGGGCATATGTGCTTTATCAGTTAGCACAATGATGCCTTCAATCGAATCTAGATATTCTGCCAGAGATTCGATTAGGGGCATAAATAGTGGATCAATAAACAGCCATCGATCTGCGGCATGCTCAATAATGTAAGATATTTGCTCAGGGAAAAGCCGGGGGTTAATGGTATGGCAAACGAGCCCGCTGCAAGAAGTTGCGTAGTAGAGTTCAAAATGCCGGTGATCGTTCCAGGCAAGAGTACCAATTCGATCTCCATCATTGGCTCCAAGCTTTTGTAGTGCATTTGCCAATTGCGAGACTCGCTCAAAAGCTTGTTGATAGCTATAACGAAAATCGGGGTTATCCAAGGTAACTGAAACAATCTCACTATCCGGTGAGTTGCTTAGAGCATGCTTCATAATACCGGTGAGGATGAGCTGGGATTGCATCATCATGCCATTCATCACTTACTCCTTATTATTATCTTTTATTTTCAGATAGACACTAACCCTCCAAAATTTTGGGGGGTGATAGAAAAAGGATTAGGGGCTGATTCTTATAAAATTATTGAACGATCTTTATCCATTCTCCGGGCTTGGGTTCTCCTCGGGGATAATAACCATTTAACAGGCGTAATTGCTCCTCTGCATATTCGCCGATTTCCATATGTTTTGCCAGGGAGGCAAAAGTAGTTTTTTCATTGGCCTGGACGTAGCGCAAGCGTTTGATGTCCTTCTCTTCTACAATGTCAGTTTGTCGTAGCGGCCTGAAGCTTCTAATGCTGGTCAGGAATAAATTGTCATATTTATCAATAGCTTCTGGATCTGAGTCTTCATCATTTGTGACTTTTCCCTGCAGTACAAATTGTCTGCTACCATAAAAAATTACCGCAATTCTGTCTGGATCTGCATCCTCTTTTTCAAGCGGTGGAATTTTTCCGGTATGGCCTTCAAGTCGATATTGATTGAGTTTCTCCCCTTTCTCCAGTTGTCGTAGATCGAACTCTGAGCGCAGAGCCATGTCAGCGGGCTGGTTGCCATCGCGTTGGGTAACTGTAATGGTAATTTGTGCACTTTTATCAGGTGCAGAGCCGACAATGGCTGAACGTTGATTTTCTACCAACCAGCCATCGGGAAATAGAAGGGAGAAACCCAGCCGCTTGTGATTGTAGCGATTTTTAGTGGACTGCTGTGTGTTCTGTCCGTACACAAGGCCATCTGTTTTTTCCCGATAGTATTCTACTTTGGTTTCTTTGTTATCTTCGGGAAGCTGGCCTGCAGCGTTTACAACTTCCTGTAGGCGAAGGTCATTTCTAGGGTGAGATGCAAAAACCCCGTGGTAAGTTTGCGGTTTCTTGCCCTCAATACGGGCACGGCGTCGGGCAAATGTCTCCTGATCCTTTAATAGCCCAATAACATTGATCATGGCCTGGGGGTCATAACCAGCGTTGAACATATATTGGGCTCCGAAGCGATCCGCTTCCAGTTCCATCTCGCGGCCGTAACCCTTCACTGCAGCGGTGCTATATAAATTTGCAACATCTCCGACTACACCACTACCGGTAACCAAAACTGACAATACTGATACAACGCTGGCTCCGGTCGCAGCTGTTTTTTGCCTTACCGCATGGCGGGCGGTGATATGGCCAATCTCATGAGCTAGTACAGCGGCCATTTCAGCTTCTGAGTGCAGGTAAGTTAGAAGGCCTCGGTTGATGTAGATATACCCACCGGGAAGGGCAAATGCGTTGATATCCTGGCTGTCGATGATCGTAAATTGGTACTTGATATCCGGTCTGTCGCTGGCGGCGGCCACTTTTTGGCCGACATGATTGACATAAGCGGTTAGGACTGGGTCTTTATAGATTGGAGTACTCTCTATCAGTTTTTCATGCATCTCTTTACCGATAGAGATTTCCTTGTCCTCTGACATTAGAACCAGGTCAGGCTTATTGGTGGCAGGGTTAAATGCACAGCCTGCACTGAGTATCAGGATAGCGCTGGCAAAAGCACGCTCGATAAATTTCATTACCCCTGGCCTCCCGTAGCGTCTTAATTTTTATGAACTGGGTGTTACTGCTGGCATCAAGAATTGTTGGAGCTGCAGCGCCATTCCTTTACAGGCATTATTCTGGACCCTGGCGATTAGTGGTATTGGAACCACGATCGCGGGCATATAGGAGGTTCCTTTGGCATCTGCACTAAGTTTCCCAGACAGTTCGCGGTCCCTGAAATCCCATACTGCTGCTTCGTAGTCAGATTCTTTATCCCAGGTCCCAAAGCCAAAGCACCCTGCACCCCCGGTACTGATGGTACAGCTGATAGAGCCGGCACTGGCTGTGGTCTCCGTCGAACCATCAATCCAGACGATGTACTTCACTCCATAGGTTTCCATTCGCTCACGCACACTTTCATTTTCCATCAGGCGATCTAGGGAGCGAACATGCATAGGTGCTGTCCTGGGTTCAAACCAGGGGTACATAAGATCGACAAAGTCTTGCTCTGGAATAATGTTTACACCTAACTCAGGGTTGTGTAGTTCTCTACCAACACAGGCAATTAAATCAGGCTCTGTTTCATATTCACTGGAATGACGGCGGCCGAGGATGACGACGGAATCTCCTTCGGCAAGCTCACCATCGGAGCGTCGATACTCATCAATTACGACAGTGGTACAACCGCTAATAAATACTATCGCTGCAACTAGAAGTGGCTTGAACACGATTTACTCCTCTTATTCAGCCTTTTTGGCTTTCACCTTGATTTCTCTCAGTGATAGCGATCGGCGCTTCCCAGAGAGAAAGGCCTGTAGTTCAGGAACTTTCCCAAACCCGGTATAGAGATTTGCTCCGGCATCGCGCAGGGCGATATTTATCGCCTGAGTTAATGCCTGTTCCTGGGACTGTAAAAATGCGGTAGGGGTTTTTCCGTATGCGGTTATTACCCAGTTGGCAACCTGTCCGCCACTGGGGTCAAATGCGGTCATGTTGTATTTAATCCATACCTCAAAAATATTGACTCTTGTCTCTCTGGGCATTGTGAACTGCAGCTCTCGCACTTCTGGAACTATCACCAGTTCGACATTGGCGGGGACTTCTTGTGGATAACTGGATAGAGATACGGTATCGGTAAACATGGAACCCAATACTGTTTCAAACAGATTTTTTTGTGCTCTGCCTGTGCTTATATTCCATTCTTCACGATCTTCACTGTCTTCTTTATAAGTGAAACTTTTAAAGTCCTCACTGAGGTAGAAGCCTACTGTTATTGGCAATTGATCGCCTATTGGGGCAGGGTAATTGCCATCCACCTGTACTGTATGACTGCAAGCACCCAGGAAGAAACTTACAAGAATAAGTACCTTTAGGTGTCCAAAGGAAGTCGACCTATACCTCATATGTTCCTCCTTGAATCATTTAACTAGCGAAAGTCATTCAACCCCACGAAAGTGCCGCCGTTTCGATAGGTGAGTTCGCGCATAAGGGCCGCAAAGCGCAGTCCTGTGGTTTGTAGGTGTGGAGGGCGAGAGAACTGTACAGGGAATCCTACTGCATGGATTCTGATATTTCGTTTTCCCTCACCGTGCTTAGCATTTACCCGTTCGACAGCTAACATAACCCTTCGGATTGATTTTCCGGTGAATTCATCGCCAAGCACATAAATACTGATTTTCTTACTGGGATCATAAAAGCTGCGGACAGCTTTCTGGATACCTTCAACAGGGCTGGAGTTACTAAAAGGATTCCAGGACTTCAACCGCTTTAGTATCGCTTGGCGGCGCCCAGGGGTATCTGGTATCCACTTGTTTCGATAATTGAAGAACATATAGTCCCCCATATCATTCATGACCTGTATACCTTTAACATTGGGATAAAGGTCTAGAGTATTGACCATCTCCGCCATCATTCGGTCCCAGCCGTAATTAAACATACTGCCGGAGGTGTCGATAATGAAGAGAATGTATTCGCTGTCGACAGGGATTCCGCCAATAACATTGTTTTTACGCTGGTAGTTCTCGCCCAGTAGGCGACGCATTTCATCAGTGATGGATTGTAGTGCAATGGTCAGCTCACCTTTGAGTTTGCCATCTTCACTTTGCCCTTCGGTTTTACTGGCAAATTCCGCTTGAAGTGCTTCCAACTCACCGCGTAGGTTGGCAATTCTCTTGCGCTCGATATCGATTTGTTCTCGCTTTGAATTTAGGTCCCGGTTGATAACTGTGGTCTCACCACGGATTTCTGCCAGCTGTTGCTGTAGTTCCAATACCTGCCCTTCGAGGTCAACTTCAGCTTCCTCTAATACAATCGGTTCTGCAGTCTTGGCGATCATCAGCAGCAAAACAATTGCGCCAAATCCACAGCAGATAACATCCAGGAAGGAAATGCTGAACTCCTCCTGGCGACGCTTTTTTTGTGCTCCTATCATGGCCAGTCCCTCGAAGGTGCAAGGAAAGAGCCTTTGCTTTGCATCGCCAGCTTCCAAAATTCACTAGCCGCAAATGGGTCCCCCTCCATAGGGGCAAGAATGACATTGATGGGAATATTCTTGGGGAGCACTTTGACCGCGCGCTTGAATAGACTGCGCCTGTCTCTACCCGAAATAGTGGGTTTTCTGGGCGCACTCATCCCTTGGGTCGGTAACCCATCGGTAATGAGAATAATGTTGTCGGGCAGTGGCGTCATAGCGTTAATAGCGTTAAATACTCTCTCTAGACTGGTACCATTTTCCGGCACTACTTCATCTAGCCCCTTGATAGCCTGGTCCAACTGGTCGCGGTCATCCACATTGAGCCAGCGATCTTCTGTACCGGCGATTGCGGCACGAAAAGAGGTATTAAAAGTATAGATCTGGTATTGGCTATCTCTGGGGAACTGAGCAGTAAGCCAGGAGACTGTGCTGACGGCCCTGCGCCATTTTTCAGTTTTGCGTTTTACCGGTGAAGACATGTTACGGGCGCGTATTATTTTAATAAGCTCGTCGCCGAGCATAGACGCCGATGAATCCAATAGTATCAGGATGCGATTACCGCCTAGGCGCAGGCCGGTGAGGTATTGACGATCTCCATCACCGACAAATTTGCGAACGTTATTTCCCAGCTTTTTATTTTCTTCCTCAAGGTTCTTTTTCGCCTGCTCCAGTTTTTTGAGTTTATCTTGTAGCCTCTTGATATCCTCTTCTTCATCGATACTGTCGATTTCAGCGATATTGCCTTTGGTTTCCTCTATTTGCTCCAAAATGCGTCTGGCAAGCCCTTGAGCCTCAACCAGTTCATCACTAACGACATCCAGAGTATTTCTGGCTTGAACTAAGTGTTCCTGTCCAAATTCCACCTCCTCTTCCAGAAGGTTCACCTCGGCAGTGAGATCTTCAGTCTCTACTTCAACCTGGTGATCGGAGCCGTGTTTGATAATAAGAAAAATTAACGCTACTGCCCCAAAACCACAGGACATGATATCGAGGAAGGACAGGCTAAATGTGGAAAAACGACGCTTTTTACGCCCCATATCGCTCCACGCTAATCGCAGTTATCACATCTTGATAATCTGCAACTCCAATTGTATCGCCGGCATTGAGATTAACGGGTGACTCAATCTCTTTTCCATTGAGTGTGAGCTGAATTCCAGCATCCACCCGCAAAGCAAGTCTGCCGGCATGATTTGTGACTGTTGCGGCTGGGTGCTCCGGTGGTGTTGGGGTGACTTGAAATTTCTCGTCATGCCAGAAAACGAATAGAGGTTCCTGGGCGGCCAGTGCCTTGTGGCCAAAAAGTAAATGTGTCGCTACGGTTTCTGAGGATTTCTCTACATGCACCTTGACCTCGTTGGGGGGGAGGGCAGTGACAGAGTTGATCAGTTTCAATGTACTGCTATCACTGCGTAATTCTTTCCAGCGGTGATTTATTGCATGTGCAATGGAGTCTCTTGAGAGAAGATGTACACGTTGGGCCAATTGAATTCCCCCTGGGATATCAGCCCAGCGATGGGAGATAAAACTCACACTTTGACTTTCCTCCAGGTTTTCAATCATTGCTCGTATACGAGAAAGGAGAGGGGTTGTTGCATCTTGAAGCTGCCGCAGGCTGATCTTTGCTGTTCGATCATCAAGTTCAGCTAGAACTTCTCCGTGACGCATCGCTCGATCAGTCCACTGGGGCATCAAATCATAGAGTTGCTGTTCTGATTCAGCTGAATGGAGAGGGTCAAATCGGCACTGCATAATAAATGCATCGGTAAATACGCGAGCCCAGGATTCCTGGAAGTTGTGTAGTCCTGCGTCGGCAACAGTTTCTACCGTTTTCACCGTGGCTTGCTTATCCACAGCAATCTTTGTTACCAGTGTCTGGTGGAGTTGTAGGTCGATATGCAGTTGGATTCCTGCAGGAGCCAAATTACCCAGGCACGCGGTTGCTGCATCAACAATGCCTACGATATTGATATCGCTGACTTTAATAACTCCCAGAAGTAAGGCCAGTTGTTCGTGGGTAAAATTGCCGGGAACAGCGAGAACAATTTCATCGGGAAGGTCACAGTGCTCCGCTATTTCCTGAAGGTGGCAGTAGACCAAGTCGGCATGGTGGCGGCAGCGTTGATTTTCTGACTTTAGCGACTCGAGGCTCAGTCTTCTCCAAAACTGGTTGTTAACCTGAGTCGGATGGCTCCTGGCACGCATTTGAGCTGAGGTACCAATATGAATTTTATTGTGTTCAATAACTGCAATTCCAGGACTTTCCAGTACTTCGTTAGTATTTGAAAATACACGTAATCCGCAGTCATTTATTTCCAGGACGCCTTGTCCCATGGGTTTATTCCTCGCTACGACTTATTCAGGTAAAACCGCTAGCTGATTTTCAGAAAACGCAGTAAGCGGTTGTCACAGTAACTTTGTGTATCCAACACCAGGCGCTCCTGCATGAGTTGTAGCTGGTGAGTGAAAAACATAATGACGATACTAATTACCAGGGCGATAAAGGTAGAGTTAAACGCGACCCCCAGACTTACCGTCACGCCAGCTATATCCCCCTCTACGGCTCTATGCGCCTGTGATAATGCTTCGCCGATACCTCGTACCGTGCCAATAAAGCCGATAGATGGAATAGCCCAGGTAATATAGCGAACCATTGCCAATTCAGAGTCGAGTCTGTCTCCCTCAGTTTCGCAAACCTCTTTTACAGAGTTGGAAACGGCGGCGACATTCTTAGTAGAACCGAATCGCTGCAGGGCGGTGAGTAGTGCCCTGGGAACTAAATATCGTCGTTCCTCTTCAGGAAGGGCTTGTATCGGGCGGGATAAATCACGGGTATCCTCGGGAAGAATAGGAGTTCCCTCGCTGATATTAAGTAGAGCTTTGTCCAGTAATTTTCGCTCGCGAATGCTTCTCTGTGCCTTTAGTCCCATAATGGCCATTGCCCACAACATCAGAACAAAGCAGGCCTCTTGCTCATAGTCGCGCATCACAATGTAGATAGAGCGTTGTTGAACGTAGGTTTCTCCAGCGGCCTCCCTCGCCAGTTGCTCCTCAATTAGCGCATCTGCATTAGGGCGAATAATGGCGACATAAATCGCGTGGATCAAAATAATAGACCCCAGAAGAGCAAAGACCTGGAAGACAAAATCCGATGATTTAAATTTCATGGCGATACTCGCTAGAAGCTATTTCTATATATCTACGGGAAAGGAAACCGATAAGTCTTCGGAGATTTCTTCCGAGGCCTTATAGTCATCTGAATTACTTTTATTCCTAGTTATTGGTGCTTCCTTTTTTGGGATTACTGCCGCTGTTTGTTGGTTCTCTTCCGGCTTGTTTTCATCTTCTGCGTACGCATAGTTGATAAATAGAAGCAGTAAGGTAAGTAATAAAAATTTCACACTAGTCTCCTAATTCACCCAGCGGGCAAGGCGGAAGCCAATATCATTGCGAGCGGATTCTCCGTAATCACGGTAGGAGAGGCGCAACTCAGTCAATCCCGAATGGCGCCAACTGGAGCCACGGATTACATGGAAGTCTCCATCCTCTGGACCGACAGGGTTTTCTTCGATACGTCGGGATAATCCGGTCCCTATCGTGTATAGATCGTGAATCCATTCAGAGACATTTCCACCCAAGTCATAAATACCAAAAGCATTAGGACTGTAGCTACCTACCGGTGAAGTAGCCGCGTAACGATCACTGTAGGTGCGAAGGACTGCAGGAACTAGTTTTGTGGCAGTAGTATCTGCGTAGTTTCCGGAGTTGCTCTTTATTGGTAGCTCATTTCCCCAAGGAAACTTTTTCATGGTGCCTTGATCGTATCGTGCAACCCAGGCCCATTCGGCTTCAGTCGGTAAACGATAACCGTTGGCTGCGCCATCAAAGCCGACAACACGTCCGGCTTCTGTCAAATAGACCGGTGCGAGACCGTCTCTTTCACTGAGCCAATTGCAAAATAGCACTGCCTCTACCCAACTGACATTTACAACTGGCAGATTGTCATTGTCGAGACTGACACCATTGACATGGCTTGAGGTGTGCAGGCGCTTGAAACGCCGATATTCCCGGTTAGTAACTTCAGTGGTCCCAATATAGAAAGGCCGATTTAGAGATACCTGACGCATAACCTCGTTTGCCCGCCGCCCCTGTTCTCGCCGGGATGATCCCATGGTAAATACGGCGTTGGGGCGCATGAGTTTCATGGTGCCGCCAGCTGCGTGACGCAAAGTTGATGGGGTTTCTCTCCAGCGCGCTTGTTCGGATGTAAGCAGTACCGCTCTGACAGTTTGCTCCAGTTTGGTGCTGGGAATGACACGAGTGTCAAATTCCTGATAGCCCTGTTTACGTACGACAATGTTATGGCTGCGGGCTGGCAGGTTGAAAGTTTGTCCACTGTTCCCGGCGTATTGACCATCAATGTAAACTTCCGCATCTGGAGGGACGCTACTGACGTGAACCCTGCCGTACACAGCATTTAGGTTTATATTCAGGTCCCGCTGTGTTCCAGCACCGAGGTCAACTGTGTGCTCAATAGAGGCGTAGCCATCCTTGAAGAAGCGAAGTCTATGCCTGTGGCCGGAGGCCAATTCCAGTTCCAGCGGGGTATGACCGCGAAACTCTCCGTTGACCGTCACTCCCGCTCCCTCTGGGGTGGTAACAACACGTAAAAGTCCATCAGCGGGTCCCAGGCTGACGGTTGCTAGCGTTTGATCGACACCGGCTGTAACAGCGACAGGAATATCGACAGTTTTATGTTCCGGCAGTGAAATGGATACGGTTCTGTCGCCCTGAACTAATTCAGTGGTCAGTGGTGTTCTGCCGAGAACTTTTCCTTCAACCGTGACCGTGGCCCCGGGAGGGTTGCTGCTGACGGTGATATTGGCCCAGGCCGGTCGAAGTGCGGCCTCCAGTGTGTGGGTATTGTCTAGCCCCTCAACATTGATTTCACGGGTGAACGGCAAGTATCGGTCTGATAGGACAGTCACACGCATAGGACCTGCGTTGATTGCTTCCACAAGACCATTTTTATTGGGTACTTCCCGTCCATTAATAAGGATTTTTACTGGTACAGGGGGCGTTGTTTTAACCTGTAGGTGGCCTGGAAGTTTTTCCAGGGAAACGGAGTGGCGACTGTGCCCGTCACGTTTTACTTCGACTTCGCCGCTCTGGGGCAAATAGCCGTCAGCACTGATCGTGAATTGATAATTACCAGGTAAAACCAAATGTCCATCGCCCAGAGGGATGGCGAACCCACTGACTTTGATGCGGGCATCAACCGGGTTGGTATCAAAGATTAATGACCGCGCCATAATCAGATAGCTGAGTGCAAAAATAGCGAGTAAAAGGCAACCTGCGACAATCAATGCTCGCTTAGAAAGAAAGAGTCGCGCGCGGGTAGATTTTATTTGTACCGGGGTGAATCCAACTGGCTCAATCAGGCTTTGTTCCTGAACTGGCGGCTTTTCATCCTGGACAGGTACTGCTTCCTTCACTGTCATTTATGTTTCCCTATTGCTGGTACTTATAGATTTTTCGCAATGGCATTGGTTTGGCACGCATCGCTTTATGCTCAGTCAGCCTGACCAAAGGTGGGTACACATTTTTCTATCTGCAGAAAGCTTAGCTTGCTGGCGTAATCTGCATGGGGATTTATAGGGTGTTTGTCACAGAACACCTCGTTTCGCTCAGCTCAACGAGGTGTCTGTTGTCATCGCAGCTCATTACGGAAAATCTTATTTTTAGAGTTTATGCTGCTGTCTGGGTTCTCTCATTTAACTATTATTGGCACCGTTTATCCTTTCGGCACATTGGATAACAACTTCCGTTGTGGGCTTACCTGGTTTTACAACAAACTCTTGGCGAACGTCCCGGTAACCTTCTCTGGTACCAATGGCGATATAGCGCCCAGGTTTCAGCGCGATTTCCCGTTGGTCAAAATTACCTAATTTCCCTACATGGTAAATGGTGACACTGGTGGTTCGATCCGACTTGAATTTAACCGGTAAGGGGATCAGGGCTTGTGTCAGGGCATTTTCAAGGTCTTCAATTTGTCTTTGCAGCCTTGGGGTTTTAGTATTGAGTTTGCGAGCGTCTGTTAGTACTTGTCGGGCAAAATAGTTCCTTTTACCTTCGCCAAGGGTTAATGGATCTTGAATTAAGTCTTTTAACTGGTCATCCAGCTTTGCTCTGGCAGCAGCTCTAGCCTTGCCTGTTATTGCGTCCACCAGGCTGGAGTCCTTCTTGACCAGGTCTGTATAACTTTTTAGGGCTCTGTGCCATTCTTCCTTGGTTTCTTCCATGCGGGCTTGTTGGAGGAGTTTTTCTATCTGCACTCTGTCAGCTTCATTTTGTGCTTGTGCTAAGCCGATATCGGGGGCTTTTGCTGTTGGCTTTAAGTTCTTTGCTCGATGAAAATAGGATTTTGCCGATTCAAATTTTTCTTCGGCAATTGCACCGTAGCCAGATGACATCGCGCTTTGATAATCCCTTTCTGTAATTGCACCCTCAACCTTTGCCAATAGATCCTGAGCATCGGCTGTTTCTGAGTCGATCGCGAGAGATTTCTTGAGCTGTTCCTGAGCCAAATCCAATTTGGCCTGTTTAAATGCCTTTGTTCCTTGAGTTAAGTACCACCAAGCGAGGGGGAGTTTGTCGGCTCGCTCAATACCCTTAAGGCCTCTGGGATGGTTATTGGATATGGTTAATACCATCTTGAAAGCATCGCTAGCGGAATCCTTATCCCCCTGACTCAGAGCTCGATTACCTTCACTAATATGCGTCTCAATGCGCTCGGGAATACTATCTTTCAGGTACTCTAATGCCTGGAGTGATTCCCGGTATTTTTCGAGCGCTGCCATAAAATTGCGTTTGCGATAAATTTCATCAGCTTTTAGAGCCAAGTCTTCAGCAGAGTAGAATTCTTCAAAAGCCCATACTTCTACCTTTCGATCTTTGAGCTCTTCTTTGATTTCAAGAATTTCCTGGAGAACCTTTTGAACCTCCCTGCGCTGCTGCATTATTTCTGCATCGCTATAAGGAGATTTTTGGTTGCTCTCCACAGGTGCGCTGTTTCCAGGCTGTACGGAGACAATTGTATCGGCTGAAGGCTTTGGTGGTTTTACAACTTGAGGAAGCCCCCAAAATACACCGACCAGTGCGCTTACCATTATCACCCCAAGAACGGCGGGCCAGTAGGACCTTTGCTCCCGTTGATGAATAGCGTTGGCAGTCGTTGACTTAGGGGATTTAGAGCTTTCCTCTCCGCCGAATGTGAATTCTGCGGGCTCTATATGAACTGTATCTTCCTTGGAGTTATCGCGGTGCTGCATAGTGATTCCGCCGTGTTATTCAATGACCCAGTGAAGATGTTGGGTATTCAGTAATAACTAATCACAATGATTAGCGTGCTTTTTGGGTACCTCTAACGTGATTTAAATGCTGTTACTGACTGCGCCAGTTTCGGCTTCATAGATTTCCTTTAGAATTTCCCGCCATTGCCGATACTGATTTTCTACAGTACCTGTGAGGGTAATAGTGCGATCTTCCAGCTCAACAATTTGCGGTTCTACCTCTGCCTCGATGGAGTCTCCTAATTCTTGCAGAGCTTCCAAATGCATCTTGGCATCGGATTTTCGGTCAAATGCACTTTTAACAAGATAGCCCCCGGCACCGATCCCAACCTGCCCAGCTGCCTGGGCGCTTCCAGTACCAGCGCCAGCAGCTGCAATACCTCCAATAATGGCTGCTGCTCCCATAATTGTGTGATTGCGGGCTTTGCGCTTTAACTCTCGCATTTCCCTTACTTCTTCATAGCTGCGGGCTCGCCATTCCTGATAGGGAACTTCCATACTTTTGGCGAAGGTGCCGTAGTACTCCTGCAGAGTGTCGACAAACAGATAATCTCTTTCCCGTATTTTTCTTACCCTCTGTAACATGGGGTCATTCTCTGCGGGTAAAGCACTTAAAAAATAGACACCCTCAGCACTTTGAGTTAAATAGCGATTGAATGCCTGGGGAGAAAAATCCCGTGCAAACCGCATCTCAGAAATTGTGCGCAGCTCTACGATTTGCTGATTTGAAAGCTTTTGTCGGTAATTCAGCATATCGTTAGCAATACGGTTATAGATTCCCTGAAAAGCATCTCCTTCAGTAGGGTGCTTTCGGTCGTAGGCATAGTGGGAAGCGTTCTCTGAATACTGCTTGGTAAACCACAACTGTCCCCGGGAATCGGATACGGTGATTTCCACCGTCAGCTTTTCTCCATCAGATTGTAAAATTCGCCCGGATACGGTCACATCAATATTGGTGCGGCTCGATGGAATAACCCTTACAGCTCCCCACCCCAGGCTAGACTGCAATGAATCGGCAAGGGTGACAGCCATATAGCGGGATTCAGCTTGACGAAGCTCGGGAAAAACAAGCTCATCTTCATCTGCTTGTGCTGTATCGAGACCTGGATTGAATTGAATAACGCCGACATCCAGCAGTCTCTCTTCGGGAACATTGTTATCTTCGATTGTTAGCGGAGTAAATGCGGTAGTTCTGACTTCGGTAGTGGTACAGCCATTGATAACAACAAGAGTTAGAAAAAATGCTGCGACTCTTGTTATGAACTGATACTTAACCGGTCGGGTTTTTTGGTTGGTCGACATATCGGCGTTCTCCAAGACTACTGCGTTGCACTTTTATACTTGCGATACTCTTCCCAAAGCTTTTCGCGCAATTCGGGGTCAGTCTCGCGTGTGGCAGCTTCACGAATCTGTCGAGCTACGACGTCATCATCTGTACCACTGGGTATATCGGCGGGCACAACTGCCTGTGAACCACCGTGATTAAAATCACCTTTACGTCCAGAGGCGGGCAGTCCGGGACCGGTTATTTGTCCACTGGAGTTATTATTTTTGGGGCCGTTACCTGATGTTGGGCCTGCATTGGGGGGAGGTGGAATTTCGGCTTCTGCAGATTGAATTAAGTCTTCTAGGGATTCCCCTGCTGGTGGTGCCTCATCCATCGCCTCTTCTTTATTTTCTTCGGAGGCTGACCCCGGTCTGTTTCTTACAAAGTCGCGCTCCCGCAAAATCATGCCGTCATAGCTGACCATAGTGGATTCAAACTGGCCCTCAAGTTCTGCAACGCGATCTGCCGATGAAGTGGGAGCTTCATTGGGGGCACTGCCGGAACGTGGCGAACCACCGCCGGGTTGCCCAGAAGCTGAACTGCTGGCAGGCGCGCCGCTGGCCGCTGAGTTACTACTGGATGAGCTGCTGCTAGAAGCTGAGCTACTAGATGATGCGCTGGAAGACGAAGATGATTGCTCCTCCTCAGAAAAATCAATTTCTTCGGGAGGCGTTCCATCTTCACCAGACGAAGGATCAGTAGGTTTCTCTCCATTTTGGCTGGTTTGTTCGGGATCTGTATAAATTGGTGACGATGGATCATTTGAACCGTTTGGGTCCGGCATTTGATCCCCAGGTGAACTTTGATCCCTCGACTCTGATCCGCTACTTCCACTACTGGAGGACTGGCTCTGTTCTGATCTCGCTGTAGGCATATTCGCACTGGGCTGGCTGGAAGAGCTGCTACTAGGCTGCCCACTGCTCGAAGCCGTTGATTGGCCAGATCTTTGCGAACTACTGCTGCTACTAGATTGCGATTGCGATTGCGATTGTGATTGCGATGCAGAACTGGAAGATGAACTGGAGGATGGTAGAGATGGCATTGCTGGTGGCTGTGACTGAGTTTGTTGGCTCTTGCACCCACCGGTTAAGATCGCCGCCAAAGCAATTGGTACCAGTACATTTGACAAACAGCTGTGGCGGTGAATTTTTTCTACCGCTGCTCGAGGTGTCATCTCTTTCTCTCCTAGACTGTTTGCCGGTGTGACCGCGTGAGACACATGAAGTGTTTTTCCGGTACTAGCAAATGCTCAATGTGGAACTTTAAAAATAGTTGTTATTTGATTATTTGCGTAGATTCCACATCGAGCCGGTGTCAGTGGTGATAGGTTTCTCAGTCGAATATAAAGCGTTGCACAATTCCGCGGGTTTCCACCGCCTCTCCATCTTCAAACCTTGGTCTGAATTTGGCGCGTTTTAGAATGTTTCTAACTTTTGAGCGGATCTTCACTTTATCTGAAGGGTAAGCCCTGAGTATTTTTATATTCCTCGCCTTGCCAAAAGCCGTGACATCATAGGAGACCGTAATCCGGGAATTGGCTAGGGCTTTGCTGTCCGACTCCAAAACGGGGAGCGCGGGTAAAGCCACAGGCCGTCCAAATATGTCCTCAATTTCATCGTTAGAGGCACCGTTATCCCAAAGTGCCTTGTAGGCCTCGCCGTAGGTTTGGCGTGCGGAGTGCCACTTGTTAAACATCATGTACCAGTCGCCGAGTTCAACTTTGGCTTTGGCTGAGGCTGCCGGGGGGGACTTGGGGTTTCTTTGGTAGACATCAACGATACGGGTAATGGCTTTTTTCCCGGTGTTAAAACTCTTCATCCGGTAGTGATCTAATTTGGTTCGCTGATGTGAGTCGGGGCCACTACCACCAAAGCTGGCGTTAACAAAAACTGGAGAGTTGGGTTCACCCTTATAGGTGGCCAGATAATAGTTAGTTGCTTTTAATCCGCGCAGGGCATCAACAAGGCGAAGGTCGGTGGAGCCAAAGTTTTTTGTAATAATATCTACCGCCAAACTGTAAAGATTGGTTGCACTAATTAGATGCTCAAATAGCGTGTCCCCTTTTTCCTCCACATAAGCCTGTAAATGCCAACGACTCAAGTTGTTGATTACTGGCAGCATACGGGGGTCTTTTTCGCCGTAATTTTTCTGGTAGAGCCAGTAGAGGTACTGCTGGTTGTCGTTAGCTTCTTCCCACTGATTGAGCGCTATTTGACTCTCGATCAAGCGCTTGATCATAGGGATTTGGCTTAGGGAATAGAGCCCCTCATTGACTCTGCTAATCAGCATTGCACGACGAAATTCAGTGACAGCCTGCTCATGATCGCCAGCTTTCTGTAATGCGGTGGCCAGCCCCAAAAGCTGTTCATCAATACCGGCGCCATAAGCACCATATTGGGCTTCGAGCTCCTCTATACGTTCACGGTAATTTTCTACAGCCTCGGAGGGCCTTAGCTGTCGAGGGGTTTTCTTGAGTGGTTTCGAGGCGGCTTCAATAAAGGCTTTTGGAGGTGCATTAGTTTGGACTGCCACAGGTGCGCCATCGTCGGCCAGGGCGCCATTACACAGCAGTGCTGTGGCTGTAAACATCAAGCCGATAGCAAAGGAATTGCTGGTATCTATCTGTGTCACGATTGAACCACTTCCGTTTCATATTTGGCTTCACCGAATACCAAACAGCTGAGGTTGGAACCTGCACCTGTCAGTTTTCGGGTCTTATTTCCGCTCGCCCACTGCAACAGCGAATACGGCGGAAGTTCTCTCCTGAATGTGGTTCTCTCGACCCTGAGCGCATTGAGGGGGTATCCTCAAGCTCACAGTGACGGCGCGACTGGATGCTTATAAATGCCTGCCTGGCCGCGTATTAGTCAGTATAGCTAGCACTATGTGCCAAGAAGGAAGCTGCGGCGGGTACTTCAGCCACTTAATGCCCATTGCGCCAGCATGCCTGTGACCACCCTTTTGGTTTAGCAGTTGGGAGTGCAAATTAGGGGTGAGGGACTGTAAGTAGATGCCAAAAATTTGTTGATTACGTCCGATATCGCGACTTGGCAGCGAAGTGTAGCGAGTGGCTTGGTTGGCGCGGGTGCCACATCAGGATGGCGGAAGCTAAATAGGTGGATCATCGTCCTAACAAGTATGCTGAATTTGGGGTTAGATTACTGCTGTTGCTGTATCAGAGGTTGATCTATTTGGATTGCAGCGTAACAAGCGCCATAATCAGCTGATTCGAATTCAGAGGAGAGTTCAGTGAGTATCTATATCGATCCAGAGATCGCGGTAAGCCTTCGGGGCTATGAAGCACCCGAGAAGCTGGGCTTTGGAACCGCCATGGCCCCAGTAATGTTTCGCGCCATTTGGCAGGATGGTTGCTGGAGTAGTGGAGAGTTGATCCCCTATGCGCCTCTGACCGTCGACCCTGCTGCAAAGGTACTTCACTACGCGCAGTCATGCTTTGAAGGAATGAAGGCCTATCGAACTTCCGAGGGGGGAGCTGCACTGTTCCGGCCCGAAATGAATGCTGCACGAATGGCATATTCAGCGAAGCGCTTATGTATGCCTCCGGTTCCTGAGTCCCTGTTCCTGGATGGCGTTCGTGTTGTGACTGCTTACTGCGCTGGCCTGCTCCCGAGCAACAGCGGTGAGTCCCTGTACCTGCGTCCTTTCCTAATGGGAACCCAGCCGGACCTAACGGTTTCAGCCAGTAATGCCTATGAATTTTATGTAATAGCTAGTCCCTCGGAAGCCTACCATTCCGGCAATATGCGTTTGTGGGTTGAGAGAGAAGATGCTCGAGCTGCAGTAGGGGGAACTGGGGATGCTAAAGTTGGCGGAAATTATGCCAGTTCTCTACTTAGTATCGGCCGCCTTAAAGAGCGAGGTTATGATCAGTCGCTTTGGTTGAGCCCCTCTAATCGGCAGAGTATCGATGAGCTGTCAGGGATGAATTTTTTTGCGGTCATTGATGGCGCTATATATACCCCAGCGTTGAACGGCTCAATTCTCGAGGGCATCACCCGATATTCTCTGATCCAGCTTGCGGAGGGATTGGGGTACAAGGTTGTTGAGCGGGCGATCCCCATTGATGAACTGTTAGAGCAGGTAGCTTCTGGAGACTGTAGCGAAGCTTTTGCTTGTGGTACTGCTGCAATAATCAGTCCTATCAGCGTAATCGGTGATGGCGATAGGGAGTACGAACTAGCCGATGCCCCAGGTCCTGTTGCAGAGCGTTTGCGACAAGCACTGCTGGATATTCAGGAGGGGCGTTCTGAGGATGCTTACGGGTGGATGCACTCTGTTGAGCCTGTAGTTTAAGTACTAAATCTTCGTACCCGGGCAGTTTCCAAGGCTGCCTGGGTCTAGTAACCAGCTTTTCCCCACCATAAATCCTGCTTTATCCTTCGCGGGTTTTTTTGTAGCAGTGTTTTCTATTTACTTGTTTCCAAGCGAAACGCTCGCGTAAACATTCCCGCCAATTTAATTGAGTTTGTTGACTTGTGCGACCTTAACACCTAAAAGTGAAGGGGTTAAATAAGAAATAAATTGGAGCTTGAGAGTGGCCTGATTGCGGTACACCTCATTTTGACCAGCAGTTCCAAGATCAATTTGAGCTAATAGGTCTCGCTTATAGTTCCTTGCACAGTCGAGGATAACGAGATGTTGACCCATATGCTTGGCCTTATGCTGCAACCACGTAGACAGTGGCAGCTTATTGGCAGTCTCTCTGAACGTAATCTGCGTAGACAGGTTCCTTATGTCATCGTTCTGGCATTACTTCCTGCAGCTGCGTGGTATTTTGGCACGACACAAGTTGGCTGGACGATTGGCACTGGTACCCCGGTGAGAATTACGGGACAAAGTGCTTTGGAATTGGTCGCCGTATTTTATTGCACAATGGTTTTGGCTGTCACTGCTATTGGTTATTTCATCCATTGGATGGCCAAGACTTACGGAGCCGAAACTCACCCCCTTAAAGGCGTTGTTGTAGCGGGTTTCACTGCCACGCCTATTTTTATTGTGGGTATTGCAGGGGTTTACCCTGTGTTGTGGCTGGACATACTACTCGCAACTCTGGCGGTTGCTTACGCCGTCTATCTGCTTTATTTGGGAATTCCTATTGTGATGGGTGTTTCTGAAGAGCGTGGCTTCCTTTTTGCCAGTGCGATTATTACGGTGTCACTCGTCATGGCAGTCATTATTATGGTTGCTACAGTTCTATTCTGGAGTTATGTATCCGCACCGGTCTTTTACTCCTCTTGAGTAGTTTGGGCTCGTAGCTATCACTAGATGAAATGTCGTTTCAGGCATTTTCGCCAGGAGATTTAGGGCTGTTGTTGTGGTGGGGATACAAGCTATCAACGTCGTACCCGGTGAAGGGGCTCATATTCACGGGTACGGCGAAGTCTCTTCTATCCTGGCTGTAACGACAATGCGTAAAGTAAATGACCGCCTTTCGGGGTTTCTCGAAGAATTCAACAGCTCTATGAAAGAGCTCTACTCGAAGGGCTTTGAGTTCAACCCCATCAATGTTCGGGAATCGACCACAAAGTTTATAGACAAATATGTGACCGATATTCCAGATGTTGCCGCAGTACAAGACGGCATTATCTATGCCTCTGGATATGACGTACCTGTAAGAGTCTTTGTCCCCTATCCCGATGAAGTTCTACCTGTTCTTGTCTATTTTCATGGCGGTGGTCATGTAGCTGGAAACGTTTATTCATTTGACCCGATTTGCAGAAAGATTGCCCGGGAGACTCGACATATTGTTGTTGCGCCTGAGTACCGGTTGGCCCCTGAGAATCGCTATCCGAGCGCAGTAACAGATTGCTATGCTGCAGTTATTGGGGTTTGGGCGGCACTGGATAGATTGGGCCTATATTATCAACCGATTTTGTCTGTCGCTGGGGACTCTGCAGGTGGCGCTCTGGCCGCCACAATGTCTCACCTGGCTCAATTTGACTACAGCGTTAAGATTAAAAAGCAGGTTTTAATTTATCCGGTTCTCGATTACACCATGCATTTACGGTCCCATGAAGAGAATGCAGTAGGCTATTTTTTAGAGGCACGAAAATCAATTTGGTACTTGGGGCAATATTTTGCTGAGGGGCAGTGTAGAAAAAAAGCATCCCCTCTTTTTATGGATTTTACGGCAGCTCTTCCTGAAACCTTAGTTTTTACCGTGGAGTTTTGCCCGCACCGGGATACTGGGGATATTTACTACAGGAAAGTGGAAGAGGTGGGTGTTAGATCTGAAAATGTTCACTTTTCCGATATGATTCATCCATTTTTGATTCTTGAAGACTTGGTGAAAGGGGAGTGCGCAAAAGTTTATGCCGGCATGAATAGTTTCCTGAATGACTAAACTTACGGCTTTCCTTTTGTAATTGAGTACTGGTAAGATAATTTATACCCGTTATCAAACTCTAGTATTTCTTCTGAATTTATTGATCTTTCGATCACTATCTCCGCTATTGATTTAATAACTTGTTTAGGTTCTGCGTCCATGCAATGTATGCTCATGGAGTTAATGGCCATGTCAGCGCTAATTACCCGGTGTTCAACAACCTGAATGAGCAGCTGCTTATCACTTTGGTAGAGCTTGAAACCAGGTCCCTCCGTCATCCATTTTTTGTACTTTGTAGCGCCCCACGGGCCTTTGCACTTTATTGCTTGATATTGAGTTGATGATATTTTGATATAGATAGGCTCGCTTCCTTTGATATCTGTACTTTTATCGATAGGTTGTTCTGTGTAGAGGTTTGATCCATTAGGAGCAGAGATCTGTATCGCTATCATTTCGGCAGCAGCGTCAAGTGAGCAGAATACGTAAATAAGAAAACACAAAAACTGACATTTTTTAATTGAAGTGCTGGCCATCTTGATTTCAATAAGTGGTTTTTGTTTTTGGGAGTATGGCGCTTAAATGAATCTCTAGGGTTGTCTTCTGTACTAATAATAGCGCCTTGATAACGAGGTGTTGGTTGGATAGTATCAAAGTGTGTATTTAGTCCTGTTTTCACCTTTAAATTGGTACAAAGGTACCAATTTGAGGTTTGAGTAGCTCAATTGACAATAATTTATATAAAAGGTGTGGCTATGAAGACTTTAGCGTATATGGGAGTAATTCTGGTTTTAATAGTATCCGTTGGATGTTCTGAACGGCCTGAATCCAGAGTTGAGGACAGTTCCAGTAAGGTTGATTTTCAAAAGCAACTATTAAAAAAACTGATATCTGCAAAGACTGGGGATGTTATTACTATTCCTGAGGGTAAATTCCATATTAATCGTAGTTTATCCCTGAATATTGATGGGGTAACGCTACGTGGAGCTGGCATGGATAAATCTGTCCTCTCCTTTGAGGGGCAAATTCAGGGTGCTGAGGGGATATTAGTTAATGCCAGTAACTTTACTATTGAGGGGTTGGCTATTGAGGATACCATAGGCGATGCCCTGAAAATTAATGAGGGCAAAAACATTATCATCAGGGATGTTCGTGTTGAATGGACCAATGGCCCGTCTACCCAAAATGGTGCCTATGGTATTTATCCTGTACAGACTGAAAATACTTTAATCGATGGTGTGGTAGCTATTGGTGCTTCAGATGCCGGAATTTATGTCGGTCAGTCGCGGAATGTTATTGTTCGCAATAGCCGTGCAGAATTTAATGTGGCGGGTATTGAGGTAGAGAATACGATCGGTGCAGATGTTTACAACAATATTGCTGTGAATAACACTGGGGGAATTCTTGTTTTTAATATGCCTAATCTTCCGCAGCCAGGGCACAGTACACGTATCTACAACAACCAGATAAAGAATAATAATACTGGAAATTTTGGTCATGAGGGCACGCCGGTTGCTGCCGTGCCAGCAGGGTCTGGGGTGGTTATTAACTCGAATGATCGGGTGGAGATTTTTGAAAATGATATTTCTGATAATGATACTGCTAACATATTGATCAGCAGCTATTTTACGGCTGGATACTATAGTGATAAGTCTACGCAGGCTGATTTTGACCCATACCCAGAGGGGATCTATATCTATGCCAATAACTTTTCTGGCGGTGGTACATCGCCAGATCATCTTAAGTTAAAAGCTCTGAAGCTAGCTATGTTTGGAATCTCAGGTACATTGCCGGATATTCTTTGGGATGGGGTTGTTGATCAAAGTAAACTGGTGGATGGTCAAATACCTGAGGCATTAAAGTTATGTATTGATAACGAACCTGCAGGAATTCTCAACATAGATTTTGGAAATGAGTATAAGAATATATCCACGGATATAGCGCCTCATCAATGTCATTTGGAAAAGCTTGCCAAAGTAGTTTTAGACTTTGATTCAAAGCTGGAAAATGAAGACCATTTGGCAGTGATAGAGGTAGCTAATGAAGAATAATAATCAAATAAGTAGGAAGCTTATCTACTCTATTTGGAGTCTTATATTATTGGTTGGCCTTGCGGGGTGTGAATCATACAAAAAGGATGTTCATTTATTTCCAGTAGAAGAGGTACCCGAAAAACTCAGTGCATGGAATTTATTGAGGCTGGAGAAAGGTGTGCTCTTCCCTGCGGAAAGAGCATTACCTTACGATTTAAATACGGGGTTATTTACCGATTATGCTCATAAGTTCAGAACTGTCTGGCTGCCTGAGGGGGCTTTTGCAACCTACGGAGAAGAACAGTTTAATTACCCTGTCGGAACTATCCTAAGCAAGACATTTTACTATCCACAGGAGAGTAGTGGTGTAGTTCGTCGTACCGATGACTTTTCTACAGATTATGTTGAGGGGCGCTTTGGGCAGGCACTTGATTTAAATCGAGTCCGTCTCGTTGAGACGCGGCTTTTAATCCGCAGGAAGGAAAATTGGCAGGCGCTGCCCTATGTCTGGAATAAAGAACAGACTGAGGCAACTCTTGAGATTGCTGGAGATGTGAAAAATTTTCAGTTGGTTGGCCTGAACGGACAACAGGAAAACCTTAGTTATGTAGTACCTGACGCTAATCAATGTGCTGGTTGCCATGCAGAAAAGTTTACTGAAAAAGCCATTTCTCCTCTCGGCCCAAAAGCTCGACATCTGAATAAAGACTATCCCTACGGTAGCGGAGTAGAGAATCAATTGCTGTTTTGGCAGAAGGCCGGCTATTTACGTGGGCTGCCTGATCTGAAAAGTTTGCCGAGAAATGCCAATATTTACGATGCAACTGTGTCGCTGGAAGACCGCGCCAGGGCTTATTTGGATATTAATTGTGGCCACTGCCACAATCCCACTGGGCCGGCAGATACCTCAGGGCTTATGTTGCATCATGGCGAAACTGATTGGCGCAAACTTGGGCTATGTAAACCGCCTATTGCTGCGGGTACAGGCAGTGGAGGGCATTTATTCGCAATAGTACCGGGAGAGCCTGAAAATTCTATTTTGAATTTTCGTGTAGAGTCTACCGCGCCTGGGGCCATGATGCCTGAATTAGGTAGAAGCATGGTGCATACAGAGGGCGTTGAATTACTAAAGCAGTGGGTAAGCTCCCTACCGGGAAGCTGCACTTAATCTTTATTGGAAGCTATCTGGAAAGAGCTATATGAAGAGGAGTTGGGTATGGAGGGGACAACTCCATACCCGTTTCCTGGAGACGAGTAATTCAGAAAGATTCAGCCGTATGCTGCAGTTTCAGCAACAACTGTTGCCGCTGGAATTAATCCGTTGATCATCAAGGTGACGGTGCGTTCCAACAGCGGTGAGTCGATAGCAATAGCACCACTCAAAATTTCATACTCAAGGTTCAGGATCGTACCGTGAGCAATTTGTGCAGCCGCTTCAGAATCAGCCAGACCCAGTAATTGGAAGAATTCCTTGATCATTGACTCTCTGGCGTGATTGGCCATCCGCACCGCGCGGGTCAGCTGCTCATTGCGAAGCGCTTCATTGCGGAATGCCAGTTCAACCAATCTGCGATCCCGGTCTTCAGCCTGGGTGCGGACATGAGTAAGAATAAAACGGGTCAATTGTTGAATCAGCAGTTTACGACTGCTATGTGACGCCCGTTCTTGTGCGGATAAATTCCGTGCCGCACTAAAACTCTCTTCATGCAGTTGGCGTGTAGCCTCGAGTCCCTGCTCAACAAAATAAGTAAATGAATCGCTGATCAGGTCATTCAGGTCTTTGAAATAATAAGTAGTAGCCGCGAGAGGAACGTTAGCTTCGCGGGCGACTGCACGGTGCCTGATGCCGCGGATACCTTCTTTAACGATCAGTCTCAGGGTGGCCTCTAGAATCGCCTTGCGCCGCAGACGGCTATCTGCGCGTTGGGCCCGGCGGCCGTGGTAGACCAATTCAGACTTTCCAGTGTCTACAGTCATAGCATTATCCCTGTCTTATTGCGTTGGCGCCGATAGCAAGGTGAAGCTGGTCGGCCGTGCCATTCTAGCCAAACAAAATTAAAAAAAGGGAATAATGCTATTACATTCGATTACACGAATATTGCACTGGTACAGCGCAATTAATGTAAAAAAGTGGGGATTTGATGATGTATCTCATCATACTGAAAAAGTGAAAGATGAAAAATCCGCAAGATACAGATTAGTGAGGGGGTTCACATTTTGGCTTTTGGTGAAAAAGTTAAGTTCTGCAATCGATTGGCAGGACAAATAGCCATTCAATTGCAGAATTAAATTGGTTAGCTGCTGCTTATCTTAAGAGATTTTTCCGGTAACACGTACGCGCTTTGAGCCTGGAATGATCTTAACTTTCTGGCTTTTATGCCTTTCAATACCGATATCAATGGCGTTTTTTGCTGCGATCAATAAGCCGGCGACAAGGAACGCACCGGGAGGAAGCACGGCAACAAGAACGCCTGGATAGTCACTGCCAAAAATTGAAATACCCCAATCTTTTGCCATTGAACCAAATAACAAGTCCATATCTGAAAATAGCGTGCCTTGGCCAAGAATTTCTCTGACTGCGCCAATGGCGATGAGTACTGCAGTGAAACCTATACCCATCATAAATCCATCTGCCAGGGACGGAAGCACGGGGTTTTTACTGGCAAAAGCATCTGCTCGTCCCAGGATCGCGCAGTTGGTTACGATTAGCGGGATAAAAATACCTAGTACCAAGTAAAGCTCGTAGGTATAAGCCTTCATCAATAGCTCAACGCAGGTAACGAAAGTGGCGATGATCATAACGGAGGCTGGTAAACGGACAGTATCCGGAATTTGTCGTCGAATCAGGGAGACCGCAAGGTTTGAGCAGGTGAGAACTCCGGTAGTGGCCAAGCCTAGGCCGATGCCGTTCACCACGGAACCGGTGACCGCTAGCAGGGGACAGAGGCCAAGCAATTGCACCAGCGCAGGGTTATTTTTCCACAGCCCATTTTGGGCGATTTCTGTGTAGCCGGGAGTTGCCATCAGTTCTGCTCCTCAACCGCCGCAGGTACTTGTTCCGAGTCGATTTCAGAGTTCTCAATCTCTACTGCTCGCTTGGACATTGGCGCATTAAATATTTGTTCGTGGTGCTGGGCTACAAACTCAAGCACCTGGTGTACTTCATTGACGACAGCGCGAGGAGTAATTGTTGCGCCAGTAAATTCATCAAAAACGCCGCCATCCTTTTGTACCTTCCAATCGGCTGAGGGCGGATTTTTTAGTGACAAGCCGTCAAACTGGAGCACCCAGTTACTTTTCTTCAGCTCGACTTTATCGCCCAGCCCCGGAGTTTCTGTGTGGCTTGTTACCCTGACGCCAGCAATAGTGCCATCGCGATTCACACCAACGAGTATTTTTATCGGGCCGGAATATCCATCCGGTGTGACTGCGGGCACAATGACTGCAGAGACTTTTCCGTCCTCTTCCCGCGCGAGATTGATATCTCCACCTTGTTGCAGGCCTAGCTGATTCCAGTAAGGCTTTGGAATTGGATAGGTGTCTACCAACATGTCATTACTGTGGCGTTCCAATGGGATAATTTCCAGTAGTGCTTTCGCCGAAGCTTCCCGGATAGCTCTCTCAATCGGTTCTTTAGTCGTAATTTGGGTCACTGCGAGTGTACCTGCAGTGACCAGGGCGATAAGAGTGAGAACGGCGGCATTGGAGGCCATTGACTGTTTAAGCATCAGCTCTCCTCCAGGTCGGTAGCGCGGCGGGAGCCCTTGTGGCCATAGGTCCGTGGAAGCGTGTAGTTATCAATGGTTGGTGTTGCAAAGTTCATCAGCAATACAGCAAAAGCCACCGCATCGGGGTAAGTGCCCCAGGCCCGGATTACATAAGTGAGCAGCCCCACACCGGCCCCAAAAATCAGGCGGCCCCGGTTACTGGTGGCACCGCTGACAGGGTCGGTAATAATAAAGAAGGCCCCAAACATGGTGGCCCCAGAAAATAAATGCAGTACGGGGGATCCCTCTGACAAGGAACTGCCGCTGTCGTAGAAAAACAGGGAAATCAGAGTGAGGGTGGCGAGCATGGCAACCGGAGCATGCCAGGTAATAATGCCGCGAAATAATAAGAACAGCCCACCTAACAGGAATCCGAAGCTGACGGTTTCCCAACCGACTCCAGCAAATGTGCCTTTATTGAGGACCGGCTCCATTTCATAGAGCTGGGAGAGAAGCACTGACTCGTTTAACCGCACGATTTCTAGTGGTGTAGCGCGGGTAAAACCATCGACATTGTAGGTACCGATTACCAGAGAGAAGGCTTCTTCCAGGCTGGGTGTCCCGCCGATAACCTCTGCAGCTCCCACCCAACGGGTCATATCTACCGGGAAACTAATCAGCAGGACAACATAGCCCACCATTGCGGGGTTAAATGGGTTGTACCCCATGCCGCCATAAAGATGCTTGGCCAGGACAATTGCCACCGCAGTGCCCACTATCGGCAGCCACCAGGCACAGTAGGCTGGAAGCGCGATACCGAGCAGCAGTGCAGTTACAAAAGCACTGCAATCCCGCAGATAGAATGCTGCCGGCCTGCCGCGCAATCTCATTACCGCTGCTTCACACAGAAGCGCTGTGATTGTGCACAGGGCAATATTGATCAGTACTCCGATACCGAAATAAATCACCATCGCCAGCACACCGGGTATGGTGGCCGCGGCGACTTGTAGCATGACTTTGGTGGTGTCATTGCCGGAACGGGCGTGAGGGGAGGTGGCGCGCATCAGAGACATTATTGCTTTCCGTCCTGTGCTGCTTTTTGTTCGCGCATTTTGTCTTCCAGTTTCTTTTGTAGCTTCTCCAGGGCACTTTCGAATGCGCCCAGATTGGCATCATCTTCATCCCGAGCCTTTTGCAGGCGAGTCTCAGCTTTGGCGACGCGCTTGCGCAGTGCTTCGATATCTGCAGCAAGTCTGTCGGCGTCACTCATCTGGGCCCGCGCCTCTGCGGAGGCACGGGCTTTGGTAATTGCCCGCACAGCTGCATTGGTTTCTTCCTGGTTGGGCTCCCGGGTGGTATCCCTATCGGCGCGTCGTTCGGCAAGGGTCAACTTGTGTTGTGCTTCCTGCAATTTCACTTCAGCAGCTTTGAGTTGCGCTGCCAATTGGTCGCGCTGGCTCTCATCGGCAGCTTCCAGTTTATTGCGCATGCGTTCCACCCGGCTCTCGGCACTGGAGAAAGTACGCTGGGCGCGGGCCAAAAGCTGCTTAGGATCCTCCTGGCGGGACTTAACTCTCGCGAGGGCGGCGGCGACAACGTCTGCTTCCTGCTTTTCAGCTTTGGCAGTCGGAGATTCAGGGTTTTGTTCCCTTTGCTGGCGAGCTTGTTCAGCGGCTTTGCGCCGGGCTTCGCGTTTCGCTTCCTTCTCTTTTTCAGCTTTTTCAAGACGCAACTTGCGGAATTCGAAACGATCACGTGCGCGATCGGACTTTTCTTTTTCCGCTTCAGCAGTGCGAATTGCACCTTTGGCAGCGCGGTAGTACTGAACCAGGGGAATCGTACTGGGGCAGACGTAAGAGCAGGCACCGCACTCGATACAGTCAAACAGGTTATAGGCCTGTAACTTCTCCCGTTCGTCGGCGCGGGCATACCAATAGAGTTGTTGCGGCAGCAGGGAAGCCGGGCATGCCTCTGCGCAAAAACCGCAGCGAATACAAGCTTGGGCCACCGGTGCTGGCGGTAGCTCCTCACGGGTCGGTACCAGCAGGCAGTTGGTGGTTTTTACGATCGGAGCGCGTTGATCGTCAATCGTATAACCCATCATCGGACCGCCGATGATCACCTTTTGCATCAGGCCCCGATGGACACCGTGGTATTTGAGGATATGTTCTATGGGAGTGCCGATAGGCACATCGATATTGCGCTGCTGCTCCAGTGCTTTGCCGACAACAGTCGTCACTCGGCTGATCAGGGGTTCGCCAAACCGAATCGCGCGATATACCGCGCGAGCAGTGCCGACATTCTGGCATACAATCCCCACATTGGCCGGTAGCCCTTTGTTGGGCACTTCTCGGCCGGTAAGGATTTGAATCAGCTGTTTTTCGCCGCCGGACGGATACTTTGTGGGGAATACCACGATATCGAATCGAGTGCCTTCGACAGCTTTGCGCATCGCGCGGATAGCTTTGGGCTTATTGTCTTCGATACCAATCAATACCCGTTCGGGCTGGTCGAGGATATGGGCAAGAATTTCCACGCCGGCAATAATTTCGTCGGCACGCTCCCGCATAAGCATATCGTCGGCAGTGATATAGGGTTCACACTCTGTCCCATTGATAATCAAAGTATCAATTTCGGCGCCGCCGTGAGGGTCTAGCTTCACAGCGGTTGGAAACCCTGCACCGCCCATGCCGGCAATACCGCAGTCGCGGATCTTGTCCAGAAGCTCTATCGGTGAAATCTGGAGGTAATCTTCGCAGGGGGTGAGTTCGCACCAGGCATCGTCGCCGTCTGTGCGAATGACAATGCAGTCCTCCAGCAGACCCGAAGGGTGGGGAACTGGATAGGGTTCAATGGCCATAACCCTGCCGGAGCTGGGAGCATGCACTGGACAGCTAATGAAACCGTCGGCTTCGGCAATCTTTTGCCCCTTTAATACCTTATCACCGAGGTTCACCAGCGGTATGGCGGTGGTACCGGAGTGCTGTAGCAGTGGTACGATCAAGTCCTCGGCGAGGGGGATCACTCCTATAGGCTCACCGGTACTCTGGTGTTTGTTCTCGGGAGGGTGCACTCCGCCGGGGAAGTCGTTGGGGCGCAGCTCGCGCGCTTTTTCACTGGCAATCAGTTGTGCCTCGCGGGCTGCGCGTCTCTCCTGAACGGCCTCTCTTTGTTTGGTCTTGCTATCTACGGGGTTCAAACCGCGCCTCCCCCGGTATGTTCTTGAATAGTGCGGCGATCGCTGGCAATTAGCACCGAGCTATCGCTGGGCTTGTGTGGATGCCAATCCTGTAAAGCGGTTTCCAGGGGAACCATATCGATACAGTCAACGGGGCAGGGCTCGACACAAAGGTCGCATCCTGTGCACTCGTCGGTGATCACCGTGTGCATATATTTGGCGGCGCCCGCAATGGCATCTACCGGGCAGGCCTGAATACATTTGGTGCAACCGATGCACTCTGCCTCGCGGATAAATGCCACTTTTTTTACATCTTCAACGCCATGCTCGGCGTCCAGTGGCATGGGCTCTATATCCAGCAGATTGGCCAACTCATTGATAGTGGCCTGCCCGCCGGGGGGGCACTTGTTGATGGTATCGCCGTGCACTATCGCTTCTGCGTAGGGGCGACAGCCGGGGTAGCCACACTGGCCACATTGAGTCTGTGGCAACAGGGCATCGACCTGCTCAACGAGGGGGTCACCCTCCACCCGGAAGCGAACGGCTGCGAAACCCAGCAGGGCACCGAATACCAATGCCATGCCACCGAGCACCAGCAGGGGAGAAGAAATTTGTGAAATCCAGTCCAGCATTTCGAAACCCTATACCAGACCGCTAAAGCCCATAAATGCCAGCGACATCAGTCCGGCAGTGACCATACCGATTGCGGCGCCGCGAAATGGCAGCGGGACATCGGCGGCAAAGAGGCGCTCGCGCATCGAGGAGAACAAGATTAATACCAGGGAGAAACCCACTGCTGCGCCAAATCCGTAAAGAGTGGATTGTATAAAAGTATGCGCTTTCATAGTGTTCTGCAGGGCGACACCCAACACGGCACAGTTGGTAGTGATCAGCGGTAGAAAAACGCCTAGCACCTTGTACATCAAGGGGCTGGTCTTCTGGATAAACATCTGTGTGAACTGTACGACGACAGCAATCACCAGAATAAATGAGATGGTGCGAAGATCTTCAATACCAAAAGGGGCCAACAGATAGGTGTTGACCAGGTATGAACAAATAGAGGCCAAAGTAAGTACAAAGGTGGTAGCGCCGGCCATACCCACAGCGGTCTCCAGTTTATTGGAGACTCCCATAAACGGGCACAGGCCGAGAAACTGCACTAACACATAATTATTGACCAAGATGGTGCTGAGCAGAATGACGGCAAATTCGGTCATAACAGGTCCGGTTAAAGCCCGAGGGCGGAGTGGCGCGAACAGCGGCAATGGCGTCGGCAGGGTTAAGGTGAGACTAGCACCTTCCTTGTGAGCACCGTCGAATGCCGCGCAGGGCGGCTATTATGGTTGAGTCGCTTGGGGGCTTCAACTCGTGAGGAGGGTGGCAGGGGAAAAGGGCCGACAAAGGGCCACCTCTGGATCAAAAGGATTCCACTTGGAGTAAAGGTGGAGGTCTTTGTGGATACTATTTGCAGTACCTTTGCCAATTTGAAACGATAGGTACAAGATGGGTAACCCAGTTTGGTACTTGGTGTTAAGCGTGGGGTAGAGGCAATACAGTATATTGACGCGGCATGCGTGTTTTTGCTTGAGAGCAACCTTAAATTCAGTTGGAGCAGTTTAATGTCGAACGAAACCTACACTCCCCCCAAGGTTTGGCAGTGGGATAAGGAAAGCGGGGGCGCTTTTGCCAGTATCAATCGGCCGGTAGCGGGTGCGACCCATGATAAAGCGCTGCCGCAGGGGCAGCACCCGATGCAGCTCTATTCTTTGGCCACGCCGAACGGGGTTAAAGCGACGGTGATGTTAGAAGAGTTATTGGAACTCGGGTTTGAGGGAGCCGAATACGATGCCCATTTAGTCCGTATTACTGAAGGAGAGCAGTTTGGCAGTGGTTTTGTAGAGGCAAACCCAAATTCCAAGATTCCGGTCTTAGTGGATCACAGCACTACGCCACCAATCCGGGTATTTGAGAGTGGCTCCATACTGCTTTACCTGGCGGAAAAGTTTAATGTCTTCTTGCCTCATACGCCCGAGCAGCGCACCGAGGCTTTGAATTGGCTCTTCTGGCAGATGGGCTCGGCCCCTTACCTGGGGGGAGGCTTTGGACACTTTTATGCCTATGCACCGGAAAAATATGAATACCCGATCAACCGATTTGCTATGGAAGTAAAGCGCCAGTTGGACGTATTGGACCAACAGCTGGCAAAGCATCCGTATGTGGCGGGAAGGACTTATACCATCGCCGATATTGCGATCTGGCCCTGGTATGGGGCTCTGGTGCGCAATGAAGCTTATAGTGCGGCGGAATTTCTCGATACCCAGAGTTATAAAAATCTCAATCGTTGGGTGGGGGAAATTGCAGAGCGGCCAGCAGTAAAGCGCGGACGAATGGTCAATCGAACCTGGGGTGAGCCCAGCGAACAACTACATGAGCGCCACAGCGCTGGTGATTTTGACAATAACACCCAAGATAAAGTGACCGATAAGGATGTTGATTAATACAGGGTATTAATAGGTAAGGCTGGCACAAGGATGTGCCAGTATCTATTTTCTAAGGTTATTTTCCGGTGCCCCTCTTTTTAGAAGTGGCCGTTGAATTAATATTTATATAAAGAGTAGCGTCGGCTAAAAAGCCCTCATAGACAGCATAAACTGAACCACCTGTGAGGTGCGGGGCAATTGCCATAATTTTTCCGCCGCGAAGCCGGCGATTAAAGCCAGGCCTAAAACCAATGGCAGGGGAATTCCCTGTAAACGCTGCTGAACATCTTGCTGTTGCTGATTTACGATTGCCAATACACTGAGCCGCTGTCGCTCCGTATCCCGGCTGCATTGTTCGATCTGTTTATTTAAAGACTTCAGTGACATCGTTTAAAGCCTCTTTAACTTGTCGCTTGGTCTCTTCAAAACCCAGTAGGGGCACCAGCTTCTTTTGATAAACGATAGCTCCCGCCAAAATAGCGACCTGGATAAGAATAAATACCAGAAATGCCAAATAAATAGACTGGGAAAAATAGTAGGCAATCAGCCCAACGCCTCCACAGAGACTGACGATGAGGGCCGCACTTAGAGGCAGTAACATTAGTTGCAGGGCAACAATACGCTTGCCGGCTGCAATTGTTCTATCCAACTCCAACTGGAATAGCTTTTGAATATTAGCCAACCAGGCAGTCAGTAGGGTCAGTGTTGCCTCGGCGCGAGCGAGGGTAGCTTCAAGGCTATTTTCACCTTCTCCATCAGAGTCTTTCCCTGAGGGAGAAGGTGAAGACTGACCCGGGCTGCGCTCCTGCGCAGCGGAATCGGCATTCTCGCCAGACGCTTGGGACTTTTTTTCATTGCCCATCAGGGGGTGTCCTTACCAGTCGAAAAAAAGAGAGAAGCGTTACTTAAAGAGCTTCGCAATTGCCCAGCCAACAACAAATGCACAGCCAACAGCGAGAATGGGGCGCTCCCGAAGTGAGGACTCCGCTTTTTCCATTACATCGGTGGCACGTTGTCTCTGGGACTCTACAGAGGTCCGGGCCCTCTCTTTCAAGCTGCCAGCAGCTTGTGAAGCGGCCTCTCCAGCAAGATTATAGGCCTGTTGCAGCTTCTCCCTACTGGAGTTCGTATGTGGAGATCTTGCGGTTGCCATCAGGTTTCTCCTCTCGGGGTTTAATTGCCGAGGAAGTCTATAGTCCCGCGTGGTAATTCCCACTTGAAAAAGGGGTTTTTTTCACGCGATTTTTGCAGGAAAAAGTCCCTGTCTCTGCTACTGATCTTGGACTATGGCTGGCAGCTGTTCGGGCCCGGTCGTAGTTTCAAACGGCAAAAGCCGGCCTGAGTTCACAGAGGGGATTAGTCCTCGGACCGGCAGATGCCTGAGATGGCTTGGGTTAGATAAAAGCGAGTTGTTTATGGATGGCTGGTACTCTCACTTTTCCAGGTTTCAATATTCTCTACGACGCCGTTGAGTAGGCGCTGGCGTGATTCACGGCTGATCCAGGCGTTGTGGGGGGTGATAATCAAATTGGGGATATCTCTGTCCAATAGTGGGTGACTGGCGGGTGGGGGCTCCTGGCTGAGGACATCCAGCGCCGCCCCCCCAAGGTGTCCACTGCGCAAAGCATCCGCCAGTGCCTGTTCATTGACCAGCCCGCCCCGAGCCGTATTGACCAGGAGTGCGCCGGGTTTCATCGCGGCGATGAATTGCTCGTCTACCAGCTGATCGGTTTCTTCTGTGAGCGGGCAGTGCAGACTGATGACATCGGACTCTGCACACAATTGTTGCAGTGGCGTCCTGCCTTCAGCGGGTGTGCTGCTAAATGATTCAGCCACCAGTACCCGCATGTCCAGGGCTTCCCCCAGTTTTGCCACCTTCTGCCCGAGGGCACCAAAGCCAATGATACCGAGTGTTTTTCCTGCGAGTTCAACCACTGGGTGATCGAGCAGGCAAAAAATTGTAGATTGGCTCCAGCGTCCGGCAAAAACATCGTTGTGATAGCGGTGCCACTTGGAAGCAAGAGCCAGGATCAGGGCAAGAGTGTGCTGTGGTACAGAAGCCCCCGCATAACCTTTAACGTTGTACACCGGAATATTTAATTCCTGTGCGGCGGCGAGATCGATGTTATTTGTACCGGTTGCACAAACACAAATCATTTTTAATTTGCTGGCCTGCTCCAATAATGTGCGGCTTATTATGACTTTATTGGTTATTACCACCTCGGCCTCGGCGATTCGCTCCGCGACTTTTTCGGCGGGAGTCGTTTCATAGAAGTCCCACTGGTCTAGACTATTTGTTAGGGCCGAGGTATCCAGCTCCTCAAGCTTCATTGTCAAAGTGTCCAGAAATACGCCGCGCATGACATCTCCTCGATAGATTTGCAGTGTGGTGGACATGCTACGGCAGTGAAGAAGGAATGCAAAACTTTGCTGGCCAGCGGCCTTAACTGCGCATATTCGTGGCTACGGTTGGTTTGTCGGGGCCTTTCTGTCGCAATTGAAGAGGGCCTCTATGGGAATATCGTTTACCGCTGCCAGTCTTGTTTTAATTTCTGCATTTCTACACGCGGGTTGGAATTTACTGGGGAAGTCCCGCACACCAACTCCCGCCTTTTTTTGTATCGCGACTCTCAGTGTTGGAATTTTTCTTCTACCGCTAAATTTTTGGTTGCTATATCAGGTTGATTCACTCCCGCGAAGTTTTTGGATCCTCCTTATCGGTAGTGGTTTTTTTCAAATGATTTATATGGGGGGCTTATCCCTCGCCTACCAGCGAGCCAATATGGGATTGGTCTATCCCGTTGCTCGAGCATTGCCGGTATTGCTGGTTGCACTGGCAACGGTATTGTTGGGGCAATCGTTGCCTCCACTCGCCTGGGTGGGAATGCTGTTGGTGACAATTGGCTGCCTGCTGGTACCGCTGGTGTATTTCCGCGAGTGGCACTGGAGAGCTTATTGGCGCGCGGACTGCGCCTGGGCGCTGGTAGCAGCCATTGGCACTGTGGGCTATTCACTGGCGGATAAAGGGGCGCTGATTTACCTGGGGGATGCTGCGGGAGGCACTATCCCTGCGCTTGTTCTGGCCTACAGCTATTTGGGGATGCAGTTTCTCGCCTGTGGTGTATGGCTGCTTCTGGGTTGCTTGGGTCAGAGTGGCACTGCGCCATTGATCCAAAGTTTTCGGGACTTGAAGGTCGGGGCTCTGACCGGTGCCATGATGGGAGCGACTTACGGCCTGGTACTGCTGGCGATGACAATGACTGAAAATGTGAGTTATGTAGTCGCCCTAAGGCAGTTGAGTATTCCCCTGGGCGTGGGCTTGGCGGTCTGGTTACTCAAGGAGCCGGCACACAGGCCCCAGCTGCTGGGAGTGGGGCTGGTGTGTGCCGGCTTGATTGCAGTTTCCCTGCGTTAGCGTAGGGGAATTACATTACGCGCATACCGGGTTTGGCTCCCTCGTGGGGCTCCAGTATCCACAGGTCCTTACCTCCGGGACCCGCTGCCAGAACCATGCCTTCACTGACACCAAAGCGCATTTTACGCGGCGCCAGGTTAGCGACCATAACGGTGTGCTTACCTTCCAGGTCTTCAGGGGCGTAGGCGCTTTTAATACCGGCAAATACCTGGCGGGTTTCGCCGCCCAGGTCCAGGGTTAAGCGCAGCAGTTTACCGGCGCCTTCAACATGCTCAGCTTTGGCGATCAGGGCGATCCTCAAGTCTACTTTGGCGAAGTCATCAAACTGGATTTCCTCAGCAATGGGGTCCTCCGCCAGAGGGCCGGTAGCAGCTTTGGTTTCCGCTTGTAGCTGGGCCAGGGATTCCGCAGCCGCATCCATAACCGCATCTACCTGGGTTTTCTCCACCCGTTGCAGCAGCGGCTTGAACTTCTTGATTTCGTGATCTGTCAGCGGTTTGGTTGCGCTGTTCCAATCCAGCTCACTGTTGAGGAACTCCGCCGCTTTTTGTGCAGTGTTGGGCAATACCGGGGCGAGCCAGGTGATCAGGGCGCGGAACATATTCACACCCTGGGAGCAAATAGCCAGAACCTCAGCTTCGGTGCCCGCCTGCTTGGCAAGGGACCAGGGAGCCTTGTCGGCGATCCAGGCATTGGCGGCGTCGGCCAGAGCCATAATGTCGCGCATGGCACGGGCGTATTCTCGCTGCTCGTAATACTCAGCAATTCGTGGAGCCGCTTCTACAAATTGGTTCCACAATTGTTCGTCGGCCAGTTCGCTGGCCAGCTTGCCACCGGACTTGCTGACAAACTTGGCGGTGCGAGAGGCGATATTGACTACTTTACCCACCAGGTCAGAGTTCACCTTGGCGATAAAGTCATCCAGGTTCAGGTCCAGGTCATCGACGCCACCGGTCAGTTTGGCGGCGAAATAGTAGCGCAAATACTCAGGGCTCAAGTGATCCAGGTAGTTGCGGGCATTGATAAAGGTGCCGCGGGACTTGGACATCTTCTTACCGTTTACGGTAAGGAAGCCGTGTACGCAAACTTTATTGGGGGTGCGGAAGTCCGCTGAGTCCAGCATGGCTGGCCAAAAGAGTGCGTGGAAGTTGACGATATCCTTGCCGATAAAGTGGTAGACCTCGGCGTCGCTGTCTTTTTTCCAGTACTCCTGCCAGTCCAGCCCTTTGCTGTCGCAGTAGTTTTTGAGACTGGCCATATAGCCAATGGGAGCGTCGAGCCACACGTAGAAATATTTGCCCGGCGCATCGGGAATTTCGAAACCGAAGTAAGGGGCGTCGCGGGAAATATCCCACTCTTGCAGGCCCTCTTCCAGCCATTCGGCCAGCTTGTTGGCTACTTCATCCTGGAGAGTGCCGGAGCGGGTCCACTCGCGCAGGTATTCGGTGAATGCGGGCAGGGTAAAGAAGAAGTGCTCTGACTCCTTTTCTATCGGAGTGGCGCCGGAGATTGCTGATACCGGATCGATCAGTTCGGTAGGGCTGTAGGTGGCGCCACAGGCTTCACAGTTATCACCATACTGGTCGGGCGTGCTGCAGCGGGGGCAGGTTCCCTTGATATAGCGATCCGCCAGGAAAAGCTGTTTCTCTGGATCGAAAGCCTGGGTAATAGTGCGCGATGCGATGTGGCCGTTTTCGCTGAGGCGGCGGTAGATCATTGCCGACAGCTCGCGGTTTTCCTCTGAATGGGTGGAGTGGTAGTTGTCTACACCAATTAGGAAGTCGGCGAAGTCGCGCTCGTGTTCTGCCTGCATATTGGCGATATGCTGTTCCGGGGTCAGGCCCAGTTGTTCAGCCTTCAGCATAATTGCAGTGCCGTGAGCATCGTCGGCACAGATATACAGGCAGTTATTACCGCGCGCACGCTGAAAGCGGGCCCAAATATCGGTTTGGATATATTCGAGCACATGGCCCAGATGTAGGGAGCCATTGGCATAGGGCAGTGCGCTGGTGACGAGAATGTTGCGCGTATCGGACATCGGTTTTTCCATCGCTGTGGGGTTGCGGCCAGGGACTCACGGAGAGTGGGCCGAAGATCGTCAAAAGACCGCGGAATATAGCAGATTTGCACTATGTCGTGGAGGGATCAAGCTGGCTTATGTGAATCCTTGTTTGGCTGCTGTGGCTGGTGTTAGGCCGCGTCATCCGACACAATGCGAGCCAATCTAGAAGCGCTGAGAGGGAGATACCGTGAGCGATCATCATCACGATCATGACGAGCTGTCACAGGAAGTTCAGGCTGAACTGGAGCGACTGGCGGAGTGCCTCGGCCAGTTGCATGATCCTGCCAGTGGCTTGCCGCTGGATGATTTGGACGCAGAAATTGAAGTTGGGTATGAGGACGAAACTGTTTTCGCCGGGATTACCCTGGGATATCCGTGTGCCAGCCAGGAGGCAGATTGGCTCCAGCGGGTGGAGGAGAGCTGTCAGCCGCTGTTGAAAGCCGGGCCCCTCAAAGGCTCCAAGTTACAGTTTGAGCTGTTCAGCGATATTCCCGCTACGCCGACTTCCGGGGCGCCGGAAACTCTGGCGAAGGTAAAAAACATTGTTGCTGTGGCGTCGGGCAAAGGCGGGGTTGGCAAGTCCACGACTGCGGTCAATCTGGCCCTGGCCCTGGCGGCGGAAGGTGCCCGGGTTGGTTTGTTGGATGCTGATATCTACGGCCCGAGCCTGCCCACCATGCTGGGAACTGAAGACCAGCGCCCGCATGTGAAAGAACAGAAATTCTTTGTGCCGGTAGAGGCTCACGGAATAGAGACAATGTCTCTGGGGTACCTGATGACCGAGGAGACCCCAGCGGTATGGCGCGGGCCTATGGCCAGCGGCGCGCTCAACCAGATTCTCAGTCAAACCCTGTGGGGGGAAAGTCGGGATGGGCTTGATTACCTGGTTGTGGATATGCCCCCGGGTACCGGGGATATTCAATTGACGCTGGCACAGAAAACTACATTGGCCGGTGCGGTAATTGTAACTACCCCTCAAGACCTGGCACTAAAAGATGCCATTAAGGGCGTGGAGATGTTCCGCAAGGTATCGGTACCTGTGCTGGGTATTGTGGAAAATATGGCGCTGCATACTTGTTCCAAGTGTGGTCACAGCGAGCCAATTTTCGGTACCGGTGGCGGTGAGCGAATCGCTGCAGAGTACGATACCCATTTACTGGGAGAGCTTCCGCTGGCACAGAAAATCCGCGCCGATGTGGATAGCGGGCAACCCAGTGTTATTTCCGATCCAGATAGTGAAATTGCTGGTTTTTATTGCGAAATTGCCCGCAAGGCTGCTGCCCAGATCTGGTTAAACAGCAGTGATGACAGCGATATGCCGGAAATCGAAATAAGTTGAACCCATTCGCGATATTGATCACAAAGAAATAATTTTCTTTGTTTTTCTGTTTTTACCGGGCTCCAATATTTCTATATTGATGCAGCCCGGTGTCCCTCATTGAAGTAAGCCGTACTAGTTTGTTCCTTGTTTTATGGTACAGATTTCCTTTTAGCGATAGCCCACTTCTGTCGCGCCCTGGGTAAATTAGAAGTTTCAAAATATTTCACAGAATTACCTGGTAAAAAACAGGGGTATTTTGATCGTACTAGTTACTTATTGCTTTAAAAATCATAAAGCCGATATTTTTTTGCGATATAGACCGCTTATGATTTTTAGGTGGCAGTATTTGCAGGTTTTTTGTCGCTTATTAAATGTAGTTGGGGCTGAGGGTATTAAAACGGGTTTACAGGTGCAGTATTTTCGCCGACAAACGTCAAACCCTTTATACGGATGTTGGGTTGCCGTTGAGGTAGAAGTAAATATCAGGAGTGTACGAGAAAAAAGTCTGCCTTATTTCGCGTTTTCAATACAGGTAAGACAATAAAAAGAGGCATTGCGGAAGCTGTAGTCGATAAAAATAAAAAAGACAAGCGCACGGGTGCTGTTATCAATGAATTTTCATATTAGCTATCGGCCGGCGGGTGGAATAGCGCGTGTGCTTTTTTTTGGTCCGGTGGGGTATAAGGACAAAATAGAAGCCATTGCACTACTGGTGGAAAAGTATCGCCACCGAAAACCCCTACGTGTACTACTCGACCTGCGTTATGCGCGCAGCAAAACCACACTGGAGGAGCACCAGAAGTTTATTCACTTTATTGCTGAGAACCCTGTACTGCGACGGGCATTTATCGCGGTGTTACATCCGCGAGGGCGCTGGACCTGTCCGCTGCCCAGCCATGGCTCCTGCCTGTGCAGGCTCAGTTCGAGGGAGTTCGTTGTGGAGGCCGAGGCAGAGGCCTGGCTAGCCCAGATAAAGGTCGTACCTCAGCCTCTTGCTCTCTAGGGGAGGAGTTAGGCCTGCTGGCTGCGCGCCTGTTGGGCTTCAGCCTGGCGGCGACGCTCCTCTCTCTTTTGCTCGCGGCGGGAGACGGTTTGCGCGCGGGCGTCCTGGCCAATGTGTACTTCACCGCGCTGTTTGGCCAGTTGAATTTGCTTTTCGCGCTCGCGGAAACGGGCTCGGTCAGCTTCCGGTACCTTGTCGTGGCAGTGCGGGCAGCTTACGCCCTGCTCGAACAGGGGAGATTGCTGGTCTTCCTCAGTGATGGGCATGCGGCATGCATTGCATTGATCGTATTTGCCGCGTTCCAGGTTGTGGTTGACTGTCACCCGCTCATCGAAAACAAAGCACTCGCCTTCCCACAGGGATTCTTCTGCTGGGACTTCTTCCAGGTATTTCAAAATACCGCCGTGGAGGTGATATACCTCTTCAAAGCCCTGCTCTTTCATATAGGCTGTGGACTTCTCGCAGCGGATACCGCCGGTGCAGAACATGGCGACCTTCTTGTGCTTGGCCGGGTCCATATTCTCTTTTACATACTTCGGGAACTCGCGGAAAGTCTCAGTTTCCGGGTTGATGGAATTCTTGAAAGTACCGACCTGGAATTCATAGTCATTGCGGGTGTCCACGACAACAACCTCTGGGTCGCTGATCAGGGCATTCCAGTCTTTGGGTTTAACATAGGTCCCGACGGTGCGCAGTGGATCAATGCCCTCTACACCCATGGTGACAATTTCCTTCTTTAGCTTCACTTTGCTGCGCAGGAAGGGCATTGCCTGGGTGATGGACTCTTTGTAGTCCAGGTCGGTGAGGCGCTCGTCTGACTTCAGATGGGCTAATACCGCGTCGATACCTTCGCGGGAGCCGGCTACGGTGCCATTGATGCCCTCTTGGGCCAACAGCAGGGTGCCGCGAACACTGTTTTCCTGCATCACATCCAGCAGTGGGGTGCGAAGCGTTTCAAAGTTCTCAAGGGTAACGAACTTATACAGTGCACAGACAACAAATTGGTTCATGGTACTTCCTCAGTTGCGGGCCGGATCGCAAATCCGGAGCAGAAAAAATCGCCGCGCATTTTATCGCAAAAAAAGGAGCTTGTCGTACAGTAAGCAGGCGGTCCGCATCTGCAAGAAAAGGGATTTGTAGTTGACCGTCGGGCCGCAAGTTGTCAAAGTTCTGGCCGAAATTTCAAGGTCACAGCGAGGCGAATCCCATGGGCGAAGAGTTTGCACCGAAAGAGTCGGAGTTGAGCCAGATCTATCGGGAGGGCGAGGTTTCCGTCCAGATCGATATTTATGAAGATGGTGAGGGCGGCTGGCTGCTTGAAATCGTCGATGAACACAACAACTCAACCGTTTGGGAAGACGCGTTTGAGACTGAGCGGGAAGCGCTGGATGAAGCGCTCGATGCTCTTAAAGAGGAGGGGATCGCTACCTTTGTTGGGCCAGTTCAGGAAGCCGATGGCAGCTGGTAAGCCCTCTGCAGAATGAATCGGCTGACTGGCAATTCCCAGCGGGAGTTGTGGCAAAAGTCGGCTGACATCTGTTCAAACTGCTATGGTTAATGTGAGAAGGGAATCGCGACTGTGTAACAGCACACCCAATCACAGTGCCGCCGCGAGACAATGGTGGAATCCAGGTCTCCGGCGGTACTACCTAACCTGCGGTTACCCTCCCCATGAACCTGCGCTACCTTATTCTGCTGGTGACTATATTAAGTCCACTGGTATCCGCAGAGAGCATCCGCCTTTCCAATCGACAGCTGCTCACCACTGACCTGAAAGAAGCCCGACTTATCTCCGAATTGAGTGGCTATGCCATCGTTGCCGGGCGCCATTGTCTCGATTGCGACGAGAACCTGGCAATTTATATACAGAGAGTTGGCCGCGCCGATATGGGGATAAACCCAGAGAAAATTGGTATTGAGGCTGATCGCTATACCTATCCCGGCCGCTATCTAGATTACATGACCAAGAAACTGGTGGAAAAAACCCGCATGTTTTATGGGCTCTGTCACGAGGGGCAGCCATCGCTTTTATGGCTAACGGAATACAGGGAGGGTGAGCGCTGGGTAAAATCAGAATACTTAATATTAATTGGCGAGGATGGATTAAAACATCGCTATACCGAGAACCAGCAGCCGAGCCTGTTTTATATCGGAAATTCAAATTGTACAGAGCTAGAAGGGTTTTTAATGGAGATGGAACCCTGATTGCTTTTTGGTGGATTAGATATAAATTCTTTTAACAATAAAAAAACCCCGCTGGAGGGCGGGGTCACAAGCTCTGTTGAAATTAGGTCTAATTACTTTACGGGTTCAAAAACAATCTTCAGTTTTTTCTTGCCCCAGGCGCGGGCTTTCTTAATGTCTTTCTCCATCCAAACATCGATTCGGTTAGTAAAACGCTTGTTCATACGGTCGCGCACGGTATAGGTGCCAGGCAGACCTTCAATTTTAACTTTGGCGCCGTTAGTCAGACCGTGTTTTTCCAGGTCACGGGATACGGCGATAATTTTGTCACCGGGGCGCAGGCGGTTGTTCCAAGCTGCTACCCAGGGATCACTGTCAGTTTGTCCGGGTACAGAGTTGTAAGCAGTTGCGTCAACAATCATGGTTTTCTTAAGTGCTGCTGAGGCATTAACGCTTACACCGATAGCGAGCAAGGCAGCAATAAAAAAGGCAGTATTTCGCAGAGTCTGTTTCATCATGTCCCATTACCTCCAGGTCATAAATGGTCACAAGCCAAGGGCTGCTTGTGAAATTTCCAAGTTTGTTTGGAAATCGTTGATCAATATTTAATCAACGCTGGCTATATTACCGGCGATTCCTGAGGTATCAACTTTTTCCTGCAAAGCGAGAAAAAGCCGTATGAATTGGCGGGTTATTTACAGAAAATAAAAAAATGGATTAATTTTAAGATATAAAGAACAATAAAATTGCACTGTATATATTTTGTACAGGAGGAAATGGCCGGATAGAACCCAGCTCCTTGGTAAATGGTTTCAAAAGAGAAAAATTGCGTGACAGCGATGTCATTCTAAAGAGTCGTGCTAGGAGTGGTGGAGGGCATTGCTTAGCATGACTGGAACAGTAAAAAATTCCTTATAAATTATTTGTGACTTATTCTCCATATATTGCTGATATGACAAAAAACAGCAGGTTTTAGCGGAAAAACCGGTGCGTCACATTAAAAAGTGCAGGGAATCCCCAGTACTTACAGCGCGGTTTCGGGGTTTTCCAGTATCGGTTCCACCTGGCTGCGCAATGCGGATAAGTAGTCACTGTCTTCCTGGAGGTCCGGCAGCTTGTGCTGCATGTCCAGCTTCACCGTTTTTTCCAACCAGATGATGGCTTCCTCCAGATTGCCCTGCCATTCACAGACTTGCCCCAGGTTGAAATAGGTGATGGCAAGGTTCTGCCATTCCGCCTGTTCGCGCAGGCCTTGGATTGCACTCTTATATAGAAGGTAAGCCGACCGTAAAAGATGAGCTCGCTGAGTGTGCTCCTTCTCTGTTGCTGCTTGCTGATGGTAAGTGTGTGCCATGGCTGACCGCACTCTCGCGGTGGACTGCGGTAGCACCGCGCCCTTATCCAGGTAATTGAGGACCGATTCGAACTGTGCGCGGGCAAGGGGGTAGAGGTCAGGTCGCGCTTGGGCGCTAAATGCATTGAGCACAATGCCGTAGCGGTAGCGCAGGGCCTGTTGTTGATCCGGATAGTCGGACAGTGAGGAGATGGCCTTTTCGTAAAGTGGCAGTGCGTCGGCGTAGTTGCCCGTGCGGGCGTAGGTTTCAGCCTCAGTAACCAATGCCAGGGAGTGTTGGGCTTGGGATAGATGGTGCCCTAATTGTTGTTTCCCGGAGTTTGAGCTTATGGATATTGCTGCTAGCAATACGGCGATGCCAAGCAGTGCATAAAACAGCATGAGCAGGTTTGAGAGATGTTTGTGCATAGGCACTTCCCGCAGGCTACTTTGGGTGGACGGTAAGAGACCCGGAGATATGGGCCTCTTACGTCAGTAAATGCCTATTTATCCAGTTGTGCCAGTAGCCCCTGTAGCGGATGGCGCAAGGATACGCCTGCAAAGCGACTGGCCTGGCAACGACAGGAATAGCCGGTGGCCAACTGGTTTTCGCCACTGTTCAATCGGGGCGCCCAGGATTGCTGGAAAATGACTCGTGAGGTCTCTTTGTGATCTGCTTCGTGGCCATAGGTACCGGCCATACCGCAGCAGCCGAGGCTCTCGGTAGCGAGTTCCAGGCCCAGGGCAGTGAAAACATTTTGCCAGTCTTTCACCGAGGCGGTGGCATTGGTTTGTTCACTGCAATGGGGCAGAAGCTGGAAGTTGGCGGGCGCTATGCGGTGGCGCTGTTGTTCCAGGTGCTCCCGCTGCGAAGCCAGCCATTCCTGTAACAAGTGGACCTTGGGTGCCTCATCGCCCATCAGCTTTTTATACTCGGAGCGATAAGTCAGGGTCATTGAGGGGTCGATGCCCACAAGGGGAATACCGCTGGCGGCGAGGTCGTTAAGCATCTGGCTGTTTAATTCAGCGACCCTCTGGAACTGGCGCAGGAAACCGTGCACATGTAGGGGTTTGCCGTTGGCGCGGTAGGGCGCCAGCATGGGGACAAAATCGAGCTGCTTTAGCAAGCGCACGATGTCGGCAACCACTTGGGCATCAAAGTAACTGGTAAAAGCATCCTGCACTATCACCACTGCGCGACTGCGCTGTGCCGGGCCCAAGGACTCCAGGCAGGCGGCACTGGCGACAGGCACACCCAGCTCCGCCATAGTCGCTTTCAAGGTTTTTTCCGATAACAGTGGGCTGTCCACCATGCCGAACAGGCGCTCCATCAGGAAGGAAACTGGCTTGAGTTTTAGTGGCCAGTTGTATAACTGAGGTAGCTTGGCCAGGTGTGGCATCAGGAATTCCAGCCCACCGACGGCGTAATCTTTTAGCGGACGCAAATAGCGGCTGTAGTAGAGTTCAAGGAATTTGCTGCGAAACTCCGGCACATCCACTTTTATCGGGCACTGCCCCACACAGGATTTACAGGCCAGGCAGCCTTGCATTGCCTCGTTAACTTCGTGATTGAAATCGTACTCGCCACGGGTTTTTGCCAGGGAATTGATAATGCGCTTGGGGAGTCCGACAAAAAAGGAGCGTTCCCGCAGGCGCTGGGCACTGGAGACCGCATCAACATTTTTTTCGCTGAGCAATCGCAGCCATTCGCGCATTAAAGAGGCGCGCCCCTTGGGAGAGTGAATACGGTTGCGAGTGGCCTTGTAGGAAGGGCACATGGCATCGTCGGGGTTCCAGTTAAAGCAAGCACCATTGCCGTTGCAGTGCACACCTTCCTCATAGCCCTCCCAGACCTGGGCGGGAATTTGCCGGTCCCGCTCGCCTCGGGTGGATACCTCGTCAATTTTCAGCAGCTGGCTGTCATCACTGGGGGTAGCTATTTTCCCTGGATTGAGTTGGTTGCGAGGATCGAAGGCGGCTTTGATTTTTTGCAGCTCAGGGTAGAGCTCGCCAAAAAATTCCGGTGCGTATTCAGACCTGACACCTTTCCCATGCTCCCCCCACAAAAGGCCCTTATATTTCTGAGTGAGGGCGACCACCTGATCGGTGATCGGACGAATTTGTGCGGCTTGCCGGGGGTCTTTCATATCAATTGCCGGACGCACGTGCAGCACGCCCGCATCGACATGGCCAAACATACCGTAGTCGAGATTGGCCTCATCCAATACCGTTCGGAACTCAGCGATAAAATCCGCCAGGTTTTCCGGTGGTACTGCCGTGTCCTCGACAAAGGGAATTGGGCGTTTTTCTCCCTGGGCATTTCCCAGTAAGCCCACGGCCCGTTTGCGCATGGCCCAGATTCGATTGACCTCGGCGTGGCCACGGGCAATGGAATAACCGAAACTTTTACTTGCCTGGCCAATAGCTTCATCAATATGAGCAGTAAATTGGGCTAGTGCCTGCTCCAATTCCTCTTCGCTATCGGCGGCGTACTCGACTAAATTAATGCCCTTGACCGGGCGATCGTCCGCTGGGAAAAATTCACTGACGCTGTGCCAGACGATATCTTCCATCGCCAGCTGCAACACTTTGCTGTCCACTGTCTCGATAGACATGGGACCGGCCAGCATCAGGTCTTTGGCGTCGCGTAGCGCCTCTTGAAAATGGTCGTACTTTAAATTGACTAGGGCGACACATTTGGGAATTGGCAACAGGTTGAGTTTTGCCTCGGCGATAAAACCCAGGGTTCCCTCTGAGCCACAGAGAACACTATTGAGGTTAAAGCCTTTATCGTCGCGAATATGAGCCAGGTCGTAGCCGGTGAGGCAGCGGTTGAGCTTGGGAAACTTTGCTGTGATTAACTCTGCTTTTGTACGCGCGATAGAATCACAGACTTGGTGAACCTGTGCAGAGCGTTTATCCCCGACACTGACTTGTGCCAGCTCCTCATCGTCGATCGGGGCCGAGTGCCAAATCTCACCGCCCAATAATACGGTGTGTAACTCCAGCACGTGATCGCGGGTTTTGCCGTAGACACATGAACCCTGGCCTGAGGCATCGGTATTGATCATGCCGCCAATGGTGGCCCGGTTACTGGTGGAAAGCTCCGGAGCAAAAAAGAGGCCGTGGGGTTTGAGTGCTGCATTCAGTTGATCTTTGACCACTCCGGCCTGTACCCGGACCCAGCGCTTCTCAACATTGATTTCGAGGATCTGGTTCATATGGCGGGAGATATCCACAACCAGTCCATCGGTCAGGGACTGGCCGTTTGTACCGGTACCACCGCCACGGGGGGATAGCACTACCGAGTGAAACTCCTCCCTGTCAGCCAGCTCGGCGAGCAGCTGCAGGTCGCGACTGTCGCGGGGATAAACAACGGCCTGGGGGAGGACCTGGTATATCGAATTATCGGTAGCCAGGACCGTGCGGCTGGCATAACTGGGGGTGGTATCGCCACGGAAACCTGCGTCCTTCAGTTCCTGCAAGAACTGCAAATAGAGCGCCTGAACCTCGTCGACTTCGCGCAATGCTGGAATCATGAGCTAATCCGTACTTTCCGGGAGGTATGGGCCGCATCGCAGACCGGGGACTGGCGATAATAGTGCGCACAGCGCTAAATCTCGGAATGAACGCGGCTTTGCATTGTAGCTTTGGTTTGTATTTGCGCAAGCCGGGGCCCTCGCGCTAGCCCCCTTTAAAAACTTATACAAAGAGATCTCTTGTATAAGTTTTACTGGCGGGCTATAACAAGGATAGGTCATCACTTGCGCACCTCGTGACTATGAATATCCAATTCTTGCCAGATAAGATCCCCGTCGGTATTAGCCGCTGTGCTGTGGGCGACCCTGTGCGGTTTAACGGTAGCCACAAGCACAGTAAAGTCTGCACCCAGCTCCTGGGAAATTGCTTTGATCTGCAGGCGTACTGCCCAGAAGTAGCAATAGGTCTCGGAGTGCCGCGCCCGCCTATTCATTTGATTGTCAGTGATCGCCTGCGCGCCGTCGGGCGCGATGACACCAATATTGATGTGACGGAAGACCTTGAAGCCTACGCCGATGAGATAGGGCCTGAAGTGGAGCAGTTGCGCGGTTTTATCCTGATGCAAAAATCTCCCAGCTGTGGCGTGCGTACTACACCCCACTACAAGGAAGATGGTCGCGGTGTACTGGCGCACTCAGCCGGATTGTTTGCCGCGCGCTTGCGTGAGAACTTTCCTCACCTGCCCATGGAGGAAGTGGGGCGCCTGAATGCCAGTGACATTCGTGAGAACTTCTTAACCCGCGTGTTTGCTTATGATGCCTGGCATCGCTACGTTTCGCCCGACCCACGGCCGGCCAAGGTGATTGAATTTTATACTGCCTATAAATACCTGTTGCTGGCTCATAGCCAGCCAATGACCCGAGCCCTGGGCCAATTTGTCTCTAATTCACGTGCGGTAACCCCCGAAAAGTTTGCCTATGAAATCAGGGGGCGGATGATGGAGATTCTCTCCCAGCACGCATCGCGTAAAGATCGCACCAATGCCTTAATGCATAGCCAGGGGCATTTAAAAGGCTACCTGAGCAGGGAAGAACGAGCAGAGTTGGCTCAGCTTATCGAGGAGTACCGGCAGGGGCATAAACCGATTTCGGCGGTGCTCACTATGCTCCGTCATTACTTGCCGAGAAGCCCACACCACTTTATCCACAGTCAGGTCTTACTCGCTGCCGAGCCGGCAGAGTTGGGTTTGTGTGAATTTCGATAATGATTGTTATGGCCGAATCAGAAGTTGCAGAAAAAAATTACTTTCCAATCCGCGAAATAGCCCGAAGGACCGGAGTACAGGCGGTGACCCTGAGGGCTTGGGAGCGTCGCTACGGTTTATTAAAACCCATGCGCACCAGCAAAGGACATCGTTTATATAGTGAAGAGGAAGTCCTGCAAATCGAAAGGGTTCTGCAGTGCCTCGCCCGGGGTGTTTCTATCGGCCAGGTGCGTGATCTATTAGCGCGAGAGCAGAGCAAAAGTGGGGAGTCAACGGAGGCTGGCGATGAGAAGAGCAGTTGGCAGGCGATGCAGGATGAGGCTGCCTGCCTTATTCGGGAATACGCCGAACCTCAGTTGCGTCGCTGTATCGATCAATGGCTTGCTTCATTCCCCGCAGCTTTGCTATTGGAGTATTGGCTAAAACCTCTCCATGTGCGACTCGAGCGATCTCGCTTACCTGAAAGCCAGAGAGCGCAGTTATTTTTTTGGCCCCTGTTACAAGAGCAGTTATTACTGGCTAATGGCATTGCCAGAAAAAACCTGTACAAAGAAAAGTCCGTGGCGAAACCCCGCCTTCTCCTATTGGAAGTTACCGGTCAGGACCAACAGGCATTTATACAGATGTTTATCGCTGCACTTATTGCAGCAGGGATAGAGGTCGTCACCCTGGCGTATCCGGCTTGGCTATCTGGGCTTGGAACCACAGTAAGAGAGTTTGGTGCTCAGGGAGTGGTTTGTTACAGCCACAAAGCACTCCCAAGAAATATCCTTGGGCGAGAGTTACCCGATGCCGCTCGTAGTATGGAGGCTCCCCTGTGGCTGGCGGGTGATTTTATTGACATGCAAGGCTTGGCATTGGCGGAGCTAAATCAACTTTCTTTAACAAAGATACTTGCCGGAAATGCGGAAAGTGTGGTCGTGCAACTGCGGGAGTCTTTAAAAGTATGAGCCGCCCAGTGACTTTTCAGCGCGGCCTGGTGTGGCTGCGCAGCGACTTGCGCCTTAATGATAATTCAGCGCTTTACCAGGCCAGTCTGCAGTGTCAGCAGTTAGCGGCTATCTTTATCGCCTGTCCAGATACCTGGCAGAGCCAGGATGAAGGTGATTCCTTGGTGGCCTTTCGCATTGCTTGCTTGCGGGAGTTAAAGGCTGAATTAGAAGGGCGCAATATCCCGCTGTACTTCGTTGAAGTTCCTTTTTTTGTACAGGTTCCAGGGGTTTTGCAGCAAATAGCTGAGCGCCTGAATATCAATGCGCTCTATGCGAATGCTGAATATCCTCTCAATGAGCTGCGCCGTGATAATGCAGTAAAAGATTTACTGACAAAAGACGGTGTTCAAGTTCAATACTACAGTGATCGTACTCTACTTCCACCGGGGGCAGTAAGGACTGGCGGAGGCGAACCTTACAAAGTTTTTACCCCCTTCAAGCGAGCACTGATCCAATTGTGTGCCGATAGTGAAATAAAAGTCTTACCCAAGCCCCGGAAAATTCCTTCCCCAGAAAATGGGGCACATTGGCCAAAGTGGATTTCCTTATCTGACGGGCAGAAACTTAACCAAAAAATTCCAACGCAACTGTCGACATATTCGATAAATAGGATTGGCGATGCGGGCCATATTAAAGGTTGGCAGGCAGGGGAAAAGGCAGCACAAAAACAGCTAAAAAAATTCAGTGGAAAGATTTCTGCTTATCAGGAAGAAAGAGATTTTCCTGCACTTGATAGCACCTCCTGCTTGTCTCCTTACCTAAATAGTGGTGCTGTTTCAATTCGCCAATGTATAGCCATGGCACTGAGTATGAACGAGGGGCTTTGGCTGGGTGGTGATGATGGGGCGGCCTGTTGGATTAGCGAATTAATCTGGCGGGAGTTTTATACCCATTTGCTGGTGGACTTTCCCCGTCTGAGTAAGGGGAAACCATTCAAGCAGGAGACAGACCAAATCCCCTGGTCCTACAACAAGGGTCAGTTTGAGCGTTGGACTTTGGGTGAGACTGGGGTTCCGATAGTCGATGCTGCGATGCGGCAGTTGAATAAGACTGCCTGGATGCATAATCGGTTGCGTATGATAGTAGCTTCATTTCTCAGCAAAAACATGCTGATAGATTGGCGCTGGGGTGAGCGTTATTTTATGCAACACCTGATCGATGCTGACTTTGCCTCCAACAACGGGGGCTGGCAGTGGACTGCCTCCACTGGCACTGACGCCGCACCCTACTTCCGTGTATTTAACCCTTATAGCCAGTCGCAACGTTTTGATCCCAATGGAGATTTTATCCGCAAATATGTACCGGAGTTGAAAGGTCTGAGTGATAAAGCCATACACGACCCTCCGCCCACTCAGGGTTATCCACAAGTGATTTGCGACGTGGGGGCTGGACGGAAGCGGGCCATTGAGGTTTTTGCCAACTTGAAGTGAATTTGGGAGCGGCAATGCGACTCAGAGCGCTTCATCCTCAGTATGAGCCGCAACAGATAACTCGCCATTTAAATCGAGTTCCACGGAGAAAATGATAGGTCTACAGCAAACTTGGCAGTCCTCAGTATACTGTTGAGGCAAAACGGATGAATCAACCAGTATTTTTATGATTTCACCACAATAAGGGCAGTAAATGCTTCTCTCCACTATTACCTCTGGCATAGGATAACTCCGTCTGGCGATTGTCAGATTTCCTTCTTTAGTCCATGCGAATTAATAGCATAACTATACTTCAACCTTTAGTCAGTCCCCTCTAATTGCAGAGTTACTCAGAAACTCCTCAAAATAGGAAGCGGTAACCATGAAAACTGCTAAGATGCTGTTGGTTGTCGTATTTATTGTCTTTTCATCTGAAATGTATGCAAACTCTCGCAGTGAAGTTTCTGACCTTATAAAAAATTTTTACCGCACATTTAATAGCTCATCTCCGCCAAGTAGCTTGAAGAAATACTTTGCTCAATCCCCGTTATTTTTTATCGGTGAACAGCCGGGGTTATCTAATCATCCAGATTTAATTCCCGTAATGATCACTCAGCTGCGTAAAACTATGGATCTTGGGGTATATCCATTTTCCGGCTTGTACATAGAGAAGATTTATGTTTCAGAGGATGGCTCCGCAACATCACTTGTCGTTTTTCAGCGATCCAAATCAAAAGAAAGACATAGGAAAGCTGCCTGCAATATCTTGTCGCTAGCAAAACTGGAAGGTGGCTGGAGAATTATGGGGTGGACATTGATTCCTTCTTCAAGTGAGAGGATCTGTACTTGGGGCTAAGTTAGTCTTGGTAAGGTTATGAATTCTAAAACGCGTTAACAAGGGTGAATAAAAAAGTAGAGGCTTGTGGCTAGTATCGCCCTCATTGATGAAGGGGTTTATTGGGAAGTCCGCCTTTTTCGATTATAGTGGCGCAATTATAAATATAGATAGAAGGAATGCCGAGTTTAGCTGGGCGTGAGTCGTCATTATGGGGTACTTTCTTGAGTTTGGATTTTTGGGGCTTTTCGTATCAGCATTCCTGGCAGCGACCATTCTGCCGCTAAGCTCAGAAATTGTAATGACTGGTCTATTGCTCCAGGGGCTCCCCCCTTGGGCCCTGATAATAGTCGCCACTACTGGGAATGTAGCGGGCTCTCTTCTCAATTATGCATTAGGCTATTGGGCCAGTTTGGGCGTGATCAAGAAATGGTTGAGAATGTCTGAAGAGGAGTTTGTAAAGGCTGAACAGCGATTTAAAAAATATGGGGTATTCTCCCTGTTTTTTTCCTGGGTGCCTATTATTGGTGACCCCCTTACTGTAATGGCTGGTATTCTAAGAATTCGCTTGGTTTGGTTTTTGTTATTGGTTGCCACGGGTAAATGTCTACGCTATCTGGTGGTTTACTATATGGTCCTGCAAGCATCTTGATGTGGATATTAAGTTAATAAGAGATTTTGTTTGAGTGTTTTCACAAAAATTTGAAATACGAAGAAAAGACGTATTTAAAATGAAGTCAGGCTCTCCTTCAGAGCGGCAGCCAATCGATAGTAGCTATATACTTGATTTGGCAGAAGTGGAACCGGGTATCTACTTGGTTGAGTATCCTAATGCATTTGGTACCTGGTTAACCTCGTTTCAAGGAAACTCCCATTTCCTGTCGAAAGTGGATTTTCTAAATCAGTTTAGTTTCTCCTTTTCTATTCAAGTGGGGAATGATGGGGAACTGTCTTTAATCCATAAAGAAGAGGCTGCGAAGTTTTGCTCAGTAATTGAGTATGGGCTTGTTGCACAAGGGGTTGATAAGAATGAATTAGATTTATTGCCTCTAATAGAATACAATATTTGTAATGAGGTTAAACTAATTCTTGGTGATTACAAACAGTTTTTAGATATGGAGGAGGGGTTTTACGATATCGAGAATGGGGCCATTAAATGTAGCTCCCTATATATTGGCCAGTATGATGAAGGTACCTATATTGTAACTCTCTCAGGGGTACGAATGGCCCAGAGTATTTCAAGTTCAGACTTAAAGAGAGCTTTTGTTGATTTTGAAAGTGGGGCTTTCCAATCTGTTGATGACTATAAAAATGTAAATCTAAAAGTCAAAAGGGTTTTTGTTAATGCTCTAGGTGAATTGATAGGGTATGCTAACCATCTGAGAGCTAACTCCAGATTGTATGATAAAAATCAACTTCTTGTAATTGAGAAGTGTGAGCCTTAATGAGTTTATGCAGTTATGGCTCTAGACAGTGAAGGTGGTGGTATCTAAGGTTAATCTTGACAGTTATTTTTTAGAAAATGACATTGTTTAAGAATTTCCTTTCTCTGTTGTAATGAAAATAGGTTTAAATCAACATGGGCTGAGTGGTTGTGTCCTGTTATGGAAATGGAGTTAGGTGGTTTGCCGTGTGTTTTAATTGAAAGTTTATCTGACATTGGAATGATTATATTGCCATAGAGTGATCTATAGATGATGTGACTATTCGTGAACTCAAGGCTATACTCGTCTACCTTTCCTTTTCCTGAGTTAAATATTAATAGCCAGAGTGTGGTCAGCACTGGGATTAAGCATAATCCTACTAGATATATTTCTAGGACTTCCGTTTCTTGGGGGGCTTTAAATATATAAGCTAGTGTTAGGTATAGAGATAAAGGTAGACTGATTTGGATGGCCAGTCTTTTGGATCTAAAAATAATTCCCTGTGATCTAGATTGGGTAAACTTCATATTTTTATATATTGATTGTATTGCTGTGTAATGTAATTACCACAACATCTCTAACAGCCTCCCCTGGAAAAAGAGGGGTGATGGGGCTTACGTAGTGTTTGAGTGACCTGTCGTTCAAAACTAAAGCTTTTCCTGGGGTTAGTGTGCCATGAAATATAATTTCATTTTCATCCAAGCTGCTGATGAATGACTCGCCTCCATTGACATTATTCCTATTAATACAATTAATCGCTACATAGTCAAACCCATCTTGGTGAAAACCTTCAGGGGTGGGATAAGCGTTGAATTCATCTGTAGCACGAACTCTTATCTGGTGGCATCCGACCTGATACTCGTTTGCCGGTATATATTGGCTGGATACTAGGTGCCTTACAATGCTCTGCGAAAATATTTTAGCACTTGGTTCCAGTGCGGGGTAGTGACGCTCTATATCCCCGAGGTATTTGTTAATCGTTTTACTTTGCATGAAAATGGTACTAGAGTTCCATTCGATTGAGTTGCCACGATATAATCCTGAGCAATATGTTCGATAACGATATGAATATTGGGATTTTAAATATTCATCTGGAGGGAGTCGAGCAAAGCTGTCCTCAAGATCCTCAGGGATATGTCTACGAATTTGGGTAAACTGAAACATCTGACTTGCCTCATAATACGAATAAGATGAGGTTTACATTAGAATTTTAATGTGAATGACTGTTCTTCAAAATTTTTAAACGCCGTTTTTTGTTTGTAAGATATTAAATTAATTTGGGAAGGGAGGCTAATGACTAGGCCTCCCTCCTGATTTAATAGACTGAATACTTATTGTAAGGAGGGTGAGGTAATTTAAAGGCTAACGAGATCTTGTAGCTTTTGCTGGATTTCTTTTAAATGTTCCGGGTGTGCAGTAGAGATTTTGGCCTCTTGTAAAGCGAGTCTATAGGCTGTTGAAAGTGCTTTCTCCCGAGATGTCTCGATATCTGGTTTTACACCAGTCCCCTCCCAGTTAGTTTTGGTGATCGGATTGACTGCCTTGGCGATAGGGATTGCTATTTTATCTAATGAAGAGTGAATCGCTTCCAGGTTTTCTTGCAAGACATAGTTGGAGGCAATCTTTTTTTCGATAGATTTAATAAGCTTCAACTTCCTTTACTGAGAAATTTCAGTGCCGATTGCCGTAAGTGAACAGGAGAGCAAAAGTTAGGTTAGTAATTGTTTCATCTTATCCATGATTTATATTTACTTATTGGTTTTCAGGTGTTAACGATAACACGCAATCAAGCCGTAATAGATAGTCTCCGAAGCCCAAAGCTGGTTAACATTAAGTATATCCAGAGGCGCTAAGGGGCCAGCTTTGCACCTATACCGGGATTGGAGCTTGCCCTCCATCTTTGAAGATTAAAGTTAATCTAAATACAGCGAAAACTTGAGGGAGATTGCTGCGAGCCAGGTGAAAGGGGGTATGGGGCGCGGACGGGATGTCAAAAAAGAATATCGTAATGAAGCTTTGTCCATAGCCCTGGGATTTTCCTGGCTCCGGTTAATAGTATTCAATTGCAGTGGGATGGGGTGATACCTTGCTTAAGTTTTACTCATTACTCGCTCTCTCTGGGGCGCCAGGATCGACCTGAGTAACTGAGACTAAAAATCTATTTCTAGTCGCGATCCGCGCGAACACACTGGCCCCCGCATTATCTGCGGGAATACCTGAGAAAAGCTCCCTCTAATGCGAAATTGACGGTCATATAGCGGCACCGATTACCCAGATGGTTGTTACCTTAGCCCCTATAAATGGCTGCTAAATAGTGAAAAACGTGACAAATTTTACCCCCAGGTTCAGCTTGCAAAGTGAGGCTTTGAATGGTGAGGACGCCAATGTTTGGGCTGTGAGTGACCGGGCTCACGATCTCGCCAATAAAGGGGAGGATGTCATCTTTCTCTGTGTAGGTGATCCCAACTTTGACACCCCCGAGCCGATCCTCGACTTTGCCCGCGCTCGCCTGGGAGTGGGGCGCACCCACTATTCCCCTGCGGCCGGGGAGCCAATGTTGCGCAGGGCTATCGCGGATATCGAGAGCAAGGTCTCTCCCCACCCCTGTAATCCGGATGATGTTGTTGTTTTCCCCGGTGGAACCAACGCTATCTACGCAGTACTTGCCTGCCTGCTAAACCCCGGTGAGGAGATAGTAATTCCCGAGCCGATGTATATCGGCTATGTCCCCATTTGTGATGCCTTGCGCCTCTCCGTAAAGCGAGTGACTTGCCCGGCGGAGACCAATTTCGCTTTTGATGTTGATGCTATCAAGGCCTCCATCAGTGAGCAGACCAAGGTCGTTATGATCAATACGCCGGTAAACCCGACTGGCGCGATGGCTACCCCTGAACAATTGCGCGAGTTGGCGGCATACTGCCGCGAGCGCAATATTTGGCTGGTGTGTGATGAAGTTTATTCAATGATCACCTTTGCCCGCCGCCACACCTCTCTGCGTACGGCAGCGGAGTCGCTGGATAATATTGTTGTGGTTGATGGCTTGTCCAAATCCCACGCCATGAGTGGCTGGCGCCTGGGGTGGGCAGTGGCTCGTGGTCCCCTGGTAGATCGTTTGATTGCTTTTGCAGGGGCGACAATTTTTGGATGCCCTCAGTTCATCCAGGAGGCTGCAGCCTTTGCCCTGGAGTTTGATAGCTACTTCGTCAAGCAGATGCGGGATGCCTATCAGCAGCGTCGAGACCTGATTGTTGAGAGGATTGGCCAGATACCAGGCTTGAGTTGCTACAGCCCTGAGGCTGGGATGTTTGTAATGGTGGATGTCTCCAAGGTATCCAGCTCCGGGCAAACCTTCGCTGAAGCTCTTTTGGATGCTGAGCGGGTCTCGGTACTGCCTGGCGCGCCCTTTGGTAGCAGTTCAGTGAATCATGTTCGCCTCACCCTGGCGGCTGATGAGGCCGAGTTGTCGCGGGCCTTGGATCGCATTGAACAGTTCGTCACCAGTGGTAACCGCCAGGCCGGTTAGGCCTTTGCCGGGAGGCTGGTTGTCGCCAAATTCGCCTTTGAAGTGATGACAAGTTTCCCATGCCGGTGGCTGTAATGTTTATGCCACCGGCGAATACCGCTATCCTTGCCCCCTTTCAGATTCAAAAGAAAATAGCTCCGTGAAAATTGACCGGCATAATTTGCGTATTTTGCAGGCCCTGCAATCAAACGCACGTACAAGTAACCTGAATTTGAGTGAAAAAATTGGATTATCGGAAAGTGCCTGCCTGGCCCGGGTTAAACGCCTGACCAGTGAGCGCTATATCCGCGAGTTCTTTGCCGAGATAAACCTGGATAAAGTTCGGCATGCAGAGTTTTATGTAAACGTTGCGCTTAAGCGGCAGGATGCCCGTACCAGTGAGAACTTTCGCCGCATTATTAGCGATATTCCACAGATTGTTTCCTGTGTGAAGATGTCTGGTGAGTTCGACTATATGCTGCATTTCGTCTGCCCGGACGCGGCAGATTTTAATCGAGTCTCAGAGCAGTTGTTGGCCAATGAAGAGGCGGCGATTTCCCGTATGACTTCTCATTTGGTGATTGAGAAAACCAAGCCTTTTACCGGCTACCCACTGGAACTCTTGTTTCAGGACTGAGCCTTAAATTAACCGGTGCCCGTGATTTGCAGGGCGCCGGTTAATGTTCTCTGTTATGGGAAAACAATAAGCAGGATGCGCTCAATCACCCAGTAGCAGGCAATGCCCCCCAGCGTATACGCGACCACCGTAGCGACTGGTATTCCGATACCTCCACCCTCCCCGAAAGAGTATTGTTCGCGGTTCCGAATGGCATACCCTGGCCAGAGTTTAAGGAGCTTTTGATACAAGTTGATTGCTGTAAGAACAGCAGTGATAAATACTAATTGCCCCACTTCCACACCGAGATTAAAAGTCAGTAATGCCTGGGGAATAGCCCCCTGGGGAAGCCCAATTTCCCCCAGTACACCGGCAAAACCCAAACCGTGTAAAAGTCCAAAAGCAAAGGCAACTGCCCATGGGTAGCGACTGGTCAAACTGAAAACACCATGCCTCTGGCGTACAGCCTCTCTGGCTGCCAGTAAAATACTGAGGGCGATAATCGCCTCCACTGGCGCTGATGGCAGATGGATATAGCCCAGTACGGCAGCTGCCAAGGTAATACTGTGGGCGATAGTGAAAGCAGTGATAGTGCCGATCAGCTGGCGAAGGCTTTGTTTGAGTAAGATCAGGGCCAAAACGAACAGCAAGTGATCGACACCGAGAAGAATATGTTCAACGCCCAGCACAAAGTAAGTTTGAGCGATTTGGAACTCGCTGGTGGGTTGGTCAAGGGTCCATTCTGGCTGGTCCGGTGTCAGTCGGATAACTTGCTCGCGCCCATCTAGCCAGGAGAGCCACACTAGCGCATCGGTCATTGTGCTCTGTAGGCCATCGATATGAATAGATAGCTGTTGTAGCTCCCTGGGGTGATGGATGGTCCAGTGCTCTGTGTAGTAGCCCTTACTTATTTGCGCTCTGGGTTGGCTTAGGGGGGAGGCAGCTTGGTCCAAATGGACATTCAGAGCTAGGCGAAGATCGCCTTGTGCGGGCAATCGCCAAAGTACTTTAAATAATTGTGCATCAACTTGAGTTATGCCCAGGTAAGCCGGGCGCAGTTCGTGGGCAGATAGTATTGGGGTAAAGCTGAGGAGCAGAATGAACAGGAGTGGCCGGATGTGCATCACTTGACGGCAACCTCGGCTGAGAAGTTATCCGGCTTGTGGACAGTGACCTCGTAGTTTTTACGGTATTGGAGATACTGCTCCTGCAGAATCTTCTTTTGCGCCTGGGATTGCCAATCATTTAGTACGCGGCTGCGTATTTCAGCCAATGCCGGTAGCTGGGTGGACTTGATTTCCTCAAGGAGGACCAGGTGATCGCCGAAGGTCGAGCGGACTGGACCACTCCACTTGCCTATAGGCAACTTGGACAATTGAGCGGAAAATCCCAGCCCAAATTGCCTGTCTATTCGTGGCTCTGAAGTGTCGATAAAAGCAGCTGGCAGTAGGGTTGAGTCTCCAATCATTGGCGAAGCCTGACCGCTGTTTAGCTGCATGAGTAAGTCGTTAAAATCACGTGAATCTGATGAGGCCAGATCCACTGAGAAAAATCGTTGTTGGAAAGATAGGGTGGGGGGAAGCTGGTATTTATCGGCCTGGCCTTGAAGGAATTTCTCCAATACTCGATCGCCTGGGTCTTGAGTGTCAGCGAAATTACGCGCCGTAAGTTCCATTTTCATTCGCAGGCGGCGGCGGATTACTGTGTCGTTCTCGGCTAATCCCAAGGCAAGCGCTTCCCTGTAAAGTATTTCCTCTCTTAGGTAATTCTCAATAAGTTGCTCCAGCTCGCTATCAGTGGGGTGCCTGTGCCACTTGCGCTCAAAAACCGAACGTAGATGTTCGACGCGCCCCTCGCTGATAACAATCTCTTGTGCAGGCGGCTCCAGGATTTCTCCCAATCCCAATAGGATTAGGGCGATCGCAATAAAATACAGCAGGGGCTCTTTCGCCAATGACTTGAGGAAGGTAGTGGTATTCAAAAGCGCGGCCCTTATTTTGGATTGGGTCGGAGTTGCGCTGTGGATTCTAATTATGGAAAGACATTCTCAGTTTGCCAGTAAGAAAATATTGATAAATCCATCGCTTTGTACCAAATTGGTGAATTGTTCCGGCGTATGGCGGGGTGTGGCTCATATATACTGTGACAGTACTCCAAAGCGGTGTTCCCCTTGTATAGGGGTGAGTAACAGAAATTAGAGGGGAGAATCGATTGAAATATTTGGGAAGAGTCTATTTGACACTCAATCTATTGGTTTTTGCTTCTATTGGCCTCTGGGCCCTGTTTAAACCGCAGAGCCTTGCGAATGAAGTGGATTTTTCATTTGATACCCCCGAAGCCATGCCCGAGTTTATGGCCACTTATGGCGGGTTTATGTTGGCCATCGCGGTGATTCTACTGGTGGCCTTGGCTATGCGCCCGCACCGCAGGGTTGCTTACGCTGCGATGTCTATCGCCTATATCGGCTTCGCTCTTGGGCGCCTCTACGGAATGTTATTTATCAGTGGTTTTGACCAGCGCAATTTAGTGCTTTTTGCTATCGAAGTCGTCTTTGTTATCTGGGGACTTTACTGTTACCGAGAATCCCGCTGGTTGCCTTTACAGCATGGCCATTAACACGGTTGTTACGGCTAGTAGAAAGGAGCCGGGGGAACCCCGGCACCCATTTAAGTAATTTGAGTGGGTTAAGCGTGAGCTTTTGCGCCTTCCGCTGCGCCATTGTCTATTTCCATCTCTTTTTCTCCCCCGTGTAATTGCCCATCCACCGCTTGCCGGAAGACCTGCTTGTAGTCCTTAAATTCTGTGCCCATCCAGCGATCCCACCAAGTGAAGTAAAAGCCGTAGTTGCCCTGGAAGCGCTGGTGGTGCAAGTCGTGGTGAGTCGTGGTGGTGAGCCTGTCCATAGGGCCGTCGACCCAGCTGCGCGGGTGGAACTCGCGGCCAGTGTGCAGCATGGCGTTGCGGAAGATGCTGATAAATAAAAAGGTGAACCAAATAGTTGGATTAAGCGGCAGTATCAGCGCAATTAGGGGAGAGAAAGCGCCCATCAGGACCGCTTCACCTACGGAAAAACTGTATGCCGTCCAGGGCGTGGGTGTTCTGGACTGATGGTGTAGGCGGTGGAAGTGTTTAAACACCTTGGGATGGTGCATACCTCGGTGGGTCCAGTAAAAATAAGCGTCGTGGATCAAAATCACCACTGGCAGGCTGGCAATACTCCACCAGAGTGGATAATCGCTCCACTGCCAGTAAAATTTGGTCAGTCCCAGATCGTGCATCATGGTGGTAATAACCCCTACCAGGGTAAAGATACACACCGTTAATAGTGAATAACTCACCTCCCGCCGAATATCTTTCCACTCGGCACGACGCTTTTGGATACGGCGCCGGTTCATCCAGGAGCGAAATAGCCAGCCGGCCAAAATACTCATTACTGAAGCGGCCAGCACATAGCGAAATAAACTCAACTGGAAATGTTTGGCTCCGTCCTGGGATATGTCGACTAAAAAATCCATATTCTCACCATCATTATTCTTCTATTGAAGGGAGACTCACCGGTGTTAAATCGGGTCTCGGTGAGCCGGGCACGCAGCGGGAAAATCGCTTTCACCGCGCTCCCAGTCTGGGAGCCTTTTACTTTGCGGGCTTACGGAATATGAAAAAATGCTGACGGATTCTTTCAGGAGAGGAGATTCAGGCGGGCAGCTTTTCCCGGCGGTACTCAGTGGGGGTTTGGCTGTGACGGCGCTTGAAAGCAGCGTTAAATGGGCTCAAGGAGCGATAGCCGATGTCCAGAGCAATGGTGAGTACTGGCAAATGGGCCTGTTCCGGATCTGCCAACCGGTTGCTGGCTTCATCAATACGAAACTGATTTAGGTATTCGTTAAAATTGCGATAACCCAGGTGGCGATTAATCAGCACACGCAGCACATGTTCGCGAATATCCAACTGCTCCGCGAGCTCCCTGATGGTGAGTCCGGTGTGGCGATAACCACCGTTGTGCATATGTTCCTGTAATTTTTGCAGCTGGGTTTGCTGTTGTTCATCCAGTTCAGGTGGCGGAGCTAAAGGCTGTTCTTCCTCCTCTGGCTCGCTGCTCTTCGGGCGCGGCAGGGATTCTCCCAGAGCGCTGGGGGAAAGGGCCAGCAACCATAGGCAGGCAACCAGTGACAACAGGCTGGCAAATAGTGCGTGCAGTGTCGGCACACCGTTGGGAAGCGGGCGGTAAGCAAAGATAGATTCTGCGCCAATTACCACCAGCATATAGGCGCCGACGGCGATAAGTAGGGTTGTGCGCAGGCGTCGGCGCTCTGCGACCAAGTCCAGGTGAAACTGCCGTTGTAGTGTCAGTAGGCCGAGGCTGATTAAGCCGAGTTTGAGTAGCTGCGAAAGGGTAAATAGTGGGGATTGCTGATCTGACGTCAATGGCAACGGTGCGTGGTAGGCCACTATGCCGATGACCAGGGTAATACCAATCGGAATCCAGCCCCACAGGGGAAAAGGCTCTTCCTCGCGGCATAACAGGTGAGTAAACAGCCAAAAAATTGCGGGAATCAGAGTAATTGGCAGGTTAAGCAAGAGCGCAGTAGGTCCACTCAATTGTGGCAGGATGGGCCAGAGTAAATAGCAGATCACGGCTATCAGCAGGGCCAGTAAGCAGCGCCCGGCAACAAGCCGGTAGTGATGTATAGCAACCTTGGTTGCCGCCAATAAAAGAAGAGCGCATGCGCCGCCGGAGAAAAATAAGTAGCCGGCGGTCATCGTTTATCTCCAGCGCTCGGCCCAGGCATCCAGGACCTTGCTGCTATAAGTATGGCGGCCGTAGCTACCATTGTAATAGGCGAGGGCGTTGGCTAGATTGCCTTTGGCTTTTTTGATGTAGTGTTTAAGAATGGTACATCCGTACCTTAGATTGGTGTCCATATCGATCAGGTTATCGTCGGGTCGACCGATTTCATTTTTCCAGAATGGCATTACCTGCATCATACCCAGAGCGCCAACGCGGGATATCGCATAGGGGTCAAAAGCACTCTCAATCTGGATAACCGCCAATACAATTTCCGGGCGCAGCCCGGCCCGAGTTGCCTCCCGGTGGACTGCTTTCAGTACGTGCATCCGCCGCTTGGGATCTTTGATATAGCGGGACAGAGGCTGGGATTTAGACATTAGCCACACTTCCGCATCGAAGCGGTCCACAAAGCTGTCGGCCTGGGTAACTGCGTCCTGCAGGGCGAGGCGCAACTCCGGGTCGATCTCGGCTCTACTGCTTTGAGCCTGGGCGGCACAGCAGGTAAGGCAGAGCAACAAGAGGGCGGTGGCTTTTTTTATCATGGGGTGATTCTACGAAAAGCCCGGCAAAATGGGCAGCGTGATTTTGTGACGCCGCCGATAAAAAGCACTTTTGCCGTAAGAGGTCCCGGCCTGCTTGGGGGCAGACCGGGCGGCTCGACAATTATTGATTAAATTTTTCCAATAACACTTCTTCGAGCTGGGATACGGCAAACTCCTGGCTTTCCGCATCTCCGCGACCTTTATATTCCACCACACCTTTTTCCAGGCCGCGATCGCCGATAACAATGCGATGGGGAATACCGATCAGCTCCACATCGGCGAGCATAGCACCCAGTCGCGCTTTGGCTTCGTCCATCAGCAATACATCAATACCCTTGCTGCGCAGGGACTCATACAGGTGCTCGCACTTTTCCCTTACCACATCGCTCTTGTGCATATTGATTGGCACAATCGCCAGCTGGAAAGGTGCAATCGCAGTGGGCCAGATAATCCCTGAGTCGTCGTGGTTCTGCTCAATGGCCGCAGCGACGATTCGGGAAACGCCGATGCCATAGCAGCCCATGGACATAACCTGCTCTTTACCGTTTTCATCCAGTACTGTGGCATTCATGGCGCGGCTGTACTTGTCGCCTAACTGGAAAATGTGGCCGACCTCGATCCCCCGTTTGATTTCCAGGGTGCCCTGGCCATCGGGGCTGGCGTCGCCTGCCACTACATTGCGCAGGTCTTCGACGCGGCCCAACTCAACATCGCGACCCCAGTTCACACCGGTTAAGTGGTAGTCATCGCGATTGGCGCCGCAGATAAAGTCTGCCAGGTGCGCTGCAGAGCGATCCACAACAGTCTCGATCTTTATGCCCACCGGGCCTAGGGAGCCAATGTTGCAACTGAGTTCTTCGGCGATGCGCTCTTCCGAGGCGAACTGAATAGGGCTGGCGATTCCAGCCAGCTTCTCTGCTTTTAATTCGTTCAGCTCGTGATCGCCGCGCAGTACCAGGGCAATTAATGGAGCGGTTTCACCCTCTTCACACTCGCCCAGAACAATCAGGGTTTTTACTGAGTGAGCGGGATCACTTTTCAAAAACTCGCTGACATCGGCGATGGTTTTTTGGTTCGGCGTATGGACTTCCAGCATTTCCTGGGATGGGGCAGGGCGCTCGCCAGCTGGGGCAACCGCTTCTGCCAATTCGACATTGGCGGCGTAGCGGGATTCTGTGGAGAAGGCGATATCGTCTTCGCCGCTCTGCGCCAGCACGTGGAATTCGTGAGAGCTGGAGCCACCGATTGAACCGGTGTCTGCCAGTACCGGACGGTAGTCCAGGCCAATGCGCTCAAAAATCTGGCAGTAGGCGCCGTGCATAATATCGTAGGTTTCCTGCAGGGAACCCTCGTTCACGTGGAAGGAGTAAGCATCCTTCATGGTGAATTCGCGCGCGCGCATTACGCCAAAGCGCGGACGGATTTCATCGCGGAATTTAGTCTGCACCTGGTAGAAGTTGGCGGGCAACTGCTTATAGCTATTGATTTCGCCGCGGATCAGGTCGGTGATGACTTCCTCGTGGGTCGGGCCCAGGCAGAAGTCATTGTTGTGGCGATCCTTGATACGCAGGAGTTCGGGGCCGTACTGCTGCCAGCGGCCGGATTCTTCCCAAAGCTCTGCCGGCTGCACGACCGGCATCAGTACTTCCAGGGAGCCAGCGCGGTCCATCTCTTCGCGAACAATGCGCTCGACTTTGCGCAACACTCGCAACCCGGTGGGCAGCCAGGTGTAGAGACCTGAAGACAGACGGCGGATCATGCCGGCACGCAGCATCAGCTGATGGCTGATCACCACTGCGTCGTTGGGAGTTTCTTTTTGGGTTGCGATGAGATAACGAGATGCGCGCATAGGAATTATATGGATTCTATTACGGGTAAGCTGGCTATTTTACGCTATTCGCTGGGCAATAAATATTGCCTGGGGGCAGTATTGCCTCAATGCGGATTGCCTTTTGCTATACCGGGGTATCTATTTAGCAGGTGCCTGGGCACTGGCTTGGAGTGGGAGTGAATAAAAAACCCCGCATAAGCGGGGTTTTTAAGCTGAGGCTTTACAGAGTGTATTAGTTCTCTGCCATTTCCTTCAGCTTCTTCAGTGGGCGAACTTTAACCTGGATGCTGGCAGGTTTCGCCTTGAAAGTAGTCTCTTCACCGGTGAACGGGTTGATACCCTTGCGAGCTTTCTTAGCCGGCTTTTTCACGGTGGTGATTTTCATCAGGCCCGGCAGGGTGAATTCGCCAACTGCGCGCTTCTTGATGTGGCCTTCGATGATATCGTTCAGCTCGTCCAGAACAGATTGAACCTGCTTGCGGGACAGCTCAGTGCTTTCTGCAATCTGATTAAGTACCTGGGTTTTAGTGTACTTTTCCTTGATTGCTTTTACTTTCTTGGCCGGTGCAGCTTTGGCCGCAGCTTTCTTTGCCGGGGCCTTTTTAGTAGCAGCTTTCTTGGAGACAGCCATGGCTTACTTCCTTCTTTGTTGTTCGGTATATATCCGGTAAAAGTGTGTTTTTTCTCCCGCTGCGCTGCATCCGTTACGGGTGTCTCAGCGGGTGATGGGGGAAGTATATATAGTTTTTGTTCGGCCGCACGAAGAAATACTAGAAAAATAGTGCTTTTTTTACATTTTTTAGCCTCACGTCGCCTTTATGGGACGCTTTACCCAGGGAAAAGACCCATGCAGCTTCTTACCTCTGTAGGCCTCATGTATACTCTCTCCCCCTTTTTTTAAGCACCAGGTACTGTGTAATGCCGATATATGAATACCAGTGCAATGCCTGCGGCCATGAAATGGAAGCTTTGCAGCGGATGAGCGATGACCCGCTCAAAGACTGCCCAGCTTGCGAGAAGGCCGAGCTGCGCAAGAAAATCTCAGCGGCTGGATTTCGCCTGAAGGGCGCCGGTTGGTATGAGACTGATTTTAAAACTGGTAGCAAGAAAAACCTCGCTGGCGGTGACTCTGCCAACAGTGGTAAGGCCAAAAGCGACATGTCTGGCACAGCGGCGGCAAAGACGGCCTAGGCGAGCTGTGCGGGGCTGTCCGTGCGGTGTACCCTCTAACTAATCTTTTCACCTATCGATAACGGGAATTTTCATCCATGCGCAGCGATTACTGTGGCGTCCTTCGTTCTGCGGACATTGACCGCGTAGTAACCCTCTGTGGCTGGGTCGACCGCCGCCGCGATCACGGCGGAGTGATTTTTATCGACCTGCGCGACCGCGAGGGAATTGTACAGGTGGTGTTCGACCCCGATGCGGCCGAACACTTCGAGATGGCCGATCGCGTGCGCAGCGAATATGTGCTTAAAGTGACAGGTCGTGTCCGCGCCCGTGCCCCAGAGGCCGTGAATCCCAATATGGTGACCGGTGAAGTTGAGGTTTACGGCACAGAGCTGGAGATCCTCAATACCGCTGAGACAGTGCCTTTCCAGCTGGATGAGCACACCGAGGTGGGTGAAGATATCCGCTTGAAATACCGCTATCTGGATCTGCGCCGCAACGAAATGCAGAACAACCTGTATTTCCGTTCCAAGCTGACTACCGCAATCCGCAATTACCTGGATGAGCACGGCTTCCTCGATATCGAGACCCCAATCCTGACCCGCGCCACCCCAGAAGGTGCCCGGGATTACCTGGTGCCGAGCCGCACCCACGAGGGCAAGTTCTTCGCCCTGCCACAGTCACCACAGCTGTTTAAGCAGTTGCTGATGGTTTCTGGTTTCGATCGCTACTACCAAATCGCCAAGTGTTTCCGCGATGAGGATTTGCGCGCTGATCGCCAGCCTGAATTTACCCAGATTGATATTGAGACCTCCTTCCTCGACGAAGAGGAAATCATGTCGATCACCGAGAATATGGTTCGCAAGCTGTTTAAAGAGCTTAAGGGTGTTGATCTGGGTGAATTCCCGCGCATGACCCACTACCAGGCGATGCTGCGCTACGGTTCCGACAAGCCGGACCTGCGTATTCCGCTGGAGATGGTGGAGATCAAGGACCTGATGACCGAGGTGGACTTCAAGGTGTTCTCTGGGCCGGCCAATGATCCGAAGGGACGTGTTGCTGCGATTAAAGTACCTGGCGGTTGTAAGAAACTGACCCGCAAGCAGCTGGACGATTACGGCAAATTTGTCGGTATTTATGGCGCCAAGGGCCTGGCGTACATCAAGGTTAACGATCGCTCTGACCTGGAAAATGGTCTGCAGTCGCCAATCGTTAAATTCCTGCCGCTTGAAACCCGTGCAGCTATTCTCGATCGCCTGCAAGCGGAAGACGGTGACGTTCTTTTCTTCGGTTCGGACAAGGCCAAGATTGTCTCCGAAGCTCTGGGTGCATTGCGCTGCAAGCTGGGTGAAGACCTGGATCTGTACACCAGCGAGTGGGCGCCTTTGTGGGTTGTCGCCTTCCCGATGTTTGAAGAAAATGACGACGGCAGCCTGACTGCGTTGCACCACCCCTTCACTGCGCCTTCCTGTACCCCGGAAGAGTTGGAAAAGAATCCGCTCGAAGCACTTTCCCGCGCTTACGATATGGTACTTAACGGCACCGAGCTGGGTGGTGGTTCTGTTCGTATCCACGACCAGTTGATGCAGGAAGCGGTATTCCGCATCCTGGGTATCGATGCTGAAGAGCAGCGCGAGAAGTTCGGCTTCCTGCTGGATGCCCTTAAATACGGTGCGCCGCCCCACGGTGGCCTGGCCTTTGGCCTGGATCGCTTAGTGATGTTGATGACCGGCAGTGACTCTATTCGCGATGTTATCGCTTTCCCGAAAACCCAGAGCGCCGCCTGTGTGATGACAGATGCCCCGGGTGCTGTAGATGCGAAACAACTGCGTGAGCTGAGTATTCGCCTGCGACAAAAAGAAGAAAAAATCAGCTGATTTTTCCCCGATGGGCCGAGCGAAGCGGGCCCATCCAATCGTAGTGATGGGCGATTCGCTTCGCTCTTTGGCTCATCCTACGCACTGACTGAAGAGAGACGGAAAATGGCCGGACATAGTAAATGGGCCAATATTAAGCACCGCAAAGCAGCTCAGGATGCCAAGCGGGGCAAGGTCTTTACCAAGATCATTCGCGAGTTGACGGTAGCCGCCAAATCGGGTCCAAACCCGGACGATAACCCGGCGCTGCGCGCCACTATCGATAAGGCTTTGGGCGCCAATATGAAGCGCGATACCATCGACAAAGCTATCGCCCGTGGTGCTGGCAATGCGGATGGTGAAAACTACGAAGCCGTAGTTTACGAGGGCTACGGCGTTGGTGGTGTAGCGGTCTTGGTGGAGTGCCTGACTGACAACCGCAACCGCACCGTGGCTGAAGTGCGTCACGCCTTCACCAAGCGCGGTGGCAACCTGGGCACCGACGGCTCCGTAAGCTACCTGTTTACCCGCAAAGGTCAGATGTTCTATGAGACCGGAGTGGATGAAGATGCGTTGATGGACGCAGCTCTCGAAGCCGGGGCTGAGGATATCGAATCCAACGATGACGGCAGTGTTGAAGTTACCACTGAATTCCAGGACTACCTGACGGTTAAGGACGCCCTGGTTGCAGCCGGTTTTACCCCGGACAGTGCCGAAATTGCCATGATTCCGTCCACCACGATTCCGCTGGATAAAGACGGTGCTGAAAAAGTACTCGCTCTGATCGAGATGCTGGAAGACTTGGATGATGTGCAAAACGTTTACACCAATGCGGATATTCCGGCAGAGGTGATGGAGGAGCTGGGCTAAAGCCGGTTCCGTAACTGGAGGCGGCTACTGTCCCGCCTCTGGTTTTTTATCTTTTCAAGCCCTTCTTACTCCCCCTCCCTTGACGCTTCCTGTTCACCTTGGGACACTCCCACCACTATATAAACATACAGATATTTGGGGAGCTGCCTTTTGACCCGAATCCTGGGTATTGACCCCGGCTCGCGAAAAACGGGCTATGGAATTATCGATGTGGAGCGGGGCAAGGCTCGCTATGTGGCCAGCGGGGTGATTCGTATTCCCGAAGGTCCCCTGCCTGAGCGCCTCAAACTGATATTTGATGCAGTGAGCCAGATCGCGCAGCAATACCAGCCTGCTCAGATGGCAATTGAAAATGTTTTTATGTCCAAGAGCGCCGGCTCCGCCCTGAAATTGGGGCAGGCCCGGGGGGCAGCTATTGTGGCAGGGACAAATAGCGGTCTGGCAGTAGCCGAATATGAAGCTCGCAAAGTGAAGCAGGCAGTGGTCGGTAACGGTGGAGCGGATAAATTGCAGGTCCAGCATATGGTGAAAACCCTGCTGTCCCTACCTGCATCACCGCAGGAGGATGCCGCCGATGCACTTGCCGTAGCTCTGTGTCATATGCATACCGAACAAACCCTGGTATTTACCGCTGGCGGTGCGCGCAGTCGTTTTCGTCGCGGCCGCCTGAGCGTGTGATCGGCTGGTAGAATTGGCCCCATAAAGGGCGCAGACAATATAAACCTGGAATAACACATGATTGGAAGATTGAGCGGTACCCTGGCCGCAGTGCAGCCGCCCCTGTTGTTGGTGGATGTACAAGGGGTGGGCTATGAAGTGCTCGCACCCATGACCACGATTTTTGAGCTGCCCGCATTGGGGCAGCCGGTACAGTTGCACACCCATTTGGCAGTGTCCGAAACGGCCCAGCAGTTGTATGGCTTTATTCGCGATGGGGACCGCAAATTGTTTCGCACCCTGATCAAGGTGAGTGGAGTGGGTCCCAAGATGGCCCTGGCTATTTTATCCGGGCTGGACGGCGCTGCCCTGGCCCGCTGTGTGTCGGAGGATAATGTAGCGGCGCTGGTCAAAGTCCCCGGCGTCGGTAAAAAGACTGCTGAGCGCCTGATCGTGGAGCTGCGGGATAAATTGACCCCGGATTTTGGCGACGCCAACGATATCCCCCTGATGGCCGCTGCTGCCGAGCCCAAGGTGGATCACACCGGTGAAGCGGAGAGCGCCCTGGCGGCTCTGGGTTACAAGCCCACTGAAGCCAGTAAAATGGTGGCCCGCGCCAGCAAGGAGCAGCCGGATGCCGATAGTGCGACTTTGATTCGCCTGGCCCTTAAGGGAATGGCCCCCGCTTAATCTGAGGCCCTGGAGTTGTTGCAATGATCGAAGCCGACCGTTTGGTGGCACCGGAGCCCGTGGGCCCCTCGGGCCAGGAAGAGCAGTACGACCGCGCCGTGCGCCCCAAAACCCTGGATGATTATGTGGGTCAGCCAGTGGTGCGGGAGCAAATGGAGATCTTTATTCAGGCTGCCAAGCTGCGCAAAGAGGCCCTGGATCACACCCTGGTATTCGGCCCGCCGGGGCTGGGTAAAACCACCCTGGCAAATATCATCGCCGCCGAAATGGGAGTGGCCATTAAGACCACCTCGGGCCCGGTACTGGAGAAGGCTGGCGATCTGGCTGCGTTGATGACTAACCTGGAGCCGGGGGATGTGCTTTTTATCGATGAGATTCACCGCCTCAGCCCCCATGTAGAAGAGGTACTGTATCCGGCGATGGAAGATTACCAGCTGGATATTATGATCGGCGAAGGACCTGCGGCGCGTTCGATTAAGCTCGACCTGCCACCCTTCACATTGGTGGGCGCCACCACAAGGGCAGGCCTGCTTACCTCGCCACTGCGGGATCGCTTCGGCATCGTCCAGCGGCTTGAGTTCTATAACGTTGAGGATCTCACCAGTATTGTCCGTCGCTCCGCTGGCCTGATGGGAGTGGAGATGGATGAAGGTGGTGCTCTCGAAGTTGCTCGTCGCGCTCGGGGTACCCCCCGAATAGCCAACCGCCTGCTGCGCCGCGTGCGTGATTACGCCGAAGTTAAAGGTGATGGTGCCGTGGATTCCGGCATTGCCGATGCCGCTCTTAATATGCTCAATGTGGATTCCCGTGGTTTCGACCAGCTGGATCGCCGTATGCTATTGGCCATGATCGAGAAGTTCGATGGTGGACCGGTGGGGGTGGACAGTCTCGCTGCAGCAGTCAGTGAAGAGCGGGATACCCTGGAAGATGTGTTAGAGCCCTACTTGATTCAGCAGGGTTATATCGCCCGTACACCGCGAGGGCGAGTGGCGACCGGCCTGGCCTACGAGCACTTCGGCCTGCCGAAGCCCGATAATAAGTAGAGAGAGGATGGGGTGAAGGAAGTTTTCAGTATTCCGCTGCGGGTTTATATCGAGGATACCGACGCAGGTGGTATCGTTTATTACGTCAATTATTTGAAGTATATGGAGCGCGCGCGCACAGAACTGCTGCGCTCCCTCGGGTATGATAAGCCGGCGATGCCAGAACAGGGTCTGTTACTGGTGGTGCACTCCGCCGAGATCCAGTATCGAAAGTCCGCACTTCTTGATGATGCATTGCGCGCTACGGCCTCGATTGGCAAACTGGGGCGGGCCGCAGTGACTTTTGAGCAAAAAATCTGGCGCGGCGATGAGCTAATTTGCGAAGGTGTGGTCAAAGTTGCTTGTGTCGCTGACGACAGCCGCAGGCCCTGTGCCCTGCCGGAACCTATTTATTCAGCATTAAAGGCAGTTATTTAAGAAGATGAACGCCGGTGAACAACTTTCTCTTTGGGGGCTAATCCAGAACGCCAGCCTGTTGGTACAGTTAGTAATGCTGCTGCTGTTACTGGCCTCTGTGGTGTCCTGGGTGATGATTATCCAGCGCGGGCTTTACCTGTCCCAGGCCAAGCGCTCCCTGAACAATTTCGAACGCCGCTTTTGGTCCGGTGCCGACCTGAACAAACTCTTCCGCGAAGGTAACGAACGAGCGGAAAAAGGCAAGACGGATGGTGTTGAGTCCCTTTTCCGCGCCGGTTTTACCGAGTTTACCCGTCTGCGCCAACAGGGCAGCAGCGGCCCTGAAGCGGTGATGGAAGGCACTGAGCGGGCCATGCGTGTGGCTATGTCCCGGGAGCAGGAAAAGGTGGAAATGAACCTACCGTTCCTGGCAACCGTAGGCTCTGTCAGTCCCTATATCGGTCTGTTTGGCACCGTGTGGGGGATTATGAATTCCTTCCGTGGTCTCGCCACTATGCACCAGGCCACTATTGCTACGGTCGCACCTGGTATCAGTGAAGCGTTGGTGGCTACGGCTATGGGCCTGTTTGCAGCAATTCCTGCGGTGATGGCTTTTAACCGTTATTCCGCCAAAGCGGAGTCGCTGTTGTCCAGCTACGAAACTTTCGCCGAGGAGTTTTCCTCTATCCTGCACCGCAAAGTGCATTCCGGCTGAGTAGTGAATAGGCGAACCCTATGAGTGTGTTTCGCAAGGGAACCAAAAAGAAGCTGGTCTCCGAGATCAATGTGGTGCCCTACATTGACGTAATGCTGGTGCTGCTAATTGTCTTTATGGTCACGGCACCATTGTTGATGCAGGGGGTCAAAGTCGACCTTCCAAACGCGCCCTCGGCGCCGATGGAGGAAACCGATGAGGAGCCGCTGATTATTTCTGTGCGCTCCGATGGCACCTATTACCTAAATCTGGGGACTGACGAGAAGAGCGCCAAGCCGCTCGCAGAGATTAAACAAACGGTCGCTAAGGTATTGCGCCAAAAGCCGGGAACCCCGGTTTTGGTGTGGGGTGACACCGAGGCCCGCTACGGCCTGATCGTCAATGCCATGACCGAACTGCAGCAGGCGGGAGCGCCCAGCGTCGGCCTGGTGACAGAGCCACCTCAGGGGTAGGGTGCCGGTGAATAAAGGCTTTTATGCATTGGCGATCATTATCAGCCTCGTGTTACACGGGGCGTTGATAGCTGCCATGACCTACGGCTGGGAAGCCAGCAGTATGCCTGAGCGCAAACCGATGCCAAAGTTTGTGCAGGCTAAGCTGGTGACAATTGAAGCGGCAACACCGAAGAAGAAACTGCCGAAAAAGGTCGATAAAATAAAACAGCGTGCCGATCGCGCTGCGGAGCAAAAACGGAAGGCTGAGGTCGAACGTAAGCGCCGCGCAGCCCTGGAGCATAAGAAAAAGCTCGAGGCGGAAAAGAAACGCAAAGCGAAACTCGAAGCTGATCGCAAGGCACAGGCAGAGAAAGCCCGTCGCGAGAAAGAGCAGCAAGAAAAGGCGCGCAAAGAAAAAGAGTTAAAGGAGAAGTTGGCACAAGAGCGCCAGAGTTCCTTTGATGAAGCTCTTCAGGATGAAGAGGAGCTACTGGATGCGAATGAGACCGAGGTGGCAGTAATGTCAGTGGGGCAGGCAATTCAGCAGCAAATTGAGGCGGTATGGAGTCGCCCACCCAGTGCCCGAAACGGTATGCTTACCAAGGTAAAAATAAACTTTGTCCCCACTGGCCGGGTGGTGGCAACTAATATCGTCGAGGGCAGTGGCAACGCTGCCCTCGATCGCTCCGTACTGACCGCCATTAAAAAGGTGGAGGTATTTCCCGAAGTGGCCGAGCTGGCCCAAAAGGAACCGGTGATATTCGAGCGGGAAGTCCGCACAACCATTTTGAACTTTAAAGTCGAAGATCTGCGCCAATGATCAAGAGTTTGCTCAAGACAGTCGTCATTATTGCAATCGCCTCGGTGAGCCTGGGTGTCCGTGCCCAGCTGGTGGTGGATATCACCAGTGGTATCGATGACCCCACACCGATCGCTGTGTCCCCATTCAGCTGGTCTGGTGGCGGGGTACTGGCGGAAGATGTTTCCGGGATTATTTCCTCAGACCTTCGCCGCAGTGGCCTTTTCTCCCCGGTGCCCAAGGAGGACATGCTGTCTTTCCCCAAGGCCCCGGAAGACGTGGTATTCCGCGACTGGCGTATCCTCGGCACCGAGTACATAGTGACCGGCCGCATTGAGCCGCAGGCCACCGGTTACCTGCTCACTTTTGATCTGGTCAATGTTTTCGGCCAGCACAAGATGTTCACCAAGCAAGTGCGCGGCGGCCAGACCCAGCTGCGGGATATCGCCCACCGCGCCGCCGATGAGATCTTTGAAGCTATCACCGGTATTCGCGGTGCCTTCTCCACCGAAATGGTGTACGTGCAGGAAGAGACCCGTGGCGGCAAGCCCAGCTATCTGCTGATGCGTGCGGATATCGATGGTGCTCGCGCCAAGCAGATCCGTCGTTTCAGCGCGCCGGTGATGTCTCCCATGTGGTCCCCCAATGGCCAGGAGCTCGCCTACGTCTCCTTTGAAACCGGGCGCCCGGCAATTTTCCGCGAGAACCTGCGCACGGGTGCGCGCAAGCAATTAACTAACTTCAAGGGCATCAACAGTTCGCCGACCTGGTCCCCGGATGGAACCAAACTGGCGATGGTGCTCTCCAAGGACGGCAACCCGGAGATCTACGTGCTGGATCTGGTCAGTAATAAACTGACAAGAATGACAAGGCACTTCTCCATTGATACCGAGCCGAACTGGATGCCAGATGGTAAATCACTGGTTTTCACCTCCGATAGGGGAGGGAAGCCACAAATTTACCAATTGACTCTTGCCACTGGTCAAGTCGACCGCTTAACCTTCGATGGCGATTACAATGCGCGGCCCCGTGTTTCTCCCGATGGAAAGACACTGGTGATGGTGCATCGTAATAGGGGCGTATTTACCATCGCTACGATGGATATCAACTCGGGCAGAGTGCGTGTCCTTACGGAGACTACGCTGGACGAATCCCCTAGTATCGCGCCGAATGGGGCCATGTTGATGTACGCTACCAAACGTGGGGATAAAGGTATTCTGGCAGCGGTGTCGCTGGATGCTGGGGTGAAGTACAACCTGCCCTCTCAGAGGGGTGATGTCCGTGAACCGGCCTGGTCGCCGTACTTTGAATAAGGCGGGGATGCCCGACGCGCTTAAGCGAAGGGTGTGAATTAGAGCAATTAGAAATCTTTCAGGATTTTCGATAACACTATATATAAAGCGGAGTAGCTTATGTTGAAATCAGTAAAAACAGGCCTCGGGTTAGCCTGTGTATTGGCAGTAATGGCTGGTTGTAGTAGCAATGACACCAAGACTGGCGGGGAAACCATTGTTGATGAAACCGCAAATAATACAGCGGTTGAAACCACCGAATTTGATACCCCGAAAGAGCCTGTAGCACCTCTGGAAAACGTAGTTTACTTCGATTTCGACCAGTCCCTGCTGAAGCCCGAAACTCGTGAGCTGCTGATCCGTCACGCTGACCGTATGCGCGCTGCCACCGGTTCTGTTCGCCTGGAAGGCCACGCTGACGAACTGGGTACTCGCGAATACAACCTGGCTCTGGGTGAGCGTCGTGCCAATGCCGTTCGCGACTTTTTGGTACTGCAAGGCGTAGACGCAGCTAACCTGGAAGTAATCAGCTACGGTGAAGAGCGTCCGGCTCAAATGGGTTCTAACGAATCTGCCCGTGCGATGAACCGTCGCGTTGTTATTAACTAATCGTAAAAATGGATGCCAATGGCTTTAACGATTAGAAAACTAGCGATCGCCGCAGCAGTAATGACTGCGGCATCGCCAGTATTTTCCCAGGCCCCGATTGTAGACCTGTCTTCTAAAAGCCAGGACCAGTCGACCATTACTTATACCGATGAAGTGGAAAGCAGTGCTCCGACACAGCTCGCCCGCGCCGGTATGTCACCACCCCGAGCCCAGGGCAACCCCAAGGCCGAAGCCTACTATCAGATGCAGGTTTTGCAGCAGGAAGTGCGGGAGTTGCGTGGCACAGTTGAAGAGTTGCGCCATGAGATCAAGCGTCTCAAGCAGCAGCGCACTGAAGATTATATGGATCTGGACCGGCGTATTGCGCGCCTGAGTGGTACAGAGCCAGCGGCTCAGCCGCCGTCTACCGCTGAAGGCGGTGCTTCGTCCATGCAAGGGCAGGGGGGCTCAGCAATGCCGCCTAAACCCCTGGGCCCGAAAGACGGCAAGAGCGAGCGCGACCGCTACCAGGCCAGCTTTGGCTTGGCCCGCAATGGCGATTACGGTGGCGCCAGTGAAGAGTTCAAAAGCCTGTTGCAGGACTTCCCCAATGGTCAGTACGCCCCGAATGCGAATTACTGGCTGGGTGAGATTGCACTGGTTCAAGGCAACCTGGAAGAGGCTCGGGAGTGGTTCGTAGCCCTCCTTGACGGTTACCCGAATTCCAGTAAAGTCTGGGATGGCCGCTACAAGCTGGGTACTGTTTATCACCAGCTGGGCGACCAACAAAAAGCCCGCAACCTGCTGGAGCAGGTGGCAGCCAGTGACGCCAGAGCGTCGAACCTGGCGAAGAAGTATCTGCAGGAGAACTTCCAGTAGCCTTCAGCCGCTACTGACTGCCATCGCTGGTTTTTTGAGCAGAAAAAGCCTATGATCCCGCGCCCGGGTGGCATGTGCCACTCGGGCGTTTTTGTGTTGGGTGTGTATGACCGATCTTTCCAAAGAATCACTCAGAATCAGTGAAATTTTCTACTCCCTCCAAGGAGAGGCGCGAGAAAGTGGCCTTCCTACGGTGTTTGTGCGGCTGACGGGCTGCCCGTTACGCTGTACCTATTGCGACTCTGAGTACGCCTTTTATGGCGGCGAACGCATGACGCTGGAGCAGATTTTGCAGCAGGTGCAAAGCCATCCCGCTCGCCATGTGTGTGTTACCGGTGGTGAGCCCCTGGCCCAGCCCAATTGTTTCCCCTTGATGAAGGCGCTTTGCGATGCGGGCTATGCGGTGTCCCTCGAGACCAGTGGCGCTATGCCTGTGGATAAAGTGGATGAGCGGGTATCGAGAGTGGTCGACCTGAAAACGCCGGCCTCCGGGGAGCAGCACCGCAACCGAATGGAGAATATGCAAGTGCTCACTCGCCAGGACCAGATCAAGTTTGTGATCTGTGATCGCGGGGATTACGACTGGGCCCGATTCACCCTGGATCAGTACCGCATACCTGAGCGGGTTGGAGAGGTGCTTTTCTCCCCCAGCTACGAGCAGCTGCAGCCGCGCCTGCTAGCTGAATGGATACTGGAGGATGGGTTACCGGTGCGTATGCAGATGCAAATGCACAAGCTGTTGTGGGGTGACATCCCCGGCGTATAAAGCGCCGCTGCGCCACATCAAGAAAAGAGGAAAAAATGACAGCAAAGAAAGCAGTAATCTTGCTATCCGGTGGCCTGGACTCAGCCACCGTACTGGCCATGGCTCGCGCTGAGGGCTACGAGTGCTACGCCCTGGGCTTCGATTATGGTCAGCGTCACGAGGCAGAACTATTGGCTGCGCAAAAGGTGGCGAAGGACTTGGGGGCCGTTGAGCACAAGGTGGTTAAGCTCGACCTGCGCTCAATCGGCGGATCGGCGTTGACCGATGACTCTATTGAAGTACCCGAAGAGGAAACCTCCGGTATTCCGGTGACCTATGTGCCGGCGCGAAACACGGTATTCCTGTCTATTGCCCTGGGTTGGGCTGAGGTGCTGGGTGCCCAGGATATTTTCGTGGGTGTGAACGCCGTGGACTACTCCGGCTATCCGGATTGCCGCCCAGAATATATTGAGGCCTACGAGAAGATGGCCAACCTGGCTACCAGGGCCGGTGTCGAGGGCAATAAGCTGTCTATACGTGCGCCGCTGATGGACATGAGCAAGGCGGATATTGTTACCGAAGGAACCCGCTTAGGGGTGGACTACAGTTTAACTGTGTCCTGCTACCAAGCCTTGCCAGATGGCGCTGCCTGCCGTCGCTGCGACAGTTGCCGCCTGAGGGCTGCCGGTTTCACAGAGGCCGGCCTGGAGGACCCCACGGTCTACGCACCTTAATTGGCCGTTGGCGCCAATTTTTTGAACAAATACCTAACTCCTTAAATTTGTTAGATTTTTTTTCGAGTTAGGTATTGTCTTTTCGAAATAGATCCGTAAGATACGCAGCTCCTCACAACGAGGCATCGAAAAGGGTCGTTAGCTCAGTCGGTAGAGCAGTTGGCTTTTAACCAATTGGTCGCTGGTTCGAATCCAGCACGACCCACCATTTTCGACAGGGATGCCCAAGGCAACCCACCCAGTTTTTACACTTCTGCGCGAAGGTAAAAACAACCCGAGTTGGACCATTACCAAATTAGTCCAACCATCCTGGGGGTCGTTAGCTCAGTTGGTAGAGCAGTTGGCTTTTAACCAATTGGTCGCTGGTTCGAATCCAGCACGACCCACCATCTCTCTTTTTTTCCCAATGTTTATTTTTGTAAATTTTGCTCAAATGCAAAGACCTTGTGTTTCTGTTTTTCTACAAACCTTTTTCCCAGTTCTTGGGCACTTTCTTCCTATAGATGCCTTTGCGTTTGCTACTAACAATCAGCAACCACCCGCATAGCAGGTGATATGGTGAAAGCCCTCAGGGGGGCTATTTATTACAACCCCGCCAGTTGCATCTGCTCTTGCCGGCGTTCTTCAACCTCTTGATTCTTGATGTACTCTCGAATCACCTGCTGATCAAGACCTACTGTACTCACGCAGTAGCTCCGAGCCCCAAAAGTGTCTTCCTGTGAAATTTCTCTGCACATGCCTGTACTTCTGAAATATCTGGATCGCAGATTTCCTTTTCAGAAACCCAACCGTATTGGAAACACTTAACCTTGGAGGAATCATTAACAACATATGAATGTGATCCCTCATTGCGTACCCCTCGACCAACTCAATGCCTTTTTGACGATATAGGTCTCGGATTATTGCTCCAATCTCACGTCTCAATGATCCAAATAACGCTTTCTCTCTATACTTGGGCACAAATACCACATGGTACCTGCAATAATGTTTCACGTGAGCTTGGCACTGCCAATCTCACATATGGCCTCCTTAAAGAACTTGCCGGTTCATGGAGGCCACATTTTTACTCTGCACGCCGGAACGGCAGTGCCTTGTCTAGTCTCACCGCCTGAGGCGGTGGTTTACCTATTTGTTAATTAAGGTGAATGGTGCTTGCCTCGATGTTACGGTTTGATTTCTGAGAAGTGCGGTTCGATCTGTGTAGGTAAAGGAGCTGGTTTAACGCGAGATATTTCTACCAGGTAAGGATTGCCGAAATGAAAACCGTAACCCCCATAACTGCCGCCATCTGTTTGCCGGCAGTTAGTCACTCTTCTTTTGCGAATAATAATTCCACCAATGCTGAACAAAATGGAATTGGAAATAGTGCTATGTCTGATCAATCCGATAGCACGGTTAATTTTAGCCAGGTGATACAGTCCCAGACTGGTGATGGTAACCAGGCCGTCGCTGACCAATACACGGATGCAACGGGAGCGACGATAACTCAAACCCAGATAGGGGATGGGAATATTGCTACGTCGGAGCAGTTCAACAATATTACTACTGCCCAGCTTGAACTGCTCCAGTCAAGTAATGCTAATGCGGCAATGACTCGTCAAGGGGGCAGTGTGGCGGACAGCAATATGACTGTGCAATAAGTTGGGAATATGAATCTGGTTGATAATAGTTTTCAGGGTCTTGGGGTACTACTGCAAGTACGATGACGATAAATCAACAAGGAGATATGAATACGGTTAGGCCCAGTTTTGCGTTGCAGCAGTAGGCACTGAACTCTACTTTGGTTGCCACTCAAATAGGGCAGATGAACCAAATGGACGTCAATCTAAACTTTGTGATTAGCGATAGTACAATGACTGGTATCCAAGATGGCGTTGGCAATATTGCAAGCTTGGATCAGATAGGTTCAGTAAGTTTTTTTCTGATGGAGCTATTGCAAATGGGTAATGACAATATGGCAATCCTGGAGTAGGAGTTTACGCTTGAGAGTTCAACTATGATTGTCGACCGGTTTGGTGATATGAATATGACTACGCTGGATCACGGAAATGCCTTTTGTCCAGTACTATAGTTTTGCAGACCGGCGACTCCAATGATGAAAATATCAATCAGGCAAATATCACCAAGAGAGAGGTCTCAACATACTAAACGGGTTCATAGAATGTAAATGTTATTTCTGAAGCTGGTACCGTTGAGTGGGCAATTGCGACATAGGCTTGGGTGGGGATACCGGCGCGATTTTTCGGTACCAGCCGGCCTGCAGCTAAGATCTTATCTTGGTGCACAGAAATTTAACCATAAACTTTATTCCTGGTTTTCTCCCGCTTCCATCTTATAGTTGTATTGCCAATAATCGTTAATGCCTCCCCAGCAATTGGTTGGCGCATGATCAACGATTTGAGAATAGTTTCCAGGTAATCAGTCGTTCAGTATTACAAGTGATTTTGTACAGCTACATGTGAATTTCTTATAAGTCAATAGTTGGTATAAATAGCTATATCTGTTTTGTTTTGCAGAGTGGGGAAGGTGCTGAATAAGGTTTCGTATAGTCCTGGCGCCGATACTGTTTATGACGCCCTATAAACCGAACCAAGGGATACGCTTGGAGAGTTAATTTGGGATTGAATTATAGGCATGTTGTTCTGGCTATATCAGATTGGCTGCAGTAAATAAAAGTACGTGCCACAATACCACTGGATCTATAGGGGGGCTTGATATGATAGCGCAGTAAGTTCCCCTTTTATTTGGTGATTAGTGAGCATTATAGGCCTTGCCCTGACTGGTGTAGATAACGCTTCCTCATCGATTGTTACGAGCAATACGGTAAGTGGGATCATGATCTGTTGCCTGGTAGATTATGGTAATATGGCTGAGTCTCTCTAACAGTTTATTATCGTTCAGTTTTGTAGAGCTTAAGTACGTTGGTAATAACAGTGAAATAATAACGGAGCTATTTAAATTACTTGGTCCCATTCAAAAGTTGAAGCAATCAGGGGAAGTTAAATTTATGTCAATCAACCAAATCAATATGGAGGCATCGAGTATCTGTGTGATGCAAGGTGGTGATATAAGAGTTGTATTTGCAGTGGAGCAACCTTCGAATTTTTCAGTAATCGAATGTATCATCGGGGCCCCTTTCTACAGCTAAATTTTTGGATGTTTCTTCCTGGCTTGTACTAATATTAAGTTCAGTATTAAAAAATAGAAACTTTATATTCAGCGATATAAGCTTTAGCAAAAATAAAATGGCTGATACTTTTAAGTAGATCAGAAGGAAGTTATATCTCTAGCCGGGGTGGTGTTTATTACTAGGGGGGGGCGGAAGTGAGGCTGGTGTGGAGCAAGGGATGCCTGAGAGGATGTTATTGCTGTGAAAAATGACAGCAAAAGAAATTCTTAAAACAATCACAGTAATTTAGAAGAATTCAGCTCCTATATTTTTTTGGTCGGTTGTGAGATCCCAGCTTTTACAGTTAGACAGTCTAGTTGGGGTGCGAGCAACGAGAAGCGATCAAAAAGACTCCCGCAAAATATGCGATGCAAAGACAAAATGGTTTTGTCGCAAATAGTCTGGTTGAAATATTTTCCAGAATCTTTAAGACGGAAAGGTATATTTGTTAAGCGCAATAGCGTAACCGACTAATTATTATGCGCCGGGAGCTATCTAATGGCTATGGAAATTAACGTTGTGTCGTTAAACATTTGTATTGCTATAGGTTGAAGCGTGAGGCTGTTAAGTTTCATGCGAATGGAAGTCTATAATTAGTACAAACATTGCCATTAAGAATGGTTTCTAAAATAATTAATCGTGAGTAAGCTAAATAATTTTAGGTTGCTTCTGCACCATAAAGAACTATTGCTAATTTTGAGGCTCTGTTTTGGTGCGCTCTAGACGGATTTCTTGTTCAGTCGATGAAATCTAAATATTATTTGAATAATTTGATTTTTTAAAAGAGTGGTCGTGTATCTAGTACTTTTGTGTATGCCGTTTAAAATGGTTTGCTCTTTAATCTTTGGTTTCTGTTATTCCTAATGAATTTAAGGACGTTAGTACACATATTGACGGCGTCAATATGTGTGATTTTTTGGGTGTCGTATTTGCTGTGGCTGAAAATAAAAGTTTTTAGTTCTCCCGTTTTTTTCAAAAAATAAAATAATTTATTGGTTGGCACGAATTTCTTCACAATGGCGTAAAATTAAGTGATATAGTGTGCCGAACTTGTGGCGTAAATTGTTCTGTGCGCCAGAGTTTGAAAAGGATTTCAATTTGGTATGAAGGACGCATACATTATTTTTCAGCCCCTCATTTTTTGTGTCAAATTTCGAATATTTTGTTACACATGAAACGCTTTTTGATAAGGCGTAGGTGAGTCGGGAAGGAAAAGTAAGCATAAGTTTTAATTGCCAGTTTGATAGATAATTTATATTTCGCTTAGTTCGTAACTAAGTGTGTAGTTGTTTTTCTAGAATTTGGTGATTTATGATTGAAGAGGTTTCAATACATCCGGATGATATCGCAAGGATCTGTCGTGAATATCCGGAACTTATTAAGACCGACAATAATGGTTTAAGGGAAATTGGTAGTTCTGTATCAAAAGCGTTTAGAGATATATTCTCCTCTCAGACAACGTCTCAAATTTTAGGGTTTTGGCGCCCAGATACGGTTGCTTTACATGTGTCAGGGTTATCTATAGACGAACATATCCCTAACACTCCCTATGATGGAAAAGCAGATCTGAGTAAAATTGCTCAATGTGTAGGTAACTCTATTGGATTGCATGATTTTATTGGGCTTCATCCTGTTGTTTATTATGGAGAAAATGATGGTCAGCTGGTAAGGAATGTTGTTCCCCATAGAGGTGCGACAGATGATGTGAGCTCACATGGATCAAAAAAGACATTTGGTCCTCACGTTGATAATCCTGATTTGCCGTTATTCAATAATTATGTTCGGCCTAGTGTAATTAGTCCGGATACATTGTCATTATATTGTGTAAGGCAGGATCCTAGCGTTTCTACAGACCTTGTTCTTCTGGATGATGTATTGTCTCTGCTTGATAATCATACAGTTGAAGTATTGATGATGCCCATATTTAAAATTAAACGACCAGACTCTTTTACAACAGGTAATAAAAATAATGTTATAGAACAGAAGCCTATTCTGGAGAAAGATAACTATGGAAACTACGTTTCACGTTTCGATGCCCATAGAGTTTTTAGTGATTATGATGTTGGCAATAGCGCTATTGAAGCCTTTACAAGGGCGTCATTGTGCGATGATGTCATCAATAATTTCTATATGAAGCCTGGAGAATTATTGCTATTCAAAAACAAACGAGTATTGCATTCTCGCAAAGGGTTTACCCCTCGATTCGATGGGAAGGATAGGTGGCTTATAAGAGTTTTTGGTTTATATAAACAGCCGGATGAGAGTGTTTTACTTTGTAATAATGATACTGCCCACTTGAATACAGATTTAAGCGCTTTCACTGAGCAATTAGCATACGGCTAATAAATTTTCTATGTTATAACGATAATGCCATTCATTTAAGTACAGGTTTATGTACTTTTATCGGGTATATAGTTTTCGTGAAAAGTTAGAAATATAAGTTTATGAAAAAAATATTATTTGTTGGTTTGGGGAGAATGGGTTTCCCAATGGTAGGCCATATTGCTAAAACAAAGTTATATTCTGTGAGTGTATATAATAGAAGTAAGTCTAAAATTGATAAATGGTTTGATCAGTATAAAGGTGCGCCTTTTTTGCATAGTGATGTTTTTGACGTCATTATTCTATGTATAGGTAATGATGAAGATGTACGCTCATCATTAACAGGCTCATTAAATTTACTCAGTCGAGTGAAGTCGGGGGGGACCATTGTTGATCACACCACGACTTCAGCAACCTTAGCGCAAGAAATGTATGCTGCGGCAAAAGAGTGTAATGTAGGGTACTTAGATGCGCCGGTTTCTGGTGGAGAAGCTGGAGCAGTAAACGGCCAGCTGAGTTGTATGATAGGTGGTGATAACCAGCATTTAAATAATGTCGCATCGATACTGGATAGTTACTGTAAAACCGTGACCTATATCGGTGATTCAGGTTCTGGCCAAATTGCGAAAATGGCCAATCAGTTTTGCATTGCGGGTACATTGGCCGGTTTATCTGAGGCTATCACTTTGTTAAAGAAAAGTAATGTCAGCACAGAGCAAGCCTTTCAGGCAATTAAAGGCGGCGCAGCCCAATCTTGGCAAATGGATAATCGGTTCGGAACCATGACACAAGGTAAATTTGATTTTGGTTTCGCAACCGATCATATGATCAAAGATCTAAAATATGCTCTACAGCTGGCTGATCAGCAACAATGGCAACCTGAAGTGTCGCAACAGATTTTGAGATGGTATAAATCTCTGTCAGAAAATGGACATAACACTCATGATACATCATGTCTAATAAACCACTATAAAAATTAGTCGTCATCTTCTTAGGAACTGATTATGTTTGTTGAGGGCTCTTTATTGGCAGATAGTTTAGTTACTGCCATTGTTTTTTTAACTGTTGCTTCATTTATTGCCGGTTTTATTGATGCTGTTGCGGGTGGTGCGGGGCTTGTCTTGGTCCCGTCCTTTATGATTGCTGGTATGCCACCTCAACTCGCTTTGGGGCAGGAAAAACTGGTAAGCACTATTGGTACCATCAGTGCTATTCGTAACTTTGTAAAAGATAAGAAGGTTATATGGCGGCTAGTACCTGTTGGAGTTGTACTCGGACTGCTAGGCGCTTACGTTGGTGCCAGGGCAATATTGATTATCGATGAAAAATTGGTTGCACAGATTATCGTTTTTATGCTGCCGGTAGGCTTATTGTTTACTCTGTTCAAAGGAAAATTCACTGCTAAGAAGGCTGGGAAAGTATCTGAAGGTGGTGAGAGTGGACGCTATGTGATAGCTATTGCATTGGTAAGCTTTTTTGTTGGTTTTTATGATGGTTTCTTTGGGCCAGGAACAGGTAGTTTATTCATAATTGCATTGTATTTATTTGTGAAAATTGATTTGGTCAAAGCATCGGCCACCTCAAAAATATTTAACTTTGCTTCAAATATAGGTGCTTTCGTTGCATTTTCACTGGCAGGTAAGATGCTCTTTAAGCTTGGTATTCCTATGGTTATGGGTAGTTTGGCTGGGAATTATATAGGCAGCAAGTTAACTATTTCAAAAGGGGAGAAGGTTGTTAAGTCGGTACTTATTTTGACGGTTAATACCATGTTGGTGACATTGGCCTTGAAATTTATTTTTGCTTAATTTTCCTAAATAAGAGTGAAGAATAGATGACAACGCCTAATATATACTATGATTACCCTAACGAAAGCGGTCACTTCGGCGAGTTTGGTGGCCGCTATATCCCCGAAGCACTGATGCCCTTAGTGCTCGATTTAAATAGAAACTACAGAAAGCTGAAAGATGATAAAGAGTTTAACCACTTAATTAGCTACTACAGTAAACATTATATTGGTCGACCTAGCCCGTTATACTTTGCCGAACGCCTTACCAATTACTTTGGTGGTGCTAAAATCTATTTTAAGCGTGATGAGCTAAACCATACTGGAGCTCACAAGATTAATAATGCTCTAGGGCAGGTACTGCTCGCTAAAAGTATGGGTAAGACTAGAGTCATTGCTGAGACTGGTGCAGGGCAACATGGTGTTGCAACAGCAACAATTTGCGCATTATTGGATTTGCCTTGTTTTATCTATATGGGCGAGTCTGATATAGAACGTCAATCACCCAATGTTTTTAGGATGAGGCTTTTGGGGGCTGAGGTTATCCCGGTATCTTATGGTAGCAGAACGCTTAAAGATGCAATGAATGAAGCTATGAAAGATTGGGTTATTAATGTTGAAAATACCTATTATGTAATTGGCACGGTTGCAGGTCCGCATCCTTTTCCTGAAATGGTAAGAGATTTTCAAAAAATTATTGGTATTGAAACTAGGGAGCAAATATTAGCAGCTGAAAATAAATTGCCGGATGCTATGGTTGCTGCGATTGGTGGCGGTTCTAATGCAATTGGCTTATTTTATGACTTCTTGAATGATACTTCTGTTAAGTTGTACGGGGTTGAAGCGGGTGGAAAAGGTATCAATACTAACAGGCATGCAGCGTCCCTTTCGAGAGGCGAGCCAGGAGTACTGCATGGCAGTCATAGCTATTTACTTCAGGACGATAATGGACAAATAGCAGATGCTCATTCAATTTCGGCTGGTTTAGATTATCCTGGTGTTGGTCCTGAGCATGCTTATTTGCAGTCAATAGGTCGAGTTAATTATGTTGCTATATCTGATGAGGAAGCGTTGAGTGCGTTTCAGCTATGTTGCCGTTTAGAAGGAATTATTCCAGCGTTAGAGCCTTCTCACGCGTTGGCCTATGTCAGCCATCTAGCCCAAAATATGAATAAAGATGACATCATTGTTATGAATATGTGTGGTAGAGGGGATAAAGATATATTTAATGTGGCAAGACATTTAGGCTTTGAGGTATAAGCGAAAAAAATTATGAACAATCGAATTGATATAACTTTCTCATCGCTAAAAGAAAAAAAACAAAAAGCTTTAATTGCCTTTACGACAGCTGGTGATCCTAGTGTGGAAAATACATATGAAATAATGAATTTATTAGTTGATTCTGGTGTTGATATTATTGAGCTAGGAGTCCCCTTTTCTGATCCAATTGCAGATGGTGAAACGATTCAAAGAGCAAGTCAGCGTGCGCTAGATAATGGTGTTACGTTAAAAACAATATTTTTGCTCGTTACTAGATTTAGGGTGAACAACAAGCATACGCCTGTTATTCTTATGGGATACTATAATCCGATATTTCATTATGGGTTAAAATCATTTTGTGATGAAGCCATGGGTGCAGGTGTGGATGGTTTGATTGTTGTTGATTTGCCGCCAGAGCAAGATACTAAATTACGTACACTCGCTAATAAAAACAATTTACACATAATTAGAATGGTTGCACCAACTACTGATGAGAATAGATTAAATACCATTCTCAACGGGGCAACTGGGTTTTTATATTGTGTGTCTATTAATGGTGTAACGGGCATGCATGTGATTAACGAAAAAAAAATCGAAGATCGTGTTAACTTTATTCGCAAGAGAACAGATCTGCCGATTGCAGTTGGTTTTGGGGTTAAAAGTAGTGAAGATGTTCGTATGGTGAAAAAATATGCTGATGCTGTTGTTGTGGGAAGTGCACTCGTAAAAAAAATTGAAGAGGAGAGCAAATTTAATAAGCAGAGTAAATTGTTTGATTTTGTCAGAGGTTTGACCTAAGTGGATGCATTCTGTAAAAGCTATTATTTTTGGTGGGATATTGATCTATTATAGTGCAGCCTGCATAACCCAAATCTTTCGGGCAGTAATATAATTTTGTGTTACATTGTCCAGTCGATTTGGTAGCGTGTCTCCCGGCCAGATTGGTGAAATAAGCAAGCTGCAATCGCTGGCATGGTTTCAAACCAACTGATCAATAATTCGAATCCAGCAAAGACTATAATTTCTTTATTGCTTCCCTGAAGCTTGATATTCTTGGTTTTTATTTTGGTGAAATAGATTACCTAACTTTGTACTGCTGTAAACTTTCCCCTGCCTTAGGTATTCTATTACAGTAGGTGGTGAACAACGACAGTCAGCTGGCAGATGTAAGTTTTGTTTTTAATTAAAAATTAACTGAAAGTGAGTTTATGCACCGGATTCCTAGTGGCGTAGATATCTAACTCCAAACTTTTTTCCTAGTTTTTCCCCACTTCCTTCTTATAGCTGTATTGCCGTTTATCGTTAACTCTTACCCAGTAGTTGGTCGGCCCATGATCAGCGATTTGAGAATAGTTTCTAAGTATTCAGTCGTTCATTGTCGCAAGTGACCTTGTGCCAGTGCATGTCAATTCCTCTTGGGATTTGTTGTTCGCATAATTGCCTGTGTCAATTTTATTGCCTCAGCGCTCAAGTTTGGCGAGCTTTAACACTTCTTTGGTGGATGCTGTTGTTTGGAGTAGGGATGGCGCTAAATTGGATTCTGCGCACTCCTTACGCCGGCATGCCTATTGGTATCGATGTTGTTGATGAGGCCCTCTAAGTTGAGTCCCAAGAAAAGCTTGAATAGTTAATGAAGGATTGAATTATGAGGAAATTGAAGCCTGTAGCTCTAGTTATATTGGTCGCAGTGAGTGGAAGTGCGATGGCCAGTAATAATACGACGTTAATAGATCAGCAGGGAGTGGGTAATACAGCGAATGCCAATCAGGTTGACCCTACGGCTATAGGGAACCTGATAGATGTCACCCAAATTGGCGATGCGAACTCTTCGTCATCGACCCAGGCGAGCGATGCCGTAAGTAATACCATGACCCACTACCAAGAGGGTGATGGCAATATGGCCGAGTCTTTCCAGCAGTTTATGACTGAGACAAGTTCGCTAGAAATTAACCAGATTGGGAATAATAACGATACGACAGCGGAGCAACTTGAATCACTTGGTTCTACCCAGGAACTAAATCAAGCTGGGGAAATGAACTTTATGACCATCACCCAGACTGATACCGAAGCATCTAGTGTCGCGGTGACTCAAACTGGCGATATGAATGATGCGATCATAATGGGGCAGGTCTTCGATATACTGGGAAGTGATGTCATCCTAAATCAAATTGGCGATGACAATATGGCCCAGATCGGTCAGCAAAGCGTTGTGGAGTTTAGCACTATTTCTGTCGATCAAATTGGCAATCAAAATCTCTTTGTCAGTGAACAAATAATGGGGGTGTTCTCCTCCACTATAAGTGTTCTGCAATCTGGGGATATGAATGAGGTCGACTCTGATCAAGAAAATGGAATCACTACCAGCTTTGTCTCTATTACTCAGGTAGGTAATGGAAACTTTGCTGGTTCATTGCAGCAAGATACTGTCGAGAACAGTTCTGTAAACGTAAATCAGGTTGGAGATGGAAACTTTGGTGGCGGAGTTCAGCAAGCAATAGTTGATACAAGTGTTGGAAATGTCAGTCAATTGGGCTCGATGAACATGGGAGTTACCCAGCAGGCAGGTGGAACATCAGCAGCATTAGCATCGATTTCTCAATCGGGGACTTCGAATGAGGCGATGCTTGGACAAGTTACTGCAAGCTCGGTTACAGGAACCATACTTCAAGATGGCATTAGCAATATTGCAGGTGTGCTCCAGCAGGGAAATATGCTCAGTGTTGCTACAACCACCCAAATAGGTGAGTTAAATCAACATACAACCGAGCAATTGTCCGATTCGCAAACTGCTATTGCGACGCAAAATGGTATTTCAAATATTGGATTTATTTTTCAGTAAATTGGATAGGGGCTTCGCGGTATTAGTGTGAATACGGATCGCTGCAATGCGACTGCGGAGCTCCATGTATTTTTCAATTTTGTATTTTAGGATCAGATAATTATTTTCAAGGAGGTAAAATTGTTTCCTCCTATTGATTTTCGTCTATCTGATATAGGCCTTTAACTCTACTTTCCAAAGAGAGTTCAGGTTTTGATTTGGGGGCGTTGTGCTGTGCATTTGCTTAACGCAAGAGGTGAAATCTATGGATAAGGAATTAGTTAAATGAAAGTTTGGACTTCAGTTACTGCAATAGCTGCGCTCACTTTTAGTGGTCACTCTATGGGCGGTAATAATACGACTGATATTGACCAGGATGGCGACGGACATCTGGCAACAGTAGATCAGTCTAATCCTACCAGCACCAATAATACCGTTTCAATAACCCAAACCGGAGACTCACATCAAGTGTCTGTTTTACAGGGGGCACTTACAGATTTGAATATGGGCACGGTGGAGCAATCGGGTTTGATGAATGAGGCGATTCTGGAGCAAATTGCAGAAGTCTCAGAAAGTACAGCTCTAATTAGTCAATCTGGCGATGGCAACTTCGGTTGGGTGGTTCAGGATGACTTTGTTGTTGCAGGTAGTGCCTCTGTTATCCAGTCCGGTTCAAATAATGAGGGTATTGCTGCCCAGGTGGATGTTGGGGGGATACAGGGAACTGTTGCTGTTACTCAGACTGGGACAATGAACTTTGCACAAGCAATCCATGAGGATTTTGCGCTTAATAGCACTGGGCTAATTAATCAACTTGGGAGTGAAAATAGTGCCGAGTTATTTCAGGGAGACTTAACTGAATCAAGCTTTATTAGTGTTGAGCAAGATGGAACTCTCAACGAGGCATTGGTAGGGCAGGGCTTTGCTCTTTTCTCCTCTATTACCACCTTCCAGAGTGGTGATATGAATTATGTAGAAGTCTCTCAGTTGGGACTAAGTACTGGATTGGCCACTGTCTCCCAGATAGGTTCTTCCAATATTCATGTCACGACACAAACAAATGATGGGCAGGTGGCTATGGCTTCTCAGGTCGGAACCGGTAACCAGGGAAATATTATTCAGTAGCTGTGGTGGGTTTCAGGTAGAAGTATTTATTTTCCAAGAATATTGGCTATGGCTCAAGTTCTTGGATTCAGTTTGTCTTTGAAAGGGACTTTCGATGAGATTTATGAAGCTATTGGCTGCTGCGGTGTTGGCAGTAGCTCACTGTGGAGCAGCTGCTGACAATAATGTCACAGAGGTCGCCCAACAAGGCTCCCTCAATATGGCTGCCTCAAGCCAGGTAGATCCTACTGTTATGGATAACCAGATTGTGGTTATCCAGGAGGGGGCGGGAAATATTTCGAACGCGATGCAACTGGACAATACGATCAATAGTTTGATTGCCCATATACAAGTTGGTGATAACAATGAAGCGACATCGACGCAGGAGATGAATATTAATGCTGCTAATAATACGATTAATCAGCAGGGAGATCTGAATCAGGCTGAGTCCACACAGGAAAATACGGTTGAATCTTCAAGTTTAACGACCAACCAATTTGGTAATTCTAACAGTACAGATCTCAGTCAGGAGCAGGGAGTTACCCAGAGCTTGGTACTAATTAATCAGATGGGAGATATGAATGATGCGGAAGTTCCACAAGGAGATATCGTGGATAATAGCTCTGTGGTTGCGACCCAGTCGGGAACTGATAATGAATTTGAGTCCAGGCAGGATAACCAGATTAGCTTGAGTATTGTAACATCAATCCAGATAGGCTCCTCAAATGTAACCGAATTGGAGCAGGAAGATATCGTTGATAACAGTTCTATTAGTGGTAGTCAAAATGGAGATATGAACGATGCAGATGCACAACAGTCGACAGTGATTTCGGGCAGTACCATTATTGTCAATCAAGTTGGCGATGATAATGTTTTGGATGTCGATCAGTTTAGCAATATCACTTCATCCACTGCGACTATTACACAGCTGGGATCCTCAAATGATGGCGATATAATCCAAGTTTCGGCTGTTAATTCGACTACTGCAAGCATAGTTCAATCAGGTATAAGCAATCAGGCGGATGTAGATCAGGAAAATGGGGTTACAGGTAGTTCTGCTAGTGTCACCCAAGATGGTACTGACAATGGATTGTTTGTAGATCAAGAAGATCAGGTTTCCCTGAGTTTTATCACTGTAAGTCAATCTGGAGATAATAACTCCATCGGTGTGGATCAAGAGGGGGATATTTCCTCAACAGTTGCGACTGTTATACAAAGCGGAAATATGAATGAAGTAGATATTAATCAGAGTAATTTTTTAGACTTTACAACAGCAACAGTGACTCAAATCGGAGACAATAATAACGCCCAGTTGATGCAAATAGATGGACCTATTTCATTGAGTACGATAGCGGTGGATCAAGGTGGTTCCACTAATATGGTGACTGCGGAACAAGACGGCCTTATTAGTAATAGTGTGATTGATATCACCCAATCGGGAACGGATAATACCGCTGATGTTGAGCAAGATACATTGGTTGACCTGAGTAGTGTGACTACTTTGCAAACTGGTACATCAAATTTTCTGATGGTATTACAAACGGATGTCACATCATCCAATATCACCATTACCCAAGATGGAAATATGAATACGGTTGATGTCAGCCAAGCTGGGGTTTTCAGTAGCGCCAGTACCACCTCTCAAACAGGTACTTTAAATACTCATACCACCACTCAAGTGAATGATTTCCAAACCGCACTGGCAACACAGCTGGGTACGGGGAATATGGGTATAATTATTCAGTAATTCGGACCGTAAAAGCTAAGGGGAAAGATTACCCTGGGGTTTATATTGAACCTGATGTAGGTGATTGGTAGATAAATACTATTTCTACTTTATCACTTCAATAGCGTATTCTTTCTGCTTTCGTTGTGATTGTTTGAGTTAAACAGAATTTATCTTCCAGTGGGTAAATAATTAGAAAATCATTTTTACGATTACTTCTCCGAGGTATAGTGAAGAGGTCAGTCCGGGGGATTCAATTCCAAAAAATGCCACTAACTGAGATTTATCCGATAGGCTTTTGTGATAAATCTGGAAATCACCAGCGGGGTGGCCCCTGCGTACAATTTTGGAGCGAATGCCCGCATAGCCAGGCCGTAAAGTATTCTTTGATATTCCAGGCCAGTAGCGACGGATGTTGTCATAAAATGTATTTAGTTTACTCGGATCCACTTGGTAGTTAATGGACTCGACCCATTCCACATCTGGACCGAAGCGCGCTCCTCCGGCCAAATCCAGAGTGAGGTGAATACCCAGACCGGCACTTTCAGGTAGAGGGTAAATTAAGTGTGAAAAAGGCACCTTACTTGACTGGGTAAAGTAACTGCCCTTAGCAAAATACGTGGTGGGAATTTCTCGTTTTATAACTTCGCTATTTATCGTCCCCACTAGCGAGCTTGTGTGGAGGCCTGCGGCCACAATTAGATTGCAGGTTTTCAGTTTGTAGCCATCCTCCATCACGAGTTGGCAAGTTCCGCTGGATATTTCAATTCGCGCAACTTTGCTCGCAAGTATAATTTCTCCTCCCCTGGCTTCCATGGCACCCTCAAGGGCTAGCATCAGGCTGTGGCTATCGATAATGCCGGTTGTCGGAGAGTAAATGGCACCGGCACATTGTAATTCCGGCTCCATAGATCGGGCTTCAGAGGCGCTTAGTAATCGAAGTCCGCCAGCGTTATTAGTATCCCCCTGATTTTTGAGATCTCTCAATTGCGCAAGCTGTGCTTTATCGGTGGCGACTACCAGTTTGCCGAGCTGCTTATGGGGCACCGCGTATTCTTGGCAGAATTGATACAGTATGGATTTACCGTTTACACAGGCGCGGGCTTTCAAGCTGTCCGTTGGATAGTAGAGGCCTGCGTGAATGACCTCACTACTGCGAGCGCTGGTTTCGGTTCCAATGGCATTGTGTTGTTCTAGCACAATCACTTTGTGGCCAGCCCGGCTCATCTGGTAGGCGCAGGCAAGCCCCAATATGCCTGCCCCGACTATCACTGTATCCAATATCTCCATAGAGGTCCTATTGTTGAAATGCGCATCTTCTAGAGCGAACAGGCTGAATTCCCTCGGCATATTTTGCCTGTAACGCCAAGCTAAAATTGCTGTCGAAAGGGTGCGTGGTGGTGTCGTTTCATTGCGCTATAATGCGCGCTTTTCCGCGACTGGAAGTTAGTCATGACTCATAAGTCCATTGCCGCAGACAAGGTAGATTCTCGCTCTTTGGTGCAAGCGCACCTGGCGGAGCCGGTAATGTCTCAATATAGCGAAGAAGAGCTGCAAGAATGGCGCGAGCGCATCAAGCGCTTGCTGAAAGAACAGAATGCAGTATTAGTCGCACACTACTATACCGATCCTTTGATTCAGGCCCTCGCGGAGGAAACCGGCGGCTGCGTTTCTGACTCATTGGAAATGGCCCGTTTTGGCGCTCAGCACTCGGCCGATACTCTGGTAGTGGCCGGAGTAAAGTTTATGGGTGAGACCGCTAAGATCCTTACCCCGAACAAGAAAGTACTGATGCCGACCCTTGAGGCAACCTGCTCCCTGGATCTCGGCTGCCCCCCGCAAGAATTCTCTGACTTTTGCGATCAGCACCCGGACCGCACCGTGGTGGTTTACGCCAATACTTCTGCTGCGGTAAAAGCCAGGGCGGACTGGGTGGTGACCTCGAGTATTGCGCTGGATGTAGTGGATCACCTGGATGCCAATGGCGAAAAAATCCTTTGGGCACCTGACAAGCACCTGGGCGGCTATGTCCAGCGGGAAACCGGCGCAGACGTACTGTTATGGGATGGTTCCTGTATTGTGCATGAAGAGTTTAAGGCCAAGGGGGTTGAGGACTTAAAGGCCCTCTATCCGGATGCTGTGGTTCTAGTGCATCCTGAATCTCCCGCCTCTGTGGTAGCCCTGGCCGATGTGGTGGGTTCTACCTCGCAGATTATTAATGCTGCCAAGACCCGCCCAGAGAAGCGCTTTATTGTGGCTACCGACCAGGGCATTTTTTACAAGATGCAGCAGGAGTGCCCAGACAAAGAGCTAATGGTAGCGCCTACCGCCGGCGCTGGAGCTACTTGCCGCAGCTGTGCTAATTGCCCCTGGATGGCGATGAACTCTCTGGAGAACCTCTGCGGTGTACTGGAGCGCGGGGATAATGAGATCTTTGTGGACCCGGAACTGGGACGCAAGGCGATGATTCCGCTGCAGCGGATGTTGGATTTCCGCAAAGGTTAGCTCTCGAGGAAGTAGCGGTGAGTAAACAAAAAGAGCGGCCAGTGGCCGCTCTTTTTCGTTGGGGGAGTTACAGCTCCTCGATTCTTTCCTGCATTTTCAGCACATCTTTGAGGCGCTGTTCCAGGATGGCGTTGACCTGGTAATCGTCTTTTGACATGCGAATTCCATGGCGCAGGTGCTGAATAGCCTTGTCGAATATGCCGTTGAGAATGTAATACTCGGCTCGGGCTTCGTGCACGCCAACAATATCTCCGGCCAATCCGTGGGTCTCCGCCAATAGGTACCAAACTGCCGGGTCTTTCTTCCGCGTACGGCTATATTTCGCCAGCAGGCGCTCTGCAGCCAGGTAGTTGCCGGCTTTAAAGTGGGCATTGGCGAGGCCCATGATTAAGGCGTGGTCTCCCGGATTGCGATCGAGGGCCCACTGCAGGCGCTTGGTGGCACTGCTGTAGTCTTCTCGCAACAGATCGATATCCGCTCGGGCCAGCACATAGGCCGCTTTTGAGGGAGTTTTGTCTAACAGGGGCTGCAAGGTGTCCAGCGCTGAATCGGGCTTGCCTGCGGATACTTGGGCCAGGGCGAGGCCGTAACGGGCAGCATCTTCATTATCATTGATACCATTCAGCTCCGCGCTAAAGCGTTTTACTGCTTGCTGCGGCGTTGGTTCTGTGGCGAGCCGTACCCGGGCGCGCATCAGGTGATAATCCAGGTCCTCGCTGGGAGCCACTTTATCCATACGCTGAGCGCGCAACTTGGCATCGGCAATACGCTTTTCTGTAACGGGGTGGGTAAGGAGAAATTCCGGCGGGCGCTGGTAGTAGCGTGTGGCCTTGAGCATTTGCTCGAACATTTCACCGGCGGCTTCTGGATCACGCCCGGATTTGGCCAGGGTATCAATCCCGACTCTGTCCGCTTCTTGCTCATTCTTGCGGCTAAATCGCAGCTGGTTATCCAGGGCTGCAGCCTGGGTCGCGCTCATAGCTGCTATTCCCGCTTCACCACCGGCGGTAGCCGCCAGAACCAGGGCACCGAGCATACCGGCTAAGGTGGGAATTCTGCTGTTGCGCTGTGCTTCCAGAGAGCGGGCATAGTGCCGCTGGCTGAGGTGGCCCAATTCGTGGGCAACTACCGATGCAAACTGGTCTTCACGTTCGGCAAATAGAAATAGGCCAGTATGGACCCCCATGACTCCACCGGGGACCGCAAAGGCGTTCATGGTTTTGTTGTTTACTACGACAACATCAATTTCTTTGTCTTCCAGCGGGCTGTATTCGGCCAACTCCTTGACCATGCCTTCGACAAATTGCTGGATCAGGGCGTCGCTGGAAGTGCGAACCTGACTGCGAAAAATACGCAGCCACATCTGCCCCAGTTCTTTTTCCTGGGTGTGGGAGACGACCCCGCTGGTCCTATCGCCCAGTTCGGGGAGGCGGATTTCATCGCTGTCCGCGATGGCAGCAAACGGGACTGCGCCGAGTAACAACCCCATACCCAGGCTTCGCAGTCCTGCGCGAAGTCGATGGAGGATAGCTGAGGGGCGCGTTCGGTGAAGCAGGCTGTTTTTGGAATCAGTCATCTTGATTACTGCTCGGTCTGTCCATGAAGGATCTATAGTCCAACTCTATACGCTACCCCGTTGGACTGTCGAGGATTGGACTTAGTGGACCATAAAAGGTTCACACTTGCGCCAGGCGGAAAGTTAAAAAGCGTAAAGCCTGCGCGGGTTATGGCGTCTGGTTCGCGCTATAATCCCCGGCAATTCTGGTTTGTGACTAAAAAGGCAATGTCAGTAACTTCTTCTACCAATCAGCCCGATACCCAGACACCGAACTGGGACGCGGCCACTATTGTGGATGCAAGAAATCTGCCCTGCCCACAACCGTTACTGGCCATGCGCCGGGCATTGCGGGAATACCCAGAGGGAACGCTGCTTTGTGTGCTGGCCTCTGATGAAGGGTCCTGGCGAGACTTCCACAGTTTTGCATCTTTAAGTGGCCGGCCCCTGCTCCGCGCTGAGCGACGTAATAATACCTTTCAATATTGGCTGTACGCTGGCAAATGAATAAAGATAAATCCCGAGAGTCTATGTTATCGATTGTAAAAGGCTGGGTGAACCGCTACTTCAGTCAGGAAGAAGTGGTGCTTCTGGTTTTAATATTGACCCTGGCCCTGGTAGTTCTGGCGACTCTGGGCGCTGTGCTGGCCCCGGTATTCACCGCGCTGGTGATCGCCTTCCTGATGCAGGGAATGGTGCAAAAGCTGAAGTCCTGGCGTGTGCCACACTGGCTGGCGGTTACCCTGTCCTGCTTGGTGTTGGTGGGTACTATTGTGGCCCTGTTATTTGTGGTGCTACCTATTATCTGGCGTCAGTTGGTGCGGCTTGGGGCAGAATTGCCCAATATGGTGCAGCGCGGGCAGGAGCTTTTATTGTTACTTCCTGAGCGCTACCCGCGTTTAATTTCAGCCGGGCAGATCGATGAAATCTTCAATACCCTCGGCAGCGAGCTGGGCGGCCTGGGGCAGACACTGTTGGCCTTCTCCCTTACCAACCTACCCATTTTTGCCGGGTTGCTGATTTACGTTGTAGTGGTGCCGATCCTGGTATTCTTCTTCCTTAAGGATGCGGAACAGCTGATCCGCTGGTGCACCTCTTTCCTGCCCAAAGAGCGGCCCATGCTCCACCAGATTTGGCATGAAATGAATGATCAGGTGGCCAATTATGTGCGCGGTAAGGTAATAGAAATTGGCATTGTGGCTGCTGTCAGTTATGCCGCCTTTCTGCTACTGGGGGTGAACTACGCCCTGTTACTGGCAGTCGCCGTGGGTTTCAGTGTGTTGATTCCTTATATCGGTGCAGCGGTTGTCACTATCCCCGTTGCGGCTATTGGGCTTTTCCAGTGGGGGTGGAGTAATGAGTTTCTCTACCTGATGATGACTTACGGCATTATCCAACTGCTCGATGGCAACGTACTGGTACCACTGCTGTTCTCCGAGGCTGTTAACCTGCACCCGGTTGCTATTATCCTCGCGGTGCTGTTCTTTGGCGGCATCTGGGGCTTCTGGGGCGTCTTCTTTGCAATTCCCCTGGCGACCTTGCTCAAGGCCATTATGAGTGCCTGGCCCACCCATGAGCACCAGGTGGAATGGGAGGCCCGGCGAAGCTCGGAGTAATTGCCCGATATCTTTCTTTGTCTGTAGGTTGCGGTATTTGCTAGAATGCCGCGCTTTCTTTTATTTGGTCCCTTCAAATAGGTGAGAGCCCATGAGCCTGGCTGACAAAGTTCTAGCGGTCAATAATGACCTGCCGATCCGCACCGACAAGCCTATCCACAGTGGCAAGGTCCGTTCCGTATACTGGCTGAGCGAAGAAGACAGCCGCCGCCTGATTGAGGAGAAGGGCTACCCGGTTTCTCCTGACACTCCGCTTGCGGTAATGGTGATCTCCGACCGTATCTCCGCGTTCGACTGTATCTGGACTGGCGAAGGTGGTATGCGCGGCGTACCTGGCAAGGGCGCAGCACTAAATGCTATTTCCAACCACTGGTTCAAGCTGTTTAAAGAGCAGGGCCTCGCCGATAGCCACATTCTGGATATCCCGCATCCGCTGGTGTGGATCGTACAGAAGGCGCGCCCGGTTATGATCGAGGCGATCGCTCGTCAGTACATCACCGGCTCCATGTGGCGCTCCTATGAGAAGGGTGAGCGGGAGTTCTGTGGTATCGAGATTTCTGATGGCTTGCAGAAGGATCAGAAGCTGCCTAAATTGCTCATTACTCCCTCCAGTAAAGGCATTCTCAAGGGTATCCCCGGCGTGCCGGAAGCAGATGACGTTAATGTCACCCGCAAGAATATTGAAGACAATTTCGAAGCCTTCGGCTTCCGCAATGCAGGCGATATCGATCTGTACGAGAAGTTACTAAAAGAAGGTTTCGATTTGATTTCCGCAGAGCTGGAAAAGCTCGACCAGGTCTTTGTCGATACCAAGTTTGAATTTGGCTACGTCACCTCTGCCAATGGTGAAGAAAAACTGATTTATATGGATGAGGTGGGCACCCCGGACTCCTCCCGTATCTGGGACGGCGAACAGTATCGCGCAGGTAAGGTTGTGGAGAAATCCAAAGAGGGTTTCCGCCAGGCCCTGCTCAACTACTTCCCCGATGCAGATATCCTGTTGAACAAAGATCGCATGGATGAGCGCTCGGCTTTGGCTCGTGATAACGAACTGCCAGAATCTATGCTGATAGATCTCTCTAATACTTATATTGGTATTGCTGAGAAGATTATTGGTACGAAACTTGAGATATCTGATAATCCAAAAGCGGAATTGCTTGAAGTGTTGCGTAAGGATTATGGCTTGGTCGATTGATCTGGGCCTGAGTGCAACAATCTGCGCTTGCAAATTTCTTTGCCTGATGATTACTTTTTTCAGTCCCTGAATATAACAGGCAAGAAATTGTGCTCAGATACCAAAATTAAACTCTCAGCTGGGGTAGCCTAAAGTGAACTTTTCCTATGGTTTGAATCTAAGCTCGCTACTTGAATTAGGCTAAATCAAATAAAGATAAAAGGAGTTAAAATGAAAAAAATTATCGTAATTGCCCTAGCTTTGACGATGATCGGCTGCGGTACAGTCAAAACTGTTGGCCGCGACAACTATGCGGTGGGTAGTGCTTTAACAAGGGAAGGCTCTTATTGTAATAGCATGCCCCGCGTATATAGTGGCGTGGCTTACAATGTATGTAAAATGAACTCCAAACCCAAGAACTTTGGTAACATCATTTTGGCTTGTACTGTAGTTGACTCAATGTTCTCTGTCGTGCTGGATACAGCCGTGCTCCCGGTTACTCTTTACACCCAAAGCAAATATGGAAATTTTGAACTGCGAGAACATATCCGTTCGTAGAATCCATTTAAGATCGTAGCAATTTTATACACATTACTTAAAGCAACAGGCTCCCTAAGCAAGCTTCTATGAGAAGGTTGGGCTTGGGTGTTATTCTGAAGGTTAGTAAAAACCGGCGTGAGTGCCGGTTTTTTTATGGCTGCTACAATTCCACTTTCCTATCGCCTGCTTCCCTCTGTTTAATGACTTCAATATCCAATTTAAAAGTGGAGGGAAGTCAGTGAATAGGGTGATGTTATTCGGGCAGCGGTTGCATAAAGACGATCTGCTGTTGCCGAAAGAAATACTATTGCCGTCAGAAGACCGGTGGCGCTGGGCGCTGGTTGTTACTGGTTGTGGTAGCACTGGCGGTAGTCATTGCGGCAATCGGGCCAAAGGCCAATGCCCAGGCGACGCCCTCTTAGGGGCATGCCACCCAGCTGGAGTCCACAGAAATGGGTGTCAGTGCCGGTTGCTAAATTGGTAGATAGAAAACTATAGCGTTAGCGCGAAAGTAGGATGCCCATTCTTATATATAGAAAATTTTTGACTATGAAGGGAGCTCTTGATATTTAGAGAAAATATTCTTATTTTCAGTACTGATCAGTTTATTAATGGGATGTAATTATCTACCAACTTAGAGGCGGAGAGCCTTAAAGCTGCTAGGTGCGGCTTTGAGGGAGTAAAAATAGAGATAATTGCGTACAGGCGGCTAATTTTCGAGTAACAACAGTCATTTTGAGTTGTCCGCAATATAGTGCAGTGTTAAGGGCGAGTTTTCTAAAAAGCCCATAATCTAAAAAAACGGGTCGAAATATATAAGACGGGATGGCTAGAATTGAATACTATTTAGTTGAAATTGTATTTAGGTGTCAACTAAAAGGAGCGTTTCCTAAATGCAGGTTTCGAATACAGTTTCTAGAGCTTGACTGGAATAGGAAATGGCCGGATCAGTAATCTTTAAAAATACTGTGATTGCAGTTAACTCCCTCTGCAATCCGGTCAGTATCGAGAGTTATCCTATTCGGCGGTAAGTACTGCTGAAAATTAATGAGCCAGGCCCAAAAAATCTATTTTTTATACACTGGCATCCATGGGGGGAATTTCCGCCTGGGTAAGTTATAAAAGTCCAAATAAATTTGCTAAATTGAAGACGCCATGTTAATCAATGTAACAAAAATAACGAAAGATATAGAAACCCTAGATAAAAACATAGAGAAGCAAGAAGAGATTATAAACGAGCTGGATATCACCAGACTTCACGATGGTTCTGGCGAGCCTGCTAAATTATTTGAAGCGTATCAAAAGGCTAAAAATAAATTAGAGAAATTATACCAGTCAAGAGATTTTCTTACCGAGGGGTGGGAGCGTCTAGCGCGTAATTTGCCCGATGGCTTACAGCTTAACTTCTTGCGCGAAGAAGAAATGCCCCTCCCGGGTGAACGGACCTTAAAGAGAGTTGAGGTTAAATTAGCCCCTGATGCGACTAAAATCGTGGAACGAAAATGTTTCCGATCCTGGAGAGAGTATCAGGGATATATTAATAGGGAATCCACCCTTTAAGCTTGAGGCTCCCTAAGTGTAGGCATAAAAAACCAATAAAAATAGATGTTTGTACTTTGTGCAATATATTCTAGGTCAAGGTTTTAAGGGTTTTCTATAACAGCAATCTATTTGATATGCGAGCTGGCCAACTGGAAGCCAAAATTGACAATTTCAAGGGCGCTTCTATAAGTTGTGTTTTTCTCCGGTTTGCCGTCCCTCTATGATACGAAGTTTAGGGGTCTTAAAAAATAATTAACAAAGGCGCTTTTAAGGTTGAAAATTAAAAATCCTGGGTCAATTTTAAAAGGCAGGCTAGCTTAAAGCCAATAGTATCTTGGTGCCTAATCAATAAATAGAGCGCCTCACGGATGTAGGTATTAAAAACAACTTATAGATTGCAAGTAGGGTATATAAATGACCGGAACAGTAATTAGCAAAACATCTAAATTGGCGGTTAACCCCGCCGATGCTACACAGAATCGAGCCTTAGTCAAGTCGGCCGCAGGTGCCGCGGCAAAATTAATGGGCCAGGCCCGAAAGGCATTTTCCAATATACAGGTATCCATGGGGAGCAAGTTAAACCCCGCCCGGATATGTTATAAAGCTCCAAACAGACTTGATGAAATTAACGACAATTTGCTAGGTGACGTACAAAAAGCAAAGGAGGAGTTCGAGGCTAAAGGAAAAGAGGTTGCTGAGTGCTCTAAGGAGCTAAGGTTAATTTCAGAAGATATAAAAAAACAGCCGGATAAGACTTCTGAGGAGTGCAATAGATTAAAGCTTGAATATAAAGAAGGTGAAGAAAATTATAACAAGCTGAAAAAGGAAGAAGACGAGCTTAAGGAAATCTATATTCAGCAGTTTAAAGCACTGCCCCCTCCTAAACAGGTAGAATTGTCGCATGCTGATTTCGTGGAAAACTATAAACCGATATATGATGATCCTAATAAAGAACATCATAAGTGTCGAGATAGCTTCGATCAGGTTCCTGATGCGATGGAAGATTCTAAAGTAGAAGTAGAGCCTTCCAACGTCGAGAGACTAGTGAAAAGGTTAAAGGCTATAGACAAAAAACTAGCGGAGCGTACTCAGGATCTGAAGATCATTTCAGGTGCGATAAAAGGGCCGGTTGGTAGTATTAAGGAGTATGATGATCTAAAGGCGATATATAAAGAGGAAAATGAAAAATATAAAAAGCTGAAAATAAAGCGAGAAAACCTGCTTCATAAAATCGCCCCTAAGGTGTTTAATGCACCGCCTCCTCTTAAGCGTATAAATACTATGGGTAGCTTCGATAGGGCTTTACGTGCGATGGAACTTTCTGAAGCAAAAACTGAGTGTTTCGAATTCTTTGATGCTGAGTCCTCTAAGCTCCCCCCCAAGCTTTGGCCTCTAGTATCCCCCCTGCAGCCCCAGCGCACTCCGCCCCCCCTGCCCCTACCTCGTCGCAAGAGAAATCACCAGGCACAAGAACAACCTGCATCAACGGAAGACAAACGCACACGGGAGGCGGGAGGTACTTCGCAGATCTCCCCTGAAGACCGTCAAGACTCGTATGTTGAGCGTCCTGAGGAAGGTGAGAAACTAGCACCAGCGCTAAAGGTTGAAAAGACAGCTCGGGGAGAGAAAAACACTCCCTAGTTGCCTACTTGGTTGCGGGTAATAGGCGCAACGGGTAAGGGGGCAGGCAGAGCTGGCGCCGCCCCCGCGCAGGACACTGATGAGTGGCTATCCGCTGGGATACAGGGTTAAGTTGTGTTAATAAGCCGCTAAAAACGTACCTTTAAGGAGCCTCTGAATAACTCCGTGATATCTCTGGCATGCAGAGCGGTTCACAATCAAGGCGCGGCTTCGCAGGAATGTCTAGACCTTTCAAGAAGTCGCAACGCGGAGTGTGAATCGCTCTGCAAGTCCCGAAGGGCGGGCCTTGAAGGCCGCATCTGCAGCGTTGCAGCTCTTGCAAAGGACTAGGGCCATTCGCGGCGATGCGCCTAACATCTGCAGCCTTCAAGACCCGCAGAGGCATTACGGAGTTATTCAGAGGCTCTTTGAGACTAAAAAATAAAGAATCGGGGTCAAATTTTAAAGACCGGCAGGCTAAAAGCGAATAGTATCCGGAAGGAATGGTGCCTGGGTATCCAATTAATAAATAGATTGCTCTCTGGATTGACAGGCTAAATAGAACGTAAGGTAGAAATAGGATAAATAAATGGCTGGACCCGAATTAGCTAGGATTTCGAGGGCTTCCACCGAAAGAATTTCCATCCAACAGCCCCGCGAGGGGCAAGTTTTGCCTCAGCGGGGGGGGGCTGCTGCAAACTTAATCGGTAGCGCCAGGAGGGCATTTTTTAATCTGCTATCCTCAGTGGGGCAAAAATTAAACCCCGCCCAGATATGCTATAGAGCTCCGAATAATATTGATAACACCAAAGAGAGCTCATCATTACTTATGGGAAAAGTCGTGTTAATAGATGAGAATGGGCTCCTGGAAAGAGGTAGTCAGAACTTGCAGAAAAGCTTGAGAACCCCGGGGGAAGTGAGAGAATATATAGAAAGGTTAGAAATTTTTTTGCAAACCAGAGATAAAAAATATTTGGGGCCAAAATTCCAGAATTGGAGAATTGAAGATCTTCTAAAAATTGCTAAGGAGGATTTAGAAGAGTGTAACAAATTTTTTCAAAACTATGAGGAAGAATCGGTTGGGGGAGCAGCCAAATTTTCTGCTGACATATTGCAAAAGCCGGATCCTGAGTCCGCTAGTGCCAGGAATTTTCGGATCGCGGACCCCGATTTAAAGGTTCTTGTAGCAGAGGTTAGTGCAGATACGGGAGACACCCAGGTAGAGCGGCAAGTCGAACGTGAACCTGAGGTACGCCCCCCCGAAGTCCCGCCCAAAATACTAAACAAGAAGGGCATAGAGAATAAGATGAAGGACATATTTTCGAATAAGGATGAGAACAAGCTGCACCAGGAGGTGCAGAAGGTCTTAGAGTCGTCTGATCATAAGAAGAAGCGGCAGAATATGGTAGAGTCCTGATCATAGGACTGGCAGGCTAGCAAGGGATCAAGAAAAAGCCGTTAAATGATTCCGACTCGTAAGGTAAAAAAGCATAGCTCCTAATGCCGGTATTTCCCCTGCCCCAAACCGCTTCCCTGGCTAGAAGGCTTATAAGCTTGGGGATGCAGCTAAAACAGTCAATTGGCCTGGGACCTCCACCGAACTACTGCCAGCGCTAGAGGCTGAAAAGGCAGGTCGGGGAGAGAAAAAGGCCCTTAGCTACCTATTGAAAAAAGCCCGTACGGGCTTTTAGTGTTTCTCTGTAAATTTGGAAGTAAATGCACCAACAACTGGGGCTTGGTTGCGGGTAATAAGCGCAACGCGGGTAAGGGGGCAGGCAGAGCTGGCGCCGCCCCCTGGGATACAGGGTTAAGTTGCGTTAATAACCCGCTAAAAAGGCACCTTTAAGACCAAAAAATAAAGAATCGGGGTCAAATTTTAAAGACCGGCAGGCTAAAAGCGAATAGTATCCGGAAGGAATGGTGCCTGGGTATCCAATTAATAAATAGATTGTTCTCTGGGTTGACAGGCTAAATAGAGCGCAAGGTAGAAATAGGATAAACAAATGGCTGGACCAGAAATATCTAAAAGTTTAACGGTTTCCACAGTACGAAACTCTGTCCAACAGCCCCGCGAGGGACGAGTTTTACCTCAGCGGGGGAGCACTGTTGCAAACTTAATCGGTAGCGCCAGGAGGGCATTTTTTAATCTGCTATCCTCAGTGGGGCGCAAATTAAACCCCGCCCAGATATGCTATAGAGCTCCGAATAATATTGATAACACCAAAGAGAGCTCATCATTACTTACGGGAAAAGTCGTGTTAATAGATGAGAATAGGCTCCTGGAAAGAGATGATCGGGAGAGCAAAGATGAAATCCTTAATCGTGATCAGTCAGTAAAGACCATAGATAGATTGCAGAAGCAATTATCCCCTGATGATAGTAATTTACGAGAAGGACGTTTCGTGGCCTCGGAATCCACACGAGCTTCTACAGTAAAGGTTAATGCAGGTACGGGAGACACCCAGGTAGAGGGGCAAGTCAATGGGCAAAAACACTCATTCGAAAAACTAGTATCGAATATAGAGAATGATAATTGGATTAACTGGCTAAACGTGGATCCGCTAGCAGATTTCCGCGAGCCGGGTAAAGGCTTTTAAGCTTGGGGATGCAGCTAAAACAGTCAATCGGCCCGGGACCTCCACCGAACTACTGCCAGAGCTAAAGGTTGAAGAGGCAGGCCGGGGAGAGAAAAACACCCCCCCCTGGTTGCCTACTTGATTTCGGGCAATAGGCGCAACGGGTAAGGGGGCAGGCAGGCGTCTCCCCAACGTAAAACTGCTTGATGTGCTGCGCCAGGATTATATCCTGTTGTTCATAGATTCCTTAATTGGTACCTGAGAATAAAAAACCGGCCAAAGTGCCGGTTTTTATTATTGTATTTTAAAGGTGCAGCCCAAAAAAGCAGGTTGAAGATCAAAACTGGCAGCCTGAAGAATATTTCTATTTGCCCGGCGAATCGCCCAAAGCTACGGATTTGAATGATAAAAAAGCAACTAACAGAGGTGCTTTTAAGCTCAAAAACTAAAAAACTAGGTCCAGATTCAAAAGACAGATAGATTAAAAGCAAATAGTATGCGGGAGGAATTGTGTTTGGGAGCTCCATTAAAATATAGAGCATTTCCCAAATGTAAACATTAAAGTATAGATAGGATACATAAAATGCCTGTGCCAGGAATTTCCAGTGCTTCCACAGCAGCGATTAACCATCGGACAGCTGGGCAGCACCAGGCTTTACCCAACTCGGCTACCGGCACTGTTGCAAATTTAATGAGACGGGCCCGAAAGACATTTTTTAGTATGCTAGCATCTACAGGGAAAAGGTTAAACCCCGCCCGGATGCATTACAATACTGGTAAGAGCGAAAACACCCAGCCAGGCAGACTCGTAAAAAGTCAATCTAATGCAGAGGTTTTATCTGAAAAAAAGACGCAAAACCAATTCATAAAAGAAAAGCTGAGCTTCGCACAGTTTAATATTGCTCAACAGGATTTTATGTCGAGCTTTGATGGTGATGGATTAGTGCGCAATCGTTTCAGTTCTTCGGGAGACTCCCTTGCCATAAATGAAAAGTTTATGGAGGAGGAAGTAAAAACAATAGGGGATGATCTTGACGCGTTTTTAAAAGAAAGTGAATGCTGGTTAAAAGGGGAGTTAACCCCGAGTATTAAGCAGGCACTAATAAAGCAGATTCTTCGTGGGCTGGAAGGGTTTCATGGGCGCTTAAAAGAAGCAGGAGAGACGTATATAGCACAGAAAATAGAAGATAAAGAGATTAAGCGTCAGATGTTAGAGCTACAGAGTAATTTAACTGAAGCTACTAATAATTACACTATGGAATTATCCGACTTAGGTAATGATGAGTTTATATTGACGGAGGGGATGTAGTCCATCTTTCATTCTTCAGTCTAAATTATAGCCATAAACGACTAGCCAATTAGCAAAAGTGCCTTTAGTAACTAGCGAGATGACGGGTGGCCTCCAGGAAGTTATGGAGTCTATGACTAGACTATAAAGCACATGACTGTTTATTAGTTTTTATAAATTCTGCTTTATCGGGAGCCTTTGAATAACTCCGCAATGCCTCTACGGGCCTTCAAAGCCTGCCCTTCGGGGCTTGCAGGGTATCACGGAGTTATTCAGGGGCTCCATAGGTAAAAATTAATCATAAAAAGTGTCTCAAGGTATCAAAGTTTACTTCTGGATTTGTTGGGGCGCTCTGTGAAACGTAGGTAAAAAAAGTGTGTATCAAAAAAATCGGCAATAAATCTATTGATCGGAGCGGAGCAGCCCTCTCGTCAAAAGGTGATAGAAATTCAATAAAATCGTTTTCTGCAACACTGAAAGAAACTAGGTGTGCATTAAGGCCTGTAGTCAAAGCCCCTACTCCCCTTCCTAATAAAGTAAGTGCTGGTGAAAAGTTAACAAAGATTGATAAAAATAAAGAAAGTAAAGGAAGGGAGCTTGAGCGGATAGCTCAGGCGTTGAAGGAAGATCGGGCAACCATAAAGGCGTTGGATGAATTTATGTGCAAGTGCGATGTTAAGTTGAACAATTCCAAGAAGAAGCTAGCTGAGTTAAATAAAGCTCTTGAGAAAACAAGAACAGTGCACCTTGCAGAGGGTTTCGAAAAAAGCGTACAAATTCGGAGGAATATTAAAAATTTAGAAGACAATATTAAAAATATAGAAGGCAATATGAAAAGAGAAAATGGAAATCTGAAAGCAATTCTTGATAGGGTTATTCCAGCTTGGCTTAAGCTTGAGCAACGTTTTACTCTTGAGGAATTGAGCGGTGTTGGGATCAATATTGATTTTAAAGCGTTGAAGGAGTTAACTCCGGAGGGGGAAAATAATTCTGCATAACCGCCCTGCCTTGCCGATTGTTGGCAGTCTGTGAGACATACGTCACAATTGAATTTAAATTGATTTATTTTCACCTATCCAGTGCAGGATAGGTGTCGACTATTCTTTTTGAGGTATTCTGGGCAGCTAGATAGATCACCTTCATCAATTAATTATCAGAGTGAATTGCTTAATAAGCCTTGGTTTCGGGTAATAAGCGCAACGGGTAAGGGGGCAGGCAGAGCTGGCGCCTCCCCCAAGTAGGCACTAATGAGTGGCTACCCCCTGGGATGCGGAGTTAAGCCGTGTTAATAAGCCGCTAAAAAACGTACCTTTAAAACCAAAAAATAAAGAATTGTGGTCAAATTTTAAAGATCGGCAAACTTAAATCGGATAACATTCGGAAGGAATGGTGCCTGGATACCCAATTAATAAACAGATTGCTGTCTGGGTGTGCAAGTCAAATAGAGCGTAAGGTAGAGATAGGATAAATAAATGCCTGGACCGGAATCATCCAGTATTTCAGTGGCTTCCAAGGCAAAGGGTTCTATCCCGCAGCCCGGCGAGGGGCGAGTTTTGCCTCAGCGGGGGGCTTTTGCAAAGTTAATCGGTAACGCCAAGAGGGCATTTTTTAATCTACAGGGCCCTGCGGGGAGCAGGCCAAAATCCGCCCAAATAGATTCTAAAGCTCCGTATAAATTAGAGAGTATTTCATTCACTGAAGAGCAAGGCAAGCTGGGTGGAGAGGCTCGAAGTTCGATGGATGATAAGCAATGTCTTGCAAGCATATTTAAGGTTGATTTCACCGGCTATCAGGTAGAGGCGGAAGGCATTTATGAATCTAAGGTTGCTCCCCCCGCTCCTCCCCCCAAACCACAAGAATTGGGAATTCTTGACGGAGGTACTCTGTACGGCATAAAAAAAATAGTGCTACCAAATTTGGAAAAAGATATTAATGGTGCTATAGAGTCTATTGATAAAAAGCTGGAATGCCAGCGGTCGTATGATGAACTAATATCCCAACTGAAACAGAGGGAAGGTTCCTCAAAAGAAATCGGGGAAGATTCCTTGGATGAAATCTATGAGAATCTTGAATATAAAAGAATGGTATTAACCCATGGGTTGAAATGTCTGGAGAAATATGAAGGACGATTGGGTACTCACGACCGCAAGTTTCAAAAAATTAAATTTGCTGATGGAAAGGCTCCTTCTGTGCTACCTGAGAAATTTGAAGATATTTCTCCTATGCTAGATAAACTATATAGCACTTTAGACGAGGCGAAGCGTAGTTTCGGCACTCTGCGTAACGAAATAGAAGAGCTGATTAAGAATGTGGAAACCGGTATAGCATTCAGAGAGTAAAAAAGATGAGTTGATGAAAGGGGGCCTCCCTTGTACTTTATTGGTAAGATCTGTATGGGTATGGTTTGTTAGATATTGCGGCAGGAAGTTCAAACCGGGTTAGAAGATAAAATAGTTTGATTTCAAGCTGCGCTGAAAGTGTGTGCCGGTAGTTAGATGTAGTAGTCCAGACTTGATCTGACAGAGCACCTCCTGAAAAACCGATAACTGTCAGATCAAGTCTGAACAACGACAATTTATTACCCTACTGAGGGTATCATCCCATTTTTTAGTGAAGCGTTCTCGCTCCACTTGTGTTGCTGCTTCAGTGGTTGCGCTATAGGTACTTCCGCTTAGCCGTAATTGCTGCGGTTAGCCCTTATGGGTCGCCTACACCAGTAGTCAAGGTATCTTCCAAACAGCAGCTATTCAGCTTTGTGAGCATGGGTAGAAAGAACTTGGCTGGCTTTAGTTTTGGCGAGCCATCAAACCCATATCTCACTCCTGCCTTCCAGGATTATGTTCAACGCAACGCAGTTGGACCTATTGCCCCCTCATTTATTTTAGCTGATCTTCAGGATATTACACTTGAGATGGATCGTAGTTGACCACTACAGCTTGGCAACTGGTGCTTTTAAGCCCAAAAGCTAAAAAAATAGGTCCAGGTTCAAAAGACAGGTAAGTTAAAAGCGAATAGTATCCGGGAAGAATCGCATTTGGGCACTCAATGAATAAATAGAGTGCTCTTTGAATGTAAATATTAAAGTATGGATAGGATAAATAAAATGGCTGGATCGGGAATTCCCAATGCTTCTGCAGCAGTAGTTAACCGCCGGGCCGCCGGTCAGTATCAGGCTTTACCCACTGTGACCACAGGCACTTTTGCAAATCTAATGGGCCGGGCCCGAAAGGCAGTTTCTAATATGCTAGCCTCTATGGGAAGCAGCTTAAACCCCGCCCGGATATGTTATAAAGCTCCGAATAGAGCTGATAACCTTGAAAACACCCAGCCAGGTGATCCCCAAAAAGTATCAAGCAATTTAGAGCGTAACCGTTCCAGTTCTTCGAATACCTCCCTTGAAAGCGTCCTGGAAGATGATGTTCCAAAAGCACCAAGTAATTTAGAGCGCAATCATTCCGATTCTAATGAAGACGCCAGTTTAGATTGTAGCCTCAGGCTAATAAATCGTATGTTTCTAGACTCTGTAGATGACGCCAAAAAGGAGTCTTCGGATATACGAGAAGTATGTGAGAACCTGGAAGGCCAACAAAAGAAGTTAGAAGAACTAAAAGATAAGTATAAAGAGCATGGGGAATATTACCTTCTTACAGAGATGGCGGTAGAGACTCTAGCTAAAAAAATCGATGGGCTTAAGAAAATCCTCGAGGCTAAAAAGTCGAACTCGGGGGACCTCTGATCAAGCCGGCCTTTTTTCCTGAGAAATCTCAGTCGATCAAGAAGTGGGCTGTTTTTCAGGAAAAACGTCAATTTCGGCAATATGATCCTCTAATTTTCTACCTGAAGTCCGCTGCACACGGATTTCAGGCGCACTGCCCCCAGGCAGCCGAGTATCTTGTCCCTATCAGTAAGTTGGTAAAGCCTGCCAACAGGTGTGGGCGTTCCATATTTTTCGATAACCCATGATATCGAGTCTTGTTGTAGCCAAATTGGCACTTGATCTAACGATAGGGATGCTCCACTTTAGCGCTAATCTGTGCCTTCGCCTTGCCAGGTGCCCCTTGTCCCGGATGGGTTTTTAGCTTGCTCTGCTTCATCGCCATATACCAGTCCATCTTTCGTTCTTTCAGCCCTTCACGATTTTCTTTACCATGGAGGACTCGTTCTGTTGCTGTTCTGGATCGCGAGTATTTTCTTGAATTTTGCTGGGGCTTGGGGGCACTAATAATTGTTGCATCTACAATACAGCCTTCTTTCAATAGTATGCCCATTCCTTTGCGGTGTTTGTTAATTTCTTTAAAGATCTGGCGACCCAGTAGGTGTGCTTCAAGTAGGCGGTGAAACTTAAGAATAATGGTTTTATCTGGAATGGGCTTCGTGAGTGTCAGGCCCGCAAAGCAGCGCATGGCTTCAATCTCATAGAGAGTATCCTCCATAGCCGGGTCGCTGAGGTTATAAAGGAGTTGCATGCAGTGAATAGGCACCATGACCCTTAACGGGTAAGGGCGGCGATCTTTCCTGGCTTTGTAAAGAAGGGGTCAATGTTGTCTTCAAGCCCCCCCAGGGAATCAATAAATCCATCTGCTCAAGGAGCTTTTCTTTGCGAGTTTTGCAGCGTTTGTTCCGGTATTCGGCCTCTGCAAAGCTGGCTTGCTGCATGGCTTGTGTTACGTTAATTGTCTTGCGATAGGCTGTTTTTCTACCCCATTTAGGGGGCAAACTTATTCGGAGGTTCCTTTCGTAAACAATACTCAGGGGAGTATAGAAAAGCGGCCCTGGTACTGTCGCTCAAGGTTGGTGTAAGCGTTACCGTTAAACAGCTCGAATTGCAGCCTTCCCGGATTTACAGATGGCGAAGTTACATCAGAGTCGAGGGGATGCCGAGAGAACTGGCCACAGAGAGTGCTCGGCTGGTCATACTTCCTTCTCCTTTGCACTTCCCTTAGTTTAATCACTTAAGCATCAGTGAACTGCTGGAGCCTATACTGATGGATTTCCCCAGCATCCCTATAAGGATTGAGGGGAATATCCTAGGTGCGAAGCTGGAGATGCCGGGTATTCCCAGAGCGGAGTTACTTGAAGCCCTGGGCAATAAATAGGTTTTTGGGTTGATCTTTACCTGATTATAAAAATTAGTGGGGCTACTGTGTTTTAATAATCGTATTTTAGAGGCGCAGCCCAAGCAAGCAAACGGAAGGCCAAAAGTGATCAAAGTCTCCCTGCCCCCTTCAGCCTAAGTGACAGCCCAGGCGATCACCAAGTCAGTAAACTTATTTTTGGTAATTGGCGCCTTTGGGCCAAAAACTAAAATCTGGGGTCGCCCCCTAAAGTTGGGTTGGCTAAAAGCGAGTATTATCCGGGATAAATCGTACTTGGACGCTCAATTAATAGATCGAGCGCTCCCTGAATGTAAACACTAGAGTATATAGGATAAAAAGAATGCCTTTCCCTAATTCAAATGTTCAGTTTTGTTCCGATCGCTCCAGCGTCGCCACCGTCTCCACTTTGTCCTCAGCAGAAAATACTGCACCAAAGGAGGAGCGGTCTCAAAAGGGAGGAGGTGCTGCTGCAAATTTAAGGAAAAAGGTCAAGGAGGCAATTTATAAGAGGTTGCCCTTGGTGGGGCGACAGGCAAATGCAGCCAAAACTCCGAATAAAATTCATGCTAATAAAGTGGCAAAAAATAGTGAGCCTCTGGAACAGAATAAAATTAATACTAATAAAGTGGAAGAAAAAAGCGATCATCTAGAGGCGAAGAGAGCTGACTTATCTGATTTAAATAAAAAATTGATGGGGCTTCGTGAAGAACTTCTGAACTGGCGTCATATGTCAGAGGGGGAGCGAGCCGAGGCAATGGAGAAAGGGCGTGGCATATACAATGGGGTTAAGGAAGAAATTGACAAAATAGATGGTAGTGATGACGTAAGAGGACCTAATGCTGATCTTCAATTTGCCAAAGATGTATCCGCCGTGCAGCAAAACTTACGTCGTATATTTATAGCCCTCGGGGGTGATGTGAATTCTGAAAAACAATACTTTGAGAGTATGTGATCTGAGGGCGATTCCTCAACATTTGGGTATTAACCTAGCGACTCTATAGTTCTGTATGATGTCCAAATAAATATGGTTGATGCACTTCAGGGTTGAATACAGAAAAAGGTTTTTGGAAAGGCCTGTGCCCCTGAAATCTGCAAAATGCAGATTTCAGGGAGGTGAAAATGGAATAAATAGGTAGGGAATCCGATTTTTAAAAAATAGTCATTTCTTAACTGTGCTATACCGAATAGATCACTGGGAAACCATTTTTTTGGAGGTTCCTAAAGTTGAATGTAGGAGAATATTTCTATTTATCTGGATTGTTGCCCAAAGTCTAAAAAATCAGAGTCAAAATTGAAAGACAGGTTGCTTGAAAGCGGATAGCATTCGGGAGAATTGTATTTTGGTCTTCAATTAATAAATATAATAGTTCCTGAATGCAAACACTAAGGTATAGATAGGATAAATAGAATGCCTGAACCTAATTTAAATATTAGACGTACTTCCAGTCTCTCCAGTCTCCCCACTATAGTAAGTACTGCACCAAGGGAAGGGCGGTCTCAAAATGGTGAAAGTGCTTTTGCAGAATTAAGGAATGAGTCCTCTGAGGCTTTTACAAAGAGCTCTCCCTCTATGACGGGAGAGGCAAGCACGGCCAAAACTCCGAATGAAATTACTGCTAGTAAACCAGCACAAGAGCGTAAGCTTATGGAGACGCTAAGCGAAAAGGCATATCAGTTAACTAAGTCGTTGGAATATTTTGAAGATTATCAGAAGATGTTGGCAGATAGTCCGAATTTTTCTCCTAAACATTCTCAAACATCGACGCCCGCATCTCAATTCTTGCTCAAAATTGAATTGGAAATAAAGGAAATAAAAAAGAAGAGTAAGGGGATTCAAGAAGCTGATCCAGAGTTTAAGTCTCTCTCAGAAAAACTAAAAGAACTAGATAAAAAGATATTAGAACTAACTATGTTTGTCTGTGTGAAAGGCCTGTAATGGTGAAGGGATATGCAAGCTAAGGAGCCTCTGAATAACTCCATGATATCTCTGGCATGCAGAGCGGTTCACAATCAAGGCGCGGCTTCGCAGGAATGTCTAGACCTTTCAAGAAGTCGCAACGCGGAGTGTGCATCGCTCTGCAAGCCCCGAAGGGCGGGCCTTGAAGGCCACAGCTGCTGCGTTGCAACCCTTGCCAAGGGCTACGGCCATTCACGGCGAGCTGCGCCTAACATCTGCAGCCTTCAAGACCCGCAGAGGCATTACGGAGTTATTCAGAGGCTCCCTAAGTAACGGTCTAAACGGTTACCAAGTTAGCGAAAGTGCCTTTGCTAACTAACGAGGTGGCGGGCGGATTCTAGGACGATTAATTTATCAGTCCAGTAGACCAGATCTCGTCTGCTACCAGGCTATCGTTGAAGGTAGCGTTCCAAGAGGCTAAAAATAAATTAGGGGATCGAAGGTACTGCCAAGCGTCTTATTGTGAGATCCGTAACGGCATCGCCTTTTGGGTATTGCGCCAGGAAGTTCCTATTGGGCAGAGAAAAAATGTACTGAGCCCAAGGTGTGCTGTGATAGGTGCCGGTAGCCCGATAATTGGTATCCACGTCTAACTTGCTGACGAATACAGTGTATTCTTCCTTTCCCCGGTTCTGTTAAATTAAGGCGATAGGTGTATTAAGGCCCCTCGCCATATTTCGCCATAATTCCTCCCATTTCCCGCCCGATTCCCTACCTTCTTTCGCCAGCTCCTCCTTGTTTAATGACTTCAACATCCAATTTAAAAGTGGAGGTAAGTGAGTGAACAGGGTGATGTTATTTGGGCAGCGGTTCCATAAAGACGATCTGATGTTGCCGACAGAGGAATACTATCGTCGCCGCCAGAGGACCGGTGGTGCTGGGCGCTGGCTGTTATTTATTGTGGTGGTATTGGCGGTAGTCATTGCGGCAATCGGGGCAGAGGTCAATGCCCAGGAGCTTCCCTCTGTGAGTGATGCGATCCAGCAGGAGTTCACCGAGGTAGTTACTCTGGACGATGTAAAGGGCGGGGACTTACTTTTTACTGGCAATGAGTCCGGAAAGTATATTCCAGCGGTGCACCTGAAAAGTCAGGTCAGTATTTCCGTGCGGGGTCTGGTAGCGGAAGTCGAGCTTCAGCAGCAATTCAAGAATACCACCGACGGCTGGCAGGAAGCAGTTTATGCATTACCACTGCCTGAGCAAGCTGCGGTGGTGGGGCTTGAAATTCAGGTGGGTGAACGCCGTATTGTTGGCAAGGTGCGTGAGCGGAAAGAGGCCTCCAGGATTTATAAGGCTGCTCGTGCGGCGGGTAAGCGTGCAGCTCTTCTCGAGCAGCAGCGCCCGAACCTGTTTACCAATAAAGTGGCCAATATTGCCCCCGATGAGATGGTACAAATTAATATCCGCTACTTGCAGCCGGTTAATTATGACAGCGGCGTTTTTTCACTGCGCATGCCCACCACATTGACCCCGCGCTATATCCCTGGCAAGCCAATACCCTCCCAGGCGTTGAACGGCGATGAACAGGAGTTGGTGGCAGAGAGTAGTGGCTGGGCACTGCCCACTAATCAAGTGCCGGATGCTGCGTCGATAACTCCGTTTATGCAGCCAGCGCAGGAGCTAGAGGCACTGGGTAGTCATAATATTTCTATCGAGGTGGATCTGCATGGCGGACTGCCGCTAGCAAAAATCGATAGCCCCTATCACCAGATTGATATTGATAACCGAGGTGACGGTCGCTATCGGATTCAGTTGCGCGATGAAACAGCTGCAATGGATCGGGATTTCTTATTGAATTGGCAGCCGCGCGCTTCTGCTATGCCGCGGGCGGCATTGTTTAGCGAGAAAATCACAGCGCAAGAGGGGGTAGAAGAGCAGGCTGGTGCTTATCTGCAGGTCATGCTGCTGCCACCCAGCGACGGTACCTCTGCGCAGCGTTTACCGAGGGAAGTGATTTATGTGATCGATACTTCCGGCTCCATGTCTGGCAATTCTATTCGCCAGGCGAAGGAGAGCCTTACCCTGGCACTGTCTCGCCTGCACAGCAATGATCGCTTTAACGTTATTGAATTTAACAGTACAACCCGCGCATTTTTCCCGCGCCCGATAGCGGCGAGCGCGGAGAATATCCGCCGTGCGCGTCAGGAAATCGAAAACCTGAATGCGGAGGGGGGTACAGAAATGGCGCCGGCCTTGCGAATGGCATTCGGTCAGCAAATGCAGGACGACACCAGTACCGTTCAGCAAGTCGTATTTATTACAGATGGTGCGGTGGGCAATGAGCGGGCCCTGTTCGAGTTAATTAGCCAGTCCTTGCATAACGCCCGGCTGTTTACAGTGGGTATTGGTTCGGCTCCCAATAGCCACTTTATGCGCAAAGCTGCTCAGTTTGGGCGCGGTACTTTCGTCACCATCGGTGATATTTCCGAAGTTCGTGAGCGTATGCAGGCTCTGTTCGCCAAGTTGGAAAACCCTATGGCTACAGACCTGCAACTCAGTTGGCCCCAGGGAGTCGTCGCGGATGCCTACCCCAAGCGTATCCCGGATCTCTATAACGGTGAGCCTATGCAGTTGGTGGCCAAGGTGCAGGGTGATCTCTTGCAGGGAGATATCCAGCTGCGGGGCCGAATGGCAGGTAAACAGTTTGTGCGCAAACTCGCTCTGAAAGTAGAGAGTGGTAGCGATACTTCAGGCATCGGCAGTGTCTGGGCGCGCAGCAAGATAGATTCTCTGCGGGACCGGCAGCTTCAGTCAGGAGAGCAGTCGGATGCGGGGCTGGCTTTGCGCGAACAGATTTTGCAGATTGCCCTGAGGCATCAACTTGCCAGCCCCTATACCAGTTTTGTTGCAGTCGAAGAGGAAGTTGTGCGCAGCGCTGAAGAGAAGTTATCTCGCAGCTCGGTCACCAATATGGTGGCTAAAGGGCAAGTGCTACAGCGCCAGGCCTATCCGCAAACTGCTACAGGTCTCTACGGGCAGTTATTGGCAGCGGCGGTATTGTTGATGTTTGCGGCGATCTTCCAACGCGGTCGGGCCTTGCGCAGCAACTTGACCCGAGCCCTGCGCTCCTTCCTGCGCAGGGTTTTACCAGACCCCCGTCAACCCAGCGGCGCTATTCCTCTGCAACGGGGAGGTGTGTAAGCGTGGCTCGCTCACTGCTCTTTATGCTTTGCTTGGGAACGGGGTTGTGGCAGTTGGGTTCAGCCAGCTGGCTTCTGGCCAAGGCAGAATTGGCCCAAGTGTTGATTAATAGTGCTTGGGAAGAACAGCTACAGGGCGGGGCTCTGCAAAAGCCCTGGCCCTGGGCGGACACCTGGCCTGTGGCCAAGTTAAAGTTGGAAGGGCAGTCGCCATTAATTGTCCTCAGCGGCGGTAGTGGCCAGGCGTTGGCTTTCGGTCCTGGTCTCTTAGCTGGGTCCGGCAATCCCGGCGAGTCTCGCACCACGGTTATTGCCGCACACCGGGATACTCACTTTGCGGGATTAGAGCGTGTCAGGCGGGGTACCTCCATTTACCTGCAGGATAAACGCGGACGCTGGCATACTTATCGGGTTGCGGAAATGCGAATTGTGGACAGTGAGAGAGAGCGTTTGCCGATCTTTGCCGAGCGGGGTTTATTGCTGGTGACTTGTTACCCCTTTAATGCCCTGGCGGCTGGTGGCCCGCTGCGTTACTTGGTCTACGCTGAATATCAACCCGGTGGGGAGCTGGTTCAGCTGTGACTGATGTCTTTGTTTGAGACTCGATTTTGTAGTTCATTTTCTCAAAAATTCCACTAAATGTTCCGGCGAAACGGCTAAACGGCAAATAATTGTTTTGCTCTTTTGTTTTATTTGTTACTAACCGTCCTATCTGGAAAATTTTTTGTAGTAATACTACAATTCCCTCCGCTAACAACCGGGGATGGGGTTTTGTCCGCCAGTCTGCGCGGGCCCCGGAACAAATAATCACAGTCAAACTAGGCACTTGCGGCAATCAATTGCGCCGCTTTCCTCACCGTCATATTCGAGTAAAGATTCACAAACTTTGCATTTACGCCAACAAAGTTGGTGAATTGGCGGAACCAAGAAAAAAAGGAAGCTTTTTTTTGCTCGCGCTGTAGTTTGCCCGCGTACCGATTTTTGAGAAATAGACCGACTCGACGTCGCCTAATTCGCCGAGGAGCACTTGATGCACGAAGATACCGATAACCTCGAAACGCAGGAGTGGCTGGACGCGCTGCAAGCGGTTATCCGCTATAGCGGCAAAGAACGCGCAGCCTTCCTCCTGAAGCAGCTGTCTGACCGCGCTACCGATGTAGGCGTACAATTGCCTGCGGCAATCACCACTCCCTATCGCAACTCCATTCCGCCCAATGCGGAAAAGCGTATGCCTGGCGACTTATTTATGGAGCGCCGCATTCGCTCCCTGATTCGCTGGAATGCCCTGGCGATGGTGGTACGTGCCAACCAGAATGACGATGGCCTCGGTGGCCATATCTCCAGTTTCTCCTCTGCGGCCACACTCTACGATGTGGGCTTTAACTACTTCTTCCGTGGCAATGAAGGTGAAGAGCGCGGCGACCTGATTTTCTTCCAGGGCCACAGCGCACCGGGTATTTATGCTCGCTCCTACCTGGAAGGGCGTTTTGATGAAGAGCAGCTGGACAACTTCCGCCGTGAAGTGAACGGCAATGGCCTGTCCTCTTACCCGCACCCCTGGCTGATGCCGGAGTATTGGCAGTTCCCCACAGTTTCCATGGGATTGGGGCCGATCCAGGCGATTTACCAGGCGCACATTATGCGCTACCTGTCTGCCCGCGGCCTGTCCCCGCGCGGCGATCGCAAAGTGTGGGCTTTCCTTGGTGACGGTGAGTGTGACGAGCCGGAAACCCTGGGCGCAATTTCCCTGGCCGGCCGCGAGCAATTGGAAAACCTGGTGTTCGTGGTTAACTGTAACCTGCAGCGCCTGGACGGCCCGGTACGCGGCAACGGCAAGATCGTGCAGGAGCTGGAAGGCGTATTCCGCGGTGCCGGTTGGAATGTTGTCAAAGTACTCTGGGGTCGCCTATGGGATCCGCTGCTGGAGAAAGATGACAAAGGCCTGTTGCAGAAAGTCATGGACGAAGTGGTCGATGGCGAGATGCAGAACTTCAAGGCCAACGGCGGCGCTTATACCCGCGAGCACTTCTTCGGCAAATACCCGGAGCTGCTGGAGCTGGTTAAGGATATGTCCGACGATGAGATTATGAAGCTCAATCGCGGCGGCCACGACCCCTATAAAGTCTACGCAGCTTACGCGTCGGCGATGGCCCACAAAGGCCAGCCCACCGTGATCCTGGCCCAGACCGTTAAAGGTTACGGCTTGGGCTCCGCCGGTGAAGCGGCGATGGATACCCACTCTGTGAAGAAGCTGGATCTGGATTCCCTCAAGCGTTTCCGCGATCGCTTTGCCATTCCGCTCACCGATAAAGAGCTGGAAGAGGTCCCTTACTACCGCCCATCTCCGGACAGCCCGGAAATGAAATATATGGCGGAGCGCCGCAAGGCCCTGGGCGGTCCGGTTCCCCGTCGCCCGGTTGAGTGCCCGAAACTGGAAGTTCCCGGTCTCGATGCCTTCAGCGCACTGACCAAAGGCTCCGGTGAGCGCGAAATCTCCACCACCATGGCATTTGTCCGCGCTATCGCAGCCTTGGTAAAAGACAAGAATATCGGCAAGAACATTGCGCCGATCGTTCCCGATGAAGCCCGTACCTTTGGTATGGAAGGCCTGTTCCGCCAGCTGGGTATCTATTCCTCCCAGGGGCAGCGCTACACCCCGGTGGATCACGGCCAGATCATGTATTACAAGGAAGATAAGAAAGGCCAGGTGCTGGAAGAGGGCATCAACGAAGCCGGTGCCATGTCCACCTGGATGGCGTTGGCTACTGCCTACAGCAACCACGGCGTGCCGATGGTGCCTTTCTATATCTACTACTCCATGTTCGGCTTCCAGCGTATCGGCGACCTGGCCTGGGCCGCTGGCGATATGCAGGCGCGCGGCTTCCTGATCGGTGCCACTGCTGGCCGTACCACCTTGAACGGTGAGGGTCTGCAGCACCAGGATGGCCACAGCCACGTACTGTCCTCCACTATCCCCAACTGCCGCAGCTACGATCCGGCTTACGGTTATGAGCTGGCTGTAGTTATGCAGCGCGGCTTGAAAGAGATGTACGAAGAGCAGAAGAACCTCTTCTACTACATCACTATCGAGAACGAAAACTACCTGCAGCCGGAAATGCCTCAGGGCGTGGAAGAGGGCATTATTCGCGGTATCTACAAGCTGCAGTCCAACGTCAAGAAAGGCGCCAAGGGCAAAGCGGCGAAGAAACATGTACAGCTGATTGGTGGCGGTACTATTTTGCGCGAAGTACTGGCAGCGGCGGATATCCTCGCCGACCAGTTCGGTGTGACCTCCGATGTCTGGAGCCTCACCTCCGCTGTGGAATCGGCCCGTGAAGGCCAGGATGTGGCGCGCTGGAATATGCTGCACCCGGAAGCCGAGCCGCGCAAAGCCTGGATCACTGAGCAGTTCGAAGGCAATACCTCCCCAGTTATCGCCTCCACCGACTACATCCGTTCCTATGTGGAGCCACTGCGCGAATTTATCGACGGTGAACTGACCACCCTGGGTACCGATGGATTCGGCCGCAGTGACAGCCGCGAGCAGCTGCGTCGCTTCTTCGAAGTGGATCGCAACTACGTGGTGATCGCCGCACTGAACGGCTTGGCCAAGCAGGGCGTTATTGATGCGAAAGAGGTTGCGGAAGCAATCGTGAAGCTCAATATCGACGCCGAAAAAGTTAATCCACGCATCAGCTAAGAGAAGGCAGAACTCCTATGGCAAAACAAGTCATTAAAGTGCCTGATCTCGGTGGTGCCGATCAGGTGGATGTGATTGAAATTTCTGTTGCTGTCGGCGATACCGTCGCGCAAGAGGATTCACTGATTGTGGTGGAGGGCGATAAAGCCTCCATGGATGTGCCAGCCCCAGTGGCTGGCAAAATCCTCAGCATCAGCGTGAAAGAGGGCGATAAGGTCTCTGAAGGCGACGTGATTGGGGAAATCGAAACCGATGTGGCGGAAGCGCCGGCAGAGGAGCCCGCTGCGGCCCCCGCCAAGCAAGAAGCTGCACCCGTTGCAGAGCCTGTGGCTGAAGCCCCTGTGGCGACGCCGAGCGGCGAGCCGAAAGAAGAAACGATCCAGATCCCGGATCTGGGTGGCGCTGATGCGGTTGATGTGATCGAGATCAGTGTGCAGCCCGGTGATGCGGTTGAAGAGGGGGACTCCCTGATTGTGGTGGAAGGCGATAAAGCCTCTATGGATGTGCCCTCCCCCAGCGCCGGTACCGTAGTTTCTATCGCGGTAAAAGAAGGCGATAAGGTTTCCACGGGTGACACCCTGGGCGTATTGAAAGTAGTTGCTGCAGGCGCCGCCGAGCCTGCGGCTACAGCTGCAGCCCCTGCAGCGACAGCGCCTGCCGAGAGCGCGCCACAGCAGGCATCTGCGTCTGTTGAGCCCCCGGCAGTGCCGCAGAAAGACTATCAGCTGGAGCGCGACCTCACCGCAGCAGCCCAGGTTTACGCCGGCCCCGCCGTGCGCAAACTGGCCCGCGAGTTGGGTGTTACCTTGAATAAGGTGAAGCCCACCGGCCCGCGCAACCGGGTCTCCAAGGACGATCTGCACAATTACATCCGCGAGCAGGTGAAGAAAGCTGAGAGCGGTGCGGTTGGTGTCGGCGGTGGGATCGGTATCGCCAAGATGCCGGATATCGACTTCAGCCAGTTTGGCCCGGTGAATGTGGAGCCGATGAGCAAGATCCACAAGATCACCGCAGCCAACATGTCGCGCAACTGGCTCAATGTGCCTCACGTCACCCAGTTTGACGATGCGGATATCACAGAGCTGGAAACCTTCCGCAAGTCCATGAAGGCCGAGGCGGAGAAGCGCGGAGTGAAGCTCACTCCAGTGCCTTTCCTGCTGAAAGCGGTAGCTGCGGCCCTGCGTGCAGAGCCCAACTTTAATGTGTCCCTGCACAACGATGGCGAGCACATTGTGCGCAAGGACTATGTGCATGTGGGTATGGCAGTAGATACACCCAAAGGCTTAATGGTGCCGGTTATCCGCGATGTGGATAAGAAAGGCCTGTACGAGCTGGCGGCAGAGGCCACTGAAATGGCCCTGAAAGCCCGCGATGGCAAGCTGAAGCCCAACGAGATGCAGGGCGCCTGTTTTACCATTTCCAGTTTGGGGGCTATCGGCGGCACCGGATTTACCCCGATCGTCAATTCTCCGGAAGTTGGTATCCTCGGAGTATCCAAGTTGGCGATGAAGCCGGTGTGGAACGGCAAGGACTTTGAGCCTCGCCAAATGTTGCCCTTGGCGCTCTCCTACGATCATCGCGCAGTAAATGGCGGAGATGCCGGACGCTTTATGACTTACTTGGTCAGCGTGCTGGCAGATGTGCGCAGACTGTTGCTGTAATTGCCAGCGAGTTAAAGCCAGTAAAAAAAAGCGGCCAATCGGCCGCTTTTTTTATAGTCAGGACTAAGGAGCCTCTGAATAACTCCGTGATGCCTCTGGCATGCAGAGCGGTTCACAATCAAGGCGTGGCTTCGCAGGAATGTCTAGACCTTTCAAGAAGTCGCAACGCGGAGTGTGAATTGCTCTGTAAGCCCCAAAGGGCGGGCCTTGAAGGCCGCATCTGCTGCGTTGCAGCTCTTGCAAAGGGCTAGGGCCATTCGCGGCGAGCTGCGCCTAACATCTGCAGCCTTCAAGACCCGCAGAGGCATTACGGAGTTATTTAGAGGCTCCCTACATTCCATATAAGTAAGTTAGCCTTTAAGTGGAAATGAAATATTCGCCGCATAAAACAACAATAAGATGATTTACGCGCAAATCGATTCTGGGTTGCTGGCTGCTAATGCCTCGGCAGCTAGACTCACAGAGAGGCTACTATCATCGCAGCACTGAAAATGTGAGGTGTCGGATTATGGGACCTACAAGGAAATTCGCGTTGCCGCTTGTGGCGGTATTTGCGATGCAGGGCTGCTTGTTTTTGCCTGCGGACGAAGTGGAGGGCGAAGACCCTTTCTTTTATGAGGCAGAGGCTGCCGGACAAAGCGCCAGCTTTGTGGAAGTCGGCAGTAACCACACAAAATACCCACAACCCCTTACCGCCAAAAGCGAATGCGAGGCGGCGGATTGCGTAGATAGCTTGCAGGACTCCATGGCCTGGTTTTTCCCTATATTGCGGGTTTACTAACGACAGTAGCCGAGCCCAGTGTGGAGCTGTTGCGAAATAGCCGGATCTAAAAGTGCGTGGATTCTGTCCGCGCGGTGCTGATACGGAGCGCTACCATGCAAAAGTTTGCGATATTTATTTCTGCCTTGTCGATGGGTGTATTCCTTGAGGGTTGTGGAACCCCCGATACGCGCAATCAAGTGGTTTATCCCGTAAGCCCGCCAATTCCCCGCCATGCGGAATACCGGGGTTATCCCTCTTCTCACTCTTCTCACTCTTCTCATTCCTCCCATGTGCCAGATGCACCTGCGTCTCCAACAAGCTGCCCGGGGGATTCTGAGGAGCTGGCGCCGGGTTCTATTTGTCCACCCAGTGCCCGTTGTTTTGACATTTCCGGTGGAAGGCGTTGTATTTCCTATGAAAATTAGCGTTGTTTTTTTTCTTATTCTTGTAGCGCAGTCCCTGGCGGGCTGCGTGGCTGACGGTTTCGGTTATGACTTAACCGGCACGGCAACTTACTACACCTACAAAACCACTCCGGTGCCACCGGATGAACTTACAGCATTCCCGCGTTTTTGTCTGGCCGGTGATCCCTATATGGGAAGTCTCGACAACTGTATTGCCGAGGGTGTGCACTGCTATCAACTGGACACCGGTGATTGGTGTGAAGGGCCTTATTCACCATTTGAGTTGAGTTACAGTTTCTACTGACCAAGTAATTTTCCGCTAGTGCCGCTTTTTGAGTCGGTGCGAAATGGTGGTATGGGGGCACGCAGTTTATTTTGACTCCATTGTTTTTTCCTGAGTGGAGTAAAAATTAAGACTGGATCGTTTTATTTTGGGATGCCGATTTAAACAGGTTTAATAATGAGGGGTGCCAATAGAAGCTGGATGCGAAATGTAATTGTCGCAGTGGATCAGCTGGGAAATGCTATTGCCGGTGGTAATCCCGATGCAACAATATCGGCACGCTGTGGGTATTTTTCCAGAGTGACGGAAACCCGTTTTCGCCACTATTGGAGATTTTTGGAGCGGGTGATTAATTACACCTTGATGCCAATAGATGGGCCGGATCACTGTTACCAGTCTTATCTGTGGGATCGCGCTGAGAAACACGAAGAGGGCAGTGACTATATGCGAGCCCTTCTGGGGGTGATCGTTATTATTTTTTGTGTACCCATGGGGTTATTGATTCGGGTTTATGTAATTTTATTTCCGAGAGCCCGCTGGAAAAAGGAAACGCGCAAATAGAAAAAAGCCCGGGCGCATAGCATTTATGCGCTCGGGCTAAGCGGGGTTAAGTGTTAGCTACTTGCTCCAGAGGTAAGTTACTCTCCTGGCTATCTGTAGTGCGGGCAGCTGATAGTTTGCCGCCGGCAATCTTGCGCAGGGCAACATAAAATACCGGAGTGAGGAACAGGCCAAACAGGGTTACACCGATCATGCCGGTAAATACGGTAATGCCCATGGCATTGCGCACCTCAGCGCCAGCGCCGCCGGCCAATACCAGTGGAACAACACCGGCAATAAAGGCGACTGAAGTCATAATGATCGGGCGCAGACGCAGGCGGCAGGCTTCCAGTGCAGCCTCGACAGTGCCTTTGCCTTCCATTTCCAGTTCGCGAGCAAATTCCACGATTAAAATAGCGTTCTTACAAGCGAGCCCCATCAGTACAACCAGCCCGACTTGAACAAATACATTGTTGTCGCCGCCAGTAGCCCAGACACCGAATAGTGCAGCCAGCAGACACATGGGCACGATCAGGATCACCGCCAGTGGCATTACCCAGCTTTCATAGAGGGCAGCCAGCACCAGGAATACCAGTAGTACTGCGAGAGGGAAAACCACCATAGCGGCATTGCCCTGGTTGACCTGCTGGAAGCTGAGGTCGGTCCACTGGATTTGCATGCCCGGTGGCAGGGCCTGGCTGGCAACCTGCTCAACCGCTGCCAGTGCCTCGGAAGAGGACAGCATGCTGGGATCGGACTGCCCCATCAGGTCGGCTGCCGGATAGCCGTTGTAACGGATCACCGGATCGGGTCCGTAACTCTGGCGCAGGGTCACCATGGTGCTGATGGGCACCATCTCCCCATTCATATTGCGGGTGTAGAGATTATCGAGATCCTGCACTTCATCGCGGAAGGGTGCATCAGCCTGGGCAACGACCTGGTAGGTGCGGCCGAAAAGGTTGAAGTCGTTGATATACATAGAGCCGAAGTAGAGCTGCAGGGTGCCGAACAAGTCGTCCATGCGCACACCTTGAGCCTTGGCCTGTAGTCGATCCACTTCCGCGTCCATCTGCGGCACATTGGCCTGGTAGGAGCTGAAGGGGTAGCTGAGGCCACTGGCTTGGCTCAGGGCGCCCGCCAACATATTGGTGGCGTTTTGCAGCTCACCGTAGCCAGCACCGCGACGGTCCTGAACATAGAGGGAGTAGCCGGAGCCGGCACCCAGACCGAAGATGGGCGGCGGCATAAAGGTCATGGCAAAGCCTTCCTTGATCTGTGAGATCTTGCCATTTAGCTCCGCAGCGATTTCCTGGGCACTGCGCTCACGTTCATCGAAATCGTCGAACAGGATAAATACAGTGCCCACGTTGGGGGTGTTGGTACCTTGCAGGGCATTGAAGCCGACAAAGGCCGCGGCGTTGGCAACACCTTCGGTTTCCAGGGCCAATTCACTCACGCGGCGAGCAACTTCCTCGGTGCGGTCCAGGGAGGCACCTTCCGGCAGGCGGATACTACCCACTAGGTAAGTCTTATCCTGAACCGGAATAAAGCCGCCGGGCACCTGTTGGAACAGGGCAAAAGTACCGCCGAGCAATATCAGGTAAACACCAAATACGATACCGCGACGCTTGAGGCTGCCACCCACGATTCGCTGGTAGCGCTCGGAATTGCGCTGGAAGAAGCGGTTGAACGGGCGGAATATCCAGCCGAACAAACGCTCAATAATACGCGCGGGCATATCCGGTTTGGCGCCGTGAGGCTTCAACAGAGTTGCCGCCAGAGCCGGAGATAGAGTCAGAGAGTTGATCGCGGAGATAATGGTGGCGATGGCAATAGTGGTGGCAAACTGGCGGTAGAACTGGCCGGTGATGCCGTCCAGGAATGCCATGGGCACAAACACCGCGCAGAGCACCAGGCTGATCGCGACAATCGGACCGCTCACCTCGCGCATGGCCTGGTGGGCAGCGGCTAAAGGCGTCAGTCCCTCCTCGATATTCCGCTCGACGTTTTCCACCACCACAATGGCGTCATCCACCACAATACCGATGGCCAGCACCATAGCGAACAAGGTCAGGGTGTTGATTGAGAAGCCCAACATCAACAGCACCGCAAAGGTGCCGACAATAGATACCGGCACGGCCAACAGTGGGATCAATGAGGCGCGCCAGGTTTGCAGGAACAAGATAACCACCAGAACCACGAGCAGCACGGCTTCCAGTAGGGTCTTGATCACTGAGCTGATGGAGGTGCTAACAAAAACCGTGGGGTCGTAAGCGACTTCCCACTTGAGGCCTTCAGGGAACTGGTCATCCAGTTCAGCCATTTTCTCCCGTACCGCCGCAGAAACCTCCAGTGAGTTGGAGCCGGGTGATTGGAAAATAGGGATAGCGACAGCCTGGCGGCCGTTGAGCAGGGCGCGCAGGGAGTCCTGGGAAGAGGCCAGCTCTACACGGGCCACATCTCGCAGGCGGGTGATCTCACCATTATTGCCGGTCTTGAGTACAACATCGCCAAACTCCTCTTCACTTTCCAGGCGGCCTTTGGCGTTAATGGAAATCAGGAAGTCGGAGCCGTTCGGCATGGGGGAGGCGCCGATCTGGCCGGCGGAAACCTGTACGTTCTGCTCGCGCACGGCACTGACAATATCGGCAGCAGTAATGCCTACGGCGGCGGCTTTCTGCGGGTCCACCCACAAGCGCATGGCGTAGTCACCGGAACCGAATACGGCGGCGAGACCCACGCCGGGAATGCGCGATAGCTCATCGCGAATATGCAGTACGGCGTAGTTGCGAATATAGGTAGCGTCGAGGCTATCGTCCGGTGAAATCAGGTGCACCGCCATCATCAGGTTTGGCGACTGCTTCTGGGTAGTAACACCTTGCAGGCGGACATCTTCGGGTAGGCGCGGCAGGGCCTGGGACACCCGGTTTTGCACCTGTACCTGGGCTTGGTCCGGGTCGGTGCCCAACTCAAAGGTCACGTTCAGAGTCAGGGTGCCATCACTGCCAGCCACTGACTTCATGTAGATCATATTCTCTACGCCGTTAATCGCTTCCTCTAGCGGCGTGGCGACGGTTTCGGAAATCGTCTTGGGGTTGGCGCCGGGATAGCGAGCGCTCACTTGCACGCTGGGCGGTACCACTTCCGGGTATTCGCTGACCGGCAGTGAGGGAATACTGATCAGGCCGACGACGAAAATAATGATCGACAACACGGATGCAAATATCGGTCTGTCGACAAAGAAACGGGAAAAATTCATATACTGCTACTCCGAGAGCGACTCAGTCAGCCGCTCGGATTCCATTGATAGGATTAGCTGAATGTATGGGCTCACTTCGGCAAGCCCCTTGCTCTTTGTTTAGTGGCCAGCGACTTGGGTCGCCTTTACCTGCTCCTGCATGGCCACCATTTCCGGTGCGACCGGCATGCCTGGGAAGAAAATCTTTTGCAGGCCATTCACCACAATTTTCTCGCCGGGCTCCAGGCCGCTGCGGATAACCACGAGGTCACCTTGGCGCTGGCCAGCGACCACGGGGCGCTTTTCGGTGACATTACTGTCGTTGACGATGTAAACATAGCGGCGGTCCTGATCGGTAAGAACCGCTTTGCTATTGATTAAAACTGCCTGTGAAACCTCTTCAATTGGCATTTCCACCCGAGCAAATTGCCCCGGTCTGAAAAAGCCGTCCCTGTTGTTAACCACAGCGCGGAACTGAATAGTGCCGGTATGGCTGTTCAGGCGGTTATCAATAAAGTCCAACTCTCCACTGTGTGGATAGCCCTGCTCACCGGCGAGACCTACGCGCACAGCAGGTTTTTGCCCGCTATTAAGTAAGTCGCGGCCCTTAGCAAAAGTCTGTTCGTCACTTTCGAAATACACGTACATTGGGTCGACAGAGACCAGCGTTGTCAGCAGGGTGCTGTCGGCATTGGCGAGATTGCCTTGAGTAACCAGGGCGCGGCTTACTCGGCCACTTATTGGTGCTTTAACTTCAGTGTATTGAAGGTCCAACTGGGCATTTTCCAGTGCTGCCTCGGCGGCGCTGAGGGCCGCTCGGGCCGAATCTCTCGAAGCGATACGCCGATCGTATTCCTCGCGGGAGATGGCTTTGCTGTTGAGTAGCTGTTTTGCCCGGCCGGCTTGCTTCTCGCTATAGGAGAGGTCGCTGCGAACCCGAGCCAGGTCTGCGCGGGCGGCGCGTTCGCGGGCCTGGTAAGGGCGGGGGTCAATGGTGAACAGGACATCGCCCTGTTTGACCAGAGTTCCCTCGGCAAATGAAACCTTGTCGATATAGCCGCTAACCCGTGGGCGCAGTTCAACGGTTTCTGGGGCTGCCACACGGCCGGTAAAGCTGCGCCACAATGTCGTATTTCCTGCAGATACCTGGGCGACCTCCACGGCTGGGGGAGGTGGTTGTTGACCGCTGGGTGCGTCACTGTTGCAGCCGGCGAGTACCAGTGCAGATACGCCGAATAAAACCGTCGTTAATTTTCTTACCATTACGCGTGTACTCCCTTTGCTACGGAGGGGGAAGGGCTATTGGGTGCTTCTCCCAGTAAGGGCGTAACTCTAGCGGTGGCCAAGTTGGTTGCGGTATTCGGGAACTGTTAATTGATTGCCTATTTCTACTTAAGGCGTGCTTTTGGGTTGGAAGGATCACATTCTGGAGGACGTGTAAAGAACTGGATATATAACTAGTTATCGCAAAAAGTGATTAAGATATTACAGCGACTGTAGGGCTGTTAATCGGTTATGGTTACCTATTACTGCACAGTAATTGCCCAATCCTGCAAAACTGCACGGAAATTGCCTAAAACTCCGTATACTCTGTGCCACTTCGTGTTGAGTCGTGGAATTGTTAGCGGGCACAAGGGGAGCATATGAGCATTGAAAAAAGAGCGGAATTCAACTCTGTCGCTATGGATATAGAGTCGATACGGCAGAAACTGATTGCCTCCCTGATGCGTCAGGCACCGGAACAGGGATTAAATGAAACAGTACTGGGTGGCCTCTCCCTGATTCGCTGCAACGAGCCGGGAGCCTGTGCGGCATCGGTGTATACGCCGTCCCTGAATTTTATTATTCAGGGTCGCAAGACCTTGGAGCTGGGAGACCGGGAAATTTCCTATATGCCGCTGAGCTATGTGGCAACCTCGGTGCACTTACCTATCCTGGGACGTGTTGAAGACGCTTCCCTGGATACTCCGTTTCTTGGCGTAAAGATAACGATCGATCCGCAAGAGGTGGCAGACCTGGTTATGGAGCTGGGTGATAAGGCGCCGGGTGTGGAGGCTGGCTACGACTGTCCCGAAGTCAGCTGCGGCCTGTGCCTGACCAAAATGGATTACGGTATGCTCGATGCGCTAAACCGGCTGGTCTCCTTGCTGGATAGCCCTAAAGATGTCCCGATACTGGCGCCATTAGCCCGGCGTGAGATTATCTATCGCGCCCTGATGGGGGAGATTGGCGCGCGGATGCGCAAGTTTGCCATGGTAGATAGCCAGGCGAACCGGGTATCCCGGGTGATTGAGGTGCTAAAAGACCGCTTCTCAGAACCGCTGCGTATCAGTGACTTGGCCGACCAGGCCAATATGAGTGAGTCATCCCTATATCACAGCTTTAAGCAGATCACCCGCATGTCCCCGTTGCAGTTCCAGAAAAAGCTGCGCTTACATGAGGCGCGACGCCTAATGTTGACTGAGGGGCTGGAAGCGGCTTCCGCCAGCTATCGGGTTGGCTATGAGAGCCCCTCTCATTTCAGTCGTGAATACAGCCGCATGTTTGGTCTTCCGCCCCGCGCGGACGTGATTAAATTGCGCGGTGAACAACGGGTCCCAGCTTAAGTGTTCAATCCCCCAGTTTATACTGGGGGATTGGTAGCTACATGACTTCCTTCTCGTGCAATATCTCTAGAATTAATGTGTCTCTAGCCATGTCAACAATCGGAAGTTCTTGAAATTTCTCTTTTAGGGCCCATTTTGCATATCGTTGATTGAGTTTTCGATATTTTACGGTTGCATCTATTACCAGAGGTCCTTTCGCCCAGTTGGGAATTTTAAAGTTATATTCCACGATATCGGAACCGCCAGGTTCAATTACATTCTTATAGGTCTCGCCTACCATATTAAACAGTGCGTGGTTCCAGACCTGCTTTCCATGTCGATCCACAGGGATACTGCGGTAGAAGTGAGCATCGGGATCTACATAACCATCATTTGAGAGCTGGCCGCTTGAATATATAGACTGGCCATTGGAATCTTTAACGATAAGCTCTACCCAGGCTTGGTTGAGGTCAATAGTGCCCCCTGGGAACTCATGTCCCACACCTATGTTATTGATAAGAACATTTAACTTAACTGTTTCTCCTAGGTAATGATAATCCGGCGTTTCAGTATGTGTTCGAAGGTTTTCATCAAGGCTTACCCCTGACTGAATAGCATCACTGCGACTTGGCTTTTCGATAGTTACCCGTAACTTGTTACTCTGCAGGAATTTCTTTGTCAGCTCGAGTTGTTCTACATCGCCAGATAGTAGGGGGAGCATAGTATTGGCAGCAATAAAACGGTGAGAACGCACCATACCCTGAGTATTGGCAGACGGGTCAGTGGATGAAACTAGGGGCATATGACAGTCTTGACATCGTGAAATAGCTTCTGTTGAGAATGTTTGTTGATGCTGTCGAGAAAACGGGCTATTGAGCCAAGCTGAATATTCATCTTGCATTTTCACCCAGCCCCAATTATTGATTTCCTTATCCATAAATTGTGTGTGGCAGGTAGAGCATTGCTTAGCTTCACTAATGACTTCAGGGGCAAGATCCTGCTTATGTTGTGACGTTGAAATTTTAGTTAAGTAATTACTTATTCCTTTGAGAAAAGCCACGTCGCTATAGGCGAAAAGATAAGGTTCGGGCGGTTTATATAAATAACTGCCTACACCATCAAGGTGTACCGTATTCGCCATGGCATGGCAACTGAGGCATGAAATTCCCTCTGAGTGCGAACGCGTACCCGGAATTCCTCCATGTTTCCCTCCAGGGGTAAGTTGTCCAGTCAGTAAGGCAATGGGGGAGTGGCAACCTTCACAATACCTTGTAGCGGCGATACCTTTCTTCTCAGAAAGAAGAGAAATATTTGTTACGTATGTTGGATCAGAAGATGCCTGTCTATGAGCCGAGCTATACCATTGTCGTGTAATATCTTCATGGCAAAGGGCACATTGCTCCGAACCGGCTATCTGCTTTTCATGGATAAATCCGCCGTTAGAGGTCTCCGATTGACTTGGTCGAAAAGGGTGCTCCCCATAGGCAAGCTCGTAATCCCCTGGAAAATTCTTAGCTTCAGGGGTGGGACTCAGCCAGGAGTAAGAAGTGGTTAATAGAATAACAGCAATGAAATATATGGCAGTTAACGTTGTAGATTTTTGTGCAGTTTCCCAGTTGTAAGTCCGAGCAGTTGGATTGTTGGGGCGAGCCCGATACTTCAATATTCTGTGGAAGATAACATGTACGATTATAAGAAGAATAACAATCAGGCTGCCTACCTTATGCCAATATGAGATATTTGCGTTTGCCTCCGTATGGCCAAAATAAGCGAGATGTAAGCCACTGTAGATGTACGCAAAAGTAGCGGTGATTGCAATTATACCGCTTATTAATACTGCAGGTTTTCGAATGCCAAGTGTTCGCTTGAAGTGGATCATGGCATAAAAAATAATGGCTATTGTGAGAGAAAACCCTACTGCAACATGTCCCAATATATTAACTTGATTAAAGGTTAATGATTTGGGTGCAAAAAATATAAGCAACCCAGATATTGTGCATATGCTTAGGCTTGACAGAAATATGCTTAATATTTTTCTTTCTTTATTTAAAAGAGAAGTATTACTTTTCATAAAAGAGTTCATCAGCCAGGCTTAAAACGAGTTTGCTGTTTTTGTGGATTAATATATCTCCAGCCAGGAGCCTTAGCTCGACTGATCTGGTTCTATCAATAAATATCTCTTCTAAGATTGTGTATGTGCTCGAATTTAATTGGAAATTGGTTAAGGAATGTAAGATAGGCTTTACCCTATAGTGTTGACTTAGCTTTTTATTCAGTATATCGGTGAAGCCGCTGGGTGGGGTCGAAGAGATCCCCGTTAGAATTGACTGCAAAACAGAGTCTTTCAAGCTTTGATTGTCGAGAAATATTGGATAACTGGATTTTACAAATTCGATATGATCTTTCGCCCATTGCAAAACCTGAGAGTTTCCGCATGAATTAAATAATCTGGCTATTTGTTTTTCATGCATATTAGCTATTTTGGTTGTGTCTATTTTGGGGCAGTTGGTGACTGCCTTGGATCCCCTTCCAAGTGAGGTTGATAAAATATTCTTAGTTAAATTAATAGAGGTTGGGTCGTTAATATGTTGCAAGCGACCTTTAGATTTATCCAGGGCTAGATCTATTTCCTGGTTAAGTATATTTTTTTCTGAGGCCCTTATTAGGGATGATGCGCTATAACTTCTCCGAAGCTCCCCAAGTGCTTGTAAAGCATGTTTAATTACAAGCTTTTCATTAGTTTTATTAAGTAGTTGCATGACGGGATAAACTGCGCGAGGGCTTTTACTTTCCGATAATGCATTAAGAGAGCATGCCTGCACTTTGGGTGAATGATGCTCCAAGAGTCTTATTAACTTTGTTATAGCCTGGCTCTTCCTTAATATGGCAGCTTCCTCTTCTAGGTAGAGATAGTGATATCCGTTAGCGAGAGCGCAGAGGAGCTTTGGATCTTCCTCCTGAAATAGTGGTTCGAGCCAATGTAATACATTGTCACTCTCTAGTTTAATAAGAAGTTCTATTGATTTAATGACGATATTTGGTGATTTATCTTTTAGTCCTGCTTGTATGATGGGTAGGTATGTAAGATCTCTATTTGATCCGATTGAATCCAGAATTTTTACTTTTGTCTTGGTTGAGTACGTATTAAAAATGCTTGCTATATTGGAGTAGTCGGTAGCATTCCCGATTACTTTCCAGAGAAATAACCGAGCGGGTTCCCTCTTTTTTTGAGTAGGTGTTACTGCAGGGTAAGACTTGATAATTTTCCGGCCTTTGATTTGGTGGTAGCTATTTCCCTGGACGCCAACAAATTCAGTGCTGGAGTCATCGCTCCAGTGAATTAGAGATTTTATGATTCTTTCATCATTTTCAAGTGAAAAAATAATTTTGTCTTCATTCTTTCCGAGGAATGCAGATGGATTTGGGAACCTGTTAAGGACTCTCTTATTTGTCTCAATAGTTATTTTGACAATGTCATGTGGTTCGGCTTTATTTAAATCAAATCCAACCCAGGAGGAGTTTTTTGTTTTGTTTATATATAACTGCAAGGGTCCATTGTTATTGCTTACTGCAAAGTCATGGTCTCCATCACTGTCAAAATCAGCTGTTACGATGCTGCGACTGGATAAATAAGAACTAAATGAAGTGTTATATTCTGTTTCTGAAATGAAATTTGAGCCAGTATTTAACAGTAATATATTTTTTTGGCCTTGTGGAATATATGGAGAATCGCTATCTGGATGGGGGAAGCCGTTACTAAATATTAAATCAATAAGCCCATCATTGTTTGCATCCAGCAAGGCTGTCCCAAAGGAAGACATACCAGTTACATGTGTTGGGTTTAAGATCTTATCCCAAGTTGCGTTAATAAAGGTGCCATCTTTACCCATAAGTATAATAGGGTTTTCGTTGTGTATGGTGGAAAGTGCTATATCAAGATGGCCATCATTGTTGATATCGTTAAAGGCCGCACTCCTTGTACCGCTGGGTAAATCAAGGTTGTGCGAGAGATTTGCCTTTTTGAATATGCGCCCGTCATCATTCAAATACAACTTGGTTGTTGATCCGAGATCATTAACTATGAGTAGATCAATAAACTCATCATTATTGGCATAAAACCAGTGACTTGAAAGGCTCCTTCCCTCATTGTCAGCTAAGTTGAACTGGGAAGCTGATTCCTGAAAGTTAACCCCATCCTGGTTGACAAATAAAAGATTAGGGAGCCCTTGGTAAAAGTTCGCTTGGAAGTGGGAGTCTGAAGCTTGTCGGTATCCGCTCAAGCTTTCAAAATGCTTTGCTGTTTTATCATATTTTATATAGTTGGACACATAGATGTCTGTTAAGTCGTCATTGTTTATATCTGCAATAGTGACGCTGGTAGGCCAGCTCTCCTCTGATTGATATAAAACCTTGGTTTCGAAGCCTGTATCTCTATTGTAAAGAAGATAAATTCCATTCCTGGTTGTTAGTATGAGATCTGTACGTCTGTCTTTATCAAGATCGGCTGCGTTACACCCCATACCCTTTAAATTTTGAGGGAGGTTTAGTAAATTTGTACTGTCTGTGAAGTAGCCCATACCATTATTGATATATAAGTGGCTCCCAGATCTAGAGGCCCACCAAGACTCTTTACCATAGTAACGTGTGTGTCCCCCACCTCCGACTGCAAACAAATCTGGATAAGAATCATTATTGACGTCCAGTACACACAAGCCACTTCCCATAGTTTCTTCTAGTGCAGTTACCCCTTTGCTTTGCTGCAGGTGTGAAAAGTTTAATCCGCGCAATAGAGCCTCTTCGCTTAGTATGGGGTGCGGTATATTTTTGCTAGAGCTATCAACGATAACTTTGGAATGTTTGTTGGCGCTTACTTCCTGCAAATGGAGAGGATCTGTATTGGAATCTACAAAAAACAGGAAAGACAGGATAGGGGCGGGCGCAAGCAAGTAAAAAATTGGAGCGAAGAAAATGCTACGCTCAAGGGAAAAAAACTTGTACATTCTTACCAATTACGTGTTGCGAAATTTTTTTGATCGAAAAGTTCCCGATAAAATTGAGAATTAATTCTCAATACTATAGTATCGCGTCGCCGTTGAAGAGGAAACAAGAACAAGCCTACTTCGTGAATAGCAAAAAGCACTTAGGTTTGTGAGTACTTATTTAAAAGGGATTAAAACTCATACGTTCAAGGAAATTTCGGCATACAGAATGAAATTTTTGTCTCCCCTCCTTTTAAAATAAGTTTTTTCATTTCAGTGATTGATCGTGAGATGTTCTCTCGTGATGACGGTACGTATTTTCTTTGTGAGGTTGCTAATAAATTGGTGGCTTCGCTGTACAGGGACTGCAGTTCGAAACTATGTATCCAGCTTATTTTGTTACCCCTCTGTTAACCTATCTAACTGAATTTTTTCAATCAAAAGGTAGGTTTTTGTTGTTGCCCTTGCTAGTGCTCTTACCTATGCAATCTGTTGCATCAGAAGGAGAGTTTACTGTATTTGGTCCTGAAGAGTTTGTGCGGGAGCACTTCCTTCCCGGTAAGGATAAGAAGGGGTTGAGTTGGTTTTGGAAAGAATCCAGCTGGCATAAAAAACTGACGAAAAATCTAGGTCCCTACAAAGCGGAGCGCACCATTTATGTGGATGCACCCGGTAGTATGTACCTTCTGCGAGTTCAGAATGGCCCTGGAGATATCCACAGAGTTAACTTGGCCACAGTGCGACTCAATGGCAAGGAGTTGCTAAATGGGCGAGACTTTGCTCGTGGATGGTGGCTTAATCCACGTACCTGGGGGAAAAAAGGCCGTAAAAACTTTTTTGAAGTTCCTGTCTTCCTTAGTGAAGAAAATGAGCTCGAGGTACAAATTGATGGGCTGCCGGGCCGTGGATTAAGTATCCAAATTGTTGGTATAGATTCTGATCGTCCGAAAATTGCTGTTGAAACGACACCAGCCGAGAATAGTGAAGGATGGCACAATGCTGACACGACTGTTTCTTTCACGTGCTCAGATTCTATAAGCGGGATTGAAAGTTGCTCTAAGCCTGTTGCTATTCGCTCGGAAACAGCTGGGCAGCAGGTAACTGGAATAGCAGTTGATCGCGCTAAGAACTCATCATCAGTTACAAAGACTGTAAAGCTAGATAAGACGCCACCTTTGGTGATGGTGAGTGCTAACCCTCAGGCAGGAGAGTCTGGCTGGAATAGTACTCCCGTTTCGTTAAGTTTTCTTTGTAGTGATCCGCTGAGTGGAGTAAAAGATTGTCCAGCGGATAAGCTTGTAGAAACTGAAGGAAGTAGCCAAGGCTTTTCCGTTGTTGCAGTTGATATTGCGGGCAATACCGCAGAATTTACTCACAATGTAAATATTGATTTGAGTGCGCCGGAAATCACTCTGCAGGAATCTCCGGCTTCCAATAATGCGGGTTGGCACAAACAAGATGTAACTGTTGCATTTATATGTGATGACACTGTAAGTGGTGTTGCGGGCTGCAGTGAAAATGTGGTTGTGTCTGGAGAGGGCTCGGAGTTAGAAATTTTTGGTGAGGCAAGAGACCTAGCGGGCAATAGTAGATCAATCACAGCGCACCTAAAAATTGATAAAACCTTACCTTCTATTTTCTCACAAGTTTCCCCCTTGGCTAATGAGGCAGGTTGGCACAACACGAATCCTCGTGTGAGTTTTAGCTGTATTGATACGCTTAGTGGTATAGCTAATTGTACAGATGCTCAAACTTTTAGCCTTGAAGCTGAAAAGCATAAGGTTGTGGGGACGGCGTCAGATCTAGCTGGCAACAGTAATAATACTACTGTGCTGCTTAATATTGATAAGACCGCACCACTCTTAGAAGTGGAATACTCCCATTCTGCAAATGATAGCGGTTGGTATAGCTCTCCTGTAACTTTGACATATAAGTGCGAAGATAGTCTCAGTGGTATTGGATTTTGTCCTGAGCCACAAACACTATCCGGTGAAGGTTTAGACCTGAGGGTTAGTCCAGAAGCTGTAGATATTGCGGGAAATACAAACAGGAAAGAACTGGTACTAAAAATAGATCAAACCGCTCCTGAGTTAGTATTTTTATCACCTACGGCAGGAGCTTCGCTTACAGAACGCCGCCCGCAACTTAAGTTATCCGTTCAAGATAACTTACAGTTAGATTTTGAATCTATTGCTATTTTCACCGGCAGTACACTACTACAGGTTGATTGCCAGTTTTCAGATGACACTATCGAGTGCTCCCCTCTTACTGACTTACCCTCTGGTGAAATTACACTCTCTGCACAAATTGCAGACATGGCTGAAAATAATAGCTCCACAGAAATCACGATTAGGATAGACAGTGATGGCGATGGAGTCGCCGATGATATCGATAAGTGCCCCAACACTCCTGAAAATGAGCCAGTAGATAGTGAGGGTTGCGCAGATTCGCAAAAAGACAGCGATAGCGATGGTGTTCTAAATAGCAGTGACCAGTGCCCAAATACACCCGATGATGAACCTGTGAATAATGAAGGTTGTTCAGTTTCGCAGTTGGACACCGATGGTGACGGGGTAGGCAATGCGGAAGATCAATGCCCTAATACCGCTCCTGGAGTGTCGGTAGAGGCTGATGGTTGTGATATTAGCCAGAGAGATACTGATAACGATGGTGTTCTCGATATAAATGACGCCTTCCCTGAAGACCCAAATGAGACTTCTGACCTCGATGGTGATGGTATCGGTGATAACGCAGATACAGACCGCGATGGTGACGGAGTTGAAAATGACTTAGATCTCTTCCCAGAAAACCCCTTGGAAAGTTCAGATCTGGATAATGATGGTATAGGTGATAACTCCGATACCGACCGTGATGGTGATACGGTAGAAAATGATAGCGATGCCTTTCCGGATGACCCTACGCGTTCCAAGCTACCAGTAGTAATGATAAATACACCGTCCACACTTACCACGGTTGGGCATACTCCGATTGATGTAAGTGGTGTTGTTGATTCCGATGCAGTTGCATTTACGCTCAATGGTTTGGCAGTTCCTTTTGAGGGAGGGCAGTTTAATGCACAGGTGACTCTTCACGAGGGACATAACACGGTAGTTGCGCGCATGGTTGATGCCGCAGGAGTGGTGTCTACAGCGTCGATCAGTATAGCTTTAGATCTTACCCCGCCCTATATCACCGTAGACTCCCATGAAGATGGACAGCTAGTACACAGTGATACAGTTACAATCACAGGCTTGGTCAATGATATTGTTCGTGGAACCATTGAGGAAGATGAAGCTACCGTAACCGTAAATGGTGTTACTGCAAGTATTGTTAATCGAAGCTACCAAGCCTTGGATATTCCGCTGGCAGAGGGTGAAAACACTCTGACTGTTGAGGCGATTGATCAGGTTGGCAACAGTGCGGAGTATAGTTTCTCACTTACCTATGAACCTTTAAGTGGACAGCGCCTGGAAATTTATTCCGGCAATAATCAGTCAGCAACGATTAACTCTGAGTTGGCTGAGTCGCTTGCGGTCCAGGTATTAGATGATTCCGGCAATCCCGTTGCCGATAAGAATGTAGTTTTTCGGGTGACACAGGGCTCCGGTGTAGTGGGTATCGGCGGCGATCTTGAGGGTCGTGGTGTATTGGAAAAAACTGATGCACAAGGTATCGCTCGAACCCGCTACCGACTAGGCCAGAGGGCTGGTGTTGGTAACCAGAAAGTGCGAGCGCGTGTAGTGGGTTACCAGGATGAAGCTATTTTCTCCGCTTCTGCGGAGGGAAATCTTGGAAATAAACTCAGTGTAAATAGTGGTAATAACCAACGAGGGGGCACACATCAGCCATTACCGGCACCATTTGTTGTGGTTGCCACTGATGAGGGAGCTAACGTGGTTCCCGGAGCCCGTATACGATTTGAAATCGTTAATGGCGGCGGCCACTTCCAAAATGATAGTCAAATATATGAAACGCAAACCGATGGAGATGGTCGTGCAAGTGCTCATCTAACCATGGGAGGTGTGGATGGCTTAGACCAGCAGCGAGTAAAAGCCACACTGCTGGATGCTCCAGTAATCGATGGAGTGAAACAAAATATTACGGCTGGTTTTACCGCATCTGCGTTTATTCCTGGCGATGCGGGCACCACTTCCATTAGTGGTATCGTAATGGATAATCAGGATACCCCGCTTCCTGGAGTGACCGTGCGGGTAGATGGCACTACCCGAGAGGCGATGACCGATAGTGAAGGCCAGTTCAAAATAACTGAAGTGCCTGCAGGCCCAGTCCATTTAATTGCTGATGGCTCCACCACCACCGTTGAAGGTGAATACCCAGCACTCGCTTATAACTTGGTCACGGTTTCTGGTGTGGATAACCCCTTATCTGCACCTATTTATATGGTCAAGTTAGATACCGAAAATGCCGTGTGGGCTGGAAAAGAAGATGTGGAACTTACTCTCCCTGAAGTACCTGGGTTTAAACTGGAAATTCCAGCGGGCTCTGTAACCTTCCCCGATGGGTCGAGAGAGGGGTACATATCTGCCACTGTGGTTAACAGCTCCAAGGTACCGATGGTGCCGCCAAATGGTATGCAGCCACAATTTATAGTCACAATCCAGCCAACCAATGCGATGTTTGATCCGCCGGCCAGACTTACGCTGCCGAATGTGGATGGTCATACACCAGGTGCACAAGTGGAGATGTTCTCGTTCGACCACGATCTGGAAGAGTTTGTGGCGATCGGCTTGGGTACTGTAAGTGAAGATGGCACCACAATTAAATCCAACCCAGGCGTGGGTGTTGTTAAGGCAGGATGGCATTGTGGTGCTCAGCCGGGTGGTAGTGGTACGCCTAATAATTGTGACTACTGTCATGAATGCGATGGTCAAAATTGTAATTTAGTTCCGGATCGTCCAGCTGAAGTTCAAATAGATGGGAATTGTAAACTGGAGACATGTGGAGGTTCCGAGCCAGATTTAAATGATAAGCCAGAGGATGATCCTCGAGATTGTGTAGACCCTACTTGTACTGATACAGCTGATCCAGATGATAGTGAGATTCCGTTAGAAGCAGAAGTAAATGACTGTGCCGTTTGTAGAGGTGGCAAGGCTGTGAATGCTAAAGGGGAGCATATACCCAAGCAAAATCAAGATGAGCATGACTGCAAGGAAATCTACTGTGATGATACGGAAGAGTTTAAGAATGAAGATCTTCCAGGCGAAAATCAAATTGTAGGTGACTGCGCTGTAGCACAGTGTGATGGTACGAACAGGTATGATCCTGGGGATAAGGGAGAGGATACAAATCTTGAGGATTGCTCTCAATATAAATGTTTCCCGGCTCCTAGAGGAGGGGAAAGAAAAGTAGTTAGAGCTACTGATCAATTCCCAGAAGAAGAAATAGTCGATGCCTGTAATAAAAGAATCTTCAGCTGCGGAGGAACTGTCTTTTCTCCTCAGGTTGAATCTGAAATAAAAAAGCATACAGGCGAACCTTTGACGGATGTACTTGCTTGTAATACTTGTATAGATGGTGTACTTGAAGGAAAAGATGGAAAACTAAAGGCAACCATCAGTAAAAAAATTGGAATAGCAAGTGATTTAGATGGGCGAATTCAACGATTCCTGAGTGCTCTTGGAGAGGTCAATGGAGATACATCAGCAGAAGTAAAAGTAGATGTTTACACATGTTGCAAAGAAGAGACTGAAGGTGAGACATGGGAAGGTTCCGCTAATTTTTCGATGGGTGTGAGTTCAAGGTTGCAGGTATATCCAGCACCAGGGGTTAAATTACCGGATTTTGATGGGGTAGTAGATACTGTCTGGGGTAAATATGGTGCCAGTTTAGAAACTGAATTAGGGGTATTTTTTGTAGGGAAAGCAGCGGCTGAGGGGAATGCCAAGCAAAAATATAGCGACTGTGAAGAAGGTTGTCTTGAATTTGGAGTCGGTATAAAAGGTGAGTTTGGGCTTGAAGGTGGGGGAGCTATAGAGTTGTGTATTGCTGCTGGTGTTGAATATTGTTCATCGGGTTCAGCTTGGGTATATGGAAAAGCTGGATTATCGGGAGGATTTGATGCCGATTGTAGTGGCGGCACTAAAGGAAAAGCTTGTTTTGATGGCGTAACAGGCGGCGTCAAGGGTGGATTAAAAATCTCATGGGATGATGGCAAAAAATATTACCAGGAAGAATTTGATATATCATTAGGGCCTTACTTTAATAAATGTATATGAAAATTATATATATAGCTTTCGGAATTATTGCAATTTTTCTTCTGGGGTCCTGGGGGGTATATCAAAACAATAAGACTCTCTTCCTACCTTACGTAGACATGGAAGGGGTTCATGTAAGTGGTTTTTATACTGACGTAAAAGTAAAGCAAGAGAATAAACCTCTTGATGAAGCATTAATAGAGTATCCCAATTTAAACAAAGTATTAAAAAGTATTGTTAATAGTACTGAAGGAACTGTGGAAAGGCAGTACCTAGACGCATTTCAGGGTCTTTTAGGGGAGCGAAAACTCATATTATCGTCGAGCATGGGTAGTAGAGCATCTTTTGTTATTGCATCCAAGGATGGGGGCAGTAGTACATGCTTAATTATTAATATTGAAGTTAAAAACGATTTTGTCGAGTTGGTTTTTCCTCCAGAGTCAACAATACATGATGTAATGGCTATTTTTTCAGCGCAATGTAATCAGAGGCAAGACTTGGCTATTAGTCAAATTGAGTATTCTGATTACTTGTTTTACGGACTTTTTAGATGTTTCGGCACCTGTGAAAATAAAAATGGAATTTCTTATTTTGACGAAGTTGATGATTTTTCCGATATTGAATTATTGGTTAAAAAAGAATTAATTGAGCAAGAAAAAAAATATCAAAAGCTGAAGAGAACAGTGGAAGAGGTAAAGTTAAGTGGCTGGAAAATATATGGCTCAAAAAGTGACCTGATAGTAAGCTTCTTGTATGAAAATCCAATCTTAGGCGAGATTTCTTCAAGTGCACGTTTTGAGAAGGTAGAGAATGAAAAGTACAAGCTGCTTTCTTTAGCAAAGCCTGATAATTTGACAAGCTTTTTTGTGGATGAATGACATTTTGATTTTCTTGATTGTTCCAGCTGTTTTTTTTGTTGCCTTTATTTTTTGGATGGTTTGGTCTGTGGCTCGAGGAGGTATGGGTCAAAATTTAGATGAAATCGCAAAAAAAATTGGTATCAAATCATCAGTTGAATTCTTTAGTGATATTGAAAAAAGATTTAGCTTTACTGAAGGTAGGTTGATTTCATCAAAAGTTGTGCATAAAACCGTTGTTGCTACTCATGGTGCTGGTTTTTTTAATTCATATTATTATAACCTCGAGCTATCTGTGGTTTTTTATGTTAAGGGGGAGAGGTATTCATGTGAGAAGTCGGTTTTTAGTATGATCAATAATAAAGATGAAGGTCGAGCCGATCGGGCACTCTCTCTTATTAGAAAGGCCAAGAATATTAGTGTTTATTATGATTCTGATGATGTAAACGAATCTTATGTGATATTCGATGGCGTTAAAGATTGGTCTTCTGTTTAAGGTGTTATCCTGTGGTATTTTTCTTTAATAAATATTTATATTTTTTCATATCTTTACTTTTTTTTGTGTCAGCTTGCTCTACAAAAGAAAGTAAAGTTGATGATCAGTGGTATAAAGATGAAATTTTATCGCAAATTAAAGAGCTTAAGAGTGAAGTTCGGAGCTTGAGAAGGGAGGTTGTAAATTTAAAACTCCCAAGTGGTGAAAAAAAATCACAAGTACCATTAAGTGTTAGTGTTTCAGGGGCTCCTTCCATAAATGATCATTCGAATATAGCAATAGTAGAATTTTCAGATTTTCAATGCCCTTATTGTGCTCGCCATGATAGGAAAGTTTTTCCCGAGTTAAAGGAAAAGTATTTGGATTCTGGGATATTACGTTATGTAGCAAGAGATTTCCCCCTGGGGTTTCATGCACAAGCTCGACCTGCGGCCATGGCTGCACACTGTGCTGGAGATCAGGGGAAATACTGGGAAATGCGTCATTATTTATTTTCAAATAGAAGCTTCTCAAGAGAAATATTTATTCAAGGTGCGATACAGTTGGAGCTGGACTCAAAGGAATTTAGTCAATGTATCGATGAAGATAAGCACCTTGGCCGTGTAGAAGATGACTTTGCTTATGGGCAGCGTATAGGCGTTAATGGAACTCCCCGTTTTTTTATTGGACGAATTAACGATGACAAGCTGGTCGATATTGTTCCTCTCTCCGGAGCGCAGCCACTCTCCGCTTTTGAGCGGGTTATCAATAAATTTTTGAAAGACTAAATCCTATAACGGAATTGGATTTTATACTGATGAAATGCATGAGTAGTAAGTTCTTAAGCCAGTTTTCTCTCGTATTATCGACGATTATTGGCATCCAGATGGTAATTGCGGCTGAGGATAAGCCGAGAACTCCTTTTGTAATTGATGACTCATGCATCATAAGTATTTTAAATCGCACTATCCAGGCAGATGAGTCGGGTCAATTTGTGTTGCCCAACGTGCCCTCTTTTATGGGAGAGGTGCGGGCACGTGCTACTTGTCAACGAGAAGGAAAGACCATTTCCGCGCAGACAGATTTCTTTTCTGTAGTAGATAATGAAACGATCTCTGTTGGGGATTTTTATCAAGCGAATGACCAGGCTCCACCAACAGACCTTCAAGTAAATTTTGGGGAATCCCTAAGACTTTATGGTGAAGGTACAAGTAGACAGATATCTATTATTGGAATCTATCCAAATAGCGTTGAACGCCCCCTTGATCCTGCGATGCCTGGTATCAATTTTTCAACTTCCAATTCAGAAGTTGCTACGGTTGACCGAGAGGGCGTAGTTACCGCAGTTGCCGCTGGTAATGCATTACTTAGTGTGCGTTTAGATGGTGCTATCGGGATTATTAATGTTAATGTTTTTAGCTCAGGTGATCGGGATGGTGATGGTATCCCCGATGAGGTTGAAATTGAAAATGATCTCAATCCAGATGATCCCGTTGATGCCTTTGAAGATCAAGATGGGGATGGTCTGAGTGCCCTAGAAGAGTATGAGCTTGGAACCAAAATACAAATACCTGATAGTGACTACGATGGTATTAAGGATGGCGAAGAAGTAAAAGCTGGTGATGATGGATTTATAACAGATCCTCTACTTTCTGACTCGGATGGCGATGGCTTAAGAGATGGGATCGAGCTTACCGTGGGCTCTGACCCTTCTGATGGTGAAGATGCTAACTACGCAGACTTACTGACAAAAATATCTATAGAACCGAGTAGTGCGGTTCTCTTCTATAATACTATAGATTCTGAATCCTCCTTACAGTTAAAAGTAATAGCTACTCTAGTTGATACTAGTGAGGTTGATATTACTTCTACTAGTCGGGGCACTAATTACACTTCCAGCGATTTAACTATCGCTAATTTTGGCGTTGAATCCGGGAGAGTTTTTGCAGGTCAGGAAGGCATTGCCACTATCACTGTTTCTAATGGTGATTTCAGTGTCGACATGCAAGTTACCGTTGTGTCTTTTACTCCCCAACCTCTCGGTTATATAGAACTGAGTAACCAGGCGAATAATGTCGCGGTAGAAGGTAGTGTTGCCTATGTTGCAACTGATAAGGGGCTAACATTAGTTGATCTATCCCAACCTAAAACTCCATTTGTTTTGGCTGAACTTAGTCTTGGAGTAGCAAATGATGTACAAGTTTCTGGTAGCACTGTTTATCTGGCTACTACTTCTGGCTTGAAGCTGGTTAATGTTAATGACCCAACCAACCCGTACTTAGTATCTTCTTTTGATGAAGTCGGTGCGATAAACGATATTGCCCTTGAGAATAATCTTGCTTATCTGGCTACCGAAACCAGAGGGCTGGTAATTACTGATGTAAGTACGCCGCAATCTGTCACTGAGCTGGGCAGATTACAACTTGGTTCCGCGATGAAGTCAGTTGCGGTAGAAGGCGAACTTGCGGTAGTAATTTCTGGTGATGTGGTTGCAGCGGTGGGAGTAACTTTACCCAGTAGCCCAACGGAACTAGGGCGTGTCACTATTAGTGGTGCAACTCAGGTAGCTATTAAAGGGGCTCATGCGTTTATCGCCGCCGGATCGGCATCCTATTATCCGAGTGTTGATTTATCCAACCCTACCCAACCTGTAGTTAATAATACACCGCGGGATTTTATTCCCACTGATGTAGTGGTACGTGGTGAACATGCTTTTTATGCAGATACAATATTCCCTAGTGCTGTTCCTATAGTAAATATCAAGGACCCAAACAATCCATTGTATCAATCTCTTATCGATATGAGCCGTTTTGGTGACTACGATTGTAAAGGCATTGATGCAGATCTAAGCTATACCTACTGTACTGCAAGGAACCGACTCTACATTAATCAGTATCGAGAACTCCAAGATGTAGCGGGCTTGGCTCCAGTAATTCGTTGGGAGCAACCGGAGTTTGGTAAAGAACTGTTTCAAAGCCGCCCTTACAGAGTCAGCGCGCAGGTAGAAGATGATGTGCGCGTGGCTGTTGTGAACTTTTTCGCTAATGAAGAGTTGGTTCATACAGATGTAACTGTACCTTATACTTTTGTGTATAAGGTACCGAATGATTTAGATAAATTAGATTTTCGTGTTGAAGCCCTAGACTTAGCTGGAAATCAGGCGCGTACTGGAAACATCTCTTATCAGGTAAATCCGCTTGATGCCATAGCTGAAGAGTGGACAGATGTCACACTGGATTATTTTGATGAGGATTTGTTGGCAGCCAGTATCGCTATGGATGATGCTGTTTACGTTTCTTCATACAAGTTAGAGTCGGCTGGTGATCTTCTTATTACAGGGGCTGGTAGCTCAAGTATCTTTGTAGATGAGCTGGTGGTTGGCGGTAACCTGATTATTGATGAAGATACAACCCTGTTGATTCGTAGTAACAAGAAGGTCACTGTTACTGGCGATATTATTCTCCAAGATGGAGCGCGTCTAACGGTTCCAAATGCTAACGGTAAAGAATTTTATTCACTTAATCTTGATATAGCCGGTGAGTTAACAGTCCATGATGGTGCTACTGTAGATCTGAATGGCAAAGGTTATTTAGATGAAAATATCGGCGGTCCAGACGGGAATAGCGATAATTGGTCTTGCCATGGTGGTACCAGAACTAAGGAAATTACTAGGGATTGTGTTTACGGCCGTTATGATCAAGCGAAATTAGCTGGGTCCTCAGGTGATTACTATAACGCAAGCAATACGGCGGCCGGTGGTGGTGTAGTAGCTATCAAGGCCGAGTCAATTGCTTTGTTAGGGCAGGGCTCTATTCAAGCAAATGGGTTTACCGGTAATACAAACGGCGGTGGCGCAGGCGGTTCGGTACATATAGAAGCTGAAGTAGTAACTGGTACTGGGTCAATTGAAGCCCGTGGCGCCAAAGGACGCACTTACCATGCGGGTGGCGGGCGTATCAGTTTAATTGTTGCCGATAATAGTGGTTTTTCCGGAGAGTTACGGGCGGATAGCGGTTCAACTGCGGGAACAGGTACAGTTTTCATTCGCAAGACTGATGAGAACTTTGGCGAGTTGATAGCAGATAACTTTGGTGTGATTGCGGGAAGCAAGTCGACTCCATTGTCCAATATTGGAAAACACCGTATCACTGAAATTACTCAACTAGCTGATAACTTGTGGGAGATATCAGTAGGGGGGAGTCCATGGAAGGCGACAAGTAAAGACTATACGTGGGGTATTGATGGCTATTGGGTAGTTTTAGATGCGGAGCGAGATGCTGCTCCTCGTTATTTAATTAAGGAAAATAACAGTAATTCAATAATTATTGAAACAACTGACGATCTTTATGGATACCTAAACCGCGAATTAATCGGTGTACATATTTTTGATCGCTTGACTGTTAAAAATGGTGCCTGGCTTGATGTTGGGGAAGACCGTCTTCAGGTTGTACAAGTTGCACAATCCACAATCAGCGGTGCAACTATCTCTGCCGATACTCTGCCGCAAAATATGATTGAGTTGGCCCTAACTCAAGGTGGGGGGGTTGTTACAGAACAGCCGATTGAATTATTTGAGATGGTTCTATCTGGTAGTGGGCAAGCGACAATTGATGCACCTTCTCTGACGGTGACTGACAGCGTCCAAATTAGTGGGCAAAGCCCAGATAGTACATTAACGGTTATATTGGCACTCGATGAAACCATGAATGTTGGTGGTGACCTGAGTATTTCAGATGCCGTGCTAACGGTGCCAACTGCGTCAGCTACGGCAAAGAAAATTTATAGTTTGTCTTTAAATGTTGGCGGCAATATAGATATATCGGAAACAGGAAAGCTTGATGTTAGTGGTAAGGGATATCCTTACAGTGACTACTATGGCCCAGAGTTTTCAAACTCCTATACTAAGTCTTCTGCTAGTGGTGGTAATCGCCGTAATAGTGAAAATACTAGCTATGGTTCCTATGAGCGAGCCCGCTTTGCTGGAGCTGCGGGTAACTGGAGAAGTTCTTCCCAACCGGGATACGGTGGAGGTATTGTTGAGTTATTTGCCTCAACGATTAAAGTTGATGGGAAAATTCTCGCAAATGGAGAATTTGGTAATTATAGAGGTGGGGCCGGTGGTTCCATACATATTGAGGCAGAAAGCTTAACCGGATTGGACTCAGCTCTGATTTCGGCTAGTGGATCAGGAAATTATTCTAAGTGTTCTACTTGTGATGACCGTTCTGCGGGCGCAGGTGGTCGCATCAGTGTCCATGCTGAAAGTTTCAACACTTATGAAGGCGAGCTTATTGCATCTTCCGCGAGTGGTGATACTGCCGGTGCGGGAACTATCTTCTTTAAAAATCCATCCGAACAATATGGACATCTTACCGTTGATAATGCCGGCTATGAAGCACAGCCGGGGAGTACAACACTACGTACAATTGGCCTCCATGACATTATTGGTGTTTACCAATCAGCCCCAGGAATATGGAAGGTTGAAGTTGCGGAAGTATCTTGGATTGAATCGAATAGTCTCTACGATTACGGTTTGATTGGGCTTTTGGTAGACCTAGATGCTACCGAAGAAAACAGCCCTTTATATAGAGTGGCCAGTAATACAAAAAATACACTGGAAATCCATACCTCAGATAATTTACGTCCAGTGATTGGTCAGACTCTTGTTGGTCAGCATATCTTTAATAGTTTAAAGGTCACCGGTGGGGCTTCACTGACTACAGGGGAGGACAGGCTGGTTGTTCTGGATACAGAGAAATCGACTGTTGCCAATAATGGTCAAATTATCGGTGAATTACTTAGTGAACCGGTATTACAGCTTAGTATTCGGGATGGGGGGCGTATTTCTTCGAGTGCACCCTTAGTTCTTCCAGAGCTGATATTGGAATACCCGCAAGCCTCAGAGTTCACATCTAAAATTGAGGCCCCTGAATTGAGCATCCTGGGTGATGCCATATTGGAAAACGCACAACTTTCCCTTTCGTTGGAATCTGGCCTAACCATCGGGGGAGACCTTCAAATGACGGGAGAGTCTTTGCTGACAGTGCCTCATGCAAATGCTTCTCTTAAGAAAATCTATCCTTTAAGTGTGTTCGTGGGCGGTAAGGCACTGATTGATGAGCTAGCCAAAATAGATGTTACAGGAAAAGGGTATCCCTCAGAGGATTACTATGGCCCCACTTTTGGCAAATGGTCGGTAAGAGCCTCTGCACATGGCGGTACTCATCGTCATCAAGAATATCATTATGGGCGCTACGAACGTGCCCGCTTTGCTGGCTCTTCTGGAGACTGGGAGAACAGCGCCATGCCTGGGCATGGGGGGGGAATAATTGAAGTATTTGCTGATACTCTGGAACTTTATGGAAGAGTGCTCGCGAATGGTAATTATGGTGAGCACCGAGGTGGTGCTGGAGGCTCTATCCATGTTGATGTTGGCGAATTAATTGGCGGCAGTACTGCATCAATTTCTGTTGATGGCGGAGGCCAGTACAATAAGAATAGCACGGGTGAGACATACTCTTCGGGTGCAGGTGGGCGTATTAGTATTTATGCTGTCGAGAGCGAGAATTATTTAGGTAGCTTAACCGCAGCTTCAGGCCCAAATGATGTTGCCGGTGCAGGTACTATCTACATTCACGACCCTGTAGAAAAGTTCGGCCATTTAATAGTCGATAATGCTGATCGAGTAGCCTCAGAAGGAACCACCCCACTACGTTCGGTAAATAGGCAGTTGATTATTGGTGTATACCAGCCTACGCCTGGCGTATGGAAAATTGAAGTTGCGGGAAGCCCCTGGCAGAACTCTCAAAACTCCTATGATTACGGTGTTGATGGTCTTTGGGTGGACCTTGAGGCAGAGGAAGGGGCCAGTAGTCACTACGAAATTATTGCTAATCAGGCCAATGTACTTGAAATCCATACAAGTGATGATCTTTATCATGTCATAGGCAAAGAGCTGGTCGGAGTACAGACATTTACTACTCTGCAGGTACTTGGTGGTAGCTCGTTGGACATCGGTGAAGACCGCTTAGTGGTATTGGACCGAGTTAACTCCTCTTTTGAGTCCAATACTTCAGTGCTAGCTGGAGAGATTGACCAGGATCTAATCCAGTTGGCAGGAGAAGGCGGCGCTAAGATTACATTGCGTCACACTCCGCCCTTGTCGTCTCTGATATTAGATGAACTTGGCGAGAGCACTTTGCGTTTTAGCCAAAAAGTTTCTACAGATAAATTGGAAGTTTCCTCGGGTAAAGTCTATTTCGATGGGGGCCTCGAGGTAACTGGCAGCTTATCTATCAGTGAAAACGCATTTGTATATGCACCAACTATCACTGCTAGAGAAATAGACATATCCGGTAGCGCAACTCTTGAAACTTCAGTCGTTGATCTATTGGAAAGTATGTATCTTCAGGATCAATCCGTTTTAACTGCGCCATATGCAAATAAGACAGATAAAATTATCTACCCTCTAACCCTTTCTGTAGCTGGACAAGTTGTAGTTGATCAGCAAGCGATCATTAACTTGACTGGTAAAGGGTATCCCAATGATGACTATTACGGTCCAACATTTAATACATCATTAACTTGGTCTGCCTCCCATGGAGGTGTAAGACGTCATGGTGGATATAACTATGGGAGGTATGAGCGAGCACGATTTGCCGGCTCAGGCGGTAATGATTCCGGTACTAACTATGGCCGTGGTGGCGGTGTCTTGGAAATTTTTGCACAGGAACTGCAGCTTGAGGGAAAAATAATATCAGTCGGAGAAAAGGGCTCTTCCCGAGGTGGAGCAGGTGGCTCCGTGCATATCGAAGTGGAAAGCTTGTCTGGTAGTAACACTGCATTGATTTCTACTAGTGGGGGAGGTCAAAGTAAAATATCGACTGATAGAAGCGATTACTCGTCTGGAGCTGGTGGTCGTATCAGTATTTATACAAGAGACGAAAGTAGCTTCTTTGGGACTTTGATTTCAGCTTCTGGTCCTAATGATATCGCTGGCGCCGGTACTATTTTCATACAAGATCCGCAGGAGCAGTTTGGGCATCTCGTTATTGATAATGCCGGCCAAATGGCTCAAGAAGGCAGTACACCGCTACGTTCGGTGGGTAGACATAGGATTACAGGTGTCTACCAGGCCAATCCAGGTATCTGGAAAGTTGAGGTCGCGGGCACACCCTGGAAAAATTCTGATACCGCCTACGATTATGGGGTGGATGACCTATGGGTGGATTTGGAGTCTGAGGAGGGCTTAAGCACGCTTTATCAGATTGTGGCCAATCAGGAAAATGTGCTGGAAATCCACACTAGCGATGATCTGCGCCATGTTGAGGGTCGAGAACTAGTTGGGGTACAAACCTTCTCTACGATTCAGTTGCGGGGCAATGCGTCTTTAGATATTGGCGAAGATCGTTTAGTAGTATTGGATACTGCTAAGTCCTTCTTTGAGGCTGGTTCTTCCCTGATAACTGGTGAGATAAACCAGGATCTTATCCAGTTGGCTGGTAAAGGCGGGGCTAAGGTAACTTTGCGCCATACACCTAACTTATCATCTCTCGAACTGCACGAACTTGGCGACAGTATCTTACAGTTCAATGAAAAAGTTTCGATTGACCAACTTAGTATCAGTTCAGGAAAAGTTTACTTTGGTGGTGGATTGGAAGTTTCCAGTACATTGACTATTGGTAATAGTGCTTCTGTAACAGCACTGGTTACTACCGCACAGGATATAACTCTATCGGAAAATGCAACTTTAGAGTCATCTATTGTTGATTTGTGGGGCAATCTGTATTTGCAGGGGCAGTCCGTCTTAACTGCACCTTATGCAAATAAAAGTGATGAAATTATTTATCCATTAACATTGTCAGTTTCTGGAGAAATTATAATAGATGAGCTGGCATCTATCGATGTAACAGGCAGAGGTTACCCTGCTAATGATTACTACGGGCCAGAATTTAATAATTCATATAGTTGGTCTTCTTTCCACGGTGGTTCACGCCGCCATCAAAAATCCAGTTATGGTCGATTTGAACGAGCACGATTTGCCGGATCTGCGGGTTCAGCATCAGGTTTAAACTATGCTCGTGGCGGTGGGGTTGTCGAGATTTTTGCAGACAAACTACAGTTAGATGGGAAGGTTCTTTCGCTGGGTGAAAAAGGGGGTAGTCGAGGTGCGGCCGGCGGTTCAGTACATATTGAGGTGGAAACATTAACTGGAGCAAATACCGGTTTTGTATCTGCCAGTGGTGGTGGTCAAAGTAGTACTTATTCTTCCCACACCAGCTACTCTTCTGGTGCCGGTGGCCGTATTAGTGTCTACGTTGTTGATCACAGTAATTATTCAGGTACTTTTGAAGCTGCTTCAGGGCCGAATGATATCGCGGGTGCTGGGACGGTCTATTTACAAAATCCATTAAAGCAATTCGGACACTTGACTGTTGATAATAATGGCCACATTGCTCAAGACAGCAGTACCCCTCTTCGTTCAGTAGGCAGGCATATTATTACCGGAGTTTACCAACCAACACCGGGAGTCTGGAAAATTGAAGTTGCCGGTAAGCCCTGGAAGAATTCTGATAACCTTTATGATTATGGTGTGGATGGTCTTTGGGTAGACTTTGAGGCAGAAGAATATACAAGTAATCATTATCAGATTATTGCTAATGAAGAGAATAAGCTGGAAGTAAGAACCAGTGATAACTTGTATCATATTGTTGGTAAGGAACTAGTTGGTGTTCAGATATTTTCGACTCTGAATTTACTTGGAGGAAGCTCCCTGGATATTGGGGATGACCGACTTATTGTTTTAGATCCAGCTAATTCTGTATTTAATAATAGTGCCTCCCTCTTTGCTGGCGAAGTTGATGAGAAGATCTATGAGGCTGTTGGTGTAGGCGGCAGCGCTTTAACTTTAGGTCATGATTTACAGCTATCAGAACTGAACCTAAATAATCTCGGTGATACCACGGTGCGCTTTAATGGAAAGGTGTCTACCGATGATCTAATTGTGTCTTCAGGTAAAGTCTATTTTGATGGTGGCCTTGAAGTCGGCGAATCTCTATTGATTAATGGAGGTGCACTTGTTGAGGCCTTAACGATTGACGCTAATACTATTTCCATTTACGAAAGCCAATTAGTATCAGAGTCAATTTCTCTTCGAGGAGATTTTATCCTTGGAGATAATTCTGAATTAACAGTTCCATTTGCGGATATCAGTAATAAACATATCTATCGTCTAGAGTTGATTGCCGATGGTAAGTTATCAATTGCTGAAAGTGCAGAAATTAATGTTACTGGCAAGGGCTACCCAGTTGACGGATATATCGGGCCGGATTTTGTTGCTGATACGTCTAAGGCATCTGGCCATGGTGGTCATAAACGCTATGGAAATTCGGCTTTTGGTCGCTATGAAAGTGCTTTCTATGCTGGGTCAGGTGGAAATGATTATGGTTCATCTCATCCTGGGTACGGTGGTGGAGCAGTAGACCTCTCTGCTGATGTACTGGTGGTTGATGGTCAAATTATTGCTGACGGCCAAAACGGAAATACCCTCGGTGGAGCAGGAGGCTCAATATACATTGAGGCTGCTATTATCTCTGGTGATAAAACTGGATTAATTTCAGCTAGCGGCGGTGGGCAGCGTTCTCCGTGCAGTTCTTGTTCAAGCCGATCAGCAGGTGCTGGTGGCCGTATCTCAATTTATGCTGGGACAAATAGCGACTTCGTTGGTGCGATCACTGCTATGTCTGGACCTGGTGATATTGCAGGTGCAGGTACCGTTTATATACATAACCTTTCTAATGCGGTGGGTAGTCTAAGTGTTGATAATGGTGGTTATACAGCACAAGAAAACTCTACACCGATTCGTTCAGTCGGTGAGCACCTAATTACTAGTGTGGAACAACTGTCCCCTAATCGTTGGCTAATTTCTGTTGCTACTGATGTGTGGGATGTCACTGGCGATTCCCTCAATCAGGGCTTGGATGGTCTTCTTGTTAGTTTAGATAGCTCTGATCCTGATGCGTTACTTTATCCAGTCTTAACTAATCAAACTTCTTCGCTGGAAGTTGAGACGTTCGATGATCTTAATGGCTATGTAGGTAAAAACCTGATAGGAGTTCACCTCTTCAAAACGATCACGGTTGCGAACGGAGCTTCAATCGACTGGGGCGGAGACCGCCATATCGAATTGGGTGATCTGGTGGCCGCTCGAGATACTGATGGAGATGGTCTGAGTGATGAGGAAGAACTAAATATTTATCAGTCAAATATCTATAAGACTGATAGTGATTTGGATGGAGTGCCTGATGGATTGGAGGTTCAGTTGGGTAGCTCTCCTATAGTAGCAGGTGATGCTGATATCACACCTTATGTAACAAGCCTGGTCTATGCAGCAGAAGATCGTACCCTGGATTTGGAGATCAATACTGATGTTGTAGAGTTTGAACTTTCTGCACTTGTAGAGATAAACGAAAACTCATATTTGGTAAGAATTAATCGCCAAGATTTATTTAATGTGGTTTTTGAGTCTGATTCAGTTCATGCCAGGCACCAGTCAAATGGGCTTTATATAGTTGAAGAAGGAACCTCTAACTTAAAGGCCACTTTTGCTGGATTGATGGCTCAAGTAGCTATACACGTTTCAGGTCAGGAATTAAGAAATTGGGCGAGCCAAACTATACAACTAGATTCTGATCGAAAAGTTCAAGAGTTATTGCTGAATAATACAGAGATAGCTGGATCTGAATTCGACCTTATTGTTGCTAATAACGTCACTATAACTGGATCGAATCCTGTTGAGATCAACCTGAATAAACTAGATGTTTCAGGAGATTTAGTGATCGATGGTACTTCTGTCACCCTGGATTTGCGGGAGGGATTAAATGTAAAAGGAAATATCGCCTTAATAAACGGCGCTAATTTAACAGTTCCTGTAAGTTCGGTTGCTGAAAGACGTATTTCTAATCTATCCATGCGTGCAAATAGGATAACCCTGGATGCTACTTCTAGTATTGATGTAAGTGGAAAAGGCTATCCTGGTCTCAATCAAAATGGATATACGTGGCCTGACTACCAGTTGAGTTGGTTTGATAGTGGCAAATCCAGTTGTCATGGTGGGTTACGCCGCAGCGGGGATAAATGTAATTACGGTCGATATACTCAAGCTAAGTTTGCAGGGAGCGCTGGTTATTACTGGAATAGCGATAAGCCTGGTAATGGTGGCGGAATCATTGAGATTTTTGCGAATGAGCTGCAAGTTGATGGATTTGTAAGAGCGAATGGTTTTGTAGGTTATGAGACTGGTGGTGCCGGTGGCGCTGTCCATATTGAGACTGGCTCTCTCCTGGGAGCCGGCATAATCCAGGCGAATGGTGAAAAGAACAGTAGCAATTATTCAAGTAATGGGAATCTATCCAGCGCCGGTACTGGTGGCCGAATTAGTGTTTATTATGCTGACCGATCCCAATTCACTGGTAATTTTGAGGCAGCTAGTGGCAGTTATCAGCATGCTGGAGCAGGCACAATTTACTTGCGTAACCCAGTTGAGAGCTACGGCCATCTTTTAATCGACAATAAAGGCCGTGAAGCACCTGTTAATAGCACGCCGATTAGACATGTTGGTCGTCATGTGATTTCTGGTGTTGACTTGATAGATACCGGAATCTGGCGTGTCGAAGTTGAAGGTGAGCCGTGGCTGGAAAGTGATGAGAGTTTGCAGCTGGGTATCAGTGGTATTGAAGTGGACTTGGATGCAGCCAATGATTCTGGATCGTATTATCTGATCAGAAGCAATACAGTAAATACTATTACAGTACACACAGAAGATGACCTTTCTTCATTCGTAGGCGTAGAGTTAGTGGGTGTACATACTTTCGATACACTGACTGTCTCTGGTGGTGCTTCAGTAGACCTGGGAGATGATCGCCTTGTACTTCTGAATCCTTTAGGTTCGGATATTTCCTCTGATAGCAGCTTGCGCGTAGGTGAGCTAGATAAAATCAGTATGGAGATGTTTGCGCCTTCTGGATACGAGCAGGGTGGCCTCTGGGGTACTTACTTTGATAATCGAGATTTTACCGATCGGCGCTATAGTCAAGTAGACAGTCAGATTAACTTTGATTGGAATCGGGGCCAGCCCGATGGTTTGCAGCCTTCTTATTTTAGTATTTACTGGCAAGGTCAAATTGATATGCCAGAGGCATCTGAGTATGTCTTTAGTGGACGCGTTGATTCCGAACTTCGGGTTTGGATCGATGGCCAATTAATAATTGATAAGGTTTGTTGTGGCGATTATCGTAGTGAGCCCATCTTTTTAACGCAGGGACGACACGATGTATGGATCGAATATGAGGAGGGAACTGGATCTGATTACGTAAGCCTGCGTTGGAGTTATGGTACTGTAAGTGAAGAACTAATTCCTGCATCCGCTCTCTACTTCCGCAATCCCGGAGTTCAGGGAACGATTTCTTATACGGAAGAGATAGAGATCCCTATAGTAGATTTATATGCACCTGATGGGCAGCCGATGGTATTCCATCAATCGGTTTATGGCAGTGATTTAAATCTTTTATCTGGGCAGGTTGTCATTAATGGTGATCTGACTATTGATGGTCACTTAAAGCTTGCCGAATCAACTGAGTTGACTGTCTTGGGGACTTTAGTAGCAGGTTCCATCAAGTTAGAAAACCTGTCTTCATTAAACACATCAGAGGTTGAGAGTCCGGGTCGTCTTGAGCTGATCGGACACTCAGAAATCGCAGGTCTTTATCCTGATACGAGTAACAAGCAGTTAAAGCCTCTCAGTATTTCTGTTGATACGTTAAGTGTTGCAAAAAATGCTCGTATTACTGTGAGTGGTAGAGGCTATCCGGGAATAGGGGATAGTGGTTATACCTGGCCTGATTATAAAACCAGTTGGTATGACGGTGGGTATTCTGCTTGCCATGGCGGTTTACGCCGAAGTGGTGAGCTTTGTAGTTATGGACGATATGAGCGTGCTCAATTTGCGGGTAGTGCTGGAGATCACTCCGGCAGTAATACTGCGAATGGCGGAGGTACTATCGAGGTCAAAGCGAACCAGGTAGTCATAAATGGCCGGTTAGAGGCGAATGGGTTTACTGGGTATTACACAGGTGGGGCGGGTGGCTCTATTCATATCGAGGCCCAGAGTCTGACCGGAGAAGGATTGCTACAAAGTAACGGTGGGCGGAATACCAGGAGTTACTCGAATAATGGCATTTTATCCAGTGCGGGCACTGGTGGACGCATCAGTGTTTATGCCGATGATCGTAGCGATTTTAGTGGCTTGTTCCAGGCGGCTAGTGGCAGCGAAGATATTGCTGGAGCAGGTACTGTCTATCTATATAACCCTGACGAAGATTATCGCCACTTAATAATCGATAACATAGGCCAGGCAGCACCTACAGCTAGTACTCCAATTCGCAGTGTGGGCCGCCATTTAATTACCAGTGTTGATCTTGTCGGCGATGGTATTTGGAGAGTAGAAGTTTCGGGAGAGCCCTGGAGACCTACAGATAATACTTTGCAGCAAGGAATAGCGGGTATTGAAGTTGACCTTGACGGGGAAGAGAAGTCAGGCCCTCTCTACACTGTCGTAAGTAATACCGTAAATACTATCACTTTACATACTGATGACGATCTATCTGCGATTGTCGGTGGTGAGCTGGTCGGTGTGCATATTTTTGATACCCTAGTCGTAAAAGGGAAGGCCTCTTTAGACTTCGGTGACGACAGACTGGTCTTACTGGATCCTGCAGGATCAAGTATCGAAATGGATAGTTCTCTCCTGGCCGGTGAATTAGATGATGCGACTATGCAGTTTTTTGTTCCTTCGGGGTATCAACAGGGAGGGCTTTGGGGCGCTTACTTCGATAAACAGGACTTTACAGACCGACGTTTCAGCCAAGTTGATAGTGAGATCGATTTTAATTGGAACTCTGGCCAGCCAACAGGACTGACACACGATTCCTTTAGTATTATCTGGCGTGGTGAAATAGATATTCCAGAGGATGCTGAATATACTTTTAGTGGTTCTGTTGATGATGAATTACGGGTATGGATTGATGGTAATTTAATTATCAATAAAGCTTGTTGTGGTGAGTACAGCAGTGATCCTGTCGAGCTACTGTCTGGACGTTATCCAATCGTAATTGAATATGAGCAAGCAAACTCCGCAAACTATTTAAGCCTTAACTGGACTTATGGGTCTGTACTTGAGGAAAAGATTCCTTCATCAGCTTTCTATTACCGTGTCCCCGGTGTTGATGGAAAGATAACTTTAACAAAGGAAGCTACACCTACACTTAGTGAACTGTATGCTACCCCGGATCAGCCTCAGGTATTCCTTCAGCCAATAGTTGCTAATGATTTAGCTCTATATGGAGGTAATTTTGTATTTATGGGGGGATTACAGGTTTCCGGTACTTTAATCGTTGACGAGTACGCTGACGTTGAACTGGACCATCCCTTAATAGCCAATAATATAATTGTTACTGGCCACTCGAAGCTGTCAGCTCACAGGATATCCGGTAAAAATATGTTGATTACTGGGAATTCTGAATTAGAAGCAGTATCTACAGATAGTATAGAGAAAAAGGTACATCCATTAGTTTTAGAATTTACTGATACTCTAGTAGTTGATGCGGGTTCTGTAATTGATGCTACAGGAAAAGGCTATAGTACTAATGACTGGAGTGGACCTGACTTTAATAGTTCATCTAGAGGTGGGTGTCACGGTGGTATTCGAAATAATGCCACCGTTGATTGTACTTATGGACGAATAGAGCGTGCTCAATTTGCGGGTAGTGCCGGTCGTTACTACTCAGATGCCAGTACAGGCTACGGTGGGGGCATTATTGAAGTATATGCCGATTCTGTACGTTTGGATGGTGCTGTTCTTGCAAACGGTGCTAACGGAGGAAATACTAGTGGAAGCTATGCTGCCGGTGCAGGAGGGGCGATTCATCTAGAAGCTAAGAATTTAAGTGGCGCTGGTGTCATATCTGTTATTGGAGGAAATAACACTCGTAGCTCTAGCTCCTACCCATCAGGTTCTGGTGGTAGGATGAGTCTCTATGTAGAGAATAATTCATTCACCGGAAATTTAACTACTCATGGTGGGCGCAGTGGGGCAGTTTCTGGCGCTGGAACTGTCTATATAAAAGAAGCTTCAAATTCTTACGCCCACTTAATTATTGATAATGCTGGACGTGTATCAAAAGAAGGCAGTACACCAATACGCAAAGTTGGTCGTTATAGGATTACTGGTGCTGACCTGGTCGATATTAATGAGTGGCGTATTGAAGTTGAAGGAGAGCCCTGGAAATCTACGGATTTAGAGCTTGGTTGGGGTATAGATGGGTTGCTCGTCGATTTATCTGCAACTGAGACAAACAGTCCTCATTATGAAGTTGTTAGTAATACGACCAATACAATTACTATTATCACTGGAGATGACTTGCGTGGAGTTATAGGTCAGGAATTGGTTGGTGTTCATATATTCGAAACAATTTCTGTGAGCGGTGGTGCATCGGTTGATTTCGGAACAGATAAGCTAATCATACGCGATATAGATAATTCCTATATTGATAGTAATTCCAGAGTAAAAGTGGGCTGGTTGGATGATGACTTACTTGTAGGTGCTTTAAGTTCGCAAGGGAGGTTAGATTTCTCCTATCCGTTAGTGTTGGATTCATTATCGCTTAGCAATATTGATGGGGCGGTAATTAGCGCACCTTCTATCACCATTAAAGGGGATGTCTCACTAGTAAATACTAATTTACAGATAGAAACTGAAACAGTAGATATTTCAGGGAACTTCTTACTGATTTCTAGTGATGTTTATGGTCAATATGCCAATGCATCGAGTAAGAAAGTTTTCCCACTGAATATATCTGTAGATGGACTTTTGGATATTGATGGTGATTCTTCAGTAGACGTTTCGGGCAGAGGTTACACTTCTGATTATTGGAGTGGCCCAATCTTTGAAGATCAGTCGCGACCAGGCTGTCATGGAGGAATTAGTGCAAATGCCGTAGAGGATTGTACTTACGGTCGATATGAAAGGGCACGCTTTGCAGGTAGCGGTGGTGATTACTATGACGTAAATAACTCCGCGTATGGTGGAGGTATTGTTGAGCTTTATGCGACCAGCATAAATGTGGATGGTGTTATCCGAGCTAACGGCTTAAAAGGTGGTAGTGGTGTCGCTGGGGCTGGAGGTGCAATTCATATTGAAGTTGGTGCTTTCACCGGTAGGGGCCAGTTAGAAGCTATGGGCGCTAGCAATTACTACAGTGGAACCTATCCAACGGGCGCTGGTGGGCGTATCAGCGTCTATACAGAAGCCGATACTTTCAGTGGTGAATTTAATGTTGGAAGTGGAGCCAGTGGAGCGGTTTCCGGTGCCGGCACGGCTTACGTTCAGGTCTTATCGGAAAATTACGGTCATCTTATCGCTAATAATGGCAACCGCCGTGCGAAAGATGGCAGTACGCCGATTCGTACAATCGGAAAGCATCAAATTGTAGCGGTAGACCTTGTTGAAACTGGGGAGTGGCGGATTGAAGTTGAGGGTGAGCCCTGGAAATCTACCGATACTCAGCGTGGCTGGGGTATTGATGGATTGACAGTGGATCTACTTGCTGCTGACAGCATCAGTGCGCACTACCAAGTAGAAAGCAATACCGGAAATACTCTGACGATTTTGACCGATGATGATTTAACATCAGTGGTAGGTCAGCAGCTGGTAGGGGTGCATACCTTTGAAACCTTAACCATTACCGGTGGTGCCTCCGTGGACTTTGGAGAGGACCGTTTGGTAGTTCTCAACCCAGAGCATTCCTTTATTGATAGCCTGTCCACCGTTACCAGTAGTGACCAGTTATGGGATGGCTCCCTAGTATTAGACAGCCAGAACTGGTCATTAACCAATACGGATCAGCTGCTGAGAATTAATGGCGATTTAACTTTGCGTAATGGTGCGACTTTAACTGCCCCCGCCGCTTACTCAGCCAACAAAACTATATATGGGGTTCGTTTAGAGGTTGCTGGTGCAATTGATATTGACGGGACTTCTGTAATTGATGTATCCGGAAAAGGCTATCCAGCTGATTACTGGAGTGGCCCAATCTTTGAAGATCAGTCGCGACCAGGCTGTCATGGAGGAATTGGTGCAAATGCCGTAGAGGATTGTACTTACGGTCGATATGAACGGGCACGCTTTGCTGGTAGCGGTGGTGACTACTATAACGTCACTAATCCCGCGCATGGTGGAGGTATAGTTGAGCTCTATGCGGCAAGTATAAATGTGGATGGTGTTATCCGGGCTAACGGCTTGAAAGGCGGTAGTGTTGTAGCCGGGGCTGGAGGCGCAATTCATATTGAAGTTGGTACTTTCAGCGGTAGTGGCCAATTAGAAGCTATGGGTGCTAGCAATAACTACAGTGGAAACTATTCAACGGGCGCTGGTGGGCGTATCAGCGTTTATACCGAAGCCGATACTTTCAGTGGTGAATTTAATGTTGGAAGTGGAGCCAGTGGAGCGGTTTCCGGTGCCGGCACGGCTTATGTTCAGGTCTTATCAGAAAATTACGGTCATCTTATCGCTAATAATGGCAACCGTCGTGCGAAAGATGGCAGTACGCCGATTCGTACAATCGGAAAGCATCAAATTGTAGCGGTAGACCTTGTTGAAACTGGGGAGTGGCGGATTGAAGTTGAGGGTGATCCCTGGAAATCTACCGATACTCAGCGTGGCTGGGGTATTGATGGATTGACAGTGGATCTACTTGCTACTGACAGCACCAGTGCGCACTACCAAGTAGAACGCAATACTGAAAATACCCTGACAATCTTGACCGATGATAATTTAATATCAGTGGTAGGACAGCAGCTGGTAGGGGTGCATACCTTTGAAACCTTAACCATTACCGGTGGTGCCTCCGTGGACTTTGGAGAGGACCGTTTGGTAGTTCTCAACCCAGAGCACTCCTTTATTGATAGCCTGTCCACCGTTACCAGTAGTGACCAGTTATGGGATGGCTCCCTAGTATTAGACAGCCAGAACTGGTCATTAACCAATACGGATCAGCTGCTGAGAATTAATGGCGATTTAACTTTGCGTAATGGTGCGACTTTAACTGCCCCCGCCGCTTACTCAGCCAACAAAACTATATATGGGGTTCGTTTAGAGGTTGCTGGTGCAATTGATATTGACGGGACTTCTGTAATTGATGTATCCGGAAAAGGTTATCCAGCTGATTACTGGAGTGGCCCAATCTTTGAAGATCAGTCGCGACCAGGCTGTCATGGAGGAATTAGTGTAAATGCCGTAGAGGATTGTACTTACGGCCGATATGAAAGGGCACGCTTTGCAGGTAGCGGTGGTGATTACTATGATGTAAATAACTCCGCGCATGGTGGAGGTATTATTGAGCTCTATGCGACCAGCATAAATGTGGATGGTGTTATCCGAGCTAACGGCTTAAAAGGTGGTAGTGGTGTCGCTGGGGCTGGAGGTGCAATTCATATTGAAGTTGGTACTTTCACCGGTAGTGGCCAGTTAGAAGTTATGGGCGCTAGCAATAGGCATAGCGGAACCTATCCAACGGGCGCCGGTGGGCGTATCAGTGTTTATACCGAGGCCGATACTTTCAGTGGTGAATTTAATGTTGGAAGTGGAACCAGTGGAGCGGTTTCCGGTTCCGGCACGGCTTACATTCAGGTCTTATCAGAAAATTACGGTCATCTTATCGCTAATAATGGCAACCGCCGTGCGAAAGATGGCAGTACGCCGATTCGTACAATCGGAAAGCATCAAATTGTAGCGGTAGACCTTGTTGAAACTGGGGAGTGGCGGATTGAAGTTGAGGGTGAGCCCTGGAAATCTACCGATACTCAGCGTGACTGGGGTATTGATGGATTGACAGTAGATCTACTTGCTACTGACAGCACCAGTGCGCACTACCAAGTAGAACGCAATACCGGAAATACTCTGACGATTTTGACCAATGATGATTTAACATCAGTGGTAGGTCAGCAGCTGGTAGGGGTGCATACCTTTGAAACCTTAACCATTACCGGTGGTGCCTCCGTGGACTTTGGAGAGGACCGTTTGGTAGTTCTTAATCCTAAGGATTCCTATATTGACGATCTTTCGACGCTATACAGCGGGGATCAGACTTGGGATGGCTCGTTGGTATTAGATGGGCAGAACTGGTTTTTAAGTAATAGTAATCAGCTTTTACAGATAAATGGAGACTTAATATTAACTAACGGTGCCGTGCTATCGACGCCATTAGTAAATACATCTGAAAAAGTGATTTACGGATTGCGTTTAGCTGTAGCAGGGGAGATATCTATAGATGAAGTCTCATCAATTGATGTCACAGGAAAAGGATATCCAAGTAATGACTTGGGGGGACCGCAATATGATTCTCAGTCTTATAGTGGTTGTCATGGTGGTATTCGGGCTAATACATTAGAGGATTGCACATACGGCCGCTACGAATATGCGCGATTTGCAGGGAGTGCTGGTCGCTATCGCTCTATCACAGACTCTGGTTACGGCGGAGGTATAGTTGAGCTATACGCTAACCGCATTCATATAGATGGTGCTATTTATGCAAACGGGAAAAATGGGGGAAGTTACACTGAAAGTACAGCAGCTGGTGCCGGCGGAGCAATTCATATTGAAACTCTAGAGTTTAGTGGCTCGGGGATACTTGAGGCTGCAGGGGGCAGTAATAAGTACTCCTCAAGTTATGCTTCGGGGGCAGGTGGTCGTATCAGTATTTACACAGAAAAGAATGAGTATTCTGGTGTATATAATGTTAGCGGTGGCGCAGTAGGTACAACATCAGGTGCAGGTACTGCTTTTGTTCAGGTGCTTTCAGAAGACTTTGGACATTTGATAGTCAACAGTAATGGACGACAAGCAAAAAATGGCAGCACGCCGGTTCGTTCAGTAGGTAAACACAGAATAATAGCTGCAAATTTAATAGCGGCTGGAGAATGGCTCATTGAGGTAGAGGGTGCGCCGTGGAAGCCAACAAATACTGATTTGGGTTGGGGCATTAATGGCCTAAAAGTAGATCTGTCATCCGATGCAGATTCCAATATTCTCTACGAAGTATCAGAGAATACGTCGAATACAATTACTATCTTTACGACGGATGACTTGGCATCTGTTGTAGGCCAGGAATTGGTTGGAGTACATATTTTTGAATCTCTAAACGTAACTGGTGGAGCTTCTGTAGATTTTACTAGTGACCGGGTAATTGTACGTGACCCATCTGCGTCATATATCGATGAATTATCCTCTGTATATAGCGGAGAGCAAGTTTGGGATGGGTCACTTATTGTTGATAATCGAGACTGGCGGTTGTCAAATAATGATGCCGTTCAAAGAATTAATGGAGACTTGATTTTACGTAATGGTGCGAGACTTTATACCCCTGAGTTTAATGCTTCCGATAAAACAATCTATGGATTACGGCTTGCTGTAGCCGGTGCTGTAAATATCGATGCAACTTCTTCGATTGATGTTTCAGGAAAAGGGTATCCAAATGACGATTGGAGTGGACCTGGAAGCGAGGATCAATCTCGAGGCGGCTGTCATGGAGGAATTCGAGCAAACGCTATAGTGGATTGTACCTATGGACGGTTTGAGAAAGCACAGTTTGCTGGAAGTGCGGGCCTATACCGGAGTTCCTCAGATACAGGTTATGGTGGGGGAATCGTTGAGCTTTATGCCGCCAGTGTACAAATAGATGGTGCGATCCGTGCTAATGGTTTAGATGGGGGACTCTATAGAGGAAGCTATGCAGCTGGTGCTGGCGGTGCTATTTACATTGAGACATTGGACTTTAGTGGGAGTGGTTCTCTTGAAGTAGTCGGTGGTAGTAATACATATTCATCGAGTTATCCAGCTGGAGCCGGTGGCAGGATTAGTGTTTATACCTCAGCTGATAATTTTAACGGAACATTGCATGTTAATGGTGGTAGTTCAGGCACGGTTTCAGGAGCGGGTACTGCCTATGTACAAGTGCTTTCAGATGAGTATGGCCACTTGGTGGTCGGTAATGGAAGTCGACTATCAAACATGAGAAGCACACCTCTTAGATCGGTAGGCAAACATAAAATAATCTCTGCAGATTTAGTTTCGTTAGGTAAGTGGCGAATTGAGGTTGAAGGAGAGCCCTGGAAACCAGCTGATAGCCAGTTAGGTTGGGGTATAGATGGGTTGATTGTTGATCTCATTTCCGATGAGGTAAATAGTTCCCTGTATCTAGTGTCTGAGAATACAGAGAATACGATCATAATTTATACTGAAGATGATCTAAGATCTGTCGTTGGACACGAGCTTATTGGAGTACAAACTTTTGAATCGTTAACTGTAACTGGCGGTGCCTCTGTTGACTTTGGAGATGATCGTCTAGTCGTTCTCAGCCCATCTGCTTCTTATATCGATAGTCTGTCTTCAGTATATAGTGGTGAACAGATATGGGATGGCTCTTTGATTGTTGATAATAAGGACTGGTGGCTGATCAACACTAACTCAGTTCAGAAAATTAATGGTGATATGATCCTGCGTAATGGTGCCAGGCTTTATGCAGCCGATCCAAGTAGTACCAGTAAATCTGTCTATGGGATGAGACTTTCTGTCTCTGGGGCAGTTATTATCGATGAAAGTTCGGCCATTGATGTTTCAGGGAAAGGGTACCCAAATGATGATTGGAGTGGACCTGGATTTGACGATCAAACGCGTGGTGGGTGTCATGGCGGGGTTCGAGCAAATACTTCAGTAAATTGTACTTATGGACGTTTTGAACAGGCTAAATTTGCTGGGAGTGCAGGCCAGTATAGGAATTCATTAGATACCGCTTTTGGCGGTGGTGTTGTCGAATTATATGCAGATAGTGTTCAGGTTGATGGCGCTATTCGAGCGAACGGGCTGGACGGAGGTATTTATAGGGGAAGTAATGCTGCTGGTGCCGGGGGATCAATCCATATTGAGACCCTGGAATTAAGCGGGGCAGGTGCTTTAGAAGTTCAGGGGGGAAGTAATACCTATAGCTCGAGTTATCCGGCTGGGGCTGGGGGGCGGATCAGTGTATATTCTGAAGTTAATAATTATATTGGGACGGTTAAGGTTGCCGGAGGTAATAGCGGTTTAGCATCTGGAGCTGGGACAGCATATTTTCAACTATTGGCAGAGCCTTATGGAGAATTGATAGTTGAGAATGCAGGCCGCACGGCAAAAAGCGCCAGTACGCCAGTCCGCTCTATAGGCCGCTATGAAATAGCTGGTATCGAAGAATTATCAGTTGGTAAATGGCTAGTTAGTGTTGATGGTTCGCCCTGGATGCCCAGTAGTTCAATTAGTGGATTTGGTTTAGATGGTTTAGAGGTGGACCTTGATGCAAGTGAAAGTTTTAGCCCACTTTATATAGTTGAAAGTAATACTTCGAATACATTGACCGTGAAAACGTCTGATGATCTTACAAATGTAGTCGGTGGGGAATTAATTGGGGTACATACGTTTAGTGGTTTATCAGTTACAAATGGTGCTTCCTTAAGCTTTGGGAAAGATAGGATTAGATTATTAAATCCAATAAATTTCAAAGTGGATAGCTCATCGAGCCTCATAAGTGATTCTATTATTGGTAATTAAAAGAGACAGTATTAAATGAAGTTAATCAATACGATCTCAGCCGTGCTAGCTGTTTATTTTATTACTGGGTGCTCTGAAAGTGTAGAGCTTAGGGGGATGAATGGCTTTGCCAGCTCTACTTCTATTTCAGAGGATCAGTATGGAGAAATTCGTGGAATTCCACAAAGGGCTTCTGATCGCAGAAGCCAAGCATTCGATGAATTTATTCAAAGGAGTAAAATAGCTGATTATTTGCTCAATGAAGAGCTTGAGCATGATTTAAATTTACAGGTAGAGTTACAAGAGATAGTGAATCAAAAAACTATCGAAGTGTACTTTGATACGTTTTTAGAATCTGCTCTTTCAGAGAGTGCTCTGAAAATATACTACGATGATCATTCAGGTGAGTATAGCAAGAAAAATTATGAACTTACGCGAATAGTCTTTCGCGCAAAAAACGAACAGGGCGAATTAGATATAGCAGCTGAAGAGTTCAGAGAAGTTCTTGCTGAGAAAGGGGACAAAGCCGCTATAGAATTGTTGAATAAATTCTCATCTGTTAGTGTATCTACTCAGACGGGGGTAGAGTTATATGAAGAGAATATCGACGTTAAATTACTTTCAGAACTGGAAAGGCTGGGCAAAGGGGATGTTAGTTATCCAATTTGGATAGGAAAGACTTTACAGGTTTTTCGTCTTGACAGTTTTTCAAAGATTCCTCTTCCTTATGAAGATGTAGCCGCAAGAGTTAAATATGATCTTTCTGCTGAGCTCAGGAGAAAAGAAATCCAGCGTCTATCATTGTTGTCAAAGGCCGAGTGACTCTATAGTTTTGGCTTTAATCCCTTGAAGTTTAATTCTAGAGGAATTTAAAGATTGTTATTTTCTCATTTAATTGCTCGGTCTTAATTTAATCATTCAGTGCTTATATTGCCTTGTTTTAAGACAAAAAGTTTGCACCACCCTTCAGGGCTGATAGTTCCTTCAACAACTAAGCAAGAATCAGGTGGTGTAAACAACTGACAGTCTTCACATCTTTTTCCATCCATTGGTTTGTCTTGGTAGTCCACAGCCTCCTTTTGCGCCTTAAGCTGAGAATGTGCTCTATCTGAGGTAATAAGTGATGCCGGGGATAATACCAGAGACAACCCAGCGAGTCTGATTAGTTTACGCCTAGAGATTTTAGTGTTTCGGATCATTAGGTTAATACTGCGCAGTTAGAAAATTATGAATATTAGAGTAGCTCAATTATTTTATTGTCGTGGGGGAAATTATATTTTTAGTGCTGTGAGTTTTATCGAATGCCTAAATGGATATAATGAAAATGTCGTATTTATATTTGTGTGCATGTTTGTGGGAAATAAATCTTGCCTGCGAATATGTCTCAATCAAAAAAGCTCAAATCTTCCATTTGAAATGGACAACCCGGTATCTCCTGCCAGCCTAGCTTTGCCAAGTGAAATACGTCATCTATTTGGGTAGGCATTTGAAATTGCTCACAATAAGACAGGGGCGCAATTAACGCTCATTGTTAGTTTTTGCGCCTAAGAAAATACTATTGTGTCAATTATTTAATAGGTGATGTGTTTGAGGCCGATATTACCACTATGATTAAAAAATAGTTAATTAACTATAGATTAATCTCCTACGAAATGTCAGTTGTCAGTTGTCAGTTGTCAGATGGATAATTATATGTCTGTTGTATGAATGGCTGATACTCCTCAAAGTATCAGTATTGTAAAGTCGAGCCGTTCTTCTCTTGAGAGGCATTGAGAATATCTATTCATATCGTAAGATATCGTTTAATCGGTGTTTGACTATTGTAGCTATTGAATTATTAGGCGTACCTGATGTACTTTTAATAAATCAGAGACTATTAAGTGGTGTCAATGTCAGAGAGAGATATAGATTTTTAGTCTTAGATCTGGAAATAAATTTTGATGATCTAGGGTATGGCATAGCGTTATGTCATCCATTGCTATTGCTTTTCCAAGGTAACCATAGGCATACTGTTAACCCTCCCTCAGAGCGATTTAAAAGCTGAATTTGCCCTTCGTGAGCATCAATAATTTCACGGCAGAGTGCCAGCCCCAATCCCACTCCCTGTTCTTTGGTCGAGAAGAAGGGGAGTAGAGCCTGTTCAAGAGTTTTTTCACTCATTCCACAACCACGATCAGATAGCGTTAATTTTTGTCCGAAGCTATCAGCGTTAATTTCAAGCTCAATATCATCGCTATTACTACCAGCTTCGCGTGAATTTTTAATTAAATTCAGTAGTGCTTGTTCCAACTGGATCGGGTCAAAGTAACCGGGTTCGTCTGGCAGGGTTCCCTTTAAAGAGAAGGCTTGAATTGGCATTATTCGATTGACAAGATCCTGCCAGCTAACAGTCTCACAGCTTGGGGCGGGTAGTTTGGCAAATGTAGCATATCCTTGGGTGAATTCTGTCAGGTGTTTACAGCGATCTGCAATAATATCGAAAACCTTCTCCAGAGCTTGTTCTTTACCTGTTTTTGTTACTAGCATTTTTCCAGAATGGGCAAGTGATGAAATCGGGGCTAGAGAATTGTTCAGCTCATGGCTGATCAAACGGATAACCTTTTTCCAAACTTCCACCTCTGCTCGAGTTAGCTCGCGAGTCATTTCCCGCAGCACAATTAGGCGGTGTTTTTGTGCGTTCAGAACGAAAGTACTGTTACCTATATGCATGGAATGTGGCCCATGGATATCAGTGTAATTAAATAGGCCATTTTTCCAGCTATAAATAGCGCTAGCGATTTCCTTGGGGCTCTTCAGTAGGACTTTTTGTAGATGAAGACCTTGTATTGGCCGGCCGTTATTCAGTAGCTGTTTGGCACTGCTATTCGAATAAATGATGCGGTCGTTTTGATCGACCAGTAAAAGGGCTTGTGGAGATGTTTGGATAACAGTATCCAAAAGAAGTTCACGCTGGTAAATATGTGCGCGCTCTTTACGCAAGTGCTCACCAATCTCATTATAAAGGAGAGTTATTTGGCGGAGTTCATTGTCCTTGGGGGAGACAAGAGAAATGGAGAAGTCGCCATCGCGAAAATTTAGTAGGCCATTTTGTAGGGATTTCAAAGTGTCGGTTAAGGGGGCTAAAATATAGCGTATCAGTCCGATTAATAGTGGCAATGAAACCAAAATTGACGCTGCCCATGCAAGTGATGGGGCAAAGCCTGCTCGAGTGCTGAGCCAGAAAATAGTAACGCCAGTAATTAAAGGCAGGGCCGCTGTTGCAATAAGGCGGCCTTCAAGTGAAAAGTATCTCGACATCAATAGGGTATACCGTGTTTTTCCAGGCGGCGGTATAGTGCTTGGCGGCTCATGCCGAGTTCTCGCGCAGCCTGGGCAATAATGCCATTGCAGTTGGATAGTGTCTCTTGTAGCAACTCGCGGCTGGGCTCAAAACTCACTTCGACTTTGTCGGTTGGCATTTGCTCAGGAAGTGCCAGGACGGCTTCATCGATAGTATCCTCCTGGCTTAGGACGGCTGCTCGCTGCATAACATTTTGCAGTTCCCGCACATTGCCGGGCCAATGATAGCGAGTAAGGGCGTTTAACGCTTGAGGAGATAGCTTTTTTGAATTGCCACTTTCCGCGAGGAAGCTAATCGCGAGGGGAGGGATGTCCTCAGGGCGCTCATGCAGTGGTGGGAGGCGCAGTTCTATAACATTGAGTCGATAAAATAAATCCTGGCGAAACTTGCCTTCCTCGATAGCCTTGTGGAGATCTCTATTGGTAGCACTGATTACCCGAACTTTAGTTTTGCGGGTTTGGCTGCTGCCTAAACGCTGGAATTCCCCGGTTTGTAGTACACGCAGTAGTTTCACCTGACCACTGGGTGATAGCTCGCCAATTTCATCGAGGAACAGGGTGCCGCCATCGGCGGCCTCAAACCTACCCTCCCGTGCCCGATTGCCGGCGCCGGTATAGGCTCCGGGTTCGGCTCCGAACAGCTCTGCTTCCATCAGATCTTCTGGCAGTGCACCTACGTTAACTTTAATAAAAGGCCCTTCTCTCGATGAAGAGTTCGCCTGGACAATCTCAGCAATCTTCTCTTTGCCGGCCCCATTTGGTCCTGTGATCAGGATGGGAACATCAGATTTCGCTACTTGAGTGGCCATTTCCAACAGCTTTTGCATTTTATCGCTGCGGTAAATTATGCCTTGTAGGAGAAAGTCCTCCCGTAATTGGCTGCGAGCATTCAAAGCTTGTTGCCGGGATGCCTGCTGGCGCTTTTGTAGTTCTCCCAGTTCCAATAAATTGTTAATTGTGGATATTAGTTTATTGTCATCCCAGGGCTTACCGAGGTAATCAGCTGCACCAGCTCTGACTAGCTCGACAGCCATTTCCAGTTGGGTCCAAGCGGTCAGAAGGATAATTGGTAAGTCCGGATTTATTTCCCGAATCGCAAAGAAGAGTTCTCTTCCCTCTTGTCCAGAGGTTGTATCAGCGGTGAAGTTCATATCCTGGATAACCAGGCTGACATCGCTGTTCTCTCGTAGCAGTTGTAGTCCGGCTTGAGGAGTAATCGCACAAAGTGGCTGCAAGTCATGCAGGGACAACAGGATCTCCAGGGCGGAAAGGATACTGCTGTTGTCATCAATAATAAGTACTTTGTCCATAGTTTCTAAGACACGCTATTAAGGCGCCTATTATGCAATGTGTTGGTGGCGAGGGGGAATGCTTGTGGCAGGTTTTCTCTGCCACAAATAGATCTGGAAGGGCTAGTGGCCGATATGTTGCTCGGCAGGTTTGTGGTCGAAGCTGAGCACCCTCGCTAGCTGCCACTTCCCGTCTACCTGTTTCCAGAGATGAGTAAACTGTGAACTTTCCCGTAAGACTTCAGATTTGTCGTCATTGATGCCGTAAAATCGATGGGTGCCAGATTGAATAGCACCATAATGGTTAACGGGGTAGACTTCAGTGCTCTCGACTACCAGTTCACGACGTGCACGAATACCACTTCCATTTTCACGCTGTTTACACATATTGGTAATGGCCTTGACGAACTCTTCTCCAGACTTTGCTGTTTGACCCCACTTGTCATGGTACATTTCAAAGTCATCGGTAACCAGGTTTTGTGCTTCTCTTAGATCACAATTATTGAATAACGCATCAAATAAGTGTTGGTCAGCTCTTGTAATTTGTTGTACTAATTCTTCAGTTACTATTGGGCCAGCAATAACCGGATGCTTTTCCGCTTGTGAGTTTGGGCTTAGGAAGGTTAGCCCCATAAAAAAGAAAGAAGATATTTTTTTAAACAAGATCAATGTCCTTATTATTTATTTTGATGGGGCTGGGCATATCCGTTGAGTACGATGGATAAACAATGAAAAATGAATGAAAAAATTGACCTTTGCTAGGGGGTGAGCAAGTAGGTCACCCCCTAAAATTTGTTATTTAAATATTTCGGGTGGCGGTTGCCGGCGATATATTTGCTGCTCGTAACGCTGGGGCAAGTGCAGCTGTAAGGCTGACTAAAAGAACCAATAGAGCACAAACAACTAGGGGCACAATTGTTAAAGTAGGCTGTGAATAATCTCGAACCATATATTGATTGGCAATAAGTGCTGCTGCACACCCAACGGTAATTCCCAGACCCGCTATGATCCCGTTCTCTAAAAGGAAATAGCGACTGATATTTGTGCGAGTAGCTCCTAATGCACGCCTAACCCCAATTTGCTTGGCTCTTTGGTTGATCCAGAAAATTGTCAAACCAACGATACCGAGTGCCACTATAAAGCTTAACATGGCGGCAACGATAGAAAGTACTTTAACCATTGTGTTGTCAATTGCATAACTGCGATCTACATACTTAGACAGTGTATTGACAGAAATTACTCTCTGAGGATCTCGTTCGGATAGTTTGTCCTCTAGAGTCCGCATAACTTCATCTCTTTTACCCGGCTCGGTACGCACCATGTATTTTGCAAAGCGTCTTTCCTTTATTATTGGAAAAAACATAACGTTACCTGAGTTTGACCAACTTACCCAGGCCCCAAGGTGTCGCTCGACAACTCCAATAATTTCCATGGGCTCTGAGCTGCCACCTTGAAAAATTGGCTTACCGATAGGGTCTTGATCGGGGTAGAGTTTTTCAGCAAGTTGTTTAGTGATAATGGTAGTAGCCGTTGTGCTTGGAATACTTTGGTCGCCAATTTGCATTTCAGCTTCGGTGAAGTTACGCCCAGCTATCAAGTTCAAATTGAGGGTGTTGATAAATTGAGGATCAACTTGGTAGTAGTTGGAAGTCTCACCACCGACCTCTTGATTGGGTTTGTTATAGTATCGAGATGCCGAACCAGACCCTGAAATAGGGATCTGATTGGTTATAGAGGCATTTACTACATAAGGCAAATCACGAAGTAGACTAAGATCAGCTTTAATGGCGCCATTAGTATCGTAGTCTTGAGGTATCGCCATAAATCCTACGGTAATTAAATCTTCAACCTCTATACCTGTAGGGCGATTTATTTTCTCAATTCGATCCTGAATAATAATCGCGGTATTGCTGACGATCGCAAGTGTCAAGCCAAGTTGAAGGGCAATCAGCAAAGCGGATATTTTATTGCGCCAGAGGGCGGACAGCATCGGTTTCAATTCAAGCATGGTCAGGCCTTACTGGGTCTTAAGGTAAATTGAAGGATTGGTTTGGCTGATTTTTAGCGCCGGATAGAGGCCTGCCAACAGACTGGCCACAATAGCGAGGCCAATTGCAGCAACCATCATGACCCAATCCATAGAGGGCAGTGTATCGATTCGCCCCATGGCGAGGTGACGGATACCGCTGAGGCCGAGCAGGGCTAAGAAAATGCCAGCTACACCTCCGAGAATACCGATGGTGGCGCTTTCAATTAAGTGTTGGGTAAAGATAGCACCTCGGCTGGCACCTAAGGCTCGACGTACACCGGCTTCTGGAGCCTTTCGTAAGAACTTAGCTAGCAGTAAAGCAACAGCATTAATCACACATACCAATAAGAAAGCCAGTGAAACCCAGCCGAGAATGCGGTTGTCATCGCTGAGAACTTCATTGAGTACCAGCCACTCCGACGGTTTGCTAAGTGCGAATTTTAGCGGTCTCTGGAAACGGCCTTGAAGTTTTTCTTGTTGTATGTAGGCGGTAAGGAATTCCTCATACTCAGCTTTTTGCTCACTGCTACTTAGTTCGACCCAATATTGAATCCAAACATATTCGCTCTGCAGAAATTCTTCATAGGTTTTCGGGTCTGCATTGCTCCAGCCATTGGTGTTACCCCAAGTGCTAATTTCCAGTTTGCGGTGCAGACCAAAGGGAATAAATAACTCCTCGACTTCGTCAAAGGGGCCATTGTTAACATCGTACACTCTCGGTGATGGTTCCCAAGTGTCGATAACACCTACGATGGTATAAGGTTGATCATTGAGTCTTATCGTTTTTCCAACGCTATTTTCACCTGCGAAAAGCTTGTCATTTGATGGCTTGGAAAGCACGACGACTTGAGTCGGGGAACTATCGGCGGACTTTTCCCAAGTGCCACCATAAATAAAGGGTACATCGAATAAAGAGAAGAAGTCGCGAGTAGTTACCCTGGCTTCTGACTCAAAAGGCCGAATAGCAGAGCTTTCCGGTTTTACGGTGAAACCATAACGATGCATGGCGATTTGGCGCGTTGGAATATTTGAGCGCAATAAAGCCTCGGCATCTCTATAGGTTAGCTGCCAGGGAATCTCGTTAGGTGCGTCAAAAGCTTTATTGATATCCCAACTATCTAGCTGTACGGAAAAGAGTACATCGTCTTTATGCTTCAAAGCATTCTGGGACATGGTGTAGTTCAGGGTCAGCACCGTCATAGAGGCTCCGACACCGACTGCAATAGCGGCAACCATTAAGCTGCTCAAAATTGGGGTTCCACGTAAACTTCGCAAAGCCAGGGAAATATAGTATCCAAACATGGTGCAGACTCCTTAAGCAGTAACGGCAGCAGGCTGCTCGGGGACCGCACGTAAGTCGCAAACCTGTCCATCCACAATCTGGATGTTGCGGTGGGCACGGCGTGCGAGTTCTGGATCGTGGGTAACCATTACGATGGTGGTTCCCCACTCGTTAATAAACTCCAGTAGCTCCATTACCTGGCGGGCCATTAAGGAGTCGAGGTTACCGGTGGGCTCATCCGCAAGCAGAAAACGGGGTTCGCCAGCTAAAGCGCGGGCGATAGCGATACGCTGCTGCTGTCCACCGGAGAGCTGTGCCGGCAGATGTTTGGCGCGAGCAGAAAGACCTACCTGCTCGAGCACTTTTTCAATACGCTTGCGGCGTTCTTTTGCATTGAAGCCACGGTAGCGCAGTGGAACGTCGATATTATCGAACAAGCTCAGGTCAGGAATCAGGTTAAATCCTTGGAAAATAAAGCCTATTTTTTCGTTGCGAAGATGTGAGCGCTGGCGGTCATTGAGATTACTGACATTCTCACCGTCGAGCAGGTACTCTCCACTGGTAGGTGTTTCCAGTAGGCCGGCGATATTGAGAAAGGTAGTTTTACCGGAGCCACTGGGGCCGGTTACAGAAACAAACTCACCCTCTTTAACTTCAAGGCTGAAATCGCGCAGCGCATGAGTTTCGATAGTATCGGTACGGAAACTTTTACGGATATTGTTCATTTTCAACATTGCGATATTCCCTTTTTCTTAAACTTTAAATTATTGATTGACTTACTAAGGAGCTATATCGAGCCCCAATTTGAATTCGGGGTTAATCTGTCAGCGCAACCAGCTGGGCATTTTCGAGTTCCTCGGAAGAGGAGATAATGATTCTGTCTCCCTCTTGAAGGCCTGAGACAATTTCCACCTGTTTTAAGCCAAAGGCGCCTATCTGGATGGAAACTCGCTCCGCCTGTTGTTCGGTGTTCAAACGAAAGGCATGGTTGCCACCGCTTTGATCGAGAAAGCCACCGCGTCTGACCAGTAGCACGTTGTTGCGGTTTTCCAGCAGTATGCGGGCGGTAAGGCGGAGATTTTGTCGCAGCTTTTTCGGTTGGCCCTCAGTGAAACGAACCCGTGCAACTACCTGGCCGTTTATGACCTCGGGGGAGATTGCGGTGATTTCCCCGGATAATTCTTTTCCACCGAGATTGATTGCCACGGCCATGCTGATACCCAGGTCGTCGGCATAGTTTTCCGGCACCTTGGCCTCGAGCTCAAAACTGGTGAGATCGACGACTGTAATAAGTGGCGCATTGGCGCCCACGGCGCTACGCTGTGCCACAGCTAAGCTACCAACGGTGCCGTTAACCGGTGAGATAATGTTCAGCTCGCGGACACGGCGCTCAGTTTCTTCTACCTGAAGGCGTTGTTGTGAGACCTGGAGTTCCAGGTTCTGGGTTTCAAAGGTCAGTGATTCTTTTTCCAGTCCCGCATTTTGTACGGCTTGTTCGTACTCCAGCTGAGCGCGGGCCATATCGTCCTTGGTTTTTTCAAAATCCAGCCGCGAGATAATTTGTTTTTCCATAGACAGCTCTGCACGTCTCAACTCTCGTTTGGCAGCGGTGAGGTTGACTTTGGCTAGGTCGGCCTTTTGCTGGTTTTCCATATGCTGGCGTTTGGCCTGGATTTTTTGGCGCTGCAGGTTCACCGTCAGCTGGTTGAGTTGGGCGTTTTCCTGGGCCAGCTGATTGGATAGTTCCGGGCTGTCGACGGTGGCCAGCAATTGCCCTTCGTCAACGGTATCCCCAGCTTTCACTGCAAATTTCACAATGCCCTGGGCTGGGCTGAAAAGCGTGGGGCTGTTTGCGGCGACCACTTGGCCCTGAACCACCAGATCCCGCACCAGGTCTCCTCGCTGGACCTGGGCGATATTGACTTGAGACAGGGAGAGGGTGCTGTCGACAGAGCTATTGCTGTGCCAGGAGTTGATACCCCAGGTCAGGAATGCCACTGTCAAACCGGCAAATACCGAGGCTTTGACGACCTTTTTGTTCTTCCAAACCGGCACGGCTTCTATCTTGGTATCTTGTCCGGAAGTATCTCTAATCATTGCGGCTTTCCGTTTCTCTTACTGTTTTGCCTGTCATTGCTATTTGGATGCAGGCTTTTAGAAATTTGGATTCAGAGTTAAGAATCTGCTTGTTAGGAGGGGTAACGCAATAAGCATGCCAACAGTTAAGTTTTATTTAACCTGTTGAAATAAAAGGAATTTTTTGAAATTTGTAGTTTTTGGTTTTCTTGATGGTGTCCGCAAAAAGTGTCCGGTGTCCGCTTTGTCCACGGTCGGACGGCAGTGGACAGTTCTGATATTTGTCAGAGGAAAAGTGGTGAGAGGGAGGCTACGCCATGCGGGGTTGCTGCCGTTTATGGTAGAGTGCGCGGCCTTTTTTTGATCAATCTCAATTTAATTAGCTGTCTCCTATGTTTCCTTCGCTGCTCTCATCGACCAAAGCCGACTGGTTCGGCAACATACGTCGGGATGTTCTCGCCGGCCTGGTAGTGGCCCTGGCTTTGATACCCGAAGCCATCGCTTTCTCGATTATCGCGGGCGTTGACCCCAGAGTAGGCCTCTACGCCTCTTTCTGTATCGCCGTTGTGATTGCATTTGTCGGCGGTCGCCCGGGAATGATCTCCGCTGCCACCGGGGCCATGGCTCTGCTGATGGTGACCCTGGTGAAAGAACACGGGTTGCAATATCTGCTTGCGGCAACCTTATTGACGGGGGTACTGCAGATTATTGCGGGTTACCTGAAGCTGGGGAGCTTAATGAGTTTTGTCTCCCGGGCTGTGGTGACAGGGTTCGTCAATGCCCTGGCAATATTGATATTCCTGGCGCAAATGCCGGAATTGATCGGCGGCACCTGGGAAGTCTATGCAATGACTGCGGCGGGTCTGGGGATTATTTACCTGTTCCCTTATATCCCCGTGATTGGCAAGGCTGTGCCATCACCGCTGGTGTGTATTCTGCTCCTCACCGCAGTGGCGGTGACGATGGGATTGGATATTCGCACTGTTGGCGATATGGGTGAGCTGCCGGATACTCTGCCTGTTTTCCTCTGGCCAGAAGTTCCGCTTAACTTTGAAACCCTGCAGATTATCTTTCCCTACTCCGCAGGTCTGGCCGTTGTGGGCTTGCTCGAATCCCTGATGACGGCGACGATTGTCGACGACCTGACGGATACTACCAGTGACAAGAACCGCGAGTGTAAAGGTCAGGGTATTGCCAATATTGCTGCGGGTACCCTGGGTGGTATGGCTGGCTGTGCGATGATCGGCCAGTCTGTTATTAATGTGAAATCCGGTGGCCGCGGCCGTCTTTCCACTCTGGTGGCCGGTATCGGTCTGCTGACACTGGTAGTGTTTATCAGTGACTGGGTTGCTGTGATCCCCATGGCGGCGCTGGTGGCAGTCATGATTATGGTCTCTATCGGCACCTTTGACTGGGGCTCCATCCGCAACTTGAAGCACTACCCACTTTCTACAAATTTGGTCATGCTGGCCACTGTGGTTGTGGTAGTGTGGACTCACAACCTGGCCTATGGTGTATTTGTCGGTGTGCTATTGGCATCGCTCTTCTTTGCCAACAAAGTCAGTCACTTTATGTATGTGAGCAGCTCCCTGGATGAAAAGCAGAGTCGCCGCACTTACAAGGTCATTGGGCAGGTATTTTTCAATTCAGCCGATAAGTTTACCGCTTCATTTGATTTCAAAGAGGTGGTGGATACGGTGGTGATCGACCTCAACCGCGCGCATTTCTGGGATGTTTCCGGGGTTAATGCGCTGGACAAGGTGGTGCTTAAGTTCCGCCGCGAGGGAGCACAAGTTGAGCTGGTAGGACTGAATGAGGCCAGTGAAACGATTGTCGACCGTTTTGGCGTACACGATAAGCCCGAGGAAATTGAGCGGGTTCTTGGAGGACATTGATGGCCGTAAGCAACAGCGAAAATAACAATGAGAACACAGGTAATGGCGGCAAAGCGCCATTGATACTCTCTTGTATCGATGGCTCTCATTACACTGGAGCGGTGTGTGATTACTCGGCCTGGCTGGCCAGGAGCCTGCAAGCACCGCTGAAGCTGTTGCACAACATCGAAAGAAGCAGTGTCCCTGCGGTAACCGATTTTACCGGCAGTATTGGCCTGGGAAGTCAGGAGGAGTTGCTGGAAGAGTTAACTGCGCTGGAGCAGCAGCGGGCGCAGTTAATGGTGCAGCAGGGCAAGCTGATGCTACAGGCCGCCCGCAGCCGCGCCGAAGATGCCGGTGTGCAAAATATCAAAGCCTGCCAGCGTCACGACAGCCTGACAGAATCAGTGGTGGAAATGGAAGACTCCATTCGCGCGCTGGTGTTGGGAATTCGCGGTGAAGAGCACGGGGATTCTGAGCGTGGACTTGGCGCTCACCTGGAGACAGTAGTGCGCTCACTGCACAAGCCGATTTTGGTGGTCAATCGGGACTTCACAGAGCCCAGCAGGGTGATGCTTGCCTACGATGGCAGTGAGGCCTCGTGCAAGGCATTGGCGATGGTTGCAGAGAGCCCATTATTTCGCGAACTCTCCTGTCACCTTGTCTATGTAGGGCCCGCTGAAACTGCGGAGAATTTGTTGGCTGAAGCCTCGGCCAAACTGGATTCTGCAGGACTCACTTGCACTGCCAGTAATCTCACCGGCAATACCGTTGAAGCTTTGGTGGCCTACCAAACCGAGCACCAGATTGACCTAACCGTGATGGGAGCTTTCAGTCACAACCGCCTGCACGACCTTCTGATGGGAAGCATCACCGTTAAAATGTTGTTGAAAGCCCGCCAGCCTCTGTTGCTGTTGCGGTAGAAGCCCCTTCGCTTCCCACTTAAAGTGCCAGTGCCGCTTCCCGGGGGCTGGCAAACCAGCGTAGGGGTTCTGCCTCATCGGGTAGTCTTAAATCGTAGAAATGGGCTTCGCGACCAACTTTGCGAAGCTCTTTTTCTCCCATCATTAAATAGCTCTTAAGATCTAAGTTGCAACGGTTTTCCTGCTCTTGTTGCGTGTCTTTATCAGTAAATGTCAGCTGAGAAATATCAAGCGATGTCCTCATTTTCTTATCCTGATATCTCCATACGCCGGTGAGTGGGTCAAAACGGTAAAACGGCAACAATCTCCAGCCGTAGTTGGCGACCAGGGCCACTGCCTCCAATAAGTATTCGAAGACCTCCTCGCTGATAAAATAGTTAAAGTTGAGTCTTATCCAACCGGGTCTCAGTACCTTCTGACCTTGCAGGATTTGTTCTTCCAGGGATTTACTGTGGGCCATATCGATGCCCAATAAAGCGTGTCCATAGGGACCGGCACAGGAGCAGCCTCCGCGAACCTGAATACCAAACAGGTCATTGAGCAATGCCACCACAAAACCGTAGTGAAGGTCCTTATTGTTCCATTTAATTCGCAGGGAGATGATGGATAGTCGTGCGGAGTCAGTATTGCCGAGTATCTCAATGGCCTCCTCCTCCGACCAGCGTTGCAGTGCCCGCTGTAAAAATTGGGTTTCGCGTTGACCAATCTCTTTTGTGCCCATCGTCTGTTGAAGTCTGAAAACCATTCCGGCCCTGATCGACTCGATAATGGCTGGGGTGCCGCCCTCTTCACTGCGCTCGGCGTCTTCCAGATAGCGGTGATCTTCCGGCGTGACATAAAGGACGGTACCGCCTCCCGGTGTGGCAGGTACCGAATTTTTCAGCAGATCTTCGTGTACAACCAGAATACCTGGGGTGCCAGGTCCTCCGATGAATTTGTGCGGGGAGATAAACACGGCATCCTTTTGGTAGTGGCTATCCGGCGTTGCTGGCCCTTGCATATTAATTTGCACATAGGGTGCTGCGGCGGCGTAGTCCCAAAATGATAAAGCTCCGTGTTTTTTAAGGAGTGCAGTCACGGCCTCTACATCTGTTTTGATTCCGGTTACGTTAGAGGCCGCAGAAAAACTGCCGATTTTAAATGGTCTATGGGCATGGGCACGCAGTTCTGATTCCAGTACTTCAAGGTCAAGTTTGCCACTTTGATCCAGTGGAATAGCGATCAAATCGGCAATGCTCTCTCGCCAGGGGAGTTCATTGGAGTGGTGCTCGTATGGACCGATAAAAATAACCGGACGATCATGTTCGGGAATTCTACTTAAGAGCTGGTGTTGCCTATCAAGGTCTGCGGGCAGGCGCAAGTTGAGAATATCGATCAATTTGTTGATCGCGGCTGTTGCACCAGAACCACAAAAAATCACTTTATGGTTATCGCTGGCGTTGACTGCCTGACGAATTTCTTCACGGGCCTGCTCTCGTAGGGCGGTGGTATGGGCACCGGTATAGGAACTCTCGCTGTGGGTATTGGCATAGAAGGGCAGTACCTGCTGGCGGATAGTCTCTTCGATAAATGTCAGCGCACGACCGGAAGCTGTGTAATCGGCGTACACCAGAGGACGTTTTCCAAACGGCGTTACGATTGCTTGCATATCGCCGATTACCGAGTCGCGGATGTGCTTTATCAGGTCTGTCATGATTTCCTTTCCCCTGTTTTGTGGGGCTCACTTTAGTCCCGAATGCTTGAAACAATGTCTCTACTTGTATCTTTTATTATAAAATTTATGAATTTTTGTGCCGAAAGTTAGATATAAACCGTAAAACTGTGCCATAGAGCGTTATTTTGTTTGATTGGGCGAGGCGGGGACTGAGTGATGACTGAAGGATTAAGTAAACTGGATAGGGCAATACTCGAGCTGTTGCAGGCTGATGCGACCCTGTCAGTGGGGGATATTGCCGAGCGGGTTGGGATGTCCAAGTCGGCATGTTGGCGCCGCATTCAGCGTCTTGAGAATGAGGGGGTGATTTGCGACAGGGTTACCCTCCTCGATCAACAAAAACTGAACTTGCCGCTGACGGTCTATATCTCAATTCGTACCAACCAGCACAACGATCAGTGGGCCGCCCGTTTTGGCGAATTGATACAGGGGGTGGCTGAAATTCTTGAGGTCCATCGTATGAGTGGAGATTTGGACTATCTGATCAAAGCGGTAGTCACCGATATGCCTGGCTACGATCGTCTCTACAAGGAACTGATCAAGGCCGACCTGTTTGATGTCAGCTCCAGTTTTGTGATGGAGACGATGAAGCAGACAACCCGTTTACCGCTAAATCATGCATTGTCGAAATAGGGGTGGATTCTAGCCGCGTCGATTACTCCACCAGTGGCGCAAGCGGGTTTCTCCGAGGGCACTGTCACCCGGGGGGGCTTTAAGGCTGTTGCGAATCTCACTCCAGGCGTTGGAGTTCAACCACAGGTTCAGGGCGAGTACCACCAGCATGGTGGTGATAGAGCCGAGCCCCGCCAGCAGCATGTCTTTCTGCGCATCCCAAATATCTCCCTGGGAGCCGAGGAAAGCTGCGCCCAATTCTGGAGAGACAGCTTTTGCCGCTTGCCACTCGATGATTTCGTAGATTGATGAGAGCGCAAAAGTCACGTCTACCGGGAAGAAATAGGCCCAGAATCCACGTAGCTGCGCCAGGCGCACAAGAACCTCTCGCACCGGATAGGCCAGGAGAAGGCCAAAGCTGAAATGCACCAGGCGGTCGTACATATTGCGATCGGAGCCCAGCCATTCCTGCAAGGTGTAGCCAAAAGGCGTTTCGGCATAGGTGTAGTGAGAGCCGATCACATGAAGGCACATGAAGATGGTGATCAATGTATAGGAGATATTCGATAAGGGAAAACTCCGTGCACTGATCAAAATGATCGGTAGAGCGGCAAATACCAGATAGTTCTCAAGCAACCAGTCATCGGGGTGCAAGGGGTTCCAGGCAGACCAGGCCCAGGTAATGGCAAATGTGGTCAATAAGAACAGGTGGAACCAGTGTTGGCGAAGGAAAGTCTGCATATGTTTGGCGCCTCTACGTCGGGCTAGAGATTGGCGCCAGGATACACCATTGGAGGGGAATAGGAATTGCGTTGAATTACGGTCCGCTAATGCAATGCTGCGCGGTGTGGGAGTGCGGCAGTAATCGCGGCTTCCTCGTCGAGTAATTCAGATAGCCTCGCTTCTACTTTTTCGCGGGGGAAGTACTCCAGGGCGAGTTCGACAAATAGTTCGTGGTGGCGAGCTTCACTGTCGGTGATGACCTGGTAGAAGGTCTTCAGGGGGCCAGCTGGCAGCGCCTCAGCCACCAGCCCAAAGCGCTCGCACCCTCGCGCTTCGATGATCGCTGCGGTGAGCAGGCGGTCCATCAAGTATTCATCGGGCCCCCGGCGAATCAGTTGGCGCAGGGTGTTGATATACGGGTCTTTCACATCCGGTGCCTGGTAGATCCCTCGATCATGCATAATCTTGATAACCTGGCGGAAGTGGTTCATTTCTTCCAGTGCCAGGTTGATCATGGCTTCCACTAAAACGGGCTTGTCGGGATAGTGAGAGAACATGGATACCGCCATGCCGGAGGCCTTTTTCTCTGCGGCAGCATGGTCTTGCAGGAATCGATCAAAGTCGGCGAGCACCACTTGAGCCCAGGGTTTGGGGGTGTGAAATCGCAGTTCAAACATAGTCGATGGCGGTTAGTGCAAAGCGTCAGTATACCGCCACCGGTTCACTGCTCTAGAGCGTTATTGCTCCGGGGTAGAGTCAGCTGGCAATTCTGCGTTCGCGAACCTCCCGCTCTTGTTGAGTAACAATTCGGGCCTGTTCCAGGGACATGCCGGCCTTTGCGTGAGGGGTGGGCTTGCCATGTGCGTCCAGCGCGACAAAAACAATTTGGTCTACTTGCACAATCAGCTGCTGTGACTGTTTGTTGCGAACCTCACAATGGACTGTGAGAGAGGTTTGGCCGATACCAACCACTTCGAATCCAAACTCCACCACATCACCGCAGCAAGCGGAGCTGACGAAGTCAATTTCCGACATCAGTTTGGTGACCAGCATTGGAGTACCCATCTGGCAGCCGGCAAAGATTGCCGCTTCCTCATCAATCCAGGACAGTAGCTGTCCGCCAAACAGGCGCTGGGCGGGATTGAGGTCTCCGGGTTTCACACAGTGTCGCGAATAGTATTTCACTCTGACCTTCCTAACTTACTACAGGTTGAACAACGCTCGAGCCATCCCTGGCTTGCTGTATGACAGCGAAAAGCTTCCTTCACTGGTGAGACTGCATACAGCGTGCCAAGCCAGAAAAAGCGCAGTTGATGAATTTTCCTGTGGAAATATGTCAATTAGCCCTTTTGTGGCACCGGCTTGGCGCGACATTAATCACTGTAGCCCCGTTTATGTGCAGGAAAATCAGGAAATATCGATTTTCTGTTTGGGTTTTGAACAGGATGTGGCGCTTTGGCCGGGATAGTAGATATTTTGGACGTCATCTATCGATTGTGGGAAATACCGCTATGGGACTCCTCGGCGACAGAGATTAGAATGGCCCACGAACCTGACCCAGGCGTCGCACTCACGACCTTGGGTTGATAGTTCTCCGGAGCGCCACCAGCGTATCTGTAATCAGGTAACAACGATTCCCAAAAGACGAAGGGAGAGACTGTAAGGATGATCATCCAGCCGAAAGTACGCGGTTTTATTTGTACCAATGCCCACCCGCAGGGCTGCGCTGCTAACGTACGCGAGCAGATTGAGTATATTCAGTCCCAGCCAGCGGTCGAAAATGGGCCCAAAAAGGTGCTGGTGATAGGTGCCTCCACAGGCTACGGCCTAGCATCACGAATTACAGCTGCTTTTGGTTGCGGCGCAAGCACCCTTGGTGTGTTCTTCGAGAAGCCGCCTACTGAAAAGCGCACGGCTTCTGCGGGTTATTACAATTCCGCAGCTTTTGAGCAGGAGGCCCACAAAGTGGGGCTTTACGCAAAGAGTATCAATGGCGATGCCTTTTCAGATGAGGTGAAAGCCCAGACTGTAGAGATGATCAAAGAAGACCTAGGTCAGGTTGATCTCGTGGTTTACAGCTTGGCATCCCCGCGTCGCACAGATCCGAAAAGCGGTGAGCTGTATAGCTCTGTACTCAAGCCCATTAACAAATCTTACACTGCCAAGAATCTGAACACTGACAAGCTGGAGATCTCCGATATTACTTTGGAGCCGGCGAGCGACGAAGAGATCGCAAATACCGTCAAGGTTATGGGTGGTGAAGACTGGGAACTGTGGATGCAGGCCCTCGGTGATGCCGGGGTATTGGCTGATAATTGCAAAACTGTGGCTTATACCTATATCGGTGAAAAGTTGACCTGGCCGATTTATGGTCACGCGACTATCGGTAAAGCTAAAGAAGATCTTGATCGCGCGGCAAAAGCGATCACCGATAACGGTAAGGCTGCGGCTAACGTTGCCGTTTTGAAGGCGCTGGTGACCCAATCCAGCTCTGCTATTCCGGTGATGCCACTCTATATCTCTCTTGCGTACAAAATCATGAAAGAAGAGGGGACTCATGAGGGCTGTATCGAACAGCTATACCGCCTCTATACTGAGGGGCTCTATACCGATACTCCACGTCTCGATGATGTGAACCGTTTACGTATGGACGAGAAAGAGCTGCGCCCTGAGACCCAGGCTAAGATCGAAAAGCTTTGGCCAGAGGTAACTGCTGAGAACCTGTTTGACTTGACTGACTTCAAGGGCTATCAGGCGGATTTCCTCAAGCTGTTTGGATTTGGTGTTGATGGCATTGATTACGATGCAGACACCTCACCTATGGTAGATACCAAATTCGGCTGATTTTTTGCGGGACTCCATTTGGGAGTCCCGTTTCCCCTTCCGTAACGCACTCCTACAACTCTTCCTAGCAAAGCTGCATAATCCGGTTTTTCGGTTTATGGGGGCTCTTCAATGGAGTATCGCCAACTCGGCACCACCAACCTTAAGGTCAGCCAGATCTGCCTGGGCACCATGACTTATGGTGAACAGAATAATGAAGCTGAATCCGCTGAGCAGCTCGACTATGCAATATCTCAGGGGGTTAACTTTATTGATTGCGCGGAAATGTATCCCGTACCGCCACGGCCAGAAACACAGGGCCTAACCGAGGAATATATCGGTAACTGGTTGGCTACACGAGGAGGCAGGCACCAGGTTGTTGTCGCAACTAAAGTGGCGGGCCGCAGTGCCGCCAATTCAGGTGTCGGCCATATTCGCTCGGGTCCCCGTCTGAACCGAGAGCAGATTTTGCAGGCTTGTGATGATTCCTTAAAACGGTTGCGCACTGACTATATCGACCTCTACCAGGTCCACTGGCCTGAAAGGCAAACTAATTTCTTCGGGCGCCTGGACTATACCCACGGCAGCGACGATGGTGTGTCTTTAGCTGAAACATTGGGCGCACTCGAGGAGTTGGTCGAACAGGGCAAGGTTCGTCATATCGGTGTTTCCAATGAGACCCCCTGGGGTATGTTTGAGTACCTGCAACAGTCGATTGCCTACGGGAAGCCAAGGATTGTATCGATTCAAAACCCCTACAGTCTTTTAAACAGGGCTTTTGAAGTTGGCTGCGCTGAAATTGCTATTCGCGAGAGGTGTGGCCTATTGGCGTACTCCCCCCTCGCATTTGGGGTTCTTTCGGGCAAGTATCTGGGGGGAAGGAAGCCTGATGGTGCACGACTTACCCGCTATGATCGCTTCCAGCGCTACTCTGGAGATCGAACCCTGGCTGCGACCCAGGCCTATGTGGATTTGGCCCGGGAGTTTGGTCTGGACCCTGCGCAGATGGCACTGTCATTCGTGAATCAGCAGCCATTTGTCACTTCAAATATCATTGGCGCCACAACTATTGAGCAATTGCGTTCCAATATTTCCAGCGTTGAAATTACCCTGGATGGTGAGCAATTAGCGGCTATCGAAGCTGTACACCAGGGGAATCCCAACCCGGCGCCCTAAAAGGGCAGAGTCTGAATTCTATTGATGAAAGCCTGTGATGCCTCTTAAAGCCCCGCAGGAATAATGCGGGATGAATCAGGGGCTGCCCAACTATAATTGGGGTAGTGGCCATGAAAATATGGCTGCCAGAATAGATAGCGGTAATCGTTATGGAAACTACTGGACATCACACACTAAAGGACCTGTTTTCCCAGTTGGGGCTGGCGTCTGAAGATGCACAGATCCATGAATTTCTGGTCACGCACTATTTGCACCGTCACGAGAAGCTTTCCTCCGCCTCCTTTTGGAGCGATGGGCAACGAGAGTTCCTGGAGAATGCTATCTTGGATGATTCGGATTGGTGTGTCGCAGTGGATGAGTTGGACACCCTGTTAAGGCACTGACCTCCTGTGGTTGTTACGCAGTCCCCGCTCTCCTCGCATAGGGTATACTACGTCGTTTTCAACCGACTTAGGTTGCGCCTCGGCGCCACACCCTGATATAGATCTGATGGAAAAACCCCGATTTCGCGCGGCATTGCTGCATCCTCGCTACTGGCTAACCTGGCTGCTTTTTGCACTATGGTTTTTGATCGCGCAACTGTCCTATCGCTGGCAGTTGGCCATGGGCCGTGCGTTTGGCCGCCTAATGCTAAGAGTAGCTACCAGCCGACGCACGATTGCTGAACGCAATCTCGCGCTGTGCTTCCCCGAGCTGGGGGAAGATGAGCGAGCTGAACTTCTTAGGCGTAATTTTGAGTCCAGTGGTATCGCCTTGATGGAAACCGGCATGGCCTGGTTTCGCTCTGCCACATGGTTACGAAAACGCTTTACCTTTGAAGGACTGGAAGCCCTGCAGGCCATCCAGGCCCAAGGCCAGGGCGTTCTCCTGATGGCCATGCATTTCACTACCCTGGAAATCGGCGCCGCCATGATGGGGATGAGTATTACTCTCGATGGCATGTATCGGCCGCACAAAAATCCGGTTTATGACTACATGCAGCGCAAAGGGCGAGAGCGCCATACAGAGAATGGCAGTGTTTATCAGCGTAAAGATGTGCGCGGGGTATTGCGAGCCCTGCAGCGCGGGCGTGCGGTCTGGTATGCTCCGGATCAGGATTATGGGATTAAGCAGGGGATCTTTGCTCCTTTCTTCGATGTTCCGGCGGCGACTGTTACGGGAACCTCACGGTTCGCCAGGGTTGGCAAGGCCAAAGTGGTGCCCTATGTGGTGACACGACTGGATGATGGCTCAGGTTACCGTTTGAAGATTTACGATCCTATTGATCAGATCCCTTCGGGAGATGAGCTGCAAGATGCCATTTTGGTGAACCAGTTTATCGAAGCGCGTATTCGCGAGGCCCCAGAACAATACATGTGGGTGCATCGCCGTTTTAAGACCCGTCCTGAAGGGGCAGAAAACGTGTATCACGGGGTACGCAAAAAGAAAAAGAAACGCAAAAGAGTGGCGAGCTAGTCGCACTGGCGCAGATACCCTGGCCTAAGTAACATACTGAACTGACTCTGGCGGTGGTATTCCGGGTGGAGTGCAAAAAATAAGGAGTGAGGATGTTAACCGGTAGTATGGTGGCCCTGGCCACCCCAATGTACGCAGACGGAAGCCCGGATTGGGACAGTCTGCACAACCTCGTTGAGTGGCATATCGAGCAGGGGACCCGAGCACTGGTTGCTGTGGGGACTACCGGTGAATCTGCAACCTTGGACTTCAATGAGCATATTGAGGTTATTCGACGTGTTGTGGACCAAGTGGCAGGTCGAGTGCCAGTGATTGCTGGAACTGGCGCAAACTCTACTTCTGAAGCGATTGACCTTACAGAGAATGCCGCCCGATGTGGTGCAGATGCCTGCCTACTGGTTACACCTTATTACAATAAGCCCACCCAAGAAGGCCTCTACCAGCACTATCGTGCGGTGGCCAAAGCTGTCTCCATTCCCCAAATTCTCTACAATGTTCCAGGCCGCACAGCAGTAGATATGCTGCCAGAAACGGTACAGCGCCTGGCGTTGATCGGCAATATCGTAGGCATTAAGGAGGCCACTGGTGACCTGGAGCGGGCTAAGGTTTTAATAGATACTCTGCCCGAAGGGTTTGCCGTTTACTCTGGCGACGATAGTACCGCGGTTGAACTAATGTTACTGGGTGGTCATGGAAATATTAGTGTAACCGCTAATGTGGCCCCCGCAGCAGTGGCCCAAATGTGTGAAGCGGCGCTGGCCGGTGATGCGGTGACTGCACGGACAATTGACCAGCGAATACAAATATTGCACAAAGTGCTGTTTTTGGAGTCCAACCCGATACCGGTGAAATGGGCTCTCCGGGAGATGGGTCGTGTCGACGGTGGAATACGCCTGCCTCTGACAAGTTTATCCCCTGAGCACCACGGAACAGTGCGCGAAGCTCTGCGCAGTGCCGGTGTACTCTAAACCCGCGAACTGAGAATTAACCAGGATAGCTTTAATGAAAAAATTGACCGTTGGAGCCGGGCTCTTTATCTCCAGTATTACACTGGCGGGGTGCGGTGTGTTCGGCAACGATGGCTATTTCCGCGATCGCAGTAATGATTACCAGCATGCCGATAGCCTGACGCCTCTGCGGATACCTGAAGGTGTTAATACCAAGCACCAGGAGGAACTCTATGAGATCCCCCAGATTGCAGGAGAGCAGCTGGCCCAAGGGGAATTTGAAGTTCCGCGTCCTCAAGCGCTTTCAGTGAATGCGGGTCTGGAGAGAGTAAAGATTCAAAAGCTCGGCGGAAATCGCTGGGTGCTGGTATCCCAGCCTCCTGAAGAGGTGTGGCCCCAGTTGCACCAATTCCTTCGCAGCTCAGGCTTGAATATAGAAATGTCAGATGCCAATGCGGGTGTGATGGAAACTGCCTGGATGGCCTTTAAAGAGAGCCCTGACACTAAAGATAAGTATCGCTTGCAGGTAGAAACCGGTGTGCAACCCGATACGACAGAGATTCATGTACGCCACTTGTCTGTGCCTTCTGCAGCCCCGGTTGGCGGTAGCGTTAATTGGCCAGACCGCTCTTCGAGCCCTGAGCGAGAAGGGTGGATGATTGATGAAATGTCCACGGCACTGGCGTCAGAAACAGCTGCTGCTACAGCGTCTTTGGTTGCCCAGGCAATTGGTAGCAGCTCACTTAAGGTCCAGTTGAGGGAGCCTGCTGGTCATGAGCCCTATATTGCAATGGGGCTCGAAATGGATCGGGCCTGGGCTACTGTCGCTCATGCTGTGAATTCTGGTGCTTATCGTCTACACCGTGAAGATTCCGATATTGGACTTTTTTACGTCACCTACGATGAAGACCGTGCACTTGCTTCTGATGAGGAAGGTGGCGACGGAGGCTGGTTCTCCTGGGGTAGCAAGAGCGATGAAGATGAGCTGGCAGAGAGCGCTGATCAGGTAAGCCTACAGCAGATCTTGGCTGGAATTGATATGACTGAGGGTGCTGAACCTGCTCTCTTCAAGGAAATCAAAGGCCTGGGAGTAGGAACCGCTACAAGCGAGGCTTATCCCGGTTATCTGATTGTTATTCGTGGCAATGACGATGAGATTGAAGTGCGCGTGCGCGATACTCGCGGACAGCCGCTTTCAAAGAATGAAGCTTCCCAGCTGCTTCAATCTATCCAGCAGAACCTTATTTAATGGGCCTGCGCTTCGCCTCTTTGGGAAGCGGCAGTAAAGGCAATGGAACAGTGGTCGCCAGTGGCGACCACTTTCTTTTGGTTGACTGCGGTTTTACCATCAAGGAAACCGAACGCCGTATGGCGCGGCTCGGTATGTCTCCCGCTGATATCTCTGCGATTGTGGTTACCCACGAACACAGTGATCACCTCTCTGGTGTAGGTCCACTTGCGCGCAGATATGGCCTGCCTGTCTACCTGACGCCCGGTACTTTTAAGGCGCGTGATATTGGCAGGTTACCGGAGCTGCACTTAATTGAGGGGCACCAGCCCTTTGTCGTCGCTGATATTGAAGTAACCCCGGTCGCGGTTCCCCACGATGCTCGTGAGGCGGCGCAGTTTGTGTTTCGCTGTCGCGGCAGCAGTCTGGGCTTGTTGACGGACCTGGGGACTATCACCCCTCATGTTGAAGCGCACTTTGGTGATTGTGATGCCTTGGTTCTAGAGGCAAATCACGACCCTCTGATGCTCGCTCAAGGACCCTATCCACCTTCGTTGAAGCGACGGGTTGGAGGTGCCTATGGCCACCTGAGTAATCAGCAGGCTGCAGGCTTTCTACAGCGCGTTGGCTATGAACAGCTACAGCACCTGGTTGTAGCCCATATCAGTGAAAAAAATAACAGTCTTGCCCTGGCAAAGGAGGCCCTGGCAGAGGTTACCGAAACAGTGGAGAGCTGTATTTTTGCCTGTCAGCAGGAAGGGTTTGACTGGCTTACAGTGGAAAGCCGAAGTTAAGGTCGCTATCTATCCCCAGCTTATATCTGTTTAAATGCGACAAAATTGTTTGTCGTATTTAAACGGGGTGGGCTATGGAAATACTACTGGTTTATTTGTTGGTCGGTGCCGCTGCTGGAACTATTGCCGGACTATTTGGCGTAGGTGGTGGCCTGATCATTGTCCCTGCCTTGGTCTTTGTTTTCACCGCCATGGGGATATCCCCTGAAATCCTCACCCACATGGCTGTGGGTACCTCCCTAGCAACAATCATTGTCACTTCAATCAGTTCAGTGCGCGCCCACAACAAGAAAAGGGCGGTGGACTGGAAGATCTTTGGGATTATGGCTCCAGGCATTTTAATCGGCTCCTGGGCCGGTGGTGCCACTGCTGAACTGCTGCCCGGTGCCTGGCTGCAGCTGCTGATCGGCGTCTTTGCGATCGTGATTGCGGTGAGGATGTGGCTTAGTGGTGCCCGGCACGATCAATTAACGGAGGGGGCCGGCAACTTGCCAAGGTCATCTTTATTGCTATCTGCTGGGGGAGTTATCGGCTGGGTATCCGCGATTTTTGGTATCGGTGGGGGCTCACTAACCGTTCCATTTTTATCCCGCTGCCGGGTGAAGATGCAGCGTGCGGTCGCTACGTCGGCGGCTTGTGGTCTTCCCATTGCGGTTGCGGGTGCGCTGAGCTTTGGTTTCCAGGGCTGGGGTAATCAGCTTCTACCAGAATGGAGTAGTGGCTATGTGTACTGGCCTGCGTTTTTTGGAATCGTTGTCACCAGCACGTTTTTTGCCCGCTTTGGTGCCAATCTCGCCCATCGCCTTTCTCCCAAAATGCTTAAGCATTGCTTTGCCGTTTTGCTGTTTATTATTGGGGCGCGCTTTATCTGGCTGAATGTCGGTCTGTTACAAGGCTTGCTTTAGGCGAGGGAAAATAAAAAAGGCCACTGTATAGCAGTGGCCTTTTTTTGGAATACAGCTAAGTATTAGGCCGTTTTAGTAGAGCCTTCAGCTGTCGCAGTATTCTGGGGTGCTTCTGAGTCAGTTTCCCAGTACTTGGACTTGAGACTGATCAGGGCCAGGATGATACCCACTCCGATTGTGAACAAGCTGATTTGCAGGAATAGGTTTGGCATCTCAGCAACATTGTTCGGATCAAAGTTACCTGACAGAAGACCGGCAAAGAGGTTGCCGATAGAGTAAGTCAGAACAAAGACACCCATCATCTGGCCAGCAAAGCGGCGAGGAGAAAGTTTACTTACTGCACTCAGGGCCACTGGGCTCAGGCAGAGTTCACCGACAGTGTGCAGGAAGTAAGTGGCTACCAGCCAGTAAGGAGCAACTTTCAGGCCCGCTGCTGCATATTGAGCGGCAAAGAACATTACCAGGAAGCCACTGGCCATGATGATCAGGCCAAGTGCACATTTCAGCCCATAGGATGGGGTGATCATGCGTTTGCCCAGGTTAATCCACAGCGCGGCAAAGAAGGGGGACAAGGTAATGATAAAGATGGAGTTAAAGCTTTGTAGCCAGGAGGTTGGCATTTCAAAGCTGCCAATCAGGCGATCCGTGTAGTCGCGGCCGAATAGGTTCAGCGAGGAGCCCGCTTGCTCGAAGCCCGACCAGAAAAAGGTAGAGGCTACACAGACTAGGAATAGCGCCCACATTTTCTTTTTCTCTGACCCGCTCAGCTGGCCGCCAAAGTAGATAAAGCCAAAGTAGGCAAGGAAGGTCAGGGTGAAGGCTACAGCTACGTACTTGGCTATTTCTACCGGGTTGATGGTGATAGTGCCATTCATCACCAAGCCGGTAATCACTGCAACACCGACTACAACAGCACCAATTATGCGCCAAGCCAGTTTTGCCTTTTCTGGCGAAAGTGGGTTCTCGGGATTGAGGCTTGCGTTCCCCAGATTGTGGATAGTGCGGCGATACTGGATCAGGCCAATAGCCATCCCCACAGCAGCGGCACCAAAGCCCCAATGCCAACCGACATTTTCTCCGAAGTACCCGCAAACGGCATAACCGATGATTGAGCCCATGTTGATGCCCATATAGTACAGTGCGTATCCACTGTCACGGCGAACATCATCTGGTTGGTACAGATGTCCAACTGCTGCACTGATATTGGGCTTGAGCAGGCCGGTGCCGGTAGCAACAAGGATCAAGCCTATAAAGAAGCTCCAACTGGTTGGGATAGCGAGCACAATATGGCCACACATAATGATGATGCCGCCGTACCATATGGTGCGTTGTCCTCCTAGTAGGCGGTCTGCAATCCAGCCACCGGGCAGGCCGAGGAAATACACGGCGCCAGTGTAGAGCCCATAAATGGCTCCTGCTGCTGCAACGGTAAAGGCCAAGCCCTCTTCCTGAAGACTGGCTGTCATAAACAGCACAAGCAGGGCTCGCATACCGTAGTAACTCATCCGCTCCCACATCTCGGTGAAGAAAAGTGTCGAGAGCCCCTTGGGGTGGCCAAAAAAGCCGGCGTCATTCTGGTCTGTATTTGACGACATAAGCTGAAATTCCAGTTGTTATAGCTCTAATGCAATATGCTGTTGCATATTAGGAAGGCAGCCTGGCCAGGGAACTGAAATTTCGGTGCCCTTTGGCTAGCCAGGTAATTCATCCGTGTGTCAGAGTACTATTTTTTTCCTGTATTGCTCTTGTTTAAAGAGGTCGGGACCGATTCGGGTTCGGACTGGATGTTTCCAGCCAGCTCAAAGGCCCAAATGTTTGTAGCGCCTACCTCCTGCGTAACTTGGAAAGTTTACCAGCTGTCTATTTAACAGGCGAACTGTTGTGAGGTTATTCATAAAAATGGCAACAGGGTACTTTGTGAGTCTGTAAATTAGAGTTAAATCCTGTTGTAGTCCTAATCTTGAGGGGAAATAACTGTGAAGCTTCTATTCGGACTTACTCTGGTGCTACTGGCCACTGGTTGCTCCCAGTCTCCAAGCCGCCATGTGGAAATTGTAGATAGGGAGCTTGTCTTAAGTGGCAAAGCGGTTTTCGGCAGGCCAGTTGAGAAATTTGAGCTACCAAGTGAGGAGTTATTAGGTCTTGATAACGATATAGAATCATACCTCAGTACGATTTCTCCTGGCTCAGCTCCCGATGTGCGGTTAAAGGGGCTAATTAGTGCCTTTCGCCAGGGAGATGTGCAATTTGAATACGATGCTGATAGTACCCTTACCGCAGTAGAGGCTTATCACCGAAAGCGTGGCAATTGCCTGACCTTCACCTTAATGATGGTTGCTATGGCTAGACAATTGGGTGCCCAAGCTTATTTTAATGAGGTAGATGTACCTCCAATTTGGAACCAGGATGAGGCCGAAATCTTCGTTGTCTACCGCCATGTGAATATGGTGTCCGAGCATGCGCGGGGTCGGCGGGTGATCGACTTAAACCTGGCTGCTTATGACCCTATCTACAAGCAGCAAAAGCTCGAGGATAGAGTTGCTTTTGCGCTCTATTACAGCAATCGGGGGGTTGAGCTGATGCGCGAGGGAGAAGAGAGGCAAGCATTTTTATATCTGCGCAAAGCTATTCAGCTACACCCGGATAGGGCGGACTTCTGGTCAAACCTAGGAGCTTTCTACAGCCACTTTAATCATCTTGACGAAGCTGAACAGAGCTATTTACAAGCGCTGAACTTGCAAGAGGGAAACCTTGTTGCCATTAGTAATTTAGAGCGGTTGTACCGTAGTACAGGCAGGGAAATATTGGCTGATGGCTACGCTGATCGGGTTCGTTACCATCGTGAGAGAAACCCCTATTATATTTACTATCAGGCGCGTGAAGCCTATGAAAGCGGCAAGTTTAAGCTCGCTGAAAAGCGTCTTCGAAGGGCTCTAAGATCTGATAGTAGTGATCACCGGTTTCATTTTTTGTTGGGGTTAACCCGATACCAGCTTGGGGATATAGCGTCTTCCCAAAAAAGCTTTAAGGAGGCGTTTTCATTGGTTAGTAATTTAGCCGTTAAAAATATATATAAGAATAAATTAGCCCTTTTGCTGAACACTAGGGGTTAGCTTGGGAGGCTAGTAGCTTTTGCAGGGTTGTTTCACTTATAACAAAAAAGGGCGCCAAAAGGCGCCCTTTTCGATTTGATTTAAAAAATCAGCACTTAGAACTGGTAAGTAACACCAGCCCAGGCGTAGCGGCCCTGGAAGTCGTAGGTGCCGTTCCAATCGCTACCTGAAGTCGTGGATGGCTCACGGTCGGTGACATTATCGATACCCGCAGTAAGACGCATGGAGTCGTTAACATCCCAGCCTGCCTTCAGGTTCAGGTAAGTATGTGAAGGCATATCCAAATAGGGGCTGTGGCCATCACCAATGTACTGAATGTCTGCTCCGAAGTCCCAGCTGTCGGCGTACCAAGTTGCACTGGCCAATCCACGCCATGCGGTGTATGCATCGCCAGTAGTACCGATATAGTCTACTCGGTCAGTGGTCTGGTCTGTCTGAGAGTTGTACTCTTCGTACTCGAGTAGGTGAGTTGCCTGGCCACGCAGTGCCAATTTACCCGCGTCGTAATGGAAGTTCTGTACTACATCAATATCGATACCACTGGTTTTGATCTCACCGATATTCATCAGAGAGCCTTCCAAGTACTCGATTTGGCCACTATCGCTACGGCGCACCAATGTACAAGCTGCAGCGTTGCCGTCACGGTAGCAGTCATCCAGGATTTGCTGCGTGTCAGCGGAGGTGATTGCGTCCTCGATTTCAATGTTGAAGTAATCAAGGGTTATAGACAGATCTTCAGCAAATGCTGGGGTCCATACGATACCAGCGGTGAAGCTTGTAGACTCTTCAGGCTGCAAATCTTCACTACCACCGATGTTGGTTGGTACCTGGTTACCTGCTTGAGTAAAGCCTGCGCCTACCATGTCACAGTTTGCGCCTTGCCCTGCTTCATTGTTGATGTCACATGGGTCGATGAGGTACTCGTAGCTCTGTGAAGAACCGCTGTAGAGCTCATAGATACCTGGAGCGCGGAATGCAGTAGACAGGCTGGTGCGGAAGCGCAAGTTTTCTGTAGGTGCGTATACAGCTCCAAGCTTGTATGTTGCCTGACCACCAAAAGTGTCATAGTCAGAGTAACGGATAGCTGCATCAACAGAGAGTTCATCTGCAAACTTAGCACCAGCCAGAATTGGCAGGTTGAATTCTGCAAACACTTCAGTTACCGCAAAGTCGCCAGAGGTGGCATCCTGTTGGTTGCTAAAGGTTTCGCCAAGTTGAGTCTCTTCACTTGGAGTAAACTCACCAGACTCTTTGCGATATTCAACACCTGCAGCAAAACCTAAAGATCCGCCTTGGAATTGAATTGGCTCGATATCCCCGGTCAAACTGGCGCCGACATTAAGCATGTCATACTCATTGTCTTCGCGATCGGTGTAGCTGATGTAGTCGATAACTTCATCGCTCATACCACCCAGGAATTGGATATCGTCTTCTGCAATACCGCTTACGCCATCCAGAATCTCCTGAACTTTCGTCTTGCTAATGGAATTACCAACGGTGTTGTCACCTTTGTTCTTGCCATAGCTTACAAACGCATCCCATCCCCAGCCATTGGAGAAATCGCCGCGCAAACCGCCGAGAACACGATAAGTCTCAGTTTGCTGCTCTGAATCACGGGTGCCGCCGGCTACCGGGCGTAGACGTACATCGGTGAGGCCGTCTTGCCAGTTCTCACCGTGAATAGCTACTGGCTTGGTAGGCTCCAGACCTTCAGGGCTATCCTGAGCTTCCCACTCTGCTAAAGCAGCATTGTAAGCAGCTAGCTCAATTTGATACTCATCTTCAGCTGCTTGCCAGGCGTCGGACAGTTGAGACTGGACTTCGTCTGAAAGATGATCAGCCGTGATATTTAAGCCGTTACCTGCGTACATCGGCTGGGCAGCAAGCTGCTGATTGGTGGTTTTAGTGGTGTAAGAACCTTCACCATAGAATTCGATGGAATCGCTAATTGAATAGGTGCCGCTTCCAGTAAAGCTGGTACGCTCCATAGAGCCAGATAGCCACATGTACTGGCCAATGTCATAGCTAGCGTAGTCGCCTAGGGTGGTTCCATTATCAGCAACGCCGAAGTTACCGTATGTGGTAAAGATATTGCCGGTAGGGGACATGGAGCTTTGTAGTCCAGCCCAATCACGGTCGGTATAAGCAATTTCATCGCGCTTACTGTGAGAAACGTTGGCGATGAACTGGCCGCGGTCAAACTCTTTACCAAAAGTGATAGACAGCTCGCCATTTTCGCCGCCGCCAGCTTCGGTTGCCCCGGCGCGAGCGTTAATGCGAACCCCGTCGAAGGAGTCCTTCATTACCACATTGATGACGCCAGCAACGGCATCTGAGCCGTATACGGCAGATGCGCCATCAGTCAGCACCTCAATACGATCAATCATATCTACAGGGATATTGTTCATATCTACTGCAGAGGCGACACCAGAACTGGACGATACGAAGCGGCGACCATTAACAAGAACCAGGGTACGTGCAGAGCCCAGGTTACGAAGGTCTACAAATGAAAGACCAGCGCCGCCGTTGTTGTCATTTGCATTGATACCGGTGGTACCCATAGACGGAAGTTGGTTCAGCAGCTCATCAATAGTGCCCACACCTGAACGCTGGATAGCCTCGGAGTCTACGAGAGTGATCGGACCAGTTGTGGATAGTGGGTCACGCGCGATACGGGAGCCGGTAACTACTACTTCTTCAACATCTGCTCCAGGGACAGATTCCTGGGCAAAAATGCCAGCACTGGCCAGGGTGCCCAATGTGGCGATTGCAACGCTCAGTTTGGTCTTAATCATAATAGAACCTTCTTATATTTAAGGTATTTATCACGCTTTTGATTATATGCGCTATAAAATGTCACGGCTGACTTTAATGCATTAGCGAATAAGATGGAACTATTGTGACAAAAGGTTAGACATTATTTTTGTTTACGACTGATCTAAGATTGATCTTTTTGGTTGCATTTTGCTCAATTATTGATTGATTTATTCGAATTTTGTGCTGGCTTTGATGAAATTATTGTGCACACCACTTCATCTGTAGCATCGAATTTTTATTTGTCTGTTCTTGGCTAATTGAAAGGGGAGGGAGTTGGGAAATAAAAAAGCCGCTGGAGTCAGCGGCTTTGGTGGGGGTAGTTTTTTATAACTCGGCTAGTTTACTCGAAGCTGTGACTAACGCTGAGGTACCAGCGTGTGCCGCGGGGATCGTAAAGAGCTTGGTCATACCAGGGCCATCCAGTGCCAGCTGTCTCAGAGTATACAGGCTCTTCATCGGTCAAATTAATGATGCCGAGAGTGAAGCTGGTATTATCACTGAAGTCGTAGGTGCCCTTCAGGCCGAGTTCGAAGTAGCTGTCCGCAGTTTCTACTCGACTTTCTTCGCCTGGAGCACAGCTGAAGTTCTCCGTATCGCGCCCGCCGATAGTATCTTCGGTTTCACCGATATAGCGGCCGGTAAGGGCCACAGAGAAGCGGTCTTTGGACCAGCCAATCTGATTGTTGAATCGCCACTCGGGTTCACTTGTAGTTCCAGCCTCGTCACATAGAGGTTGAATAGCGGATATTTGGCGCTCATGGCTCATCAGGTAAGCTGCGCGGAAGTCGGTAAACATAGTCCCGCCTGCCAGCTCAAAGCTATAGCGCCCAGAGAAGTCGATACCCTCGCCATTCTCTTCATTCAGGTTTTGAAGATTGGAACGTACCTCAGCTCCTGGAATACTCAATGAACCGTTTACTCGAGTAACCAGGTCAGGGTAAAGGGCCTCGTTGTCGATAAGTTCTTGTACTCCCAGGGAGCCAATCTTGCCTTCTACCTGAATATTGTAGTAATCGACAGCGAGTAGCATGTTATCGATGGGCTCATAAACTAGGCCAAGACTATAGTTTTTGGATTCCTCGGTTTCAAGCTCTGGGTTACCTCCAGACACTGAGCGTATTTCTACCTGGCGACAAGCAGTGGCAATTTCGTCGTCGGAGGAGCCAGGGTCTGCTTTTGCAGTGTTACACTTAGCGGTATCAACAGCAGTTGTTACCCCAAATGACTGGCCTAGGAAAAGGTCTCCAAGAGTTGGGGCCTTGAAGCCAGTGCCAGTTGAGGCGCGAACCATCAAGTTGTCCATTATTCGGTATGAAGCTGCAAGATTCCAGGTGGTGGCATCATCTCCAGAGCTTACCCCAAGGCCTTCCCAGCTATAGTCGTCATAACGCGCAGCAAGGGAGATCTCCAGATCCTCTAGCGGGTTCATAGCGATCTCACCATAAACTGCGGTATTTTCCCGGCTGCCACCACCGTTGGAGCTAGCTCCGCCAGCAATATCCCCGGACGTAGATAAAGCGTCCGAACGATCGCTAAACTCATCTTCTTTAAAGCGAGCGCCAAATGAGTACCCAACCTTGGACTGGCCGACGGAGAAGGGCAGTTCACCGGTGAGGTTTGCAGTCAGTGTATTTTCTGTACCGGTGGACTGACGCTGAGTGGAGACAGCCAGCTCGTTTTCCTCAAAGAAAGCAGGAGAATAGGTTTGAGTTGGGTCAAATGTACCATCGGCTACAGCTGCTTCTACACGGCTAGTAGATAATTGACCGCCAACACCAACACGATTCATTTCTGACTCTACAGTCTGAAAGCTGACGTCGAGTTCGTGGCCGCTACCCAGGTCAAAGCGCGCACCGAATACAGAAGAGAATGCAGTGTTTGTGTTGTCAGTAGATCGAGGTCCCGCGTCTACGAAGCGGCGGAAAATATATACTGCTTCTGAGTTGGCTAGATCACTCCCTAGTTGCTCATCAATTCCAGCTAGTGACTCAGCGCCAGTGATATTGAAGTAGGCGGGGGCGGCACCGTTGCGAACTTCGGTGACGTTGCGACTAAAGCGGAACTCACCGTAACCGGTAATGTTCTCTGCTAATTCTAGCTCGCCACTCGCGAGGAAATTAAAGCGCTCTTGTGCTGGGACGGCCTCGTAAATTGGACCCACATCGTATGCACAGTTTTCACCTTGGCTTGTGTACTCTGCCGGACGCGCGGAGCCTTCTGGGCAGTCAGCTGCGGCGTAGGTAATATCATTTGCTAAATCCATATAAGAGGCTGGTAATCCGGTCGGGCTGCGTCCGTCGATACCAGTTGGGGATATGGCAGAGCCGATAAGTGGCAAACCATTGGCGCTGACGCTCTCCTGGGTTTGGTAATCGACAGAGGCCATCATCCAGCCTTTGTCACCAGTAACCCCGCCCGAGAAAGAAAAGTTATGCTTAACTCCGTCACCATTTTCCATCGCTTCGGTGCGGAATTCGGTTTGCATGCCATCAAAATTGGAGCGTGTAATTACATTAATTACACCTTGAACAGCGTCGGCACCATAAATGGCAGATGCACCGGTAGATAGGAACTCAATACGCTCTACCGCAGCCATGGGAATCAGGTTGAGGTTAGTTGCGTTACTGCCAGCTTGCGGATCTGCAGGAAGTCTTCTTCCGTTTAAAAGTAGTAAAACATAATCTACACCAAATCCGCGGCTATCAAATTGAGCTGAACCAGCGGATTGGGATAATGTTTCGTTTTCGCTAAAAATAGATGGTCCGGCAAAATTTGCAGTAAATAAAAATTCCTGGATGCTAGATGCACCAGAATTTTTTATGTAGTCGGAATTAAATACTTGTACTGGTACGGCGAGCTCGGGATCAATTCGTTTAATCCTTGATCCGGTAACTACAACCTCCTCTACTTGATCGGCATCGTATGCCTGAGACTCATCTTGTTGAGCTAGTGCAGGATTAAGAACTGCAATAGCTGCGAGGCCGAGCGCACTCCGTACTGCCGCAGAAATGAGGTTTCGTTTCATCATTGATCCCCTATTGATCTTAATTGTACTTAATATTTATTTGGAGTCGTTTTTATTTGAAGTTAATTTTGTTCTCCAATGAATATCGGAGCATAACAATATTTTTGCTGTTGAAATATAGGTGAATTATAAATTGAATGCGGGTTTTACAAGAGTGTCACAACTGACAGATTATTTATTTGGTAAGTCAGTTCTAAAAGTGAACTTTGTGTTGCTGCGGTTTTAATTTTTATTTGATGTTTTATTGATTGCGTTATTTTAGTTGGAGCTTTTGAAGGGGTTTCGGGAAATAAAGCGGAGCCCATTAGGCTCCGCTTTTTTGAATGGCAATATTAGAAGGTAACGGTAAAGCCGGTAAATATGCGGCGACCGATTACATCATACATGCCGGGCTCGGTGTTCGCATTAAATGAGCTGTGGAAGTATGGTGGCTTTTCGTCGGTTAAATTATTGATACCAACGGAGAAGCTCATATTTTCCCAGGAGTAGCTGCCGATCAGGTCGTGATAAATAACACTCTCTGCAACTGCGTCAGAAGTGATTGAAGCTGGGCGGAGTAAATCCTCAGTTTCATCAATGTAACGCATATCCCAGTCAACAGACCAGTTGTCTCCAAATACACCGACTGTGGTATTCCAGCGCCATTCGGGGAATACCCCAAATCCATCTGCAGTACCAACTAGCTCGCGGCTACCGGCTAGCGGGAATTCACGCTCATAGCTGTTTACGAGAGTTCCCGTCCAGGCAAGGTTGTACCCTTGGATTGGCCCCATGCTCCATTCGCCCTCGTAGCGGGCCGCCAGATCGAATCCGTCGGTTCGCAATGTTCCGAGGTTACCAAAGGCCCCGACAGCATTGGCAGGGAGCGGGAATGCCCCTTCAGTATAAGGACGCCCATCGGCAAAAACGCTACAGGCAGGAGAACTCAAATCAACAGAGTTTAAGCATGCATAACTCAGATCGTTGTAGTCCTCGGAATCGATCACGTTGTCGATTTCAATATTCCAGTAGTCAATACTGAGAGATAGGTTTTCAAGGAACGAGGGAGTGTAAACCAGGCCGATATTGTAAGATTCGGACTCTTCTGGTTTCAGATCAGACTCTGGAGCAGCCGTGACATAGTAAGCCTGGTAACCAAAGCCATATTCACCAGCATCGGAAGTGTCTACTCCAAGAGTTTGGCAGTTGTCATACATGGTTTGGGTGATATCACCAGATTCCAGACGGCGATCGCCAAACTCACACCAGGGCTCTGCTTTGGGGAACCCACCTGATTCGCCTTGGTTCATCTCTGAAATATTGGGTGCACGGAAACCGGTGGAGAAGCCTGCGCGAACCCGAAGGTCATCAATAGGCTGATAATCCATGCCGATCTTGTAGGTGGTCGCTGTGCCGGCGGAGGTGTCGTAATCGGAGTAGCGAGTCGATGCGTTAAAACTCAGGTTGTCCAGTACTGGGAGGAAAACCTCAGCGTATACTTCACCAACGGAGAAGCTGCCTTCCTGAGGGTCACCAGCACCTCCAGTGGTCAGTCCGCCAGCAATAAACTCATCGGGAATGAACTCGCCGCGCTCGTGCCTGTGCTCAAGGCCTACCGCCCAGCCAGCAGTGCCACCGGCCATGTCGAACATTTCGCCATCCAGATTTAGGGCAAACATCTCCATGCGGCCCTTGTACAAGTCTTTCAGGGAGCCTGCAGTGAGATAGCTCATCTGTGCAGCTGAAATGCCGCCGAATTCGGAGAATGGGTTGAGTACTCCTGCCGCAGCACAATCTGGGTTGGCCTCGACGTCCATACAGGCGTCTGGGTCTACAGCAATGGCCCAGCGGTCAAAGCGGCCGTAGTTGGTGGTTTCGTCAATCGTCTGGCTTTCCGCAAAGGTGTAGCTGAAATCCCAGTTAACTACGTCGCCAAAATTACCAGTAAAGCCTGCAACCATGCGATAGGTATCGGCTGTTTGAGTGAACAGACGGCCACCGGACTCTTCGAATCGGCGATTGACTCGAACACCTATGCCTTCTATGCCGAGATCATTCAGGTCATCGGCAGTGCCCATAATACCATCGGCGCCAGACGCATAATCACCGAAGGGGTTGTAAGGGTTGCTGGCGGGAACGTAATCATTCCATTGGGGCCCGTCCGTAGTTGCAATATCATCACGGACTGCGAATGAAGCGTCTGGAGCCAGGCGCTGATGGGAGGTGCGGCGGGTATAAAGTGCCTCGAAGTAGCCCTCAACATCGTCTGTGATTTCCAGCTTGCCCAGAGCGCCAAATTGCCAGCGCTCGTTGGGAGTGATGAGGGCATTTACCGGGGCGTAATTATATACGTCATCTGATCCAAATTCCCGAGCCTGTCCGATGGAGGAGTCCCAAATATAATTGCCATAATCGGGCACACGGATTTTTCGGCTATTAGAGGAACCGGATGCTACGGCCTTAAACGTACCGTCTTCTTGCAGCAGTGAGTAGAGCTCATCTTGTGCGAAGTCTCGCTCCGCTTGATACATTTCTTCTTGCTGCGAGTAGCTCATGGACATGAGTAGGTTGCCGCGATCGCCCGCGACGCCGGCCAGCATAGAGAAACCGCTATTTTGGGCCTGGCCATCCTCTGTGCCTTGACCAAAGTTACCTTTAAGTTCAAAGCCCTCAAAATCATCTTTGAGTATGAAGTTAACCACACCAGCGAGTGCATCAGAGCCATAGATTGTGGAAGCGCCGTCTTTTAAGACTTCTACGCGCTCGATCATGGCTTCAGGGATGGTGTTGATATCTACAGCGCCATCACCATTCACGTCACCAATGGTGCGTCGTCCATTAACCAGGACTAATGTGCGCTTAAATTCAAGGCCGCGCATGTCGATTTTTTTCTGGCCCTGGTCGCTACCATTATTGGTTGATGCGCCCATTTGGTAGCCAGTAAATACAGGATCTTCTTTCAGGAATTCATCGATACTAGCAAGGCCTGCTTTATCCAGTTCTTCTGTGCCATAACTGGAAATTGGGCTGGAAGAGCTAAAGCCGTCACGGCTGATGCGGGACCCGGTTACAATAACCTCTTCAACCATCTCCGCATCTTCTTGTGCGAAGGCTGGCATTGTTGGAACCATAATTGCAGCTGCGGTGAAGCCTAAGGCTCCCTTCACAGCTACAGATAGGAGGTTCTTTTTCATTGTCAATCCTCTCTTGATCGTTGGATTTGTAGTCTTTTGTCATTAATGACGATTTTTGAAAGTGACTACCCCCAAGCGGCCACTTTCCTCCCAACAATCCTATTAACGAGTAGGAGATAGAACCCCTCAAAAGAATCGTGTTTTTTTCCGATACTGCGTATTGTCAGTTCTGGTAGGTCAGTACAAATTAAGACTTACTAAATGGAGGGGAAGCGCCTTGAGCAAGTTAGAAGGAGGGGGTCAAAGCTTGAAGGAAAGGCTGCCGTAAAAGAACCGACCGGTGAGATCGTATGTTTGGTAGTCGTAATTGTTGCTGTCTGCTGTCGAAGCGAAAGGTGGGGATTGATCTAGCAGATTATTTATGCCCATCGTAAAGCGAATCTGGGGATTCGGGGTGTAGGCAAGTTGGATATCGTGAGTCGACCAGCTACTGATTTTGCGGTAATCATAAGAGCCGTCTTGGTTGATAAAAGTCTCTTTGAGGCTATCTACATAATGGATGGTATATCCAGCTCCCCATGCCCCTGCTTGCAGGTAGGCTCCCGTATTAGCTTTCCATTTGGGGAGTGATCCGAGCCCTCCGCTAGAGGAGTCGGTGAAGCTTCCAACAAGGTTTTCCTTAGTTGATTTGGGGGAGCTCTGGTTTAGGTAGTGGAGCATTCTACTGATATTCAGTCCAAACTGAACTTTTCTATTTTCGTCTATTTGCAGGTTATAGCGAAAGGCGGTGTCATATCCGCGGATTTCCCGGCTGCCCTGGTTAGTGCGAGAGGCGTAAATCTTAGTGATATCGCCCTTGGGATCTCGTATTACTAAGTCTGTATACAGGTTGTGGTTGGCATTCTGATCCACAAGGAATTGAGGGTTGGTACCTATTACTTGGTCTTCGTCGATATCGTAAATATCAAATTTAGCGTTAAAGCCGGGAATGTTTGATGGCTCCCATGTTACCCCAATAAAGATCGTGCGAGATGTTTCCGGTGCAAGGTCCGGGTTGCCACTAAATTCGGTTAAGTACTGTATCCGTGAGCTATCAGACTGGATCTGGCATCCGGGAAGACTGCCTGCGTTTGAGCTTGTGCAAGGGTCAAATAGAAACTCCTGAGTTTGATAGCCCTGCTGATTCATATCTGTCAGGGTTGGGGCTCTAAAGCCAGTGGTATAGCTACTTCGAACCAGTAGGGAGGGGATGGGTTTCCATCTTAGTGCTAGCTTTGGATTGTTAGTGTCTCCGAAGTCATCGTAGTGAGAGCCTCTAATTGCACCGTCGAGCCATAGCTTTTCTGAAATGAGGGGGATGGATACTTCTGCAAAAGCCTCTTTTATGAGGCGGGTTCCCTCTGTGGATCCAGGTGCATGCCCACCAATAAAGGATAGTCCAGAGTTGTCATTGGAATGAAGACTTATGCTCTCCCGTCTAAACTCAAGTCCTGCTGCTGCCAGAATATTTCCTGCAGATATCCTTTTGATTATGCCATCGGTGGTAAATGTGAGAGAAGTCATCCGGGAATTGCTGGTGGTTGTACTTTTCCCCCTAATAAACGCTAACTGTTCGGCATCAATGCTACCGCTGGAGCCAAGAAGGTTGATGGCTACACAGGAGGTATCCGTATTGCAGATATCTGGCCCTTTTAAGCCTTGAGACAGTGCAAGAGGATCAATAACATTATTTAGTGTTTCCTTTTTGTGGGTCTTGTGGATTGAGGCTCCCAGCTCCCACTGCCACTCTTCCCAGAAGCCTTTTAAACCAGTAGTGAATCTCCAGGTATTTGTGCGGTTGTGTTGCGTCCTTGGGCCAAGTTCAATAACGCGTCTACGGACATCGTAAATTTCTTGGTTAAAGTCGTTGTAAATATTACTTGCTGATATCGACAGATCTCCATTGTCGAAGCGAGTAAATACGGGAGTGGGGGCAGAAGTTGACTCCCCGATCGATCGCACTCCCATAATTTCAGAATATACCTGTGTGCTTTCTTCGATATCTAGGCTGCCGGCAACGTACACTGAGTCGCTTTGAGTGGGAGTTATTGCTGAGGTGTAGCTGCTATAGTCAAATTTCTCTTCTGGAGACCAGTTCCCGTAAGCCCCGGATGAGAGGTTGGTTAATACTTCATCCCTTGCAAGGGCTATAAACCCTCCGGGAATGGCAGAGGATCGCTGATCGGTGCCGCCCATTGCACGACTATCTGCTGAATTGGATAAACTCCTATCCCGGCTCATTACTTTTCCCTGGCGATTTTGCGCTAGGTTTAACATTAAGTGAGACCGGTCCCCCCTCCATCCCCAGGTTAAGTGGTGGGATTCACTCTGTCGATCACCTTGCGAAGCTTGTCCGTAATAGCTCTTCACTGAGAGCCCCTCAAAGTCAGTTTGCAGAATAATATTCACAACTCCTGCGATAGCGTCGGAGCCATAAACTGCCGAAGCTCCATCTTTTAGAATCTCTACTCTTTCAACTAAGGCCAGGGGAATAGTGTTTAGGTCCGTTGCCTCTCCATTGAATCCATCACTGATGATTCGCCTCCCATTGAGAAGAACAAGAGTGCTATTGGCTGGTAGGCCGCGCAGTGAGACCGTTGCTGTGCCATCACTCTCCTGGCTAACTGACGTGCTTGTGGAGTTGCCAGAAATGGCAGGTAAGAACTTTAGCAAATCGGCAATGCTTTGAGCGCCGGTCATCTCCAGTTGGTCTCGTGAAAGTTGGTCTACCGGCAAGTATCCTTCTGACTGGAAGTGGCGCAAGTGGCTTCCGGTTAGGCTTTGGCCGGTAACCGTTACTTCTTCGGTTCGCAAAGTATCCGTTGCTATTTGTCGGGAAGAATCAGTCTGGGGTGATTCAATAACAGCTACTGATGATGGGCCTACTTTTTTGAAGGATAGTGGTACTCCTTCTAATAGTTGCTTTAGCGCGGGCTCAAATTGGCCGTTGGGGCTAAGTAGTGTCTGCCTGTTAACTTGAAATTTTGCAGCTGAAGAGGCTCTAACCAGCAGTGATATTTTACATTGCTGGCCCATTGATATCAGAGCTTGAGAGAGGCTACCTTTGGAGATTTCGATTCCTGATTCAGGGCATAGGGCGTAAGTAGCGCTAGGGGAGCAAAGCGCTAACACAAGGGATATTGTTATCCAGTACCTAAGTGTCAATGAGGTGCCCATTCAAATACATGCAGCATGTCAAAATGCAGCAAATTGATAGTTTTTCTTAGTTTTTTGGGCGGGCTTATTTTGCTTGTGTAATATATAACCGCCGTATCGACGGTTATAACCTAGTTATGTGTGGGAGACAAGATAGTCAGGTTGGAGTCGCTGTGGTCTTCATGTAAATCGAGCGCAGTAGCGATTGCTTTCAAGGTGCTATCTGGGTCGGAGATCTCAAAGGTTCCTGAAACCAATTTGTCCTCTACTTGGGGGGAAGCGGCAACTGGAACAGCTAAATAGCGGTTTAACTCGGTTAAAGCGTCCTTAAGTGGGGTTTTTTCAAAGACTAGCAGTCCTTTCGTCCAGTCGGTAGCTTCTTCCGGTGATGTTTGACCAATTGGGCTAAGTCCTCTTTCAGAAACGCTGACTTTCTCGTTCTTGACCAATTGTACTGATTCAGGCTCCAAGCCGGGAGCGCTATCGGTTTCGCTGACTGAGACTGTGCCCTCAGTTACAGATACTCTTGTGCTCTGTGGGTTGAGTTCAACGTTAAATTCGGTTCCCAATACGCGGATATTGGCGCTGCCGGCAGTAACAGTAAAAGGGCGAGAAGTTTGCCTTGCCACTTCGAAGAAGGCTTCACCTCGAACTAACTCAGTGCGGCGCTCATTGCGATTATAGATTACCCGCAGTTCACTATTTGAGTTCAGTTTTACTTCTGAGCCGTCGGACAGATTTATGGTTTGTATTTGTCCGCGTTCGGTCGCATATATTTGAGCTTTGAGTTCGCCGCCCATACCCTGATATCCAACCCATAAGGCAACTATTGCTCCACAGGTTGCTAGCCCTCCGCCCATAAGCCACTGCGGCAATGTCCATTGCTTTGAGCTTTGTTGCCCCTGTGCATTTTCGGTGGATGTGGAACATACGGCAGCATTATTTTGCGGAGAGGGAATGCTTTCTGGGAACAATGTATCTACCGGTAGGTGAGATAAGGCACCCAGGTCTCCCCAGAGTTCAGTGATTTCGGCAAAAGCCAACTGGTTCTCGTCCTGGGAAATCCATTTCTTGAACTGGTTGCGGTCGCTAGATGTAATCGAGTCAGAGCGCAAACGAGCAACCCAAGCGCAAGCCTGGTCAAGGCTTTCTTCACTTATTGCTTGCTTAGGGTTAGTCATCATGGTTGCTCTAGCATCTTGGGTTTACGAAGTGTTACTTTAGTACTTAGATATTCAGGGCGGCATATTACTCAAAGTTTCTGGATTTGTGCGACCTCTACCGCGCATACCGTCGAATAAAAATGTCATTCCAACGAGTTTTTACTGAATTGCAGTAAAATGTTCTGTTGTATGTAGAGTATTTAGGTTTACTCAATTCGGCCCTTCGAAGCTGAGACGACTGAACAGCTTCCCCCCTCAAATAATTTTGTGGAGTTGTTGTTAAGGTGTGAATACCGGTGGTTCATCTTTTTTTATCGTTATTTTAAGGATATATGTCACAAGTGGCGCAACTGACTGAAGGTCACCTTTCAGGAGTTACCTTCTTACGACACGCTTTCAAAGCCTGCAAAATATACTTTTCCACACTACTCACGGAGATATTCATCTCCTTAGCTATCTCGCTATAGGAGAGGCCCCGGGTCCTATGTAATAGAAAGGCCTGGCGACACTTTAGGGGTAGCTTGTCCATGGTTTCGTAGATTGACTGTAACTGCTGGCGGGCTGCCAGCAATCTTTCCGGTGACTGATGATCCGCATGGTCGTCGGTGTAGGGCTCACCTTCCATGGGGATCTGCTGGCTCACGTAATCTACATGAAGCTTGCCCCGGCGCAGCTGGTCTACGGCAAGATTATTGGCAATCTGATAGAGGTAGGCTCGTGGATTCTCAAGTTCCTTTTCATCGCTGAGTTTTTGCAGGCGTAGATAGGCGTGTTGGGCGATATCCTCGGCATCGTCAGGGCTTTTAACAATGCGAGAGACAAAGCGTACCAAGGCCTGTCCGTGCTCGGTAAACAGCCTTTCAAGAAGCGTCTTCCTGGCCTTATTCATTACTGATCGTGATCCCCGTACCCTGCTCGCTGTAGTTATGGACTGATTGTTCTTAGTGCGAGCTGGCGCACAGTTATATCACAAGCATTGGTTTCGCTACGAGAGGTACGATCGAACTTGAATGGTCACACTCTCCGATTCTCTATGCCTGACGGTGGATGCCGGTATAATGGCGGCCGCGCCACAGGCGCAGACAATAAGACCTTGCAGAGGTGTGTCGAGCACCGGAGATTGAATGAGTTATCAAGTACTGGCACGGAAGTGGCGGCCGAAGCTGTTTCGCGAGATGGTGGGGCAGGAGCATGTTCTCCAGGCGTTGATCAACGCCCTGGATAATGGTCGCTTGCACCACGCCTACCTCTTTGCCGGTACCCGTGGTGTGGGTAAAACCACGATCGCACGAATCCTGGCCAAGTGCCTGAATTGTGAAGAGGGAGTCAGTTCTGAACCCTGTGGCCAGTGCCACACTTGCAATGAGATTGCCGATGGCCGTTTTGTCGACCTGATCGAAGTGGATGCAGCCTCGCGTACCAAGGTCGAAGATACTCGTGAACTGCTTGAGAACGTGCAGTACGCACCGACCCGGGGTCGCTTCAAGGTTTACCTGATCGATGAAGTCCATATGCTGTCGAACAGCTCGTTTAACGCGCTGTTAAAAACCCTCGAAGAACCGCCCCCCCATGTGAAGTTTCTGCTGGCAACGACTGATCCGCAGAAGTTGCCGGTGACTGTGTTGTCCCGCTGTCTGCAGTTCAAGCTGAAGAATATGAGCCCCGAGCGGGTTGTGGGGCACTTGAAGTTTGTGTTGGAGCAGGAGCAGGTCCCGTTTGAAGAAGGGGCCCTGTGGCATCTCGGTCGCGCCGCAGATGGCAGTATGCGAGATGGGATGAGTCTTACCGACCAGGCCATCGCATTTGGTGGGGGGCAAATTACCGAGGCAGAAGTGCGCGGTATGCTGGGCAGTATCGATACCGGTTTGGTGTGGAAGCTGCTGCAAGCCTTATCCGAAGAGGATGCGCCGGGTCTATTTGCCACAGTTGCTGAATTGTCTCAGCAGGCCCCTGATTACAGTGCTGCGCTGGCAGAACTCGCCGATAACCTGCACCGCATTGCAGTGGCCCAGGTGTTGCCCCAATCTATTGATAACTCTCTGGGTGATGGTGAGCGACTGAGAAATTTAGCTGGGCGTATCGCCCCGGAAAATGTGCAGTTGTATTACCAGATGGCCTTGCTGGCCCGGCGTGACCTGCCTTTAGCCCCGGATCAGCGCAGTGGCTTTGAAATGGCTCTGCTGCGGATGTTGGCTTTCCGCCCCCAGGGTGTTGCGGATATTCCCCGTTCGCCACTGCCATCGGCTTCCGAATCCGTTTCACCAGCACCAGCACCAGCTCTAGAAGCGCTACAACCACAGGCTCCTGTAGCACCAGAAGTACCGGAGGTCAGCCCGGCAAAAAAGCCTGAAGCGGCACAGCCGCAGGCTGTTACAAAGGTTGATGTGGGTCCCCCGCAGGTAGTGCAGGGCCTGCAGCCGTCGCAGAATCAGGCAGAGCAAAGGGAGGCAGAGCCTGCAGCCCCAACTGAAATGATCAGTGAGTCAGCGACGGAGGCTCAGCCGGAGCAAATTATAAGCCCGCCCCCTGTTCGGGGAGTGGCAGAAGAGCGTCCCCAGCGTAAAGATGTCCTGGCCGAGCTGCGCCAGCGAGTTGCGGAAGTGGAGTCGGCGCCGGCACCACAGCAACCAGTACCACAAAATACGGTGAATACCTCGCGGCAGGCTCCGGTAGAAAGCCACAGTCAGGAAGTGCCAAAAGGGCGTTTGGAAGCATTAACGCCTGGCAGTTGGCCGGTAATGTATGGACAGCTGGGTATTACCGGTATTTTGCACTCCATTGCCCAGCACTTGGAGATGGTGGGCAGGCAGGACAATATACTCTCGTTCACCCTGGATGAATCCTACAGCAGCCTCTACGACGAAGTTCACCAGCGGCGTCTGGGGGACTCTCTGGCTGACTTCTTCCAACAGCCTGTGGTAGCGCAGATACAAGTAGGGCAGGTACATGGGAGTACTCCCGCCCGGTTAGTCGCAGCTACTCGCCAAGCGCGGCTTGAAGCTGCCCAGGATGCACTGGTCGCTGACCCGCTGGTTCAAGAATTACAGACAGAATTGAGTGCGGAACTGGTGCCGGGCTCCGTAGAATCACTAGTAGTAGAAGATTAATGACAATTAGGGCCCGGTTTATTCCGGGACCACATGCACAAGATAGAGGTTACCTATGAAAGGTTTGGGCGATTTGATGCAGCAGGCCCAGAAAATGCAGGCCGATATGCAGGAAAAAATGCAGAAGATGCAGCAGGACCTGACTGAGCTTCGCATCTGCGGTGAGTCTGGGGCGGGTATGGTCAAGGTGACGATGAATGGTCGCCACGATGTGACATCTGTGGAAATTGATCCCTCCCTGATGACCGAGGAGAAGGAAATGCTGGAAGACCTGCTGGCCGCTGCGGTCAACGACGCTGTGCGCCGTGTAGAGGAAAAAACACAGGAACTGCAAAAGCAAGGGATGGGAGACCTGACTTCAGGTATCAATTTGCCTGAAGGCTTTAAGTTCCCCTTTTAAGAAGTGGCCATCCACTGGTTTTGAGTTTGTATGTTTAGTCCCCTGATTGAAGAGCTGATCCGCGCGCTCCGCTGTCTGCCCAGTGTGGGCCCCAAGTCCGCGCAGCGCATGGCGATGTACCTGTTGGAAAAAGACCGCGAAGCTGCGTCTCTGCTGGCCCAGAGTTTGGCGCGAGCGGTGGAGCAAGTGGGGCGCTGTGGGCAGTGTCGCACCCTGACAGAGGAGCCCGTTTGTTCATTGTGTAGCAATAGCCGGCGCGAGCAGGACTCACTGTGCGTGGTTGAGACGCCCGCTGATGTTCTGGCTATTGAGCAGGCCGGTAATTACCACGGTCGCTACTTTGTCCTGCATGGGCATCTCTCGCCCATCGATGGTATTGGCCCGGGGGACCTGGGGATCGACTTGCTGGAGCAGAGGCTTGCTACTGAGCAGTTGCGCGAACTTATTGTCGCCACTAACCCTACGGTAGAAGGTGAAGCTACCGCGCAGTACATCGCGGAGAGAGCTCGTGCCCAGGGGGTGACGGTGAGCCGGATTGCCCACGGTGTGCCCATCGGCGGAGAGCTGGAATATATCGATGGCGGGACTCTCGCTCACGCCTTTAATAGTCGAACCGCATTTTTTTCCGGCAGTTGAGTGATATCGATGACAGAAATAGATACCACTCCACGCTGGGTCGACAGTTACGAGCAGCTGGTAGAGTTGTGTGCAGAATGGCGCAAGCAGAGTGCGGTAGCCCTGGATACCGAGTTCATGCGCAGCCGTACTTTTTATCCCCAGCCGGCGCTGGTCCAGGTAGGTGATGGAAAACACTGCTACCTGATCGACAATTTGGCGATTGAGGAGTTACAGCCGCTTCGCGACCTCTTGCTCGATACCGCTGTCACTAAAATCATGCACAGTTGTAGTGAGGACCTGGAAACCCTTGAGCGCTTGCTGGGCGTGATTCCCGAGCCCATTTTTGATACCCAAATTGCCGCTGCAATCTGTGGTATGGGAGCGGGCTTAGGTTATGCGGCGACAGTTAACCAGCTACTGCATATTGAATTGCCCAAGAGTGAAACCCGCTCGGACTGGCTGCAGAGACCTCTCAGCGATGCACAGAAAACCTATGCCGCCCTCGATGTCGCTTGGTTGCCGGTACTCTACGGCGTACTGGTAAAGGACCTCAATGCTAAGCGGCGCCTGGAGTGGTTACAGGAAGACTGTGCATCATTGGTGGTTGCGGCTCGAAACCCGAACCCCCCTGAGGTTTACTACCAGAAAGTGAAAGGTGCCTGGCGCCTGCGCAGTAAACAACTGGCAGTGCTTCAGGATGTGTGTGCCTGGCGCGAAAAGCAGGCCAGGGCGCTGAATATGCCGCGCAATCACCTGCTGAAAGAGAATATCTGTCTCGGCCTGGCCCAACAGTTGCCTCGGCATAGAGGTGCCTTGAGTCAACTGGGTATGGAAGGGCGAGCTCTGCGTGAGCATGGCGAGGCCCTTTTAAAAATCGTTGCCCAAGCCTGCGAGAGAAGCGATCCACCTGCGCGAATGCAGCAGCCTCTCAACCGGCAGCAGGGAGAGATCCTCAAGCAACTGCGGCTTGAGATGGTGTCTATTGCCGAGCGGGCCGGGTTGCCTGCCGAAATATTAATTCGCAAAAAAGAGCTGGAAGCCTTGGTCCAGGCCCGTCGACCCGAGTTAGAGGGTCGGCTCAGAGGGTGGCGGGCCGATGTGATTGGCCACCCTTTGCTCGAAGCTCTGAAACAATTGCGTAAAGAGGAATTGAAGTGAAAGTTTTATGCGATATTTATCGCAGTCCAAATAAAGACGAAATGTATCTGTACGTGGATAAGCGCGAAGGCACTGCGAGGGTTCCCAAAAATCTACTGGAGCTTTTCGGCAAACCGCAGCACGTCACTACGATGTTGGTGACGCCGGACAAAAAGCTGGCCCGTGCAGAGGCGGACAAGTTGCTCAAAGAGGTGCGCACTCGCGGCTATTACTTACAGATGCCGCCAATAGCCGATTCCGAAATGAGTGAAATCGCGCTGAAGAACAGCAAGTTGCAACGCTGAGTCGAGCTTAATGGCACAGGAGCCTTTTTGGCGGCGGAAAACGCTGGAGCAAATGAGTCGGTCGGAGTGGGAGCAGCTTTGTGACGGTTGTGGTCGCTGCTGTCTGCACAGTTTGGAGGATGAGGATACGGGTGAGGTCTACCTCACTAATGTGGCCTGCCGCCTGTTGGATACCTATTCCTGCCAGTGCAGCAAGTACAGCCAGCGCAAAGCCCATGTCCCCGGATGCATTCAGTTGCGTATAGAGGATATTGCCGAATTCGATTGGTTGCCGCTCACCTGCGCATACCGCAGTCTTGCGGAAGGGCGCCCTCTTGCAGACTGGCACCCATTGGTGTCGGGGGACCCGGAATCCGTACATCGGGCGGGGGTATCGGTGCGTGGGCGCGTTGTCAGTGAAGAGTCGGTTCATCCGGACGATATGGAGGATCATATTGTCTCTTGGGTTGAACAAGGTTGATCGCAAACGGGAACTGCGACCTGTGAACGCCTTTGGATATTGCGCATAATTAAATCATTCTTCGGATCGATTTATGGCTGGCAGTGCTTGTCTGCGAAGCGGCGTAAATATGCCGGTTCCGAGCGAGTGACGATGTAAAGGACCCTGGCATATTTGCCCGATATTGGATCGGTGTGCCAGAAAGTAGAGTGAGAGAATGACAGAAGATTTCCAATTTGCCTGGATGGTATACGCCGCTTCAACACTGGTTATGCTGTTGGCGGGCTGGTGGTTTATGCGCAATTGGCGCTGGAGTTGGGTACGCCAGACTCTACTGTTAGTGGCTGCGGCGGTGTTGCTGGCGCCGGCAAAGACCTCTGTAGCGGAGTCAGTTGCTGTGCCGGTGTTGCCGCTATTTGTTTATCAAACGCTGTTTGAAGAAAATGGAGCGGCGCCAGAGGTCACTACCAATTTGATATTCGCTTCGGGTGGAGCCCTGGCGATCATGGTTGTTTGGGGGATTGTCAGCTTGCTGATGAGGTTTCGCCGGGACAGGCGTCGTCGCTTTGATGAAGATCCCTACTTTAACGAACAATAACCCAAGATATGGCTGTCATGCCTGAGGGCAGGGTAGCCATTCACCCAGTATTTTTTGTTGCACTTTAATTCACTTGCGCAGCCATCGTCCCTCCTCGACGCCTATATCCAGGCCTTCACTCGGTTGCTCGTATCAAAGGCGCTAAAACCCTTTAGACCGACAACCCCAGTCAATGACAGCTGCTATATCTATTAAGCTGGTTCCCGCTGTGGCGCAATGCAAAACAATGTAAAAGCAGTGTCACTTTTCTGCCAGGTATCCAGTAACAACAAGAGGCGGCTGTATCCAGCATGTGGGAAATACCTCGCACCTAATAGGGGAAGAGGGCAAGGGCAGTCGTGAATAGAGTGAAATATTCAGTTCAATACCCACTTGCCCGGATTGGCAGTGAGAGCCGAATGGCTGAGGAATACTGATGCTCGATCACCTGCTTATATTGACTGCAGTAATGCTGGTTTCGGGCATTTTGGGTGGGCTGGTCAATTACTATCAAATGCTGTTCACCGAAGAAGATCCAGCGGGGCTCGCACGTTGCCTGATTATGGGGCTGTGTGGCGCCTTGATGGTGCCGATATTCCTTAAATTCACCCAGAGTGACTTGTTGATAGAAATCCAGGGTGACCCCTCGCGTTTATTGATTTTTACCGGTTACTGCCTGCTCGCTGCAATTGCATCACGTATGTTCGTGTTTAACGCCGCGCGGCGCCAGTTGCGCGACGCCAGTATTGCCCGTGCCCGAGTAGAGAATATGGAGCAGGAACTGCGCACCATGCAGTTGGAAATGATGCCCCTATTGGAGCATGAAATTGAGGGCGATCCCGAGCAGGGGCCGACCATCGATTTCAATCAGATCCGTAAATTGGATGACAATGCCCTACAGGTACTGCATTTGTTAAATACCGGGGAGTGTGTATTTCGGTCTCTTTCCGGCATGGTGCAGGACAGCGGTATGGAAACCAATTCTATAGCCCGCGCCTTGAATAGCTTGCTGGTGCTGGAGATGGTCGGGAAAATTCACAGTCACCTGGGCATCCGCTGGTATATCACCGGCAAAGGTCGCCAGGTTGTACACCGCCGCAGTACCCAGATGGCCTAGGCTGCTTCGGTAAGCCTACGCGTACTTTCAAGGCTCGCCCTGCGGGACTGGCAAATTTCCCCAGCGCAAGCTGGTCATCCAAATTGAGCGTTACCGCCTCGCCCCCAACCTGTTGTTCAATTATCATTCGCTAAAAGAGATAGTTAGCCTCGACGACAGGATTGGAGCAGTTATGAAGTTTACCGGTACCGAAAGCTATGTAGCGACCGACGACTTGCAGATGGCGGTGAATGCGGCCGTTACCCTGCAGCGCCCACTATTGATCAAGGGTGAGCCCGGCACCGGCAAAACACTGCTCGCCGAGCAGGTAGCAGAGAGCCTCGGACTAAAGCTGATCCAGTGGCATATTAAATCCACCACCAAAGCCCAGCAGGGCCTGTACGAGTACGACGCGGTATCCCGCCTGCGGGACTCCCAACTGGGGGTGGATAAGGTTCACGATATTGGCAACTACATTAAGCGCGGTAAGCTTTGGGAGGCCTTTGCGGCAGAAGAGCGCGTGGTGCTGCTGATCGATGAAATCGATAAAGCGGATATCGAATTCCCCAACGACCTGCTGGTTGAGCTTGATCGTATGGAGTTCTTTGTCTATGAGACTGGCGAAACCATCAAGGCCAAGCAGCGCCCCATCGTAATTATCACTTCCAATAACGAAAAAGAACTGCCGGACGCCTTTTTACGCCGCTGCTTTTTCCATTACATCAGCTTCCCCGATCGTGACACCATGCGCAAAATTGTCGATGTGCACTATCCAGGGATCAAAGGGCAGTTGGTGGCCGAGGCAATGGATATTTTCTTCCAGCTGCGCGAGGTTCCAGGCCTAAAGAAAAAGCCTTCTACCTCCGAGCTGATCGATTGGCTCAAGCTGTTGATGGCTGATGATATTCCCGGGGAGATTTTGAAAAACAGCGATAGCAGCAATGCCATTCCGCCGCTCTACGGTGCCCTGCTGAAAAACGAGCAGGATGTCCATATGCTGGAGCGCCTGGCGTTTATGGCCCGTCGCGATAATCGCTAAACTGTGTTGGTTAATGTCACCGAGGGCTTAGGTTGTCCTCGGTGATTTCGGCCCGGTTTAACCGGGTGTTATTTTTTCCCTGTGCTGACTGCGAATTATTATGCTGATTGGCTTTTTCCAGAATTTACGCCGCTATAAATTACCGGTAACCATCACCGAACTGCTGGCCCTGCTTGAGGCATTACAGCAGCGCCTGGTGTTTGCCGACCTTGAGGAATTTTACTTCCTTGCCCGCGTTTGCCTCGTCAAGGACGAGAAGCACTTCGATAAATTTGATCGCGCTTTCGACGCCTATTTTAAGGACCTTGAGACCCTCGATGACATTGTCGAGCAAATGATTCCCGAGGACTGGCTGCGTGCAGAATTTATAAAGCAGTTGACCGAAGAGGAAAAGGCCCAGGTGCAAAGCCTCGGCGGCTTGGAAAAACTGCTGGAGGAATTTAAGAAGCGTCTAGAGGAGCAGAAGAAGCGCCACAGTGGTGGTAATCGCTGGATTGGCACTGGCGGCACGAGCCCGTTTGGCAATAGCGGTTATCATCCCGGTGGTATCCGTGTGGGCGGTAAGGGGCGTAATCGCTCGGCGTCAAAGGTTTGGGAGAAGCGCCAGTTTAAAAATCTGGATGACAGTATCAGTCTGGGCACCCGCAATATCCAGGTGGCTCTGCGCAAGTTGCGCAAATTTGCCCGCACCGGTGCCGCAGAGGAACTGGATCTGGATAACACCATTTCCTCTACTGCACGCAACGCAGGGTTACTGGATATTCAAATGGTGCCGGAGCGACATAATGCAATTAAGGTGCTGATCTTTTTCGATGTAGGGGGCTCTATGGACCCCTATGTGCGCGTCTGTGAAGAACTGTTCTCCGCCTGTCGTTCTGAGTTCAAGCATCTCGAATATTTTTATTTCCACAATTTTGTTTACGAGCATGTGTGGAAAGACAACCAGCGGCGCTATAGCGAAAATACCTCGCTGCTGGAAATACTGCGCACCTATGGCAAGGACTACAAAGTAATTTTTGTCGGCGATGCGTCTATGGCGCCCTACGAAATTACCAGTCGTTTCGGCAGTGTCGAACATATGAATGAAGAGCCCGGTGCGGCCTGGATGGAGCGTGTTACCGATACCTACAGTAACCTGATCTGGTTGAACCCTGTAGGAGAGGAGTACTGGCAATATACTCCCAGTATCGGTATGACCCAGAGACTGGTGGACGGGCATATGTATCCGATGACCCTGGAGGGGTTGGATCGAGCCATCGCTTATTTGGTTAAAGGGCGTTAAAAAGCTGATCGCTTTTTCAGGTAGCACCTTAGGTGCTACCTGCTATTCCTTCGAGGGATTTTGTTAGTTGCGCAACTAGAGATAGAAGCGAAAAATCGCTTTGTGGAGTCATTATCAATGAGAAGCCACTGGGTTTCTCTATCTCTTTTCCCCCAGTATTAATCCCATTTTCTACGATAGAAAACAACGGCAGATGACATTGGGGGGCGCCCCAAAGCCCTGCAATAGCGGTTAAACCCAATAGTCGCTGGCGATTTGTTTGTACTTTGCTGGGTTCACTATCGGTCCCTTTCTTAATTGCGGTTGTGGGGGTGGTTGGTACTAGTAAAACGCTACTGTTGTCCGGTAGTAATGTTTCCATCAACTTGCACCACTGTTGTCGTTTTTCGTTGGCCCAGAATATCTCATCATCGGTAATTGATAGGGCCATAGTAATTCTTGTGGCTATGTCCTCTGAAAATACCGGCCGGTATTTTCGCAACCAGTCTCCGTGAGTATTGGCGATGGCGCGGCCCTGCAAAATTCTGAATACATCCGCCAGTTCGCCCAGTAATTCAATGTCAGACAGGTGTTTAATCTCGCAGATAGAAAATTGATTATTTAATGTAGGAATAAATTCCTGGATTGCTGATTGAATAGGCGTATCTGCCAGTTGACTGATCTCGGGGCAAGTAACCAGGCGGGTTACTTTATTTGCGGATAAATGCTGTGACGGGATTAGAATTTTGCCGACGTCTACAAGTAATGAAGGAGTTTGACTAAACCAACCGACAGTATCAAAGCAGGGTGCTAAACCGATAACACCGTCGGTAGGAATAAGTGAGTGACTGGTTCGAATGCCGAATAAACCACAATAGCTTGCAGGTACCCTCACCGATCCGCCGGTGTCGGTGCCTAAGCCAATATCGGCTGTTCCTGAGGCCACGGCGGCGGCCGATCCCATAGAGGAACCCCCACAAAAATAGCCGGGCAGTTTAGGGTTGTCGGCAGAACCGTAGTGTAAATTACTCCCCTGCATGCTGTAGGCGAGTTCATCAAGGTGAGTAAACCCAGTAAAGGTTGAGCCGGCCTCCAGTAATTTCTGCAAGCTAAGTGCGGTTTTATTGGCAGGAGGGTGAGTATTGAACCACTCGGGGCTGCCTGCCGTATTTTTCTCCCCTTTCAATTGAAAGAGATCTTTGACCGCTAAACGTACGCCTGTTAGCGGTCCGGAATCTGATAACGTTAAAGAGCGAGGTCCGTGCTCGCAAAATACGCCTTTTATGGGTTGGCTCCCTTATTTGTCATTACCGCTAAAATGCTTCGGCGGTACACCGTCGTGATCGGCGGTGATGCTCAGTTCCTCCTTGGTGGTTTCGCCCACCTTTACGTGAACCTCTTCTGCACCGTGCATCCAGTCCACCAGTTTCTCGCGAATAAAGTACAGGATAATTCCGGCAATAATTGCGGCCAGGGCTACTCCGCCAAAGGTTGCGAGTGGACCGGATACACCGACGAGTTTACCGATCTCTGCGGCTCCTTTGTTGGCAATACCAATAAAGGCAAACCAAAGCCCCATCATCAGGGATAAATAGCGCAGCGGAGATAATTTAGTTACAACAGAGAGCCCAATTGGCGATAGGCAAAGTTCGCCAATGGTGTGGAAAATATAGGCAAATACCAGCCACCAAATACTCGCTTTAATGGTCTCTGAATCGCCAATTTGCAGGGCGGCACCGCACATGGATAAGAATCCCACGCCGAGAAAAACCAGTCCCAAACTGAATTTGGCCGGTGAGCTGGGCTCCCGATCCCCCATGCCTACCCAGATACTGGCCATAATCGGCGCGAGGATAATAATAAACAGAGGGTTTACCATCTGCAGCCAACTGGCGGGAATCTCCCACCCCAGCACATTCAGGTCGGTTCGATATTTGGCGAATAAGTTCATTGAGCCGGCAGCCTGCTCAAAGCCGGCCCAAAAAATCACGATAAACACGCCCAAAACCAAAATAACTTTGATGCGGTCTCGCTCCTCTTGAGTCAGCGGGCGGCGCTTATCGACGTCCTCATCTTTCTTGTCTTTCAGTTCCAGGTGCGCAGAAGGTTCTACACCGATTTCTCCCAGGTAGCGCTTGGCTTGGGTCATCTGCAGGATTAGGCCGGCTAACATGCCAAGGCCAGCGACGATAAAGGCCAGCTGGTAATCCACCTTTTCCCCAATCCAGCCCACCAGTAGGTAACCGAGGATAGAGCCCAGGTTGATGCCCATATAAAAAATGGTAAAGGCGGTATCCCGGCGGTGGTCACCTTCCTCGTAAAGGTCCCCGACCATGGTAGAGATATTTGGCTTGAAGAAACCGTTGCCGATAATCAGCAATGCCAACCCGATCCACAGCATATAAATTTGGCTGCCATTTGGCAGCCAACCGTGGGGGAATCCCAGGGCGAACTGCCCCAGCATCATCAAGGTGCCGCCGAACATAATACAGCGGCGCTGGCCCCAGCGATTATCTGCCATCCAACCGCCGATAATGGGGGTTAGGTAGACCAGCATTGCATACCAGCCCAGGTAGCTGAGGGCTTTGGATTGCAATTCGGTATCGGTCAGTTGTTCCCAGCCGAAGACTGCGGCAGTCGCTGTAGAGGTCAGGTAGAAGACAAAAATACCACGCATGCCGTAGTAGCTGAGACGTTCCCACATCTCAGTACCAAACAACAGGAAGAGTCCCTTGGGGTGGCCAAATAGTTGGCCTGCGCTGGCGGGGGGCTTGGGCTTGATCTCTTGCATAGTACTGCTCGCAAGGTATGACCCTGAGGAATTGCACCAGCAGTAAAGGCCGTGCCCCTCAGAAGAAGTGCTATTCGCACCAGTATAGATGAGCGCCACAATAAGGTTTGATAGCCCTGCGGTGCTCAGGGGGTATAATCCCGCGTTTGCCATTGCTGTACGAATTATGAGTCACACCGAAGCAGAAAAAGTACTGGGGGCGCTGCAGGCCCGAATCTCCGCGACCATGGGGCGTGACCGCTATGGGTTGCGCAGGACCGTCAAAAATGTACGTCGGCGCCAGAAAGAGGGCAAGCCGGTAGATCGCATGTTGGTCCAATTGGAGCAGCAGCTCCAAGTGTCTGAGACCCTGGTGGAGGAGCGTCGGCGCAAGTTGCCGGAAGTGCAGTGGCCGGAGTCTTTGCCAGTGGTAGCGCGGCGGGAGGAAATCGCCGAGCAGATCGAGAAAAATCAGGTTGTAGTGATTGCCGGTGAAACCGGTTCTGGTAAAACCACTCAGTTGCCAAAAATTTGCCTGTCACTGGGCCGGGGAATTTACGGCCAGATCGGCCACACGCAGCCGCGCAGGATTGCTGCGCGCACTGTAGCCAATCGAATTGCTGAGGAGCTGGGGCAGCCACTGGGAGAGTCCGTCGGTTACCAGGTACGCTTTACCGACCACAGCACCGAGCATACCCACGTCAAACTGATGACAGACGGTATCCTGCTGGCTGAAATTCAGCGCGATCCCCTGTTAAATAAATACGATACTTTGATCATCGATGAGGCCCATGAGCGCAGCCTTAATATTGATTTTCTATTGGGCTATTTGAAAACCATACTGCCCAAGCGCCCTGACCTGAAACTGATAATTACCTCGGCCACCATCGACCTGGAAAAATTTTCCCGGCACTTTGACGATGCGCCGATTATCGAGGTTTCCGGTCGTACCTACCCAGTGGAAGTTCACTATCGCCCCGCAGCGGATACGGATGCAGATCTCAACGAGCAGGTGGTCACTGCTGTGGAGGAGTTGTTGCACGAGGAAAAGTCCAGCAGTCGGCGCGGTGGGGATATCCTGGTATTTATGAGCGGCGAGCGGGAAATTCGCGAGTGCGCTAAGGCTTTGCGCGATGCACAGATAGCGCAATTGGAAGTGCTGCCCTTGTATGCCCGCTTGAGCCTTGCGGAGCAAGCCAAAGTTTTCCACGGCCATAAAGGTCGCCGCATCGTACTCGCTACCAATGTGGCGGAGACCTCTATTACGGTGCCCGGTATCCGTTATGTGATCGACCCGGGTACTGCACGAGTGAGCCGCTACAGCTACCGCAGTAAAATTCAGCGGCTGCCTATAGAGCCGGTTTCCCAGGCCAGCGCCAACCAGCGTGCCGGTCGCTGTGGCCGTGTCAGCGCCGGTGTTTGTGTGCGCTTGTATGAAGAGCGGGATTTTGAGCAGCGCCCGGAATTTACCGATGCGGAAATTCTGCGTACGAATCTGGCAGCAGTCATTCTGCAAATGTTACAGCTGCGTATCGGTGATATCCGCGAGTTTCCATTTGTCGATCCGCCGGACCCACGACTGATTAATGACGGCTATAAATTGCTGCAGGAATTACAGGCGGTAGATGAGCAGGGCCGGGTCACTAAATTGGGGCGATCCCTATCAAGGTTGCCTTTGGACCCGCGCCTGAGCCGCATGTTATTGGCGGGGGCAGAGAATGGCAGTGCGCGGGAGCTCTTGATTATTGTCGCCGCTCTGGCCGTGCAGGACCCGCGCGAGCGCCCGGCAGAAAAACGCCAGGCTGCGGATGAAAAACATCGCCAGTGGCAGCATGAACAATCGGATTTTTTATCCTTCGTTCAGCTATGGGATGCCTTTGAAGTCCAGCGTCAGGAACTGAGTCAAAATCAGTTGCGCAAGTGGTGCCAGAAAAACTTCCTTTCCTGGCTGCGTATGCGCGAGTGGAGAGATATCCACCATCAGTTGCGCGTGGCTTGTCGCGACCTCGAAGTTAAAGAAAACAAAGAGCCGGCGGAATACGAAGCGATACACCGAGCCATCGTGGTGGGATTGCTGGGCAATATTGGCGCGCGGGATGAAAACAAGGAGTTTAACGGCTGCCGCAATCGTCGTTTCCATATTTTCCCTGGCTCCGGTCAATTTAAAAAACCTCCCCGCTGGGTGGTGTCTGCCCAGTTACTGGAGACCAGCCGCCTGTTCGCCCATACCGTAGCCAAGGTCAAACCCGAGTGGATATTGGCCGCCGCGCAGCACCTGGTTAAGCGCAATTATTTTGAACCCCATTTTGACGCTCGCTCCGGGCAGGTGATGGCCTTTGAGAAGGTCTCCCTTTACGGTTTGGTGCTGGTGGAAAAACGCCGAATTCCCTACGGCAAACTGGACCCGCAAACTTCTCGGGAAGTGTTTATTCGCCAGGCGCTGGTGGAGCAACGCTATCGCGGTAAGGGCCGATTTTATAAGCACTATCTCGACCTGTTGAAGTCCCTGGAAGAGCTGGAAGCCAAATCTCGTCGCCGGGATATTCTGGTGGATGATGAAGTGGTGTACCGTTTCTTTGATGAGCGTATCCCGGCGGATATCGTCAACCTGGCTGGATTTGAGCACTGGCGCAAGAAAGCGGAATCCAGCGATACACAGCTGCTGTTTATTCCCCGCGACTTATTGATGCAGCAGAGTGCCGATCATGTGGGAGAGGCCCAATTCCCCAATGAGTTGCAGGCGGGCGGTATTGTCTATCCGCTCAGCTATCACTTTGAGCCTGGCAGTGTGGATGATGGCGTCAGTATCCAGGTGCCGGTTGCAGCGCTGCACCAGGTGCCGGCAGCTCGCCTCTCCTGGTTGGTGCCGGGCATCTTGCGGGACAAGTGCATCGCTCTGGTAAAAGCCCTGCCCAAGCAGTGGCGCAAGTATTTTGTGCCAGTGCCGGCTGCGATAGATAAGGCTTTGCCCCGACTGCGTGCAGACAATACCCCGTTGTGGCAGTCGTTGGCTCTGGAGCTGAAGCGCCAGACAGCACAGCAGCTGCCAGATGAGGTGTGGGAGTCTGCGGAACAGGCCCTGGAAGATTATTACCGTTTCAATATCCAGGTGATGGATGAAGGCGGTAAATTGCTGGATCAAGATCGGGATTTGGCCCTATTGCAGGCGCGCTACCGGGATCGGGTACAGCAGGGGCTGGCAACAGCTGGCGACAGTTTTGAGCGGGAGGGTATTACCCGCTGGGACTTCGGTGATCTTCCAGAGACCCATACCCTCAACCAGGGCGGGCTCAAGGTGCGGGCTTACCCCGCGCTCGTTGAAGGAAAAGACAGTGTCTCCCTGAAGCTACTGGATAACCCCAGTGAGGCTCGCAGGCTTACTCGCGCCGGTATTTGCCGTTTGGCTCTGTTGCACTTGCCGGAGAAGGTGAAGTATCTGCGCAAAGAGCTGTTGCGAGGCAAGGAGCTGGGGCTTTCTGCAGCGGATCTGGGGCGCCGTGAGGAGGTAGCTGACGACATCCTGATGGCAGCCGTGCGCGAAGTTTTCTGGCCCAAAGAGGAGTTGCCGCGCACCGAAGCTGAATTCCTGGCCGCTTTGGAAAATGACGGTGACTTGGTGGGGGTGGCCCAGGAGATTGGTGATCTGTTGGTCAAGGCCCTGGCTCAGCTGGTGCCACTGCGCAAACAAATCAAACAGCAGAAAAACCTGGCGGTCGCAATGGCGGTGGGGGATATCCAGCAGCAACTGGCTGGGCTCTTCTACCGAGGCTGCTTGTTTGATACTCCGCTGTCATGGCTGCGCCAGTACGGCCGCTATCTGAAGGCGATCGTAATGCGCTTGGAAAAGGCCGCTCTCGACCCTAACCGTGACCGAAAACTGCAAGTTGAATACCAGAAGGCGGCGGAGCCTTACTTGGCGCAAGTGGAGAAATATTCACCCAGAGAACTCTCTGCAGAGGCAGAATTGCGTGAGTTTCGCTGGATGTTGGAGGAATTTCGTGTTTCCTTATTCGCGCAGACTCTAAAAACCCTGATGCCGGTGTCATCCAAGCGCTTAAGCAAGTCATGGGCAGAAATTGATGGGAAAGGTTTGCTTGGTTGATTTTCTCTATGGAAAAGAGATCACAAAAAAAATTTTGATCAAGTGTAAGAATTTGATGGAGAGCCCGACAGAAGTACTGAAAGCAGGCCTGGAGCCCAGAATGACCCCTTGATACCGGTTATTTTGTGGCGGGTTCTATTCAATGACTGATTTTTGTTTCGCAGCATTATACTTCTGCGGAGTGGAAAAAAGTCTCTTGTACTTTTTATTGCTAAGGACACCTAGTTAGGAGATTCACTATGAACAAGAAGCACCTTTCCCCTGTAGCCGCTGCAGTTGGCGCAGCGTTTATCGCCACTGCCGCTATGAATGTATCTGCTGCCAACAGCAATGCTAACCCCTTTGCCGCAGCAGACCTGAGCTCAGGCTACAACGTGGCGCTGGCTGATCACGATGGTGATGATAAAAAGAAAGAGGGTAAGTGCGGCGAAGGCAAGTGCGGCGAAGGTAAGAAAAAAGAAGGCAAGTGCGGCGAAGGTAAGTGCGGCGAAGGCAAGAAAAAAGAAGGTAAGTGCGGCGAAGGTAAGTGTGGCGGGTAATTTTTCGCTGTACTCAAAGAGGGTGGATACGCTTTAGCGATCCACCCTGTTTTTTATTGATCGCTGAAAAAAGTGAGACCTGAAAGTGTTGCGCGAGTTTTCCGTAGAAGGCGCTGGGTTTGGATTGCGCCGCTCAATGATGGGTGAAAACCTTGATACAGATGCCGTAGATTTTCTGGAGGTAGCACCTGAGAATTGGATTGGTGTTGGCGGTCGCTATGGGCGCTGGTTTAAGGAATATACAGAGCGTTTTCCCTTTTTACTTCACGGTTTATCTCTCTCGATTGGTGCACCAGAACCATTGGATATGGAATTGGTTGCAGCCATTAAAAAATTTATCAAGCAACACAATATTCGCGGTTACAGTGAGCACTTGAGTTATTGCTCAGATCACGGCCATCTATACGATTTATTGCCCATTCCCTTTACGCAAGAAGCGGTGATGTATGTTGCCGAGCGAATCCGTATGGTCCAGGACGCACTGGAAGAACGGATTGCAATGGAGAATGTCTCCTACTATGCGGCGCCGGGCCAGGAGATGACTGAACTGGCTTTTTTAAATGCGGTGCTGGAAGAGGCCGATTGTGATTTGCTTCTGGACGTGAACAATATTTATGTAAACTCGATTAACCACCGCTACGATGCGCTGGACTTTCTATCTGCACTGCCCACCGAAAGAATTCGCTACGTACATATTGCCGGGCACTATGATGAGGCAGAGGATTTAAAGGTGGACACCCATGGTGCACCGGTTATTGATCCTGTGTGGGAACTACTCGATCGCGCCTACGATATTCACGGTGTGATGCCGACGCTACTTGAGCGGGATTTTAATATTCCGCCGATTCCCAAATTACTCGAAGAAGTAGGACATATTAAAACCATTCAGGCCAGTCACCAGGTGGAAGAGAATTATGTCCTCAGTCGTCGATAAGCCCGAGACATTCAAAAGTGTGCAGCGGGATTTTGCTGCCCATTTGCGCGCACCGAATCAAGTTGCGCCGCCGGCAGAAATTGAGGACCGGCGTGTCGCTATTTATCGGGATTTGATTTACAACAATATTGAATCCTTTGTTGCCAGTGGATTCCCGGTATTGCGCAGTCTTTATAGCGACGAAAACTGGCATCAAATGGTGCGTGATTTTGTCCACAAACACACATCCGTTAGCCCGTATTTTTTGCAGATCAGTGAAGAGTTTCTCTCATATTTACAGAATGAACGGGGAGAACAACCACAAGATCCCCCCTTTTTGTTGGAACTTGCCCACTACGAGTGGGTAGAGTTGGCTTTAGATGTCAGTGATGTGGAATTACCGGAAGGGCTGGCGATAGAGGGGGACGTTTTACAGAAAGTTCCTGTAGTTTCCCCTCTCGTCTGGAGCCTCAGTTACCGCTACCCAGTGCATCGGTTGGGGCCGGATTTTCAGCCCCAAGAGCCGCCGGAGGTACCGACGTTCCTTTTCGTATACCGGGATCGTTCCGACAAAGTGAATTTTATGGAGATCAATGCCGTCACCGCCAGATTGTTGCAGTTGGTCTCTGCGGGCGATTACACCGGCTTACAAATATTGGAACAGATGGCTCAGGAATTACCCAATATTAGTCGTGACTCCTTATTTGATTTTGGTGCCGATTTATTGGAAAAACTACTGAATAAAGGGGTTATTGCCGGTTTAAAGGCTTAGCCTGTGATTGCCTGAAACTCCTTTATCTTTGGCAAATCCCAGCTGCTATGCTGCCGAGGGTAGCTTACGAATTACTAGGGCGTTAGAATCCTTGGTCTCACTAGTTTGATATAAGAGGAGCAGGGTTGTGCTTGGAAGCAAAACTTTATCGCCCTGGTTAATGGCAACTCTGATAGCTGTTACTCCAGTAGGGGCGCTAGCGCAACAAGATCCGTTTGGTGGTGCAGCTCAAAACCCGGCTGCGGTAGATACCAGCGGAGCAGAGGATGCCAGTGCCGATGACGGGGGCCTGTCTCTCGAGGATGAGTACGGCTTTGATCCTGCCGATGAATTTGGTGGTGCCGAGGGCGAAGATTTATCACTTCGCGACCCCTGGGAAGGTTTTAATCGGGCCATATTCTCCTTCAACGATGGTGCAGATCGCTATGTGTTGAAGCCCGCCGCTGTCAGCTATCGCCAAATTACCCCGATTTTCGTGCAGCACGGTGTCAGCAACTTTTTCGACAATCTGCGCGAAGTTACCAATACTTTTAATGATGTTCTGCAGGGTAAATGGGGCCAAGCGGGCAATGACGCGGGTCGTTTCCTGGTGAATTCCACGGTAGGTATTGTCGGTATTCTGGATGTTGCCCAGCACATGGGTCTCGAGCAGGGTGATGGCGAGGACTTTGGCCAGACCTTGGCTGTTTGGGGAGTGCCTTCTGGCCCCTACCTGGTTTTACCGCTACTGGGTCCGTCCACTGTACGGGATACCCCAGCTAGGGTCGTGGATTACTACACCAACCCCTTAACCTATGTAAATGACGACGCGACCAAATATGCATTGAAGGGTACAGATATCATTCAGAGCCGTGCCAGCCTGCTGCAAGCGGAGTCCTTGTTGCATGGTGATCGCTATGTACTCTTGCGGGATGCTTACCTGCAGCGCCGCGACTATTTGATTGTCGATGGTGAAATGGATGTTCAAACCGAAGAAGAGGCCGCAGAGGCAATTGATCAGGGTGAAGTGGAAGAGGCTTCCGACTACTGATTTGTCACCTAGGGCAGATAACTTTTTAGAGCCTTTATATGGCCGGCCCCAGTAGCCTGGTGCTTACCGATGATGAGCGCTCCCGCAATTTTTTGCGAGGGGCGCTTTCGCGTTTTGGCTTCCAGGTAAGTGTTGCCAACAACGGGGAAGATGGCATCGGCCAGTTTAGCCCCGGCGCTTTCCATATCGTATTGATTGATCGCTATTTGCCGGATATGAGTGGGCTGGAAGTGTTGCGGCGGATAAAGCGCATAGCCCCAGAGGTGGCTGCGGTAATTATTGCCTCAGATAGCGCTGCCGATGATGTACTCCAAGCGATGCGCCTTGGAGCCAAAGACTACCTGGTTAAACCCCTGGAAGAAGCAGCGGCTATTGATCGTATGATCTGCCGTATCAGCGGTGAAGAAAACCTGGCGAAGCAGAATCGCGAATATAAAGTGACCTTGGAGCGTCGCAACAGTGAACTGCGAGATCATGTGGAGCTGCTGCGCAGAGACCAGGAAGCCGGCCGTTTACTGCAACAGCATTTACTTCCCCGTACCCCCTATCACTACCCCAGTGGCGTGGAAGCATCCTACCGGCTGGTTCCCTCCCTGTATCTGAGCGGTGATTTTGTTGATTACGGCTTGTTCGGTGAGCGCTTTGTAGCCTTTTACCTGGTCGATGTGTCGGGCCATGGTGTCTCTTCTGCGCTGGTTACTGCCCTGATTAAGCACAGTATTATGCATCGCTTGCGAGAGCGCCCCTTATTTGCCCAGCTGGATTCCCTCAGTGATGACTTGTTGGATGTCCTTAATCTGGTCAATGGCGAGTTGTTATCCACAAAATTGGGCAAGCACGCCAGTATGTTTGTCGGGGTTGTGGATAGTAGTGCCCGGCAGTTGCACTATGCCGTCGCCGGGCAAATACCTATGCCGGCCCTGGTAAGTGAGACAGGTGCAGACTGGTTGCCGGGAAAAGGGCGCCCCCTGGGTATATTTGAACGGGGTGATTGGCAAGTGATGCGTGCTGAGCTGCCGCCCGCTTGGCGCCTGGTCGCTTGTTCCGACGGTGTACTTGAATTATTACAGGGCGATCTGCTCGATAAAGAGGCCCAGCTTTTGCAGGCTATTTCAGAGAGTGGGGGAGAACTCGACAGGCTCTGTCAGTCTCTAAAAATGGATACTTTTGGTGCCCTTCCGGACGATATTACGATTCTCACTTTAGGCCGTCAGTAATGCCTAAAACTTCTATCGATAGTCTTCGACTATGAAGTCGAATTTTGTGCTTTATCGCACTTGTCAGTCTGCATAGTCAGGAGTAAGCTCCGCCCACTTTATGCACAAAATTGCACTAGGCGCCAAAAACGTCAAATGCTATTGTGTTCTCTACCAGTGAACTTTTGCCATCCGCCTGCACTTCTATCAAAAGGTGTATTCGGGTGAGCCAGGGGTTGTTATGCAGTCCGGGCAAATTATGGTTGGGGCCCACCAGGGCATCTACGTCATCAAGTTAGTAGGTGATGTTCGTCTCAACCTTTGTACCTCATTTGATAGCTTTATCGACAACATGTTTGCACGGGGTGATTTTGCCGGAGTGGCATTTGATCTCGGTGGTGCAGAAGGTGTCGATAGTACGACCCTCGGCCTGATGGCGAAGATTGCTATTCGCGCTTTGGAGCGGGGCTGTGATAAGCCGCTGGTATTCTCTGCGGGTAAAGGTATCCGCCATCTATTGGACGCTATGGGCTTTGATTCGTTGGTTGAAATCAGCGATACGGTCCACGATATGAGCGTACCCACCACGCCTTTGGTATGTAATAGCCCCGACGAGTGTGCTGCGCGGGAAAAGGTGCTGGAAGCTCACCGGGTATTGATGAGCATGAACGAGCAAAACGCCGAGACTTTTCGCGACTTGGTACATACCCTGGAGCGAGAATGTTCCCCGGTTGCCAAATCTTCGGCGCATTATCACTAGCGCTTATTCTCTCCTAATCCCCAGTTCTGGAAATCTCCCTTTCTTAGCAACGCTTCATATCCCTCGCTTCGGCGCGTGCCTTGGTGAAGAGTCCGTGTGGCAAATAAATTAGCTCTGCCACCCTGCGAATCAGGTGCTCCTCGAAAGCCTCGATAACATCATCTGAAAAAGCTACCTGCCACATCTGCAAAATCAGCAGGTATTTATCTCTCTCGCTGAACTGTTCATTCACCGCCTGGGTGAACTCGAACAGGGATGTGGCTCTGTCCCGTTGGCTAATAGCTTCACTGACTATTTCTGTGGCACTAGTCTGGTCGAGAGAGTAGTGTTGGCATAGGAGTTGTGTGAGCGTTTCACGCTCACACTCATCGAGCTTTTGATCGACAGTGGCGACCTCGACTAACAGCGCAGCGCTGATCATCCGCACGTCTTTTTCATCACGTGCTTCAACATCAACGCTATTTCCTATCTGCTCAAACAGTTTACGGATTTGTTGCAGCATGAATTTCCTGCTGTCCCTTTACTCGGTTCTGTAACAATAGCTCTAAACGTTCCTGATCCTTCACGAAGTTCCGGATGCCATCGGCAAGCTTTTCAGTGGCCATGGCATCGCTATTCAATTGAAAGCGGAATTCGGCTTCAGCCAGATCCTGTGTCGGCCGGGATTTGGTTGCGGATACCGGTGGCAGGCCAGCAGCGAGAGGTGCCTCACTGTCCTCCAGGGCTTGTAATAGCTGAGGGCTGATTGTCAGTCGATCGCAACCAGCCAGGGCCTCGATCTCCCCGGTATTGCGGAAGCTGGCGCCCATCACAATGGTTTTGTAGTCTCGGGACTTGTAGTACTCATAGATATTGCGCACCGAGATTACGCCCGGGTCCTCTTCCGCAGGGAATGACTCGCGGCCGCTGTTGGCGATATGCCAATCGAGGATTCGACCGACGAAGGGGGAGATCAGAGTTACCCCGGCTTCGGCACAGGCAATCGCCTGGGATTGACTGAACAACAAGGTCAGGTTGCAGTGGATTCCCTCGCGCTCCAGTACTGATGCGGCAGCAATGCCTTCCCAGGTCGATGCGATCTTGATCAATACCCGCTCTTTGGCAATACCTGCGCGTTCGTACAGGGTGATCAGGTGGCGTGCGTAGTCAATAGTAGCGCGGGTATCAAAGGAGAGACGAGCATCGACCTCGGTGGATACCACCCCGGGCACCAACTGCAAGATTTCCGTGCCAATGCTGACAGCCAGTTTGATGGCGGCCAGGCGTGCAATATTTTCCGCGTTCGAGCCACCCTGGTGGCTCTCAGCCCACTCGAGCGCCTCGGCGATATGGTTGTCGTACTGAGGGAGCTGGGCGGCCTTAAACAGTAGGGAGGGATTGGTTGTTGCATCTTGAGGACAATATCGGCGAATCGCTTCAATGTCTCCGGTATCTGCTACAACCTGGCTGCGCTGTTTGAGTTGCTCCAACTTGTTCATGGTTCCTCCCTTAATTATTCACTGGTCTACATATTGAAAGCGGTCTAAGCGGCTTGGGTGACCTGGGCCAGTGCCTGTTCAAGCACCTCGGGACCCGCCCCCGGCTTGTGGGCATTTTCGCTCAAATGGCGGCGGAAGCGCCGAGCACCAGGAAGCCCCTGGAATAACCCGAGCATATGTCGGGTGATATGATTCAAGCGCTGTCCGCGCTGCATTTCCTGCTCGATATAGGGCAGCATCTGCTCTACCACCTGAATGGCATCCGGGCCTGTTTCACCGCCAAATAATTGGCTGTCCACCTGGGCCAGGATTGTCGGGGTTTGGTAAGCCGCGCGCCCCAGCATAACACCATCCAAGTGGCTTAAATGTTGCTGGCATTCCTCAATTGAATTGATCCCCCCATTAATAACAATTTGTAGCTGGGGGTAATCCTTCTTCAACTGGTAAACCATGTCGTAATTGAGCGGAGGAATTTCACGGTTTTCCTTGGGGCTTAGTCCCTTTAGCCACGCTTTGCGCGCATGGACGATAAAGGTATCCACACCGGCATTGGCCTGGGCCTCTACGAAGCGGGTCAGGCCTGGATAGTCTTCCATATCGTCGATGCCGATACGGTGCTTGACGGTAACCGGAATAGATACCGCTTCTCGCATGGCAGTGAGTCCTGCGGCTACCACATCCGGTTCCGCCATAAGGCAGGCACCAAAACGCCCGGACTGGACTCGGTCACTGGGGCAGCCACAGTTAAGGTTGATTTCGCTATAGCCCCATTCCTCGGCGATAAGGGCGCATTCAGCCAGTTCTTGAGGGTCACTGCCCCCCAACTGCAGGGCGACAGGTTGTTCAGCTGCATCAAATTGCAAATGTCGCTGTTGGTCACCATGCAGTATTGCCCCGGTGGTCACCATTTCCGAATACAGGCGTGCATGCTTGCTCAATAGGCGCCACATATAGCGGCAATGGCGGTCGCTCCAATCAAGCAGCGGAGCGGTACAAAAGCGATGGGGGCTAAAATCGGACATAAACTACGGTGTAACAGACTAATAAAAACAGAGTAGCCCGCCATTATATGGGATGTAAAACGTAGACCCCATGTGGAAATGTATCTGGATGAGGGTATTTTGACCTCTTGAGCATTTATTGTGCCCAACAGTTGTACCGGTTGCATGGGGCTGACAGCTGTCCCGCTGGGCAACGTATGCTTGCTGGGCTGGTTGTGTAGTTCCAGAACCGGGGCCTCTTTTGGTGAATACTTAGCGCTACTAGGCTCGCCTAAGTGGTGAGTAACTGGGATAAGGTCAGAGTATTATCTTGCCAGCAGTTCATTGAGAGCATGGACTCTGTATGGCGTTATTAAATAGCAGCTTCTTTTTAACTTAGCTTTCCGTAGTGGAAAGACAGAAGTTTAATTGCTTAGAAATAACATTTTTTCGTCCGCTATTCTTGCGGCCAGATATTACATAGTTTTCTTTGTTTAAATATCTCAGCTAGAGCCCCAATAAACGCAAAGATTTAAGTAATCTTGATCATATTTTATGGATGTGGTGCATAAATGACCTTTCTTTCCATGCTCTAACTTTGCAATAGGTTGGCAACAGTGCCTCGATTAATAATTTAGAAGTCATCCGAAAAACTTAGACTTATATTTTCTCGAGCACTTATTATTTCATACTGCGAAATTATGGGGAGGATCTTACCAGGGCGCTAATTAAATAACTTTCGATGATTCTCCTAACCTTTAATTTTCGTAGGAGTTTCATATTTTAAGGTGAGCTGGGTCGGTAATGAACCTGCAGGATTTCAGACACTTCCCCTTCGGCCAGTATCATCTCTTCTTCAATACGCAGACAGTGATTTAAATACTTCCTACCCATCTCCTTTAAACTTTGAGAGCCTGACTGATAGCTGACCCTCCAGGTGGGCGACTTTCTTACTTAGGTTGGCTTTTGGTATAGCCAGGCGATTTGCGGCTTGGATAAAGCTACCTGCTTCCATCACGGCTAAAAGCACCATCATCTCTTTGAGATCTTGCTCATAGAAATCTATTGTTGTTGAAAATGAGATAGTTATATTCTGATTTTGGTATATATAAAACAATAAGTTGTACCTAAGATACCTCCATCGCTTACATATTTTGGAGGCATATCATGAAAATCCTCAAACGTGACTCACTACCACTTGGCGGTTTTGCTGGGCTTACCGAGCACAGGTTGGTCACGGATAGCCAGGTGTTCGGTCCGCACAAACATCCACATACCTCTGAAGGGCTCGATAATTTTGTTTATCTGGCCGATGCCCGCTTCAATCCGAAAGGCGAAACAGGCATGCATCCTCACCGTGAGATAGATGTGATCTCGGTCATGGTGGATGGACGAATACAACATGAGGGCTCTTTAAAGCATGGCAAAGGTTTAGATAAAGGAGGGGTGCAAGTCCAGCGAGCTGGAGGCCAGGGGTTTACACACAACGAGGTGAACCCGGATAGCAAAAAAAATCGAATGATCCAGTTATGGGTCTTACCAACTGTCTCTGGTCAAGCCGCAGGCTACAAGTATTACATGCCCAGCCAAAATAAGGTCACCCGGGTTTATGGGGGCCGCGATGATCAAACAGTGACCTTTGATAACAGTACGATTATCGAGATCGCCAATTTAAATGCAGCTGAGCAAATTTCATTTAATGGCGAAATTCTGGTTTACCTAACTAAAGGCTGGGGAGTCTTTTCTGAAGCCGGGCAAAAAGAAAACGTGAAGGATGGAGATTTAATTAGGAGTTATAGCGGTAAGTTAATTGCAGATGTTAATACAAGTGCAATTGTTATTAGAAAGTTAAAGCATTAAATAGGTAGGTAGCACCGTGAATAAGTTTTCAGAGACCTTAACTAAAGACAATTCTGTGTTGGCATTAATTGATCATCAAACGGGACTATTGGTGAGTTGTCGGGATCTGGATCCGCATCTGATGACGGAGAACATAAAGGGATTGGCAAATCTTGCGAAAGCAGTAGGTTTACCCACTGTTGTTACCGCGAGTATGCCTGAAGGCCCTAATGGTCCTATTATGCCAGAGATAACAAACATCTTGGGCAGTGAAATAATTGAGCGTGAAGGTGAGATAAACGCGTGGAAAAGTCCGGAGTTTAAGCGAGCTATTGAGTCAACCGGGCGTAAAAAAATAATTATGGCTGGCATTGTTACGGATGTCTGCTTGATGTTTCCCGCTATCTCTGCTGTAGCCGAAGGGTATGATGTATATGCCGTAGTGGATGCTTCTGGTACTTGGAATAGTACAGTGACACAAGCTGCTATGCATCGTATGACGCAGGCGGGCGTTAAAGTTGCTACCTGGTCATCCGTGTTGGCTGAGATGATGGATGATTGGCGAAGTGATCACGGCACGGAGCTTGGGGGCATATTAGCTCAACACACGACCTATCGATGGGTATATAACAGCTACCTTACTGCAGCAAACCAAAAGTAATTCAAAGCCCCTCTCATTTTTACGGGAGGGCGGGAGTATATCTATGGTTCATCACAATAAGCATTTTGCTACATTAATTACATTTTTATCCTTGATTCCTTTGGTTTATTTTATTCCCGACAGCTTAGCCCTAATTTTGCCAGATCATAAATTGTTACAAGTAATTGCTGCTGTGGCGATTATAGTACCGATTATTAGCTATTTGATTATACCGTTCGCTTTCTATTTGGTTGGGCACATTTACGGTAAAAAGGTGAAGAGATAAATTATTTATCAGATGATTATTTGGGGTTGGTATTCAAGTGACTTGAAGTCGAAAAATTAAACTGCACATTCAAAATGTATTTAAATATTTCGCTCTCTTTCGGAGGAACTATCTTCTGTTTTGGTCGGGGTATTTTTTGTGGCAATCGATCGACCAGCCTGGAGGGTGGGCTCCAGTTTTTTCAGTATCTTGCGGGCAGTAGCGCGGTAGCTGGTCAATTTGCCGCCTGCTACGGCCAACATCCGTGGCTTCTTATCGTCATCGCAGCAAATAATGGACTCCCGGGATCGCGCGAAGGGGCTCTTCTCCATTTCAGGGAGTACTCGCAGCCCCGCGTAGCTCTCACAAATGTCCTCGCCGTTCAGCCCTCGGGCTTGCGCAAAATATTTCTGTACGGCCTGTAAGAGATAGCTCTCTTCCTCGAGAGTCGGTGTTACGTCGCGAGGATCGCCGAAATAGGGCCGCTCTGTGGTCCCTACCAGGGTTTTGTCTTGCCAGGGCATTACAAAAATTGCGCGCCCGTCATCAGCTTCGACGTAGTAAATTTTGTCGCCCAGTGATAGAGGCAACAAGATATGGGTGCCTGCAACCAAGTCGATAGGTGGAATATCCACTGGGGGCGTACAGCGAGCATTGGTATTGGCTACCCAGGGGCCACTGCAATTGACCAGTGCACGGGTGCGCAGGGTGTTGAGCTTGCCGTTTGCTACATAATCAATCCGGACATGGTCGCGGGTGACTTCTGCGCCTACCAAACTGCCAGGGCAAATTATTTGAGCGCCTTGAGCGACTGCCGAAGCCACAACGTCACGGGTTAAAGCGGCATCATCGGTTTGTGCATCGTAGTAGCGAAATACAGCCTTCAGGCCCTCCCGATTCAGACCCGGCAAGCTGTCCCATTGGGATTTAGGGACTTTTCGAAAGCGGGAATCGCTGTTGTTTATTCCCGACAACAGGCTGTAGAGGCTCAACCCCAAGCGTACCAGCCAGGCCGGTCTCCTGCTGTGCTGGTAGATAGGGATATAAAAAGGGACCATTCTCACGAGTTCGGGCTTGTTGTCCAGTAGCCACTTTCTCTCCCGCAGGCACTCGTAGACCAAACGGAACTGGCCGCTCTCCAGATAACGCAAGCCGCCGTGAATAAGCTTGGAAGAACGAGAGGAGGTGGCGGCGGCGATTCCCAGCTGTTCGAGTATCACCACGGAATAGTGATTGGTGGCCAGGACCTCAGCGGCTCCCGCTCCCTGTATACCTGCGCCGACTACCAGGACATCAAAATCCGTAGACATCACTCGCTTCCCGGGAGCGCATCAGCAGCGGCAAGTTGCCGGTGAGAATATGGTGAGCACCGCGCTTGCGCCAGAGTACTGCCTCTTCTGTCGAGTTGATTTCATAAACAACCCATTGCCAGGGGCCTGGGGGCAATTCGTCACATTCAACCTGGCTGTCGCGAATTAGTAGATATTCTGGCGCCAAAGTAACAATGTCGGCAGATAGGCACCGGGAGACACTATTGATCTCAAGGGCAACCCGATGCCAGCCCATATTGCGGGCGGCTCTGAGGCTGCGGCAGTCTGCGGTGAGTAGAGCGAATGACTCATTCTCACTGCGCATCAGCTCCATTAACTTTTTAACGGCGGTGACAAATCCAGTGGCGGCGATATTGGCAGGTGAGATACCGATAAACCAATCCAGGTGGCGATGGCAGCTGGCCCAGTCTACCAGCTCGATAAAGCGATTGATCGACTGGTGGTGTAACTGTGAGTCCCTAAGGGAGTGGAAGACCTGGGACTGGTCATTGCCGGGGATGTGCAGGCTATCCTCGTGGAAGCACCAGGGGGTGCCGTCGGCGCTGAAGCGGATATCGCACTGAATAGCGCAGGCCCCCAGATTATGGGCCGCCTCGAAAGCGGCAATCGTATTCTCTGGTTGGCGGGTCTTGTCGCCGCGATGAGCAATTAACATGTGAATCTGGTCCGAAAAGCGGGTGTTATTGTCGTCTGGAATTGGGCGTAATTTGGCCTTTGCCCAGAGATGAACCGGACCCTGGCTGGAGCCGGGTCATACAGGAAAAATAGACGGTGCCACCGCTGTTGCAAGGTTCACGGGGAGGAAATATGGGACCAGAGGGCTATCAATGGAGGGCTGGGGTTTTTACATAGTGATGATGCTGAATCGATTGCACACTGCCCATATGGATAGCGCGCCACTGAGTTAGCTAGCGGTATGTCCCGTCAGGATGATCTATTACGTTGGCAGTGTTTTACTTTTCAGGCGGTGTAGGGCAAATCAGTATTGCCTCTTATTTACTAGCGGGGCTGGTGATGTTGATTTAAGGGAGGCTCATTAGGTTCCGATTTGACTTGTGGATAAAACAGCCCGATATTGCGCTTACTATAAGAAGTTCTAAAACTACCCGCTCTTTATGAAAAAAGTACTGCTTTCACTGCTACTCTTTGTCGTCCAGCCAGTAATGGCAGCTATGTCTGTGGATAAAATTGTCCTTTACCTGGAAGATACTCCCAGCGCCCGGGATGATGTTCTCGTCAGCAACCCAGATAATGAGACGCTATATATCCAAACTGAAATATTCCGTGTGGATAACCCCGGCCATGATAATGAGAGTCGAGTCAGGGTGATAAATCCTGATGAATTTAAACTCCTTGTCAGCCCCGCAAGAGCTGTCCTGGCCCCCGGAGAGAGAAAGCGCTTTCGCTTAATGGCCTTAGATAGAGATCTTGAAGAGGAGAAAGTCTACCGGGTGACTTTTAAACCTGTTGTAGGTGATATCAAGAGTGACAGAACGGCACTAAAAATCCTTGTAGCTTATCAGGCGTTGGTATTTGTGCAGCCAAAAGGCGGAGCTTATAAAATTGATTTAGTGGCTGAAGGGGATAATTACCGACTCACGAATAGTGGCAATATTAATGTAGAGGTCGTGGAAGTACGTCATTGTGTGACTGAAGAGAAGTGTGAAAAACTTGAGGCCACCGGTCGGTTATACGCTGGCACCAGTATCGAAGTAACGGGTAAACCCGTTGGCGGCGAGCTGGAAGTTTTACTGCGAGGGCAGCAGAGTGAGCGGGTTCGTTTTCCTCTTAGCGGCTAATTAGAATTGGCTGCTTGCCTATAGCAGGCAGGGGATTATTTTATATGTAACTCACTGGCTGCTCACCGTTACTGTGAGTACATCGGTGTAGAGAGGTTCGCCCGCGTTTTCCCAGTCTGAGGGCGCAATAGAAATATAAATTCGCGCATTATCAGAAAGGCAGTTTTCATCCGAAGTTCGGCTAAAGCTGCCGGAGATATCTCCCAGGCTATCTGGGGAAATGCCTGAAGTTGCAGCCAGATTGTCTGAGAAGGCTACGCTGTAGGGGATTTGTTCACTGTTTCCCCCCAATTCATAGGCACTGCTGCCTGATCCCCCGGTGCTGCCATTGGCGCTGGACAGGTTTACTGTGTAACCGCTAAATCCTATACCGCCAACACAAAAGTCCTCACTGCCCTCAATGGCCTGTCCAAACAGGGTGCCACTGTTGCTGAGGTCAATATCACCCAGATTGCGAATGGCGATGTTTGGCTCTACGTCCAGCACAATGTCAAACTGAACTGTTTCGGTGCCGGCAGTCCAAATAATAAAATAATTATTCAGTGTCATCTCAAAGCTGGCGGAGTAGCGGCTGGAAGAGGGTATTTGGCTGCTGTCCAGCTCGATCACTAAATAAGTATCTGCATCGTCGCTAGTGCCGGCAAAAGTAGCGGACTGAGTTCCTGGACTGAGTGTTTCCGTGGTGCCGTTATTGGCTCGAAATGAAATATCAATATCCAGCTGTTCACCACTGTCCGCAAATAGTGCGAAAGTAGATCCACTGAGCGGACTCACTTCTACATCGTAGCGTAGGGTCCAGCTTCCCAGCAGGCTTCGGGTAGTGAACTGAATTTCTTTAGGTTCTGATTCGTAATCAATAGTGTGTGAATCTTCCAAGCCACAAACTCGCAAATCGTTATTGCTGGAGCAATTTACCTGGGCTTGTACTGGTATATTAAATAGCGGAATCAACAGCGCAGAGACCAGGCCAAGTTTGTGCAGCTTCTTAGTTATGGACACGGCTTACCTCTGCTATTTGCCCAGTCTGGCAGTTGGCCTCTGACTCTTCTATGGTTCCCAGGTTGAGCCAGCTATCGCCCGATGAAGTGGCCTCGATTGAGGCTTTACAATTTCCCCAGCGAACTTCTGTATTTAGGATGGTGTTATGTTCACCGTGGAATTCCATTTGGAAAACGCCGTATTGGTCAGTTTTCGCTGAGTGTTCGCCAATGATTACTTCTGTATTTGCCAGCCCCTGGCCAAGGCTGGTTAATCGGCCCAGTACCAGGATTTGTGGCAGTATTTGGTAGCTGCTGGCGCCCACATTGCCCGGATACAGGGTAATGGTTTCGGAGGTTTCCCGGTAATCGAAAAAGCCCTCTTCCAGGGGCCGGAGGGAAAGGTCGTAACTGCGATAAGCCGGTAAATTAATCACTGACGTTGTGCCGCCTTTGGCGTATCCACGGCGGCTGCCATTAACCAAAACTTCAAAATCTTTATCTTCACTGCCTTCGATATTTACGATAACTGCGCTCTGGAGATTTTGCTCACCGCCCCAATTGAGGGAATTTTTTGTGGCAATCAGGTTGGTGCTGAACCCTCCGAGGTAGTTGATAGCACGGCCTTCATCATCATCGTAAAGCCCAACTGCAGTATTCAAATATCCGTGATGTCCCGCTAAATGCGTACGGGCCTCCAGGTAATTGGCTTCAGGGGATGCTTCCATAGAAAGCTGCTGTTCAAATTCAGCCGCCCATAAATCCCGGTCGTACCAGCGGCTTTGCAGTGCAAATCGCTCGCTGCTAGTGCTTTGTTCACTGTTGTCGCTATAGAGATTAGCGGTGTGTTGCCAGTGCTTGGAGCGCATTCGGAACTGGAACTCCAGACTGGTGTACTGCTCGCCGTCTGCATCACTGTGGGACAGAGTGGCGTTGCCGAGCCAATGGGTGCTCTTAAAAATGGGGTGGCGGAACTCCAGGGTTTTTAACTTCTGGGCACTGCTCAGTGAATCGCCGCTGTCGATGCTGCCGGGGAGTTGGTTTTGGTCCCGCTCGCTGAATCTTAGGGATAGCTGTCCGCCCAATACTGCTGTGCGCAGACTCATACTTGTTTGGGAATAGCTGCCCGGCAGTAATGTATATTTATCGTTGTTGAACGGTGTTGTATTGGCATCCAGCTCGGTTTTTACTGCACTAAAAGTCCCGTAGGGCATTTTAACTAATGCCTGCAATCGGTATCCGCTGCGTCCATCACCGGATGTCACCAAGCTTGGGGAGACTTCAACGCCTTCGCCAATCCAGCGACCGCCGACTTCCAACAATTGCTGCTCCTCGGCTGCGGCGCCAGAAACAAAAAGACCCAATCCGGTCGTTAAACGGCGTGCGACAGAGGTAGTAATAATTCCATCGTCGTAGTGGTCCGGCAGAGTGTCGTCCCAAAAACTGCGGGTGGGCAAACCTGCCTGCAAGCTCCAAAACCACTCGCCGGGGGCCGGCAGTAGCGAATCCTTGGCAAAGAATTCGATATGCCGGCTCAATACCCGCCCCGCTTCATCGTAGGTGCGCACCTCAATATCGTAGGCGCCGTGGGGTAGGGTAGAGGTATTTAACAGACGGTTGCCGGCCTCCAGTAGTTCGGTGTGGATAAGTCGTTCATCCCGATATACCTCGACTCTACCGCGCACCGGCATATTAATTTCAACCGGCGCTCCCTGTTGATAACTGATATCAGTTCGGGTGCGCTGGGAAGTGCGTAGCTCTACGCCATAGATCGCTTCCTGAGGCCGGAAATAGCCAAAGCCCCCTTGGGGTTGTAAAAGGCCGGCCGAATAGGCTTGCCCCTGAAAATCGCGACTCCAATATAGATTATGGATCCGGCTGTCCTGCTCTGAGGCCACTGACCATTGTGAATGCAGAGCGCTTTCACCAAAGCTCACTATGGTGTTGCCATTTAATGCAGCGCTATAGCTGTCCGGGCCCCAATCACTTTCAACCCCACTCCAGGAACCGCTCAGGTTTTGTACGACAGAGAAGTCAGAACTCGCTTCCGGCAAATAGGGATCATTGATTGCCGCTTGTTGCGGCAACAGCTCTTGTGAGAAAAAAAGATCCAGCCGGTAGAGCTGCTCATCGTAAATAACGGCAAACTCCGATGGCATTAAGTAGCCACAGCCAATCTGCCGGTTTGAGCGGCATACATGGTGACTGTTTCTTATTTGCGGTCGTTCGAGGATGGAGAGAATCCGCTCGGTATCGCGAACTTCGGGCAACAGTTCGAGTACCTCAGACGGGGAGTCAAAGCGAACAAAGCGCGGATCTATTGTGACTTGCGCAGCACCAATTTCCCGGCCGCCGTAGTAGAGATCCACCACGAGTTGCTGGGGTTCGGTGAGATCATCAAACCCTTCAGGAGCAGAGGTTTCCAGTAGGAAAGTCGCTGCAGTCGCTGCAAGGGTATCGGGGCAGGAGGCTTGCACCAGACACAAAGCCAGTGCAAGGCGCCCCAGATGACGTCCTGCCATATTGAGCTATGGCTGGCAGGGCCAGCCACTCTTTACTGTTACTCGGAGGCGACAGTGATCAGCAGGGTATCGGTATAGGTGGTGCCATTTAGCACAGTTGCAGTTTCCCAAGCGCTGTTGGCCACAGTGATTTGGAAGCGCGCGTTATCGCTGGAGCCGCAGGAAGCGATATTCCGGGTTTGGCCTGTCAGCGCATCGCCCTCGATAACAGTAGTAAAAGTACCGGAGGTGCTGTTATCAAAACCAACACTGTAGGGCACGTTGTTGGTGCCGTCGGTCAGGGTAAATTCCGTGTCATTCTCACCGTCATTACTGTCGAAAGTAATGCTGTAGGTGGAGAACCCGAGGCCGCCCACACAGAAATCTTCGGTGCCTACGGCATCGGTACCCAAAGTGGGATCGGTAATCGTGAGGTTGTCTACACGAGTGATCTCAATAGTGGGTGTGAAAGAGAGGGTGATATCACTGCTTGCACTATCAGTAGCGGCCATTGAAGCGGCAGAAATGCTGAAAAGGGTACCTGCTGCAATAGCAGAAAACAGTGTGCGAACTACATTTTTTTGCATGGTATGCCATCCTGAGCGATTAATTTATCGTTCTTAGGGAGAAGCTGCTCGCGGAAACCCCTGCAAAATTTGGGGTAATACGTTAGTCAAGCCATTCCTTCTTTATGGCGGCAATAATACTTTTTTCGTGATGTATGTCACGTCATTAGCTCACAATAATGAAGTTATGGCGCGTAAATATTCTTATTGAGGAGAAAACCCCGCCTGTGCCAAGAGGCTGGCCAGCGCTATAATCCTGCGGTTTAACGAGTCCTCCATTTATCAATCAGGTTTATCATGACCGTAAGAACCCGAATCGCACCGTCTCCAACCGGTGATCCCCACGTTGGTACAGCCTATATTGCCCTCTTCAACCAGTGTTTTGCCCGCGCTCAAGGCGGCCAGTTTGTATTGCGTATTGAAGACACCGACCAGCAGCGCAGTACCCCGGAATCGGAGAAAGCCATTCTCGACAGCCTGCGTTGGCTCGGACTGGATTGGCAGGAAGGACCGGATGTCGGCGGCCCTCACGGCCCCTATCGCCAGAGTGAGCGCGGCGATATCTACAAAACCTACTGCGATGAGCTGGTACAAAAAGGGCACGCCTTCCACTGCTATCGAACTGCAGAAGAACTGGAACAACTCCGTGAAGGTTTGCGCGAAGCGGGCCGCACTTCACTGAAGCCCAGTGACCTGGCTCTGCCGGAAGAGGAAGTTGAAAAGCGTCGCGCTGCTGGAGCACCTTATGTAGTGCGTATGAATGTGCCTGAGAGCGGCACCTGTGTGGTGGAAGATCTGCTGCGCGGTACTATTGAAATCGACTGGGCCCAGGTAGACGCACAAATTCTGCTCAAGTCCGATGGTATGCCCACTTACCACTTGGCGAATGTGGTGGATGATCACCTGATGGAGATCACCCATGTTCTTCGCGGTGAGGAGTGGATCAACTCCGCACCTAAGCACAAACTGCTGTACGAATACTTCGGTTGGGAAATGCCGGTGCTCTGCCACCTGCCGCTGTTGCGCAACCCGGACAAGACCAAGCTTTCCAAGCGCAAGAACCCCACTTCTATCCTGTATTACCAGCGCGCCGGCTTTATGCCCGAAGCACTGCTTAACTACCTCGGCCGTATGGGTTGGTCCATGCCGGATGAGCGCGAGAAGTTTTCTCTCGAAGAGATGCTGGAGCACTTCGATATTAAGCGTGTTTCCCTGGGTGGCCCGGTATTTGATGTAGAGAAGCTGTCCTGGTTGAACGGCCTTTGGATTCGCGAGCTGGAAAATGAGCAACTCGCCGATCGCCTGACCGAGTGGATGTTTAACCGCGACAACCTGCTCAAGGTTCTGCCCCAGGCGAAAGAGCGCATGGAAACCTTCGGTGACTTTGCCCCGCTGGTTAGCTTCCTCGCCTCTGGCAAATTGCCCCTGACCGAAGACAGCTTCAGCGGTAACAAGCTGCCCCTGGATGACCAGAAGAAGCTACTCCAGTTTGCCCTGTGGCGTTTGGAAGCCCTGCGCGCTTGGGACAAGGACAGTATCTTCCAGGCAGTGAAAGCCCTGTCCACGGCCATGGAAATCAAGCTGAAAGACTTTAACGCCCCGCTGTTTGTCGCCATCAGCGGCACCACTGCGTCCTTCTCCGTGATGGAAGCCATGGTGCTCCTGGGCCCCGACCTCAGCCGCGCCCGCCTGCGCCAGGCGATCGACGTATTGGGCGGTGCCGGGAAGAAGGTGCTGAAGCGCTGGGAAAAAGAGTACGCTGGACTCAAGTAAGGCTGATTCGCGTTGGTGAGCCCCTGGAAGCGGCAGCCTCCGGGGGCCTGTGGTGTCAGCAGCTAACTAATTGATTAAAAAGTTATTTTTTCTGTTGACAGGCGCCTAAACCTTGCTAAAATGCGCCCCGCTTTCGACGGAAACGTCAAGCAACAAAATTTGGGGCTATAGCTCAGCTGGGAGAGCGCAACACTGGCAGTGTTGAGGTCAGCGGTTCGATCCCGCTTAGCTCCACCAAATACGGGGGTTTCAGCAATGAAGCCTCCAGGTGCACACAAACTGCACATAAACCCGTACACAAACTTACGGGTGACAAAAAAGGGCCTTTCTGGCCCTTTTTTTTCGTCTTTAATTTGCGTTGTCAAGTTCACTTTTTTAATTCTGTAGCGCCTCATGCAATTTGAAATGTGTAGATTGGCGCCTTCCTTGTATTTCCCTTTTGTCCGTATTAGATTGCTTGGCAAGCCTTTTGTTCTCGTTTTACTTAGCAAGCGATATAGGCACCTCTTTAGTTGTTGATGCGCTTTAGGATGACCTGCAGCTCCTTAATTGTCGTTATTTATTTCCTTAGATTTGGATAGAAGGGGATAGCTTTGATGTTACACAACTAACTCACATGAAGGGTGATGAGATGACTGCTGGAAATGGTAGTGATAAGGGTAAGGAGTTTTACGCGGGTAATATAGCTTGTAAGAACATACAATTCTTAGAGGGGGTATGTAAATCAGAAGAAATTCCTATTCGATATGGAGTCAAAATGAAATTTTCTGATGGCTGTGATAGCTTTGAATTTCGGCCAGTATTTTGTGAGGATAAGAAGCAGGCTGAAGCTCTTTTAAAGGCGGTTTATAAGGCTAAAGCGCGGACCTTATACCCCATGGCGTTTAGAGCAGAACGCATAAGTTCTTCCTTTTCACATCTACTTGGTGATCCTATCTATCATAAGCCCATAAGAGTCTGGTGGGGACATTGAATATTTTTTCTGATCGAACTTTGCCTAAGGAATTAGTAACTCAGAACTCCCTCCCAATAGCCTGCTCATCCAAATAGATGCTGATCTCCTCATAATCAATCCCATGCCCCGCTTGGTAGGATTGTGTAACCCGCTCATCTGTGTGCGCCATCAGTTGCTGTACTGACTTCACGTCATACCCCATTCTTTTAAATCGATCTGAAGCGAGACTGCGTACTTCATGGAAGCTGGGTGGGGTTTGGTCTTTAGGTATTCCGATATAGAGCCCAGTAGCATTGCGGACTTCGGTGAACATATCGCTAAGTCGGTCTGGGCTTACCTGGCAAACATGCTCTTTAGTTTTTCCCGTCCGCCGTTGCTTGGGTGTGTGGCTCAATATGTAGGGGCAGCGGTAATTTCTTAAGCTGAGTTCTTTGGATCGGGTAATTAGCTTGCTGAGTTGTTGGTGTTTTTTTAAGTTAAAACTTAAATGGCTGGCGGCGAGGCTATCCCGTTGCGCTTCGGATTTATTAATCGTTTTGCGTAGGTGGTCACTCTTAAGGTGTTTCTCAAAATTTAATTCGCAAATATCAGCGCGGCGCATGGTAGTTAGCATGCTGATGCCCATGGCAATCTGTAAAGCTTCATAACCTAGCTCGCCAGCCTTTTCATAGATGGTCCAATAAGATTCCAGGGTTAAGCGTTGACGCTTTTTAATGGGCTTTCCTTTTTCCAGTAGGCGCGGTCGATCATCGGCTGTGGTAAACGGGTTGCTTTCCAGTTTGCACAAACCTTCAGCCATCAAAAAATTAAAGAACTTATTAAATTCTGCGCGGCGGGCATGTTGCTGGTGATAGGTAAGGGATTCCCACCATTTGCGCAGGTCAGCCAATTTGGCTTTGTGAATGGGGATCACTTCGAAGTCTTCACCAAACCTCTTCAAGGCGTTACAGCGATTGCGCCAGCTAGCCTTGTTGGGTAAGCGTGGGTCATTTTCAATACGCCAATCTATATAGCGTGCTGCGTGGTAGGCGAAGCTAGCTCTGTCTGGGGCTTTTACAGGTTTGCGCTCAAGCTTAATACCGCGCTGTGTGTTGGCCTGCTCAGCCATACGAATAGCTTCTTCAAGCGTTGCTGAGAAAACTTTATCCGTCAGGTCTGGGCGGCGATAGCGCCAATAGTTTTCCCGTCCGCGAGAATCTGGATAAAGGTTATCGGGTAATAGAGTGTCACCCACCATACGGGGCTTTCTAGGTCTGGCCATTTCCTTGCTCGCCTACTGCTTAATCTGTTCTCAGCCTGCCAACAGGTCTAGCCCGCTTCTGGGCTGGCCATCGTTGGCGGAGGTATTTTGTGCTGGGGTTTTGCCGGTGTGGTCGCGTATAGCGAATCGGTCGGCATCCACATAGGGCTCCCCGGCGATGATCTGGCCGGGGATATGCTCGGCCTCTATCCACTCCAAGATTTTCTCTTTACCAGGGCGGGAGCCTTTTTCGAATTGCTCTTTGGCCCAGGTGACCCCTTTAACCAGCTTACCCATTGGGCAGCCCTCCCTGACTCGCGAGGAAGTATCCCCGGCCATTTTTATTGAGTGTGCCCGCCTGTTGCAGGGCGTCGAAAACGGGTTTAACGGTTCCGTGTCGAAGACGCATTTCGTTGATGATGTTGCGCATGACGGGCTTGTGGCCGAACTCCCCGGCGCGGATTCGCTGGGCGAGTTGCTGTTGTTCTTCGTTCAAGTGGCCGGTGTGTAACGGTTGTGTTTCCACCGTTTCAGGCTGTTGCAACGGTACAGTGGCGCGTTTCGCAACTGTTGCAGCAGCGTTAAACGCGAGCAACGCGACTAGCCCTACGATGTCTGTGATGATCGCTAGGGCGAGGAAACCGATATGCTGAACCTTTGCCGGGTCTGCGTTGAGGGTGTTCGCCAAGCTGCTGAAGGCGCTGTGCGTGCTGGGTGTTTGTTCGATTGTGGATAGCTTTTCTATGAGCTGCGTGCGCTCAGCCTCCATTGTGGATAACTGTGCGGCGGTATTAATGGCGCGTTGGCGGTAGCCGTTGTTGGCGTCGGTGTTGATCAGGCCGTTTAGGGTGTTGATCTGCTGTTGCAAACTGTTTAACTGCTGTTGCAACGCTTGGTATTCCTGGCTGTTACGGGCGCTGCGCTGTTGCTGTTCGTCGCTGTGAGTGGCGAGGAATCCGACCGTTGCAACAATGCTGATTACTACCAGCAGGGGCCAGAGGCAGAGCAGGGCATAGCCACTGGCCTGGCCCTGGTTGCGCAACCAAAGGCCCAGCGGGGCGAAGCTGAACTTGCACAGCTCCAGCGCCACCGCAGTAGCACCGGCCACCACCTGCCCGCCGAGACCTGCGGGCATGGATATCCACAGCTGCACGGTAAACGCTAGGCTGGTGCCGCAGAAGATTAGGGCGGCGATACCGGTGAGGGATTGCCAGAGCTTCACGCGGCTCTCCCTTTTTTCTGTTTACGATTAGCCATTGGGTTTTATTCGTTGCTATTTTCTACCCACTTAGCCCGCACTGGGCGGGCTTAGAAAGTTATTGGCTGTGGGTCAGGCGGCGTTTGGTTCTGGGTGAGGGCAGTCTTGGGGTTTGTCCTCGGTGATTTTTTTATCGTCGATACGATAAATTTTTGCGGTGTCGGTTTTCTTGTCGAAGATCTGAGCCCAGTGTGTGAATAGCTCCTGCTGGGCAATGCGCTCTACCTCTTGGTAGGCTTCTTCTTCGGTGGCGTAGGAGCGTTTGAAATCTTTGATGCCTCCCATTAGCAAGTTATAAGTGCCGGTAAATAGTGCGAATCTTTTCATGGAGTTCTCCAATTAATAAAAATTGGGCTCCGTACCGGCAGCCCTAACGGTTACAGCTGACTGATGCGCCTGGGGCGCGGTTGAAAGTTATTAATCGTAATCGAGGTAAATAGAATCGCCGTAGATTTCATCTATATCTGTAATCAAAGTTCTGCGGGCATATAGTTTGAAAAGTTCACCGGGAAGCCCATAATTAGCTGTGTGTGCCTGTACTCCTCTTCTAAAATTTTTACCATCCTCTCGGATAATCGAGATATAGTGATGCTCTTCATCGCGGTCCTTATGAAGTGAAATCTCGACATTATTGAATGAATATTCACCGTGGAGGATTTTCACATCTATAAAATCTTCGGATCGCTTCCATTCCAGTTTTATTTCTTCATATTCATTGCGAAGATGCTGTTCTTGCCATTCCTCTTTGATTAGTTCCAAGAACTCTTCAGATGTCATTACGGATGGAACAGGTTTTAGGGCCTCATCAATTAGTGGTTTTAAATGTGCGGCTGCTTGCTCATCTAGAGCTTTGATGTACAGCTCACCGATCATGTCGGTAATATATTTGTTGTACTCAGGCAGGGTTATTTGGTTTGTGCAGATAGAGATTTTATCTTCAATAGCCGTTTTTAAAGACTTGCCAAAATCACTATATTCGCGAAGCACTGAATCCAAAATTCCAACAATGGTAGCTTCAACTTTTGAGTCGATAGACTTTTCCAGTTTTCCGCTGTCGATGTACTTACCAAGACTTTCAGTGACGAGTTGCTGTAGTTCCATTTTTCAATCCTTTGCTTTTATTTGTGGGTGATTAACTAGCTTCGGGTACGGTTTGTTTTTCGATAAGGTCGCGCATCCAGACCATGCCGTTGGAGGTGACCTTGGTGTTGATGTAAGGCACTGCCACTGGGCCGCGTTTGTATTCAGCGTTTTGTGCAACGAGCAGGCCCTGTGTGGTGGCCCACTTTGTGGGGGAGTTGCGCATGGGTTCTTGGCTGTGTAATAAGCCGTTGTTCCGCATGAGTTTCATTAAATTGTTTCTGCCCATTCCCAATAGGCGGGCGGCTTGGGTGACGGTGAAGGTTTTTTCCTTTCTCACGCTGCCTCCTGATTTTCTTTTTGTGGGGTTTGGCCTTGGATGGCTTCGGAGAGTGTGGCGACTTGTTCGCGCATGCTTTTTATTTCAAATTCTTGCAGCTTCACCTTGGCCTGCAGCTCTTCGTACAGCTCTAAAATTCGGGTGAATTCATTCATGGCCGGTCCCCGTTTTTTTGAACTTCCTTTCTCTACCGATGGCGGGTTCCCAGTATCGGCAGGGTTGGCAATTCCAGCCGCGTAATTGCAATTGCCCATTAAATACAGGCCCTGCTGGCTTGCCACAGTGAGGGCAGGGCATTTGCGGTAGCGGCAGGGCTTGGTTCACGCGGCTTCCTTCCTCTGGGTTTCCAGGTGGTTCCAGTCGCGGTAGAGGGTGTGGAATTTTTTCTCACCATCCGCAATGACGTTTTCAGGTGATCTGCCGTGGTAGCGCAGATTGATTACGTTGATGGCATGCCAGAAGTTGTCGCCATCCAGTAACGCAAGGTCTGCTACGGGGACTGAAAAGTCGTAGCTATTCCAGGCGGAAAGCAAAACCAGTGCGGCAACTTTGCTGGCTCCAGAATTTCCATTGGCGACGGTGAGCAGGGTTTCCACGCTGTGGGCTGGATTGTTCTGGTTCATGCGGCATCACCTCCAAACGGTGGCCAGTTATTTACTGGCTTTGCGGTGGTGGGTTTTGGTTGCACTAGGCGGGTGCCAATTTTGTGGACGGCGTTGGCAATATCGATGCGGCGCTTGAGGCGGTCGATATTGTTTTTACTCATCGCCGTGGGGTGTACAAACACGGTGGCGGTCATGCGATTCCCTCCCGGTTGTTTCGGATGGTTTGTGAGGTGAGGCGGCGTTGGAATCGGGTGCGTAGCTGTTCTTGCTCTGCGCCAATTCCGCTGACAATCGTGGCGATCAGGACGAATTGGATTAATCCGTGCTTTACCGCCTTGGCCACGGCGTCTGTGCTGTTGCGGGCGTGGAGCTTGTAGAAGCACTCCGCGAGCAGGTTGCTGACGTTGGTGACGGAGCACTGCATAGCTTGGGCGGTTTCCCGGTTTGAGAGCCCTCGGGCGCGATGTGTTAGCGCTTCCGCTTGGCGTGGTGCTAGCTGTCGGAACTCCGTTTCGGTGCGCATTTTGGGTGCCCTGTCCTTGATTTGCATGAAGACAGTAGCCGAAAGTTAATGTGTTCGTCAATAGCCGAAAGTTAATACTAGGGGTTGTAGTGGTGTCGTTTGTCGTGAGGGGCAAGTAACTTATTGAATATCAATGGCGCTAGGAGTGGCTGCCAGAAAGGGATAATGGCTCTATCTAGTTTTGAGCTTGAGCAGAATATTGTCGCTTTATGAAGAATTTAGCGCCAATGGAGGCTGCGAGCTTCTACTTAATTGGGCAAGCAGCCAATGACTAGTGCATGTACAGGGTGCTTTTATGTAGCTGTTATATAGTTTCAGGAAACTCTTCAGCTAGATTATTTGCGGCTTTCTTACTTTGACGTTGGGCAATTATACTTCGAGATTCTCTGTAATCTCTGGCTTCAGCGGTTTTAATAAATTCAGCATTTGGATATTCCCTTTTAACTACTCTTTCAATATCCGAAAGGGATACACGGAAGAACTCTTTTCTTGTATTAACTAAATTGAGTCTTCTTTGATCAAATACCTTATGAAGTTTGTTTTCTAGCGCCGGAGCATTGTCTGAAAAGATCATGGCGTGGACATCAAAGGTGAAGGGGACACTAGCGTCACCAAGCTCTTTGACCCGATCATTTGGTTCTAGTCGTCTGGTCATTCCAATTTTATATACATGCGCACCAAATGATCCTACATTTGAAATAACATATACGTGCCCTTGTTTAGTTTGTTCTGCCATAGATTTGGCGCGTTCAGATTTTTTATGGGCCTCTGTGAGTTCTTCGTTTAGCTTGGCTATTTTTGCGTTAAGGTTTTCAAGTTTACTTCCTGTGGCTTTTTCAGCCTCTTTCTTTGCTTTGTCTAATAATTTTTTATACTTATCCTCCTCTTTGAGAGATCTTTCCATCTCTTGTTCTAGTTTTAACTCTTCTCGCATTTGGCGTTTAATTTCTTGCTGCTCTTCCTTTTCTTTTTGCTTCTTATCTTTGTATTCATAGGCTAGTCGTAGCTCTTTAAGCTTTAGGAGGTAGTACTCATGTGAGATAACTATAGAGTTAGATTGATTCATTTTGTTTATGGCGTCATAGGCAGCTTCTATTCGCTTTTCCATTCTGTCAACATTATTCCAGGTTGTATTGGAAATTGCGGAGTCGCATTCATTATTAAAAGCTCTGGCAGTTAACTTGATGGCCCGATTAGTCATCGTTCTGCCTTTCGCTTTGCTTCCTTCTACAGTCCACTGGGTGTTGCAATATATTGCCTTTTTAGAAGAAATTAAGCCTTTTTGTTCATTTTTTATATGGCCTATTTTCTGCTTGTATACCTCTGATGTGTCAAAGTCAAAGTGAGGTTTGTAGAATCCTAACTCAGCAAGCTGGATTTCCTCGTCATAGATGGCAGCTTTCTTGATTAGCTTGTTTAGTATTTCTCTTTTTTCTTTATAGTTTTGTATAAGGGTTGCTGTTTCAGTGGATATTTTTTGTTTCTCTTTTTTAGCTTTTTCAACTTCTTCATCAATATTTATTATTTTTGAATACTTCTGTTTAATTTTTTTAAGCTGTAGGTAAATTTTTGTTGTTACCACTGAAAGTGCTATAAGGGTCGCAATTGTTATGGATATTCCGATAATTAGCTGTTGCTCCATTTGACTCTATCCTTAGTGCAAGATGCAAAATCGACTATGTTCTATTTTTTGTTCACTTGAGGTGAAAGTGCAGAGAATTAGAAATATATCTAATCGGATAGATGTGAAGCAACAAAGTTATTTCATTTGTTGCTTTTTGATTGAGGTGAATTTCGGCTTGGGGGAGGCTATGTCACAAGTTAAAGTGACTTTTGTACATCTGTGCTAATTGCGAAGGTGTTAGTCTGGGGTGTAGGAACCAAGTATGACGCCGCAAAAGCTAACATCCATATCCGTGATATCCATTGATGGATAGCTGGGATTGATTGGCCGTAAGAAAGTGCGACCCATATCTTCGGCATAAATCTTGAAGGTAACTTCGTCATTAAGCTTGGCTATAACTCGACAACCATTAGTGAGAGGTTTGTCAGGGTCAACAAATATAATGGTTCCTTCAGGGTAAGATCGTTGGCCTGGGTAGGGGCTTGTCATGCTATCGCCATTAACACGTAGAGCGTAGGCTCGGTCAGAATGTGTTGCTGGGCAGGGCAGCCAAGCTTCGGCTTCACTCGGATCAATTAAGTCTAGAGCTTCACAAAAGGCTCCAGCTTGTACCCAGCTAATCAGGGGGATTCTCCCTTGAATCCTTGGTCCTTGGGTAACATTGCTTCCCTCCTTAGTGTTTCCTTCACCTGGTCCTTTACCAGTACCGGTGAGAAGCCAATCAACAGAGACACCAAGCGTTTCTGCAATTCGTTTGGCTGTACTCATTCGTGGCAGCTTCTCTCCATTGCGGTAGCTCCATATCGTTACGGTGCTTACCTCAAACAGGCGCGCCAATGCCTCCTGCGTATCTTCCACGCCGGCATGAGTAACCGCCTGCTTGAATCTCTTTGCAAAGTCTGGATGTTTCATGGCGACATATTAGCTATAAGTTAATTAATTATCGGCTATTGATTTCCGGTAGCTGAAAGTTAATACTCTAGCTTCTGATGACAAGGAGCAGCAGCAATGGTGCAGGAAACGACAGACTCTGCCCTAGATATCGCTATCAAACTGGTCGGATCACAGGCCAACCTTGCAAGGGCGATAGGGGTAACCCCGGTCTTTGTCTCCCAGATGCGTAATGGATTAAAGGCGATACCGCCAAAGCTTTGCTCAAAGATAGAGCTAGCTACTCAGAGGAAGGTTTCCCGGGCGTGTCTTCGGCCTGATGTCTTTGGGCCGTTGGATGATCTAGTTGAGGAGCAAGCCATGCCAGAAGTTCGGCAGGCAAGTTAAGGCCGTGCGGGTTCGTTTCAGAAACCAGAATAACGATCATTTTCAATTCCCCATTTTATTGTCCTGCCATTCTGCGGTTTCTGAAGATCGGGATTAATTCATTGCGGTATATGGGTATTTGTACAGGAGAGTGTAAATGGCTAAGGAGGTAGAGAAGTCCTTAATTTCAGAGCAGGGGGAAGCGCAGGAGACTGGTAACTCAGCAGGGCTTGGTCCAAAAGTAATTCTGACACGTGAGCAGATATTCGAGCGGGCAATGTGTCTCACAGAGACGCATGGTGAGGATGTGGAATTTTGGGTTAGTTCGATCCAGGGAGCAATTCAGGCAGTAAATGGGGCCCAGCTTTAACTGGGCCAATAGCCGGATTACTTCTGTTTACGTGCGTTGTGTACTGCATCAAAAATCGTTTGGTAGGCAGCTGTAACATTTTGTGTGGCTCGGTCAAGTTTATCGCCTGCAAGCTTCTCCAATTTGTTAGTGCTTTCTGTATTTGTGCCAATCATGGCGATAAGTATGTCTGCGGCAATGCGCTCATCTGAATCGCTCATAGCAAATCTCCGTTGCTGTTGGTGTAGGAGCTTTCAGCATACCGAGAAACCCGTCACCTGGGTAGTGGTGAGGCGGCCGGGGCTGTCCGGTGTTTTTCTCAAGGATAGGTATAAGAATATGAGCAACTTATTGTTTTATAAGGGGTATAGGGGTTCTGTCGAAACTGATCCCGATGAAGGTTTTTTGTACGGGAAAGTTTTGTATGTTGAGGACCTTATCAGCTATCAGGCAGAGAATATCAAATCGCTAAATGTGGCATTCGTTGAGGCTGTTGATGATTATTTGGCTGATTGCAAGCGGTTGAATATTTCTCCCTGTGATCCGTGTGATACAGCTGGAGGGAAGCAATGATTCGTCGAAGCGCTCGACCGTCTTCAAATTACTTGGTGGTTTCAAATTCCGTTGTGTGTGATCGCCGTATTTCATTCGCTGCTGGCGGCTTGCTGCTGCACTTGCTGTCGAAGCCGGATCATTGGGAGGTTTCACCTTCGGCACTGGCCAAAGAGGCTCAGGAGGGCAGGGACAAGATCTACAAGCTGTTAGGTGAGTTGATTGATGCTGGTTATTGCCAGCGAATTACTCGGCGTGGTGAGCGGGGAAAAATAGTCGGTATGGACTATGAAATCTCGGATATGCCGCGAAATGCTGATCCACGTCCTGAAAACCCGGATACGGATTTACCGGATACGGATTTACCGGATACGGATTTACCGGATACGGATTTACCGGATACGGATTTACCAGATACGGGTTTACCGTATCCGGATTTGCCGACACAAGAAAGTAAAGATACTAAGAAAGTAACCACTCTAGAAAATAACCAGAGAGAGAGCGGTCAGGGTGGTGCCCTTGCTGTCCGTCAGGAACCCGCCCCGCCATCGAAGCGTGGTACCCGCCTACCCGATGATTGGCAGTTAACCCAAGAATTTTACGATGAGGCGGCCAAGACGCGGCCAGAGGTGATGCATCAGATCTACGATATTGCGGCTAGCTTTGGTGATTACTGGAAATCTCAGTCGGGCAAGCAGGGAGTACGGCGTGATTGGTTGGCGGTGTGGCGCAACTGGGTGAGGCGCGAAAAGTTTATTCCACCGCAGCGAATAGCGTCCCAGCAGCGAACACGGGACCGGCCAATCGGTGAAATGCTGACAGACACTGGCTGGTAAACACGGATTTTCAAGGAGCGATGCCATGACCGTTGTGACTCTGACAGAAGCCAAAGAGCGAATTATGACTACCGTTGCGAGTAGACCCTTAGCGGTATTTCGCACGGATAACCCTCGCCAAGTGGATTTGGTGTTTGCCCATACGGTGGTGACTCAAAATAAAATTCGGCAGGTGCATGAGGATTATTTGGGGACTTTCCACCGGGATAATTTGCATGTGGCGAGAAAGGTTTTCCAGGAGCATTTCGATAGTTTTCAGCAGGCTGCGTAATTGTTCCGGTTGAGGTTACCGTTTGATGTCTTGGGGGGAGTGATATGAGATTCGATACTGCGAGACAGGCTTGGCATGATGCGTTCGATGGGTCGGCAGCGGCGTTTGATTACGAGGCCATGGGCGGTAGGAGTACGGCCACCCTAAGCACGCGCCGGGGCCGGAAGGTGGTTATTCGGGGTGAGGTTGAGGGCAAAGCAGATCAAGTAATTTGTCGGATAGATGCGCCACGAGTGAGTGGTACTGAGACGGTTGTGGGGAAGGGAAGCGGTAGCCGGGTGATGGATGCCTGCGAGAGGGGAATAATTCAAAACGTTGTTGCTAAGTTGCGGGATAGTGATCCGTTGGCTTATTGCTGGGGCATGGCTGCCTATGCTCCTCCGGCAAAAAGATTTAAAGAGCGGGCGGCGCTGTTGCAGTTTTTGATGTCTGAGTTCGATAAGTGGGAGGAGCCGCACCCGCGCGAGAAGGTTAGCCAGTTGGCGTTATTTTGTATTAGTGCGTGTGCGTTGCGGGATGTTAATGGGCGCAAGGTAGATGTGAAGCAGGCGCGGGTTATTGTTGGTTGTCAAAAATCCACGTGGGATCAGGAGTGGAAGAATATTTGGCGGAAATTACAAAGGCGTTTAGATCCGCTCCCTGCTCGTGCTCTGGGGCCTGTGTCTGAGGTTGTCGAGGGTTACAAAGAAAAGTTGCTGAAGGTGGGTTGACAGACTTTGACCCAGGATGGTACTTTTTTTCTAGCTTGCGGTTTTTCCGCTTGCAACAGAAACCCGGCTCCCCCAGCCGGGTTTTTTCGTTTTGAATCACTCATTTTTCATACTTGTTAATGTTCTTAATGGCGCTCTTTTGGGGCGCTTTTTTTTTTGCTTAAACCTTGAGGTTTTATGTTTCATAACGACTATTTCACAGAGTCTGAGTTGGCCTGTCGTTGTTGTGGCAAGAATCAATTTAAAGATGAAACGCTCCAACGCCTGATTAGAGTCAGAGAAAGCTTTGGCAGGCCAATGGTTATTAACTCTGGCTACCGCTGCCCAGCTCATAACGCCCAGCTAAAGGCCACTATGACCCATGCCACCGGACAGGCTGTTGATGTTCAAGTTGCACTAGGTAGGGCACACCGACTAATCCGAATTGCGCTTGAAGAGGGTTTCACCGGCATAGGGGTTAAGCAAAAGGGAGCAATTGGTAGACGTTTCCTTCACTTGGATGACTTGGAATCAATACCCGGCGAGCGTACCCGCCCCACAATCTGGAATTACTAATGACTTGGGCCATATCAAATCGATCCGGCAAGGTTATAGATGAAAAGAATAATAACTAAGATTCCGCCATCTACATTTGCCGTTTTATCATTTTATTCAAATAAAATTAAATATAAATTTTATCTTTTCGAAGATTTGACGAACGTGCTTTAACCATTTATAAGGCTTCTTCGATTTATGTTTGAAACTATAAAAAGGAATAATACATGTTGAAATATATTGGTGTTTGTTTACTCGCTCTTATCTCTCAAGTTTCTTTTGCTGCTGATTCTGAGACTGTAGCAAAAATAGATTCGTTCGTACTAATTGATACTAAGAATCTTGTTCGGATCTACCCTGAGGGAGGCGTTCAGAACCCACCTGCATGCCATGGCTGGAATGGTGATTACATTTCATTCAGTATGTCTAGGCCAATGGGTAAGGAATACCTGGACTCAATTATATACGCGCACTCCGAAAACAAGACGGTAACCTTGACCACTTTCCCTGCCTGTGCAGATGAGACGGGAACTGTGACGCTTCATCATATAAAAGTGCATAAAGACTAAGGGTGTAGAGATTTTCCAAGGGAATTCACTTCTTGCGTAAGATATCTTCTTCCATTTGGTGCTTTTGCGTTTTAAGAGTATAAATACGCTACTTTGAGATTGTTGTCTTTACAGGGAGCAGTCAGTACGAGCAAAGAAATTTTATTCCCCCTTAACCGGCCCATTCAGGCCGGTTTTTTTTGCCTGTTAGAAGGGCATCGGTGTGAGGTGAACGTACAGAAAAGTTGGTATAAACGGTGATGGGGTAGTTCAAGTGCAAGCCTCAGTTGATTGGTTGGGGTTAGTTGGCAATTTGATCACTAGCCTGGGCTGAAATATATCTGCGGTGACTACCCACAATCAGAACAGCCGATATATGCGTGAGAAGCCTGATAAATCGGAAATTAATATCCCCCCTGACCCTTTTAGCCACTCGGTGCTTCTTCCCCCTGCCACCGGCACCGGGCGGCCCTTTATTTTGGAGCTTCCATGATTTCAGCCATATCCAATCTTCTCGGTAAGGTCATAGACAAGGCTTTCCCAGATAAAGCAGAAGCTAATCGGTTAAAGGCTCGGGTTGATTCGCAGCTGATTTCAATGGACCTGGAAGAGCTAAAAGCAGCTACCCAGGTAATCACGGCAGAAGCCTCGGGGGAGTCATGGCTACAGAGAAATTGGCGGCCAGTAACAATGCTCACATTCGTCGGGCTGATTGTATTTCACTGGCTGGGATGGACAGCTCCAAACTTAAGCGAGGACCAAACTCTGGCACTGCTGGAGATAGTAAAAATCGGCCTCGGTGGTTATGTCGTGGGGCGCAGCGCTGAAAAAGCGATGAAGGCCTGGAAGCAGTCATGACACTTCACGACACCCTAAGAGAATTAGCAGATAAGGCCAGCTATATGACTGCCATTGGTGCTGGAACTCTCGCCGGTTGGCTCGCGGATAACTGGTTAGGCCTTGCTGGAGTGCTGATAGCTGCGGCGGGTTTAATGGTTAATTGGTATTACAACCACAAGCGACTAAAGCTGCAAGAAAGGCAGCAGGGCTAAGACGATGGACGTTAGTGTAAAGCTGGATACTTCAAAGTTTGATAAGGCAGCTGCTGAATTAAAAAAGCAGTTGCCCTATGCCAGTTCGGTTGCTCTGAATAATGTGGCGTTTCGTATACGTGGAGAAGAGCGCGCAGCCATTGGGCGCATCTTTGTCAATCCGGCGAAGCTGACACTGAACTCGGTACTGGTGAAGAAAGCCACTAAGCGCTCGGGTGTGGCGAAGATCTTCATCCGTGATCAGGCCCCCAATGGCACAGCGCCTAGTGAGTATCTGGCACCCTCGGTGATTAATGAGAACCGGGCTGACAAACGCTTTGAGCGTGCGCTTCGGCATGCGGGCCTCTTACCTAGGGGGATGTATGTAGTGCATGGGAAGGAGGCCAAGTTAAATAAGCATGGCAACATTTCGGTTGGGATCTACAAAAGGATTTTGGCAGAACTGCGTGCTAACTCCGGCGCTAAAAAGAGTGGAGCTGATGGTGCGCAGGGCACCAAGTCTAAATATTTTGTCGGAAAAGTTAACGGGAAGCGCAACAAGCAGTGGTATGGGGTGTGGAAACGGGCTGGTGGTAAGCGTAACCCAACCGCTAAACCCATTCTTATTTTCCTTAAAGGCAGGCCGAACTACCGCCAGCGCTTTCCTTTTGTTGGGATTGCACAGGGTATTGCTCGGCGGCACCTGCCGATAGAGCTTGATAAGGCTATGGATCATGCAATCAAGACTTCAAAGCGTTGATGAACGGGTCCTCCTGGGCGACCCAAAACACGAGCAATTCGGGCGCGTGTTTTTAACAGCTATCTGAAATTTCCTAGGGGGTTATACCTTGGCTGACAACCCATCACTTAATGATCAGGCCACTCAGTCGGGGTTCGCTCGGCTGGTGGGAACTTCTCAACCGGCAATTGCTAAGCATGTGCAGGCTGGGGTGTTGCCGCAAGGCTCTACTTACAGCGTGTGGCTACAAGTTTATTGTGAGCGGCTGCGTACTGAAGCTGCTGGCCGTCAGGCTAATGAAGCTCGCAATCAAAAAGATTTGGCTGATGCAGATAAGGCTAGGATGAGCGCGGAGAAAATTAGACGCGAATTATACCGAGAGGATCAATTAATAGTTGATGTTGAGTCTGTACGTAAGGTGATGGTGGAGTGGTCCACCATTGGTAAGAATGAATTTTTAGGAGCGGTAGAAAGCATCCTTATTGCTATCGAAAGTCAGCATGCCATTACCGTCGATCGAGAACCCTTACAGCCTAGTATTGACGCTGCCCTCAGAGCTATTGGTAGTTACGAGATCGAATCTCTCGCGCCTAGTGAAGGAGGTGCGGGAAACCTGGATACCGCAGCCTAAAGTCCCGCTGATTGAGTGGTTGCCGCAAAATATCAAACTGCCGTCTGAGGATAGCGATAACGCCGGTTATTACCGCAACGATTATGTGCCTTATTTCTGGGGTGTGATGCACGCGCTGGATAATCCGGTGTCATGGATGGTGGTGATGCAAAAGGCTGCGCAGATCGGCTGGACGGTTCTGCTGGCTACCGATATCTGCAAGGTTGCCGCTACTGAGCCCGCCCGCATCCTGATGCTGTTTCCCAAGGATGAAAAAGGCCGGCTGTTTATGGATGAAAAGCTGGTGCCGATTATTGAAGGGTCGCCGGCAGTGAGTAAGGTGATCGATGTCACCACCAGCCGCAAAGGCGGCAGCCGCTCAACGCGAAAGAAATTTCCCGGTGGTGAAGTACGCACCATTGGCTCCAACTCCATTTCCAATGTGAAATCCACATCAGCCCGCCGGGGCTATGTAGAGGAGCCTGACGATACCAACAAAGACGTCGGCGATCAGGGCGATTCCATTCGCCACCTGCGCGAACGTCTCAAGCGCATGCGCAATAAGAAATTAATTATCGGTGGCACCCCGGCGGTTGCGGATCTCTCCCAGGTAGAGCACTACACCAAGCTCGGCACCATGCGAGTGTTACCGATTACCTGTCACGACTGCGGTGAGTCCCATGTATTGGACTGGGAAAACGTCAGCTGGCTGGAAAAGGAGGGCGGCACACCGCACCCGGTATTCGGCCTACACCAGCCAGAAAGCGCAGTGTATGGCTGCCCGCACTGTGGTAGCGAATGGGATGACTACCGCCGTCAGGCCAATATTTTGCAGACCTGCAAAACCGCTCTGGAAAATGGCGATGACTTTGCCGGCTGGGTAAAAACTCAATGCGGCGAGGATTATTCTGATGACGAAATTGAACCGATAGAAACCTTTATGGAGCTATCGGAGCTTTATGTGTGTATCCCCGGCACCGGCCTCGCCGATGTGGTGCGGGATTTTCTTGAAGCCGAACACGAAGCGAAAAGCGGAGATGAATCCGCCCGCATTGTTTTTCAGAACAACAAACTGGGCAGGCCCTACCAGTACGCCGCCAGCCGCCTGCTGGACCATGAAAAGCTGCAAGAGGCCGCCGAGGATTACCCGGAATTAGTGTGCCCTGCCGGTGGCCTGCTGGTAACGGTCGGCATCGACGTACAGCACGACCGACTCGCAATCACCATTCGCGCCTTTGGCCGCAATGAAGAAAGTTGGCAGATGTACTGGGGCGAGATCGATGGCGATACCGCCGATAAAAAAGATGATTGCTGGTCAGCTCTGGATAAGCTGGTGTTCCAAAGTTTTGAGCACGAGCGCTTCGGCGAAATTCGCGCAGCGGCGGTAAGTATCGACTCCTCCGATGGCGGCACCAGTAACGCGGTGTATCACTGGGTGCGAACCCGCGATAAAAAATATCGTGGCGTGCTGGTGATGGCGATTAAAGGTGACAGCAACGACTTCGGCACCAGGGAAATATTCAACCAGCCCCGGCAGGTGGATTTTAACAACCCCAAGCGCCGCACCAAGGCAGACCGCTTTGGGGTAAAGGTATATATGGTTGGCACCCACAAAGCCAAAGACCTGATGGCCAAGCGGCTGCTCGGCACCAGTGCCTATATGCACAGCTGCAAACATGTGCGGCAGGACTACTGGGAGCAGGTCACTGCCGAAGTGAAAGCCCCCAGCAAGAAAAATAAAGGCCGGGAAACCTGGCAGCCACGCCCAGGCCGGCCCAATGAAGGCACCGATACCGAGGTCTACGCCCTGCACGCCGCCCACGCCATGGGCATGCACAAATATAACGAGAAAAAATGGTCCACCATCGAATCGCGCCTGGGCCAGCGCACGCTGTTTAGCGAACCTCAACAAACTACAGAACAGCCCATCGTTAAAAAACCAAGGCAGCCCGCGCAGCCAGCCGGCTCTCTACTGGATAGTTAAATGTCGAAAACTGCACAAGAGATGGTCGACCTCTATATCGAGGCCGAGATAGACGTGCTCGCCGGAAAAACCACGGTCATTAACGGCCGCCAATTTACCGCCGAGAACCTGCAGGAAATCCGCGCGGGTCGTCAGGAGTGGGAGCGCCGCGCAACTGCTGAAACCTTAAAGGCCGCCGGCAAACGCCCTGGGCCCGCCTACGCGAATTTTTGCTAATGAATAAATTAGATTCTGTCATCGGGTTTTTTGCACCCGAGGCTGCCTTGCGCCGTGTACAAGCTCGGCGTGCCCTGGAGATCGCCGCCGCCTATGAAGCCGCGCGCCCCAGTCGCCTGCGCAAAAACCCCGGTGATAACCGCAGCGGTGATCTGGTTCTGGAAGGCAGTGTGGAAACCCTGCGCGGCCAGGCCCGGCACCTGGAGCAAAACCACGATTTTGCCTTTGGCATTCTCACTACCCTGGTGAACAACATTGTTGGCCCGCGCGGAATCGATGTGGAGTTCCAACCCAAAACTTGGGATGGCGATATCCACGATGGTTTTGCCAGCCAAATGAATGATGCCCACAAGGAATGGGCGCGGCGCCCGGAATGTACCCGGCAATTTAGCTGGGGCAAAGCCCAGCGGCTTTTGTGCAATACCTGGCTGCGCGATGGTGAAACTTTAATGCGGCACTTGCAGGGCACAGTGCCCGGCTTAAAACACCGCACCCCGGTGCCTTACACCATCGAATGCCTGGAACCGGATTTCCTGCCGGTGGATTACAACGACCCCAGCAAGCGCATTGTGCAAGGCATTCAAAAATCCGCCTGGGGTGAGCCTTCGGGCTTTTGGTTGTACGACGAACACCCCGGAGCCTCATTTAACTGGCGCATGAAGCGCAGGCTTCACAGTGCCGACAATATCGAGCACCTGAAATTTGTACGCCGCCTGCACCAAACCCGTGGGGTTTCCATTTTTGCCGCGGTAATGAATCGCCTTACTGATATTAAAGACTATGAAGAAAACGAGCGTGTTGCCGCCAAGATTGCCTCAGCCATGGTCGGCTTTATCCAAAAGGGCAGCCCTGATACTTATGAGCATGATTCTTCTTGGGATGATGAAGGAAACCGCACTCTCAATATCCGCGCCGGTGCCATCTACGACGATTTACGCCCTGGAGAATCTGTCGGCACCATTCAAAGTAATCGCCCCAGTGGTCTGCTAACGCCCTTTTTAGAAACCATGCACCGGATGACTGCTGCCGGCACCATGGCCAGCTTTAGCAGCATCAGTAAAAACTACAACGGCACTTATAGTTCGCAGCGCCAGGAATTGGTAGAGCAGTGGGCAAACTACGAAACCCTCAGCCTGGAATTCTGTGAGGAAATTGTAGAGCCGGCCACCCGCCGCTGGGTGCAGATGGGTTTACTAGCGGATGCCTTCAAAGTGCCGAGTGATGTCGATCCATCCACGCTGATGCATGTCGATTTTATTACCCCGGTGATGCCCTGGATTAATCCGGTCCATGAAGCCAGCGCCGATGAAACCCTGCTGGAAAATGTACTGGCCAGCCCACAGCAGACCATCCGCCGCCGAGGCAAAAAGCCGGACGATGTGATAAAGCAAACCGCTGCCTGGCAGCGGAAGCTCAAACAAAACGACATTACCACCCCAACCAAACGCGAAGCCGTACCCGCGCAAGAAACTGAATTTGAATAGGAGGCAGCTATGCCGAATAAATCCTGGTACAGCATGACCGCTGCCGCCAATACCAGTGAAGCCGATATTTATTTGTATGACTACATCGGCTACTGGGATATGACTGCAAAAGACTTTGCCCGCGATCTCAAAGCGCTCGGTGATGTCAGCAAGATCAATCTGCATATCAATTGCCCCGGCGGTGATGTGTTCGACGGTACCGCCATCTACAACCTGCTCAAAGATCACAAAGCCGAAGTGGAAACCTGGATTGAAGGCATCGCAGCCAGTATGGGCAGTGTGATCGCCCTGGCCGGGGATACGGTCCATATCGCCGAGAATGCCTATTACATGGTGCACAACCCCAGTGCCGGTGTTCGCGGTGACGAGCGCGCTCTGGAAAAAACCAAGAGCCTGCTGGCCAAAGTTAAAGCCACCATGAAAAGCCTGTATTCCTCCCGCACCGGAATGTCGGATGAGGACATCAGCCAAGTGATGGATGACGAGACTTGGTATACCGGCACAGAAGCGGTAGAGGCCGGCTTCGCTACCGATACCACCGCAGCCATCGAGATGGCTGCCAGCTTCAGTGCTGATCACTTAAATCAATTTAAAAACACCCCTCAAGCCATTAACGCATTGGTCATGCAGGGGTCCACTGAATTTAGATTCCCGTCTGCGGTTGCAGGCAATCCAACCCAAACCCAAACCAAGGAAGCGCAAGCCATGCCTAAAACCACCTCCACCACGCCAGCTGCAACCGCTGCGCCCGAGGTTACTCCAGAAATGAAAGCGCAGATTACCGCCGATGCCAAAGCGCAATTTGCAGCCGATGAGAAAAAGCGCAAAGACGATATCACGGCTGTATTTAAAGGCTTCGAAGCACACAGTGTTGTGATGCAGGAATGTCTCAATGATATGGACTGCACCGCCGATAAAGCCAAAGACAAACTGCTCACAGCCCTCGGCAGCCAAACCCCAGCCCCCGTGCAAAGCTACAGTGTGGTAGTGCAGGAAGGTGAAGGCATCAAGCGCATGAAAGCCGATGCCGAAAATGCGATTGCTGTACGTGCTCTCGGTGAAAAGCGCACAGAGGGCAATGAACTCAGCGGCTACACCATGATGGAGATTGCCCGCATCCTGATGCAGGCCCACGGCCAAAGCTTGTCCGGACTCGACAGAATGGGTGTGGTCGCTGCAGCGTTTACCCATAGCTCGGGTGACTTCGCAACGGTACTCGGCAATATCGCCAATAAATCCATGCTCAAAGGCTATGAAGAAGCACAGGAAATCTTCCCGCGCTTTACCAGTGTCGGCAACCTCAGTGACTTTAAACTAACAACCCGCACAGACCTGGGCAGCTTCCCCTCACTGCGCCAAGTGGCACCGGGGGCAGAATTTAAATATGTGAGTATCGGCGAACGGGCCGAGACTGCCGCTCTGGCCACATACGGGGAACTCTTCTCTATTAACCGCCAGGCGATTATTAATGACGACCTGGGGGCCTTTACCCGAATCCCACAAAAGATGGGCCTCGCCGCCGTGCGCACCGTAGGGGACTTGGTATTCAGCATCCTGCTCAACAATCCCAAGATGGCAGATGGAAAAGCCCTGTTCCATGCAGATCATGGCAACCTAGCCAGCGCCGCTCTAATCAATACCGCCAGCATCGATGCCGCACGGGTGAAGATGGGCAAGCAAAAGGATGGCAGCGCAGTGCTCAATATCCGGCCCAAGTTCCTGCTCTGTGATATTGCCGACGAGGGCAGCGCAAAGGTCGCCCTGGAATCCGAATTCGAAGTGGGCGAATCCAGTAAAAACAACACCACACCGAACAGCGTGCGCAATATTGCTGAAGTGCTCTCTGATGCGCGCTTTAGCGGACACAACGGCTGGTACCTCAATGCCGACCCGGTAGCGCACGACACCATCGAAGTGCTCTATCTGGATGGCCAGCAGGCCCCGGTGTTAGAAGAGCAAAATGGCTGGAGCGTGGATGGGGTGGAATTCAAAGTCCGCCTGGATGCCGCTGCGAAAGCCTGGGATGCAAAAGGCATGGTGAAGACTCCAAAAACCAGCTAACCGCTAGCTCTAGCAACGTTCATTGAAGAGGCCGCATCGCGCGGCCTTTTTACTTTCAGTTACAAACCCAATTGAGGGAAAGAGAATGGCTACTAATTTTGTACAAGACGGCCGCATGCTGGATTACACCAACATCACCAGCGCGGATATCACCTCTGGCCAGGTGGTACCGGTCGGTGCGGTGCTGGGTGTAGCAATGGATGATATCGCCGTGGGTGAGTCCGGTGTGATTGCTATTGATGGCGTATTCACTGTGCCCAAGGTATCCGCCGCAGAGATCAATCAGGGCGAAACCCTCACCTGGGTAACCGCCTCCAGCTCATTCGATAGTAATGCAGCCACCGCAGCCACTGGCGATATCACCGGCTCCACCGCCTTCGCCGCAGAGGCTGCCGGGAATGGCGTTACCAGTTTTGCTGTGAAGTTTACCGGCGTACCGGGCACCGTGAAGGCATAAGTGAGTCATGGACCTGGACCAAAGAGCCGCAGAGCGCGCGTTCCGCAAATGGGGTAAGCCCGCTACCTATACCGATGGTAGCGGCGCTGAGCCTATTGATTGTCGAGTGATCTTTGAGCAGGAGATTGATGACTTCGATGATGAGGAGCGCGTGCGGGTGCCGCGTGTTGAGCTGAGTCTGCTGGTGAGTGAGGTGGGGGCTTACAACTCTGATGCGGTGATTACGCTGGGTGGAGTGGAGTATAAGGTTCGCAAGCGGCTGGCGGATGATGGGGTGGTTTGGCGGGTGCAGGTGGATGGGTAGCCTTAGTGGGTAGGTCAGCACAGGATTTATGATCATTGTGACTGTTATTTTTTTGAGTTGCTCATAATTACGAATAAATGCTTTAAAATCAGTGGGTTAAAGGGACGGTTAAAAATGGGGATAGTGGTCAAGTTGATCATTTTTCTAGATGGGCCGGTAGTGCCAAATGATCGTAATCTATTGATTTAGTGGAAGAAGATGGCATGTTGGCGTAAATTTGTATCAGAAATAGTAGTCAAAATAATAGTGGTCATGATGACCACTATATAAATGTTGTACAAACCCGCTGCGCGGGAGTGGTGCCACTTTTAAATTATAAGAGGCATTTTAGAAAATGCATAACCGGGTATTGCAAAATATATTTTCTGCGTACAGTGGTTATTTATCTAAAACTGCGCAACCACTAAAAAATTTGAAAGCTATCTCATCGATTCAGGAGTGCCGTACAAAAGCGATGGGAAGCAGTTATTATCGTTGTAAGCACAATCATGTAACTGAACAGTACCACTCTTGCAGACACAGAAGTTGTCCTCTCTGCTCAGGTCGAAAACAGCTACAGTGGGTTGATCAGCAACGTCGTAAATTATTTGATACAGAGCATTTTCATGTGGTCTTTACTATTCCTCATGAGTATCTTCAATTATGGCAATACAACGAAGAAAGGCTTACAGATATACTCTTTTTATCAAGTAAAGAAACGCTATTTGAATTGATGGGGAGCAAGGCTTATCAGGGAGTAACCCCTGGGATGCTTATGGCTCTGCATACTTGGGGAAGACAGTTAACTTTACATCCTCATATACACTGCTTGATGACCGCTGGCGGTTTGACTTTAAGGGAAAACTGGAAAGAAACAGGTGAATATTTATTACCTGTGCGAGTGGTTAAGAAACTTTATAGGGGGAAATTTCAAGCGCTTTTATTAGAACAGTATCGTGCCGGGTTACTCAAGCTCCCTCCCAATTGGTCAATAGGCCAATTTGATATCCTCTTTAAAGCTTGCTATCGCAAAGAATGGTCAGTTCGTATTCAGGAACGATATGAGCATGGTCGAGGTGTTCTGCTGTATTTTTCACGCTATATCAAAGGCGGTCCGCTGAAGCCAGCGCAGATATTAAATGTGGATCATAAGGGGCTGAAGTTTAGTTATTTTGATCACCGTGACCAGCGACGTAAGCAACTACGGTTAAAGCCTCAGGAGTTCTTAAGGCGTATTTTGCAGCACATACCCCCGATAGGTAAGCATATGGTACGAGGTTACGGATTATATGCTGGATGTAACAAAAAAAAGCACGATCTATGTAGCAATCTCGTGGGTTTAATGAAAGATCAACCACTCCCGGCTGGATTACAAATCCAAGATCTGGTGGTAGAGTGTGGTCAGTGCCACGAGCCCACAAAACTGAGTGGCAGGGTGTGGTCTAAGACGAAAAAAGAAATTTCCTTTATAGAAGGGGCGGTGCTGCCAGATAGCACCGACGGGAATGTACAACATGGCGATGAACCAGACACTGCAGGAATGGGCCTCTTTAGTTCGGCCTAAATTCAATGCCAAGTCATTTTTTTTACCGCCTGCAGTGCAGGTTATCTAAGCGTTAAATGTCATATGAATATGATCGGTAAATACACAGTACTAGTGGTCACTATGGTGAGTGCAATGTTGTGTTCGTCACTTTACTTTCGCCCGCCAGGCCTGTTCGATTTACCGCGCTATTTGGACATCTTCCTAAATATTAAGAGCTATTTTACTCAAGGACTACTTTCAGGGATGGTGGGCTTGGTTCTTGCTAAGAAGTTAGGGGTTTCTAAGTACGTTGTCTTAACTTTAGGTCTTGCTATCTCTGTTGTGCTTTTGGCCTTAAATAGCCTAAGAGTTCAATCTATGGATTTTTATCATGCGCAATTTGTAGCATTGCCACTGATTGGTGGTATTGCAGGCGGAATCACAATAGGCGAATATGTGCAACATTTAACTAGTTTAGGCACCCGACGCCTGCGGCGCTGGTGCTAAAAGCGTTAAGGCATATGCAGACGGGAAGAAATACGAAATGAGAACTCTTGCTACAGCCTTGGTGCTATCCGTTGTTTTGAATTTGTACTTGATTAATTGGTTTGTTGATAAAAGTTATACGATAGAGGCGGTACCTAAATTGAGTGCCGATGTCCGCATCCTAGGGAAGTTTATTAGCCAAAACAGCACCAAGGAATCAGTAGCCGCTATATTAGAAAGTGATCTACCTGACATCAATTTTGAAGATTCAAAGTCTATGGATAAAAATTACGAGACACAGATCCGGCTTCAAAATCAGATAGTGTTCTATTTTGATGAAAATGAACAGCTTGTTGCCGTAGACCACTGGGGAGCTAAGTTATCTCCGTTATGGCAGAAAAAGCCTTAACAATTGCATGTTGTCGGACTGGTTTTCTGCTGCGCTCCAACCAGCCGCAAATATGGGCGTTAAGGGATGAATGGAATGAAGCCCGAGTACGGAACAACCTACTATCAAGTAGTCTATGCCGATCCAAAGCTTACTATGCCAGGGATTACTCCTAAGGTTTTTGTAGGCGTTAATTTGTTCGGCACGGAAAAGGAAGACACATACTATTTCCAAGATACTGTATCGGTGCTTATCTTTGGTTTAATTGGTGAGGCCGAGGATACGACAGACTGTAAGGTCTCATCATTTACTCAAGATGAGCTTGGCGTAACTATTGTAACTCTTGAGCAGGCATCGGAGATTATGTCCGCAGCCGTCACAAAGACAAAAGAGCTTGGTTACCCTAAACTTAAAAAGGCATCGGGCAAGTGGCAAACTCCGTAACCCTTAACCAGGCCAGATTGCGGAGCCAAAAAGCCTTCGGCCTTTTGTCCCACAACTGGCGGCGTTAAATACGTTATGCGTCTGATACCACTTTTAATATTGTTTCTCGCACAAACAGCGTTCTCCGCTTCTTGGAAGAGTGAGTTCTTTGAGATTTCTTTGCCTTCAAGCTATCACATTGAAGAAACAGGCTCTTCAATAGATTTCGCAGCCTTTGTCCCTAATAAAAAAACTGGCCATCCGTATGAGATGATCGTTATTCACATGGCTAGCACTGATAATCTTGAGGCAGTAATCCAAGAAAGTAATGAAATATTATCAGAGTACGGTGAAAGCTTAGGTGAGGCAAAGTGTGATAATAAGTGTACTCTTCTAGTTGCTGAGGCTGCTCGAGAATCAGGTGAAAGTAGGTTAAATTATTACCATAATGTGTTTCATATAAATAATAAGGTATATGTCATAACTTATTTTACTAACAAGCCTTTGTCACAAGGCCGTAGTTTTATTCAAAAAATTATAAGGCAAGTAAGTGCAAGCAGCATTTAACAAGTACAAACAGGTTGCTGCGGGCCTTTGGCCCTTCGCGGGACAGCCTACGCTACGCTCCGGCCGCCCCTGTTGCAGTCGTTAAGTGCTAAGGATAGACATGGAAGAATTCGACTCGATACCTGAGATCATTTTTTGGACTACAAATGTAGGAGTAATAGCCTTAGGCATTCTTTTTTTCTTCATAATTAGAAATAGAGTAGCCAAATTGAGCTTGGTCATTTTAATGCTGGGCTTTCATTTCATTGTTGTTCCATCGGCTTTATTGGGCTGCGAGATAGCTGTATTTGATGAGGTGTTTTGTAGGGAAAGTGGGTGGTTATTAGTGTTTATACCTCCAGCACAGTTTTTAGTTGGTGTTGTAGCCCTTGTAGCTGTCAAAATTATTTGCCGTGCAAATGCGGGCACTTAACAATAAAATTATGTTCGCGGCTACGCCGCAGGACGCATTAACAGCGCTTCGCGCATTAAAAACAATGCGCCTCATATTTAGGCGTTATATGGTCGCATTTGAGAAATGAATCAAGAATTGGAAGAGCAGGAATTTGAAAAGTATTGCCTTGCTGAAGAGGCAATCAAAGATATCTTGTACATGTATTATGTGTGCGCCGATTATCGCTGCCTGTTTAGTGATTTCGGTACAGAGGATGGGAAATTCGATCCGTTTTCGTATGTAGATTGCACAGCAGAATCTATTGGTGGCGAAGGGTTGGACATAGATTTACTTCATGAGGGGGCTGCGATAAAAATGGCTTGCTATATTCTGCAAGCTTGGGACCAAGGTGGCTATCCAGAAGTAAAAACGGATATGATTCTCAATATTCAGGAATGTTTGAGACTGGGAAGGCTTGATCATTTGCCGCAGCTAAGAGAGTTCATCGAGTTAGCCCTAAAGTCTGGTGTCGAAGCAGAAGAAAAGTCGCCCGAAATTTACAAAGAATATGTCGCAGGCTATTTCAGAAGGTTAATCGGGGAAAATACATAACAAATGCATGCAGCATAGCCCAGCTGCGCTGGGCTGGACCTCCGCAAGCGTGGCTTGCTCCGGCCGCTGATGCAGGCATTATACGGATACTACCTATGGATAGAAAACTAGCTGAAAAAACAAGCTTGCTTGCACTTAAAATAGGGGCTGCAATGGATAATAATCTTGCTCTTATTAAGGATGGATGCTCTGAACAAGAGTTTAAAAACTACCAGCAAGCCACAGGAAAAGTGATGGGTGAACTACTTACTAGCTTCATGAACCCCATCTACGAGCAACACCCGAGCTTGAAGCCCAAGGAAATGGGTGGAGAATATGAAGTCGATCCCAAAATCTACAAATAGCCAGGATATAACAAGTTTATTAAACATCGTTGCAGCCAGAAAACGGCTGCAACTGGACGCGCTGAAAAACGCACGCCGTTTATAAAGGCGTTATATGAAAGTCAGACTATGAGATCTTTTAAAGCATTAATAATATTTACCCTTGTGTTGCTCACGATTGCATGCAACGAAGTAGATCCTTTATTGCTTCCTCAATCCAGCGATATAGAAGCAATTGAAATTTATGAGGGTGTGCTTCAGGAACGGAAACAAGTTCAGGTCATAACTGATCCAAGAGCAATTGAAGACATTATCGGCTTTGTTAAAACTAATAATTCTGGTTGGCACACAACATGGCATACCTATCCCACGCCGCAGGCGACTGCTGTATTTCGTGGGAATGAAAAAGGCACTGAAATGCTATTGTGGTTCGGGCCAGACTGGGTAGGCGGTCATGCAGCACCAATTAGCCCGAAAAAGGCTTATTTATGGGGGCTCAGTGCTAGTAAACTGCAAGAGCTTAAATCTAAACTTGGCATCAGTATATAACAAGCTTATCAACGATCGCCCTTCGGGCTGGACCGCTAAAAGCGCTGCTTTGCAGCAACGCGGCCCGTTATAAAGGCGTTAGCCTCAAAGGAAGTCATGAGAAATATCATAGCGTTATTTTTAATTTTGGTTTCAATCACAGCACGCTCTGAGAATGTGGGTTGGCGAAATGCAGACGGGTCACCTGCACCCAATACTGACTCTATGAAAAGCATTGATGGATTTGGAGGCTGGCTTCTAGTTACTCCAGATGCTGATTGGGAACAGAAATGGAATACCCCTTCTGAGAATGTTCCGCATTTCAACGAAGCACACGATGTTAGCTACGGACAAGAGTTAACCATTTTAATTTTCTTTACGAATCCAAAGCCTAATGAACAGGGCCTTATGAATATTACCTGTGATATTAAAGTACAAAGGCCGGATGGTTCACTCTCAATAAATGCAGATAACGTCCCGTGCGCCGTTGGCTGGCAGATGCCGCCAAATCCATACAGCCTACTATTAACTCAAGCAGTTATTAAATATGTCGGGGAATCAGATGATCTTCCGGGCGAATGGAAAGTTTCAGTTAATTTAGTAGACCAAAATTCAGGCATTATGGTGCCATTAAAAACAAAATTTAACTTAATCGAAGAAGTGGCTAACAAGTCAAGCAAGCGGGACGCCGTAAACGGCGCCCCTTCTTGAGACGTTAAATTTTAAAATTGTACATTGATTTGTAGCGTTCTTTGCGCCGGAAATAGACACCCAAACCCGCTCACGCGGGTTTTTTTATGCCCGAAATTCCTGGAGCAATCCCAATGACCCAACGCATCACCATCCGCGATGCCGTATTAAGCAAACTAAAAACCCTATCCGGCTACAACTTCCCCTCAGTCGGAACCACCGAAGGCATCGAGCGAGAAAAGCTGCCGGCCATCCTTGTCGGCTTTGCCACGGAACAAACAGAGCAGGAGTTCTCTGGCACTACCCGCCGCTTGGATCTTGTAGTAGCGGTGGTGGTGCATAGCCGGGGAGATATTTATGAGCTGCTGGATCAGGCCACTGAGGATGTTGAGAGTGTCCTGCAGGATCGAACCCTGGGCGGTGCCTGTGAAATCTTTGCGCTTTCACAAACCGATTTCGCCCTGGATCAAGACCACCCCTTGGGCGAAGTGCGCCTGACCTATAGCGCCCAATATTCCACTGAATGACGCACCCCTGCGTCGATTATTAATTTCCACTAAAGCGACTGGAGAAAACCTATGTCCCAATTGGCTCAGGGCACCAATATCTATTTTATCGACCCGGCAGGTTCTGGTGATACTGTGCAGAAGATCACCGGGGTTACCTCATTTAATCCCGGCGGCAGTCCCGCCGACCAGCTGGATGACACTTCCCTGGAAGACCTGGATAAGAAGTTCAAGCGCGGCCTGCGTACACCGGGGCAGGCATCGGTAGGGCTCAAAATAAACCCGCAGAACGCGGTGCATAAGCGCCTGCATGAACTGTCCCAGGATGACACGGTGGATAGCATTAAGTGGGCGGTGGGTTGGAGTGATGGCACTGAAGCACCCACCGTAACAGCCGGCGAGTGGTCACTGCCCACCACGCGCACTTGGTTCACCTTTGAAGGCTATGTGGCTGACTTCCCCTTTGATTTCCAGCTGAACACCTTGGTCAGTGGTGAAATGTCGATCCAGCGCAGCGGTGGTTCTGCCTGGACGCCCAAAAATATAACCTAAGGGGTAACCCATGGAATTATCAATTGAATCCCTGCAGCAGCAGGGCAGCTTTTCCGGTGCGCCGGTTAAGCGTTCCATTACCTGGAAGCAGGGCGATGAGGAGATCAAGGCGACGGTTTATATTCGTCGCCTCTCATACTACAGCGCCGTCAATGATGTGGCGGCCTTGCGCGGTGAGGGCGATGTGATTGCCGGGCGTATTGCCGCTTGTGTTGTCGATGCCGAGGGCAAGCCGGTATTTACGGCGAAGGATATTACCGGCGAGGCAGATCCAGATCGCGGCCCGCTCAACGCGGATTTAACCCAAGCGCTGCTGATGGAAATTGGTGCGGTCAATAACCTGGGAAAGGCGAAAAGCTCAGCGAGCTAGAGGAACTCTGGCACGAGCTGGTGCTAAACGGCATTGGCGGTTGCACCATCGAAGAGGCCCAGCGGCGGCTGAGCTATCAAGAAGTACAAAGCTGGGCGAAATATCGTGAGCTGCGCGGCTCCCTTCACCCGGGAATGCGCACTGAAAGATCCACGGCATTACTTGCCACCCTCTACGCCAATACCCATCGCGGTAAAGGCGCCCCCGCAAAAATCACAGACTTTATGCCTCATGAGAAGGAGCCGGAAATCTCGCTGGAACAAGCGATGAAGACCTGGCACTAAGGGGCGGTGGATCGCTATGTCTAATAAAAACCTGGGCACATTAACGCTGGACCTGATCGCTAAAGTAGGAGGATTTCAAAAGGGGCTGGATAAAGCTGAGCGTGGCACTGAAAAGTGGAAACAGCAGGTTAAGAAAAATGTCGCTGCCGTAGGCAAAGCGTTTGCTGCCGTTACTGTCGCCTCTGCCGGCGCATTAGCGGTAATGACCTCGCGGGTGATAGAGCAATCTGCTGAGATTGAAAATCTGTCTCGGGTGGCCAACACCAGCACCGAGGAATTCCAGCGCATGTCCTACGCTGCGCAGCGCTACGGCGTTGAGCAGGATAAGGTTGCGGATATTCTCAAGGATACCTCGGATAAGGTCGGTGATTTCCTGCAGACCGGCGCCGGGCCGATGGCGGACTTCTTTGAAAATATCGCCCCGCAAGTGGGAGTCACTGCCGAAGAGTTTCGCAATTTATCGGGCCGTGATGCGCTGGGGCTTTATGTCAGCAGCCTGGAAAAAGCCAATTTATCCCAGAGCGAAATGACCTTCTATATGGAGGCCATTGCCAGTGATGCCACCTTGTTGCTGCCTCTGCTGCGCAACAACGGCAAGGAACTTGGCCGGCTGGGGGATGAGGCCGAAGACGTGGGTGCGGTGCTGTCGGATCTGGATTTGCAGCAGTTGGGTGAGGTGCGCGAAGATCTGGATAAACTCAAGGGCGCGCTTGATGGATTCGAAAAAGAAGTTGTAAAAGGCGCACTGCCGGCGATCAAGGATTTCACAGAGTTAATTGCAGACCCAAAAACCAGAGATGCCTTCGCATCACTAACCACGGCAATTATTAAAGTGGGATCTGCTGCGGCTTCTGCGGTGGTGGAGCTGGTGGAGTTCACCCAGGAAGTCGGTAAATCCGTGGCCCGTATGACGCACGGCGAGCCGGAAGTCATGAAGCTGGAGCGCTCGCTTAAACAGCTGAGCGCAACGATTGATAGCGGCGTGATCGGTGATGGCAAACTGCTCACGGGTATTCGCCTGGCTACCGGGGAATATATTCATCAGGGTACTTCTGTTGATGACTTGCGGGAAAAGCTGGCCGCGTTGCAAAAGCAGCGGGATGATTTCTTTGGGACTAGCACACCCACGAAAACCAATGCTAAAACCCAAACAGAGATCACCATTGAAGGGCCGTTGCTCGGCGACGATTTCCACAGCGCGCTCGCAGAAGCAGAGAAAGAATTAAAACTACAGGCAGCCATCGGCGATCCCTGGGAAACCTTCTCGGGTGTGTTGGGGGATATCGAAGGCGAACTGGAAAAAGAGGCGGAACAACGCGAGCGAATGCTGCGCGCGCAGCAGGCTTTTAATTCACTGGTTTCAGACCTGCAAACTGATGAAGAGCGCAATCTGGATTTACTGCGCGAGCGCCTGGATATTCTCGAAGCGGTAAAAGATATTACCGATGAACAGCGCCAACAGACGCTCGGCCGTATCGCCGACGCCGCCACAGAAGATTCGCCAGCACTCGGCGGCCTCGATAGTGGCTCCGATATCGAATCCGCGCGCACCGAGTTGGAAGACTGGTATTCCACTCAGCTCGATATGCTGGAGCAATTCCGCAGTGAGCGCGCCGACCTCAATGCCACCTGGGATGAGGAGGAGCTGGCCATTCGCCAGCAGTATGAAGAAAAGCTCACCGAAATTACCCAAGCTAATGAAGATCTGCGCCGACAGCAGCAGCTGGAGGGCTACAACTTGTTGATGTCGGTGGCCTCGGAATATTACTCCGGTATGGAGGGCGAAGAGGCGGCCTATATGCGCGCGGCGCTGGCCATCGGCAGTACCCTGCTGGATGAGAAAAAACGCAACGCACTAACCAGCATTATTGCCAATACCAATGATGCGGCCATGGGTGCATACAACGCGATGGCCTCTATTCCCTATGTGGGCCCGGTACTGGGTGCAGCAGCGGCCGGTGCCGTGTATGTCACCGGTGGCCTGGCTGCGGCAAAGCTTACCGGCATGGCTCATGACGGCCTTGATGCGGTACCTGAAACTGGCACCTGGCTGCTGGAAAAAGGCGAGCGTGTCACCACCTCAGAAACCAGTGCAAAACTGGATCGCACCCTGGCCATGATTCAAGCGGATATGCACGGCGGTGGTCGTGGTGGAAGCTCTGGTGGGGATACCCGTATCACACAGAATATTAAGGTTGACGGCAGAGTTGATAATCGCTCGGCCTCGCAGCTTGTACGCGAGACCGAGCGCCAGCACCGTATTAGCCGCAGGAGGCTTGGCTCTTAATGTTTAATGAAAGTCGATTGCTGGAGCGCGTGGCCTATGGCTCCGAGTATGGCCACCGTTACAAAACGGATATTCGTGAATTACGCAATGGGGTAGAGCGCCGCAATGCGGAGTGGGAGCGCCCGCTGGGCCAGTATTCGGTGATCTTCAAAAATCTGGATTATGAAGACCACCAGATAGTGATCGCCGCACACCACGCCTGTGCCGGTGCCCTGGTAGGATTTCGCTTTAAAGACGCCAGTGATTTTTTTGCAGACGGTGAGGTGATCGGTTACGGCAGCGGCAGTACCGAAACTTACCAGCTGGTAAAGAGCTATTTGTTTGGCTCGCTGTCTTATCAGCGTGAAATTGTTAAACCGGTCACTGGCACGGTAAAAATTTTTGTCGATGGCCAAGAGGTGGCTGCTGCGATTGATTACACCACCGGCCAAGTGGAACTCAATGCGGCCAATGGTGCAGAGATTACCTGGGTGGGTGAGTTCGATGTACCGGTGCGCTTTGAGGATGATGTCAGTTTCAGTATTGAAAATCGCCATAGGGGCCAACCAGTTTGTAGTGGGAGTGTTGAGCTGCTGGAGATTCGCTTGTGAGAGTTATTCCCGGCGCACTGCAAGCGCATTTAAACAGCGGCGTCACCACCACCTGCAACCTATTAAAAATCATTCTTGCCGATGGCCGCGAATTTGGTGCAACCACGTTAGACCGCAATGTCGAATACAACGGAATTACCTATTACGCCCAGAACGGCTTCGACCCCAGTGTGATTGCCAGCGATACGTCGTTTGATGTGGACAACGCCGAGGGCTACTCCCTGTACTCCACCGACGTGCCGGGCATCACTGTCGAGATGGCCGAGCGCGGCGAGCTGGATAATGCAGAGTGGGTGATGTATGAGGTTAATTACCGCGATCTATCCATGGGCGCTATCGAGCTGGACGGCGGCGATATCGGCGAAGTAAAGACGGTTCGCAATACGGTTTTTATTCCTGAACTGCTGAGTTACATGATGCGGTTGCGCCAGTCTGTCGGCCATGTGGATTCCGTCACCTGCCGGGCCATATTCGGCACCGATGCCAATTCGCAAACCGGGTGCGGTGTGAATGCGGATGCGCTGTGGCAATCGGCTACGGTCACCGCCGTTAATAGCGACGAACCCAAAGTCACCTATCTGGTAGATGATATTGCCTCACTGTCTACGACGGCTAACCGCTGGCGAGTGCGCTGGAAATCCGGTGATAACGTCTCCTCGCGCCTCTATCAGATCGAGGCCGTGGATACCGCCACCGGCCAGATCACCCAGATCGAACCCCTGCCGTTTGCCGTGCAACCCGGTGATGAGTTGGAAATTCGCGAAGACTGCGACGGACAATTTTCTACCTGTAAATACCACGGCAATTGGCTGGATTTTAAAGGCGAGAATCTAATCCCTATCGGCCAAGCCTCAGACACGCCCGGCGCTAATGTTTCCGGCAGTGCCGGCGGCGGCAGTACCTGGCCCGGAACCAATATCCAATCGGTGTGATATGAACCCACAAAGACAAGCGACACTGGCTTACGCGCGGGGCCTGGTGGCTAAAGGTGTGCGCTGGCGTCACCGGGGCCGCACAGACTGGGCGGTAGATTGTGTGGGCATGATCGTGCTCAGCTTGCGCGCTGCCGGGGTCGATATCGAAGATGAAAAGCACTACGGCCGCGAGCCCTGGAAAGATGGTCTGCGGCACAAAATGCAACGGCGTTTCGGCAACCCGGTGGCGGAACCCCTATGGCAACCGGGGGATATTGCGGTATTTAAATCGCCGCAAAAAACCGACCCGAGTCACGTAGGTTTTTTAGGGGATTATCCCCACGGTGGATTTACCCTAATCCATGCCCACGCGGATCAAGATTGCCGCGAGCATATTTTAGATAAACGCTGGCGCCGCCTATTGGTGGAGGTGTATTCCCCATGGGTAACTTAATTTTTGGTACCACCACGATTGAAGGCCGCACCTTTGACGATATCAAAGTGCAGACCTCCAAAGCCGGCGTACCGCGCCCGATTATTTTTGGCAAGGTGCTGCCGGTCATCGGCAATATTATTGCCACCACCGCGCCCAAGATTGTTAAGAAAAAAGAAAAACAAAAATCCGGTAAAGGCGGCGGCTCGACGGAAGTCGAAAACGAAGAGGTCTACCGCACTTACGCGATTAGAATTTGCGAGGGACCAATTACCGGTATTTCCCGCGTCTGGCGCAACAATGAATTGGTTTACGACCGCGATAACCGCGACCCCATCCAAATTATCAATAACAACGCCTTTTTGCGCTTGGCCGAGTTTTTCCTCGGCGGCTTTGACCAGCAGCCCAGTGCCGTGATGCAGGCCGCTTTTGGGGTCAGTGAGGTACACGCCTATCGCGGTACCTGTTACATGGTGATCGACAACGAAAACCTCACCAGCAGCGGTGGTGCCATTCCACAGTTTGCGTTTGAGGTGGAGCGGGCCGAGGGATTGGCGCTCACCAGCAAACCCTACGCGCTGGAATCGCAGGAGGCTTTGAGCCCTGGCTATCAGGCCATGGACGCGGCATCCATGGCCGCAGAGATCGAACGGCTGAGCCCCGCCTATAGAGGCTTTGCTGCCAACCTACGCACGATATTAAAAACTGCGGGCGATCAGTTGGAAGTTATGGCCCCGGCCTACAGCGGTTTCTCGGCTCAGCTGCGCACTATTAAGAAAGACGCGGGCGTGCAGCAGGAAGCTATGGCCCCGGCCTACAGCGGTTTTAGTGCCCAGCTGCGCACCGCCGGCATTTTTTATACCGAATCCCCGGAAACTTTCGCTCCCGCTTACGCGGGTTTTGCGGCCCTACTGGAGTAACTCCATGACCATAGACATTCCCGTCGGTTTCGGCGGACGCTTTCGCGTAGAGAAAATTTGCCGCAATGGCGAGCGCGTGATTGCTGCCGACTGGCATAAGAATCTGATTACGGATAACGGTCTCAATAAACTGGCGACCAGCACCTTAGAGTTTATCCGCTACTGCCAAGTGGGCAGCGGCACCGCAACTCCGGCTGAGGGGGATACCCAGCTCGCCGGATTTATCGCATCGGCCATTTACACCGGGTCGAGCGATGGCCGCTCCACCACCCCAGGCAATCGCTACGAGTGGAAGCGCTACACCTATCAGTTCGATGAGGGCGCGGTGGTCGGTAATATCTCGGAGCTGGGTATCTCCCCGGATAACAGCGGCAATTTGTTTTCGCGCGCGCTGGTTAAAGACAGCAATGGCAACCCCACGACGATTTCCGTATTAGCCGATGAGATCCTGGTGGTGACCTACGAGCTGCGGCTGTACAAGCCGGAAGGGGATTTTGTGGGTTCCAGCAATGGCTACAACTATACCGCGCGCATTGCTAAATGTGATTCGAACTACGACTGGAGCCTCTATACCGCCAAGATTTCTTTTTTCACCGGCAGCAGTGGCAATAATCACCTGAAAGTGTACGCGTCGGGTATAGGGGAGATTGATAGCGACCCCTACCAGTCTGGGTACTCCAGTGATTCTGCAACGCCGGCGAATGTATTTACCAACAGCTATGTGAATGGCAGCTTTAAATTGAGCGGTGGCGCCGTGTTCGATTTGGATGAAGCGAACTTTACCATTCGCAGCAGTCGATTCTGTGTGGGTAAGATGACCTTTCAAGTGGAAATTGACCCGCCTATTACGAAAAACAACACGCAGAAGCTCACGCTCTGGCACACGATTAGCTGGGGCCGCTACGAGGGCGATTAACCATGGCGCTGCCCGATAACACCCTATCCAGTGAGCCGCTGCCGTCGCCCTTTATCGGCGGCGCTGCCAGGCCCGTGCGCGATCTGATCGACTACGAAAGCGGCGGTATCGCCCTGCAAGACCCCAGCGAGGGGCTGCAGTATCAGATCTGGCGCGCCCGCATTCTGAACGACGGCGCGGAGATTGTGCTGGATGCGCCTGAAGTGGCTGAGTTCACCCTGATCAGTGGTACAGAGATTACCGAGGTGAGCCTGGCGTTCGATCAGAATATGCGCCCGGTGGTTGCCTATGTCGAGGCCGGTATGGCCAAGCTCTACTGGTACGACAGCAGCCAGGGGCAGCAGGTCACTACCGAATGGCCCGGCATTATTACCCCGCGCCTCACCCTGGACGACAAGCGCCCCCTGCAGTCTTCCGCCAATGATGTGATTTTTGCCTATCTACAGGGCGGCAATTTGGTATGCCGCCAACAGCGCGACCGATTTGAAACCGAATACCTGCTACAGGAAAACGTCTCCAGCCCCGGCCTAATTAAAGTGGGGATGAATCGCCAATTCCGCTTGCAGTTTTTACTCAAACCCTAGGTGCAGTATGTCCGCTCAATATCCCCTTTATGCCGTGGTTGCCGAGATCTGCGAGCGCGCCGGCGTGCCCTACGATAAATTCGACACCACCTTACTGGAGGGCTATGTGCAGGGAATGCAGATCACCAACGAATCCCCGGCATTCGAGCATATCCAAGAGCTGGCCAAGGTGTATTTTTTTGATCCGGTTAATCGTAGCGGCACGGTGAGTTTTGTCCCGCGCGGCGGTGAACCGGTAATGGAAATCGACGAGAACGATTTAATCGGCGATAGCGACGATGAGAAAACCCGCCGCTCCCCCGAGGAAATCGTGCAGGTATTGAACCTGAATTATTACGATTCTGTCGGCGGTATCGATACCTGTAAACAAACCTCAGACCGCAGTATCGACACGCGTGGTGAAGGGGAAAAAAATATTGAAACCCCCGTGGTACTGGAAACCGACCACGCTGCCCAGGTGACGGTCATCATGCACAAGGTGATGATCGAAGAGCAGCGCGGCGAGTTTGATATTACGTTACCCCGCAATTACCTGGGGCTCACCGCTGGCGATGTGGTGCTGTATCAGGGCGACCGCCTTCGCATTGACGAAGTGAATATCGATCGAGGCGAGCAAAAATACAAACTGATCCACGACCGCAAAAGCGCCTACCAAAGTCAGGCTTTAGGCGTGGCCCCCATGGCCGCACCAGCCCCGGTGCCCCTGGTTGCCGGCTCGACCCATATCGAATTTATCGACGCTCCGATTCTATCCAGTGGCGACGATACCCAGCTGGGGTATTACATTGCGATCGCCGGCAGCAACAGCGCTTGGAGCGGTGCCATCGTGGCGCTGTCTTTAGATGGTGGAGAAAACTATACCGAATCCGATACCACGGACGTGGAGGCGGTGATGGGGGAGCTGGTCACTGCGCTCGACACCCACAAGCGCGAGATCCCCGACACCCACAACCGCGTGCAAATCCAACTCTTCGACGATGGCGACGCGCTCGAGTATCGCACCTTGGCGCAAATGCTTAACCGCGAGAACAGGGCGTTAATCGGCAATGAAATTGTGAGCTTTGGCGAGGCCGACGAGATCAGCCCTGGCGTTTGGGAAATTGGTTACCTGCTGCGCGGCCGCCTGAATACCGAAATCACCCAGCACTCAGCGGGTACGCGCTTTGTCTTACTGGATCGCAACACGCTGAACTATATTCCCACCGAGCGCTACAACCTGAACCAGACACTCACCTTCCGTGCCACCAGTAGCGGCAGCGGCGAAGAGACTACCACTGCCGCCACCTACACTGGCGCCAGCCACAGTGAACCCGCACCCACCAGCCTGCGCGCCTACCGCAGCGGCGGCCAGCTAACCATTGAATGGGGTGGGGTAGGGTATCTCGGCGGCCGCGCCGCCTACGATCAAAGCCAGTTCTTTACCGGCTACCGGGTAACGGTGAATGGCGATAGCACCGACACCAGCGCCACCAGCCTGACTATCCCCGACCCAGGAACCGCCACCATTCAAGTGAGCCAAGTTAACAGCATCACCGGCGCCGGCCCGGCTACGGAAATCACGGTATAAACAGGATAAAAGGACCATGAGCAACACACCCAACAACGCCATACCCTACGCAGCTGAAGGCACCCTGGACCCAGCGGCAAGCCTCAATCAAGCCCTGGATACCATCGACGCGTTGCTGCAGATTGAAGTGCTGGGGATCCAAAACGATCCCCCCGGCTCCCCCAGCGATGGCGCCCGCTACATAGTCGCCAGCGGCACCGGAGACTGGGCAAACCAAAACGGCCAACTGGCCCGCTATGTGGCCGACCCCGGCTACTGGCAATTCTTCCCCGCCAAGGTCGCACTCAATCAAGCGGATAGCCTGCTGTATATCAACGGCAACAGCGGCTGGCAGGTAGCCAACCGCCCGGTGACATTGCCGCAGATTACTGGGGATACGAGTACCGATTTAGCTGGGGTGGTGGGGCAGATGTTGTCTGCGCTAAATAACATTTATTGGGATAACCAGGTCACCTAGCCTGCTTTATATATCTGGGATCAATAGCATCTTCATCTATGTGCAGGAAAGAGGGTGCTAACTTTCTGACTTTTAAGGGGTTTCCAAAAATATATATAGCACCCAAAATGTCTGGATATAATGCAGCTGCAATATATCCACTTGTGCACATCTGTACCAACTGTCGATAAGTTAATGTTACTTAAAGGCTTTTTCTATCGTGGTCGAAGGAAGCTTGTGTATATAGTGGTAGGTGATATATTGCAGCTGCTTTTGAATACACTGTTATACGTAAGAATGATTGAACGACTAGATAATCCTTCAACTTTCATTGGATGGGCTGCAATTCTCGTTGGCGGATTGTTTCTATCATTGAGTATTTTTTTACTAGCAGACTTTCCGCTATCTGAAGATATAGAATCAACTCATGGAATAGTTGAGAGCGCGCGTCTGAGGCCTGGAGGTAAGGGTAGCGATACTTTGTTGGTATCTATAGACGGTAAGCAGTTCCGCTATGCAGGGTTCTGGAGTGAAGATGTGTCTAAATCCATAGTTAAGGGTTCGGAGGTGGCAATTAGCTACTATCAAGCATTCGACAGTAGCAACCAATTGGTTTCCTTGAACATCGGTAACGTTAACGTATTGAGTAAGTTTCAATCTTTATCTGGTAGGGTTGTATTTCCAAGTGTAGTTGGTTTGCTTAGTCTATTTTTACTCTTTGTAGGCTTTCGTGATCTCCGCCGTCTTCGACACGCATAACAAGTTTGTCCATTTGACGTTTTGGTCTACGCTCCGTTTTGGCGTGGCTTCGCCACTGTACGCCAAAACTCCACTACAACCAAAACGCAAATGACAAAGGCGTTAGCCGTCCTTAGAGAGCTCATTTGGTTTGTATGATGAGAATACTGTATTTGTCATTGGCTTTATTCTGCAGCGTAACTTATGCAGAAAGTAAAACCGATATACTAAAAATGTTTGAACACTTTACGTTATCCAGCGCTGCAGCTGGGAAATGCATCAAGCCAGAAAAGAAAGTATTGAACGCTTTCTTGGCCAATTATGAAATGGTATCGATATATGCCCTGCAGGAAGTCATGAAACGAAATCCTGCAATGAGTAAAGAGAAGGCGAGAGAGGCCATGAAGGTGGGCGGAGAAAAAGCAACTCAAATGGTTTATACGGTAATCGAGAAGGGAGGGTGCGAAAGTCCGAAGATCCAAGATCTAATTAAGCGTTTTCACGTACAAGCTAAGTGGAAACCTTGAGCAGTGAATTAGCTAACAAACGCATGTTGTCGCCCTTCGGGCTGGGACGGTCTATACTGCGTTTCGGCCGAACTAAATGCGGGCGTTATAACTTAAAGGAGTGAATCATCAAAACTTGCCCATATTGCACAAAAACACTGCCTTTCTTTAATACAATTGGGCAACGGCTTACTTTTTCTGAATCTAAACCGTTAGTTTGTGGTAATTGTGGTTCCATCATCTCGGCCCAAGGTGGAGCTAGCATGTGGCAATCATTAGCAATTGGCTCTACGGGTGGGTATTTTTTGGGTAAGTTGCTCGGCGGATTTTCTGTCAAAGTTATATTACTTTCAGTGATTGTTGGCATAGTTTTATTTATTGTCAGTTCGTATTTTACGGCGCCTGTGCGAGACGCGTAGTATGAATCATAACAAGTTGCTGAAGTACACTACGGTCGCGAAAATCACGCCCTCCGCGAGACAGCCTACGCTTCGCTCCAGCCGCCCCTTAGCAAAGTGTTAGGCGAAATCATGGAACAATACATGGTTCTAACGAAAGACAAAAATTCACTGGGGATATTGATCGCAATACTTGTTATTTTGCCTGTTTATGTACATGGGTATTGTATCTGGAAAGGTGGTTTTACAAATCTGGCTTTAAAAGTACATCTGTATATTTTACCTTTTTCAATCGTCTTTTTGCTTCTTTCTTATGGTATTTTTCGCTCACTGAAGAATAAACTGGTGGTCTCTGATTCTGGTCTTCTAGTTGAGGATTTCTCTAGGATAGAATTTCCGTGGAGGGTTATACGGGGAGCATCTACTAAATCACAATTGTTGCCGAGAGGCGGTGCAGTTTTATGGTTGGTATTGCATACAACTTGTGATGATAATTATTCATCTTTAAAGATACGAAGGCTAAATCGAATGATTGGATTTGATGGAATTCCAGTTTGTAATTTGTTGGCTTATTCTGGTTGCGCCGAAAAATTGTTGGGGATCATAAAAAAGCGCTGCAGAAATGCCTAATAAGTGGGTGATGTTCGTTACAGTCACTACGTGGCCTCCACAGGAAGTTATGTTTATTGATTCTTGGCTTCAATTTTAAATTTATGATGACTAAAGGGACTTTTTTATGAAAGAGGACATAGCTGAGTTAAAAAGTGAATTTAAGGCTAAGTTATTATTCTGGAATAACATCAAAAGTAAAAAACTTAAAGTAGCCTTAATAGTTCTATTTTTTGGTCTCGTAGGTTTAAAGGTTTTTACAACCGTTTTTACATTCGACTGGCTAGTAAGATTTTTTAATTGATAAAACAGTGTAGTAAAACATAGCAAGGCACTCAAGAGCGGACAGAAAACAGTTGGCTTTTTCTCACTGCGCTCATAGTTTTAGCCAACTATGTTTTGCCGCTTAGTACAACGTTCAGGCTGTAGAAAAACTAATTTATGTCTTTGCTTTCTTAGATGTGATTGAATATTGATCATAAATGGTGGTTCTACGTGAATTCTGATCTAGCTTTCACTGATGAGTGGGCTATTTTTCACGTAGAAGCACAGTACGAAAAGAGGGCTGAGTTTTTCTACATCTTCGTTAAGTTTCTAGGAAAGGTAAATGGCATTAGAAGGAATTAGATACTCGGTTTATACCACACTGCCTTTTTTTATAGCCTGTGCAATAGCTCTATATTTCATGGTATCGAATGATCCATACGAAATAGACTCATCTGGTGTGGCATATTTTATTTTTAGCACTCCTATTCAGCTATTACTCTTATTAGCTTGGGGTAAATACAAAGCTTACAATGCAAAACAGCTAGCATTCCTTGCGATCATATTTAGCATAGTCGCTTTCATTGTTCATATTGTGTTATGGATTGTGTATTTTAGCGTAGGTGGTCGGCCATAATACTTTTGTTACAATCCAAATTTAACAATTTTAGGTAGCCAATTACTTCGTGCTGGACTGCCTTTTCGTCGCTTGTTTTGTGCAAGGCTTCTCCTTTTATCGCACAAAACAATCAACAAAAAGTCAGCCGCTGCTAAGCATCACCGCGCTATAAGCGCGACTAAGTACAGTCGTCAATAGGTAGAAAGTTGGAGGGTGGACACAGAGTGAGAAGCCAAGAATCGTGCGCAAATTTGCGTTCCACATTTTGGCAAATGCTGGGCAGATGACAATTTGGCGCAGAAAGGTTTACTTTGCGCATCTCAATTTTGAGTTCTTACTGAGTGTGAGCTTCCTTTACCAAAAAACTTCGGACATTTATTAGCCCAGTAAACCTGAATCTTGCAGTCCTATAAGTCGATTATCGGCAGCTTTGGATTACCTTAGACTATTGGTAAAGTGGGTCTCGTTGTGGCTTTAGACTTAACGTCAGGGGCTTAGTTTTCCAAAGCTGTCCGAAGTAATGATCAAGAAAGTTGTCAAAATTCTAGTGACCGGTAATGTTGTCGTAGTAGTCTAGCGAACCTGTAAATTTTGGACGTAAAGCGAGGACGGCTATTGTCTGCCAATGGCAGATATAGGCCTATGCCGATCTGGGAGCGACAAAAGTTGTTGGTGGAGGGTGTAGTTAAGGCGTCGGTGCGGTATCATCAAGGATATTTAAGGCCGTTAGATTGGAAAAAGGCAGTTTCCCTTACAAATCAGCAAGTTACATTTTTGTGTGCGGAAGACTGGCAGTGTTGAGGTCAGCGGTTCGATCCCGCTTAGCTCCACCAAATTTCCCTTGTCTATTAAAGGGTGCAAGGAGAGATGGCAAATCTCTTATCCAGAACTCGCAAAATAAAAAAGGGTCTTTTAGGTCCTCTTTTTTGCCTAAAATCCCTATCATGCCTTGCCTTCCAGTCAATCGATTTTTATTCATCGGTGCAATACATGTATCAGCCAACAAAACCGGAGAAAATTGCTCGAGGGATAATACTAGGCTGTATCCCGGTAACTCTTCTGCTTTTTTCTTATGTGTTTTTAATTGTGGGGTTCGCCAGGGGGGGGACCCCAAAGAAGGTATGGAAGAGCTGTTTTTTCCTGACTATGAAGCCATATCCTTTTGTACTTTGTTTGTGGTTTATATCGTGGCTGCGATTTTCGGCTACTTTAAAGGCTGGGAAGGCTATACCAAAATATATTCATTTTTTGCTAAATGGTTAGATATCACTGGTGGATTCAGGTAGGTTGCGGGAGCAAGAGTGCTAGTTCCGAAAGATCGTGTACGAAAAATGTATCATAAGCAAAGGCAGTAAAATCAGCAGCCTCTGGAGCGACTTATATCGCCCTCCATTCTGCGTATGCTAATTGGCTCCTACTTTTAGGTAAATGGTACAATAGTTAAGCTGCCGAATCTTTACGTAATTTGGTTCTTACAGATTTTGCTTGCTTGCTTGTGCTTCTGGTTCTATGAGAGATGCCAAGATAGTGAATGATAAAAAAGTGATTTTGATTACCTGTTAGTTCCACTTAGATCATACTTTAAACTTGGCTTTAGCTGCATATAAATACTGTCGAAATTCATAGTCAAACCAGCCTGATATAAACATTCCTGTAAAAATCAGGGGGGAGAAGCTTCTCCGTTTATTGTTGAATTTAGTGACAAATTTGGCCATTTTCAAGGTTGAATCGGTAATTGATGACTTTGTTGAGAGATAATAAAAAAATAATATTGGGCCCTCCATACATAATCGGATAATGTGATATATCTTTATTGACCTGTTCACATCTTGAGTAAACTATATCGATATCAAGTTATTGATTAATTAAGTACTTCAAAGGATTAAAATATATGGCCAAGCTATTCTTGACTTCGTATTTTGCTGAGGTGGCGAGCGCGATCGCGAGTTTTGATAAGCGGCTTGAAGGTAAGAAGGTTACATTCATCCCTACTGCAAGCATTCCCGAAGAGATCACTTTTTATGTGGAAGATGCCAAGAAGGAGCTGGAGCAGTTAGGTCTTATTGTAGATGAATTGGAAGTGTCTAAGGCTTCAGCGGATGAGATTAAAGATAAACTGCAAAACAATGAGTATATCTATGTAACTGGTGGTAACACCTATTTCCTACTTCAAGAACTTAGGCGAAGTGGGGCAGACAAAATCTTGTTGGAGCAGATTAGGCTGGGTAAGCCCTATATAGGTGAGTCAGCAGGTACTGTAATCCTCTCGCCGAATATCGCGTATATTCAGGAGATGGATAACCCCGATGCAGCGAAGAATCTAGAGTCTTATGAAGGGTTAAATCTTGTGCACTTCTATCCCTTACCTCACTATGGAAACCAACCGTTTAAGGATGCTGCTGAACTTGTTATTTCCAAATATTCAGATGAGCTGGAATTAGCTCCATTCAGTAACAATCAGTTGATCGCTGTAATCGATGGGGAAGCAGAGACCTGGATTGCGGTGTCTTAGTGAGTCGATTACCGTTGTATGATAAGTCATACTATCTATATTTCATTAGGATTGGTGCAATTATCTAGTGGAGAAGAAAAAGATAAATTCTAGGGGCTTTTTCTGTAACTCACGGATAGGAAGAAATCCTAGACATTTCCTCTTTTTTAGGACTCTTCTTTTGAGAATTAGCTCAAAATTGGGGCAAGCAAGAAGTTATAGCTTGAGTTGAGCGGAATGTTAAAGAATACTACCAGGGAGCAAGTGATAACTTGACTCGCTCCCTGGGGATGTTAGCGCTTATTCGCTAGCAGCACTACAGTTATAGATTTTCGCTGGGATATGCGTGCCTGTTACAGCCTTACCTGCCGATACTCCGTTAGGCATATAGATATCACCAAATTGCGCCATTGAAGCAACCTTAACAACATGGGTTCCACCTCTTCGCACAGCCCTTTTTTGTAACCAAGGAGTACAAACATCTCCCTGGTTAACCCTGATTGTTTTGCATGTTACTTCTTCTACTAGAACGCATCCTTCTGTAGCCTTAGCGTCAGAAAATACTATCTTCTGCATCGCTTCTTTTTCCTGGGCACTTGTACATCCCATCAAAGTAATTACGAACGCTAGGATGGTAAGGCCAGTTTTAATGGATAACTTTTTACACATTACATCGTTCCAATAGGCTGAAAGTTAATCTATTTAGATGAATATGATGCCACAGCCAGGCCATGCTTGCTGTTTGAAAAATATTCAAACACCATATATGAGTGTATTTTTTTACCAGTAAAAATAGGGTATTTACAAGAAGCTCCTTAAGCGAGTCTCCTATTTAGCGTATCGCGAAACTTATGATTCGCCGAATTTTAAAAAGGGCTAAATATGACAGTCCTCTATTAGCAACTAAATTCTACTATCTTCAGGTCCTCCAGGCTTCTTGACTTTGGTGTGAATAGTTATAAGGGCATACTTACTTGTGATTCGAGAGTGCCTGAAAGAAATATTATGCGCTATTGTTTATTAGTACCAAACTCCTAACATTACGTAAGAGTAGTCATAGGTATCTCGAATATTCTGAGTGGGTACTTTAGCTGTAGCCTGTGGTACAAATGAGTTATTTGGTCACTTTTTTCGATCACTATTTTGATGCCTATTTATCGAGTCATTAGAAAAATTAAAATTAGTTCTCTACATCTATTTTCCTCTTTAGAAATCTTTCGACTGGTCAGATAGAGAAAAGTGGCTCAATATATAATAAAAGAAGGTATATTTATTGACTTCTTAATCGGCCATATGTTCCTATCGTAAAGGATGGATAAATAAGAAGTTTAAGAGCTAGTTCTAAAAGGAAGTCAATGAAAAAGCATAGTATCTTATTCTCTGGACTACTTGGATTAGTAGTTTCTCTTGGGGCTTTAAACGCTTTTGCTGAAGCTGATCCTGAGGAGAGTAAAGAGCAATCAGATGAGCAGCTAAGTGAATGCTTTGCTGCTACTTTATGGCAAGTATCTGGAAGGTCATTAAACAAAGGGGAAGTTCCAGAGAAAACTGTAAAAGTACCCGAGGGATGGAAAGTTGTAGGGGGAGGTATTGGTGGAGCAAGAGGTGAAGCTGTTATGATTCTTTGTCGATAATACTCATTTGTATAATCCTGAGTTTATTAATCGCTGAATACTCCGGCTGATTTGTGTCAGCATGCACAACGTATGCTGACGATTCACTGCCTCATAGAGTAGCTAAAATGAAGTCCATATTTGCACCATAAAATTACAATCAAGCTGATTTATATGACTAATTTAACTGTTAAGGATCACCAGATGTCAGAAGGATATCAGCGAATAAAGTTATCTATCAAAAAGTACATAGTAATTTTGTGTGCATTTGTGCTTGGTTTTGTTATTTCCAGTTTTTTGGATGCTAGGGCACAATTAGTGGAACATATGAATAAATATAATAGAGAAACTATATTTATTGATAGGTTACTAAAGATTCACAGCGATACCTGTAATAAGTTTGAGTATGGCCAGTATTATTCTTTTCAAGAACATGCCTTAGCAAGATATGACTTTATTATATCCAGCAATAGTGGTTTTCCCTATTATTTGGATCCGAAGACTTTAACGTTCCACTATGATGCAAGTATTTACTATCGAGAAAGCTGGCTTTTAACCAAAAAGCAAATGGACAACTGTTAATCTATTCCTCATTAATTTGGGGTCTAATTGAATCCTTATTTGGATTTTGCACTGGAGGTAATACTATCTGGGAAGGTCCTTACTTATTAGGCATCAATACCGAGCTCTTTGTCCCTATTTGCAGATTGCCTGTAGGTATAATGCTCCTCTAATGAAGTCGAGAGTTGTAGATTGGCAATCTACGTTAATAAGAGATTGGATGGAAGATAAATCTACGATCTCTACTTTTGATATTTTGAATTGCAAATAGAGGTTGATCAGCATGTTCATAGTATCCCTTACCTATATAAAACCCCTTGAGGAGGTGGAAAAGTTTATTCCAGAGCACATTGATTTTTTGAATAAGTACTACGAGCTAGGATATTTCCAGCTTTCCGGCCGTAAGGAGCCTCGCACAGGTGGGGTAATCCTGGTGACCATAGATAGTCGGTCTGCGTTAGATCAGGTACTAAAACAAGATCCATTCTGTCGTGAGGAATTGGCTGCTTATGAAGTGACACAAGTTGTACCGACAAAATCCTCAACAGAGTTAGGGTTTCTGATTGAGACTTAAACAAAAATTAAGAAGGATGATAGTTTTTCGATTGCATAGGTCTTTGAGGCAACGTGGCCCACGTTGAACACGATTAAACAAGCAGGAAAAATGCAGGAATAAAAATATGTAGTTGAGGGGAAAAGGGGTAAACAATACATCACTAGAGAGTGAAACTACTATGTGCTGGTGTGATGCGGACCCATGGCATGCACCTCTTTCTTCAGGTTGATATTGGTTTGATCTAAAGTATTTAGTCTATAGAACTTTGTAAAGCTATGAAATGTGAGATGATCCAGAAAAATTGATAGCTTTTAAAAAATTATACCTGATAAGGAAAGTTTTCGTGACCGATTTCACTTGGATTTTTATTTTTCAGGATCGGATTAACGGTTAGGTGGATGTAAAACAGCTAAAAGAATTACTTTTTCGATGTGAAGTATCGAGGAGGGCAAGTTAATTTTTGGTCTACTGCGCCTGAGATGACAGCTACCGCGCTATGCGACTTTAAAAGAGTATTTCATAATTATATAAGCAGGGATGGAAGTTTTCTGCTGGTTGTTTTTTGAGCGAATTTTCCGATTGGGCTATGGCTCATAGGAGGGAGTTACAGGGGGAGGTATTAGGCGATGCGGTAATGACTGAGGTTGTCCCCTGCGCTTATTGATAATGGTTTCTACTATGAAGCGTGCGATCTCAAAGCTTGAAACTTGCTTGGAGAGTAATTTATTGTTTACAATTCAATAAGTTGTATGGGTTTTTTGTAGTTTTACCTATATCGTGTCTCTTGGATGGTGATTTTTTGATCCGCATAAATACACCATTAATTTCAGTGGTTAGAATCCGCTCAATGAGCGGATTTTTTCGTCATTGGTGGGAGATATCTATACTGTGTAAGTCGCACTATAAATGTAGGGTGCTAATATAGGCTCTTAGAAACTTGGGTTTGCTGATGGCTTAATAAGTTCCTGAGCTGTTTTTTGTCAAATGATGCCTTCTCATCTTTATATGGCCATGTTGAGGATCAGCACAGAGAGATGGCTGACGTGGATACACTAGACTGCGAGCGTAACGGCGTGTAATTGATTTGGAAGTAGGCTGCGATAGGATGCCGCCCACTATCGCAAGAAAGAGGGGTTGACTTCTGTTTTATGGGGTGTTATTGGGTTTTGGTTCTCAAGTAATTAGGCCTGCTGGCGAAAATCTATTACTTTTCACAAGATAATAGCATTATAAGCAGCTTAGCTAATTCTCCCAAACTTATCACTGGCTATGTGGTCGACTGGTTCACACTTTGAAAAGTAGATTTTTATGTCTTCTGCCCAACGTTCTGTCTGGCAAATTCAACGAGATGTTATTTATGCGCTACTAGTGCGTGAAATGAAAACTCGTTTTGGAAAATGGCGACTGGGTTACGCCTGGGTACTGATCGAGCCATCTTTGCATGTTCTGGTATTAGTCGCGGTGTTTAGCCTGGCTGGGCGCGAGTTTTATCCCGGTGTCCCAACTGCGCTATTTATGCTTGGAGGGATAGCGCCGTTTCTATTTTTCAGTAATTGTTTTAATAGGGGCTTGGCTGCGGTTGAGTCAAATCGAGGCCTATTCAACTACCGACAGCTTAGGCCATTTGATGCGGTCTTGAGTCGGGTTTGTCTTGAATTTGTTATTTCTTTGGCAACGCTTACTGTTTTGATGGTGATTTTTGCATGGTTTGGGATCTCTACAAATTTTAATAATTTTCTGCTTTTAGTGATTGTAAATGTACTGTTTTTTTGTTTTTGCCTCGGGCTAAGTTTGGCGCTTTGTGTTGTGGGGGTTAAATTCCCAGAGCTGGCAAAGTTGTCTCCAATAATTATTCGGCCTTTGTACTTTCTCTCGGGGGTGTTCTTTTCTCTTGAGCAAATTCCAAAAGAGTATCATTTTTATTTGGTGTGGAACCCGCTGCTGCACGTTATTGAGTTGACGCGAGAGGGCTTGTTTGTCAATTACCAGGGAATGTTTGGCAGTTTGGCATACTTAGGGTTGTCTTCAGTAACGATGCTGGCCTTTGGATTGCTGTGTTACAGGGCAAATTGGCGTGACTTGGTAACTAGCCGGTGATTAAGTTAGAAAATTTAACAAAGTCGTATCGTACTCCCCATGGCCGAAAAGTGCTTTTCAAAGATGTAAGTGCAACTTTTCCCGAGGGTAAGAATATCGGCATTTTAGGACGCAATGGTGCTGGTAAGTCAACATTGTTGCGTATTATGGGGGGGATTGATTACCCAGACTATGGGAAAGTAATCACTGACCAAAGAATCTCTTGGCCTATGGGATTGTCCGGGGGGTTTCAAGGCAGTATGACCGGGCGTGAAAATGTAGCTTTCATTTGCGGTATACATGGTATTTGGGGAGGGGCACAGCGAAAGGTAATGGATCGTGTCCAGGATTTCGCTGAGATAGGTAACTATTTTGATGTGCCTGTCAAAAGTTACTCTTCTGGAATGCGCTCTCGCCTGGCTTTTGGGCTAAGTATATCTGTAGATTTTGATATCTACTTAGTTGATGAAGTTATGTCTGTTGGCGATGCACATTTTAAGAAAAAGTGTGAGGCGGTGATATCTGAGAAACGAAAAGATTCTTCCTTTATTATCGTTGCACATGCTATGCAAATGCTGAAGAAAAATTGTGATGTTGGTATTTATTTAGATTCTAGTGGCCTGAAAATTTTTGATGCGATAGAAGACGCTATAGAAATATATAAAGGAAATGGTGCAGGTAAGGTTGAAAAATTGCAGCCTCAATCTAAAAATGAAATCGCCTCTCCATTCGTAAAAGTATAAGGGCTGATAATGGACGTTAGGGAACCATCCGCTGAAGGGCAAAAGAAGAATCAGGACCGAGGCATGGGAAATATTTATTCTTTTTTTTCTAAGTTAGTTCATTACCTTAAGGAATTAATAAGTGTGAAGAGTAAAGACCGGCAGGGAGCTGTCACTAGTTTTTTTTCTAAGTGGCGGGGACTTGCTTTAGTAGTTGTGCTACCTATGGTAGCGACCGGAGCTTATTATTTATTTTGGGTGTCTGATCGCTATGTTAGCACTACTCAATTAATAGTTAAGGATAGTGCTTCGTCTCAATCTGCAACTCCAGCATTAGGGTTTCTAGTTCCGGGCATAGGTGCTGATACGCAAGATGCTTTTTTGGTTGTAAATTATATCCAATCCCTGGATATGGCTTTGTACCTTGATGAAAAACTGAATCTTGCAGGCTATTACAAAAGCTCTGAGCACGATTTCTTTTCGCGCCTGGCTTTTGATGCCACTCAGGAAGATTACTTGGAGTATTACAGAGCGCATACCAACATTACATATGATGAAGCAACCGGTATTATCACTATGGAAATGCAGGCTTTTAATCCTGCATTTGCCAAACGCCTGATTGAGACCGCAGTTCAAAAGTCTGAAGATTTTGTCAATGCTATCAGTAATCAGTTGGCGGATAAGCAGGTTTCTTTTGTTAAGAATGAAGTTGAACTGGCGCAGGGGAAGTTACGAAGCGCTAAGCAACAAATTCTTGACTTTCAAAATAATCACAAGATTGTTAGCCCTGAAGAATTAACAAAAGGGATTAGTACAATTATTCAGGGGTTGGAAGCAAGCTTAGCGGAGCAGCGTGCGAAGCTTACATCGGCAAAAACCTACCTGAATACCGACTCATCTCAGATTGTTTCCATGAAAGCAGATATTGATGCTTTGGAAAATCAAATTGAAATGGAAAAAGTTCGTTTGGTTGGAGTAGGTGAGGAAGAGGGAGAGCAGAGACTGAACTCGCTGGGAGCGCACTTTCAGAACTTAGAACTTGATTTGCAATTTGCTACAGATGCGTATGCTGCTTCTTTAAGGGCGTTGGAAACTGCTCGAATGGAGGCATCCGGTAAATTGAAACATCTAATGGTTGTAACCCAACCATCTCTTGCAGAAAAGGCTGAGTACCCTCGCAAGGTATATAGTTTAACAAGTCTTGCCATAATTTTACTTATGCTATATGGAATTGGCAAAATGTTAGTTGTAACTATTCGTGATCATCGAATGTAGGTTCAGCAACGGCTTTCATTTGCCTGATATTACGTGCGAGCACTAGTGACCTAGTTAATTGATCAATATTACATTTACGAAGAGTGGACAAATGATTACAGGGAAAATAAAACGCTTTAGTTTTGGCCTAGGATTATTGGCTTCATTTACCTGTGTACAGGCTGCAGCGCTGGAAACTCAGCTGATTGATGAAGTAGCATCCACTGAATTGCCTCAAACAGGAGTGCCTGTTTTTGGTCAGTCACTTTTTCAAGGAGCCTTTAAGGATCAGCCCTTTAGCGGTTTTAACCCCGATTATAGAATCTCAATTGGGGATCAGATTAACTTGCAGCTTTGGGGTGCTTATAGCTTTAGTGCAACACTACCGGTAGATCCAAAAGGTAATATATTTGTGCCGGAAGTGGGTCCTGTTCATGTTGCAGGAGTAAAAAATGGTGTCCTGAATGATTTTGTCCTCCGGCATGTGAAGCGTGTATTTAAGAATAATGTACAAGCATATGCCAATTTGGAGGCAAGTCAGCCGGTAAAAGTGTTTGTGACGGGCTACGTAAGTAGCCCAGGTCTCTATAACGGATTTAGTTCAGACTCTATTCTCTATTATCTAGACAGTGCTGGTGGTATTGATGAGTTAAGTGGCAGTTTCGTCGACATAAAAGTTATGCGCCAAGGAGCAGAAATCCAGAAAATTAATCTTTATAGCTTTTTAGTCGATGGCATTATGCCAGCACTTCAATTACGCAATGGAGATGTTGTGGTAGTTGGTGCACGCAACGGTTCTGTAACTGTCGAAGGGGCAGTTCAGCAGGCGGCACAAATGGAGTTTACGGGACCTTATACACAACTTGGGGAAATGTTACTTGTGACCAAGCCAGACCCTCAAGCGAATTTTGCTCGAATCACCCAAGTAATTGATGGAGTTCAGAAGGCAAAATACACGCCATTGGCTGATGCGATGACAACACGGCTATATCCTGGGGCACAAGTAGAGCTGGTAAGGGATAATGACATTCAGTCAATTTCAGTAAGCGTATCGGGAGAGCTTGATGGCCCGGCGACTTATGTGCTGCCCTATGGTGCGACTTTGGATCAACTGTTGGCTCAGTTGAGCTTCCGTGACAATGCCGATAGGGATTCTATTCAACTGTATCGCAGCAGTGTTGCTGAGCGTCAGCGAGCAGCTTTGGACCGCTCATTAGATGCTCTACAGATGGAAGTCCTCACTCGCCAGCCAAATACAGATCTGGAGAAAACGGCACAAAAAGACAATGCCATGATGATTCAGAACTTTATTGAGCAGGCTCGCAAAGCAAAACCCAGAGGGCAGGTAGTGATTGCCAATAATCCTAATGCAGCAAAAATGCTGCTTGAGGATGGTGATGAGCTTGTGGTGCCTCTTAAGTCTTCAACAGTATCAATTGTGGGTGAAGTTATTTTTCCAACCTCTCTGGTTTATAACAAAAAGCGTACTTTGGAAGACTATATCGAGCTTGCCGGTGGATTTGCTAACAATGCCAATCGGGATGAGCTGGTGATTTTACATCTAGATGGCACTATTAGTCGTATTGACGACAGGGATTTTGATAATCGACTAGGGCGCCGTTTACGCCCAGGAGATGAAATTATGGTTATGCCGAAGATCCAATCTAGTGAGCTGCAAGTTACAAAAGATGTAACAGAAATACTTTATCGCATCGCTGTTGGCACTGCGGCTGTTTTATCCTTCTAAGCTGGTACGATCGTGTACCAGTAATTATTAGGGTTGGCTTCTTTTTTGCAGTTACTGTGCAGAAGCGAGGCTTTGTCAGCGGGTAATAAATAGGTGTGATGACTTGTAAGGACAGAGTAATACAGATTCTCGGGCTAGTGTGTAATCATTTAGATCGAAAATTATTTGCTAGTCACTAAAGATGAACACTGTATTACCTGTTTGTCGGGTCAAATTGACAGTTTCAATAAAAATTTACAGATTGTTAGATTATAAAGAGTTCAAGGGTGGGGAAAATGGTTGTGAAAGGATCTTCTAAACGGAAAGGAATAATATTGGCTGGAGGTTCTGGCACACGATTGTACCCGCTGACCAAAGGGGTTAGTAAGCAATTGATGGCGGTTTATGATAAGCCAATGATTTACTACCCATTGACTACTCTTATGTTGGCTGGAATTAGAGATATTCTAATCATCACAACACCTCAAGAACAAGTGCTTTATCAGCGCTTACTTGAAGATGGAGCACAATGGGGAATTAACCTCTCCTATGCGATACAGCCATCTCCGGATGGACTAGCTCAAGCTTTTATTATTGGTCGTGATCATGTAGGGAATAATGATAGTGCTCTCGTACTGGGCGACAATATTTTTTATGCCCATAGTTTTAGCCAAACCCTTCAAAAGGCAGATTCCAGATCAAACAAGGCTACTGTTTTTGGGTATCGTGTAGCTGATCCCAGAGCTTACGGGGTTGTAGAGTTTGATGATAGAGGGAAAGCTATCAGCCTTGAAGAGAAACCAGATAACCCAAAATCGAATTATGCTGTCACAGGCTTATATTTTTATGATAATCAAGTTTGCGATATAGCTAAAGATATTAAGCCTAGTGCACGCGGCGAACTAGAAATTACTGACATTAATAGAGTATATCTAGAGCAAGATCTTTTGGAAGTAGAATGTCTTGGGCGTGGAAGTGCTTGGCTAGATACTGGTACACACGATAACTTACTAGATGCTGCACACTTTGTACAAACTATCGAGCGTCGCCAAGGGCAGAAAATAGCTTGCCCAGAAGAAGTAGCCTACCGGAAGGGATTCATTAGTGCAGAAGAGCTAGAAGCTCAAATTCAACCATTAATGAAAAGTGGCTATGGAAAGTATTTAATGCAACTATTAGTAGAAAGTGGCGAAATTTCCTCGATAAGCGCGCGTCGGTATGCCTCTGGTTCGTAGTTTTTTTTAATAGTGTCATGATTTGATCTTTTGAGTTCAAGTATGAGTGGCGCCTATGGACAGGCGACTCCAACATTTTGCCTTTGATCGCAGATTGGTAGATTGGCTAATCTGTGGTACCAATAGATAAAAAAGCTGTATGAATATTGTTGGAACAGAAATCCCTGATGTAAAAATCATTGAGCCTAAGGTTTTTGGTGATGAAAGAGGCTTTTTCTTTGAGTCTTTTCGCGAAGATATATTTAATCGGGAGTGTGGTGAAAGAGTTTTTGTTCAAGATAACCACAGTAAATCCTCACAGGGGATTTTGCGTGGATTACACTATCAAACTGAGCAACCACAAGGTAAGTTGGTTCGAGTAGTTAGAGGTGAAGTTTTCGATGTCGCTGTAGACTTGCGCAAGAGCTCTTCAACTTTTGGAAAATGGGTTGGTGTTTTTCTTTCTGCTGAAAATAGGCGTCAATTGTGGGTTCCTGAGGGTTTTGCACATGGTTTTTATGTAACCAGTGAAACAGCTGAATTTGTCTATAAATGTACAAATTATTATGCTCCACAATATGAAAAGTCGATTATTTGGAATGACCCAGACTTAAATATTAATTGGCCCCTTGTTAGTGGTCATACACCCCAACTTTCACAGAAAGACAGTGAAGGCAGATTTTTTCAAGATGCTGTTTACTATCCTTGATAATGGTGAATCGGCTTTTTGAAAAGCCAAATGTACCACCTTCTGCTAAGTAGAAACCCTATTCAGCTATCAATCAAACTCACGGAATTGGCGCTGTGCCAAATACTGTATTTGCTTTTACGAGTTATTTAGAATGGCAAAAATGAAAATTTTGATCACGGGAAAGAATGGCCAGCTTGGACGTGAACTTCAAGATCAATGTCCATCTGAGTATGAAATGATCGCCTTGTCTCGTGAGGAACTGGATATTTCAGATGTTGATGCTGTTAACGAGGTGATTGAGAACGCTCGCCCTGATCTGGTTATCAATTCGGCTGCATTTACTAATGTAGACAGCGCAGAGAGTAATCCTGAGGCTGCTTTTGCAGTTAATGTAAAAGGTGCGGAAAATCTTGCATTAATATGCAAGAAATTCTCTGTTCGCCTTATACATGTGTCTACAGACTATGTTTTTGATGGAAAAAAATCGTCACCTTATTTTACTTCGGACAAAGTTAGACCTCTCAGTGTATATGGGGCTACTAAAGCAGAAGCAGAATCTGTGATCTCTAAGGTGCTTCCAGAGGCAATAATCGTAAGGACCTCATGGGTATACGCTAGTCATAGTAATAATTTCGTAAATACGATGCTTCGTTTAATGGAAGAAAGAGACCAATTAGGTGTAATTGCCGATCAGGTAGGCACTCCGACTTGGGCTGGAACTTTATCAAAAGTAATTTTTGCCTTGTCCCAAAATAGAAACTGTAATGGAATTTACCATTGTACCGATCTAGGTGTGGCGAGTTGGTATGATTTTGCATTAGCAATCTATGAGGAAGGGAAGGTTTCAGGTTTACTTCCTGCAAATAAGCAGTTAATGATTAAAGCGATTACCGCAAAAGACTACCCAACTGCTGCAGCAAGGCCCCCCTATAGCGTATTAGATAAGAGTAGGCTGAAAAATGATCTTGGTGTTGAGTTGAAACACTGGCGGGAGGTTCTACGGCAAGTTTTTGAAGTCAAAAAAGACAGCTTTGAGTAATTTAATAGTCGCTAACTGAATCTTAATTCTGAGAAAATCTGATTAATAGAAGTATAAAGATGAAACGTTTACTGGTAACTGGCGGTGCAGGGTTTATTGGCTCGAATTTTGTGCATTACTGGATGAGAAAGTATCCGGAAGATACAGTAGTAGTCCTTGATGCTCTTACCTATGCTGGCAATTTAGAAAATTTAAATCAAGTTAGATGTAGACCAAATTTTAAATTTCATCAGGGAGATATTTGTAATACAACTTTGGTAGAAGATTTGTTAAAGCGGTATCAAATTGACACTTTGGTTAACTTTGCCGCAGAAAGTCATGTAGATCGCTCTATAAGTGGGCCTGATGCATTTATTCAAACTAATATTATTGGCACATATAGTTTACTTAAAGCTGCAAAAAAAATCTGGCTTGAAGAGGGGCTCAATAAAGACTCTCATCGATTCCATCATGTCTCGACTGATGAAGTCTATGGTTCTTTACGGCCCGAAGACCCTGCATTTAGTGAAACGACAGCTTATGCTCCGAATAGCCCTTACTCTGCAAGTAAAGCAGCATCAGACCACTTGGTGCGCGCATATCACCATACTTATGGGCTTAAAGTCACGACTAGTAACTGCTCGAACAATTATGGGCCCTACCATTTCCCTGAAAAACTGATCCCATTGGTTGCTACCAATATTCTGCGAGATTTGCCATTACCGATATATGGAGATGGCCAACAGATTCGTGACTGGCTCTATGTAGAGGACCATGCTCGAGGGATAGATTTAGTCATCAAGAAGGGGCGGCTGGGAGATTGCTATAACATAGGTGGGGTCAACGAGTGGGCCAATATTGATATTGTCCGCTTTATTTGCGAACTAATGAATAATCTGTTTAGTGAGGACTCGAAACTTGCAGATAAGTATCCGCAGGCAATATCTGCCATTGCAGGCAAATCCCAAGAGTTGATCACCTATGTGCAGGATAGGGTCGGGCATGATCGGCGCTATGCTATAAATCCAGAAAAGTGCAGCTCAGAGCTAGGCTATATGCCCTTAGAGAGTTTTGAAACGGGTATTCGCAAGACGTTGCAATGGTACTTGAAGAACGATAGCTGGTGGGGTGCTGTGATGGATGGTAGCTACCGGAAATGGATAGAGAAGCAGTACAGTAGCTCTAGACAAGGATGAAATAAAAAATGGACGTTGAGAAAAAAAAGTATTTAGATGCTACAACAGCTACAACAGCTACAACAGCTACAACAGCTACAACAGCTACAACAGCTACAACAGCTACAACAGCTACAACAGCTACAACAGCTACAACAGCTACAACAGCTACAACAGCTACAACAGCTACAACAGCTGAAAAAGTTTCGGAGTTCGCAAAAGTATGGGTAGATGTTTGTGGAGTCATTGCTGAACAGCATCTATTAATACAAGGTTGGGCATTTCACCCGGCACATGAATCTCTAGATTTCAACTTGGAAGATGGCAAAGGCGAAACTCTCAATTACAACACCTTACGAACCACACGACTGGATGTAAATAAACACTTTAATTTTAAAGGTACAGGTCACTGGGGTTATTGCTTGCTAGTAGAATGGCCCTATGACATGCCCGTTAACACTGCATCTTTACGAATGAATGTTAGTGCTGGTAGCCAAAGGAAAGAAGTAAAGTTAAAGCCGTTTGTAGATCTGAGTGGCGAAGACATATTTGGACACTGCATGACTTGGCGAGAAGGAGAAAAAGCAGAACTCCTAGAGGCCATGTTTAAATGTATGGGCAATCGGGCCTTTGAAATTCCAGGTATTAAAAAGCTGAACGAAGACCAGCTGCGCTCAAAAGTCAACTGGCACTGGGATTACATTTTATCAATACCTGGTCACGGGCTATTTTTATCTGGTTGGATGCTCGATTGCCAGCAGTATTTGGCAAACTTGGTTTTACGAACTTCCGATGGTAACTATAGTGAGAACTTGCTTGAGAGCCCTGCGCGTTTTGCTCGCCCAGATGTTTTGGAGGCCTTTCCTGGCAAGGGCGAGCAAGACTACAAAGCAGGCTTTTTTGCATGGGTACCCATGCCCCATTTGATTGAACAAGCTAAACTGGAGCTGCTCTTTTTCACCAAAGAGGGAAGCCTGGGAATCATTCAACTACAGCAGACTAATATTCGAGAGGACATTACTCTGGCCAGCCAGCAGGTACTGGTAAATTTTAACGTGGATGGTCAGGAATATCAGAGAAACATGCGCAAACATATAGCGCCTGCCTTGTCTGCGCTATGGTCGAATCGACACTATCTTCTAGACGCGCCTCAGGTAGAGGTATTGCAGTTTGGGCGAGAAGTGAAGAATCCTAAACGTAGCATAATAGTTCCCTTGTATGGACGTTACGATTTCCTACTACATCAAGTGGCTCAGTTTGTTGATGATATTGATTTTGTAGAGACCGAGCTTATCTACGTTCTAGATGACCCAAGACTTTACGACTCATTTATTCCTTTTTGTTACGACACCAGTGTGTTATTTCCCATTAGTTTTAGGGTGATTTATGGTGGCCGTAATTTGGGTTATGCCGGCGCTAATAACTTAGGGGCAAGATATGCCAAAGCAGATAAATTAGTGTTGCTTAACTCAGATATTATCCCGAGTAGCGGAGGTTGGATTTCGCGCATAGAGCAGAAGGCGGCTTCTCTGGAAGATGTCGGTGTGGTCGCTCCGAAGTTAGTCTTTGATGATGGAACTATCCAACATATAGGAATGAGTTTTTCAAAAAATATACAATTTGGTAATTTATGGCTGAACGAGCACCCAAGTAAGGGTATCCCGGAATGGTTAGTGGATACTGACTCTGTTATGGAATCGCCAGCTGTTACTGGTGCCTGTATGTTTATCAGTAAGACGCTGTATGATTCTATGGGTGGCCTGGATGAGAGTTATGTGCTTGGAGATTTTGAGGATTCTGATCTCTGCTTAAAGTTACGCAAGGCTGGCTGCCGTCATTATGTACTCACAGATGAAAAGCTCTATCATCTGGAGCGAATGTCGCAGAGCCTTTTTGAAAACCGTGACTGGAAATTTAAGATTACCCTTTACAATGCCTGGCAACATACCGACCGCTGGGGAAGTTTGATTGAGCAGCTAGTGCATTAAGGAGTTACCAATGACAGAACACAGAATACTAATCGTTTCTCACGGCCATCCTGATCAGAGTAAAGGCGGTGCAGAAGTAGCCGCCTATAATTTGTTTAAGGAATACGAACGGCAGGGATTGGATACTGTATTTCTGGCGCGTACCGATCTGCCCTCGCACGGAGGTTCTGCTTTTTCCACTGTCAATTCCGATAGGGAAATTCTTTTCCACACCCATATGTCGGACTTTTTCTTGTTTCAGTCGGGCTGTAAGAAGCATGTATGGCAAGAGTTCCGTGCGTTGTTGCAGCGTTATAAGCCGACTGTAGTTCACTTTCATCACTATATCCATATGGGATTGGAATTAATACGCGAGGTCCGAAATACGTTACCGGATACACGTATTATTATGACGTTACATGAGTACTTGGCAATATGCGCAAATAATGGCCAAATGGTTAAGCCGGGTAAACAGATGAAGCTCTGCTATAAATCTTCACCTACCGACTGTGGGCGTTGTTTCCCTGAGCGTTCACCTGCAGACTTCTTCTTGCGTGAGAAATATATTAAGTCCATTTTTAACTTGGTGGATATGTTTGTGTCACCCAGTCAATTCTTGATTGATCGATACAAGGCTTGGGGGATCCCCGAGGAGAAGATGGTTGTGGTCGAAAATGGCCAGCCAGAGGTCCAAACACTGGCGCCTCGCCCGCTTGTTGAAGGCGAAACACGGGGTCGCTTTGCCTTCTTTGGACAGATCAACCCATTCAAAGGTGTGGATGTATTACTAGAGGCCTTCAAGCTATTGCCGGAAGATGCTCGAGAGAGGGTACATCTGGATATTCACGGGAGCAATCTGGAAGGGCAGCCCGAGGAATTCCAGGAGAAGATACATAGATTATTGGAGAATCTCGGTGACGTGGTAACCTTACACGGGTCTTATGAGTCCCATGAATTAGGCCGGCTGATGGAGCAAACAGACTGGGTTATTATTCCTTCTGTATGGTGGGAGAACTCACCGATGGTAATTCAAGAGACGTTTAACCACGGCCGCCCAATGATTGGCAGTGATATAGGTGGAATAGTCGAGAAAATTATCGATGGTGTCAATGGCTACTGCTTCCGAAGTGGAAGTAGTAATTCCTTGAAGCAGGCAATATTGAAGGCCTGTGGAGAAAATGAAAACTGGAATCTAGTTACCAGTGATATCTCTAAGCCGTTGAGTATCGGTGAATGCTCAAGAATCCATCTGTCGATTTATTAATAAGTAGATTTAGAAATAGGCATAATTATGATTACACCAATTATGTTGCGTAGCTTTGGGCGTTCCGGATCAACTTTGCTTATGCAAGTACTCGGATCATCAAGTAATGTGGTATTTGACCGGGATTATCCTTTTGAAAAGAGGCACTTAACCTATTTACATCGATTGACTACTGTGGCTTCTTCAGAATCCTGTAACGATGAAAATTGGAATGCTGATTCTTTATTTAGTTCTAAGATTAATAGAATTGGGCCTATACCATATATTAATACAAGTATAATAGATCGAGAAAAACTCCAATTGGAGTTTTTGACGCATCTATGGAAAGGGTTTTCTGGACAGATCAAAGATAAATTAAAAGAAGAGTTAAATTTGGATGAACCTATTTATTATGCAGAAAAGGTGGTTCATGATATTTGTCCGGCTGTAAATGAGGCTTTTTATGCGAAAAATTTATTTTTGTTCAGGGATCCCAGGGACGAATTCGTTTCTATAAAAAGTTTCAATGCGAAACGTGGCTTTAACGGTTTTGGGTGGGGAGAATCTGATGATGATGAATCATATGCGTTAAAATTGTGCCAAATGAGAAAGACCTTTATGCAGCATATTAGCAGTATTGAGGCAAGTGATCGACGATACGTTGTTAAGTATGAAGAATTTATTAAATCCCCTTATGAGATTACAAGTTTTTTGGGTGATTGGATAGGTTTAGAGCTAGATTATGGAAAAGTTGAAGCTCAGAAGAAATCTGTGGAGCATCATATTACGAGCAGTAATGTCGCGGCATCTGTTGAGCGGTGGAGAACAGAGATGAGCCCTAAGGTTGCTCAAATATTTGAGAAAGAGATAGGCGAAGAGCTGAGCGAATTGGGCTACGGATTATGAGTAGAATAATTCTTCATGCCGGAATGCATAAAACAGGAACATCTTCAATTCAAGCGATGCTGAATTCGAATAGAGATTCTCTGAGAAATAATGATTGGGAATATGTTTTTCTTCCCAAAGATGCGAAGGCAGCATATGGCTATATTCATAGTTCTCCAGATTCATGTACATATTCCGAAGCTAAGAAAGAGCTTGAGGGGATAATTTCTGGTTCTGATTGTAAAAACTTTATTTTCTCCAGTGAAGACATGACCGCTGCCTTGCAATCTGAAGATTTGTGGGTGAGCAAGGGAGAAAGGGTTAGTCAGCTATTTGAATCGTTGGGAAATATAGAGGTCTTAATTTATTATCGTAGGCAAGACTCATTCTATGAGTCTGCGTTTCAGCAGAGAGCGAAGGAAGGGGTTCCTTTAAACTTTAAGGAAACCTTGAAGCGTCTCCCTATTATGAGTTCTATGGACTGGTATTCAAAATTCAAGTTTTTTGAGAGCTGTTTCTCAGATTCTAAATTTACCTATATCTCCTATGAGAAGGCATACGGCGGAATAGGAATTACAGGTTCATTCCTAAAATACGCAAGCCTTAATGATATTATACCTATCGATCACTCTAAAAGTGATAATGCTTCGAGCAAGATTCTAACAAAAATATTTGCAGAGTATGGTCCGATACTAGATCCACATGATCAGTCTCTTCTTTCTGATGTTTTATGTGAGTATGAGAGGGCAGGGGACTTTCGGAGATACAGATTACTTTCTTTGGAAGATAGGTTGTCGGTTTTTGAAAATTATTATCAGTCTAATAGAAATCTATATTCTATTTGTGAAAATGCAGATGTTGTCGATCTAGATATTTGGCGCGCTGATCTATTGAACGAGTATTCAAATGATTATAGAAATGCTGTAGATGATAAAGATATTATTATAGATCTTTTGAAATTAATTTCTGCTACTCAGAAATAGAGCCGCTTCTTGAGGTTATGGCCTGACTTATTATTTTCTTGGTTGGGCTATAAGTGTAATTTAATGCAAAATTAATTCTGGGTTAGTTCTTTAGGTTTTATGTGGTGGAGGGATTATGAAGGTTTTGTTCTCTAATAGGGATGACTGGAAGTCGAATATTGAGAAGCAGCTTAATAAGACAGAATATACCCCTGTCTTTTCTAAGTTTACTAAAGAGGCGGTAGATAATGTTGATCTAGTGTTTCCAATTAGTATTGAAGATGTCTTAAAGGCTGGGCAGCTTTGCCCTGATTCGGGAAAAGGCCTTTTCCCAAGTTCACCTACAGTGCACTTGGCGGAAAATAAAGATAAATTTAATGTTTTTTTAGGTGAGAATGGATTTGAAGAACTTCTTCCAAAAGTAGGTTCTTTTAGAGGTGATTTTCCTTACGTTCTAAAGGGTAATGTAGGGAAGTTCGGGCTAACTACTTATATTGTTAACTCTATTGCCGATGAAGAAATTTATAGAGATAAACTAGAGTCTGAAGATTATTTTTGTCAAGAATATGTTTCAGGCAAAGAGGAATATGCTCTGCACTTCATATTTGATGGGAGGAAATTTCTTTTTTCAAAAGAGGTGAAATACGTCTATGATCAGGATCTTTTTGTAAAAGGGAAAGGTCGAGGACCAGTTGATAAAATATGGGGTTATGACTGTGTATTTTTAGAACAATTTGAATCTCTCCTGCAGAAATTAGATTATCGTGGTTTTGGGTGTTTCAATTATAAAGTTAATAATGGCCAGTTAAGAATACTAGAGTTGAATGCAAGAATCGGCGGGTCTATGGGAAAGTTTATTCATGAAGCTGTTGTTGCGTATTCAGATGCAGTGTCATTGCTTTCTGCTAAGAGTGCGTAAAAGACTACTTACTGATGGATACAATCCTGCAGCAGCTTTCAGCTCAAACGGTTGAAGGTGCAGGGCAATGTGAGCACAAGCTTTGCCTCAATGGTCTGAATTCTTGAAGGGTTTCGCTGTATATCCGTAATCATTGAAGCAATGATAGAAAAGGGTGTTGTTAACCGGTTGTATTATTGATTCGCAAGTTTGAGAGGCGGTCGGTGGACGAGGGGGGGTTGCTTTGAGGTACTATTTTAACTCTGTTGTCGTATATTACCTTTTTGATGATGGCTGCGGTCACGTGTGAAGAATTTTTGATTTGTGAGTGCTATCTCCGATAGTCGGCTTTGTCTTCAGGTATGCTCAAGGCCATTACGTGGGGCGTTTAGCTTTCTCGATCGATGCGAGTAGGATAAAACGGGGAGAGTTGGTGTTGGGCGACATTTGGAGCTGGCAAAACTCAACTGGTAAGGATAGTGGGTGTTGAGGGTGGTGGAGTTCGGTATGTCGTGGTTCAGCAGTTGTGTGGTGCGCGGCTCGCTCGTTTAGAGAAAGAATTCCTTATGGGCTTTTCACGATCTCTGCTGTCGGTTCCGCCTTGTAATGGGGTATACTAAGCGGTTTCGAATAGGTAGTGTCTCATATTAACATGTTTTTTGGGTTTTTGTATTTAGCATGAAAGTATTTCAAATAGGCTTTAACAAGTGTGGTACAACAAGCCTGAACCACTTTTTCTTACGTAATGGTTATAGGGCAGTTCACTGGGATTATGGAAACTTGGCGCTAAAGCTTGAGGAGAACTTCCTGCATGGGCGACCACTACTAAGTGAGTATGAGGAATATAGCTTCTTTAGTGATATGGAGTTGGTTTCTAACCGATGCCTGTATGCTTTTGAAAGATTCTATCAGGAGTTGGATCGGCAGTATCCGGGCTCTCTTTTTATATTAAATACACGCCCCTTAGATAAATGGCTAAATAGTCGGCTTAAGCATGGCGGGGGAACTTATTTGCATCGATTTGAAAAAATCTATGGTTGTGATCGTGAGGGGGTTATACGTCGCTGGGAATACGAGTGGCATAGGCATCACTCAAATGTACTCCAATATTTTTACGATCGTGAAAATTTTCTTTTATTCGATATTGAGAAAGATGGTGGCGATAAGCTAAAGAGTTTTATTGGTTGTGCTAAGATAAATGCTTCATTTTATCGGCACGATCATAGGACTACCTGTGAGTAGTACCAATAAGTTGGTTTTGACTGACTTACAATTAGTCTTTTTTTATTGTTATGCATAAGTAGTGTTTTTGACTTTCATATATTGTTTATGGCTTTTTCAACTGCTCTTTGTAAATTATTATTGATTAGATGTGTCTTCTTGGGGTGCGAATGAGGTTTGGAATTGCCGCAATCTTTAAGAATGAGTATGAGTATATTCTAGAATGGATTGTGTATCACCAGTTAATCGGTGTTGATACCTTTTATATTGCTGATAATGTCAGTGATGATGGTTCTTCACAACTATTGGAAGCACTTGATTTTCTGGGTGTAATAAATCGGGTGTATTTCCCTAGGGTTGGTGATTGTGGTCCGCAGATGCCAGCTTACAACCATATATTACATCATTTCGGTGACGAAGTGGATTTGTTGTGCTTTATCGACGCTGATGAATTTCTCGTGAGCACTGCAGGCTCTGAGTTAAGAGATCTTTTATCTGACTTTTGTGAGAATGATGATGCGGGGGCTTTAGCGCTCAACTGGAGAAATTTTGGATCTTCAGGCCATAAATTCAAGGAGGAAGGGCTAGTTATTGAGCGGTTTACACGCGCATCGAAACAAGATCACGATTTCAATCGACATATCAAGACGATTTTGAAGCCCTCGATGACGAAGAAGATGCATATCCATGAGTGTGTACTTCAGTCAGGACGCTACTATTCCGGGAATCTTCAGCCTGTGGTCTTTGAGAATGGTGAGCCGTGTGAACCCAAGACAAGAGGGGTTCAGTATGAGGGGGTCAGAGTCAATCACTATGTAGTTAAGTCCCGTCACGAGCATGTTATGAAAAAGGAGCGTAAGGGCTCCGGAGCTGGTAGTGCAACTAGGAAAAAGGGTGAAGCATACTTCAAGGCACATGACTTAAATGATGAGTCTGATGAGACATTACTCTGTTATGCCAGTGACGTTAAGGACGGTATTACTACACTGAGGGAGCGTGTGATCGAAGAGACTCCTTACCTCTGCTACGGGAAGGCATTCGTGGATGTAAGGTCGGAGCTGATAACCGGTTGGGCTGCGGCTGAGTTTGATGGCCCGATTAAGGTTCGTCTGTTGATCAATGGAGAGGAGCACCTTGTAGATGTTAACCGTGGCCGGCCAGATGTGGTGAATAAGGGGCTCTCCAAGCATTTAAAGTGTGGGTTTAGCTTTAAACCTAGCAAAGTCATAACCCGTGAGGATAGAATCGAGGCATATATCTACGGTACGACCGTAGAGGCAAAAATTAATTATCGGTTAACTACTGCCATATAGCAGCAGGGGGCGTTAAAGGTTTGATATAGGCCCTTATATATGCCCGAACGCTGAGGGCGTAGATTTTGGGTAGAATATAAATAGCGCTACAAAGTGCATTTTTACAAGTTGGGTTCTTACTGGTGTTTAGATTTCTAAAATCCCTGGTCCATATTGACTTGGGGCGTAGGCTTAGTTCCCTGAATGCGATTGAGCGGGTTGAGGATGCTGAGGCTGATTTTGACTGGCTTTCTAAGGGGGTGGATCCTCAATTTTTGATCAAGGGGCGGGGACTTGCTTCTGGCTGGTATATGGCAGAAATAGACCTTCGACATGACCAGCCTTCAGCAGACGCGAAGATTTATTTGGATCACGGAAGTGGCTTCAACGAGTCAGATAGTGTATTTATTCCGATAAAATCCGGCAGGGTAACTAAGCGCCTTGTGTACCTATCTTCTCGGGCGCATGCTCTCCGTTTCGATCCAATGGAATCTTCCGGGCTTTTCTCTGTTAGGCATTTTCACCTGGTCAGGTTACCAGCACGGTTTGCCTATGATCGTTTGTCCCAGCGCTTGGCTAGCATGCACTTTAAGTTTCGCGACTTGGGGAAAGCGAATGTAATGCAATATATTCGTGAAGAAGCCCGTGAAACCCACCGCTCCTGGAAAGAATTGGCACTGCAGCACTACGCAAGAACTTTCACCAAAAGGCGGCAGGCGTGTGATTATGCGGAATGGATCGGTAAGGTTGAGACCGTAAAGCTAGCTTCCCGTTCGGATGATGTGTGCGGTGAGAAGTTTGGCGTGCAACCATTGATTTCAATTATCGTCCCAACTTTCAATACTGATCCTGAGTTGCTAAGTGATTGTATAGAGTCTGTACTTGCGCAAAGTTATACCAAATGGCAGCTTTGTATTGCAGATGATGCTTCTTCAAATCAGAAGACCCGGGAATGTCTTCTGGAGTATCAGGCTAAGGACTCTCGTATTCAGGTAGTCTTTCGGAAAAGTAACGGACATATTTCTGCCGCTAGCAATACAGCCCTGGAATTGGTAACGGGAGGGTATATTGCACTGTTGGATCACGATGATACCTTGGCCCCGCATGCATTAATGACGATGGCGAAGGCGATTGCCGACAACCCTCAGGTTCAGCTGCTTTATAGTGATGAAGATAAAATTGATGAGCTAGGTGAGCGCTTTGATCCGCACTTTAAACCAGATTGGAACCCAGATCTGTTACTTTCACAGAACTATATTTGCCATTTGACTGTTTTAAAAGCAGCTCTTGTGGAACAGATTGGGGGCTTTCGTTTAGGACTTGAGGGTAGCCAGGACCATGATTTGCTTCTGCGCTGTGTGCCATACTTGAACAGTGAGAATGTGGTGCATATCCCTGAAATACTGTACCACTGGCGAGCAATTAGTGGCTCTACAGCTCTGGAAGGTGGCGCGAAAAATTATGCTGCGACTGCTGGTTTGAAAGCTGTGAATGATTACCTGAGCTCTCAAACCATAAATGCTTCTGCGATACTTGGCACGGCTCCAAATAGCTATAGAGTGCGATGGAATGTGCCGGAGTCGGCCCCTCTAGTAAGCTTATTGATTCCTACGCGAGATGGCTTTGGTATTCTAAAGCCTTGTGTGGAGGCAATTCTCTCCAGAACGGATTACCCAAATTTTGAATTGTTAATTTTGGATAATCAAAGCACCTGTGAGGCCACTCTGGGCTTTTTGGAGGAGATTTGTACTTCCGATCATCGTGTTTCCGTGCACCGTTGGGATTATCCATTCAATTACTCAGCAATTAATAATTTTGGTGTAGGCCTCGCGAAAGGTGAGGTTATTGGGTTGATCAACAATGATATTGAGCCCATCAATAGTGATTGGCTGGGTGAAATGGTGGGGCAGGCTCTAAGACCCGAAATTGGCTGTGTAGGAGCCAAACTATATTACCCCAACGATACTATCCAGCATGGTGGAGTAATCTTAGGTATTGGTGGTGTCGCTGGTCATTCTCATAAGTATTTCAGTCGTAATGAGTTCGGTTACTTTTCACGTCTCCACCTTATTCAAAACCTTTCTGCAGTGACTGCTGCTTGCTTACTATTGCGTAAGACAGTATTCGATGAGGTTGGTGGATTGAATGAAAAAGATCTGGCTGTATCCTTTAATGACGTAGACTTATGCTTGAAGGTTCGCGAAGCAGGTTATCGTAATCTATGGACACCTTACGCAGAGCTATACCACCACGAATCTATCTCCCGTGGTGCGGACAACACTACAGTGAAACGTCGCCGCGCACAGAGGGAGGCGGAATATATGCGTGGCCGATGGGGAGATTTGCTAGATACTGATCCCGCATATAACCCTAATCTGACCTTAGTCCATGAGGACTTTACACTGGCGTGATGGCGTGATGGCGTGATGGCGTGATGGCGTGATGGCGTGATGGCGCAGTATTTCAATTGCTGCGCCATTGGAATTCAGAGCAATATACCAGGAAAGTTTTACTTTTTGATAGCAGGAATCAGTCTATTCGGCTTGTTGTTTTAAAGGTTTGGAGGTCTGGAGGCGCAATCGTATCAGATTTGGCATAATCTACTTACGCGATAAGCGTATAAGTAAATAAGTTCTAGCACCGATAGCCCAAGCGACTCCCCAACTTTATGACTTTTCCTCAATTATTTGTAGCCGGTATCTTCGTTCTGGTTATCGTTTCACTGATCTTCACCCGATTTAGGCCATCCCTGGTCTTCGCTTCGGCCGCTGGAGCTTGCTTTCTAACTGGACTTGTGCCAGCGGAGTCAGCTCTGCAGAAGGGTGCTAACCCGGGGCTGGTGACATTGGTCGTGTTACTATTGGTATCTGTGGGACTGGAAAAGGCTCGTTGGTTGCGATTGATCTCAGGTGGGCTAATCAAGGACTCCCTCAATGCCAGCTTATTACGACTTTCTGCCGCCACGGCGCTGAGTTCCGCTTTCCTCAACAATACGGCCGTGGTGGCAGCACTTGCATCCAGTGTTAAGGGGCAGCGACGGCTGCCCGCAGCCAAGCTTTTAATGCCCCTGTCATACGCGGCGATACTTGGAGGGACCCTGACCTTGATAGGGACCTCTACCAATCTGATTGTCAATAGTTTTGTACTAGATCGCGACTTGCCAGGACTGGATTTCTTTGCCTTTTTACCGGTAGGGGTAGCTGCAACTTTAGTGGGGCTTACTGTACTGATATTGTGTAACCGTTTGCTACCCGAGGGGACTGTAACTGATGAACCTGTGGCCGAATACTTGCTAGAGGCTGAGGTGGTGGCGAACTCTCCTCTTGACGGAAAGAGTGTTGAGCAAAACAATCTACGTCGCCTGGAGACTTTCTATCTAATCGAAATAGTTCGGGACGATCAAGTAATTAGTCCAGTTGGTCCTTCAGAATTGATTCGTTCAGGTGATAAATTGATTTTCAGTGGCGATGTTCGTGATCTCGGACGTTTACAGGATATAGAAGGTTTACGCTTATTTGCTTTAGATGACGAGGCACTGGATTTAAATCTTACAGAAGTGGTGATTACTCCAAGCTCCAGTATTCTCGGCCAGTCTCTCAAGAGTTGTAACTTCCGCACTCGCTTTGATGCCGCAGTTGTGGCAATGCGGCGTGGCGGTGACAGGCTGTCGGGTAAGTTGGGGGAGATTGAGTTGCGAGCAGGAGATGCACTCTTGCTCGCCGTGGGTGCTGATTTCCGCCATCATCTTAATATCGATAAAAACTTCTATGTTATCAGCGGTACTGAGGTAAGACGGGACTTGTCTCAGCGTGATAATTGGCTGTTAGGCTTAGGCTTCACCGCAGTTGTTGCTGGAGCGGCACTTGGTTATTTTTCATTGCTAAAAGGCTTGCTGGTATTACTAGGTGGTATGATCGGCCTCGGCATCCTATCGACTACTGAATTGCAAAGGCGTTTTCCTTTTCAGATATGGCTGATTATTGCCAGTGCTTTGGTGCTTGCGGAGGCTTTCGCTGGTAGTGGCCTGGCAGATGTATTGGCCCATAGGTTGAAGGGATTCCTTGCTGGTTGGGGGCCCATGGCAGGTTTGGTGGGAATCTTTTTACTGACCCTTGCGTTAACTGAACTGATGACAAATAACGCGGCTGCTGCTTTGACTTTTCCCCTCGCCTGGAGCCTTGCCGAAAGTTTTGGGGTCAGTTGGATGCCTTTTGTAATGGCCGTTGCTTACGGAGCAAGCGCAAGCTTTTTAACACCTTTTGGTTACCAAACCAATCTGATAGTGCAAAATCTTGGCGGGTATCATTTACGCGATTTTCTTCGTGCGGGCCTACCTCTAACTATTGCTTATTCTATTGTTGTCTTGGCTTTACTACCTATCGTATTTCCCTTTGAGGTTTGATCGGTTTGGAGATTGATTTGGAAAAGGCCAGTCGCTGGCTAATCGTGGAGGAAGGCCGTAATCCTTCAGCGGACTATTTTGTTTTACCATTCCTTCAAAATATGGGAGTTAGTTACGAGCGTTGTGGTTTTAATGATATTCCGATAGAGGAAAATGTACGAGGCGCTAATATTATATTCGTGCGTTATATTCCGGGTAAATGGAAGTCATTTCTGAAGAAGAATATTGAGAAAATTTCTCGTATATTTTTCTTTATAGATGATGATTTGTTTGATCCGCGGACATTTCTTAGTTTGCCCGTTAAGTACAGGTTTAAATTGCTTCGATATGGATGGTCAAAGCAAAAATGGTTAAAGTCTGTAGGGGCTCAATTGTTGGTTTCGACTCCTTATCTACAGAGTAAATATAGTGACTGGAGGCCAAGATTGTTGCAAGCGGAGCCCATCAAGATAACTGATAGAAATTTTGTAAATCTTTTTTATCATGGCTCTGCATCACATCAAGAAGATATCCAATGGTTGTACCCTGTGGTAAGTGAGGTTCTTAAGTATAATCAAAATTTGAGCTTTGAAATAATTGGAAATACCTACGTGAATCGGCTTTTTTCCAATATACCAAGGGTTAAAGTGTTGCACCCGATGAAATGGCCTACTTATATCTCGATGTTACAGATGCCGGGGCGAAATATAGGTTTAGCGCCCTTATTGAATGTACCTTTTAATAGAGCTAGGTCTCACACCAAGTTCTTTGATATCACACAGGCTGGTGCTGTGGGCATTTACGCTGCTGGTGATATTTATGGCAAAGTGGTTCGTCATCGTGAAAACGGTTTGCTTTTACCTATGAACTCTTCGCAATGGGTCGATGGAATTCTTGCTTTGGCTGAGGATGAAGAATTGCGAAAGAATATGCTGGACGAGGCACGAAAATGCCTGTAGCCGGACACTGTTCTTTAGGTTTGCGGAATCACCGGATTCTAGAAAGCCTACTCGATATACGCTGCCAGTACATTACGTTCAAGCCCGCTAGTTATGTGAGTTATATGATTGGTTGGGGGCTTAAACCAACAGCGATGAAAGCAAAAAGGATTGCTCTACGAGCAGGGCTCCCATTTGCATGTATAGAAGATGGGTTTTTACGTTCGCTCGGGTTGGGAGTTAATGGAGCGGTTCCGCATAGTCTGGTGGTTGATAAAACTGGGATCTATTATGATGCATCTCGACCTAGTGATTTAGAAACATTGATAGCTCTAGCTGACTTCACTTCTGAAGAACTGGATCGAGCGGAGAAAGGGATAGAGCTATTACGAGCTAATAGGCTTTGTAAATATAATCAATCCATAGATAAGCCCTTAGATTGGTCAACTAATTTGAAAAGGGTTTTAGTTGTAGATCAGACTTTTGGAGATGTCTCTGTTTCGGCTGGCCAGGCTTCTGAATCTCATTTTCTGGCCATGCTGGATAGTGCTATTGAAGATAACCCTGAAGCCGAGATATGTGTAAAAATACACCCGGATGTTATAACAGGAAAGAAGAAGAGTTATTTATTAAGTTTAGCTTTTGAAAAAGGCTGTAGAATTATATCTGAAGATATCTCACCTTGGGCTATTTTTGACTATGTGGAAAAAGTTTATGTTGTCACTAGTCAGCTGGGATTTGATGCTTTAATTGCAGGGAAAGAAGTACACTGCTTTGGTGTTCCTTTTTATTCTGGGTGGGGATTAACTAAAGATAGACAATTTTTATCACGTCGCAATATCAACAGATCTCTTTCGCAGCTCTTTTGTGCTGCCTATTTGAGGTATTGTCGATATATAAACCCATATACCGGTGATAAATGTGAGTTTGAAGAGACGGTTGCTTTGATTGCGGAGCAAAAGAGGCAGTGGCTTAGATTTCAAGGTGCTTGGTTAGGTGTGGGCTTTTCATCATGGAAGAGAAAGTTTATTCCTAATTTTCTTAGTAAAAAGGGAAAGGTGGACTTTGTTAGAGGCACAAGCTCTATCAGTCAGTGTGCAGCGGGCGCTAATATTTTTGTTTGGGCTAGTTGGCCAACGAACTCATTGCAGAAAAAGATGGAGGAGATTCAAGCTCGTCTTTGGAGGGTTGAAGATGGGTTCATACGTTCAGCAGGGCTAGGTGCGGACTTGGTTGCACCCACTTCTTTAGTGTTTGATTCCCGGGGTATTTACTTTGATGCCCGGTCACCCAGTGATCTTGAAGTTGTTTTAAGCGATACTAATTTTAGTGATGAAATACTTAATAGGGCGAAAAGCCTTCATCTGCTACTTTTAAGAAAAAGAGTTACAAAATATAACATTCAGGGCTCAGTAAATCTCTCTCTTCCTGATAATAAGAAAATTATTTTAGTTCCTGGGCAGGTGGAAAGCGATGCCTCAATTGCTTATGGTTCTCCTGTTATAAAAAGTAACCACTCTCTTTTGGAGAGAGTAAGGAAGGAAAATCCAGAAGCATATATTATCTATAAACCTCATCCCGATGTGGTTGCTGGTGCTCGCTTGGGAGAATTACCCCAAGGATCTAAAAGATTATATGACTCGATTGTTACTGAAGGGGATATCTCTCAAATATTGGATCAGGTTGATGAGGTGCATACCTTGTGTTCTTTGACGGGGTTTGAAGCCTTGCTTAGAAAAATTAAGGTTGTCACTTATGGTTTACCTTTTTATTCCGGTTGGGGTTTAACTGAGGACACTCTGCTATCCAAGGTAGGGAGTGATAGGAAGGATTTTGACGTTTTTAAGCAAAGGCGGCGACGTAAATTGACTTTAGATGAATTAATCGCGGGAACTTTGCTACTTTACCCAGTATATGCTGATGCTGCGACAGGGGATTACATTGATGCAGAGACCACAGTTAAGTTGGTAGAGAAAAAACGATCTTTATATGATGGCGGGAGCTTTTTCTTTAAAGTTTTTTGCTGGTATAGAAAGAATTTTCTTCGCTATTGATAAATATATCAATGGATGCTCCGTTTGATAGGCGGCAAAGCGAAGCTGTATTTCCATATAAATAGTATATTTTCAGATATGTATCTTTGGGAGGTGATAATGCTAAGCCGAATGCTTGCTTTGACTTGGAAAATACCTAAGTGGTCTTTCGAGTTGGTTAGTTGGGGGAAGAGCTTTAAGAATAATCCTATAATTGGAAGCTACTGGCTTAATGTGTTCGGGTTGCATGTTTTTAGGGTGATAGTTGCACATATACTATTTCGAGTTCGGTTGTTTCTTCTTTCCCCAATTGTTCCTTCAGAATATCGAGGAGAATTTATTAAGAATGGCTATATTTTAAGGGAGAATTTTCTTGATGAAGATCAATTTTTCCGCTTGGCTGAAGAGCTTGATCAGTTTGAGGGACCAGTTAGGGAAATAATCGAAGGGACAACAGTAACTCAGAGAATCTTTATGGATTATGAGGAGCGAAGAAAAGCTCCGGAATTTAAAAAGCTAGCTGAAAATCAATTGTTGGATCGGTTGATGCGATTTTGTTCATCAAAAAATCGCCCTCCTTTATTCTATATAGAAAATCTTTGTAATCATGAAGATGTAAATCGCCGACCTGATCCTCAGCGTGATTTACATGCAGATACTTTCCATCCGTGTGTTAAGGCGTGGCTATACATTGATGAGACAAGTGATAATAATGGCGCTTATATCTATGTGCCTGGATCGCATAAGCTCTCATGGAAAAGATTAAAATGGGAGTACAAAGAAAGCCTTGAAGCATGTAAAAAAGGTAGTAAGCGCTCGCCTGGACGCTATTGGGATGGATCTTTTCGGGTCAATGGAGCGGATTTACATGAAATGGGATATCAAGTTAAAAAGTTATCTGTCCCAGCTAACACTCTAGTAATTGGCAATGTGTATGGATTTCACTGCCGCGGTGAAGCACTTCAAAAGTCAAAGCGGATGACCGTGTGGATGCAGGCTCGAGATAATCCGTTTAATCCATTATTTACGCCCTTCCCCAAAAGCACCGCCAAAGTATTTGAAGCAGTATGGAAAAAGGCCTTAAAACGCCTAGATCAAGGTAAAGTCAATAGCGGCGAGCAAAGAAATTTTTATGGTCGTCTATCACGTCCTAGATAGAAGGAAATTTTGGATGAATTTTAATCGTCAAGTTTCTACAGTATTTAGCTAATCGTAAAATTACTTAATGGTTATTGTCGGAGATAAGTGGCTCCACTCAATTTATTGAGTATCGGGATTGGCCGATAAGGCACTAATGGTTAGCGTGGATTGTGATTGCTGTGTTGGTGAATTGTGATCTAGTCAATTGTGGTGGTCACTTATCTGAGTAAAATGGTTGCTCAACCGCCAATTTTTCTTGATGGCATGTTTCTTAGCTTCGTTTATGATGGTGTGTATGATGGAATTATTATTTTTATAAAAATGTCTTCTCAAACTTTATTAAATGGATTTAGTATTCTATACAGGGAAAAGACTTCTCTGTTTATACTTTTCCACCGCGGTGAGTTTTATCTCAACCAGTCACTGACTTTAGTAAGAAGTGAACAACTGTAGAAAAAAATTAATCCGTTTGGTAGAATTTCGCGCCAATTGGTACTCCAATACCTGTTTTTGTTCGTTTAGTTAATGAATTCCCTGTTGGGCCCAATGGAGCCGCAGAATGGCACATGCCAATGTGTCAATGAGCTGAGTGGCTAGCATACGGCATGGTAATGGTTTTTGTTTAACCAATTATTTGTATGTGCTCAATCTCTAAGCGCCAAATAGCAAGTTTCAGGGGTAGGATGAATAATGTCTGCGGCAGTCTTTTTACAGGGGCCTCATGGCCCGTTCTTTGCGAAGTTGGCAAGGCGACTTTCACAACAGGGCATAACTACGCACAAAATTAATTTTAACGGCGGGGACCGCTACTTTGCCTGGGCCGATTTTCAGGTGGACTTCACCGGAAGTGAAAGTGACTGGGCATCCTTCTTTAATTCTTACTTATTGGAACATGGGGTTGAGGCTGTATTTGTATACGGAGACTGCCGCCGTTATCACTTTCAAGCCCGAACCGTTTGCGAATCTTTGGGCGTGGCTTATGGGGTGTTTGAAGAAGGTTATCTTCGCCCTGACTTTGTCACCTTGGAATGGGGTGGTGTGAATGCTTTTTCCCGAATGGATTGGACACGGGATGGGATCGAAAAGTATGAGCCTGACTTAAGAAAACCTTGCGCTTCGCCGGTAGGGCAAACGTTTTGGCGCCGAGCTTCTTATGCTATGGGCTACTATACGGCGATGCGTCTTGCCCGATCAGAGTTTCCAGCTTATCACCACCACCGAAACCGGGACTGGAAAGCTGAAGGCATATGTTGGCTAAGAAGTTTTGTACGCAAAGGGCTGTATAAGATAACAGAACGCAATTTGACTGCTAAGTTGATAGGAGAGTTTAGTCAGCGCTTTTTCTTATTTCCCCTACAGACACGCGATGATTTTCAATTGCGAGAGCATTCTGATCTCCTGTCCATCGAAAATGCAATTGATCGAGTATTAAAATCATTTGCTAAGAGTGCTCCAAGTGATGCGGTAATCGTTCTTAAGCACCACCCTATGGACCGTGGTTTCTGTCACTATCAGAAACTGATTGATAGTTTAGAGGTTCGTTATAATATTCAGGGGCGGGTAGTCTATTGCCATGATCTGCACTTGCCTACTCTACTGGACCATGCTCGTGGCGTAGTCACAATTAATAGTACTGTCGGTATCTCTGCCCTTCTTCACAAAGTGCCCACAAAAGTGCTTGGGCGTGCGCTATATGACATCCCAGGCCTGACTCATCAAGGTAAACTATCTAGCTTCTGGGCTGAGCCTGAGAGCGTGGATATTGCTTTTTTCAGACGCTTTCATACCTATTTATATGAGCAAACTCAGCTAGACGGTAGCTTCTCCAAGGCGGTTGGCGCCACCATCGAAGGGGTGGTAAAGCGCATAGAATCTGCTGCTGAGGGTAGCCCCCAGGCCAAGCTCTCTATCAAAAGCGGAAATAGTGCGGGTTAATTCTCTCGCACGGACTTGGACTAGAGATTAGGGATTTTGCGTTCTTTTCCTTTCCATCTAAGGTATTTCATTCCGCTTGCACGCTTCATCACAGCTTGTTTAAAAAACAGGCTGATCTGGATCGTCTAACCTGTTAGACTGCGCGGCCTTTTACCCACCGCTCCGGTCCCGCGATAGGGACTTTGGCTTCAAGTGAATTCCGAAATGACCGATACCCCTAAAGCGGCCGGCTTCGACCAGTTGGGTCTGCCGTCTGAAATTCTCAGCGCCATCGAAAAGCTCGGCTATGAGACTCCCTCCCCGATCCAGGCACAAACTATTCCGTCCCTGCTGGAGGGGCGGGATGTGCTAGGCCAGGCCCAGACCGGCACTGGCAAGACCGCAGCCTTTGCGCTGCCGCTACTCTCCCAGCTGGACCTGAAGGATCGTCGCCCTCAGGCACTGGTGCTGGCACCGACCCGCGAACTGGCTATTCAGGTGGCTGAAGCCTGCCAGTCTTATGCATCCAAGTTGAAAGGTTTCCACGTTGCGCCTATCTATGGTGGCGCGGACTACCGCGGCCAGATACAGCAGTTGAAGCGTGGCGTTCAGCTGGTGGTAGGTACCCCCGGACGGGTGATGGACCATATGCGTCGCGGCTCCCTGGATCTGTCCAATCTGCGCACCCTGGTGCTGGATGAGGCGGATGAAATGCTGCGCATGGGCTTTATCGATGATGTGCAGTGGGTATTGGAGCAGATTCCTGAAGAGCGCCAGATTGCGCTGTTCTCCGCCACTATGCCAAAAGAGATTGCCCGCATCGCCCGCGAGCATCTGGATGAGCCGGTTGAAGTAAAAATCCGTGTTAAGACTGAGACTGCGGAAACCATTCGCCAGCGCTACTGGCCGGTTGGCGGCCTGCACAAACTGGATGCACTGACCCGTATTCTTGAAGCGGAGCCGGTGGACGCCACGATTATCTTCGTGCGCACCAAAAACAGCACTGTGGAACTGGCAGATAAGTTGGCCGCCAGAGGCTTTGCCAGTGCCGCCCTGAACGGTGATATGGCGCAGAACCTGCGCGAAGCCGTGATCGACAAGCTGAAAAATGGCAAGCTCGATATTGTTGTAGCCACCGATGTTGCGGCTCGTGGACTGGACGTAAAGCGTATCAGTCACGTGATTAACTACGATATCCCCTACGATACCGAAGCTTATATTCACCGTATCGGTCGTACCGGCCGCGCCGGTCGCGAAGGCGATGCTATCCTGTTTGTGGCGCCCCGCGAGCGTCGTATGTTGCGAGTCATCGAGAAAGCGACCAAGAAGCCGATCGAAAAACTCGATTTGCCCAGCGCAGATGCGGTTAACAGTGCCCGTATGCAGCGCTTCCGCGAGCGCATTACCGCGACCCTGGAAGGCCAAACTGATCTGGCGCCCTATCGCCAGCTGGTTGAGGAATTCCTGGCGCAGAATGAAGTTGACCCTCTGGATGTTGCTGCCGCGCTGGCTGCAATGGCCCAAGGTGACCAGCCCTTGCTGATTCAAGAGAAAGAGCAGAGACCGCGCAAAGAGCGTCGCGAGCGCGATGATGACTTTGACGGTGGCCGCCGCCGCAAGAAGGAAAGCTTCGAGAAAGATCGCAAGCTGCCGCCGCCCGATGAGGGGCTGGAGCGCTTCCGTATTGAGATCGGCCGCGAGCAGGGCGTGCGTCCCGGCAGCATTGTTGGCGCTATTGCCAATGAGGTGGATTTGGACAGCTCCTATATCGGCCGTATCGAAATCTACAACGATTTCACCACGGTAGATCTGCCCCAGGGAATGCCGAAAGAAGTGTTCCAACACCTGAAGAAGGTGCGTGTTTCCGGTAAACCGATGAAAATCACCCGCTTCGATGAAGCGGCGGTGAAATCGAAAGGGAAGCCCAAGGGTAAGCCTAAGTTCAAGCCCAAAGGAAAGCCCAAAGCCAAGCGCGGCAATAACGACGAGTAAGTCGTACCTGCTTTAGCTGGTTCTATTCGGGAGAGCGCAGCCTTGCGCTCTCCCATTCAACTCTCCCTATCTCTTCTCACTTCCCTATCTTGGATTAGCGTTGCGGCAGCATCCGGGTCAAAGTGTTATCGCGGGCAATAAAGTGGTGCCACAGGGCTGCGGCGATATGCAGTCCAACCAGTACGAGCAGGGCGGGCCACATTACATCTTTGTGCAGGAAAGCGATTTGCTTGCCCAGATCCGGGTTTTTGGCGAACAGGTTGGGAACGGCAAATAGGCCAAAAAACTCGGTATCGCGCCCAAACAGTTGGCGCATCACGATGCCTGATACCGGCATAGCCAGAATCAACAGGTAGAGTCCACCATGGGTCAGGCTGGACAGTGCCTTCTGCCACTTCTTGCCTTCAATCTGTGGGCGCTTGTGACGTGCACGCCAGTAGAGGCGAAGGGCCAGAAGCATCAGGACACCGACTCCCAGCGAGAAGTGCAGCTGCATAAACCAGCCGCGCATGGGGTCGCCGCGCTCGTAAAACTCATGCAGTTCAACCGCTCCCCACACAGAGAGCAGTAAGATTACGAAAAGCCAGTGCAGTCCTTTACTCACTGAGTTCCAACGTTCAACCGGGTTTGACATAGAGGGTCTCCTACAAAGTCCAGGCATTTGGCCGGGTACAGGCCACTGCCGTATATAGTTATTTGTGTGATTTTACCGGCCTCTCCGGCCAGACCAAACCATTGATTTGCTTGATCTGAAAATATTCAGTTTGTTTGATAATTGTGCTGAGGTTGAATAAGTCATTATTTCCGCAAAGGCTTAAGCCGCCCAGTTAACTTTTGTAAGTGGTTAGGCAGGTTCTGCCACACTGGGGCTGGTTTTGGCCGCTCTCACACCTTGTAGATTGGCAAAGCTGGTATCCCGTGCGGTTTTGAGGAAGTCTGTGAGATAAGGTTGCTCGAGCATATCTTCCCGCACTGCCGCGTAGAGAGTGCTCCAAAGGCCCTCTATACCCAGCTGTAGTTGGGAAACAAACCCCTTTTGCAGGTACTCGTGCAGCGCCCAATTGGGCAGGGCGCAAACCCCTCGGCCGCTGGCTACTAACTGAACCATCATCACGGTGAGTTCTGCGGTCCGAACACCCGCTGGCTCTATTTCGGCTGGATCGAGAAAGTGCTGGAATATATCCAGCCGCTCGCGCTCAACCGGATAGGTAATCTGGACTTCACCAGCCAATTCCTGCGGTTCTACCCAGCGCCGCTTGCTCTCCTGTGCCAGAGGGTGTTTGCGGCTTATGGCAAGGCACATTTCAAAGCTGAACAGCGGCTCGTAGTGCAGGCCTTTGAGATCCGGGTCCGGGTTGGAAGTGACAACCAGGTCCAGGTCGCCGCGCACCAGTGCGGGCAGGGGAGCGAAGTGGAAGCCGCTGCACAGGTCCAGTTCCACTTCTGGCCAGCCGTCCCGATAGGTATTCAGTGCGGGCATCAGCCACTGGTAACAGCTGTGGCACTCGATAGCGATATTGAGCCTGCCCGCTTGCCCAGATGCCAGCCGGGACAGGTCCCGCTGTGCTATAGCTACCTGGGGCAGTATGTCGTCCGCCAATTGCAGCAGTCTCAGACCGGCACTGGTAAATCGCAGAGGCCGGGATTTGCGTATAAACAGTTCTTGGCCGAGCCGGTCCTCCATTTCGCGAAATAAGTGCGAAAGAGCCGACTGGGTCAGGTGAAGGCGCTCTGCTGCGCGTACCAAGCTGCCCGTCTCACGCAAAACACTCAGCGCACGCAAATGGCGCAATTCAATCATCATTAAAATTATTCATGTTATTTGCAAAAAATATGAAATTGATTGAACAGTACTGTGCGCACACAATCAAGTCAGGACTCTCGCTAATGCGACCGCTACCGAAATCGCAGCTGCGGGGTATTCTTCAATGGGGCAACTTTGTTCCCCTCACAGGAAAGAGCTTGGGAAGGCGGCCATGGTGCAAACACATATCCTCGGCTATCCGCGTATCGGAGCCAATCGCGAATTAAAAAAAGCGCAAGAAGCCTATTGGCGCGGTGATATACCCCAGCAGCAGTTGCTGCAAGTGGGCACAGAGATACGCCGTAGTAACTGGCAGGCCCAGAGTGAGGCCGGATTGAGCCGTGTGGCTGTGGGAGATTTCGCCTGGTACGACCAGGTTCTGAATCACTCCCTGATGTTTGGTGTGGTCGGTCAGCGTTTTGTAGAGGGAGCGGCAGAAAACAAGTTGGACCAATATTTCCGCTTGGCCCGTGGTCGCGCTCCATCGGGACAGCCGGTAGCGGCCAGTGCCATGACCAAGTGGTTTGATACCAATTATCACTATCTGGTGCCTGAGCTCTCCAATGATCAGGCGTTCTCCCTGGATAGTGAGTGGTTACTTGACGAGGTGCGGGAAGCCCAATCCCTGGGCTACAAAGTCAAGCCGGTGGTTATCGGACCACTCACTTACCTGTGGCTGGGGCGAGGTGTGGATAGCCCTCTGGATTTAGTGCCAAAACTCCTGCCTTGCTATGCCGAGTTGCTGTCTCAGCTCGCTGACCTCGGAGTTGAATGGGTGCAGTTGGAGGAACCCATACTAGGCCTGGATCTGCCGGATGAATGGCGTGGGGCTTTTGATAGCACCTACCAGCAGATTGCGGCAGTAGCCCCGGGGCTGAATACATTGCTGGCTACCTATTTCTCACCTTTGCGCGAGAATTTGGAGCTGGTATTTTCCCTCCCTGTGTCCGGGGTACATATTGACTGTGTACGCGCACCTGAAGAACTTGAAGCTGCGGCCCAGCTGGCAGGTAAGAACAAGGTTCTGTCTGCGGGTGTGATTAATGGGCGAAATGTGTGGCGAGCAGACCTCAACCGCTGGCAGGGCACTTTGCAGCCTTTGGCGAAACAGTTGGGAGATCGCCTGTGGCTATCAGCCAGTTGCTCCCTGCTCCACAGCCCTGTGGATCTGGAAACAGAGATCAAGCTGCCCAGTGAGCAAAAACAGAAGCTTGCTTACAGCCGCCAGAAACTTCAGGAGTTGGCTCAATTACAGCAGCTGCTCAATGAGGACACAGAGATCCCTGTCTCAGGCGGAGAGAGTGGCATAGCCGAGGGCTCCATTGCTGATCAATTACGGGATACCTGGCGTCAACAGTGCTTTCAGGATCGCTCTTTAGTACAGGCCAAGCGTTGGAAATTACCACTGCTGCCCACCACCACAATAGGCTCATTCCCACAGACGGATCTTTTGCGCGGTGTGCGCCGCAAGTACCGCAATAGCGAAATTTCTGAAGCGGATTATTTAGAACATCTACGCGCTGAAATTGCCGAAGCTATCCGTCGTCAAGAAATACTCGGTCTGGATGTACTGGTGCATGGTGAGGCTGAGCGCAACGATATGGTGGAATATTTCGGGGAGCAACTGGATGGTTTTGTACACACCGGTAATGGCTGGGTGCAAAGTTATGGCTCTCGCTGTGTGAAACCCCCGATTATTTTTGGTGATATCTCCCGACCTAACGCTATGACAGTAGAGTGGAGCAGCTATGCCCAGAGCCTTACTAATAAGCCGGTAAAAGGTATGCTCACCGGCCCGGTCACAATTCTCAACTGGTCCTTCCCGAGGGAAGACATCCACCGCAGTGAGAGCTGTCTGCAAATTGCCAAGGCATTGCGGGAGGAGGTGTTGGATCTTGAGGCGGCCGGTATCGGGATTATCCAGATTGATGAACCGGCTTTACGTGAGGGGGTTCCCCTTCGAGAGTTTGAGCACCAGGATTATTTTGCCTGGGCGGTAGGGTGTTTCCGCTACACCTGTAGCGAAGTAAAAGCGGAAACCCAGATCCACACTCATATGTGTTACAGCAATTTCAATGCAATTATGGATGCCATTGTTTCCCTTGATGCGGATGTAATTACTATTGAATCAGCTCGCTCCGATTTGCGCCTACTCAGCGCGTTTGCCGACAAGGCCGGTGGTTACCCCAATGAAATTGGACCTGGCATTTACGATATTCACTCACCCAATGTGCCGGAAAGGAGGGAGTTGGTTGAGCGACTTATGAAAATTGCACAAGTGGTGCCGGTTGAAAGACTTTGGGTAAATCCGGACTGTGGCCTTAAAACCCGTAACTGGGCTGAGGTCGGGTCATCCTTACTGAATATGGTAGAGGCTGCGCGCACTGTGCGCACAGAACTGGCCTAGCCAATTTAGAAATAAAAAAACCGGCAATCATTTGGATTGCCGGTTTTTTCTTTTCTGTTTTTTCCGCTTCTGTTTTTTTAACTTACTCGGACTTGGTGGCTACTGTAGTAGTGTTATTTAATTCAAATGGCACTGAAGGGTGGAAAGGTTTAATACCCAAGGCTGTGTAAAGCTCATCCGGGCGATACATATTCTGCCCCTCGAGCACCAGTGCAGTGCGACGCAGCGCAGTGATATCCTCAAGGGGATTTCCCTCCAGTAAAACCAGGTCTGCATTTTTACCCACCGCAATACTGCCAGTATACTCGTCGGCCCCCATAACTTGTGCCGGTACCAGTGTGGCCGTGCGCAGCACATCAATATTCGGAATACCGGCTTTGGCATAGAGCTCCAGTTCACGTAACAGGGTAAACCCGGGGATGCCATCGGAGCCTGCGACCATAGTGACCTTGTGTTCGTGTAGCTTGAGCATCATGGCCAGCAGGGCTTCCGCTGAAAGGTCGTAGTCATCCCGGTGTTCCGGCTTCACATCCAGTTCGGCCCCAACAAAAGCGCGCTGGATATTCACAGGAAGGTGGTCGGTAATATCGGCAAATTCAGGATCTACTTTGCCCGGCTGGCGCAGTAACATCGAGCTGAATACGGTGGTGGTTGCGTCTACGACAGTGCCTTTCTTGGCTAGCTTATCCAGGAAAGCAGACACTTCTTTGCTATCCAGATCCAGCTCGTGGGCGTGCTCACCGATTTCTGTAAAGCGCAGTCTTTTACGGGTATCTATCTTGCCCATAAAATTCAGAAACAGCATATTGATATGCTGAATTTCATCAAAGCCCGCGTCCACTGCCTCTTCGGCGGTCATAAATGCAGGAATATGACCGGACAAACGCATACCATTTTCGTGGATATGCTTGGCTAAGGGAGCGATCCACTCGGGCTCCATCGAGCTGTAAGTTTTAATTTGCTGATAGCCGCGATCAGCATACCACTCGACAATATCCTTGGCTTCTTCCAGGCTGTCCGCAGTCTTGCCCATTCGCATGGCATTTTCGCTTTCCCGGTCCATAAAGCCCGCACGGAAAAGGTCGCCGCCAATGATTTGCTCTGACTCAAACATCCCTTCAATACGCATGATACTTTCATGGGTATTACCGATGTCGCGAACATTGACAATGCCAGCGGCCATATTCAGAACACCATCGGTAGGGGATAAGTGGGCGTGCATATCCCAGAGGCCGGGGATCAGCGTATGGTTACGGGCATCAATGGTGGTTGCCCCGTTGGCTTTGATCGGTTTTTTACTGATTTTTGCGATCTTTCCATCTTTGATCAGAACATGGTGCTTTCTCTGCAGTTTGCCAGATTCAACATCAACCAGGTTGACGTTGCTGATCAGGATGGGTTGTGTTGATGTGTGGGTATGTTTCTTGGCAATACCTTGCAGGTACTGGTCTGCGGCTGCGACTTGCCGGGTTTTCAGTTCTTCGAGGTGAGATTTATCCCAGCCTTTGCGCAGGATGGCGAACCATCCCCCCTCATCGGAGGCAAATAAATCCCCATTGTCATCATACCAGGCGAGATCTGGGGTAAAGCCCAGGCCGCTTACGCCGTAAAGGTGGACCGTTTTCTTTTTCTTGCCTTGTTGCAGGGTCACTTTATCAAGCTTATGGAGGCGTGCTTTTCCTTGCGGCAGTAAATCAATATTTTGATCTGCATCGGCAATCAGTGCTTTTACCAATTGCGTCTGTACGGCAAGGGTACTGTTCTTGGGAATATAAAATTGGGCTTCGGAAGTTTTTGCACTGCCATGTTCATCGGAACCTTTCCAGCGAGCGACACCATTTTCCAGGGAAAATTCTTCGCTGACTGGAGCACCAAATGGGCTGATCCCTTCAATGGATAATTGCTCGGGCATTGCCGCCTCACCGATAGTGAAGCTCTCCTTGAGGTTTAGGCGGCGGTTATTCCAGCCGAGCTTTAATTCACCAGATACCTTTGTTCCATCCTGGTGAATAATTTCTGAGCCCGCAATGCCCTCTTTATCGTAAAAAATATACTCGATTGATTTTGCGTAAGCGGTATTGGCTGCGGCTAGTACTGTAGCTGCTATAAGCGTTGCCAGTGTTTTTTTTCTCATGAATTGTCCCTTTTCTTGTTGTAATACCGGTGATGGACTTTGGCTTCTTTTCGGTGAGGGGGCAAGCAGCTTAGGGGCGCAAGCGGCGAGAGGAAAAGCGGGAGCGGTGGGGCGTTCTTTAATGTTTTAACTTTCAGAGTAAGGTAAAGGTATTGCGAGAGCGCTTACTTGTAAGCACTCTCACAATATTGCTTTAGTCTATGAGCTAAGCGCTGCGAGAAAGGTTTTCGTTACCGGATGCGTGTACAACAATATTATCTTCAATACGCACGCCGCCGTAGGGGCGGAAGCTGTCGACCTTATCCCAGCTAACCTCGGCAGCGAGGTCTGAGTCTTTCAGCTCTCCCAATAGGCTATCGATAAAGTAGAGTCCAGGTTCGATGGTAAATACCTGGTTCTCCTCGATAGTTCGGCTGGTACGCAGGAACGGGTACTCGGCCGGTGGGGGTGTCGTGCCTCCATCGGGGCCGGTCTGGTGACCGCCGACATCGTGTACCTGGAGGCCGAGGAAGTGACCCAGGCCGTGTGGCAGGAAGGGGCGAGTTAATCCGGATTCCACGGCATTCTCGGCAGAGGTTTTGATAATGCCAAATTGGAGCAACAGCTCGCCCACGTTTAAGTGGCACTGGCGATGTAGTTCCGGGTAAGGCAGGCCAGGTTTGAGGCCGTCTACCAGCTGCAACTGCTTTTCATCCATGGCCGTTACCAGCTCTGCGAACTCATTATCGGCATAGGCGTAGGTGCGAGTGATATCAGAGCAGTAGCCATTGCAGTCAGCACCCGCATCGATCAGGAAGCTTTTCAGCTGCGGCTCAGGCAGCCGCTCAGTAGACAGGTGGGTGTAGTGCAGGATTGCGGCATGCTCATTCAGGGCAACAATATTGCCGTAGGGCATACGGTTCTCACCCTGGCCTGCAGCGCCCAGGTAGGCCTGATTGATTTCAAATTCACTGGCGCCACTGCGGAAAGCCTGTTCGGCGGCGCGGTGCCCATTGACCGCAATACGGTTCGCTTCACGCAGGCAGGCGACCTCATAAGGCGTTTTATAAGCGCGGGCCCAGTGCAAGCGGTTGATCAGAAGCTCCGGATTTTCCTCCCCCAGTGACCAGCCTTGCAGCTTGTCGCTCTCACCGATAAAAGCGGCATTCTCCGAGCTCAGGAACGCCTGGGCATCGGCCGGCTTGCTCAGTAGCTCGATATCGTAGAAATCGCTCCAGAAGGTCTGCGGTGCCGGCGGTACATAGTGCCAAAAGTCTACTGGGCGGTAGAACAAAAGCTTTGGCTTTTGTCCGCGCTGATAGATAACCCAGCTGTGGGGGTTGTCGGTAATGGGAACCAGTGCCTTAAAGTGGGGATTCACCTTAAACGGGTAATAGTTATCGTCCAGGAACTGCACCCTGGGAGCGCCACTGAATACGTTGAGGGTATCAAACCCGCTCTGCTCGAGGATTTCGTCGTAGCGGCGGCACAGGGTGGCCATATGATCGGCGTAAAGGTTTTTATCCATGTTCTCCCCGGAATGGATCGCTGAATCGTAAAGTCGGCATAGTGTATAGTCTGGACTCTGGATATTTGGCCTGAAATTTGACCATGGAAAAGAAGATACTGCTGACCGACTGCCCCGATGATAAGGGGCTGATCGCAAAGATTACCAATATTTGCTACAAGCACCAGCTGAACATCATCAAGAATGATGAGTTCGTGGATCGGGTTGAGGGGCGCTTCTTTATGCGCACTGCCCTGGAGGGTATCTTTAACGATGCCACCTTCCTGGAAGATCTGGATATGACACTGCCCCAGGGCGCAGAGCGTCGCTTGGTATCCATAGAGCGGAAGAAGCGCCTGGTGCTGATGGTTACCCGCGAGCCCCACTGCCTGGGGGATATCCTGATGAAGTGCTATTCCGGCGCTATGGATGTGGAGATCGCGGCTGTTATCGGCAATCACCCGGATCTGGAGGGGCTGGTACAGAAGTTTGATATTCCTTTCCACTGTATTTCTGCAGAGGGGATGGAGCGCGGAGCTCACGAGCAGCAAGTGGCCACCTTAGTGGATGAGTACAACCCGGATTATCTGGTGCTGGCCAAGTATATGCGCGTGCTGACCCCTGATTTTGTTGCTCGCTATAGTGGACGCATTATCAACATCCACCATTCTTTCCTGCCCGCATTTATCGGAGCCAAGCCCTATCAGCAGGCCTACGAGCGTGGAGTAAAAATTATTGGAGCCACAGCGCACTTTGTTACCGATGATCTGGATGAAGGGCCGATCATTGAACAGGATGTAATACATGTGGATCATGCCTATTCTGCAGAAACCATGGCGGATGCAGGTAGGGATGTCGAAAAATTGGTTTTGACTCGAGCGCTGCAACTAGTTTTGCAGGAGCGAGTGTTTATACACGGAAATAAAACAGTGGTATTTAAATAGAAACGCAGTAAACAATACTAACTTTGCGCTCGATGTAGTAAAGCAGGTTAGTGTTTAGAGAGGATTTTGAGTGAATAATAAAAATATTAGCAGTTTTCAGGCCCGTTTATTTATTGCCGCTGGCCTAGCGTTACCTATTTTTCTCAGTGCCTGTTCCAGTAACAAGCCGATTCCCGGAATGAAAGAGTCGTTTGTAACTGAGATTGCTCAAAATGGAGCTAAGCGTTTTACATTTACTCTTGAGAAGGATCGGCAGGATCTTCCTCCCCCAGTTTCAAACCAGCCTAGTTCTCAACGTCGAATGCAGCGGGATACTATCGGTTTGGGAGGCCGTTCAAGTGACCGTGTAGAGCGTTATTTAGATTGGGCTCTCGAACAAAAGATGTTGGAAACCGGTTTCTGTGAGCGTGGCTATTTTGAAATTGAACGGGTTATTTCCGCGTATGGTGGTGAGGTGCGGGGAGAGTGCCGAGAAGGCGCTTTTTAGTGCCTTTTCTGCTTGCTGGATCTGTACAGTAATAAAAAAGGCAGGGACTCTTTACCAGCTATTATAGATAATAATAATGAAGTCTGAATCAATATTGGAAATGGTGTCTACCCAGCAGATTATTGCGGTTTTTGATTTAATATCAGATATTATTTTTTGGGTAAAAGATGATTCTGGTTACGTAGTACATTGTAACCGAGAGTTTATTGAGCATGTTGGATGCAGGTCCCTTAATCAGGTTGTGGGCCGCTCTGATATGGATTTTTCCCCCTCTTATCTCGCAAAAAACTATATGCGTGATGACCAAAGAGTGATGGAGGGCGAAACGATTACAGATCGACTGGAGTTGAATATAGGGAAAAGTGGAGAGTTGGTTTGGTTTACGACATCCAAGCGCCCACTAAAGAATTCCACTGGAAAAATTATTGGTACCTATGGCGTAGCTCGCGACCTTAATGAAACGGTCAAAACGCTCTCCAGAATGGATAAGCTGAAAAAGCCTGTTGAATATATTAAAAATAATTACAGTCAGCCGATTACTGTCGAACAGCTAGCAGAGGTAGCCAGTTTGTCTGTTAGCGCCCTTGAGAGGCGATTTAAAAAGTATTTGGAGAAAACTCCAATGCAGTTTGTCAGAGAGGTTAGGTTAGAGAACTCCCGTCGTATGCTGGTGGACACTCAGCGGCCAATTTCTGAAATCGCATACCGTGTCGGATTTCCATCTCACAGTTACTTCAGTAGACATTTCAAGACCATGTTTGGGCAGCTTCCCGCTATTTATAGAGAAGAAGTTCAGTCTCAACTTTGAATGCGATAGGCCATTCCTGAACTACTTAGAGATGGATAATCAATAGAAGTTTTTTGTTGAAATGGTTTGGTGCTGGCTTTCTTCTCTTTAAAAATAGTTTATCTATTTGTTGAATATCCTGTAAATCCATAATCGAATTTTGGCCTTTCATACCTTCTAATACCTTTCCCTTAGTGTCCTCCAAAATTCCAAACGCCGATTTTGTTCTATTCCTGTCTCAGTTTCTATTACCCCCTTATCCCGTTTTTTTCTTAGGGTTTTAGTGCTCAACAAGTGGACTGTCATTACGGGGTTTAGGGTCCCCTGACGGTTTCTCGCCCCTCTCCAATTTGGAGAGGGGCTCTTTTAAATAACTTATAAGAAAAGAAAGTTGGGATACTATGAAAACAGTCAAGAATAATAGACGAACCACGGTCAAAATCTGGAGCCGGGAGATTAAGCAGAAATCGCTAGTCTCCGCTATTTCATTAGCCATTAGTAGCGTGGCGATTGCTGATGATATCTCTGAGAAAGACAAACCGATGGATCATATTGAGGTAATCGGAATTCTTGAGAGTAATACCAGAAACCTGGAAATTAAGCGGGATTCTAATGCTATTGTAGACGCGATAACCGCCGAGGATGTGGGCAAGTTCCCGGATAAGAATGTTGCAGACTCTCTTCAGCGCGTGCCAGGGATCACAATTACACGCAGTGGTGGAGAGGGTAGTCGAGTCAGTATTCGTGGCACCAGTGCCGAGTGGACCTTGACTCAGTTAAATGGAAACTACATTGCAACCTCTGATGGAGAAGCGCCATCTCGAAGCTTTAATTACACTTTGCTGCCATCCAACATGATTAGCAAAGTAGAAGTTTACAAAAGCCCGGAAGCTAGAATTGATGAAGGAGGAATTGGCGGAACGGTTATTCTACACAGTCGTAAGCCTCTGGAAATGGATTCTGGTGAGGGTGTTATAACTACTGAAACCACTTACTCAGATACTAATGAGCAGTGGGAACCTCAATATAGTGCTTTTTACTCCTGGAAAAATGAGAGTGAAACCTTTGGTATCCTGGCTGGATATACCAAGCAGGACAGAACCGTAACCTCAATTGAAAACTACGCGAGCCATTGGCGATTCCATTCAGATACAGTTGAAGGTGCTGGGCGTCCGGCAATTGTTGACCAGGAAACTGGTGAAGTTTACAACAATGTTTGGGCGCCCAGAGCCATGGGTATTGGTAATCATGAGCAGGATAGGGCCAGGGATGGTTATCAAATTACTACTCAATGGCGGCCAACTGAGCGTTTGGAATTTTCTCTGAACTATTTCGGTTCCCAGTTGGGATACGATACCCGTAGTCAGAATCTCACCTTAGCTGAATGGAATGATAACCATAACCCTTACTTTGGCGTTGAGCTGGAAGGGGATACCGTGGTCACCTATGGCAACGGTGATAACGGCTTGCTAAATGCTGATAACTGGGGCGATGCTGATGTCAATGGTGGTGTTGAGGTAGAGCGAGGCTTAATGTCTCCGCAATTGACCGGGCAGGATAGCTACGGTGAATCAGAATCTCATACATTCGACCTCGAAATTCTGTATGAAGGTGATTCTTACACAGCAGCAGTGAATATTGGGCGCAGCTCTGCAAAAGGAGGTGTCTCCGAAAGAATCATGGCAAATATGGATGCACGTTATGGTTCCGTAAATAGTTGGCTGTGGTCTATTGCCGACGGGGAACCTAGCTACGAAATCTCTACAGATCTCACCTCGGATCAGGAGGCCTATCCATATTATGACTGGTTTAGTTCTGACGCTACCCAAAATCGGGATAGGGAAGATTATTATCAGCTTGACCTGGGATTTGATACCAATTGGGGAATAGTTAACAAAATCTATGTCGGTACTAAATATCGGGATCATGAAGCCAAGTCCCTAAGAGATACTTTCCTGTGGGATGACGGTATTTCGGATAACGGTGGTTATCGTGGGTGGTTGTCGGGTACCGAATGGTTCCACAACCCGGATTTTCATCCAGACACTTCAATCTTACTTGGCGGCAGCGTAATCGATAATAGCGCAGGCGATACCGGGGCTATTAACTATCTGCCTTTTGATATAGATGCGCTTAAAGCCTACGTTAGTGATAATTTTACCCGGACTGTAGTTCCTGTCTTATCCGGTACCTATACCATCGAGGAAAAAATATTTTCACTTTACGCACAGGCAGATTTTGAATTGGAAGCCTTCCGGGGTAACTTTGGTGTCCGCTATGTTAATACCGACTTAACTACCTCGACGTACGATGACATCATTGGTCAAGAGACAGATATCACCAATGCAAATAATCGAAGTGCTGACAGTGAAAACTTCCTACCAAGTTTGAATATTGCCTGGGATCTAACTGATGACCTTGTAATACGATTTGCTGCAGCAAAAACCATGTCTCGAGTTAGTTATGCTGATTTGGGGCAGGCTGAGTCTTATGGCCCCCCTGTAAATATTAACTCGCCGGATTCTTGGACCGGCCGTGGGACCGGCACCTCAGCAAATACTGGGTTAGAAGCGATGCTCTCCAATCAATTCGATCTGGGAATTGAATGGTATTACCTTGATGGTTCCGCACTTGGGGCAACACTATTTAGTAAGGATATAAGCAACCTTCCTATAACCACAACTGAAGTTGTATTACGTGAGCACAATTGCTGCAATGGACCCATTGAAGTCGATATGACCACAAAAACGGGTGGTGCTGAGGCAACTTCAAGAGGCGTTGAGCTGTTTGCACAACATGCGTTCGAAAGTGGTTTTGGTGTAATGGCAAATTATACCTACACCGACACTAGTACTTCAGGGGTGTTTGTTAATGGTGAAGAAACTGAGGCAGAAATTCCTGGAACGGCTAAGCACCAGTACAATCTTTCCGGTTATTATGAAAATGATTTGTACAGTGTGCGAGCATCTTATAACTGGAAAGATGATCGAGCTGGGGGGCTTCACCAAGGGTATAATTTATACGATAAAGCTTATGGGCAGCTTGATCTTAATACCAGCTTTACCTTCAATGAAAACCTCAATTTCACGGCATCTATCATTAATTTAACGGAGGAAAAGGCAGAGGGGTTCTGGAAGCAGGAAAACAGAATGACTTATTATAATTACTCTGGGCGCAGACTATATATTGGTGCAAACTATAAATTCTAATACCTCGTTGATCGTAGTATTGGGTGTAGAGTGTAAGCTCTACACCATTTTTTTTGACTATCGATATTAGATTATAGAATTTACATAACCACATAATAAAAATGAGCATAAATATGAAACAATCGACACGTAGAGCAATGCAGGCTGCTTGTGCCACCATTTTATTTCAGGCTGGTGCATACGCAGATATTGAAGTGGTCAATTCGGATGACTGTCCCTCGGACACTACAACAGTAAGCTATTCTGAAGCGCTTAATTATCCTAATGAATTTTGTGATCTTCTCAATAATGGTGACTTGGTTGGTTTATCAGACGGGTCCTCAATAGAACATCTGGGAAATAATTGCCAATTGACGAGTAACGAAAGTCGCCAATTATCCATGACATTGTGTAAATCCGAACCTTCAGCGCCTCATGTTGTTAGTGGAAGCAGCTGTGCATCTGATGCAAGCCCGGTCACCTATCTTGAGGCTCAAATCTATAAAGATGAGCTGTGTTCAGTCCTGGGGGACTGGGAAATTGCAAATCTTGCCGATAATGCCTCCATGGATGGCAGCGGGTATGGGTGTGGTTCACGTAAGAATGAAATCCGTGAGCTGGGCTCAACTTTGTGTAAATCTGATACTACTCAGGAAAGTGTGTCAGCGCCTAAAGTTGCTTACGTAGAAGTTAATAGTAATAACCTGAGCAATGCAGGCTGCTTTACAGAGAGCGATGGCAGCCAGTTGTTTGATATAGCTGTGATCTTCGCGGCAAATATTAATTACGATGGTCAGAAAGCTGTACTGCATTTTAATGACCAAGTGTCAGACTTGCTCAATAACAATTTGAGTACAGTACAAGACTTGCAAGACAAGGGTACGAAAGTGGTGCTCAGCGTTCTCGGAAATCACCAAAATGCAGGTTGGTCCTGTTTTGCCGATGAGCAGTCCGCTGATGACTTTGCTCAGCAGCTAAAAGATGCCGTGGATCAGTATGGGTTGGATGGTATTGATATTGATGATGAGTACTCACAGTGCAGCCAAACCTATTCTGACTCCCTGGTAAAAGTGACTAGTGCATTGCGAGAGAAAATGCCGAGTAAAATCATTTCTAAAGCACTCTGGAGTGATACCGATGCTTTTCAGGCTGAATGGAATGGCAAGAAACTGGGCGATCAACTAACTTATGGCTGGGAGATGAGCTATTGGTTGGGCTCAAGTTGTACTTCAAGAATCCAGAAGTATATCAACCTGGGTGTTGATAAGTCTAAGCTGGGTGTTGGCGCTTCTACTGTGTTGGATAGTGCTTCTGCAGCGAGCGCTTTAGCATCATGTAATGAGAATAATAACCTTGGTGGCGGTACTATGATATTTAATGTGACTAAAGATTCTAGCAGTTACCTTTCTACAATATGGTCAGGTACTTCAGAGGTCCCGAATTGCCTTAAGTAGTTAAAAATTCCCCGTGGAATCTTGTGTGACTTGCTGAAGCGGGGATGTGCTAAAGCTAACTAATCAGTACAGGCAGGAATGTCTGTATTATTACTGTTTTTATGGGGATATCCTATACAGCTATGGGCGATAAGTGGTGTGGATATATTTGTTTAGCTTAATATGCTTCAGGGTGGTTTGAAGCCACCCAGAAGAAAAGCTTTATAATAGTTTTTCTAAGGGTATACCTGTTTCCTTTTCAATCACTTTATATTCCTCTTTAAGAAACTCCAGGAACTGTGTTAGCTGTAAGTGATGCTCCTCATAGTCTGTCTTGTCGCCTATGGTCTCACTTCTTAAAAGGCTTTCTTGATACAAAACGGCATCTCTAACAGCAGAAATTAGTAGTGGTGCCCAGGTATTAGGTACTTCCATTATATAGCTTCCTTAATTAAGGATTTTTCTAGTATTTTTAACTTACTCTTAAATTGATTCAGAGGCATGTCGTATGCTGGGGCTATCGTATAGTGTGTTGCCTCAAATCTGGTGTTATATTCATCTTTTACAATTGCAATACCTTCTGGCAAAACTGTCCCTGTAGGAATTTTGTAGTACTCCCAGTTTTTGCCTTTTGGTAATCCTGGTTTATCAAAAGTGCTGAGTCCCCTGGGGCGATCCTTTATGCAAACCCACTCTGTCCCATCGCGGTATTCTATGGTGATATCTGCTGGTCTAGGACGTCCGTTAGACAGAATGAAACCTTTTTCTATAAAGTCGAAGACACCTTGGTCTGATTTTTTGTTCAGAGCTCTCCATAGATCTATGGGTGTTTGACCGTCAGAGTAAGAGTCTGCTTTTCCCTTCGCAATTAATATTTCTTTTAAAACTTTAATGGTCACTTTCACCTCCGATATTGAAAGCTTGGGACGATTAGAAAGTTTGGCTAAATTTTTTCCAAAACGTTCTAATACCGTTTCTTTGTTGTTAGGCGCCGCCTATGTGAGGATTTTTAACTAAGTTAACGCAGAATAATATTGTTGAAAGGTGATGGTTGCAAATACGTAGCTATACAGGACGTGAGAGTTTGTGCCAGTTCGATAAAAGTATTGTGGGTCGAATAAAAAAGCGGGCATTAAGCCCGCTTTTAAATCCATCTGTGAGAGTGTTGAATCTTACTCTGCGTAGCTCTCAATCGGAGGGCAGGAGCAGATCAGGTTGCGGTCGCCGTATACGTTGTCGATACGGTTAGCAGCGGGCCACACCTTGTGCTCTTTTAACCACGCCGCTGGGCGTGCAGCAATATCCCGGGAGTAGCTATGGGTCCACTCACCGCTCATTACATCCTCAAGAGTGTGAGGGGCATTGTGTAGTGGGTTGTCCTCAGGGGTGTATTTACCGCTGGTGACATCTTCCACTTCCTGGCGAATTGTCGCCATAGCCTCGATAAAGCGATCCAGCTCACCCTTGGATTCGCTTTCGGTAGGCTCGATCATCAGGGTGCCGGCTACCGGAAAGGACATGGTGGGGGAGTGGAAGCCAAAGTCCATCAGACGCTTGGCGATATCCTCTTCAGTGATGCCGCTGGCTTCCTTGAGTGGGCGCAGGTCAACCAAGCATTCGTGGGCAACAAAGCCATTGGTACCGGTGTAGAGCAGGGAGTAGTGCTCACCCAGCTTCTTGGCTACGTAGTTGGCGTTTAGGATCGCCATTTCGGTAGCCTGCTTCATACCCTGCTTACCCATCATACGGATATACATCCAGCTGATCGGCAGGATGCTGGCGGAGCCCCAGGGAGCGGCGGAGATGGTGCCGTTATCCAGATTGGTTTCCGGTACTTCAGTCACCGGGTGGGCCGCCAGGTAGGGCTTCAGATGTTCACCAACAGCGATCGGGCCCATACCGGGGCCGCCACCACCGTGAGGAATACAGAAAGTTTTGTGCAGGTTCAGGTGGGATACGTCACCACCGAACTGGCCCGGAGCTGCGACGCCGATCAAGGCGTTCATGTTGGCACCGTCGATATAAACTTGGCCGCCAGCCTGGTGAACCAGATCGCAAACTTCGCGGATACCTTCCTCGAACACCCCGTGGGTGGACGGGTAGGTGACCATCAGTGCGGCAACGCGGTCGCCGTGCTCTTCGATTTTGGCTTTCAGGTCTTCGATATCCACATTGCCTTTATCATCACAGGCAACCACAACCACTTTCATGCTCACCATCATGGCGGATGCCGGGTTGGTGCCGTGGGCAGAGGCGGGAATCAGGCAGATGTCGCGCTGGGTTTCGCCCTTCGCTTCGAAGTACTTCTTGATAGCAACCAGGCCTGCGTATTCACCCTGGGAGCCGGCATTGGGCTGCAGGCTCACCGCATCGTAACCGGTGCAGGCGGATAGCATTTGCTGTAGCTGGCGGAACATTTCCGCGTAGCCTTCTGCTTGATCTACTGGTGCGAAGGGGTGCAGCTTGCCGAACTCTGGCCAGGTGACCGGGATCATCTCGGCGGTGGCGTTCAGCTTCATGGTGCAGGAGCCCAGGGGAATCATTGAGTGATTCAGGGCGATATCCTTAGCTTCCAGAGACTTGAGATAGCGCAGCATCTCGGTCTCGGAGTGGTAGGTGTTGAACACCGGGTGGGTCAGGAATTCAGTATCGCGCGCTAGGGCGGCGGGTACACCCAGAGAGCCCTTGCTGGCAATTTCGCTGTCCAGAGTATGCAGATCGATGCTGTGTTCGGTGCCGATAAAGGCATTGATCAGGTCGGACACATCCTGCAGGGTGGCGGTCTCACTCAGGCTCACGCCCAGGGCGTCTTCACCAATTTTACGCAGGTTGATCTCAGCGGCCAGGGAGCGCTGGTAAATCTCTTCCTGCTTGGCGCCAACGGTGATATTCAGGGTATCGAACCAGCTGTCGTGGGCCAGGTTAAAGCCTTCCTGTTGCAGGGCGGAAGCGAGAATGTCTGCCAGGCGCTGGATGCGGGCAGCGATGGTTTTCAGGCCTTCAGGGCCGTGGTAAATCGCATAGAAAGCGCTCATTACCGCCAACAGCACCTGGGAAGTACAGATATTGGAGTTGGCTTTCTCGCGGCGAATATGCTGTTCGCGGGTTTGCATAGCCATGCGCAGGGCGCGCTTGCCTTTGCTGTCGACGGAAACGCCGATAATACGACCTGGTGCGGAGCGTTTGTAAGCTTCGCGGAAGGCGAAGAAACCAGCGTGGGGACCACCGTAGCCCATGGGGATGCCGAAACGTTGGTTACAGCCAACAACTACGTCTGCGCCCATATCACCCGGGGCTCGGAGGGCTACCAGGCTCATCAGATCAGCGGCCACGGTTACCAGTGCGTTGGCTTCGTGTACTTTGGCAATAATGTCAGTTAGGTCGCGTACGCGGCCGGTGCTGCCGGGGTATTGCAGCAGGGCACCGAACAGCTCGGCGGGGATATCTTTTTCCACATCGCCTACAACTACTTCGAAGCCGAAGTGCTCGGCGCGGGTCTTAACTACGGCGATGGTCTGCGGGTGGCAGTCCTGGTCTACAAAGTAGACGTTGGATTTGTTGCGTTTGACCTGGCGCTTACACATGGCCATGGCTTCAGCTGCTGCGGTACCTTCATCCAGCATGGAGGCGTTGGCCAATTCCATACCGGTGAGGTCCATAATCATCTGCTGGAAGTTCAGCAGGCCTTCCAGGCGACCCTGGGCAATTTCCGGCTGGTAAGGGGTATAGGCGGTGTACCAACCCGGATTCTCCAGCACGTTGCGCAGGATCACATTGGGGGTAATGGTGTCATGGTAACCCATACCAATAAAGGTGCGGTAGATCTTGTTGCGCGCCGCGATATCTTTCAGCTCTGCGAGGGCCTCAACTTCATTGATCGCGTCGGCCAGATCCAGCTCATCGGTCTTGCGAATGGCTTCGGGCACGGTTTTCTTGATCAGCTCTTCGAGGCTGGCAACTCCGAGGGTTTCCAGCATGGCCTCTACCTGTTTGGCATCGGGGCCAATATGGCGATGGATAAAGGCGTCGTGTTGTTCCAACTGCTGCAGCGATGGTTGGGTCATAAACTTCGTTCCTGTAGTCGCAGGGAGTCGTCGCGGTGCGCTCGCGGTTAAAAATAGCACCTGGCCTCAGTACCGCTTTTCCTGTGGAAAGCCTCGGGCCTCCGCGTTGCGGATAGGCGAGGGTAACGCTTGGGAAAATCGGTTTGCAGGCAGCCCCAGTGTCGCAATATGGAATCAAAGGGGAAGCCGGGCCATAGCGGCAGGCGCGCATCTTAGCAACCGGGGCGAGTAGGGGCAATCTGCGGGATTTGAGCGAGGAAACTGCTAAATTTGGGCTCAAAAAGTGGGTTAAATCCTGTGATATTTTGGCTGGGACGATTTTGTTCTACACAGGATGGTGTGGATTTGACGAAAGGTGTCATCTGAGAGTTTAGATGGCCTCGAAAGTTGAACAGGTTGGCTATAGACGCTTTGATAGGTTTAGGAACCCTCTGAAAAGTCCACAAGAGCAATACAGAGTAGTCAAAAGGTTCCTATGCACTAACAATCTCTTTGTTAACGCTGTTTAGCTCGACACTTAGCTCCCTTCCGCGCCGCATTAAAACGATCACGCAGGCGCTCAATCATCGCAGTACGGGCGGCATCGTGGTTGATACCCATAACCACATTTACTGGCAAGCCCTCGCCATTTTCAGCAAGGGTGGTTTTTCCCACGGTTGGGTCGAAGGTGATGGGATCATAAGGAGTCATACTGTCAGCCAGTCCGGCATTTAACTGGTCTACTTCGATAAATCCGGGTACCAAATCCATCTCTAAAGTTTCAGGCTCCAACAGTACCAAGGCAGCAATAATGTCCCACAGGCGAATAACGGCATCCATGGCGAAGTCACCATTACCCTGGAAATCCCCACCCTCAAATTCACGAATGGAACTGAGGAGTTGGGAGGTGTAGCAGGCTTCCGGAGTTGCGCGGCGCTCTGCGAGGGCTTCGATGGTGCTGCCTTGTACTTTGGCCATATCGGTTGAGTTGGTCGGAACCAGGTAGGTTTCAATACTATTTTCACTCAGGGCGTCGAAGGTCCATTGTGCGCTCAGTGGGTCGAGCAGAATATTGAACTCCTGATGGGTACTGAAGTCGCTGTCACAGCCGAAGCTGGGGTGGGAGAAAATATTGCCGCCCAGATTTCTAGATTTATCGCCAAAGCAGGCTGCTTCGTGATTCTCTGTAAACGGCTCATAATTCTCAAAGCCACCACCCATCATAATAACGCGGTCAATTTTAGCCAGCTGTTCTTCGCTGGCTTTGCCAAGTACCCGGGCCAGGGTGGTGAGTTTACCGGTGTTGAAAACTATTGGGCGTTGCTCCAGGTTATCCATCGTTTCCAGGATAATGTCTTCGGCCAGCTCAAAATTGAAGGAGACACCATTGTTACCTTGGTAGCGGTAGTGCTCCTGTTTGGCGCGCGGGATTAGGTGGTCAGTTCCATATAAGGTGGAGCCGTTGTCACGCCAGGGGCCGGGTACATACTGGCCGTAGAGATTGATACCCATGGCGTTGCGGCGCTCCAGGTTCCAGGTACCGGTGGAGAAATCGGAGGAGTTGGGTAGTTGATAGTCTTCTCTGCCGAGAACGGCCTTATCGTCATTTACCGGAGATACTGAAGCTTTGCCGTTTGCGCCGTAGGCGACTTCCTCTGTGGCAAAGTAGGCTCCGCGAATAACCTGGGTATCGTTATTTCCCAGCCATTCGAGGATGTTGTAAACAGTGTTGGCCCCGTGCGCTACGGTATTGAAAGAGTCCTCAACGACAGCCAGCTCCAGGGTATAGCGTGGGTCTTTGGCGATTAGCATCAGTGCTACGGCATCATCAAAGTTATTGAAGTCGCCAATCCAGATAATGGGTTGGGCGTTTTCGGTCTTGATGGCCTGGTGTGGTTTCTTGCTGTGAGGTCCGCTATCCGCATTGCAAGAAGCCAATGTGGTTAGGCTGCCCAGTACCAGAGCTCCTGCAGAGAACCAGTGTTTTAATTTCATTTATCCTTCCCTAAATATTCGAGTGGTTTTACTCGGCAATCCAATAGCTCCTCCCTGATCTACTCGATTGCCACCTTGTAGCACCGTTTGTTGTATGAGTTAACGGTATTACACAGGTGTGAGCCGGAACATGGCCGGCAGCGATACTTCCCTGTAGCGCTTTATCTGAAAGCTATTTAAATCAGCCTTCAATAAATGGCTTTAAATTTCGTAATAGCTGTTGCTCCAGGGGTTCACTACCGTTAATTCCCATACCTGTCAGTTTTGATTTATCCAGCTGGCAATTGTAAGGGCGTGGCACTGTAAAATTGGGTTCGCTTTCAGCGCTCAGGTGTTCGGCATTCAGGTTACAAGCCTTGGCAATAATGTGTGCGAGTTCGTAGCGTGTGCAGGCCGTATCGCCACTCCACTGGTAAATGCCTTCAAAACTCATACCACTACGAATTTTTAGCAGGCATTGCTCCAATACTTCAGCCACTTCCTCAACACTGGTGGGAAAACGAATAGCCCAGTGATCCAACGTGACTGGCTTTTGCTTGCGCAAAGTATCCAGTAGGGCGGTGATGCCGGATTCCTCCAGATAGGCAACGGGCCCGAATAACCAGGGCAACCTCAATACCCAGTGACTTCCGTTATTCAGTACCGCCTCTTCCCCTGCCAATTTACTGCGGCCATAGAAGTTAACCGGGTTGGGATTGTCATCAGCTTTGTAGGGCGGAGTGCTGCCATCGAAAACATAGTCGGTGCTGATATACACTAATTGTGTATCATTTTCGTTACAGTATTTCGCCAGGAATTCCGTGCTGCTGACATTGAGCTGCCAGGCGGTGTCGGGGCTGTCGGCGCATCGATCAGGCCAGCGCTCGGCAGCGCAGTGAATGACAATATCGGGATCAACCTGTTGCAGGCAGGTCTTCACCGCTTCGCTATCGGACAAGTCCAGGCGAATTAAATTTTCTCCCGCGCGGGAAAAGGCGGTACCGGTAACAGAAAAAACCGGATTGCTGGAAAGCTGTTTAAATACACTGCGCCCCAATAGGCCGGAGGCGCCGGTAATCAGTATTTTCACGGGTGATTTCCTTTTGTCAGGCTGGCGGGAAACGTGTGGCCTGAGTGGGATAAAAGATGGTGCAGGATGGTTGGGTAGGCCACAACTGAAGGCCGCCTACCCGGGTGCTGCCCGGTTTGCCTATCTGAAAAGTTACAGAAGGTGATACCGGGCTGGAGCAATTTACATCTGCTCCATCACTTCAATGCCAAGCAGGTCGAGGCCAGTAGCGATAGTGCTGGCTACTAGATTACATAATTGCAGGCGGCTGTGCTTCTGCTGTTCACTTACGCCTTCTTTCAATACTGGGCAGGCTTCGTAGAAGCTCATATAGGCGCTGGCCAGTTCGTACAAGTAGGTGCAGAGTACGTGCGGGAAGGTATCTTTGGCTACCTGGTCCAGTACTTCGCCAAATTGGCTCAGTTTAATTGCCAGGGCGCGTTCCTGCGGGCTTTCCAGTTGGATATCGCCCTTGAGCTCGCTCGGCTCAATACCGGCTTTGCGGAAAATACTGCGTACGCGGGTGTAAGCATACTGTAGGTAGGGGGCGGTATTGCCCTCAAAGCTCAGCATGGATTCCCAGCTGAAGATGTAATCGTTAGTGCGGGTCTTACTTAGGTCCGCATATTTCACCGCGCCGATGCCCACCTTGCGCGCGATTTCTGCACAGGTTTTTGCATCCAGCTCTGGGTTTTTCTCAGCCACCAGCTTCTCTGCACGCTCTACTGCTTCATCCAGGAGGGCTGCCAGTTTTACGGTGCCGCCGGTGCGGGTTTTAAATGGCTTACCGTCGTCGCCCATCATAGTGCCAAAAGCGCAATGCTCTAGAGAAACCGACTCCGGCAGGAAGCTCGCTTTGCGTGAGGCGACAAAGGCCTGCTGTAGGTGCAGGGATTGGCGAGCATCAACAACATATAGGATACGGTCGGCACTGAGTTGGTTGGCACGGTAGCGGATAGCGGCCAGGTCGGTGGTGGCATACAGGTAGCCGCCGCCTTTCTTCTGGATAATCATCGGGCTGGGGTTGCCTTCCTTATCGGCCATCTCTTCCAGGAAAACAACGATCGCGCCCTGGTCTTCAACAGCGATTCCATTATCCAACAGCTCTTTTACCAGCACCGGCAGATCATCGTTGTACTGGCTTTCAGCGTAAACGTCTTCCTGTTTGAGGGTGACATTCAGCTTGGAGTAGATTTCTTCGCAGTGGCTGATAGAGATATCAATAAACTGCTTCCACAGTTTCAGGCACTGCTCATCTCCGCCTTGCAGTTTTACAACGTATTCACGGGCGCGATCGGCAAAGCCCTCTTCGTCATCAAAGCGAACCTTGGCTTCGCGGTAGAAGACTTCCAGATCGGCCAGTGCCACTTCTGCATCACTGTCTGCCAGCTTGTCGGAAAGGTGTGCCAGCAACATGCCGAATTGGGTGCCCCAGTCGCCCATATGATTTTGGCGAACTACTTTGTGCCCCTGGAACTCCAACAGTCGTGCCAGGGCATCACCGATAATGGTGGTGCGCAGGTGGCCTACGTGCATTTCTTTGGCCAGGTTGGGATGGGAATAGTCGATGACTACGGTCTTGGGCTCTTCAACCGAGGCGATATTCAGGCGCTTATCGCCTTGGGCGGACAATAGTTGCTGGCTCAGCCACTGCTCACTCAGATGGATGTTTAAGAAGCCAGGGCCTGCGATCTCGACCTTTTCGATCATATCGCCTTTATCCAGCTGCTCAAGGATCTTGCCAGCCAGCTCGCGCGGGTTGGTGCCCATGCGCTTGGCAGCGCCCATAGCGCCGTTGGCCTGGTAGTCGCCAAACCCGGCCTTTTTCGCAGGTGCCACAATCGGGCCGCATTCTTCGGGGATACCGGCGGCGAGCATGGCGGCCTGGAATTTGTCGGTGAGGAGCTGGCGAATATTCATAGAGTGAAGTGCTGTCTTAAATTCGTGGAAACGCCGAATTTTAATGGGCGGTGGCGGCTTTGCAACCAGCGTTGGCAAAGGAGTTGGTCCGGAGTGCTCGAAATCTCGACTTGGGTGTCCAGACGAAGAGGTTCTCGGTGGTATGATGCCGCCAAATTATGGAGGTACCGTGAGTTCTACCACACTTTATTGGCACGATTATGAAACCTGGGGTACAGACCCGGGTGCCGACAAGCCGGCGCAGTTTGCCGGTATCAGGACCGACGAAGAATTGAATATCGTCGGTGAGCCATTGATGATTTACTGCCGCCCTTCAATGGACTGCCTGCCGCAGCCGATGGCGAGCCTGGTGACTGGCATTAGCCCGCAGAAAGCCCTGGTCAATGGAGTGCCGGAAATAGAGTTTATCCAGCGCATCCTCGCCGAACTGGGTGCGCCGGGCACCTGTGGGGTGGGCTACAACAGTTTGCGTTTTGATGACGAGGTAACTCGCTACACCCTTTATCGCAATCTGCTCGATCCCTATGAACGGGAATGGCGCTCCGGCAACAGCCGCTGGGACATTATTGATATGGTGCGCCTCACTTACGCCCTGCGCCCAGAGGGAATCCAGTGGCCCACCCGTGAGGACGGTGCGCCGTCCTTCCGCCTGGAAGAATTGACCGCTGCCAATGGGATCTCCCACGAGGGCGCCCACGATGCGCTGTCGGATGTGCACGCCACCATTGATATGGCGAGGCTGATCCGCAAACAGCAACCAAAGCTGTACGATTATGTGTTCCGCCTGCGCCGCAAGCAGGAAGTAGCCAAGATGATCGATATGCGCGAGCGCCGTCCGCTATTGCATATTTCCGGCAAGGTCTCTGCTAACCATGGTCACTTGACCTATGTGATGCCCTTGGCCAGTCACCCGGTTAACCGCAATGCGGTTATTGTTGCCAACCTGGCGATGGACCCCGAGCCGTTGCTCAGCCTGGATGCAGACACTCTGCGAGAGCGCCTGTACACCTCTCGCGACAAGCTGGGTGAGGGCGAGTTGCCGGTAGGGCTGAAACTGGTGCATTTGAACAAGTGCCCGGTATTGGCGCCCGCAAATATGCTGGATGACAAGCGCGCCGCAGAGCTGGGTATCGATCGCACAACCTGTGAGGCGAACTGGCAGAAGCTCAAAGATATCGATTTGACGGAAAAGCTGCACAACGTATTCCTGGATCGGGAATTCCCTGAGAGAGATGTGGAAGCGGACCTTTACGGTGGATTCCTCAGCGACTCTGATCGCGATATCTGCCGTGAACTGCACCGTGGACTGGCGGCCCGAGGTCCGGAAGCTTTGGCGGGTGAAGTGCCTTTCACCGATAAGCGCCTACCCGAGCTGCTATTCCGTATGCGGGCGCGCAATTTTCCCGAGACCCTGTCTGAGGAAGAGCACCAGCGCTGGCAGATCTGGTGTTTCCAGCGCTTAACTGACGCTACTGCCGGGGCTTCAATCACCCTGGAAGATTACTTCCGCCAGCTGTCTGAGCTGCGGGTGCAGCACCCGGAGCGCATCTCCCTGATTACAGAGCTGGAGAACTGGGGCGATAGCTTACTCGCCTAATGTGTCGAATCACGTCAGCGGCTGTTCTTCCACTGGGCTCTTTCCTGGTGCCCGAGTAGAATGCCGCTCGCGAATACCCGGCGCCCACAAGGCGCAACCACTGGAGTAACCATGGACTTTATCGGAGCCAATATTCTGTCGGTCAGCCAATTTGAGCGCGCCGACATAGAGCGTGTATTTGATGTAGCTGACGCCATGACCCCCTATGCACAGCGTGAAAAGGTAACGCGTGTATTGGAAGGGGCGATTCTCGGCAATATGTTTATGGAGCCGAGCACCCGTACTCGCCTGAGTTTTGGAGCCGCCTTTAATCTGTTGGGCGGTACTGTACGTGAAACGGTAGGAATTACTGCCAGCGCTATGGCAAAGGGCGAATCCCTTTACGACACTGCTCGAGTGCTATCGGGCTATAGCGACGTGATTTGTATGCGCCACCCAAAAGAAGGGTCGGTGGCTGAGTTTGCTGAAGCGAGTCGTGTGCCGGTGGTCAACGGCGGCGACGGCGCCAATGAACACCCCACCCAGGCACTGTTGGACCTCTACACCATTCGCAAGGAACTGGCTGCGCACGGTCGCACCCTGGATGATTTTCGTATCGCCATGATCGGCGACCTCAAGCACGGCCGCACGGTGCACTCCCTGTGCAAACTGCTGTGTTTGTTTGGCAAGGTGCAGATTACCCTGGTTTCTCCACCGGAACTGGCGATGCCGGAAATGATTGTGGAGATGCTGCGCGGGGCGGGGCACGAGGTGACGGTTACGGATCAGCTGGAATCCTCTATCTCCCATGTGGATATTGTTTACTCCACCCGTATCCAGGAAGAGCGTTTCGCCTCTCAGGAAGAGGCCAACCGCTACCGTGGGCGCTTCCGCCTGAATAAGGCTATTTTTACCCGCCACGCAGAGCCTAACACGGTAATTATGCACCCCCTGCCACGGGATTCACGGGCAGAGGCGAACGAACTGGATACCGACCTGAATGAACATCCGAGCCTGGCGATTTTCCGCCAGACCGACAATGGCTTGCTGGTGCGTATGGCTCTGTTTGCTATGTTACTGGGTGTTGAGAATCAGGTAGATAAATATTCCCGCGATGTGAACTGGTATAGCCGACGCAATCGGGTATAAAACTACTCAACTGGGCGTAAATCCCGGTGGAAATAAACAAGGCCCCGGCTAATTCTGTTAATCTGATGGAATTAGCCGGGGTTTTTTGTTTCCGGTTTAGGGTGTCGTGAATGCTAAAGTGATTTTGCTTGTTCGCTGTGGCACTCAATATCCAAATATTGGCGTTGAGCCAGATGTCGCATCAGGGATGGATGCATGTCGAAGCAGAATTCGCCCGTTTTGTTCTTTCGCAGCCTGGTTTTCCTGGCGCTGCTGCTCAGCCTTTTTGTGTGCAAAAGTGCCGCCCAGGAAGAGCCCTTTCCCCATGTAGCCATACTCAAAATTGATGGCGCCATAGGTCCCGCGACGACTGATTATTTCAAGCGGGCTACGCAGGAGGCTGTGGACCAGGGCGCAGAGTTGGTGATTCTGCACCTGGATACCCCTGGGGGGTTGGATGCGGCTTCGCGGGATATCATCCAGCATATCCTTGCGTCTCCTATCCCTATTGCCACCTACGTTTACCCCTCCGGCGCGCGCGCTGCCAGTGCGGGAACTTATATTCTCTATGCCAGCCAGATCGCCGCTATGGCTCCTGCTACCACCTTGGGAGCGGCTACGCCAGTGCAGATTGGCGGACCTCAAGGCACACCTATGCCGGGGGGAAAGCAGGAGGAAGAGAAAAAAGAAAAGGCGGAAGACAGTGAGGATGGAGAAAAAGAAAAACCGCTTGCGGGAACGGCCATGGAGCGCAAAGTCGTTAATGACTCAGTCGCGTTTATCCGAGGATTGGCACAGCGCCATGGGCGCAATGCAGACTGGGCGGAAAAAGCTGTACGCGAAGCAGCGACCCTGACGGCCCCAGAAGCGTTAAAAATGAATGTTATCGATATTGTTGCGGATAATGATGATGATTTATTGCGCCAGGTTGCCGGTCGAAAAGTATTGCTTGATACCGGTGATTATACGATTCCGGAGAATATTGCCGAGCTACAAAGTGAAAGTTACGAGCCGGATTGGCGCAATGAATTACTGGCCCTGATTACCAATCCTCAAGTGGCCTATATTTTGTTATTGGTGGGTATTTACGGGCTTATTTTTGAGGGCTATAGCCCCGGTGCTTTTGTTCCCGGGATTGTTGGTGTTATCTGCCTGTTACTGGCATTTTATGCCTTGCAAGTTTTACCGATTAATTACGCTGGTCTTGCATTAATTATTGTTGGCGCATTGCTGATTGTGGCAGAGGTTTTCATGCCGAGTTTCGGCGCCTTGGGGATCGGCGGAATTATTGCATTGGTGATTGGCTCTGTAATGCTTATTGATAGTGATGTGCCGGGAATGCAGGTTTCCAAACAGCTGATTGGGGCTATTGCCGGTGTAAGTGGTGTCTTTTTATTGATGTTGTTGACCGCTGTTGGACGCAGTTTACGCCAGCCGAAAGTCCCGGCAGACCAGGCTTTTGTTGGACGCTCTGCAGTGGTAAGTGAAGTTAAGGGTGCAGAGATCTTGGTGCATCTCGATGGAGAGATTTGGCAGGCGACCTGTAACCAGCCTCTGAAGGTGGGTCAGAAAGTTAGAGTAGTGGCCCAACACGGTATGGTTTTACGGGTAGAGGTGGAATAGGCAGGGCAATCAATTGAGCTAATGAAAGCGCTCAACAGTTAAGGTGGGATTAAGGAGAGTCCAATGATGCTCAGTTATTTTTTTGGGATACTGGTAGTCGCACTCATATTGCTGCTGATGTATGCCATTCGTATTTTGCGGGAGTATGAGCGCGCGGTGGTATTTTTCCTGGGACGTTTCCAAACAGTGAAAGGGCCAGGGCTGATTATAATCATCCCCATTGTTCAAACTATGGAGCGCGTGGATCTGCGCACTGTGGTTATGGACGTACCCACCCAGGATGTTATCAGCAGGGATAATGTCTCAGTTAAAGTCAATGCAGTGGTTTATTACCGGGTAATTAATCCACAGTCTGCAATTATTAATGTGGAATTTTATCACGAGGCTGTAAGCCAGTTAGCGCAAACTACATTGCGTTCGGTGCTGGGTAAGCACGAGCTGGATGAGATGTTATGTGAGCGAGACAAGCTTAATGTGGATATCCAAAAAATACTCGATGAGCAAACAGATGCCTGGGGTGTAAAAGTTACTAATGTAGAGATTAAACATATCGATCTTGATGAAAGTATGGTTCGGGCTATTGCACAGCAGGCAGAGGCGGAGCGCGCGCGGCGGGCTAAAGTTATACACGCAGAGGGGGAGGCGCAGGCGGCTTTAAAGCTGACTGAAGCAGCGAATCAATTATCGAAAAATGCCAACGCGATTACTTTGCGCTATATGCAAACCATGATTGATATTGCTGGCGCAAATAACAGCTCTACAATTGTATTTCCGTTGCCACTGGATCTAATTGAGCCAATGCTGAAGCGGGGCTCTGCATCCAGTTAACGATGTCCTTAAACAAAGATCAAAAAAGGCCGCACTAATTAGTGCGGCCTTTTTTGTAGAGTTTAGAGCAGCTTTTTCATCAGGCTGCGGGTTGAACTATCCCAGTCATCCTGAGGAATTTCACCCTTGGCAGCCTTATGGATTTTTGAACTCAACTGCTTACCCAATTCGACGCCCCACTGATCAAAGGGGTTGATCCCCAGCAGGCAGCCGCCAACGTAGACCTTGTGCTCGTACAGTGCCAGGAGCGAGCCCAGGTGGAAAGGATCTAACTTTTCAAGGATCAGGGTGTTGCTGGAGCGATTGCCAGGAATCACTTTATGTGGGGCCAGGGCGTGAGCCTCACGATGAGTGTGACCAGCTTCTTCCAGCTCCTGGCGGGCCTCATGCAGGCTTTTGCCTCGCAGTAGCGCCTGGCTCTGGCTTATACAGCAGGCTTGCAGCCAGCGGTGCTGTTCAAGAAGTTCAGATGTCGGCTCCTTGACCGCGATAAAGTCTGCTGGAATAAGGTCGGTTCCCTGATGCAATAATTGGTGGAAAGAGTGTTGGCCGTTTGTACCTTCACTGCCCCAGATAACGCTGCCGCTGGGGTAGCCCAGCGCCTGCCCGTCCTTGTCGACACTTTTACCCAGGCTCTCCATATCCAGCTGCTGTAACCAGGCGGGGAATTGGGCCAGGCGCTGCGCGTAGGGCAGCACGACGTGGCTAGTCGTATGCCAGCACTGGCGGTACCAGAACTGGGTCAACGCCATCAGTACGGGTAGATTGGATTCCAATGGAGCCGTGGCGAAGTGCTGGTCCATTGCATTGGCGCCTTGCAGAAGCTGTTCAAAAACTTCATAGCCACAAGCGAGAACTATGGGCAGGCCGATTGCAGACCAGAGTGAGTAGCGACCACCCACCCAATCCCACATTGGGAAAATATTCTCAGGAGCAATTCCGAAATCCTGAGCAGCAGTAATATTACTGCTCACCGCAACAAAGTGTTTGGCCAACTGCGACTCATCGCAACCGGCAGATAACATCCAACGGCGTGCGGACAGCGCATTTTCACGGGTTTCCAAGGTGGAAAAGGACTTGGAAGCAATCACAAAAAGGGTTTCTTCCGCATCGATACCTGCCAGGGTATCACTGAGGTCTGCACCATCGATATTTGATACGAAGTGCACATCGATAGAGTCTTTGTGCCAAGGGCTGAGGGCCTCTACCGCCATGCGCGGACCCAGGTCGGAACCACCGATACCGATATTCACGATATGGCGGATCGGTTTATCTGAGAAGCTGCGCCAGCTATGGTTGTGTACCGACTCGGCAAACTGTTTCATTTGCTCGCGGCAATCTTTTACCGCGCGCTCTTGTTCAGTTTTCGGTTGCCCCTGAAATCGCAGTGCGGTGTGCAGGGCAGGGCGGTGTTCGGTATTGTTGACAATGGCCCCGTTCACTAGCGCAGTAATTTGGTTGTTCAGACCCTGCTCTTCTGCATATTCCAACAGCAACTTAAGGGTGTCTTCACGCAAGTGGTTCTTACTGTAATCCAGATAGATTCCGGCTGCGTCTGAGCTGAACTTATCTGTCCTTTGGGGATCCGTTGCAAACAGCTCTCTCAAGGACCACTTATGTTGGTCAAAATGGGACTTCAACCGTGAGATTGCCGCTACACGGCTTAAAGCCAGGGTTTCACTAGTCATGGTATTCGGTTTGTTCTCTTCTGAGCCTTTTTATTGCCACTTGGCTAAAACGTACACAAATCAAATTTTATTTATTATTTCTGGGCGGCAATGCTAACGGCATTTTCTTTGCCGGGCCAGCGCCGCGGGCATCACAGTCTATTACAGGGAGTGTTTCGAGATAAGGAACTGTGTGGGGAAAGACAAATGCCGCTCGTTAGAGCGGCATTTTGTGGTGATCCATACTAAATAAGGCTTTGTAAATCGGGTATCTGTCAGCGGTGATTTGGTCAAAACTTCATTTAGTATGAATCACCACGCTGTCGGGCAAGAAAAAGATTTTACTTGACCACCTTCATGCAGCGCACTCTGTCGGAAGCCATCCAGCAGTCGGCATCTGCAGGACAAGCCATGGATAGAGGAATTTGTTCAGCGCCGGGTGGGCAGTAAGCTGGAGGTGCCGGAGGGCTACAGCAACCTGCAAGAACCAGTGCACTGATAATTCCAATTAAGTACTTGGCTGGAGTGAAATTCATCCCCTAACTCCTTTCCGTTGATGTTAGCCATTAGCATAGCCAATAAAACGTCACCTGTTGGTCAGCTTTGTAAAATCTGTTCTACAAAGGTACCGCCTATTTGAGTGTAATAGGCGTTGGGTTTAAATGTCTGTCAATGATCAAGTTATGAAAAGAGGTGCGCCAATTTATTTTAAAAAACTACTTAAATAAGGGGTTTTTTAAAAAATGTGGTTTGTGCTGACCGTTTTTTATGGTGAATTTCGGTTGTTTAATCTACGCGCTGAAACTGATCGCGCCAGTTTTGAGGCAGACTCTAAGAATTATTATTGTGGCTGACAATGCCGTTTGATGGATTGGGGAGTTTTTTTGTGATGCAAAGAAAATGGTTTCACGAGTAAGAGTTTTTTCTGTTAAAAATTCTCACTCGTGAAAGTAGCTTTAATGGGTGAGGGAGCACCAGCTGAGGCGTTATCTTTAGGCCTTCAGTGTGTCGGTTTGGGTCCGTGCAAAAAATTGCCAAAGGCTACTGCGAGACTTTCTTTTCTTGCCGGGTCACGGAGAGCACTCAATAGGGCGATTCGCACTTTCGGAATGAACATTAAATCGGAAAGCAGTAAGTTAAAAGTCTGCTGGTCAGCGGCCAGCTTGCCAACCCACTGTGCGGCCAATTCTTGTCCTTCCAAATCTTGGACGCAGCGACTGCCTATTGCGGCCAGGACTTCTTTATTCCGGTTGCTGGCATCTTCAGCCAAAAGTGACTGTATAAATGCCTGTCGCAATCCTGTGGCTGGTGAGTGAGAGATACCCCTGATAGCAGCCGCGGCCACGGATATATCCGGCGTGCTTGCAGTTAGTTCCTGCTCTGCTCGCTCAATAATGGCTGCCGCAAGACGGTGGTCGACCGGCTGGTTTTCCAGGCAATGGCAAAGGTTAATAAAAACCGGAGCTGCGACTTTGCCAATCTGGCGCATTAACAAAGTGCTTTCTTTTTCCCAGCGCACGGCCAAGTCGGCGACCCCTTGCAGCGCGAGGTTGTCCCAGCGGTGATTTTCCGGGTCGCCAAAATAGCGCAGGACAGGCTCGTAATGTTCGCTGGGCTGGCGGCCCAGCAGAAGCGCTGTTTGGGAGTGGAATGCTGCCTGCCGCTCAGTTGACGGGGTAAACAGCAAGCCACTTTGCTGCAGCAGCTGGTCCAGCTGCGCAGCAGATTCAGAAGCGGGCCCCTGCTTGAGCTCCTGTGCCAGAGCTCGAAGCAACCCATCTCGGGCTTGAAGTTGCAGTTTGCCCTGCTCGTCCAGCGGAAAGCGCAGGAACCAGACGATGGGTTCACCGCCTTCGGCTGGTTGCAGCAGCAGGCCCGTCCAGGCCTGGCGCAAGTATGGGTGTGGCCAGGGAGCCAGACCTGCTTCGAAGGATGCCGCAGTGGATTTCGAAACCGACTGCAAGCGCCGGCCCAGATCGAACCAGCGCAATTTGAAGTCAGCCTGCTCGATCAGGACGCTTAGGGTACCGCTTTCACTCATAGGGGTTTTGTCTATTTCCTTAAGATGCCGTAGCCGCTACAGAAATGGGCTTCTGTTTAAAGTGCAGCCAGCCATAGGCGATCGCCAACAGAGGGCAGATAATATTGAATAGGGCAAAAGGTAAATACTCCCAGGTAGCAATACCCAGTGTTGCCGCCATAAAGGCACCACAAGTATTCCAGGGAATCAGCACAGAGGTGATGGTGCCGGAATCCTCGAGGGTGCGAGACAAGTTAAGCCCGTGTAGGCCCTTTTCCTTGAAGGCTTCGCGGAACATACGGCCCGGAATAATAATCGCCATGTACTGATCGCCTGCGGCCAGGTTCATTCCAAAGCAGGTGAAGACGGTGGCAGTTACCAGGCCGCCCACTGTTTTAACCAGTGACAAAACTCCCTGGACGATGACCTGTAGGAATCCGGCCCGCTCCATAGCGCCGCCGAAGGCCATGGCGGAGGTGATCAGCCATACGGTGTTGAGCATGCTGCTCATACCACCTTTGGACAGTAATGCAGCCACGTTCTCGTTGGTGGAAGTGGACTTATAGCCGTCGAACAGACTGTACCAAGCGCCCTTCAGGGGGGCTAAAGCACCTTCACCACCACCGAGTCGACGGGCGGCTTCCGGTTCGAAAATCAGTGCGATGGCACAGCCAACCAGGGAGCCGATGATCAATGTTGGGAAAGCGGGGACTTTGCGCCAAGCCATTGCTAGTAACAAGATCAAAGGCAGCAGGCTAACCAGGGAAATTTTGAACTCGCTGCTAAGGGCGGTGAGCAATGATTCGATATCAGTTGCGGAGGCAGAACTGGCTTCAGAGGTAAAACCCAGGAAAGCGAAAACTGCCAGGGCGATCGCGAAGGCCGGGATCGCTGTGGACATCATATGGCGAATATGCTGGAACAGATCATTGGATGTTACCGCTGCGGCCACGTTGGTAGTGTCAGATAGCGGAGACATCTTATCGCCGAAGTAGGCGCCAGAGATTACGGCTCCGGCAGTGACCTCAAGGGATAGGCCCAGAGCGCCGGCAATTCCCATCAGTGCCACACCCAAGGTGCCCGCTGTGGTCCAGCTGGAGCCAATACTCAGTCCTACTACGGCACAAATAATACAGCTGGCGGCGTAGAACCACTGTGGCGACAGAATCTGCACGCCGTAATAGATCATGGAAGGCACTGTGCCGGCCAGAATCCAGCTACCGATAAGTGCACCTACAGACAGCAGGATCAGAATAGCGCCAAATACCAGGCCAATGCCATGGAGCATCCCACCTTCCATGTCGTTCCAGCTGTGTCCGTTCTTCATCCCCATCAGGGCCACAACGCAGGCACAGAGCAGTAGCGCTATTTGATTGGGACCGTAGGAGGAGTCTGCACCGTAGAAATATACGGATAGTGACAACAGGGCGACGAGAATCCCGAGAGGGATCAGGGCGTCCGTTAAGCTGGGAGCGCGCGGCTCTGAGCTGGGGTTGGATTGAGACAAGGTGAACTCCTGCTTGACTGCGTGGCTAGCGCCGTATTCGTTATCGTTGTTTTGCCGTCGGCGGCGGTTAATAGCCTTATTCTCATAGCTTGGGGCGGTGAAGTCCACTTTGTATCATCGCACCATCGCTGTATTTTGGCGTTGACTTGGTCGTCGAAACCGGATTTATCACTGTGGCCAACTATCCGGTCGGGTCCAGTGCTGGCAGTTCGTCGACGCTTCCGGTATGTTCTGCGCCCAGTAGTCCCGGCTGATCCAGCCGCAAAATAAATAAGTGCGGGCCGTCTGAGGCAGGCCCGACAGGTAGTATTTCATGAGAGCAAGTGAGTTAGACCCCTCTCAATTCGAGGATATGCGCCCCTATCGCGATGATGAAGTGCGCGAGGTTATCAAAAGGCTAATTGCCGACCCGGAAATGTCCCACGCAGCGGCGCATTTCCTTGTCCCCAAACTGGCTCAGCTGGAGGGCGCCGTCGCCTGGTTGGTACGTCAGTTTCTGCGCTTTGAACTCCGCAATGTTCGCAATGTGCGGGATCTTCAAGAGATTGTCGGCAAATATATGGAGAAGGTGATCAAGCGCACCACCTCCGGCCTGAGCATTTCTGGTCTGGACACCCTGCCCAGGGATCGCGCCTGCCTGTTTGTCAGCAATCACCGCGACATCGCTATGGACCCGGCGCTGATGATTCAGGCGATGTTCCGCGAAGGGCATGAGACCTCCCGCATTGCGATTGGAGACAACCTGCTCAGCAAGCAGTTTGCCAGCGACCTGATGAAGTTGAACAAGTGCTTCACCGTGGTGCGCAGTTCTGGCAGTCGTCGGGAAAAGCTGCAGGCAGCAACCCAGTTGTCCAATTACATCTATCACTCCATCGTCAACGATAACGAGCATGTGTGGATCGCACAGCGTTCCGGGCGCGCCAAAGATGGCCTGGATCGCACCAATCCAGCACTTTGCGCCATGTTCGCCATGACTAAGGACCGGGAAACGCCCTTTGCCGATTTTTGGCGCAAGTTGCACATTGTTCCGGTGTCTATTTCCTACGAATGGGACCCCTGTGATGCACAGAAGGCCAAGGAAATTTACGTTACCGAGCACAAGGACGAGTACAAGAAGGGTAAAAACGAGGACTTGGCCTCGATTGGTAAGGGCATTGTCGGTCACAAAGGCCGTGTACATGCCGCCTTCGGCACGCCGATTGAAGGTGATTTTAACGATGTAAACAGCCTGGCTGAAGAAATAGATCGCCAAGTTATCGGCAACTACACATTGCATCCATCCAATATGATTGCCTACGAGATGGTTTACGGTGAGGTTCCGCAATTACCGGTGGGATATCCGGCTAAAGCCTGGGACCCCGCTGCACATAAAGAAGAGCGGGAGAAGTTTGAAGCGCGCATGGCTCGGGTCGATGAGCGCTGGCGCGACAAGGCTATTCAGGCCTACGCCAATCCCGTGGTATCTCGCCTCGCCTATGAGTAAGGCCCGCTGAGTTCAGAAGCTGGTGGGGAGAGGGCGCTTAGTGGATAATAGCGCCCCCTGCGCCAGCCACTTAGTGAATAGACCTCACCCCCGTGCTCAACGAAAAACACAAAAGCGCCATTCAGGGCGCCTATAGCCAATTTCTGTCTGGCCGAGGGCTGAAAGCCCGCTACGGGCAGAAGCTGATGGTAGCCGCCATTGCCCGCTCCCTGGGTTCCATCGCCCAGAATGCCAGTGGTGAGCGCGATAGCGACAAGACTGATGGCGAGCATATCTGTGTGGTTGAAGCGGGTACGGGTACCGGTAAAACCGTAGCTTACCTTCTCGCCTCTATTCCCCTGGCCCAGGCCCAGGACAAGACCCTGGTGATATCCACCGCTACGGTGGCCCTGCAGGAACAGATTATCCACAAGGACCTGCCAGAAGTTGCTCGTCACAGTGGGCTCAAATTTGAGTTTGCCCTGGCGAAGGGCCGTGGCCGCTATCTCTGCCTATCCAAGTTGGATCAACTCTTGTCCAGCTTTTCTGCCTCCGGCACCGGCCTTTCCCTTGGTCTCTATGAAGATGAACTCCCGCAGGTGGAAGCGGAGAGTGTCGCTCTCTACCAGAAGATGACGGATAGCCTGACATCGGGTACCTGGGATGGCGATCGGGATAACTGGCCGGATACGATTGAGACGGATGATTGGAGTCGGGTTACCACTGACCATCGCCAGTGCAGTGGCCGCCGCTGCCCCCATGTCACCAATTGCAGCTTCTTCCGAGCGCGAGAGAGCCTGGGCAAGACACAGGTGATAGTTGCCAACCACGACCTGTTGCTGGCGGACCTGGCCCTGGGTGGTGGCGCGATTCTTCCGCCCCCGGAAGAGACTATCTATGTACTTGATGAAGCTCACCATCTACCGGAAAAGGCCCTCAATCATTTCTCTCACCACAGCCGCGTAGGGGCTTCCACCGGCTGGTTGGATCAAACCAATAAGGCCCTGGGGCAGATGCTGGGTGAGATTGGTGACGGCGCCCAGATCGACCGCTGCGGCGAGCAGCTGCCGGCGGTTCTCACCTCTGCCAAGCAGGGGTTGGAGCAGATGTGGCCGCTGATTGAAGAGCTGTGTGAATTTGAAGATGAGCGGGGCAATACCATTCGCCATCGCTTTGAAGGTGGGGTAATCCCCGATTCCATGTCGCAGCTGGCGGAAAAGCTGCGGGAAGACTTTGATGAGTTGGAAAGCCTGCTCAGCAAGATGTTGCAGACCGCCCAACGCATGATGGAGGACGGCCACTCGCCGGTACCCCTGGCAGATCTGGAACGCTGGTACCCCCAGTTGGGCAGTTGGCATGGGCGCGCTGAGGCCAATCTTCTGTTGTGGGCGAATTACGCCCGTGCCGATGCTGATGGCGCATTGCCCCAGGCGCGCTGGGTCACCCTGGTGGACTGGGGCGGCTCCACAGATTTTGAGGTTTGCAGCTCACCGATACTCGCAGGCAAAACCCTGGAGTACAGCTTGTGGCGCCGCTGTTACGGCGCGGTACTGACTTCGGCCACACTCACAGCTTTGGGGAAATTTGATCGTTTGCAAATGCGTGCCGGTACTCCAGACAATGCCAGCTATCAGATGGTGCCGAGTCCTTTCGATTTTTCCCGTGCAACACTGCAAGTGCCCCCGGAAGCTGTAGATGCGGGCAATGCAGAGCAACACACAGACGCCATTATCGATGTGTTGCCAGACCTGTTGAAAGGGGAGGGTGGCGCTCTGGTACTGTTTTCCTCCCGGCGCCAGATGGAGACGGTTTACGAGGCGCTCCCTGGTACCTGGCGCAACCGAATCCTGATGCAGGGGCAGCAATCCCGCCAGCAGTTGCTGGATAGCCACCGTGAGATTATCGATGGCGGTGGCAGCAGTATCCTGTTCGGGCTTGCAAGTTTTGCCGAGGGGTTGGACTTGCCTGGTGACTACTGCCGCCACGTGGTTATTGCGAAATTGCCTTTCGCGGTGCCCGATGATCCGATTGAGGCGGCGCTGGCGGAGTGGATTGAAGCTAAGGGCGGCAATCCATTTATGCAAATCACAGTGCCGGATGCAGCCCTAAAATTGGTGCAGGCCTGCGGGCGCTTACTGCGGGCAGAAGGGGACAGCGGCACAGTCACTTTGCTGGATCGCCGGGTGGTTACCCGTCGCTATGGTCAGGCAATACTCAATTCACTGCCGCCCTTTAATCGAAAAATTTAGAAAATCTTTGGTCGTATTTGCGCTGTTACTCAGATTGGGCAGGTGGCTATTGCGTATTATCACGGCTGTAAATGTGAAGGTTCTATGAGTTATGCAACCTATTTATTCTGAAATCGCTGATCAGCTCCTGTTCCTCGAGTCCGAACTGCGCAGCCTGCAGGTTTGGCAGGATAATGCGCCGCCTGCAGAAGCCCTGGCCAGCACCGAGCCATTTTGTGTGGATACTTTGACCTTGCCCCAGTGGCTTCAATTTATTTTTTTGCCGCGCATGCAGGTCCTGATTGAAGGGGAGATGCCCCTACCGGGCCAGTGCGGTATTGCTCCGGTTGCCGAAGAGTTCTTCAAGGGGCGGGATGATGCTGCGACACTGCTGGCTATTTTGGAAACTATCGACCAGCGCCTGCAGCAGGGCTAACCAGCTTCTGATTCCCTTAGCCCAGTGCTCTCAATCACTCTGGGCGGCATGTCACATTGTTAGTGTTGAGTCCCGCGACTCGGCGGACATCGCTGTGCAGTGGCCGCGCTCATGAGCTAATATCGACCTTTTGCCTGAGGCGGGGAGCAATTTCTCCGTCAGATAAGCGAACACCGCGCGTTTGTAGCGGTCCGAATGGCATTGCTAATGGGGCTTGAGGTAATTGGTCGGTATGCAGAGATTTTCCCTTCTGTGGTTAATGTTGACGCTTTCGGTGCTCGCCGGTTGTGAGTCACTGATGTATCCGGGGCGGGACAGGGCCGCTCAACCAGCGGAAGTTGCACCACCGGTAGAATCACCAGATTCTGCAATGCAGTGCCCAGAGCCTGCGGAAGTGATTTGTGCGGAACCGGAAGTGAAGGTTGTTGAGCGGGTAATCGAACGAACTGTAGAAAAAGTAGTCGAAGTGCCCGTTGCCAAAGATAAGTTGGTTTTGGGATCGGTAGAAGAAGTGGCCATAGAGCCTCCCGGCCTGATCCTGGAATCCGTTGTCGATACAGGTTCACCAACCTCCACACTGCGGGTCAGGAAGCTGACTCCGTTCGAGCGGGATGGCAGGGACTGGATTAGGTTCCAGATTGTTCAGTCGAGCAAAATGGACCCTGTCTCGGTAGAGTTGCCGATAAAACGCCATGTTCGAGTGGAGCGCCTGGGCTTTGATAATCAGCGCAGGCCGGTAGTGGAGCTTAACCTGACCGTTGGGCGTATAACCCACCAAGTCGAAGTTAACCTGACCGATGAGGGCGGCTCTGATTTATTGATGCTGCTGGGACGCAACTTCCTCAAAGATGCCGCTGTTGTCGATGTGAGCCGGCGCAATGTCCAGGGCCAACCCCAAATAGATGGGGTTAAATAGGCCAGTTATCCAATTGGGTTCCTAATTGGGACCTCAGAGTTACGGGGAATGGCGAATGTCGCCGCGTGTCCAAGTTTATGTAATTGCGGCGTTACTCGCATTGGTAGGAGCAGGCCTGACCGCCTATAAAAACCTCGAGTTGGGTTTTCCGCTGTTGCCGGGTGAGTACCGCACCGTGTGGACCATCGAAGCAAAAGTGGGCTTCGATGCCGATGGCGGTCCGGTAAAGGCCGCACTGACCCTCCCGCGCGAGCAGCGCAATATGGAAATACTGGGGGAGACCTTCAGCTCCTCCGGTTTTGGTTTCTATATCGCGAGAGAAGATGATGCCTATCGGGCCATTTGGTCTCGCCGGGCCGCAAGAGGCCCCCAATCTCTCTTCTATCAGCTGGATGTTTACCAGCGTCCCGGTGCCGCGCTGGCGCAGCCTCTGGATCTGAGCACTGAGATACAAAAACCCTTCCTGGGGGCCCGTGAGCAAGAAGCGGTGCGCTTGGCGATTTATTCCCTGGTTGAGCAGGCTCGTGAGCGCTCTTCCGATGTGGAATCTCTAACTACCCAATTACTATTCGAATTGAATGACGATGAGAATCAGGATCGCAACCTGATCTTCCGCCATTACGCCGACCGCTCTTTTGTAGATGTTGCCTTGCTTGTACTGGCCACAGCCGATATCCCCGCCCACCGTATTCGCGGCCTCTACCTGGAGGATGATCGACGTCGACTATCTCCAGAAGATCTGCTTGAGGTCTATGATGGCAAGCGTTGGATCGTGTTTGAACCCAGCAGTGGCCAGCCAGGTGTGCCGGAAAATTTCTTTATTTGGCAGCGCGGTGGCAAGAGTCTTTTGGATCTTGAGGGCGGTCGTAACTCTCAAGTGACTTTCTCTGTGATTGCCAATGATGTCCCAGCTCGCGATGTCTCTATGCGCAGCACCAAGGATGAGAAAGATGCGCTGGTGGATTTCTCGATCTACAGTTTGCCCATTGAGCAGCAGAGTATTTTCAAGCTGATCCTGCTGGTGCCTGTGGGGGCCCTGGTGGTGGTGCTGCTGCGTGTATTCGTGGGCCTGCGCACCTCCGGTACCTTTATGCCGGTACTGCTGGCAATTGCCTTTATCGAAACCCAGTTGATTACCGGTTTAGCAATTTTTACTTTGATCCTGATCCTCGGCCTTTGGGTGAGGTTCTATCTTAGTAGGCTCAATTTGCTATTGGTGTCGAGGATCGCCGCCGTCGTGGTGACGGTGGTGATAATAATGGGGGCAATCAGTGTGGTCAGCTATAAGCTGGGCATTGAGCAGGCTCTTACAGTGACATTCTTCCCGATGATTATCCTTGCCTGGACTATCGAGCGTATGTCGATTGTGTGGGAAGAGGATGGCCCCTACGAGGTGGTGGTGCAGTCCGGGGGCAGTTTGTTAGTGGCGATACTGGCTTGGTGGGTAATGACCAACCGCTATATTGAGCATTGGACGTTCAACTTCCCCGAGTTACTGTTGGTATTGCTGGCCTTTATTCTGGTGGTGGGCAACTACACCGGATATCGACTCAGTGAGTTGATGCGTTTCCGTCCGCTGGTTCGCTAGGGGGCGTTATGCTGCAGTTTTCAGTTAAGCATATCTTCAATAAAGTTCGCGGCGGAGTGGTATCTCCGTTGACCCTGCGCCGCATGGGGGTGTTAGGGATGAACGCGCGTAATATTGACTATATTGCGCGCTATAACGACCGCAAAAAATATCCCATCGTCGACGACAAGCTAAACACTAAGCGCGCGGCTAAAAAAGCGGGAATTCCTGTACCCGAGTTGATCGAGGCATTTGAAAGCCCTGCCAGCCGCAAGCGAGTTATGGAGGTGATTGACCCTCTATGGCAGTTTGTAATCAAGCCGGCACGGGGCTCGGGTGGTAAAGGTATTCTCGTTATTGCCGGTCGCAATGGCGACAAATATAAAAAGATATCCGGTGCTGAAATTGATGCGCTGGATATCTTGCGGCACGTGAGCAATATTCACAGCGGCCTCTACAGTCTCGGTGGCAAACCCGACAGGGTGATGGTGGAGGCCCTGGTGGACTTTGACCCGGTCTTCGATCGCTACTCTGTTGAGGGTGTGCCTGATGTGCGGGTTATTGTTTTTCGCGGTTATCCGGTGATGGCCATGCTGCGCTGCTCAACCCACGCCTCAGATGGTAAAGCCAATTTGCACCAGGGCGCTGTAGGTGTTGGTATTGACCTGGCCACGGGCAAAAGTTGTCATGCGGTAATGCGCGGGTTGCGAATTGACCAGCACCCGGATACTGAAGTGCCTTTCGATGCATTGCAGGTGCCAGGTTGGTACGAGCTGGTCCGCTTGGCGGCAAGCTGTTACGAAATGACTGGGCTGGGTTATTTAGGCTGTGACATTGTCCTGGATCGTGAACGTGGCCCGCTCTTATTGGAGGCCAATGCGCGCCCGGGATTGGCAATCCAAATTGCTAACGGTGTTGGCTTGCGCGAGCGCTTGGGCTTTATCGAAAAATTTGATGAAGAAATGTTCAGAAAAAATGTGGATGAACGGGTGGCATTTTCCATGCGCAAATTTGCCAGCGACTAGGAAAGTCCGCTAATAGTTTATCGATTTTATTATCTTGCGAAGCAATACCTATTGTCTGGTTAGGGGATGGCTGCCCCTTCGTTTGGTCGAATTTTTTCAATTAGAATCTTTAGCCGCTTTCCTTGCATTTTGAGTCCATATTCAAGTTCTTGGATTTTCGTTTGGATCGAAGTGAGTTCCCACTCGCTGGGTGGCTGACCATGTTTTTCTCCATGGCGTAAAAATTGAAGGGATTTCCAGTTCTTCAATAACTTGGCGAATCCACGAGCCTCACTTTCCAGAATCTCTTGCCAGCTCTCTTTATCTTTAATCTTTTCAATTTTCTCCCTGGCTTGTTTGAAAAGCTGCTCTACCTTTACTTTTTGGATCTGAATAGGTGGAGCAACCCTTAAATTATAGGTGAGTCCAACAAGGCTCAATGATTTGATCAACCATTTGGTAGGGTCATACTGGAACCAGCGAATACCACTTCGATAATCTATCTGAAAGGTGTGGTGATAATTGTGATAACCCTCGCCAAATACAAATAGGTTGAGGAAAGCGTTATCTCTTGCGCTGATTGATCCCTTATAGGGGCGCCGGCCCCATAAATGCCCAAATGAGTTAATCATAAAAGTCGTGTGATGATTAACCACAAGGCGCAATACTCCGGCCAGCAAAACCATACCAAGAACGTCTCCAGTAATGATCCCCAAGATTATAGGTAGGCCAAGGTTCATGGCGATAATGATGGGAACATAGTTATTGTGTTGCCACATTACCAACTTGTCCCTTTGAAGATCCTTAACATTTTTGTAATCGAGATAACTGCTGGGATATTCGTGCATCATCCAGTCCATATGGGAGAACCAGAAGCCGCGCCCTGCTGAATAGGGGTCTCGATTGTTATCGTCGATAAATTGGTGATGGTATCTATGGCTTGCACACCAATTTAAAGTGGTGTTTTGCATGGCTGCCGCACTGAATAAAATAAATAAAAGTCGAATTGACCAGTGGGCTTCGTAGCTTTTGTGTGACCACAACCTGTGATTTCCTGCTGCTATAGAAAAGCTGCAAAGTGCACCAAAAATGGCAAATGCAAGCCATTGATACCAGTGGTACCCGTAGACAAATCCATAAATCGGTACTGCGGTAAGTGCTAACAAACCTGTGCTGGCAAATAAAATTGTGGGAATCCAAAAACGTTTTCGCTGATTGCTGGAACTTAGAGGAGTTGCGTTCATAGCAGGCCCCTTTATTGAGGATTGCCCATGACTATTTTGAAATAGGGGTGGAAGTATTTCCTTTGGCCAGATTTTACTTTTTCTTCGTAGCTTTTCACTTGAGTGCATTGTTTTGGTGCATTTTGGCCATCTGAAGGATCGCATTGGTTCGCTATTCCACAGAAGCGCTGGAGTATGAAAGCTAAGGCCTTAAAAAACGCTGTTTTAAAAGTTGGCATAAGGGTTGCATTGGTAAATGTGCGGGGCAAAGGACCCGCATTTCGGGAGAGTTTCTTAGGGTTATGGCAAACCATTAACACTGGGTGACTTCCCGTTTTCTCTCATCATCGCTGATTACGGCCCCGCATTGCGGGGCCTTTTTTTTGCCCCCACTTTGCGCAAAGCTCATAATGCTTTAGTTTAGGGTCTCCCCAGGCGTTCCCAAATTTGACGGCCCCGGGAGAGAGGCTCTCTTTTATGGCAAGGATGCATGAGCCAGGTAATTAATGAGCTAATTTCGATAGTCGAGCCCTGTGTGTCAGAGTCACTAACCCCAAATCCGTCCAGCGCAGTGTTCCAGTTGGCAACCAGCGATGAGCTCTCTTCTTTGGATGCATCGCGCCTGCCTCGTCATACCGCTTGTTTGCAAGATTTGTTTTTAGATTCAGATTGCGGGTTGTGGGAGTGGCATCCGGATTCCGGTGCCCAGCGTGCTCAGGGTGAAATTTGGCTCCTGTTTGCAGAAACTGCAGAACTCTCTTTGACTTCCCTGTGGACGGGTGATGAATTGCGTTCGGTTCACTCTGATGAGCGGGATCGAATTATCACTGTGCGGCGTCGTCTTACCAATAAAGGTGGACACTTCGATACTACTTTTCGGGCCTACGACAGTCTCGGTCAGTTGCGCTGGTTACGATTGCGGGGACGCGCAATAAACCTCGAGGATGACAGTGGATTTGTTGTGATTGGAAGTTGCGCTGACTTCACTGAAACCTTGGCCCAGCGCTACCTATCCAACCTGCCTGGCGAGCGCCCCTTACAAACACTGTCTGGAGTTGGCGATGGTTTATGGGAGTGGGATCTACGCGCAGATGAAATGGTGCTTGATGATGCCTGCTGGGGGATTCTGGGTTATGAAGTGAGCCCGATACGCAGTATCGGTATTTCAGCCGCGGAGCAGTGGAAGGCTCGAATTTTAGCGGAGGACTTCCCTCGGGTTGAGCAGTCCATGCGGGATCATGTGCGCGAGGGGTTACCGCTCGATGTGGAATTTCGCATCTGGCGTTCGGATAGCAGTGTGGTTTGGGTTCGCTGCCGCGGCAAGGCCCAATTAAATAGTCGCGGTCAGCCCGTGCGGGTGTTGGGAGTTTTACAAGACGTCAGCCGCAGCCGGGAAAGACTTTCGCAAATGGAGCGGGAGTTGGAGTTGCAGCGGGAGGAAAATGCGCATCGGGCAGATTTATTATTTAGCCTGAGCCATGAATTACGCACGCCACTTAATGCAATTTTAGGTTACAGCCAAATTGTCGAATTAGATCAGAGTCTCAACGCAGACCAGCGTCAGCGCTTATCCGAAATTCGTCGCGCGGGGCAGCATTTATTGCATTTGGTCGGCGATGTATTGGAGCTGGCCAGAATCGACAGTAGGCGTTTGGGCCCCTCGATGGAATTAATTCGTCCGGCCGATTTGGTTGCAGAATGTAAACGTTTACTCGAGCCCCTGGCTGAAACCCGTCGCGTAAATTTGATGTTTGAGCCTCTCGGCTGGGAGTCCGCTTATATTTGTGCGGACCCTGTGCGCTATAAGCAAGTTGTATTGAACCTGGCGGGCAACGCGGTGAAATACAATCGTGAAAATGGCCGTGTCATTATTAATTTTACGCCGCAGGCCGATGGCTGGTTGAGGCTGAATATTTTGGATACCGGCAAGGGGATTGCAGCAGAGAGGCGCAAAGAAGTTTTTGAGCCCTTTAACCGTCTGGGGGAGGAAAAAGGTCATATCGAGGGTACGGGTGTCGGTCTTGCAATTGCCAAGCGTCTGGCGGAGGCGATGGGGGGGCGGATCGATTTTGACAGTCAGGAAGGGCAGGGGTCAGTATTTTGGGTTGAATTCCCAATGGTTGATGCTGCGGAGTCTTTCCTGTCATTTGCAAGTTCTGTTGATGCCCCGTCAACATTACCCGATTGTAGATTGCTGCTAGTCGATAACCGTCCTGAAAGTGTGGCTCAGGTGGAAAAACTTTTGCAGGGGGCGCCGCAAGTACAGCTTTCTGTGGCCGCAGATGTTGTTGAGGCCATATTTATGGCGCGTACCCAAGCACCGGATGTGGTGTTGTTTCACAATACCTTACCGGGAATGTCGGTTGGGGATTTGGTAAGTATCCTCAAGCAGGATCAAGTCACTCAAAAAACCTGTTTGGTGGTTATGGGAGGAGAGGCTTCCTCGGGGGTGACAACCGCTTTGCCGGATAACTTTGATCGACCGCAGCTTGCGCGAGTTTTGATGGAGTGTTTGACGGGGAAGAGGTGAGTTGGACTTTTGGAATCAGCACCCCGGCATCTTATTTGCCGGAGTGCCGTTCAGGATTTTAGCGTATGTGCCCCATATGTTTGCCCACGATTTTCACCAGGGGCTTAAATACTTTCGGAGTTGCACAGACCAGGTGGCCGGAGTCCAGGTAGTCCTCACCACCGCGGAAATCGCTAATCAGGCCGCCGGCTTCTTTGACCAGCAAGGAGCCCGCTGCGATATCCCAGGTGTTCAGGTGCATTTCCCAGAAGCCATCGAATCGCCCGGCAGCAACATAGGCAAGATCCAGAGCTGCAGCGCCGGGGCGGCGGATTCCCGAAGTTTGCCCTGCGATATCTTTTAGGGCGGCCAGGTAGGCGTCGATGTTATCCAGCGGCAGGCCGTTGAAGGGAATGCCGGTGCCAATCAGAGAGCCGCGCATGCCCTGGCGTGAAGAGACGCGGATACGACGGCCATTCAGGGCAGCGCCGCGGCCGCGACTTGCGGTAAATTCTTCGCGTTTGATCGGGTCCAGTACGACTGCGTGCTCAATGCGGCCGCGATAGCGACAGGCGATAGAAACAGCGAACTGTGGGACGCCGTGGATAAAATTGGTGGTGCCATCGAGGGGGTCGATAATCCACTCGTAATCGGGCTCTGCGCCCTCTTGCAGGCCGCTTTCTTCAGCGCGGATGCTGTGCTTGGGGTAGGCCTTGCGCAGGTGATAGATAATCTCCTGTTCGCTGGCCTTATCCACTTCAGTAACGAAATCGTTGCGCGTCTTTTCTTCGAATTTCATCAGGTCGCCGCGCTCCCAGGCCCGTTCGATCAGTTCTCCTGCCTTACGCGCCGCGCGCAGGGCAATATTTAGCATGGGTTCCATAACTATTCCGCACAAAGTGGTTAAAGGGGTTAAAAAGCAGGCCGCAGGTTAACTGCGACGGACGCGATTGTAGGGATTCCGATTGGTTTTTGCTACACTCGCGCGCCCCCATGACACCGATTTATTACTTTCAGTATGGCCAAGTCACCTTTAGACACGACTCCACTTGCCGCGCTCGACAATGTGCGCGTGGTTCTGGTTAACAGCGCACACCCCGGAAATATTGGTGGTGCGGCGCGCGCGCTCAAGAATATGGGCCTGAGTCAGCTGTACCTGGTAGCGCCTCGGGAATTTCCTGCAGCCAATGCGGTTTGGCGTGCAGCCGGGGCAGCTGAGCTGCTCGATAGCGCCGTTGTGGTGGATACCCTGGAAGAAGCCGTGGCTGATTGTGGTCTTGTTGTGGCCACCAGCGCTCGCGAGCGCCGAATCCCTTGGCCGCTGCTGACCCCGCGCCAGTGTGGAGAGCGTACCGTCGCCGAGGCCGCGTCTCATCCGGTTGCTTTGGTGTTTGGCCGCGAGGATCGAGGGCTTACCAACGAAGAGTTACAGGCCTGTAACTACCATGTGCATATTCCTGCCAACCCGGAATACAGCTCCCTGAATCTGGCGACTGCTGTTCAGGTACTTGCCTATGAAGTGCGTATGGCGGCCCTGGAAGCTGAAAAGGGTGAGCCTGTGAATTACACCGATTGGGATCGCCCACCGGCCAAGGCTAGCGATATGGAGCTGTACTTCGATCACCTGCAACAGGCGCTGGGCGAGCTGGGCTTTATTGACCCGGATAACCCCCGCCAAACAATGACCCGCCTGCGCCGACTGTATAGTCGGGTGCGCCCCGATGATATGGAGCTGGGCATCCTGCGCGGAATGTTGACCTCAATCCAGAATTACATTCATCGCTCTGGTGGTAAGGGGCGACCCGACTAGTTGAGTACCCGAGTGTCCCGCTGGGTTATATACTTGACTACAGTAGTGGGTTATTCCATACTCGCGCCCCGATCGGAAAAGGGCTGTACATCAGTTGGGAGCTGATATGCGTTTGACAACCAAAGGCCGCTACGCGGTGACTGCCATGCTGGACCTGGCGTTGCACGCTGATCGCGGACCGATCAGTCTGGCAGACATATCCAAGCGCCAGGGTATATCACTGTCCTACCTGGAGCAGTTGTTCTCCCGGTTGCGGCATTCTGGGCTGGTGTCCAGTGTGCGTGGACCCGGCGGTGGCTATCGCCTGGCGCGGGATGGTGAAGAGATTTTTGTGGCGCAGATCATTGATGCGGTCAATGAATCTGTAGACGCCACCAGCTGCGGCGGCAATGCAGATTGCGCCAATGGCGAACAGTGCCTGACCCACTACCTCTGGTCAGACTTGAGCGATCAGATTCATAGCTTCCTCAGCAGTATCAGCTTGGCCAACCTGGTTTCCCGAGCTGAGGTGCAGGAAGTTGCGCGTCGGCAAGATATGCGCGAGGCGCCGGAAGAGAGGGTCGCTGTACTCGGCGGCCTGTGATTGGGGCCCAAACGGGCCAGCAGACAGATATTAGAGATTTACTAAGCGGAAACGGTATGACTATGAAGCTTCCCATCTATCTGGACTATTCGGCTACCTGTCCGGTTGACCCACGCGTCGCCAAGAAAATGGCAGAGCAGCTGACGATGGAAGGCAATTTCGGCAATCCGGCCTCCCGCTCCCACCTGTTTGGTTGGAAAGCGGAAGAAGCAGTGGAGAATGCCCGACGCCAGGTGGCGGAGCTGATCAATGCCGATCCGCGCGAAATTGTCTGGACCAGCGGTGCCACCGAGTCCGACAACCTGGGTATCAAGGGTGCGGCCCATTTCTACCAGAGTCGCGGCAAGCACATTATTACCTCCAAAATTGAGCACAAAGCGGTTTTGGATACCTGCCGCCAGCTGGAGCGGGAAGGTTTTGAAGTGACCTACCTGAATCCCCGTGAAGACGGCATCGTCTATCCGGAGCAGGTTGAGGAAGCCATGCGCGAGGACACCACTGTGGTGAGCCTGATGCACGTCAACAATGAGATCGGGGTGATCAACGATATCGCTGCGATCGGCGAACTGTGTCGCTCGCGCAAAGTTATTTTCCATGTGGACGCGGCCCAGAGCGCCGGCAAGCTGCCGATCGACCTTCAGGAAATGAAAGTTGACCTGATGTCCTTCTCCGGCCACAAAATTTACGGCCCCAAAGGTATCGGTGCCCTTTACGTACGCCGCAAGCCCCGCGTTCGTCTGGAAGCCCAGATGCACGGTGGCGGCCACGAGCGCGGCATGCGCTCCGGTACCCTGCCGACTCACCAGATTGTCGGTATGGGCGAAGCCTTTGGTATTGCTAAAGAAGAAATGGCTCAGGAAGCCGAGCGTCTGCGCTCTCTGCGCGACCGTTTCTGGGATCAGATCAAGGATATGGAAGAGGTCCATATCAACGGTTCCGCCGAGAAGAGAATTCCGGGCAACCTGAACGTGAGCTTTGCATTTGTAGAAGGTGAGAGCCTGATCATGTCGCTGCGCGACCTGGCGATCTCCTCCGGTTCCGCCTGTACCTCTGCGAGCCTGGAGCCCAGCTACGTACTGCGAGCTCTGGGGGTTAACGACGAACTGGCGCACAGCTCACTGCGCTTCAGCTTTGGTCGTTTTACCAGCGAGAGTGATGTCGACACCGCTGCCGCAGAAGTGCGCAAGGCAGTGGAGAAACTACGTGAATTGTCACCGCTTTGGGATATGTACAAAGACGGCGTAGACCTGAACAAGATTGAATGGGCCGCTCACTAAGCGCGCGCAAGAGTTAGGAGAAAAGTCATGGCCTATAGCGATAAAGTAATTGACCACTACGAGCACCCCCGCAATGTTGGGCGTATGGACGACAAGGCGGACAATGTAGGCACTGGTATGGTGGGCGCGCCCGCCTGTGGTGACGTGATGCGCCTACAGATTCAGGTAAGCGACGAGGGCGTTATCGAAGACGCCAAGTTCAAGACCTACGGCTGTGGTTCCGCCATTGCCTCCAGCTCCCTCCTGACCGAGTGGGTGAAAGGCAAGACGATCGACGAAGCGGAGCAGATCAAGAACACTGCCATTGCAGAGGAGCTGGCGCTGCCGCCGGTAAAAATCCACTGCTCGGTTCTCGCTGAAGATGCGATCAAGGCTGCGGTTCGCGATATCCGTGAAAAGCGCGGTGAGTCTGATGACGCTGTAGAAGCCAAGGAATCTGCGGCGGGTTAACTTCTCGTCCAAATGTAGCGTCCAAACATAGCGAAGGTGTTATTTTGGCTATTAGTATGACCGAGGCCGCTGAGGCCCACATTCAAAGTCAATTGGCCAAGCGAGGCAAGGGAATCGGCATTCGTGTCGGTGTCAAAACGGCCGGCTGTTCCGGTCTCGCCTATGTGCTGGAATTTGTCGATTCGTTCGAAGCCGAAGATACGGTATTTGAGCAAAACGGCGTTAAGTTGGTGGTGGACCCCAAGAGTCTGGTTTACCTCGACGGCACCCAGCTGGATTTCGTCAAGGAAGGCCTGAACGAAGGCTTCACCTTCTCGAATCCCAATGTAAAAAATGAGTGTGGCTGCGGCGAGAGTTTCCACGTCTGATTCGCTCTCGCCCCACAAGGCCGGGTGCGCTGCGCATACCGGCCTTTTTATTGGCTCCTCGGACAGTTGGGGGCCGTGCAGCAGTAAGCGGCAACTTCAGCCGCGTCCCAGGCTGTGCCCCAGTAGGTATATTCAGATGGCAACCAACCTGAACCATTTCGAAGTTTTTGGTCTGCAACCCGCGTTCGCGGTCGATCGTAGTGCCCTGGCGACCCGCTACCGGGAATTACAGCGGGAATTCCACCCGGACAAATACGCTTCCCATTCAGAGGGCGAACAATTGTTGGCCATCAAGATGGCGGCTCAGATCAATGAGGCGCACACCGTGTTGCGCGACCCGGTACAGCGCGCCGCCTACCTACTCAAGTTGGCCGGGGTAGATGTGCCACCTGAGCAGACCACCAAAGATACTGAATTTCTGATGCAGCAGATGATGTTGCGCGAGCGCCTGGAAGAAGTGCGCGAGCAGCCCGATCCGGTAGCTGCGCTGGATGAGCTCAGTGCTGAGGCGCGGGGGCTGATCTCCAGTGAGGAACAGCGCTTTGCCGAAACTTATGACGGGGGCGATCTGGGCGCAGCAGAGGATTCTCTGCGCAAGCTTCAGTTCCTGGCCAAGCTTGAGAAACAAATTGACGAGCTGGAAGAAGACCTTTTCAACGACTAGTTGCGAGAGCACTGACTGAGAGGGCCAGACGGTACCGCGCCCCGCTTAAAGAAGAGATAACTAATGGCATTACTGCAGATTTCTGAACCGGGCCAGAGCCCAGCTCCCCACCAGCGCAAGCACGCAGTGGGTATCGATTTGGGGACCACTAACTCACTGGTAGCGACCGTGCGCAGTGGATCGGCAGAGGCCATTGCCGATGAGCAGGGTGAAGTGATCCTGCCGTCAGCGGTGCACTACGGAGCCGAGGCGATTACCGTGGGTGCTGAAGCCCGCGCGTGCGCTGCAGAAGACCCCTACAACACCATGATTTCTATCAAGCGCCTGATGGGGCGAGGTGTTGCGGATATCAAAAGTTTTGGTGAGCAGTTGCCCTATCGCCTGGCTGAGAGCAGTGGCGGTATGCCTTCGATTGAAACTGCAGCCGGACCGGTAAACCCGGTGCAGGTATCGGCAGAAATCCTGAAAAAACTGGCCGCGCGCGGCCGCGAAGCGCTCTACGGCAAAGCGGGCGGTGAGCTGGATGGTGCGGTGATCACCGTGCCGGCCTACTTCGATGATGCCCAGCGCCAAGCGACCAAAGACGCGGCCCAACTGGCGGGCCTGAAAGTCCTGCGCCTGCTCAACGAGCCCACAGCAGCGGCTGTTGCCTACGGCCTGGATAAAGGCGAAGAGGGTGTGATCGCGGTCTATGACCTCGGTGGCGGCACCTTCGATATCTCTATTCTGCGCCTGTCCCGGGGGGTGTTTGAAGTCATGTCTACCGGCGGCGATACAGCCCTTGGTGGCGACGATTTCGATCGCACAATCGCTTCCTGGATCGCCGAGCAAGTGGGATTGGGTACTGATCTCGACGCCGCGACCCAGCGAGTCCTGTTAGACAGCGCCTGTGCTGCGAAAGAATCCCTGTCCAGTGTCGAGCAGGTGGAAGTGCAATACGGCGATTGGTCAGGCGTGCTCGATCGCGACACCATGGCTTCACTGCTGGACCCCCTGATCGACAAAACCCTACGCGCCTGTAAGCGCGCCCTGCGCGATGCCGGTATCAGTGCCGATGAGGTGCAGGAAGTGGTTCTAGTGGGGGGCTCCACCCGTACTCTGCGCGTGCGCGAGCGGGTTGAGGATTATTTTGGCCGTCCCCCTCATGCGGAAATTGACCCCGACCAAGTGGTAGCAATCGGCGCCGCGATTCAGGCTGATGTATTGGTGGGCAATAAGTCCAGCGAAGAATTGCTGTTGTTGGATGTTATTCCCCTTTCCCTCGGGATTGAAACCATGGGTGGCCTCGCGGAAAAACTGATTGATCGCAACACGACCATCCCCGTCTCCAAAGCCCAGGAGTTCACCACGTTTAAAGATGGCCAGACTGCCATGGCAATCCATGTCGTGCAGGGCGAGCGGGAGCTGGTGAGTGACTGTCGCTCACTGGCGCGCTTTGAATTGCGCGGCATACCGCCGATGGTGGCCGGTGCCGCCCATATCCGTGTGACTTTCCAGGTGGATGCTGACGGTCTTTTGTCGGTGACAGCCATGGAAAAAAGCAGTGGTGTCAGTGCTGATATTACGGTTAAACCGTCTTACGGCCTGGAGGACAAGGATATTGCGCGGATGCTGCAGGAATCCTACACCCACGCCGCTGAGGACATCGCCCTGCGGGCCCTGCGCGAGGCCCAAGTGGAAGCAGAGAGAACCCTGGAAAGCATGTTGGTGGCCCTGCGTGAGAACGGCGCCCAGCTGCTGGACGAAGGTGAGTTAAACGAGCTTGAGCACGCGATGGAAGCTTTACGTCTGGCCCATAACGGCGGGGATGCAGAGGAAATTCGTCGACGTATCGAAGCCTTGAATAAGCTGTCTGAGCCCTTTGCTGCCAAGCGTATGGATGCCTCCATTAAGCGGGCTATGCAGGGCCACAGCTTGGATGAATTTGATAAATAACCATGATCAGGCGCAGACTCTGCGCTGCCGGCGGCCGGGGAGTCGTTACTTTCTCCCCGTCGGATTGAGACCACAGAGGTTCAGTACCCCATGCCGAAGATAGTATTTTTACCCCATCCGGAAATGTGCCCCGAGGGCAAAGTGGTGGAAGCGGAGAGCGGTGTCAGCGTGATCGACGCGGCCCTGGCCAACGATATCGAAATTGAGCACGCCTGTGAAAAAGCCTGTGCTTGTACCACCTGCCACGTCATTGTGCGCGAGGGCTTCGATTCCCTGGAAGAGCCGGACGAGCTTGAAGAGGATCTGCTGGATAAAGCCTGGGGCTTGGAACCGGAGTCTCGCCTGTCCTGTCAGGCGATTGTGGAAGATGAAGACCTGGTGGTCGAGATTCCCAAGTACACCATCAACCAGGTGTCGGAAAAGCACTGACCTGCACGCTGAGGAAGCCGAATCATGAAGTGGACTGATATTCACGATATTGCCATAGAGTTGAGCGAAGCTCACGAGGATGTGGACCCACTGACGGTCAACTTTGTCGACTTGCGCAACTGGGTGATGGCGCTGCCCGGATTTGATGACGATCCCGATCGCTGCGGAGAGAAAATCCTCGAGGCGATCCAGGCTGCCTGGATCGAAGAGCAGGAGTAACCGGCCTTCGGGGCAGTATTGGCAAGAGAGTACAAAAGTCGATCAATACCCCGTATAATCCGCCGGCCGCGAAATGCGGTGATCAAAAATTGAGTACCCCCGGTGGGTATGAAAGGAATATCAGGGAAGAGCAACTGAGTAGGTTGCTCTTTCTTTATGTAGGGAACCTCTGAACAACTCCGCAACAATCCCGCAACACCTCCGCGAGCCTTGAAGGCCCGCCCTGCGGGGCTTACAGAGTTGTTCAGAGGTTCCTAAGTTAAGTTACAAAAAATCAATTTGGAGATAACCATGGCCCTGGAGCGTACCCTTTCTATCATCAAGCCGGACGCAGTAGCCAAGAATGTAATCGGTGAAATCGAGAGCCGTTTTGAGAAAGCTGGCCTGAGCATTGTTGCCATGAAGATGGTTCAACTGTCCCGCGAAAAAGCTGAAGGTTTCTACGCTGAGCACAAAGAGCGTCCTTTCTTCAAAGACCTGGTTGACTTCATGACTTCCGGTCCAGTTGTTGTACAGGTTCTGGAAGGCGAGAACGCTATCCTGGCAAACCGCGACCTGATGGGTGCTACCAACCCTAAAGAAGCTGCTGCTGGCACCATCCGCGCTGACTTCGCTGACAGCATCGACGCCAACGCTGTACACGGTTCCGACTCCGCAGAGTCCGCTGCTCGCGAAGTAAGCTACTTCTTCGCCGACGACGAAATCTGCGCGCGCGCTTAATCCGCGCCACAAATCGCACCGGTCTGTCCGGACCGGTGCAATTCTTCCCCCGAGGTGAAATGAATGACCACAGAGAAAACCAACCTGCTCGGCCTTTCGGTAGAAAAGCTGGCCGCCTTTTTTGAATCATTGGGCGAGAAGCGCTTCCGCGCTGTTCAGGTTTTAAAGTGGATTCACCAGAATGGGGTTGATGATTTTGCTGAGATGACCAATGTCAGCAAGGCCCTGCGTCAAAAGCTGGCGGAAGTGGCCGAAGTCCGTGCCCCGGAAGTATTGAATCAGTGGGATTCCGCCGATGGCACACGGAAATGGTTAATTAAAGTCTCCGGTGGCAATGCTATCGAGACTGTCTATATCCCCGATGGTGATCGCGGCACCCTTTGTGTCTCCTCCCAGGTGGGCTGTTCCCTGGATTGCAGCTTTTGTGCAACTGGCAAGCAGGGCTTTAACCGCGATTTAACGGCGGCAGAAATTATCGGGCAGGTCTGGATTGCCTGTAAGTCTTTCGGTCAATTGGACCCGAAAGGACCGCGCAAGGTTACCAACGTGGTGATGATGGGCATGGGTGAGCCATTGCTCAATTTCGACAATGTGGTCGATTCCATGAACCTGATGATGGAAGACAACGCCTACGGTATTTCCAAGCGCCGCGTCACCCTGTCGACCTCCGGTGTAGTGCCCGCACTGGACCGCCTCGCCGATGTGACCGATGTGAGCCTGGCAATTTCCCTGCATGCGCCCAACGATGAATTGCGTAACGAGTTGGTGCCGATCAATAAAAAATACCCTATTGCGGTGCTACTGGATTCCGCCAAGCGCTACATCGACCGCATGCCGGATACGCACCGTAAAATGACCATTGAATACACGCTGATGCGCGAGGTTAACGACCGCCCGGAGCACGCTGAGCAATTGGCGGAGCTGCTTAAAGAGATTCCGGTGAAAATTAACCTGATTCCCTTTAATCCGTTTGAGTTGTCCGACTATCAGCGAGTGAGTAATAACGCACTGCGTCGCTTCCAGCAGATTTTGCTCGACAAAGGTTATACCGTGACTGTGCGCACTACACGCGGCGATGATATTGATGCGGCCTGTGGTCAGTTGGCAGGCAGTGTTAACGACCGCACCCGCCGCTCCGAGCGCTACCGCAATGCAGAGCGCCCCGTTCGTATTGTTAACTAGTCGCTGGTAATTTTTTATAGGTTGCCAAATTGTTGGCAGCCTATTGGCTTCGATTTTCCCCTTCTCAAAAAAACTCTGTTTAGCCTAAAAGTTCCTTTCTATTCTATTTTTCGTGTCAACGAAATTGCTTTATCTAACGTTTAACGCTCGAGGAAAATTTACCCGGGAAGGGAGCGTTGGATATATGCATGAGATTAGGTCAAAACGATTATATTTTTTTAATTTGCATTTTGCTTGCAACATTTTGACTTTGAATGAAATAGCTGGCCATTGGAGAGAGGTCTTCACTAGACCGTCTGGCACTGGATCTTTGCAGTAGCTACACCCGTATCTCCAACATCCATCAAAACATTATGGCGCTATAGCGTGCTATCCAGTCATTTTCATTTGGTCTGGAGCTGTTGCAGCGTGCTTAGGTTCAGGAAAAACAATGTGTAGAAGTGCTTGCACAGCTGTGTTGAGAGTTGAAGTGCATGGAGTTCTCTGAGTTGCCTGGCTTAGGAACAGAAAAGTTATCGACGGGACTGTTCGAACATTATGAACGCGGAAAAAAACCAATTAACCCAATTGCTTGTAGCGCTGAATAAGCTGCTGTTCATTTCTTTATTTCTATTTATGGTGGGCTGTGGGGGCGGTGGTTCCTCTAGCGGTGAGGATGATTCATCGACAGAGACTACTGAAAATGATAGCGGCTCTGGGGACAGCTCTGGCTCAGACGATGGTGACGATTCGGATGGTGACGATTCGGATGGTGATACTGGGTCAGATGATGATTCCGATTCAGAGCAGGGGATCTTGGTTGCTGAACTGATTGCAAACCCCTTCTCCGGCACCAGCATAGGGCTCTCCTGGGAGGACTCTGAAGAGACCTACAGCATCTATCGCGATGGCGAATTGATCGCAGAAACTACAGATAACCATTACGTGGATGAAGGCCTCTCAGTTAATACTGAATATAGTTATTGGGTCGGTGTGGGGAGTATTGATAGTGATACTAATAGTGATACTAATAGTGTTACTGCAAAAACACTGGTTAATAACACGAATGATGGCCTGAGCAATGGTACTGAAGCAGAGGCCATTGAAAAGCGCATTGTTGATTTTGATGAATGTCAAAATGAGCGCTCAGCCGTAGATGTTGACGATAGTAGTCTCGACAGTTGCTTGCAGGCTGTGCTGGATGAAGTGGGAATGGCAGAGCAATTGGAGGATATGCGCGCTTTCGCTGCTCGAGTTAGAAGTGAGCAAGACCCGGAGATGGTTGAGTTGGGTATGCGGTTATTCCACAGTAAAAGTCTTAGTGCTAACGGTGATACCGCCTGCTCTTCTTGCCACCACCCGACAATAGGCTGCGCTGGTGATGATCTTTCCATGTCTGTTGGGGTTAATGCCGTTGATCCCGATTTGCTTGGCCCAGGGCGTTCCGATGGTGAAAACGAAGTGCCGTTGGTTGCACGCAATGCCCAGCCTATTTGTAATGTGGCGCTCTGGGATAATGGATTATTCTGGGACAACCGCGTTCTTTTCACGAGCGACGGTGGCCTTAAAACAGACTCCAGGGATGTAACCAATAATACTGAAGCGGCGGTTGGTACCGGTACTTTGGCACTTATGATGGCCCAAGCCCATTTTCCGGTGACAGATGCTGCTGAGATGGGGGATATTTCTGAATTTGGCTACGACGAAAGTAGCGACGATGACCTTACTGACTACCGTGAGGAATATCTTATACCAAAGCTCAATGAGGAGTCCTGGGGCCCCTTATTTGCTGCCGCTTATGGAGACAACAGTATTGACTACAGTAGGGTCGCACAGGCGATTGCTGCCTATGAAGCGGTATATATTTTTATTGATAATCCCTTCTTTGACTATATCGATGGTGACCTGACAGCGCTGGATGACGATGCGAAGCGGGGAGCAATTACTTATTTTACGCCAGGCTCTGGTTGTACTGCTTGCCATACGGGCGCCTTCTTTACTAACCAGGGTTTGAGGGTCGTTAACTATCCTCAAATTGGTGTCGGAAAAGAGGATGATGGCGCTGATTGGGGAGGGGCAGTACTCGGTGGCTTTCGTGTTCCAACACTGCTCAATGCAGGCATTACTGGTCCCTGGGGGCACGCCGGGCAGTTTGGCTCCTTAGAAAGAAATATTGAGCACTATGCCGGGCAAGCAGATTCGGTATCCCGGTATTTCGCAGATAGTGAAATGTGCGACCTGGATCAGTTTGCTGAGCTAGAAGACTGCGCAGCGAAAGTTGCGCCCAATGGTCTGGAGTTGACCGAGGCAATTCTGGAGATAGATGGTGATGCAGCACTTCCGATAGACGACGATGAAGTGAAGCTGTTAGCGGCATTTCTTGAGGCGCTCACTGACCCGGATGCTGAGAATGTAAATTCAAATGCAACCCAATCCCTGATTCCTCCCCGTGACGGCGGACCCGATGGAATGCAGCTGGATGCCTGGGATCAGGACGGCAACGAACTTTAACATTCCTGCATTTTATTTGAGCATCTCACTAATATTGACTTACTGGTGAGATGCCAACTCTTCATTAGCGACCTTTATTCGCATTCATCATTCAGGCAACGGCCTTCTGCCTTAAAATTCACCACAGTTTCATTCTTACTTTGCTTCCAGAGCCAGGCCGGAGTTGATTCGAGAGTGAATTCCTACGATCAGGGCTAGGTATAAGTCATCGTCTGGATTGCGAAGTTTTAGTCAGTTGTTGCTGGAAAAAAACTCTATCCCCTGAAATTCTGGTGAGCTGGTCGTCCCCTCCGGGATTCACTCCGGACTTTTGTTCACATTTCTTCCTTAATTGGTCAACCAAATCTATTGGTGTCGCGTTATCACCTATGAACTATTAAAAATATATGGAAGGGACCACTAGGATTCTTATGAGTGCTCAGAAGTTCGATCAAAAAGTCTTTCCCAGAGTCCTACTTAGACTCTTTTTCCTCACGCTGTTTTCGCTGTTAGTTGGTTGCGGCTCCGGGTCATCTGGTAGTGAGGATAATTCGCCTGCAGATACCGTTCAGGGTGATGATGGTTCCGGTTCCGGTTCCGGTTCCGGTTCTGGCTCAGGGACGGGCACCGATCCTGAGCCTGAGCCTGAGCCTGAAGAAGCCGGTGAACCCGCTGAGCTAATTGGCTATGCCCACTCGGGAACCAGTATCGGTCTTAACTGGGAAAGAGATGGTGAGACTTACTTTATCTATCGAAACGGTGAAAAGGTCGCGGAAACCAGCAATAACTATTATGTCGAACAGGGCCTCTCAGTTAACACCGAATATGTTTACTCTGTCAGTACGGTTGATGCTGCAAACGAATCGGAAACTTCGCAGGTTACGGTCAAGACATTAGTTAATGACACCAATGCTGGCCTGAATAACGGTACAGAAGATGATGTTTTGAATGAGCGTATCTCCACGTTTGCAGAGTGTAAAAATACTGCGACGGCACTAGATCTACTCGAAGAGGACTTGGACAATTGTTTGGCAGCCATGCTCGAGTACAATCGCATGGTCTCTCTTGTCGAAGATATTCGGGCTTTTGCCGCACGGGTCCGCAGTGAGCAGGACCCAGCCAAGGTGGAGCTGGGTATGCGTCTGTTCCACAACAAGTCTCTCAGTGCTAATCAAGATGCTTCTTGTTCATCCTGTCACCACCCTGCGATTGGTTGTGGTGGAGATGACCTCTCGATGCCGGTTGGAGTGAATGCTGTAGATACTGCTTTGCTCGGGCCAGGTCGATCTGATGGAACTAATGAAGTGCCTTTAGTGCCGAGAAATTCACAAGCTATTTGTAATGCGTCACTATGGTCTCGTGGACTGTTCTGGGATAACCGGGTCTCACTGAGTCCGAATGGCGTTCTCCGTACAGATTCAAGAGATGTTACCGATAATACGAATGATGCTGTGGGATCTGGTTCGTTAGCCCTACTTATGGCGCAGGCGCATTTCCCGGTAACGGCCCCGCCAGAAATGGGTGACATCGCGGACTTTGGATACGATGATTCTGTCGATGAAAATTTCACTGCATACCGCGAAGATATATTAGCGGCTAATTTGGATGTCGAAGCTTGGGCTCCCCTGTTTACGTCTGCCTTTGGGGATTCTGAAATTAATTTCAGTCGTATTGCTGAAGCAATTGCAGCTTATGAAGCCGTGCAAATATTTATCGATAACCCCTTCTTTGACTATGTGGGCGGTAACCTGGAAGCGCTCGATGTAGAGGAAAAGCGTGGTGCTATTACTTTTATGTCGAAGGATGCTGGGTGCACGTTCTGTCACAAGGGAGCTTTCTTCACGTCTGAAGCCTTGATGGCCGCAAATTATCCGCAAATAGGTATAGGAACCGATGAGAGTGGCAGTGGGGAAGATCTGGGTGGAGAGGGTTCCTTAGGGTTCGGAGCATTCAGGGCACCGACCTTACTGAATGTGGCGATCACTGGTCCCTGGGGGCACAACGGGCAGTTTGGCACGCTGAAGAGAAATGTTGAACACTACAGTGATCATGGAGCCTCCATTTCCAGGTACTTTGAAAATAGTGAGATGTGTGATCTCGCTCAATTCAAGGATCTTGAAAATTGCGCCAGTAAACTGGCTCCCAATGGTTTGGCACACTCTCAGGCGATCTTAGATGGAAATGAGGGTGGGGGTATAAATCGCCTGAGCGAAGAAGAGATGGACCTTATAGTGGTATTTCTGGGGACTCTTACTGACCCCAAGGCCGCGAATACCAACTCTAATGAGATTCAGTTTCTGATTCCTCCTCGGGATGGTGGACCAGATGGAAAGCAGTTAGATGCAAAAGATAGCGATGGTGAAAGTTTATAGCCTTCATTCCATAACTCTTTGGGAAATGGTTGCGTCAAGAGCGCTTTGTGTTTCCCCTAAGTTGGATTAGCCGGCTATTTGCCGGTAGTCACCGCTAAAAAGCTGTCGGTTATTTCCGGCAGCTTTTTTTAATCTATCTGAAACAATCCTGATACAGTTTGTTCTTACAAACTCTTCTTGCTTTTCCCGCCTCTGACTCAACGACGTAAAAATATTTTCATTGGGATTTGGATGTTAACGCCCAAATTTCATTGATTGAATTTACATATTCTCTTAAGCAAACACTGAAACTACTAATTTTTATTAAATTTCTGACTATGAGAACGGATGTAGTAGCTTACTGCGACCTTATTAGCAGTTATTCCTGTTTTAAGTCATTACAGTAGGCCCTGGGAGTAATTGGGTATTTTCGCAATGCCGCTGATTTTCAGGACGGTCCGCAATCACTGCGAGGCTCCCTAGATCTTTCATTAGGTTGCAACGCAGAATTTATTCTTAGATATAGTAAGTGTTTCCTTACCCTTTGATGCCAGCGCTGGCACTTAGGTCTGTATTTGCTGTCCAGAACTCGGAATAAGAAAAGGTCATTGACGGGCAGGTCAAGAACTATGAATGTTGATAAAAATCAAATCACACTATCGCTAACGGCTCTGGTAAAGCTGCTGGTCCTACCTCTATTTCTTGTGATGGTGGGCTGCGGAGGAGGTGGTTCCTCAAGTAGTGGCAATGACACGCCTACTGAAACTTCTGATACTGGCAGTGATGGCGATTCTGGTTCAGGTGATGATGATAATGGCGATGGCGATGGCGATGGCGATGGCGATGGCGATGGCGATGGCGATACAGGCTCAGGTCAGGGAATTGTTCCTGCAGAACTGATCGGCAACGCATTTTCCGGTACCAGTATCGGTCTTTCCTGGGAAAGCACCGGTGCGACCTATGTTATCTATCGTGGCAGCGAACGAATTGCTGAGACGACTAGCGGATACTATGTCGATGAGGGTCTCTCATCAGACACTGAATATACCTACTCAGTAACCACCGGCGATGTCGACAGCGAAGATGAGACCGCCAGCGTCACTGCCAGAACATTGGTAAATAATACTAATGACGGCCTCAGTAATGGTTCTGATGCAGATGGTTCTGATAGCCGAATTTCCGATTTTGATGAATGTCAAAATGCGCGTTCAGCGGTCAATATTGCTGATGGCAGTCTCGATAGCTGCTTACAGGCAGTGCTGGATGACGTTGGCATGGCCGAGCAGTTGGAAGATATGCGCGCCTTTGCTGCCCGGGTCAGAAGTGAACAGGACCCTGCCATGGTAGAGCTGGGTATGCGCTTGTTTCACAATAAAAACCTGAGCGCTGATGGCGATGCATCTTGCTCTTCCTGCCACCACCCGGCAATAGGTTGTGGTGGCGATGACTTATCCATGCCAGTTGGCGTTGATCCCGTTGATGCTGAATTAGTCGGTCCCGGTCGCTCCGACGGCCAGAATGAAGTTCCGCTGGTACCTCGAAATGCCCAGCCTATCTGCAATGTAGCCCTTTGGGATAACGGTTTGTTTTGGGATAACCGAGTGGCGATCAATGGTAATGGAGGGCTCAGGACAGACTCCCGGGATGTTACTCGCAACACAGAGGCGGCCGTGGGTACTGGTACCCTCGCACTGATGATGGCCCAAGCCCACTTCCCGGTCACAGAAGCTGCTGAGATGGGGGATATTACCCAGTTCGGTTACGACGATACCAGCGATGATGGTTTTACTGATTATCGTGAGGATATTCTCGCTGAAAAATTAACCCAGGACTCGTGGGGTGCAATGTTTACCGCAGCATTTGGCGATTCGGCAATTAACTTCAGCAGAATTGCAGAGGCAATTGCCTCTTACGAAGCGGTGCAAATTTTTATTGATAACCCCTTCTTTGATTATGTTGATGGAGACCTTGCGGCCCTCAATAACGATGAAAAGCGAGGGGCAATTACCTTTATGACACGAAATTCAGGGTGTACAAATTGCCACTCAGGAGCCTTTTTCTCTAATCAAGGGTTGAGAGCTGTCAGTTATCCACAAATTGGTGTTGGTAAAGATGAGAGTGGCAGTGGTGCTGACTTGGGTGGTAATGGAAGCGGCAGCTTCCGCACGCCAACGCTGCTTAACGTGGCGCTCACTGGCCCCTGGGGGCACGCAGGTCAGTTCGGTACATTGAAAAGAAATGTCGAACACTACACTGGTCGAGCCGACTCTGTTTCCCAATATTTCACCAACAGTGAGATGTGCGATTTGGATCAGTTTGCAGAGGTGGATGAGTGTGCCGCGAAAGTTGCGCCCAATGGCCAGGCACTGACTGAAGCACTGTTGGCTGAAAATGGCGACGGCGCTGTGAATTTGGACGACGAGGAAGTTGATTTACTGGTAGCGTTCCTCGAAACCCTAACTGATCCAGATGCGGCAAATACTGATTCCAATGCAGTTCAGTCACTGATTCCGCCGCGGGACACTGGTCCAGATGGCATGCAGCTGGATGCGGTTGACCAGGAAGGTAATCAACTCTAACTCTTCTAAGCCCTTTTTACTTATTCCGCCGGTACACCGGTACTGGCGGATTGACAATACTCGACAAAGTCATCACTAAATGGAATTGATTGGGTTTTAGGGCTGCAACTGGCAAGGCTTTCCGGCAGTATAGGGATTTGGAAAGTGCCAGCTGAGGCGGGATCAGATTTCTCACACAAAATACCGATATGTACTTTTACCACTGCCAGTGGATGCCGGTGGTCGATGTTGGGTTTTGCTGTGTTTTGCGGGCTTGCTTTGTCCAGGGATTGGCGTTAGCACTCATTGGTGTATTGGTGACACCCGCGCAATCTCGCTGGGCCGATAAGTGAAAAATAAAGATACAGGTGATGTAGTGTCCGCGAAATTTAAGAGCCTGTCGCTCCTGGTGCTGCTCGGTACTCTGCTGGGGGGGTGTGTAACCTCTGGGATGCCCGAGCGCAAGGAAGTTGACCTGGATAAGGCATTGGAGACCCATGTTCAGTTGGGGCTTCGCTATTTGCGGGACCCCAACAGCAGGGAGCAGTCCCGCCGTCATTTTAACCGCGCTTTGGAATTGGGCAAAAAGAACCCACTGGCACATCACGGTCTGGCACTGCTTTATCAAGCGGATGGTGAGCTGGATATTGCGGAGTCTCACTTCAAGAAAGCCTTGCGCTATAGCGACGGGTTTTCCATGGCTCACACTAACTACGGCGTTTTTCTCTATAAACAAGAGCGCTACAAAGAGGCCCTCAAACAGTTCGAACTCGCCTCTACAGACCTCACCTATAATCGTCGATCTTTTGCCTTGGTTAACTACGGCCGTACGGCCGCGCGTCTGGGTTTCACTGACAAGGCGGAAGGGGCCTATGCCAGGGCGTTAGCGCTGAACTCCGATTTGCCGCTGGCGTTGATCGAAATGGCTGAGCTGAAATTTAACGCCGGTGATTATGCAAAATCCAAGGCGTACCTGGATCAATTTAGTGAAAAGAATCGCCAGACACCCCAGTCACTGTGGCTTGGGATTCGTATCGAGAAGGTGTTTGGCAATCGTGACAAGGAGCGGAGTTACGCCCTTGCTTTGAAGAATTTGTACCCGTACTCTGCGGAGACACTGAAATATCAGGAGTTGAGTGGTAATGACGGATAGTAGTCCCGAACACTGCGAAGGTGGTGAGGTCGTATCCAATACGCAAACTTCTAAGGGTTCCGCTGGCAATCTTTTGCTGGCGGCTCGGGAAGCGGCCGGGCTGTCCCGAGAGGAGTTATCGCAGCGCCTGTGTATTATTGATAACACAGTTGAGTGGATTGAAAGCGATAATTACGAAAAGCAGCCAGAAGCTGTCTACACGCGAGGCTATATCCGCAATATTTGTCGCGAGTTGAATATTCCTGCTGAGCCGGCTTTGGAAGCCTATGATAGGGATCGGCCGCAGCCAGCACAGCGCAGTGAATCCCGGCGAACCACTAAAGCCGAGGCATTTCGCCCTGAGCGCAAGCGCGGACATGGTGCCCTGGCCCTGATTCCCCTGTTGCTCGCAGGTGGTGTCTTCTGGTGGAAGTACGGTACTCCAGTCAATATTCCCGGTATGCCCATGGGTGAGGATACTGCGGACCTGGTTGCCGAAGCCCCCGTTGCCAGTGAAGTTGTAACTGATCCGGTTGCTGAAGTAGAGCGGCAGGAAGTCGCAGTTGAAGAGTTGAGTTCAGAGCCATTTGCACCAGCATCAAATGGAGTTGCTCATGTTCAGCTTGAGGTTGGCAGTGCTGAAACGGTGGAGAATAAACCCGCTGCTTCTGTGGAAAAAGTGGTTGAGCCTGTTCCCGCCCAAGTAGCCCAGTTGGACCAGGCCCTGAAAGGCGCATTGCGGCTTCGCTTTGATGAAGATGCCTGGGTTGAGGTGAAAGACGCACAAGGTGTGATTTTACTGGCCGGGGTCCAAGCTGCTGGCAGTGCCAAATCTTTAGATGGAGATGCTCCATTTGAGCTGATGTTGGGAAATGCCCGTGCAACCCATGTGGTTTACCGCGATGAAACTATCGACAGCCAGCCTATTGGCGACCGCCGCACTCGTCGTCTGATTGTCGGCGATTAAGATGATCTTCCCCGTTTGGGCGCGAACCCTGTAGGTTTGCGCCCAATCTCTCTATAATCTCCCCTCGATTTTTATCAGTAATACCACCAGGTCAGCCTATGCAATTTGAATCTCCCATTGTCCGCCGCAAGTCGCGCCAGATCATGGTGGGTGATGTACCGGTCGGAGGGGATGCCCCGATCTCGGTGCAAAGTATGACCAACACCGAAACCTGCGATGTAGCAGCTACTGTTGGCCAGATCCAGCGCCTGGAACAGGCTGGAGCCGATATAGTGCGGGTTTCTGTGCCCAGCATGGATGCCGCAGAGGCGTTTGGAGAAATTAAAAAACAGGTGAATGTCCCGTTAGTCGCAGACATTCACTTCGATTACCGTATCGCCCTGCGGGTTGCAGACCTGGGGGTGGATTGCCTGCGTATTAACCCCGGCAATATTGGCCGAGAGAAGCGTATTCGGGCCGTAGTGGATAAAGCGCGCGATCTGAATATCCCGATTCGTATCGGTGTCAATGCGGGCTCCCTGGAAAAAGACCTGCAGAAAAAGTATGGCGAGCCCACGCCGGATGCTCTGGTAGAGTCGGCGCTGCGCCATGTATCGATCCTCGACAGCCTGGACTTCCAGGACTTCAAAGTCAGTGTAAAAGCATCCGATATCTTTATGGCCACGGCTGCCTATCGCAAGCTGGCCCAGCAGATTGAGCAACCGCTGCACTTGGGTATTACCGAAGCTGGCGGCTTGCGTGCCGGCACAGTGAAGTCGGCGATTGGTCTCGGTGCCCTTCTGCTCGACGGTATCGGTGACACCCTGCGGGTTTCCCTGGCTGCAGACCCGGTGGAAGAGGTCAAAGTGGGCTGGGATCTGCTCAAAAGCCTGCGTCTGCGCAGTAAAGGTATTAACTTTATTGCCTGCCCCAGCTGCTCGCGCCAGAACTTCGATGTGGTGAAAACCATGAATGAGCTGGAGACGCGCCTGGAAGATGTGACCACACCGCTGGATGTGGCAGTAATTGGCTGTATCGTCAACGGCCCCGGCGAAGCGAAAGAAGCCGATGTAGGCCTGACTGGTGGTACCCCGAGCCATGCCATCTATGTGGATGGGCAGCCAGACCGCAAGTTTAAGAATGAAAATCTGGTGGATGATTTAGAGCGTTTGATTCGCGAGAAGGCGGCCGCCAAGGCCGAGCGCGAAGCGGATATCATCGCCAAGGCGTAGAGGGCAACAGCTCCCTGCGCAAGCCCCAATTAATTGAGTGAAAATTAAGGAACAGCGTTGAAACAGCTTCGCGCAATTCGCGGCATGAACGATCTGCTACCGGAACAGTCCCCGGTATGGCAGTACGTGGAAGCCACACTGAGTGAACTTACTAGTCGCTATGGCTACACCGAAATTCGTACTCCCTACCTGGAGTCGACCCAGTTATTTTGCCGTGCGGTGGGTGAGGCTACCGATATTGTCGAGAAGGAAATGTACACCTTTGATGACAAGAGCGGTGACAGCGTTACCCTGCGCCCTGAGGGCACAGCGGGCACTGTGCGTGCAGCGATCCAGAGCAACTTGCTGAACCAGCCACAGCGCCTGTGGTATTTCGGCCCTATGTTCCGCTATGAGCGCCCACAGAAGGGGCGCCTGCGTCAGTTCCACCAGTTTGGTGTCGAGGTGTTTGGCATTGAAGGGCCGGATATCGATGCAGAAATCCTGATCATGACTGCGCGACTGTGGCGTCAGCTGGGTATCAGCGAACATGTGACCCTGCAGCTCAATTCCCTGGGTAACGCCGAGAGCCGCGCTGCTTATCGGGATGCGCTGGTCACTTATTTAAGTGAGCGTCGTGACCAGCTGGATGAGGACAGCCAGCGCCGTCTGGAGCGCAATCCGCTGCGAATTCTCGACAGTAAAAATGCGCAAACTCAGGAACTGCTGGCGGATGCGCCCTGTCTACTGGACTTCCTCGATGAGGAATCCGCCGCCCACTTTAGTCAGTTAAAGGCACTTTTGGACGGGGCTGGCGTTAAGTATGAGATCAATCCCAAGTTGGTGCGCGGTCTCGACTACTACGGAAAAACTGTATTTGAGTGGGTGACCGACAGCCTCGGTGCCCAGGGCACTGTGTGTGCCGGTGGCCGTTATGACGGCCTGGTAGAACAGATGGGTGGCAAAGCCACTCCGGGCGTGGGTTTTGGCCTGGGTGTTGAGCGCCTTGTATTGATGCTGGAAACCCTAGAAGTGTTGCCTGAGTCCCTTTCGCAACAGGTAGATGCCTACCTGGTTGCCGTTGGTGATGTACAATCAGCTGCCATGACAGCCGCCGAGCAATTGCGCGACGAGCTGCCCTGGTTGCGACTGCAGTTGCACTGTGGTGGAGGAAGCTTTAAAAGCCAGATGAAGAAAGCTGATAAGAGCGGCGCCGATTATGCGCTGATTATCGGCGAAGATGAGGCTGCAAATGGTCAGATAACTGTGAAGTACCTTCGCGCTGACCAACCGCAGCAAACGCTGGCACCAAAAGAGCTGGCAGCACTGCTGCAAGGCTGAAAGAAACACTGAGGGAGGCGGAGGCCCCCGCCGGGAAAGTTAGTAATCTACAGGAAAGGCAAATTACCCAATGGCTGAGCATCTTACCGAACAAGAACAAATAGAAACGCTGAAGCGCTGGTGGGCGGAAAATGGCAAGGGAATTGTGACTGGCGTCGTGCTGGCCCTGGCCGGTTACTTCGGTTATCAGTGGTGGCAGGGAGATCAGCGCACTAAGGCTGAAGCGGCCTCTGACCTGTACCAGACTTTCGTTGAAGCGGTCTCCGCCAACAACAATCAACCGGACAACAAGCAGCTTACCACTGCCAAGAATGTGGCCGAGCAGCTGAAAGATGATTTTGCCAAGCGCATCTACGCCAGCCAGGCTGCACTGCGTCTCGCGGCTATTTCAGCGGAGAGCAATGACCTGGAAGCTGCCGAGCAGCAGCTGCAGTGGGTACTCGACAACACCAGTGAAGCAAGCCTGGAGCTGCTCGCTAAACGCCGCCTGGCCGCTGTTTTGGCGGCCCGCGGTGAGTCAGATGAAGGCCTGAAATTGCTCGAGGGCACTATACCCCCGGCATTCGCGGCCCTTTATTCTGAGACTCGTGGTGATATCCTGAAGCAAAAGGGTGACATCGCCGGTGCGCGTGCCGCGTACGAGCAAGCACTGACAGAGCTTCTGCCAGAGCAAGCGGGCAACACCCAACTTCTGCGCCTGAAGGCTGAAAGCCTGGCGGTAACCGAGAGCAGTGACGCTCAGAACCAAACCGAGCCTGTATCTGAGGGAGACGAGTAATGGGATTTCTGAATCGCGCTGCGGGTCGCACTGCAGCGGTGGCGCTAGCGGTGGCCCTGGCTGCCTGTGCCTCTAATGACGAGAAGGAAGATGTCGACCCCGTCGAACTGGTGGATATTAACTCCACTGTTGCCCTGCAAGAGGTGTGGTCTGCCGATATTGGCGGTATTGACCAAAAGCGTTACGCGATGCTGCAGCCGAGCCTTATCGATGGTCGCCTGATAGCTGCCAGCAGCGATGGTGAAATCAGTGCTTTTGATCGCAGCTCCGGGCGCAAGCTCTGGGAGACAGATCTGGATGTAGATCTGAGCGGTGGTGTGGGCACTGGCCTGGGCATGGCGGTAGTCTCCGACTACCGCGGCCGCGCTGTGGCTCTGGATCTCGAAAACGGCGCTGAGCTATGGAATTACCAGGTCTCCGGCGAAGTAGTTGCCGCTCCAGCGATCGGTGCTGGCGTGGTTGTCCTGCAGACCGTAGATGGCAAGCTGGTTGGCCTCGACGCTACCAGCGGTGAAGAGTTGTGGAGCCACAATACCAATTTGCCAGTACTGACCCTGCGCGGTACTGCAGCACCTGTTATTAGCGGTGGTATGGTGATTGCCGGCCTGGATAACGGCAAGCTGCTGGCCCTGGACGCCCGCGATGGCATTCAGCGCTGGGAACAGCGAGTCGCTATTCCCCAGGGCTCTGCTGAGCTGGAGCGGGTAGTTGATATCGACGGTGCTCCAGTAGTGCGCGGTGATTTGGTGTTTGCCGCCAGCTACCAGGGCCGTGTTGTCGCCCTGTCCAAAGATAATGGCCGCGGCCTCTGGGCTCGCGATGCCTCTACCCACCACGAAGTGGCAGTAGGTGGTGGCCATGTCTACCTCAGTGATGCCTCCGGTAGCGTCTATGCCTACAATGTGGGCAGCGGCCAGATCGAGTGGAGTAATAACGAACTATTGCGCCGCGAATTGAGCGGACCGGCTTTCTTCCAGGACGTGGTCGTTGTGGGAGATCTGGAAGGCTACCTGCATGTGCTGGACCCCAATTCCGGACAATTTATTGGCCGCGAGCAGGTGGACGGTGATGCGATTCGCATCCCCATTCTGGTTGATGGCGACCTGATATTTGTGCTGTCGGATGACGGCAAGTTATCAGCTCTGCGCCTCGCTGATTCCTGATAATCGCAGCCAACTGACGAGAGGCGGACAGGCTGTCCGCCTTAGGGCTTAGAGCCCGCAAATGGAGCCTGCTGTGCAGGCAAGTTGAAATCGCCCGCCTCGCGCGGGCTTTTGTATTTTTTTATACGGCTAAAACCAGAATTTGTATGCTGCCAGTAATTGCCCTGGTCGGGCGCCCCAATGTGGGCAAATCCACACTTTTTAACCGGTTGACCAAGTCTCGCGACGCTTTGGTGGCCAACTACGCCGGGCTTACCCGCGATCGCAAGTACGGTGAGGCGGAGATCGACGGGCGCAAGCTGTTACTGGTCGATACCGGTGGTATTTCCGGTGGCGAAGAAGGCATCGATGCGGCTATGGCCGAACAATCTATGCAGGCCATCGAAGAAGCAGACTTCGTACTCTTTTTGGTGGACAGCCGCGCTGGCCTGACCCCAGCCGACGAGATGATTGCCGAACGCTTGCGCACCCGCTCCAAGCCCACTTTCCTGGTGGCCAACAAAGTTGATGGGGTAAACCCGGATATTGCCCTGGCACCTTTCTATGAGTTGGGTATTGGTGAGCTTTTCCCGACGACTGCTACCCACGGGCGCGGTGTTCGCTCCCTGATGCAGCGGGTTATCGAGGACCTGCCCGAGCAGGAGGTTGAAGAGGAAGCCGAAGAAGCGACCGGAATCAAGATTGCCATTGTGGGCCGCCCCAATGTGGGTAAATCCACCCTGGTTAACCGCCTCTTGGGTGAGGACCGGGTTGTTGTCTACGATCAGCCCGGCACAACCCGCGATAGCGTCTATATCAATTATGAACGCGACGAAAAGCCTTACACCCTGATCGATACTGCGGGTATTCGCCGCCGGAAAAATATCAAGGAATCGGTGGAGAAGTTCTCTATCGTCAAAACCTTGCAGGCGGTGGAAGATGCCAACGTGGTGGTGCTGGTGATCGATGCCCGCGAAGGCCTGGTGGACCAGGATATGCACCTGATGGGCAGCGTAGTACAGGCGGGACGCGCGCTGGTAGTTGCTCTGAACAAGTGGGATGGGCTGGAAGCGGATCATCGCGACTATGTGAAAGCCGAGTTGGAGCGCCGCCTGCGCTTTGTGGACTTTGCTGATGTGCACTTTATTTCTGCACTGCATGGCACCGGTGTTGGGCATCTGTACGAGTCCATTGAGGGTGCTTACCAGAGCGCTACAGACAAACTGTCCACTAATCACCTCACTCGTATTCTGGAGTGGGCGGTAAGTGAGCACCAACCACCTTTGGTGCACGGACATCGTATCAAATTGCGCTACGCTCACGCCGGTGGACAAAATCCGCCGGTTATTGTGATCCACGGTAACCAGACTGAGCAGGTACCGGCACATTATGTGCGTTACCTGGAGAAGACTTTCCGCAAGGCTCTGGATTTGCACGGTACTCCGGTAAAAATTGAGTTCCGCACCAGCGCTAACCCCTACGCGGACAAAAAGAACAAGCTGAGTGACCGCCAGAAGGCCAAGAAACGCCGCCTGATGAAGTTTGTTAAAAAGAAGAAAAAATAAGAGGCGGTAACTTAGGTTACCTGTAAGCCGGCAAGGGATACTGCCGGTTTGCGCACCACTCCAGCTTCTACAGCCTTAACCCACAGTGGAATGGCATTGTGGGATTTCTATCGTACCAGTGATCCCGTTTTTGACGGGGCCAGGGAAGAAACCACAAGGAGAATACGATGTTGAAGCTGAAGAATCCTGCATTGCTGCGCAACCAGTCCTATATCAATGGCCAGTGGATTGACGCTGATTCTGGCGATACCTTCGATGTGTTGGACCCGGCAACTGGCAAGGCGGTTGCCAGTATCGCCAACTTGGGGGCAGATGAGACTCGCCGTGCTATAGAAGCTGCTGATAAAGCCTGGCCTGCCTGGCGCGATACTCCGGTAAAAGAAAGAGCGAAAATACTCAGGCGCTGGTATGAGCTGATAATTGCTAACGCCGATGATCTAGCCATTATTTTGACCGCAGAGCAAGGCAAGCCACTGACAGAGTCCCGTACCGAAATTGTGTATGGTGCTAATTATGTCGAATGGTTTTCGGAAGAAGCCAAGCGCGTCTACGGGGATGTTATTAGCCCGCCTTCCAGTGATAAACGGCTCTTGGTTATCAAGCAGTCGATTGGTGTGACCTGTTCTGTAACGCCATGGAATTTCCCCAGCGCTATGATCGCACGCAAAATGGCTCCCGCTATTGCCGCAGGCTGTCCATTTATTGCCAAGCCCGCCTCCGAAACACCTCTATCCGCACTGGCTCTCGCAGTTCTCGCTGAGGAAGCGGGAATTCCCCCAGGTGTTTTTAATATTGTCGCAGGGGATAAGGCACCGGAGATTGGCGCAGAAATGACGGCCAATCCCTTAGTGCGGAAATTTACTTTTACCGGTTCTACCGCTGTCGGAAAATTGCTGCAAGCCCAGTGTGCAGCAACCATGAAAAAAACCTCTATGGAGTTGGGCGGTAATGCCCCATTTATTGTTTTTGATGATGCTGACATTGGCGAAGCCGTAAAGGGCGCAATTGTTTGTAAATATCGCAATGCCGGTCAAACCTGTGTATGCGCCAATCGCATTTTCGTGCAAGAAGGTGTTTACGATGAATTTGCACAGAAATTTTCCGCCGCGGTAAACCAGCTTTCCATGGGCAGTGGTTTTGATAGCGGTGTCGACATGGGCCCTATGATTACCACCAAAGCAGTGAAGAAAACGGAATCTCTGGTGGAAGATGCGCTGCAAAAAGGCGCGCAAACTCTAGTTGCTGGTGGTCCCAGTACTATGGGGGAATGCTTTTATTCTCCCGTAGTATTGGGTGGGGCCACCGATCAAATGCACTTGTTCAAAGAAGAGATCTTCGGTCCGGTAGCTCCGCTATATAAATTCTCCTCTGAAGAGGAAGCCATTAAAATGGCCAACGATACGGAATTTGGTCTGGCTTCTTATTTTTACTCCAGGGATATTGGTCGTATTTGGCGTGTTGCTGAGGGACTTGAATACGGTATGGTCGGTATCAATGAGGGTATTATTTCCAATGAAATGGCACCCTTTGGCGGTGTAAAAGAATCCGGGCAGGGACGCGAGGGCTCAAAGTACGGTATTGAGGATTACCTGGAAATAAAATATCTGTGTGTCGGCGGTATTGATAAGTAGTTTGTTAAAGTGTTTGGATTTTAAATGGTTGTAGAGCCTATTGCGCGGGTGCATTCCTGCTTTGGAGAAAAGTTTGGAGTGCCCCGCCAGCCACTATTGGCGGATGCCAGTCGCGCCAGTATTGCGTTGTTACCTCCCCTGGATACGCCAGATGCAGTTGCTGGTCTGGAGCAAAATAGCCATATCTGGGTAGTGTTCCAATTTCACCAAGCCGCTGGGCAGTGGTCAGCTAAAGTGCGCCCGCCCCGTTTGGGCGGCAATAAGAAACTGGGTGTACTCGCCACTCGCTCGCCCTTTCGTCCCAATAATATCGGGCTGTCAGTAGTTCGTCTTCTGGAGGTGCGCACCTCTCCTAAAGTGGAGTTGATAGTTGCCGGGGCAGATTTGGTCGATGGTACGCCAGTATTGGATATTAAACCCTATGTTCCCTATGCGGATGCGTTAACGCATGCGCAAAGTGAATTTGCTGTCGCAGCTCCAGTGCAAATTCCCGTTACTATCCCCGAGCCAGTTCTGAATAAAGCCAAAGCCTACCGCGATGACTGGGGTACAGATCTCCCCCGTTTAATTGAACAGGTGTTATCCCAGGATCCAAGACCGGCATACCAAAAGACCGACCCTCAGCGCATTTATGGCATGCAATTGTGTGAATTCAATTTGCGTTGGCGTTATACCGATGCCGGAATAGAAGTGGTGGCACTGGAATAACCCTCGACCAGCTAGTTCCAGTATTCTGCAGCAAGTCAGGATGTGTCTCCTCCGTAACTGTCTAAGGTTTGGAAAGGATATGTCATTCATTTTCATGGGAAATACAATTCCCCAAGATACGGCATTCGCCTAAAAATAACGCCTAGCTATCCAAGGGCACAGCTATGCCAGTACGTGAAACCTTTAATTATCAAGGCTTAGATGCTATTCGCGTCGGCCGAGTCAATATGGGTGTTAATACAACCTTTGTTGTTTATCGCCTCAATGGAACCGTAATTGATACGGGTCCCAGCAATCAGTGGAAGTATGTCAAGCCGTTTATACAAAGCGCACCGCTAAAGCAGTTATTGCTGACTCATCATCACGAAGACCATAGTGGCAATGCCGGCGCTATCCAGAAACTTACCGGTGTGCAGGCGGTGGCTCCGGATCTGACTATTGGTATATTAAAAAAAGGCTTCCGAATTCCCCCGATGCAGAAGTTTTTCTGGGGAACTGCGGGAAAAGCGGAGGTGGCACCTCTTCCAGAGGAAGTCTACATTGGTGAAGAAAAAGTGGTTCCAGTATTTAGTCCCGGGCATGCAAAGGATATGACCTGCTATTTACTGCCTGAGCGTGGCTGGCTGTTTAGTGCTGATTTATTTATTGCCAATTACTTAAAGTTCCTGCGTATTGATGAAGATGTCCCTACATTAATGAAAAGTATAAAGGGGGTCCTGGATCATTCGTTTGACGTTATCCTCTGTCCTCACCGAGGTGTGGTAGAGGATGGTTGGCAGCAGTTGAATAAAAAATATGAGTATCTGTTAAATCTATCTGGAGAGGCGCAAAAGTTGAAACAGCAGGGACTTCCCTTGGAAGAGGTTACACAGCGCTTACTTGGAAAAGAGGGGTTATTCAGTGCTTTGACTGGTTATAACTTCTGCAAGAGAAATTTGATTGCTTCATGCTTACAGGTTAACTTGGATGAAATGTTCCGTTTTTGATCTGTTGGTAATTTGGAGGGTGGTTTTTTTTATTTTCTATAGTACGCTGGTAGTTATACCTACTACATATAAGGCATTTGAGTAGATTTTGATGGGGTTATTATATCCCATTTTACAGAAACGGTTGTGTATTTAGAAAACTATTTTAGCTTTAAGTAGGAGTTAGTTGATTATATCCCCCCCCTCCTTTCTAGCTTTCAGGCGGTTGCATTTAATAGTTGCATTTCTAATAAATGGTCTTCAATCAAGGTGTGATATATTTGGCGGTTTCTAAGGGAGATAAGTTTTGAGGTGATCTTGTGTCCAAAATAAGTTTCTATAAGGTAATGGCTGTTTCCCTTTTTGTTTTGTCCGCTATATTTGCAATTTTGGTCAGTTTTTTGGTGGAGTTTATTTGCGGAAGTATGAGTGTGGTTCCTCAGTTTGTAAAAAATGTTGCGTTTGTTCTGTCCTTGGTGCCGATGTCCCTGGCTGCTGTGCTTGTTCGTAAGAAATTCTCAGATAGGGACCGGTAGAGTTGGTTTGTATTGATAATTGGTTTTTCTTGAGGTTACAAAGGTGGGTTTAGGTTTTTATGGGTAGCGGTGTAAAAGCTGTATTGTTCTATATTTTGGTTATTTTTTTGCCTGGAATTTTATTTTTTGGTTGCCTTTTGTTGTTGGATTTTTTGAGCGATGCGTTGGGGATAGTTTTACCAAAATGGATGTTGGTGGTTATATTGGGGTTGGGGGTTGGATTTATTGTTGTAGGAGTAAATAAATCCATTTATTGGTATGCCCATTGGAGTAAGGGTATGAGGGGTAAGTGATTAATATTTTGTTGATGGTTATTTGTTCGCTTCAATAATAAATCGTTTGATTCTTACCCCAGCATCCTTTCGCATTTCCGGGTGGATTTCCTTATAGTATTTGTTCATTACCTGGTCGGCAAACTGCTCTCTTTCTGGGTGGCCTAGATGGCGGAACTGGGGAACCCATGATAGAAAGAAGGTAGTGAGCTTTTCCCAGGTTTGAAAATTTTCCACATGATAGATTTCATCGAATCTTGGTAAGTAGAAGCCTGCTTCTTCGGCATAGTTCCGCATTTCCTCTAGCGTATAGTGATTATAAGGATCGTGAAAACTTTCAAAATAGGGCTTCCATGTAGCTGTTTCTTGTTCCTCGTATACAGTCTCCCAGAAATTTTCATGATCAACCTGAAAACCACAAACTACTTTACCGTTAACTTTTAAATATTTATAAAAACTATTCCAGACTTGAGCTTGGTCCGCTACCCAGTGTAAACAACTAAAAGAAAAAATAATGTCGAATTTGCAGTCGAACTGGATTTCGTCTGCGCTCATTTGCTCGAAGGATAGGTTGGGTATATTGGCGTAATTTTTATTGGCATAACAAATCATATCCTCGGTTAGATCAATACCGATAATCCTGCCATTTGTCATACGCTCAGCTAAATAGCGGGTTACCTTGCCATCGCCACAACCCACATCAAGAATAGTGGCAGCTTGGCGATAATCGCAGCGATGTATGGCTTCCATAGCGTGGCGCCACTGCATGTCAGAGGCGTTTACGTACTCTTGAGCCTGCCACTTATCATGTCTGATAGGTTCATTCATTGGTGTGACGCCCTGAGTCTCATTGTGGATGGTGAATCAGTTTAGCCCAGATACACTTATGATCTGTGTAGCAATTTCAGTCATCGATAAATATGGCACAAGAAACTGTGCAGTTCGTAAAACCGTCATTCTGGCCACCTGCCGAACGAAAGGTAAAAGTCTGGGAAAGTACTGTGAAACTCAAAGGATCTTGCCACTGCCAATCGGTTAAGTTCAGTCTGAGCTCCCGACAACCTTATCCCTTCAACCGTTGTTATTGCTCAATATGCAGAAAAACAGCTGGAGGAGGGGGGCTTCGCTATTAACCTGGGGGCAGATTTCCAAACCCTGAAAGTGGAGGGCGAGGAGTTTTTGAGTGTCTATCAGGCTGAAATTGGGATTCGAAGTCGGGAAAGTAGCGGAAAGAGTCCGGCACAGCGACATTTTTGTTCAAAGTGTGGCAGTGCGTTATGGCTTTGGGACCCGCGCTGGCCAGAACTGGTACACCCCTTCGCTTCTGCGATTGATTCTGAGTTGCCGGTACCGCCAGTGCGTAGCCACATGATGCTGGATTATGCTCCGAGTTGGGTGCAGCCAGATATACGGGAGGGGGACGAAATGTTTGGAAGCTACCCTGAAGAGTCCCTGGCTGAATGGCACAAGCGAAATATTCCCGATTAGGGAGGGGATAAAGAGAGGCGGGGCGAGCCTGTGGCCGCCCCGCTTCAGGTTTATGGAGTTAACCTTGCGTTTATTCTTCCGCGAGATAGAGCACCAGGTTATCCAGGAAGTTGACCAGGTCTGCCTTTTCAGTGTCACTCAGCCCATCAAACTGTTCCTTGCTGGATTCAGCTTCACCACCGTGATTTACAATCGCCTCAGTCATAGTGGTAGCGCGTCCATCGTGTAAGTAAGGTGGTGTTGAGCCAACGCCCCAGAGGTTTTCTGTAAGGAATACTGAGGCTCCCACATTGCCTTCATCAATTTCCTCGGCCATGGCTGTTCCCATATCGTGACGCTTAAGGTCACCATATAGGCGGACTATAGCCCCGCCATTTTCCGATTCCTCAAATTGCCCCAGCGTTTGTCCAGAAGGAAGCTCCTGCGGGTTATCCATGATCTCTGTGAGCAAGTTAAATTGCAGGGATTGGCTGGGTAGGCCGGCTATATCGCCCGCGGGATAAGTTTCATCGCGGTAGCTAGCGTGCTGAGAGGGCTCATAGAATACCGGCGATGCAACTTCCATCTCGGGGGAGTGGCAAGAGGCACAGCCAATGGAGCTAAATAGCTCTTCGCCATTTTCGATACTGGCAATTTCCTCATTGCTTAAGGGTAGGCCGTATGTCTCCTGCTCCTCTTCCGTTAGGGAGTCGATTACGCTGTTAAGCTCGATTTTTGTTACCGGACGGGGTTGCGCTGCGTTGTAGATAGTTAACGCGGTGATGTCACCAACACTGAGTTCGTTAGTGATCGAATCAAAGTCACTGTCCGCATCACCGACCAGTTCAGTGGCCTGCATACCCAATTCCTGGTGTGCCGCGCCACGAACGAATGCGCGTACAAATCCGGTTAGGCCTTTCCACTCAAAGGGTCTGACTACCAGGTCAGTATCGAGACCTTCAACGTTATCGTAGTTGACCTCATCACAGGAGACGGAGATCTCACCAAAGCTAACGCCTTTTGCGGTTAGTGCGACAGTCGTATCTGTGCCGGATGAGCAGCTCTCACTGATAGCCTCATCCCGCAGAGTGTGCAGTTGGGTAGTCATTTCTTCTGCTACCAACTGTACAGCCCCCATACCGAACAAGTGGGGCGACTGACGTTCGATAAATCCTCTTTGCTTGCGCTCAGGATCCATGCGAATCACATTATCGTTAACACCACCACCGCCATCGGCCACGGGTACGTTGTGACAACTGATACAGGAGTCACCGTTGGGGCCTGTCGTACGGTGGGGCAAGACATTTGCCCATGCATTTGGCCCTTTCAAGTCGGGTCGAGGGAAGCTGGTGAATCTTTTGCCGTTGCCTACATTTACGCCGACCCCGTCGAGAGCGTTGTAATTCATCTCGAATAATTCATCGCCCTCCTCAAAAGCGTGAACATAGGCTTCCAAGGTATCCATGGATTCGAGATCAGATTGCTCTAAATGTCCACCCAGGTGAATTTCAATTGCCCCAGCATGCAATATCTGTACGGTATCGAAGACCTCACTAAAATCGAAAGGAGTGGTCCTTTGCTGTCTTTGGTTTTTTCTTGCGTGCTTGGGAACTCGGTTTTTATCGTGCTTGGAACCAAAGTCGGCAAGCGCTGGAGTGGCATTAAATGTTAAAGCCGATATTGCCATAGCGACAGGCAACAGGTGTTTTTTAAGTATCATCAGCTATATCTCCGGGTACTGATATTGAGCGGACGTAAGGTGAGTTCTTCTACGAAAATGCACTCGATGCGGAGACACTCGACCACTTTTCTTTTAAGCACGATTCCCCAAAAAACTGATTGTCAGTTGTGCTACAAGGAAAAATTGATAGAGATCTTGGTAATAACATTTTTATCTCGCAAAGTGCATCCAGTGAAGGTTTAACAGCATCCTTGCAAGCTTCTTATAGGTAGAACTGTGCCTGTTCTGCCACTTATGGCAGGCGTCAAGACCACGGGAGATACAGTATTGCGATAGCAGATTTTAAAGCTCAGATTAACTGACCTAAAGATCTAAAATGCGATCCCGATTGTGTCGATTTTGCCCATAACCTACCGCGCTAGTACGCGGCTATGTTTTTGTTTTTCGGATTTTTTAGTTGCCGTTTCTGATAAATAAGTTCCTTTGAAAGGGTAGGTATTTGAATATTTACCTTTCGGTGACATGCTTTCCTGCTTCACGGAAAGTCCCTATTCCTGGTGGTTGTGACATTAGATTTAGGAAAAAGTGCTGGTTATTAACGTTACTGAAGACAATGGATATTTTGAAAAACTTATAATTATTTTCGATTGAGAGTGAATTCCCCAATTGTGAATTCGCATTGTCTTTAGGTGACACATGGCTTGGAGGCTAATAACTTATCTGTTTGTGGAAATTTAATGTCACCTTTGTAGATAGGGTTTATGGAAACACTTCTTATCTTCGGTGCGTGCCAGTTCGTTATACCAGATCAAATTTCAGCATGCGCTTGTGAGCGTAGATACAGAGATGAAGGGTATTTGATCGCTGTCTTACTTACAGAAAGGTGCTTTGGGGTGTGTGCAACTAATGTGAACCGTATAATTGTCAAAAAAGTTTAGCTTTATTGAAAACATGTTTGGCGTATTTTCCCCTTCTAACAGAGGGGTAGAGTGATCGGTCTAAAACAATGGTGTTTCCGTTCGAGTACTCTATCTATTTAGGCTTAAAGTAAAATTGGCGCATTATTCATTTGAATGGCGCGATAAAGATCTTTGTCGCCATATATTTCAATATAGAAACAATGAGATAGTTCTATCATTGCGCCTGTAGGCTAGGAAGCCCCCAACTTACTATCAACTACAAAGCTGCTGAGAGATATTTTTAACGAGTGGTTCGTTTTTTCTCACTGTGGCGTACAAGGAATAAGGATAGTGATATGGATTGTCACGACATTGTCACAAAAAGTCGAATAAATTTGCCCGTATGGCCTCGTTTAACTGCGGTTGGTACTTTTGAATGAGGTAGGTTAATTCGAAGCTGATAAAAATATTAGTGTATTCGAATTGTATAAATTCCTAAGAGTTTTTAGGGGGTAGGGTGAGGAAAGTATTGATTTTGGGAGGTGATGGATTTTGTGGTTGGCCTACATCTCTCCACCTTTCAGAGGTGGGTTATGAAGTTATTATTGTTGATAACTTATCACGGCGAAAAATTGATATTGAGCTTGAAGTTGATTCATTGACACCAATCAGGCATCTGTCAGAGCGGCTTCGTGTATGGCGTGAAGTTTCCGGTATGTCCATCAGGCATATTTATATTAACCTCGGACAGGAGTTTGAGCGATTGCTCACTCTCTTAAAAGAGGAAAAACCAGACGCGATTGTACATTTTGCTGAACAGCGTGCCGCACCCTATTCGATGAAATCTGTCCGGCATAGACGTTATACACTTGATAATAACTTGAATGCTACCAATGATGTCCTGGCGGCTATAGTAGAAAGCGGATTGGATATACATTTGATTCACTTGGGTACTATGGGTGTCTACGGGTATGGAACAGCTGGTCTCACTATTCCCGAAGGATATTTAAAAATTCAGGTAGAGACTGAAGGGCATTTGAGTGAACAGGAGATTCTTTACCCTAGTAATCCAGGTTCTATCTATCATATGACAAAGGCACAGGATCAATTGTTATTTGCCTTCTATAACAAGAACGACCAGGTACGCGTCACTGATTTACACCAAGGGATCGTTTGGGGTACCCAGACCCGACAAACACAGAGGGATGAATCTCTGATTAATCGATTTGATTATGATGGCGATTATGGAACAGTCCTCAATCGATTCCTGATGCAAGCGTCGATTAATTACCCACTTACCGTTCATGGCACTGGTGGCCAGAAGCGGGCATTTATTCATATTCAGGATACCTGTCAATGTATTCAGTTAGCTATTGAAAATCCTCCAGAGATAGGCGATAGAGTCAAAATTCTGAATCAAATGACAGAGACGCATCGTATCAGGGATCTAGCAAATTTAATCTCCAACAAGACAGGGGTGGGAATTGCCTACTTAGACAACCCCAGGAAAGAGTCAGCAGAAAATGATTTGTTGGTAAATAATGATCAACTTATCGAGATGGGGCTCAATCCTATAACCCTGAATGATAATCTTCTCACTGAAATTGAGGGTATTGCCAAAAAATATTCACATCGATGTGACCAAACTAAAATCCCTTGTGTATCGAAGTGGTGATTTTTTCATACTTCAATGGCCCTGGTTTATATGAAATCAAGGCTGCCTGTGGAAGGTGAGGTTTTATGTCTATAGCTGAAGAGTGCAAAATATGAAGATTTTGATTGCTACGGATACTTATCCGGAGCAACTAAATGGTGTTTCCAGAGTGCTGGAAAAAACAGAGAAAGAACTCATGGCAAGGGGACACCAAGTAAAAATTGTTTCTGCTAATGATTTTACTAATTTCCCCTGGCCAGGCTATAAAGAAGTGAAAATTGCAGTATTTCCCGGTGGGAAAGCTGCCCGAATTATTGAGGATTTTTCACCGGACGCTATTCATATCATGAGTGAAGGTCCAGTGGGGTGGGCTGTTCGTGGCTACTGCAAGCGGAATAATTTGCGTTTTACGACATCTTGGCTATCCCGTCTCTCTGAATATGTATCGATTCGCTATAAAGTTCCACTGAAGTGGTTACACGGTCTCCTGCGTCGCTTTCATAATTCCGCAGCGCAAACAATGGTGACTACAGATGGTATGGCAGCGGAAGCTCGAGCCTTGGGAATTGCCCGTGTCACCCGCTGGCGTAGAGGCGTAGAGTTAGAAAAATTCCATCCGGTTGAGACAAAACTTTTTGAGGGCCTAACTCGACCTATCATGCTCAATGTAGGGCGTGTTGCAGTGGAAAAATCACTGGATAAGTTTTTATCGCTTGAGCTACCGGGAACAAAAGTTATCGTAGGGGATGGTCCTCAGCTCAATGAATTAAAAAGGAAGTTTCCAAAGGCGGTATATCTGGGAATTAAAGAAGGGAAGGACTTAACTGAATGCTACAGCGCTGCAGATGTTTTTGTATTTCCTTCGGTAACTGACACTTTTGGTCTGGTTAATCTTGAGTCTTTAGCCTGTGGTTTGCCCGTTGCCGCCTACCCTGTGACAGGTCCGAAAGATATCATTGGTGATGCCCCCGTTGGAGCGTTGGATAGCAATCTGCAAGTGGCCATAGAAAAGGCACTATTATTGGACCGATCGGACTGTGTTACTCATGCCAGGACCTATTCCTGGGATGTGGCCACTGAGGATTTTATTTCAAGTCTGGTCCCGGTCAGTGCAGTAGAGGCTTTGCCTGTTGATGGCTAGATAAAAGCGTTGCTCGTAAAGTTCGCAAGGCTTACTTGCGAGCTGACTTGAGCAACTCAACCCAACAGTACTTGTTAACAAATGCATAGTGTCCCAGCTGGTGCCAGCTTTGAGTTGAGCTATTTGGCATTATACTTGAGAGATATTCTGGCATTTTAATATCAATTATATCGTCGGCATCACCATAAAATATTTTGGTGGAAGTAGTGATTTCACGAGGATCAAACCCCCAATCCCAAAGCGCCATTATCATTTCAAAAAAACCCTCCCCATGCTGCGTTGCTCCAGCAGAGAATGATTCTTCAAACATTTTCTTAAGAGCCGGGTCTCGAATAAACAGTGCGGCATCAGAGGCGTCTTTCTTTGCAAAGAGCTGAATATAATCTTGTATATTGCTATTGGCTTGGTATGCACTTAATCGGCACAGACAACGAGTAAGAAATTGCCAACGATGAATCTTTGCGATAAGTCTGATATCCGGGTTTTTTAGCAGGTCAGTCATTCCTGGGTAGTCCAGTGGCGCAACAGGGGCTGCAAGGGCAATTTTAGAGACTCTGTGGGGAAGTTTGTTAGCGATAGAAAGTGCATGAGGGGCACCACCTGAATGGCCGACTACCGAAAATGTCTCGATATTTAGACGATTAACCAGTTCTTCGATATCCGCCCCCCAATCAACCATTCGCCGGCCTCTATGGGGAGATGATCCCCCCACACCAGGTTGATCTACAGAGATGACTCTTACGCCAAGAGATGCGGTAAGGTCCTTATCAGGATTGCGAATTAGTCGCGAATCTGAGAAGCCATGATTGAAAAGCACAGGCCAGCCATTTGGATCACCATAGTCATCATAAGTAAGGATACGGCCGTCACTTATCTGCAAGGCAGGCATTCTGGGCGCTTCTTTAGGTTAGGTATGATCGGAGTATAGTGAGACTTCGTTTTGTGATGGGTGAGGCCAATGTTGTAACTTGTATCTGACCCAAAGGGGGAGTACCAGTTGATTAGGCGAGAAGGAGAATCACATTGAAAATAAAGACCACGCTGATCAACATCTGCTGTTTGACGTTACTGTTGGTTGCGGGTCTCCCTGTAGCACAGGAGACGGCATCTGGTGATCACGTCAAGGTACGTTGGCTGGCACCTGATACATTTCGCCAAGGAATGAGAGAGACGGTTGGATTCTACTTTGAGGTAGATCCTGGATGGCATGTGTATTGGCGTAATGCTGGAGATTCAGGGGCGGCTCCACGGTTTGATATGGAGGCTCAGGGCGCTTTATTAGGGCCGATCGAATGGCCATTCCCAACGCGCCTCCGGGTAGAGCATCTTACTAACCTGGGGTACTCCGGGAATGTTGCCTATCTGTTCCAGCTCCTCCCAGATAAGCGCACGCAAGAGGTTACTCTGCATGCGGACCTGGAGTGGTTGGTTTGTAAAGTGGATTGCATACCGGGCTTTGCCACTATGAGTCTTGTACGGTCGGTTGCAGAGCAGGCGGCTTGGCCAGCTACAGATCTGGCGTTAAGGAATTACTTTGTCAACAGGCTTCCAAGGGGAGAAAGTGAGAGCCCGTGGCAACCAGTATCCATTTCAGCGCGAGGTAGTGAGCATATTACTTTGCAGCTCAGAGGGAATCGTAGCGATGAAATACCTAGCATTTTCCCCGTAAATGGTGACTTGTACTCTGCGTCTGAGCCAGAAGTTCAGCGCGAAGATGAAACTCTCCTCTACAAGTTCAAGCGCCTGCCGGGCTCTGAGATTAGTGAAAGCAGTGATTTTGTGATTGCAGACTCGAGCCGGGCCTGGAAAGTCTCTGCCCCCCTCTTATCCCATGAGGGAATTGAGACGAGTGCAACCTCTATATGGCTTTTACTTCTGTCAGCATTTATTGCCGGTATCCTATTGAATCTGATGCCCTGTGTTTTCCCCGTACTGTCCATAAAGCTATTTGGACTGATTAACGGTGGTAATCGCCCAGCCGAACGTTTGCGTGAATCTTTCCTATATAGCGCCGGCATTATGGTGACTTTTCTTGCTCTGGGGTTTGCTTTATTGGCGCTACGCTGGGGTGGGTTGGCCGTTGGCTGGGGTTTTCAACTTCAGTCACCGGTTGTGGTAATTGGGTTAATTATGCTCTTCTGGCTGATGGCCCTATCCTTTAGCGGCTTTTTTGAGTTTGGGCACCGATTAATGGGGCTTGCTAGCTCCAATAGCCGTGGCTCCTTTACCACTGGTATTTTAGCTGTCTTTGTTGCCGCCCCCTGTACCGGTCCATTTATGGGAGCAGCTCTGGGAGCAGCGGTGGTGATTCCTCCACTTCAGGCTCTACTCATCTTCTTATGCCTCGGTTTAGGGCTCGCTACGCCATTTATTTTGATGTGTGCAAGTCCTGTAATACTGAGGCATCTGCCAGCTCCAGGTCCATGGATGGAGAAGTTGCGTCAGTTTCTTGCATTTCCGCTTTACGCAACGGTGATATGGCTACTATGGATTTTAGGGCGCCTAGCTGGGGACTCTGGTTGGTTGGCCGGTTTAAGCCTGTTGCTCGTTGTTACTCTTGCAATCTGGCTAGTAAAAAATTTTTCCAAAATGGGGGGAGCAGCGGGTCTGATTTGTGTCGCTGCTACTTTGCTAATATCTCTACCGGCAATCCGCATGGAGGGTGGTGAGCAACCTGCAAAAATGGCGTATGACTGGCATCGTTATGACAAGGCATTTTTGACGGAAGCCTTGGATAATGGACGCCCTGTATTTATTGACTATACCGCAGCCTGGTGTATTACCTGCCAGGTAAATAAAAAGCTGGTGCTTGATACCCCGAGTGTACAAGCATTATTTAAAAAGAATAACGTGCTTCTAATTCGGGCCGACTGGACGCGTTATAACCCTGAAATTACTCAAGCTTTGCAGGATTTAGGGAGGAACTCTGTACCTGTATATGCATGGTATCCTGCAGGAGAGAAAAAACCAGAGTTACTTCCACCACTGCTGCAAGAGTCTTTAATTGCAGCACTGTTTAGTAAGCACTTAACTGTTAATAGTGAGGATGGTTAATTATGAAATTATTTTTCAACGTGAATAATTCGATACTTAGAGGAGTTTTGCTTTTATTCCTGATGTTGCCGAGCGTCGTGTTGGCAGCAGCCGTTCCTGGACAAAAAGCGCCAGAATTCTCAGTAGTGGATGCTGCTGGAAAAACTCACAATCTCTCCGATTACACAGGCCAATGGTTGGTTATTGAATGGTTTAATAAAGATTGCCCCTATGTCAGGAAACACTATGGCAGTGGTAATATGCAGTCCCTTCAAAAAAGGTATACAGCACAGAAAGTAAATTGGCTCACGGTTATTTCTTCAGCTAAAGGAAAGCAGGGCTATTTCGAGCCAGAGCAGGCTATGGCAGTTGCACAGAGTCATAATCTCGGCGCAAGCGTACCCTTCTTGCTGGATACCTCTGGAGTTATGGGGCGTGCTTATGGGGCTAAAACTACTCCGCATATGTTTATCATTAATCCTCAGGGGGAAGTCGTATATGCTGGAGCCATTGATGATAATGACTCAGCCAATCCTGCGGTTATAGGAAGTTCACACAATTATGTTTCTGCTGTACTGGATGCTTCACTGAAGGGACTGGCTGTGCCCAAGTCTTCGTCGCGGGCTTATGGGTGTAGTGTGAAGTACTAAAGGAGTTTATTTGGGGTGGAAAAAGCTCGTTATAGCTACCTGGTTCAGGCGTTGATATTTATCACCTTGGCGGTACTAATGGTTACTGCCGTGGGTTATTTCCACCAAAGAGATATCCCTGAGAACCAGGCCCCTCAGTTAGAGGGGCAATCGCTGCAGGGAAATCTCATTGATCTAAAGCAAATGTACCCTAAAGGTCCAGTATTAATTTATTTTTGGGCAACCTGGTGCCCCTATTGCCGGATAGTTTCCCCCGCTGTGACTGACCTGTCTCGGGATTACCAGGTTGTTGGTGTTGCGATGCAGTCTGGAACAGAAGAGGTGGTTACCGAATATATGCGGAATCACGAACTTGCTTTTCCTTCTCTAAATGATCCATATGGTGTTTTAAGCGCCCAATGGGGCGTAAAAGTGACGCCAACCTTGCTGATTGTCGACACTGACGGGCGCGTTGCCTGGGTCACTACTGGAGCCACATCCAAGTTGGGTTTGCAGTTGCGTTTAAAAATGACAAAGTAGCTAGTCAACATTAATGTCACTGTGTCGTATTTAAGCTTATATCAAACTCTCTTTCCCCGAGCCTGCGATGGTTGGCGTTAAAATTGCTCAATTGCCGGGGAGGACAGCCCTTATAGATATGCTTCTATAATTCCTTAAAGGTCTGTCTCTTGCGCTGGAGAGTGGCGTGTCGGTTATTGATTCTTTTGACTATCAAGATCTGGATGCGCAAAGGGTCGGCCGTTTCGACTTTGGTATCAATACAACCTTTATTGTATATCGGTTGGGTGACACTATTATCGATGCCGGCCCCAGTAACCAGTGGAAATACGTCAAGTGGTTTGTAAAAAATAAACCTTTTCGGCAATTAGTCCTCACCCATCACCACGAAGATCATAGTGGTAACGCCGGCGCAATTTATAAGCTTACTGGTATACAGCCAAGAGCCCCTAAGGCGACAGTAGAGATATTAAAGAGAGGTTTTCGGATACCGCCAATACAGATGCTGATTTGGGGGAGGGCCGGGCGTGCGGAAGCTGCGCCACTACCGGAAGATTTAAGGTTCTCCGGCGAAAAGGTAGTTGTTATCCCCGCACCAGGGCATGCCAAAGACATGACCTGTTATCTGGTTCAGGATCGAGGGTGGATATTCACTGCTGATCTGTATGTAGCTAGTAAGTTAAAGCTATTGCGTAAAGATGAAAGTATTCCAACTTTAATGCACAGTATCAAAAAAGTGCTCACCTATGATTTTGATATTATATTTTGTCCTCATAGAGGGATTGTAGAAAAAGGAAAAATCCGCTTACAAGCCAAGTATGATTATTTGTTAAATCTTGCAACTGAAGCACGGGAATTGGACCGGCAAGGATTGCCTCTTGGTGAGATTACCCACCGGCTATTGGGAAGGGAAAACTTGATGAGTGTCGTGTCCGGTTACAACTTCAGTAAGAGAAACTTAATAGCTTCCTGTATGCGGGTTGATCCTACAGAAGTGTCTGATTATTGATCTTTCACTAAGAATAAGAAAAGTATTAAATCTCGTCAGTATGTAATTTATAAGTGAGTACCGATTTTATATAAATTGGTACTTTTAATTAAGTTGTCGCTATTCCTGAATGCCCTCAATGTACAATAAGTCTTTCGACTCTCTCATGTTAGTATTTGCAACATGTATTAAGGGATATTAGATGAGCTCAAAGATGAAGAAGATTGGCCTTTTGGGTGGAATGAGTTGGGAGAGTACAGCAATTTATTATCGCCTGATTAATGAAGGAATTGCTCAAAGGTTAGGAGGGCTGCACTCGGCTGAAATTCTACTTTATAGCGTCGATTTTGAAAAAATTGCACGGTTACAAATGGAGGGTGATTGGGCTCAGGCAAGTAATCTATTGGTTGAGGCGGCAATATGCCTGGAAAAAGCTGGTGCTGAGGGCATTTTATTGTGCACTAATACTATGCATAAAGTAGCTGGAGATATTATCGAGACTATTGATGTACCTTTTTTACATATTGGTGATGCTACAGCTGAAGCACTTAAGAACAGAGGGATAAAGACCGTCGGCTTGTTGGCGACAGCTTTTACTATGGAGCAAGATTTCTATCGTGGCTATATGCAGGAAAAGTATGGGATTGAGGTTTTGATTCCGGAGCCCAGCGATAGAGAGATAGTCCACAGGGTTATTTACGAAGAGCTCTGTAAGGGGAGAGTTCTTAACAGTTCAAAAATGGAATTTATTCGTATTGTGGATTTGCTATCCAATCGAGGTGCCGAAGGTGTGATCCTAGGGTGTACAGAGATTTGCATGTTGCTTTCGCAAGAGGATACCTCTACTCACCTGATGAACTCCACAGAGATTCACGCTCAAGCCGCAATAAAGATCGCACTTGATTGTTGAATAGTGTTGCTAGGTTTACTTAGAGATATCTTTGTCAACCAAAAGTTAGACTGATGCTCCACTGTGACATCCATTAAAGCCACTCTACTAGCTTCGAAGTGTATCAGTGGGTGGTTTTTTTATAACACAAATCTACTCTTGTTAGGTTTGCTTGTCCCATATTCGTTAGTTTTTTAGTATTAACTTCTTTTGTTAAGTGGGTTTTCTGTGGATGTTTGTCTGTGGGTTAGAGCTGACAAGATAAAATGTCTTCACAGTATTTGTTTGTGGAAATGATATTTATCATGTTTATTACGGTAGGCTAAGGTTATTTTTTTACCTCAAATCATCAAATAAGTTTCATTTGTCCTCTGTAGAAGTTATTATTTGGGATATACCCTGCTTGTGTATGAATGCTCCATTTGGCTTCCCCTTGCAATAAATTTTAATTTAATCATCTAATTAGATTTATTTTATTTTTGGTAGTTTTGTCAGTATCTACATTTTTAGTCGTTCTTAATTTTTAAATTGCCTTTTTTGCTCTTGCAAATTGTAGTTTTTCTGGCATTTTCTCTGGTTGTCACACTTCTTGCAGTGAATGTATTGATGGTAACCTCCCTCTGCATAAGCGAGCTTTCAAGTGCGTAAAAAATTTTTATTGATCTCCTGGAGCACTACCTTAATTAGCCAATTTATTTTTGCTTTAACGCACAAGTTGGTTTAAGTGAAAGCTGGTTGATTTAGCTCGGAAGAAAATAAGAGATAACTAAAACAGGGTATTTCTCCTATGAATGAAAAAAAGAAGCGCTGGCTTACAGCCTGTGGCGCTCCCTCTCTGCTTGCAGCTTCGATTGCTGCACTAAGCAGTCCCACTTTTGCTGAAGATGCACTCCTTGAGGAAGTGATAACAATCGGTACCCGTGTTGAAGGGCGTTCCGCTACAGATTCCTCCGCTCCCATCGATATCGTGACCGGAGAAGAATTTGTAAACCAGGGTGATGGAGATCTCAGTAACCTGCTTAGAAACGTTGTTCCATCCTACAACGTTAATGCAAAGCCAATTTCTGATGCTGCCTCAATCGTTCGCCCTGCAAACCTGCGTGGACTGCCGCCCGATAGCACACTGGTTCTGGTGAATGGCAAGCGTCGCCATCGCGCTGCCGTCATTTCCTTCCTAGGAAGTGGTGTTTCAGATGGTGCCCAGGGGCCAGATATCTCTGCAATTCCGGCGATTGCTCTGAAACAGGTTGAGGTCCTGCGTGACGGTGCCGCAGCCCAATATGGCTCCGATGCGATTGCCGGCGTTATCAACTTTCAGTTAAAGGATGCAGCTGAGGGCGGAAGTGTTGAAGTTAAGCACGCAACCACTGTTGAGGGTGATGGTGATCAAAACACCGTTGCAGCTAACTTTGGCTTGCCATTGACAGACGCCGGCTTTGTGAATGTCAGCCTTGAGTACCGTGAGCAGGATTCTACCAGTCGAAGTGTCCAGAGAGATGATGCTGCTCAGTTGATCACCGATGGCAATACCTATGTAGCTAATCCTGCACAGATCTGGGGCCAGCCAGAAGTTAATGACGACACTAAGTTCTTTGTCAACAGCGCCATAGAGTTAAATGATGCCGCTGAGCTGTATGCCTTTGGTAACTACGCGAGTCGTTCTACTGATGGAGGTTTCTATTTCCGAAACCCCGAGAACCGATCTGGGGTTTTTACATATGAGGAAAAAGTAGACGTAAACGGGAATGGCGTTATAGATGACGACGAAGTATTCATCCACCCTCTAATTGGTGACTTAGATCCCAGTAACGGTATTGATGATTGCCAGAACGTGAGCGTGTCGGAAGCTCATGATCTCGATGAGTGTTTTTCTTATACAGAAATGTTCCCTGGAGGATTTACGCCAAGATTTGGTGGAGATCTAGAGGATTATTCTGTGGTCTTCGGCATACGGGGAGAATTTGCCAATGGGATTGGCTACGATGTTAGTGCCAGTAGAGGCCATAACGAAGTAGATTTCAATATTTATAATACGGTAAACGCTACTTTGGGCCCAGATACTCCGACTGAGTTCAGCCCTGGTGGTTATGCTCAAACTGAAACTAATTTTAATATTGATTTAACAAAGAGCACAGAAGTTGCTGGCTTGCCGCTATTTATGGCGACGGGCTTCGAATGGCGAGAAGAAGAATTTGAAGTAAAACAGGGTGATACCGCATCCTGGCAAATTGGCGATTTGGCAGAACAGGGTTTCTTGATTGGGTCTAATGGGTTTTCTGGTTTTGGCCCAGAAACTGTAGGCACTTTCGACCGCGACAATATAGCGATTTACTCTGACTTTGAGCTCGAAGTAAATGATGATCTTCGATTAGGCGCAGCTTTGCGTTGGGAAGATTTTTCTGATTTTGGCGATACTTTTAACTATAAACTGTCAGGTCATTACACAATCAATGATGCTATTGCCTTGCGCTCTACATGGAGTACGGGCTTCCGTGCACCAACTCCAGCACAATCTAATATCAGCAATGTAACAACAGCTTTTACTAATGGCCAGTTAGAGAACAAGGGCACTATCCCACCAACAAACCCAATTGCTCAGTTAAGAGGCGGAACGCAGTTACAGCCAGAAGAATCTGATAGCTTTACATTGGGGGCGATATTCTCAGCAGGTGATTGGGAAATTACAGTTGACTATTTCCAGATTTCTGTGGATGACAGGATTACCCAGTCTGCGGATCAATTGCTGACCGATGATGAACGCGCTCAGTTAGTGGCTGATGGTATCAGCGGCGCTGACTCTTTAACCTTCTTCCGTTTCTATACTAATGATTTTGACACTAAAACCCGTGGTGTTGACATAGTAGCAACCTATCCAGTAGGCGATGCTACGGACCTTAGTTTCGCTTGGAATTGGACTGATACTGAAGTAACTGATTTCAGGGAAGAGACTATAAGTGATATGCGTCTTAGGCAGCTGGAAGACGGATTGCCAAATGTTCGTGGTAATGCCACTTTTAATCACACAGGAGATAATTGGCGAGGCCTAGTGCGACTCAACTACTACGGTAGCTACTGGGAAGCACATTTGGATGACTATAGTCTGCCCATCGACGCCGGTGATGAATTTACAGTAGATATTGAGGCTGCGTATGACTTCAATGATTCCATGACCTTGATCGCAGGTGCGGAAAACGTATTCAACAACTATCCAGATAAAAACCCCTGGTCCGGTGTTGCTGGAGCGGAATATCCGGAAACGGCACCTATGGGATTCAATGGAGCTCTGTACTACGTAAGAGCGCAGTATGAGTTCTAAGTAATCCCAGCTGTAGCTGGAATTTTGTAGCTGGCTAACCTGGTGTTTCTTAATACCGGGTTAGCCAACTGCAGAATTATGTGACGATTAGATCCCGCTGTAAGTAGCGGGATTTTTACATATCCCACAGTGAATTTGTGGCCATAGATAAGGTAATTCTTTCCTTATCTTGTATTTGCTTTAGGTCTTCAAACACCTCTTTCACCTCCATCGACTCAATTGCCCCATACACCGCCTGATAGAGTTCTGAGAAATAGCGATCTACCTCTCGTCCCATATTATTAATTTCACGAATTGTGGGTGGATCACTCAGATTGAGGCGGCGAATAAAGTCATTGGCACTTTCTTCATGGGTGTATTGCAGCCATGTCTTCATCACCTTATTTTGCGCTACATCATTGTAGTTCTGCAGGTTTTTCGCCATTCTCTGCTCATGCTCAAGCATGTGTTTTAATAGCAATTGGGTTCGGTAGTCCTCTGATTTATCCAGTAAGGTCTCGTAAACAGCTGCCATTTCCAGGTGAAATCTCTCAGCATCCTTGATGACTTCAAATGCTTGTTTGAAAGTCTTCATAGTAAGTACCCTCTGATGACCAGGCTATTGCCTGGGCTTTAAAATATTTTTACATCAGCACTCGCTCTCTACTTTATATAGCATTTATCCAGTTAATAAGGATCTGTGGAAATATTCCGAAAAAAACCAGTACAGCAGCGAGAGTTGCGATTAAAAACTGCCCTGAGGTGGTAATTTGTAACGTTTCGCTGTTACTGCTAGTGTCAATGGCATCTCTTTGTACCATCGTAAGTAGAAGACGAAGGTAATAGAAGAGGCCCAATGCACTACCAATAACCACACCAGCGAGAAGAGCCCACATTTTTCCTTCTACACCTGCGGTAAAGACGTAAAACTTCCCAATAAATCCAATAGTTAAGGGAATTCCAGCCAGAGATAGCAGCATTAGAGCAAGACAGCTCGCCAGCCATGGACTACGCCAGAGTAATCCCCGGTAAAAGTCCCTGTGATAAGGATCATCTGCACTGTTGGTCACGTCGCTGACATTTGTTCCATTGGTTAGTTGTGTGGCCTCGACTGAATCGGCTATCAGGCCAACAATTGCAAAGGCTCCTAGTGTAGTAATGACATAGGCGACCATGTAATAAATAACCGCCTCTGTACCAAACGCGCTATTGCCGATGATAAACGCCACAATTAAATAGCCTATATGGCCGATTGAGGAGTAGGCCAGCAGCCTTTTGATATTGTTTTGCATCAGGGCCAATAAATTTCCTATCAGCATGCTGGCTATGGCGGCGATTGTCAGTAAGTCAATAAGAATAGGGCTCTGGTAGAGATTTAAGGTATTAAAGAATCGCAACAGAAAGGCAATTACGGCTGTTTTTCCCACTGTGGCGATCAACGCCGTCGTAGGCGTAGGTGCGCCCTGGAATACATCGGGTGTCCAGATATGAAATGGAACCAGTGATAACTTGAAAGCAACAGAAATGACCAGCAGAGTGGCGCCGGTTGCAAAAAGAGCAGAAGTCTGTGAAAGATCCTGTATCCGTGTAGCGATACTGCCAAAGTCCAGTGCCCCAGACGCCGCATAAATTAATGCGATACCGAATAGCCCGAGAGCGGTAGAAAGTGCTGAAAGGATTAAGTATTTAAAGGCAGATTCCAGGGAATTTATTTGATCTTTGCTTGAGGATAAATTGCCAGTAACCGCAAATCCCAACAGTGGATACAGTGCGAGGCTAATTAATTCTATACCGAGGAAGAAAGTGGCAAAGTGGCTGGCAAATACCAGGGTGCTTGCTCCCAAAATGGCAAGTAAATGTAGTATATAAAACTCTTCTGGATAGCTATCCGGATTTCTATTCAGGTCACACCGAAGTTTTAAGTAGTTGTACCCCATAACGCTGACGGCTATGGCGGTAACTAATATCAGCAGACAGAAGAACAATGAGTTGTAGTCAATCGAGAGTAGGGCAGTCACTTGAATGGACCCGTTATTGCCCGATAGGGTGGCTCCAACCCAGAAACAGGCAATGATAGCGGCTACCATAGTGATAAGAGTTGTAACCAGAGCGCCCGCATGATTTCTCCAGAAGGATACTTGGAGCAGCAAAATTACAATACCGGCACTAATCAGTAAAAGCGGTAGGATAGAAAATAGTTCTTGGGCACTCATAGAGATGTACCTGTATTAGCGCTTTTAGCAGTAGGAGAGGATAAGCTTGCTGAAGTTTCCGGCCCTGTCTTTTCTATGACGACTTCTTCATTTTCAGGGGCCTGAAACTTTTGCATTGATTTAGCAATCGTAGGCTCGGCGATATCAAAGATAGGCTGAGGGCGGAGCCCGAAGATCACGAGAAGCACCGCCAGTGAAAGAAGCGCAGAGATCTCCCTGAGGCTTAGATCACTGACAGTTTTCCCCTCTGTAGCTGGTTTCAATTTGTCATTAAACTTGCCAAAGAAGACACGCTGCATCATCAATAGTGCATAGAGTGCTGCTCCAATAAGCCCAATTGCTGCAATAACCGTTAACCAGTGATTAGCTTTAAAGCTACCAACAAGCACCAGGAATTCGGCAACAAAATTACCGAGCCCAGGCAGTCCCAGCGAGGCAATGGCAAAGAAGAGTGCAACGGCGGATAGCTTTGGCAGAAGAGGCCAGACACCGCCGAGCTGGCTCATATCCCGAGTATGGAGACGATGCTGTAGTGCGCCTACTAATGCGAAGAGAGCAGCGGTACTCAAGCCGTGGGCGATCATTTGCATCACTGCGCCCTGCAGGGCGATAGTATTCAACGCGTAGAGCCCCAATAGAACAAATCCCATATGGCTCACACTGGAATAGGCCACAAGCCTTTTCATATCCTTCTGAGCGAATGCCAGCGATGCGCCGTAGACCACACTGATGGCTCCAATGGTCATTGCAACCGGTGCAAAAGCTTGTGAACTCTCCGGGAATAAGGGCAGTGTAAAACGCAATAAACCATAGGCTCCTGTTTTCAACAGAATCGCTGCCAGCAGAATACTGCCGGCAGTAGGGGCCTGGGTATGGGCGTCAGGTAGCCAGGTATGGAAGGGCAGCGCTGGCAACTTGACGATAAAGGCAATAAAAAATCCGAGCATTAGCCAATAAGCTGCTGTTGCAGACATTTGAGCACCCAACAAATCCATATAGTTAAAGGTCAGTTGTCCGCTATTCCGATAGTGGATAAATGCCAAGGCAACGATGGCAATCAGCATTAACAAGCTGCTTGCCTGGGTGAAAATAAAGAACTTTATCGCAGCGTAGACTCTGCCCTCATAGCCCCAAACTGCAATCAACAGCAGCATGGGAATCAGCATGACTTCCCAGAAGAAAAAGAATAAAAACAGGTCGATAGCGGTAAACACACCGACAATACCGGCCAGTGTCCACAGGTAGTTAAAATAAAAAAAGCCGCGCCGGAAGGTGACATCATTCCAGGTCATTACTAACCCAAAGATCCCCATCCCCATTGTCAGTAGCAGCATAAGAAAGCTGAGTCCATCAATCGCCAGATGGAAGCTGATCCCAAACCTGGGTATCCAGGATACCAAAAGGCTATCCCACCACTGACTGTCACCTGTAACAGCTGTGGACTCTGCCTGGGGGAAATAGCTGATCAAGAGTAGGGATGCGATTATCAGGGAAACCAGGCTGATTAAGCGTCCACCCTCATAGAGATGTCTCTCTGCCAGCCAGGCTAATATTCCCCCAACAAATAAAATTATAATTATTGCCAGTAATGTCATAGAGCCACCAACAGGGCTAGGAATAAAATTGATCCGGCTACAAAGGTGGCCAGGTACCAACGTATTTGGCCGTTTTGTGAAGAGCTGAGGGCGTTATTTAAATGTGCACTCAGCGAAGCGGTACCCTTGTAGATGCTGTCGATAATATCTTTGTGGTTAAGGGCGGTGATAAATTTAAAAGGTCTTACAAAGACCCGGTCATAGACCCAGTCAAAACCCCATCCCTTAAACCAAAACTGCATTAGTGGAGAGCGCTGCTCCCCAACTTTCTTCTCGAACAGGAACATTTTCCAGGCGATAAACAGGCCGATCAGCGGCATGGCAATGGCAATGGCTTCAATGACCCAGGAGTGGTGTTCGTCGGTTGGGGTGCCAAAGACTCCCTGGAGAGGTGGAGCGAGAATTCCACCAAATAGGGCAAGTACAGCGAGGAGGCCCAAGGGAAGCATCATCACCGTGTTATTGGCGTCTTTACAGTGTGAGGAGGCGCTGCCCTCACTGCCCAGAAATGCAAGAAACAGAACCCGGAAGCTATAAATCCCTGTGACCAGCGCACCTAATAGACCGGCAAGCCAAAGCAGGTTTATTCCTTGATGATATTCATAAGCACTGAGCAAAATATGATCTTTGCTGTAGAAACCGGATGTAAATGGGAGTGCTGCCAGGCAGGCGCAACCGATGGTAAAGCAGATAAAGGTAAAGGGGATTTTGCGATAGAGGCCGCCCATGGCAAAGATATTCTGCTCGTGATGTACGCTCAGGATTACTGACCCTGCGGAGAGGAAGAGCAGAGCCTTGAAGAAGGCGTGGGTCATCAAATGGAAGATGGCTCCTGACCAGGCACCGACACCCAGGGCCAGGAACATATATCCAATCTGGGAGATGGTTGAATAGGCCAGGACCCGTTTGATATCACTTTGTGCGATAGCACTGAATCCAGAGATTAATAGAGTCAGAGCGCCGACAATGGCTACAGCTGTCATGGCGGTTCCAGACAGCTGATAAAGCGGGTGCATACGGGCGATCAAGTAGACCCCGGCCGTCACCATGGTGGCAGCGTGGATAAGGGCGCTGACGGGAGTGGGGCCTGCCATCGCATCGGGAAGCCAGGTCTGGAGTGGAATCTGTGCTGACTTACCCACAGCGCCCCCCAGTAACAGCAGCATAGCGATAGTGACAATTTGAGTGTTGACCCCGGGATTCCCTGCCGCTGTGATGAGCTCCGGTATATTTAGTGATGAGAACTCAAAGAACAACAGGAACAAGCCGATCGCCATGGCGGTATCGCCGACGCGGGTGACGATAAATGCTTTCTGCGCGGCCGCGCCGTTTGCGGGGTCCTTATACCAAAAGCCAATGAGCAAGTAGGAACAAAGACCAACGCCTTCCCATCCCAGATAGAGAAGTACCAGGTTGTCCGCCATTACAAGAATTAACATGGCAGAGACAAATAGATTCAGGTAGGAAAAGTAGCGGCGGAAATCCGGATCTTCACGCATATATCCGGCTGAGTATAAGTGAATAAGGAAGCCCACTCCGGTAATGATCATCAGCATTACCAGGGTTAGCCAGTCCACATGAAAGGTGAAGCCGAGTTGGAGGTCAGATACTCGCATCCACTGCCAAACTGACAGCGTAACGACCGATTCCGGGTTGCCCAGAAAGGTGGAGAGTGCGAGGTTAAAAACCAGAATCGCTGCGATTCCCACGCTACCCACTCCAATCAGGCTCACCAACTTTTGTGAGGGTTCCTTTTGTGTAAACAGTGGAATACTGATGAGGGTCAGGAAACCAAGAAAGGGAAGCAATGGTATCCAGGCTAGTGATCCGTTCATATTAACCCCTCAATCCATTGAGCTGGTCAATATCGACCGTGTGTTTTCGATAATAGAATTGCAAGACCAGCGCCAGTGCAATGGCTACTTCGGCAGCGGCCAGGGTGACAACAAAAACAAACATCACCTGCCCATCAGCATTGCCCCAGTGTGCGCCGGCGACAACAAACATTAATGCTGCAGCATTGGTGCAAATTTCAATACACATCAGCATAAAAATAATATTTCTTCGGATTAGTAATCCGGCTAACCCCAAGCAAAACAGAATGGAGGCCAACAGCACGCCAGCCTCCAAACCAGGTGCAGATTCGATAGGCATAGCTTCACTCCGGTTTAACTGTTCTTCTGTGTCGGGCGAGGTGAAAAGCTCCAACAAGCCCTGCTAAAAGCAGCATTGAAGCCAGTTCGACAGCGAGAACGTAATGGCTAAAAAGTGCGATACCGACTTGTTTGGGCCCGATATAGTGGTAGGTTTGCTCTGAAGGAATTTGCCCGCTACTAACCAGCAGAAGTAGCTGGATTAACAAAATGGCTGATAGAAGGGCTGGGCCAATCCAGGTGTGGGGTTGTAACCAGGCTTGCTCCTGTGCAACTGAAGCGTCTCCCTGATTGAGCATCATGATGACAAAAATAATCAATACCATGATTGCGCCGGCATAAATAATAACTTCCAAAGCTGCCGCCAGGGGGGCGCCAAACTGGTAGAAAATAACGGCAACCGATAAAAGTGAAGTGACAAGATAAAGTAGCGCGTGGACCGCGTTCTTGTGAAAGATAACCATGGCGGTTGAGACAATGGCAACCGCAGCGGTTAAGTAGAAAATGTAATTCACTGGGAAAACCTCTTTTTAGTTATTAGCCTTATTGAAATCAGAGATTTAGGCTTTTTACATTAATGGGCTCGGCCTCATTTTGAGCTTCGCCCTTGTCCTTACCTGAGATGGCCTTTCCTGCAATTTGATAAAAGCTGTAGTCGTGATACTTACCGGGGCCACTGATTAGAAGATCTTCCTTTTCGTACACCATGTTTTGCCGATCGTACTCGCACATCTCAAAGTCAGGTGTTAGCTGAATGGCATAGGTTGGGCAGGCATCTTCACAAAGCCCACACATAATGCAGCGGGAAAAATTGATACGAAAATATTCGGGACGCCAGCGGCCGTCTGGATCTTCTGTTTTTTGTAGTGAAATACAATCAGGAGGGCAGGCAACGGCACAGAGATTACAGGCAACGCAGCGCTCGTCACCGTTGGGATCTCGGGTGAGCACGATCCTGCCACGATATCTGGGTGCCAGGTAGGGCTTTTGGTCAGGGTATTGTACGGTAACGTTCTTCCGGAACAGGTGTTTAAATACCAACCACATGCTGCGAATCTGGCTTGAAATCATTTCTTTGGCCTCGCACGCTTATTTTAATTTTCTAGGCTGTCCACAAAAGTACCGCTGCGGTAGCCAGTAGGTTGATCAGGGCCAGAGGTAGCATGACCTTCCAGCCAAATTTCATTAATTGGTCGTAGCGGGGGCGTGGAATCGCCGCCCTTAACAGAATAAACACACCAACCAGAATGGCAGTCTTCAGGCAAAACCAGATAAATGGGGGCAGTAGGGGGCCGTGCCATCCACCGAGAAACAGGGTGGTGATTAGTGCTGAAATTAGGATTACTGCCAGGTATTCACCCACAAAGAACATGCCGAACTTCATACCGGAGTATTCGGTATGGAATCCCGCTGTCAGTTCGTGCTCAGCTTCCGGAAGATCAAATGGAGTTCTGCGGCTCTCGGCAATACCGGCAATAAAGAAAACAATAAAACCAAGGAATTGAGGGATGATAAACCAACCATCTGCCTGGGCATTAACAATCTCGCGCAGATTGAAACTGCCAGAAAGCATAACAACGCCCATCAGGCTCAAACCCATAAATACTTCATAGGACACGGTTTGAGCGGCAGCCCTTAGCCCTCCGAGCAGAGCATATTTATTATTTGATGCATATCCCCCAAGAATTACGCTATAGACCGCAATAGAACTCATAGCCAGCACAAACAGTAAACCGATATTCAGGTCGGTGACCCCAATATTGGGCGATATGGGCACTACGGCAAAGGCAATCAACATGGTTGCCATAACTACAGTGGGTGCCAGTACAAATACGGGAATATCTGCAAATTTCGGAGTGAAGTCTTCCTTGAAGAACAGCTTGATCATATCTGCAATAACTTGCAGGGTGCCAAATTTCCCTACCCGGTTAGGGCCCGGGCGATCTTGCCAAAAGCCCAATAGGCGGCGCTCGCCCCAAGTTAAAATGGCTGCTAGCAGCACGGTAACTATCAATACGCCGAAAATATTGAGCAATATGATCCAGATATTTGTGCTCATAATTAGTCCTCTTGCCCGATTGCGGAGCTTTCTTCCACTGGCAACAGATTGGCGCCACCCGGTAATACGGGGGAAAGAGTTTCAAGCCCTGGAAGACCATAGGGCACACCCAGGCTGCCCGAAGGTTGGCTATCGGAGATAACCACACTGCCCCGGAAAACACCGCTATTGGTGTCTAACGCCACTGTGTCTCCCTGGTTGAGGTTGGCACTTTCGGCATCACCGCGATTTAAAGTAAAGAATGGCTTATCGATCACTTTAGCGATGGCCATTGCGCGGTTACTGAGCTCTTCCGAACCAAACATTCGGTAAATCGGCAGTGTCGCTAGACTGTGGTTATCGCTATCTGTATCGCCATCGGAGGCTATGGGCAAGGACCACTCCGATAGTGCTTGCTCTCGCCGCTGGATATATTTACCCGAGGCACCACCACGGCGTTCGCCACCCACTTCCTGCTGAAACTTGAAAATTGATTGGTTGGAGTTCCATCCGGGAGACCAGATATTGGCTTGCAGCGGCGATCGGTTCGGATTGTGCACACCTTCCATGCTAAAGCTCATGGGAGCATCGGGGTCTTGGTGTGGGGGCTCCTCTGAGACATGTTGCTCTGCGTGAATAGCCGTGCGCCCACTGTAGCGAGCGGTCTGTCGAGCAACCTTGAGCCCGTCAATCCGGAAGTTTTCATCCGGCCCTAAATCTTTGATGACCTTGAGTGAAGAAACACTTTCCGCTAGGGAATCGGTGATATCCGGGCAGTGATTCCAATTGATAATAGTGTCGATACTCTCGGAGTGTTCTGTGCAAAAACCAGCGGCATCTACCAGCCAGCGCCAGCTCTCCTGGATATAGCCAGTGCCTTCATAGACCGCATAAAATCGCTGTGCCAAACCAGTATTGTTAACAAATGTCCCTTGGGATTCGGCCGTTGCGGATACAGGAAAGATTAAGTCGGCATGTTTGGCGGTTTCATTGAGCAGGGTGTCCAGCAGAATGATATGGTCGACGCTGGCAAACAGACTGTTTAACTCTTCACTCGCGATTCTTAAGGAGAGGTCATTCTCCAGAATCACTAGGGTTTTATCGATATTGGTTTTGTCATTCTTGAGTTCAGTGATCAGTTGCTCAAGGGAACCGGTTTCGGGCTCAAACAGTTGAATAACTCCTAAGCTATTAGCCTCTTCACAACACAAGTATAGAGAAGTAGGTTTGCCATTTTTTTCTGCCAGTGCACTGGCGATTTTGGCTGCGCTGTGGGTAAGGTGGATATTTTTGCTGCTGGTTCCAGAGATGATCACTGGGTTCTTGGCCGCAGTTAATATTGCTGAGACTCTTTCAGCTTCCTCCAGATTCTCTGGACTCAGTGAAATTTTGTTGCTTTTAACCTCCAGAATATTATTGCCAATTGCCTGGCCGATTTGGGCAGCCTGTTCCGGCAGGGTATAGATCGCTTTACAGGTAATATCTGAGATCTGATTGAGTTCAGTGCCGATAAAAATAATCGGGCTGGGTTCACCCTCTAATTGTCGAACGGAAGCATCCTGCCACAAGGGTATTCTTAATGATTCAGCTTGTTCTTTTTGGCGGCTCCGTGCTGCTTGGCGAACTGCCAGGGCAACCCTGGGGGCTGTGTTGTAGATATCTTCTCCGAGTATCAATACAACATCTGAATTTTCTATCTCAGGGATGGTCGGGCTGTGGATATTGGCATCGCTCTGAATTCTATCGACAAGGTGTAGTAGCTGCATATCCCGCTGGTTGAGGCCAGAGAAGAAGTTATCCCGCCCTACAAACTTTAATAGGGCGAAGTTATTTTCCAATGATGCCCTGGGTGAACCTATGCCTATTAAGTGATGCTCACCTCTTTGCGCAGATGCGAGTTTTTCTGAAAGTGAGAACACCGCGTCCTTGGGAGAAACCTCTTTGTGCAAACGTTCATCAGTTTCTGCTGTAGAGCTGATCACATCATCTTTGCGCGCAGAAAGTACCTGGGTTATCCGGCTCTTACTGTTGACATATTCGTATCCAAAGCGCCCCCGATCACAGAGAAAATAGCCGTTGATATCGTGGTGATATAAGTTGACCACACGGCGCAACATCGGGTCTTGGTTGTTGCCGGATTCCCTCGCTCCAGGCGCGGTGTTGCAACCCACGGCACAGTGTTCACAGACTGAGGGGGCTGTTTGCAAATCCCATTTTCGGACAAAGTGCTGGCTGAAAGTCTTATCGGTAAATACTCCGGTGGGGCACACTTCGACAAGGTTCCCACTAAAACCATTTTCCAGCATGCCCTCGGTATTGCGGCCAAAAAAGACCTGGTGATTGCGACCCAGTGCTTGTAAATCCTCGCCACCGGCATAGTCGTGATAGAACCTGACACATCGATAGCAGGTAATACAGCGATTCATTTCGTGATTGATAAAGGGGCCGAGATACTGGTTTCGGTGGGTGCGCTTGGTACCCTGATAGCGGCGCATGGTATGACCGGACATTTCAGTCATATCCTGTAAGTGGCACTCGCCACCCTCCTCACAAACCGGACAGTCATGAGGGTGGTTGGTCATCAAGTCTTCTATCACAGAACCGCGAAAATCTTTTGCAGCTTCCGAACTGACACTGTAAATACCGCCGTCTTTTATCGGCGTCATACAGCTCATAATCAACCGGCCTCGTTGATCTTCGCTGTCCTTATGCTCGATAACTGCACATTGGCGGCAGGCGCCAACAGAACCCATGGCGGGGTGCCAGCAAAAATAGGGGACATTCAAACCCAGGGACAGGCAGGCAGTGAGCAGGTTTTGATCTCCATCAACCTGGTATTTATTACCGTCTATTGTGATGGTTGGCATTTGAAATCCATTTTCTTTTTATTAATGCTTTCAGGGGCAGGGTTGTTGTACTAATTTAGTCGCGCTAATTTATTGATAGGGGCAACAACCGCCTTCAATATGGTCGATAAAATCCTGCTCAAAGAGTTTTAACGCGCTTTGTATAGGCTCGGCGGCGCCGGGAGCCAGGGCGCAAAAGGTATTGCCGGGGCCAATACGCTCGCACTGTTCCCTGAGGAGTTCCAAGTCTTCTTTAGTCCCCTGGCCAGACTCTATTCTCTCCAGAATTTTGACGGCCCAGGGCAAGCCGTCCCGGCAGGGGGTACACCAGCCACAGGATTCCCGAGCGAAGAACTGGGTCAAGTTCAGCACCAGGCCTACGGGGCAGGTTTTATCGTCGAGCACGGTGATCGTGCCGGTCCCCATACGGCTGCCGGCCTTGCCGATAACGTCGTAATCCATGGGAAGGTCGAGGTGGTCTGGGCCGAGGAAATCGGTTGACCCTCCGCCGGGAAGAATGCCCTTCAGTTGCAGGCCATCTTTCATGCCACCGGCATGTTGTTCAATAATTTCGCGAATGGGCGTCCCCATTGGGAGTTCCCAAGCCCCTGGATTATTAACCTTGCCGCTAACACCAAATATTTTGCTTCCCGCATCGTCACCCCGGCTAAGGTTTTTGTACCACTCCACGCCGTGGCTAATTAAATGGGGGAGGTTGCACAAGGTCTCTACATTGTTAACGACAGTGGGTTTGCCCCAAAGCCCGCTGACCTGTGGAAAGGGGGGCTTGGCACGGGGAATGGCCCGCTTGCCTTCAAGGGCGTTTAGCAGTGCGGTTTCTTCACCACAGATATAGTTACCGGCGCTGCGGTGCAGGCAGATCTCCAGATTAAAGCCACTGTCGAAAATGTTTTCGCCAATCATGCCCTGCTGCTTGGCTTCATCGATTGCCTGTTCGAGACGGTTTGCAGCCAGGTGGTATTCACCACGAATAAAAATATAGGCGTGAGAGGCGCCAATGGCATAGGCGGCTATAGCCATCCCCTCAAGAAGGAGGTGAGGATCTCGCTCCATTAGCAATCGGTCTTTGAAGGCGCCGGGTTCCATTTCATCGGCGTTACAGACAACGTACTTCTGCTTGGGCGAATCTTTACCCCTAGGTACAAAACTCCACTTCAGCCCAGTGTTAAACCCCGCTCCACCGCGTCCGCGCAGGCCTGCATCTTTTACTTCGTTGATAATATCGTCCGGTACCATGGTGATGGCTTTGCGCCAGCCCTGGTAGCCGTCGTTTTCCACATATTGCTCAATAGTGGCGGCAATATTTTCACTGGAAATATTCTTAGTCAGTGGATTTGTCAGCATGGTATTTTTTCTTCTTATCGATTAATTCATCAATACCTTTCTCATCCAAGTGGCGGTGCATTTCCTCGCCAAGCATAAGGACTGGGGCTTTGTCACAATCTCCCAGGCAAGGCGTTTCCAGCAGGGTGAAAATCCCATCTTCGGAGGTCTCTCCAGGCTGGATATTTAAGCGCTCAGATATTTTTTTCTGCAAATTATCGCAACCCATAATCCAGCAGCTGGAGCTTTTGCACAGGTAGATCACTTCCTTGCCTACTGGTTGGCGGAAAATCAACTGGAAGTAGGTGGCGACACTCTCAAGTTCTGCAACGGGAATATCCAGATAATTGGAAATTGCCTGGAGGCTCTCGTCGGAAATCCAGCCGCGATGTTTCTGTACAATCCGCAACGCCTCGAGCCCCACTGAAGTTTTCTCGTGGTAGTGGGTGGCTTCCTGATCAATTTCCTCTTTTTCTTGTACTGTTAAGGTCACCTGGTTGTCTGCTGAGTTGCTATTGCCTTGCTCCATTACTTCAATCAATTCCGGTTCTAATAAGCTGGACATAGTCGCCCCCGAGATAGAACTTGCGGAGGTGTCGTTGAGGCGCTGCTGCCATCTGTGTGTGCGGTGGCTGAAACGCTGGGTGTATTTCCGTGCACTTTTCTACTCCGCTGCTGTACGGCCCTGTGCCTGCCGTAGTTTTTTATTGTTATCTGTCCACATCCGCCATGACGAAGTCGATGCTGGCAATAATGGCAATAAGGTCAGCAATCAACAGTCCGTTGGACATCAACGGAATCATTTGCAGGTGTGGGAATGAAGGGGTGCGAATTCGGGTCCTGTATGAGGTGGTCCCCCCATCACTAACGATCTGGTAGCTGTTGATACCTTTGGTGGCCTCAATGGGATAACACACTTCGCCGGCTGGCATTACCGGTCCCCAGCTGTTATTCACAAAGTGCTGAATTAAAGTCTCGATATCCTCCATGGTGCGCCCCTTTCGCGGAGGGGTAGTCAAAGGGTGGTCCGACTTATAAGGGCCTGCCGGCATATTTTCCAGGCACTGGCGGATAATCCGCAGGCTCTGCCAAATCTCATCCACCCGGACCCGGCAGCGGTCGAAACAGTCCCCACCATCGTAGCTGGGAATCTCGAACTCGAACTGATCATAGCCGCTGTAAGGACGCTTTTTGCGCAGATCCCAATCCAGGCCCGTGGCGCGAAGCCCTGGCCCGGTAACCCCCCACTCAAACGCCTCCGCCGTATCGTAGACACCAATGCCACGGGTACGGCGTTGCAGGAGTTTATTTTTAATGACCATGCCGTCGTAATCGGCTAAGCGTGCGGGCATATAGTCGAGAAATTCCCGCACCATCTTGTCCCAACCTTGGGGTAAGTCCTGCGCTACTCCGCCGATACGGAACCATGCCGGGTGCATTCTGCCGCCGGTAATGGCCTCAACTATTCCAAACAGTTTTTCCCTATCGATAAACATATAGAACACGGGAGACATCTGCCCCACGTCCTGGGCAAAGGTGCCAAAAAATACCAGGTGGCTGGATATGCGGAAGAACTCGCACATCATCACCCGTATCATCTGTGCGCGTTCAGGGACCTTAATGCCGGCGAGTTGCTCCAGTGCCATCACATAGGGCAGGTTGTTCATGACACCGCCGAGGTAATCGATACGGTCGGTGTAGGGCACATAGGTATGCCAGGCCTGGCGCTCGGCCATCTTCTCTGCACCGCGATGGTGGTAACCGATATCTGGCACTGCATCGATAATTTGTTCACCATCCAGCTGAAGGGCTACACGGAATACCCCATGCACACTGGGGTGATTCGGGCCCAGGTTGAGGAACATAAACTCTGAGTCTTCATTACTCCTGGCCATGCCCCAATCTTCCGGCCGGAACAGCAGGGCGTCTTGTTCTTTGCGCTCTTTCTCTTCTGACAGACTAAATGGGTCGACTTCGGTAGCTCGGGCGTGATGATCCTTGCGCAGTGGATGCCCCTTCCAGGTCAGGGGCATCATGATTCTCTGTAAATGGGGATGACCGGGAAAGTCGATACCGAATAGATCCCACACTTCCCGTTCATACCAGTTGGCATTCTCCCAAACGGCAGTAATAGTCGGTGCGCTCAGATCACTCTCGGGAAGAGCCACCTTGATACGAATAAATAAATTGCGGGTAAATGAAAGTAGTTGATATACCAGGGTGAAATCGCTGGAAGGCTGTTTTTCGGTTCCCTCCCCACGGTTGACCCGCAGCCGTTCGTCGATAGCACTCAGGTCATACAGCATTTCAAATGGCTGGGTGATATCCCGCTTGAGAAAGAGTAAAAGAGGGATCAAGGCATGTTTCTCGATCCACAGTGTGGGCATATCATCACAGTGTGGCTGCCACCAGAACGAGTGAAGCTTATATCCGGTGTCGAGGTCCCGAATAAATGCCTCTGCTGCTTTCCTGTAGGGAGTTGCTGTGTGGACAGTTTTCGCAATTACGCCAGTCATTGGCTATTCCGTTGTTTTTTTCTTATTCCATGAAGCCTAAACACTGTCGGGCGCACGTAGCATGTCAGCTTTCATACGTTCCTCCCTATGGAGATCACGCTGACTGGGCTTTGGAACCTTGTGAGCTCCTTGATCATCCACAACCCAGCTGAAGGCTCGTCTCTCCGCAGCCACCGACTTTTGCAGCAAGGTCAATCCCTGCAGTAGAGCCTCTGGGCGTGGTGGACAGCCGGGCACATAAACATCGACCGGGAGAAACTTATCGACTCCCTGAACCACACTGTAGATATCGTACATACCGCCGGAATTTGCGCAGGAACCCATGGAGATGACCCAACGGGGTTCGATCATTTGCTCGTAGAGTCGCTGTACCACTGGTGCCATTTTCAGGAAAACTGTCCCTGAAATTACAATTAAATCCGCTTGTCGCGGGGTTGCACGGATGACCTCAGCGCCAAAGCGGGAGATGTCGTGGCGGCTGGTGAAGGCGGTGGCCATTTCTACATAGCAACAGGACAGCCCGAAGTTAAATGGCCATAGGGAGTTTGAACGACCCCAGGAAACCAGCTCTTCAAGTTTGGTAAGGAGAATATTTTTTTCTAAATCTTGAGTGCTTATTTCTTCAGAAGGATTACCGCGTTCAGTGGCAATCAGGTCGTCGGCTTTGCTCAGCTTCCAGCGCATTATGAATTCTCATTGTTGTTATCGGGGTTTTTGGCGTTTCTCCAAACTCTTCTGGTATCCGCCCCAGTCAAGTGCACCCAGGCGCCACAGATAAATAAGCCCCACCAGCAGTATCACGATAAATACGGTCGCCTCGATAAACCCGAGCAGGCCAGTTTCATAAAATGCGATGGACCAGCTAAACAGGTAAATCGCCTCCAGGTCGAAGACGATAAATAGGATGGCAACAAGGTAATAGGCGACAGAGAGGCGCAGGCGCGCATTGCCCTGGGAAACAATACCTGACTCATAGGGCTCATCGGTAGCCGGATCTCTGCGTTTTTGACCGAGAAAATAGGAAAGGCTGAGCATTAAGGTAATTAGGGCAAATACGGCCAGGCAATAAACAATCAATGGCCAAATCTGAGGAGTGAACTGATCCGGGTAATTCAACTTCGCTCTCCCATGTTTCTGCGGGCGAAGCCCGTATCAATCACTGGTCTTGCAGTAAAAGGGCAAATCAAGAATTCTGATTTTGGGGGTGCTCTCACGCAAGAAGAGATAATTTGAAAAACGATTATTGCTTTTCTGAGAAATTTTTTAGTTGTCGGTAATCCTATTCGCTTGTCTGATTTATAAATCGTTGCGGGAGATAGCGCCAGTGGTGCGAAGGAACGTTTAATTCTTATGTGTATACTTTTTATTCGGTAGGGTTATGTAATGTCTTGCGACAGCTGAATAAATGAAAATGTGCGCCAGTTTTCAGAAGATGAAGGAGGGTCCTATTGCTATTAAACTATTCCTCTGATTAAAAGCAGATCGGAATTTTAGGGTTACGCTGTACTGGAATTAGAATGTGATGTTATTGATTTGTTTGGCACCTAATAATTCCATCATAGTGCACTCCACTTGCGGCTCTGTATGGGAGCTTCCATTTGTCATGAGAGAGGTAGTTTGGCCAAGCGAGTACATTTATCCAATTCTTCTCAGTATTTCTAACAAGGTACACATCGCTTGCGTTACATTGAAGTTTGTACCTACGGAACCCTTCTATGGCTGGATTCATAGTGATTTACTCATGATGCCTCGATGAGCCGAGGAAAATACAGAATTTATTTTGTGATTAGCTCAGCGAAGCATGTGTCAATGTTGTGCACGTTCTAGTTATGATTTGTCCCAATCTTTAAATGGAAAATCTAATAAATTGGAATTGTAATATTTTGGATCTCCAGTAACCTCTTTATCAATCCACTCCGGCAACTTCACACTCTCAGATTCACTTTGCATCTCGACCTCAGCAACAATCAAGCCGTCATTATCCCCATGAAAGATATCTATTTCCCAAGTGTGTTTTTCGTACTCTACTATGAACCTCGTTTTATCTATGAGGGGACCATCACATAGCTCAGTAATCATTTCATTTGCGTCTTCAAAGGGTATTGGATACTCAAACTCAGTCCGTGTAATTCCTTTACTTTCACCTTTCAATGTTAGATATGCATGATCTCCGGTTACGCGAACTCTGACTACAGCTTTGGACTTCGTACTTACATAGGCTTGTTTGATTCTCTTTCCACCTGTAAAAGAAGCAATAGCCTTTTTATCTACTAAGAACTTCCGCTCAATTTCCTTTGCCATACTTTCTCATTCCTAAAATCTTAACATCTGCTTAATAGGCATATACGAGGTGGTCAAAATCTGACACGCAGCGTAGTAGTCAGCCAGTATATGCCCTTGTTGGAGCACTTATAAGCCGTTTTTGCCGACTTCTTTCAATGCAATTAACGCTTCCTTTGCTTTTTCTGATTGTACAAAAATATGGTCATGGAAGTATGCTGCAATTACATTTGCGCTAATACCCTTAGAAGCCAGTTTGTTTGAAACAGCGGCTATTAATCCAACAGCCTCTAAACTAGAATGTACGGTTAAAGTTATTTGCTTATAAGTATTCTTAAACTGCAACCCCTCACGGCTTGCGATACCTTTTGTTAAGACAAGTGTTAATCCTTCTTTTTCGTTGAAGCTCGCAAGTGGGTTCCATTCAATATATTGAGCTAATGAGCCTGAAACAGTGCAAAATACAAATTCATCTTCAATAAGTTCGGGATTCATTTCGCTCAAAAGACGCTCTAGTTCTAGTATTCCTGACATTGCTTGATAATTCCAAATTCTTGCTTGTACAGCAAGCGCCAATCAATATGGAGCATGGCTGCAAAATGGTGGTGGTCCAACAAATACTTGTTCTTGCGATCGTGCTTGGCTTTGTATGGTTGTTCTTGCCTGATTCTTATACTGAATTCCTTTTTGTTAGCGGGAAATTAAAGCCCATATTCAATGGTAACCGAAGCCCTTGATTTGTAACATATTGTTTGATAGCCAGCCTATCAAAGCCCGCATAAACAGGGAATTATCAGAAACCTATTAAGCGTAAATTGCATAGTCAGGTTTGGACTTGAGGCGGAAAAATAAGATGACAAGAGAATGAAGAAGAGATAGAGGAACCTTTGGTGTTGTAACATATCGTCATACATAGGATTTTATCTCCCCCTGATAGTTCCATGCATAGGAACATGCAAATCATTGAACTTTATAATTTTCCATTTTAGTAATTAAGAAATCCCAAAAAGCCTTGATACGTGCTGTGTTTCTCAGATCCTTATTAGCAAGAATCCACAAAGATGAGTTGTACTTAGCGTCCAGTTGATAGAGTTCAACTAGAACGTATGAGTCATCAGTTGGTAACAAGGCTATCCCTTGATCATTAAGCGCAGCGTTCAATGCTGTAGTGATAGAATTACAATGTATGGATTTAGCGTTGTGTTTAATTCGTTTCTGATACCAGTGCACTGCTGGGTTGTCTAAGTGCACGTAGTCAATAGCTGTTAAGCGTTCAATTTCGGACAACTTGAAAGGAGCGTTATACCCACTAACTTTCAAAAAGTCTTCAGAAGCATAGATGCTTAAGTTTACATCTCTCATTTTACGTGCAATAAGGTTTTCCGGTGCTGTATGACTTGCCCTAATGGCAATGTCCGCATCGCGATGCTCGATATCCAGAGCCTGCTCACTTTCAAGGATCTCAAACTCAACGTCGGGGAATGACCTCCGGAATTCACTAACCCACTCGGGCAAAGTGGTCGTTGCCATTGTTGAGGGTGCGGTAACACGAATTAAACCTTGAACTTTATCATGTTGCAGAGAACTTTGAATGAGGATGCCATCGGCCAATGACTCCATTCGTTTGGCACTATCCAAAACAGTTCGCCCCGCCTCAGTCAGTTGGTAGCCGCGACGACTAACAATAAATAGCTGCGTTGAAAGATCGCTTTCAAGCTGCTGGATCCGCCTCCAAACAGTGGTTGAATTAACATTCAACTGCCTAGAAGCCGCCTTTAAGGTTCCTTTCTCTGCAAGCGCGATAACGACCTTCAAATCGTTCCAATCCATGACATTACCCTGACGTTGCATTCATGCAATGGAAGTTTGCCTTTTTGTCTATATAACTGCAACAAGAGAACAGCTAGTCTGTGCTCGTCATTTAACGAAATAGGGTTCCCTTCATGAGAAAACAGGTAGTCATCTTTTACGTGGTCTCATCTATGTTCGCGGTGCTGATGATGATATCAGGCATGGCCAAACTAACAGGACAGGAAGCCATTGTTCAGGCAACGGTTGATTTAGGCTACCCGCTTTATTTGTTGAAAATCTTAGGAACCGCCTATTTGATTGGCGCGATTGCAATTCTTCAACCAAAGTTCAAAACACTTAAACAGTGGGGATATGCAGGCTTCTCGATAGCTCTGATCGGGGCTTCGGGATCGCACCTACTGGCCGGGCAAGCGCTCAGCACCGCTTTACCAGCTACTGTCCTATTGGCCGTTTTAGCGGTTGTTATAACCTTGAATACGAAACTGACTCGCCTTGATTTTTCAGATGAGGAAGACAGCAATAATGTCTCTCCAACGCAAAGAGGAATATCAGAGACCAATAAGATATGACCAGTTATGGTGTATTAGATAGAGATATGTAGGCGCATCTAGTTGATTGATCTGAAAAAATTAGCAATCAACAGGAGTATATCTCCATGGGAGATGCTAATGACGTGTCACTGAGAAAAACGGCGTCATCTGACATGCTTTAAGACTTCGCGAAAGATGGCGGAAAAGCAATACAGACAAGGTCAATCGAACTGTTTGATCAATGCCACTCATTGAAGCCGGGAATGCTAAATTTTCTGTTATGCGCAATGGCGTTGATAGGCATTAGGGAAACTAGCAGTTTCTTCATAATAACATATAACTTTGTCAGTAAGGGCGGGCAGAGTATAGTATTGGTCGCCCAGCCTGACGATCAGTTGCGTAAGTTTGTTTAATCTAGCTGTGTTTTATCATTGCCAGCCCTTGAATAAATGTCAATAAATTCGACTCTACACTTGTCTCTGAAAAATCTGAAGAATAGCCTTTAATAAGAATAAAATCCGTGAATAATTTATTGCCTAAATCATCTTAATGGATAATTCTAAATCCTGTCTAAACAGTATTAAGAAAGGATTACAAGGAACCGAAAAGCTGCCGGACAAACTTGTTTACTGTGTTTATGAATGGCGAAAAAGGCATGGCTTTTGCTAATCGCCAAAGGATTCCGCAATGTATAGGCTTACATATCGGCGAGCGAACTTACAGATTGGAAAATTGAACGGTAAGGAAACTTTAGCACTTATAAGTATCGTGCCAATGAACCGTGATAGCAGTAGCTTTCATAGTAAACGATACATTTGAGAGGGAAGGCATCGCGTATATACGGTTCTGTTTCCCTATATCATGTCGGCCATACAACATTATCCCAAATTATTGCTGATGTATAAGCGACTGTTGGAGGTTGATAAACCTAGAAAGGTTGCCCTTATTGTTTGCCTGAGAAAGTAGCTAATAATCCTGGATGTCCCGGTAAAAAGTAATGTCTATTAAAGTGAAAGTATGGTTTAAATTTTGATGAACAACCATACCCACTTGTTATGTAGCTAGCTGTAGGAGTTTAGTTAAAGAAACTCAATTATGTCTTTACTTTGATTCTTTATCCAATTTTGCCATGTAACCTCTAGCGCCTTAGCTCCTCCAATATAATTATCGTTGACAAGATAATAAGATAATTTACGATTTCCTCGCTCGAACTCATGCATTAATCGAATGACAAAGCTACGATTTGGCGGTGTAGAGAGTAAGAAATAAACGAATTGACCTGCTTGACTTTGTAAGCTCTTTTCCTTATTCGTTAACGTGTGGCGCCACTCACTACTTGGTAGTTTTAAGAATACAGAAATATTGGTTAAATTCCTATTTCTTTCTGCTCGATCTACGATCTCCCTATTGCCTTTATGGGGCGCAATGTAAAGCCCTGATTTTTTTCGACCTAATGTCTCCATTTGTTCTGCCAATCCTTCATTTAGCCAAGCAGGAGCGTATGGCATAATTGTATCAACTATTGCGTGACTCACTTCATGTCTTATTGTTCTGAAGGTACCTTTTCTGTCTTCTCTAATGTAGACAATTATTTGATTTTCCTTTGGGAAATAAACGCCATAAGATGAAGTTAAATTACTACGATTGTTTTTTATTAAATATTTTCTGTACTCTTTTTTATCCTTGAGTATCAATATGTTAACTGGTACAGTTTTATACATATCAAAATACAGAACTCGATCAAAAAATTCATAAATATAATTTACCCCGTCCACAATATGTTTATGCTCTTCTGGCGTAATATTTACACCCATCGATTTAACGCTGATATCAAATGGTGACCATTCAGATTTAAACTCATCTAAAACAAGGACCTCCTGGTCTATTTCATTAAGCTTACGATCACCAAAGTGAACTTTTCCATTCTCATCAATCCACTTGTAAATTTCAGCATGTAATGGTAAGCAGATTCCTAAAATTAAATAACCAAGAAAGAAGCGAAGAAACATTTAATGTACAACCTCAAAGCATACAATTGAGTTTTTATCCAAGGTGCAAATCCATGTTAGACCAAAACCTAACTATACAGGATGTCTACCAAACGTGGGTAAGTCTTATACTTAACACCACATTCAGGCGCGATCAATTAGTGAGGCACTGATCATGCCAAAACGGTACCGAAACGAACCGATATAAATAGATGCATAGCTTTGAATAATTTCAATGTAATGGTTTGTTACCCTTTATTAATCTTGCTCAAGTGCACGAGAGGAGATCGCATTTTCTATTCAGTTGATGTAATATGACGCACGGACGTTATAGCCTGTATCTCCGTAGCCCCCCGTGATAGGTACGTAAATCTCTTTCGCTTGAATCCCAAGCAACTACACCCGCTAGTTTCCATTCTTGGTCTTCGTTTATTAACACTGGGCTCCCACTACCTTCTTTACCAGCCATACCTTCGAGTTTGATTGCAGTTTTAAGTGCATCTAAAACATAGGAAATTCAACAATCTTTAACAGTAGAAATTTTGTTAAACGCCCTCCGCAAGGTAGTAAGGTGTGGGCTCTTAGCTTTTGGCCCAGTATCTCCTCTGTCTGTGTCACCTTTACCAATTAACTCTAGAATTCTGGTTGGTACTAACTCTAGAGCGGCTGTTTGGTCATCAATTATAGGGGCAAGGACCACTCCCATCTATATTTGTAGGCATCAGAGCCCCTAATTGAACAGTGACGATTTGCGTTCCATTTATATTCCACAAATTCACACTGAAATTTACTGAAATCGATTCTCCAGCATCTTTACAGCTTCTTCAAAGTATTCAGCCCGTGCCAAGCCTAATGGGGTTATACCGTATTTATCTGGAGCATTTTCTATCTCCTTGCAGCTAAGAAGAATTTCGAGGCTGTAAGTGTCAAAGTCTCTAATTGCAAAATGCAGCGGTGTAGAGCCATCCTCAAAAGTGACATTTGGATTCAACCCCCAGCTAAGCGCTCTGCGTAGGCCGAGGTTATTATTCTCGCTGATAAGATATTTTAGAACTGGTAGTGTTTCTTTTTTATCCAGGAACTCTTGCAATTCCAACCCATTCTTTAGTAGTAAAGAAGCCATTTCGTCAGAAATCTCCTCATCTAGCATAATCTCAAGGCCAAAGTGGAGTACATACTGGCTTTCATCATCAGAAACCTCCCTTGTATTTAACTCAACTCCAGAGTCCAGAAGTAATTGAGCGGCCTTCAGATTGTCGGCCTTCATAGCCGTGTACATTGGTGATAGTAATAGACGAGAATGATTAGGACGTGCGCCGGCTTTTAGTAAAATTTCCACCACTTCATTTTTACTCTGATTAATAGCCACGCCCAAGGCTCCTAGTTCTCCATCATTCAGAAAGTTTACCTCTGCCCCTGCCTTGATGAGGACTTTTACATTGCTTTCCATGCCATAATATGAAGCCAATGACAATGCCGTGACTCCATTTTCATCGACATGATTTGGGTCTGCGCCTTGCTTAATAATTTTTCTAACTTGCCCGGGGCTTCCGTTCGCCGACAGATACAAAAGCCCCTTATTAAGGTCTTTTGCATATACAGACAGCGGCGAAAAAATCACCAAAATAAACAACAAAAAAAATCTGATCATCATCATTTTTCTTACCTGGTTCCAGACAATAAGTGCAATTGGTAAGGACGGTTCATCTGGTAGATTCGACACCTCCCCCGTCTAAGAGAAATGTATTGATGAGCTACTGCGAACCGAGCGATAACGAACGATACCAGATTTACAGCCTAAGAAAAGCCGGACACTTACAGGAAGTAATAGCTAAATTGTTAGAGAGGCATCCTTAGACGTTAAGTAGAGAGCTGCGGGGCAAAACAGGCTTGTGAGGACACCACCCAGGGCAAACATATAGGCTTGCAGACTTAAGATACTAGTAAGTGTATAAAGTACAGACGTGACTAAATGGGTGTGACAACAAATAGATGATCTACTCAGAAAGCAGTATGCTCTCATCAGGTTGTACACCATTAAAAGAGATGTATGGGGCTGTCGTTACATCATAAGACGATCTATCAGCTAATTTTCTTAGATTGGAACAGTGGCTGAGACTTTTGCAAGCATCTTAGGATTGAAGCATATCCTACTTCAATCGTTACGGTTAGTATGTTCGACGTGAAAAAATCATGAAAAGTGCAAGCATAGATGAGCGACCAACTACAGTTGATCGGGTAGATCGAATGGGTGAGATACCATTATAAGGAAGGGATGCAGTAGAGCTTTGATGGCTACGGTTGAACGCAAGACGTTATTTACAATTATTGTTAGGTAGCGGGTAAATGCTCAGACTTGCTAGCTGAAGCGGCGATTAGTTATATGGTGAGCTTTCAAAGTAGAATTCAAAACGTATTAAAATACGTAAATGGTCTTGAACTGGTCGGTCATAAAACGATTTCGGATTGCTGAGAGGCTGATGTGTTTGTACTTACCCATATTCACCTTGTGAGAACCGGGTTAATAGGAATATAAAAAGCGTCATTCGACAGTATTTTCCTTTAATAAAGTAACAGATTAGCCGGTTCAATTGAAATCGATTGTCTGAATAGTAAGGCATGAGTGAGTTGAGGACGGTGGTGACCAAATGAGTTATTTAGGGAGATGCAAGATGATCTACTTGCAGTTTAAACAAGGGTAGTTATTACATGCAGCTAAGTAATCTTTCCTTATACGTGATAAATACTATTCTGGGATTACTACCGTCCGGCTGAACAATCAGAGGAGCTGCTTACGACCCGAAGCGCCCTTGCTGCCATGAATTGCAATATTTCTTTTGTGATTTCATAGGTCGTAAACTCCGAAAGATACTTCTAGTAGTGATCGAGAAACTCTTCGATAGTTTTCCACGTTGCCTTACCTAGCTCAGTTTCAGTAATTAGAAGAAACTTACTAGTACAAAATTACTAACGAGCCTCACAGCTACGCCATGACGCGACTTCTAATATCTTCGGCAAGAACTTTGCTATGCTCGAGGAAATCCCCCTCAAGCAAGCAGATAAGATCATCTCCCTCAGGTCGGAACTTCAATCTAGCGAGCCAAATTTGTTCTGGAGTTGGATAAGAATGTAGTTGTAATAGCAATTGTGGATGATACTTTTTAGGTCAACGATTCAGATATTTCTCCTAGGTCGCTAGTCATAGAGAAAGATAACATCCAACTAAAAGATGACCGGTGTAATAAATAGGGAGTCTAGTAAAGGACGCGTTTTGTACGGATGGAACTTGCTAGGGCTGCTTGTTAATTGTGAACTCCACTATATACACTGAAGCCTCGGACTTTGTAGTTACTAAGAGCACTAGGGTGATCTAAAGTACAAGTATGAACCGATACTCTTGATACTCGCGGATATAACCATACTGACTGTATAGCATGGCATATCAGATAACCACCATATCCTTTACCTATAAAATCTGAAACTAAGCCAAAGTACACTAATTCAACATTCCCATTGCTTTGATACTGAAGCATATAGTATCCAGCGATACAGCCTTTAATGTGAGCCACTTAACTTCTGAGGTTATTTACTTCTGCGTAAGACCTCCATTCATCACTCGTCTGAGACAGTTTATTATTCCAGCTCTAACTTTCTCCAATTAATTGATAGTGGAATTTATCGAATATGAAATATTTCATTTTAGCTTCTACAATTTCGGTATCCTGTGGGCGGGGTTTAGAAATAAGTTTACTTTTTGGCTTCATTTCTAAATAGTAAGTAATCATAATTTAGGGCTTAATGGCACTCAATGTTGCCAGCAAGAATCGTCAAAAGGGTGAGCAGACAGCCCATCCCAGCCTACGGTTAGGCGACTTTGTCTTGCCTAGTTATAGATGGAGTGCCCTGAATAACCTACTTGCTTTTAGCAGCCTACGTTGGCTGGCCACTGCCATATAAATTCACAGAGGAAAATACCATACTTTTCCCGCCAATTAACTCTTATGGGCTTTCTATGATGGCGTAGCAAGGTCGTAGGGCTTGTTGACTTAAAACGAAAGCACTTGAATGAAACTGTGGTACCAGTTTTCAGGGAGTTTTTTTTTAAAAGTGGGAGTTAAAGTTTAGATAGGTACTTGTAGTAACTACAAACTATTTAAAGTTGGATGCCACAATTATGTATTCCGAATTATCAATCCAATTCCAATTTGCATGAAGCCATTAACGTTTGGGGTTACCGGTAAAGCTTTGCCATGTCCAGCTAATTGATTGTTGTTGAGCGATACCTTATCCCTCTCCGGGCTTGCGTTGAACAGCTTGATTTACCTCGCTGAGTATAAAGTTACGAAAAGCCTGTACTCCAGGAGTATCAAGTTTTTCGTATGGGCAGACAAGATAATAAGAAAAGTTGGAATCAATACTCACGTCGAATGGTTTTACGATTCTTCCAGATTTTAAGTCATCCTCGATTAGAGATATTCGGCCCAGTGCAACGCCCTGGCAGTTTTCGACGGCAATTGCGAGAGAGTTACCATCATTCATGACGCTACCTGATCGCGGATCGACATCGTCGACCCCGGCTGCTTTGAGCCACGATGCCCAATCGTCAAAATTATCTTCATGCAGTAAGGTTTGATGCTTGAGGTCGGAAGGCTCTTTCAAAGGATTTTTGCCGTTAAGCAGTGAAGGGTGGCAAATCGGGCTTAAATCGAGCGGCAACGAAAGCCTGGTCACTGAGCCTTGCCAGTTTCCATTACCAGCTCGAATGGAAATATCGACGCCATCGTTAGTGAAATTGGCGAGAGCCAGGGTATGGTGAACATTCAACTGTATATCAGGGTAGGCTCTCCAGAAGTTACCTAACCTCTGTATTAACCATTTGCTGGCAAAACTGGGGGTTACGCTCACGGTTACCACCGGAGATTGACTCTCGGCTTTGATGAGGTGGAGCGTATTTTCGAGTCGATCAAAACATGCACTGGCTTCGGATAACAGCTTTTTCCCGGCATCGGTAAGAGAAATCGACTTTCCCGTACGATGGAACAGTTTTACACCCAGTCTCGACTCCAAATTTCTCACTTGGTGACTGATCGCCGTTTGCGTAACGCTCAACTCCTTCGCAGCATCGGTAAAACTCATATGCCTTGCCGCAGCCTCAAACCCACGCAAGCCGGCCAAAGATGGTAAAGATCGTGTTTTGGTATGAATTAAACTCATAAGTACATGTAATTATATCCTTTTGTTACAAATTTTAAAGATCGTATATTGATCTCCACCCATGAATTATTTGCACTAGAGGATAGCGTAATGTCCGAAACAAGAGTTGCTATTATGACTGGAACTGGTCAGGGAATTGGTGCCGGCTGCGCCCGCGAAATGGCTAAGGCGGGTTACAAAGTCTCGTTGATGTCCCCTTCCAACCGCAGTGTTGCACTGGCCAAGGAATTAGGTGGTATAGGGCGGCAGGGTTCGGTTCTCGAAACCGCAGATCTGCAAGCAATGGTCGACGACACGATGCAAACCTATGGCCGTATCGACGCCGTCGTTAGCAATATGGGCCATGGTGGCGGGGTGCCGGAAGAAATTAAAACAGTAGGGTTCGATCCTGATTTCAACGGCCCCCTGCTCGAGCTAAGTGATGATCTCTGGCATGAGAGCCTCGATATGTACGTGCTCAATGTCGTCAAGCTTGCCCGTATCGTCACGCCGATTTATATCGAGCAGGGGGGAGGGGCATTCGTCAATATTTCTTCAATGAATACGGTTGAGCCGAGAGCGCCTTATCCGATGAGCATGCTACGTGGCGCTTTACACAGTTTTGCCAAGCTCTATGGTGATCGTTATGCAAGATATAATATTCGCATGAATAATTTAATGCCGGGCTTCTGTGAAAACGTAAACCTGTCGGAGTTTGCCCGCAGATCCATACCCGCACAGCGCACTGCCACGTTCGAAGAAATCGGGCAGACCTGTGTCTTTCTTGCTTCACATGAAGCCCGATACATCAATGGGCAAAGTATCTTGTCTGATGGCGGTATGAATCGGGCGGTTCGCTAGACACTAGTGACTACTTGATTTAGTTGAAAATCCTATTAGAGCGCTCAGTACTTTGAAGCCCAAATTGCCAACCTATGCATGATTGCCTTCTGTGATATCTTGTCTTCTGGAAGCGGTTGAATTACTTTATCGTGAACTAAAAGACGGTAAATATATTCGAGTTTCTCGTGAGCTGAATCGGTAGCTTCGAACTCGACAACTCCTCGCTTGGTGCCATATGCAGTACCGAGTGCTATAGCCTTTTTCACTAACTCTTTTTCGTTTTTGAGTTTCTTCATTATTATGTCTCAACGAGGTTGTCGATATTACGCACCTACCGTTTTTAGCAGAGGGAAACTGCGGAACCGCAGGTGTAGTAATTTTTCAGCTTACCTAAATTTGTTAAGGACTGAACCTCGGCACTAACTCTCCAAGTATGCCCCAACAACCGATTCTAATTCTTGAACTAACTCTGAGTCCATGTACTTGTATTCATCTGGGATATCTAAGACATGAACTGGCTTATGATCCAGGATTCTAGAGAATTCTGCCATTAGCCTATTTTTATGCTTTTGTTCCATGACGAATATCACGTCAGCCCAGCGAACATCCGCTGAGCTGACTGTTTTTTTAGCTCGCGGGCTGGTACCCGCAGATTTAGCGTTGAAATCAGGGTGTTTTCTCCAAATGGCTTCAGCTGTAGGACTACGCCACTGATTCCGGCTACATATGAATAAGAGATTTCGCATATCTTAATCTTTCTCAGGAAACTCAGTATTTAGGATTTGAAGTATAGTTCGCTTGGGGTACTCGATCCCTAATTGCTTAGCTCTACGAAGCTTTTCAGAGCGTGTATACATCAACTTCCAGTTTTTCTCCGAAATCCATGGATTTTCAGTTCTAGCACTATTCTTATGGGGCTTAGCTTTGGTCTTGGATCTTCTCGCAGCCCTGCTTCTTAAATCATCCATTATTCTTTCCTCTATCAATTATCGGGTTCAGCAGCCGCGATAAAACGGAGAGGGCTCCTAATCTTGCGTGTGTTTAACGCCTGGCGCGTCGAAGAAGCACACAGTGCCGAGTCCAGCAGCCAGTTGGTACACCTAGCATAGGCGTGGATTAATGGGGTTACAGCCCGCTGTAGGAAGAATACCGTTCAATGGGTTCCATTAAATGCTAACTACTAGCGAATGGCAACTGCAGCACTGAGAGATCTTGTGGAGAGGAAGCCGCTAGTAAAACGGAGATTCATTACGGATAGGGAACCGCCAATTGCGGAGCCGCACGATGGGTGGAATGGGGGGCTAGAAACTACCGGCTACCCGATTTAGATTTTCTTTTCGCTACGATGGAGAATATATGCCAATGATGCGGTGTACCATCTGTAGTTTCTCCTGAAAGGTCATGTTCAGTCCACTTTAATAGCTCAAAGTTACTGAGGTGTTTTCTTATCTTCGATTCATTCATAACTAAGGTATCACTCCAAAATGCTTCCTTATCATACTCAGGCCCAGCCATCGTGTCTTTCGGCCCTAGGAATGAACCACAAAAGATTCCACCCTCTATCAAAGAGTTAGTTATTTTCAACCAAACTGACTCAAAATCTTTTTCAGGACAAAAGAAAAGACTGGCATCAGCAACTACCAGTGACGACTCAGGATAATTAAAAGTATTAAAACTATCCCTTGATAGAATAACCTGCTCATCATCTTGGAATCGTTTACGACATCTAGATATAGATTCATTTTCGATATCAAAGGCATGAACTGTGAAATCTTTACCGCGCAAATAAGCGATATCTGATCCTGCTCCACAGCCACAATCAACAGCAACCTTTCTTCCTTTTACTTCGCTAAGAGCAAAAATTAAATCTTCTCTAGTATCACTGTGTTCTGTTGAGTCATAATATTTGGAGATTTTTCTCGTTGACATTCCCTATCTCCGATGAGCAGAAATCCAATGCCGCCAACAGCGGCCGAGCGTAGTGAGGTCCAGGCCCGAGGGGGTGATGCAGCTTGGCCTTGGTACGGGCAGTATGGGCGTGGACTAATCCCCTTTAGGAAGATCACCGCTGAATGGGGCCCATTAAATGCTAACTACTAGCGAATGGCAACTGCAACGCCGCGAGGTCTTATGGGAACGAAGCTGCTAGCAAAACTACGAGCTGACGAATAGAAACATCCTATATGGCTTAACCTAGAGGTGAGGTGGCCAAGGACACCGAAGCTATATGATCAAAAGGGTAGAGTAAATGATATCGTTGCGTGATCGCTGGGTAGATACTCATTACCGATAGCGAGCCGTCCATTGCGGGCCCGCACGATGGGTGGTGTGAGGACCGGTAGATAAAAACTACCGGCTACCCGATTTATAAATCGTTAACGGGGGATCAGGGTATTTATATCGATGTCAGTTCACGTTTATCCAACGCAATTCGTCCTGATAGAACGACCATCTTGATATTTTTAAGGTCACGAATATCACTCCAAGGCTGACCATCGACAAGTAGTAGATCAGCAGATTTACCAACTTCAATGGTCCCCAGTTGATCAATTAACCCTAAAGCTTCGGCACCATTTCTAGTGGCGGCTATAAGCGCTTTCGCATCAGGTAGTCCAGCATCAACCATGCGTGACAATTCATTGTGGTAGCTGTCACCAGCAATCATTTTGCCTTGTGTATCAGTGCCAACACCAAATTGAACTCCAGCCTCGTGTAGGGCCGGTATATTCAGGTGTCCCTTGGGTTCTCGACCTAAAGTTGGCACATAAACTATATTGTGCTCGACAATTAATTGCATTGTTTCTGGGCTAATGAGATTGCCATGTCGCACACCATGCTCAACGGTAGTTATTCCAGCTTTAATAGCTTCATTAGTTTCTTGTGGAGAGCCTGTGTGTACCGCAACCCAAAGCCCATGCTTGCGAGCTTCCGTTGTAATAGCCTGCAAGGTTTCCTTTGAGATGCGGGGTAACGTGATTTCGCCCTGTTCATTTGTATGGCCCTGATAGACGGCTTTAATACCGTCAATGCCTTGCTCAACCAGAGCAGCGATTTTCTCCTTTACATATTTTGGATCATCGGATTGCACGACCATTTGCTCGATCATCCGATTTGGTATTCTTTGAACCGGATGTCCACCAGGAGCAGTAAATATAGGCCCCGAAATAAACATATGTGGCCCAGCGACCTCCTGGTCGTCAAGTGACTTTTTTAGCTTATAAATTCCCGAGCTGGGATCGCCGACGGAACGATAACTTGTAATACCTGATTCGATCAGCTTCCGTCTAACATCTGGTTGCAATCGGATCGAATTCCAAATCATTGCAGGTAAGCTGCTCTCGCTAGAATCAGCTTTACCACTGAAAAAATGACCGTGAAGCTCTATGAGTCCAGGTACAATTGATTTACCTGCTGCATCAACTTGAATAGCATCTATTGGTACTTCACAAGTATCTCCCAGACAAGAAATTTTACCATCCTCTACAAGGATTCCAGGGTTCTCTATGGGCAACGTACCTGTACCATCAAATAAGCTACCATTGCTAATCCACATGCTTCTACTTGGTTGCTCCCAAACATATAGATTATGGTTGTAGGCGACTATAAATGCGATCCCACTAAGGACCCCAAAGCTGGCAAAATATTTTAGAAATTTTATCAATTAGAATCTCCCTTATAATTATAACGCCCGGTTCACCGAGCAAATTTTGATGGCGGTTTGTACGTAATTTTGCACAAAAGGTGAATGCTAAAATTTGTCCAGTGCAGCCACTTGGTACGCTCAGCATGAGTGTGGGCAAATTGGAGTGAAAGTCCCATGTAGGAGGATCTCCATTTACTGGATTCCATTAAATGCTAACTACTAGCGAATGGCAACTGCAACACCGCGAGGTCTTATGGGGAGGAGGTCACTAGCAAAACTACCAGCTGACAAATAGAAACATCCTAAAGGGCTTAGCTTGGAGGCGAGGTGGCCAAGGATGCCGAAGCCGGGTGATCTAACAGGTAGAATTAATGATGCAGTTGTGGAGTGAAAGATCACGCTCCTATCTGGGGGGATCTGTTTCACTTGCTGCTGCGAAGCTGTCAGCCCAACCCCTTAGCTGACATCGCGAGGATAGAAAATAAGTGGTGGAACACAGCTCCGCCTCGGTCAGTAATGACCAAGGTGATTAAACAGAAATGAACCGACGGCATAGTAGCTAAGTGCCAAGATTAATACCTTGGATATGGTGCAAGCCTGAACCCTAAATCCACGCGCTAAAAGACAGGGCTAGCGTACCGATATGTTTCTAGTTGGATAAAGTTGAGGTATCGCACTGCCATGATACTCAACTCAATTGAAGAGCTGTTTGAGGCTATCGTACGCTCGTAAGGATAGGGAGCCGCCGATTGCGGACTCGCACGATAGGTGGTGTGGGGGCCGGTAACTAGAAGCTACCGAATATAGATCAATTAACCTTGATCAGCCCACCAAAACACCCCTTTGGCCCGCCAACACCATAGGTATACTCGTATATTTCACCAGCTCTGACGGTTAGTTCAAAATCATTTTCATTGCCTGCACACGACATAGTAATTGTATGTTTACCTGGGCTGACTGCTACAGGTCCATTTTTTGTGTTTGCAGGTAGGCCATCAATGGCAGTCAAAGAAACCGTTGAGCCGCCGCTTGTTATTGACCAAATATTGGTTGAGCCTGCCCTAATAAATGCTGATCTCTCAAGATCTTCCTTTGGGATAGAAGCTGCGCAACCAGCTAGAAAAAATACCAGTGACAGTGCTATTAAAATACATCTCATTTTTTTCTCCTCAGATTTTACGCCCTGCTCAACTTTCGGGGGTTAGAATACAGCTGCATGTTATGGCCGGAGCTTTCCCTGTCGTTGAAGCCAGAGTGCCCGCTCTTGATCTTTTGATAATCTTGGCCTTGTAATTGTTATAACTATAAACATGTTCATTAGGCCAATGAAAAAAGTAAATGGATTTCCTGTTACAAATAGCAATAACGGTCCAAGTAGAAATATTAACCCAGCAGGGATAAGCCTAAGCTTAATACTATGGGCGCTAATTGCCAACTTAACAAAACCTCCGAGGACTACCCCTGGAATAACCCATCCTAAAACAGAAACAAATAACTCCGGCTCAGCATAGAAGACTGCTAATGTTGGAAAAATTCCAATCAGTGTGGCTATCAACATGCCCCACAGGCTTTCTCGTTTATTCAAGTTTCGTAATATCTCTTTTTCTTCTTGATATTTTTCTATTGTCATCTCTTACTCAATTACCAACTTATCCATAGCGCGTCAATAACCCGCAGCTGAAAAGTAGCGAAGCGGACTGTAAGCTGTTGGCCGCTAAAGTGCGAAGTTAATTGACTTGGTGCGCCCAGTATGGGCGTGAACTAGTGGGGTGAAAGTTCCCTGTAGGAAGATCACCGTTTAATGGGCGCCATTAAATGCTAACTACCAGCGATTGGCAACTGCAATACTGCGAGGTGTTGTGGGGAGAAGCCATTAGCAAAACTACGAGCTGTCTATCAGAAACATCTTGTAAGGCTTAGTCTGGAGGCTAAGTGGCCAAGGATACCGAAGCCGGGTGATCAACGGGCAGAGTAAATGATGCAGTTGTGTAACGAAAGTCCGCGTTCCTATCTGGGAAGATCTGTTCAACTTGCCGCTATGAAGTTGTCGGCGTGGCCGGTGACTCAGAAGTAGCGCATTGCCATGATACTTAGCTCAAATGAAGAGCTGCTCGACACTATCGTTGGGTAGATATTCACTATGAATAGGGAGCCACCCATTGAGGACCTGCACGATGGGTGGCGTGGGGGCCGGTAGCTAGAAACTACCGGCTACCCGATTTATGCTGTTAACTATCTTACAGCAACTTTACATTGTTGGCGCACGGTCCTTTTTGCCCTTGCCCCACAACATATTCTACTTTTTGCCCTTCATCCAGAGATTTGAAACCACTCATTTGAATTTCAGAATGGTGAACAAATAGATCTTTGCTTCCATCATCTGGAGTAATAAAACCAAAACCTTTGTCACCGTTGAACCACTTTACTGTACCTGTACTCATACTAAATATGACTCTTCTTGGGTGATTGCTATTACCTATTTTCGTTATCACCATCACGAAAAAGGTTTCTTAACCATATTTACACATACGCCCAGCACATGGGAGGCCGAAACAGAGCGAAGCGGCGTGTAGGCCGTCCTGCCCATTTTTTTGCTGGGCTTACGTGCTGCTGCTTGGTGCTCCCCGTATGGGTGGGAACTAATGGTGCCCATTAGATGCTAACTGCTATTGAATGGCAACTACAATATCGCGAGGCCTTGTGGGGAGGAAGCCGCTAGTAAAACTACGAGCTGACGAACAGAAACATCTTATAAGGCTTAGTCCGTAGGCGAGGTGGATAAGGATGCCGAAGCTGGGTGATCTAACGGGTAGAGTCAATGATGCAGTTGTGTAGTGAAAGCTTACGTTCTTATCTGGGGAGATCTGTTTAGCTGGCTGCTGTAAAGCTGTCAGTATAGCTGCTGAGTCATAAGTAGGCCTGAGCCGCTAACCACCGTCGTGGGGATAGAAAAAAGTGGTGGGACATGGCGACGCCTCGGTCACCAATGGTCGAGGTGATTAAAAAGAAGTCAGCCGACGGCATAGTAGCCAAATGCCAGGATTAATACCTTGGATAAGGTGAAGGCCTGAACCTAAATCCTTTAGTTGAAAGATAGGGCTAGCCTACCGACATATTTCCAGTCGGATAAAGTTGAGGTATCGCACTTCAATGGTACTCAACTGAAATGAAGAGCTGATCGACACTATCGTTGCGTAGAAATTCATTGCGAATAGGGAATCGCCCATTGCGGAGCCGGATGATGGGCGGTATGGAGGTCGGTAGCTAGAAGCTACCGGATACTCGATTTATGCATTTTTACCCATTTACTTGAGCATTATATTTTTTAAGCGTTGACATTATATCCTTGTCGGGATTTTCCATCCCCTTGTATATCAGCAACGCCTTTTCACAATGCTTCTTTGCCTTGGCAAGGTTATAGGTTAATTGCTCTTTATCCGCATAAGCATGACATAAATGATACTCAGATTCATAATGACCAAGAGACACAGCTTTTGCCCAGTACGAAACCGCTAGTTTTTGATCTTGTTTAATTCCGAAACCAAAGAACTTTAAGTACCCTAGATTATTTAGCACATCTACTTGTAAGCCCTGAAATTCTGGATCAACCTTTTTCAGATTAGATAGCTCTTCCCAAGACCTAGCTGATAGTTCATAGTCTTTATTTCGATAATGGCATGTACCTGTGTAATACAGTTTTTCGGCAACAGTTGAAGACTTCTCTAAGCCGATAGATTCTAGCCCGCAATCTTCCTTTGATAACACAGGTGCCGAGAATAGAACCAAAATTAATAATATTGAATTTCGCATGATTTTTCCAAAAATTACACAAAGAAAGCTATCTGTTGGAGGCCCGTAGGGTCGGAAAGATCTGATTCGCCTTGGTGCGCTAGGCAAGATTCTAATTTTTATTGAAATCAATGTTTACCCTTAATCTTGGTAACTATCTCATTAATTAATTCAGCTGGTAATAACGATTTAGACAAGTACTGCTGCCCCCCAGATTTAGCCACCAAAATAAGACCTAAATCAGTTTCAATAATACGCTCGATATCTGCCCACGACAGAACTGTTATCGTATAAGGATTCTGTGTCTGGATTCCGTCATTATCTATGGTTAATTTCACTTCACTACCGGCACTTTTCCCAAGCATCTGCCGTGCTAACCACCAAGCTCGTCGATATCGAATGTGAATCAGTTCCAGCGCGCCTAATGCAATTAACGTGCAACTTGCGATCTTAGGTTGCTCAGTAAATAACAGTAATCCCGCACCAGAAGATAATAATAATGTAGGAAGAAGATAATTGGGCTTGACATTTTTCCCATAGGGTAGAGACTGATCATAGCATTCGGCAAGGTAATCTCTAGATAAGGTAAATTGAGTATTAAAAGGCTGCATAAAAACAACTTATTGTGTCTGGTAAATTTGTCGTAGCGCTACAGTGAGTGCCAGGGTGATTCTTTAAGCTAATGTCAATTACGCCACCTCTATCAATAAGCTCTCGACTTAGCCCTACATAACACCTTTAGCAACGGCAAATTACGGAATCGAAGGCCTAGTAATTTGTCCGCTTTCTTAAATTTGGCACACTCAGCATGGGCGTGGACTAATGGAGTGAAAGTCCCGCGTAGGAAGATCACCATTTAATGGGCGCCATTAAATGCTAAGTAGTAGTGAATGGCAACTGCAATACCGCGAGGTCTTGTGAGGAGGAGGCCGCTAGCAAAGACGAACAGATATGTCTTATATGATTTGGCCTAGAGGCGAGGTGGCCAAGGGCATCGAAGTCGGGTGATCATCCGGATAGAGTCAATGGTGCAGTTGTGTAGTGAAAGTTCTCGTTCTTATCTGGGGAGATCTGTTTAGCATGCTACTGTGAAGCTGTCAGGGTGGCCGCTGACTCAGAAGTAGCATACTGCCATGACACTCAGCTCAAATGAAGAACTGCTCGACACTATCGTTGGATAGAGATTTATTACGGATAGGGAACCGCCCATTACGGACTCGTATGGAGTGTGATGTGGGGGCCGGTAGTTAGATACTACCGGCCCCCGGATTTAAATGTTTTACTGAATACAACCACTTTCCGCATTTATTGCATATTCGAGCAGTCTACTATTTTTAACTCTTGCATCCTTTATAAATTTTTTCACTATTTTGGGGGCATCTTTGTAGTAAAGCTCTAGATGACCCAATCCATGAAGACCACTTTCGATACATGCAAGGTTATCTAGCGATAAAGCATATTCCATGACCTCAGCAACAGCTGAATATAGAGCATCTGAATCAGGAAGTTCCTCACAATAGCTAAGGGGGGTTGTATCCCAAAGCATATAGCAAAAATTATTGAGTGGATTTCCTACCTCAGAAAGGTGTCCGAGAGAATCTCGGCACCGAAAATTTAAACACTTTGAATACAAGTGCTTTAACGAGTGTATAGCTTGTAGTCGCTTTTCTAAAGAAGATGGACCATCTCTTAAATAGAAAGATAGATCGGAGAAGGTATTGTTAAAAATGTACTCTAATCCTAACGCTAATTGCCAGTCGCTGTACTGTGCTAAATCACTGTCATAATTATCAAACATGCGAATAATATAAGAAACCAATGACTCTCCGGAGATGTCAGGTTCATCCAAATCAATATCCCATCTCCACTCACCAAGAGATTCATTCCTGTTGAATAGGAACTCTAAGAATTCATTATAAGTCGACTCACTCATATCATTTAACGTTCTTATTTGCAGCAGGTGAAGTGTAGCGTAAGCCGTCTGGCCGCGATAGCAGCGAACAAAATGTGCTTGGTACACCCAGCATGAGCGTGGACTAATGGGGTGAAAGTCCCGCGTAGGAAGATCACCGTTTAATGGGCGCCATTAAATGCTAACTACTTGCGAATGGCAACTGAAATACCGTGAGGTCTTGTGGGGAGGAGGCCGCTAGCAAAGCTACGAGCTGACGAATAGAAACATCCTATAAAGCTAAGCCAGGAGGCGAGGTGGCCAAGGACACCGAGGCCATGTGCTCTAACGGGTAGAGTCAATGATGGAGCTGTGTAGTGAAAGTTGACGTTCTTATCTGGGGAGATCTGTTTAGCTTTCTGCTGTGAAGTTGTCGGCGTTGCTGCTGACTCAGAAGTAGCTCACTGCCATGATACTCAACTCAAATGAAAACTTGCTCGAGACTTTCGTTGGGTAGAGATTTATTACGAATAGGGAACCGCCCATTGCGGACCCGTACGATGGGTGGTGTGGGGGCCGGTAGCTAGAAACTTCTGGCTATCCGATTTAGCGCTGGGGTGGGCCCTGCGGTTTTGATTTAATCAATAAAGAATGCAGTTTTTGGGCGATCTTTCTTTTTGCTTCTTCTTCCGATTTAGCCTCTTTATCACTTTTTGTCGTTTGTTGGTTCATCATCATCCTCAATCTCTTCAGTTAGTGTCTCTGGTGATCCGACAACCGATGGTTCATTATTTATGTATGTCGGGTTATCTTGAAGAATCTTCTTAGCTCTCTTTCTAAGCTCTTCAGGAGTTAATGGTTTTTTTCTTTCGTTCTTGCTCATGAGATGGCCTTCACAAGATAGTGCTTGTGATTCTTTTCACTAGCAGCTTTGCTGTATGTATATCCGAATGACGAATAAGATTCGATCAATTTTTCATCAGTTGGGTCAATTATGCGTAATTCATCAGCTCCAATAACATTTGCATACAGCTCGGCAACTGAGATGGTTATAGGAACAATCCGCCCTCTAAGAGGACTCGAAGATGGCCTAGATTCGATAAATTCTAGGCGAAGTCGTGTGCCTGCGTAGCTAGGTCTACCTAAGCTTAGGCCTGCAAGGGTATTTCCATACCAAGTGGCCAGTTCAAATCGCTTGGGCTTTCTTTATGAATAATCCAGCCGCTATCCCAAGGCCAATCAACTCGCCTATTGGGGTCTTCATCCCATAGCTTTACCTGCATAAGGGCCTTTTGACAAATGTTACCGAGACGAATGTTGTTTCTATCGGTATGTTGAGGTGACGCGCTACCATGACACTCGACTCAAATGAAGAGCTGCTCGACACTATCGCTGGGTAGAAACTCATTATGGATAGGCAACTATCCATTGCGGACCCGCACGATGGGGGATGTGGGGGCCGGTAGTTAGATGCTACCGGCTACCGGATTTAGCATTAGACTTTAGATCTAAAACCCTCAGCAATTTCTGCCATATCCAGCATGAAATTGATATTTCTAGCCCTCTCATGCGCTCTATCTATAACTGCGATTAGCAAGTATGCATTCGGATTCATAAAACCGCGACAATATAAAAGATGTAGATTGCTCAACCTTCGAAACTGGACAATATTTAAGCTCCATTTTTCATTGCCTTTCAGATGGATATGATGCATATCTGCTTTGAGTACAGCATCTGGACGATTGTATGAGGCATCTCGACCAAAGAGTAGCGGAGCATTTCCGGATTTTTTATACGTTCTGAACTCCGATACAAGACTAGCCAATTCCGACTCTGGCATCGTATCCCGTATTAGAGAAGAGGTAAAAACCTTTACTTCCATTCGGTAAATTCCTCAGTATTACTCTTTTCTTTCTTCCTTTTTTCCAAGGCCTTATCGGTATTTTTAGACGATATAATTAGCGATGATTCAGAGATGGGCTTTTGAGTTGTATGTTTAACGGAATATTTCACGTTAATTTGAGTATTCTTTTTCATGCAATAGGCCTTAATTGGATGCAACGATTTCTTTGAATATTTTCATGCCCTTGAAGATCGAATAACAGCCGATATCATCCTCTGTGTATTTTTGAGATGGAAGTTTTTCTAACATTTCCTTAGCTGAGAAATTAAATTCAGCTAAAGTTGAGATAAGTGGTAATAGACCATTCTCAGGATCATCCGGTTTGAAATAATATTCAGTCGAATTGGATTCGCCTTCATATATATTGATTACCAAATAGGCATCATCTCCTTCGCCGAATATTTTTAAATTGCAATCTACATTATCTAAAGAAACGTCCTTTTCATTTACGATGAAATCCATCCATTGATAGAGGCTATTTAGGTTTTCGTAACTTATAGATTTCATTAATTTTTCTCGATCTTTGCTATCGACTCAATTTGCGGCAAGCGTCAGCAAGTCCAGCCACGCAGTGGCGAACAATATTGACTTGGTACGCCCAATGGACGCGGACTAATGGGTGAAAGTCCCCAGTAGGAAAATCACCGTTTAATGGGCGCCATTAAATGCTAACTACTAGCGAATGGCAACTGAAATACCGTGAGGTCTTGTGGGGAGGAAGCCGCTAGTAAGACTACGAGCTGGCGAACAGAAACATCTCATAAGAGTTAGCCTGGAGGCGAGGTGGCCAAGGGCACCGAAGCCGGGTGATCTAACGGTTAGAGTCAATGACGCAGTTGTGGAGTGGAAGATCACGTTCTTATCTGGGGAGATCTGTTTAGCTTTCTGCTGTGAAGTTGTCGGCGTTGCTGCTGACTCAGAAGTAGCACTGCCATGATACTCAACTCAAATGAAGATCTGCTCAAGACTTTCGTTGGGTCGAGATTCATTACGGATAGAGAACCGCCCATTGCGGACCCGTACGATGGTTGGTGTGGGGGCCGGTAGCTAGAAGCTACCGGCTATCCGATTTAAATTTCTTTAAGCAACCCATCATCGTTTAGGATTGGTTGCGCCCACTTGTAATAATCTGACTTATTTTCATTCCAAGGCCAAACGCCATCGGTGGTAGGCCATATCATCTGAAGTACTTCAAAATCGTCTCCATCATGCAGCCACAGCCCCCACCCAAAGTACTCTTCAAAGTGTCTTTTTGTTACTTTTATAAAACACACATCAAAGTCACCAAGAAAGCCTGAATAATACTTCCCTGGTTCAAAGACTTCGCCCTCAAGAAGTCGATTTTTATAGTTATTCGCCATAGAATGAGCTAGCTCAGACTTTAGCCCCATAATTAGAACATCAGGCTTATTTTGCTGCTTATTTATGCCGATAGAATATGTAAATGAAGGCTCACCATCTCCTTCCATCACATTAAGAACATGGCATCCATATTCTTCAATATCATCAAGTGCCTTTTGATCTCTCTCATCCATCTTAATACTACTTTAGAAATTTAACGTCCCGCGAAGGCTCGGAGTATACTACCTGCGTTTGTTAAAGGGACTTGGCACACCATTGTGCTACTGCCACTTTAGCATCAAACTCAGACTCATTAACCTTTTCTCCAGAGCTAGCTGCGCACTCATTACTGCCACACGTATAGCCAAGAGCACGATCTACTTCTCCATACTCTTGAATTAAGCCAACAGCTGAATTGTTACGAAGGTAAAAACGATTCTTATACGTCCCAGTTGGTACCGCAATAGGAACCGGCACTACACCAACAAATGCACCAGCGCCCGCCCATGAGGTTCCATCTTTGAAAATGAGTACTTTGCACTCCTCAAATTGATCTACAGTATCTGGATTGCCCCAATGCTCGATAATTTCAGTCTCTGAGTAAGGCGAATCTCTCTTCTCGAAAGCGAATTGATTTCTCTCTTTTCCTAAGCTGAATTTTGTTCTTACCCATTCTTTTTTCCCGTAAGTGCCAACAGCTAAACCAACACAACCAGATATCATACTTAGGGAAACTATTACGAAAATGGCTCTAATCATTGACGTACCTTTAACGCCCGTAGCGAAGAAAATTGAAGCGCAGCGCCAATTTTGTCGGTGTGCCTACGCATGATGCGTCCAGCACGGGCGTGGACTAATTGGGGTGAAAGTCCCATGTAGGAGGATCACCGTTTAATGGGCGCCATTAAATGCTAACTACCAGCGAATGGCAACTGCAATACCGCGAGGTCTGGGGGGAGGAAGCCGCTAGTAAGACTACGAGCTGGCGAACAGAAAAATCCTATAAGGCTTAGCCTGGAGACGAGGTGGCTAAGGACACCGAAGCCATGTGATCTAATGGGTAGGGTAGATGATACAGTTACGTAGTGAAAGTTCATGTTCTTATCTGGGGAGATCTGTTTAGCTTGCTGCTGTGAAGCTGCCGGCGTGGCCGTTGACTCATATGTAGGCTTAGCCCGCTAGCCACCATCGCGGAGACAGAAAAAGGTGGTGGAACACAGCAGCGCCTCGGTCAGTAATGATCAGGGTGATTAAACAGAAGTCAGCCGGCGGCATAGTAGCCTAATGCCAAGATTAATACCTTGGACATGGTGAAGCCCTGAATTCAAATTCCACGAGTTAGAAGGCAGGGCTAGCCTAGCGATATGTTTCCTGTTGGATAAAGTTGAGGTAGCGCACTGCCATGACACTCAGTTCAAATGAAGATCTGCTCGATACGATCGTTGGATAGAGATTCATTTTGGATAGGGAACCACCCATTGCGGACCTGCACGATGGGTGGTGTGGGGGCCGATAGCTAGACAATACCTGCTACCCGATTTATGTATTAGCGCTTGCCAAGAATATCTTTCCACCGTTTTGAATTGTGCCAATTAATAATATCTAGCTCTGCATCTGCGTCTAACCAGTGTTCACCATCAGCTAGAGCGTCTTCCAATAATTTGTACCTACCAGCTTCCAAGTGATTTGCAAAATCAGAATACATTTCTTCTATTGATGAAGCTGGGTTTAGCGCTATGTTATAATCTTGATCATACAAAACTATTTGACCAATCTTACCTTCTGAATTTGGATCTAAGTCTATAAACAGCCCACACCCACTAGAGTCATCTCCTATTGGAATACGCATCATGCTTGATACGGAAGTTACCTTTACACCTGGATCAGCATAATTTAATGGTGGAAAATCTTTCATATCTTTAATATTTTTTAGTCTGGAGTACTCTAGTATGACTTCTTCAATTGAATAGAACTGCAAACCATAAACAAGATTTGCAACAGCATTGCTATTTAAGCCATTGTGGATTCGATAAAGCTCTTTTAAGTCCTCAGGCAATTTTTCACCGATAGTTTCTTCCAGTTCAGTTATAGCTTCTTCGCTAGCAGGAGGGTTTAGCGCGTCCCGTATTTTAGGAGCATTTTCAGATAGCCAGCCATCTATTCGCTTCCACGAATTACGTAACGTTAAATCTGTCTTTTCTTTTTGCATATCTATATTATTTGTAGCGCAACCCAGCAAAACAAATACAACTGCCATTAAAAGTAATTTTTTCATTTCAAAGGCTCTACCCAAAAAACACATGACATCCGTAGCAGGCGTGCGTATTTTGTGTCGCCCGACTACGTTTGGTACGCCCAGCATGGGTGTGGACTAATGGGGTGAAAGTCCCCTTTAGGAAAATCACCATTTAATGGGCGCCATTAAATGCTAACTACTAGCGAATGGCAACTGCAATACCGTGATGTCTTGTGGGGAGGAAGCTGCTAGCAAAAACACGAGCTGACGAACAGAAGCATTTTATATGGCCTGGAGGCGAGGTGGCCAAGGACACCGAAGCCAAGCGATCAAATGGGTAGGGTCAATGATGCAGTTGTGTAGTGAAAGTTCTCGTTCTTATCTGGGGAGATCTGTGTAGCTTGTGCTGTGAAGCTGTCAGCGTGGTCGGTGTTAATCCTGGACACCCACCAAATAGAAAGTACAAACCGCCATCCCTATTGACAAAAGATTGAAATTCCACAAAATACTGTATTTTTATACATGCAAATGCGCGTGCAGCCGATGACTCTACCGCGAAGCACCCAGATATCTCTTGATGCAACACCGTACTATCACTGTGTCTCCCGCTGTGTACGGCGTGCATTTCTATGTGGCAGAGATACTGAATCCGGAAAAGATTACGAGCATCGGCGCGAATGGATTGAAAGCCGTATGCATAAGTTAGCCGAGGTGTTTGCGCTAGATATTGCCGCCTATGCAGTAATGAGTAATCACTACCATATAGTGCTCTATATCGACACAAAATCAGCTAACAAGTGGTCTCTTACAGAGGTAATTACTCGCTGGAAAAAACTCTTCAAAGCCTCTAGCTTGGCCCAGCGCTATCTTCAGGGCGATACTCTCGATCACGCTGAGGAAGACAGGCTAAAAGAGGTCGTTTCCCTATGGCGGGAGCGTCTAATGGATATCAGCTGGTTTATGCGCTGTTTAAATGAATCCATCGCCCGCCAGGCCAATGCTGAAGACAACTGTACAGGCCGCTTTTGGGAGGGCCGGTTCAAGTCTCAGGCTTTACTGGATGAAAGAGCACTCGCCGCTTGTATGGCCTACGTAGACCTTAACCCCATCCGTGCCAATATTGCCAAGACACCTGAAGAGTCTGATTACACTTCGATTCAACAGCGTATTCGTGCGGCAGTCTCAGGTAAGCAGCCCAAAAATCTACTTCCGTTTGTCGGCGGTGAGCGTTTGAATATGCCGAAAGGGCTTCCTTTCCAGCTGGATCACTATTTGGAGTTAGTGGACTGGAGCGGCCGGCATTTAGACCCAAGAAAACGGGGTTGTATTGCCGAAAACATACCTCCTATTCTGGAGCGACTCGGCATTTCACCCAAGCACTGGCTTTATTTCAGCCGGAACTTTGAAAGTCGCTTTAAAGGCTTGGTGGGATCGGTAGAGGTTGTACAAAAAGTTTGTGCTCAACTCGATAAACGCTGGGTACACGGTATAAGCGACTGTCGGCGCCTCCTCTCATCTACGCCCTGCTAATCTACCCCGGCCTCAAGTACTCAACAGCACGATTACCGCCCTTTAATCGAAAAACAGCGATCCCAATAGCCTGAAGACCAATTCCAAGTACTTAATCTCCTTTACCTGTAAACCAAAGAGAAAGAGCCGCCAGAGAGGGAGCTAGCTCTATTGCCGGTACCACTCTCTAGTCTTTGGCTGTCCTAGATTGCTGTCCTTTGGGGAGGAAGCCGCTAGCAAGACAGCGAGCTGGCGAACAGAAACATCCTATAAGGCTTAGCCTGGAGGTGAGGTGGCCAAGAGCACCGAAACGGGGTGGTCTAAAAGGTAGAGTCAATGATACAGCTGGGCATGATTCATGGGTGTCCTATTTGTGCCGCCAATTCCAAGTATTTAATCTCCTTTACCTGTAAACCAAAGAGAAAGAGCCGCCAGAGAGGGAGCTAGCTCTATTGACGGCGCCACCCCCCAGTCATTAGATTGCCCTCTAATGGTAATTTCGTTTAACGTTATATTCTCGGAATCTTTCCTTAGAGTTAACGTCTCAAACACCAGCGTAGCAATGCTGCGCCAGCGTTCTTTGACTTGTTATAACCCGCTACACTAGTTTAGAAAACCAGCCATTGTAGTGAACCACTCTTTCACTTCTCCGTTAGGGTCTCTTTCATGAATCATATTCGCAGTCATAAGTGGAAAAGCTCTTTCTGCAAGGCGTATTTTGGCATTACTATCTTTCATAACACCATCATATTCTTGTGCAGCTGAATATGCTTCTGCGAAAACCTTAGGCGTTGCTTTTCCATCCTCATTAGGTTGGTCTGTTACAACAACATCTACATCAAAAGCCTCTTTTATTACATCTGAGTGCAGGTAACTCTCGATTTCATGTTTTTGTGTAATGAAACCAATTGAACCGTCGCCACGCGCGTTAACTTGCTCAATTATACCAACATAACTAGACACATCAGCATCGTAGATGTGCATTTCAGGTCGTCCGAAACCTTTTAGATAATTATCGTTCACCCAATGTTTTAAATTACCACCGCCTAGAACAACGAAAGCGACTCTTTCATCAGTAGTTAAATCAGGAATCGAATTATCTTCTAGATGTAATGCGCGGCTTAGCGATTTTAATGCTTTGACGTCTGTTGGGCCTTCAACACAGCAAATTAACTTAACTCGGCTATCTGGCGTCACTCCAAGAGTTTCTGCTACTTTTCCGAGTACATCTACTCCACTTTCTATGCAAGGTTTGGCATTTTCATCTCGTGTAACGAAACGAATACCTTCTATTGGAAGATCACTAGCAAATCCAGGGTTATGAGTCGTAAGTATTACCTGACAATTATGTTCACTCGCAAGATCTGAAAAAGCCTGTTGGAGTATCTTTTGATTGTTGGGATGTTGAGCGGTTTCAGGCTCCTCTACAGCGTAAATAATTCCTTTTTTGCTACCTTGAGTGAGGAGCCTTTCTGCTTCAGCCTTAAAGAAACTAACTAAGACCAATCGGCGCACACCGCTTCCACGTTTATTTAATGGTATACCATCCGTACTAAGGCTTACGGAAAATAAGCCTGTCCATTTCGCTGGAGTCGGAGGAGTAAAATCGGGAACTAGTTCTGATGCAAGAGTTTTATCTATGGTTTTAAGTGCTTTATGAGTATTACTGGCAATCTCTTCCGTCCTTACTTTTACTCTTTTCTGAATTCGTTCAATATCATCCTTAACTTCGGCTATTGCAGTAGCAACAGCTGCCTTCATAGGATCTTGAACTTCTCCATCTGAATCTTTACTACTCCTATCACTTTGAAACAGGGCAAACAAAGGCAAATACTTGTCAAGTTGCTCCCAGATTCTTTTGCTATCTTCTTTAGGTTTTGTTACCGGTATCTCTATCTCTTGAAGTTCCAAGTTTTCAGCATTTTCCCATATAGCTTTTCGCATTAGAGGGTTGCCTTTAAGTGCGCTATCAATGCCCTGATCTTTTATTATTTTCTGCAGATCTTTTTCTTTAAGTTCAAGTAAGCTGTTTATGCCAGCAGCTGTAGGGTGGTGAGCAATAATAAAAACATCACAACTTGGCGTTTTCTTTCCACAATCAAAGACCTTTTTAATTTTTAAGGTTGACTCAGATGTCAATAAATATTCGTTTCCTAGTGTAGTTTCATGCCCACTATCAAGGATTATTTTGTCTGGAAGCTTCGTGAATTCACAGGTGATACAAACCACTTTATCATCGTTAGAGATGTTTGCATCATCTTGGCTAATCTTTACTGTATCATTGTTAAAGAAGATCTCTAAAGCTTCTAATACAGTAGACTTTCCTATATCGTTCTTGCCAATAAAAGTAGTAAGGTCATCTATCTGAACCTTAACGCGGTCTTTGTAGCAGCGTATATTTTCGATTTCTACTGATATAAGCTTCATGAAAATTCCTTTTAAGGGTTATAGCAGTGTATTCAAAAGCAGTCGTATTATATCACCAGTCAATATATTTCAAGAGGAGAAAAACCCTCTAGCCAGAAAAAACATACAATCAGTATGTTAGCCTGCACCGGTGGAAAATTACTCTAGTGAATATATTGCGTCTGTATTATATCCCGATATTTTGCTGCTTTTGATCACAGATGTAAACTAGCTAAAATTCAACAAGTTAACGTTCTTTTTTCTGTGGATATGTGTAGCTGCTCTTAATCCTCGAAATAGAGAACACAGAAAAGTAACAGCCTGTATATAAAAACAACAAAGTGAAGCCTCTAGGGATGATCTATTGTTTCTGGATTCCAAGCTGAAAAGCAGTGAAGAATACCAGCCTTAACGACCATTTTTATACGCGACTGAAATTTTTCAATGCATGAGCAACCAAAAATATAGGCACAAAAATAATCTTATTGGATTTTATTCAGTTTGTTTTAGTGTCAAAGCTGCGTAAAATCGGTGGATATTTATCGGTATTTGGGTCGTCATTGAACAGCCTGCTAAAGGCCGATGACCAAAGATATCCGAGAGAATCAAGAATTTTCTAAAAACCATTCCCTCAAAGGAGAACGGTAGCGTGACGTAAGAGTAAGTAAAAGGCGCTGACCCAAGGTGGTGGAACACCTGGGGCCAGCTAACCAAATTGATAATCGACCTATCAAAATGGCTATATGGATCATACGCTAGAAACCCGCTCGTCTTCAATAAAGTGGAGTCCATTCAGTAGTTTGGGGCATGTCCCTTGGCTCTGGAAGCGTTGCGTCTGCCTTTTCTACCTCTATGCCTACCGTTCTCGCGCTCCACCTAATACTTCCTTAAAAGTTACTTTCAAATCCTTCCATTAAGGGAGGTCTACGCATGGTTTGAGTATTCATAGGAAGCAATTATGTTGATCTTAAAGCGCCGGAAGGGTGAAAACTTACGGATTGGAGCGAACGTCTCAATTACGGTATTGGAAGTTAAGGGTAATCAGGTAAAGATAGGTATACGTGCTCCCAAATCTCTGCCCGTTCACCGTGAGGAAATCTATAGGCGTTTACAAAAGGAGAGGGTGTTGGGGGATGGAGTTGGTTGAGATTACGGTGCGCACGAAGCAGCGGCGCGCGTTGGTGTGTCCAGTAGGGAAGGCAAAACCAAAGCGAAGCGGCGGTTTTGACGTCCCTCTGGCTGGTCTTCTTAACTCTCTATGATGCCTTGCTTAATTAGTGTTTTTTTCGCAAACCCTACGAAGAAATAGATAGCGACTGCATGAATAGCTCCGATAATCGCAACTGAGAACAAAAGAACTGAACCGCTTACTTCATGACCAGATTCGGAAAGTGCGATAGCTCCGAAAATAGCTTGAATAAGCATGTTAATTGTGATGAGACCAATCACTACCCTGGTTTTTTCACCTTTATTGAAATAGCGACGATTCTTATTCGCAAAAGAAGAACATACCCAAAATATCGTGCCTAATAATATTCCGATATTTACGCCGCTACTACTGCTAAGGCCAAAATAGTTAAGTGTAAATCCTACGATGAAAATCAGTGTTATATAAGTTAAAGTGAACCGGGTTAATACTCCTCGGATACTCATTACTTCTCCTTGTGTAGTTAGTGCCCTCAGCATAAGCGAGGAGCGCGACGACGAGTCTAGCTGGATGGGCGTTTATGGCTGAGCTCGTTATATGATTTATGCCACACTTTCTCGTTCCTTATTTGTGACCAAGCCACCTGCGTTACTAATTATTTTTTGTCTTATCTCATCAGATGATGTTTCTTTTGCAGCCTCTAATTCTGATGGTGTGATACCCACAACCTGAACAAGATCGACTGCCCCAGATTTAATGGCAAAGTTTTTTGGGAAATTCACAGGGTGAGTAAACATCATCGTTTTTATGGAGGTAGAAAGTGCAAGGGGAACACGGTGCCCATAATAAAGGGGCGGAAAATTGCCCATCTGACCGGAAATGAGAAGTAAATTATAAGCCATTAAGGTTTGTAAAACTCCAATTGCCCAATCCGCCTCTTCGTCTGTTTCCATGACAAACTCTACGCCCAATCCAGAAAACTCTTCTGGTTCCTCAGTCTCCCAAGGGTTGGACATACCAGATGTAACATAAGCCCAGGTATTCCTTGTTTCGGATGGCTGACTCTTGAAAACTCCATGCGTTAACCAGCGAGGATCAACAGCCTTAGCATTCATACGATCAAAGGTTTCGTTTGATAAAGTATAAATTCCGGGTCCTAGATCACCAAATATTCCCCTGTATATTGTTTCTTCTCGTTCTTTCCAGGAATCTTCAAGGAAGCTCATACTTTTTCCTTCACATAATATTTATATAGTAATCAATCTGATCACTATTATCATGATTACCATCCTGGAATCAATCTAGCGAAAAAATGCGTAAAACCTTGAGGAATCAATAAATCACACATAAGCTTGAACTCTTGTCCCAAATAAAAAATGATCACTTTGCCCACTATCCCCACGGAATAGACTTTCTCTAACTCCCTAGACCTTTCAATCTATCGGGATCTTTATAAAAAATAGCAGTCAAGCCGATTGTAAATCATATTGATTTCTTATCAGGTACTTATGAGAGTTGAAAAATGGAGCGGTATTAGAAGTGTTTTAGCGCGCTTTAGGTCGTATACCACTTCGGTAAAGCTGACAAATCCATAAGCGAAGCAGGTAAATTGAGTACATACTCAGGTTCTGAAGTTGATAGAAAATCGAAAGGCTTTAGGGCAAGAAGGGGTTGCTTGATTTATATCAAAAAAAGAAAAGGGGGCAGCGCCCCCTTTTTTAAATCAGATCCGCTCTTCATCAGAGCGGATTACCAGAACCATTAAAGGTTACTGATTTCCTCAAGTTGCTGTTGCAGGCGCTCGTGAGCACCTTTCATTTCTGCAAGCTTGCCCTTCTCCTTGGCAACAACGGCTTCGGGGGCTTTGTCTACAAACTTGGGATTGTTGAGCTTGCCTTCAACCCGTGCCAGCTCTTGAGATAGCTTATCAATCTCTTTTTGTAGGCGGGCGCTCTCGGCTTTAACGTCGATCAGGCCGGCCATGGGTACCAGCAATTCCATATCGCCTACCAGGGCGGTGGCGGAGGCGGGTGCAGCTTCTCCACTTTCCAGCCAGGTGATTTCTTCGAGGCTCGCCAGTTTGATCAGCAGGCTGCGGGCTTGCTCCAGCAGTTCTTTGTCACGGTTGGAACCGCCGCGCAGGATCAGTGGGATTTTCTTCGCTGGGGAAATATTCATTTCACCGCGAATATTACGCACGCCTTCAATAACCTGCTTCAACCAGGCAACGGCCGCTTCCGCTTCTTCGTCGATCTTGCTGCTGTCGGCTTCCGGGTATTGCTGCAGCATAATGGTGTCACCGTTGGAACCGGCGAGGGTTTTTACACGCTGCCAGATTTCTTCGGTGATAAACGGCATCAGTGGGTGAGCCAGACGCAAAATGGTTTCCAGTACGCGGATCAGGGTGCGGCGGGTGCCCTTCTTCACTGCGTCGGAGGCGTTGTCGTCCCACAGTACCGGCTTGGACAGCTCCAGGTACCAGCTGCAGTATTCGCTCCAAATAAAGTCGTACAGGGCCTGGGAGGCGAGGTCGAAGCGGTAGGTGTCCATGGCTTCGCGCACGGTAATCTCGGTGCGCTGCAGTTGGGAAATAATCCAGCGGTCAGCGATGGTCAGTTCATAGTCGCTGCTGTTGTCCTGGCCACAGTCCTGTCCTTCGCAGTTTTGCAGCACGTAGCGGGAGGCATTCCAGATCTTGTTACAGAAATTGCGGAAGCCTTCGATACGGCCCACATCAAACTTGATGTCGCGGCCGGTGGATGCCAGTGAGTAGTAGGTGTAGCGCAGGGCATCGGTACCAAAAGCAGAGAAACCTTCGGGGAAGTCCTTGCGGGTTTGCTTTTCGATTTTCTCGCGCAGGTGCGGCTGCATCAGGCCGCTGGTGCGTTTCTGTACCAGGCTCTCCAGGTCGATACCGTCGATCAGGTCGATGGGATCGATCACGTTGCCCTTGGACTTGGACATCTTCTGGCCGTGGTTATCGCGCACCAGGCCGTGCACGTACACGGTGTTAAACGGTACTTCCTTCTTGAAGTAAAGGGTCAGCATCATCATACGTGCGACCCAGAAGAAAATAATATCGAAGCCGGTGACCAGTACGGAGCTGGGGTGGAAGGCTTTCAGTTCTTCGGTATCTTCTGGCCAGCCCAGGGTGCCGAAGGTCCACAGGCCGGAGGAGAACCAGGTGTCGAGTACGTCGTCGTCCTGGCGCAGGCTGATATCGGCGCCCAGGTTGTGCTTCTCGCGCACTTCCTCTTCGCTACGGCCAACGTAGACTTTACCTTCGTTGTCGTACCAGGCGGGGATGCGGTGGCCCCACCACAGCTGACGGGAAATACACCAATCCTGGATATCGCGCATCCAGGAGAAGTACATGTTTTCGTAGTTTTTCGGTACGAACTCAACGCGGCCATCTTCAACGGCGGCGATGGCTTCATCGGCCAGGGGCTGGGTTTTTACGTACCATTGATCGGTGAGCCAGGGCTCAATCACGGCGCCGGAGCGGTCTCCGTGAGGTACCTTGAGGGTGTGGGGCTCTACTTTTTCCAGCAGGCCGAGGGCGTCCAGGTCATCGACAATTTGTGTGCGCGCGGCAAAGCGCTCCATGCCCCGGTATTTTTCCGGCACTGCGTCGTTCAGGTGGGCGTCGGCATCGAGGATGTTGATCATCTCGAGGTTGTGGCGCTGGCCCATTTCGTAGTCGTTGAAGTCGTGGGCTGGGGTGATTTTCACACAACCGGTGCCGAATTCACGATCGACGTATTCGTCGGCAATAATCGGGATCTCGCGATCCGCCAGGGGTAGCTTGATGGTCTTGCCAATCAGGTGCTGGTAGCGCTCGTCTTCCGGGTGTACGGCTACGGCGGTATCACCGAGCATGGTTTCCGGGCGGGTAGTGGCGACTACCAAGTGGCCGGAGCCGTCGGAGAGCGGGTAGCGGAAGTGCCACAGGTGACCCTGCTTCTCTTCGTTTAATACTTCCAGATCTGAGATCGCAGTGTGGAATTTCGGGTCCCAGTTCACCAGGCGCTTGCCGCGATAAATCAGGCCGTCTTCATACAGTTTGATAAAGACTTCCTGCACCGCTTTGTAGAAGCCGTCGTCCATGGTGAAGCGTTCGCGGGACCAGTCGGGGCTGGCGCCCAGGCGACGCAGCTGGCGGGTAATGGTACCGCCGGACTCTTCTTTCCACTCCCAGACCTTCTCAATAAACTTGTCGCGGCCCAGGTCGTGGCGGGATACGCCTTCGGCGCCCAGCAGGCGCTCTACCACCATCTGGGTGGCGATACCGGCATGGTCGGTGCCCACTTGCCACAGGGTGTTGTCTCCTTGCATGCGGTGGTAGCGAATCAGGGCGTCCATGATGGACTCCTGGAAACCGTGGCCCATATGCAGGCTGCCGGTGACGTTCGGCGGCGGGATCATAATGCTGTAGGGCTTGGCCTCAGTATCCCCGGAAGGCTTGAAGTAGCCGTTCTCCTCCCAGGTTTTGTACCACTGCTGTTCGATGGCGTTGGGCTGGTATGTTTTGTCCATGCGGGCGGGAAACCTTGTGTTTAACTGACTGCGTGCACAGCGTTTTGGCTCAGGATAGTCTGGTGCTTGCTCGGGCTGCGCGGAAAAGGCGGCAATTATACCGCCGGGGTCTGGTGGGCAAAAGGCGGTATTTGAGCTTAGGGAGTTATTCAGAGGCTCCCTTAGGCCGTCTCTTAATCCCAAACGCCGAGCTCGTCGACCACGTGTTCTATTTGGGCGCGCAGGCGGCGCTCCAGTTTGGGTAGCTGCTGGGCGACGAGTTGCTCGATCAATTCCTGGCGCTGGCGCTCTTTGGCGGAGGGCTCAGGATCTGCGGCCGGATCTTCTTCGGCGGCTTGGGCCTCAGTGCTTGGAAGTTCAGCTTCTTTCTTTACTTCAGGGGCCGGGGCCACTGTTGTTGGAGCTTCTGTTTCCGGGGGCACTGGGGCTTCGGTTACTTGGGTATTTTCTTCAACTGGCAGGGGCCGTCCACCGGTGAGGCGGGAGCGAATATGATTTGGCAGGAACGGATTTTCCGCCTGGGGCTCCGGCTGCGGTTCGGGCTGTCTCTCCGGTTGGGCCTTTGGGAAAACTTCAGCTTTGGTTTCCCGGGAATTCTGCTCTAACGGTGTTTCAACCGGTTTATCTTCAACGGGCTCTTCTTCGATTTGCCCGGTTTCTGCGGAAGCCTGTGGTTCCTCATCCTCTACAGCCAGCTCTTGAAGCGGGCGCAAAAGAGCCAGGTCAGACTCTGCCAGCGACAGGGATTGCTGGGCCAGCATCTCTTCTTCAACCGGTGAAAATAAAATCGGCAGGTCGATATCTTCCAGTGAGGTGTCGATATCTTCGAACTCACTGGTAGCCGGTGTCCCACTGGGTTTTGGTATGTCGGCAATAGTGGGAAGTGTGGGGGGCTCAGGGGTTACAGGATTACCCTGCTTGGCCACCTGGCTGAGCACGGGGATTTCTTCATTGTTCTCGTCGGTGACAAGCAAGTTGTGCAGTGAATTAAGTTCATCCAGAAATTCACTGGGCTGCTTGCGCTGCTGTCCGCGTTGCTTGTGTTTGTTTTTTTTGCCGGACATGACTCTCGGACGTAGTTAAAGGCTCTAATTGATCTTATGGGATTGTAACGGATATCCGCGATCGCGGAAGTGACCAAATCGCAATCGGGACCGTTTTAATGGTTCCGGTTGTTGGATTACAACTTCTGCCAAGCGTTCAAAGCGGCTAAACCACTTGGGTACTTTGGAGCAGAGATTGATCAGTAAGCCGTGGTGATCTGCGGGGTCTTCGCCGCTGTTAATTTCTATTTGCGCCTGTTGGTTTTCAGTTTGCGGGGCGTGGGGCAGAAAACTGTCCTCGCGAAATGTCCACAGCAGTTGATCCATCTGCTCCGCCCGTTGCGCGTCGTCCACCGCGATTAATACCCGCATACCCGCGCGGAAGGCTTTCTCAGCCAGGCGGCAGGCAAAAACATCGGCGTGTTCCGGTTGGTCGGAAGAGAGAATATAGAAATCAATGCGAGTCATTACAGATACTGGTCAAATAATCCCGGCCATATTGATACGCTGCCAAAAACAAAAGCGGCCCATTAATCAATGGACCGCCCGGCGCGCCGGGCACCGATGGTGCCGGCGGCTATTGTGCGCTTTGGCTACTTATTTGCCCAGTAGATATTCAACCAGTAGGGGAACCGGACGGCCGGTTGCGCCTTTCTGTGCGCCGGACTTCCAGGCACTACCAGCAATATCCATATGTGCCCACTTGTAGTCTTTGGCAAAACGCGCCAGGAAGCAGGCAGCGGTTACTGAACCGGCTTCGCGTCCACCGATATTTTGGATATCGGCAAAATTGGAATCCAGGGAGGACTGGTACTCGTCCCACAGTGGCATTTGCCATGCGCGGTCGCCAGTAGTTTCGCCGGCCTGGAGGAGGCTCTTGGCCAGTTCTTCGTTATTGGCGTAGAGACCGGTGGCGTGATGGCCCAAAGCAATAACACAGGCACCGGTGAGGGTGGCGATATCAATCACTGCACTGGGCTTGAACTTGGCTGCGTAGGTGATCGTATCGCAAAGAACCAGGCGGCCTTCGGCATCGGTGTTGAGGATTTCGATGGTTTTGCCGGACATGGAAGTCACAACATCACCGGGCTTGCTGGCGCGGCCGCTGGGCATATTTTCAGCAGCGGCAACCAAGCCTACTACGTTGATAGAAGGCTGCAGTTCAACCAGGGCGTTCATTACGCCGAAGACACTGGCGGCACCGCCCATGTCGTATTTCATTTCGTCCATAGCCTGGCCCGGCTTGATGCTGATGCCGCCGCTATCGAAGGTGATGCCTTTACCGACCAATACCACAGGTTTTTCGCTGGCCTTGCCACCTTTGTAGTTCATGGCAATCAGCGCGGGGGGCTCGTCGCTGCCTTTGGAGACGCTGAGGAAAGCACCCATGCCCAGGGCTTTCATTTTCTTTTCGTCCAGCACGCTGGTGGTGAGCTTTGCATGTTTTTTAGCCAGCGCCTTCGCCTGGGCAACCAGGTAGTTGGGGGTACAAATATTGCCTGGGAGATCCCCCAAATCACGGGCGACATTGCTGCCCAGTGCTTGAGCGGCACCCACTTCCATGCCGCCTTGAATAGCTTTCAGCTGCTTTTTCTCTGGGGCGTGGATGGTGAATTTCGACAGGGGCAGGGGCTTTGCATCGGTGCGGGACAGGGTGTAGCGATAGCTTGCCAGGCCGGCGGCCATGGCGATTTGCTGTGCTTTCCAGCGATTATCGGCACCTTCAACTTCTACTTCGCACAGGTAGCTCGCGGCTTCTTTAAAGTTCTTTACCCCATTGGCACTGCTGGCTGCCAGCTTGCGGAATTCCGCCTGGCTGATGGTGCCTTTACCGGTGCGTACGACCAGAACGCGCTCGCTGGGAACGTCGATTAGATTGATCAGCTGGGTGCTGCCGGATTTGGCCCCCAAGTCCCCGCGCTTGAGGATTTTTGCAATCATTCCCCCGGTCAATTTATCCAGGCTTTTTCCACTTTCGCTGAGGTTATTTTTGGCATCTGCTGAAATAATAGAGCAGGCACTGCGTTGTTTACTGATATCTGCAACCTTGGCGGAGAACTGCATTTTTCGCTTTCCTTAAAATCTGACAATAGATTGCATGTCTCTAGGCCGAGACATAGCAAGAATTTTTAGTGATAATGCGTCGCACAAGTTTAACCCGCCTGCCTGTGGATTGCTGTACCTAGAGGGAAACTTGCTCGTTTTTGATTCAGACACCATCACACCGCTGTCATCAAGGAATTTGTTCGCCCTGTGATTATTTTTCGCTATCTCTGCCGCGAGCTGATGCTTGTCACGCTGGCGGTCAGCGCAGTTTTGTTGTTAATTGTGATGAGTCTCCGGTTCGTGAAGTATCTAGCGGAGGCTGCGACAGGTGATATTTCAGCGAATGTCCTACTTTCTCTGATGGGTTTCCGCTTGCCAGGGTTCCTGGAGTTGGTTCTACCAATGGGCCTGTTTGTCGGGATCCTATGGGTTTATGGACGCCTCTATATAGAAAGTGAAATGACGGTTCTGCACGCCTGTGGTTTCAGCGACTGGCGTTTGCTGGGTTACACCATGATTCCGGCTTTGATGCTGGCATTGGTGGTGGCATCAATGAGTTTGTATTTTTCTCCGGTGGGAATGGCGCGCTCTACCAGTCTGCTGAATGCCGAGAAGGCACGCAATGAGTTTGATCACCTAGTGCCCAAGAAGTTTGTATCCTCGCAAGGTGGCCGCGCGGTTTATTACGCTGATGCATTGAGCGAGGACAAGTCCACCATGCTGGGGGTATTCCTGGCTGAGTTGGGGGGCGCAGAAGAGGAAACTGAGGCTGATCAACAGGTTGTAATCCGTGCTCGTGAAGGTGTGCAGGAAATCGATCCCAAGACGGGGCTGCGCTATTTAGTATTACGCGATGGTTTTCGTTATGAAGGTGTTCCCGGAGAGCGGGAGTATCGCCAGATGAAATTTACCAGTTACTCAGTGATTCTTGAAGTGCCCCGCGAGCGCAGTCGCCAGCGAGACCAGATGGAATCGGCATCGACCCTAGATCTGCTTGATGGCGATACCCCTCAGCAGAAAGCTTACCTCTACTGGCGCCTGAGCCTTCCGGTTCTGGTGTTAGTCGTAGCTATTTTGGCTGTGCCTCTTTCTCGTACAAATCCTCGCCAGGGGCGCTTTGCGAAGATGATCCCCGCCATTCTGCTGTATATCACCTACCTGGTAATCCTACAGGGCCTCAGGGGGGCAGTTGAGGATGGCAAGATTACTAATCCAGCAATGATCTGGTTGGTGCACCCACCTTTCGTTCTAATAGGTTTGTTACTGTTGGCGGGAAGAAGTTGGCGCAAGGCGCCACCCAAGCGGTTACCCGGGGTTGAGGAGCTGCCAAATGAATAAGCTTGACCAGTACATTGCTCGCACAGTCTTAGTTTCAGTGGGAGCGGCTTTGCTGATTATCCTCGGCCTCACGGTTGTCTTTGCCCTAGTGGATCAGCTGGGAGACTTGAAGAAGGATTATGGTTTTATTGACGCAATCAAATACGTCGCCTGGACATTACCAGCGCGTATTTATGAACAACTGGGTTTTTCTGCTCTTGTTGGTTGCTTGGTGGGGTTGGGATCGCTGGCGGGCACCAGTGAGCTGACTGTTATGCGGGCGGCAGGGGTTTCAATTGGTCGGATTACTTGGGCAGTGATGAAACCTATCATGCTGCTGATTTTAGTGGGCTTGGCGCTAGCGGAATTTGTTATTCCAAAGACCAATGTGATTGCCGAGAGTGACAAAGCCCGGGCATTGGGTGAGCTGGAGGCGAGCGGTCTGGAAAGAGGCCTGTGGCTGAAAGACAGCGGCGAGTTTGTTCACTTCAACGCGGCACTGCCAGATGGTGAACTTTACGGTGTTACCCGCTACCACTTCGGTGCAGATCGAGAGCTGGAGCAAGTGGAGTTTACTCAGCGCGGCCATTTTGATGGCGAGCGTTGGGAGTTGGAGAATAGCCGCACGACCATCTTTACCGGTGAGCATACAGAGAGTGAGGTGGTACCTACGACCGAATGGAAGGCGGAGATTTCGCCAGAGCTATTCGCCTTAGTGGTGCCTCTGCCGGCAGATTTGTCTCCGCGTAACCTGTGGGCTTACGGCAAATTTCTCGATCGTAAAGGTGAGGATTCCAGTCGCTATTGGCTGCAGTTCTGGAAAAAAGTATTGCAGCCACTCACTATCGCCAGTTTGGTAATGGTAGCGATTTCCTTTATTTTTGGCCCTCTACGGGAAGTAACCACCGGATTTCGTGTGTTTATCGGATTGGTGGTTGGCCTGGTGTTCCAGTTTGTCCAGGATATGCTGGGGCCATCTTCCCTGGTATTTGGCTTCCCGCCTTTCCTTGCGGTGTTACTACCGATATTGCTGTGCTTTGGCGCGGGATGGTATCTACTGCAGCGGGCCCGTTAGGGCCCCTAGTCATCTACTTTTTCAACTTCTTTGGAAGTACGCGCACCTCGGATTCGGAGATAAGGTCATGCCACGTGGCCTTGTCGGATCTGGCCCAGGCAGAGAAGTAACCGAGTCCCAAACAAGCAATAGATATCGGCGCTACGATGGCGCGAAGGATGCACTGGCGCCAAGTGAGCTGGGCTCCGTTTGGGCTCGCCAGCAGCAGACGCCAGGCGCGCATCCCCACAGTTTGACCCGCAGCCCTCCAGGACCAGAAATAATACCCTACGATAACCGCTAGGGCGCCCAGCTGGAAGAATGGTCCACTGACACAGGGGTTGTAGTCATTTGCCTCGGGCTGGCAGTTGAGGCCCACCACGGTAGAGGCAACCATCAGCGCGATAAAGCCGTAAACTACCAGTAGGCCCATCAGTATCAGCAGATCGTAGAGCAGTGCGGCCAGGCGTGGGCCCACCCCGGCAACGGGGAGTTCAGGAAAGGATTTGGGGGTATTCGAGCTACTCACGGTTATCTCCGCCGGTTTTAGGTGGCGGAGATTCTAACAAACCTGTAAACGGGGAAGGAGAGGTAGCGCGCCTGAGTTCAGGGGCTTCCTAAAACTCCAGCTCAAAAGAGAACTTGAATTTGTCGTCGGACAGAGAGATGCCGTAGTCCACCGAGCTGCCAATCTTACCCTTATTGTTGGTGTACCTGAGCAAGCCTGTACGTGCGGCGCGGGAGTTTTGTGCCTTGTAAGTCTCAAGCCCCATTCGCAGGATTTTGGACAGAGCTTTGCCGCCTTTCAGAGGCTTAAACTCATCTGGATTGGTGTGCATCTGCAGCCATTGGTAATTCAGGCGTCGCTGTACGTTGCTCATACTATTGGTGCGCAAGTACTCGGCGGCCTGGACCAGGGCTTCGTTATCCATTGCAAATGCACTGTCGGAGAAAAACAGACTGCCGGATTCCATATTCAGGGTTTCATGGGAATCCGGGATAAATAACTCATCGGCAGAACAGACGCAGCACGCGGGCAGAAGAAATAGGCCAACGGTTTTTGGCACTAGTTGATTGGCGCTGAATCGGAAACTGCAGAGTAGCATTCTGTTTACCCCTGGGTGTCAACTTCTCATTTCGATAGCCGCAAGCGGTCGTTGAATTTATTATGGGTCACCCTTAACAAAGCATTTTTTCGAATTAATTAGGCGGCTGATGCAACTCCACTTACTGGACAGTCCGAAAAAGTCAGCTCTTTCCTTGGAGGCCGCATGAAATGGATACTTTTTCATTTTTGTCTAAGTGGTCGCGAGCGTGAGCAGGAGCCCGCCAATGTTTTTTTATTATTGTTTTGGTATTTCTGTGCCAACGCTGATGAAAAAATTGTCTTGAATAGCTCCTCTTTCCACCGGATCGGGGCTTAGGTGCCAGGAAAGAGTTCCAAAATGCGCTACCGCAAAATTCTCCCACAAATAATCAGTGAGGATGGGGTTGGTTGGCTATCGGCTCTGGGTTCGTGAATCGCTTCTATGGTAAAGCCGTTGCTGCGAAATAGCTGGACCCAACTTTCCAGGGTGCGGAAATACCAGGGAGCGGCCTCTTCAAAATCTCCCTCAATACCTTCCCAAGATCCCGGGCGCCATCCATCTCGATAGGGCTCATTACCGCAGGCTTGATGGGGGTGAAGAGTTTGGATGACAAAATACCCACCGGGCAGCATTAACTCGCGTGCATTGCCGAATAGTTGCTCGACAGATTCCTTTCCGATGAGGGAGAAGTTGCACACGATAAGTTCAAACTGCTGTTCCAGTTTTTCGGCGCAAATTTCTTCGTATTGCAATCGCCGGTAGGACTCATTGGCGCCTGCTCGAGCGCTGGCAATATCCACTAAATCTTTAACGCCATCGACACCACAGACTCGAATACCTTGCTCCGCCAGTTTTCTGCTGAGCCAGCCTTCACCGCAACCGATATCTAAAATGCTTGCTGGTTGGTACGCCATGATTGTGCTGACAATGGCGGCATCACTAACCAGTCGGCGGCTGGGAATGGCGGCATTGTCTACTACTTTAGTCCACTCATGAGCATTCTTATGCCAGCAGGTGAGTACCTGATCATCACTGAATTCGGAATTGGGCATGCTTGGGTGACCTCCAGCCTGTCATTATTCACAGCTTGAGTGTACCGTCAGTGGACCATCCAGCTACAAAGGTGCTGAGGTCCCATGTCCACTCAAATGATTTTTGATTATGTGATCGTAGGTGCCGGCTCCGCCGGTTGTGTTTTAGCAAATCGGCTCAGTGCCGAAGAGCAGAATCGAGTTTGTCTTCTGGAGGCGGGTCCTAAAGATCGGAGCCCCTTGATCTCCATCCCTGTGGGTATTGGCGAGTTGCTACCGGGTACTCGCTATAACCTACACCACCATACCACGCCACAAAAGCACCTGAATGACAGGAAACTGTTTTGGCCGAGGGGCAGGACCCTTGGGGGTAGTAGTTCTATAAATGCCATGGTTTATATCCGTGGTAATAGCGATGACTACGATGCCTGGGAAGCGGAGGGTAATCCCGGTTGGGGTTGGAAGGGCTTGTTGCCTTACTTCTTAATGTCGGAAGGCAATGAACGGGGTACTGATGCGCACCACAGTGGCTACGGCCCTCTGTCGGTCTCGGATTTAAAGTGGAAAACCCGATCGGGGCATGCTTTTTTACGCGCAGCTGAGTCCCTGGGACACCGGCCGAATAATGATTTTAATGGCAGCCAGCAAAATGGCGTGGGTTTTTACCAAGTAACCCAACGGCGCGGGCGCCGCTGCTCTGCCGCTACAGCTTATCTGCACCCAGTTTCTAGCCGTTCTAACCTACATGTTCGTACCAACAGCCAGGTGGCGAGGATTATTCTCAGGGGAGAGAAAGCGACCGGCGTCGAATTGCTTGATGGCACTAAAATCCTGGCGAACAAGGAAGTGATTTTAAGTGCGGGTGCTATCCAGTCGCCACAGCTATTAATGCTGTCTGGTATTGGGGATCAGGACCAATTGCGTAAATCTGGAGTGACTTCGCAAGCGCACCTTCCCGGTGTTGGAAAAAACCTGCAGGACCATCTGGATATCATACAAGTAGTGGAAGCCTCTGAAGCGGTTAGCTTTTCCGAGGCACTATGGCCGAAGCTCCTCACCGCAATGCGCCTGCCAGAACTGATCTTTTTAAATAAAGGGCCCTTAACCAGCAATGTGGCCGAGGCGGGGGGCTTTGCCAGTTCCAGTCTGGCGGGTGGCAACCCGGATATTCAGTTCCACATGACGGCAGTTCCAACTTTCCAGCATGGGTTTAATAAGCGCACCTGCTACGGTTACTCCCTTCACGCCTGTGCCCTGAGGCCTAAGAGTCGCGGTGAGATCACTCTGGACTCCACCGATCCACGCAAACTGCCCAGAATTGAACCCAATTACCTGAGTGAGCCCGAGGATCTGCAGGTAATGGTGGAGGCATTTGAAATGGCACAGGATATCCTCGCCCAGGAGGAACTGAGTCGCTACAAGAAAAAGTCCTTGCGCCCAGAGCAGAAGTTGAGTGATAGAGAGTCAATCATCCACTATATTCGCCAGCATGCAGAATCCATCTACCATCCGATAGGTACCTGTCGAATGGGGAGTGATGAATTGGCTGTAGTGGACAGCGAGCTAAAAGTACACGGTGTGGATGGACTGAGGGTTGTGGACGCCTCCATAATGCCCACCCTGATCAGTGGCAATACCAATGCGCCTGTGATCGCTATTGCGGAGAAGGCGGCAGATTTGATTATGCAGCAGTCTTCGCGCTCGTTTGTAAAAGAGAATAGACACACTCAGGAAGTTGAATGATTTGGCAATGCCCGCTTTGTGCTGCCCCCTTAACTTTAGGAAAAGATACTTGGCACTGTACCAACCGACATAGTTTTGATCGCGCGCGTGAGGGCTACGTCAATTTGTTGCCCGTTTACCGCAAGCGCCGCAAAGATCCCGGTGACTCTTCGGAGATGCTTCACGCGCGGCGGCGCTTTCTTCACGCCGGCTACTATCGGCCTCTGGTTGATAGTATTTCGGCGCTCTTGCCCTACAAGCCCGGCCGCCGTTTGCTGGATATCGGTTGCGGTGAGGGGTATTACCTGCGGGAGCTTGAGTCAGCCGGCTGGCATGGTCACGGCCTTTCCGGTATCGACATTTCAAAATCCGGCGTGCGTATGGCGGCCAAGCGCGACAGTGGCGCCCAGTTTGTGGTTGCCAGCAATGTGAATTTGCCGGTGGTCTCGGAGTCGGTGGATAACCTGCTGAAGATCTTTGCCCCAGCCCCCGATCATGAAATGGAGCGGGTGATTAAAGTCGGTGGTCATCTGGTAGATGTATCCCCTGGCCCCGATCACTTGTGGACACTAAAGAACTACCTCTATAAAGAGCCGCGTAAACATCCCGCACCCAAAGTGATTGAGAAATTGACGCCGGAAGTCGATATGCGCTGCTCTTTCCCGTTTGTATTGAAGGGCAAGCAGGCCATTTCAGATTTCCTTGCTATGACGCCTTTTGCCTGGAAGGGCAACCGTGAAGAACGGCAGAAACTCGAAGAGCGCGACAGCCTGGAGCTGGAAGCGGACTTTGTTATTCGTCGTTTTATTAAACATAAATAACAGGCATTTGATAGTAGAGGTAATAGAACAGCGTTATGGCGACTCCCAGAGACTTTGGATTTATGCGGCGAGCCCTGGAACTTGCACAACTCGCTGCTGAGCGCGGTGAAGTACCGGTGGGTGCGGTTTTGGTCCAGGATGGAACAATCATAGGGGAGGGCAGTAATCGCCCGATTGGGAATTGTGACCCCAGTGCCCATGCGGAAATCGTAGCCCTGCGGCAAGCGGCAGATAAACAACAAAACTACCGCCTGCCAAACACCACTTTATATGTGACGATTGAGCCCTGTACTATGTGCTTTGGCGCAATGGTACATGCGCGGGTAGGGCGGCTGGTATATGGCGCTACCGAGCCCCGGGCCGGTGTTGTTGAGAGCCAGCTGGAATTGGCACAGGCCAGCTTTTTCAATCACAAGATTACGGTGGAGTCGGGAGTCATGGCGGAAGAGGCAAGCAATTTAGTGCGCGAGTTCTTTCATGATCGACGCTGATCTGGCATTTGCTTTCGTGGTGAATTCGATAGTTGTCGCCACGGTCGTCCTGATTCATCACGAAGTATTGAGTGCCCTTGCCCGTATCGGTCGCTGGATACCAATTAAGCATAACCTGGCGATTGTGATGGGGGTGTTTGGCGCCCTGATCGCCCATGTGGCTGAAATATGGCTGTTTGCCTACTGTTACTACTTTATGGTGAATTCGCCTTACTTTGGCACTTTGGTGGGTAATTTTAATGGCAGCCTGTTGGACTGCGCTTATTTCTCATTTACCACTTATACGTCACTGGGTTTCGGTGATATCGAGCCCCTGGGGCACCTGCGTTTTACCGCTGGCCTTGAAGCCCTTACGGGACTGGTGATGATTACCTGGACCGCTTCTTTTATGTTTTTAAAAATGCAGCGTTATTGGGAGAATTGATCGCAGGGTTCTTAAGATTTAATTCGCGCCGTACGCCCTGTGCGTTGTGTGGGTTTTTCTGCTGGATAGAACTCTTTTGAGTGGAGCCTTAAATAAAAGTGCCTGCCCACACTGCGCCAGAGTTTTCCGAAAGGGTGCAGCCAATAGAGCCACCGGGCGACTTTTGTGCGGTGGATATTGGATTTAACAATATTGGAGATGTGTTCGTTTTCCCATAAAAGATGTGGCTCAACGCCATACAGTTTTAGGTCAAATTGCCAGAAGTGATCGAATACCTTGTCGATGGGTTCGAAAATACGGCTGGCATATTTTAAGACTTTCTCCATACCGCGCCGGTTAATCAAATATCCCTGTGCTCCACACCACCCCCTCTCTGGTCGTACTAACTGATGAACACCGTCATTCAAGGTTTGCACGACTTTTCGCTTGCGGACTTTAAGTCCCATCAGTCGAATCATCTCGATATTTTCAGGGAGTTGCTCTAACTCCGCTAAGACGCGGCCAAATGAGGGTTCTAGCTGTACATCATCTTCCAGAATACAGACCCGGTCCAAGCCGGAGCGGTATGCCCGTCGAATTGCTCTCAAGTGGGCGAGATAGCATCCAATTTCGGAGCTTTTGAGTTCGCACAAGTGGCGCCACCGGGTGACGTTACTCGCGATATGCTCATTGTCTTCCAGTTCCGGAATGCCTGAGCGCCCATCAATCCCATCAATCGTGTTGATATGCAGTCGCTGCATTTTCCCGGCGCTGAGTAATAGGTCAACGTCATCACTGTTTGGTTGCAGAGTGATAATCCAACAGGGGGTATTGGCGATATAGGGTCGCTGACGGCGGCCGCGCGGGGTAATTGGGCGTCTGGAGCTTAAAGGGAGGCGGCGACGTTGTCTTGTTGGTGGGGAAAGCGGGTTCCGCTTGGGCTTGTGGCTGGTAGCAGCCAGCAGGCCAGGCAAAAATTCCTGAGCTACCACAGTTGCTAGAATGACAGGGCTTTTCCACCAGGGGGCGCTGATGAAGTGCCGGGCACCACAGGAGCCCCCTGGACGCTTGGAGGTCAGGGTTGGAATACCTTTATTTATACCGTCTGCAGACGGTATAGAAGCGTCATGGGCCATTAACTCCCCTGATCTTATGGTCCTAAGTTAAGTTGCTACGATTGAAGGTTAAGGTTTGACCTGCCAGTCCGAAAAGGATGGGGGAACTTACTACTGTTGTGGAAGGAAAGAATACACCGCACTCGAGACACGCCGTGAATACATCCCTGTAAGCTCCTAATCGGCATCCATGCCTCATAGGGTCCCAAGTGCGGTGTATTCTTTCCTTCTCCCTTTTTAGCAATTGTGAGAGGTGTCTTGTAGAGGTGCCAAGGTGGAGTTGGCTCAATAGGGACTGTGGATGAACTCAGGCTTTATAAAAATGGCGTTGATCCTGGGGCTTTTGAGCTCTGTTGGTCCTATGGCCATTGATATGTATCTGCCTGCATTACCTGCGATGACAAAGGCCCTCGACACCTCAACCCAGGTCGCGTCCTATACGTTGATGGCTTATTTTATTGCGTTCGGGGTGTGTCAGATTTTTTATGGCCCCGCTTCCGATATGTTTGGCCGCAAACCGCCGCTCTATTTTGGTTTGCTGGTTTTTACTTTCGCATCTATTTGTTGTGCCCTGGCAACCACTATCGAGTGGTTAATTGCCTTCCGTTTCTTACAAGGAGTGGGTGCCGCCTCGGTAATGTCGATTCCCCGTGCAATAATTCGAGATTCTTATACGGGTACTCAAGCAACTCGCCTTCTTACGACAGCAATTCTTGTCCTTTCAATTTCTCCTATGTTGGCCCCATTAATTGGTAGTTTGCTATTAATTTCGTTTGGTTGGCGCAGCATATTTTGGGGGATATCCATTGCTACTTTTTTAAGTCTGATACTTGCTATTACAAGCCTTCACGAAACCTTACCAGTGAATAAGCGCATACCATTTAAAATAGGTGCGCTGCTTGAGTCTTATTCGATATTACTACGTGACCCGATCTATATAGGGCTTACTTGTATAGGAGGGTTTGGCTTCGCTAGTGTACTTGCTTTTTTTGCGGCAGCTTCATTCTTATATACGAATTACTACGGATTGACCCCAACCGAATTTAGTCTCGCTTTTGCTCTGAATGCGCTTAGTTTCTTCCTGTCGAGTCAATTTTCGGCAAATTTCGGTGCCCGTTTAGGGATGGTGAAGCTGGTAAAGTGGGGTGTGACTGGATTTGTAATAAGCTCGGTGACTATGTATTTAGTGATAGAGGCCGGTTTTGATCATCTCGTACTACTGATATGCATGCTTATCGTATGCAATATGTTTCTCGGCTTGGTTCTTCCGACAGCATTTATTCTTTCCATGGAAAGACATGGGCCTATAGCGGGAACGGCTTCTGCCCTGGCTGGTACTATGCAGTTGTCAATCGGGGCTGTAGCTATCCTGGTAACCAGTTTGGTTTTTAATGGAACACCAGAATCACTTGCTGGGGTAATTGCGGTGTGTGGAATTTTGGCCTTTGTGGTTTCCTGGTTGGTTTTGCGTAATGTAGTCAGCATCACAGCAGATCAGAGCGATTGAGTAATACCAAAATAAATTAGGGAGCCTCTTAATAACTCCGTGCCGGCATTTCACTCAGCATCGTTCGAGTGATGCTGAGTGAATTCTGGAGTGCTTATTATCAGTAGGCACCAGCACTGTAGATCAGCTCATAGCTGTGGCTGTAAATTTCCAGAATGTTGCCAAAAGGATCTTCCATATAAATCATGCGATAAGGCTTTTCACCGGGGTAGTAATAACGGGGCTCCGGCATACGTTTTTTACCACCGGCCGCTACAATCTTATCCGCCAGTTCTTCCAGGTTGGGGTCTTGCACGCAGAAGTGAAAGATACCGGTTTTCCAGTATTCAAAATTATCTTCTGGGTTTTCCTGATTGCTAAACTGGAATAGTTCTACGCCAATCCTGTCCCCTGTCGACAAGTGAGCAATGCGGAAACTACCCCAGTTTGGGCCAAATACGTCGGTGCACATTTCACCGATAGCGCTTTTGTCCTCTGTGATATCTGTGGGCTTCATAATCAGGTACCAACCAAGTACCTCTGTGTAAAACTTCACAGCCTCTTCAAGGTTCGGCACTGAAATACCGATATGAGAAAAGGTTCTCGGGTATGCGCTACTCATAGCTGTCTCCTTTGTTGAATGCGGTTAAGTTACAGCTTCAAATTCATTACGTATAATTATCATTTGTAATATTTTTAAGTAGCATTCGTAATGATAAATCCAGTGTGGTTAAGAAGCTTCTGTACCTTAGCTGAAGAGGGGCACTTTACTCGTACGGCGGATCGCTTGCATATGACTCAGTCTGGGGTCAGCCAGCATATACGCAAGTTAGAGGAGCACTTAGGTGTCGCTCTGTTAGTTAGACAGGGTAAACACTTCACGCTCACGGATGCTGGTGATCGGCTCTACCGGGAAGGGCAGGGGATTATTCAGAAGCTTGCCAGCCTGGGGCAAATTGTTGGTGAAGACCCTCCCCACCATGGGGATGTGCGAGTAATGTGCCCCGGGAGTGTGGGGCTGAAGCTCTACCCCAAGTTGTTGTCCCTGCAGAAAATCCATCAGGGTTTATCGATGAGCTGCCGTTTCGCTCCCAACCTGGATGTAGAGAAGGCCATTGCGGAAAACGGCGCTGATATTGGATTAATGACTAGCCCGCCACAAGCAGAGGAGCTTGATAGTCGGCCGATCGCCAGTGAAAGGTTGTTGCTAGTGACGCCGGCTGAAGTAAAAACTCCTGACTGGGAGAAGCTTTTAGCGCTGGGCTACATAGGCCACCCGGACGGTATACACCATGCGAGTCTATTATTGGGAGCAAACTTCCCGCAATTTAGAAGTCTTGAAGCTTTTCAACAAAAAGGGTTTTCCAATCAGATCAGTTTAATACTGGAGCCCGTTAGTATGGGATTGGGTTTCACAGTTTTACCTGCCTATGCGGTAAGTGCATTTCGAAAGCCGAAATTGATTAAGGCACATAGCCTTGAAAATCCTGTTAGTGAGACACTATATTTGGCGCTTAGGCGCACTCAACTTGTACCCGCCAGAGTCAGGTTTATTATTGGTGAAATGGAGAAATGGCTTTAATCGGGCTCCTAAGTATCAAAAAGCTGAAAATTTTTGGTAAAAATACCGGGTTGTTTCGCCTCCTGTTATTTTTGGCTTTATCACAATTTTCTCTTGTGGGAATAGCTAAAGCCGAGAGTGTTAAAGATGAGCAAGATAAGATACTGATGTTGTTGGCTTACTCTATAGTATTACAGGACTGGGTCAGACCTACTGATAAAAATAAAAGAGGCCATAATATTGGTGCGGTTTTATTTGATAATGATGCCAAGAAAATAGTCGGGGCCCAACTAAATTCAGTTTTGCGTTGCGATGACAAAACTCAACACGCTGAAGTGCGTTTAATGCAGCAGTGTCTATCAGAGAAATGTCTCGGAGAAAAAAGTCAATATTTGACCAAAGCCAATGTTACGATCTACACATCTTTAGAGCCCTGTATGATGTGTAGCGGAATGATGATTTTTTTGGGCGTTTCAGGTGTTGTATACGGGCAAACTGATCCAGACTATGGTCAAAGTATTGAACGACTTAAGCAAAGTTTTGACAAAAATTGTGGCTATGAGCATTCTCAGTGTATCGTAGATAAACCGGGAAATTATTACACTCGCCGTATAACTTCAGAACCATCGAAGCTTTTACAGAAAGAGAAGCTGGATGGGGCTTACTTTAATTATGAATTACTACATGGAGACTATATTGTTAGCTTCCTATTGAGTGGCGATGCTAAAGAAATTTATCAGGAAGCTTTTCGGAACTTCAAGAATCTGGATATTAGGCATAAGGAAAATCGGTATATATATCGCCAAGCACTTTCAACCCTAAAACAGCTGGAAAATGGTGAACTGCAGTTGGGTTACTGTCCATCCTGGCAGTCGCACCATCACTAACTATTCGACTATTGGTTTAGAGCTTTTCGAGCATGCTCTGTGAGGTTGATAGTGATCTCTTTAATCAATTTCGATTTTAAGTTCCAAACATGCCAGTAAAGAGGAATTTTCAAATACTGGTCTTCAGCGAGTTTCACCAACTTTCCACTTTTTAGCAGGCTGGCGATCTGAATATCTGGCGCCATTCCCCAACCCAGCCCCAGAGTTAAGAAACTGAGGAAGCTCTTTGAAGAGGGGATTTCATGAGATGGGTACTGGCCAGTCTCCACTCCCCAAAACTGTTTAAGGTAACGACTCTGCAATTGATCCTTATAGTTGAACTCCACTGTGGGAGCGTAGTGGAGCTCTTCAACCTTAATCGGGTCTGAAAAAAACTTCTTTTTGAAGGCCTTAGTGCATACTGGGTAATAGGCCATATGACCGAGCAGTACTGATTGGCAGCCCTGGAGGTTACTGGTTGTTGAACTGATACAGCCAATGACTTCACCATTCTTCAGCAGTTCATGGGTAGCGTCCTGATCGTCAACCTTTAGATCCACGAGCAACTGCTGGGATCGAATCAATGGTGTGATGGCAGCCAGGAACCAGGTATCCAAGCTATCTGCATTCAGTGCGATCCGAACCTTATTCTGGTTGCTATAGCGACTCTTGCCCCCCTCTGGATCGATATCAGTGAGAAGCTCTTGCTGTAACAAGTGCATTTGCTGGTAGTACCCCAACACTTTGAGGCCGGCTTCAGTGGGTCGCAAAGGGTTGGAGCGTATCAATAGGGCTTGGCCAACCTGGCTTTCTAAGGCTTTGATTCGTTGGGAAATCGCAGACTGGCTGACATGGAGTAGGGCGGCAGCCTTGTCAAAACTGCGCTCCTCTATGACAAAGGCAAAGGCCTGGAGTTGCTTTAGGTCTAGCATAAGAATTTCTTATGAGGGATCAGTATAATTAAGTTTACTTATTCTAGTTTGACTCTTAATCTCGCGCCACTATTAAGGCCCGCAGCCCTGCGGGCACTTCCAAATTAGAGAATGAAGCACAGGAGGCATCGTGTTTTCAGGGTTGTTGCTGGCGCCGCTCGCAAAAGGTTTTTTGACTACCATCAGTTTGATTATGGCGATCGGAGCGCAGAATGCGTTTCTGCTGACGCAGAGTATCCGTCGACAATATCACTTTAGTATCGCGGCTTTATGCGTACTGATGGATATTGCCTTGATTACAGGTGGTGTGTTCCTGGTTGCAAATCTCGCACAAGCGGGTGGCGACTGGATGATCTGGCTGACCTGGCTCGGTGCTGCTTTCCTGTTCTCCTACGGTGCTATGGCTTTCCGTTCGGCCTTCACTAACAAAGGTCTTGGAGAGCAAAAAGAGTGGATGAAATCCCGCCGCTCTGCCTTGATTACCGCGGTAGCCTTAACCCTGCTTAATCCACACGCGTATGTGGACACGGTTGTACTGATTGGCTCTGTAGGGGCGCAGTATGCTGGCAATGGAACCTGGTTTTTTGTGCTGGGGGCATGTAGTGCATCCCTGCTGTGGTTCACCCTTCTTTCAGTGGGTGGCAGCATGATGCAGCCGCTATTTAAGAACCCCAGAACCTGGCAGGTACTCGATGTACTGGTGGGCATTATGATGTGGACTATTGCTATCAGCTTGTTGTGGGCGCAGTAGACACTCAATAATGGCTGCTAAAAATAGCCGTAGACTAATAAGTCTACGGCTATTTTTTTGCTTCCAGGCCCTTAACTTATTCCTATAGTTTTCCACACTAACCCCCCCTTAACATTTCCCCTGACCTGTTTAACCCGCCATTTCGATCGCTCAAAAAGCGCCCAAATTGCATGCAGGGCCTCTCCACCAGCCAATAAATGGCTGCCGCCAAAGCGAAGCTAAGTAGTGTAACTGCCACAAGCAACGTGGATAGAGAAATACTTGTAATCTCTTGTCCCCAAGGTTGGCTTATGGCCCAGCTGACGAGAAAGACCACGATTAAATGAAACAGGTAAATGGAATAACTGATAGTCCCCAGAGCGGCTAAATGTCGTATTGGCTTTGGTGGAAGTAATACAAAAACGAGGAAGATAGCTAAAGCGATGAAATGAGATGATACAAAGCGGAGGGGAGTTTCGCTGATCGACTTACCTAGTAGGTGCATGGCCATAACGAGTAGTGGTATCGAGAAAGTCGAAACCAGGCCCCAAAGCATATAACGATAACCGCGCCTTGTTTCGTAGCAATACCTGAGTAGGGTTCCGCAGAACATAACTGCGATAGCAAAGGGGAGGTAAGTAGTGGTGGCGGGAAGCTGGGAAATTGGAGTGGATGATTGCCCTAAAAGTTGCATGCTGACAAATACCGATAGTGCCCCCCAGCACACTAAGAATAGATATCTGGGATTCCCTAGTAGTTGAAGGGTGAACATCAGTGCGCAGAGACAGTAAAAAAGCAGCTCTGCAGTGAGAGTCCAATATAGAATCTGAACACTTTCAAACCCCATAAGGCCTTGCAGCATTGTGGTATTGGCAAGAATGGTAGATGCAGAGAATGTTCGGCCAGCGAGCAACCATGTAAGTCCGATAATTGCAGTCAGAGATAACCAGTAAGCAGGATACAAGCGGAAGAAGCGGCGGATAGCAAAGCTTTTGAGAGTATGGTTAGATGCAAGAAGACTGTGGGGAATGACAAAGCCGGATATTAGGAAAAAGCAAAGTACACCTATCCTGCCAAAATCCAGTTGACTGATAAATTCAGCCAGTGCCGAGCCGTGCTGGGCGATGGATGGGTTGCGGATAAATACTTCACTACTGTGTTGCCAGACAACCAAAGTTGCAGCTAGCCCCCGTAGCACATCGAGATTAAGAAGGCGTGTGTTCATTGCTAACGACCTATATCCATGGTCAATCCAAGAAGGTATGGGCATGATCTTACCTTGCCTAAGTTGAACACACTATCTGTATTCTGTGTGATTCAACTCAAATCTTCGGGCCTTCATACATGCCAATCCATTGATGGCTTCTCATCCAAGGCAATGCTGAATGGCAAGCTCAACTGAATAGGTGAAGTATTCTCCGGCGTTATAGTTAGCCTTTGTCCTTGAGGGTGTTTACCACCTGATCAACCTCCGTTTTATTTTCCTCAAGAAGCCTATCTGCTAGAACTTTCAGCTTCTTACTTGCTTTATAGTCAAATGGGTCAACATATGGATTAACAAGCTCTACATTTAAGTAGTTATATTTTATTCGCCCTTTAGGGCTAAGGGATTGTGCGATTTCCAAGGTGTATACTTGTTGGTCATCCATGGACCTCTGTACATTAGATATAAGGTCTTTCACCCAATTAATTCTTCCCCAGTTTTTTAAGTTTCTGTAGTTGGCTTCCATTGTACTCAGTGGAGACGTTCCGGCCCCGAGAATTAGCACATAGTAGTTTTTTTCAGGAAACTCTCTAATAATTTCGCGTAAAACAATACTGGCCGGATTATTTGCGTATATACCAGCGTCGGCATAATAGCGCTGATGAATATCTCGTCCAGTAGTTACGAACTCGACAGGTGGGTATAGAGTCTCCGCACTAGCTGCCGCTGTTACAAGTTGATACAGTGTGTCTGTGGGCAGTTTACTGACTGCTTCACCACGGTTTTTGAAGAGTTGAAGCTGGCCCATATGAATATTGAGAGAGGGGATGATGACGTAGTTCTTCAAACTCGTAAACTTCAATTTTTCAGTGTAATGCTTTTCCATGGTTTCGCTTAAACGCTCACCGCTAAAGCGAGGAGAGATAAAACCATTAAAGGTTAGTAATTTGTGATACCAGGGTACGGAGAATACGTATCTGCTATCTTGTTTATAAATATCAATAATTTTATCACTTTGGGATTTAAGATTTTCAATCCCTGGATGATCATCGTCAAATGATTCTTGAGTTACATTGAGGCCAGTAGCGATGATGGCGCCAGTGGATACTCCACTAAAAACATCAAACAATTCATCAATAGGCTTGCCGGTCTGCTCTTCGATATGTTGAATGACATAGAGCGGTATCAAACCACGTATTCCACCGCCATCTATAATAAGGATGTTGATAGTATCTTTGTCTTTAAGGGAAGCATTACTTTTGATGAACTCTTTAGCAACAGGGTGGGCGTCATACTGAATACTTTGGGTCAGTCGATAATTGTAGACGTATACCAAGCCTAAAAACGCTACGATAACTAATATGGTGAGGGCTGACGCTAGCCGAAGTTTCATTGATCTTCCTGAACGCTAAACTCTTAATACAGTGAGTGTGACAAATCAGATTAGTTTTATTTCTTTGGGTTATTTAAAAGTTATTTAAGGCTGTTTTCTTATCTTGCTTTGGGACTGTGATAGGAAGTTAAGCTCTATTGGCGGTTCTTATTCGAATGAGAAAAAATCGTAATTTCTATTTTCTTAGTCCCTTATGGAAAATTTCACTATCTATAAAGTGAAAAGCACATAAAGTAATCTGATGACTGAATGCCCAGGTATTGAACAGTAATTTAATGGAACTCTCTCAAGTCGGCGGCTGAAGGCTGTACATTTCCCTTCGTATTTCATTTTATCGGCTTGATATAAGTATTAGTGGAGCGCTAGACATTATAAGTTGGTCGGTAACCAGGAAACCATTTAGTCTATTGGCTGCTATCTCTGAGCGTGGTTTAAACACAAAGTAACCGCAGGGTTGAATGGTTACAAGTTATCAATGAGCTAGTGACTGGAAACCCGTGAGCTCAGCCAAAATTGATTAGAGCGAAAGATGCCCACCCCGAAGGGTGGGAAATAGTTTAATGAGCTTGATGTTCTAAAGCGTTTAGGAACGTTGCAATATCGTTTACCTGTTGTGTGCTCAATTTCTGTCCCAATTGGTACCAAGCCATATCGTAAATTGCCTGCTCAATGGTTTCTACACGCCCGTCGTGGAAGTAAGGAGCGCTTCTGCTTACGTCGCGTAACATTGGAACTTTAAACATCATTTTATCATTCTCAAGGCCTGTAACTTTATAACGACCTAAATCTTCTTGGTGTGGATATTGGTTGACCAGCCCCATCTTCTGGTACATGTTTCCACCCAAGGTTGCACCATTGTGGCATGCTGAACAACCAGTGTTGATAAAGGTTTGCAGGCCCTTTAACTCACTTTTTGTCATAGCCTGATCATCACCATTTATAAAATCATCAAAACGATCATTTGTAATCAATGTGCGCTCAAACGCAGCTATGGCCTCAGCAATATTGTCGTAAGAGATAGCATTCTCTTTACCAAAGGCGTGTTTGAAACTTTCTTGATATTCGGCAATTTTTGAAATCTTTGCCTCAACAGCCTCTTCTGAAGGCATTCCCATCTCTACAGGGTTTAGAATTGGACCTTTGGCCTGTTCCTTCAGGTCCTCTACGCGACCATCCCAAAATTGAGCTACCTGGAATCCGGAATTCCAGACCGTTGGAGAGTTTCGGTCACCCTTGGTGCCAGGTAAAGCTCCCGGTGATGTCGCTTCATTGTCAACGCCCGAGCCGTTGTAGTTCCCTACTTGATGGCAGCTGTTACAGGACTGGCTATCATTGACTGAAAGCCGTTTGTCCATGAACAGTGTTCTTCCAAGCTCAACCATCGCTGGGGTGTCATTCTCACTGCCAGGCATAGTTTCTGAGAGAGTGCCGAACATAATTTTTGATTGTTGACGTAATTGATTTATATCAACTTCGGCCGTTGCCGATACAGTTGTTGATAGCAAGCTTGCTGCTGCTATCAAGCCGCCAATGATTGGAAGCTTGAGATCTCTTTTCGAAAAAATTTTCTTAATCACTTTGGTATCTCTCCCACATCTCAAAAAACAATGACAACTAACCTATTTTTAATCAAAGTTAGGCGGCGCCACTATATAGGGAAGCTCGTTCGGCTGATACCATGATTTAACAAAAAAAGCTGTGGGTTATTAGAATATCCAGAATTGGTCACAAAATATTTTTTCAAATACTATTCAGAACTTGACCTATACATTGAGTGAACTGGATTTGGCGAGGAAATGTAGGATTTAGGGGATAGCTATCAGTATCTCTAAAGAGAAATGATTCGTATTTCTGCTAGCCGGTTGGTGGTGTAATATCTACTCGAACGATAAATGATTCCATAACTATCTGAATGTGGTTAAATTTTTAGGTAGGACCTTTAGGTTTTAGGAAGCTTTTAATCTTATTGTTATATCTGGATAACTTTTATATTGGTCTACGTATTCTAAATAGAGGCGTTTCGCTACCTATCAAGCTGCCGGGCTTAATAAGAGTCTCTTCGATTATTCCGCTGCAAGGGCTGGGCAGCTCAATTGTGTAAGTTCCAAAATCAGCAACGAGTATCGTTTGTCCACCGTAAATTGGATAATCAACACCAACCATGACTTCTACTACCTCACCAAGTTCTTTTGGGCGGACTGAGCCCGTCAAAGGTTCTTGTTTGTGTGGAATCGAATCAAAAGAGGGTGCGCGTACAATTCCGTCTGTTGGAAAGCGTTCTTCCTCTGGGGATATTCTTTCGCCGCTTTCAATGGAACTTATACCAAGAGCACCATTTATATAATTAAGTATGAATTTCCACATATCTCTCAAGGTTATATAGTGTGATCTGATTGTGCATTAATTTTACTTTAGATAGGCCTTATTTGTCTCGGATAGCTGAGGATTCTTGTGAATAGTGAATCATCGTCAATTCTTCAATCAATGTCTGTACCGGCTTTGATTACTTTCTCAATTAGCACGACTGATCAACCTTTCCGGAGAATTACATTTTAGAGCCACCTGAAAATCTCTGTCGATACTCCCTAGGGGAGAGTCCGGTCTGTTTGTGAAACATTTTTCGGAATGCGCTGACGTCCTCATACCCCACTTGCCAAGCGATCTGTTCGACTTGCAATGTGCCTGTTTCCAATAGTTCGCGAGCTTTTTGTAGACGTTGTTGTTGAAGATATTCGGCGGGTCTATAGCCGGTAACCTTTTGAAATCTTCGTAGAAAGGTGCGTTCGCCCAGATTGGCGAGTTGAGCCATCTCTGCAACAGAGATTGGTTGTTGATAATCCCGGTGAATTTGCTGTTGTACTTTTAAAATTGCTTTATCGCCATGATCTAGAGGAGCTAGAAAACTGCGGTAATAACTTTGATAACGGGTACCCGTATCCACCAACAGGAAACGTCCCAACTCCATAACTATATGGGGAGGCATGTATCGTCCGACCAGATGTAACCCAAGGTCAATCCAAGACATTACACCTCCTGCGGTGACAACATCCGGGTCTGCAATCAGGATGGAATCGATATTCGGCTCTATATCCGGGAACTTCTGCTTAAAGGCATCGGCCAGTCGCCAGTGAGTGGTCGCCTGGCGTCCATCTAATAGTCCTGCGTCGGCCAACATAAAAGCCCCAGCACAAGCGGAGCAGGTTACGGCCCCCTCTTTGTGCCGCTTTAACAACCACGTACTGACATCTTTCGGTGGCTCCATGTACTCCTGACCTTCCAGTACCGGCGGTACAATAACGATATTTGGGTCTTTAGCGGCCCCTTTTTTCTCGGGTATGACTTTTCCGTCATTAATTAGCCAGCGTGATACCTCAAATAGCGCCTTGGGTTCTGGAATTGACTCCTGACAAATGTGGTTTGCGGTTTGGAACAGGTCGATTAGGCCATAAGTTGCAGACTGAGCCGCTCCGGGGATCATCAGTATTGCAATGTGGATTGTTTGGGTCACTAGCCCCCCCTGTCAGTTCTTGCCCGTTTTATGTCGGTCTTGCCACGCCTGTATCTTAGCCCATCGCCCTAAGATGCGCTTGTACATTTCAAAGACACAACCAAAGGACAATCTTATGAGCAAGACAGCGCTAATCGTCGTCGATATGCAAAACGACTACTTTGAAGGCGGAAAGTGGACTCTTGAAGGCATTGGCCAAGCATCAGACAAAGCCGAAAAAGTGCTGGCTGAGTTTCGCAAAAAGCAGTGGCCAGTTATTCATGTTCGCCATGAATTTCTCAGTGAGGATGCTCCATTATTTATTGCCGGTAGTGAGGGTGCGAAAATTCATAAAAGCCTTCTGCCTGTTGAAAGTGAGCCGGTAGTACTCAAGAATGAAGTTAACAGCTTCAAAGGTACGGATCTCAAAAAGCACTTGGATGAGCTAGGTGTTAATAAATTGGTCATTGTCGGTGCGATGAGCCATATGTGTATCGATGCTATCACCCGAGCGGCAAGTGACTTTGGATATGAAAATACCGTTATTCATGATGCCTGCGCCAGTCGGGACATGTACTTCAATGGTGTCGATGTTCCCGCTGCACATATACATGCAGCTTATATGGCAGCACTACAATTTGCTTATGCAGAGGTTATCAGTGCTGACGAATACTTAACGCAGTAATTAACTCGCCTGCACTTTAGCGTTAAGCCACACACGATACTGCCATACCTTTATCGAGAAGGACTTTAGGCTTTATAAGCCTAAAGTCCTTCTTCAAGCTGCATGTTCAGCGCTATTTCATGATAAATTACACTGCATCTACAGGTTGCCGACTAGGCTTTTAAAGCTCTTAGTTTATGTGCGTGTAGAGATTTAGATTGTTTTATCTTTAAACCAAAATTCAATTTCATCTGTTTCGACTTCAAAAGTCGCGGAGTGCTCTACATTTGCCGGTACGTGGTACCACTGTCCAATGCCAATCCGTTGGGTGACACCATTCATGGTGAGTATTAGTTCCCCCTTTGTGATAACGCCATGATTATCTGTGTCATGTGTATGGGGTGGAATAAACGTTCCAGCTGGATATGATGCGAAAAGAACATTACTGTTTTCTGCCTTAAGCTTGTAAGCATCAAAGCGACCATCGTAGAGAGGTAATTCCTTAATTTTACTTGGATAACTGCCTGGCATCTCTGCTTCCTTGTTGAGTGCGTATAAAATAGTTTTGGGCTAAAGGTCCTGTAGGTAGAGTAAATCACCACCCTTATAGTTCCAAGACTATCTTTATTATCTTTGTAGTTGGATTTTTGATCTGTTCCTAGATTTCCATAACAACCGACACGCTTGGCAATAGCGAGGGAGGCCAGCTGGCTGTAGGCTAGTAAGCTTCCATACAAATAAGCCAGGAACCTCATGGGAACCCGTACCAACCAGCTGAGCTTAAAAGAACGATACCAGATTGAGGCTTTTAATCGGCAGAGCTATTCAGCTCGAGCCATTGCACAACACGTCCATAGATCCAATAAGACCACCTCTCGCGAGCTTGGTCGTTGCAGCCCCTACTGTGCCGAGAGTGCCCATCGTCAGGCACTGCAACGGTGGCAGGGAGCTCTTAAGCACAGCAAGCTCGACTTTGCCATGCAGGTACAAATCGACTTCCAGCTAAAAAATGCAAGCCCTGAACAAATTGCTGGGCGAATGCGGCTTGAACGGTGTACTAAAGCGGTTAGCTGTTCAACAATTTACCGCTGGATCCGTCGACTTAACTGGAGGTCACGTCTGCCAAGGAAAGCCAAATCTTATTGTAAACGGGCAAGTTCTTATGCAGGCGTAAAGCTTTTTCCAAAGCGCATAGATATTTCTGATTCGCACTACCGACTTTAATTAATTATCAAATATATATCCCAGTCGCCGCTGGATTGCGGACATGTCAAGACAAGTCTGCTTTTTAGGTTCACTCAAATGGTTTTAGGCGCTCCATAAGAAGGTTGCGAATATCTTCCATTGATTTTTTTGCAGTATCATCAGCGGAGTTCATCGCGATTAGAAAAATTATGTTGTTCTTCGGCATGATATGAGCTTCGGTGAGCCAATAGAGGTTACTACCGGTGTGTGTAAGCAGCAATAACTCTGGATCGTAAAATGCCCCCCAGCCCAGTGCGTAATTACCATTTACGGGTGAGTGTAGTTTGCGATAAGTTTCGGACTTCAATAATTTACCGCGGCCATGTACGCCATTGAGTTGGTCTTCTGCGAAGAGAGTCCAATCTTTAAGAGAAATATTGATTGTGCCGGCGGGGCCGAGCGCTTGAGGATTATCACTTTGTATGTCAGCGGGATCGAGTGGTACGAGCTTGCCCCACCAGGTTTTTTTATGACCGCGCGGTTGGTCCAACTTGCCAGAGGATCCGGGCGCAGCAAATCCAGCATTTTTTATGCCGAGCGGAGTAAAGACCTGTTCCTTGATGAGATCCTCCCAAGTCTTGCCTGTTCGTGCCTCGGCGATGGCACCCGCGATAATGTAACCGAGATTGGAGTATTTAAATGAACCAGTTGCGGATGTAGGTTGCATTGCAAGGTAACTGCGTGCAACAGCAATACGCTGCGCCCGAATACTGGGTACCGACTCAATTAAGTCTTCAAATTGAGGAAATTCATTATCGTCGGTCAGAGATGGTAAGCCCGCGGTATGACTGAGCAATTGCGTGATCGTAATATTGCGGTAAGCGGGGTCCATATTTTTTGCGAAAGCGGGAAAAGAATCAGCGAGTGTATCCTCAAATCGCATGACACCTTGCTCAACTAAGCGTGCGATCATTGTTGCAGTTAGCGCCTTGGTATTCGATCCAATATGCCAACGATCGTCGATAGTGGCTGGTTCCATATGACCATGTGCACGAAAACCGTCTGCAGCTATAGCAGCGGTCTTGCCATCGATTTGAATCAGCGCGGCGACGGCTGGAAGATCGTTTTTGTTACGTGCTGTGGTAAGTGTCTGCTCTAGAAATGTCTGCAGCGCTTCGTCTGCACGTACAGCAACGGTTACTGCTAAGAGTGCGATTGTAAGAAATATCTTTGAAATAATTTTTGTGTGCCGACTATGCATCATGATAAGCCTGTATTTAAAGTAACTTGAAAACTGAGTCAGATCTTAGTTGCCGCTAAAAGTAGTACGAAATTTCGAGGTTATTGGCGTACTACTTCGATTTCTGACTGGATCGCTTTGTTTAAGTTCCTAAAAAGTATGCATTTGTGAGGGGGAAATTCTATTCAGAAGAGTGTTTGTGGTAATTTATACTGTAATTGTGATGTTTATACCCTTCCAATATCAAGAAGCTGTTTGTAAAAAGCTTGTAAAAGAAGTTGAGGGTACAAATAGAATAAAAATCATTTGATAGAGTGTCTTTTAAAAAATATCAAATAATTCATTTAAGTAATGCGTTTATAAGATTGTTGGAAATAGTAAATTGTTGATGGTCTGCTATATCTATACCAGATAAGCCGCAGTAGTAAATACCTGCGTACAACTTTAAGGGTCTTCTAGAACTTTTCTTATTGATAGATTTTGAGAGTGGGGAAGCCAGCTGCCCGAAGGCAGCACTAAAAAGTAATTACTCAGTCTAAGCCCAGTTCTTGCTCAATTTGGGCTTTGCGCCAACCGGAGTAGTCAGAACGTAGTTTTGATTCTTTGGTGTTATCAGCAATAATGGCACGTTTCATACTGGGTCAGGTTAAAACGGCCAAAATTATCGGAGCGATCACCTGAAAGACCTTGGGCGGGCCTATCAGAATTACTTATACTGTTCTAAGGTAGTTTTCGATGAAGTTTAAACAAAATGACCTTAAGATGGAGGTATTTTATCTCTCTTATTTTTAAATTCAATAAGTGGAATTAGCTTGAAGTCTTCATTCAGAGCCTGAATTTTCCTAAACCTGTCACAACGAAATACCCGCATATCCTCACGGAGCTTATCCCAGGCGAGGATGTACCATACGGGATAACTAAGAAAGAGGTAGTGGGGTTCAATAGTACGTAGCGTTTCTTTTCCGCTTTCGTCACAATAGGTGATCTTTATGCGTTGAAGCATTAAGAAAGCCTGGTGGAGCTTCTCGACAGTTTTACGCTTTGGAGTTAAGAAATTTGAGAGCACAACCTCGGAAGCCGATTTTCCGATGATGATACGTGCCTTTATACCATTCACTTTACTTTTCATGGACGGTGAAAAGGAAGCCATTACCTTGTGGCGGATGCTACTTAAGTGTGCCATAAAGAGGGGGGATTTCATCTGTTCAGCAATAGCCAAACTGATCATCAGGTCAACAGCCTCTGTATAGTTTAAGTTGACACGACCAACGCCCCAGCGCTGGTCCAAACGGATTCCACCACCGCGCCCCACATCTGTTTCAATCGGCAAGCCTCGGCTTCTCAACACCTCTATATCTCGATTCAGCGTCCGAATGCTAACGCCCACTTCCTTGGCAATTTCACCAATCGTGATGGGTTCGTCCGACTTTAATCGGGCGGTGATAACTTCAAGTCTATCTATTCGTGAGAGGGTAGATGTTCGCATAGTTATCAAAATATGCCATATAGTGGCATATTTATCCATAACCTATGCCTCGTTCGGTGATATTGAATGATTACAAATTGATTGGAGGTTTTGGGTATATGGCGAAGGCAACTATTGGACGCTGTATTTTAGGTATCTTAGCCCTGTTTTTTATGGGGACTGGATTGGTGCTTATGATTAGTCCATCTGTCATGCTGGCCCACACATTTATCGGGCCTATTGATTCTGTGAGTGGGCTATCGAGTATTCGCTCTCTTTGGGGTGGGACAACAATCGCAATTTGGGCAATGGTTCTTCTTGGAGCGATAAGATCTAACGTGGACCATATTATGGTTGGATTTATTGCATTGATGTTGATTCTAGTTGGCCGATTAGTAGGCTATTTTATTGATGGATCTTATCCAGAATTTATCCCTACAGTGGTCCCAACAATTGTGGCTGCTGTCATTATGATAATTGCTTGCAAGCTCATGGCACATACTGTGGATGTTTAAATATCGTTTTAAGTACAATCTAACCAAATTAAAGATAACAAGTTCTAGTTTGCTTAATTTGCAATCTATTTTGGAGAGGGATACTTAAAAAACAAATTTTCATATTGAAGTAATTTGTATTGCAGGAAATACTGAGATACGCAGGCAGAATATCTTAATAGGTATTCTGCCTGTACCTACTTTTTACCTAACATAATCGATATAGATGTTGAGCAATAGGATAGTGTAGAATAAGTTGTATTTTATATCTATGTTCAAAACAAAACGGTTACCCAGGTAGTGATTGGTTAATTTAAAGAATGAATTATCTGGTCAGTATTCTATTTTTGACGCTGAAGGAATAGTAATGTCAAAAGATCCAAAGCTCGTTGCTGAGCAGCTTAGAAAACCATCTGGTACATTGGCTTCAGAAACCGCGCAGCAAATGAACAAAGCGAATGAAGCAACGAACCTTGCCGCTTTAACAGCTCTCAATGTGGTAGATGGTGATTCTGTTCTAGAAATTGGTCCTGGTAATGGCAAATTTGCAGTCGACGTAATTCGTAAGGGATCTTGTGTCCGCTATACCGGTATTGATTGGTCGAGCGATATGGTTGCAACCGCAAAGGGTCTAAATTTTGAATATATAGAGTCAGGGCAAATGGACTTTTTAGTTGGTAGCTCAGAAAGCCTGCCATTTGCCGATAAACAGTTCGATAAGGTTCTAGCCGTACACACAATATATTTTTGGGACACCCTAAAAACTCATCTTGCAGAGATCTCCAGAGTACTAGCACCTAAAGGAAAGTTATGCCTGGCTTTTGGCGATAAATCTTTTATGCAAAATCTACCATTCACTCAATATGGATTCAGGCTGTTTGGTGAGGATGATATTTGTGCCCAATTGTCTGACGCTGGATTTAAAGTTGTATCCCGCGGGAAGCATAGTGAGTATGGAGAAAGTAATACAGGGCAGCTTGTGGAGAAGAAAATTAATATAATTGTGTGTAAGCTGAATCCATAAGCAATTGCCAATCTTGCGAAATAGTATCTTTCCAAAGAACACTTTTTATTTTGGATGATTAAATATAAGTACTGGATTGAATTAAATCTCTATCTACTAGCGCCCCCCTATCTAGGGTATGTTGCAGCATATACTCAGTCATGTGTCAGACATTACAAAACTGAGGAAGTAAACGGTTCAGGTAGCGCTAACGTATGTTAGGGCTACTAAGAGTCCAGGGGTATAGCCTTGGCGCTTACATAGTCCTGCAGCTATAACGGTGCTTCAGCCGAGGAAGCTAGAGCTACAATGATCAAGATCTAGTTACATCAATACTAGAAAGCTCCAGCTCACTCACCGGGTATCCCTTTATGCCTATGAATCTTGCGCAGAAACTTATCCAAAGCCACCTCGTGAGTGGATCAATGGAGCCTGGCAGCCCAATAGAGATAAAGATCGATCAGACGCTAGCTCAGGATGGGACGGGAACACTTATTATGTTGGAGCTTGAGGCACTTGGTTTGTCTCAAATCAAGACTGAGCTTTCAGCACAATATGTAGACCATAACCTGTTACAGACGGATTTTAAAAACGCCGACGATCATATATTCCTGCAAAGTGCCTGTCGTAAATTTGGAATTTGGTTTTCGCGGCCCGGTAATGGTGTCAGCCATCCAGTACAGATGGCTTGTTTCGATGTTCCTGGTAAGACATTACTTGGCGCCGATAGCCATACTTGTGCAGCGGGTTCTATGGGGATGCTGGCGATTGGAGCCGGTGGCCTACAGGTAGCAATGGCCATCGCAGGCGTCCCTTTTGCACTGAAAATGCCCAAAATACTCGGTGTGAAGCTCGAAGGTGAGCTGCCGCCATGGATTAGCGCTAAGAATATCATTCTGGAAATGTTACGTCGGCAGTCTGTTAAGGGCTGTGTTAACAAGATTGTTGAATATTACGGCCCCGGCCTGGATAAATTGACAGCGATGGATCGTCATGTGATTGCCAATATGGGGCAGGAAATGGGCGCTACCACCAGCGTCTTTCCTGCCGATGAAGCAGTAAGGGCTTTCCTAAAACAGCAGCATCGTGAAAACGACTTTGTCGAAATGAAGGCCGATGAAGGTGCTGGTTATGACGAAGAAGATACTATCGATTTATCAAATCTCGAGCCGCTAATTGCTTGTCCATCAAGCCCAGACAAAGTTGTGACGGTCCGTGAAGTGGAGGGCCGTCCTATCTATCAGAGCTATATTGGCTCTTCTGCCAACCCAGGGTTGAGAGACTTTGCGATACCTGCACGCATGGTTTCAGGTCGCCGAATAGCCGATGACGTTTCCTTTGACATCAATCCAACCTCACGTCAGTTACTCGAAGAGCTCAGTCGGAGTGGAGATCTGACAAAATTGCTACAAGCGGGAGCTCGCTTGCATCAAACTGGGTGCGGTGGCTGTATCGGCATGGGGCAGGCTCCCGCCAGTGGCGGTATCAGCTTGCGCACGGTCCCACGTAACTTCCGTGGCCGCTCAGGCACCGCAGACGACCAAGTCTATTTATGCAGCCCCGAAGTGGCCACTGCCAGTGCGTTAAGAGGGGTGATCACTGACCCTCGTGACCTGGATATGGATTACCCCAGCTTCCATGAGCCGGAATATCTACCTGATATACGTCCGTTATTGCAGCCACCTCAAGAAATCCCAGTAGCAGTTGAGTTGATCAAAGGGCCAAATATCAAGCCCCTTCCTGATTTCGAAAAGCTACCGGAAGTTTTAACTGGCCCATTATTGCTGAAAGCAGGGGATAATGTTTCCACTGATGAAATATTACCTGCTGGAGCAGAAATCTTACCGCTGCGCTCAAATATCCCCGCCATCAGCCGCTATACATTCTCACGAATCGATGAATCATTCTATGATCGGGCAGTGAAGCTCAATGGAGACTGTTTTGTTGTCGGTGGTGAAAATTATGGACAAGGCTCCAGCCGTGAGCATGCGGCGGTATCTTCACGTTTTCTTGGGGTGAGGTGCATAGTTGCAAAAAGTATGGCCCGTATACACCGGCGTAATCTTATTAACTTCGGTGTGCTACCATTGCTATTTGAGAATTTTGATGATTACAATCTTCTTCAACAGGGGGTAGCTCTTGAAATTGACAATCCAATTGCACAGATAAAGTCAAGCAGTTCAATTAAGTTAATAATTAAATCATCAGGAGAATGTATTAACTTGCGGAGTGATTTGGCTAAGGACGAAATTGAAGTGTTGGAAGCAGGAGGTATGATTAATCAGGTAAGAGAAAAATACCTAAGCTCTAATAAGTAGTATGAATTTCTATAGCTGTAATTTGATAAAGTCAACGCTGGTCCCGATCGGTAGCATTACTGATACCTATGGCTTCCTTGGTTGTTGACTAATATAGTAGCTATTTCTTCCAGCTCTTTATCAAAATACTCTGCATTCCTTTCTCCCGCTTTTTTTAACTTCTTCAGGTTTTCTGGTGTCGCATTGTCCATAGATGAGTCAGCAGCGTAAAGCTTTGGTTGTATCCGGTAGTAATTTGAATTCTCTACGGTAGAAGAAATTTGCTTCATATAGTAATGAACCATTTGCGCGCTTCCATTTACGGCGATATCAATGGCGGGCCTTGCCCAATTGAGTATCCCCCAATCTTTAACCTCCTTGTATTTGTATCCTGAAAGTTGCCTGCCAGTACCCAGAGATACAATAACCATATCCTTCATCCCAGAGACCCCGCTGAATTTGATGGCTTCGGAGTAGGCGCATAAAGCAGGATCACTGGCTACCATGCCGCCATCAATTAAGACATATTTATTGTTGGATGGAGGTAGTGAAAAGATGCGTGCTGGCACAAAATAGGTTGGTACCGCGGTGCTTCCCAGTAGAAGGTCTTTAACCAGAAAGTCTTCATTCTTTACTATGGCACAATGTTGCCTAAAAATGACTTGTTCCCGTTTTTTGATATTATAGGAAACAAAGCAGCAGGGCTTTAATAGATTACTAAGTTTCATTTTCCCAAAGAATTGCGATAAAACCCTGTCCAACTCCATGGAACAGTACTTTTCCTCCTTCAATAACTTTAACTTTTCTAGAAAAGGCCATGAGCCTGAGCCAAATACCTTCTCGCCTTCCTTAAGGTAGAGGCTGACAGCATCCTGGGCAGAAAATTTTGGTTTTCCTTGCTTGTTAGGACAGATGTAGGCGGCACCTAATATTGCACCGGTACTTGTTCCGGCCACCAGGTCGAAGTACTCGCCTATCCTGGCGTCAGGATTGCCTGATTTCACCTTTAGCTTGTGCTCAAGGGACACCAGTATCTGGCCAGGCAAGATTCCCCGGATTCCTCCACCATCGATAGAAAGGATTCTGATAGCCATTGCCTTCTGGTTCCGTAGATTGTACGCGACTCTAGAAACATAGCATTTGGTAACAGGGGTAATACTTCATATACCCTGAATACCACTAAAAAAGCATATAATATCAATAAGTTAGGCGCACCTATCACCATGCTGAGTTTATTAATATGGTTAAGGTAAAGAAACTAATATAAGGATTGATAGGCATGGGAATTAGCGGGTCTCTGAGCTGACGCCTAAAGCTCAACGGCTAGAGTCTCGTGGAGTTAGTCGGAACATAAAAGTAGATTCTTACGCAACGCCGATTACTGTGCACCGGTGCAGCCGTTTGAAGTCTCTATGGTATATTTGGCGACTCTTACGCTATTTTTATAAGTGATGCTTGCAATACAAACCGTATCACCTGGGTGTAGGTTCATATCGCTGCCCACATCAATCACCTTGCGATTCTTCAGCTCTACTTGATATTGGTATTTTGGTATGTGAGCGGCATTGGAGCGACCAATATAAAATTTTGATTTGATTGTACCATTTTGCTTTACAACCTTCTCGGTGTTACTGGCCAGGTTAATAACATGAAGTAACACCAGTAATAGAAGGAGAACTATTAGGCTAAATCCTTTCCACTCCCTAAAGTAAAATAATAGAATCTTGAGTGTTCTCATTGAGTATATATAAAAATAAATTATTCCTTAATTTCAGAGTCAAGTATATTTAGGAGAAAATTTGCAGTTTTACTAAAGTCCCTTTCCACATCGGGAGCAACACTTAGTCCATTCCAGCGCTGAACGGTCCTTTTTTGGCCTCCATAGGCAGCCTCAATATAAACGGTCTCCCCATCGAACCCCAAAGGGCATTTATTAGGTTCGGAGGAATCTATTTTCGTTGATAATTTTGGAGGCTTGGCACAGTACAAATCAATTAATCTATCATAACTTTCTAATTCAAAGAGGTTGAGATCCTTAAATTGGGAAACCATGTCCATGTACTGAGATAACGATAGAGGATATTTACCATTTACATCTAGTGTCCCGTCATGGCGTTGGTAAACCGTTGTTATCTTGGCTTGTCCGAATGATGGAGCAAAAACAATACGAAATCCTGCAACATACTCAGGACTTAGGCCGCATAGTAGCTGAGCATTGAATTTTTTGAGCTGATTTTTATAGCGATCTGAGTCTCCGTCGCTAGTACAATTTATACCTCCTGCAAAAACTGCTGCGGGGATAAATGTAATCAAGAGTACCAATATACGCATAAAATCTCTAAACGGTACCATTTAGCTTTTCTAGTTTTTGACTATGGGGATTGTTAGGGAATCTTATAGATCACATACTGACGCCCACGATAGTCGATACCTTCTGAAAGGTAAAGCCATCTTGATACGGCGACTTTAACGGGGGTATCCCATGCTTTATCAGATGAACCTTCGATCTTTATTTCCCCAGGAACAAGACCTCCACCTTCAGACGTCGGTTTCTCTACCAGTCTAAAGGACACGACTACGCATACGGGTAAGTTCCTGTTAGTGCCTATCGGACGCAGTGGTGCGACCTTTATTACTGGGTTGGCTTTAGATTCAGGAATGTTGAGATTTAATTTAGGGCAATTATTTACATCCCCTCTTGCTATAGAAGCCATAGAGAATAGGGTCAAAATTATAACTAATGAGTTCTTCATTTGTTGACGCCTTGAGCCTTACTAAGGTGTTATTAGATAGTATAAAAGCCAATAATAGACTTGTCTGTTGACTAATAGCATAGGTATTTGTTCTAAAATCACATAAGTGACTAGATGGTTATTTTGAGCGAAATTTCTTTAAGGCCACTGAACACCAGTTAGTAGCCTTGGCTGTTATTACAGCAATAACCTATCTTCAATTGGAGTGAATTTGCTCGCCGCATTAATTAATGCTCCAGCCGTCAATTCCGGAACACCATATACTTCAACTTTCTTGCCTCTATCTAACCTGAGCTTGTGGGCAAGAATGTCAAAGTCGCCATCTCCTGACACTAAAATCACTGTATCTACCGAGCTTGAATATTCCATAGCATCAATAGTTATGCCCACATCCCAGTCGCCCTTGGCTGAGCCGTCGGATCTTTGGGTGAAGGGCTTTAATTTCACTTCGAAACCAATCGACCTTAAGATGTTTTGAAATTCATACTGTTTTCTATCACCACGGTCGATGGCGTAAGCTATGGCTTTAACAACTTTTTTACCCCCTGTCACCTCCCGCCAAAACTTGTTGTAATCAAAGTTTCGTTTATAGATTTGTCGACATGTGTAATAAACATTTTGCACATCAACAAATATGGCAACCTTTTCCATTTGGGAATCCAGTTATTATAAAATTCTGAAATTGACAGTGAAGTTATGATCTGCCTGCACCAGGGTGGATGCATTAAGCCACTAGTTTTACATACTTAAGCGATGATTGTCAGCCAAATTTAGCGGTGAGGAACATCTCGGCAGCAAAGCCAATTTATCAGTATCTGATGAGTTGTATCGAGATATATAGTGTTGAGCAGTGGCCTCATGAAGTAGCATGTCTCGCTTATATGCACATGCTATCCCCAGATGGCCACTTTACAGTGGGTATCCTACCGTGAACGCCTTCTTTGCGGGATTCTGTGTGGATAATCAGAAAGGGAATTTTCTAGAGTAATGGATACTAAGTAGCGGATTGTTGTTCCAGCCAGTTTAAAATCACTTGATTGGTTTCTTCCGGTCTTTCCTGTTGAATCCAATGGCCGCAATTAAGGTTCACCTCATCTACATTGGGAACGAAATCTTTGATATCTGGAGACCTAGGTATCAAATCATGATCGCCGTAAATCATGAGGGTCGGCTTTTGGATAACTGGGTCTACATCTGCCAAGATATGCCAATTGCGATCCAGGTTTCTATACCAATTTATGCTACTTGTAAAACCCGTTTTTTCAAATGCGGAAAAGAATACAGCCAGTTCACTATCATTCAGCAAGGGGGCACCAAGCGGTGATACTGCTCTCGCGAGATTGATCATTACCATACCAGGCTCCGGCGGTGTAGGAGGTACGTCTTTGCGGAGCAAATTACGAAGGAACTGGGAAGCGTTCTTGTCCAACACTGCGTCCGCAACACCTGGCTGCCTGTTGAAGTGCACAAAATAATAATCGCTCCCAAGGAATTCCTCCATAAACTCGATCCAAGGTTTTTCTGTTCGGGCTTGATAGGGCAGTGCGAGGTTTATAATTTTATTTACGCGGTTTGGGTGTAATAGCGCTATTCCCCAAACGACCATTGCACCCCAATCATGACCGATGAAGGTGGCATCTTGGTATCCGTAGTGATCCAGAAGTGCAGCTAGATCGCCGGTTAATTGTTCGATGTCATAGCTGGTTACTTCCGTTGGGCAGGATGAGTTGCCATAGCCTCGCTGATTGGGAACGATAACGTGGTAGCCCGCTGCGGCGAGAGCGGGTATTTGGTGGCGCCAGGAAAAGGCATGTTCCGGCCATCCGTGGCAAAGCACAACGGGGTTTCCTGTGTTCTGCTGGCCCGCTTCAAAGACCTCCAGCTCTATGCCATTCACTGAGATAATAGTAGGTGTGGGGAAATCGGGTATTCTAGACAATTTACTTCCTCTTTTTTGGGGAGGCCTTGAGAGGTGCTGTTTACCAGCAGGCTCCACTTTCTATCCTTAGGGGTTGTTCCAACTTCAACATCCCTTTGCTGGATCGTGAGTGCATAGGCTAGAATCTAATAGTGCCAAAAACTGTCACCATTTATTAATATCTGTGTAAAATGAATGTACGTCTCCGACAAGACGCCATAGTGCGAAGCCTTCGCCGAAAGGGCACTTTGACGATTGCCGATTTAGCCGCTGAAGTTGGCGCATCCAGGCGCACAGTGCTGCGTGATATCAGCTCGTTGCGGGATGAGGGCTTTGTTATCCGTTCTGAACCTGGCCCTGGGGGCGGCCTGCAACTTGATCCGCAATCGGTTCAAACTACAGCTCGGCTCTCGGTCGCTGAGATTTTTGCGCTGCTTATTAGCGTTGCATCCGTGCGTGCAGCAGGGAGTTTGCCCTTTTCGGATCTTGCGGATGCCGGGCTGGCAAAAATAGAGAAGGCTTTACCCGTTGATAAGGTGCGTGATTTACGTAGGTTTATGGATTGCCTGTACATCGGCAAGCTTTCACCGGAGGTAGACGTATCTAATGTCGGAGAGATGTCGCCCTTACTACTGCCTACATTTGAAACGGCTTTTCTTCAGCGACTATACCTGAGCTTCCAATATCGTGATGCGAAAGGGGCAGTAACTAGCCGGGTTGTTGAACCGCAAGCTATGTTGATCTTACCACCCGTATGGTATCTGGTAGCTTGGGACCCTGCTCGCAATGACTTTCGTCATTTTCGAATGGATCGGATTAGCCAACCTGAATACCTTTTGGATAAGAAATTTCGAAGACGACATATAGTCTTCGAAGATGGCGTATCTCCTATTCGTGATAATCCCAAAGTTTCAAGATGATTGGGTTCTTGGCGGTAAGTATGATCGCTCTCGCGAAAGGCCAATAATTGGTGGCAGTGTAACCCATTAGCTAACTCGACTCTGCCCCCAATAATTGGTCCAGGTTTTCCACTCACAGATTTTACTTGCCTATCTTCTGTTCCCTCTGGATACGGTTATAAATTTCTTCACGATGAACTGCCAAAGATTTGGGGGCCTTTATTCCTACTTGTACTTGATTGCCTTTAACGCTCAATACAGTGATTGAGACATTAGCCCCAATTCTGAGGTTTTGGCCAATTCGGCGAGTCAAAATCAACATATGTTATTCCCTAATGATACTCAAACCATGGGTAGCCTTTCCGCAATGGGAAAGCTGTGAAAGAAAGTTGAAGAGTGAATGCGGGGTGGGGCACGGGAACGGTAGGCATAAAAGTAGAAAAGACAGACACAACGCTGCCAGAACCTGAGTAATTGCCTCAAGTTACTGAATGTGCTCCACTTTATTGAAGACGAGCGGGTTTCTAGCGTATCATCCATACAGCCATCTTGATAGGTCGTTTATCAATTTGGTTAGCTGGCCCCTGGTGTTGGTAGCACCTTGGGTCAGCGACTTTTACTTACTTTTATGTCACGCTACCGTTCTCCTTTGAGGGAATAGGCAAGTTATAAAGTTCTTCAGTATTTTGAGTTCGACTTTTTCACAAATAACGCTGCTCAGCAGCGAACAAAATATCGAGAAATATTCACTTACCTTACGCAGTTTTGTTACTGAAAACAATCTGAATAAATTCCAATAAGATCATTTCTGCGCCTATCTTTTTAGCTGTATTTTCAACTTTAAAATATGTTAGCTGCTGTTGGAGTTTGATACTGTTGGGCCATAGTTGATCTAGATTAAATTGGCTAAATTAAATTAAATCACTGGTATACATCGCAAATATCTCTTTTGATTCTTGTAAGTAAGTAGGTGCTTTAGTTCAAGGGTGGTTTGTATTTTTCTATTTTATTTGCGGGGCTCTTATCGCAGTAATTATGGCTGCGAATTTAGATTAACGAAATGGCACAAAGTGAAGTAATCTCACTCTTCGTTAGGTTACAGTGCAGCAGGATGTGGAGTGGGTACTTCAGCTGTTGAGTTAAAAGTTATAATCTAGACAGAATTGAAACTTATCAATATTTAAAATATAGACGGTATGAGTACGCAAGATATAGAAAGTCGACTTCTGGGCATCAAACAACAACTTAAGCGGCTGAGTGGTTTGGATAAGGATTGTTCTCTCTTTGGTGCAGAGCGCTGGAACTATAACTTCCGTCGGTTTTCGGAGGAAGAAATTAACGGTATCGAGAAGAAATACAACATTTCTTTACCGCAGGAGTTTCGGGCCTTTCTTCTTGAGATTGGTTTTGGGGCTGGGCATTCTTATGGTGCTAACGTAGAGGGTCTTCCGCACTATTACCAGGATGACGAAGATGAATATCCGATGTCAGCAGGCACCATTGATATTGCAGAAATAGGCTGTGGTATTGAATTTATGTTAGTTATTAACGGTGCTCATAGGGGAGAGGTATGGGTTACTCAGAGTTACCGTGAGCCACAGCCTTGGTCTAGTAGCTATCTTAACTGGTATGAAGACTGGCTGGCTAAAAGCCTAGAGAGCTTAGAGGTACCGCAAAACCCTCCTAAAGGCTGACTACCCAAGCATTCCCCAAATACTCCTGGTAGCTAGCAGGATACACATTGTTCTACGACAACCCCTCTGCTTCTCCCTTGCATTGAGTTGAGCGGTGTAGCCTATGTACTACTCACCGGTGCTCCCTCACCTTAAGCCTTGATAATCATTTTTTAATCAAAAAATAGATCGCTGATCGTTTCTTATACAGTCTATGGCTTGTCCCAGCACTTATACGACTGGGTTGCCAATACACAGGAAGTGTATATCTGCGGCTATGGCGTAAACGGTGATTACCCTCGTACCAAACTCCTTGATAACACTGGTAATTTCGCGTGCAGAAGGGCGATATGGGCGGAGTGGGCTCTGGACTGGCGGCAATAGTGACTTGACAGTTCCTGAACCTCTTACCGTATACTGTATGCATGTACAGTATCTTGAGTGGAGGTAGCAATGGGAGCCAGAAGTATCACTATTGACGGGGAGCCGATCCGGATCTGCCGTTACCGATCGGGTTATAACAACCGGCCAATGTACGCTATCTGTATCCTTAACTATACAAAATACGTACGCAGCTTTTCGGTATCAGTAGAGATGAATCTACGCGAGGAGTTAGAACTGACCCTGGCGCAAATGCGAGGAGTTGAGCGAAGTATAAATTGGATGGAAGTATCAGCTTAGGAATGTAAGGACTTAAGCTGTTTTTATGGATAAGGAGCAAATTATGGGAAGAAAAATCAATCGGTTCGCAATTTTTGCAGAGCGGGTTCATTTAATGAATGGCGGTGCAAAAAGCTTTAGGGATTCTGCACCCACAGAGGAATCCGCAAAGGAACTGGCAGAAGAAATTGCTAAATCTGAAAAAGCGCTGTTTTATTCCTGGTTACAAATTCTCGATATAATGACCGGAAGTTATACAGAATACTCAATCAAGAAGGGTGGGGTATTGGAAGAAAGGGAGTGCCCCGAATAATAGGAGCCTGGTAACTAAGGTAGACTTAATGAACGAAGACAGAGGGTAGAAAAAGTAAGTAATAGTTACATGTATAGCGTGAGTAATTTAAAGTTCAGGTTAAGGCAGGTTGTGGTTTGATAATCTACCGAGTGACCAGAGCTATTTACAGGGGTAAAGTTGAATGGCTCTGGCTAAGGCACAGTTAGAAAAACTCCAAGCTGAAATTGATTAAAATCAATTTCTGAAAAATATCATTAAAATAAAGCCCCTTTGTACATAATCAGGCTCAGTAGTGGTAGAGTCTAGTTCTAACAGAAATAGAACGCTGGCGGTCAGTACCTAACTTATCCATCTACTCAATTTACGAATGAACCGATGGTTATTAGCAACTAACTGGATGGTAAGTACACATAGTTAACTTCACTCTCGACTTTCTTAGCCCAGGAAGTTTCAATCCAATAGTTTTCTTAAGCAGAAAAGGCATGACAGCGATAAAGTTGTGCCGTTGGCAGTATTTATAGGGAGCCTCAAAATGGCAAATCGTTCTTATCTTTATAGCCTTAGTAATCAACCTAAATCCTATTCAGACCGCCCCGAGACTATCTCAGGCTTATCTGAATGGCCATATAGTATTCCCTTCACCTACCGTGTACTAATGTCCGGGAATCCCAATCTGTGCGCGTCATTGGTCTCGGATGGCTTTGAGGACGATTTACCTGATGATAAAACTCAACTTTATGCTATTAGTAGTGACTTTGAAGTAGGATTTGAGCGGTTAAAGAAATTTGTTGAAGTTCTGCGAGTTATTAGCAAAGACATTACGGATCTGCCGGATTCAATGCTAAATGAAACGTTAGAATTCCTTCAAGAGCATAAGGATAGGCATCTACTGCTTGAGACTATCGAGCTCGACTGTATGGATGGCTCTGAAGAGTCAGTTCTGCGTGGCTACGTTGAATCCGAAATTATCGCTTGCCGTGAAGCTGGAGCAGCTATTGATGCACTTCCTGAAGACCCAAAGGTATCGGCTGATATTGTAAAGAGTGCGGCAGAAAACAATTCAGAATCTGCTTTAAGTCCATTTTATGGGCTCCAGTTCAATGATAAATTTGACAACGTTGAGAGTGAGCCTCCGGTGGGTTTGTATTGGAGTGATATCCTTTATTACGATTTAGAGAGCAAAAAGGAATTTGAAGAGTCTCTTGAATAATTGAATGTCGAAACTCTTATTTCCACTTAAAGAAATGCTGGGCTAGTTTTAGAGGCTTCTGTGTCTTTCCCAATGTATTGAATTGGTTCAGCACTTTATTTTTTTCGATATGATTTATGATGTTGGGATGATTACTTGATAGTGCTTATGAGGTGGTATCAAGAACGTACTTGCCAGCATTCCATATTAAACTCAGCCCGATTTTCATTTATGGTGTAAGTACGGTCTAATCGTGTAAGAATAAAGAAACAAATAGCGATTTCTAGCTTCCCTGCTCGAATATCATTTTCAATCTATCGGCTCCGGATCGGCTAGATATTAAAGTGGTTTTCTGTTCATCATCAATAATCACTGCCAATTTTCCGTTTAAGTAACGCTGAATTTCCGAGACTCTGTCCAGGTTAATCAGGTAGCTGCGGTGTAGGCGTAGAAATTGATCTGGGTTAAGCTTTTGCTCCAGTTGATCTAGGCCCATTTGTAAGGGTTTGATGCCTTTCACTGTATGAGCAATAATTGAACCTTGTTCAGACTTAATATAAGAAATATCGTTCAGATCAATAAAGGTCATGCGATCATCGCACTTACTTACGAGGCGCTTTAGTGCTATCGAATCACCCCCTACCCGAGTACTGTTATGAATAAGTTTGATTCGCTTCTCCGCTTTTTCGATGGCAGCTTTTAAGCGTTGCAATGGGAAGGGTTTAAGCAAGTAATCGATTGTATCGTGGTTAAAAGCATCAATAGCAAACTTAGAATACGCTGTTGTGAAAATAATATAGGGTTGGTAAGTTAGGGCATCTAGTACATCCAATCCACTAAGATGAGGCATTTCAATGTCCATCAGTAGTAGTTGTGGTTGATGCTCCTCAATCAATGTTAATGCTTCCAGTCCAGATTTTGCTTCTGCAACCAATTCAATAGAGTTAATAGTCGCCAGCTGAGCTTTTAATTTATTCCTTGCCGGTGCTTCATCTTCGGCAATAATGACCCTTAAATTCATACAGACATCTCAACTTTAACGTGGGCACCGCTTTGATTGCTTAGAGTAAGTTTTCCATTTGGTCGTAGCTCAATGCGCTGGCGCAAATTATGAATTCCAGTTCCCTGTGAGTGGATAAAACTAAGAACGCTTTCCTGAAATCCATATCCATTATCTGCGACTTCAATAATTACCTTGTCATTCTTTAAGTAGATACGACATTGAATATGTAAGTTTTCTATTGTACGACAATGTTTGAAGCAATTCTCAAAAATTGGCTGTAATAATAGGGGAGGGATAGAGATATCACTGGCTCTTGGGTCTACCGTAATCTCTACTTTCAAATTATCACCAAAACGTACTTTTTCTATCTCTAAATACTTATTAATCAGTTCAATTTCTTCTTTGATTGTAGTTTCTTCTAGCTCGCCAGTGTCGAGAGAATGTCTCAAAATATCTGCCAGTTTATGTAAAACTTCATCAGCAAGGTTTGGATCGCTATGAATATAGGAGGAGATAGTATTAAGACTGTTAAACATAAAGTGTGGATTTAGCTGATAACGTAATGTTTGTAATTTTGCTTTCTGCATGGCGAGCTTTTGCTCAGAGGCTTTATGGCGGTATTCCAGCATGGCGTAAGAACAGTATAAACAGGTAGCCCACATTAGCCCATTAAAGATAATGCCCAGTCCCATATTCAAACCGCCTTCGACATTAAAGGCGTACTCTATAAACCAGCTAACGCACTGATTGCCGATAGTCATATGGACTACCAGGATCATCCACTCGATTAACAATGAATGATACCCTCTGCGTCTAAGGCGCAATACAATAAGAGCTGTGGACCAGGTGGGTAGCCAATAAAAGAAAACAAACCATATCGGAGCACCAGTGAGAGCATTGCTGACCGAGCTTATATCTCCTGATTCAAAAAAAACAAATACGCAAGCTATATCTAGTAATAGAACGACGACAAATGATTTCGCAAAGAAAGGATGCTTAAGATCTTTTAGTATTGACATAAAATATTGATGAGCAATAGCTATCATAGCTTATTCTGTATTGGTCAATTATATTGGGATTAAATAATATAAGATAGTTTTAATTCAAGCCCGCTTGATATGTTTGCTTATTAGCTAAAGGTGAGTATCAGCACCCATAAATTACAATTTAAATGGGTGCTGACACTATGAAGTTCTTTTATATTCTATGGCCTTTCGTCTCCGATGAAGATTCACAACTAGAACCAATGGGGGGAGTGGCGTAACTCTTCTCGATAAGCTGTTTTCTCTCTACCGCCACACCTGCAAGATAGATCTTTTCTGGGTTTGTAATTGCTTGTATGTTCTCAATAGGATTTTTGTTTAGCAGAATAAAATCAGCTCGTTTTCCCTGGGATATTGACCCTATATTCTCACTTGCATTCAAAGTTTTTGCTGCAACCTGTGTCGTGGCGAGTAAAATTTGCTGATTGGATAGACCCGCCTTGTGCAAGGCTAATATCTCGCTTATTAAGCCCAGTCCGTGTGGCGAGTAGGGGTTGCCGGAGTCAGAGCCAGCGCCAATTTTTATTCCGGCTTTAGCTAGCTTGATCACGTTATTATATGCGATAGATTTTTTCTCCCAGGCTAGTTTTCTACTGGCCGTTGGTGCCTGGACTTCATTAAACAGGCAGCCCTTCATTTTTGGGTGTATAGGTGCCAAGTCTAATTGAGTGATAGATTGATTTTCATGTTCATCAGCCTGATTATGAAGCACTGATAGAGTGGGTATATAGGTAACCTCGTTTTGTAGCATGAGCTTTACAAATTCATTGTCTACTGGTTCAAAGTTAATACCGTGGGCTAAAGCAGTAGCCCCGGCCTTGATTGCTCGTTTCCCATCTTCCAGGGTGGAGACATGAACAAAAAACGGTAAGTCGGCGCTTTGGGAGCGTTTTCCAATCTCTTTGAGTACATCATCTGAGAGCGGGACGACAGTACCATCAAAAGTTTCTATGATGGCTTTGGTCAACTTTGGCTGGTAACTTAAGTGTGCATCCCAGCTCGCACTGATTTGCTCGATACTGTCAATCTCATGAACTTTCACTCCGAATTGGGTACCGTGACCTCTAGGGTTGGTGAAGGCGGGTCCGGAGGCAAATACTAGTGGAGCCAAATCGTTCAACTGGGATATAGATTGCATCATCTCGCTCGACATCAGAAGGTCAGTGACAGCGGTAACGCCATAATAGAGTTGATTGTTTAAGTTGGTTTCTAACGGCAGGTGCTGATAATTCTTATACGTTGACCCAGATGCACTCAAGTGCACATGTAAATCGATTAAGCCCGGTATTGCATATTTACCCTGTGCATCGTGGGTATTCTCGGCAGGTAGGGCTGTCCCGGTCATTGGAGTGATTCTGGCTATGCGGTCATCTTGAATGTAAATACGGCTTTTCTCGCTAAAGCCTTCCGCATCGCTGGTTAATATTTGTACATTGTCGATTCTCAAATCGTAGTTATTCTTTTTGGTTTCGAGGGCGAAGCTATTACTTGAGGCTAATAGTAAACAGGAGGCAATGGCTGTAACTTTCATAAGAGTTTCTTTTCCTATTGAGTTTTGACCTAGCTTATAGCGACAGTAATCTCGGTGTTTAAAAAAGTGACGAATCGACATATTCGTAGACGAACGAACAGTTTAAGTCTGTGAGTGGTATGGCATTGAAGTGAGTTGCGGTGTCTGCTCCTGGCTTCTCAAGGCTAGCCTTGGCTATGGAGGACAGTTCAAAGCGGTCTTTTTATTGATATAAAGGACGGCAGGCTTGTAATTGCTTGTTGTGTTATAAGTTGCCGCATCTTGGGAAATCTGCCAGCTGGCTTTTGCCGCCCCAATTGAGACGATGTCCATATCTTTTACCCGGCCCCATATTTTTGCCATCTTTATGTACGCAAGTAAGTGCAGTGGCCACTCATGAGATTTGCGCGCTGCGTGGAATAGGCATTGGTTACCCCCTATTTGGCTGGCCATTTATGCAGAGTTTGATTCAGCGTTTTATGCGGTATCAATATGGATTGTCTTTGAAGCTGCTACTTTTGTGGGTGCCCAGAATTGTTGGGATAAAGGCTTGAGATGGTAGTAGTACTAGTCAGCTCAACACTAAGCTGGTTTGTAGAGCTTCTATTTTCAATTCTTGAATAATGAGTATTGGTACTATTAAGCCTGTTTACTCACTCTACACCATACATCGTAGAAGCCTACTGATTGCATATAATCTGATATTTCATATTCGAGATCAGGTAACATTTCAAGATTGCCTGCGCTGCTCATTATCTCTATTTCGTTTTCCTGGTCATCATGAATAGAATCAACAACCCACCAAATAAAGAGAGAAAACTCTTCTGCTTCACTAGTGCTATTTACCCCTTCCTTTAGTATTTTAAGTATTGAGTCATCTTTGTATGATTTTGCATAGTAAAGCAGTAAGTCTTCAATGTGAGCATATCTTTTAAATTCAATCATAAATAACCAGCACTTTTTTGATTTTAGTAAAACTATTAATAAAAAATAGACTTATGTAGTTGCTCCCCCATTTGTCTGACGGATAATATGCTCATTCTAGACGCGCGCAAGATAGCTAAGATCTATTGGTGATCATTACCAATGAGCAATGATTTCACACTTTGTGAACTTGCTTCAAGAAATTTTTTGGTTGACAAAGAATCCCCTCAGAATGCTATTTTTTTCACATTTGTTAAGTACCTAGCAATGTGAACGCTACCTTATTTACTCTAAATACGTGAACTATATATGATCAGGTGCAAGATCTGCCCGCATAGGTTTTTGTAGGCTAAAAGCAGTATTCATTGAGGTAATAATTATGTTTACACGGAGGAAGTCTTACAGCTTTCTACTGGTTATAGCTTTTATGAGCTACTTTGTTTCTCCTCCTGCGTGGTCTCATGTACGCTGGTTTGTACAAAACGATGGTAATGCAGTTGAGTTCGAGTGGAATTGGATATATGCGTTAGTTCTTTTGGGGGGCTTTCTATACTGTATGGTGAATAGATCCTTACAGTCGCTTGAAACAGTAGTTGTTCACAGAGTATCTAATAAATTTCCCAACCTCTGGTCCGACATTGGCCGCCACAAAATTTGGCATATCACGTCTGCCTTGATTGGGTTGACCTTTGTTTTTAATTATTTTTCGGGTGTATTACTGGCCCCAAACCTGGAATTCTCTGCCACGCAAAGTCTTGTTAATGAGTTTCAGCTGGTAATTGGTATTGTGTTAATTTTAGATGTTAGCCTAAGAAGCTCCGGGTATCTAATCTTCGCGCTTTTGCTCTCAATAATGGCTACTTACCCATTCTCAATCTGGATTGATTACGGCTTTGAATTTTTAGGTCTTTCACTAGCATTTATATTGTACCAAAAGCCAGATCTTGGACTGCTTGCCTTACGCTGTGGGCTAGGCCTTCAGCTAATGACTCTGGCAGTTCACAATAAGTGGCTCAATCCTCACTTGGGTCTTGAATTTCTACAGCATTATCATTGGAACTTCATGTCTAACCTGGGGTGGCACTCCTTCTCCGATTTGACCTTCGTTTTTTCTGCTGGAATGGCTGAGTTTTGCTTTGGTTTGGTTATCTTGCTGGGGTGGTCAACACGGTTGGCAACTCTTACGGTATTAAGTTTTTTCATTTTGACCGCATCTATTCTCGGTATCCATGAGTTGATAGGGCATTTGCCAATACTTGGGGCTGGAATTCTACTGGTTGTATTTGGTGGAGGTTCTAGATTAAAAGATCTTAGAAGGGATGGGTTTATCTCAATTAGATCCCTAAGTGCCCACTAGGGATACGAATTAAATAACATATGGGCCTGAAAAGTTGGGTGTCCGTAGATTTGATAGGGAGCTTTAGTGTGATTTGAGCACTAGCGCCCCCCAAATCTCTGGTAGCTACCTATTTGTAGTCATTGACTAGCTGCCCATCAGATGATCCCTTGAATTGAGGATGTTCGTCATCAATTTCGTAAAAATCAGATTTTTCGCCGGTGAAAATATGCCCCATAGTTTTCAACCCGGTTGGGCCATCTAGTGATCCTGCAATAATTCCAGTTGCATCAAGATTAAATGGTTCCCAGAATAGGCTCGAGCCACATTGCTGGCAGAAGCCTCTGCGAGCTACGTCTGATGTTTTATACCACGCCAGCCCGTCATCTTTTGTTATCTTAATATTGACTTTGCGGGCCTTTGCATGAGGTCCGAAATTTCCATGTAGTTTTTGACACATACTACAATGGCAGTTAACTACATTGCGTAGTGGTCCTTTAACCTCGTACCGCACAGCTCCACATAAGCAACCACCGGAAGTAATTAAATTGTTACTGTTCATATAATGAGCCTGTAGATGCAAAAATTTACTTAAATTTATAGCTTAAATTAAGTATGCCTTTTTATTTTCAGTAATAATGATTCTTTTAAATGGAAAATGCCATTCTAATTTTATGATATAAATATTGATGGCCTGGATGGCTATTTATTTGTTTATCCTGAATTACAAGAAGATAGTAGCTCCTGATTGTATATATGATGAAGTCAATAGTTAAATTTAAAGTAAGATTGTGTGTTCTAGATTTAATTTATCTGAGGTGATACTTATAGTTTTTACCAGATTCTACATCTCTGGCACATAAAAATACTATCCATACACAGCGGGAGATGCGGTGGTAATAAGGGGTGCCCTCTAGTGAGATTTGAGACTAGATGGAAGGGGCATTGGTTATCCCTATATGTGTGGTTATTTATACAGCATTTGATCCGGTATTTTGTGTGGTGTCAATATGGATGGCGTTTGAAACTACTAATTTTATGGGTGTCCAGAATCGCTGACTGTTTTCTGTCGGCGGAGGGTGACTTCGGTATCAGACCGGTTCAGCGCTTTTTCTTTGTCGATATAAAGTACGGCATAGTAATGGTTGCTGATTACTGCATAGGCAGCGATATCAATAGCGAAGACTGAAGCCAGATCGTGCATCCTAGATTCAATCCATTCGCGACAATACTCATAGTTTTTACCAGACTCTGTATCTCTGCCACACAGAAATGCTCTTCGTACACAGCGGGAAACGCAGTGATAATAGGACGTGGCCTCTAGTGAGATTTGAGTACTGTGTAGAAGAGGCATTGGTTGCGCTTGAAGGTAGCACTTTTGTGGGTGTCTAGAATTGGTACTATTTTTGTGGATGTCCAGAATTTTTGTTGCAGAATTCTTGAAATTGTTGTTCTAGAGTCGTTTTATATAGAGGTTTCACTTAATTTGGGGCCAATACAACGATCAAATAAAGCAGACATTGGTGCATAATTACAGTTTACACCGGCTATATTGGCTGCGATCCATTCGTGCCGTGTAATACTTTCTAAATTAAATTCATGGCTAGTGTTAATAATGATATGCTCAAACAAGATACGCTGGGCGCGGCCATTACCCTCACGAAAAGGGTGAATCATATTTAGTTCGATATAGAATTCAGCGATTTCTGAGACAAGGGTGTTTCGATTGTGGTTTTCGTAATAGTCTGCATCCGCCAGTTTTTGAAATAGTTTGTTGGCTTCTGCCGTAACACGGGAGCAAGTGCAGAATCGTGTGTCACCTTTTGATATGTCGATGGTGCGTAGTTCACCTGCCCACCCATAGACATCCTCAAATAGTTGTCGGTGTATTGCCTTAAAATATTCGAACTTATATGGAGGTGGGTTAAATTCGATTTCTTCAACCGCTAGCTCTGTCAGGCGGGCTTCTACTTCTGCTAGTTCCTCATCATCTTCGATATTTAAGAGATTTATTAGTACATCACTATCGTGATAGCAGTAAGGATCATTACCAGTGCCGTATTTATCTAGCGTCATACTAACGATCAGCACTTTGTTGTAGTTTAGTATACTTCTCTTTCAGGGCGGTACGACGTTCGGCTCGCTCTTGAGGGCTATGCGTTGACGACTGGGAAGTTGATATAGTAAATCCTTCTAGCTTAAGACTATGGCGATAATTGTGTAACTTCACCTCATTGGCGTAACATTTTTTGAAGCGCGCAGGCTCGTACTCAAATACTTCCATTGTTTTATAAACTTGAAGATTCAGGGCATAAGCTTTGGGTTTAATTGATTTGCGACTTTCAAAAGTACCCCATGATTCGATTTGGTAATAGCCGGTTTTATTGGTGCCATGCCAATAGATAACAATGTCGAGGAGATCTTTTAGGTGCTTGAGGGCGATGTTGACCCGCTGGGCTGAGATACCTGTCTCCTCAGTGATCTTGGGGCAGGTAGGTCTATCCAATTGAACAAGGGCGGCTAATACAGCCATTTCATAGTCCATGTCCATTTGTGAGAGCTCCAGATATAATGCTTATCTGGGTATTGTAGCGTGAAATTAGTGACATGGCCAAGAGCTGATGGTTCTCCATGATTATGTGCTCAAAGGGAGAATGATGTAGATGTTTTTGAACTCAGAAAAGGATAATGTGGCGTTTGCTGTCAATAAATGTATAAAAATTTCCATATTTATAAATTTCGGGGCAAGTTGATTCGGTGCTTGGAGGATATGTGCTGGATAGTTTTAATGTTGATATATGGTTCGATCTAAGGAGTGAGTATTATGTTTTTATGTTTGAGGGGCTTTATTTTTAGTATCGCATTGAGCTCTTGGTGCAAACCTACGAAAGGGGAGGGAGAGTTGACGTTTACGTAGATACGAGGGATTAATAGTAATATGGGTTGGCTGGCAACGCATGCTCAGAAATTTTGACAAGGGCAGTTTTCTGAGTTTCTACCGTGGGCTTGAAACCTATTTCCCTGTGGCGATCAAATGGCTCTTTAGGATCAATAAAGTCAACTTACATGTATCTAGGGTTAGGGCTGATTGTAAGCCCTCCTCTTGAGTGGTTGCCAAGTTTAAAAATTTATAACCTTATTTAGCTTTCTGAATTCTTCGAGCTTAGATGATGCAGGGTCATCTGCTGTCTTTGTGTGGGGTTCCCTTATGTTAAGTCATAGTCGTAGGCATATTTCGATTTATACGATATGCTTGCTAGGGTGTTTATTGTCATGGCTGTAGGTTTGAGGGCGATATTTAAATTGATGTTTCCAGGTCTTGTCTTGATCGGGGTGGCGTTAGGTTATTCTATGCCTAATTTTGCAAAGGCTTTTCGTAATCTTTCATGTTGTAGTTTTGGATCTGCTTCAGTGAAGCATGGCTGCTCCCTGTATTTTTTGTGGAGTTTGTGAGTTTGTTTAATATTTCTCCTGGTGAATACTACTTTTACGGGTGTCCAGAATTATTTTAGATTTCAGGAGCCTTGTTTCTCAGTCTCAGCCCAAGGATTCCATCATCGCGAACAATCTTATCCTCAAAACTGCCCGAAGTATTAAAATACTACGAGTTAACTGAAATGCTCTTCAAAGTAGTTAATCATTTCATTTGACTGGGACCCCCGTCTAAAATTATTGTTCTCGCTTATGTTTGAATTTGGTAGTAAGTGGATCAGTTGGTTGTCTTTGTAAAGTTTGTAAATAATATTGTTGTATTCATTGGTTTTTCTTCCTGTGATAGCCTTTGATCCATCTATGATGCCTCCAACAAGAATGTCAGCAAGTTGAACCCCGGATGATTTTTTTGAGTCAACTTGAGTTATGCTGACTAACTTTAAAGGGAATTTTAATTTTGTTAGTTGGGATAGTCTAAAGCAAGTGTTATTTTGGTGTTTTATTATTTCTTGTAGAAATTTGTCGTATTGCTCAAGGTTTTTAGAGCGATCATGGATGATGTCGTAACTGTGGTCTAATAAGTCCTCTAATCTTGTTATTATGGATAGAAGTGCTACAAGTGCGCCGTCAGTGGAGGTTTCCTCGCTAGTTATCGATTTTTTGCATGCATTGTTCTCCTCCGCTAGCGGTCCAAATACCTCGGGAAGCTTCCTCCACGGTGAGCTTTTTATTTCTTCGATAAGCCCTATTACTGATATTTCACTTTTGGATTTCATTGCATACTGGAAAAGCTCTAATATTTTCCGGAATTTATGGCCCGTTAAGATGGCGTGGCCTTCGTAATATAGTGCTGAAGCTAAATTGTAGAGCGATCCAGCTTCGTAAAAATTAGTCCCTTTTTCATGGTAAAAGGGTTCTGTTGCATAATTTAAAAAATGTAAGATGAGTAAATATTTTTTATTGCATATGTAGCTTACGCAATCAAATTTAGTTAGGAGTTCCTTTTGTAGTGCGAGCAAGTTTTCCCAATGGTTTTCTCTGCGTGCTAATCTGCTATATTTTAGTTCATTTGATCTTAGATTGGGGAAATGCTTTCCAATCAGTTCACTTGCGTCATGATCTGAAATGTAAACAGCTGATGCGGCTTGAAAAGGTTGTTCCTGGTTTAGTAGGTCGTAACCTGTATAGCCACTCTCATCTATAAAAACAGACTTCATCTTTGTACCCACTGTTTAGGTGTCAGCTGATGGTAGCGTTTGCTAGCTTTTCTTATGGGGTTTACTTTGTTCCCGCTTAGAATGTATTTCTTAACAAAATCTTATCACTCAGAGAGGGTGCTCCAAAACCTGTAGCACACAGCAATCACGCCCTAATGAAATTTCAAAACTCTTCCCTGAAGCAACCAAAACTATCAATTCCCTTCAAACCCCGGAATTTCTGTAGCTTCCATGCAGGTCTGATCAAAAATACATCAGCAAAAGGGCTGCCGGTCACTCCTCCCCACGCTTGCCGATTTTTGTCGCTCTTTTAGTTGATGAAATGAGACTAGCGGCCCTGGCCTGAGCTGGTGCGGGGTTTGGGTAAGAATTGGATTTCACACTTTGAAGAGTTGTGAAGAGAAATGAAGAGAAGCTTCACAAGGGGAAAGCAATAGATTGATGGTGTCCACATGTGGGCAAGGGGGGGGGCAAAAAAATCCGGTGTGGACACAATGTGGTCACTCTGGAGCTTTTAAGCGCCATTCTTCAAAATTGAGGGAAGGTAAGCCAGAAACAAAAAAACCGCAAAAGCCTACGCTATCGCGGGTTTGAGATATGGTACCAGAGGCCGGACTCGAACCGGCACGCTTTTAAGGGCGGGGGATTTTGAATCCCCTGTGTCTACCAATTTCACCACTCTGGCACTTTCGCTGCTCGACCTTGGGGTCGGTGCGAAGAGGGCGTGATTATAGCAATGCTTTCGCTTGGGTCAACCAGTGATTTCAATAACTTAGCGCATTTTCTGTCGTCCCAGTTAACAGCTCCTAAAATTTCCTATAACCTTCGCGACCTCTCCATAGTTTCTAGATTTCCAGGATTCCATGCAGCGTCAGGACTTTGACTTTCATCTGCCCGATGAGCTGATCGCCCGCGCGCCCACCGAGGAGCGCCGTGGCAGCCGTCTTTTGTGTCTGGATGGGCCCAGCGGGGCCATTGCACATCGGCAGTTCCCAGATATTCTCGATCAGGTCCAAGCTGGTGACCTGATAGTCTTTAACGATACCCGGGTGATTCCGGCGCGTTTGTTCGCGCAGAAGGAGACCGGCGGTAAGTTGGAAATCCTGGTGGAGCGGGTGCTCAACGAGACGGATATCTGGGCCCATGTGCGCTCCAGTAAGTCGCCTAAGCCCGGTTCCACCATCGTCCTCGAGGACGGCACCCGTATAGAGGTGACAGGCCGCAAGGATGCACTGTTTGAATTGTCCTTCCCTAAAGAAGAAGGTGTGCTGGCGATTCTGGACCGCCTCGGCCATATGCCGCTGCCTCCTTATATTGATCGTGAAGACGATGCCAGCGATCGCGAGCGCTACCAAACCGTATACGGCCGCAACGCCGGTGCTGTGGCCGCGCCGACGGCGGGGCTGCACTTTGATGATGAGATGATCGGCGCATTGCGGGATAAAGGTGCCGAGGTTGTCTTCGTCACCCTGCATGTGGGCGCTGGTACTTTCCAGCCGGTGCGCGTGGACAATATTTATGAGCACCAGATGCACAGCGAAGTGCTGGATGTCTCCCAGGATGTGGTGGATGCGGTAGCCGCTTGCCGCGCTCGCAATGGCAGCGTGATTGCGGTGGGTACCACCAGTGTGCGCGCGCTGGAAAGTGCGGCGCGCAGTGGCCAGTTACAGGCCACGGTGGGGGAGACAGATATCTTTATTTATCCCGGTTATGAATTCCAGGTTGTGGATAAATTGATCACCAACTTCCATCTGCCGGAGTCCACCTTATTGATGCTGGTGAGTGCCTTCGCGGGGTACCAGCACACGATGGCCGCTTATAAGGCCGCTGTTGAGGAGCGCTATCGCTTCTTTAGTTACGGCGATGCCATGTTTATTACCCGCGATCCCAATGCCAAAAAAGAAGAAGTAGCACTAGCGAAAGGAGATACCCAGTGAGCCGCGAATGTTTTATGCAGTTTGAAGTGGATACCACTGATGGCAAGGCCCGTCGCGGCCGCTTGCGTTTCCCTCGCGGTGTAGTGGAAACCCCGGCGTTTATGCCGGTGGGCACTTACGGCACCGTGAAAGGTATGTTGCCGAGGGATATCGAAGGGATCGGTGCACAGATTATTCTGGGCAACACCTTCCACCTGATGCTGCGCCCGGGTACCGAAGTGGTTAAAGCCCACGGCGATCTGCATGACTTTACTCAATGGTCCGGCCCGATCCTTACCGACTCCGGCGGTTTCCAGGTGTTTAGCCTGGGTGAGCTGCGCAAGATTACGGAAGAGGGGGTTTCTTTCCGCTCGCCTATCGATGGCAGCCCGGTATTCCTGGACCCAGAAGAGTCCATGCGCGTTCAGCGGGACCTGGGTTCCGATATCGTCATGATCTTCGATGAGTGCACCCCTTATCCGGCCACCACTGACGAAGCGCGCAAATCTATGGAGTTGTCCCTGCGTTGGGCGGAGCGTTCCAAGAAGGCTCACGGAGATAGCCCGTCGGCGCTGTTCGGTATTGTGCAGGGCGGTATGTACCCGGAGTTGCGCGATGTGTCCCTGCGCGGCCTGACCGAGATTGGTTTCGATGGCTATGCCATTGGCGGCTTGTCTGTGGGTGAGCCGAAAGATGAGATGATCAAGGTATTGGATCACCTGGCTCACAAGATGCCGGAAGATAAGCCGCGCTACCTGATGGGCGTGGGTAAGCCGGAGGATATTGTCGAGGCGGTGCGTCGCGGTGTGGATATGTTCGACTGTGTCATGCCCACTCGCAATGCGCGCAACGGCCACCTGTTTACCTTCGAAGGCGTGGTGAAAATCCGCAACGCCAGGCACCGTCACGATACGGGTCCCTTGGAGGAAGAATGCGATTGCTACACCTGTGAGAATTTCTCCCGCGCTTACCTGCATCACTTGGATCGCTGTGGTGAAATTCTCGGTGCGCAGCTGAATACGATTCACAATTTGCGCCACTACCAGCGCTTAATGCAAAAGCTGCGCGATGCCATTGCCGCCAATGAGTTGGAGGCTTATGTCGCCGAGTTCTACCGTGGTCTGGGCCGCGAGGTTCCAGCGCTGGAGGCCTGATCAGGCGTCGCTTTTACCCTGCCTGGGGTGCTGCCCGTCTCATTGCGGCACCCCTGTAATTTGTCCGTTCCCACGATCCCCGTATAATCAGCCCCCACTTTTATTGGGGGCGGTGTACCTTGCATTCTGCGTATACTGCCCGCATATCCAGGCAAATTGCTTAGGCAGATTGCCAAGATTTACCGGCCCTCGGGGTCACACTAGAACAATGAGAACAGCATGAATCGCTACCCGATCTGGAAGTACTTTCTGATTCTCGCGGTTGTGGCCTTTGGCCTGATGTACGCCGCGCCCAATCTCTATAAGCCGGACCCTGCCGTGCAGATTTCCGGGCAATCCAGTGCACTCACCATCGGCCCCGATGTCCTTGCGAATGCACAAAAAGCCCTGGATGAAGCGGGTATTGCTCACTTCGGCGGTGAAGTTGGGGACAAGTCAGTACTGATCCGCTTGAACTCCATGGAGGAGCAGTTGCCGGCGAAAGAGGTGATTCAAAAAGCTCTCGGTACCACCAACTATGTTGTCGCCCTGAACCTGGCTTCCACCACGCCCCAGTGGATGAAAGATATCGGCGCTAGCCCGATGAAGCTCGGTCTGGATCTGGCGGGTGGTGTTCACTTCCTGATGGAAGTCGACACCAACACCATCGTCAAGAACAACATGGAAAGCTACGAGCAGGAAGTGAAAAGCAAACTGCGCGAAGCCAAGGCCCGTTACCGCAATGTGGAATTGGTGGATGATCGCGAGATTATTGCCCGTTTCCGCAACGATGAGCTGCGCAGCCGGGCGATGTCCACCCTGCGCAAGGAATTTCCGCAGCTTCAGTTGCGCGAGTCCGGCAGCGGTGAAAACCTGGAGATCCGCGCAACCCTGACCGATCAGGAAATCAAGCAGCTGGAAGATTACGCAGTAACCCAGAACCTCACCACCCTGCGCAATCGGGTGAACGAGCTGGGTGTTGCTGAGCCGATCGTACAGCGCCAGGGCCGCAACCGTATCGTTGTGGAGCTGCCCGGTGTACAGGACACCGCAGAGGCCAAGCGTATTATCGGTAAGACTGCCAACCTCGAATACCGTATGGAAGCTCGCCCAGATGAGCTGGTTTCCAACAAGGAATACTTCGATTACCGCGATGAGCGTCAGGCGCAGATGTACGGTGGTGCCTGGTTGGAGCGCCAGATCATTATCAAGGGTGACAGCGTTACCAATGCCCGCGTCGGTTACGACGAGAGCGGCTTCCCGCAGGTAAATATCACCCTCGACGCCCGTGGCGGCGAGATGATGCACCGCGCTACCTGGAAAAATGTCGGTCGCCGTATGGGCACCCTGTTTATCGAGACTCGCTTTGAGCCGGTAACTGAGATCGACGAAAATGGTAACGAAGTTACCGTGCAGAAGCGCACTGAAGAGCGAAAAATTATCAGCCTGGCCACAGTACAGAGTGCCCTGGGCAAGCAGTTCCGCACCACCGGTCTGGATAGCCCGGCCGAAGCCCAGGAACTGGCCCTGTTGCTGCGTGCTGGTGCCCTGGCTGCGCCCATGTACTTTGTGGAAGAGCGTGTGATCGGCCCATCCCTGGGTGCTGATAACATCAAGGTGGGTGTGCAATCCGTACAGATCGGTCTGCTGGCCGTGATTATCTGTATGCTGATTTCCTACCGCGTATTTGGCTTGGCTGCGAACCTGGCCCTGGCGGTGAATATGATCCTGCTGGTGGCGGTGATGTCGCTGCTGGGTGCAACCCTCACGCTGCCTGGTATCGCCGGTATCGTATTGACCGTGGGTATGGCGGTGGATGCCAACGTGCTTATATTCTCGCGAATACGGGAGGAGCTCAGGAATGGGATGCCTCCCCAGACAGCGATCAGTGCCGGTTTTGACAATGCTTACAGCACCATTGTGGATGCGAACATCACCACCCTGATTGTGGCGGTGATCCTGTATGCCATTGGTTCCGGTCCGGTACAGGGCTTCGCGGTAACCCTGTCTATCGGTATTCTCACCTCCATGTTCAGTGCCATCATGGGTACGCGAGCAATTGTTAACTTGTTCTACGGCGGTCGCCGTGTGCAGAAGCTCTGGATTTAAGGGAGTCAGTCATGAGTGAGACCAAAGTGGATAACGGCAAAATTACCGAGTACATGGGCAAGCGCGTCTACGACTTTATGCGCTGGCGCAAGATCGCCGGGATTGTCTCGGTGGTGCTGGTACTTTCCTCTATCGCCGCACTGGCAATGAACGGCCTGAAGTTCGGCCTGGACTTTACCGGTGGTACCCAGGTTGAAGTGGGCTACGAGGTAACGCCTTTTATCAGCGACGTGCGCGATCAGCTGGAAGCAGCGGGTTACGACGGTGCCACGGTAGTGAATTTTGGTTCTGAAAAGGACCTGCTGATCAAGTTGCCCCCTGCGGTGACCGAGGAAGAAATCCAGATCAGCGCTACCGATCAGGAAACAACGACACCGATCGGTGACAAGGTTGTCGCTCTCCTGAGAGAGGGCAGTGAGGGCGATGTTGAGCTGCGCCGTGTCGAGATGGTGGGCCCTCAGGTAGGCGCCGAGCTGCGCGACGACGGCGGCTTGGGCATGATGCTGGCCCTGTTTATGGTAATGATCTACGTTGCCCTGCGCTTCCAGTACAAGTTCTCTTTCGGCGCTGTAGCGGCTCTGGGCCACGATGTGATTATCGTGCTGGGCTTCTTTGCGGTGATGGGATTGGACTTCGATTTAACCGTGCTGGCGGCCGTGTTGGCGGTGATCGGTTACTCCCTGAACGATACTATCGTGGTATCGGACCGTATCCGCGAGAACTTCCGCAAGGTGCGCAAGGCTGAGTCTGAGGAGATTATCAATATCTCTATCAGCCAGACCCTGGGCCGTACCTTTATGACGTCCTTCACCACCTTGCTGGTGCTGTGGGCGCTGCAGTTCTTCGGTGGCGAATTGATCCACAACTTCTCCCTGGCCTTGATCGTGGGTGTGGTTGTGGGTACTTACTCCTCTGTTTACGTAGCTGCCAACGTGCTGATGGCTTTGAATATCAACAAAGAAGACCTGATGCCGCCGGTGAAAGAGGGCGCAGAACTGGAAGAAATGCCCTGATGTGAATGAGAAGTGGCTGCGTTGACGCAGCCATATTCGAGCGGCCCCGGCCGCGCTTTGCTGCTGGTCAGCGGAGCGCCGTCGGGGTTTTTTATTGCGCGGAGGTTAGGCTCTGGGCTTTTTGCCGAGGGTGATGTGCTTGGGGCCGGAAGTATTGGTCTGGCCGCTCACCCCTTTGGGCACCTGCTCGATCTCACCGCCACCGGCGAGGAACGCCTTTACCTGCTCCTCGATACTTTCGCTGGTCTCGAGGGGAGCGGCTTGTTTGCGATTGGAGGAAGAGGAAGGTTTCTTGGCCACGGCGCTATCCGGTTTTTATGTGTAAGCGGGCCATATTAGCACGGCTTGCACAAAAAATCACCCAAGTGGCCAGAGTCTGCACATAGCGGGTGTTTTGTCGACAGCTTTCGAATAATTCTGTCGTTTTTGGATAAATCGGGCCGCTTCGAGGCAGCCCGGAAGATAGTGCGTTATTCAGCTTCTTCTGTGGTTTCTTCGGTTTCCAGCGGCCAACCGCCCATCTCTTTCCACTTGTTCACGATGCCGCAAAACAGGGTTGCGGTTTTTTCTGCGTCGTACTCGGCGGAGTGGGCGCAGTTGTTATCAAACTCGATTCCAGCAACCTGGCAAGCTTTGGCCAATACGGTCTGGCCGTAGGCGAGGCCGGCGAGACTGGCGGTATCGAAGCAGGAGAAGGGGTGAAATGGGTTGCGCTTGATACCGGTCCGCTCGACTGCTGCATTGACGAAGCCCAGGTCGAAGTGGGCATTGTGGGCAACCACGATGGCGCGGGTGCAGCTGTGCTTTTTCACGGCGCTGCGAATCTTGCGGAACAGCTCGGGGATGGCGATTTCTTCAGGCCAGGCGTCGCGGTCCGGGGATTCCAGGTCGATGCCAATAAAGTCGAGAGCGGATTGCTCAACATTGGCGCCCTCAAAAGGCTCCAGGTGGAAACTGTGGGTCTCCAGCGGGAAGAGGTTGCCGGAGTCATCCATGTCGAGGATAACCGCAGAAATTTCCAGCAGTGCATCGGTGCGGGCGTTAAAGCCGCCGGTTTCAAGGTCGATGACCACGGGCAGAAAGCCTCGGAATCGCTGGGCGAGAGAGCTTTTTGGTCCTGTGGGTTCTTCGGCGGGTGTCACGGTGGTTCCTTGTAAATCTTGTCTTCAGGCCAGCAGCATTTGGCGCTGGTGGGGCAGGGTATTGTATTCGAATTGCGGCGCCTGCCGGGAGTGTTCTCCCGCAGGCGCTGTAATCAGGGCACTCGCCGATTACGCAAGTTGCCAGTTTAAGGTTTCACCGGCTGCGAGGGGAATCAGATTTTCACCACCCATATCCAGTTTTTCCGGCAGGGTCCAGGGGCTCTTGACCAGGGTGATGGTGCCCTCGTTGCGCGGCAGCTCGTAAAAGTCGGGGCCGAACTCACTGGCAAAGCCTTCCAGCTTGTCCAGTTTGCCCGCGCGCTCGAATACTTCTGCGTAGAGCTCAATAGCGGAGTAGGCGGTATAGCAGCCGGCGCAACCACAGGAGTGTTCTTTTTTGTGGTGGGCGTGGGGGGCTGAGTCGGTGCCGAGGAAAAACTTCGGGTTACCGCTGGTGGCCGCTTCGATCAGTGCATTTTGATGGTAGCCGCGCTTGAGGATCGGCAGGCAGTAAAAATGCGGCTGGATACCGCCAACCAGCATATGGTTGCGGTTGTACAGCAGGTGGTGTGCAGTAATGGTTGCGGCAACGCCTTCGCGGGCACCTTGTACAAACTCTACTGCTTGGGCGGTGGTGATATGTTCAAACACCACTTTCAGCGTGGGGAAATCATCTACCAGGCGGGACAGGGTTTTCTCGATAAAAGCCTGCTCGCGGTCGAAGATATCGATATCGCTGGTGGTCACTTCACCGTGTACCAGCAGCTTCATACCGCAGGCCTGCATTTCTTCCAGGGCCGGGTAGATGTTGGCGATATCGGTAACGCCGGAATCTGAGTTGGTGGTCGCGCCCGCTGGGTACAGTTTGGCGGCGATAACGCCGGCTTCATGGGCCTTGCGAATAACGGCGGCGTCGGTCTTGTCAGTGAGGTAGATCACCATCAAGGGTTCGAAAGGAGTGTCGGCGGGAACATTGGCGTTGATACGTTCCTTATATGCCACTGCACTTTCGGCATCGGTCACTGGGGGTACCAGGTTGGGCATTACAATCACGCGGCGGAATTGTTTTGCAGCATCGGGCACGGTGCGCCCGAGAGCGGCGCCGTCGCGCAGGTGAATGTGCCAGTCGTCGGGGGCGCGAAGGGTAATTTGCTCCGTCATGGTACTCCGTAAAGCTTCTTAGCGTAGTGAGTCGTTGTGCGGCGCGAATGCTACCCGAAGCTGTACAAAATTGCGATGCACGAAAAGGTTAAAAATCAATCAATTGTGCTTACTCGCGCCTTGGCGCTAGTCGATCGCGAGCTTAGGCGCTACAATCGCGCCCCGACAAAGAGTGTGGGTATTGTTGTGCCCGCAATTTACCGATCCTGGGCATATCTCCAAGAATAACTCCCCCAGACCGACACTAGTTTCGCGTAGTGGCATTCCCCGTCTCCGCGGTTTAGTCGTGGCGGCGTATTTCCGGCAGCAGAGGACAGCAATGAGCAAAATCGAAAAGGTGGTACTGGCATACTCCGGTGGATTGGATACGTCAGTAATCGTGCGATGGTTGCAGGAGACTTACGGTTGTGAAGTGGTGACTTTCACCGCTGATATCGGCCAGGGTGAAGAGGTGGAACCGGCCCGTGCCAAGGCCGAGGCCCTCGGGGTTAAAGAGATTTATATCGACGATCTGCGCGAAGAGTATGTGCGCGATTTCGTTTTCCCGATGTTCCGCGCCAATGCGATTTATGAAGGGGAGTACCTGCTGGGTACCTCTATTGCGCGCCCGCTGATCGCCAAGCGCCTGATTGAGATTGCCAACGAGACTGGCGCCGATGCCATTTCCCACGGTGCTACCGGTAAAGGTAATGACCAGGTGCGCTTCGAACTGGGCGCTTACGCGCTGAAGCCGGGCATTCAGGTGATTGCCCCCTGGCGCGAGTGGGACCTGAACTCCCGCGAAAAGCTGATGCAGTACTGCGAGCAGCACAATATTCCGGTGGACTTCTCTTCCAGCAAGAAGAAATCCCCTTACTCCATGGATGCCAACCTGCTGCACATCTCTTACGAGGGCGGCAACCTCGAAGACCCCTGGGCGGAAGCCGAAGAGGATATGTGGCGCTGGAGTGTGAGCCCCGAGGCGGCTCCAGAAGAACCCACCTACATTACTTTGGGTTTTGAGAAGGGCGATCCCGTTTCCATCGACGGTGAGCGCTTAAGCCCTGCTACTTTGCTTGAGAAGCTGAACAAGTTGGGCGGAGCCAACGGTATCGGTCGTCTGGATATCGTGGAAAACCGCTACGTGGGAATGAAGTCCCGCGGCTGCTATGAAACACCGGGCGGCACCATTTTGATGAAGGCGCACCGCGCCATTGAGTCCATTACCCTGGATCGCGAAGTTGCGCACATGAAGGATTCCCTGATGCCGCGCTACGCCGAGCTGGTTTACAACGGTTACTGGTGGTCCCCGGAGCGCAGCATGCTGCAGGCTGCGATCGATGAGTCCCAGGATGTGGTTAACGGCGAAGTTCGCCTGAAACTGTACAAAGGCAGCGTGAGTGCTGTGGGCCGTCGCTCTGCGGACAGCCTCTTCGATGAGCGTATCGCTACCTTCGAAGACGATGCTGGCGCTTACGACCAGAAGGATGCAGAGGGCTTTATCAAGCTCAACGCCCTGCGCCTGCGCATTGCCGCAGGTAAAGGAAGAAAATTGATTTAGTTGATTTAGATCAGCAATCACCGGGCAAGGATGCGCTTAAATCCTTATCCGGCCAATAGTAACCACAGTGCCTCACACATTGTGGTTACACACCTTCTGTGGTGGGCCAGTCCCGCACAGTGGAACCGAATCTTAAAAGCAACGGAAGTAAAAACATGACGACAACGGTGGCAAAGACCGGCCCTGTGCCGGACTATGACTACAATATCGTGCGCCAGTTCACCATCATGTCCGTGGTCTGGGGCATTTTTGGTATGGGCATGGGCGTATTGATCGCAGCCCAGCTAGCCTGGCCTGAACTCAACGACTTTTGGCAGCCCTTCTCGCACTTCGGGCGCTTGAGGCCCCTGCACACCAACGCGGTAATTTTCGCCTTTGGTGGTAGTGTTCTCTTTGCCACTTCTTACTATGTGGTACAGCGTACCTGTCAGGTCCGCCTTTGGGGTGGCTGGCTGATCCCCTTCACCTTCTGGGGATGGCAGGCCGTTATCGTCGCCGCGGCAATTACTCTGCCGATGGGCTTCACTTCCACCAAGGAATACGCTGAGCTCGAGTGGCCTATCGATATCCTGATTGCCCTGGTTTGGGTTGCTTACGCGCTGGTGTTCTTCGGCACCATCATGAAGCGTAAGACTTCTCACATCTACGTGGCGAACTGGTTCTTCGGTGCTTACATCGTAACTATTGCTGTTCTCCATATTGTTAATAACCTGGAGATTCCTGTTGGCCCGTTCAAGTCCTACTCTATCTATTCGGGCACTAAGGACGCAATGATCCAGTGGTGGTATGGCCACAACGCAGTAGGGTTCTTCCTGACTGCAGCCTTCCTCGGCATCATGTACTACTTCGTACCTAAGCAAGCTGGTCGTCCGGTTTATTCCTACCAGCTGTCTATCGTTCACTTCTGGGCACTGATCTCCCTGTACGTATGGGCTGGTGGTCACCACCTGCACTACTCAGCGCTGCCCGACTGGGCTCAGAGCCTGGCGATGGTTATGTCCCTGATTCTGCTGGCACCTTCCTGGGGCGGTATGATCAACGGCATCATGACCCTGTCCGGAGCATGGCATAAGCTGCGCACCGACCCGACCCTGCGCTTCCTGGTGGTATCCCTGTCCTTCTACGGTATGTCTACCTTCGAAGGTCCGATGATGTCCATCAAGACTGTAAACGCCCTGTCTCACAACACTGACTGGACCGTTGGCCACGTACACTCCGGCGCTTTGGGCTGGGTTGCCATGATCTCTATCGGTGCTCTGTATCACTTGGTTCCGGTTCTGTGGAAACGCCGCGAAATGTACAGCTCCAAGCTGATCAACGCGCACTTCTGGCTGGCCACTGTAGGTACTGTTCTGTACATCGCCGCTATGTGGGTTAACGGTATTACCCAGGGCCTGATGTGGCGTGCATTTAACGCCGACGGCACCCTGACTTACAGCTTCGTAGAGAGTGTTGTAGCCAGCCATCCGGGCTATGTAGTTCGCTGGTTGGGCGGCGCCATGTTCCTGGTGGGTATGCTGCTGATGGCTTACAACGTTTACCGCACGATTACCGAGAAGGTAAACGATGCCGAAGCCGATAATACCGTTCGAGCAGTGCCTGCGGCATAGGAGTTTAGATCGTGAAGAATCATGACCTCGTAGAAAAAAACATCGGCTGGATGATCTTTTTCACCATTATCGCCATCAGTTTCGGCGCCCTGGTTGAGATCGTTCCGCAGTTCTTTACCAAGGATAACTACACGCCGCTGCCGGGGCAGAAGCCGCTGACAGCAATGGAGCTGGAAGGTCGCGATATCTACATTCGCGAAGGCTGCCACGTTTGCCACACTCAGATGATTCGTCCTCTGCGTGCGGAAGTTGAGCGTTACGGCCACTACTCCATGGCTCAGGAATCCATTTACGAGCACCCCTTCCTGTGGGGCTCCAAGCGTACCGGTCCAGACCTGGCGCGCGTAGGTGGACGCTACTCTGATGAATGGCAGCGCGCGCACTTGTACAACCCGCGCAGCGTTGTGCCTGAGTCAATCATGCCTGCTTACCCCTGGTTGTTCGACAATGTGGTAACTGGCGAATACACCGCACGTAAGATGGAAGCGCTGCGCTTCGTCGGTGTGCCCTACACCGATGACGACATCGCCAATGCCGCTGAGCCTTTCAAAGGTGGCAAGGTCAAGGAAATTGACGCGCTGGTCGCTTACTTGCAACAGCTGGGTACCCTGGTTACCCAAAAACGCTAATAGCGAGGAAGGAAACTCGTGACTATTGAAACTTTGCGGGAAATCGGTCTGGTTCTGGGCTCTGTGGCTTTTCTGGCTATCTGCTGGTGGGCCTTCTCTCCGAAGCGCAAGAAGCGCTTCGAAGAAGATGCCAATTTGCCATTTGCCGATGAAGAGCGACAAGCCGACAAGGACAAGTCGGCCGCTCAGCAGGACGAATCCAATTCCGGGGATAAACCCGGAGCCAATCGAAAACAGGGGCAGGATAAGTAATGAGTACATTCTGGAGTGTGTGGGTAATTGTGCTCACCCTCGCCAATCTGGCGTTGATTACCTGGGTGCTGTTCGCCAACCGAAAGGTGGCAGTGGATGACCAGGCTGAACCGGAAAACAAAACCACGGGCCACGTTTACGACGGCATCGAGGAATACGACAACCCGCTGCCCAAGTGGTGGTTCATGTTGTTCATTGCCACCCTGGTGTTCTCTGCGGGATATCTGGTGGTTTACCCGGGTCTGGGTAACTTCAAAGGTGTCGGCAACTGGACTTCTGTCGGTGCATTGGAAGCTTCCCAGGCTAAGGCTCAGGAGAGATTCCACGAGACCTTCGGTAAGTACGAGAATATGCCTATCGAGCAGATTGCGCAGAGCCCCGAAGCCCTCAAGATGGGTTCCCGGATCTTCGCTAACAACTGTGCGGTATGTCACGGTGCAGATGCCGGCGGTAACTTCGGCTTCCCGAACCTGACCGATAACGCCTGGCTGTACGGCGGCACCCCGGAGAAAATCCTGGAAACCCTGTACAACGGTCGCCAGGGCATGATGCCTCCTCAGGGTCCGGTTATCGGTGAAGAAGGTGTTAGAAATGCGACAGAGTATGTTCTCTCCCTGAACGGCCTGGAGCATGACACCGCCATGGCCGCCGAAGGTCAGAAGGTATTCAACACCGTGTGTATGGCTTGTCACGGTATGGATGCCAAAGGCAACCAAATGCTGGGTGCGCCGAACCTGACCGACGACATCTGGCTGTACGGTAGCAATCGCGAACAGATCCAACACACTATTCGCGGTGGTCGTACAAATATGATGCCCGCGCAAAAAGATAAACTGCGTGAAGACAAAATCCGCCTCGTAGCGGCCTATGTCTACAGCCTGTCGCAGCAGGAAGAAGAAAAGCAGTAATTAACTATTGAGGCCCGGCATTTGCTGGGCCTTGTTTTATCAAGGGACTCCGGGCGCTGCAGGGACGGAGAAAAAAGCCTCAACATAAGGGGCTACCTGGCCCACGTACAAGATGTGCCCGTGCGAGAGTGAGGTTTGTGTGAGTGATTTAATTCCAACCCGTGAGGAACAGGAAGGTGATGGCGAAGTTCGCTATCGCATGCTGTATGAGTCGGAAGACAAAGTCTACATCCGACATATCAAGGGTGTTTTCACCCGTGTTCGCAAATATACCGGCCTGCCTTTGCTGCTGGCTTTCTTCTTCCTACCTTGGATCAATATCGACGGGCGCCAGTCGGTCTTCTTTGATCTCCCCACCCGCCAATTCCATATTTTCTGGACTACTTTCGGCCCCCAGGACGGCTTCCTTCTAGGTTGGCTGCTGATCATTGCCGCCTTCGCGCTGTTTGCGGTCACCACTTTACTAGGCAGGGTGTGGTGTGGCTTCACCTGTCCGCAGACCGTCTGGACCATGATGTTTATCTGGGCAGAAAGGGTTTGTGAAGGCGATCGCAACAAGCGAATGAAGCTCGACAAGGCCCCCTGGAACCTGGAAAAAGTTCTGCGCAAGGGCGGCACACATACCATCTGGCTGTTGATCTCGCTGGCAACTGCACTGGCCTTTGTGGGTTATTTCTACGGGGTGCGCGAGCTGGTAGTGGATCTGGCGACGTTTAACGCGCACCCGCAGGGTGTTTTCTGGGTAGCATTCTTCACTTTTGCCACCTATATGAACGCCGGCTTCCTGCGTGAGCAGGTGTGTAAATACATGTGCCCCTATGCCCGTTTCCAGTCGGTGATGTACGACGAGGATACGCTGGCGGTTTACTACGATGCCAAGCGGGGTGAGACCCGTGGTCCGCGCAAAAAGAACGTGGACTACAAGGCGGAAGGTATGGGCGACTGTATCGACTGCTACTGGTGTGTTCAGGTGTGTCCGGTGGATATCGATATCCGCGACGGCATGCAGTACGAATGTATCAACTGCGGCCTCTGTGTCGATGCGTGTAATAGCGTGATGGACAAGATGGGCTATGAGCAGGGCTTGATTCGCTTTACCTCTGAGGACGAATTGCAGGGTGGAAAGACCCGCTTCCTGCGCCCGCGCCTATTTGGCTACGCGTTGATACTGGTTGCGATGACCGGCCTGTTTGCACAGCAAGTGATGACTCGGAGCCCTATCGAGGCAGAAATCACTCGCGACCGCGGTGCTCGTATGTTCCGTGAGTCTCAGGGGCAGGTGCAAAACGTCTACACGGTAAAAATCAACAATATGGATCAGGCTCCCCACGAATTCACCATCAAGGTGGAAGGTAAGCCTGAATACGATTACTCCATTCGCAAGCCGAAGACGATTTACCTGGTGCCTGGAGAGATGTTCTCCGTTCCCATTCGGGTAAGCGTTCCCAGAGACCAGCTGAAGGATACCAAGCACGATATCGAGATTGTTGTCCAAGCAGTCGACAATCCTGAGCTGGTTGATAAGCACCGAACGGTGTTTATTGGTCCAAAGCAGTAGACGGGACGCCAATCCCGTTGCAAAGTACGGGCCCGCCCAGGCGGGCTCGACTTTTGTGCACAAACGGTAACTTTTTGGTAACGCGATGAATGAACCAACCCCAAAACCCTGGTACCGGGAACCTTGGGCGTGGATGGTACTGGCCCCACTGATTACAGTGGTGGTTGTCTCCACAATTACAGTCTCGATAGCGGTGCGCTTTGCTGACGATAAAGTCAGTGATACTTACTACAAAGACAGCCGCATGTATCACTTCAGCGCCGAGCAGGACTTGCGCGCGAAAGAGCTGGGTCTGGCCGCTTTGGTCCAGTTTCAGCCGTCTGAAAAATCGGTTGTCGTGGAGCTGAATGGCGACCTCGACTACCCCAAGGCCCTACTGCTCACATTGAGCCACCCGGTGGAGTCTGACCTCGACAAGCATATCGAGCTCTCCCAGCTCTCCGTGGGTCGCTACCAGGGCACCTTGCCTGAAGGCGTTGGGAATCGCTGGTATCTCCGCTTGATGCCGGAACTCGATCCCGATGCACATCAGGACGCCAACTGGCGCCTGAAAGGTGAAATCAACTTCGATCTCGGCAATGCCGCGCCACTGAACGCAGTAACTCAATGACTTCGTCTTCCTCCTCCTGTTATCACTGCGGACTCCCAGTCCCTCCCGGCAGCAACCACTCGGTGGTTATCGACGGGGCCGCCCGGGATATGTGTTGTCCAGGCTGTGAGGCGGTAGCCAGCGCTATCGTTTCCGGTGGTCTGGATGGCTTTTATCGCTTCCGGGAGAAGGAGAGCGACAGGCCGGAGGAAGCTCAACCCCAGGACCGCTGGGCGGCATACGATTTGCCGGAAGTGCAGCAGCAGTTTGTTCACGATTGGGATAACGGCAACAAGATTGCCTCGCTGTTGATTAGCGGTATTACCTGTGCGGCCTGTGTGTGGTTGATAGAAAAGCACCTGGGGCAGTTGGACGGGATTGAGAAGGTCTCTGTCAACGCCAGTACCCAGCGTGCCCAGATCGGTTTTAATCCCGACAAGATCAAACCCAGTGAGCTGTTTGGCGAACTGGAACGGATTGGCTACCGGCCGGCCCCGGCTACTGCGGCCAACCAGGAAAGTGTGATCCAGAGCGAGCACCGCGCCGCCCTGCGCCGCCTGGGTGTCGCTGGACTCGGCACCATGCAGGTGATGATGTTTGCCATCGCCCTGTATTTTGGTGCTGCAGCGGAAGAGGGCGCCGGCGAGTTTGAGCGCTACTTCCGCTGGGTTTCTCTGCTGGTGGCAACGCCAGTGGTTTTCTATGCGGCGCGTCCATTTTTCAGTGCCGCTTTGCGCAGTCTGCGCGCCCGACACCTGAGTATGGATGTGCCAGTGTCCCTGGCGATTGGTATGGCCTATGTCGCCAGCTTTTACGCCACGGTATTCGGCACCGGCGAGGTGTACTTCGAATCTATCTCCATGTTCACCTTCTTCCTGTTGTTGGGACGAACGGTGGAGATGCGTGCCCGCCACCGGGCGGGCTTAGCCAGCGGTGGTTTGGCCCAGTTGCTGCCGATGACGGCGGCCAAATACCAAGGGGGCGATATTGTCCATGTCCCGGTGGCCGCATTGGTCGCTGGCGATAAAGTTTTGTTGCGCCCGGGAGACACTATCCCCGCCGATGGGGAGGTGCTGGAGGGCGTGAGCGGTGTGGATGAATCCCTGCTCAGCGGTGAATCGGCACTGCAGCAGAAGTCTGCAGGCAGCCCGGTTTATGCCGGTAGTGTCAACGGCGATTCCACCCTGACTATTCGAATTACGGCAGCGGGGCAGTCGACTCGCTTGTCTGCTATTGAGCGCCTGGTAGAACGGGCGCAATTAGATAAACCCAACCAAGTGGCCCTGGCAGATCGGGTCGCGGGTATTTTTGTCGGTGTCGTTTTATTCGCGGCATTGGCGGCGTTTATTGTCTGGTGGCAAATCGATCCCAGTCGCGCTTTTTGGGTGTCCTTATCTGTTTTGGTGGTGACTTGCCCCTGCGCACTGTCGCTGGCAACCCCTGCTGCCCTGGCTTCCGCCACCCTGCGTTTACAGCAGTTGGGGCTTCTTGTGGCTGGAGGCAGCCTACTGGAAACGCTGCCGCGTATCGGCCGGGTGCTGTTCGACAAGACCGGTACCCTGACGCGCGGTGAACCGAGAATCCTGCATATTGATTGGCTGCGGGCCAACTGGACCGAGCAGCGGGTTAAGGATGTTGCCGCAGCCCTGGAATCCCAGACCAATCACCCCCTGGCCAGGGCCTTCCGCGCCTGGCGTGGCAATCTCACCGCCAATGAGCTGAAAGTCCATACCGGAGCTGGCCTGGAAGGGCAGATCGAGGGGGATAGTTACCGACTGGGTAAGGCGAGCTTTGTCTCCAGTGAGGATATTTCCACGCCCGAAGGGGAGGGGCAGTGGCTGCTGCTCGGCGACTCCATGGGCCCTATTGCCTGGATCGCGTTGGGGGATAAGTTACGGGATTCGGCAACCACCGCTGTTGAGGGTTTGACTGAGCAAGGTCTTTCAGTGGAACTGCTCAGTGGTGACCAGTCTGCGGAAGTTGAGCGACTGGCGGGGCGAGCGGGTATCAGCAACTACCGCGCCGGAGCCTCGCCAGAGGACAAGCTCAGCCATATGAAGCAGCTGCAAAGCGATGGTGAGAAGGTGTTGATGGTGGGGGATGGCATCAATGATGTGCCAGTGCTCTCCGGTGCTGATGCCTCTGTGGCGATGATGTCAGCGGCGGATCTGGCCCAGTCCCGCGCCGATGCCATTTTGCTGAACGGAGATCTCGAAGTGCTGCCCAAAGCTATAGAGCTGGCGTACAAATGCCGCCGAATTGTGCGGCAGAATCTGGCATGGGCTCTGGGCTACAACGTGATTGCCCTGCCGCTGGCATTTTGCGGTCTGGTGCCGCCCTGGGCTGCGGCAATCGGTATGTCCCTGAGTTCTCTGATCGTAGTGCTAAATGCGTTGCGCCTGTCCCGCGGGCAGGAAGTCGACGAAAACCCTGTGAGCGCTGCGGCATAATCCCGTGCTTACAGAAAGAGAGGAGGTTTAACTGATGGAAAGTCTGTATTTCCTGATTCCCATTGCGGTGATTTTGGTTGGCTTTGCGGTGAAGCTCTTTTTCTGGGCCGTGAATAACGGACAGTACGATGACCTGGAAACGGAAGGTCGTCGCATTTTGTTTGATGACGATGATGTTCAGCAGGATAAATCTGACGCGGAAAGGAAGCAGGAGAAGTAAGTGGGGGACTGGGGTTTTTTAGCGGCGGCGCTAGCTATCGGTTTTTTGGGTAGCAGTCACTGCATCGGTATGTGTGGGGGAATCTCCGGAGCGCTGGGTATGGCGACACCGGGGAAAAGGACTGCTTGGGTGCAGCTGGGCTCTTACCAATTGGGTCGCCTGGGTAGCTATGCGCTGATGGGAGCGCTCGCCGGTGCCCTTGGTGCGGCGATATTGCCTGCTCTAACTCCACTGCGATTTGCTGCAGGGATCATGCTGATCCTGATGGCGCTGTATATCGGCGGTATCTGGCAGGGATTGGCTTGGATTGAAAAAGGGGGCCGTTACCTTTGGCGCTATGTGCAGCCACTATCGGCCAAATTGTTGCCGGTTCGCTCAGCGGGGCAGGCATTGGCACTGGGCTCCCTATGGGGCTGGTTGCCCTGTGGTTTGGTTTATAGCGCGCTGACGTTCGCCCTGGCCCAGGGCAGTGCCGAGCGGTCTGCCCTGGCTATGTTTGCTTTTGGTTTGGGCACCGTGCCCGCCATGCTGGCTACTGGTGCTGCGGCGGCGCAGGTGCGCGGCATAGTGCAAAAGCCGGGGGTTCGCTATGGTTTCGCCGCAGCGATTTTGCTGTTTGGTATCTGGACCATTTGGGGGGCTATGGGCCACGGTGGACACGGAGACCACGCCAACCACGGGCAGATGAGTGGGATGGAAACTCCCGCCGAAGACACGGAAGAGCAGGGACACCATCATCACCATCACTAAGTACAGTGATGATGGGTCCTGTGGGCGCTAGAGATCGATCCGCAGGGATAGGTCGATAGCGCGCAGGTGCTTGGTCAGGCTACCAGAAGAGATATAGTCCACTTCCAGTTCAGCTAACTGAGCGATGCGATCCCGGTCGACACTGCCGGAAAGCTCAATTTTGGCTTTGCCTTTGGCCAGTTTCAGGGCCGTTCTAGTGTCTTCATCATTGAATTCGTCGAGCATAATCACGTCCACACCGACGGCGAGCGCCTGCTCCAGCTCTTCAATATTTTCCACTTCGACTTCAATCAGGGCTTCCGGCTTGATCACTCGCGCTTGGGCGACGGCGTGTTCAATGCCTCCGGCGGCGAAGATATGGTTCTCTTTGATCAGGAAGGCGTCGTAAAGACCGATGCGGTGATTGTGGCAGCCACCGCAAAGTACGGCGTACTTCTGTGCGCTGCGCAGACCGGGAATGGTCTTGCGCGTGTCGAGAATCTTCACCTCAGTGCCTTCAGCTCGCGCGGCGAACTCCGCAGCGGTTGTGGCAGTACCGGATAAGGTTTGCAGGAAATTCAGTGCGGAGCGCTCGCCGGTGAGGATGGCGCGGGCATTGCCTTCCAGCTCAAAAATAACGGCATTGGCGCTGATACGGTCGCCGTCCTCGAAGTGCCAGGTGAGGACGAGCTCCGGGTCCAGGGCGTGGAATACAGCCTCTACCCAGGCGCGACCACTCAGAGTGCAATCTTCGCGGGTGATTACCCGGGCCCGCGCATTGCGGTCCTCTGGGATCAGCTGGGCGGTGATATCGCCACTACCAATATCTTCTTCCAGGGCCACCTGAACTGAGCGTTGCAGGTCGGTAGTGATATTGGGAATAGCCGTGTCTTGTGGTCGCATTGGGAAACCTCGAAATTAACGCCGGCGCAGTTTACCAAAACACTCGGGGTTTTGACTGCTCAACTCAGTCATTGGCAAGTAGCAGTTGGCTCTACGAATAGCTGTGACAAGTGTCTCAAATATGTCGCAGAACTGTGTAAAACAGTCCTATAACGCGAGTAGAATGACCGAAGAGTTAGGCTTGATCGCAGCCTGAATTGTTTCAGAGCAGGGCCGGTAAACGCTGTTCTCTCGCGGTCAAAACTTGAGTGAAATCAAGAACTTCGGCAGATTTTTCGCGCATGATCGCGGCGGGATTTCAACAGTTTGGGAATGTGGTTAACGGGGAACAGAAAGCCCCCGTTTCCGCTAGGGAGACCACTTTTCCATTCACTAATTTTTGCTTTTGGCCTCAGCGCTACAAGTCGGACGGCATTCGAAGGACCTCTTGGAAATGAGTGAATCCAGAAAGGTAGTTTCCCTCTCAGAGAAAAGTGGAGCGCGAAATATTTCTGCATCAGGTAAGCCCCCTGTTCTGCCCGCCGCAGTAACAATGCTGAAGGACAAAGCGACGGCACAGCTGCTGGAGCGGATTAAAGCGCTGTTTGGCAAGGTGGATGATTCCCTGTTTGCAATGGCCGAGCGAGCTCATGGCCAGGAGGAGCAGGATGGGCTTTTCCAGGCACTGCGCCTGCTGCGCGTTGAGCGCCGCAATATTGCAGAGCACTTTATCCAGAACGTCTCGCGCGCTTTTCAGGTCCGCCAGGAGGAAAAGACGGAAAGCAGTTTCGCCTCAGATAACCTGTCGCTGGTTCACAACGATGACCTGGAGCAGTTGGTCGCTGCCGATACCATGGTGGCCAATGCCAAGCGCGATTTCGCCGAGCCCCTTACCGAGCTGTGCATGAGGCTCGATACGCTCTACTCCGTCAAGGTGTACGACAAGAACAACCCTCTGGGGCCAGATGTAATCTGTGACGCTTTTGTAGAGGCGATTCAGGATCTGGATCTATTTATCCGCGCTCGCCTCACCCTGCTGAAAAAGTTCGAGCAGGTGGTCATGCTGCAGCTGCGGGACTTCTATGAATTCTGTAACCAATTACTCGTAGAGCAGGGCGTACTGCCATCTCTGCGTGAGCAGCAGCGAGTAGCCAGGCAGCGCTCGGCCTACAACGGCGCTCCCCACGCCGCCAGTGCCCCCACTGGTAGTGCCGGCGGTGTAGAAGCTGGCAGCCAGCCGGTGCAAGGTGGAGTCGCAGCTACGGGGCACTTCCCCCCAGGGTTAGTGCCCGCAGCCGCAGGTGTAACTCCAATGCCTGCAGGGGATCTGCTTTCCCACTTGGGTGCGCTGCAAAGTGGCAGCCACTATCAAGGTGGAAGTGCGGTACAGCTTTTGAATGTGGGCGAATTGCTACAGCAGCGCTTGGTGGATTCCAACCAGGCCGCTTCGCTGGCAAAAGTCGATAGCGATGTGATCAAGCTGGTAGAGATGTTGTTTTCCTTTATCCTGGAGGACCGCAGCCTTGCCACCCAAATCAAATCACTTCTGGGCCGCCTGCAACTGCCGCTGTTGAAAGTAGCCATTGCAGACAAGTCATTTTTCAGTAAAGGCGGCCACCCTGCGCGCAAATTGCTGAACGAGTTGGCCGATGCCGCTACCGGATGGCAGGCGGGGGATAACTACGAATCCGATCCCCTGTACAAAGAGATATCCGAAATTGTTGAGCGCGTGCTTAATGAGTTTGATCGGGACATCAACATCTTTGCCGTTTTGCTGGAATCCCTACGCGAATTTATCGTCCGCGAGCGCAAGCGCGCCGAGATGTTGGAGCGCCGCGTTGTCGATGAGGCGGATGGTCGGGCTAAAACCCAAGCTGCCCGCGCACGGGTTGCCGCAGTCATGGATGCCTTGGTTGCAGAGCGGGATCTGCCACAGGTGGTGCAGGATTGGTTGAACAAAGTTTGGAACAACGTGCTGTTCCTGACTTGCGTCAAAGAGGGAACAGAGAGCGACGCCTGGAACCGCGACGTGCGCACAGCGAGAGATCTCGTGTGGAGTGTGCAGGCCCCAATGCCGGATTCCCGCAAACAGTTATTGAGCTTACTGCCTGTTTTGCAGGAGAGATTGCGCGAGGGAATTGAGGCGCTTTCCTATAACGCTTTCGAAGCGCGTACCCTTTTCACCGGCCTCAAAGAAGTTTATCGCGAGCGCTTTGCCCTGGCCCAGCAATTGGCTGAGCAGCGTGAACGTGAAGTGGCAGAGCAGGTTGCCCGCGAAGTGCGCGCAGCGAAATCTGCTGAGCCTAATGTTGCTGACAAGCCTGTTGCCCCTGTCGTGGAGCAGGAAACTGCTGCTGATGCCGGACCCGCTGATGTTACTGAAGCTACGGTTGATGAAGTTGCAGTGACTGAAGCGGTTATTGCAGAAGCCGTGGTTACCCAGGAAGTGATTTCAGACACTGCCGAAGATCAACTTCCAGATGAGCCAGCTGAAGTTACTGTTGAAGCTGTCCAAGCCGAACCCCAGGAAGTGGCTGTGCCGCAGATGGAAGAGCTTGAGCAGGCAGTTGCTGAAGCAGAGGTGGCTGCACCGGAGCAGGATGGACTGGCCCCCCTTGACGAAGATGATCCCCACTGGCAGATGACCTTCCGCCTGGCACAGGGCAGTTGGTTCGAGCTGAAGCGCTCTGAGGACGAGCAGTTCCGTTGTCGTCTGGCGGCGGTAATTCGCGATATCGACCAGTTTATCTTCGTTAATCGCAATGGCGCCAAAGTCGCCGAATTCGCCCGACTAGAGCTGGCCCATGCGCTGCGTTCGGCACAACTGTTGCCGCTGGATGACGGCATGTTGTTTGAGCGGGCGTTGCAGTCCGTAATTGGCAATGTGCGCAAGAAGCGCAGTGAGCAGCGCTAATTTTCAGGAATGTAACGAGCGGACGTTGAGTATTTAGCAGGGATACTCAGTGGCCAGTGGTTTTCCGCAAGTTATGTCGCGATACTGCTCCGATCAGATTGGCATATCGATCAACGCTTCCATAGAATGGTAACTGCTGAAGCCTCGGGCGATACCGGGGCTATCAATAGGTTGCAGCGGAGATCGCAGATTGAAATATCAAGTGGAGTCTGGCTGGTTGGCGGGCGCGCGCCGGGTTCCGAGTCCTCATTGCAATAGCCGCCCGGAAGACTGTGCGGTGGATCTATTGGTGATTCACAGTATCAGCTTGCCGCCCGGACAGTATGGCGGCCCCTACATTGATGCCTTTTTCCTGGGGCAGTTGGATATCGACGCGCACCCCTATTTTGCCGATATTGCTGCGTTACAGGTGTCTGCGCATATTTTGATCGACCGCGATGGCCTGGTAACTCAATACGTGCCCCTTGATCGTCGTGCCTGGCACGCGGGCAAGTCCGAATTTAAAGGTCGCACTAACTGCAATGATTTTTCCATTGGTATTGAGCTGGAAGGTTTGGATACCGATATTTACACCGACTCTCAATATCACGCACTTGCCGAGGTGAGTGCTGCGATTATGCAAGCTTATCCCGCTATTGATATCGATAGAATTGCCAGTCATTCGGATATTGCTCCCGGAAGGAAATTGGACCCGGGCCCGGGGTTTGACTGGGAGCGCTACCTCAACAAGCTGAAAGAAATCGTCTGATACCCAGTAGTGGACCTTAAAAGTGGGAAGGGTTTCTGTATCAGGAGCCGCAGCACGATTTTGATAACTGAAACAGTCTCGGATTATTTATGACTCTGTTAATTGTTCTGATAACCGTTGCTCTGGTGCAAATCTGGGGCTCAGGGGCTCCGTTACATCGCGATGGTTGGTTCAGTCGCTGGAGTCAGTACTTACAGGCATTGCCCAGCATTAATGGCAATAGCGGTCTGCTGCTTGGTATCACTATCCTGGTTCCAGTATTGATCTCTGCAATTGCGATGACGCTGGCAGAGGGCGCTGCGGGTGGTCTGGGCTACCTGCTGTTGGGGGTGCCACTGCTGCTCTATTGTCTCGGTCGCGGCAACTTCAACGATATCGTCGCAAACTACCTGCGTCACTGGTATAGCGGCGACCTGGAAGGTGCCACCAAAGCAGCGGCGCCCATTTTGCGCGAGTTACACGAAGCGCCCTCCGATGACACTTGTCTGCATGAGCAGGTATTTCGCGGCGCTGCCTACTGCGCCTTTGAGAGACTCTTCGCCGTGCTGTTCTGGTTTATTTTGCTGGGTATTCCCGGGGCTGTACTCTTCCGCTTGAGTGCTTTGTACGCAGAAAATACCCGGGGCTCCTCCGAAGAGGCGACGGCGGCGCGTTGGTTGTGGTTGCTGGAATGGCTGCCGGTCCGTGTGATGGGGCTGAGCTTTGCCATTGTGGGTAACTTTGCCGGTTGTTACCGCGCCTGGCGCCGGGTGTTGATGTGTCGTGAGAGCCATACCGATCAGGTTCTCGAGGCTTACCTGGAAGGAGCTCTCGGCGGTATTGACGCCAGTGAGTGCAGTGGTGGTTCCGATCTGTCTCAGATGCAGCGCCAAAGTGGTGCGGAGATTGAGGGGCTTCAAGCGCTGCTATCCAGAACCTTGCTTCTGTGGATCACTGGTTTGGCCCTTCTGGTTCTATTTATCTAAGGAGCCTCTGAATAACTCCGTAATGCCTGTACCATCGCCCCAGAGCTACTTTTGTCTGCTGGGGCGATTGTTGAATTTGTCGCCATTTTCAAAATTTTCTTTCCTTCCTATCTTGACTTATCCCCCCCTTCCTACGAAATTGCGCGCCCCAGCGGCCGGACTTCGGTGCTTTGCCATATCAATAAAGCGAAGCTAGTCATTGCCTGCGACGGCTTATACTCATTGGAGGAAGTAGGGTTTGGAAGTTTCGGTATTGGAACCGCAAATGTTGTCAGATCTGGCTAGGGCAAACGATTGGAACGCAGCCACATTAGTGGCGGGCTTGCGAACCTATTTTCGCAGCGGCAGCACCACTGAATTGAGTTGGCGGCGCAAGCAACTGTCTCAGCTGCGCAAGATGATCTCCGAGAACGAGGCACATTTTGTCCAAGCCCTTCACGATGATTTGCGCAAAGCTCCCCAGGAAAGCTACCTCACTGAAATTTCATTTCTCTACAACGATATCGATCACACCCTGAAGTCCCTGAAGAAATGGGTGCGCCCGCGCAAGGTCCAATCGCCGATGATGACCCAGCCGGCCAAGAGCTATGTGCAACCGGAGCCACTGGGTGTTGTGCTGATTATCGGTGCCTGGAATTATCCGCTGCAATTATTGTTATCGCCGCTGGTACCGGCGATTGCCGCCGGCAATTGCGCGGTGGTAAAGCCCTCTGAATTATCGCCCGCAACCTCCCGGTTAATCGCAGAATTGTTACCGCGTTATCTCGACAACGATGCCTTTGCGTGTGTCGAAGGTGGTGTGGCGGAAACCACGGCGCTGCTGGAGCAGCGCTGGGACCATATTATGTACACCGGCGGTGGCCGGGTTGGCAAAATCATAATGAGTGCGGCGGCTAAATACCTGACTCCGGTAACCCTGGAACTCGGCGGAAAGAGCCCTTGTATTGTTGCCGATGATGCCAACTTGGAAGTGGCTGCACGGCGAATTGCCTGGGGTAAATTTACCAATGCGGGGCAGACTTGTATCGCCCCGGATTATGTTCTCTGTAGTCGGCGGACAGCCGATCGGCTCACCCCCATGTTGCAGCGGGTGCTCTGGGAAATGTATGGGGAGCATCCGCGAGAATCTGCCGACTATGGGCGCATTATTAACAGCCAGCACACCCTTCGCCTGTCGGATTACCTGGGGGATGGAGAGGTGGTATTTGGCGGTGAAGTCGATGTGGACGACTGCTATATGGCGCCCACCATAATGCGCAACGTCAATCTCTCTGCGGGAGTTATGCAGGAGGAGATCTTTGGCCCGATACTCCCCATTATTGAACTGGATGATTTCTCCAAAGCGGAGGAGTTTGTCAATGAGCGAGAGAAGCCCCTGGCCCTGTATGTATTTACCCAGGATGAAGCATTGGCGGATCGGATTCTATCCCGTTGCAGCTCCGGCAACGCCTGCGTGAATGACTGCATGATGTTTATGCTGGCCCAGGACCTGCCTTTTGGAGGCGTCGGTGCCAGCGGTATGGGGTCCTACCATGGAGAGCATGGCTTCCGCACTTTCAGTCATTACAAGGCCGTAATGCGGCGCAGAAATATCCTCGATATCGATATACGATATGCACCCTTCAACGACAGGAAAATGAAATTCCTGCGTATGCTCAGCAAATAATTCCTTATCGACAGGCACGGTTTTCCACTGTGCCTGCTCCGTAGAACACTGGATGTTATCGGCGGTGGATAAGCTGGATTATTCCCATGTAGTCGAAAAGGATACACAGTGTTATGCCCCTGGATCGCAACGAGATACCTGCCAGTGAGGATGTATTTAGTGCCGCACAAAATATTGCAGGCATGGTACACGAGACCCCTCTGCTCAGCTCTCGGCAGCTGAACGAGCTGACGGGCGCCAATTTGTGGTTTAAGTGTGAGCACTTGCAGAAAGTGGGTGCCTTTAAAGCGCGGGGCGCGGCTAATGCGCTTTCGCTGCTCCCAGACGGGGTAGAGGAAGTTGCCACCCATTCGTCCGGTAATCACGGTGCGGCGCTCGCCTGGGCAGCAGCCCAGCGGGGATTGGCCTGCACGGTGGTGATGCCCGAAACGGCTCCCAAGACAAAACGCATGGCGGTTGAGGGGTACGGTGCCAAAGTGGTGACTTCGGGCCCCAGCCTGGCTGATCGCGAATCCACTTTGGCAAAGGTACTTGAGGAAACCGGTGCGCACGAAGTCCCGCCCTATGACGATAAGCGCATTATTGCAGGGCAGGGCACTGTAGCCATGGAAGTGCTCAAGCAGAGTCGCGAGCAGGGCTTTGCTCCAGACGTTATTGTGGCGCCAGTGGGAGGCGGTGGACTTTTGTCCGGCGTGGGATTGGCTATGGCTGCGCTTGCTCCCGATATCCTGGTAATTGGTGCGGAACCCGCCGGAGCGGATGATGCCCAGCGTTCACTGCGCGGTGGCGTTCATATCACCACACAACAACCCGATACGATCGCCGATGGTCTGCGCACAACATTGGGCGGCAAAAATTACGCCGTTATTGAGCGCACGGTGCGGGATATTGTGACAGTCAGTGAAGCTGGTATCGTCAATGCGATGCGGCTATTGTGGACGCGAACCAAGCAGCTGGTAGAACCGTCGGCTGCGGTGGGTCTCGCTGCGATCATTGAGCACAGCGCGCGCTTTCGCAATAAGAATGTCGTGGTTGTTCTGACCGGCGGAAATATGGATCTGGACAAAGTGGGCCCACTGCTGTCCAGTGAAGAAAACTAAAAGGGGAACTGGGATATGAGCCATTTATTGAAAAAGGGCGGCCGGGGTTTGGCCGGGCTGCTTTGTGCTGCTGCGCTGTCACTGACTGGAACCAACGCGATTGCTGAGAAGCTGACACTGTCATCCAGCTCCCTACAAGCTGGAAAGAAAATGCCCATGGCTCATGTTTATGGCAGCTGCGGCGGTGAGAACCTGTCTCCCCAATTGAGTTGGAGTGGGGCACCGGAGGGCACAAAGAGTTTTGCTATTACCGCTTACGATCCCGACGCGCCTACCGGCAGTGGTTGGTGGCACTGGGTGGTATTTAATATCCCAGTGGATACGACCAATCTTCCGGAAGGGGCCGGTGACTTGAAAAACGGCCTGATTCCAGAAGCAGTGCAGGGGCGCAATGATTATGGTAATTCCGGTTACGGTGGTGCCTGCCCGCCCAAGGGGCACGGGGATCATCGCTATCGTTTTCGTGTCTATGCCTTGAAAGTGGAATCCCTGCCGCTGGATGAAAACACTTCTCCTGCTAAAGTTGGCTTCAATATCAATGCCAATAAGTTGGCCGAAGCGGAGCTGGAAGTTTTGTGGGGCCACTGAGTAAATAAACTAATCTAAGGAGCCTCTGAATAATTCCGTAATGCCTCTGCGGGTCTTGAAGGTTGCAGATGTTAGGCGCAGCTCGCCGCGAATGGCCGTAGCCCTTTGCAAGAGCTGCAACGCAGCAGCTGTGGCCTTCAAGGCCCGCCCTTCGGGGCTTGCATAGCGATTCACACTCCGCGTTGCGACTTCTTGAAAGGTCTAGACATTCCTGCGAAGCCGCGCCTTGATTGTGAACCGCTATGCATGCCAGAGGTATCACGGAGTTATTCAGAGGCTCCCTAATACTCCGCTGCACAGGAACACCTGTTGCAGCGGCTGAGGCTCTGGAGGCCCGCGCTTGACCAACTTACAAAAACAAATGACATGGGGGCAAGCGCTGGCCGCTTATTTGAAGCCCCGTGTACTCACCATGTTTTTCCTCGGCTTTTCCGCCGGCCTCCCATTACTGCTGGTTTTCTCTACTTTGACTGCCTGGCTGCGGGACTACGGTGTCAGCCGTACCGCCATCGGGTTTTTTGCCTGGGTGGGGATCACCTTTTCGATCAAGGTTCTCTGGGCCCCTATTGTCGATCAGCTGCGTCTGCCTTTTTTCACGGACAAATTGGGCAAGCGTCGGGGCTGGATGTTGGTATCCCAAATCGGGATAGCGATTGGCCTGATAGGTATGGCCAGTGTAAATCCCCAGCTCTCCCTGATGCACGTCGCCCTGCTGGCCTTGTGGGTCGCTTTCTGTTCGGCCTCTCAAGATGTGGCGATTGATGCCTATCGAATTGAGGCCATGGATGACGATTATCAGGGCGCTATGGCTGCCAATTATGTATTTGGCTATCGGGTGGCAATGCTGATAGCCGGAGCGGGCGCCCTGTTTATTGCGGATATCTTTAGCTGGTCCGGTGCTTATCTTGCGATGGCTGGATTGATGGGCGTGGGCCTGATTACCACTCTGATTATTGCCGAGCCCGATCACAGCAAGGTAAACAAAGAAGCCGATGAGCTGCAAAGCGAGTGGGCCCAGCGCCTGTTGGGCAAGGGGGAGCATGGTCGCCTGAAGCAGTGGTTTATTCGCGCCGTGGCCTGCCCCTTTATCGAGTTTTTTCAGCGCAATGGCCGCTTTGCAATCATTCTGTTGTTATTTATCGGTATCTTCCGTTTAAGTGACATTGCGATGGGGGTGATGGCCAATCCCTTCTATTTGGATCTGGGCTTTACCAAAACGGAAATTGCTGAAATCAGTAAGCTGTTTGGCTTCTTCTGTACCATTATCGGTTCCTTTCTAGGCGGGCTGTTAGTGGTGCGATACGGTGTTGTGCGTCCGCTGATATTGGGTTCGGTTATGGTCGCCTGCACTAACCTGTTATTTGCCCAACTCGCTGTGATCGGTCCCGATAAAGCTTGGCTGGCGCTGGTAATTAGTGCGGACAACATTAGTGGAGGAATTGCCAATGCGATACTGATCGCGTTTCTCTCCAGTCTTGCCAATAAAGCTTATACCGCCACTCAATATGCTTTGTTTAGCTCCCTGATGACCTTGCCGGGGAAATTTATCAGTGGTTTTTCCGGCATAGTGGTGGATGCTCAGGGTTATGCCTACTTCTTTATTTATGCGGCGCTTATGGGAATTCCAGCCATTCTGCTGTCCATTTATTTTTGGCGCCGCGAGCAGCGCGACTGGCCGGGAGAAGAAGTTCAGCCGGGAGCGGACACTACCTAAGGTTTACAGGGATGCTATTTCCTCTCTAAGAGTACATCCCGAATCCAGCTCTTTTCTAAATCCCTATGTCATATCAAAACTCTTCGCCGGGCATTCTGCCCGGCTTGTGTCTATGGTGGTTGTAAAGGTGAAACCCACCCCTCCATAGACTCGCCCTTATGTTTGATTGTGTGTCTGTTGCCTGTCGGGTCGGGTATCACTGGTAGACGATGCTCAGCGAATAAAAGCGACAAACTATGGCCCACGAAACCATCCGGGAGGCGGTGTTTAATCGGCGTATGCTGATTTGTATTGGCACCGGTTTCTCTTCGGGGATGCCTCTTTTTGTATTGATACAGTTGGTGCCCGCTTGGCTGCGTACTGAAGGCGTGGATCTGGCCACTATCGGTATTTTTGCATTGCTCGGATTACCCTATACGTGGAAATTTATCTGGTCTCCATTGATGGAGCGCTACGCATTCCCGATGCTCGGCCGCCGGCGGGGCTGGATGCTGGTAATGCAGCTGTTACTGATTATTTCCATTGGCGTCCTGGGGATGTTCAGTCCCCAGTTTGATATCTGGTCAATTGCTGCAATTTGCTTTGCCGTGGCTTTTTTTAGCGCCAGCCAGGATATAGTCCTGGATGCTTTTCGACGAGAGATTCTGCCGGACCAGGAGTTGGGCCTGGGCAATTCCTTCCATGCCAACGCCTATCGTATTTCCGGCTTGATTCCGGGATCCCTCAGCTTGATCCTGTCGGATCACCTGGCCTGGGACCAGGTGTTTATGATTACTGCGGCCTTTATGTTGATTGCCGTCTTTATGACCTTGATGGTGGCTGAGCCAGACCATCCAGCAGGTCGCCCGAAATCTTTGCGCGAGGCCATAGTTTTACCCTTCGTCGAATTCTTTAATCGCAATGGCGTAAAACAGGCGGTGCTTGTACTGGCCTTTATGTTTTTGTACAAGCTTGGCGATAGCATGGCTACGGCACTGGCGACGCCCTATTACCTGGATATGGGATATTCCAATACGGATATCGGCATAGTGGCAAAGAATGCCGGTCTGTGGCCTGCGGTAATTGGCGGTTTCTTTGGCGGCTTGTTAATTGTGAAGATCGGGATTAATAAGTGCCTATGGATTTTCGGGGTAGTACAGCTGGTTTCAATTTTCGGGTTTATGATTTTGTCTGAAGTGAATGGTGAGCTGGTGGGCACACCAGATTTCAATCCTAGCCTCTCGCTATTGGCGATAGTAATTGCCTTTGAGTATCTCGGGGTGGGGTTGGGGACAGCGGTGTTTATTGCATTTATCGCCCGAACTACCAGCAAGTTGCACACCGCTACTCAATTTGCGTTGTTTACAGCGTTGACTTCGCTCCCGCGCACCTTCGCCAATGCCTCCACCGGCTATTTGGTGGAGGGAATGGGGTGGACACATTTCTTTCTCCTGTGTGCCGTTCTGGCGGTGCCTGGAATGATCCTGTTATTTTGGGTCGCGCCCTGGGGGGCTGATGAGGTGGCGTAGTTTTCTGTATGCGATTGGGGCTAAGGTTTCCAGCGGTATTTGCCCATATCCACTCGCCCTTTCAGCAGTATGACCCCCTCTCTTTCCAGTCTTTCACGCTGGCGGCTGGCGCCGGGTTCCGGCAGGGAGATGCGCCCCTGGGCGTTGATCACCCGGTGCCAGGGTAGCTTGGTACCCCGGGGTAATTTACGCAGGGTCTGACCTGCAAGTCTCGCAGCGCGTGGGTAGCCGGCCATCTCAGCCAAGTCCCCGTAGGTGACAACCCGCCCTTTGGGGATCGCCGCCAAGGCTTGGCATATTCTTTCCAGGGAGTTCTGTTTTTCCATAAAAAAAGCTCTGAATATCGGCGAACTACGTTGACTGGGCGCAACTTTTTACTTGGAAATCTCCTGAAACCGAGATTTTTATTCGCCATTAATGGATACTTTACCAGCTTGTAAGGTCACAGTTTACTGGCGCAAAGCCTCTGTTGTGACAGCGTGCCACATGATTCTAGTTATGGCATCATGGTGCGATTACTGCGGCTATTTGCACCGTTCATACACCTAAAAAGTCCAAGGTTTCTTAGTGGTTTTATCGACACGACTTCCCAGGTTCTTTGCTCGAACTCTCTTATTTCTTGTGCCCTTCCAGGTCCATGCCGGTGTGCTGACCCTGGAAAATGGCGATCGTATTCAAGGTGAGTTGGTACTTGTGGAAAAGGATCAGGTCACTTGGAAGTCAGAGACTTTTGGTGAGGTAAAAGTCGACAAATCCAAAGTGGTGTCGATGGATATCGATACCGACATCAAAATTGCCGGCAGGGATGAACCCTGTACCTTGGCCGGCCACCGCCAGGAGCGCTGGGAAGTGTACTGCGCTGAAGGTCGCGGCTGGCTGATCGATTTTCCGGGCATTGAACGAGCAGAGCCTTACAGTACGTTTACCACCAGTCCGGTGTTATTCAGCGGTAATGTTACCGCCGGGGGCGTATTCGAGAGCGGTAACCGTGAACGTGAAGACTTGGATGCCAGTATAAACCTGGATATTCGCCATGGAGATTTCCACCATCTAATCGGCTCTGTGTACCAGAACCAGGACAATGAGGAAGAAGGTGACCTGGAAAAATATCAGCTCAATTATGATCTTCGCTGGATATTTGCTGAGAAGTGGTTTGCCGCGGCTAACAGTGAGCTGGAAAGAGAGGAGGCTCAGAACTTAGACCTGGGCACTACGCTCGGTCTCGGTATGGGTTATCTGTTTTACGATACCAGTAAAACCACTTTCTCCCTCGAAGGTGGTGTGAGTAGCCTGCATGAGAGTTTTATCGACGAAGAGTTGAGTGAAGACCAGGATGAGCGCTATGTCGCCGGTCGAATTGCACTTAACTACCGCTACAAGTTTTCCCTTGGGCCGGAAATTTATTTCGACCAGGAAACCTTACAATCCTTTGATCACAGTAACGACTACGAAGCTAACGCCAAGCTGGGGGTGCGCACACCGCTGGTTGAAGGCGTGCTGATGGAGATCGGTTACGAGTGGCAGTACGACAATACGCCCTCCCTGGAAAGTGAAAAAGAAGATACCAAAGTGACCGTTGGTGTCGGTTACGAGTGGTAATTCCCCCTCGAGCCTGCATAGGGCAGGTTCGAAGGCAGTCATAAACGATAAATCTAAAAAACGAGCGACGACGAGGAGTTCAATATGCAAATCGCTGACAGTATTGTTGCTATTACCGGTGCGGGCCAGGGGTTGGGCCGAGCCATGGCCGAGTATCTGGCTGCGCGGGGCGCCCGCCTGGCCCTGATCGATGTTAATGAGGAAGGCCTGAAAGACAGCGTTGCAGCTTGTGAAAAGCTCGGTGCAGAAGCTCGCAGTTACTTGATCAATGTTGCCGATGAAGAAGCGGTGGACTCCGGTTTTGCGAAAATCGCAGCAGACTTTGGCGGACTCCAGGTTCTGATTAATAACGCCGGCATTATGCGCGATGGTATGTTGCTCAAGTGTAAAGACGGCAAAGTGACAGATCGCATGTCTCTGGCACAGTGGCAGTCTGTGATCGATGTGAACCTTACCGGTGTATTCCTTTGTGGCCGTGCTGCAGCGGGCATTATGGCGGAAAGCGGCAAGGGTGGGGTGATGGTCAATATCTCCAGTTTGTCCCGTGCGGGCAATATGGGGCAGACCAACTACTCCGCCAGTAAAGCGGGTGTTGCAGCGATGACGGTATCCTGGGCACGCGAACTGGCGCGCTACGGCGTGCGTGTTGCCGGGATTGCCCCGGGTTTTATCGGCACCGATATGGTTGCGCAAATGCGCCCTGAGATTCTTGAGAGCCTGGTAAAACAAGTGCCCCTGCGCAGGTTGGGTGAGCAGGATGAGATCGCCTCGACAGTAGCGTTTATTCTGGAGAACGACTATGTCACCGGTCGAGTGATAGATATTGATGGCGGAGCGCGCTTGTAAGCTTCCCTCTTTCCCAGCATAAAAAGGGTGAACTGAGTTCACCCTTTTTTGATTCTGTAATTAGTTTCTGGATCTACAGCAAATAGTGCTTTAACTCAAACGCGTAACACCATCGGCGCGGAACTTCGAGTACATTAGCTGCCATAGCTGAAGTGTGCGCCCCCGGAATGCACCGGCGTAAGATAGTAGATAGTAGCGCCACATCCTGTAGAAGCGCTGGCCGTAGCGATCGGCAAAGCGCGGCCAGTTTTTCTCAAAGTTTTCATGCCAGGCCATCAGGGTTTTATCGTAGTAGTATCCAAAGTTGTGCAGGTCTTCGCACACTAGCAAGCGATCGGTCGCGTCGCCCAGCTGTCCTACGGAAGGTAGCTCACCACCTGGGAATATATATTTTTCTGTCCACAAGTCCGTAGATGCGGTGCGCTGGTTGTTGCCGATCGTATGTAACATCATCAACCCATCTTTGTTCAGACAGCGCGCTGCTGTTTCCATAAATGTTCGGTAGTTCTTGCGGCCGACATGTTCAAACATCCCTACGCTGGCAATGCGGTCGAAGGGTTCTTTGAGTTCTCGATAGTCCTGAAGGCGGACAGTAATTGGCAGTTCACCATAGCGCTCTGTCACATAGGCTTTTTGCTCTCGGGAAATCGTAATTCCAACACACTCCACTTGATACTTTTGCGCGGCATAGCTAACCAGACTGCCCCAGCCACAGCCAATATCCAGCAAGCGCATCCCGGGTTTCAATTCCAGCTTGCGGCAAATCAGGTCCAGCTTGGCTTCCTGGGCTTGGTCGAGGGTTTCAGCCTCTTTCCAATAGCCGCAGCTGTACGTAAGCCGATTGTCGAGCATGGCACTATAGAATTCATTACCCAGATCGTAGTGTTGCTCTCCCACATTAAACGAGCGGTTTTTGCTTTGTAGATTCACCAGATAGCTGCGTGTGGCGCGCCAAAAGTAGCGCCAGTTCTTGATGCTGTGATGAATTTCAGCACTGAGTAGCCGGTGGAAGAATTGATCCAGGTCTTGGACATCCCAATCGCCGCGCATATAGGACTCACCCAGGCCCAAGCTGTGCCGGGCGATGACCTCATCAAGGGCTGCTTCCCGATGGAGTTGCAGGTCCCAGGGTCTTTCCCCGTTAATTTGAATGTCCGCTTTCGCCAATATATCGTCCACTAAGTGGCGACTGCGTCCGATGGCTGGCACTTCTATAGCATCCTGTTGCTCGCTTGCCATTCAATCCTTCCTCTCTCCAGTTACTGTGGGGTGGAATAAGGCGCCCTTGAATAATTTGCCTCCCCACTCCATTTACTACAGCATATTGAAAAAACCGTGATCGTCCCGGCTCTCAGCGAAGCTGGTTAACTAGGAATTTCCGCAATGCGCCCATTATTACTTCTATTTATAGCCCTACCTGTACTCGAAATGTGGGTGTTGATTGCCGTAGGGAGTGAAATTGGCGCCCTGCCAACGATCGGCCTGGTCATTTTGACCGCAGTGGTAGGAGTGACACTGCTTCGCCGCCAGGGAATCTCTACCCTGATGCGGGCCCAGGAGAAGATGCAGGCTGGAAATATTCCCGCCAAAGAGATGGTTGAGGGGATATTCCTCGCGGTGGGTGGTGTGCTGTTGCTCACCCCGGGCTTTATCACTGATTTCTTCGGCTTTATCTGCCTGATACCGGGGCTCAGGAACCTGTTGCTCGGTTTTATCCTTCGCCACGTCAAGGTGGTTCCCCCGCAGAATTTTAACCAGCCGCCAAATCACAAGCGTGGTGACGACATTATCGAGGGGGAGTATTCGAAAGATGAGAAGCGCCCCGGAGAGAATCAACACTCCGTTGAAGATAAGCGCCCCAAGCACTGATTGGGTTAAAAAATATACAAAATGTCAGTGATGAGAATTTGCTTTGCAGTTTTTTCACCTGATGGTGTTGAAATCCTTATTCCCGCCCATAGATAGGGTTCAACTGAGAATTAAGCCCCGCCTCTGGGGATCAGAGAGGGGTGAGGTTACCGGCCCAAAGGGCCAGTGCCGTCCATGTTGGAAACCATTAAAACGACTCAATGGAGAACTTATCCATGAAAATTCGTCCTTTACACGACCGCGTCGTAGTACGCCGTAAGGAAGAAGAAGCGATGTCAGCTGGCGGTATCGTGCTGCCAGGCGCTGCCAAAGAAAAGCCGAACCAAGGTGAAGTGGTAGCCGTGGGTGAGGGCAAGCAGCTGGACAATGGCGATGTTCGCGCACTGTCTGTGAAGGTAGGTGACACTGTTGTTTTCGGTCGCTATGCCGACAGCAATACCCTCAAGGTGGAAGGCGAAGAGCTGATCATCATGAGCGAAGGTGACATCTACGGCGTGTTGGAAGGCTAAGGCCAGCCTTTAACTTTACTCGCAAAAAGAATTTGAGGAATAAGAATCATGGCAGCTAAAGACGTAATTTTCGGTGACGACGCTCGTCAGAAAATGCTGAAAGGCGTAAACATCCTGGCAGACGCTGTAAAAACTACCCTGGGTCCCAAAGGCCGCAACGTAGTTCTGGACAAGTCCTTCGGCGCTCCTACCGTAACCAAAGACGGTGTTTCCGTAGCCAAGGAAATCGAACTGCAAGACAAGTTCGAGAACATGGGCGCGCAGATGGTTAAAGAAGTCGCTTCCAAAGCTTCTGACACTGCGGGTGACGGCACCACTACCGCTACCGTTCTGGCTCAGGCTATCGTAACTGAAGGTCTGAAATCCGTAGCCGCTGGCTTCAACCCTATGGACCTGAAGCGCGGTATCGACAAAGCGGTAATCGCAGCTGTTGATCACATCGCTGGCCTGTCCACTCCTTGCGCTGACACCAAGTCTATCGCTCAGGTAGGTACTATTTCCGCTAACAGCGACGAGAGCGTTGGTACCATCATCGCTGAAGCCATGGAAAAAGTTGGCAAAGAAGGCGTTATCACTGTTGAAGAAGGTTCCGGCCTGGAAAACGAGCTGGACGTAGTAGAAGGCATGCAGTTCGACCGCGGCTACCTGTCTCCTTACTTCATCACCAACCAAGAGAACATGACTGCCGAGCTGGACAATCCGTTCATCCTGCTGGTAGACAAGAAAATCTCCAACATCCGCGACCTGCTGCCCCTGCTGGAGCAAGTAGCTAAAGCTTCCAAGCCGCTGCTGATCATCGCTGAAGACGTAGAAGGCGAAGCGCTGGCAACTCTGGTAGTAAACAGCATGCGCGGCATCGTTAAAGTTGCTGCTGTTAAAGCACCTGGTTTCGGCGACCGTCGTAAAGCCATGCTGCAGGACATCGCTATCCTGACTGGCGGCACCGTGATTTCTGAAGAAGTTGGCCTGGAGCTGGAAGGTACCACTCTGGAGCACCTGGGTACTGCTAAGCGCGTAACCCTGTCCAAAGAAAACACTGTAATCGTTGACGGCGCTGGCAATGTTAAAGACATCGAAGCTCGCGTTAGCCAGATCCGTGCACAGATCGAAGAGTCCTCTTCCGACTACGACAAAGAGAAGCTGCAAGAGCGCGTAGCCAAGCTGGCTGGCGGTGTTGCGGTAATCAAAGTAGGCGCCGCTACTGAAGTGGAAATGAAAGAGAAGAAAGCCCGCGTTGAAGACGCGCTGCACGCTACCCGCGCCGCAGTAGAGGAAGGCGTAGTACCTGGCGGTGGTACCGCTCTGGTTCGCGCTACCCAGGTTATCTCTGTAACTGGCGACAACGAAGACCAGAACCACGGCATCGCAGCAGCCCTGCGCGCTATGGAAATGCCTCTGCGTCAAATCGTTTCCAACGCTGGTGACGAAGCTTCCGTAGTTGTTGACAAGATCAAGCAAGGCGAAGGCAACTTCGGTTACAACGCTGCTACTGGTGAGTACGGCGATATGCTGGAAATGGGTATCCTGGACCCAGCTAAAGTAACCCGCTCTGCTCTGCAAGCGGCAGCTTCTATCGCTGGCCTGATGATCACCACCGAAGCCATGGTTGCAGAAATTCCGGAAGACAAGCCGGCTGCCCCTGACATGAGCGGTATGGGTGGCATGGGCGGTATGGGCGGCATGATGTAAGCCGGCCTTAAGCCTATCTAAAAAGCCCCGCAATTGCGGGGCTTTTTTTTGCCTTGTGGAAAGTGGTTTACTAGGATCTGCTTTTAGTTATCAATATAGTTTTCAATTTTATCTTCAGGGTGTAGGCGAGTGACTGGTAGCGATAGGTTCTCTAGTATCAAGACGCTCTCTGGGAAAAGTGAGTTGATTGAATACCACCGCCAATTTTCTCATGGTGAATATAAGCAATTACAGCAGGGGTTGACTGCGAGAAGCATGGATGAGAAATGGAACGGCTATTTTCATGATGGGCGTTTTTATCTTTGTCGAAGTTGGACGGGTGTTTGTATTTATGAACTTGACTTGGTGGAGACTGAAAGTGGTTGCTCTGCAGAAAATACGCGGGTTAACAGGGATCCGAGTCAATATCGAGAGACTGATAATCGCTATGATGTATTGTTGTTGGACTTCTTGATTTCAAATCTGATTCTGGGAGAGCCAAAGCCCTTCCCTAGGCGCTCAACCGATGATGTTCCTGGTGAAGTTGAGCAATACTCGGTTGCTGGAGTTAGGGTTACAGGGGGAGATATAGGAAAGAAACTTTAGTGCGATGGTAGATCGATTTACTTTCAGCTGATTAATTATGACTTACAGATGGTAAGAAATAGCATGAGAGAAACAGAGAAATACTATTTCTTCTGGAAGCACCAATTTGGACAGTGGACTAAGCGAGATATTACTGATCCAGATGGCGTTAAGTTTAATTGCTGTGAACAATATATGATGTATAAGAAAGCGATATTGTTCGGTGATTTAAAGACTTCAGAGAGAATTCTTGTAGAAACTGATCCAGAGATTCAGCAGCGATTAGGGCGAAATGTTGTCGGGTATAACTCTAGTGTTTGGAACCTTCATAAGATTGGTATTGTTTGGTACGGTAATTACTTAAAATTTACTCAGCATATTGATTTGGCAGAGCGATTAATAGATACCGGTGATAAGACGTTGGTGGAAGCATCTCCTTATGATCTTGTGTGGGGCGTTGGTTGGAGTTCTGATTCTGTTGAAATTCTAGATGAGGCGAATTGGCGAGGGCAGAATTTGTTGGGCAAAGTCCTTATGTCCGTACGTTCCTCAATCCGCTTGGTGTTAGAATTCTGAGATGGTTTTTTCAGGTTGAAATTCTTCAATTTTTGTTAAGTTAGTGGTTTTAAATATATTGAGCATTTTTTATTGCTTTGTAGTGTAGGCTTTATATGGAAAAATCGTTAAGGTTGGCCGCGTTGGCAAAGGAAAGGCAGCAAGTAAAGAAAGAGGGGTATAAGAATATCGGTGATTTCCATAATGGAATTTATGATTGTGATTATGTCTCTCCTTATACGAAATCCGCTAATAATATCGATGCTTCTGTTATGGTTCTTTTACAGGATTGGTTGGGGGTAGATAAGTTATCCGGGTCTATTATCCAGGATGCTGTAGATCTCGGGCAGATTCCCTCGTTGCCCACGAATAAAAGACTTAAGGATCTGTTGCAGCGGCATTTTGGCTTATCCCTTAGCGATATTTACGCAACTAATGTTTTTCCACTAATTAAGTATGGGAATTTAAGTGCAGATGTCCCAGCGAAAGATATGGTCTGGGCTGCTCAGAAATTTGCAGTTCCTCAGATTGAAGTGGTGGCACCAACAATTGTTATATGCTTGGGGTTGAAAACCTTTAATGCCATACGAAAAGCAGTTGGTCTAAAATCTTGTAAAAATTTAGCGGAAGCGCTGCAATCTTCATTTGATATTGCCGGTATCAGGGTTTGCTGTCAGGCCCATACCGGAGCATTAGGCCAAAATAGTCGAGGGCGGGATCGAGTAGAGAAGGACTGGCAGGCGATGGTGAACTCGATTGAAGTTTAAGTAGCAAACATGGAATAGGCTTAGTGAGGAAATATGGACATCTACGAAATGGTAGAGTCAGGAGATCTGCCAGTACCTGAGTGTGCGAAAACTCTGGGATTTGGGTTAATAAGCTATTCACGTGAAAAAATGGAGATCAAAGCCCGATTTTTTGCCAGTGAGTCATTCTTAAACCCTGCGGGAACAATACAGGGTGGGTTTCTATGTGCAATGCTCGACGACGTAATGGGTCCTGCACTTGTATTTTCACTGAATATTGGTCAGTTTGCTCCGACACTAGAGCTAAAGACTCAATTTGTTCGCCCAGCTAAAGTGGGGCCAGTTGAGGGTGTTGGCAGAGTTGTATCTCGAGGTGGAACTGTCTGCTTTCTGGAAGGAGAGCTTCTTCAAGAGGGGAAACTAATTGCTAGGGCAACCGCTACCGCTTTAATAAAGGGACAAAATTTATAAATCCTTGATGAAGGATGTGATGTTTTCTGAGGTAAAAATGAGTTTTGAACAAGGCATATATAGCTCCCCGGAAAGTGAGCTTTGCCCGGAGGGAAATAAGCGGGTTAGGTTGGGGAGCGTTCTTTCTATATTGGGTACTGCTCTTCAAACCCCGATTATTGTGTTCTTTTATTTGGGGATGTTGAGTTTTTGGGAAACTTCTCAGATCGCCCAATCACTTGATACATCCCCTGAAGTAATGGCAGGCATGATGAGCCAATCCATCTCTAATTTTGTTATAGGAGGTCTATTGTCTGCTCCAGGTTTGTTGATTTCCTGTACTGCTTTGTTTTTATCGTCTTTTCGAGCTAAGTGGTTATTCTGGTATTCTTTAATACTCTCACTGATTTGGATTGGCTCTTTTCCGTTTGGGACATTATTTGGTTTGATATATCTGTTAATAATTTTGATTAAACGAAAATCGTAAATGCAGATTTGATCCATTTTTTATTCTGATTTGTTAAGTAAAGTGAAATAAATGTTAGACACTATTTGGGATTATTTTCAGCAGCGAGAAATCGATGATGCGAGATATCGAGCTCAAAATGCAAAGCAGATGGCCGCTAACCTGGAACTGGAAGTCGGTGATATTCAGGGGCGTATAGATACATTAGTGTTGGCGAATCAGGCTATGTGGGAGCTTCTATCGGAAAAATTAGGGGTAACCGAGGCTGAGCTTATTGAAAAGATGGGGCAGATTGATCTGCGAGATGGTAAGCGCGATGGAAAAATAACAACGGGTAACTTGAAAGAGTGCCCTTCCTGTGGCCATAAGGTGAGAAAGCAAAGGGCAAATTGTTACTGGTGTGGAACAGAGCTGACTTTATCCAGCCCGTTTATGGGCTCACAGCGGACTGATTAATTTCCCATTTGATGGAAGAACTACCAATATGGTTTTTGGCATACTTGGATAGTCACTTGGCATCATCGGATTCTTAGTTGGCGCCTTCTGATCATATACTGATTTCAAGATTAACGCTTGGGAGACAGATAGATGGAAACGGCACTTATTACTGGGGCCTCTGGTGGCATCGGCCTTGAACTGGCCAGGATACATGCATCTAAGGGTGGCAACTTGGTTCTGGTTGCCCGGTCTGAAGGGAAGCTTTCAGCACTCAAACAGCAGCTGGAGAAGGAGTTTGGTATCCAGGCAATGGTTATTGCCGAGGACCTTTCTGACCCCATGTCCGCGCAGAGAATTTTTGAGCGAACCCAAAGTGAGGGTGTGGAGATTGGCACTCTAATTAACAATGCGGGTTTTGGTGGTCATGGTCTTTTCCATCAGAGGGATTTGGAAGCTGAGCAGGGTATGATGCAGGTGAATATGGTTTCCCTTACCAATCTCACCCACCTGTATTTAAAGGGGATGGTTGGCCGCAATAGTGGACATATTCTTAATGTTTCATCTACAGCCTCTTTTATTCCCGGCCCTTTACAGGCGGTTTACTACGCAACTAAAGCCTATGTAACTTCATTTAGCCAGGCACTGGCGGAAGAGTTGAAAGGCACAGGTGTAACAGTAACGGCTTTGTGCCCCGGTGCTGTTGCAACAGGGTTTGTGGCCGCTGGTGATCTTCAGGGTGTCGATATTTGGAAAAATGCCCGTTCGGCTGAGTCTGTTGCCAGATGTGGCTATCAGGCAATGGAGCGGGGAGATCTGGTTGCTTTTAATGAGACACGGCTCAAGTTGTTTCTGAATTGGATAATGCCTTTACTGCCCCGTAAAATGGTACTGAAGTTTTCCCGTCAGACGATGGAAAAGTCTTAATTACAGGCAGGTCCGGTAATGATCAAACGTGCAGCGAAATTCCTGGTACCTCCCAGCTGGAAGTTGATATTACACGATATGAATATCGATACAGCGCTGGCTCTTGCCTATGCCGGGTTACCTGCGGATCTGTTACAGCGGGAGGCTGTGACACTCTCTCCGGTGGAATATTTCCGTTTTTGGTGTGGTATTGATCGGGCCTCTAAGGATCGGCCATTACCACTTTTACTGGCGGAGCACCTTTCGGCTGAGTCGTTTGACCCTCCCATATTTGCGAGCCTGTGCAGTGCAAATCTGAATCAAGCTCTACTGCGGATACAGCAATACAAACCACTGATCGGTCCCATGGAATTGCACTTGGATATTACTGATGAGTACACCAAGCTCAATTTAGAGTGCTATGGAAGTGATGGAAATATCCCTGAAGCTTTGGGCCTGAGCGAATTAATTTTCTATATCCGCCTTGCTCGGTTGGGAACCCGGGAGGAAATTCAACCATTGGAATTGGCACTACCGCAGCTGCCTGAAGATCAAACGCCTTATCGGGAGTTTTTTGGTTGTTCAATTAAGCAGTCAGACCGGGTGAGAATTTGTTTCTCAGCGCAAGATGCACAAAAGCCATTTCTGACTGCCAATGCCCCTATGTGGGATTTCTTTGAAGGTAAATTGAGTCAACAGCTCAAGGATCTGGATAGCGAAGCCACAATGGGAGAGCGGGTAGGTTCAGTATTGATGGAGTTACTACCGGCCGGTGAGAGTTCTGTCGAAGCGGTGTCTGAACGCTTGGCTATCAGTAAAAGGACTTTGCAGCGGAAACTGGGGGAGGAAAATCAATCCTTCCAGACAGTATTGCAGGGAGTTAGATCAAGTTTGGCTGATCACTACCTCGCGAAGTCCAGCCTTCATTTGGGTGAGATTTCTTTTATGCTGGGATTTAAAGAACCCAATTCATTTATTCGGGCCTACCGGGGCTGGAAAGGAATGACACCATTGCAATACCGGGACTCTATTCACTGAATAGACCCCTTAGTTAAATACCAATGTTTGCATATCACTGTAAATTTTTATGACCAGTTTGGACCTAGAGGTTTAGTTTTAACATTTAAACAGCGATTAATTGGCTGGTCGGTCAGCAATAATTATTCCGTTGTCCGGATTCACTTCCAGAGCCCTCAATTCTCCTCCGTAGACCGCCTGGATTTTCCATCTTCCGCCCACAAATTCGATATGCGTGATGGGGTTGAACCCTAGACCATGCAGTTTCGCTTTAATAGTGGATAAGTCCAAGGCAATGACCGAAGGTTCTGCTCCGTAAAGGTCGGGGCTGTCGTAGATGGGGGCGGGTTTATTGGGATCGAGGCCGGGGGGGATTGGGTTAGTGAGATTGCCAACTAAAGCTATAGCGGTAAGAAAAATCATCTACGGCTCCATACTGCTAACAAGCCATAGTATTAGTTTGGACTAAGGATTATCGCAGTGCCAGCGGGCTGTAGTGATTTCGATCTTACCTGAGCGCGATTATAGCAGTGGATGGCCCGGCTACAGGATGTAGCCGGGCCATAAAAATACTAGCGGGTAAGTTTTAGCATAAAGTCGATAACACGAGTTGAGAGTTTGCCATAGGGAGGCCGCAGTAATTTTAATAGATCGATTGGGCCCTGATAGAAGATGGGACGAAGTTTAGAGAAGGTTAAAAACCCCTCGTAGCCATGGTAGTGACCCATACCGCTTTCACCAACGCCGCCAAATGGAATATCGTGCTGGCCAACGTGCAGTACACAATTATTTACCGACACGCCTCCGGACATTACTTTGTTGATATATAAATCTTGTAAGGTTTTGTCTTGAGTGTAAGGGTAAATCGCCAGGGGTCTGGGGCGAGCATTAATATAATCAATAACTTCCTCTGGCTTGGAGTAAGTGATAATCGGCAATAGAGGGCCAAAAATCTCACGCTGCATTACCAGCATCTCGCCGTCTACGTTGGTCAGGATATGCGGAGGGAATTTTCGCAGTTTATTGTCCCTATCCAATTTGCCAGCACTTAAATCTATGGCATTAGCACCCTTAGCCTTGGCGTCATCCAGGGTTGCCCAGATTCGCTGGTAAGATGTGTCGTCGATAATAGAAGTGTAATCCTGGCCATCTAAGTCGGGGTAGCGCTTCTGAACATAATGTTTTGCGTGCTCGATAAACTCTTCGAGATGCTCCTCCGGCAAGAAAAGATAATCCACGTTGACACAGATCTGCCCAGCGTTTACCAGCTTCCAGTAAATTAGTTGCTCGGCGGCTTTCTTAACCGGGTAATCCGGGCCAACAATTGCCGGTGATTTACCACCAAGCTCCAATGTGACTGGAGTTAGGTTGTCTGCGGCAGAACGCATTACTGCACGGCCGGTATTACTGGAGCCGGTAAAGATTAAGTGATCGAATTTAAGGCTGGAAAATACCGGACCTATTTCATCGGCATCGGGAATAAAAACCAGCTTTTCTTCCGGGAAGTATTGTTCACAGACTTTACTGAGTAATTCTGCAAGGTGCTTGGAGTTGGTGGACATCTTGACCATCGCCTGATTGCCTGCGGCGAAAATATTGGTCAGTGGTGAAAAGCTCAAGTTTATTGGGAAGTTCCACGGCACTATGACGCCAATTACCCCCAGAGGTTGTGGGACCACACGATTTTTAGAGAGGGGATAGGATTTAAAATCTGTATGGCGCCCCCTGGGCTTCATCCACTTCTTTAAGCGCTTGATAGTCTCTTTAATACCGGAGAGCGCTGGGTAGATATCGTAGAGCAATATCTCTTCCCTGGCTCGATTGCCGTAGTCGTTACTGATCGCCTGGATAATGGGCTCCTGCTGTTCACGCAGGAGCTGGGCAAGGGTTTTAAGATCCTGCACACGTTGCTGATAGCTGGGAGCCGGGTCGGCCAGGTAGGCGCTGCGCTGTTTGTCCAGATAGTTTTGCAGTACCGCTTTGTCTGCATCCTGCCGGGTCAGGGTTTGTGTTGTCATTTTATTATCCTGTGGCGTTGATCTCAGAAAGACTAAACGAAATTGAATCGGAGTGATTGACCAATCCGGTAAATTCCTTTGATGATCGGATAACAAATTTTATCCGGGGTATGGCCAAGTTTGTTTTGCCATCGCAATTTATGGCGCGGATTACATCGCAATGTTCAAGCAGAATAGGTTAGAGCCGGCTTTGGCAGCCGGCCCTGGCAGGATAGCTCGGAATGAGGACGCTAATCCTTAATCGTTGTCCGGTTTTTCCGACAAAACTTCCGCAGAGTTGGGGTCTACGTGCAAGTCGTACTTCTGGTCACCCTTATAGGCTTCAATCTTCCACTTACCCTTGTCCAGATCGACCTCAACAATTGGGGTGTAGCCCTGCTGTTCCAATTTGGTCAATACGGTGGAAAGGGCCATAGCTCCGGGTGGGGGCTTTTCTTTGGCGAGTGCATAGGGTAGTGCTGTTGCGGCGATAAAGGCCAGCAACAACTTGCTGATAGGCTGCATGGTGCTATTACCTCGCTGTCTATTTGCTAAATCGCAGTATCCTATGAATCAAATCTTCCCTTAACCGAGCGATCGGTATTTCCAAACTGTAAAATAAAAACTGATGCGTCTGCGTTTGGTCTCCAGGCACTTATAACGGGTTTTGTGGACTGCCCTCGGTAAGATGCTTCTGGATAGCCTCGCACCACTCCATTCCTCCGGGTTTGAGACCGTTGGTATTGGCTCCGCTGAGCCGGGTGATGGCTGTGAACCACTCCTCACTACCGGTAGTCGGCATACCGGACGGGTATAGTTTCGCCATATCGCCATTTTGCTGGGCAAGCACTTGCTGTTGAACCCAGGCAAACCATTCTGGGGTGCATATAGCTGCAGCTTTCTTTTCCGCTTCCGCTCCATTGCCCGGTGGGGCAATGGGCTCCTTCATGGCGCTGGTAGCCGACTCATCTGCGGGAGGGGCTGCAGGTGACTTGGAGTCCTTCGGGCCCCCACAGCTGCAGAGGACAAAGATCAGTGCTATTAAAGGGCCAAAGCGGTACATAGGACCTCTATGGGTGGCGGTATCAAGCCTAAGCATAGGAGGAAATTGACGACTTTGCCTTATCGCCTTAGGTCATATGTATTTTTATTGACATTGCCATTAAATCAAATGAGAATGTTTCTCGTTTAATCCAAGGGTGATCTACGATAATGTCTACCAGAGCTCTATTTCAAAAAGTGCTGGCTGTAGCCGGCTTGTTGGGTGCTGTGGGTGCCAGTGCGGCCGAGCAGGTAAATATCTACTCTTACCGACAGCCTTTCCTTATAGAGCCGATCTTAAAGGAGTTCACCGAAAAAACCGGTATTGAGGCCAAAGTGGTCTACGCCAGCAAAGGCTTGAACGAGCGTTTGCAAAGGGAAGGACGCAATAGCCCCGCTGACCTGGTCCTGACTTCCAATACCAGCAGCCTGATGGATCTGCTTAATAAGCAGCTGACCCAACCGGTAAGCAGTGAAATCCTGGAAGACAATATCCCATCACAATTTCGCGATAAGGCCGGCAACTGGTTTGGCCTGACCACCCGGGCGCGTTTGATCTACGCCTCCAAAGACCGCGTTAAGCCCGGTGAAATTACTCGCTACGAAGAGTTGGTAGACCCTAAGTGGAAGGGCCGAATTTGTACTCGTAGCGGCAAGCACCCCTATACCTTGTCCCTGATCGCCTCCATGATCGCCCATCATGGTGAAGCAGAAACCAAAGAGTGGCTGCAAGGTGTGAAAGCGAATCTGGCGCGTAAGCCCCAGGGTAATGACCGCGCTCAGGTTAAAGCTATTAGCGAAGGTGTCTGCGACCTTTCCCTGGGTAACAGCTACTACTTCGGTAAAATGATTACCAATAAGGAGCAGCCGGAGCAGGTTGATTGGGCCAAGTCTGTAAACCTGGTCTTCCCTAACCAGAAAGATCGCGGTACCCATATGTTTATTTCCGGTGCGGCGCTGACCAAGCACGCCCCCAACCGTAAAAATGCCGTTAAGCTGCTGGAATTCCTCAGCGGCGCCGATGCTCAATACTCTTACGCTGAGAAAAACTTTGAGTTCCCGGTACGCCCTGGCACTGCCCGCTCTGAGTTGATTAAGGAGTATATGGGTGAGTTTAAGGAAGACGATCTGAGTCTCACGGAGATCGGTTCCTACGTTCCAGCGGCTTCCCGTATGGTTGATGAAGTACGCTTTGACTTTTAGAATGGTTAACTGAATGGGAATTGCTGCCGAGTAATTGACAGCACTATCTCAGCCTTATTCGAACGGCCCTGTCGAGAGACCAGGGCCGTTCTTTTATAATGAGCTTTTGATTCCTTAATCCATGCTAAACCGAGCCAACTTATCAGCTTCCCGCTGGCTGCTACTGGTAGCTACTATTTCCCTACTGGTAGCCCTGCCAGTGCTATCCATTTTTTGGTTGGCATTTTTCCCTGAAGAAAATATCTGGCCGCACTTGGTGGACACGGTGTTGTTTCACTATGTGTCCTCCACTTTGATTCTGGCTGGCGGTGTCGGTTTGGTAACGCTGATAACAGGCGTGGGCAGTGCTTGGCTGGTGAGCATGTGCCAGTTCCCCGGGCGTCGTTTGTTTGAGTGGGGGCTGTTATTGCCGTTTGCTGTTCCCGCCTATGTGATTGCCTACGTTTACACGGACTTGCTGGAATATGCGGGCCCTGTGCAAAAGTCCCTGCGCGCCTGGTTTGGTTGGCAGACATCCAGGGATTATTGGTTCCCAGAGATCCGTAGCATGGGTGGGGCGATAGCCATGCTGTCACTGGTGCTCTTCCCCTATGTCTATATGCTCGCGCGAGCAGCCTTTATCGAGCAGTGCGGCAGTATACGTGCCGCGAGCCGGTCATTGGGCTGTACGCCCTGGCAGAGCTTCTTGCGCGTATCCCTGCCAATGGCACGCCCGGCAATTGCGGTGGGCTTATCACTGGTGTTGATGGAAACCCTGAATGATTTCGGCACTGTGGACTTCTTTGCCGTACGCACCTTGAGTGTCGGGATTTACGATACCTGGTTGAGCCACGGTAATTTAGGAGGCGCGGCGCAAATTGCCTGTAGCACTCTGATTTTTGTTGTTCTGTTAATTACGCTGGAGCGAATGGGGCGGGCGAGACAGAAGCACTTTGTACAATCGCCAAATTCCCAGCGTGAACGCTATGTATTGCGCGGCTGGCGATCCGGTGTCGCCCTGTTGTTCTGCGGGTTACTGTTGGTGGCCGGTTTTATTATTCCCCTGCTGGTTCTGGGAGGTTACGCATTTAGTAACTTCTCCAGTTACTGGAGCGAAGATTTTATACAGATCGCCAGCAATAGCTTGTTGCTGTCAATCACAGCGGCACTGGTCTCTGTACTGCTGGGCTTGCTGTTGGCTTACGGTAAGCGACTGCAACCCAAAAGATCCGTACGGGTCTTGGTCGGCTTTTCCAAGCTGGGTTATGCAATGCCCGGGGCAGTACTGGCGATTGGTGTCCTGATTCCCCTGGCCGCTTTTGATAATGCGGTGGATGGTTTTTTACGTGAACACTTTGATATCTCCATAGGGCTGCTGTTAAGCGGCAGTATTTTCGCCATTATTTTTGCCTACACAGTGCGCTTCCTGGCAGTGTCCACAGGGGCCATAGAATCCAGCCTGGAGAAAGTAACCCCTTCAATGGATCGCGCTGCCCGCTCCCTGGGGCGCAATAGCTGGCAAACCCTGTGGGCTGTACATCTACCTTTGGTGCGTACAGGCCTACTAACGGGGGGCTTGGTGGTCTTTGTGGATTGTATGAAAGAACTGCCGGCGACTTTGCTACTGCGCCCCTTCGGCTTTGACACCCTGGCGACTTATGTTTACCAGTTCGCTTCCGATGAGATGCTGGAACGCTCGGCCCTGGGGGCTTTATTGATTGTCCTGGTGGGGTTGATACCGGTGATTTTACTAAGCCGTTCCATTGGTTGGCGCAGAGGTGAGGAGCGCACAGCCGTGGCGGACTCAGAAGCGCCCGCCCTGTCCTGATAGCTTTTATCGGGCCTGGTCAAACACCAGAGCAGAGGAAAGGTGCAGGGGAAGTTTATCACCAGGAGCGGCTTGAACGTCTGCATTCAAAGCGGCCTCGACAGTTTCCCCTGCGGCTAGCTGAAAGCGATAGCTCACCTGGTTGCCGAGAAAATTCTTTTCCACAACCTGAGCCATCACAGCACCGGGATGTTCGCCTGCGGCAATATCCTCACTGCGCACAAACAGTTCGAGCTGATCTCCACTTTCGTATGCAGCTGTTGGCACCTTCACTTCCCCCAGAGGGGTGCTAATCAGGTCATTGCCCACAACAGTACCGGAAATGATATTCCCTTCACTAACAATCCTTGCAACTGCCAAGTTTTTAGGTGTTTGATAAGTGTCTTGAGGGCTGTCCCACTGCTGTAATTGGCCTTGGCTGAGTACTCCCAGCTTATCTCCGGCAATAAAAGCCTCATGGCGGTCGTGGGTAACAATAATTGCAGGGATCTTCTCTTCGCGCAGTATATGGCGGACTTCGGCGGCGAGACTGCGGCGCAACTCGGTATCCAGGTTGGAGAAGGGTTCATCCAGGAGTAACAGCTTGGGGCGCGGTGCCAGTGCCCGAGCCAGAGCGACACGCTGCTGCTGACCGCCAGAGAGCTGATGTGGGTACTGTTGCCCGAAGCCTTCCAGACGCACTAACTTTAGCAAAGACTGGGTGCGGGATTGCCGCTTGCTTTTCGGCATTGACTGGATACCGAAGGCAATATTCTGTTCAACGGTAAGGTGTGGGAAGAGGGCGTAGTCCTGAAATACCACCCCAATATTCCGTTGCTCTGCGGGAATCTGTAATTCAGGAGAAGAGATTACTTCTCCAGATAGCTGAATATTCCCCTCAGCGATTGGCTGGAAGCCGGCAATGGCATGTAGCAGAGTTGTCTTACCGCAGCCGCTAGGGCCCAACAAACAGGCAATTTCTCCCGCTTGTAAAGCAAAGGAAACCGATTCGATAACTACCTGCTCACTGTAGCGGCATTGCAGGTTTTCTATAGAGAGTATAGGGAGCACGGGTCTTCCGGTAGTTTGGCCTGTAAACGATTAGGGCAGCTTTCGGGTTCATAGTTATCACTACACTAACCGGTAGCCAGTCCAGAGTGAAGTATACTTTTAGCTGTGCAGTAGTGTTGGATGTTTTTTAGACGAGTGAATTATCTAAACACTCGCCATCAACCTCGTATACTAAGGTATCCATTCTCGTGGATATTGAAATCTCGCCTGTTCCAGATTCACAGTGCTCAGCTGAATAGTAACGATATTTGATTTTAAGATAAGCCGGCCCAACTCCGATTATACCATCAGCCCCTGCATTTGGTGCATGTATCGGACTATGAGTGATCTCGAGAGAAGATAACGATACATTTCTTACATTGAATTTTTCAGGGAGGGATATCTTCACGGGTCGTTCATCAATACTGAGGTCGATATAACTAACGGAATTGTCATCTGGTGTGAGGGAAATTTGCAGCGAAAATTCTTTGAAGGGGCTAATTAAACTTCCGCTTACTCTTGTGTTTAGAATCTCGGCATAGAGATCTTGAGTTGTATGCGCTATAGCAGGTGAAATAGCAAAAATTAATACAGGTAGGTACTTTATCAAGTGAACTGCCTAGCGCTTACTGACAACGATATGTACTAGTGCGTTGCTTTATTGCCAAGCATTTTTGTCACTCTTGGAACTTCCTCCCAGCAATTGCCGAAAAAGCCCGGAGAAAATATCTGCAACGATATCCTCTTTGTTGATAATGTCTTTTTCTCTTAGGTTCTCGGCCTTTCTGTCTAGTTGTGTAGCCATAGAATAGTTATTACGGACCCTAGCTTCCTCTGCTTGAGCTTCAAGTTCGTTAGCTTTCGCGTTTCTTTCATATATGTTTGGGGTTGAGGCACACCCGGAAATAAATAAAACGGACAGTATAAAAAATAAACTCTTCATGTTCGGTAAAATAAATTCGAGTTTCATAAAATTATTACTGGTAGGTGTTGGCCTGTATAGGATTACCAGCAATATATCATAGTAGCGAGCTAAATGCTGGGCTTCTGATAATCAAAGCCCAGTGTAGTTGGCACGCGGACCGCATTTAAAATCCGTGTGCTAGCTATAATGCGACCCTATGGATTTTCTATTAGCATGGACCTTTACGCATTCTCATTGTACTTCCGCGAACCATTTCAACTTTGCTTGGGGTAACTGATAAAAGTTTATGTGTCCCAACATTTGACATTATCAGCTTGTCGTCTTCAACAGACCAAGTGCCATCCTGCTTCCAAAAACTATCGACCCACTTATAGGAGCCATCTTTCTTGAAAGTAATTGTGACATTTTCAGCGGCGACATTTCCTGCTGCTTCCTGTTCGTAAAAGCACCAAGCACCATTAAGTTCATTTGCCTCGTAGGCATTGGTAACTTGTGAAGTTGAAGCAATAATAATTGCTAGTACAATTTTCTTCATTTTATATTCCTTTTAGTTTAAGGTTTCCAGTTTTCAGGTTTGATTTATATGGCCTTGAGGTAGGTTCCCCGCCTAATTATATACAGCAATAAAATTGACTAAATATTTAATGCGAAGTGACTAGGTGCTGCAATATAGCTTTCTATTATATTTTCCTTTGTCCTATCTCAAGTACATGCTCATGAGAATAGAATAAAATTTTGTTTGAATTATTGTGCAGAACTATTGCATCATCTCTGGCAGGCATAAATATATCCTGCCAAGCACTAAGGAAGATGCTGGTTGCTAGAATAAAAACTTGATTCTCGCTAAATACCACCTGAACTGTTCCCTCAGTGTTGAAATTACTCTTTAGCCAAGCGTCTGTAATGGTATTACTCTCAATCTTAAGTCTAAAAATTGATTCAACGACTTCACTATTTAGCCCATAGAAGTCGGTCGCACAGTATTTGGCTGAAAAATCGTAAGCATTTTTGGCATTCTTAGAATTAAGCCATCGAACACTTAAGTTGAGTCTTTCTATTTCAGCTTTTCGATATTTCATTCCGATGCACAAAATAGTACGAGTGCACTAATACGAGGACGTACTAACGTACAGGGCGGCAAGGAAGTGAATTGATTGGGCATAACCCGCCTCATCAGGTATTTGATTTTGCTTTTAGAGTAAGAAAGTACCCTGCTATGAACGAAGGTACCAAAACTATATTCGATGCTATTTCATACCAAATGGGGTACTCTTTATCTAGATTCGATGGAGATTGTCCAATATAGTACATAAAACCACCATACATGGCTGCGACTAATATCGCATTTACTATATTTGGACTTCCCGATATTTGAGCCGATAAGTAAATACCAATAACAATACCAACAAATATTGTGAACAATGAATATACCAAAGGCTCAACTGAGGTCATCAGTATATCCATTGGGGCCTTATCAACAATAAGGTAAGAGAATATAAAAATACTAAAGAATGAGAGAACCATTATTGTAACTAGCGCAACAATAAATCCAACGAATATACCAACTAAACTTTTAAATGCTACTTTCAATTTATCTATCCTAGCTAAGAACATATCCATATTTGGAGCAGTAGGAGTATTCTGCTACAAAGTGGTGAAAATTATAGCCTATTTTATCTTCAAAATTCACAAACCAAATGTGACATACTCCAAAAATAAAGAGATGCCTCTTAATTTCAGATGTTTTTGCTCTCACTCAGGAGTGATTGCGTACATGAAATGTTATCGGATCACAAGGGAGAAAAAATATCTCCTTTCTGTGATAAGAAAATAAAATATTTCAAGTTCTCAGGTTGCTGAGCGGATAGATTGTCATTAGTCAATGATTTATCTCGGAACAAAGAGAAAACTAAGTTTTTGTACTCGCTACTACCAACCTTTGGGTCTCACAGAGTGTCACAAGAGTGCGATCATTGATCTCGAAGGGGCTAATTTATCTCCGATAAAAAGATTGTCCTTACGATACCACCATTATCTTAATTGCTACCTCAGGAGTAATCGCTCTGCTAAACAAAAACATTGTTTTAAAGTAATAGAGATGAATCTATCTAGCTCGGTTGTAAAGAATATAATAACTATCAGTTTGGCTGCTATCCCATTCTATATATCAAACTGTAACTCTTTTACCTTCAGATTATTTTCCCATATTCCTACGCGGACCTCTGAATAACGGCAGGGGTGACTATAGATTAATTAGCATCTGCAATCCCTGTGGAGCTATTGAAGATCCAGAGGTTAAGTATGCCAAAAGAGGGTAGGGATTTGGTAGGCAGTTTGAAAATAGATAGTTGATGTTTGTCCGTTGGAATTAGTGCTAGTTTAGAGTTTGGGTGGATTACTCTCTGAGAAGAAAACTTAAATTGGTTCTTAAATTTTCATTTATAGATATTCAACATGAACATATTCAATAATAACTGCTAACTGCTAACTGCTAACTGCTAACTGCTAACTGCTAACTGCTAACTGCTAACTGCTAACTGCTAACTGCTAACTGCTAACTGCTAACTGCTAACTGCTAACTGCTAACTGCTAACTGCTAACTGCTAACTGCTAACTGCTAACTGTGGAAAAATTATATATCTCCTAATGTCGTGACTAATATTGGCTTTGCAGTGGTAATCATGAGGCTTGTTTTTTTATGTTTGCTTTATGATTGTTTCGCAATAGAAAATATATCCATAAAGTCGATATTGCAGCAAAGAAACACCAGGTTGATACCCATGTTTCACGATGGGTAAAGTAGACGATAACACCGAGTGCCATGACAAGTGCCCAAAACTTCCTGAAAATCATATTGCTAGATAATAAAAATAAAAATCCGAGTAAAGAATAAATAATATGTCCAGCTGTAATAGCAAACAAGCTGTAATCGGAAGTGATATAGCATAAACTATGTCCGCATACACTCGTTTTTATCAAGTGTCTTGGCCCTGTTTCTAATAGGATCGGTACCCAAAGATATAAGCCAAAAATAAAACCTATGATTATTAATGTAATAAAGAAAATTCTTTTCCATTTTTTTGTCTCAAGACTAAAAGCAACGGTTGGTATCCAGGCAAGCCAAAAAAATAGAGCAAAAAATAAATAAAAAATAGAAGATGCTGCGGTCAGTGACACTAAATTTTCATTGTATCCAATCCATACTACCCCTTCACTTACTTGCTGTAACGCAAAAAGGAGGGGGGTGACTGCGAGTAATAAATAGGTTTTATCATTTTTTATTGCATGTGTTGTACACAAAGCACCACCGACAATAAGCAGAGCTGCTGATCCGAACGATGCCGTGGCTGAAAAACACATAATGATTTTCTCTATATATAAAATATTCTAATTAAAACCAAGGTCTTATAACTTGATGTACAACATAACAATACCCTTAACCAAGAAAATCAGTTGACTTCGCTAATTTGTACTAAGCTACTTAATTTATCTGCGAAGACTATCTCTACTTCAATGCTTTCAATTCATCTTATGAGTTAAGCTGAAAAGACTAATAAAGCTATATTTAGCTTGCCTATATAAGTAGAATCTATGCCGAGAGGGTTAAACAAGTCAGTGTAATGATACTGTGGTGGTTGCATTATCTATTCCATTAATCAAAGTGGGTCTCAGTTTTGTCTCTTGGGTGTGGGGTTGGCTCTAACGCTTAACAGTCTTAATACGTCCGTTAAATTAAATACATTGGGGGGTATTAATCCTAGCGATACTCACCGGTCATTTACGATGAACACATTTATCATAGAGCGCTATTAAATCGTTGATACCAGAGTAATTGCCTTTTACTCAAGACATCTTAGATTTCAGATGTGCGCCACGAATAAGCCTATCTACCGTAAACGAGAACTGACAGTCAAAGGTCATCATTGCCATAGACCCGGTATCCTTGCCATGCTTTACGACTCACTTTGGATATTGCGGTTAGGGCTGGCAGTCATGTCCATTTGACCCCCTATTTTTCCAGATGATTGGCCATATAAGAATGATTGGGGTGTTTAAAATGGCGTTGTCTTGTTCGCGGTGATTGTAAATGGGGCAATTAAGGTTTAATCCAGCAGCTTGGTGAATGGATATACCTTATTTGTTTAGTCTAAAACTCATATTCAAATCAATAGGCTTTTAACAAAGAGTATGGGTGGGGGTATTGGCGCCATGTTCAACATTAAAGGGGCAATATTTTATGATCGCTAATTATCAAGCTTTTGGAAGTGGCCGCAGTCCTTGCACTTAACTCCATGTTGATAGAAAAATAAAGGCATCCCCAAAAGTAGGAAAACCAAAAATGCGGGCTTTTTCCCCTTGGTAAACGGCTCGACATTTCGTGATGAGCAGGACTCGCATACTCTTTCTTCATCATGCCCTAATTCTTGGTCTACAAGAATGGAACGGTCTTGATTCAATATTTCATTGGCTTCATCTAGGTCGCTTTCCGACACTTGAAGCCTGACTCCACCCATAGCATTGGAATATAGCCACTGCATATTGACTGTGTGCTCATCTGCAATGAAAGCGTGTATTCCTTCAGACTCAAGTCGTGCTTTTGCAATCTGCGCTTCATATGGAAATGAGAATCTAGCAACGGTTACTAGCAAGTGATCACCTTAGCGCTTAACGTCTTGAGCTGCGGGACGAAGTGTCTGAAAACTTAGACGTGTTATGTTTTTATAGCCCACTAAGGAAACCCCACAACTTACCCCACCGTTCTAGCTTTTGATCAGCGCTCAATAGCCTCGGCTGAACTTGAATAGGGTCGCCAAGTTGATCTACACCTTTCAATAGGTTGAGATTTACTGCGCCGCGAAGTTGACCATTTATATTGCAGCCTACAGCTAGCAGTTGATTACAATCTTTGCAATGGTAGAAATCAGCAAGCTGATCCCCATTTTGTTTAGTTGAGATTCCATCGCCAGTGAAAATCGCAGACATAGTTGGGTCACTTATAATAGGGGAAGGACTGGCTTGGCAATAATTGCAATCGCAAATACGCGGATTCAAAGCTTCGAGCGGCTCTGCTAACTGAACTTCAACGTGCCAACGGTTACATTTACACGATCCCTTAAAGAGCATAAAAATTAGTTCCAATTATGATGAAGTATAACGTCTGTATAATGGGCAAGTGCAGCGCCTCGACAGCTATATTACACCTGCCACTGTAAGGACTGTAGTGACGAATGCCTGGTTCATTTGATTGTAATGCCGCTCAGCTTGAACAGGACACATCGTTTGCCAGCCCAACAACAATTACGAAGTTGGTGAAAAACTCACTTGCAGTGAAGTAACCACATTTCCCAGACAAATCCACACCAGAGTTCAAAGCAATTGTGTATTTGTAGCTTCCATTATTTTGCTCAATGACCGGTAAATTGTCTGGGACTCATCTGGTGCTACAGCACCAAACCTAAGTCTATTGCTTGGAAGCTGAACAACTGCTGAGTCTACCTATATTCCACTTTGGTTCTTGATCATCGCATTCGGCATCACCCCAAAGAAGCCTTTCTAACACCAATAATCAGCAATACAGCGGTAACTAGTAAGCAATATCTTCTCTTCAAAATCGGATACTCCACAGAACGGAATAATACCCGCCAGCAGCGGCCGCAGAGAAGTGGAATTTCCTTTGGCTAGGCTTGGATTAATGGAATGAAAACCCCTATTGCAAGAGCGCCGTTTATGGCTTCCATTAAATGCCAACTACCAACGAATGGCAACTAAAAGACGGTGAGATTCTGAGGGAAAGACGCCCTATAAAAGTAACGAGTTGACCAACAGAAAACGATCTAAGGCTTGACCTGTAGGTGAGGTGGTCAGGGACACCAAAACTATATGATCGTGAATGCGGAGTTTGTAGTATGAAAGTTCATATTCTCATATAGCTAGCTATTATAAAGCTATCAGTGTGGGCGCTGACTCATAAGAGAGTAGTGTTGGAGCCGGTAGTTTTAAACTATCGGCTACCCGATTTAGGCTGGCTGTATCTTTGTATTGCGCGGATTAGAATTTGGGTCTGTGTTTTTCGATGATTTGGGCATCTACCCAATAGATATCGCCCTCAGGATCGACACCATCTTCTCTCTTAATGGGGTTGTGATTGAAGAACAGATACTTACCGTCTGGTGACACATACGCGCTGGCTTCATTACCAGCAGTGTTTATGGTATCCCCCAGGTTTATTGCCTTACCCCAGGAACCATCTTGTTGGCGGAAACTGATGTAGAGATCTTTGTCACCGTAACCGTCGTCTTTTTCGCTGTCCCAGATGAGGTAAGAGCCATCGGCGGCAATGAAGGGGTGGGCTGTCCACTTACCAGAGTTGATATGCGGCCCCAATAATACAGGTGGCTGCCGCTTGCCGTTTCTAACGGTTGAAATACGTAGCACGTCATCGCTTTTGTAGTCGTCAAATACTATGGTGCCATCAGCTGAAGAAGTCAGGCGCATGATACCCCAATCTTTGCGGTCGAACATCGTCCCCATACTTTTAATATCTGACCAGCCTGATTCGGTACGCACCATGTACTTGTTCCCCAAGTGCATGGTTTTGCCATCCGGGGCAAGTAGAGGGCGGCCGACCCTTGGGCCAACAACGGATTCGTGCCACTGGTTACCTATCTGCTTGAAACGAATGAGCAACCACTTTTCAGTGTCGACATCCATTCGGCTAAAGTAAAACTCTGTCATGTCTGGTGTGAAAGAGCCGCTATAGTCACGATGCCGGGTTGCGACATAGCCCGGCGCGAATATTATGGGTGTTAGTCCCGGTGGTGTTTGTCCAAGGTAGGGGCCTTCCAGCAGGGGAAGTGCTTCTTGGCTACAACCGTGGCTACTCACCGCAAAAAGAGAAATCAGGAGGCTAATAGAACTACAAAAATGCTTCACAGCTTGTCCTTGTTTTTACATCAACGAATAAATGAACTGCGGGCAATTTAATCAGTTCGGCATGAAAACACCTGAAGTACTTATGATTTTTAAATGATTTTGAGCTGACGACACCAAACTTTTAAACCTAAAGTGCACAAAAACCGACACACTTGGCAAAGGTAAAGACCGGCAGCTGGCCACTGTAGGCTGGTCAACTTTCAAATATCTAGGGCAGGAAGATCATGGGAATCCGTACCAACCAGCTGTCCTTGAAAGAAGGATACTAGATGGAAGCGCTTACTGGACTGAAATCTTTAGTCTGGAGCATCGCATAGTGCCTCCATCAAGGGTATAAGGTCGCCTCTCGCTGCTGTGCCGAGAGTACCCACTAAGGATGTTGCAGCGCCAGCACGAAGCTTTAAACACACCAAACTCAACTCTGCCATATCGGTGTAAATTGACCACCATTTAAGAAATTCAGGCCTTGAGAAATCGCTAGGCGAATATGGCTTGGAGGTGTGCGAAAAGGGTTAGTTGTTTAACGATTCAATGCTGGGTGGTCGAATGAAGTTAGAATTTGCTGTGGCTGGCGTGTGACGTAAGCTGTCTGATCGCGATAGCAACGAACAGCATTCGCTAGTTAGGCGCTAGCCTTCTAAATTGGCTCATATGATGAAATTCCAATATATGAGTCATATTCCTGCTTTTCTTTTTCCGAACCAAGCTGTTCTCTTGTTACCCGCAAGGTGTAAGCGCCTATTGCATGCCCGTTTTCAATCACCATCCAATCAAATAAATCCTCTGGATCGAAACCAAGTCGCTCACCTACTTGATGCCACTTTCTAAGCTCTTCTGGGACATCGAAGAATACTCCTGAAAGGAAGTTTTCTTCGACATGGAAATATACATCTGACAACCAGAGGTATAGAAACCGATCTTCTCCAAGCTTTTCAGATAAATCCGGATCTCTAAACCTTAGCTTTGCTGCGTAAATGGCTTTAGGGCCGGATTTCACAAGATTGATGAAATCACCAATAGTGTTCGATGCTTGAGCGGATGCCTTAAGCATTTCTTGATCTTGATTATGCGTGTTTCTGAATAACGGTTCGGTCATTCTCGATTTTTCCTTGCCCGCTAACGCCCAGTATATCAGCGACCAAAGCAGGGAGAAATAGTACGTAGGCAGTCCAACTCAGTGTTTTTTAAGAGTGTACGCACTATTGTTTGTTATATGTTTTGTACGTGTTAAAACTGTCTGGCAGCAGATAAGCCCGCTATAACTATTACAACAAGGCCGGTGGCACTACACCAAAAACCGTGACTATTGCCGTTATAACTATCTAGATAGACAGTTTGTTTTGGTGAAGGGTAGCGGCCGAGAGTGATTAGTTTACAGATGGGCCAGCCAATCCAGTAGCAGATGGTGCTGAAGAATATTTCCGCTAAGATATATCCTATACCTCGGAGAAATCCCTTGCCTATCTCCCCAATTAAATCATCCATAACTATCTTCCTTGTTGATATGTAAAATGCATTGCTAAGCGGCTCATTGGGCGGCAGCGTAGTTTTGGCTACGCTAGAAATTCCCGCCCAAAATATAGTGGACTCAAAGCATCCACTGGATTCATTTACTATAATTTCTTACTAGTACTCTCTGTATTTAACATTTGCTTTAAATGCTTCGGCTTCAATAGGAGAATCCTCATACCCATACTCTAACACACCTAACAAATGACCAGAGAGGAGGTCCTTAAAGCTAGCTCGCTCTACTTGCAAAACATGAACAAGCTCATGTGCCAACTTCGGAGTATCCATCTGGAATCCCTTTCTTATGTATATAGAATAACCAAATACTTGTGCATTATTCACAACTCCGTCGCCTATAAGTCCGGCCGTCTCACCAATAAACTTTAGAAGTGAATTCTCACGTGGAAATGGCACTTCATCCACATAAACCAGTCTTATTTTTTCAGGGTTCTTAATGCCTATCTCTTTCGCAATATCAAGGTGCTTCTGATCTAGAGGGTGACCAACTCGAAGGCCTTCAGTATCAATTTTCTCAGCCCACTCTGCATATGGGTTTACAAAGGTAAATTCAATTATTTTCTGATGAAAAACAAAAGGCAAAGCTAAAACAGCTAAACCACAAAGCAAAAATTTACTTTTCATATTTTACTACCGCTTTATACTTTTCAAGGGGCAATCTACCATAAAAGCACTCAAAAACCATTAAGAATCAGTGGGTTATATCTAAATTGTAGCGATGGTGTTAAGTACGATTACAGCGATTTGGCTACTATTCCTTGTACATGAGCGGCCCCTAAACACTCAGTAATATAAAAGCTTTTCAGGCCTTTTAGTCTTTTATCAAAAAAACGTTCAAGCAGATTAGATATATTCTCTAGCTCTACCTAAATCATAAATTCTGAAAGCCATTTCAAACTTTTAGTCTGTTCTGAGTTGGACAAACGCATCGATGTATGGTTTTCTCGGGGGGGATGCCTATTTGCCTCAAAACAGATAATTGTCTGCGAGTCGGAATTCATTATGGATAGAGAATCGCACATTACAGACCCGAACGATGGATAGTCGGGCAGCCGGCAGCTAGAAACTGCCGGCTGCCCGATTTCAATACATTTTTAGCACGGAAGTACCGAAAGCGCCGAGCCCAAGGCATTTGCTATACCATTTATTAGCTCAGTTGTGACTCGTGCCTTATTAAGTGCGATGTCAACCAGCAAGCCAAAAATGACAGAGATATAGGCCAGATATCCAAAACCCATATAGTCATTGTATAAGATGGTATAAAACCAATCTTGACCATATGTGTATATGGCGGAAGATATGATGGTAGCAACAAACAAAAGCACTGCAGGTAAGAACAAGTGAGCTATTGCTTTTGGTTTGACGAAAGATACGGCTAAGAGGATAAGAAACATTAGAAAATTTGATCCAAGGAATATACGAAGGTCAAGTTTTAAATTTCCCACTATCTCAAGGTACTTTCCCTTAATAAGATCGCCGAGTGCATGTTGCGCAACTTTAATGCTCTTAAGGCGATCGAGGTAGCCTGCTGTGATAGACTGAGCCAAAGCCTTTTGTCTTTCACAGTCATAACCACACATAGAGGCAATTACACTTGCTATTTTTTGCGGCAGATTGTTATCTAAGTCTTCTTTAATTTTTTCCGATTCCAGTCCAAGTCTATTAGCAATGCTCAGCGCTTGATTTGCAACTGTAGATTCGCTTACAAGATGCTGTTTTTCTCGAACCTCCTTCTCTATTTGGTATTTTACAAATCCTTTTGCTGATTCTTCTATGCTCTCAGGCGACAAGAATGTAATAGAGAATAGAATTCCAAAAAATAGAATTCCAAATAACCCGGTTGAGCGTAATGTAATATTCATAGTTTCCTTAGCATTTAACGCCTGAGTAACCCGTAGCAAAGCGTAAGCTGTCCGGGGCCGAGGGCACACAGTATGCCGTCTTGGTACTGCCGTATGGGTATGGACTAATGAGGTGAAAGTCCGTTGTAGAAAGATCACCATTTAAGGAGGGTATTAAATGCCAACTACCAGCGAATGGCAACTGAAATACCGTGAGGTCTTATGGGATGGAAGCTTCTAGAAAAGTTATGAAGTGACAAAAGAGAATGTCATACAGAGCTTAGCCGTGAGGGGAGGCAACCAAAGGCAACGAAAGTAAGTGATAAAATGGGTAGAGTAAATGATGTAGTTGTGTAGTGAAAGTTCACGCTCTTATCTAGGAAGCTATTCTTAGCTTGTTGCTATTAAGTTGTCACTGTCACTCCTAATTATATAAATAGGCACAATCAACTAGCCACGATCACAGGAATAGAAAAAAAGTGGTGGAACAATACCGCGTAATAATCAAGGTGATTAAACAGATGTCAGCTGATCGTCTAATAGCCTAATACCGAGACTATTACCCTGGAGATGCTTAAGGCCTGCTTGATGCTGTCACCGGATAGAAATTTATTGCGGACCCTATGATGGATGGTGTGGGTAGCCAGTAGCTAGAAACTACCGGCTATTCTTTTTATAGCGCATTTTTTAATGATAATGCCACCTTTTTAGTGCCATGAGGCGGAATCCATTGTTTAAACTCAACAAAACCATACTTTTTATATAAATTAATTGCGGGCTCATTTACAGCAGCTGTTTCTACAATTGCTTCTATAAATTCAAATTCATCTAGAATGTAGCTTAGTAATTTACCTGCTATTCCTTTCCTAAAATAATCTGGGTCAACAGTTAAACTATTAATTTCTAATCGCCTATCTTCTATAGCAATCTCGATAGTTGCGGCTAGACATTTATTGTCAATAAATCCATAAAATTGCGATTTGGATTTCTCTATATCTTGCGCACTTCGCGATAGTGGAGGAAAGTCAGCGGCGCCTATCAATTGAGCTTCAATCTTATAGGAGCGTTGAAATATTGTGAAGATCTGACCTGCCATATCTTCGCTAAAATTGTCAAGTTTTATTATCATATTAAGCCTAGTCTAAAATTCGTGGGTTCTCTAACTCTTACCGCAACAGCATCTAGGGAGGAGGCTTATAGGTGCAGCGAACACAAAGCAAGTGTTAGGATAAATGTCGGATTGCTGGTACTTGGTACATCCAGTATGAGTATTGTCTGAATGGGGTAAAAGCCCTCTGTAGGAAGCTCACCCATCAATGAGATCCATAAAATGCTAACTACTAGCGAATGGTAACTATAACACAGTATTCCTTTGGTGAAAAAACCGCAGAATCATCACGTAAGGTTTATTTTGGAGTGTAGGCATTCAAGGGCAGCGGAACGATATGATTTAACAAATAGAGTAAATGAGTAGTGATTGTTTAGGTCCTTATTTGAGGGGATCTGTTTAGCATACCGCTATTAATTTGAGGTAGTTTTCTGCCATGTCATTCAATTCAAATGAATGAGCCGTTTGACACTAAAGTTGTGAAAAATTTACTATAGATGCTGAACCGTCCTATGCCGATCCGCACTATGGGGGAGGGGTCGGTAGCTAGAAACTACCGATTGCCCAGTTGATACTACTAACGTTCAGTGAAGGCAATTTTCCCAGCCAGCCCGATGAGTAGAGCTCCAGATACGCCTTCGAGTGCTCGAGAGAATTGCTCAGAATTTGATTTGCTAAACAACCAAGTTCCAGCTGAAGCATATAGAACATTACATACCGTAGCTAAAGTACTAAAGAGTAAACCCAGTATCAATATTTGTAACGATACTAAATCGGTCGAAGTATCGATGAACTGAGGTAAGAATGAGAGAAAAAACAATGCTACTTTCGGGTTCAAAACGCTAACAATGAGACCTTGAATAAATATGTTTTTATTTGTATCAGTACTTTCTTCAACAACAATTTTATTACTTCCTCGCCACATGGAAAGTAAAGACTGGGCACCCAAGTATACTAAGTAGGCTGCACCCAACCACTTGACTATGCTAAAAGCCATGGCAGAACTTAGGATTATTGCCGATAAACCCAAACAAGCTGCTAGTGTGTGGACAAAATATCCAACGCCTAGCCCAATAGCAGCTTTTATACCGCTTGCCATTTGACCTTTCATTGTATTCGATACGATGTAGATTACGTCTGGGCCAGGTATCATATTGATTGCTAAGCAAGCGACAACAAATAAAGGTAGAGAACTTAAATCCATTTTTTTCCTCAATATTAACAATTTGTGATATTACGCTTGAAGGGTCCAGTTGAAAACCAAAGCGGTGGTTTCTATGCCGATCAGATGCCTTTATTTGGTACGCCCAGTATGGGCGTGGACTAAGGGGGTGAAAGTCCCCTATAGGGAGATCACCATTAAATGCTAACTACTAGCGAATGGCAACTGCAACATCGAGAGGTCTTGTGAAGAAGAAGCCGCCAGCAAAAAAACTGTGAGCTGACGAGCAGAAATTTCTTATAACGCTTAGCTCGGAGGTGAGATGGCAGGGGCATCGGAGCTATGTGATCCAATGGGAAGATATTCATTACGGATTGGGAGCTGCCTATTGCGGACCAGCCCACCCGATGGATGATGTGGGGCTCGTATCTAGAAACTATCGACCTGGTTTATGAGATTTCCTCTGGATTAAAAACAAGACGAATTTTGCTAATACGACCCACCTTATAATGGAATGTTTGAGCCATTAATGTATTTCTACAATTTTTAGTGAATCTATACATGTAACATGTTGAATTCGGGTTGTGAAACTCTTCTACCATCTCATACGATACATCAACTGGAGGCGAAGCTTTCAGGGATTCTATATATTCTTTGGCCGATTTACATTTAAACAATGGCCCTTCAAAATCCAGCTTTTCATCTAGTATTAGGTCTAATGAATCAAAGTCCTTTGATTCATAGAATATTTCCATATATTTTCGAGCAAGCTCTATTTTGTTCATGTTGATTTCACATAACGAGGGTGTAGAAAAACTCAGCCCTCTTTTCGTATTGTGCTTCTACGTGAAAAATAGCCTACTCATCAGTGAAAGCTAGATCAGAATTCACGTAGAATCACGATTTATGGTTAATATTTGATCACATCTAAGGAAGCAAAGACATAAATTAGTTTTTCTACAGCCTGAACGTTTTGCTCAGCCGCCACAGAAATGGGGCCGGTTTATGTTTTCTTAGAAGGCCTTTTCTTGATATCTATCAAAGGTAGAGCTTAAGGCTTCACAACCATTGACACAATACGAAAATCAACAGTTAACCCATACCCCATCACCCAGTCTTGCCGCTCACAGATCTCTCTTGATACGACTCCAAACTATCACTGAGTCTCCCGCTGTGTAAGCAGAGTATTCCTTTATGGAGGTGGGGGAGGGATTATGAGCACCGACGCCAGTGGATTGAGATTGAAATGCAAAGGCTGGCTGTTATCTTTGCGCGGGATATCGCTGCCTATGCGGTAATGAGCAATCACTATCATGTGGTGTTCTATATTGATGCTATAAAGGCCAATACTTAGTCTGATACCGAGGTCATTCCCCGCTGGCAGGAACCATTTAAAGCTTCTAACTTGGCTCAGCGCTTCATTCATGGTACCTCGCTGGACCGTTTTGAAGAGAGCAAACTTAAAGAGTTGATTGAGATATGGCGAAAGCGATTAATGGATATCAGCTGGTTTATGCGCTACCTAAACGAATTAATGCCCACCAAACCAACATAGAAGATCACTAAACAGACTTCTCCTGGCAGGACCATTTCAAGTCTCAGGCGTTATTGGATGAAAGAGTCTTGGCCGCCTGCATGGTCTATGTCGATCTCAATCCTATCCGAGCTGACATTGAAAAAACTCGCTGGACTCTGATCACACTTCCATTCAGCAGCGTATTCGTGCTGCCACCTCAGGTGAGCAATCCAAAGGTCTATTTGGCCAAAGTTACGTAATTTTCAAACCTAAAGTACAATTTTTCAGCACTCTACCTTGCCCTACACCAGGTTAGGAGAAATAGTCGTTAAGACAGAAGCGCTGTACTATTTCCGCTGTCATCTTTCAATAAATGAGTGTCCCAGTGTGTAGCCTGCTCAAATGGTAGGTGTCTACTCAATGGAGGAAGGCTTCCCACCGGAAGTATTGTTACGTAGTATCCAGTAGCTTGTCCTGTTATGGTTTTAACTGCCTTGAAAAGGATAGCTAATTTTCCGTGCCGGTTTCAGCTAGCTCTGTTACGTAAACAAAAGTATTCTCTAATCCAGCTTCTTTATGTTCTAAAGCCTCCTGTGCGGCAGGGTTTAAGAATGCATTTAAAAAGGCATCACGACTGGCGTAGCGCACAATCATAATCTTTTCCCAGTCGATAGTATCTTCAGTCAAAACAATATCAACATCCATTGAATAGGTAGGGCCGCTGTTGTAAGAAAAGAGTATTAGCCCAATAGTTTCACCATAGATGCTATTAGCTTCTTCACCGGTTAATTCTGTTTCTAGGCCGTCAGAATATTGTGCTGTTTCATAAAAGTCGATGAGGTTCATCATAAAAAATGGGGAGGGTGAGTCGCTGACAATCATATCGATCATGACATCGATATTTGTGTAAAGCGATATCGCATCGCCGCTATCATCCAATGCGCCTGTATTGAGAAGTAGTTCAATGGCTTCGTCTTCATCAAGATTATCCAGGCTTGGGTCAGAGAAGGAACCGGAAGGTTCAAACGGAAGATTCCCGGGTATTCCTATTATCCAAGTTTGATCAGTTGAAGCTCCATACAGCGTATTTATAGCGGTTGTAAAATTGTCTGAATTAATAGCTTCTAGTATTGCATCAATGTTCGGAAATTCGGCGATACGAATCGCGCTAAATTCCCGTTCAGCGAACATAGTTGCCGCTACTGTACTCGCAAAAACAGTGCCTCCACCTACGCTAGACCATACTGATTCAATCGAGCTCTCGTAGTTGCTAAAGCCATAGGTATCACTCACGGCGATAAGCTGCACAAGAGCCAATGTGTTCGACGTATCCTCATATTCTAATAGCGCCTGCATTGTTTGTTTGCTAAAGCGGCCCTGAGCATCGCCAAATTGTGCCAGCAACGATTCACTTGCTGTTGTGGTATCCTTGGGTGTGTCATTGCTGTCAGAACCACTATTATCGCAGCCTAGAGCCAAACACATACACGTGAGAATGAAGCACTTTATAAGTGCCTTATTAGCTGTGTTTAAAAAACTATTTTTATAGCCCCTTTCCATAAATTAACCACCCCATGAAGTATATTCTGTAATTTTACTTAATCAAGCAATTAAGATCCTTACTAAGCTTGCTAATGAAAATAGCAAGGGCTCATAACCTAAGGCAGACTGAAGGGTATCAATGGTGTTTTTTTGCGTATGGAAGGTGATGAAGAACGTTATGCGATATCGAATAATAATTGCTTTAAGGTAATAGTGGGTAGATTCCCATTTAAATCAATCAAGCTTGCACTTAACAATTTAAGATTTATTAAAATACTTAAATTTAAAAAATCTTATATTAATAACTAGAATAGAGATTTTCTGCGTTTTGATTGATGGCCACTGAGGCAGAGCAACCAAATATTACCTGTCCCTTTTTTTACGAAACTGAGACCACAGGGAGCCACATAAACATGCATAATATTGGGTCTCCTTCGGAGACCTGAGGGGGTCGAATAAAGCTACCAGTGTTTGTTATACATCTAAAGTTGATCGAACCCAGAAAAAATTGCACAACGCCTCTCTCTAGGATAAAGCCATCCATGAGGGGAGGGGCCGCTAGCAAAGCTACAATCTGACGAATAGAAGCATAATATAAGACACTGTTGGCAACATCCCCCAGTCTTTGGTTGCCCCATTGTGGGCTGGTATATGTCGATTATCGTGTGAATTTAGAGCAGAGGAAATATCATTTAGCCCCTCCGCCATCTTATTCTTTATTATATTTCTCGAAAATAAATCGTTTAAAAACTTCGATCTGCTTAGCTTTGTATTGAGATTGACGATATACAAGGCTGAGTTTCTTAGGTGGTAACTTGTTGTTTTGGAAAAGAGGTATTACCAGTCCCGATTCAATTAACTTAATAATACTCTGATGCAACTGGAACCCAATACAGATATTCTTTAGCGCCATGGTTTGAATGGCGTGAACATCATTTATTCTATGGTGAGCATACGTCTGATTATTAAACTTGTTGTTCTTTAACCACTTTCTTACTTCTGGTGAAAGGTCCTCGAGAGGTGGCATGGCAACGCGATGGGAAGTAAGTTCAGAGATTTGAGTAGGTGTACCATGGGTCGCGAGATATTCTGTCGTTGCAAAAAATGTGGGTCGAACCTCACATAGCTCGCGGGAGATTAAACGTGTACTGTCCGCAATCTCACCAATTCTAAAAGCAAAATCAAGATCAGAATCACTAAAGTTAATAATGGATTCGGAATACTCCAGCCGATATCTAACATTTGGATAACGCTCAGAAAACTCACTCAACCAAGAAGACAAGCTTGAGTCAACTAAAGACCGGGATAACGTTATTTTGAGGTCCCCTTCGACGCGTTCGTTATCATACTGAATGCGCCTTTCTGATTCACTGATTTGCCTTAGTATTGCAGCACTGCTTTTGTAAAAGCTTGCGCCATGCTCTGTAAGTACCATTTGCTTATTGGAGCGATCAAATAGCTGCACACCAAGATCATACTCTAGGTTTGTAATCTGCTTACTCAGCGCTGATGGCGTCTTGTTTAGACTGTCAGCAGCAAGCCGAATACTACCAGAATCAACAACAGCCACAAAAGACTCATACTGGGTAAACTTCGACATATCACTTTCCAAAATGGAAACTCCGATCGCATTATAGTTCACTTTTTGTCATTCAAAAAGAACAATATAGTGGACTCGTAAATAACGAACCCGGAGTAAATAATGATTTTATTAGCGGAAGTCGCGATCACGGTTAAACGTCCGATTAACACGTTCTTTGAGTACGTCACCAACATGGAAAATTACGGAGAATGGTTCCCTGGAGTAACCTCTATTGCCTCTCACAATGAACTTCCCCATGGCATGACCGGAAAAACATATCAAGAAGTGATCGTCATGCCTGAAGGAGAAGCAACCCTTGTTATAGAAGTTAAGAAAAGCCGATTGAATCAAGATTTCTACACTGAGGGTGATCTTCTCCCTCTATTACCCGCCATGCTAATGGAGTTTAATGCTGAAACACCGAAGTCAACCAGGTTCAACCTGAAGTACTTTTCTCGAAGTGACATTCTCGATTCTAACTCTGATGTAATAAAAGAGATGAAATTAAATTTGGGTGTGCGAATTTCAATTGCAGTCGATAATTTACAGCGGCGCTTTAGTTAGTCTGACTTGATCCAATAATTGTTCCTTAACTAAGTGGCGCCGATGCGAAGTGATGAAATAAAGAAATCCTCTCTCTATGGCGGGAGCGCCTAACGGATATCAGCTGGTTTATGCGATATTTAAATGAATCTGTCGCTCGCCAAGCTAATGCTGAAGACACTTGTACAGGTTGATTTCGGGAAGGCCGTTTCAGTCGCAAGCCTTACTGGATGAAAGAGCCCAGGCTGCTTCTATGGCTTATGTAGACCTCCTCGATCCGTGCCAATATCGCCAAGATACCTGAGAGTCTGATTACACTTCAATTCAACAGCGTATCCGTGCGGCAGCCTCAAATGAGCGGCCCCAAAATCTACTCCCGGTTGTCGGCACTGAACATTTGAATATGCCGAAAGGGCTACCTTTTCAGCTGGATCACTACTTGGAGCTAGTGGACTGGAGTAGCCGACATTTGGACATCGGAAAACGAGGTTATATTGCACAAAAACGCCCCCTGTCCTAGATCGGCGTGGCATTTCGCCCAGGCATTGACTCTATCTCAATCTGAACTTTGAAAGCCGCTTTTAAAGCCTGCTGTGATCAGAAGAGGCTGTACGGCAAGCCTGTATTCAGTTCAATAAACGCTGGGTGCATGGCATAGGCGACTGCCAATGCTTCCTTTTGGTGACACGCCACTATTTCCTCCCGGCTTTTCGATGCTATTCCTTTAGGTTGGCTAATTCACGCAATTTTCCAACCTAAAGTATATTTTTTCAGCATTTCACTTCGTCCGAGCCAGACCAGGAGAAATGGCCGTTAACGTGGAAAGCCTGTATCATTTCCAGTGTCATCTTTCAATCTGTGGGTGTCCTAGTGTGCACCTTCAATCAGTAGCGGTTCTTCGTTTTTTTCAACCTTCTGATTGGTGTTTCGATGGTTACGGCTGACGTTAATCGGTATTCTCGGGTTTTAATAGGGCTATTTGTCTGCCTTGGGTTCGGTAGGGTAATCGCTTAGCCGCAAGTTCTGGCTATAGTATCCAATTTGGGGGAGCGCTAATCTTTTGTCCAGCCATCGACAATCATTAATAATCTCCCCGGTCTCGACTGATTTATAAAGAGCATGTTATGTCCAGAAAAATATTATCCTTAAAGGTAAAGAGAAATACGGAGCCTAAGAAGGCTGATAAAAAGCAAGAGGATACTTCTGATCCAAAGAAACGCTTCTTAAATGGAGTAGCTATTAATCCATCTGAGCCTATTCGCCTTGAGTCTGGTTCTCAGCAACTTACGGTAAGGGCGATGGATTTGATTACGCCAATTGGTAAGGGGCAGCGTGGCTTGATTGTGGCTCCACCGGGCTGTGGCAAAACCACTATCCTGAAACATATCTGCCAAGCAGTGGGGGAGGCTTACCCCGAAATAAAGCTGTACGCTTTGCTTATTGATGAAAGGCCAGAGGAGGTTACTGACTTTAAGCGAAGTGTACCGGCCGAAGTTTATGCGTCCTCTTCTGATCATAGCTATGAAGAGCATGTGAGAGTAGCTAATGAACTCCATGATAGGGCCTGCAAGGAAGCCGGTGAAGGTCAGGATGTAATGATCGTGGTTGACTCGTTGACAAGGCTTTCACGGGTACACAATGCGCAGCGGAGTGGTAGGGGACGTACGATGTCTGGCGGGATAGATGCCAGGGCTATGGAGGTACCCAGAAAGCTGTTTGGTGCTGCGAGGAAGATTGAAGGTGGTGGTTCACTTACGATTCTGGCAACGATACTCGTGGATACCGGAAGCCGAATGGACCAGGTGATATTTGAAGAGTTTAAGGGTACGGGAAATATGGAGGTAGTATTGTCAAAGGAAGTTGCGAGACAGCGAATTTTCCCTGCCTTGGATATTGCTAAAAGCAGTACTCGCCGTGAAGAAATCCTGTTTAACTCGAAAGATATTGCAACGATAAGAGCTTTACGAAGAACGCTTGCTAGCCTAAAGCCTGTAGATGGCACTAAAAAGCTTATTGAACTCCTTGAAAAGTACCCGACTAATGCGGAGTTACTAGACCATTAATTTTTAGTTAAGTTTAAGGGTAGTATTTAGCCGCTTAGCATTTTTGGAGTTAGTTGCTTAGTGACCGAGTCCTTATTAGGACAGCTGTTATTCAGTTGAGGGCTTTACACCTCAATCCTCTGGTGTGTTTTTACAAGATACCGCTCAATGAGGAGCTTAGTGGAAATGTGGCCTTAATATGCCGAAAGGGTTGCCCTTTCAGCTGGATCACTATTTGGCGTTATTAGAATGGAGTGGCCGGCATTTAGCCCCAAAAAGTGCAGTGCCATTTCTCAAAAGACGCCTCTTATCCTTGAGCGGCAGGGGAACTCAGCAAAACACTGGCTCTATCTCAGTTGGAACTTAGAAAGTCGCTTTAAAGGTTTGTTGGGATCAGTGGAGACGGTAAAGCAAGCTTGCATCCAACTCGATAAACGCTGGGTACACGGAATAAGGATTCCGGCGTTTCCTCTCAGCCACACCCTGCTAATCTACTCCTACCGCAAATACTCTATAACACGATTACCACTCTTTTATCCAAAATAGCATTTCCAAAAATCTGCATATCAATTTCCAGAACTTAACCTCTCTTACCCATAAATCAAAGGGTTAGCGCCCCCAGAAAGAGAGCTTGCTCTACAGTTCACATCATCCTCCAGCCTTTGGCTGTCCTAATGTGTGTGTGCACTAATTTGTGCAATAGGGTAATAAACAATACCCGCAGAAACCAATAAGGTTACTAAACCGGGTGCTTTCATCTAAATTGATGCATCTTCTGAAGATTCACGTATGCGCTCTTTCCGTTCCAGTTCCTCTTGCATCACCGCTTTGATTTCTTCTAGCACGGCGTCGACATCGGCGTTGTCATCGTCATCATCAAACTTGCCGCTGAGCGTTGAGCTAGTCGTTAAGTTACCCTCTTCAAACAGTGCCCATATTTCCTTGGCGTATTGAGTCTGTAATAAAGAGGGGGCAAATCTGCCATAGTAACGACGCATATTGTCGACGTCGCGAGTGAACATTTCTTGTGCACTGTTATTGGCAGCGGCATTAACAGCTTGGGGTAAATCGATAATCACAGGGCCGGAATCATCCACTAGGACGTTAAATTCGGATAAATCACCATGTACAATTCCCTCGTGAAGCATGAGCATGATGTAATGAATCATTAATGCATGATCTTGAATTGCTTGCTCTTCTGACATTGTCACATCGCCAAGCCGTGGTGCGACATTGCCTGCTTCGTCAGTGATTAACTCCATCAATAATACACCGTCAACACAACCAAAAGTCTTGGGAACTCGTACATGAGCGCGTGCTAAACGGGATAAAGCATCAACTTCGGCATTTTGCCAAATCTCTTCCTGCTGTTGGCGGCCATAATTTGACCGTTTTTGCATGGCACGGGCTTGACGACCACTGCGAACTTTACGCCCTTCTTGATACTGTGCGGCCTTTTTAAAACTACGCTTAGTTGCGTCTTTATAGACTTTGGCGCAACGAATTTCGTCACGACAACGGACAATAAATATATCGGCTTCTTTGCCGCTCATTAGGCGGCTGATAACTTCATCGATTAAGCCATCATCGATGAGAGGCTGTAGACGTTTGGGAGTTTTCACTAGATACCAGCTTCGAGTGTTCGGCAATTAATCATATATGCTATTGACATATTTCTATGTGTATTTGAGGCAAGAAATCTAATCCTGCTTATGGATAAAGAGCGATTATGGGGCCCTATAATGCCCGCGTAAAGGATGGGGGCAATAAGAATAGCACTTGACATGTGAAATCCCCCAGTAGGCAGACCACCGTTTAATGACCCCTAACTACCAGCAAATAGCAATACTATAAGGTTTTGTGGGGAGGAAGCCGCGAGCAAAACTATGAGTTGGCGAACAGAAACATCCTATGTGGCTTAGTCTGGAGGCCAAGGGTGCCGAAGCCACGTGATCTAATGGATAGGGTTAATGATGCAGATGATTTGTGAAATTTTATACTCTTATCTTGGGGAATCTGTGTAATTTGTTTCAGTGATTCTGCCAGCGTGGCTACTGGCTGGTAAGTAGGTCCAACTGGTTAGCATTCATGACCCGCATGATGGGTGGTGTGGGGGCCGGTAGCTAAAAACTACCGGCTACCCGATTTAGCTATTTACTTCGTGTCCACCCTTTGTTTTTAAAGCACTCAATCGACTCTTTTTCTAGTGCTTGATATTCACTCCAATACTCTGGCTCTGCTTGACTTCCGCTTCTTATTCGCGCTAATGAATCTTCTACCACCTTGGAAATAACTTTACTTCGATCAGTATATAAGGTCCCATCCATTGTAATTCCTTTACTATATGCCTTAACTCCACAGGAATCTCTATCCGACGAGACAATCGGACTGTTCCCATCAAGCTTTCCGTATTCAGGATGTTCCCAATATGTTTTTTGAGTCGCGCATGAGATTAAAGTTAAGCCAGATATTATTGCAAATAAATATTTCATCTCGTTGATTTCTTGTCCTTGTTGATAACTAATGCCAAGCTTTACGGACGCCGAAGCAACCCGTAGGTTTTCCGTAAGAGCTTTTTGTTATTATTTTACTTTGATTAATTAACATACTCCAACCATTCATTACAAAATATACTTTCAACGGCCATTTCTAACTGAAATATCTGGGGGTCAATCAGGTCGCCTCTAAATGTTGCACCTTTATCAATCCACGCTGAGTACTCAATATATGGATAGTGGCCTATACAGTACAAGGCGTACGACAACTCTTTGCTCAAACTGCTTGAACTTTTTAGGTTTTGAAATAGTGAATGCAAGTCAGACAGTAGTTGTTCTATATATTCTTTTCCTGGATCTTCACCCATTCTGGCCAATACCGGCAACCCTTTTTCACCTAATCCCGCGTTTATAATTCTTCCTTTAATCTCTTTCATATTTGGAAGTCATAACGTCCCAAGCACTAGCCGGAAAGTAGTTGGTTGATTTTATGCTATTAAAGTACAAAATAAAGCAGTGCACAGGAGGTCCAGTGCATTGCTTTGTCAGTTTTTTGAATCGCAAAATGATAGCTTGTCACGTAAAGCCAAATCAATAATCCCATTAGGATCTGAAGAAAGCTCGACGATTGATTGTTTGTTATCGCCGATTGGTATTCGATGACACGGATTAGACTGTATTTGATCGTTTTTCTGATAAAGAAAATACAGTTGAACTGAACCCAATTCAACAGGTATCCATGAGTCATTAAATGTAAATCGATCCCCTATTTCAAAAGAACCTTTGATTGAATTCAATACCAAAAAAGTTGAGTCGATACCTCGATTCAGATCTTGTAATCTCTCCCAGGCTTGAGAGTCACGCCACTCAATGGGCTTTGAGTTATATGAGCTAATTTCATATGTCAGATCTGCGTACGGAATTCGGCCTGAGATTTTCTTGGCAATAACAATGTCAGAGGCATTATTCAAATCAAAGCTTAAATTCTTATGATCATATTCAAACGAAATGGCTCGCTGAGAATAAAGGATGACTAATAAGGTTAGAGATATAACTTTCATTAATCGAAGCCTGATGGAAACTAACGTCTTTGGAACGGGCCGGAGTAAGATGGCTCTGTTTTTTTGCGACAGCTTACGGAGGTCCAGCCCAACAGCCCTACCGTTGAGTGGTCGTTGGTAAACTTGTTAACTGACATTGCATTGAGCTTCAAATTCATCTTTGTTACTACAAACAAGATTTAAGCTTGAAAGAGTATTGAATACCATAATACCCGCTCCACCCAAGAACCAAGGAGTTAATGCAGGGTGATTGAATGCTTGCAATATTACACCCCATGATTCTTGAATAAGAAGTAATATATCAGTATTTTTAATATCTGGCATATTCCCATTTGATACTATTGTGTATGCTGAAAAAGCGAAAAAAGCATACAGAAAAATAATATTGAATATTACAATAGGAATACTAGTTACTGAAAGTCCAGGCCACGACCAATTGTATTTAGCTTTATATATGATTGATGCCACAATTAAGGCTATGCCTAATGCCATTGCAAACATAGCTTGATTTAACGGGCTTTCTATAGGTCTGAAACCTTCCCCCATTGAGTAGACGCCTACCTTTTGAATAGGGTAGGAAAAAATGCCGAAAATACTGAGTGAAGAGCGAGTTGTTGAATATTCAACAGAATTCAAAGTTAGAGTGGTAGCTCTCACTAATCAACTGAAAGTAGATACGACTACTATCGCCAACATTATTGGTTTGCATCCAGTAATGGTGTATAGATGGCGACAGGAAAGTAGAGAAGGCAAGCTGGTCGAGAAGCCCAGTCGTAGAATAAGTATGACAAAAACAACGAAAAATCGGTCTCAAACCGATGATAAAGAGATAAGACGTCTAAAAAAGCAGGTCGAGAAATTGCAAAAGGAGAATGATTTCCTAAAAAAGTGGGAAATGTACCTGAAAGATCCAAAGCTGAAAGATTCTCGTTCATAGCTCTTAATCGATCAGACTTTGGTGTCAGGTACTTATGTAGATACTTGAATGTTTCACCCCAAGGGTTTTATAAGTGGCTCAATCGAGATGAGAGCACTCGTGACATAGAGAATAGGCGAATTCTAGGGTGTATCGAAGCTATCTATACACAGCATGATGGTAATTATGGAAGTCCAAGAATTAGCGCAGAGCTGAAAGCTAATGGTGAACGAATAAATCACAAACGCGTTGAACGCCTTATGAGAGAGGCTGGAATCGTGGGGAAAGCTGGAAGGATCTATCGTCGACGCCCTTTGCCTGGAAATCCTTATATTAAGGTTGAAAACCTACAAAGAGAGCATGGTATGCCGAGTAAACCAGACTCTCAATGGGCTGGTGATGTAACCTATCTGAAGATCAATGGACAATGGCAATATTTAGCTGTGATTATTGATCTTTACTCCCGGAAAGTGTTGGGTTGGGAGTTGTCGGATACTCGAACTGTTGAGCTAACACTGTCAGCGCTAAATAAAGCTGTTCGTCGCAGAAATATAGAATCAGATCTAATATTTCACAGTGACCGAGGTTCTGAGTACGGTGCTTATGCATACCAAAGTCGACTCAAAGAACTGGGTATTGAGCCGAGCATGAACCGTCCAGGATTTATGAATGATAATGTGTATGTAGAATCATTTTTTCAAACACTGAAAACTGAGAGTTTCAAAGGATTTAATTTTGAATCCGTTGAGGAACTAAGAGCTAACTTAGCTTGGTATCTTGATAGGTACTATAACTTTAAAAGAAGACATGGTTCACTTGGGTTCAAAAGCCCAGATGAATATGAAAGAATGGCCGCATAAGATGAATATAAGGTGGCGTCTACTTTAAGGGGGGAGGCTTCTCTCCCACCAAATAAAATCATCATAGCTATGTGATAAATAAAGAACAACTTAAAATCGAATGACATATTTCCAGGAGAATGTTTCTCATTCTTTGCTTTAAATTTATTTAGTAATGATTCTAACATACATCAATCTCTTGAGGGTGTTAACGAGGGTGTAGAAAAACTCATCCCTCTTTTCGTATTGTGCTTCTACGTGAAAAATAGCCTACTTATCTGTGAAAGTTAGATCAGAATTCACTTAGAATTACCATTTATGGTTAATATTCAATCACACCCAAGAAAGCAAAGACATAAATTAGTTTTTCTACAGCCTGAACGCCAAGCTCAACCGGCGCGTTAGCGATCAGTTGTAGTGCCTTGTTAACTGTTTCATTCTAAATTCGTCTGCATCCAGGCTAAAAGCTCTTCGGCTCGCCCAATTTTTTCCAGCTTTAACCAACGCGATTGCAGCGAAGGATTAGCGAGTTCTGCTACTACAGCCACAGGCTCTTCATCAGTACCGGACCGAATAACCAACTCACCAGCTCTGCAAATTTGAAACAAGGCCTTAGCAAGCGATATATCTAAATCATCGTACTCGAATGCAATACCCACCAGAGATTCATTTTCTAGAAAGTTGAGTATCCCTAATCTTAGCGTCGCGTTACTTTCTAGTGGCACATAAACATAAGTATCTTCTTCTTCAGAAGTTGCACCTAATTCTAACAAGAGCTGCTTTAGGTTACTTTTTGCCGAAGCGCTAATAGGATCATCTACAGACACATAGGAAACCTCTTCAGTAAAGGGATTTACCATCTTGCGTGTGTTGGTTGTCAAATTGATCGTATATAGGTCCATAGAAAATTCATTTAACGCCAAGCGAATGGGCTGGCGTTATGAAGCAGTGACAGTCCAAGCCAAGGTTCCCTTGGCCGAGCATTGCGCTCCTGGTTATGTGTTGAGTTTAGCCAGTGCTGTTTGAAAAGCTTGAACACTAGCTGCACGTATTGTTTCATTTCTTTCTTCGGCTGATATCCAGCCACCAACGTTATTGAGACAAAATTGATTGTCTGAATCTTGAGCCACTTCGCGAACTGCTTGAAAAACGCGGTGTTGAATTTCGTTGCAGTCTCTCAGTAGTCTCGGATCGGTAACACCCGACCCTTGAAATTCATAGCCACCACGGGCATGAATTGTTAACTGATGGCCGTAATTACACAACAGCTGAATCTTTTTATCATCAGGAAGCTCGTCTATTACTTTTTGTATTTGGTGTTCTTTCATTTTTTACACATAACGCCTTGCAGTAGAAGTCGGCGCGTAGCGATGGTCCTGCTGGCTGCGACTGTTAGATTTCGTTTTTCTTGAGCTGGTTTTCAAGGCTCTTTAAATCACCCAGCACCCATACATCAGAGATTCGATCACCTTCAAAGGTAAACAAGGCGCACCCATTCCAAGTTACGCGTTTATGTGATGGTAAAAAGCCCATAAACTCATCTCTATGAAATCCGGTAAAGGACATCTTTGTAAAAACCTTGTCTCCCTCTTCTACGAGATCTTCAATAATGCATTTGTAATCACCCAGCGCTTTGTGAACCATATCGACATATTCAGCGAAACCTTTGTGACCTCGCTTTTCCTGCCCCAACGATCCTCTAAAGGAGAAGCTCTCATGCAGGATCGATGGCATAGCTTTTTTATCGTGGGCATCCCAAAGAACCTCATAAAATTTTCGAACTTGATCTTTATGCACTAGTCATCCTCAGAAACATAACGAAGCGGCGTGTAAGCTGTCGGGCGCCAAAGGCGCGTAGTTAATTGACTTGGTACACCCAGCATGGGCGTGAACTAATGAAGTGAAAGTCCCCTGTAGGGAGATCACCATTTAATGGGTCCCATTAAATGCTAACTACTAACGAATGGCAACTGCAGCATCGTGAGGTCTTGCAGAGAGAAGCCGCTAGTAAAACTGCGAGCTGACGAACAGAAACATCTTATAAGGATCAGCCTGGAGGCGGGGTGGCCAAGGATACCGAAGCCATGTGATCTAAAGGGTAGGGTAAATGATACAGTTGTGTAGTGAAAGTTCACGCCCTTATCTGGGGAGATCTGTTTAGCTTTCTGCTGTGAAGTTGTCAGGTGGCCGCTGACTCATAAATAGGCCAGCCCGCTAGCCACCATCGCGGGGATAAAAAATTGATGGAGCACAGCTGCGCCTCGGCCAGTAATGATCAAGGTAATTAAACAGAAGTCAGCCGACGGCATAGTAGCCAAATGTCAAGATTAATATCTCGGACAGGGTGAAGGCCTGAACCTAAATCCACGAGTTGAAAGACAGGGCTAGCCTACTGATATGTTTCCAGTCGGTTAAAGTTGATGTAGCGCATTGCCATGACACTCAACTCAAATGAAGATCTGCTCGACACTATCGTTGAGTGGAGATTCATTACGGATAGGGAGCCGCCCATTGCAGGCCCGCACAATGGGTGGTGTGGGGCCGGTAGCTAGTGGTCCATGCGGAAAGTAATGTAACTTAAGAAAATATATTTTATTTCTTTATACGTATTGCTGATGTCTAATTTTTACAGTTATAAAGCTATTAGTTACACAATTAACCGCATGGACCACTAGAAACTACCGGCTACCCGATTATGTCAATATGACATGTCCTCGCGCCTTAAATTGTCTAGAACCTAGTATTTCTCCCGCCAAAATTGCAGCCTCATATTCTCGATCTGAAACAACTTGTATAGCAGATAAATTCAGGGAGCCTCCATTTTTTGAGGCAAGCCAATTAGCATATGGACGGATATGATCTGCTATTTGTTCGGTAGTAGTATTACTGAAAACTTGCATGACAATTATCAACTCTGGGCTTGCGGAAATATTCTCTGAATACATTTCGGCTTTCATTAGATCACCTAGAAAAGCCTTGCGATCTGTTTTCTGTTCCGACTCAAGAATATATTTGAGAGAACCACCTGCGTCATTAATCGTAATATCCGGCTTGTACCCAGGGGTAACAGCCTGCCCAGTTGTAGCTATTTTTTCTCCACTGGCTATAGGATGATTCAATCCTTTAAAAACGTTGTCTTTCATTCCTATCTACTTCTCCTGTAGCTCTAACGCCTGCAGCAACGGCCGAAATGTAGCAGCGAAGCTGCGAAATAGAGGTCCAGCCCCGTAGGGGCGATGCTGACTGCACTTGGTACGCCCAGCATGGGCGTGAACTAATGGGGTGAAAGTCCCCTGTAGGAAGATCACCGTTTAATGGACTTCATTAAATGCTAACTACTAGCGAATGGCAACTGCAATACCGCGAGGTCTTGTGGGGAGGAAGCCGCTAGCAAAGCTACGAGCTGACGGACAGAAACATCATATAAGGCTTAGCTTGGAGGCGAGGTGGCCAAGGACACCGAAGCCATGTGATCTAACGGGTAGAGTAAATGATGCAGTTGTGTAGTGAAAGTTCACGTTCTTATCTGGGGAGATCTGTTTAACTTGCCGCTGTGAAGCTGTCAGCGTGGCCGCTGACTCATAAATAGGCCCAACTCGCTAGCCACCATCGCGGGGATAGAAAAAATGGCGGAACACAGCAGCGCTCCGCTCAGTAATGAGTAGGGTGATTAAACAGAAGTCAGCAGACGGCATAGTAGCCAAATGCCAAGATTAATACCTTGGACAGGGTGAAGGCCTGAACCTAAATCCACGAGTTGAAAGACAGGGCTAGCCTACTGATATGTTTCCAGTCGGTTAAAGTTGAAGTAGCGCACTGCCATGACACGCAACTCAAATGAAGAGCTGCTCGACGCTATCGTTGGGTAGAGATTCATTACGGATAGGGAACCGCCTATTGCGGACCCGCACGATGGGTGGTGTGGGGGCCGGTAGCTAAAAATCACCGGCTACCCGATTTATGTATTTATCTCACTGCTGCTTTTTCACTATAAATTGGGTTTACATACCCGCTTATCAAATAACAATAAAGCTCATTCATATCCCTGTAAAGGTGATAGTAATCATCTTGGCAGTGTGGAGCATGCGGATAAATACCAAAACGACTTTCTGGATGAAATGCTTTGATTCTATTTTGGTAATATTCTTCGAAGTATGAATCTAGTTTATATGGGTCATTAAAGACATCATGTAAATGATGCATAGCTTCTTTAGATGATGGGTTCTTATTTCCTTGCGCAGAGAGAATGCCCAAGACTAATCGATAGGATACTTCCATAGCTATAAAAAGCGTATTTATAGATTGCTCTGCAAATTGATAATGCTCATGGAGCATTCTAGACTTCAATAACGCAGTAACTCCTCTAACGATCAAGTTATTATTTATATCAAAGTCGTTATATAGTTGATCAATTAGCTCAAAATTGATTCCCTTTTCCACAAGCCTATATTCTCTATCTCCTATTATCGTAGGTAACGGAATATCGTGGCAGTTTAAGTAGTAGTTTGGAATCTGGTGCCCTGAATTTGGATGCTTAACACAAGGCACGTTAAATATATCTAAAAGAAAAGACTTAATAATTTCTTTAAGGTTTGGAGATTGATACTCTTGTAATGAAAGCGAAATCGACTCTGTTTTTGGGAATGGATTAAACATCGAGTAGCCCTCGTGTTTATCTGTCGCTAGGTTTACTATGCCGTATAGCCTAGCTTCTGTTGGATTAAGCCACTCAACCTCGCTGTAATATTCATCTCCATCATCAATATCATATTCATGAAATCTACTAATTGAAAAGCAAATATCTTCGTCTTTAAAGAATGCGCAATCATCAAAGATTAGATCCCTATTTGGATATACACCTATCGGAGACAGCACTCTAATTTTATACTCTTCTCTATCCATAGATCACAGTTCTAGTTTTTTAAATAACGTCGCGCTCAGCCGTGGCTAACTTAATGCGCTTTACATGCAAAATCGGAGCGTAGCGACCGCGCACAAAGCGTATAAAGTTAGACGTCGGTCCGCAGCGCATTGTTAGGCATGCAGAGGTACTGATACCTTTTGGTGATCGGCACCACATGAAACAGTAACCTCTGATGTCTTCGGGTCACCATTAGGAAAACCTAAGGGCTTCTGAACCCACGGTACAACCTCTATTGTGTAGGTTTTATCCACCAACAATGAACCAGCTTCGATCACGCAATGTTTGTCTGTACATTTCGCCACATTTACTCTAGCTCTGGCAGGAACAGATATAACCCCCTTGGATGCCGATGTATTTGAAATACTTGACTCTTCATAGTTGAGAATGCTGTATACGGACGAAAAAACGTCATTGTAAGATATTTTAAGATCTAAGCAGGTGGAATTTCCGCTATTTGAAATATGCAGGTATCGAGTGTCACTTATATTCGAGAGTCGTACTTCAAGTTCCGGCTGTGTATTATTTTGAGACAGCCCATAGGCTCCAAAACCTATTGCAGCTAAAACACCGATAATTCCAAATATTCCATTTGCCGAAGTTATTTCAGTGCTGAATTTTTTTAATGCCATGTCATCTTCCTTGTAAATGCCTAACGCTTGCCAGCAGGGGCGGTAACGTCCCCCTGGCTGGCTTTGGTACGCCCAGCATGGGCGTGAACTAATGGGGTGAAAGTCTCCTGTAGGAGATCACCGTTTAATGGACTTCATTAAATGCTAACTACTAGCGAATGGCAACTGCAATACCGTGAGGTCTTGTGGGGAGGAAGCCGCTAGCAAAACTACGAGCTGACGGACAGAAACATCATATAAGGCTTAGCCTGGAGGCGAGGTGGCCAAGGACACCGAAGCCATGTGATCTAACGGGTAGAGTAAATGATGCAGTTGTGTAGTGAATGTTCACGTTCTTATCTGGGGAGATCTGTTCAACCTGCTGCTGTAAAGCTGTCAGCGTGGCCGCTGACTCATAAGTAGGCCCAGCCCGCTAGCCACCATCGCGGGGGTAAACAAAATTGGTGGAACACAGCAGCGCCTCGGCCAGTAATGGCCAAGGTGATTGAACAGAAGTCAGCCGACGGCATAGTAGCCTAATGCCAAGATTAATACCTTGGATACGGTGAAGGCCTGAACCCAAAATCCACGAGTTAAAAGACAGGGCTAGCCTACTGATATGTTTCCAGTCGGTTAAAGTTGATGTAGCGCACTGCCATGACACTCGACTCAAATGAAGATCTGCTCGAGACTATCGTTGGGTAGAGCTTCATTACGGATAGGGAACCGCCCATTGCGGACCCGCACGATGGGTGGTGTGGGGACCGGTAGTTAAAAGCTACCGGCTACCTGATTTAGCCATTCAATAATGGAACAACTGTGTTATTAAGGAACTTTGTTCCTTTTTCAGTATGAAGCCAAATTAAGCCACCTAAATTCAAAAAGACAGTTACCCAATAAACACTTTTAAATTCTTTTTTACTCGACTTGTGACGTAACTTGTTTTGAGCAAAGTAAGCACCAGGCCAACCACCAAATGTAGAAAACAAATGTAATGTACTTTCTTTTGTTCTCCAACGCCCATTTTGAGCAGCGGACTTATCAATTGCGTAAGCGATAAATGTTATTAAACTCATTGCAACATACAAGCCAGCAACGATTAACGGTAATTTACCGACAACGATCGATGTCGAAAGGCCAATACAAAAAACTATTATAAAAGGTACACCAAAGTTGCCACCACCGTTAGCTTTGCTTCGATTACTTGAAGATTCAGTATCTCGAGCAAATTTGATATTTGTAGCTTTAAACCGATTACTATTTTCTCTGACTAGTTCGTAGATGATGACTTCACCATTAATAGGCCTACGTGAACGAGGCTTAAAAGCTTTAATGTGAACAAAAGCACGATCGCCTCCACCATTAGGCTCAACAAAACCGAAGCCTTTATCATCATTCCAATTTACTACTTTACCTTGAAGCTGCATGCTCCCTCTCGAACCTGATGGCTAACGCCCGTACCTACGCTTGGTACGCCCAGCATGGGCGTGAACTAATGGGGTGAAAGTCCTCTGTAGGAAGATCACCGTTTAATGAGTCCCATTAAATGCTAACTACTAGCGAATGGCAACTGCAACACCGTGAGGTCTTGTGGGGAGGAAGTCGCTAGCAAAACTAGGAACTGACGGACAGAAACATCATATAAGGCTTAGCCTGAAAGTGAGGCGGCCAAGGACACCGAAGCCGGGTGATCTAACGGGTAAAGTAAATGACGCAGTTGTGTAGTGAAAGTTCACCTTCTTATCTGGGGGGACCTGTTTAGCTTGCTGCTATGAAGCTGTTAACGTGGCCGCTGACTCATAAGTAGGCCCAACCCACTAGCCACCATCGAGGGGTAGACAAGAGTGGTGGGACACAGCAGCGCCTCGGTCAGTAATGATCAAGGTGATTAAACAGAAGTCAGCCGACGGCGTAGTAGCCAAATGCCAAGATTAATACCTTGGACAGGGTGAAGGCCTGAACCCAAAATCCACGAGTTAAAAGACAGGGCTATCCTACCGGTATGTTTCCAGTCGGGTAAGTTGAGGTAGCGTACTGCCATGACACGCAACTCAAATGAAGAGCTGCTCGACGCTATCGTTGGGTAGAGATTCATTGCGGATAGGGAACCGCCCATAGCGGACCTGCATGATGGGTGATGTGAGGGCCGGTAGCTAAAAACTACCGGCTACCCGATTTAGCACTGTTATTTGCACGGTATAGCAAAATCAACATGGTAGTGTTCATCATGCCTGACCCACGACCGTTTTTTGGAAAACTGGATATATTCTTTCAAATACTGCGCATACTTTGTCTTATATAAATTTGGCTGTAATTTTGGGTCGAAAATCACTCGCCATAAATCATGCCCATGTTCCTTGGCTTGTTTGTGTAAAGCTACAACATGAGCTGCAATCGCTTCGTAATCAATGTACATGCCATCATAATGATCATTAGCATCAAACTCGATATTGTAACCCAACTTATTTAATGCGTTTGTTGGCAAATGGACTGATTTTCCATTCTTATCCTTTACTGGAGTCATGAAATCAACTGAAAGTCCATTTCTGTGGGTTTTATGAGGCTTGAATTGGCCACCATCCTTAAATCCTGTTTCTGCGTATTTGTAGACCTTTGTTGGCTGTTCAGTTTCTAAGTCTTTATATGCAGATACTATGATATCTCTTACTTCTGAATGAACGTAGGTACGACCAGTCAATCTCGCTATAGTGCTATAGCCTACGTAGTTTTCCCCTTCGGATGGCAGTTTCACTCCATTAGTAAGGCTGCCATTGGAAGTCGTCCCAAAGCATGTGCTGGTTTCAGCCAAAGCTATCAGCGGAAACAAAAATGTAATTAATAAAAGATACTTTATGTTCATGTGGTGCTATCGCCTTGCGAGGGGGCGAAGTGCGCAGCACTTTGTCCCGCTTGCGCAATTTGTTATGACAGGGAGCCAATTCATGGCACGAGCTTATAGTCATTGCCGAATTCTTTTGTTTTAAACAAGCGGAATTGCACATTAGTTAGATCGAGGTAAGGGAAGCGGCTAGCGTACTCTTTGACCTGATCATCGAATGCATCCCTACCATCTGAGTGATACCGCCATAATGTTGGACCATAAGCGCAATCTAGGTAAAAGTTGCCAATAAAAACGGCCTCGCCCGGCTTAACTGTGAATGTACCACCAACGGGTTTGCCAGCAGAATACAGTTTATCTCGTTGCGCCGTAAGAAAACCTACATTGGATACAGACTTTGCTGCCTTGATGCTAAAGGCGCTGATCGCATATTCTCCGGGCTCTAGAGAGTAAGCATAATTTGTAAACACTGGATCAACAGCCAAGCGTGAAGGGCTATGCAGTACAAGGGCTGGCTCGGCTTCATTATTGATAGAGCTCATTGGTAGCTTATCGAATGCCATGCTAATGAGTTGCGCATTTTCATAGCCTCCACAGTCCCACCAACGCCCCCAGTTTACGTCTAGCAGGACAACACCATTTGTTACTTTGGTGGCGTGATAATAGTCCTCTGTTAAGACACTAGAAGCTTTAAACTTTATCGGCTCAGTGACACCCGCGCACGCAGTCAGCACGACAGACATTGCAATTAGGGTATATTTCTTGGTGATCATTCTTCGATCCCTGTGGAGTCATAACGCCGCTAGTAAAGGCGCCGCGGATGCGGTGTCCAATAGAGCGTAGCGTAATGTTTTTGCCTAGCCTTGGTACGCTCAGCATGGGTGTGAACTAATGGGGTGAAAGTCCTCTGTAGGAAGATCAGCATTTAATGGGTTCCATTAAATGCTAACTACTAGTGAAAGGCAACTGCAACACCACGAGGTCTTGCGGAGAGAAGCCGCTAGAAAAACTGCAAGCTGATGAACAGGAATATCATAACGCTTAGGCTGGAGGCGAGGTGGCTAAGGGCACCGAAGCCATGCGATCTAAAGGGTAAAGTAAATGATACAATTGTGTAGTGAAAGTTCACGTCCTTATCTGGGGAGATCTGTTTAGCTTGCTGCTATGAAGCTTTCAGGTGGCCGCTGACTCACAAATAGGTCCAATCCGCTAGCCACTATCGTGGGTTAAAAAAAGTGGTTGAACACAGTAGTGATCGGTGAGTAGAAATTCATTACAGATAGGGAGCTGCCCATTGTGGACCTCCACGATGGGTGCTGTGGGGGCCGATAGCTAGATATTACCGGCTACCCGATTCAGAGCCTTACTCTTGATCCCACTCTTCTTCATAGCCATTACTCACCAAGTAGCCATTCAGAGAGTGAAAAATATACTCCATCCACTGCTCGATTCCTTCTTTCTCCAGCAGAGGGAATCCAGAACCTTGATCATCAGCAGCAACGTCTATCATTTTCCAATAGAATTGAGAAAGAGCTAATGCCTGCTCTCGATTAGAAACTACGCCTTTCTTAAGAATATCTAGTGCAGTTTCATTGTCCATCTTTTCAGCGTAGTGAATAAGGATCTCGCGTTCTTCTGGGTATTTATATTCAATCATAGTGCGTCTTGAGCCTCTTTAATTACTGGTATTCGATCAGCAACCCAAGTTAACTTACTTACCAAGTCTTCAACCCTCATTCTTTTGGTGGCTACAATCAGGTAGTGCCTCTTATCCGGTAAGGCCTGTTTAACTTGCTGCTATGAAATTGTGTGTGGCTGCTGACTTGTAAGCAGGTCCAACCCGATTTTCACTATCGTGGGGATAGAAGAAGTGGTGGAACACAGCAGCGCTTCTGTCAGTAATGACCAAAGTGATTAAACGGAAGTCAGCCGACGGTATAGTAGCCTAGCGCCAAGATTATTACCTTGGACATGGTGAAAGCCTGGAGCCAAACTCCATGAGTTAAAAGACAGGGCTAGCCTACCAATATGTTTCCAGTCGGGTAAAGTTGCGGTAGCGTACTGCCATAACACTCAGTTCAACTGAAGATCTGCTCAAGACTATCATTGAATAGAAAATCAGTACGGATAGGGAACCGTCCATTACGGGCCTACACGATGGGTGGTGTAGGGGCCGGTAGCTAGAAATTACCGGCTATCCGATTTAGAGTTCAATTCTCCAATTGGAGTGAAGAAACTAAATCCTCATAACTAGGATAGTTACAGTTATCGCTCCACTTATGCTTATACAATTCCGCAAGTGCTGTCGATAGAGATAATAGTTGCATGGAATGCTCTCCACTGGCATCCACTTCCTCTTCTGTTGAAGAGGGATTATCTATTATCAATTTCATTCGATATATTTCTGACTCAGTTAGCTCGATCATGAGAGACAAATGTGAAAGGCTTAGTTCCATAATTAATTCTCGAATACGATTTCTTTAGTAAGTTCATCTAAGAGTATACAAAACTTAGTGACTGGCATATCCCAATGAGGGCGGATTGAGTAATGTGTAGCCTCATAACTTCGATTATATGAATCTTTCGTTATAACTAGGCCATGAGGGATTGCAATGTTTGGTGATAGCCTATAATAATCCCAACGAGAAACCGGTACCCCCAGCACATCAAATAATGAAACACCCCCTGAAGTACAGTCTACCCACCACTCACCATTGCTCCAGTATGTGTCTATATCAGGATTTCTAATTTTTCCGTTAGAAAGCCTAAAAGACTTTAGTATAGGATACAAAACAGGCGATCCTCGATCAGCTTTACGCTGCCCTCTCCACAAATTTACGTCTAAATTAAATTCGGAGTCAAAAAGTTCACCAAGTTCCCTCTTTTTAATAAAGAACTCTTCTTCCTTCTTGCTTTTTTTCATAAATTCACTCCATTGAATATTTGAAATTGGTTTTATTTTAACGCCTTAAGTATGGACACGCAGCGTGGGCACAAAGTGCCGAGACGGAGAGCCAGCCGAAGCTGAACATGCCTTAACTTGGTACGCCTAGCATGAGTGTGAACTCATGTGGTTAAAGTCTCCTACAGGAAGATCACCATTTAATGGACCCTATTAAATGTTAACTATTAGCGAATGACAATTCAAACACCATGAGGTTTTGTGGAGGGCGGTAGCTAGGAACTACCTGCTATCCGATTTAGCTATACTTCTTCAAACTCCGACTCTCCGCCAGGTGTCGGTTTGAAGTCTATATTCACGTTGTCCGCAAAAGGCCATTTAATTGAAATTTGTTGTATAAAACTGCCGATGTCACAAAAAGCGATTACACTTCCCTCAATACTCTTTTCCCAAGACACGCCGTTCCAGTTTGCGAAATCATAACATCCCGCTGCTGGTCCCATTTTAACCGCTACAAAATATAAACCTTCTAGTGAAGGATTTCCGTCCTTCCATTCGATTTCTTGCATAAAACCCTACTAAAATCTTGATCTATTCTTCCACTAATAATTTGACTCAGCGCTTCATTTAGGTCTAACTATACCGCAGTGAAAAGAACAAGCTTAAAGAGTTGATTGAGCTGTGGCGAGAGCGATTAATGGATATCAGTTGGTTTATGCGCTGCCTAAACGAATCTATTGCTCGCCAAGCCAACGCAGAAGACTGCTGTACTGGCCGCTTCTGGGAGGGCCGTCTCAATCCTATCCGTGCCGATATTGCAAAAACCCCGGAGGACTCCGATCACACGTCCATTCAGCAGCGTGTTCGCGCTGTGATCTCAGGTGAGCAGCCTAAAGAGCTACTACCGTTTGTGGGCGGCGAGCGCCTTAATATGCCGAAGGGGTTGCCCTTTCAATTGGATCACTATTTGGCGTTAGTAGACTGGAGTGGCCGGCATTTAGACCCGAAAAAACGCAGTGTCATTTCTCAAAATACTCCCCCTATCCTTGAGCGGCTGGGCATCTCAGCAAAACACTGGCTCTATCTCAATCGGAACTTCGAAAGCCGCTTTAAAGGCCTGGTGGGATCAGCAGAGGCTGTACGGCAAGCCTGTATTCAGCTCAATAAACGTTAGGTACATGGCACAGGCGATTGCCAACGTTTCCTTTCTGCAACGCCCCATTAATTCCTTCCCAACCTTTCGATACTATTCCTTCCGGTTTGGCTAAAAACACGAAATTTTCAAACCTCAAGCATAATTTTTCAGTATTTCACCTTGCCCTACATCAGGCTAGGATAAATGGCCGTCAAAGTGGAAGGCCTATACTATTTCCGATGTTATCTTTCAATCTATGGGTGTCCTAGTGTTGCTCCGTGGTTTGGGGCCGGAGTGGAGCGCCAGCGGAACGAAGGTCCCAGTCGAAGGCGGCAACACCACCTTGTTAGGCTTATTTTTGAATACTGAATGTAACTGTTTCAACAATACCCTTGGCCCCGCCAGAATATTGGTAATTTTTTATAGCATCAATTGCCGCTTGATCAAATACACCCGCAGGACTAGAGGCATAAACCTTGTGATTAATAGTGCAACCTTTTGGGTCTGTATCAAATTTTACTTTAGCAAACCCCTCAACTCCTTTCTTTAGTGCATCCAAAGGATATATTGGCGTTTTTTTGAAGTGATAACACATTCCATTGTCTTGGCAATGATCGGGATTTAAGGCTTTTCCCGCACAGAAATCACTTTCTCTTGTAATTAAATATACGTCCTCTTCAGCCCCAACCAGTTGACTGAAAAATACTGTTAATAGAAGTAGCGCTTGCTTCATGGGTACAGCCTAATGCCCGCATTTGGGGCTGCTAAAGCGCAGCGCAAGCAGTCTCAGCCCGTAGGGCGACAAGATGCGTTTGTTAGGCATGAATATTTACTCTCCAAGGCGGATTTAAACGATTCTCTCCAGCCCAATACAATTTAATTTTATTACCCGATGGATCTTTTACAATTGCCTCACGCCAAAGATAACCCTGATCTGTTGGCATCTGCTCAAAAATTATGCCTTTTTTAATAAGGCTATCAACCAATTGATCAAGTTGTTCATGCTCAAAATATATAACAGAAGTATTTGAGCACTCATTTTCTTCAAGCACTAAAGAAAATGTTGAACTCCCTTCGGGGCATTGAAATCTAACATAATGTGGAGTATCAACAATTTGTAAAAACCCCAATGTAAGATAAAAATCAACTGCTCTTTTCATATCCCTTACAGGCAAACTGACTTGATTTAAATTCATAAATTACGACTATCCCTTGTTGCCTAACGCCTCAAGAAGGGGCGCCGGTTACAGCGTCCCGCTTGCTTGACTTGTTATGAGTGACCTTGGCACGTACATATTTGTACCACTTGTCACTTTCAGTTTTAATTATTTCCGCAGAGTGAAAATGACCTGGAGATTCTTTGAAAATAAGATAATTCTCTCCGGGCACGAAAGTAAATTGCAGTGTACATGCTCCACCATAGTACGGTGAGCGAGCAACCTTCTCATCACCTTCTTTCCAGAAATCCGGATTTTCATGTGAATTGAAGTCAATGGAACTATGCTCTTTTTTTGAGCGAAAGGTACGCCACTGAAACTCTGCTACTTCTTGGCCCTTTAACACTTCGATTACTTTGAATTTAAACTGATGGTTTTTAGAAACCGGTGTCGCGAGATATATTGAATTTGTATTTTCTATTAGTTCATCGTGGGACCAGTAAGATCCTTGAGCGGGGATGGCGCACGCAAAAGCTTTACCGCACAATAAAAGACTGGCTAAGATGATTGCGTATTTCTTCATGATCTTACTCATAACGCCCACAGCACGGGCGGCCGAAGCGCAGCGTAGGCTGTCCCGCGGAGGCCCGAAGGGCCAAAGCAGCGTGCCTGTGATTGTTAAGAGTTATTGGCACCATGTTCCTGATTCCAACAAAAGCACACAAATAAGTAGTAGCTACCAAATAGGGCGTATATCCACATAATTGTAAACCCCACGTGATCTATAGCACTACTACCAAATTTGGAATACAACAAAAATACCAAAAGTGAAGCAAAGAACGAGGTGTTCAGAATGACAGTACCAATAAAGCGCGCAACACCAAATCTACTCCCTTGCCTTGGGCAGAGAAATGTAAATGGAAGCCATGCAAATTTCTTAGCATGAAATACATTCATTATTTTAATAAACTCACTCATAACTCGATCTTTCGATTATGACTCTTAACAGCTATATAGTAATCATTCTGACCACTACTATCCTGATTGTTATCTCAGAATCAATTTCTACGCCAAGGCCTAACTTTTTATTTAAAACCATAGACTTAAAGCATCCTGATACGTCCGTACAAACTGGAAAAACGATCACTTTGACTACTATCTCAATTCTAACGCTAGTCCGTAACCCCTTTATTTCATTATTGTTTTTGGGTTTATCTTCTTGTTCTCCAATATCACGGTCAATATGATCGTAAATCCCTAAGCTATCACTCGCCAACTTTTACAGGCTGGTATTGGTTGGGGAGTGGTTAAGGTAGCCAGCGTGCCTCTGAATCACTCTGTAATATCTCTGCGGATCTTGAAGGCTAAAAGATGTTAGGAGCAGTTCGCTGCGAATGGGTGTAGCCCTTTGCAAGCGTTGCAACGCAGTAGATGTGGCCTTCAAGGATCGACCTGGGGGGCTTCCATAACGATTCATGCACCGTGTTCAGACTTCTTCTATGGTCTAGTCATTCCTGTGAAGCTATGCTCTTATTGAAACCACTCTGTAAGTTGAGGCATCACTCGGTTCTTCAGAGGCTCCTAAATCTTGCGGTAATATCCTAAAAGTCTGCAAGTTACTTTGGTCTATGGAGATATCTTTTCTGTAGATATGTGGAGTACGTATTATGTCGAAGCATTGATGATCTATCGTTGTCTGAACTCCAGCGTGGGAGCGGTGGGTATATTAATCTAAACGACCATTTTTATATGCAACCGAAATTTTCAATGCGTGAGTAACAAAAAATATAGGCACAAAAATAATCTTATTGGATTTTATTAGGATTGTTTTAGTGTCAAAGCCACGTAAAATCGATAGATATTTATTGGTAGTTTGGCCGCGATTAATAAGCCATCTAAAGGCAACAATCAAAGCAGCTTGGTTCAAGAGTATCGAGAGAATCAAGAATCCAAGAATATTCTATAGACCACCCCTTAAAAGGAGAACGGTAGCGTAAAGTAAGAATAAGTAAAAGGCGCTGACCCAAGGTGCTGGAACACCTGGGGCCAGCTAACCAAGTTGATAATCACAGTATCAAAGTGGCTATATGCATAGTACGCTACAAACCCGCTCGTCTTCAATAAAGTGGAGCGCGATCAGCGGCTTGGAGATATTCCCCAGGCCCTGGGGGCGTTGCGTCTGCCTTTTTTTATTCTATGCCTACCGTTCTCGCGCACCTCCTCGTAGTTACTCAAAACATTTCTATTCAAGCTTTCCCATTGTGGAAGGTCTATCCATGGTTTGAGTATCAGTAGGAAACAAATATGTTGATCTTAAAGCGCCGCACAGGCGAGAACTTACGGATTGGAGCGAATGTCTCAATCACCGTATTGGAAGTTAAGGGCAATCAGGTAAAGGTAGGAATACTTGCTCCAAAATCCCTGCCCGTACACCGCGAGGAGATTTATAGGCGGATCAAAAGGGAAGGAAATATGGGCAGTGGAAATCGTTGAGGATCTGATCGGGATTGTGGCGTGTCGCCATAAGCGGGTGGTGTTGCTATGAAAGCGCTAACTGCTGATAGTTAGCGCTTTCAGTCGAGCCTTTCGCTGCGGGTACAGCCACAGGTTAAGCTCGGAAGTGATCTGTATTAGTGATGTTTATGCTTAAATCCAGCAGCAAATTTGTCTGCTAATTTAAAGTAGTGATTCAGATCCTTGCGGGTTTTTTCTGGGCGGTTGTTTTCGGAGTTAATGTGGATGTTTTCCACAACAACGGCGATGTCCTTTGCCAGCTTCTGTCTTTCGCCCTTCAGGTTCTCAGCGAAATACTCAACACTTTTTTCGAGTCTGTAGGTGATGACATGAATCTCGTGAAGTTCAGCAGGGTTAAGCTTTTTCTTGCCCTTAATTTCTTCTGTTGTTTCAACAAAGATCTTTCTCGCATCCTTCAAGGAAGTAACTTTCGCTACTTTAAAGTGCTGGATGGGCTTTTCGCCTGATGCAGGGCTAGCTTGAGCAGTGGTAGCAAAAGTAACAGCAAAAAGTAATGCAATTAAAGTTCTCATCTTTCCTCTCTAACGCCCAAACTTTAAGGGTTGGTAAGGCATTGATCGGGCGAGGTGAATGCCTAACATTTATCAGTGATCATTTTGACCACTTTGATCGCTATCGTAAATGAGGATAACTATCATTAACATTCATGATACAGGAATTTTTAGGTGCTCAAAACATTTGTCGTAAAAATTGCGATCAAGCTGATCGAAATTTGTAAGGATTAAGAAAATGGAATCTGAGAGAGGCGCGTGCGGGAAGGGTAAACGGAGGCCTTTAGCCAAGAAGAGGCGACCCCCGTGTTAAGAAAAGTATTCAGCTAACCCACTATTTGCTGTAACAACGCCGCTGGTTTTTACAGAAAGAGCTGATTTATCCGGAATTATTGAGACCGGCTTCACAAATTAATTGGTACTGACGCTATTGGATCTCTCCCAGTACATCAACCATTGCCGAAGTTAATTGGCTGAGATCTTCTTCCGAAATCACATAGGGCGGCATGGCGTAGACCAGCTTGCCGAAGGGGCGCAGCCAAACTCCACGTTCGATTAGAGCTTCCTGCACTTTAGCCGTATTTACCGGCTCGCGCATTTCCACCACGCCAATCGCTCCAAGGGCTCGAACATCGGCGACACCCGGTGCGGATTTTAATGGGGCTAGCTGTTCAGTCAGCTGTTGCTCGATTGCGGTTACTCGTTCCTGCCAGGGGCCGCTGAGTAGCAGTTGAATACTGGCATCGGCGACGGCACAAGCCAGGGGGTTACCCATAAAAGTGGGGCCGTGCATAAAGACACCGGCTTCCCCTTTGCAAATACCTTCGGCCACTTTATCGGTACAGAGAGTCGCGGCCAGGGTCATGGTGCCGCCGGTGAGGGCTTTGCCCAGTGTGAGGATATCCGGGGTGATATCGGCGTGTTCACAGGCAAATAACTTGCCGCTGCGGCCAAAGCCGGTGGCGATTTCATCGGCGATTAATAGCAGATCGTGCTCGTCACAGAGCTCGCGTACACGGCGCAAATAATCGGCAGAATAAAAACGCATGCCGCCAGCGCCCTGGACGATGGGCTCTAAAATAATCGCGGCCAGTTGATCGCGGTTTGCTTCCACTTGCTGGCGCAGTTCGGCGATATCACTGTCACTACAGGTGTTGCCAAAGGGGACCTGCGGAGCGGGGGCGAACAGATGCTGGCTCAGTTGCCCTGCAAACAGGTGATGCATTCCGGTGACCGGGTCACAGGTGGCCATGGCTCCGAATGTATCGCCGTGGTAACCGTTGCGCAGGGCGAGCAGTTTGCTCTTCTGGGGCTTTCCCTGGGAGTGCCAGTATTGAATGGCCATCTTGATGGCCACTTCCACAGACACTGAACCGGAGTCAGCCAGAAATACCCGGTTGAGGCCGGGTGGAGTGATTTCCACTAATTTCTTGCACAGCTCGATTGCGGGCTCGTGAGTTAAGCCTCCGAACATCACATGGGACATTTTGTCCATCTGCTCGCGCATGGCCTGGTTTAGCTCGGGCACATTGTATCCGTGCAGGGCACTCCACCAGGAGGACATACCGTCGATCAGGCCGCGCCCGTCTTCCAGGTAAAGTCTTACCCCCTCGGCCCGCGCTACCGGGTACACCGGCGGCGGGTCGATCAGGGAAGAGTAGGGATGCCAAATATGTTTGCGATCGAAATCCAGGTCCATAAAAACTACATCTTTATTCTCAAGAGCCGACATTCATCAGTTAGGCCAGTTCGCGCAGTACTCTGAGCGGGGGCTGGCTGATCGAGCTGTAACAGGCCAGGGTACCGGCGGTGCCAACCAGTACTGCACCGGTGAGTGGTCCGGTTAGCCAAAGGACTGGGTGTAATATCACCGGCAGTTCAAAGACCCAATAAGACAGCACCGCCAAGGTGGCTTCAGCACCGATAGCCGCGAGCAAGCCGGCGGCAAAACCCAGTAGGCCAAATTCCAGTATCAGGCTTCTCAGCAACAAGCGCCTGCGGCCTCCCAGTGTGCGGATAATTGCCGCTTCCTGCAATCGCTCGGCGATACTGGCGCGGACCCCGGCGATTAATACCAGGACCCCGGCAACCAGCATCAGGGCCATCACCGATTCGATGGCAAAGGACACCTGGTTAATGGTGTCGCGGATACGCTGGATGATCTTATCCAGCTCTATCACACTGACGCTGGGGAAGGCGCGGACCAGATCGTTGACCAGTAGTTTGTCCTCCGGTGGGAGGTAAAAACTGGTGATATAGGTAGCCGGGAAATCATCGATAGTGCCCGGTGCAAATATCATATAGAAGTTGGGGCGCATGCTGTTCCAGTCCAGCGAGCGGAAGCTGGCTACCGGGGCTTCTACTTCGAGGCCACCGATAGAGAAACGCAATTGATCTCCCAGTGACAGTTCCAGCTGGGCTGCCAGCTCCACTTCTACGGAAACACCTTCGCTGGCCTTGTCCCACCATTCGCCTTCCAAGATACGGTTGTCCGGCGCCAGGGTATCGGTGTAGCTCAAGTTTAATTCCCGGCGAACACCACCAGGGCGATCTTTTTTCTCTTTAATCGAGACGCCGTTAATCGCCACCAAACGGCCGCGCACCATGGGGTAGAACTCGGTGCTGCTTACCTCGCCCTCTGCCAGCATATTTTCCATGGTTGGAACATCGTGGGGGGCGATATTCAGGAGGAAGTGGTTGGGGGCTTTTTCCGGCAATTGCATTCGCCATTCATCCACCAGGGCGGTGCGGGCAAAGACCATGGCCAGCATGGCCAATAATCCGGTGCCAAAAGCGGCAATCAATAGGGTGTTAAATGCAGCGCGGCGTTGCAGGCTGCCCAGGGCAATGCGCCAGGCGCCTCCCAGGGAGGCCAGCTTTCCGCGCACCAGGAGTCGGTTAACCAGGGCGCTGCCCGCTACCAACAGGAGCATGCCGACAAACAGGGCGAGCGTCATAAGCAAGCTGCCGGACAGCCACCAGATTAGAAGCAGCATGGCGCTGGGGCCGAGAATCAGCCCGAGCCATTCGCGTCGGTCCGGATTGCTCCAGTCGTGTCGCAGGGTTTGCATTGGGTCTGTGCGGGCCAAACGGAACAGCGGCGGGAGGGCGAAGCCCAGGGCGCAGGCGAGGCCGGTAGCGAGTCCAATCAGCAGTGGGCTCCAGCTGGTAGCCGGGGGTTGAACCGGGAAGAACCCTTCCATCAGGTTGACCGCCTGGCTCTGGATAAAGGTGCCCAGCGCCAGCCCGATAGCAGTGGCAATCAGGGTGAGAGCGGCCAGCTGTCCCAGGTAGATACCGAGGATTTTGTTGCGCCCGGCGCCGAGGCTTTTCATTACGGCTACGTAGGCGCCGTGGCGGAGTCCGTAGCGTCTGGCTGCCAGGCCAACGGCGACGCTGGCGAGGAGAACGGCCAGGCTGGCGGCGAGAAACAGGAAGGACTCGGCTCTATCCAGGGCTGAGGCAACCCGGGGCTGGCCTTCGCGCAGGTCCAAGATCCGCTGGTGCTCAGTCAGTTGAGGTTTGAGCCAGTCAAAGTAATCCTTCAGGACTTGGTCATCACCGGCAAATAGATAACGGTAGCGCACACGGCTGCCGGGCTGGATTACACCTGAGGCGGGCAGGTCGGCGGTATTGGCTAATACTCGCGCACCCATATCAAACAGGCTGGTGCCCCGGTCGGGTTCCCGCTCCAGTATGGCTGTCACTTTTAATTGGGTGTCGCCGAGGGCGATAGGATCACCGAGCTGGATTCCCATCAATGGCAGAAGGCGGGACTCCACCCAGGCTTCTCCCGGGGGAGGTCCTTGCGGTGCCACTTCCCCTGGGCCTTCCGGGGACTTGCTGATTTCCAGTTGTCCCACCAATGGATAGCCTTTATCGACGGCTTTGACCGAGACAAACTGGAACTGGTCGTTGGCGGAGATCATGGATGAAAACTGGACTATCTCGGCCTGTTCCAACCCCTTTTTGTCGGCTTCCTCCAGCCATGCGCTATCCACGGGTTTGCTGCTGCGCAGCACCCGCTCTGCGGCCAGGAAAGTGAGGGATTGCTGCTCCATGGCGCGGGTAAGGCGGTCGGTGAAATGGGCGATCGCAGTGACACAGGTAACAGCCAAAACCAGGGCCGAGGCAATCAGCGCCAACTCGCCACCGCGCCAGTCCCTGAACAGCAGTCTGAGTGGCAGCATCAGGCGGACACCTCCGACAGGTTGTCTCCGTCGATAAGCGGAGCGTAGGTATCTACGGCACCGGCCGACATATGCAGGTGTGAGGCACAGCGCTCTGCCAGCCGCTGTTCGTGAGTCACCAGCACCAGGGTGGTGTCAGACTCTTCGTTGAGTTTAAACAGCAAGTCGATAATTTTGGCGCCGTTGCCAGCGTCGAGGCTGCCGGTGGGTTCGTCGGCAAAGAGGATGGCATCTTTGCTGCTAAAGCTGGCAAAGGCCCGGGCAATGGCCACCCGCTGTTGCTCACCGCCGGATAATTGGCGCGGGTAGTGGCGCAGTCGCTGCTCCAGGCCCACTCGGGCGAGGAACTCTTCCGCCCGCTTGGCGGCGCCCCGCTCACCGCGCAATTCGCTCGGCAGCATCACATTTTCCAGGGCGGTAAGGCCGGGCAGCAGTTGGAAAGTCTGGAATACAAAACCCACGCAGCGGGCCCGTATTGCTGCACGTTGCTCTTCGTCCATGGCGGTGATCTCATCCCCCGCCAGCCAGATCTTGCCCTCGGTGGGTTTGTCCAATCCTGCCAACAGGCCGAGCAGGGTGGACTTGCCGGAACCTGAGGCCCCTGTCACAGCGAGGCTCTCGCCACGGGCGACCTTCAGGGAGATATTGTTTAATAGGGTCAGTGGCCCTTCGCTGGTGGAGACCCTGTGATAGAGGTTTTCTGCCGTGAGAATGGCGGACATACTGTATTCCCTTTGCGGATACGCGAGATTTTTGGAGAGTATGACATGACAACAGCCTTTTTTCGGCAGTTACTGACTCGGTTCGGCTTGGTGCTGATGCTGTCGGTCCCCAATCTGGCGCTGAGTGCCAACAAGCCCGGCACTCTGCTCGTATTAGGGGATAGCATAAGTGCGGCCTACGGTATCGATGAGGAGCTGGGCTGGGTCAACCTGTTGCAAGAGCGCTTGCAGGAGAAGGGGCGCCCGGTGAAGGTGGTCAATGCCAGCATCAGTGGGGAGACCTCCGCAGGCGGCCTGACCCGGCTGCCACGCCTGATGGAAGAGCACAATCCCCAGTGGCTGATTGTCGAGTTGGGCGGTAACGACGGTTTGCGGGGCTACCCTCCGCAGAGCTTACAGCGCAACCTGCAGCAGATGGTAAAACTGGCGAAGGATTCCGGGGCCGAAGTCCTGCTGTTGGGGATGCGTATCCCACCGAACTACGGCCGCGCCTATACCGAGGCTTTTGCCGCTGTATTCCCCAAAGTGGCCAAGGCCGAAGAGGTCGCCCTGGTGCCTTTCTTATTGGAAACCGTGGCCCTGGAGCAGGGCGCTATGCAATCCGACGGTATCCACCCCACCGCCAAGGCGCAGCCGGCCCTGCTGGATCATGTCTGGCCCTGTGTGAAGTCCCTGTTGGGGGAGAAGGCGGCTGGTGAGTCGTGTACTCCGTGATCGAAATGCGTACAATCGCGCCCCCAGGAACAGGAAAGCCTGGCTCTGGTCCCAAAGTTTAAGGTTTTGTGCCGGTACTCTGGGCCCGGTCACTGGTCGCGAATGAGTTAGAGAGACACCATGCCCGAATTGGAAAACCGCCGCGAGCGGCTCGAGTTTAATAAGCTGCAAAAGCGCCTGCGCCGCCATGTGGGCCGCGCCATCGCCGACTTCAACATGATTGAAGAGGGCGACAAGATTATGGTCTGTTTGTCCGGCGGTAAGGATTCCTACGCCATGCTGGACGTGCTGCTGAATTTGCAGAGGACAGCGCCGGTTAACTTTGAACTGGTGGCGGTCAATATGGACCAGAAACAGCCGGGCTTCCCCGAGCATATCCTGCCGGAATACCTGCAGTCCCTGGGTGTTCCCCACCATATTGTCGAGAAGGATACCTACTCGGTCGTGAAGGAAGTGGTGCCTGAGGGCAAGACCACTTGCGGGCTCTGTTCCCGTCTGCGCCGTGGCACCCTGTATGGTTTTGCTGAAGAAATTGGCGCCACCAAGGTGGCACTGGGCCATCACAAAGACGATATCGTCGAGACCCTGTTTCTGAATATGTTTTACGGTGGTCGCCTCAAGGCGATGCCGCCCAAACTGCGCGCCGATGATGGCCGCAATATCGTAATTCGTCCGCTCGCCTATTGCCGCGAAGAGGACATCGCCCAGTACGCCGAGTACAAGCAGTTTCCGATTATTCCGTGCAACCTGTGCGGCAGCCAGGAGAACCTTCAGCGCCAGGCGATCAAGCAGATGGTGCGGGAGTGGGATAAGAAATTCCCAGGCCGCAGCGAGAATATTTTCGCCGCGATTACCCGGGTGTCCCCGTCACAATTGGCGGACAGGGACCTCTACGATTTTGAGAGTCTGGAACTGGATCGCTCTACGCCGTCGGCTGTCGAGCGTCCTGACCATTCAATCCAGCGCCAGGTGAATTCTTGGGAGCCTGAGGATGCTCAGGAAGTGGAGCCCCAGTATATCGAGGCGCTGAATCTGTAGGATCTGCACCGCTGACCAGTTGCGCGTAACTGCATTCAAAGTCCCTGGGACTGGCACTGGGTCCATGGTGAAAGTGCTGATGCCAGAGGCGCGCCATATTGGCCACGTCTGAGGTTTCCTCGTCCTGGATCTTGTGGACTTCGGCAGACCTGTAAATCAGCCAGGCGATGGCTGTGGCATAGCGCAGGTTGGTGGTCAGTTCGCTGTGGGGGTGATCGAGAAAATCCCGCTGGCTCGCCAGCCCTCGCACTTTTGAGGCGAGGCTTGGGTGATCGATCAGGTATTGATCCCAGATTTCCCGATGAGTGTGGGGCTGGATTTGGTAAATACCCAGCCCGTGGCGCCGTCCCTGTTTGAGGTGGAAGCCCAATTGCGACTCCTGGGCAGCGGTTCCCAGAAGGAGATTCTCCATGCCCTGGCTCCAGGCTCTCAAGTGCTTGAGGGTTGGACGGATAACCTGGAGTCGGAGCTCGTCCAGACAAATGCCCATAGTGTTGTCTTTTTTTCTGTAGTTGTATCCAACATATATGTAGTTTGCTGATTGAGTCGGCGCCACCTTATGGGTAGATTTACGCGCAATAAACATAACAATTTTTAGGTGGTGCTCTTTCCATAGCTCAATGCGCTGAAAAATTGAGCAGGAAAACGCAGACTATTCCCGCGCCAAGTGCCACCCCACTTTGATCAGAAGGAATCCCTTATGGCCGCCGAGTGGCTGATCGCCCTTACTTTTGTCGCCTATTTGGCGTTGATTGTTGTTATCGGTATTTACGCCTATATGCGTACAAAAAATGCCAGCGACTATTTCCTCGGTGGCCGTTCCCTGCCGCCGGCTGTGGCGGCCCTGTCTGCCGGAGCCTCGGATATGAGTGGCTGGTTGCTTCTGGGACTGCCTGGTGCGGCTTATGCGGCGGGGCTCTCTGCCGGTTGGATCGCAATTGGCCTTTTCTCCGGCATCGTTCTGAGCTGGGTGACAATGGGCCGGCGCCTGCGCATCTACACCTATGAGCTGGACGACTCCCTGACAGTGCCAGCTTATCTGGATCGTCGGTTTAAGATGGGGCACCCCTATCTGCGCACCGTCTGCGCGATATTCATTCTGTTATTTTTCCTTTTCTATGTAGCTTCGGGCCTGATTGCCGGCGGCAAATTGTTTGAAACGGTGTTTGGCTGGGATTATCGCTGGGCGGTGATTATCGGTGCGGTTGCCGTTATTTCTTACACCCTGTTTGGCGGGTTTTTGGCGGTGTCCTGGACCGATGTGTTCCAGGGGCTGCTGATGAGTGCGGCGCTGATTGCGGTGCCTCTCGTTGTTATTTCTGACCAGGGCGGTTTTTCCGCCAGCTGGACTCGCCTGCAAACGGAGATGCCACAGCTGACCCACTGGATGACTGATAACACCGGGCAAACATTAAGCCTGGTGGCGATACTCAGCTCTCTTGCCTGGGGATTGGGCTACTTCGGCCAGCCGCATATCTTGGCGCGATTTATGGCGGTGCGTAGCCCTAACGATATTCCGGTTGCGGCGACAGTAGCGGCGGTTTGGTCCCTGGCCGGTTTCTTGGGTGCAATGGCGGTAGGCCTGTTTGCCCACCTGGAAATCCAGCAGAGCCTGCCGGATGGCGAGACTGTGTTTATGGAAATGGTGCAGGTGCTGTTCCACCCGCTAGTTGCCGGTGTTCTTTTGGCGGCGATTCTATCTGCCATTATGAGTACGGCAGATTCCCAGCTGTTGGTGTCCTCGGCTGCACTGGCGGAGGATATTTACCACGTTTGGTTTGGGCGTGAGACCACCCCGGAAGCCATGGTGAAAGTGGGGCGCTGGGCTGTGGTTGCTTTATCACTGGTCGCTGTGTGGATTGCGATGGACCCGAATTCCAAGGTTCTGGATGTGGTGAGTTACGCCTGGGCTGGTCTGGGCGCCGCCTTTGGCCCGGCGTTGTTGATCAGTCTCTACTGGTCCCGTATGACCGGTAGTGGTGCTATTGCCGGTGTTATCGTTGGCGGCCTCACCGTTGTGGTGTGGGAGCAACTCTCCGGTGGCATTTTTGATGTTTATGAGCTGTTGCCGGGTTTTGTTTTCTCTTCAGCTGCTATCGTGTTAGTGAGCGCGCTGACGAAGTGCCCGGAAGCCGTTGCCTCACAGCACCGCAAGTTGCTTGGTTGAGGGGGCAGGGCAGGACTTGAGCCCGAGCGACTCGCTCGGGCCGAGACAGACCAGCCGCGCTAGGGACGCATCTCTGGCAAAGGTGCGACTGTTGTGAAGTGAAATGGATTTCCATCCGCAGCAATTATTCAAATAGCGGTTGGAGATGCTGAGTGATCAAAGTTCATCTCGGTGATATCACTCGATTGCACGTCGATGTAATCGTCAATGCTGCCAACAGCCGTCTCTTGGGAGGCGGTGGTGTCGATGGGGCCATACACCGCGCAGCGGGGCCCAATCTACTGGAGGCCTGCCGCAGTCTGGGCGGTTGTCCTGTTGGTGAAGTGCGCGCCACTGGCGCTTATTCCATTCCCGTAAAACGTATCTACCACACAGTTGGGCCGGTTTGGCGCGGCGGCAGTTTGGGTGAGCCCGAGCTGCTCTCCAGCTGTTATCGACACTGCCTGGCATTGGCTCGGCGCGAAAACATGCGCTCAATCGCTTTTCCTGCGATCAGTTGCGGTATCTACGATTATCCCCCGGAGCTGGCCGTAGAGGTGGCTGTAGAGCAGGTACAGCAATTCCAGGAGAAGGAGGGGGCACCGCAGCAGGTTGTATTCTGTTGTTTCGAAAAATCGATGGCGGATCTCTATCTATCCCAGTTGGATGCTTACGTTAGGCGCTAAAAGCCACGCTTTGTAGGCCTCGTGGTATTTTCGGCCATTGATTGATATCCATGGGTTGGGGATTATTATTGCTCTGACAATAACAATATAAGAATGAGGAGATTGTCATGCGCAGTGCCCAGCAGTGGTTTTCCGAGTATGGTGAGAGTCATCAGAATCCGATCAACAAATCCATTCATTGGATTGCTGTTCCCGTAATTTATGCAACTGTGGCCGGACTTTTGTGGGCAGTTCCGCAGCCGGACTTTATGGCGACAATTCCCTGGCTGAACTGGGCTGTCGTGGTGACAATCCCGATTCTTCTGTTTTATTTCGCGATGTCGTTTCCCATTGCCCTGGGAATGACGGGATTAACTGTTCTGTGTTTGTGGGCTTGGTCGGTATTGGAGCGGCTGGGGGTGCCCATCTGGCAGACGGCACTGGCCCTATTTGTGATCATGTGGGTGTTCCAATTTATCGGCCACCATATCGAAGGCAAGAAACCCTCTTTCTTTAAGGACTTACAATTCCTGTTGATTGGCCCTGCCTGGGTGATCGGGTTTATTTACCGGAAACTGGGCATTCAATACTGATTGCCGGTTTATGCAGATGAGTGGCTGTGGCCACTCATCGATCTATCCTGCTATCGGTTGTAGTGAACCGGTACTTCCAGTGTCTCTTTGACTTCTTCCATCACCACATAGCTGGTGCACTCCTGCACCTCCGGCAGCGTTAAAAGCGTTTCGCCGTAGAACTTGCGATAGGCACTCATATCCGCCACCCGGGCCTTGATCAAGTAATCAAAATTCCCCGATACCAAGTAACACTCCTGAACTTCCGGCAGGGCGGCTACGGCGTTGCGAAATTCCTCAAAAGCGTCCTGTGCGGAGCGGTTCAGCCTGATCTGCACGAAAACCACCAGGGCAGCATCGAGGTATTCCGGATTAATCAAGGCGGTATAACCCTGAATAACATTGTCATTTTCCAGGCGCTTGACCCGTTCGACGCAGGGGGTCGCGGTCAATCCCACCTGTCGGGCCAGCTCGGCATAGCTGGTTCTCCCATTCTTTTGTAGAACACGCAATATGTTCCGGTCGATAGTGCTTAGCTCTCCCGCACGTTTGCGCATAACTGCTGACTCCGAATTGGTCGACATGGTCAAAAAGTAGACTTGGCGACAGGTTGTGTAGTGGATTCCACTAGTTTTATCAAAAATCTACTAAATATCCACTTCTTATCTGTTCTTATACTGGGGAAAACATAGAAATTAGGTACTCCTATTTGATTAAGGCAGTACCGAGCGCACAGAGCGAGGAGAAGGAAAATGTTGATTGGCGTCCCTAAAGAGATTAAGAACCACGAGTATCGTATTGGCCTGACGCCGTCGAGTGTTCGCGAACTGGTTGGCCACGGCCACGAAGTGATTGTACAGAAGGATGGTGGTGCCGCTATTGGTTTCCCCGACGAGATGTACGTTCAAGCCGGCGCCAAGATTATCGATACTCCGGAAGAGATTTTTGCCACTGCCGATATGATCGTCAAGGTAAAAGAGCCCCAGCCCCACGAGTGCGAAATGCTGCGCCCTGGGCAGGTTCTGTACACCTATCTGCACCTGGCTCCAGACCCCAAACAAACTGAGCTGCTGGTGAAATCCGGCGCTACCTGTATCGCTTATGAAACTGTAACTGACCGCTTCGGCGGCCTACCCCTGCTGGCGCCTATGTCTGAAGTTGCCGGTCGTATGTCTGTACAGTGCGGTGCCCACCACCTGGAAAAAGCCCAGGGTGGTCTCGGCGTACTGCTCGGCGGTGTTCCCGGTGTCGCTCCCGCTAAAGTCCTGATTATCGGTGGCGGTGTTGTTGGTACTAACGCAGCGAAGATGGCCCTGGGTATGGGTGCTGACGTTACTATCCTCGACCGCTCCCTGCCGCGTCTGCGTCAGCTGGACGATATTTTCGGTGGTGCGGTTCGCACTGAGTACTCCACTAACGATGCTATTGAAAAGCACGCACTGGAAGCTGACCTGGTTGTTGGTGCGGTTCTGATTCCTGGCGCGGCAGCCCCCAAACTGCTGACCCGCGACATTATCAGCCGCATGAAAAAAGGCGCAGTTGTAGCTGACGTTGCTATTGACCAGGGCGGTTGTTTCGAGACTTCCAAGGCGACTACTCACCAAGAGCCTACTTACGTAGTTGATGGTGTCGTTCACTACTGTGTTGCCAACATGCCCGGTGGTGTAGCTCGCACCTCTACTATGGCCCTGAACAATGCCACTCTGCCTTACGCGGTAGCCCTGGCAAACAAAGGCGCCAAGCAGGCACTGTTGGACGATTCCAACCTGCTGGAAGGCCTGAATGTTCACGCTGGCATGGTGACCTACCAAGCCGTAGCCGACGTATTGGGTTACGAGTTTGTAGATCCCAAACTGGCTCTGCAAAAACAAGCAGTAGCGGAAGACGCTGTAGCTTAATTGCCCCCGGTGGCCGCCTGCGGGCGGCCGCATTGTAAATAAGCGGTAACGCGCTTGTTGTTGGGAAGTTTCCCCCGGAGCGCTCTTTGCGTTCCTCTCTGTGAGACCTGGTGGCATAGCCACTAATTGATAGCCGCGTGTTTACGCGGCTTTTTTATGCGCGTTATTTATGTTTTGGAGAAAGCTGGACTTGTTGGTTAGGGAAAAGACCGGGGAATGGGAAGGGGGGGAGTGGAAGAGAAAAAAGAGAAAGGATGCTGAGGGACTTCCTTGTCGCCTCACGGGGGAGAGGGGTTTAGGGCTAGTGTTAAATAACCCAGATTTCTACCCGGCGATTTTTTATCTTTGAGCTGGAGCTGTTGGAGGCTACCGGCAGATAGGCACCAAAGCCCTGAACCGGTGCTGTATTAATCTGGTGATCCCTGAGTGCGGAGCGAACGGTAACTGCGCGTAGTTTTGATAAAACGATTGAACGCCCCTCACTGACTTTCTCATCGCCAAACCCGATCAATAGCAGTCGCTTGTGGCTGTTCTCAGGCTTTTGCATAAAGCGGACAAGCCGCTGTACATCCTGTTTTGCCTTGTTATCTAAAGAGGCACTGCCTTCAGAGAAACGGAAGTTAATACTCAGGCGCTCGGCATTTTCCGTTAATTTCAGGTACTCGCTGGGGCCTTCCCGGTTGGCTTCAGGTTTTACACCGATCGGCGTTTGCGCGACAAACCCAGTGGCCTTTACCTGCTCCTGCCCCTGCTCACTCTGTACAAAGTGCAGGAACTCTTCGGCGGCGGGTTTTAAACCGTAAGCAGCGGTATAGAGAAAAAGGCGGCGGGAGAGGGGGTAGTCTTCAGTTGCAATTGTCAGATGCTCTGGAGCTTGTGGTTGGGTGTTCTGGTCGGATACTGACACTGCCTTGGCCCGTCGAATAGATGCCAAACCGACAAATCCAATACTGTTGGGGTTTGCCGAAACGCGGTCCGACAATTGATCATTCGATTCGAAGCGTTTTGCATTGGCAATAAGGGAGTGCTTTTTTCCAAGTACCAAGCTTTTAAACGTATCCCAGGTACCGGACTGATTATCTCTCGCCAATACTTTGATGCGACCTTTCTGCCCGCCCACTTCAGACCAGTCGGTAATTTTCCCGGAAAATATTGCTGCTATTTGTTGCAGGGTTAATTGGCTGATGGGGTTTTGAGGGTGAACAATAATTGCCAGGCCATCGATGGCAATAACATGTTCTGCACTTTGGCCGCGCATATCCCCAAAGCGACTCAGGGCTGCGTGCTCAGTATCTTTTATTGGTCGCGAAGCCATGGCAATATTGGCCTGGGAACGTTCAAGGCCTTTAAATCCGGTGCTTGAACCGTGTGCCGCAATATCGACATATATTTTTTTGCCACCGAGATCCCCTTGCACTCGAACCTCATTTTCTTTCCCTAAAGGGATAATCTCCAGATTACTGCCACCTCGAGATTCCAGGTAATCGCTCACCAGGTTGGGCGCCAGCTTTGCGCCCACAGTATTGGAGCCATGTAAAGTAAAAAGCAGGCCCGATGTGTCGGGAGGGAAGCGGGTTTGGGCTGTAGAAGTTGCAGCAGCCAGGGACACCCCAAGAAGAAGGAAGGTAAGGGTTTGCTTTAGCCGGCTTAAGAATACGCTCATAGTAATTCGACCGTAAGGTGGTAAAACGAGGGCGCAAAATATGACTTAATTGTGACAAATTGATGAAATATTGATTGCTGAATTGTGCAAATGTCTCATCACAAGAGATAGGTAACTTTACTGGGGGTTATTTGAACAATTGAAGTATGGGTGGTTAAGCTTTCGTAAAAGCTTAGAAAGTAATACGTCGGGTAAGTACTCAGAGGCTCCTGTGGATATGCAGCAGAGCCTCGTAAAGTCCGATAATTTAAAACGCGGGAAATAACCGGCTAATTAGCACTGGCAGTGCAGTTTCTACCCGTAAAATACGTGGCCCCAGGTGAACGGATTGAAAACCTGCTTCCTGGAGTTTCTCGACTTCATAACTGATAAAGCCGCCTTCAGGGCCAATGGCTAAAGTGGTCGGTTGCTTTATGTCCACAGGGCAAGCCGTTCCCCCTACTGGATGAGCCACCAGTTTACGGGAGTTACTGGAAAGGGAAGGGAGTTCGTCTTCGACAAACGGTTTAAAGCGTTTGCGCAACAGAATTTCCGGCATTTGCGTATCGACGGCCTGCTCTAGTCCGAGCAAGCATTGCTCAAAGAGTTTGTCTTCCTGCAACCAGGGAGTTTGCCAGTAAGACTTTTCGACCCGGTAACTATTAATTAAAACCAGTTTTTTGACCCCGAGCGCAGTCAGGTGCTGGATAACCCGCTTGAGCATTTTGGGGCGAGGCAGGGCCAAAATAAGTGTGAGAGGTAATGGCTGGGGCGGATCGATTGCGAATGCCACTTCAAGCTCAACGCACTTCTCGTCGAGCGTAACAATCTCGCCACTACCTATTTGCCCGTCGAGCAGTCCGACACGAAGTTGTTGTCCCGGTGCTGCTCTGTGAACCTTGGTGATATGCTCCAGCTGGCGTCCACTCAGGCGGACGCGATTGGGGCTAATAAAGTCGTGCTTTTGTAAAACAATCAGGTTCAAAGTCGGGCGCCTTGGTACTTCAATTTATAACGGTGTCGATGCTATGGGGCTGGATTAGCTGGTTTGAGTTGAAGCAATCGCGCCTTTGCCAATACCTTCGTAGGCTCTTACGGTAATCGCTTTCCCCGGTTCTCTTGCCGCCAGGGTGTTGGCGATATATTGGGCCAACTGCTCCACCGTGGTATCACAGTCAAGAATTTCACAAACTTTGGCAGGGATGGACAAGGTGAAGTTTCCCTGTTGTGCACTGTAAGCAAAGTTATGGATTTCCTCACCGCGATCATCGGCAGTTGTTGAAACCAGATCCTCGCGAGTGCCTAGGTAGATATCTTCCCAGCGCTCAGCCCAGTACTTTTCCAGCTCTGTATCGCGTTGGTCACCCGTCATGACCTGAATACGTGAACGGTGTCCATGGGCGATACGTTGGCAGTTACCAAGGTGTTTTTTCAGGCCATGGCTGTAGTGGTAGAAGGCATCTTCAATCACTTCACAGTGGAAGCTGAGCTTGAGCTTCTCCACGCTGTCGGGGAAGTGGCTGGCCAGCTGCTGGACACACCAGACGGCGACGCTCTCAGGGGTAATTACCTCGGCGTCCACTAAGGCAAAAGCTTGTTTCGGGCCTGACACTTTAATAGAAGCCCCGTTTTCCAATAGCCAGGTCAGGTTAACCTGGTCTCCATTGTGCTTCAGGGTCAGTTGGGGTGAGCGGGTAGGTACCAGGAGGCGGTGGTCGACTTGATCATCCAGCCAATGCCTCAGGGTCTTTTTCACTATGCCAAAGTCGCAAACCATCCCCTGTTCATCCAAGGCGCCATCGAGGGCTGCGTTTGCCAGCCAGGTCTCGCCTACGATGCCTCGTTTTGAGTCGAGGTAGCTGAAGTCAACGTTGGTTAAATTATCGACAAACAAGTGCATGAGTAACTCTTTGCAGGGGGTGAGATAGTAGTCGTTTATTATAACCTGTTAATAGGGCTGGATCTTATTCGTTTATGCCTCTATAATCGCGCCCTCTTCGGATGCACTGGCACCGAAGATCGTTGTGGCGGCCCTCCCGGTCCCCTCGCAATGAGCAGCTGTGAACTCCGCCAGGCCCGGAAGGGAGCAACGGTAGCAGTGGTATCATGTGCCGAGGGTGTTGCTGGTTGGGCTGCCTCCAATCTCTCCCTTCTTTGTTTCAAAAGTCATCCCCTGAAAATCCCCGTTGAGAGTGTTTTGCTCGACCGTGTCCTGGGTTTTTACTCTTTTCCTCACCAAATTTTTTCCCGCAAAGACGATATAAAAGGGGATTTTGTGTCGATCTGGCTCGATCTTCGGCCTTGCCGTCGCTGATCGTGTGGGGCTTATGCTATAAACGGCGTCAACTATAAGCAGATCTGAAAATGATTCTTGAGGAGAAAATGAAAAAAGTTGCTCTCTCGATAGCGGTTGCCGTTGCACTGTCTGCCTGTGACAGTGGGCAGCAAGCGGTAAAACCGGTTGGTGTGGCCCAGGCGACTGCGGAAAGTCCAGCTGATAATTCCCAGCTGACAGCCAAAGATGCGCAAGCTTTCTTAAAAGACGCCCAAGCTCGCATGGAAAAAATGGGACAAGAGGCAAGTCATGCCGCTTGGCTCGCTTCTACTTATATCAATATTGATTCCCAATATGTAGAGGCTTTGGCTTCAGAGCGATACACCACCCTGGCCGTGGAGCTGGCTTCAGAGGCCGCCAAATTTAACGACTTGGACCTGGACCCGGATACCCGTCGCCAGTTGACCATGTTGAAGCAGGGGTTGGTATTCCCGGCGCCGAAAGATCCGGCACTAACTTCTGAGTTGGCGCAAATTGGCTCAAAAATGCAGGGCATGTACGGTGCCGGTAAATACTGCCGCGAAGATGGCGGTGAAGAAAAGTGCTACACCCTGACCGAGATGGGGCAGGTGATGGCAACCAATCGCGATCCTGAATTACTCAAGGATCTGTGGGTTGGATGGCGTAAAGTTTCTCCTCCTATGAAGCCTCTGTATGAGCGCCAGGTGGAGATCGGTAATGCGGGTACCAAAGAGCTGGGTTATGACAACCTGAGTGTTTTCTGGCGCTCCAAATATGATATGGCCCCGGATGCCTTTGCTGAGGATATGGATACCCAGTGGGGTAAAGTGAAGCCGTTGTACGAAGCTTTGCACTGCCATGTTCGCGCCAAGTTGAATGAGCATTATGGCGATGACGTAGTGCCGGCTCAGGGTAAGATTCCTGCACACTTGCTGGGTAATATGTGGGCCCAGGAGTGGGGTAACGTCTACGACATCGTCAAAGACGACGACATGCAGGCCCCCTATGATCTGACTCAGCTGGTGGTTGATTCCGGCATGAGTGAAAAAGACATGGTTAAAGTCGGGGAGAAGTTCTTCACCTCCCTGGGCTTTAAGCCTCTACCGGAAACTTTCTGGGAGCGCTCCCAGTTCACCCAGCCTCGCGATCGCGATGTGGTTTGTCATGCCAGCGCCTGGAATATGGACGGGCAGGACGACCTTCGCATCAAGATGTGTATCAATAAAACGGGTGAAGACCTGGTTACCATCCACCACGAGTTGGGCCACAACTTCTACCAGCGCATCTATAAAGATCAGCCTTTCCTCTATAAAAATGGCGCTAACGACGGTTTCCACGAAGCTGTTGGCGATACCATCGCGCTTTCCATCACACCGAAGTACCTGAAGGAAATCGGTTTGATGAATGAGGTGCCGGATGAGAGTAAAGATATCGGTTACCTGATGCAGCAGGCGCTGGATAAGATTGCCTTCCTGCCATTTGGTCTGCTCGTTGATAAGTGGCGCTGGCAAGTATTCAACGGTGAGGTGAAGCCGGAAGACTACAACAAGGCCTGGTGGAAGCTGCGTGAAGATTACCAGGGCATTGCCGCTCCGGTAGAGCGCTCCGAAGAGAACTTCGATCCGGGTGCCAAGTACCATATCCCCGGTAATACGCCTTACGCTCGCTACTTCCTGGCGCGTATCCAGCAGTTCCAATTCCACCGCGCGCTGTGTGAAGCCGCTGGTGAAACCGGACCGCTGCACCGCTGCTCCATCTACCAGAATGATGAGGCTGGTAAGAAGCTGCGCGCTATGTTGGCAATGGGTGCAAGCAAGCCCTGGCCGGATGCTATGGAAGCGCTCACTGGTCAGCGCGACCTGGATGCTTCCGCCATTATCGATTACTTCCAGCCGCTGATGGCGTACCTGGAAGAGCAGAACCAAGGGCGTCAGTGCGGTTGGTAATCTGAGCTTTCAATTTTGTCGGTATTAGAAAAAGGGGCTTTGCCCCTTTTTCTGTTTTATGCGCACGTGAAATATGAATCTTGGGAATTAGTTGTGAGGCTCAGTTATTAGTGGACAGGGGGTTGCTCTTCCTCAGAATTTAGAAAGCTGGCAGCAGCATTTAAAAATGCTTCCAGCGGGGGGTGGAGAGACCCAGTGCCGACTTGATAACGGTTCATGCTTTTGTGGGCCAAGCCAGAATTAATTGTTGGTGTTGTACCGGTCCTGATAATTTTAAGTAGGTCGAATCCAAGAGGGGCGCCTCTCCCCTCGATGCCCGGAGTAACGACAAAGTCACTTTCCGAGTGACAGATATCGTACATTTTCAGTATGTTGTCGATGTTATCTTGGTATGTTCCTGAGAATATTTTGTGGGTGCCGCCAAAACCCATAGTCTCTGTGATGGCGCTGTCTCCCATATCTCGATTGACATCTGCAGGAGTGATGCCCGGCATTAATAATCCATGGCCAACCCCAGCCAAACCGGTAAACCAGGCCTTGTCCAGCCCTGAAACTTGAATACCAAATTCCGTCCCATTGCGAGCCATGGTTGTGATAATACTGCTGTGAGGAATACCGCTGCCTGCATCGGAAACAAGTTTGCAGGTGGCCATGATTGGGTTCAACGGGAATGTCTCATCCTTGTAAATTTGGTTCGCAATCTTTTCAATATCTTTTCGCTTTTTACTAGCCCGAATAACTCCCGGCATTAAAATTCTGGAGAAAATCAGTGTTGCGGCATTAGTCATGACATGGCAGTCGTCCCCCATAAGGAGGCTGCGGCCAATGATCGGTATAAAATCAATCCCGCCTTCATCTAGAATTGCTTGATTTAATACGGGAGCAATTTCGTCCTCTATCCAGCGAAGGTAATTGATTGCTGATTTATCGTAGACACCAAAGCGGATAGAGCTGCCGCGGTAATCGGCACGATCATCACTGAGATTGGAGTAAGCGCGATTACCAGATAGCTTATCTTCGACAATATACACAGACATTGAATAGGTAATAATACCTGCCATTGGCCCGACGGCACTGTGGTTATGGCAGGGCTCAAGATCAACTTGGCCTTCCTCCATAACCTGTTCAGCTTCCGCTTTATCTTTAGCGAACCCCTCATAAATTAGACCGGCAATTATTGCGCCCTTTAACGGGCCTGATGCCCGCTGCCAGGTTATCGGAGGGCCGGCATGCAAAATTAAATTTTTCCGCATTCCGGGGATGTTGTCGCTAGCTTTACCTATCCCGATCAAGATCGGGACAGCCTGCTTCATGCGCTTAATGGATTCGTCATTCGCTTGCTGATTGAGAGCTTGGAACTCAGGGGTTGCCAGTTTATGGAGGATTTCCTCGGTGCTGGGCCTGAATTCAATGTCTGTTCTCATTCCTACTCCCCTGAATTTAACAACTCAGCATATTGTTCAGTAACGATGTTCATATTGCGTAGCATCAGATCAGTGGTGCCGGTGATTACCTGAATCTGGCGCTTTTCAGATATTTTCATATCTCCCTCAAACCCCCGGCTAGCATAACTCAGGTGATCTTTTGCCTTGCGCAGGTTGTCATTGATCTCTGGCGTATTGAGGGGGCTCTCCAATAGCTGATTCAGTCGGTTGGAGTATTCGGAGAGATCTTCTTGCAATCCGGTTTCGGCATCATCCAAGGATACTTCCCAAAGTTTAGCAGCGTAGTTCTTGGCGATTCTCTGGGAGAGCATACGCTGGCGGCCGGCGATATTAATGAGTTCGGCGCTGTTGTGATTGGCGACTTGTTGGAGTTGGACTACATAGGTGTGGGCAGCAGAAAGAAGGGAGTTGCTGCGCTGAAATAATTCGCTGGCGCTTTGTTTATTGACGGGTTGTAAGGCGACAGACTCAAACGCTTTCCATTCTCTTTCAACTTTAACAAGTTGATCCCTGATCTTTTCTGCGCCATGAAAATTATTTAGTTTCTCGTGATTCTTTTTAAATTCGTGAATTGATCGGGTAAATACCTTTTCGTGGCGCTCTGCATCCGGTTGAATCCCGCGCAAGATGTAAGTCTGGGTGATGCGTTGGGATAGCATTCTTTGTCGACCAGCCGTATTGATGGCGTCTCCCATAGAGAAGGCTGCGACATCCAGGCTTAAAATTAACAAGATAAATACTGCTGACAACTTCATGATTTTACTCTTGTAGTTTGACTTACTTCACAATTTAAGTGGGCTTGAGGTTTGCAATGCATGGGTGATCCCTCTCAGCTAATGAGAGGTCGCAGATGTATTACGGGGTTATTCAGAGATCCTTGAGTAATAGTGGTGTGAGCTTATGGGGCCTGCTTTCTGAATAAGGCGATTTTGAACAATATTGATAAGTTAAACAAATAAGCTCCAGATTCCATTAAATGAGCAAAAATAAATAATTTAAATGCGCTGTTAAGATATATAATTTTGCAAACTCATCTGGTTTTAGGATTTGACGTTCCTTATATCAAATTTAAGGATGGAGATATCTAACCCTTTTTTTCGGTGTTAACGCTTTGGTGGTACTTGGATTGGGGGCGGGGAGAGTTTTCTGGGGAGCGGACTGTTGTGAGGTTTATGGAAGTTTAGAGGAGGGCTGATAATCGCTGGAAATAAAAAAGGCCCTACCAAGGGTAGAGCCTTCTTCTTATCAGGTCTAAGGTGACTTAGAACTGGTAATTCAGAGCCAAGCTGAACAGGTAAGCTTCAGTTTTGGTGGTGCCACCATCGAAGTAGGTAATCAGGGAGTCGTTAATGTTGTTAGCTTCCTGGATAACTTCGTCATCACCCCAGATGTAGGCGAAAGCGCCATCAACAGTGAGTTTGTCAGTTAGTGAGTAGGTGCCGCCAACAGTCAGCCACTGGCGATCAGTGTCGGGAATAGACAGGGTACGCCAGGTAATCGGAAGGTCTTCGTCTACCAGTTCTGAGAGTTCTTCGGTTTCATGGCGGTTCAAGCCGTCGCGGGCAGCGCCTTGATCGTAAGCGTAACCAAAGCGGAAGGTCCACTCGTCATTGCGGTAGTATTCACCACCGATACTGAAACGAGAACCGCTCTGGAAGTTTTCTTCTTTCAGTAGAAGCGGGTTGTAGTCTTCACCAGCGGAGGGGATAAAGGCTTCGAGGCGCTCGAAACGGTCCCAGTTGGTCCACATGTAGCCTACTGCCACACCCCAATTATTGTTGAAGCGGTGGTAGAAGCCCAGCTCCAGGGTGTCAGGCAGGTTCAGGGTCAGGTTGCCGGAAGTATCATCAAATGAATCCAGCGGGCTCGGAGCGATGTCGGAGCTTACTTCACCCTTAATTTTGGGGTCGTACTTAGCGTGGTAAGAAATACCTGCGCGAGTGTTGTCGCTGATGCGCCACAGGCCGCCGATGGTCCAGCTCAGGTCCCAGGCATCCCCTTTTACGTCCAACACGGTGGCGCCGGCGGGATTAAATCCAAAGGCGGGTTCTACAACGTCACCGATCAGGAAGTTATCGGGGAATGTAGTGTTTAGTTCTGCATCAACGTAGAAAATATTCGCTGCCAGGCCAATGCTGAATTGATCGTTAAAATCGTAAGCAACAGATGGCTGGATGTTTACAGTCAGCAGAGAGGTTTTGTTGGCGATCGTAGTTGCGGGGAAGTTATCCGGGAAATCAGTTTCCAGACCAAAGTCTGTGTACATGGCCAGGCCCCAGGACCACTCATCATTGATGGGGGCGGCCAGGTAGCCGTTGGGGATTACTGCGCTGGTGGCGTAGTCATCGGCGCTCGCGGGAGTTTCGAATCCCAGGTAGCCAGTTTCCTCACTGCCGACATAGTAGGTGACATCACCGTCAACATCGATTTCGGGATCAACGTAAGTCGCACCAAGAGAAATGGTGTAAGTATTGAATAGTGCTGAACCGGCTGGGTTGCGCGCCAGAATTGCAGCGTTGTCGCCGATAGTGTTTTCGGCAGCAAATGCGCGGCCAAGGCCTGTTGCACTGGTTTCCTGCAAGTAGAAACCTGCAGCCATAGCGCCTTGGGAAACGGAGCTGATAGCTGCGGCCAGAACTGCGTGTCGCAGGTATTTTTTATTCATGAGAACCCATCTCTAAGTCTGCTGATTACTGAAAGCCATAAACAGGTTGGAATAAACTCTGCCATGGCAGGAAGGCCTTTAGACTTATATAAGTACCTTCCACTTCCGTAGCAAATCCCTTACTAAAAAGTCTAGCAATACGTCATTGCCCTAGTGAGGGAGAGGAGTGACTTTATAAAGACAATGGGGACAAAAATCTATCCAAGTCGACGGATTTTTTTTCATCAGTCGAAAATGTGGCCATTTATTGGCTGGCAGCGACTTTTTCGCCGTTGATGGATAAATTTGTCAGGTTGATTTGATACCTTTTGCCATTTTCTTCTCTTTGGATAAGTTTCACCAAAGCGTAGTTCCATTGCGGTGCGATCCAGACAGTTGTCTCTCTTCCTGAGTCTTTATCTCTCACTCGAGCGACTTTAATTGTCTCCACCGGACCCAGAGGTGTTTTTAGGGTTTCAGTGCCAACTTGACTGAATTTGTAATCGCGAATTTTTTTGCCGTCGGCAACTTTGTATTGAAGGTCTGTTTTTCCAGCGGCGACATCGAGTGCCAGTTGGATTTGATAGCTCACCTTGTCAAGAGTATTGGGTGGGGCGTCTTTGAGATCCCGCTCTGGATTATGGACGTTAAAGATCATACCTTTTGACGGTTCGAAATTAAGCACCGTGGCGCGATTTCGACCAAGGCCTTTGCGGCGATATTCGTAATGTTGGGGGGTGATATGGCCATCCTGGCTGGTAAAGCGAGAGTACTCTTTAATGCTGGCAAAAAGGGCGCTGCTATCGAAGTCCAGGCGCCAGTTGCCGTCCTGTTCGGACAATTCCCGAGTGGCGGTAATGCTGATCCCATTAAATCGGGCGGCGTAGGTGGCTTTGAAAGGTTCCAGCTCAGCAGCAATTGCCTGGCCGGTAATTAAAAAAAGAAACAGAGAGGTAGCAAAAAGGCGCACTGTGATATCCCACAAAAAACTGAACCCTTTTGAATACTAGCTGGCGAGGCGCGCAAAGTACATTGAAGGACTTTTACCCCGCCAGCTATCAAGGGCTGGTTTTATGCGGAAACCTGAACCCCGTGGTGAGGTAGTAATTCACCATCCAGCTGAACTCGATCATCGGCCATTTGCAGGCGCTGCTGGGCAAACCAGGTAACCGCCATGGGGTAAATGATGTGCTCTTGAACCTGCACTCGCTTTGCCAGTAGCTCAGGAGTGTCTCCCTCCTTAATAGGAACAATGGCCTGGACGATAGGTGGCCCGCCATCGAGTTCCTCGGTGACAAAATGCACGGTTACGCCGTGTTCTTTATCCCCGGCTTCCAGTGCCCGCTTATGGGTATGCAGGCCCTGGTACTTCGGCAGTAAGGAGGGGTGAATGTTGATCAGGCGGCCGCTGTAGTGGCGCACAAAGTCGGGCGTCAAAATACGCATAAACCCAGCCAGTACAACCAAATCTGGTTTGCACTTGTCGATCTCTTCGATCAAGGCGTGATCGAAGGTTTCTCTGCTGGAGAAATCCCGGTGATCCACCACAGAGGTGGGAACGCCTGCCTGTTCTGCGCGAGTCAGTCCATAGGCATCTGCCTTATTGCTGACAACTGCAGTCACGGAAAAAGGCGCGTCCTCTTGTGCGGCGGCATCCAGCAGAGCCTGCAGGTTGCTGCCACTACCGGAGATTAATACGGCAACTCTACAAGACATTACAGCCCCGCCAGCTCTACTGCTTCCGCCCCTTCTTTGGCATCTTCGATAGTGCCAACGACAAAGGCGTCTTCGCCCATTTGCTTGAGAGCGGATAGTGCCGGCTCGGATTGCTCTGCAGGCACGCAAATAACCATGCCAACACCGCAGTTAAACGTGCGGTACATTTCGCGGCTATCGATATTGCCTGCATCACGCAGCCAATTAAATACAGGAGGCATTTCCCAGCTGGTGACATCAATACGCGCGCTGCAGCCTTCGGGCAGTACGCGGGGCAGGTTTTCCAGTAAGCCGCCGCCAGTGATATGGCTTAGCGCATTCACCTGGAAGGTCTTCATTAATTGCAGCAGGTTTTTAACGTAAATACGGGTCGGGGCCATCAACGCTTTGGCCAGGGTTTCACCGCCGATGTCCTGCTGGAGATCGGCACCGCTGACTTCTAGAACCTTGCGGATCAGGGAGTAGCCATTGGAGTGGGGGCCACTGGAGGCCAGGCCGATCAATACGTCGCCAGCTTTAACTTTGCTGCCGTCGATGATTTCAGATTTTTCTACGACACCGGTGCAGAAGCCTGCCAGGTCATAATCGTCGCCTTCGTACATGCCGGGCATTTCGGCGGTCTCGCCGCCGACCAGTGCGCAGCCTGACAGCTCACAGCCTTTGCCGATGCCGGTAACTACTTCTGCAGCAATATCGACATTGAGTTTGCCGGTTGCGTAATAGTCGAGGAAGAAGAGGGGTTCAGCTCCTGCTACGATCAGGTCATTCACACACATGGCGACAAGGTCGATACCGATGCTGTCGTGAATGCCCAAGTCCATTGCCAGGCGTAACTTGGTACCCACACCGTCGGTGCCGGAAACCAAAACCGGCTCTTTATAGCCGCTTGGTAGTTCACACAGGGCGCCGAATCCGCCCAGTCCGCCCATTACCTCGGGGCGGGATGTGCGTTTGGCGACATTTTTGATGCGCTCTACCAGTGCATTACCTGCGTCGATATCGACACCGGCATCTTTATAAGAGAGGGATGTTTGCGTAGATTGCGGCTTGGAATCGCTCATGATTCTTCCTGCGGTGGGTATTCGAAGGGCGCGTATTCTATCTGGGTCTTGCCTCGGGAGCCACGCCCAGACGGCATCTCGAAGGGGGATTTCGGCATTTTCTCACCATTTGAACTGTGAAATCACTCCGATAGTGAGAACTCGGGGCTGAGAGAAACGTCTGACGCTGATACAATAGCCGCAATTTTTAGTCCGCCCTAAAATCTGGCGTCTTGCACATCGATAATAATTTCTGCAAGCTCAGGGGCGGAAAATAAGAGGTTTGGAGAGAAGTCCTATGCACAAGCTGCTCCGGCAGGGATTGGTGTTGCAGTTGCTGGCTCTGATCATCAGTGTTCTAGCCCTACCGGTCCAAGCTCGAGTCATCTCGGATTTGTACGAAGTTGTCGAGGCTGTGTCGAGTCGCGGAGCCACGGATCGTGCAGCAGCCGGAAGTCGCGGCCTGGAACGGGTGTTCGTACGTGTTACGGGAGATGCCGCTGTCGGTAGTAACCCAAATGTGCAGCCGATATTAAAGAATGCACAGCAGTTTGTTCAGGGGTATCGCTATACCCGCGAGGACAATCAGCTCTACTTGCACCTTTCCTTTGATCCTCAAGCGATCTCCCGGCAAGTTAATCAAATGAACTTGCCCATGTGGCCTAACAATCGCCCCGGCACTTTGGTGTGGCTTGCAGTAGATACCTTGCAAGAGGGCCGCAGTGCTTTGAGTGAAGAGGCGACCCCGGAGCTCTTCTCTGTACTCGAGGCAATGGCTATCGAGCGCGGTGTCCCCCTGGATTTCCCGGTAATGGATCTCAATGACCAGCGCAATATGCCTTTGGGAGCTCTCTGGGCCCAAGATGAGCAGGCAGCTGAGAAGGCGGGCTTTCGCTATAGCCCCGATGCCACTTTGATGGGCCGGGTGCTTCAAGCTTCCGGCCATCGCTGGCAGGCAGATTGGTTGCTAATCCACGGTGGTCGCAGTTATGCCTTCGATACTGCCGGAGGTTCGCTGGAAGAGGTCGCTTTGCGCGGCGTTAACCAACTGGCCAATATTCTTGCACAGCGCTATGCGGTGTCCCCGAATGGCCAGGACAATCAGTTGGGTGCGGTGATTGTTGAGTTGTCTGGTATCGACAGTTTTGCTGATTATGCCAAGGCATCTGGTTATCTACAGGGGTTGGCACAGGTCAGCAGTGCTAACCTGCTCTCTGTTGAAGGGGACCGAATGCGCCTGGCACTGGTCACTTCGGCAGGGTTGAGCAATTTGCGTGATACCCTGGCTCTAAACCATAAATTGCGAGCACAAGCGGACGGAGACGCCATTAACCTGAATGGATACCGTTCACCCTTGGGCAGCGCTGAGAATCCGTTGCGCTATCACTGGGATTGAGATGAGTATTCCGCAACAATTGCCGCTGGGGGTATCCCTGCGGGATGACGCCACTTTTGATAACTTCTACCTGTCGGATTCAGATCCAAATCGACAGGTAGTTGCCCTGCTGCAGTCTTTTGCCAGTGGCGAGAATCCCGAGTCTGTAATTTACATTTGGGGTGAGGCGGGTAGTGGTATTAGCCACTTGCTTCAGTCTGCTTGTCAGTGCGCAGAGGCCAATGGTCGCTCTTTCCATTATCTCCCTCTAGCAGACCTAATGAACATGGACCCGGCTGTTATTCTCGACGGACTCGAACGCCTGGACCTTGTCTGTATAGATGACGTTCATTTGTTGGAGGGGCAGCCCGAGTGGCAGACCGCTATTTTCCATCTCTATAACCGAGTTAAGGATGGCGGCAGGCAGTTATTGATGGGGGCTCGCAAGTCTCCCCGCGGTATGGATATTGCCCTGGCTGATTTGCAGTCACGCTTGCACTGGTCCCTGGTGTTCCAGCTCAAAACCCTGAATGACAGCGATAAAGTTGCCGCCCTGCGCCGTCGCAGCCGTCTGCGCGGTTTCGACCTGCCGGAAGATGTGGCCCAGTACATATTGCACCGCGCCCCGAGGGATACTCGAGCACTCTTTCTGTGTCTGGAGGAGTTGGACCGGGCTTCACTTATGGCTAAGCGTAAAATCACCATTCCTTTTGTTAAGCAGGTTTTGGATATCTGACCCCAGCACCGGGCTCTGGCCGACCTGCTTTAGCCTCCTGAGCTCATTTGGGCTCCTCTGCCTTGTGTTTTAGCGACACTAGACGCTTTTTCCGTCTATTAAGGTTGGTGTTTACTCACTTCGCCTTCCCCTTCCCCTATCTACTTACTCCTGCTCCATCTCCTTCACCTGTGTATTTCCGTGTGAAATCTGCTCTGTTCACGATACCAATTTGAGGCAGCGAGTGGGTTTATGGTGAGTCTTGCCCCTGTTTGCTCCCAAATGTCTCTGGTTGAGGGCAGCGTTATGCCAAACATTCATAAAATCCTGTATGTCAGCCATGCTGCTGAGGATGAAAGCAGTGGACTCATGCAGGCTTTTGCAGTAGCGCGCAATCATCAGGCGGAGATAAAGGTTTTACTGGTCTGTCCAAAGGTGCCGGAGGGGTTTGAGGAGTTTAGTCGGCTCTGTGTGAGGACAATGCTTGATAGGGTCAGGAGTGAAATTGAGTCGGCCCGCGTACATATGGAGTTATCGGCGGAAAGGACCAATTTGGAGATTGAGTCAGATTGTGGTGCCCGACCTGCCGAGCGAGTGATCCGCCGGGTATTGGCTGAGGGCTATGACCTGGTGATCAAGAATGTTGAGGGTCGCAGCCAGCTTAAGGGCTTCAAGGCAATGGATATGGATCTGCTGCGAAAGTGTCCCTGCCCGGTATGGCTGTGCCGCCCAATCAAGGAACATCGCAACAAGATACAGGTGGCTGTTGCTCTCGACCCTGAATGCGAGGATGGCAGCACTTATGACTTGGCGATCCGGTTGCTGCGCTGGGCGCGAGTACTCGCTGACAGCTGCAGTGGCGTGCTGAATGTTATTTCCTGTTGGGACTTCGATATCGATGAATACTTGCGGCGTCATTTTCCCTTGAGCGCTTCTGAGGAAGAGTTGGATGAGGCCACTGAATCGGCGCGGGCCCAGCACCGATCAAAGCTCGATGTATTGATACGTGCATCCGGAATTGAGGGGGAAATACGTATTCACCATGTGGTTGCCCATCCAGATAACTTTATTCCATTGCTGATTGATGAGGAAGGTCTCGACTTGCTGGTTATGGGCACTGTTGGGCGGGCGGGTATTCCCGGTTTCATTATGGGGAATACTGCAGAGAATATATTGCAGAAGGTCAGTTGCTCCCTGCTGGCTCTGAAGCCCAGTGACTTTGTATCGCCGATAAAATAGTTGTGAATTATGGGTCTAATTCAGCTTGGCCCCTGCGCTGATCGCTCTATCGGAATTCTCTGCTGCGGGAGTTGAGGTGATCCTGATACCGGGACAAAATTACAGCTAAGAATTCGGGAGAAATATAATGATTAAGACTATTGCCAAATGGTTTGGCGGCTTATTTTTTGTGGGGGTTTTGGCAGTTTCTGCTTTTGCTATTAATGCAGTTTATTTCAAGCCTTGGTCTATAGATGTATTTTTTGAACGTGTATTTATAAAAATCGGCAGTAGCAGTCCGGAAATCCTTTCACAAATTAGAATTTTGGAACAATTTGGAATTGATGGACACAATGCGCATCTCGATGATTTGTCTGAAGAAGAGCAGTTGCGTGTTATTGAAATGATGAAGAGCGAGCTGGCGGTATTGCGCAGCTATGATCGCGAAAGTTTGGAAGGGCAACAGGCCATTTCCTATGATGTGTTAGAGCATCTTCTCAGTATAAAGGCAGAAGTTGAACGCTGGAGGCACCATGATTACCCGCTTAACCAAATGTCGGGTGAGCAGAATAGGTTGCCGGAGTTTCTCGCTGAAGTACATCAGATCAACAATGTAAGAGAAGCTGATTATTACTTGTCTCGTCTGGGAGAGGTCGGGCGTAAGTTTTATCAATTGCTGGATGGTCTGAAGATAAGGGAAGAGAAAGATATCTTGCCCCCGCGCTTTGTTGTCGATAGTGTTTTAGAGGAAATGCAGGGTTTTATCGCCGCGCCGGTAAAAGAAAATATACTTTATACCTCATTACTGGAGCGACTTAACAAAATTGAAAAGCTGGATAAACAGGAGCGGGAACGTATTCTCAGCCAAGCTGAGTTGCTGATTGGTACAGAAGTTTACGCCGCGTATCAAGGGCTAATCGATTATTTCAGTACTCTCCGCTTAAAGGTTGTAGAGAACAATGGTGTTTGGGCATTGCCGGATGGGGATGCCTACTATGCCTATCAGGTACGCAACTTTACCAGTACAGATATTGCACCGGAGGAACTCCATCGTATTGGATTGGAAGAGGTTGCAAGAATTGAAACGGAAATGAATGAAATTTTCTCATCCGTTGGTAGAACCAGTGGCACTATTAGCGAACGTTTCTCTGCACTGAATAATGATCCCCAGTTTCTTTATGAGGATTCAGATTTAGGGCGGGAGAAAATTATTGCCGATTACCAGCTAATGATTGATGAAATTGATGCAGGCCTGGGTGACTATTTTGATTTAAAACCCAATATGGGTGTTGAGGTGCGCCGAGTCCCAGAGTTTAAAGAGCAAGGTTCGGCGGGAGCCTACTACAACCCTCCAGCAATGGACGGGTCTCGCCCCGGCGTATTTTATGCAAACTTGCGGGATGTTCATGAAACCAAAAAGTTTGGAATGCGTACCTTGGCTTACCATGAAGCGGTACCTGGGCATCACTTCCAGTTGGCAATTGCACAAGAGCTAAAAGGTGTGCCGACTTTCCGTAAAATGGGGTTGTTTAATGCTTACTCGGAAGGGTGGGCACTGTACTCCGAGAAGCTTGCTAAAGAAGCCGGTTTCCAAGAAAACCCCTATGATGATTTGGGTCGGTTGCAGGCGGAAATGTTCCGGGCTGTGCGGTTGGTCGTGGATACTGGAATGCACTATAAGCGCTGGAGTCGCGAGCAAGCGATTGAGTATATGCTGGAAAAGACCGGTATGACTGGGTCCGAAGTCACCACCGAGATCGAGCGATATATGGTTTGGCCCGGTCAGGCGCTGGCCTACAAAACCGGTATGCTGAAGATTCTTGAGTTGCGTGAACGCGCTAAAGAAGCGCTTGGTAGCCAGTTTGATATCCGCCAGTTCCACAATGTAGTTCTCACCAATGGCGCTTTGCCATTGGCAGTGTTGGAGCAGCAGGTAGATCAGTGGATAGCAACCAACAAGAGTTAGGATTCATTTTTGCAGAGTATTCGGCTATAGGATCGTCAAAAGAGTAACTTAAAAGTTTGAGCATCTTTGCCGCTAGAAAGGGTGAAGGTGCTCGGATTATGTGGTTTTAGTAACTAAAAAGGGAGAAGGGAAGAATACACCGCGCTTAGGACCCTATGAGGCATGGATGCCGATTAAGAGCTTACAGGGATGTATTCACAGCGTGTCTCGAGTGCGGTGTATTCTTTCCTTCCACCCCAGTAGTAAGAGTAGTACTTGTAAGGGGTTGGTAAGTGCCGAAGTCAAAAGCTATTACGATAGATGATGGGTTTTCTAGAGTTAAATTTCTAAAAGGAAGAACTCCCGAAACAACGGATGAGGAAGCTAAAGATGCATTTGCCTTATTGTCCGAGTATAGGGATGGTGGAATATACGTAGCCCACTATTCAGGGAATAGCGAGTGGGAAAGACACACCAATGGAGATGAGTTTGTTCAAGTTATAGGTGGGGAAACAGCTCTAATTCTTCTCGTTAACGGTGATGAGAAGCGGAACGAATTATCAGCCGGGCAAATATTGGTAATACCAAAAGGTATCTGGCACCGATTTGAAACACCTAGCGAAGTAAAAGTTATGACTATCACCCCGCAGCCAACTGAGCACAGTATCACTAAGCCATGCGATACTTAAGAAATAGGATCATTCTACATGCTGCAGCGGTTTGCAGTACAAGAGTGCGTGCTGTTAGCTGGGGCTTTCAACCTTGAGCTATAGGGTTCTAAAAATGCAGGTAAACCAAGTATATCGCTTGTCCTCGTGTATATTTGGCTCTCGAATTGTTAGGTGTTCACTAATAGCTCAAACAAAAAAGGCCACAGATAGTGGCCTTTTTTAATTCTGTTTTAACCTTTTAGTTATACTTTTGGAGTTCTGGTGTTTGCTATCCACTCGTCAATAATTTCCTCCAGGGCATCCAGTGGTACTGGGCCGTTGGCCAGAACTGCATTGTGGAATTGGCGAATATCAAACTTTTCTCCCAGTTCTTTTTTGGCTTTCTCGCGGAGCTGTAAAATTTTGAGCATGCCAATTTTGTAGGCTGTTGCCTGGCCGGGTAATACGATATAGCGCTCGACTGCTTTAATCACATCCCCCTCAGGATTAGGGGTGTTTTCCATCAGGTATTGTATGGCTTGTTCTCGGGTCCACTTCTTAGTGTGAATTCCGGTATCGACTACAAGGCGTCCTGCTCGCCACAACTCCATGGCGAGGCGCCCAAAATCTGAGTAGGGGTCTTGGTAGAGTCCCATCTCTTTTGGCACCATTTCAGAGTAAAGGCCCCAACCCTCGGTATAGGCGGTATAGTGACCATATTTGCGGAATTTAGGGATATCCTGTAATTCCTGGGTGATAGAGAGCTGCATATGGTGGCCGGGGATACCCTCGTGGTATGCCAGTGCTTCCATCTGGTAACTGGGCATATCGTCCATGTTGTAGAGGTTGGCATAGTAGATGCCTGGGCGTGATCCGTCGGCAGCAGGTTGCAGGTAAAAAGCTTTACCGGCAGATTTCTCCCGGAATGGTTCTACCGCTCTCACATCGAGGTCCGCTCTAGGTTTGGTGATAAATAACTCGTCCAGCCTACCCTTCATGGTATCGATAATGGTAGTAGCCTTCTCAAGATATGCAGCTTTCCCCTGTTCAGTGGTCGGGTAATAAAATTGCTGGTCGGTGCGCATGAATTCGAAGAAGTTTTTCAACTTACCTTCGAATTTTACTTTACGCATAATTTCACGCATCTCATCATGGATGCGAGTCACTTCTTCAAGGCCAATCCTATGAATTTCTTCGGCTGTCATATCGGTAGATGTGTAAAAGCCGAGGCGAAAATTATAAAAGTCACTGCCATCTGCCAGTTTCCAGGCGCCATCATCAGTAGTTGCGCGTATCTCAAGCTCTTGCAGGTAGTCGATTAGGGTTTTATAGGCGGGGCCAGTGTTGTCTTTTAGTGCTGTTTTAGCTTTATCTATTAAGGACTTTTTCTGCTCTTTACTGATATCGAGACTTTCTACTTTTCCCTTAAAGTCAGCAAATAGAGGGCTGTCCTTTTTTCTGTCAAAAGGAGCACCAGTAATTAGGTTTTGTGCATCTCCAATAACATAGGGGAAAACGAATTTTGGGATAGTGGTGCCAGCTTTGGCGTTTTCTTCCAGTTGGTCTTGCAGCTGTGCGAAATACTGGGGAATTCTATTTAAGCGGGAAATATAAGCTTCGGCATCCCTGATGTTATCGATACGGTGCTGGCTGATAAGTGTTGAAGCGGCGCCGGTATGGGTGGCGAACATTTGGTTGACTGGATAATTATGATTTCGCCACTTATAGGCTTCGATTTCTTGTTGCAAAGTGCGTTTTGCCAGTCGAAGATTAAGTTGGGTAGGTCGATCTAGTATAGCGGGATCAATTTTATTCAGCTCGGATAATTGACGTTTATTAATTTCATGGGTTTCTTGCGCAAACTCAGGAGTTAGATCATTCCATTTGCTGTACTCCTCTTTCAGACCCAAGAATGTTTTGAATTCAGGGCTGCGGTCTAGATGCTCCTGGAAGAACTTATCGAATAGCAAATTGACCTTCTTGCTGGCCTCACTCATTTCTTTGCTGACTTTCGGGGGAGGTGACTGATTAAGTGCACTTTCCTCTAAGGGGGCAATCTTATGTGCATCTGCGTTGTTGGTACTATCGTTGCAGCCCGTGAGGATGAGTGAGCTTACTGCCGCTGCAATCAGAGTTACTTTTAACTTCATGAGTACAATCCTTGCGTTCAAAGAGTAGCTCTTACTTTTTTATCATTATTTTTGCAGTTAATGGACTTTTTTATGTAAAAGCATCCCATTATTTGGTTTTGTGGATATAAATTCAGCAGAAAATAAGAGCGGTGCACTTTTTTGGTATGGGGAATACTGGGTATGTTTTATTTTGGTGCTTTTATACGACAGTGGCGGCTAAGGTGAGCTGAAAATAGGGGGGGTTGAAATAAGACCACAGTGCCATTCATGCTGGGAGCTGGTGATTGCTTAATAAGAAGTCCGGAGTGTCATTCCGGACTTCCCTGTAAAACAATAAATGCCGTATTGTAAAAACTATACAGAATTTTTACTTCTGCAATGCTCTACTGACGATAAGAAAAAGACAGACAAGTAGTTATCAGGTACTTATCTGTCGCTTCTATTATTTATTGTTGGGTTTTTACTTTTGCAACCCACTCATTAACCAGTTCTTCCAGTACATCCAAGGGGACTGGGCCACTGGCCAGGATAGTGTCGTGGAAGCCGCGAACATCAAACTGATCACTCAGTTCTGTTTTGGCTTTTTCACGCAGCTCGACAATTTTCAGCATACCAATTTTGTATGCGGTCGCTTGGCCAGGCATCACAATATAGCGCTCGATCGCTTTAACCACGTCGCCTTTCGGGTTCGGGGTGTTCTCTACGAGGTAGTCGATCGCTTGCTCGCGGGTCCATTTCTTGGCGTGAAGGCCGGTGTCTACCACCAATCGGCCAGCGCGCCACAGTTCCATAGCCAGGCGTCCAAAGTCAGAGTAGGGGTCTTCATAGAAGCCCAATTCTTTGGGCACCAGTTCGGAGTAGAGGCCCCAGCCTTCGGTATAAGCAGTGTAACCACCGTATTTACGGAACTTGGGAATATCCTGTAATTCCTGAGCGATCGAAAGCTGCATATGGTGGCCGGGGATACCTTCGTGGTAAGCCAATGCTTCCATCTGGTAAGACGGCATATCTTCCATATTGTACAGGTTGGCATAGTAGATGCCGGGGCGCGAACCATCGGGAGCAGGGCGCTGGTAGAAGGCCTTACCCGCAGACTTTTCGCGGAAGGCTTCTACGGCTCTTACATCGAGATCGGCTTTGGGCTTGGTGATAAACAGTTCATCCAGGCGGCCCTTCATGGTGTCGATAATTGCGGTGGCCTTTTCCAGGTATTCCGCTTTACCTTCCTCAGTGGTGGGGTAGTAGAACTGCTTGTCGGTGCGCATGAATTCGAAGAATTCCTGCAAGTTACCTTCGAACTTCACCTTGCGCATAATCTCGCGCATTTCGTCGTGAATACGGGCAACTTCCTTAAGACCGGTTTGGTGGATCTCATCGGCAGTCATATCCGTAGTGGTGTAAACACCGAGGCGGAATTTATAGAACTCTTCGCCGTCTGCCAGTTTCCAGGCGCCGTCGTCAGTGTTGGCTTTTTTCTCAAGTTCTTGCAGGTAGCTGATCAATTTTTCGTAAGCGGGGCCGGCGCTTTCAGTCAGGGCCTGGCTGGCTTTATCGACCAGTGATTTCTTTTGATCTTCACTGATTTCCAGCTTTTCTACTTTGTCTTTAAAGTCTGCAAACAGTGGGCTGTCTTTTTCACCGTTAAAAGGTGCACCGGTGATCAGGTTGCGGGAATCGCTAATAACGTAAGGGAATACGAACTTAGGTACGATTGTGCCGACTGCAGCATTGGCTTTCAGTTGTTCTTCCAACTGGGAGAAATACTTGGGCATGCCGTTCAAGCGGGCGATATAGGCCTCTGCATCGCTGACATCATCGATACGGTGCTGGCTGATCAGTAGCGATGCTGCGCTGGTGTGGATGGCGTACATCTGGTTGACGGGGTAGCCGTGATTGCGCCACTTGTAGCCATCGATATCCTGTTGCCAGTTGCGCTTTGCCAGGCGCAAGCTCAAGCGGGTAGCGTCATCCAGAGTGGAAGGATCAATTTTATTCAGTTCCGCCAGCTGGCGCTTGTCGAGTTCCAGGGTTTCCTTGGCAAACTCTGGGGAGAGGTCGTTCCACTTATCGTAATCTTCTTTTTTGCCCAGGAAAGTTTTGTACTCGGGGCTGCGGGCGAGGTGCTCCTGGAAGAAGTCCTCGAACATCTGGTTTACGCGCTTGACTGCGGCTGGGTCCACTTTTCCTGCGACTTCTTGAGTCGCTGTGCTTTCCGTGGCTGTGGCGGTTGCACTCTGCTCGGCTGTGTTCGGGGCGCCGCGGTCACAGCCGCTGATTACCAGCGCGCTTATGGCGGCTGCGATCAGGGTTGGTTTCAACTTCATGAGCATATTCCCAGTGTTCGGTTCTTCGTTGCTAATTTGTGCCACTCCAGTGGCATTCTTTAGGTTGCCTGCCTAAATCCCCCACACTTTATGCGGGATGTGTAGTGCAGATCAGCAGGTATTGTGCTGACTGGAGCAGCATTTGGCCAGTAGTGGGGAGAATTTGATTGGGAGGAGGGCATTAAAGAAATAAAAAAAGCGGGCACATGGCCCGCTTTTTCTGGTGACTTCGGGATTAAGCGAAGTTCTGGTTTACAAACTCCCAGTTCACCAGGGCCCAGAAAGCTTCCATGTACTTCGGACGCAGGTTGCGGTAGTCGATGTAGTAAGCGTGTTCCCAAACATCGCAGGTCAGCAGGGGAGTAACGCCTTCTTCAGTCAGCGGGGTTGCTGCGTTGGAAGTGTTTACAATGGCGACTGAGCCGTCAGCATTTTTTACCAGCCAAGTCCAGCCGGAGCCGAAGTTGTTTACAGCACTGGTGGTAAATGCTTCTTTGAACTGGTCGAAGCTACCGAAGGCTGCGTTGATAGCCTCGGCAATCGCGCCAGTGGCTTCGCCGCCACCGTTAGGGCTCAGGCAGTTCCAGTAGAAAGTGTGGTTCCAAACCTGGGCTGCGTTGTTGAACACGCCACCGGAAGAGGACTTGATCACGTCTTCCAGAGATTTGTCAGCGTCAGCAGTGCCTTCCAGCAGGCCGTTCAGCTTGTCTACGTAGGTTTTATGATGTTTGCCGTAGTGGTACTCCAAAGTTTCTTCGGAGATATGCGGTGCCAGGGCGTTCTTAGCGTAGGGGAGTTCAGGCAATTCGAAAGCCATGGTGTTTTCCTTCCTTTGTCTGAGGGTTATTGGTGAGGGCATTCTACACGTGCCGCATCTCAGAATTAAGCCGGCGCGATGGATTAGGGAAGTTTGGGACGATTTCCTCAAACACAAGGGGGGAAGCTTTTGCTGTCAGCTCTATTCGACTGTCGTCTATTATTACTGACGACCGCTTACTTTTTCGTCAATTTTTGGTATAACTGCCGCAGAATTCGACGAATCTGAATGGATTCTATTGTCATATATTTCTGAAAATACGGTACCGGAAAGAGCAGCATAGAACTGGCGGGTACCGGACTCATCAGCACAGTTATCGGGTGTATCGAACCATGCAACGCAAAGAGCCCACACTGGGCGGCAGCGCCGCTCTTGAACCGTCACTGGATCTCACTACCAGCGAAGAAAGGAGTGATTCACCAGAGCCCCAGGTGATCGTGGAGGAGCGCCGCGGTGGTTTCTCTTTCTTGGGGCTATGTGCCCTGATTATGGCGATGGGTGGCCTGGGTGCCTCGGGTTTCCTGTACCAGCAATGGCAGGACAGCCGGACCCTGTTGAGTGATGCAGAGACTCGTATTGCCGATGCGGAAAACCGTATTGCTGAACTGGAGAAGCGCTTTAGCCTCTCCGATGAGGAATCTACGGCGTCGGTTGAAGTACTGAATGCAAAAGCCAAGGAAAACTCCTCGGAGATCCGCAAATTGTGGGGTGTTGCCTATGACACCAACCGCAAGAGTATTTCCGCCAATAAAACAGCAGTCGCGGCTAACAAAAAGCAAGTCGCCGCTCTTAGCACCAAGCTCAGCGGCCTCGAGTCCAGCGTGAAGAAAATCGCTGCTGTAGAGGCTTCGCTGGCAGAGTTGCGCAAGGGCAATACAGATTCCCAGCGTGAGATGACCGACAAGCTTGCACGCCTGGAGCGCCAGCTGGCTTCAGTGCGCAGTGACCTGACTATGCGTGTCGGTGCGAATGAAGAGGCTGTAGAGTCTATCGATGCTTACCGCCGTTCGGTGAATAAGGATCTGGTGCAGCTTCGCGATGCGATTCGCTCTCTGCAATCCAGCGGTGACTCCACCGCTTCATCCATGTAGTTTTCCGGTTGAGTTAAAAAAGGCGGACCTGGTGTCCGCCTTTTTTTATTCCGTTTTCCCTTTCGGTGAATGGGATTTCTGGGAATATCTGGGTCAATAACCCTACATTTCGTGTAGAATCGCCGGCCTCGAGACGTTAATCGGAGTTGGCAATGACCACTATCCGCCAGGATGATCTGATCGGCAGCGTGGCCGATGCGCTGCAATTTATTTCTTACTACCACCCACAGGACTTCATTCAGGCCCTGAACAAGGCTTATGAGAAAGAGGTCAACCCGGCGGCCAAGGACGCCATGGCCCAGATCCTGATCAACTCACGCATGTGTGCCGAGGGTCACCGCCCAATCTGTCAGGATACCGGCATTGTCACCGTGAAGTTGAAAGTGGGCATGAATGTGCGTTGGGAAGCGGACATGAGCGTTACCGATATGGTTAACGAAGGTGTGCGCCGGGCCTATCAAAATGCCAGCAACGTGCTGCGTGCCTCTATTCTGGAAGATCCAGATGGTGCTCGTAAGAATACCGGAGACAATACTCCGGCGGTGATTCACTATGAAATCGTTCCCGGTGATACCGTAGAAGTTTATGTGGCAGCTAAAGGCGGCGGCAGTGAAGCCAAAACCAAGTTTGCCATGCTGAATCCATCTGACTCGGTGGTTGACTGGGTGCTGAAGATGGTTCCGCAGATGGGTGCCGGCTGGTGTCCGCCCGGCATGCTGGGTATTGGTATTGGCGGTACCGCTGAGAAAGCGATGCTGTTGGCCAAAGAATCCCTGCTCGACCCCATCGACATTCAGGAGCTCCAAGAGCGCGGAGCCTCTAACCGTGCTGAAGAGCTGCGTCTGGAACTCTATGATTCCGTCAACAAACTGGGCATCGGTGCTCAGGGCCTGGGCGGACTGACCACTGTGTTGGATGTGAAGATTAAGGATTATCCTACCCACGCTGCCAACAAGGCTGTGGCGATCATCCCCAACTGCGCGGCTACCCGTCACACCCACTTTACCCTGGATGGCTCCGGGCCCGCTCGCCAGACTCCGCCTAAGTTGGAAGACTGGCCGGAAATTACCCGCGAAGCGGGCAGCAATACCCGTCGGGTAAACCTGGATACCATTACTGCAGAAGATATCCAAAGCTGGCAGCCCGGTGAGACCCTGCTGCTGAACGGCAAGATGCTGACTGGTCGCGATGCGGCTCACAAGAAAATGGTAGATATCCTCGCCAAAGGCGAGAAGTTGCCTGTGGATCTCACCGGCCGCTTTATCTACTACGTAGGCCCGGTAGATCCGGTGCGCGATGAGGTTGTTGGTCCCGCTGGTCCAACCACCGCTACCCGTATGGATAAATTCACTCGCACTATGCTGGAAGAGACTGGCTTGGCGGGGATGATCGGTAAGGCGGAGCGCGGCCCCATGGCAATTGAGGCGATCCGCGATAATAAAGCGGTATACCTTATGGCCGTCGGTGGCGCTGCTTATCTGGTTGCCCAGGCGATTAAAGGCTCCGAAGTTATCGCCTTCCCCGAGCTGGGAATGGAAGCGATTTACGAGTTCGAAGTAGAAGATATGCCGGTAACTGTGGCTGTCGACAGTCAGGGTGAGTCAGTACACACTACTGGCCCGCTGATCTGGAAAGCCAAGATTGCCGAAGGTGAGGTGTAACGCTTCCGCCATTTAAAGAAAAGGCCCCAACAGGGGCCTTTTTTATTGGAATTTATTGCCTTGCTCAGCTAAGTCCGCCAGCATCAGTTCGCGAATAATTGGTATAGGTGCACTGCCATAGCTCAGGAACATCTCGTGGAACCCCTTGAGACTAAAGTTGTTGCCCATTTTCTTTTTGATTTCTTCGCGCAGGGCCAAAATATCTGTAAAGCCAGCAAAATAGCTGGTGAGCTGCACTTGGCTTAAGGTCGCCCTGCGCCATTTACCCTCTGCTTCAGCCTGTTGTTGAAAGGCATCCCTGACCATTAACTTCATCGCCTCTGCTTGGCTGATACCCTTTACCTGTACCTCATAATCCAAAATGGTATTAGTGATAGTGCGCAAGTTCCACTTGTAGTACATCAGCCACAGCTCGGGGGAAAAATTACCGTAACCCGCATCCAGCATCATGCGTTCCGCATAGACGGCCCAGCCTTCGATCATGGCAGTATTGCCGAGAATAGTTTTCAGGATACTGGGTGACTGATTGGCGTAGACCAGTTGAGTGTAGTGCCCGGGGATCGCTTCATGGATATTGAGTATCTGCAGGATATAGTCGTTGTATTCTCGCAGTAAGCTCTCCGCCCGTTGATCGGAGTAGGTCTCTATGGGCATCACGTTATAATAGGTATTTGCACTTTTATGGTAGGGGCCAGGCGCATTAATGGAAGCTACAGCAAAGCCTTGCATATAGGCTGGAGTTGTTCGAACTACCAGTGGCTTTTCCTTGTCCAGGCTTAACAGGTTTTTTTCGGTCACAAACTCTGCCAGCTCCGGGATCTGTTGCTCTACTTTTTTCTTGAAAGTTTCTTTGGTGGCATGATATTGGGAAAGCTTGTTCAGCAGCTTTTCAATTTTTGCCAGTGGCTCGTTGGGTGGGGAATCAGAAGGAAAGTATTTTGGCCAGAGTTGATCGGCAAGCTTGGTCATTTTATCGTGGGTTACCTGCTTCTCTATGATGGCGCGCTGGTATAGTTCAGCAGCGCTCATTCCAATATTGATATCAAACTGGAATTTTTCTTCGTAGAGTTTTTCACCGATACGAAAATCACGGAATTTTCCGGATTTAGTCAATTTCTTTTGCAGGTTTTGTAGGAAGTGGATATAGCTTTGTATCGCTAAGCGAGAATCCTGCATTCGCCGTAAGAAAATCTCCTTTGCGTCCGCAGGCATCTGACTTTCTTTAACCGTTTTTTCCAGCTCTTCACCAAAGACTTCCAGTGAGCCTGTACTCTGTTGAATTGCTAATTCAAGCTGTGGCGCTGCCGGACGATAGATAGCTGCCTTAGCGGCCTGATAGTACTCGGGCACTTGCAGCATACGAGTGCTAACGGTATGTAGGCGCTTTAGAAGTGGCGCATAGTCGGTGTTTAGGATCAGGGCAAAAGAATGGGAAACATTATAGATGGATGGGTCCCATTGGTATGACTTAAAGCTGGTATATTGCCATTGCAGTCGCTGCAGAAAATTTTCTATAAGAGCGAGATTACTGCGTGAATTGATATTGAGCTGGCTTTTATCCAAGGCTGCAAATTTGCGTTCATAGATTTGAGCAAAATCCAATACAAATTCACGATAACTCTTATCGGGCACCTGAAGCTCTTTGGCTACTTCATAGTAGCCTTCACTGAGCGCCCAGGATGGGAATAGATTCCATAGGCCGTGTATAAATTGCTGACAGAGCTGCTCGAATGCCAGGTTTGTCTCGGAGCGCATTTCCTCCAGGATAACCTTCTCTGGTGGAGGAAGGCGCTCTCTATCCACTTGCTGGCGCTCACAGGCTCCTAGAGATACTAGAAGTAATAAGAGACTGAGGTGTGCTTTCATGACAATCCTCACGTTAATCTGCCGATGTCGACCCAAGGCTGCGGTGGCTATAGATCGTCCAATATTTTTAGCATGCGGTTCCATTTTGTGATGGTAAAACCGGATAAAATGCGTTTTTGAGCCCTGTACTTGTTTCGTTAAGGGGGGGCGGGTAGAGTGAGGCCGGCCCAATTGAGCCGATAATAAACAAGGTTTTGAGGACCGATTCATGACCGAACTAGCTCAACAACAATGTGAAGCCTGTCGTGCCGATGCGCCGCTGGTGAGTGATGACGAACTGCCAGGACTGCTGCGGCAGATCCCTGACTGGACGCCGATGACCCGTGACGGAATTATGCAGCTGGAACGCGTGTTTAAGTTTCGTAACTTCAAGCAGGCTCTGGCGTTTACCAACCGTGTCGGCGCGATTGCTGAAGAGGTGGGGCATCACCCCGCACTGCTGACTGAATGGGGTAAGGTTACGGTTACCTGGTGGAGTCACGAGGCTAAGGGCCTGCACAAAAATGACTTTATCATGGCTGCTCGCACCGATGAGCAGGTGGATGCCGCTTAACTAGTATTTCTTGTGGCGCCTATATCCGGCTTCGGGAGGCGATGGACCATTTGAAATAGCACTCACCGGTTCTTGGTAATCTTAGGGCTGGTGAGCATCCCAATTTAGCCCCTTTTCCCCCAAGACTAGGGGTGTCGTCTAAAGGGAGATAAGTCTTGTCAGAGTATACATCAACGGTGACCTGGAAACGCGACGAGCAGATTTTCACCGATAATCAATACAGTCGAGCCCACACCTGGCAATTTGATGGTGGGGCATCTATCCCAGCCTCCTCTTCCCCCCATGTTGTACCCATTCCCTATTCAGTAGTTGAAAACGTTGATCCAGAAGAAGCTTTTGTAGCGGCTCTGTCCAGCTGCCACATGTTGTTTTTTCTATCGATTGCAGCCAAGCGAGGATTTGTGGTTGATGAATATTGCGATGAAGCTATAGGAATTATGGGGGCCGATAAGGATGGCCGAATTGCTATGACTAAAGTTACCCTGCGTCCTTCAGTGCGCTTCTCCGGTGAAAAACAACCCAGTCGCGAGCAGTTAGAAAAAATACACCACCTTTCCCACAAACAGTGTTTTATTGCGAACTCCGTGAAAGCTGAAGTGGTGACAGAGATCCAGGAAGCTCCAGTTTAAATAGCAGTTTGGTTGTCGCTAGGTGCTAGGTAGACTTGGCGGCACTATTCATTTATTTATTTTTTCCGGCAAGATATGTACACAGTTATTGAGAAAGTAGCTCCTACTGAGGATTTCCTCAAGCTGCGAGAGATAACTGGCTTAACCCCCAGAAGCCGTGAAGCAGCGGAAAAAGGCCTTCCAAATAGTTTGTATGGTATCCATATAAAAAGACAATCTGAAACTGTCGCTATGGGGCGGGTAGTGGGGGATGGCGCACTTAATTTTGAGATAGTGGATGTTGCTGTCGATCCCAAATTCCAAGGTGTTGGCCTGGGGCGTCAGATCATGGAGCACATTATGGCTTACCTGGATCGAGAAGCCCTTCCTTCAGCATATATTACGTTGATGGCAGATGTTCCCGAGCTTTATAGAAAATTTGGATTTGAATTGAGCCGTCCAGATACTGAAGGGATGTATCTTATCAAATAATGGCACAGAGCTATTATTTTGGATTCGAAGTTGGCTTTACATCAATGAACGAATGATTGATTCAGTGTTGGCTATATCGTTTATGGTATTGAAATCATTTAGGTGTTGAATAGGTTGCTTGTGTTTCATCATACAGTTGATTCCTTTAATTGCGTTACTTTGGATCTCGAGAATTTTTCTGGTACGGAAAATCAGTTCTTGGTTGAACTGGTAGCCATTATAGAAGTATCCAGAGTTAACAGACGAAAGTTGATATGGATAGATCTCCGAGATGCACTTACCCGGTTTATCCCGATATGCCTAAAGCATGGTTTTACATTTCATAGCTGTCGGGATTCTGCTACAAGGCTGGTTCTTAAGCTTCAGGAAGATGCATATGTTCCCTTCTACCCAACCCATACGGTGGGAGTTGGGGGATTCGTACATCTTGATGGGCAACTGCTCTGTGTCCAGGGCCACAGTGCAGCATCGAGCCCGAAGCTGCCTGGAGGAACCGTTGACCTGGGTGAAAAGATAGCCGATGCGGTGATTCGTGAGGTTTATGAGGAGACCGGTGTGTCCTGCGAGTTTTCCTCAGTACTCGGATTTGCCACCCGATTTCCTACAAATTTAGGCTACACGGATATCTACTTCGTATGTGAATTGAGTGCCTTAAATCGGGATATTTCAATAACAGATACGGAAGAAATTAAGCATGCTTCCTGGGTGGATATTGACCACTACTTAAATGGAGGGCATATCTCAGCATTTAATAGACATGTTGCTGAAATGTCCTTGCAGAGGCTTGGTTTAACCCAGGTCAGCCAAGACTCTTACAAGGATCCTTTCGCAAAACAGGAAATATTTTGGACTAATGCCTAAAAGATCCAAATGATTAGTTGAGTATATATCGCAGTTTAACTACTTACTTTTTGGGCAGAGGGAAAGACTAAGCTGCATTCTAAACACATCGTGAATTTTTCATTCTCATTGAGCCCAGAATGCGGTGTATGCTTTTCTTTCTCTTATGATTATTAAATTATTAGTGGGTTAAATGGTTAGCTGGTGGAAAGATGGAGTGTTCCTATGAAAGGCAAATTTATAGCAATTTTAATTGCCGCAGTTTGGAGTTTGACTGCTCAATCCAATGAGTTAACTATTGGTGAGCGCAAGGTTATTGTCTCGCAAACTCTCGAAGAGAGAAGGGAGTATTGGATTTCTCTTCCCACATCCTTTAAAGAAGGTGGATATAAAAATTATCCGGTTCTTTATTTACTTGATGCAGATTTTAATAGTTTCTTTCATGTCTTCACGGGTATGGTTCGGCAGCTGAGTTCTGATGCCACTCCAGTAATTCCTGAAATGATTGTCGTAGGTATCGTAAGCCAAGAACGTGTTAGAGATAGCTCACCTACTAGATCGCTAATTGAATATGGCGGGCGTAAAAATCAGGCGCTTTCCAATACAGGGGGCGCTGATCAATTCCTTGAGTTCTTAAGAGAGGAGCTTATCCCAGAGATAAACGCGGAATATCCGACATCTGGGTATCAAATTCTTGCAGGTTACTCATTTACAGGTCTACCTGTTATTCATAGCTTATATTCATCGCCTGAAGATTTTAATGCGTATATCGCTATTGATCCAAGTATGTGGTGGGATGAGCAAATTATGTTAAAGCGGTATTCTGAATTCCTACAAAGTAAATCAACTGAAAAGCGCAGGCTGTTTATCGCTACTTCAGAGAGAGTAGAAGGTGTATATCCTGAAGAAAACTATGTTGCAGAATTTATTAGGCTGCTAAATGAGGAGCCCAAAAAAGGGTTGTACGTAGATTCAGTAACCTATGGGGCAGAAGAAAATCATCATACCATGCCCGTTATTAGCTTTTATAGAGGGCTTCGATCAATTTTTGATGGTTATATGATCGATGATCAAGCTAGATTTCGCACCGCAGTGAATGTTAAAAATCACTTCGAACAGTTCTCAAGAAAGCTCGGAGGGACGTTTATGTTGAGGGAAGATGTTATTCGTTTCTTTGGCTATGATCGTCTCTATAATGATCAGTTTGGCATAGATGTTGATAAGGCAATAGAATTTTTCGAATTGAATACACAGTTTTATCCAGGTTCATATAAGACCTGGGATAGTTTGGCTGAAGCTTATATGGTAAAGGGGGAGGAAGAGCTTGCTATAGATTGCTATAGAAAGTCATTGTTAATAAATCCTGATAATGAAACAGCAAGAAATAGAATGGCTCAACTTGAGGTCGATTAGATTTATTTTCAGTAGTTATGCTTAACCTGGTGATCTGAAGTGCTACCGTTGCCCTAAAGTCAGATCGCCAAGTTATTTTATGCTGTATTTTTCTGATTTCTATTGCGTTTGATCTAGTTATCTAAAATTAAGTTGTTCTCTGGATTGTAGTAGCAGTAATCGTAGTCCAAGTTCTTGCGAAAACAGTAGGGGTCTATAGCATCAGTGTTCGACCACAACCCAAGGCCGTAGTAGTAAGCAAATTCCTGCTCGAGTTCAAACTCGCTGCCACAATAGTATTCATAATTCCAGGCAGCTCCCTGTATTACCATTTCTTGATTGATATTGTACCCATTCACATACAGGTACCCAGTTTCCCGACCATAGATGTCTTTCCCTGTAGATTCAAAATCAACTGAACCAAATGACAATAGGTCGCTTAGGATTTGAGTGGCTTCGGGGCCGTACGATTGGTTGCTGGGGTTGGTCTCAGGGGCATCAATGCAATTCAAGCGTATTTTTATATACTCATTGTCGACGTAACCGTGAACTGTATCGCCATCAATAACTTGATAGTTTGTTAGCTGAGCAGCCTGAATCGAAGTGGATAGGGTCGTCATGATAAGTAGTTTTTTCATTATGATTTTCCTAGATAAAAATTGCATGGCGTAGCATAGGTGGGGGTTGTTACGGTGCTGTGTAGAAATAGCGAGATAAAAAATGGATTTTTATTAAATGTATGGTGAGGTCAGGCTGTTGAAAATAGGGAGGTATATCCTTGCAGCCTGCTAAAGGCTATATTTAGCTTTATTGAATCGAAAATAGGGGTGGGTAGATGTGTCTTATTGTGGGTCTATTTATTTGATTTTTTTTGGATTCAGTAGCTCTTAATCTCAAGAGCTACTGGGTGTTGATGTGAGATGCTTTCATTAAATTAAGTTTACTGTTTTTAGGTCTAGGTTTAGTTCCTTTCAAAAGGGTTTTGTGGAGGCTTGGTTTTGATTTGGGCGCCTTCATCAAAATGGATGTAGCTCACATTCTAGCTAATGGTAGAGTTGTTGCTTGGTCGGCCATATAGTTCTGAATGATGTTTTTGTAACTGAGGATCTAATTGTTATGGCTCACAAGAAGCAAGTGCAGCGCCGCTGTACTGGTGAGAGTTAAGTTGTCCCCTCGGATTAAGTCGCCCTCCTTCACCTGCTCTGTGATGTGTTCTGAGGTTACTTTTGCATTTCCACTAATCACATAGATTAAATGAGTTTCATTTAAAGATAATTGTTCATCTGTTTTTAAGTGTGCAATGTCCATTAAAGTGCTGCTATCAAAAGTACTGCCTTTCTCGTCAATACCTCCATAAATACGAGTGGTGCCATCTAATGCCGGTTTGTAGGTTTTATACCCCGCAGGCTGGCCAGCTTTCTCTGGCAGCGCCCAGACTTGCAGCATTCTGTTTTGCTGTTTGTCTGGATTAATTTCATTGTGAGAGAAACCCTCTCCCCCTGCACGTTGTACCTGAACTTCACCTGCGGCTAAATCCTTGCCGTGTTCTAAAGATCCCTCATGGCTGACCCGACCCTCGACAATGATAGAGATAACATCGATTTCACTGTGCGGATGCATACCCGATGAGCCCTGGGGTAAATAGCGCGCATCAGCCAAATACACCATATTGCCCAGTCCTTCAAAAGCCTCTGCTTTTTTGCGAGCACCAAATACGCGGCTATCAGTCACCAGTCGATGTTCAGTAATACCTGCGAAGCCGCCTAACTCTAGTGTGTCTCGAGCTAAAATTTCCATTTTTTTCTCCGGGTGGTTTGTCTGTTGCTGTAGTCGATGGAGTCATTCTAGATATCCCTTTTTGTTTGATATATAGTTATTTTTTGTAATCATTATTCCATTTTTAACAACAATAGAGCTTTGCAGGTTTCATAGGATGGGCCGTAACGTTGATTTGAACGACATGCTGCTTTTTATGGCAGTAGTGGATGCAGGTAGTTTTACCTCAGCTGCGGAACGGCTTAATTTGCCTAAGGCAAATCTCAGCCGAAAAATTGCCAGGCTGGAACATGCTCTGGGAGTCACTTTGCTAGAGCGAACCACCCGCACACAAAGCTTGACTGAAGCCGGCAGTACCTACTTGCAACACTGCCGACGAATACAGCATGAAGTCGATCTAGCAGAAAGCAAAGTCGGCAGTTTAGTGAGCAAGGCGTGCGGTAAGTTACGGGTGGGCGTCTCTGTTGGTGTAGGCCATGCGATATTGAAAGATGTGCTGGGTGAGTTTCTACAGGCCCATCCTGATATTGAATTGGAGTTAACTCTATCTAACAAAAGAGTGGATTTGATTGAGGAGGGCTACGATCTGGTTATCCGCGTGGGAGAGTTGGTTGATTCTCGGTTGATAGCCAAGAAATTAGGGAAAATTAGGCGCCGTTTATACACTAGCCCAAATTACATAGAGCGGCAGAATCTGAATGCCGAGTTAGAATCTTTGGCCGATTGCGAGTTTCTAATTATGAGCAGTGCACAGTATGGTGGCAGGTTGAACTTAACGAATGGCACTGATGTTCGAGAGATAATGATCGAGCCGAGAGTGAGAGTCGATGACTTCTTGATGCTAAAGCAGATGCTGGTTGATGGTTGTGGAATAGCAATTCTCCCCGACTATATGTGCCAACAAGAAGTAGCTGCGGATTTATTGGTGTCAGTATTTTCTGAGTGGGAGATGCCACCGGTGGATCTGTATGCGCTCTACCCGCAACATCGACAAAAATTGCCAAAGGTGAGTTCTTTTTTGGCCTTTGTTCAGCAGGTGTGTATGAATCGACTGGGCTGAACGCGTTGAGAAATCTTTTCAAGCTGCATATCAAGCTAACTAAATATGTATTTAAATATTAACTCGGTAGATAGCCCTTATTCGTTAGGGCTATCGAAACTTCAGCAAAGGTTTTTTCTGTGAGGTTTAATTCACCTGAAGAAATTCAGGTTAGCGTGGATGCCGAGTGGCCCAAAGTAAAAACTCCCGATTGCCATCGCCGCCCTTTATTGGGCTGTCAATATACTCTTTCACCTCAAGTCCCAAATCTTCGCATAAGGCAGTGATACGCTCGCGTACCTCCGGGTAGTATTCGGCATCACGCACCAGACCACCCTTGCCGATCCCCTCCGGGCCCACCTCAAATTGCGGTTTAACCAGACTTAAGAGTTGTCCCGAAGGTTTAAGCAAGGCGGGTAACTGCGGCAGAATGAGTGCTTGGGAAATAAAAGAGACATCCATAACGATGGCATCAAAACATGCGTCTCCGTGGGGGGAGATTTGGGAAGCTTCCAGGTGGCGTGCATTTACCCCTTCAAATAGGTGCATACGGGGGTCATCCAGTAACTTCTGCGCCAACTGATCTCGCCCAACATCAACACCGACAACTGATGCTGCTCCCCGTTGAAGTAGGCAGTCGCTAAAACCGCCAGTAGAGCAGCCAACATCCAGTGCGTGCCACCCAGAGGGGTTCAGTCCTGTCTGGTCGAGGATGGCGGCCAATTTCAGGCCCGCTCGGGAAACATACTGGTCTTCCGGTAGGGGGGTGACTTCAAGGGCGCAATCTTCCGGAATGCTCTGCCCAGCCTTGCGCGCGGGCTGGAGGGTACCGCCATCGGATACCATGACCCTTCCGGCATCAATCAGTTTCTTTGCATGGGTGCGGGAGTTTGCCAGCTCTCTCTGTACAAGCAGTTGATCCAATCGGGTCATGTTTCGCGGTGCAATCCTGTTTACATAATTGAGAATACAGGGGCCATGCTAACCTCTGGCTCCAGCAGGTAGAAGTGCGGCTCCGCAAATTGTGGGACTAATCTTTAGTAAGGAGGAGGTTAGCTGATGGCAAAAAGCGTTCTGGATAAGTTCAAAATTCGCAAGGGAAAGGTCTTTGAGGCGCCACTTGAGGGTGCCTTTGGGCGCTTGGTAACTCCCTTTGAAGAGTTTATCCATCGCCAAAGCAGCAGTGGTATTTTGCTGATGCTATCAGCTCTGGCGGCGTTGGTTATTGCCAACTCTCCTTTGCAGGAGGCTTACAAACACCTGTTGCACATGCCCATCAGCCTCAGCGCGGGAAACTGGGAATTCTCTCTCTCCTTACATCACTGGATCAATGATGGCTTGATGGCGATCTTTTTCTTTCTGGTGGGATTGGAGTTAAAGCGTGAATTTATGGTGGGAGAGCTGTCCGACCTTCGCCAGGCTGTACTTCCTGTGATGGCGGCAATTGGCGGAATGGTGGTGCCGGCACTTATTTACGCTTCTTTTAATGCGGATAGTGGTGCAGAACGCGGCTGGGGCATTCCCATGGCCACGGATATAGCATTTGCTGTCGGCTGTATTGCCCTTTTGGGGAATCGGGTGCCTCGTGCGGTAGTTACTTTTCTAGTTGCGCTAGCCATTGTGGATGATTTGGGCGCAATTTTAGTGATTGCAATCTGGTATACCGAACAGGTGAATATCACTGCGCTGATTGCGGCGGGTTGCCTGGTAGTGATTATGTGGCTGCTAAAAGCGGCGGGGGTTCGCAGTTCTCCGGCATATGTATTCGTTGGTGTGCTGCTCTGGTATGAGTTCTACCTGGCGGGGGTACATGCGACTATTGCGGGGGTGATTACGGCAATGGCACTGCCGGCCAAACCCAAATATGACCCGGTGGCTTTTAGCTCCTTTGTAAAGGATATTATTCGCAGCTTTGACCGCTGTTTCCGGCCAGGCGATAAGATTATTGCTAACGATGCGTTGCGCGCCCGAGTGATGGCGCTGGGAAATGGCGTCAACCTGGCGCAATCACCGCTACAGCGTATGGAAACCCGCCTGCACACACCGGTGGGCTTCGTAATAATCCCTATTTTTGCATTGGCTAACGCCGGTATTCCCTTTAGTAGTTTTACCAGTTCTTCGGCAGTGATAAACCCTGTCACCCTTGGGGTCATTTCCGGCTTGGTTGTGGGTAAGTTGGTGGGTATCGTTGGCGCCACCTGGATTGGCTGGAAGCTGGGCTGGGGCAAGTTGCCTAAGTCCGCCAATTTCCAACACATTGTCGGTGTTGCACTCCTTGGCGGGATTGGATTCACTATGTCGATCTTTATTGCCGAGCTGGCCTTTAGCTCTGAATATGAGCTGTTGATCCAAGCTAAAGCGGGTATCCTACTGGCATCAGTAATTGCTGGAGTGGCTGGGTTCCTGGTATTGCGCAAAGCTCCGGTGGCCGATGAGTTTGAAGTTCATGGGGAGGGGGAGCCCCTGGATGAAGGTGGCAGCGATAGCCTTGGGGAAGGGGAGGACGTAGAACAGCAGCCCAGCCGCCAGGGTTAATTTGTTTTAGCGTTCCTGATGTCACTGCCCCTCGGTCCTGGAGGGGCCTGATTCCATTAGTCTCCAGTTCCCATTGTTAATGTACGTGAGAGAAATAAGAATTATGCATTTGAGAACACTGGCACAGGCGCTACCAGTGCTGGCTATTTCCCTGCTGCTTGGGGCTTGTGATGGCCAAACTACAGCTAATAAAAAAGCCGATTCTGAAGTCGGGGTTGATGATCAATCGACTACAACAATTCCCAAATCCGATAGTGGAGATAGTGCGATGGATAGTCTGGCCCAGGCTTATGTCCTTCTAGTACTTGAACTGGGAAATCACGACGACAGCTATGTCGATGCCTATTACGGCCCGGCTGAATTGCGTGAAACTGCCACCAAGAGTAATGCGAGCGCTGCAGATATCGCCCGGCGCGGTGAGTCTTTACTGGCAGAGCTGCCAGCGGTAATCGACGGCGATGGGTCTATCGAAAACCTGCGTATGCATTACCTGAAGACACAGTTGCGGGCCCTGGTGTTCCATGCTCGTAGTCTAGCAGGAGAGAGCCCGAGAAGCTTCGCCAATGAAGCTCGAACCCTCTACGACACCGAGCCCCCGCAGCAGGATTTGGAAAGTTTTGAACCCATGCTGGAGGAGTTGGAAGCATTACTCCCAGGTGAGCAGCCCTTGAGTGAGAGGGTAGCCAGCTTCCGCAAAGCTTATGAAGTTCCTGCCGATCGCCTTCAGGCCGTATTTGATGCCGCCATTAAAGAATGCCGCGCGCGCAGCAAGCAGTATGTTTCGCTCCCAGCGGATGAGAGTTTTGTACTGGAGTATGTCAGCGACAAACCCTGGAGTGGCTACAACTGGTATAAGGGGCGTTCGCACAGTCTTATACAGGTGAACAATGGCCTGCCTATTACGATAGATAGGGCTATTGACCTGGGGTGTCACGAAGGGTATCCGGGGCATCACACTTATAACGCGCTGTTGGAGCAAACTCTGGTCAAGGAACGGGGTTGGGCAGAGTACAGCGTTTACCCGCTTTTCAGTCCACAATCACTGATTGCGGAAGGAAGTGCAAACTACGGAATTGAGCTGACTTTCCCCGGTGAAGAGAAAACCCGCTTTGAAATGGAAGTTCTCTACCCCCTAGCTGGCCTGGATCCGAAAACGGCGGAAAAGTATGAGCAGGTAATGGCCCTGGTAGATAAGTTGGGCTTTGCCGGCAATGAGATTGCCCGCCAGTATATCGACGGGGAAATTGAGGGCGCGCAGGTACCTGCGTTGTTTGAGAAATATACCTTGATGAGTCCCGCCAAGGCGGCACAACGGAAGGATTTTGTAGATGCATACGGCGCCTACGTAATTAATTACAATTGGGGTAAGACACTGGTTGCTGATTATGTAGAGCAGGGCAGTCAAAATAATGAAGAGCGTTGGCAGCGTTTTACCCGTTTATTATCCTCGCCGCGCCTGCCGTCATCCCTGGATTGGTAATCATGCAAAAAGGCACTTTGAGAGAGTATTTACTATCGCGACCGGAAGCTATCGAGGATTTTCCTTTTGGCCCGGATGTAGCGGTATTTAAGATTAAGGGGCGTATGTTTGCTACCTTAAGCTGTTACCGCGGGGTGGACGCCAGTAATCTCAAGTGTGATCCCGATGAAGCCCAGGCCTTAAGGGACATCTTTTCCGGTGTTATCCCGGGTTACCATATGAACAAGAAACACTGGAATACGGTGTTGTTGGATGGCACAGTGCCCGATTATGAGATTGAGCGAATGGTAGATCGCTCATATGGTCTGGTGGTTAAGGGGCTTCGCAAGCTTGAGCGGGAGTCCCTGGAACTGGCCTATGGAGCGGAGCTGCTCTACCGCTAGAGGCCCCTGAGAATAGAAATACCCAGATTTAGTCTAGGAGAGGATGTGAACGAATTTATTGTCGATGTAACGGCAGAGAACGCCCAGCAAATTCTGATTGAAGAGTCCATGAAGCGCCCGGTAGTGGTGGACTTTTGGGCCGATTGGTGTGAGCCGTGCAAGCAGTTGATGCCGGTGTTGGAAAAACTGGCCAATGAGTATAGTGGTCAGTTTTTATTGGCGAAGGTCAATGCAGATACCGAGCAAATGCTGGCGGGTCAGCTGGGTGTACGCAGCTTGCCCACGGTAATGGTTTTAAAAGATGGCCAGCCGGTAGATGGCTTTGCCGGTGTGCAGCCAGAGACACAGATTCGTGAGATGCTGGATAAGTATCTGCCAAAACCCTGGGACATAAAGTTGCAGCAGGCAAAAGCGTTAATCGGTGAAGATAAAGTGGCGGAAGCCCTGCCGCTGTTGCGTCAGGCTTACACGGAATCTTCTGAGCGCACTGATATCGCCAAACAACTGGCTGCTATCCTGCTCGACCAAAACCGTGCCCAGGAAGCGGAGACTGTGCTCAGTAAAATTCTGCTGGCAGATCAGGATGCGGAATACCAGCAGCTGATGGCTCAATTGGAGCTGAAGCAACAGGCAGCGGAAACTCCAGAAATTCAGGCTCTGCAAAAGGCGCTGGAAGAAAACCCTGCGGATAGCGATTCTGCTTATCAACTGGCTGTGCAGTACAGTCAGGCCAACCGCTATGAAGAAGCATTGCAATTATTGCTGGATATTTTACGTAAAGACATGGGCTTTGCCGATGGTGCTGCCAAGCAGACGTTCCTGGATATTGTAAAAAGTTTGGGTGCTGGCGACCCTGTTGCCACTCAGTTCCAGCGCAAGTTAATGACTATGATGTTTTAAAAATACTCTGCCGGTAAACAAAGGGGCCCAAGAGGCCTCTTTGTTTTTTGGGGAAGAGAAGGACGATTATTAATGTATAAGCTCTGTGTTTATATTCCCGAGCCGTACTTGGAAGCGGTAAAGCAAGCGCTATTTTCCGTGGGTGCAGGACGTATTGGCGACTACGATAGTTGTTGTTGGCAAGTTCTGGGAGAGGGACAGTTCAGGCCGCTGGATGGGAGTCAGCCATTTATTGGTCAGTCGGGCCAGGTCGAGACTGTGATGGAATACCGTGTGGAGATGGTCTGTGCCGATGAGCTGGTGGATGCTGCTCTCGATGCAATGCGAGCAGCCCACCCCTATGAAGAACCGGCGTTTGACCTCTGGCGATTGGATGAGCGTTGCAGTAGTGCCGGCTTAAATAAAGCAGAGGCCTCTTAAAGGCTATCGAGTACTTTTTGTCGTTCGTGGCTTTTTTGCTCGATCGCTTTCGCATCTTCCAGTAATTTTGAAACGCTGGTGTGATGGGTCGGCAGTTTATTTTCGGCGGGGCTACTATCTTCAACGATCGAGTCGGATCTCAACTCAATAGGGTCATTGGCAGTGACTGTATTCATAGGCTTGACGCGGTGAATACGCACGTGTGAATCCAATCCCTCCGGCACGGTGTCTGAGAAGTGCCAGTTCCCATCTTTATCTTTCCAGGTAAAAACCTCAGATGTTTGCTTGTCAGAATCCCCTTGAGATACGAGCTCGCTGGAAGCTGCCAACTCTTCAATTTTTGACACTGATTCCTGGGTGGTTTCGCGCACACTTTGCATAGCTCGCTCACCGGTTTCGCGAATCGCTGAAATATCCGGTTTTTGCGGCAGCCAGTCGGAGGGTGACATGATGGGTTTGCCATCTGGGCCCGGTAAAATCATAGGCAGGACAACGCCTACCAGTAACAAGGCACCGAGCATTGGAAAGTATTTCATGCAAACATCCTTTTAATGCAGGGTCATTAACTAACTAAGTAAAGTGGTTTACAGCTTTCGATTGATGACACCGCGGTGTAACTGGTATTGCCCGATACGGGTATCTTCGAAATAGTGCTCCAAAGTGCGGTGCATAATGGGAAATGCAATCTCCCTCCAGGGAATTTCGTCTTCGCGAAATAGCTCAACTTCGAGCGATTCAGGCCCGGGTCCGAAATTCATATCGGTCAATTCACCCCGGTACATCATGTAGACCTGATTGATATGGGGAATATCGTAGACGGAGTAGAGCTCGTCCACGCGGATACTGGCCCGGGCTTCCTCCCAGGACTCCCGCAAGGCGCCCTCTTCGCTAGTTTCGCCACTCTCCATAAACCCGGCAGGCAGAGTCCAGAGCCCCAGGCGCGGCTGTATGGCGCGCTTGCACAGCATCACCTTGTCGCCAACGTAAGGGACAACTCCGACAATAACACGGGGGTTGATGTAGTAAATGGCGCCGCAATTGCCACAGATGTGGCGGGGGCGGTCATCGCCCTTGGGAATGGAAAGTGTTACGGCGTTACTGCCGCATTGGCTGCAAAATTTCATGGCGTCAGTATACCCATGCGAGATTTGAGCGCCAGCTTCAGGACCGGTTGACGCCTATAGTTGTTAGTGATGTTGAAGTATAAAGGCGGTATCTACCCTGCGATGGCGCATTTTTTTCTGCTCGGACTAGTGCTCCTTGCCCTTTGCGCCTGTGGCGGTAAAGGCGAAGAGGAAAAGGCGCCACCTCCCCCGCCAGTAGAAGTGCTGGTTGTTAGGGAGGAGCCTGTTATCCCCCGCTTTGAATTCGTCGGACGGGTAGAGGCTACTGATGAATATCAAGTCCGCCCACGAGTACAAGGGTATATCCAGAGCCGCAATTTTACCGAGGGGGAAACCGTCCAGAAAGGGCAGTTACTGTTTGAAATTGACCCGCGCCCTTTTATTGCCGAACTGGCGAATCAGCGCGCCACTCTGGAACAATCCCAAGCTTCCCTGAGAGTTGCTGAGCGGAACTTCCACCGTGGCCGACGTTTGGTGGCCACTGGGGCTATCAGCCAGGTACAGATGGACGAGCTTGAAGGTAATTTTGAGGAAGCGGAATCCCAAGTCGATGCCAATCGCGCCAAAGTGCAAAGCGCTGAGCTGGACCTTTCTTATACCAAAGTTTACGCGCCACTCACTGGAAGAATCGGGCGTACAGAATTTCCAGTGGGTTCCCTGGTGGGGCCAAGCACCGATCCCCTGGCCACCATCGTAAAAATGGACCCCATTTATGTGCTCTTTGAAGTGCCTGAAGAGCAACTTTATGCGGTGCAGGTGGATTCCCAGAGGCGGCAGCGAGAGGGTTTAAGTCCCACTCGCCTGGATGTACGTATTGAGTTACCCGACGGCAATTACTACCCCCATAAGGGCAAAATCGTATTTATCGATAATCAGATCGACCCCAATACCGGATCGGTAGCGGTGCGCTCCCTGTTTCCCAATCCAGGCCAACTATTAGTACAGGGCCAGTTTGCCCGAGTTTCCATAAGCGTCTACACCGGCAATGACGCCCTGAGGCCGCTGGTACCCCAGTCAGCGGTCATGGAGGATATGCAGGGGCGTTATGTCTTTGTTTTGGGCAAAGATAATATTGCGGAGAAGCGCTACCTGACCTTGGGGCAGAGGGAAGGGGAGTTGTGGGCTGTAGATCGCGGGCTTGTCGCCGGTGAATCTGTAATCGTTAATGGTTTGCAGAGGGTTGTCGCAGGAAAGCCGGTGACGCCGCAAAACACCCCTAGAAACCCCTACGATGTTGAAGCGCCACCAGCCCCTCCCGCCGAGCAAAGTAGTAGTTCTGCGGCGAAATCTGGCTCTACAGACAGTCAAGGGGAGAGAGAGCTACGGGTAATTGATGGGGAAGCGGCACCAGCAAGCCCTGAATCTGAGGGGCATGACGATGACTACAAATAGCTGTCGCTGCCCATGATTAGTGCCTTTTGTATCCGGCGGCCACGATTCGCCTTTGTTATTTCCATATTGATCACCCTCGCTGGGATACTCTCCTTGCCACAATTACCGGTGTCGCAATTCCCTGAAATAACGCCACCGACCATCAATGTCGCCGCCACGTTTGCCGGTGCCAGCGCCGAAGTAGTGCGCGATAGTGTGGCTGTGCCGATTGAGTCGCAAGTTAATGGTGTGGAGGGCATGGATTATATGTCTTCCACCAGTGGCAATGATGGCTCCTACAGTCTCACAGTGACATTCAAGCCTGGCTACGACGATGACATCGCCCAGGTTAATGTTCAGAACCGGGTGGAGCAGGCCACTCCCCAGCTACCTGAGGATGTGAAAAGAGATGGGGTGGTAGTTTCCAAGCAGAGCACCACGCTGTTACTAGTAGTCAATTTGTTTTCCCCAGATGAAAAGTTTGATGAATTATTTCTGGCAAATTACGCCGAGATTTATTTAAAAGATGAATTGGCGCGGGTGCTGGGGGTGAGCAGTGTTGTTATTTTTGGCTCGCGCAATTACGCCATGCGCCTTTGGCTCGACCCCAACCGAATGGCCTCGTTAGATGTCACCGCCCAAGATGTTATCTCTGCTGTGCAGGCACAGAACGTAGAGGTAGCTGCCGGTCAGATCGGGGCGCCACCGATCCGCCAAGATCAGCAGTTCCAATACAATATTTTGGTGCAGGGGCGCTTGGTCTCTCCCCGCGAGTTTGAGGACATCACCATCCGCGCCAAGCCCGATGGTGCCATGGTAAAAGTCAAGGATGTGGCGAGGGTGGAGCTGGGAAGTGAATCTTACTCTTCCTATGGGCAATTGGATAACCAGGCTTCAGCAGTGATAGGGGTGTACCAGCTGCCCGAGGCAAATGCGATCGAAGTGGCCGATGGCATTAAGGCCAAGGTTGCTGAGTTGTCGAAGCGCTTCCCGGATGGGCTGGAAGCGGAGATTCTCTACGACACCACCTTGTTTGTAGAAGCGTCAATTAAAGAAGTCGTGGAAACCCTGATTATTGCCCTGATACTGGTAATCCTGGTGGTTTTTTTGTTTCTGCAGGATTGGCGCTCTACGCTGGTACCAGCCATTGCTATTCCCGTATCCCTGATAGGCACCTTTGCCTTAATGCTGGCATTTGGGATGACGATTAACACCATCACATTGTTTGCCTTAATTCTGGCGATAGGCATAGTGGTAGATGATGCGATTATCGTGGTGGAAAACACCCAGCGGTTAATGGCTGATGGCCTCCCGCCAAAGGAAGCCGCGCTGGAATCCATGCGTGAAGTTACCGGCCCCGTTATTGCTACTACCCTTGTTTTGTTTGCAGTTTTTGTCCCGGTAATGTTGATGCCGGGAATTACGGGAAAAATGTATCAGCAGTTTGCTGTCACCATTTCAATGGCGGTGGCCATTTCCTCCCTGAATGCACTCACACTAAGTCCGGCTCTCTGTGCCAGTTTGTTAAAGCCGAGTAAAGACGGGGAAGTTGCCGGTATTAAGGAGACCGGTATTTTTGGTTTCTTTAATAAAGCTCTGCATATTTCTACAGGTTTTTATGTGGGAATGGTGAGGGCTTGTATCAAAATACCGCTTATCGGTATCGCCTCAATTATTCTGATTTTATTATTCTGTTATTTGCTCTTTACCCGAATCCCCACCGGTTTTATTCCCGATGAAGATCAGGGCACGTTTATGTTGCACGTGCAGTTGCCAGATGGATCTTCCCTGGAGCGAACCGGACCCATTGTCAATCAAGTGACCGATGTTCTAATGGAAGAGCCAGGTATGGCTCATGTGGTTGGTGTGCCCGGTTACAACCTGCTTACCAGCAGTGTTTCTTCCAATACGGCAATGATGTTTGCTGTGCTAAAACCCTGGGATGACCGCACGAATAGAGAAGATAGCCAGTTTGCCATTATGGATCGGGTACAGAAAAAATTATCTGCAATTCCCGATGCGCAAGTGCTGCCGTTTGTCATTCCACCACTTCCGGGTATTGGCACTGTTGGTGGATTTGAATTTGTACTCGAAGATCTACAGGGGCGAAGTATTACTGAATTGTCACAGGTCTTGTTTGACCTGCTGGGCAATGCCAATCAGCGCAGTGAAATCTCCCAGGCCTTTACCAGTTTTCAGGCCGCAACACCGCAGCTTGAATTAAAGGTGGATAAAGAAAAATCGCATGTGCTTGGGGTCCCCCTGCCGGATGTGTATTTAACGTTGCAAACCTTTTTGGGTGGCTATTACATCAATGACTTTAACCTATATGGAAAGGTCTTTCGTGTAATCGCTCAGGCCGATGCTCAATTTCGCGATAAAGAGGAAAATCTGGCTGGTTTTTATGTTCGTGCCAATAGTGGCGGTTTGGTACCGCTGACTTCTATCTCAACTATTACTCCGGTGGTCGCGCCCCAAACAATAACCCGTTACAACTTATATAACAGCGTCACTATCAATGGATCACCGGCACCGGGGTATTCCAGTGGCCAGGCGATGGATGCTATGGAAGACTTGGCATCAAAGTTGCCAGAAGGTTATGGATACGAATGGACGGGCATCAGCTTACAGGAGGTGACCGCGGGTAATCTGGCCCCAATCCTGTTCTCTTTGGCCGTTATATTTGTCTACTTGTTTTTGGTCGCCCAATATGAGAGCTGGACTATCCCCTTTGCAGTGATGTTGTGCGTCCCCATTGCGATTGGTGGCGCTATGTTTACGGTATTTATCGCGGGGTCCATCAACAATCTCTATACGCAGATCGGCTTGGTATTACTGATTGGGATGGCAGCAAAGAGTGCGATTCTGATAGTAGAGTTTGCCTGCGTGGAACGCGATAAGGGGCGGTCTATTGCGGATGCGGCTCTTTCGGCCACGCGCCTGCGATTCCGCGCGGTATTAATGACGGCCATGTCCTTTATTTTAGGGGTAATTCCACTACTGGTCGCCACCGGTGCTGGCGCAGTGAGCCGGGTTTCCCTGGGGCTGGTGGTCTTTGGCGGTATGTTGGCTGCGAGTCTCTTCGCCACTTTGCTAGTGCCTGTGTATTACGCCTTGGTGCAAACGGTGCGGGAAAAGCTGAAAGGGGGCTATACCCCCAAAATTGATGAGGATAAGACCGTGAATGGTGGGTCTGAATCCACCTGAGCCAAGCTGTTGATTGTGTGGTAGGGTGGTAAGTCACAAATGGATATTGTGGCATATCGCTCAGTGTTACCGCTGAAAAACGGTATGATGAATGTTATGGAGCCCCCGCAGCGATCGGGGCAGGGCACAGATTTATGCTAGAGATTATTGAACAGAAAATCGTAGGGCAAATTGAGGACTTGGAAGCAAGGGTTCCGGCAGGACCTGACCTGCAAGGCCATGCCGCAGTACTGATTGCCCTGACAGAAGAGCCGGACCCTCAAGTAATTCTAACTAAGCGCTCTGCAAATCTCTCCACACATTCCGGTGAAGTTTCTCTCCCTGGGGGGCGCTGGGATGCCACGGACCCATCGCTTCAATTTACCGCCTTGCGTGAGGCGGAAGAAGAAGTCAGCCTACCTATGGATGACGTGCGCGTACTCGGCCCCCTTTGGCCTCGGACTACGCGCTGGCAAGTACATGTGACTCCTTGGGTAGGGATAATTTCACCGGATATCCAATTGTTCCCAAACCCAGGAGAATTGGATGCAGTATTTCGAGTCCCCCTGTCTTTCTTTCTTGCAGACCCGCGTATTCGCACTGATCGTATTATTATTGATAACCAGGAAATATACCTTCCGGCGTATATGTATGAAAACTACGAAATTTGGGGCTTTACTGCAGGGGTATTAACCGAATTTTTAGTGAAAATATTAGGGGCATCAATAGGGCGCCGCGATGATGTGCCGCTGCGTGCACTTAATTAGCTCGGCTTACTAAATAGGATTTATTTTTATTTTTGGGGAGGTTCAGGTATTGGCTCACCTAAGTCATCCCAAGCATCTATTAATATTTTCATTATTTTTCCGGCATCCGGGTCGGCGCTGAGGATTGGGAAATCAGGAGCTTCAGGAAGTTTAACTTCTTCTCCTCGTCGACATTCGATTAACCAGTTGTCATCGACTTTAACGAGTTTGTCCCGGTACTCTCCAACAGCAGAAATGCGATAGCCGGATCGTGTTGCTATGATTTCTACGGTCGTTGCTTTCCCTGAGGCGGATTGCCCATCTTCAGAAATAAAATGTAGGGGGGAGCTTGTAATATGCCGGCTTCCCAACTTGCTGTGAACCGCTGCGTAGCGCTCCAGTTTTTCTCTTCCTCGAATCATAATATTGCCATGCTCAAATCGGCCATTGGGTGTAAATAATGAAGCCCAGCCTCGGGCATCATTACTGTCGATAGTTAATGTATAACGGGCGAGTAGATCACTAATCGCTAGTCGATCTTTTAGCTGTTGAATCTCATCCATTTCTTTACCTTGACCTTTATCGCCAGTAGATATTGAAGAGGATAGTTTCTAGTGATGGTTTTTGGGGGATTCATCAGGGTGTATTAATCAAAACTTGTTATCTAACCCCAAATCCTATGAATAAGTTAGAAAGAATTTTCGGAATGGGAAGGCGTTTGTGTGTAAAGAGGAGCAATGTTGCTTGCCTTAAGTCTTTGTCGTTTGATGACTGTTTCACGGTTTTAGCCAATGACAGGGCTTATTTGAGACGGAAGTACTGGATATAGTTTAGAGTTCTTATATTCTTAATCCCTCTTATTATAAATGCTATTGGATTACTTGAATGAGATCTCTTTCTTTTTTCTGTGTGTTGCTGGGAATCGGATTAATCCAGGCTTGTGCAATGTCTACTGTACCCCCTAAGTACCAGGGCCAATGGGCTGGAACCCAGGATTCCTGTAATACTTCTTCAGCGGTCGACTCAATGACTCTGGCGGACAATGGCATTCAATTTAGTGAGTCTTCAGGCGAGTTAATGTCAGCCAGCCAGAGTGATGGCAATCTTCATTTGGTTCTTAACATGAAAGGTGAGGGGGAGACGTGGACGTCGGAGGAAGTTTACTCTCTTGCCTCTGGTGGAACGGTATTAGTACGTTATACCAAAGACTCAACGCATAAGTACTTTCGCTGTAATAGGTAAAAGTGGGGGTGTACTGCATATTCAGTTGAAAATATCAATGTAGTTTTTTGCTGAACCTAGTGCTATTCCAAAGTTGTAGTCTACTGCGTCTTTAGAGATTGGTTAGGTATAAAAATGATCGGCATTTAGATGCCGATCATTTTGAATGTGAATGTATGTGAAAAAATGATCTAGCGATATCCTCAACAGTTTAAATTCCTTTCTACTTGAGCTGGATGATTCTAGAATCATTTATTGAACTCCTCATGTATATAGACTGAAAGTAACTTCTCTTTTTGTGATAGCTGTATCGTTTTTATGCCGTCAAATTGAATCAGGTTATAAGAGATTGTTAACCTGAATATTATATTGATGTTTAATTGCAGGGATATCAGTGTGAAGCAATTGGGAGCTAAAGTACCTTTATTAATATTTTTAGGAGTGGTTTCTATTTTTCTGCTGGGTTGCAGGTCTGATTTGGATTGTAATAAGCAAATAAACATCCTGTTTATCGGTAATAGTTATACTTTTCCTCTTCCGCCAATCATAAAGCAAATTTCAGGGGAAAATGGAGTTGATGTCTACTTCGAAACTGCTGCTTCCAATGGTTGGACCTTGAAAAAACATGCTAATTCAGAGATCACTTTATCCGCGATACGCCAAAATGCCTGGGACTTTGTTGTGCTCCAAGAGCAGAGTCAGCTTCCATCTTTTTCTAAGGCTCAGCGCTTAGAAGAAATACATCCTTATGCCAAGAAAATCTGTCAAGAAGTTTCTCTCTCTGGAGCGAAGCCATTACTTTATTTAACTTGGGGGCGTAAAAATGGTGATACTCAGAATGTACCAACTGATACAAGAAGTATGATGCAGGAGCGCCTCAGAGTGGGATATCAGGATATAGCAAATCTTTGTGGGGCCTCAATAGTGCCAGTCGGTCAAGTATGGGAAAGTTTAAGTTCATCACCTGATGCTATTAATTTATATACGCAAGATGGAAGCCACCCCAATGCTGCAGGCTTGTTATTGACCTCGTTAGTCTTTGCTCGATATTTTAAGGGGGAGTCATTGGTAATGTCGAGTAAAGTTGATAATCTTTCTGAAGAGATTGTTTTTAGGCTTGCTGAAATAGCAAATAAAGCAAGCCTAAAATTAGAGTAAGAGAAGTAGAAAGACTCTTGAATTATAGCGTTAAATAGTTTCTGTTATGTGTCTAGTTTCAGCAATAACACGACAACTGGGCCTTAACAGCTTTAATAAATGTATGTACCTTTACAGGAGGTCGCTTTGAAAATAGATGCATATAATGAATGGGGGCAGCGGCAACAGATGTTATTGGACAAAGTGTGCCGGTATCCACTTTTTTTCGAGTGATAATATCGGGCAACCTGGCAATCCCAATTCCGGCTTCGGTTAACTGTACTATATCGTGTAGGGAGTTACAGCGAACCTTAGGCGTGGCTTTTACCTGAATCCCACTTTTCAATTCATACTTTAATGGCATGCCCTGCCAATCATTAGCGATATGCGGCCAATTTTGTAGTTCAGTAAGGTCTGAGGGAATGCCACATAGCTTTTCAATAAGCTGCGGGCTGGCGTAGAGACTTTCTCCTAACAATCCCAACTTTGAAACTTTTGCCGATTGAAGTGCAAGACTGCCTACGCGAATGGCCAGGTCTACCTGCGACTCAATCAAATCCATGGGTGAGTCATTGGCTAACAGCCTGATTCTCAGTTGCGGGTGCTGCTCGGCCAGCTTAATGATTGCAGGAATAATTACTGGCTCGCACAGTGCGTGAGGCGCTGTTACAGATAGGGAGCCCGCCAATTTGTCACCGCTATTCCTAAGACCCGCTATTGCTGAGTTATAAATATCTTTGATCTCCCGGCAATGGGCGTAAAACTCTGAGCCGGCCTCGGTGAGAGATAGGGAGCGGGTACTGCGGTAAAGCAAGCGGGTGCCGATATCAGACTCCAGCCGGGTAACTGCTTGGCTTACTGCTGATTTGGTGCGCTCCAGGCGGTCGGCTGCCAGTGTGAAGCTGCGCGCCTCTACAACGGCTAGGAATACCTGCATATCCTCCAGACTTGGCCTCATTGTTTAATTTTCCTAAACACTAATATCAATTAATGGATGTTTATCACAACTATGGGCATGGGGCAATCTATAGGCACAAGGTCGTTACCTATTACAGAAGAGGATTTTGATATGAGCGATATTCTGATTGAGAAAACAAAAGCTGCCAGTGAACAGTGGAAGTCTTACTTCAATAGTGGCAATGCAGCTGGGTGTGCATCCATGTATGAAGAGCAGGCTCAGATGACTGCCAAACCCTTTGGCCAGTTCGAAGGTCGAAAGAATATACAAGCTTTCTGGCAAAATCTGGTAGATCAGGGTTTTGCAGATGTGACCTATATTGGCGCAAAAATTGAAGTAGTGGATGAAGTCTCAACCGTACTCTCAAGTAATTGGAAAATGAACAACGCAGAAGGTGTCATCACTCGTGAGCTCTGGGTCCTACAGGAGGACGGTACTATGCTACTGCGTGATGACCAGTTCGAAGCTATAAATCCAAGCGAAAAGTAAGGGTGCTAGCCGTGAGTGAATTTTGGAATAGCTTTACCCGTGAGAAAACGGACGAGCAATATAACCCTACGTTGTGGACCCGCCGCCTTCCAACCGATCTGCTGCTGCCTTCTCATGCTGAGTTTACTGGCAGTCGTAGCTCGGCATATCGCAGCGGGATTAAGGACGGTTTGCAAACTGTCGATTTTGGGGAAGGTGATTTAGCTGGCTCGATGGATATTTTCAGGTCAGACGAAGTTGCTGAGGATGCACCGGTCGTAATTTATATTCACGGTGGCTGGTGGCAGTGGTTTTCAAAAGAGCAGTTTTCTTTTCTGGCTGAGCCTTTTAATAAAGAGGGATTTGCGGTTTATATGCCGGGTTACCGTATGGCCCCGGATTGGGAAAATGATACTCCAATGGAGTCTATTGTCTTACAGATGCAGTGGGCAATGGCTACCATACTGAAAGAGGCTGAAGAAAGAGGGGCTCCATCTGTGTATCTTGTGGGGCATTCGGCAGGTGGCCAACTGGTAGCACTGTTGCATCAAACGGATTGGAGTCAATTTGGTGTACCGGCATCTGCTCAAAGTAAGTTTAAAGGTGCATTTTCCCTGGCAGGACTATTTGACATTCGGCCACTGGTCAATAGTTTTGTCAATGACGCCATTAATATGTCGATGGAATCTGCCGAAAAGGTAAGCCCCCAGCTGCTAGAGCCTGGTATTGACACAACCGAATGCCCGCTACATTTAATTGTGCCTGAATTTGATACGCCAGAGTTTTTTCGGCAGACCAAAGAGTATCAGGAGAAAATGCTAAAAATGGATAATCCCTGTTATTTCAAGTTAGCGAATAATCGGGATCATCTTGACTTGATAGAAAACCTAGTTAACGATCAAGATGAAGTTATGAATTACATGATTAGTAATATGCAAGAGTAGTTTTAAGAAGTTATTTTTAATTCTGCTGCTGAAATTAAATTAATTGAATTTATTTGATTTCCTCTGTTGGTTGGGTAGGCCTCAGCTTTTTCGGTTGAGGCTCTATTCGACATAAATAGTGCCATATGCTTTGCCCGTCGACGGGATGGCGTGATTCTTTTGGTTTCTAGTGTAATAAATTGTTAGTAGGTCTCGACATATCCGTAGATTTTCTTCATGCCGGTAAATATCTATCAGGTTGATATATTTTTTTAAATGGTTCTTTGCTGGGGCTAAGCATAAAGTTGTTTTCGTTGTCTAGGAAGAAGGTTGTTTGATTCAAAATAAATCTGTTTTCGGGTTTGCTAAGTGATAAATGACAGGTCTTTAGTTTTCATGTTTTTACACGAGGTTTGATTTAAATAAATTAAGGAGGATTTAATATGCCAATGGTCAATTTCTCTACATTGGTAGTGCCCCGGGGGTTGAATGTACCAACGGAACAGGATTTTGAGGATGCAGTTGAAGGGTATATTGATGTTGAGGCTTTGGGGGCGCTAATTCCCCTGGGTACTCAGGATGTTTATGTTCCTGGCCCCAGAACATTTGCTGGATTCAAGTACGAGTGGAGCTGCACTGCCTTCAGGTGGTCTGTCTGGGGGCATGGCCCAGATTCGAGAGCAAATCCTAACCATTTAGCTGCGCAAGAGTGGACGCTAAGGGTTAAAAAAGGTAACCGATTTCTAACTTATGCTGAGGTTGGTCTTGGACCAGGCAGAGCTATCTTTCCCGGAACTCGTTGGGTTAGGGGGAATAATGCACAATATTCGCATATTCCCCTTATGTTAACTTGATAAGATGAATAAAAAGTTACTTATATAGTGGCCCGCCGACTTAACTGACGTTGCTTAAAGATTGGTTTAGATATGCTGTTTTTTACAAGTTAAGAAAGGCGGGCTTAAATAACTCTTCTTGTTAAAGAAATAGACTAAGAATCTCATTCTATATGTTTAGAGGTTGATAATTCAGTATTGTTAATTCCCTGTGTATGAGAATGTCACCGTTAAACTACCCTAATAGATAAACAGTTCTGGGCGAGCAGGAAAAAAATAATAAATAGCTAGCTAGCAAGGAAAATGCACACGAGTTTTATTGTAAGGTTTAGCTATAACCGGGCCGTAATTTTATTGGGCAAACTTCAGGGTTTATAAGGTTTCGCCAATTGGGGTTTTTCTGAAGCAATATGATTAAGTCTGGCGGCTTACTGTGTCTTTATGAGTTTAGAAGGTAGATCCTATAAGGAAATACATCTCTTCCCCATTTGAGAGTAAGCGTCTATATAAATCTAATCTACGAATTATAATGGGCGCTTGTTTCCTCCTCCTGGATAGATTATGCCGAGACCCAAATCCACTGTCTCTTTGGATGAGGTGCATTGGGGTGCACTCAAAACCCTCTTCCCTTACCTATTGGAATTCCGCCGCGCCGTAGTCTTGGCGATCCTCTGCCTGATTGGCGCCAAGGTTGCGGGTGTTACCCTGCCATTTTTGCTCAAACATATTGTCGATGACCTGGATAGTGCTGGGGGCATGGCCCAGGCAATGGCATTACCTTTGGGGCTGCTGTTGGCCTATGGGGCTGTACGCCTTTCCAGCACTCTGTTTGGCGAATTGCGAGATACGATTTTTGGTCGTGTCACTGAGCGGGCCCAGCGCCGGATCGGGTTGGAAGTGTTCCAGCATTTGCACAAACTGGACCTGGATTTTCACCTGAACCGCCGTACCGGCGGGCTCTCTCGGGATATTGAGCGGGGCAATAGCGGCATCGGGTTCCTGATGCGGTTTATGGTCTTCAATATCGTACCCACGCTGGTAGAGATAGCTATGGTGGCGGGATTGCTCTGGTGGAATTACAGCGGGTTATTTGCGCTATTAGTGCTGGCGGCGGTGATTATTTATATCGGCTTTTCTGTGGTAGCCACTGAATGGCGTACGCGCTTTGTCAGGGAGTTGAATGAGGCGGAGTCACAGGCCAGCAGCCGTGCAGTTGATAGTCTGCTCAACTATGAGACCGTTAAGTACTTTGCCAATGAGCGACATGAATCCGGTCACTATGACCGGGAGCTGGCCAGTTGGGAGAAGGCCCGGCGTAAGAACAGGCTGTCCCTGTTTGGCCTGAATAGTGGCCAGGCGCTGATTATTGCCAGCGCAATGTGTGCAGCAATGGTTCTTGCCGCGGTAGGAGTCACCAAAGGCACTATGACCATCGGTGACTTCGTATTGGTGAATGCCTTTATGATGCAGATCTTTATACCGCTAAATTTCCTCGGCTTTGTGTACCGGGAGATGAAAGGGGCATTGGCAAATATTGAGAAGATGTTCTCTTTACTTGCGGTAAAACCTGCTGTGGAAGATCTTCCCCAGGCGGCCCCCCTCACCGTGATGGAGGGTCGAATTGAGTTTGATAACGTCCAGTTTGGCTACAAAGATAATCGCCAGATCCTCAAAGGCATCAGCTTTGCTGTGGAGCCACGGCAAAAAGTGGCAATTGTTGGCGCTAGCGGTGCAGGTAAGTCCACCCTCTTTAAGCTCCTGTTTCGTTTTTATGACGCTAACAGCGGTTCCATTTCCATCGATGGCCAGGATATTCGCAGTGTTTCCCAGGAGTCGCTGCGCAGGGCTATTGGTGTTGTGCCTCAGGATGCAGTGTTGTTCAACCAGTCGATCCGGGAGAACGTGCGTTACGGACGTGTAGATGCCTCAGATACTGAGGTGGATGAGGCGATCCGTCACGCTCAGCTGGAAGGCTTTGTTCAGCAGCTGCCAGAGGGAGCCGATACCCTGGTGGGGGAGCGGGGGCTCAAATTGTCCGGAGGGGAAAAGCAGCGGGTTGCTATCGCTCGGGCCCTGTTGAAAAAGCCTCCGATTATGATCTTTGACGAAGCGACCTCATCTCTCGACAGCCACTCTGAGCAGGGCATAGTGGCATCCCTGCAGGATATTGCCCGCGAGCAGACATCGTTAGTGATCGCTCACCGCCTCTCCACAATTGTGGATGCAGACTGCATTCTGGTAATGGATCAGGGCGGAATAGTCGAGCAGGGAGCCCACCGGGAATTGATGCAGGCTGACGGACACTACGCGGCCCTCTGGCGTATGCAGCAACAGGAGCGTGGAACTGAGACCCAGGCGGCCGAGGTGCCTACGCCATGACGGTTGATAAATCCCTACAGCCAGACTAATGTGGCGCCGATACAAAAAAATGATAGGCAGAGCGATATGACCATTCCTTTTCAGGCTACCAAGATAGCGGCAGCAGTGTTGGCACTGGCCCTTGTTGGCGCTTGTTCCAAAAAAGAGCAGCAGCCCGAAGAAGTTGCCAAAGCGGAAGCTGAGGCTCAGATTGTAGAGTCCAAGACTGTACCTGTGCCCTCAGGCCAAAAGGTAGAAGATGCGGATAAGCGTTTTGATATCTATGTACCGGTTGAGCTCACTGCAAATCTAAGCGGTCTCTCCGACAGCCAGCGCAAAATGATTGGCCTGCTGATTGATGCCAGCCAGATTATGGATCGCTTGTTCTGGTTGCAATCCTACGGCCCAGCTGAGGAATTGCTGCCGGATATTGAAGACAACCGCGCTCGTAAGTTTGCCGATATCAACTATGGCCCCTGGGATCGCCTTAACGACAATAAGCCGTTTATTGTTGGTTATGGAGATAAGCCCCTGGGTGCTAACTTCTACCCAGCGGATATGACCCGCGAAGAGTTCGAGAAATGGGACCAGGCAGGAAAAGACGGCTTGTACTCGCTGGTACGCCGCAATGAGTCTGGCAGTCTCGAACTGGTGCCTTACAACGAAGCCTACAATGCGGACCTGAATAAGGCGGCCAGCATTCTGCGCCAGGCAGCTGAACTGGCTGAGAGCAAGGAATTTGCTAACTACCTCACCATGCGTGCCGATGCACTTCTCTCCGATAATTTCCGCCCCAGTGATATGGCCTGGATGGATATGAAGGAGAATGATATCGATGTGGTTATTGGTCCTATTGAAAACTATGAAGACCAGCTGTTTGCCTATCGTACCGCTTATGAGTCCTACGTCCTGCTGAAAGACAAAGAGTGGAGTAAAAAACTGGCCAAGTTTGCCGCTCTGCTGCCCGAGCTGCAGAAGGGTTTGCCGGTTGAGGAAAAATACAAATCTGAAGAGCCCGGTACTGATTCAGACTTGAATGCCTACGATGTACTCTTCTACGCCGGCCACAGTAATGCTGGCTCCAAGACTATCGCCATTAACCTTCCCAATGATGAGGAAGTACAGCTGGCCAAAGGCACTCGACGTTTGCAGCTGAAGAATGCAATGCAGGCCAAGTTTGACAAGATCCTGGTGCCGATCAGCGATGTATTGATCGCAGAAGATCAGCGCAAGAATATTACCTTCCCGGCTTTCTTTGCCAACACCATGTTCCACGAAGTGGCCCACGGTTTGGGAATTAAAAAGACCGTAGAAGGCGGCAATAATGTTCGCCAGGCTTTGAAGGAAACCTCCTCCGCCCTGGAAGAAGGTAAGGCTGATATCCTCGGTCTGTACATGGTTACCCGCTTGCATGAAAAAGGTGAGTTGGAAGAGGGCCAGTTGATGGATAACTATGTCACCTTCCTGGCGGGTATCTTCCGCAGCGTACGTTTTGGTGCGGCCAGTGCCCACGGTAAAGCCAACATGATGCGCTTTAACTACTTTAAGGAGCAGGGTGCCTTCACTCGCGATCCCAAGACTGGTCAATACAGTGTTGATTTTGAAAAGATGCAACAGGCGATGACCAACTTGTCTCGTTTAATCATTACTATTCAGGGTGATGGCGATTACGAGAAAGCCAAATCATTGCTGGAGACCAAAGGCGTAATTGGCCCTGAACTGCAGGCTGATTTGGATCGCCTGGCCGAGGCCAATATTCCGGTTGACGTTACCTTTATTCAGGGTAAAGAAGTACTCGGTTTGAAGTAATTTTCTTACCTTTTGTTTAAAAAACCCGGCACCCGCCGGGTTTTTTTGTGCCCCTAAACTTTATCCCCGCACGATTTGTAATTTTCCCCGCTGATTGCAGCTTAGTACTTTAAGTACTTTTTCTTATGGCGGAATTAATAGTCACGTCCAAACTAAGGAGGCGGTCTGTATCCCGGGCAAGGAAATCCAACTCTTATACACAATTGATAGAGGTTTTACATGGATATTAAACAGTCAGTTATTAAGTCATTAATATTAGGCGTAATGGGGCTATTTACAGCGTCATACTCTTTTGTAGCTTCAGCTCAGGTATCCTGTGGTGATGTTATTACAACCGCCGAAGTGCTTACACAGGATTTATCCTGTGACCTTACTGCTGCTGAGCCAGATGCCCTTACGATAGTTGGTCCTGAAGGTAGTTTGAGTATGGGAGATTTTTCTGTGACCTGTGATACAGGTGCGGGATTTGGCGGTGCTGGAATACGTATCCTGGGTCAAGGTGCGGTGTTGACTGGCGGCACCATTAATGAATGTTTTGACAATATTTTTATAGGCGGTGTGGGTTATCACACGGTGGTCGGAACTGAGCTAGTTGGTAGTGTTGACGATGGTATTGATATTGACAGTATCTTTAACAATATTAGTGGATGCATAATCACTGATAGTGGTCGAGTAGGTGTTGATATGGATGATGATTTTAATACTCTCTCTTCTTGTGTTGTATCGCTCAGTGTCTCTGATGGAATTCAGGTAGATGATAGCTTTTCAAATGTGTTCAATAATATATCTACATCCAATGGTGGAGCAGGAATTCTAATCGAGGGCTCATCCAGTAATATAATCTCCCAAAATTTAATAGCAAGTAATGATGGTGGAGGTATCGTTTTGGAATTCACGAGTTCGACTAATAATGTCATAACTGGAAATTTCTCTGAACTTAATCTTTCCTTTGATTTATATGATACGGTTGACCCCGATTGTAGTGGCACCAACACTTGGTACGCTAATGTTGCCATTACTAAAAGTCCAAGCTGCCTGGATTGAATTTTTTGGCGATTTTCGAAACTTACTAACAAGGGAGAAGGAAAGAATACACTGCGCTCGGGACCCTATGAGGCATGGATGCCGATTAGGAGCTTACAGGGATGTATTCACTGCGTGTCTCGAGTGCGGTGTATTCTTTCCTTCCACCCCAGTAGTAAGTTGTGTCTCTTAGGCGATTCAATTGAATAGTGAGAGCTAACCTAAACTTGAGCCGCCTTTTGGTTTCTTTAAGTTTGTGAGGCGATTCAAAAAAAATAGCTGTTTGTGATGAGGCATTGATGGCTATGAACCGTAGTGTTGTTAATGCACAATAAATTTGATGCTATATTCTAATTGTTTGGCGGTTAAGCGGTATAATTGAAGCTCCCAATTGATCAATATAATTCAACTATAACAATGGATTAATTATGTCTCGTGTTCTGTACTCGGGTACTAAAAATGCATCCACTTGGGCCTTTAGGGCTTGGTTGGCATTGCGTGAACAGGAAGTTCAATTTGAGGAAGTGGTTGTAGATATTCGCCGGCCACAGCGATTCCAGAATTTACAGCGTATAGGAGAGCTATCCCCTGCGAGATCAGTACCCGTACTGGAAGAGGGGGAGATGATTATTTTTGATTCCTTGGCCATTATGGAATATGCCAATGATATTGGTTCTGGTGAACTGTTACCTCAAGATCCATTGATGCGGGCCCGAGCCCGGGCCATGCTTAGCTGGCAACATTCTGGATTGTCCGGGTTGTGTCCACGCCTATCCTTTGAAAGTGCATTTTACCCCGACAAACGCCCAATGACCCCCGAAGAAGAGATGGATGCGGAGCGCCTATTTGCCGCCTGGGAAGGAGAGCTTGAGCAAAATGCTGGCCCTTACTTGATGGGTGCTTTGTCCCTGGCAGATTTAGCCTTTGTGCCAACAGTGATAAGAATTTTCTCCCACGCCCCAAATTTGCAGCCCTGGCCGCTTACTAAACAGTGGATAGACCGGTTGCTGGGGCGTGAAAGCGTAAAAGAGTGGATGTCAGAGGCCACTGAACTGCCGCCGGTAGTACTGTCGGATTATCGGTAGGGACTAACTTCCGCAGAGATCAGGATTTTTTAGTGACTAAACCCGTTAGGTGAAGCTGAACCAGCTTCACCTTTTTTACTATTAGTGGCGTAAATTAATCGGAAAAAGAAGCAGGGTACGTATTTTTTATCGTAAGAAAGTTTCAAGCGCAATCACTGGCTAATAGTGATGCCAATGAGGTCTAAACTGTGCTGGGTTAACCAGTGCGCCAGTTGATGTTTGAGGCGATCAATTTATCAAATATTAAGGATAATATTTAGATCAATGAAAAGATTAGCCTTTAGTCTATGTTTCTTGTTGAGTAGTGGGGTACAGGCATCGTGCCACTTAGAAGAATATGAACGCTTTATCAATACTCAAAGCTTGGTAATGCTTGAAGCATCCGTGAAACTATTTGAGGAGGATAAGGAGAAGTTTAAAATAATTAAACCATTTGTAAAATTGGAAGTGCGCAATAACAAGCTTAAGGTTTATGTGGCGAAGAAATTGAGTGAGAAGGAATCCACCGTTCTTAACTTTGAAGGCCCTATTGCGAATTACGTTCCCAGCGTATCGGTGCAAATTATGCCGGATGGCTCCATACGGGATAAGGTTGATTTGGCGATGTCTGATGATGTTTTTTATCGCACAGAGAAAACTGCCATGGCGCCACTGCAAAGTTTATATATGTTTAACGAGGGAATGAATGCGGCGGAAAAGAGAAAATTCACACGTGCAAGAAACTCCCTGAGTAAGCATATGGAGACCATCGAACAATTTTCATATATGAAAAGAGCCTTCACAATGCGTCTTGAAAATGTTTGTCCGGTAAATAGCTAAATATTTAGACGTTCATGCTGCTGTTTGAAATAAAAACTATAGCTTTGTTCCTGGCTACGGCGCTTGCAGAGATAATAGGCTGCTACACGGCTTACTTGTGGTTAAAGCAGGGTGAAAGTATTTGGTTGCTAGTGCCAGGTGGTATTAGTTTGGCAATATTTGCTTGGCTTTTGACATTACATCCGGCCCCTGCGGGTCGGGTGTATGCGGCGTATGGGGGAATTTATATTTTTACTTCAATAATGTGGTTATGGCTGGTTAATGGCGTTAAGCCCACCATTTGGGATGTGAGCGGTGCCGCTGTAGCAATGCTGGGTATGGCTATTATTATGTTTTCACCGAGGCAGATGATCAATTAGATTTGATAAATCTACGCCCTTATTTAAGGGTGACTTTGTGATTTATCCTTAAAGCTGAGAAATTCTTGGATCGCGTAAATATCTTACAGTTTATTAAGCCAGCTGATAATTGCTTCGTGTTCAATATTTCCAATGGTCGATATGCTTGGGTGGCTTCTATTGGGAATTTTCACCAAATTAATATTTGATTGATCTAAAGCTATATAATTACCATAGGGTGCAATTAGATCCGAGGGGGAGGATATTAGCAGTATGGGGAGCTTGGAAGAATAGAGAAGGGGAAGTATATTGGTATCACTCGGTTCAATACCAGACTGCTCCAGAGCCAGATTTGCTCCTTTTCGAATTTTATTTTCGGGTATAACCCGGCTAAGTATGGGATGATTGAGCCTACCGTAGTTATACACGGCTTGATCAAAAGGGACCATTGGGGCAAGTAAAATAATTCCATTTAAGTCAGATCTCATGGCTGAGATATAGAGAGCCGTTAAGGCTCCCATAGAGTTTCCTACGATATATAAGGGCTTGTCCTTGATGTCCCCTTTACTGATTAGTGCATCAATAAGTTTATTGATGATTTCACTATCTCCTACACCATATTTTTTGGTGCTATTCGATTCCCCGTGACCAAGGAGGTCCGGAGCTACAACTTGAAATCCAAGAAAGCGAAAGTATTGAGCAGAAAATAACATGAACTCTTTTGATGATCGGAACCCATGTAATAAAATCACTGTTCCAGAATATTTTTCTTTCAGTGCATCTTTTGGTAAATCAAGTTTAACGGTGCTTTCTTTGCCGTCGGTGTCATATTTGACTGAGTAATGAATGCCGTCTTTAGATGAAGCAGGAGCGTGATAATACCTGATGTATTCTTTGCTTTTTTCTATATCATAGCTGCCTTTTTTAAACCCTAAGTCTTTAATTTGTTCTTGGGTTATTGTCTCATTGAAAGGAAAGCTTTCAGATTTTTCAATAAGTTTGGCAATTCTCTGAGAGAAGCTGGACATGCTTAAGCATGTGCTAATGACAGTAAATATCGTATTTAGTTTAATTGCATTTTTCACTGGCCGTTGATATCCAATGGACCTAATCGTATAGAGAAGGATATCTTGTTGCGATTAGGTTTGGCTGGAATTGGTGCCAATATAGCCAGTTCCTGAAAATGGTAACTTATTTAGAGAGGCTAGGCGAAATCCCTCTAATGCTGGCAGGAGAGAACACCTTGTTTCTTTAGAGCTTGTTCGATCGTGCCAAATAAATGCTCGCCGAGTGTACTTTTTGTCTTAAATCAACAAGAGTGACGGCAAAATCAAAATTTGAGAAATTAGATTTTAATCTCTGTGGGCTGCGTGATACTTTATGCGCCGCTATAGCTACATAGATACGATTGCTGTGTTTATGTACAGTATTGAGCTGTATAAGGCAAGAGATGAATATTTCCCTAGAGGTTGTGCAAGAGCTGGCCCCAGACCAGGCTTCTTTAAACGCAGCCAAAAAACTGTTGAAGCCGGCTAAATGGCCTTTGCGCGGTAAAGCGGCTTCTGTAAATTGTATATGGGGGCAATGCCAAGGGTCGGGGGCCAATCCCTATTACACCATGGCAGATACAGTAGATCACGGTTACAAGTGTACCTGCCCCTCACGTAAGTTTCCCTGCAAGCATGTTCTAGCCCTTTTGTGGCAATTCGCCGACGGCCCGGATGACTTTATTGAGGCTGAAACACCGGAGTGGGTAGTAGAGTGGTTGGGGCGGCGGCGTAAGAGTAAGCCTGAAGCCCAAGCTGAGACAAAAGCTTCTACCAATAAATACATTCACGGTATTTCTGAGGAAACCTCGGAAAGTAAAGAGGAGCAGGAAAAAAAGGAAGCGGCCAGGGCTAAGCGGGCAGCGCAGACACGCGCTAAAACCAACAAGAGTATCGCCACTGGGCTAGGTGAATTCCAGCAGTGGGTTGAGGATCAATTGCGTACTGGCATGGTGGGATTTCTCAAGGAACTTCGCCAGCGCTGCCGCTATATCTCTGCGCGCTTGGTAGACGCCAAAGCCGCCGGCCTGGCATCGAGGGTTGATGAGCTTCCAGCCAAGGCCCTGGGGCTTGCACCACAGAAACAGGCGGAAGTGGTATTCAAGGAGCTGGGGCAATTAATGTTACTCAGCAGTGCTTGGCTCACTGATGAGGAAGATGTGGATGCTCGCAGAGCTATTGCCGTTGCCGAGAACCGTGACCAGGTCTTGGAAAACCCAGCCAGCCCCCGACAAAGGGGCATTTGGCAGAATGTAGGAGAGAAAGTGAGCACCCGTCGCGATGGTTTGGTGAGCCACGCTTCCTGGTTGCTCAAGCTTGATAGTGACACCCCAGTATTTGCCCTGTTGTTGGATCACTATCCGGCTTCTGCGGGGCGCAGGGAGGTGGGCATTGGTATCGGCGCCAGTGTAGAAGGGGAGTTGGTTTTTTATCCCAGTCGTACGCCCCTGAGAGCCTTCCCTGTGGACTTTAAAGTCGTGCAGGATGGTGTAAATCAGAGATGGCCAGCCCAGCAAGAGAGCGTGTTCTCCCACTACCAAAAGCAGTTGTCTCAGCAACCCTGGATAGAGCAGGTACCGCACCTTCTTGAAGGGGGGCGTCTACTGCGCTGTGCCAACGGCAATTATTGGTGGCGCTGCTCGACTGGGCAGCAAACGCTACCGCTCAACAATGAACAGATTCCCTCTCTATTACTGGGTTCAAAATTACAGGCTGCGTTTATTTTGTGGGATGGAAGCAGTGCTGAACTGCACAGCGCGCGGACAGATAAGTGGGGGACAATCGCATGCTAACGCCTGAGAAAATCCAGGAAGAGCAGTTATTGGTAGAGCGCCTACAGCAGCGTTGGATGGTGGGCAGTGATTTGCCCTTAGAGCTCGACGCCTTACCTGAGTCCTGGCGTCCATTGTTTGAAGGCCTGGAAGAGGAGCGCTTGGCATCAGCGGCGGTAGCGCTTCTCAGCCAGCACCAAAGCGCACTCTATCAGCCCCAGGCTCCGGGGGAGTTACGCGAATTTCCCTTGTTGCCCGAGTTGAATAAGCCCGTGCTCCCCTACCCAATGCGGGCTCATTTTCGACGGGTGACTGAAAGTGTTCAGTCCCGCTCTATGGAGCAAACCGGATTGCTCCTGAAGTTGCTGTTACAGCGGGGATATATTGCCCATCCTGCGGACTGGCTTCCCTCAAGTAATGATGAAGGCTTGCCGGAAGTATATCTTCCCTGGTCACAATGGGCCGCGAATGAGCGGGGTAATATTGATGATTCTGAAGCGTTAACTGAGGAAAACTGGGATGATTGGTATCCCGCCAGTCGCCTGGCAAAGCTCAGGGAGTTGCGCTTCAGTAACCCCCCCGCCGCTTTGAATTTGATCCAGACCTGCGCCGGGCACGAACCCGCTGATAAGCGTTTAAGGGTCGTGCGAGTTCTTGCTATCCGGCTGAGTGAGTCCGATGGGGAATATTTACAGTCCCTGCTTAAAGATCGTTCACAAAAGGTGGCACGTCTTGCCAATCAGTATTTATCTCGATTGGGATTGTCATCGGAACTTGAATCTAATACTCAGGAAGAGTTTTTTGCGCAGGAATTGGCTGAGTTTTACGAATTAAAAAAAGTGGGCCTGGTAAAGAAGCAGTTGCAACTATTGCCCCGTAAGCTCAAGAGCAAAAAACAGCAAGCCATTCGCTCGGAATTTTTGCAGAAGGTATCTCTGCAAAGCCTTGCGGAAGCACTGGATATCAGCGTGACTGACTTAGCTGGGGCTTGGCAGCTCGATAAAAATCGCGATTATGACAACCACAGTTTTGTTACCAATGCGGTAAATACTTTGCCAGATAAGGCTATTGCCCTGCTGGTCACCAATATTGAGAGCTACCTGGATACCGGTGAGGCCGGTATGTCTCTCCTGCACAGTTTATTGCCGCGCCTGGAACAGTCCCGCCGTGCCGAATTGATGTTTGGACTTTTGCGTAATAAAAAGGCCAAGGTTGATTTTCAGGATCTACTCAAGTTTTTGCCCGAACCGTTAACGGAGCTTTCCTGGGATGATTTGAAAAAAACGTCGCCCTGGAAGGCGCTGTTAAAGCTTGTTGCCGAGGAATTAAGTGAGAGTGGTTATTTGCAGTCTATTTATCTCCAGCGGGAGTTGACCGCATTGGGCTTGATGTTACCCAGAGAGACGGCACGGCAGTTACTGGAAGCGCTTTTTGAGCAGGGTGTGCTACGGGCAGACCCCGCAACTGACTGTCTTCGATTTAATAGCGAGCTTGCCGGCGTGGATGGGCTTTAGTCCATACACCCAACACAGATTTAATTTTAAGACCAATCGTTGCCCGGCAAAATTCATAAAATAAGCAGTGAATTTCCGGGCAGGTAAAATAAAAGGATTCCCCATGAGTGACGTACTTCGTCAACCCGCTGAAATTACCTACCAATCAGAACTGGATGCCTTAAAAGCAGAAGACACCGGCAAAAAACCAGAGAACTGGAGCCTGTCTCCGCAGGCAGTCGTGAAGTACTTGATGGGCGGAAAAACGGCTGAAGGTGTTGAGATAAGTGCAAAATATATCGGCAACCGCCGCTTGATTGAAACTGCTGTTGCCACCCTCGCTACCGATCGAGCACTGCTGTTACTCGGTGTGCCGGGTACGGCAAAGTCCTGGGTGTCTGAACACCTGTCTGCGGCGATCTGTGGCAACAGTACCCGTGTGATCCAGTGTACGGCGGGCACCGACGAAAACCAGATTCGCTATGGCTGGAACTACGCTCAGCTACTGGCAAAGGGCCCCAGCAAAGAAGCCCTGGTGCCAACGCCTTTATATCGCGCTATGGAGCAGGGTACCTTGTGTCGCTTGGAAGAGCTGACTCGTATGGGTTCTGATGTTCAGGATACATTGATTACCGTGCTGTCAGAGAAAATGCTGCCGATCCCCGAGTTGAATGATGCGGTTTATGCGCAGCGCGGTTTTAATGTAATCGCAACAGCCAATAACCGCGATAAGGGCGTTAATGAATTATCCTCCGCACTAAAGCGACGTTTCAATGTTGTGGTATTGCCGTTGCCCGATGATATGAATGAAGAGGTCAGCATTATTTCTCGCCGCGTGGCAGAGATGGGTGAGAGCCTGGAGTTGCCAGTACCGGCAAATGCCGGCGAAGAGATCGAGAAAATAGTGACCATTTTCCGCGAGCTGCGCGGCGGTGAAACACTCGATGGAAAAATAACTCTGAAAACACCGTCCGGTAACTTGTCTACGGCTGAGGCAATTGCGGTAATGGTGGGTGGATTGAGCCAGGCGAACTGGTTTGGCGATGGTAAATTCAGTGCAGAAGAGCTTTCCAGTAATTTGGTCGGCGCCATTGTCAAAGATCCAGTGCAGGATAAAGCTGTATTGGAAGAGTATTTGGAAACGGTCCTGAAAAAGCGCCGTGACTTTGCCGGTTACTACCACACCATGAACGAAGTACTGTAAGGGATATCCCGTGTCCAAGGTGGATTGTCATTATTTTGGTATTCGGCACCACGGGCCCGGTTCTGCGCGGCGCCTTGTCGCCGCGTTGGATCAGCTGAAGCCAAAAAAAGTATTGATAGAGGGCCCCGCTGATTGCAGTGAATTACTGCCTCTGCTGGCTAGCGCACAGATGCAGCCGCCGGTAGCGCTACTCGGCTATGCCGCAGAGTCGCCCGGCTCCAGCCTTTACTACCCGTTTGTGGAATACTCCCCTGAGTACCAGGCCTGCCTATGGGCTGTACAACAGGGGGTAGAAGTTAAATTCATTGATCTGCCCATTAATATCCAGCTGGCGCAGTTACTCCAATCTGAAGCCCAGGGCCTTGAAACAGAGCAAGACGGCGGAGAGTCTGATTCCCCTGCGGTGGCAGGCGAGCCAGAGCCACCATCTGATACTTCTGATCCTATCGGCCTTTTGGCGAAGCTGGCGGGTTATGAAGATGGTGAGGCCTGGTGGAATGACCTGATCGAGCAGAATAACGATGGCAGTGCGGAGATATTTTCCCGGGTAGAGTCGGCGATGACCGCGCTGCGCGGAGAAATAACTGAAACCGCGCCGTTATCGCAAAGGGATTTACTGCGCGAAGCCTATATGCGCCTGGAAATTGCCAAAGAAATGAAAGGGGTGGAAGGTGAGGTCGCTGTAGTCTGCGGGGCCTGGCACTTACCGGCATTTCGTGAAAAGCACACAGCAAAAGATGACCGCGCACTGATTAAACAGCTGCCGGCGAAATTGCCCAAGAGCAAAGTGAAAACCACCTGGATTCCCTGGACATCGCCGCGATTGGCGATGGCTTCCGGTTACGGGGCTGGGGTTGCTGCACCTATGTGGTATCAGCATATTTGGCGCGAGGGCACCGGCGAGCAGTGGCTGGAGCTTTGGTTTGGGCGGCTGGTGCGCGCACTGCGCGAAAGTGGGCAAGTGGTCTCTACGGCTTCGGTTATTGAAGCCGTGCGCCTGAGCCGCAGTTTGGCTGCCGTTAGAAATCGTCCAGCTCCGGGGTTTGAAGAAATTATTGAAGCCGCTGTGGCCTGCCTCTGTTTTGGCGAGCGTCTTATTTGGCAACAGGTAGAGAGAGAGTTGCTTCTGGGTGAGCAAGTTGGGGCTATCCCCGAGGATGCCCCACTGGTGCCCCTGCTGGAGGATCTACAGCGCTGGCAGAAAAAGATCAAGCTAAAGCCCACCGCCCTGGATAAAGAAGTTTCCCTGGATTTACGCAGTGATATTGGCCTGAATAAATCTACGTTACTGCATCGTCTTGCTGTGCTGGAAGTGCCTTGGGGTAAACCCTCCCATACCGGAAAAAGTCGAGGTACTTTCCGGGAAAACTGGGTGCTCAGCTGGCAGCCGGAGTATGCGGTTAAGTTGGTGGAAAACTTAGTTTACGGTTCCACCATTGAGCAAGCGGCTAACAATAAACTTATCGAGGCGATCACCGCTGAGAGTCATTTGGGCAAATTAGCAGAAGTGGTTTTGCTGTCCCTCGAATCTCAGTTGCACCGGGCTTCTGAAGCGGGCCTGAAGCGATTGGCCGAGAGAGCGGCTCTGGCCAGTGACGGTATCGAGCTTCTCGACAGCCTGCCGGCGTTAATCCAGGTTCAGCGCTATGGTACCGCGCGAGAATTAGCGTTGGAGCAAGTTGCCGGCCTGGTAGAACGATTAGCCATGCAATCTGCCCTGGCCCTGCCGTACGCCTGTCGCAATCTTAACGATGAAGAGTCCCTACGGCTGCGAAACAGTATTCACAGCGCTCACCAGGCACTGCAATTGGCAGAGTTGGGTGATGAAGTTATGGAGGACTGGTGGCAAGCCTTCGAGCAACTGGTAGACAGCTCTCTTTCCAGTTTACAGGTCAGCGGTCTTTGTGCGCGTCTTTTGTATCAGGCTGAAAGATTTGATGGACATCGGTTACAGCAATTGCTGGAAAAATCCCTGTCTCCAGCGGTAGCTACTGCCGATGCAGCACGATTTTTTGAGGGCTTTTTTGCTGAAGCGGTTGAGCGCCTGCTGTACGACCCGGTATTGATGGGAGCGGTACAGCGCTGGTTGCTGCATCTGGACGAAGAAATATTTATCGAGTATTTGCCTTTGTTCCGACGCGTATTTTCCAGTCTAGATGCGATGGAGCGTCGGCGCATGATGGAGCTGGTACTCGGTGCCCGATCTAACCACTCGGTATCCAAAGTCATTAATCCCGAAGTTTTGCCGCTGTGGTCAGAGCATCTATTGCGTATCGGCAAATTAATCCAGAAGGACAAGACATGGGCGCAGTAAACGAAGTGTCTGAAGAGCAACAACCTGATGAGATAACGGTCGATAAAGACCAGCAAAAGGAACGCCGTTGGCGCTTGGTGCTAGGGGCTGATGAAGGTGAGTCCGGGCTTTCTGAGCGGGATATGCGTTTGTCCCAAGCGTTAAGTGCGCTTTATGGCAGCGGAGACTCAGAGTCTGGTAAAAAAGGTCGAGGCGGGTTGTCCCGCTCGTCTCCGCAAGTATCCCGTTGGCTGGGTGATATCCGCGAGTTCTTTCCGACTTCGGTAGTACAAGTTGTCCAGCGTGATGCGTTTGAGCGCCTTGGCCTCAAGCAGATGCTCATGGAGCCCGAGTTTTTGTCGGCGATTGAAGCGGATGTTCACCTGGTCGCAGACTTGGTTAGTCTGCGTTCAGTGATGCCTGAAAAGACTATTGAGACTGCTCGCCAGGTCATCAAGAAAGTGGTCGACGAGCTGATGGAGCGCTTGGAGCGAAAGACCACAGAAGCGGTTAGGGGAGCTGTCAATAAATCAAAACGCAGTTTCAGGCCGCGCTTTGCTGATATCGACTGGCATAGAACCATCCAGCAAAACCTCAGGCACTACCAACATGACTACCACACAGTGGTGCCTGAGAAGTTGATTGGCTTTATGCGACAAAGCCGCCGGCTTGCGGATCTGGATGAAGTCATTCTATGTGTCGATCAGTCCGGTTCCATGGCGACATCGGTGGTATACAGCTCAATCTTTGCAGCGGTAATGGCTTCAATACCGGCAGTGAAAACCAAACTGGTCTGCTTTGATACCGCAATTGTCGATCTCACTGAGGACTTGGAAGACCCGGTCAGCGTTTTGTTTGGCGTACAACTGGGAGGTGGCACAGACATTAACCAGGCGGTGGCTTATTGTGAGGATAAAATTGAGCGGCCTGGCAAGACGCATTTAATCCTGATTACCGACCTGTATGAAGGGGGGAATGAAGAGGAGTTAAAAGCACGGGTTGCTAACCTTGTTCGCCAGGATGTAAATGTGATTACCTTACTGGCACTCAGTGATGATGGGCGTCCATCTTATGACCAGTCGCTGGCGGAAGATTTTGCTGCGATAGGCTCTCCGGTTTTTGTCTGTACACCGGATCAATTCCCGGACCTGATGGCAACGGCGCTGCGTCGTGAAGACGTTCTTAACTGGGCTGCAGATCAGGATATCAAAGCCGTTCGGCCAAAAGCCTAAATTCTTATCCACTAAATGATGGAGCAGGGGCGACGCCCACTCCATCATTTGGCCATCTCCCTAACTCTCGTTTCTTTAATAAAATCCATAAAATCGTAGCCGTATTGGCGCATATTAAACATAAAACCCAAACTAAATTCCCATTTTATTAGGAATAATTTCTCATGGTTCTTTCTTAATGCTGGATCAAAATCACCTAGGCATGACCCTGGACTATGAATAACGAACACAGCGCTAAGGAAAAATTTGATGAAACTCCCTCGTTCAAGTCTCTATAAAATCGCCATTGTCTCAATGATCGGGATATCCAACATTTCCATTTCCAAGCCAGTGATTGCGGATGATGTTGAATGTGGGGATACGATTACCACATCTGTTACTTTGGATGAGGATCTCACTTGTGATGTCAGCCCTGCTTTAACTGTGATAGGCCCTGATGGACGCCTGAATATGACCGGGTACGAGGTTCAATGTGATGGTAGTGAAGTTGGAGTGCTGTTAGAGGGGCGTGCTGCGCTACTTCGAGGAGGGCAGGTTGCAGATTGTGAGGTGGGTGTTTTAGCGAATGGAGATGGATTCCATAATATTCAAGCGGTATCGACCACGGAAAATGCCAGCGCCGGATTTGAATTAGTGAGCAATAGCAACTATATGACAGCCTGTACCGCTCAGGAAAATACAGGGGTTGGGCTGATTGTTAGTGGGGAGAGAAATAATGTCTTCCAGAATACTTTTGAGGAAAATACCCTGAGTGGTATCCAGATAGATGGTGATCGGTCATATATAACAGAGAATTTCTGTTTTGAGAATATGGGCTCAGGAATAGAGATTAATGATTCCAGTAATAGCTGGATCGTTGAAAATGCATCGGAAAATAATGGCACTTCAGGTGCGGGAACGGCAGGAATCTTAATGAATGATTTTGATCAGCAATATAATTTGATCATTTTAAATGTGGGGATTCTCAATGAAGATTTCGATGCGCAAGATTTAAACAGTGATCCCTGCAATGGTACAAATTTATGGCGAAATAATACTTTTGATACTGTAGATCCTAGCTGCCTGGATTGAAATATACGGATATAAAAAGATAGTGCCACTATGGTGGCTTCGGTAGTGGTGTTATCTTTTACAATTTATATTCCTGTAGCTTGTATATCAATATGCTCCATTCCCCGCTTAAACTATTTTACTAAATTTTGCGGACAAATTTCCCATGGCTGTTACCAGTTTTTGACTCAAAATCAGCATGACATATCTTTTCTGTATTTGAGCTTTATTTGGGAGGACTCTCGTGAGCTTTATATCTCGATCTGTGATAAGCAAGGCATTGATAACTTCTTTGGCGGCTTCTTTATTGTCTGCATCTTTGTGTTCACTAGCAAATGGTGCTGTTGAGTGCGGAGACACCATAACCAGTCCGGTAATACTGGATCAAGATTTGCTCTGCAATGTTACCCCGGCTTTGACTGTAACTGGGCCGACCGGATATCTGGATTTGAATGGTTATACGCTGAGTTGTGATGGAACTACAGTGGGAATTTTGGTCGATGGTTTTGCGGCCATAATATCGGGCGGGGTGTTACAGGATGGGTTTGTATCTAATTGCAATACAGGTATTTCTGTAGAAGGTTCCGGTATTCATAATTTGTTCGGCCTGAACACCTCTGGTAATACTTCTTCTGGTATTGAGTTTGTTAGTAGTAATAATACGCTAACCATATCAAATATATCGGATAATGCAGGTACAGGTATTATAATCGCGGGGGGAACAAATAATCTGTTTTCTAATGACATAAGTCGAAATGAAATAACGGGTATACAGGTAGATGGTAGCAGTTCAATAATATCGTCAAATACAGTATCGGATAATACTTTAACTGGAATACAAATTAATAACGCCAGTAGCTGTCTTATCAGCCAGAATACGGTGGAGAATAATGGCACTCAAGGGTCAAATACTGCAGGAATCTTAATGGAGCTATTTGGCCAGACTGGAAACAATATCGTAGGCAATACTGTCTCTGGCAATGTGGATTTTGACTTGCAAGATGACAACTCTGCACCCTGTGAGAATAACTGGATAGGAAATTCTCCTGATGCGACTACCTCTGGTGAATGTGTAACATCACAATAACGTTACCTTGGTGATAAAGTTGGATCTGGAGGCAGTTCATTATTTGCCTTCAGATCTCTAAAGTTAATTAATATCTTCGCTCCGCATAAGCCCTATTGGATGTGGCTAAAGTCTTTTCTTAAGGTGTCTTATGTCTAGCTCTAATTTGCCGTGAGTTTTATTTTGTATGTAATCTTTGGGTGGTGAGGCTACCTAAAGTTACAGGGGATATATCCTATAGTTATTTTGTCAGCGCTTGATGGGTCATCCTTTTGGTTAGCTGAGGATTAGATTGTTAAGTTGATTCAAGGAGGATTGTATGAAGTTAGAAATTAGAGGAGCCGCTAGACATCTCTTGGTGCCGGGCGTTTTATATATTGCTTTGGGTAATTCCGCCTTTGCAGTAGACTGCGGTGACACAATTACTACACCTGAAGTACTTGATCAGGACCTTGTGTGCTCAACAGAACCCGCGCTAACGATAATGGGGCCTGCGGGTAGCCTGGACATGGCTGAGTTCACTCTTAGGTGTGATGGCTCTGCTGTTGGTATCCAGATTGATGGCGTTTCAGCTTTCCTATCAAATGGTGTGGTAACACTATGTGATATCGGGATATCGATAGATGGAGCTGGATCTCACAATATACAGACAATCAGAGTAGATGGAGCAGATATATCAGGGATTTCTGTTAATAGTAGCTTTAACTCTATTATTCAATCAGGGATATTTAAAAACAACGGCACTGGCATATTTATAGCTGGTGATAACAATACAATTAGTTCTAGCTCTATCCTGGATAATTTAGAGAACGGCATTCAATTAGAGGGTAGTAGAAACCTTATTGTAAGCAATGATATCAGTCGAAGCACTTTAAATGGTATTTTGATTGGTAAAGCAGATGGCAATACGGTTGCCCAAAATACCGTCTCAATGAGTGGGATCGGAGGGGCGAATACTGCTGGAATCTTACTGGAACTTTTGGGGCAGTCTGGCAATGTGATTGTCGGGAATACTGTTTTCAGCAATATAGATTTTGATCTGCAGGATAATAATAGTTCCCCCTGTTTAAATAGCTGGATTGGGAACTCCCCTGATGCAACTACCTCCGGAGATTGTGTTACGTCAAATTAGTAGTGTTTTACGATAAGTTGATAGGCCTGCAGGCAATTTAGTGTTTGCCTGCAGGCGAGTTGAGGTTGTGAAATTATTCAATACAGGCCTCATTTGCTGAACCGAAGGTGTTTCCTAACCAAGTTGCTCCGGCACAGTTACCATTTAGATCTACCAGGTCGATAGAGCCGTTATTTAAAGCGGTATTTCCGATCATTTGATTGCCCGTTTGTCCCAGCCCGCTTACGAACATGCCAAAGGACGAGTTAGAGTTAAATGTATTTTGAATAAATGAGCTGTCGTCAGAGCCTTGAATAACAATGCCGCTTGGCTCGTTAGAGCTTACTTGGCTGTCGGATATCAGTATTCTATCGGCGAATGTTATTATCCCATCAAGTGTGTTTTCCTCAACGGTAACTTGGTTTAGTGTATTATCACTCCCAAATATTATTATGCCTGTACCGTTGTTATCACTGGAGTTGGTGTTTGTTAGAATATTATGGGTACTTTGAATAATCACTCCGGCCATAGAGGCATCAGTTGCATTGATGCCGCTTACAAAATGAAATCCATCCCCCTGAAAACGAAGCGAAACACCGCAATTACTGATGGTGCTGGTTGAATCCTCTCCTCCGGTAAGATTTGCAAACATACCATCGAGAAAGATTCCCGTTCCTACGCCGATACAGCTAATATTGTGATTGTTTAAATTGAGGCTACCATTTGGTCCAATGATTGTAATGACGGGGTCAGCAGCACAATTTGTAATGTCGCTATCTAATACCTCTGCCGTTGTAATGGTGTCGCCACAGTTTACGGCTAATGCGGTTTTGGTTACGAATAGGCTGGCCACTGCAGCTAGTGTGATGAATGAAAAGCTGTTCCCACTGTAGATTTTTGCTCTCATATTTAGTCCTAAGAAATTCTCAGTTGGTCAGTGTGGGCTGGTTTAGAGTAAAGGGAGTTTGGTTTGTAAGGCTGGTTTTTTCATGGGGCTTTACTCTCAAAGGTGAGGTATAGTTAAAAGTTGCCTGTTTTTATACGGGATTCAAAGGGTAGAAATTTAATGCTTTGAATCCCGTATTTTTTGTCTAGTTTATGCAGGCATCATTTGATGAACTGAAAATGTTGCCGTACCAAGTGGTTCCTACACAGGCAGGTGTATTATCATCAAATAGGTCATCTATGTCGTTGGATTCAGCAGTATTTCCTGTGATGAGATTGCCTACCTGTCCCAAATTACTTACTGAAATACCGTATTCATTATTACTTGACGTGGTATTAAGTATAATACTGGTGTGATTTGCATCTTGGATTGCTATTCCAGAAAAAGTATTGTTTCTGGCGGTGCTTTGGAAAACTTGATTGTGGTCTCCGGAGATAATAATGCCACCTTCCCCATTGCTGGTGGCACTTACTTTAGAAAAGCTATTCCAGTCGCCGAGAACAATAATGCCATTGCCAAAATTAAAGTCATTGATCGAGCCGCTGATAATATTGCGGCTGCTACTGACTGACATTCCCAAAGATCCATTTTCTTGTGTTGTAACGCCGATGACATTGTGGAGGCCGCTGCCCTCTACAGATATGCCTATATCACATGATGTAATGATGCCACTGGATGCTTGACTATTAATAAGTACGGCTGTAGTTCCTTCAAGTAGAATTCCTGTGCCAGCCAGACCATCACAGGATAGTGAAAATCCATTGAGGTCGAGGCTGCCGGTGGGGCCCATTATTGTGATGGCTGGTGAGGCTGCGCAGTTAGATATATCTGTATCTAATACTTCGGGAGTAGAGATCGTGTCTCCGCAACTTACGGCTAAGGCTATACCCGATGCACTCATTAAGCAGCAGCCTGCTGCTGCGATTATTGATGTTTTGATATTTAAAATCGACTTCATTGATCTATTCCTGTTGTGATTGTTTGAAGTGATTGATATAGCGTAAATATCCCGAAGTCTGGTCTTTAATTGGTTAATGGCAATAGGAACTTACTCTCATATTTTTAGCGATCAATTTCTATTGATTGATTATGTGGTTGAAGTATGTGCTGGAGGGTTGGGTTTTCATTATTTAGTGCTTTTATAGGTAAGTATAGAAGTTAGCTCTTTGGTCTAAATATGCGTAATGATTTTACGATTGTTCTTTGATGGTATGTTAATTGGTAAGTGCGTGATTTTATTAGGTGGTTTGTGATTTGGTTGATATTAACGGAGGGTATGTTTGAGAGGTTTCTCCGTATGTGTATGGTGATGGCGCTAAAAATAATAGTTTGACCACGGTATCGCTATTTTCTAAATAGAGGGGAACTTTCTTCCTATATTTTCCGCACTATTCTCCTATTGCTGAAAGTGCTATCGGGGATAAGACTCAACACAGCATCAAGCATGTGTTCCTGAAGGAAATTGGGGATTGAGTTCTTGAGAAGCGAGAGTTTATAAGCATAAATGCTGAAGTTCTGGTGTTTGTTTTAGCAAAATTAAGCGCAGCTGATCGTAAATTGCTTTCTCTTAATGTTGTTGCATATGGTGCTAATTAATTTTGTGTGTTGATGCAGTATAAGAATCTTAATTTAGCGACATTTCATATTCTAAGGAGATAAATATGAAAAGGTGTGCCCCGTTGGCGGCTGCGGTCCTGCTTGCTGTTGCAAGTCAGGGTGTTTTTGCTTCCAACAATGTTGCGGTTCAGAACCAAAATGGAGTAGGTAATAACGCGACAGCAGATCAAAGTGATCCAACCGTTACATTTAACTTTATCAGCCAAACCCAGACTGGAGACACTAATACAGCCACTGCCACTCAGGTAAACGGAAATACCGGAAGCACAGTTAATCAGATACAAACAGGGAATTTAAATACTTCCACTGTTGCTCAAAATTCATCTGATACTGTGGCTGCCGTTATTACTCAAAATGGGAATACTAATATTGGCGTAATTAATCAGGTGGCATCTACAACCAGTGTTGCAACTATAAATCAGTTCAATCTGGTTAACTTTGCCACTGTTACACAGTCGAGTAGTACTACTGATACAGCAGTTATTAATCAAGTGGGTGACAACAACACCGGTACGGTTGTTCAAACCAACAGCACGACGAACTCGGCGGTAACTGCCCAGCAAGGGAATTTGAATGTGGCTACCGTGTCGCAATTTGTATCCGACACTAACACTTCCACATTAAGTCAGTTGGGAAATAGTAATAATGCTACTGTGAATCAAACAGATAATAATAATACCAGTGCTATTAGTCAGCAAAATGAATTTAACACTATTATCCACGCTCAATCTGGCAGCTTTAATTTGGCAAGTACCACTCAGATCGGTTTGACTAATATGGGTTCGACTATCCAAAGCGGAGCGAATGGTGTTGCCACGGCATTACAGCAGGGTAACTTAAATATGTTTACCGTTAGCCAGGTTAACGATTTTCAAAATGCTAATGTTTCCCAGATTGGAAACAGCAATATGGTAATAATTGTGCAGTAGGGCGAGGCTTAGGACGATATCGGAATTCCGGTCCCTGTGTGAGATAAACTCATTCAGGGCCGGATTTTTAGCAGGTAATAACGTCGCTATTTAGAAGCGATAGGTAGCGGATACACCAAAATTACGTGGGTCAATAATTGCAGCGTAGCCGTCTGGGTAGCTGCGGCCAGCTGGCTCTCTATTTGTATAGGCTTCTTCATCCAGGGCATTGTTAATAAACGCTGCAATGTTCCAATCTTCACCTTCGTAGTTCACGTTCAATCGGGCCAGAGTATAGTCACCGGCGACTCTTTCTTCAGTGTTGGCGAAATCACCATAGTACTCAGCTACATAATTGGCTGAAATACCTACACTAAGTGCATCATTAAACCAATACTTTGTACCCAAGTTTGCGGTGACATTGGGGGCAGAGTTGAGTTCATTGCCATTCGCATCTATATAATCCGTACCGGCATCGGTAATTTCACTCTCTAGCAGGCCTAGACCTGCACGGAGTTCCCACTGCGGGGTTAGCATAGCAATAGCTTCAACTTCCGCACCGTAAGTCTCGACGCTATCCATATTGACGATTCTACGGGCAGAGCTGAGAGCTTGATAGCCGGAGTATTCGTTGTAGAAGAGGTTGCCAGTTATGTTGATGGTGCCGTCTGCTAGGGAGCTGCGCAGAGCCAGCTCGTAGGTATTAACGGTCTCTTCATCGTAATAATAATAGTTGTACTCGAATGTTTCCGAGTCAAAAGTGAGGGCGCCACCGGCTGAGTTGTATCCTTTTCGAGCGCTAGCAGAGATGACAGTGTTTTCGGTAAGATCATATTGCAGTGCAATTTTTGGAAGAACGATTGTCTCGTCGGTATCAAGAGAGTCGTCCTTGGGTTCGCCGAAGAATAGCAAGCTAAAGTAACGGTCCTGTTCCTCCTGCTCTACGCGTAGACCACTGATTAAATTCAGCCTATCAGTCAGTGCATAAGTGACTTCGCCATAAAAAGCAGTAGAGGTACTTTCATCATCACCGAAATAGATGGTACTACCAGTGCTGTCAAATTCTTGCTCTCTTTCAAAGTGAGCAAAGCCGATAAATCCGTGCAAGCTATCACTGTTGAGGCCAAAGTTCAGTTTTGCGTCGAGCGTGATGTTCTGTTCGTCCATACGAACATACTGTTGGTCAGTAGCTTCCTCTTCATAGGAGTCAAAGCCCCACTGATAATCCATATAGGCCGCGAGGACTTCGATGGAGGTATCATCGTTGATCTGGTAATCCACTTTGACGCTAGTCGTGGTGGATTCAGTATCCATATTGCGATAGAAAGCAGGCTTATATTCGTAGGGATCGTCCAGGGTATAGTAGATACGCCCCGTATTACCTTCTTCGCTATTGGTAGATACAGCCACGAGCGCTTTCAGTTTTTCTGTGGGAGTCCACAGCAGCTTGCCTTTTAGTCGCTGGGTTTCCAATTCATTTAGGTCGAAATCAGCAGGATTATTTTCATATTCTTCAGCATTAGACAGTGTGTCGCCGGTGAGCTGTTGAGCAGTTATCCGAAATGCGAGGGTATCATCAACAATTGGGCCGGAAATCATGCCAGAAGTATCGATATAGCCGTCCTGGTCGCGGTAACCTACGCGAGCAGCACCTTCCCAGTCGAAGCTGGGATCTTTGGTTTTGATATAGACAGAGCCGGCAATGCTGTTACGGCCATTGCTGGTGGACTGGGGTCCACGAAATACTTCAATTTGTTCTACATCCCAAATACCGGAATCACCCGTGAGGTCTGCGACAAATGGCTCGGCGACACCATCAATTAACGTGGAGACACGGGCTTTGGCACCACCGGTAAAGGAGTTAAAGCCGGTGGCTGAACCGTTACCGGACACACCGCGAATATCCGGAGTAGCGCCGGAAAGTACCACCACGTTAGAGATATTAGACACCGCATCGGTGATGCTCAGGTGTTGCATGCTATTCAGGGTTTCTTCGGTAATTACGGATACCGAAGAGGTGGTTTCCTTGAGGGAGCGCTCTGTTTTCTCGCCAATAACAATGACATTTTCCATTGCCTGCGGCGCATACTCTTCTTTGTTCTCATCTGCGGCGATCGCAGTCGCTCCAATCGAAGTAAGAATAGTGAGTGAAACGGCTTTGCTGAGCAGGTGGCGTTTGTACATAGCGTAATCCCTAGCAAGGTAAAGAAGTCAGGACGACAAGGAAGATCGGCGGTGAATATAATGCTAATCATTCTTATTTGCAAATAGGGGATTGCCGCAATAAACTCTCACTATTATTTCGTCTGGCAACGGCTTAGCTGCACCGATTGATCAGTGCCTGGCAAACAATTTTCTACCACTTTAGTGGTAGTGCTTCTAACTCTTAAGTGAAACTAGAAATGTATTCCTCAGTTTTAACGGGACTCGGCCTATTGAGTTGTGTCCTTGCGTCTTCTGTCTTTTATTTAGGGTGTCCCAATCAGCAGTGGCGTGAGCAGAGACCACTCCAGTTTTACCCCGCTCTTCTCATCAGCTTCGCGCTCCTTGTCATTTCCTGGGGGCTTTTCCACCAAAATTTTTCGGCAATGTCAGCTTCCTTTACGCTTCTTAGCACTTTTATGTTAGCGCTGGGACTGCTGCCTTTTAGCGGAGTGCTGGATAAGCCAGGCAAAGTCTTGGTAAAGAAAAAGAAGAGAATTGAAAAAGGGTTAGAAGGCTATAAACCCCACTGGTGGGGAAAAAGCCTATGTGCAATTTTCTTGGGATTACCCATTGCAGTTGCCGTTGCTGGTTTGATTGCTCTGTGGGGCCCCGGTGATGTAGTGGTCGATGATAAAAGTCAATTCGTGATGTGGTTGATCACACCTGTCTGGCTCACTTTGGTAAGTCTGGTTTACCTGTTTATTAGTGTCAGGCGTATGTTGTCTCTCTACCTGGGGCTAAATTTGGTGCTGTTTACCCTGTTGTGGGTAGCGAGATTCGGAGTCTAAGAATATGCGCGTTGAATTGATTAAAACTTATAAAAGCGTGCATACCTGGACCGGTATTCTTGCGGGCTTGTTTCTGTATATCGCTTTTGTCGCTGGCGCTCTGACCATGTTTAAAGGGCCCCTCAATCAATGGGCTCTGCAGCCTGAGACCACCCTGCCAAGTATTTCTATCGATCAGTATGACAGCCTTATTTCCGAAGTTCTGCAGGCACACCCGGAAGCGGCAAAACAGATGACCGTCCAATTGCCACTGGCGGGTCTGCAGGCGGCACCGGTGAGTTGGGAAATAGAGGATGAAGAAACCCATGACCATACTCTCTGGTATGCCAGCTTCGATGAAAAAAGGCAGCTGATCACTCAAAGTTTTACGGTTTCTGCCATTGGCGAATTTGTCGACCATTTACATCGCACCGCCGGTATTCCCGGTGGTGAGGGCCACGATGCTTTTGGTACTTATGTATTGGGTGTTGTGGCGGCGTTGTATTTTGTTGCATTGATTTCAGGGCTGATTGTTTTCCTGCCCACTTGGTTCAAGGACTTATTGGTACTCAGAAAGGGTAAGAACCGCAAGCGCTACTGGCTGGATTTTCACAATGTACTGGGTATCACCTCTCTGCCGTTTCACCTGATTATTGCTTTTACCGCCTTTGTATTTGCCTTCCATGATCCGCTTTATGGTGCCCTGCGCGTGGCGGTCTACGGTGATTCCCCCATGTTCACTCGCCCGGCGCCAGCAGAGGTGAAGAGCTTCTCTGAGTTGGTGCCTGTCACAGAGTTGGAAGCTGCGATTCAGGAGGGGGAGCCCAAATTCCAGATGGCGGAAATTCTCTATTTGAATCTGGATACCCGCGCTCCACGTATGCGTGTAGGTGGAATCATGCATGGTGAGGTGGTGCGAGGTGCTGAGTATGCTTATGTGCTAGGCAACCCTTACTTGAGCGAAGTTCCCTATAGCAGCATTCTGCCCAATAATTTCAATGGCTATAGTGGCACGGTATTAAGCATTTTTTCCCTGCATTTTGGCAGTTTTGGTGGAAATGCCGTGCGCTGGGTCTACTTCATTCTCGGCATTATGGGAGCACTGATCTTCTTCACCGGCAATCTGCTGTGGATTGAAAGCCGGCGCAAAAAACGCAGGGGGCAGGGGGCGCTGCCGGTACAAACAACCTCATCAGTGGTAATGGCAAAGCTCACAGTGGGGGTTGGGCTGGGCACTATCTTGGGGGTCGCCGCTAGTATGCTGGCAGTTAAATGGCTGCCCCATGCGCAGGTGGATATTGAGTTTTGGCAGAAAGCTGCTTATTACACAGGCTTTTTATTTGCGCTGGCATGGGTATTTGTTCGTCGTCCCATGGCAGCTGCTCGGCAGCTCCTTGTCTTCTGTGCCGCCGCTATCTTCCTGATACCAATTAGCTCACTTATAAATGGCGAGTTGCTGGGAGCTGCCACCCAGGTATGGGCGGTTGACGTTGTTGCGCTACTGATAGGTGCATCATTTGTTTTACTCTTGATTCATCTTCGCAAGCGGCGGGCAAAAATCGAAGCGGACAGTGTATGGTCTGAACTTGTGGAGAAACCCGCAGTAGAGAGCAGTATTCAAAATCCTTTACCTGATACCCATCCACAGGCATCAGGATAATTAAAAGGGGCTCTATTCAGAGCCCCTTTTTTGATGATATATGGGTACTATTGGAATGATTATTTTACCTTTAGTTCATGCCTGATGCCTCTATAGGTATTGCTAAACAGGCTGACTCCAATTCTTGTGCTTATGCGCCTATGAATAAGTTGAATAGCCTGCCCATTACTTTTTTATTAGATTTTGATCCTGAGTAGACAGAGAGCGTTTAAAAGCTAATAGGCTTTACATCGCTACTTGCTAAATAGAAGGCGCTAATTTAAATAGAGGCATTACGTCGTTTGATGTGCTTGGGTTTTATTAGGCCCTAGACCGAAAGTATTATTCAGTGCCAATTTGTTTTAATTTCAAACTTTAAGGTATGAGAAAATATTCTTATCGTTAAGTTAATAACCGTAGCTAGACTAAAAAATGCTTCGCCTCCGATAAAAGTAAAATCTTCGGATGCGAACTTTTTTTAATTGTTGTTTTTATAGACTTAAAGGTTTAGCTCATGAAACTAATGGATGTGAAGCTTCTAGTGTCAGCAATATTGGCTCTTCCCTTTGTGTCAGTGGCTGCGGTGGAGTGTGGAGATACTATTACAAGCGCAGAGATTCTCACTGAAGATCTATTAAATTGTAGTGGTACGCCGGCGCTAACGATTGAGGGTCCAACTGGAAGTTTAGATATGAATGGATTCACCTTGGAATGTGGCGGTGGATCCTCTAGAGGTATTGACGTCCTCGGCAGCGCGGCTGTTCTTTCAAATGGAGTGGTGGATGGATGTGCAATAGGTATTTTTGTGGATGGGGATGGCTTTCATAGTATTCAAACGATGACTGTGCAAGATGGTATCGACGTCGGTATTTGGTTAATAAGCGAAAATAATATTGTGAATGGTTCTACTGCTACTGGTTTCTTTAATCGAGGGATTGAAATTCAAGGTTCTAACAGTCAAGTAATTGGAAATTTTCTTATAGATAACCAAGGAGGAACCTCTAGCGGGATATTGATTAACGGTGATAACTCATTTGTTGCTCAGAATATTTGTGATAACAACAATGGTGAGGGAATAGTTATTGACCCATCTTCTGGTGGCTTGGTTGTTCAAAATATAGTGACAAATAATGGACAGACTGGAATATCAATGGAGGGAGGGGGGCAAAGTGATTATTTGATTACCGGAAACATAGCAACGGGTAACCCTGATGGTGATTTGGTTGATTCAAATCCGGATGCCTGTATGTCTACAAATTTATGGTATGGAAATATTTTTGATACGGCTGATCCGAGTTGTTTAGATTAAATAATAATCTATGGAGTAGTCGAATTGTATGGCTGCTCCTTCATTTATTAGTAAGAAATACTCACTCTCTGATTGCTCGCCTGTGTAAACAGGATACTTTCTTCCCACTAGCATACAACTAATCTCTCATAGAAAAACCTTTGTTTCTTATCAATACTGAATTCAGCATCGTTTTATCACTCAAGAAGTATCGCAATATTGTTGTTTGTATGCGAAGTAGTATGAGTTTGACTTATGAAACTAGTCATTCAACTGTCACCGCCCGCCCCTAAGTGGCCCATGCTATGCGCCACGACCTCAATATTTGTTCTACTCAATGATGCTGCGCTCTTGAAAAAATCGTCGTAAAAGCTTTCGAGCTGGACCTGTCATCTTTAAGGAGTATTAGATGAGCATGTACAGACCTGTTGCAGCAACTGTTTTATTTTCAATGATTGGAACTGCCGCTCTTGCCGCAGACCACACCTATAATGTTCTTCAGGTAGGATCGGGTAATACCGCTAACTCAGATCAAAGTGACAATTCTGCTGTTGGTGATACGGTTATCCAAGTTCAGGTGGGTGATGATAATGAGGTGAATGCAACCCAGAACCTATTTACTTCCTTCAGTTTGATTCAGCAATCACAGGTGGGTGATAGTAATTATATTGAGGCAACCCAAGCCGGCTCAGTTTTTTCAAGCATTCTAGTAGAGCAAATTGGTGATAATAACTCAGCGACACCTGCGCAGGAGTTTGCCGAGTTAAGTACTATTTTGATAGTGCAGATTGGGAATAATCATGAAGCCTCATTTACTCAAACAAATACACTGAATGAGTTTATTGGTATTGTTCAGGTGGGAGATACTAACGTTCTGAATGTATTGCAGACTGGCTCAGCAGCAAACTCTATCTCTTTGCATCAAGAAGGTAGTGCACAGAGTGCGGCAGTGACACAAACTGCAAGTATAGGGAATAGTATTACCACTGATCAATATGGAAGTTCCAATACGTTAAATATAAGTCATACTCTTGCCTTTGACTCTACTGCAATTGTTGCTCAGGATGGTACAGGCAATAGCGCAAATATTCTTCAACAATCTATCGGGCACTACAGTGAAATTCGCCAGGAAGGCGAAGACCTGGGAGCCTGGCACTCTCAGTCCGGTGTCTACAACGAGGCATACACTCAGCAATTTGGTGAATCAAATAGCGTAGACATTACTCAAAGTGGAGAATTTAGTGTTGTTTCTACGGAACAGCATGGCAGTACCAATATTGCTGAAATCGATCAGGCAGGTGCCTTTAATAGTGTAGATATTGTGCAACTAGGGGGATCAGGAAACTCTGTAATGGTCACTCAGCTGGCTAGCTTTAATGCCAGCTCCACTTCCCAGCTAGGAAACTCAAATCAGATCACTCTCACACAAGCCAACGGTAATAATAGTGTGTCTACTACCCAAGTAGGAGACGGTAATGTGGGTATGTTAACTCAGTAAATTATAGGTTTGAGTGCTGAAGTGATAAGGGGCATATCTGTCTCGTTCTTTGGATCTGCAAAAGATCGGCGGTGGCAAGACTAATTGTTTTCTGCTTTAAGGAGTTAGTGATGAATTCGTTTAAGCCTCTCTCGGTAGGTATCTTTTTGGCGATGGTTAGCAGTTTCTCAGTAGCTGCCGATAACACCTATAACCTCATTCAAGTAGGATCGGGTAATACAGCAATGGGTGAGCAAAGCGATCCCAGTGTTACTAATAGTCTAATTAGCCAAACGCAAATAGGGAATAACAATGATACTACTGGAGAGCAGCAATCATTTACCGAATCTAGCGAAATAGTTGTAGTTCAGTTGGGTCAAGGTAATACTGCAGAAGTTGAGCAAAGCGCTTCTGTTTTAACCAGTATCACAGTTACACAGATTGGTTCGAGTAATATTTCAAGTATTTCACAAAATGGGGTCTTACTATCTACCATTGATTCCGTACAGATAGGAGATGGTAATGTCAACGGTCTTGTTCAAGATAGCACTTTAGGAAGTATTATAAATATCGTGAGCATTGGTGATGGTAATACTGCTAATGTGATACAAAATTCCAGTGTGGATATTTCTGCCAGCGGAATAACTTTAGGTGATTCAAGTAATATAACAATTACCCAGGAGTCTGGTCAGGTGAGTTCGGCAAGTGGATTTCAGTTTGGGTCAATGAATACTCTATCACTTACTCAGAACGGTGGGGCTGGTAATGCTGAGGTTACAGTGCAAACGGGAAATGCACTAAATGCTCAGACATTTCAGGTTTCTGCTTATGGTTCTCGTTCATTTATCTATCAAAATAATAATAATAATTCTTTTGAAAGTCGTCAGGAAAATGTGGGTAACGTTAGTATTGGATTCCAAAATGGAACCAGCTTAGAGGGAATTCAGAATCAGATCGGTAACTTTAGTAGGGGGTTTATCCAGCAATTTGGTGGGCTGAATTTTGCTGAGCTTGCTCAGGGTGGTGATTTTAGCACTTCAGAGATCTTACAGTTTAGCGGACTTCTCAATAATGCAGTTGTTGTGCAGCTGGATGCATTTAATACTGCCGGTGTGACGCAGACCGGTGATACAAACTATACCCGTCTCAGTCAGGCTACAGTGGGAAATTTTGCTACCTCTGCACAGTTTGGTGATGGTAATACTATTCTGGGACTTCAATAACTTTATTGATTTCAAGCAACTTAAGTAAATCTATCTCTTCCATTTCTTGTGGACGTTGTCTGGAGTCAGGGTTTTAAGCTGAGTTTGATCTTTTAAGGGAATTATGATGACTGTATTGAAACCTGTTTTAGCAGGAATTCTGGCTGTTGTGGCCAATACGGTTTCAGTGGCTGCTGAAAACACCTATAACCTGATACAGGTCGGATCGGGAAATATGGCAACGGGTGAGCAAGGTGATTTAACGGTTAGTAATAGCCAGATTAGCCAGATACAGATTGGTAATGACAATGAGGTGACAGGTGAGCAGCAGTTGTTTACCGAGTCTAGTGAGATTTATCAGTTACAGCTGGGTGCCAGTAACTCTACCGAATCTAACCAGAGCGCAGCTATATCGTCCACCATTACCATTATACAGATTGGGAACAACAATAGTGCCGAAAATATCGGTCAAACGGGTACTGCACAATCGGGTATTGCTATTACACAAGTTGGTACCAATAACGATGTTGGCTCGTCTCAAGCCGGCGTGGTAGCTGGAGATATTAGCGCAATTTTAATTGGTGACGGCAATAACTCAAGTTTAACACAGGATAGCAGTGTCAGTGACTCTATAAGAGTAACGATAATTGGCGATTCCAATAGAAGTGGAGTATCACAAAATATTGGTTTTGAGAATTCTGTAGTTAATTTTCAGTTTGGGTCTAGAAATGATTCGAATGTTGATCAGAATTTAGGGGTGGCCAATAGTGTTCTTGTTGTGCAGTCGGGTAATGAATTGCGTTCTTTTGTAGCTCAGAGTACAGCTGCGAGTTCGTCCTCACTTGTGAGTCAAAAAAATACCGCAAACTCTTATGCAGTTAGGCAAGAGAATATAGGTAATTTAAGTGTTGGAGTTCAGGACGGTATTGGTCTGGACGCCATGCAGGATCAAATAGGTAATTTTAGTGCTGGGTTAGTCCAGCAGTTTGGAGCTTTAAATTTTGCTGAATTGGCTCAAAGTGGAGATTTTAGTACATCAGAGATGCTGCAATTGAGTGGATTTCGTAACAATGCTTTTGTTTTGCAGCTGGAGGCATTCAATACAGCTATTGCAACACAGGCTGGGGATACGAACTCTACCCGTTTGAGTCAGGCTACAGTGGGGAATTTGGCTAATTCCTCCCAGTTTGGTGACAACAACACAGTTTTAGGACTTCAGTAATCAATATTGTCAGATGAAAGGGAGTAACCACTCATGAAGTACAGTTCTCTTGCGGCCTGTGTTCTGTTTTCGACTTACAGTGCAGCAGGGATAGCTGCTGATAATACGTACCAGCTCATTCAAATCGGGCAAGGTAATACGGCACAGGGTGATCAGAGTGGTCCTGGTGTAAATGGAAGTACCATTATTCAACTACAAATTGGTGTTAATAATGGGGCTTCTGCAACTCAAGGTCCTTTTGCTGAAAACAGTACTATTATCCAGCGACAGGTGGGCAGTAATCAATCCGCTAGTGCGGAACAGCTGGAGGCAGCAATTGACTCAATAGCTGTACAGTATCAGTTTGGAGAGGGGAATACGGTAACTTCAGTTCAGGGTGATGTCGACGATAGCTCTACTTTTGTTTTTCAGGGTGGGATAAGTAACGATGTCAGTATAGGGCAGAATAATGGAGTTGGGAATTCAGCGACGGTTACTCAGCTAGGTGTTGATAACGGAGGCACCGTCAATCAGGGCGGTGTTCAAAATAGTTCCGAGAATGAGGTGTTCGTGCTTCAAGTTGGAGATAGCTTAACTTTCCAGATGAATCAAAGGTCGGCAATAGATAATTCTGCTGTAGGGATTCAGTTAGGTGACTCTATGAGTTTGGAGATTACACAAAACTCTGCTTCGGGATCTAGTTCGTTTGCCCTTCAAAGTGGGAATACTAATTCTATTGATTCTACTCAGGAGAATCTTGGTCATGACAGCTATATCCTGCAGAGGGGTACCAGCCTTGAGGTGATACATGAGCAGATTGGTGCTTTTAATACTGCGCTAACTGAACAGCGCGGTGGGATTAATACTGCGGAAACTGTGCAAAGCAATGAGTTTAATTTTGGAGAAACGTTACAGTTAAGTGGTTTGCTTAATGATTCCTTGATAGTACAGCTACAGAGTTTTAATACCGCAGTGGCTATACAGGATGGTGATACCAATCAGTTGAGATTAAGTCAGGCAACGGTTAGTAATCTGGCCACCGCCGTCCAGTTTGGGGACAATAATACCGTGCTCGGCTTGCAATAAGTTTTACTCTCAATGTGTAGAGGTGGGTAGGTTTCTGCTTGTGAAGAACTTTGTTTAATAGCGTGCTCTATATCAAACTAGTCAGCTGATGCGCCTTTTTTCTTCCCGGGGATTCTCAGTGGCGCATCACCTGGCTTAATTTTTCGGAGAACTCTTTTGGCTAGGAATTTTTAGCGTACACATTGGCAATTTAAGGAGTCTGTTAGGGAGTGAAGGCCTTTAACACTTCACTAAAATCCTCCTCTGTTGGTCTTCGGAGCCATTTAAAGTATTTCTTATAGGCTGTTATTCTTGTTCGTATATCAAAGCTCTTTGACAAATATTTATTCTAGAGGAAAAGATGAACCTGAAGGTATGTGCATCATTGGCATTATTAACAATCTTTATTTCAAAGCCAATTTTCTCTCTGGCAGATGTTCAGTGTGGAGATACGATAACGACAGCAGAAATTCTCAGTCAGGATATTTCCTGTGACCTTGAAACACAGGTCACAATAGAAGGGCCTTCCGGAAGCCTGGACATGAACGGTTATGTACTTACTTGTGAAGATAGTGATAGCGTAGGGATCTCTCTTGAAGGTTTAGGAGCTGTATTAGTAGGAGGTACCATAGACACTTGTGGAATTTCTGTCTTTTTAGAAGGCGATGGATTTCATTCAGTTCAAGGTTTGATTTCTGATAGTCCAGGGGTGGGTTTTATAGTGGAGAGTGACAACAATTCTATTAATGGCTCAATGTTTCTTTCAGGTGGCCCTGGCAGTATTGGTTTTCAACTCAATGGGGATTTCAGTCATATTTCAGGGAACTCTCTAAGTGGTAATAGTGATGCCATAGCAGGGATTGTCATTGCGGGTAGTTTCAGTCAGGTTATTCAGAATACCATTGATGGATCTATTTTTGGAATTATTATAGAGCCTCCAACTGTTAATGGATTGGTGGTGCAGAATGTGATATCGAATTCTTCAGATAGCGGTATCATGATGGATTTTGATATAGTGGATCCACCCTCAATGAACTACATTATTTCTGGAAATCAGGTGACTGGTAGTAATGGTGAAGGTGATTTGGTAGATGAGACTCCTGATGCTTGCCTCTCCAGTAATACTTGGTTTGGTAACATATTCGATACAGCTAGCCCAAGTTGCTTGGAATAATTGAATTCTTGTTATTGGTGGGAGAATAGCGTGTTGTTTGCTCAATAAGTATGCCATCCAAAGCTATATATAGCTCTGATTAGAACCTCTTTTGTCTTAGCGCCATGGCTAATATCAGGAGAAGACAAAATGAGACTGTCATTGATATGGGAACGAATTTCATTGATGGTATTTCCATGTATCCTTGTGAAACTGTAAATTGCGGAAGTGAAGGTAAAAGAAAAGTTGAGCAGTGCGGATGCCATACCGTGCCCACCTTTAATTTTAGTAAAGTTTCAAAACCCTTAATGTTGGTAGTTTGTCGTAGTTAACTAATTACCTGAATAATAGTATGCCCACTATATAATTAGTTGTAGTAGTTCAAGGGCTGATAATAGTAGCTGCCTTATGGTATGTCTTTACCTACAAAAGCATCACCGACCGCCTTAGTCTAATGTAGTAACAGACCATACTTTCGAACCTTTCTTAATACTGATATTTCGATCACTTAGTTGTCATCACTTTATGCTAGTGTTCGCCATAATTCACTGGGGTATTTAAAGAAGTAGTTATGGAGAGAAATGAGCCCAATGGCACTCAAAATCCGTCATTGACTGAAAATGCCCGGTTCAGCGAACACCATTCGGCTGACTATTACATTGACGAAACTCCCGTTTGGTGTGATGGAACCTCGATTCCGCAGAATATTTTTACGCCAATGCAGTGGCGAATTTGGTGGCTTGCGACAGCTGGTAAATTTTTTGAGGGAATGATCGTCTTCATGACTGGGGTATCCCACATTTTAATTGCTAAAGAATTTGGTTTGACCGCCTTTAGTATGGGCTTTGTGACATCGGCGACATTGTTTGGAATTCTGGTTGGAGCGATAACCCTAGGAGGGCTCAGCGATCATTATGGCCGGCGGAAAATGTTCATCGCTGAGATGATCATGTTTATCTTTTTCCTGGTGATATTGACCTTCGCAGATTCTTATCTCGTGATTGTTATTTCATTATTTGGTCTGGGATTGGCGCTTGGATGTGATTATCCCACAGCTCACATGATGATCTCTGAAAGTATGGCATCGAGGATGCGGGGCAGGCTAGTTCTCGGAGCCTTTAGTTTTCAGGCTGTTGGAATTTTGGTGGGTACAGGTCTCGCATTTTTGGTTCTCTCTTGGTATCCCTCCCTGGAAGCTTGGCGGTATATGTATGCTGCGGCGATTGTTCCAGCGATTTTGATTACGATTGGTCGTTTCTATATTCCAGAGAGTGCGATGTGGCTTCTGGCTAAAGGTCGCATGCCTGAGGCGGAGAAATCTATCAGCCAACTGTTGAAAAGAGATCCGCCATACCCGTCCAGATTCTTATTGAAGAATGTTGCCACAGCGGAGACGAATGAGAAAAAAATAGGTGAACTATCGAGTATTAAGCATTTACTTCAGGATAAGAATTCTCGAAAAGCAATCAAACTCTCTTCTATTCCCTGGTTTTTGCAGGATTTGGGAACCTATGGCGTTGGTATCTTCACGCCAGTAATTTTAGCGAACGTGTTTGGATATGCGTCACCCCATGCACGCTCCGTTTCGGAATTAATCCATAACAAAGTCGAGGCGGCGAAAGGGGCAGCACTAATCGATGTAATGCTGGTAGTTGGCGTTATTCTAGCAATTATATTTGTGGATAGGGTGGGGCGTATCCGATTGCAAGTTCTTGGCTTCCTTGGTTGTGCACTCGGCCTTCTTATTGCCGCTTATGGAGAATCTTTAAATACTAGCCAGCAGTTACCATTCATTTTCGGGGGGTTTATGTTGTTCAACTTGATGAATAATCTGGGGCCAAATTCTCAGACTTATCTAATCGCTGGGGAGGTATTCCCAACCCGCTATCGTGGTGCTGGTGCGGGATTGGCCGCATCCATCTCAAAGTTCGGGGGTGTCGCAATCGCATTTTTTTTTCCAATTTTACTTAGTGACATTGGCGCAAGTATGTTGCTTAGTGCACTAGCGGTGACTTCCTTGATTGGCGCAGTGATAACCTGGAAGTACCGGATAGAAATGACGGGTAAGTCACTTGATGACGTTGGCTAATCATTAAAAAAACCATGGAGTTCCTCGTCAAGTACTTCACCTCCGAATGTACAGATACATCTGCATGTTGTTGATAATGGCAAGCCCATATTTTTCTAAAGTCTTATTGCAGCTGGAATGGTTTCTGAGAGGCGTTCGAGTGCCTATAAGTTTAATTGTCAATTATGCCTAAAAAATAAGCCGGCCAATATATAGTTAACTTGCTGGTCAGTAACTATAAGGCGCTCCGCTGTCAATTTGACCAGACCTACCTTGAATATTTAAAAAAGTTTTATTTTTTAGGATTTTTGATTTTGTAATTTTTGGTGTATGGGGAATAGGTGGGGGGGGAATAAGTTCTTTAGCTTGCGTTCTTTATTGTTTTAAAGGTTGGAATTGGTTTTCTTTATGCGCTTTATTCCTTTCAATTTAATTGTAAATAAAAAGCCCCGGCGTACCGGGACTTTTTATTTCTTCTTTTAGTTATGGCTGGCCCACAGCTTTTGAGCAGGCCAGGTAAACATCCAGTTGGTTGTTTATAAAGCTCAAGCCGCTTAAAGATAGCCTGACCTGATCAAAGTCGCTATTAGTGGTGACTAATAGCAAGCGGTGATTGCGCGCACCGTTGACTTTGAAGGGGGCCAGACGATACCCGCTGGTGGACTCCCCAGTAGCTACTCCATCCAAGTATGTACTGATTGTGATGGTGTTGAGGTAGATGATATCCAGCAGTGGTGTGGTGTGCTCTACCAGGAAACCGACCACATGGCGCCCCTCTTTAACCGAGTGGTGGTTGATTTGAATATGGGTAGAGCCGCCTGCACCACTGACAACTTCCATTCTGGCTGCATCCGATAGGACGCCGTTAAATACCCTTTCTACTGCAGTAATAGAACATCCATCGCAGGGCTGCTCAATTCCGTAAGTCAGGTCTGCATCTACACCGTTAACGATCTCCAGGTCTTCAAACGCTGCACAGGATAGTCCTGATTCGAGGTCGCAGGCATCGCCGATACCATCGTTATCAGAATCCTCCTGCCCGGGATTGTGAGTCTGGGGGCAATTATCGAGATCGTTTTCTACCCCGTCGCCATCCATGTCTGCATCGCATGCATCTCCCTCTCCATCACCATCGGTATCGGTTTGGTTTGGATTTGGAATCGCCGGGCAGTTGTCGACGGTATCATCAAGGCCGTCATCGTCGCGGTCGTTATCGCAGACGTCTCCGGCACCGTCGTTATCGCCGTCTTCTTGCCCTGGATTCGGAATCATTGGGCAGTTGTCGACGTCATCATTAACGCCGTCACCATCCAGGTCTTCGTCACAGGCATCCCCAATACCGTCACCGTCAGTATCAGTTTGGTCGTTTGGCGTTAGTGGACAGTTGTCATCGGTGTTGTCCGTGCCATCGCCATCGGCATCGCTATCACACTCATCGCCGACACCGTCGCCATCCGTGTCCGTTTGATTCGGGTTGGGAATGGCTGGGCAATTGTCTTCACCGTCATCGTGGCCATCATTGTCGGTATCACTGTCATCGTCACAAACATCACCGATTCCGTCACCGTCCTGATCGGCTTGATCATCATTTGGAATAGCCGGGCAGTTGTCGGAAGTGTCCGGGACACTGTCACCATCCCGGTCGCTGTCACAGACATCGCCAACGCCATCCTGATCGATATCCGACTGATCGCTGTTGGCAGTATCCGGGCAGTTATCGTTAGCGTTATCTACTCCGTCGTTATCGTTGTCGCCGTCACAGGCATCGCCAATTCCGTCGTTATCACTGTCTTCCTGTAGTGTATTGCTGACGTAGGGGCAGTTATCGTCGTCATTAAAGATGCCGTCTCCATCGAGGTCTGGATCGCAGGCGTCACCGACTGAATCCCCGTCGGTATCTGTTTGCTCACTATTGGATGCTGTGGGGCAGTTATCGGCTATGTCATCGACACCGTCGTTGTCGTCGTCGCTATCACAGATATCGCCGCTGCCATCCCCGTCAGTATCGAGTTGGTCTGAGTTGGGTATTGATGGGCAATTGTCGGCATCGTTATCGGTGCCGTCTCCATCCAGGTCTTCGTCGCAGGCATCCCCGACACCATCGCCGTCCTGATCAATTTGATCCGTGTTGGGGATGAGTACACAGTTGTCGACGCTGTCAGGTACCTGATCACCGTCGACATCGGTGTTGTCATCGCAGGCATCTCCGTAACCGTCACCATCTGTATCTGTTTGATCTGCGTTGGGTACCAGCGGGCAATTGTCATTTTCATTATCAACGCCGTCATCATCGCGATCGCTGTCGCAGGCATCGCCGGTGCCGTCGCCGTCGGTATCGGTTTGATCATCGTTGGCAACGGCCGAGCAGTTGTCATTTCCATCGTCTATACCGTCGCCGTCATCGTCGCTGTCACAGCTATCGCCTTGCCCATCACCATCGATATCGCTTTGGTCTGAATTGGCGGTAGCAGGGCAGTTGTCATCGTCGTTATCAATACCATCACCATCCTGGTCGCTATCACAGGCATCGCCGACACCGTCTTCGTCAATATCACTTTGGTCGGTATTGCTATGGCTGGGGCAGTTGTCGGCCTCATCATCGACAGAGTCATTGTCGTCGTCGCTGTCACAGGCGTCGCCAATGCCATCTCCGTCGTTATCGTCTTGACTCGGGTTGTGGGTGGATGGGCAGTTGTCATCTTCGTTATCGATGCCGTCACTGTCCGCATCGTCATCACAGGCATCACCTATACCATCGCCATCCTGGTCGGTCTGTGAGGAGTTGGCTGCGGTTGGGCAGTTGTCGTCTTGATCGTCTACGCCATCACCGTCGTCATCGCTGTCACAGGCATCGCCAATGCCGTCTCCGTCAAGGTCGGCTTGGTCTGGGTTGGATACGGCTGGGCAGTTATCCTGGCCGTCGTCGTGGCCGTCATTGTCAGTATCGCTATCTTCGTCACAGGCGTCGCCGATGCCGTCATTGTCCTGATCTGATTGGTCTGGGTTGGCTACGTCCGGACAGTTATCCAAGCTGTCGGTGTAGTTGTCCCCGTCGCGGTCGTTGTCGCACACATCCCCGACGCCGTCGCCATCGATATCTCCCTGTTCACTATTTGAATCAGCAGGGCAGTTGTCAGAATCGTTGGGGACGTTGTCACCATCCAGGTCGCTGTCACAGGCATTGCCTATGCCGTCGCTATCACTGTCGGCTTGGTCCGAATTCGGGGTTTGTGGGCAGTTGTCTGAAGTGTCGGGGTGGGAGTCGCCATCGTCATCAGTATCACAGGCATCACCGCTGCCGTCGCCATCTAAATCATCCTGGTCTGAATTACTAACACTCGGACAATTGTCATTATCATCATCGATACCGTCACCATCTGAGTCTGTGACGCCAGGGGGCGGGAGCAAGTCATCTGCGGCATCGCCCCGGCCTCCATCAGAACCGCAGGCACTTAAAAGCACCAATGAAAATAGTATCGCAATAAGCGAAGGTAGACGCATGGTCATAATCTCCCGAACAAAATCCATTTTTGTTATCTGTCGGACAAGCGCAGTAGACCTATAAAAAATACGCCTGCAATAAATCATTTATGCTGGCGAACTTGGACTCCGGCTTATTTTTAGATAGATGTCATTATTTTGGTTGTGCGTATTTCTAATACTAAAGTTATGGCGCACAACCGTTTATGAGTGTGGTAACTATGCGTTCTTTCTCACTAAAAGTGTGATGAATGGCGAAATTTTGGCGGGATAATTTATGGGTGATAAAGCGTGTAATTAGTGAAGACAAATTTACGCCATAAAATATAATGGAATAGATAATTTGACAGCTTGATTTGCTGTTGCTCTTGACTCTTTCTAAAGTGGAATCTGATTCTGAGCCTGATTAAGCCGCTACTAAGATGGGGAATTACCCCGCCATTTCAAGTTGATTATAAATCTTGCAGGCAGGTATTTAGATCGAAGTATATTGGCTAAGGCTTCTTTAATAACACTCTTTGAAATCGCCTGGTGTAAATCAGGTGAGCCAAGGGCATCGACATCACCTGGGTTTATAGGCTGTGAACTTTCTATTTAAGATTTAACTTCATTTCCATAAGTGATGGTTGGAAGCCAACTTTTTCATAGGCTTTTATCGCTGAGCTATTTTGAGAGTAAACATCAAGATAGAAATCTTGAACACCATTCTGTTTACCCCATGCAATTAATTTTTCTATTAGCTTTGAGTTAATGCCCTTTCCTCGGTGCGCTGGTGATACATACATAAATCCCAGATAAGCATGCCGCTCATGATCAAGAGATATTTTTGAGCTTCGAATCTGGGCATATCCCGTTCCAATAACCTCACCTTCGATTTCAACTACCAGAAGATATGAGTCATCAGATAGTATCAACTTCTCCATATCATAATAGAATGCTGATTCAGCTTTAATGGATGAATTGTATGGCCTTTCGGCTTCGATAAGACACTGTTCCAGCTTAAGTAAATCAGGAAGGTCTTCTATAAGTGCTGTTCTAAAATTTAACATCTATATTTTCAGTGGTGATAGATTTGGTCATGAAAACTGCTCCAACTCTACAAAGGCCTGTATCTGACTTTGGTGTGGGCTAACAAAGCTAGACAAATTTCTATTGAGTGGCGGTCAATTCATACTTGTATCTGGCCTCTACTGCAGGCCGTGATCTGTGTGATTGCGTGAGGATAGCAGATTGTAAGTCTTGAAGCAGCTTTTGTGATTCAAGCTTTGTTTGTTTAGGAAATTAGCCCAACGGTCCTTTCAACTGCCCAATACCCACTGACTACTCCAACTGGATAAATAGCGTATTTTGATTGTGTTAGAATGTGTTGATACAAAATTGAGATCTTCCAGTTCGAGAATATCCACTGAACTGTAGATGATAAGAAAATCAAAACCAAGACAAATAATATCTGCCCCAGTTCTACACCTATATTAAAGCTAAATAATGCGGTGATTTTATTGCTGTGAGGAAGGCCTAATTCCGCTAGCGCACTGGCAAAACCAAATCCGTGAAGTAACCCAAAGCCACTGGCAACAATCGCAGGATAGCGTCGGGTTAAACTCGTTTTACTCTGTCCATTATGCGCGTATACAATTTCTGCGGCTAATAGCATAATACTCAATGGGATCAACACTTCAACAACATCTACTCTTATGGTGAATAAGTCTAAACTTGCGAGCCCTAGAGTGAGAGAGTGGCCTACTGTAAATCCGCTAATCGCTATTAAAATGCCTCTAAATTTTCTGGCGATAAAGACTAAACATAATACGAATAGTAAGTGATCATAGCCCTCTAATATATGTAAGAAACCTGCTTCAATATATTGTGTGACACTATCCCAAATAGTTAGGCGGGAAGGTAGATTTATCTCTAAGACCTTGGGGCCATTAAAGAGATTAATGGTGTCACCGTCTGATTTTTCAAAATGAATTAAGCTCGATAAGGCTGGATTGGCAATGGGGTATGTGATTTTTATTGTTAAGGGATTATATGGTCTTGTCAAATTGTTTGGGTGGGGGTTCCTGCATAGGTAACTCTTCACGTTGGGTCCGGCAGGCCCTGTTATCTCTGGTTGTATTTGGCAGAGTTCGCCCTTTAAGTGTATCTCAGGTTCAGTGCCTGGCTGCATGATAGGGGGGATTTTCCATCGAAGGATATATCTGCTTTCCGTGATTTCTTTTAACTCAATGTATATCGGTCTTCCGTCATGAGCGAAACTAAAATTGCTAGTTGTTGTAAGTAACAATAAGAATAGAATGGCTTTGATGATCTTGTAGGGATTTTTAGTTGGCATAGGTGATATCCACAGGTACATATGGTATCGAGGCATCCCTCTCTATTCTGTAGCCTGCCAACAGCTCTTGTATCCTGAGTTGTTTGTTTTCCTCCATTTTATTTCGTCGATAATCTTCAAGGACTAAGGGGGAGGCTTCTCTAAAGCTGGGTAGACGGCTTGTTTTGTTTTCACTAACCAAAATTAGATGTAGACCATATGGAGATTCAAATGGACCGGACCAGGTGTTCAATGGTAGTTGAAAGATACTTTCTGCGAAATCATCTCCGAAGTGGCTGGCCACTAGACGGGGAGTGCGATCTACATAATTCCGATGAAAGATAAATCTATCTCCGTAGAGGGCAGACTCCTCGAATGGAACTGACTGCTTTATTAAGTGGTTCAAGTTCTGTTTGACAGTCTCCTCTAACTTTTCTGTAGAGTGTCGCCTAAAATCAAAGAAAACATGACTAAAGGTAATAGATGCTTCAATTCGATATTTTTCGCGATGAAGCTGGAAGTAGTTTTCCAGGTCTTCTTCACTAATATCAGTGTTACTGGAAAAGCCTCCATTTACATAGTCCAGCTTTTGAATAAGGCGTCGTCGTATAATCTGATCATGCTTCTGCAGGCCTAGATTAAGGGCTTCACGGTAAAGTACTTCTTCTTTAATGTAATCATTAATCAGGTTGGACTTTTCTGGCTGGGTCAAGCCCTTCCAATAACGTCGTACAAAACTCTGGTTAAATGTTTTTTTCTGGAATTGGAGGTGCTCAATTAGTATGTCCTCGCTGATAAGCAAGGTATCTTCATAGTTGGTTCCATTTTCCTCTATTAACAACTCTGCGAAAACGAACAGCAATAAAGCGATAATAGAAAAGTGTACCAAAGGCTCCCTTTTCAGAATCTCTAATTTCCGCTGCATGAAGCTTCCTCCATTGAAACCTGCAGAGAGTATTGATATCAGTATGCAAGCTACTTTTTTAGATATGCTATTTGCTTGCTGTAGCGTCGAGGTATCCTATCGGTATCAGGGGGTATACCAAATTGGGGATGTATAAGCGCGCTCCTGGATAACAGCGGGTCCTTCAGCGGGTATCTGAATATTTCCGTTGTTAATTTCTTTTACGGCCACTGCATCGTAAAGTGAATGGCGAGGAGTAGGGATTTGTAATACCCGAACATAGTAAAATGCTCTTTCGTTCACATTAAAGCTTGGATCCTGCCACAAGGTCGATAACTCAATAGAACCAATGTTGTTAGTGTATTGCCCCGTTTCTCGACTCACGGTATCACCCACTGGCTTTAACTGGCCTTGGTTATTAAGAGTGCGCTCCCCAGACCAAGCAACATTAATTACTTTCTCATGACTTTTTCCCGCTGCATCCAGCCAAGATTTTACCACCTGAACTCGATCCAGATTTGCTCCTTTAGGATCTTTTGTCGCGCGTATAAGTAGCTGAATTGGTTGGTCAGTTCCTTGTGGTTTCACTAAATCACCCCCCATAGGTACTCCATGGGAATAACCTAGTTCAGCAATATTTTCAGCATCGATAGCGTGTTTCGGAAAATTCCAGCCTGCAAAGACGCGCACCTGAATTCGAGGGCCTGTAGTGGCGTATACCTCACGACGTTTAAATGCAGCGAAAAGGCTTTCTCTGGTATTTTCTTCTGCCCAAGCGGCGGCGAGTCCAGAAGCAGACATATTCCAACCTGTAGCCTTGGTTCCGCCAATGACAGTGTTAGTTCGCTTGCTGCTTGGTACTGAGTCGTGGGCAAACTTGCCCCAAAAGTTGTTCTCCTCCGCAGTTGACATACCCGTGTGTGAATCTGTGGACCCTATGAACCCCAGCTTATAAGGGTTTACACCAATTTTTTTCTGTATTTCCAGCCCAGAGCGCAAGGCCGATCGGACGAAGTCACCTTTGGCAACACGGTACGACTCTGGGTCAGCTTGTAGGTAGAATGGATAATTCTCAAAGTCGGCAAAAGGATCGTCCGGGGAAAGCGTTGAATGGGTTTCTGAGTCCCCCTTAATTTGTGTTATTTCAACCAGAGGCTCCCAGCGCATGCGTGTACGCGCATACTGTGTATCAATTGGTTCACCACGCAGAGTGGTTTCTGCAAACATATAACCTTTGGATACATTGGAGTTGTGGGGAATCGCAATGAATTCACTGCCAGTTCGTTTAGATGTCTCATCTAACCAGTGCCACAAATCTTCTGGGTACTGGCTCTGATCAGCCCCAAAAGGAAGATACTGCTTAGCTTTATCCGCCCCATCAGGGGAGACCACAACCCGGTGTAAGTTGGCCCCTGTTGGGGTTGAGCTCCATTCCCAGCCAATAAAACTGGTAAAGGTGCCTGGGTTGTTATGGCGCTCTGCAGCATCGACTATTGCGCTCCATGCACTTGTCCGGGTTTTATCCAAATCACCAAGAACCGGCTCTGGGAACTTGTTAGCCGGGTCCTGGACAGGGTCGGCGGGAGCTACTGTGTCGAGAGCCTTAGCGGGCAGTAACTCATTGAAAATATCCATACCTTCATTCATAGATACTTTATATCGGATATGCTGCTTGGCAAACCAGCGCATCATCGACTGGTATAAGGACATATCGCTGTCTAGCTCATCTGTCTTATTCACCACTGCCCTCATAACACCCAGCCCTTCAGCGTGATCTGAAACCACGAGAAAATCCAGGGGGGTGTCTATACGTACTTTCGCATGAGTGTAGGGGTGAATAACCGGCTGTCCCTTGGCCCAGCGATAAGCAGTGTCTGGAGTTGCCGAATAATTTTGGCTTAAGAAGGCATCGAACGAATAGGAGGTATGAAGGTGCATATCTCCCCAGAAAACCTGAGTGGGCTCACTAGCAGCAACACTTAGGTGAGTGATGGATAATGTAACCCCTACCAGACGTGCTATTCTTTTTATGGGATTTTTCATATTTCCAATTACCAGCGTCGGCTGGCTATCTTTTAGGCGACTAGATCCTCTTAACATGTCAGGATCGTTAGGATAATCTTGGTAAATAAGGATGTGATTGATTAGATGCTAATCATTTGGCTTTTAGGTTTCTTTGCAAATAAAGCCAATCTCTTGACCAATTAGGACACATTTGTAGATGGCTGAGTATGGACACACGACCATTGCAACTTGGGTATTACCTATTATTGAGGCCCTAAAACCATTCTGTTCCACCCAAGAAATTTTGCAGCGTGCAGAAATTGACCCTAAATGCATAGTGGATGCAAACCAGAGAATTCCTTTAGAGAATATGAAAAAACTATGGGGGCTCGCTGAATCTATATCAGATGATGATTGTATCGGCCTGCAAGTCACTAAGTATGTTAATCATACAAACCTTCATGCTCTAAGCTATGCCCACTTGGCCAGTAGCTCCATCAGGGAGAGCTTACTGAGGTCTGCTCGATTCTCAGAAGTGGTTACCACCGCTATGCGAATCAATGTTCATGATGAACAGAAACAAGTAGTAGTCTCTTGGGAAAAAGCTGATAATTTTTCATATGATCCAAGTATTCATGCTATAGATGCTTTTATGGCCTTGCTAATAAAGTCCATAAGAAAGATATGCCCCGATGTGCATCATCATTTGATTTCAATTAATCTGGAGAGGCCTAGACCTGCTACCCTTGAGCGGCATCAATTGATGTATAAGTGCCCAATTAACTTTTCATCAGACATTTGTGAGATTAGGTTTAAACAAGAGTTTGTTGATCGAAAGCTCTCTTCGGGAAACGATGAGCTGGTCAGAGTTAACGAGCAAGCCCTAATTGGTTATTTGGAGCGTTTGCAGAAGAATGACATAGTTAGCATGACCAGTAGGGTGCTTGTTGATCTGATGGCTTCAGGTAATTTTTCACAAGAGGTCGTGGCCAAGGAGCTTGGTATTAGTTGTCGCGGTTTGCATAGAAAACTAAAAGAAAGAGGTTCCAGTTATCAGACTGTGCTAGATGAAATACGCCAGTATCAGGCTGTGCAGTACCTTAAGCAAAACGATACCCCGATCACGTCAATCGCCTACAAACTGGGATTCGGTGATACCAGTAGTTTTTCCAGAAGCTTTAAAAAATGGACTGGACAATCTCCACGAGAGTTTCGGACTAAGCATAGTAGAGATATTTCAATAGAAATCTGTATAGATTAAGAACGACTTTATCTATCAATAGAGGAGTCGATTTGTTTGCATTAATTACTCCTAGGGCTATTGGATATTACATACCGCACAGCTAGGATTGCTTGGTATATTCTATAGTTATCGAGAGAAAAGGGGGGAGATCTAAGCTTTAAAGGGGCTGATAAAGTACTTGAAATTCTCATTCGGTGTCATCAAATACCTCAAGCTCTTCCTTTCTTCGAACCCAAGATTTAACTCTGCCAACTGTAATCCCATTATCATCGTCAAATAGGATTTCAGTGCCATCAGGATCAAGTTCATCATAGATGGGAATAAGACTGCTTAATCCCTCAAAAATCCATCGACCTCTACGTCCTTTATTATTTGTCCAGTCACTTTTGTCCTCGGTGCCGGACTTCCCGAACTGAATGGCCTTCTGGTAAGCTTGCTCTCTGTCATCAGCTTTTAGTATCACAACATTTGAGAATGCCCGGCAGCGCCGACGCATATTGTCGAGTTCCTCATCATCAAATTGAAATCTCTCTATAATTGTTGCGACCCACCAGCCGTAGGGGCTCTTATTTCTGTCAGGAATTCTCTGGTTACTCATTTTAACTGCCTTGTACTCACCAGTGATGGGGAAGCTTATTATGCATTAATTCCTCCGCTTGCGCTCATGTAAAACAGGAACAAAGCAGCGGCGAGATTTAGGGGTACACGAATAATACCTGCAATTCTGTTTGGGCCCCACTCATCTTTAGCTATGGCCGTCTTGAACTCATTTAGAGTGAAGTAACAAAATGCGCAGCCAAGTAAAAAGGAGCCTGCCCGAGTATTGAAAATGGACAGATTTAGCATCTCAGGATTCAAAAACCGGATGGCCAGCAAACCAAGCATTGCCAGTAGGGTGGTTAGGATAATACATTCATTAATTCCAAATGCCTTCTTGCTCATAAAATACGATGTTCCAATTAGTGCGGGCTAACAACTAAGGCAACTTGCCAGTGATGGGCTTTTCTTTGGGGACTTACCGGTTTGTTAAACTAGTGCATGTCTTTGCAAGCTTGTATAGTTATTCTCACCTGAATTTGATGTTGAAGCCCCTCCGCGAGCAGATAGGTTGGGGCTCATCTACGGAGCCAACAGATCGTTTTTTGGGTAATAGATGCGCTATACTGGCTAATTGATATATGTCGCTACCCGACTGTACGCTCAAAGTTCATATAATACTTAAATTCAAGTGTATTGCCACTCGGATCTTTTATAAGAAACTTACCTGACTCATCTTCAGCGCCTTCGTTCTTTATAAGGCTACTTGCTACAAACTCTACATCATTTGATTTGCAAACTTCTAATACGGACAGCCATTCTTCTTTACTTAGAATTGGTCCAAAATGGTCAATTTGGTAGGCCGGCATTTTGTCGGAAGCTTGATGAATTGTAATTTGATGGCCGTAAAATAAAATGTCGAACCAGGTGGGGTTGTCACGGCCTATAGAGCAACCCAAAATGTCTAAATAAAAGCGCTTCGCTTCCTCTTTGTCGGGAACCACGAAAGAGAGATGAAATGGATTCAACATAAGTTTCACCTTGTTGTTCGTAAACGTGGGTAAGTCTTAGGTATAACGTCTCTATAACCATCCCTAATTGGGATAATTTTTTGTTATCTACGTAAAATTGATAGTACGCAGAGGTTAGGTTATTGGCTTGGCAATGGACTTTAAACGTTAATGGAAAAGTACTTTGCTTCCCATACCATGCCTTTTTCTATATAGAATTTGTGAGCTTGCTCGCGTCGAACACCAGAAACAAGGCGAACCTGGTTGCAGTTCTCAATTTTTGCTTGCTCCAAAATCCAGTCAAAAAGCTTTCCGCCATAACCACTCGATCTTTTCTCTGTTGAGGTTATAAGGTCTTCAATTTCGAGATACTTTCCTGTATGTAGCCAGTCAGATATACGGTAACCTGCTACAGCTTTTATGCCGTTATCGTCTAGCCGGGCCAGTTTATACCCGCAGTTGTGAGTTAAAGATAAGATCCTTTTCAAGAAATCATCTTTAGATATATGTGGCCTGAGCTCAGATAAAACCTCATAACAACCCAGTATATCTTGATCTGTCTCAGCTATAGATATATTCACTTGAACCTCGTGTATGTAACGCTACTACAACGTGTCGCTTTGAGCGCAGCGTAAGATGGCCTGGTGGCTTTATTGTAAACCACTCCTCTTAACTATTTGGCCTGTCTCGAAAAATAAGACCAATTTCTATTGTCACCCACGGTTAGTTGATTGATAGATTAGCACTTTGATTCTTCCATATGAGCTGATTCACAAGCTCAAACAGTTCAAAGGTATGCACTTTCCTTAGGAGCCAATTCTAGACCAAATAGAGGATCAATTGCAGCCTAGGTTCCCACAATGACCGACACACTTGGCGGTAATGAAGGAAGCTAGCAGTAGTCAGGCGTGCTCCGACACAAACAAGCCAGGAATTCCATAGGAACTTATATCAGCTCGCTGTATCTGATTGAGCGGTACCAGATTGGCGTCATCAATTGATAAGAGTGCTAGCCATAAATCGTTGCTTTATATCTCAATTGCTCTGTAACCCCATCCCTAGCGATTTCAATCGTTGCGCGTATATCTCGCTTGGACTTCACTATTTGAGATGCACTGCGAACATTTAGAATTTATAGTTCCACCCTTTGAATGAAGTGAATTTTTAGAGGTTGTCGCATCAATAAGTCAAAACCCTAAAGGGTTATAAAATAACACCATTGCTATTCTTAATAGACTGATTACCTAAAATCCTCACAATATATTAAAAATACTAAGCAATTTTGACTGTAAGAAGAAGGGGGCTTGCGGTAAGTAGCAGTATTGAAGATCTATTCTTCTGAATTCTTTCGTGTGAGCTTAATGGAAGCACCAGCATAAGTGGCTAATTATATGCGTAACTCAGATTATTCAAATCGCTAAGTTAAAAAATATAGGCACAAAAATAATCTTATTGAATTTTATTAAGTTTGTTTTAGTGTCAAAGCTGCGTAAAATCAATGGATACTTATTGGTATTTTGGTTGGCGTAGGTCCGCCTTTTAAAACGCCAACTAACAAAGAAGTTTAACTGAGTCAATAATTTTCTAAGAATCAGCCCGTCAAAGGAGAGCGGTATTGTGACGTAAAAGCAAGTAAAAGGCGCTGACCCAAGGTGCTCGAACACCAGGGGCCAGCTAACCAAATTGATAACCGAACTATCAAAATGGCTATATGGATCATACGCTAGAAACCCGCTCGTCTTCAATAAACTGGAGGATATTGAGCAGTTTGGAGAGGTTCTCCAAGCTCTGGGAGCGTAGTGCCCGCCTTTTCTTCTTCTATGCCTACCGTTCTCGTGCACCACCTCATATTTCCTCAAAAAGTTACTTACAAAGCCTTCCATTAAGGGTGGCCTACAAATGGTTTGAGTCTTAGAGGAAACAAATATGTTGATCTTAAAGCGCCGGACGGGTCAAAACTTAAGGATTGGAGCAAATGTCTCAATTACCGTACTGGAAGTTAAGGGTAATCAAGTGAAGATAGGCATACTTGCCCCCAAATCCCTGCCTGTTCACCGTGAAGAAATATATATACGTGTACAAAAGGAGCGGGCACTTGGAAGAGGAGATCGATGATAGCCTCGCTGTGGCTACGGATTTCCCAAAGCATCCATGTCAAAACCATGGTGAGGTAGCGGTTTTGATGTTGGGTGCCTTTGCAAGCGACTCCTACTTGCTGGATGTAAGCAATGGGTTAATGTTGAACTCACCTACCAATATGTCATAGATGACCAAATTATGGGCGCCCAAGATCGTTCCAACTCAAATGAAGAGTTGCTCGACAGTATTGTTGGGTAGAGATTCATTACTGGTTGGGAGCTGCCCATCTCTGACCTGCACGATGGGTGGTGTGGGGGACGGTAGCTAGAAGCTACCGGCTATGTGATCTAGGTTCTGGGCCCATTGTATCTTGACTCATTAATAGACCAGATTACACCTGACAAGAGAAACCCAACAGCCAAACTACCTATTACTGACCAAAATGTATCCATAGTGAGAATGGGTTGATTATGGATCATCTGCCTTGATAGAAACCCATTGACAAATAGTAAACAACCGCCCCCAAATAGACCTCTAGTTAAAGTAAAATGAAACGACCCTTTAGATCGAATCTTTTTCCATCTTTCATCAGGCTTCATTATTGATCCGTATATTGTCGGTGCTTACCGCCTTTAGCATAGGCCGAACGACGTAAGGTTCAGCCCAGTTACTTTTTTGGCTTGGCGATGCTGGCTAAACTTGTTATGACTTTACTGGCCATATAACAGTCTCGTTGTCCAGCTCAAATAGATAGCTACACTGCATTTCTGCAAGGTAATTGTAATCAAACCAAAACATTATACCTAAACCATCATGAATTAAGCATTTATGATCTGGAAGATCTTCAGAAGACCAGTCTTCTAGTTTTGCTATCTCTCCAGTATGTTTAGCTATTAACCTTGATATTTCTTTGATTCCTAAACCGAATAGTTGCTGTTCAAATAATAAATATCCGGCTCCCATAACTGTTATTGTACCTAAGCGAAAGTTATCATTATCATTGAAGGTAAATGTTAAGGACCCTCTGATCAACGAAGCATTTTTCCAGAATTAAGCTGAGCTGCTTGAAAATTCACTTTATTACGCACAAATGTGTAATTTTCGCGTAATAGTCCCCTAATTTTCATCTGAAACCCTCAATAGGCGGGTTTCAGGCGAACCACCCCTAGGCAGCCAAGTATTTTCTCCCTATTAATAAGTTGGTAAAGCCTGCCAGTAAGCACAGCCTCTCAGTATTCTTTAGCAGTCCCCGATAGCGGACCTTGTCATAGCCAAATATCCGTTTGATGTAGCGGAAGGGGTGCTCGACCTTCGCTCTTATCTGCGCCTTGATCTTTTCCGCTTTACGAAGTGCATCACGCCCTGGAAGAGTTTTTAGCTTGCTCGGCTTCATTGCTATATACCAATCCGCCTCCCGCTCTTTCAACTCTTCACGTTTCTCCGCACCAATGTACCCAGAGTCTCCCCAGATTCTTTTCTCCTCCCCGTGGAGAACTCGCTCTGTAGTTGTGACATCATGCGAATTCGCTGCTGTTGTATCTATGCTATGTATTACTCCGAGCACATCATCAACCCCGATATGCATTTTCATCCCAAAATGCCACTGATTGCCTTTCTTTGTTTGATGCATTTCCGGATCACGTTCTTTCTTTTCATTCTTAGTTGAAGTTGGCGCAGAGATAATAGTGGCATCTACAATCGTGCCTTCACGCAGTACCATGCCATTCTCAGCAAGATGTTTGTTGATTTCATCAAAAAGAGCTGCACCTAGCTGATTGAGCTCCAGTAAGTGGCGAAAGTTAAGAATCGTTGTTTCATCGGGAATTGGGTTACTCAAAGTCAATCCAGCAAAACTACGCATGGATTCAATTTCATACAGTGCATCTTCCATAGCGGGATCACTGAGATTGTAAAATAGTTGCATGCAATGAATACGAAGCATGACACTCAATGGATATGGCTGTCGGCCAAGTTTGCCTTGTGGGTAACAAGGAGTGATCTGAGCCTCTAGTCGCTGCCATGGGATGAGGGTTTCCATTTGAGAAAGAAACTTCTCTCGGCGAGTTATACGGCGCTTTAGCTTATATTCTGCTTCGGCAAAGGTGACTTGGTGCATGATTCATCGTAGTCTTGATGGGTAGGTGAATATTACCAAATTGACTCAGAATTATTCAGAGGTTCCTTAAGTTTCTATGCGAATACCATAATTCTCTATGCCAATCACCTTTGCCTTCAACATACTCGGATTCTTCGGCTCGATCTGGCTTGCCTAAGAAAGAAATGACTTCTTTCTCTATCATGCCGTACCTAATTTCACCTATTCCAATACCCGGTAATATATTCATTTTCTATGGGTCATAACGCCTTTTTATGAGAACCTATGCAGTAGGCTGTTCAAGTCGGAGGCGACAACACAAGCTTGTTAAACATTGTGTAGGCCAAAAAACAAAGTATATGGAATTTCTATAGCCAACACTGTAACTGGAACCCATACTGAATACTTTAGTGATTTTTTTGCTGAATGGCCTAGAATCTTCTTTAAATAGATAAACGGAATAATAAAATATAAGGAATAGGCCGATAAAATAATGATCTCCGAAAAAGCATTTCCTATGACTACTAAGCTGATTATGAATATAAGAATCATAGGTACAAAAACGAAGGTAAAGGCAACCCACCAGTCAATATCTGGATCACTACTTTGTGCCTTGTTTCTGTCAATTAGCTTGTAGATGCCTATCAATATCAAAGCAATTATTGCAGCCTGTAACATCTTCCCACCTATTTATACTTAAAACACTTCAATCAACTGATACGTTAGTGGACGGTTGGATTGATTTGTTAATGTTTTCTAATTCTACTTTAAAAGTGCTTACTTTTTTCTCTAGCTCTTTCCTAATTCTCCTCTTGCCTTCAAGACAGTAGTCCACCATTAAATCAGATATTCTAACGAGTTTACCGGTTTTGCTCTCTGGCGAAGGTGACCATACCTTGCCAGCGTAATTCAAGTTTCCAAACATTTTTGCTGAGAAGTGGTAAGTTTGACCGTCTGCTCCCATAGAAAAATTTCGTGGATACCTTGTTTCATACAGCATTTCTTGCCAAACATACTGAATTTTATCTGCTAACTCTTGACGAATTTCTTTTTTACACCTTATTCGTGGAATTTCTTGGGGAGATTTAGGGTATTGGGACTCTAGTTCTTTAAGCCCTGCTTCATCTTTAACGAATTCACCCTCATCATTCATAACCTTCACAGAACCTTCTTCCATCAAAGGCATCATTTGGTATCCCCATAATTGCATTTTGGGGGACTCAAAAAATATATAATTTTCTTTATCATTTTGCTTTATACCCAAGACGTATTCAGGAGAAAAGGAAGGGAATCCAATAAGCCTTACTATTACATCTTCTTCATATGCTGAACCAAGATAACTTAAGACAAGATGCGTATATCCGCCAAAGAGCTCTCTCGAAAACTGAGAGTCCTCAGGTTCAAGGTGTTCACTTGCGAAAGCAGTACTACTTATGAACCATATAATAAAAATTCTTAATTTCACTCTATGCTCCTATTGTCTGTGGTCTTGCCCACATAAAGAAAATTGTCCTTCTGTTGTGCTTTGTTAGTACTGTTACCTACAGATTCTAATTTAATAGAATACTGGAATAATTGTTACTTTTTTCACTGGGCCAGTTTTAATATCTGACTCGATATCCCCCGATTCTGACTCGATCCAGAAAGTAGCTAAACTCCCACTCCTTTTAGCTTTCAACATGTACGATTTCCCTGCCTCTGCCAATAGCTCAGTATTTGACTCAAGGACATAGTGAAAAGGGGGTTGAAAACCTATTTTTTGCGCTGTGGTTTTTTCTGGTGTAAATACAGCTCTTACACCAATATCTCTCCATCCTGGCGGAACTGGAAAGGTTGCCTCAATTGGCGCCGTCCATGGTCCGGGATGAAGTTTTTTTCCATCGATTGAAGCAAAAATGAGCGAAACACCGCCATCTGTTTTTTCTCGGCTATTTATGAGTACACCGTTTTCGGTTCTATCAATTACCTTGTTACTAGAGCATCCACAAAGAACAAGTAACACCAGTAAAAGTAATGTCATTTTCATTGGTTGTACCAAATTAGTGCTAACGAAGGTGCAGGAAAACTCAGCCCGCTTTTCGTGTTTTGTTTTTATGTGAAAAATAGCCTACTTATCAGTGAAAGGCTAAATCAGAATTCACGTAGGATCACCATTTGTGGTTATTATTTGGCCACTCCTAAGGGAGCAAAGATATACATTAGTTTTTCTACAACTTCAATGTTCAGCACAGCGGCTTGCTAGGGCAACCATGCTAATTACTCTTGCGGGATTGGCAATCCATGTTGTTTTAGAAAAGAAAGCTTATCCCAATATCCTCTTTGAAATACGATCTTTCCATCTTTGACTTGAAAGAAACCGCAGCCACGCAAACCTAGAGGATCTTTCCACTCTAAAATTACCCAATCTCCATCTTGGAAGATATGCTCTACTATGCATACCATATCCGCTGCAATGAACTCTTCTTCAAATCTGGCTCGAATAGCATCTTTGCCAACCACCTTATCATTAGCAACTTGATGGTTAACTGCATCATCAGAATAGAAGCTGACCACTTTCTCTACATCCGCTTTGTTAAAGGCCTCAACCCAAGCCTGAATTACTTCTTTTGGTTCCATAACTCGAATCCTTTTAGATCCTAACGCCTCAATAATGGGTCGACTGGAGTAAAGCGTAAGGAAGTCCAGCCGAAGGCACCATTGATTGATTTTTTATGTGTTGTCACTATTTTGTCTAAATTTATGATTGCAAGACCAGCATGACTCACTTGGCCAATGCCATTGTTTGATACTACTGCCCTGATTATCTGTGGTTTCTTACATTTAGAGCAATTAAAGCGCAAAACACATGTAACGATGAACAACCAGTATCCCATTGCTACCCACCAATGCCAGCCGAATGGGGGGAAGCTTGTTGGCTCATTGGAGATGGCGCCAGAGGAATCGACCACTCGATATAGCAGGATTAATATGGCGCCAGTCGCTAAAAGCTGTATTAATCTCTTCTTATAGTGGCTCATGGATCGATTAGCACATAACGCCTAGCTTCCTGTGAGGCGAGTTGGTACGCCCAGAACGGGTGTGGACTAATGGGGTGAAAGTCCCCTGTAGGAGGATCACCATTTAATGGATTCCATTAAATGATAACTACTAGTGAATGGCAACTTTATCACCGCGAGGTCTTGTAGGAAGGTAGCCGCTAGCAAGGCTATGAGCTGACGAACGGAAACATCCTAAAAGGCTGAGCCTGGAGGTGGGGGATAAAGGACACCGAAGCCGGATGATCTAGCGGGCAGAGTCAATGATACAGTTGTGTATATAAAGTTTACGTTCTTATCTCGGGAAATCTGTTTAGCTTGCTGCTGTGAACCTGTCAGTGTGGCCGCTGAATAATATGTAGGCCCAGCTCGCTAGCCGCCATCGCGGGGATAGAAAAAAGTGGTGGAACACGGCGGCGTCTCGGTCAGAAATGAATAGAGTGATTAAATAGAAGTCAGCTGACGGCATAGTAGTCAAGTGCCAAGATTTATACCTTGAACAAAGTGAAGGCCTGAACCTAAACTCCACGAATTAAAAGACCGGATTTGCCTACCGATATGCTTTCAGTCAGATAAAGTTGAGCACTGTCATGGCACTCAACTTAGATGAGTATCTGCTCGGCGCTATCGTTGGGTAGAGATTCAGCGGATAGGGAACCGGCCATTGCGGACCGGCACGATGGGTAGCGTGGGGCAGGTAGCTAGAAACTACCGGCTACCCGATTTAACTGCATGCCACAAAATATTTAAATATTATTTGTATCGTTTACGGACTCTTCAAGCATCTCTGAAAATTCTTTGGGCTTGGCCCGATAAATCACATGATCACCATTAAATGTACGAATTGTCCATTTCCGCTCTACTGCCCGATGCCAAGAAGGATCTTTAGCTCTATCGGCTTGCGACACCCCCTCAGGAATAAAAGCTACATAAGTGACATTGAGTTTTTTTGCCAGAGGATTCTTATACGATACAGGTTCCGTAAGTGTTTTTAATGGCTGCGTAACATCTCGTGGAAATTCGGAATTAACATCAATCCATGAGAAGTGAACTTGACCATTTACCACTTTATGTTCCGCAGATATTGGCTGCCCTTCCATCATTGACATGCCATCCTCAGGTACTTTCGCGTCTAAAAATGTAACATGATGAATTCGTTCTGGAATACGATCGATAACTCCGGTGATTACCATGCCACCATAGCTATGACCTACAAGTACCACATTTTTCAATTTTTCAAAAATAATCAGGTTAACGATATCGTTGATATGTGTGGTTAAGTTAATATCAGGAGAGGAAAGATGGTGCCTCTCACCTAACCCCGTCAGTGTTGGCCTGTAGACGGTATGACCTTTAGCGCTAAGGTGTTTACCAACCTCTTTCCAGTCCCATCCACCGCCTGTAGCACCATGTACCAAAACAAAGGTGTGATAATCTTTTTTTGTATCAACTTCTTCAGCAACAGTTTCAAATGTCGTAAATATTAAGAATATTACTAATGAGAATATAGTTTTCAATGAAATCCCTCTTTTTGTATTCTTGATTTTCCACTTGCAAGTAAAATTGCTAATAAAGCAGTTAACGCCTCAAGCTGCAGAGCGAAGCTTCCGATAGCCTTGACTTGGTACGCCCGCCCAGTATGGACGTGAACTAATGGAGTGAAAGCTCCATATAGGAAGATCACTATTTAATGGGCTTCATTAAATGCTAACTACTAGCGAATGGCAACTGCAACACCGTGAGGTTTTGTGGGGAGGAGGCTGCCAGCAAAACTACGAGCTGACGAACGGTAACATCATATAAGGCTAAGCTTGATGGCGGGGTGGCCAAGGGCACTGAAGTTATGAGATCTCAATGGAAGAGTAAATGATGTAGTTGTGTAGCGGAATTTCTTGTTCTTATCTGGCGGGATCTGTTTAACTTGCTACTGTGAAGCTATCAGCATGGTCGCTGACTTATAAATAGGCCCAACCCTCTAGACACATCGCGAGGATAAAAGTGATGGAACATAGCAGCGCCTCTGTCAGTAATGACCAAGCTAATTGAACAGAAGTCAGTCGACGGCATAGTAGCATAACGCGAAGATCAATATCTTGGATATGGTGAAGGCCTGAACTCAAACTCCACAAGTTAGAAGACAAGGTTAGTCCACCGATGGTCGGATAAAGTTAAGGTAACGTACTGCCATGAGACTCAGCTCAAATGAAGAGCTGCACGATAGTATCGCTTGGGTAGAGATTCAACGGATAAGGGGCGCCCTTTGTGGGCCTGCACGATGAGTGGTGTGGAGGCCGGTAGCTAGAAACTACTGGCTACCTGATTCATAGGCTTGCTAACAGTATAGCCACTGCAGTAGGCCCAAAAATAAGGCCTATGAAATAGCGCGCTATAGGGCTTACCTGTTGAGGCGTGACCAACCCCAATACAAGGCCAGCTACAATGCACCATATATATGGGATGAAGCCTATAACGAAGCCTGCCATATGCATATTATTTTCTGGCGGGTTTAGGAAATAATGCTGGAACAAACCATAAAGCATGAATAAACAGAGTGGAGTGGCTGCTCCTAGAGCAGGAATGACTAAATCCCTCTTAGATCGAAACTGACTAGCAATAATTATAAGAGCAGCTAGAAGTCCGAACTCAAAACTACCAGCAAGTATTGTTAGTGTTGTGTCATTCATGCTTTAGAAACCTGCCCAGTACACGGGTAACCAAAATAAAGCGAAGCGGCGTGTAGGCCTTCCAGCCTGTCGTCTTTGCCGGGCGTACGTGCTGCTGTTTGTTATGCTTCTCTGTCCGCTTTACTCAATTTTTGCTCTATAGCCCTTAGGTCTAAGCTAGTACACAATCTTCTCTCTTATTCATAATTTCCTAAGATGCATAACGCCCACTGCGCAGACGAGCAAATTGTTGCGAGTTCAGTGTACGAAGGGTGCGCTTGTGTCGGCTCTTGTTATGTGTCTAGCAGCAACCGAGATCTACCCAAAGCTTGTACCACTCTTTAGGTAAAATGCCTCGATGTAACTGCTTAGCAATTTTTAGTAGGGCACATTGATCAGACCTTGAACGATCGGTAGCTTCAGCCCAATCGGCTTGATCATCACTATGTGATATTGCCTCATACCAGCGCTCCTTTGCCTCGTCCAACTTTTTATTTATTAACTCTATTTCTGATTCACTTAAGGATGAAGCAAACTTCCTATTTTCAGCACTGGCTTCGTAAACAGCCCTGGCATTTGACTCTGCACTTCGAACTTTTTCGGCCAATTCATCTTTCGTGATACCGGTTATATCTAGTCCTGCTTTCGCGGCTTGTATCATGGCAGAGAAAGAGGCCATTCCTTGAAAAATCAATATCCAATCTGTAGACATACTTAGTTTTCCTTATATATTATAAATATTTAAATGATTAACCGCATAACACTCGCATAAAGGGCAATTTGTTGTGAAGGTGTTTTTTCGATAATTTTAACGCACAAAATGCTGGTGCGACAAATTGCCCGGCCCACACGTTTGTCTGGGACTTACTTTGATGTGCTTGGTACGCCCACGGAATAATGGGTGAAAGTTCCAGTAGGAGGATCACCGCTTAATGGGTTACATTAAATGCTAACTACTAGCGAATGGCAACTGCAACACCGTGAGTTCTTGTGGGGAGGAAGCCGCTAGCAAGACTATGAGCTGACGAACAGAAACATCATATAATGCTTAGCCTGGAGGGGAGGCGGCCAAGGACAGCGAAGCCGGGTGATCTAACGGGTAGAGTAAATGATGCAGTTGTTTAGTGAAAGTTTACGTTCTTATCTGGAGAGATCTGTTTAGCTTGCTGCTATGAAGCTGTCAGCGTGGCCGCTGACTCATAAGTAGGCCCAACCCGCTAGTCACCATTGCGAACTGGCACGATATGTGTGTGGGGGCCGGTAGCTAAAACTACCGGCTACCCTATTTATGCGCCTGTCCCTACCTAATCACAGCGACATCTATGTGGCTACCAAATAGTGCTTATTTACGATTAGCCCACGGAGATTTATTTTCAAAAGTTGAGATATACAGATCTTCGACTTTATCTCGTGCCCACTGGGTTTTGCGTAAAAACTTGAGCGAAGACTTAATTGATGGGTCGCTCTTAAAGCAATTGATATTGATCCTATCTGCTAAACCATCCCAGCCATAATGTTCCTGCAAACGTGTAACAACTTTCTCAAGAGTAATACCATGTAGCGGATTATTTGGTTGATCTTTACTCATTTTTCAATTAATACTCAATGTTTAATGGCGCATAATGCCGTGAATAAGGGCTGATGAAGTTGGCACCTAATCGCAAATAAAATTAGGTGATAGGTTTGCCAGTCCTTTCTCAAAATTTCTTATGTGTTTAAAGCCCTTAAATAATTATAATTATATACTAATAAATGTGGATATAAGTAATATAGTGATACATTGTTTGAATCTTTGATTACTTCTTTTTGTTAAATTTTGAGTAAAGGTGGTATCTGTTTCGATAGCATCTTTTAATAGAATATTTGAGCTAGATTGCAATAGTTCACCTATCTTTTCAGCTTCCTCTGAGCTCATTTCAGCCTTTGATGATATTTCAGATATCCTCTGGTGAATCGACGAGAGCTCATTGTATTCAGCCTTGTTGATTTTCCCTGACTGAAAAAACTCTTCCTGCTTTTCTCTCAGTGTAGTTGCATCCACAATTCTTCCTTACACATAACGCCTTGCACAGATGCCGATGGAATGGAGCCGCTTTGTGCTAGCGTAGCGTACAGCACAAAGCGAACGGAGTATAGGTGGTGGGATGCAGCAACTTGTTAAAAGCTCACTGGGACCAGTAACCCAATATATGGTATTTGCCGGACTCTTCAGGTTTTAAACGAATGCCGAGAGCTCTAAAGCCAGGGCAGGTAATGAGAGCATGATTGCTAGCACTACCATCACCTATTGGTTGTTTGGCATCACCTTCGAGAATGTTGAGGGTGCATAACGAGATAATGCTTTGACGCTTGTTGAATTCTGACTGTATGCTGTTTCCGACGTGAACAAAGCTATCTGTACTCCCTGACTCCAATAGAGATCTGACGGCCGTTGAAAGTGCCTGATATGATAAGGCACTAGAAGATAGAGCAGTCAAAATTAATGCTGCGATTAACTTCATAACTTTTAACGCCTTATACACAGGCGAGTGGAACGACGTGTAGCGAGTCCAGCCTATATCCTATGTCGGCGATTGTGCCACAATTTGTAAGTACTATTTAACAGCATTGATCTGAACTACCGTAACATTAGCAATGCGACCACCGCGCCACCAAGTCCCTTTTGCACCAATCTTAAGCCTTTTATGGTGATACTCACGGCGATCTTCACTTAATATCCACATATTGGCAAAGCCTTCATTAGGAATATTGCCCGGAGTAGTATCTCTTATGACTCTGCCATCTTCATCAAGAATCTCTGGCCAGATCATGTGTATACCTTCAACTTGAGGATCATCCCCGTCATAAAGAAAATCCACTCTCATTCCTTGTCCCGGCTTGGCATTTTTATTCTCTTCAGATAAGTCTATCTTGTACTTGACTACAAAATCCGGTTTTCTTCCAGATCTTTCTTCATAAGGTATATGTGCTTTCATATATTGTGCTAACACGGAGTTGTGGGGCGCCGTAGGCGTCCCTGGCAGTTTGCTGCCGAACGCCGACGTTTTATTATGCCCACTGGTTTTATTGCATAAATGTGGTTCGCACAGCGCTCACTGTTAAGGCTAATAATGGAATGTTTGATAGAGCAAATATTAAAAACCTGATTTCAATTTTGTTGAAAGTTGCTTGCACAATACTATGAATTACTCGAATGCCGACATATGTCCATGCCAGAATAAAATTTATGCTATCTCCTGCGCCAAGGACTGCAAGCGATATTGCCAATGCATAGAAAATAGTTGGTTGCTCCATGAGATGATTATAATTATCAGCTTTCCAACGAACGTGGGGAGGTAGGGTTGACATTTGCTCTCCGCGAGGAGCATTCGGATCAAGCTTTAATTTAGCTTTCTTCACTGCAGGCAATCGTGTTGCGTACATCCACAACCACATAACCATTGACCAAGCTATCAAGGCAATTACAGGCTGAATTATTTGGGCACTTTCAATCATTCATTGATTCCTTTTTATTATTTACTGAGGTTGGAGAGCTGAACGGGGCATAATGACCACAACAGGAGCAGCTGGAGCGTTGGTCGTCCCGCGTAAGGCTGCAGGCCTGGAACAAACTGATCGGCCTTGTTAGACTTTTTTTCATGGCTATTTTTTCGGTGGAACTCTTGTCGATACAACTTGGATTTCACTCTCGAAATATGCTCTCGGATCGGTATCATTCAAAAATATAAAAGATTCGGGTTTAATACCAGACTCAATAGCACGGAATTCTTCACGCGAGAGAATTAGAGACTTTTTAGGGTCCACCCATATCTCCTTATAAGTTCCTTCACAGGTTTCAAGATACCACTCACTTCTCCGTGGATCTCCTTTTTTAAAGGGGTTGTCTTGAGGGGAATTTCCTGTTTCCTTAGAATATTTGATCCATTTTTTCTCTAAATTTAGCTCTAGAATACAACCTCTCGTAGCAACATTTCCGTCTACAAGAATATACGTCCAATAGGCCCAGTCAGCATTGATCGACATGTAAGTGCTCCGTAATGTCCTAGAAGGCCAACGCCGGGCTAAGCAGCGCTGCTTTCGGCTTCCCTGCTTGAGCGCCTGGTTAGCCTTTTAAGGTGGTAATTAGCACCATAGTAGAAAAGTGGTGGTGCTAGAAAACCAGATAGTAAAATATACCAAAACGGTACTTCACGAGCGGGAAAGAAAGCTAATACCAATATTATTGAAGAGACGATAATCGGATTAAGTAATTTGCCTTTTCGGGATATTTTGGAGATTATAAAGCCTGACCAGATATAGTTAAAGGTACATGTAAAAACCAAAATGACAAGCTCTTCGGTAGTGTATGGAGCATTGTATGGTTGATAGCCAAACAGCATAATTTTAATAAATGTCGAGATTACGATGATAACGAAAACACCGAGTAGCCCAAGAAATCCACCGACGAAAATTCCTTTTAAATCTATATTTTTCATAAAACTCCTATAGGAGGCTAGCAACCATATAAAAGGCAGAGCGTCAACGACATCAGGCGCAACGTGGTGGAGCGACTTTTAATGTGCTTTGTATGTGTTTTACTCATTAATTACACAAAACCCATTACCAAAAGGATCTGAGCAATATGCAATAGTACCCCAGTCACCTCTTTCTCCGCCTTCATGCTTTCCGCCTAGTTTAACAATTCGCTTAACTATTTCATCTACGTTTTCAGCTAGAAAGTCAATATGGACGGGGGTCCAATGACGAGAATAATTTCGCTCAACTGTCTCGGTGGGGGCTGCTACTGATCGAGCTTCTTTCTCTTGTAGATAAATATCACAGTTCTCTACTGAAATTACAGACATTCCACCTTGATCCCTTAGTTTTTTACAACCAAGAGCTTTAATATAAAAATTCTCAGCTTGTTTAATATTAGAAACATCAATACTTACAGAGAGCTTTATCAAAATATATCCTCTTTTATTAATTTATGATACAAAACTGCCGCAATGGGGCGACAACACAGACTTGTTATGATTTTTCAATCCGAAGGTACTCACCAAAAAATGGTCCACTTCTATTTATTTGCCTGAAAATATCGTTTCCCACCACACCCGACAAGGAATCAAGTAACTCCTCTATTGGGCCACCTGTGTTATAGGGAAGTAACTCTCTTTCTTTTGCGCACGATATAGCCAAATAGCACACATTTTCACTTATCGATTTAATATCTGTTGGATCAATTTTTTCATATTCTCTTCTTTCGTTTACCTCCCAGAGAGTAAAGCCTTTAAGATAAGGCAAGATCTTTACAACAGTTTCATCCCACATATTTCAACTTCCTTTTTCATGACGCCGCGATAACGGGCTGAAGCAAGCGCAGTGTGCGGAGGTCCGGCCGCTTGCACAGCAAGTGGCATAGTTAATTGCCTTGTTATGAACTTTGAAGACTCCCCAACTTTTGATTAACCAGCCAGCTACAAATACATGATGGAATAGTTAACATAAACAACAAAAACAAACCAGCTTTAGGGTCAGATGGAAAACCCTTTATAACCAATGCAACTAGCAGCAAAGCAACACCGCTTAGCATACCAGATGTGTAACCCGGTAGGTTGCGACGCTTGATTAATAGCGTAAACGCCAAATTAAATGCCCAAGCGACTAAAGCGGGCAACAAGCCCATGACATAACCAAGCCCTAATATTTTCAATGGAGAGGCTCCACCTTGGATGGAAAATAGTATAGTGCCGATAAACGGCCCCACAACTACAAACACTAAGAGTGAATAGAAGATAGATCCTATAATCGTAATTTCCTCAGAGCTAACTCATAACGACCCGCACAGGGACAGGCAAATAAGCGTAGCGTTTTGACTGTCCCAGCGACCAACGGGAGCGATTGCTGCTGATTGTTAGGTGTCACTGCTTTAAAGGACTTGGGCCTGCTGCCATGCACTGCCTTGATCCTTTTATTGTGTATTGCTGATTCAAAAAGATACAGTGCTCGCCATCCATCGCCACGCTATGCTTACCATCTTTCTCACGATAAAGCACCATAATTGAAACGACATAGCCACCATCTGTTGCATAAGCATGAAACTCATAATCAATAGGTTGGTTTGTGCTCGCTACATTCTTTACATAATATTCCTGAGCGGTATCGAAGGCTAGGATTACTTTATCTGACGGTGTATAGTCTTTATGTGGGTACCATTTAGGGGGCGCAAATTCCGTGGCCATTGCTAGTGATGAAAATAAAACTATATAAAGTGTGATTACTCTCATTAGGTCCCTAACGACTGTATTAGGTGCGGGCAAACCAGCGGTTTGTCCACCCCTTGCCTATGCTTGTTATACGTTTTACCAAGCTTTATCACTAATTTCCTCACCTTTATCGGAGATATGAAGCCACGTATATGGATTGTACTGGTTTGTTCCATGGGAACAAACAACTTTACAATGAAAGTGTTTATGTAGGTCGAGCGCACATTCTTGATCATTTCCCCATTTGGCACCACCTTCAAACACGAGAAAAAGGCACGAAAATTCCGTGAAATCATCTAGGTCAGTGGTGACGGTTACAAAAACACGGTCATGGTGAAATTTGCCGTGATAGATATACAAATCGTCTTCGTGGTCTACTTGCTCTACAGATTCGAAGACTGAGGAGATCCAGCTCTGAATCTTATCTATATTAGTTTCTTTGATGTATACATTGATAGTCATACGTGCACACACATAATGCCTTATAGCACGCGAGAATTTTTTCCGTCGCTTTGCCTGTTATTGTTATGCAGTTTCACTGCAAAGTACCAAAATACGAGTGACACAATCAAACCACCTCCTGCGTACAACGCATATCCTGCTTCTTGTAATTGAGCAGGCATCTCATCAGCTAGGTATTGAATATATTGATAGCTAAGCGCGACAACTATTCCAGATAATGTATAGGCCAGCCAGGATGTAATATTCAGTTTTGAAAATACAAAATGAATAGGTAGCCCGACAAGCAAAACGAATACATATGATACAGCTATAGAGCCAATTGCAAACAAAGTTAGAACCAAAAGTCCTTCAAATGAGACCAAACTTTGCCCGTTGAAAAGTGAATCTACAAGTATCGCAACTATTAAGACTGAGGATGCAATAGGAGATAGCAGTACAGCTAGCAGGGTACGCTTATTGTTCATACTTAACCACATAACGCTTTTGTAAACGGCGAGTGGTGCAGGAGCGAGTCCAGCGGAACACCGAAGATGTGTGGCGTTGTTTGACAAGCTTGTATGGTGACATGACTAGAACGCCTTATTAAGGGCTGGCAAGCACCTATTTTTTTGTAAAAACTTTTGGATTTCTTCAGCCTCAGCAAGAGCTGGCAAAGTTGAGTGACCATTGCCATATGTAACAAACCAAGCAAAAGAAAGACCTTGTTTATATTTTTGCCGCATAATCTGTTGGAAGTAACAATTGCGGGTTTTCCCATTTTGCTTTGCACCCAAGCGCTTTGCAATACCTTGCGGCCTGAAAAGCCCCGCTTGTGTTAACGTCCCAGCTTTGCCAATATAAATTGGATCACCTTTGCAACCATGGCCAGCAAAAATAAAATATAATCCGGGTCTGTTGGGCACTTTATTTAAACGGATATACTTTGTTACGTTTTCTTTTGTAGGCAAGTCAAAACTTCCGTTTTCCGAAAATTTTGTACGAAGTTTCACTAGCATGATTGTCACCATAACGTATGGCCCCGGGGCTGCATGGAGCGTAGTGTAATGCTGCCCCTAGCAGCTTCTTGGTACCCCCAGCATGGGCGTGAACTAATGGGGTTAAAGTCCCCTGTAGGGAGATCACCATTTAATGGGCTTCATTAAATGCTAACTACTAGCGAATGGCAACTGCAACACCGTGAAGTATTGTGGGGAGGAAGCCACTAGCAAAACTACGAGCTGACGAATAGAAACATCATATAAGGCTTAGCCTGGAGGCGAGGTGGCCAAGGAAGAGTTGATTTAAACACCCTCCAAACAGAAGGTATAAGCCGCCAGCCCCATTGACATGGGATGAATACACTAGAAGATACTGGATACTCATCCACATAAATGTGTGTTCAGCTGATGACTCTACCTCGAAGCAGTCAGATATCTCTTGATGCAACCCCTTATTACCACTGCGTATCCCGCTGTGTGCGGCGAGCATTCCTTTGTGGTCGGGATACTGAATCTGGGAGAGATTACGAACATCGGCGCGAATGGATTGAAAATCGTATACAGCAATTGGCCGGGGTTTTTGCGCTGGATATTGCCGCCTTTGCAGTGATGAGCAATCACTACCATGTAGTACTCTACATCGACAAAAAATCTGCTGATAAGTGGTCTCTTGCAGAGGTAATTACCCGTTGGGAGAAGCTGTTTCGGGCTCCCTCTCTGGCTCTACGCTATCTCAAAGGCGATACCCTCGATCACTGTGAGCTGGAAAAGCTAAGAGAAGTCACCGCAATATGGAGGGAGCGCTTAATAGATATCAGTTGGTTTATGCGCTGTTTAAACGAGTCTATTGCTCGACAAGACAATGCTGAAGACAAGTGTACAGGCCGTTTTTGGGAGGGGCGATTTAAGTCCCAGGCTTTGTTGGATGAAAAAGCCCTCGCCGCTTGCATGGCCTATGTAGACCTAAACCCTATCCGCGCTAATATTGCCAAAACGCCTGAAGACTCTGATCACACCTCTATTCAACTGCGTATTCGCTCTGCAATCACCGCTGAGCAACCCAAAAGTTTACTACCGTTTGTGGGGGATGAGCGCTTAAATATGCCAAAAGGGTTACCTTTTCAGCTGGGCCACTATTTGGAGTTGGTGGATTGGAGTGGTCGGCATCTAGATCCCAGAAAGCGCGGCACTATGGCTGAAAATACCCCTCCCATACTTGAACGCCTGGGTATTTCACCTGAGCACTGGCTTTACCTCAACCGAAATTTTGAAAGCCGATTTAAAGGATTGGTAGGGTCGGTTGAAGCAGTACGGAAAGCCTGTAACTTATTGAATAGACGCTGGGCCCAAGGCGTGCGTGATTGCCAAAAGTTTCTCTCTTACCCTTCATCTCAACTCAATTGAATCATTTTTAATCCCACCGATCGATCCCCGTTCGCCCTGTGTGCTGAAAGCTCTGCACATCAAAAATAGATAAAATACTCCGCATATTCGTGCTTCGATGCTCCTCTGGCGAGCATGGCTTTTTATTTTGCCGACTTCCCTCTCTCCCATATGATTCATGGGTGTCCTATTTGTGTTGCCATTGCGGGCCCGCACGATGGGTGGTGTGGGGGCCGGTAGCTAGAAACTACCGGCTACCCGATTTACAGCTTTATGTTGACTCAATGCTCTCAACCGATTTCTTTACTTCAAGGGGGTTGTCTATTTTTTCAAAAACAACATCACTAATTCCGCGGCCGGTTATTTTCACGCTACCAAAACCAAAAATCCTCCCGAATACCCCTTGGTCTATTTCGACTGTTTCAATGGAACCAATTTTCATTTCATCAGTTTTTCGTGAAATGATGCCACTTTTCCGTATGGCGCGTTTGTTTGTAACTCCCTGTTCTAAGCTCCTAAGTTTCAGCCATTCCCAAATAGCGAGAATTAAAGTCAGCCCTAATGTCGGCAACGCTAAGATAATCCAAATAACCATTGGGATTTTAGAAAACCAATGTAGTTTGAAAACCTCATGGATCTCTTCGCCTTTAGATAATGATTCCTCTATATAAGCCATTTATATCTCCTTACTTGGTAACTGTGTAGCTATAATGCCGCTAGCAAGGGCAGCCGAAGCAACGCGTAGGCTGGCCACTGCCCAATAATTGACTGTTGTGCTGCCAATCACGGTCAATGTCAAGAGGTATATCCACTTCCTCATAATCCACCTAACGCCCGCAATAACCGGCTGGAGCGAAGCGGAGGTCCGGCGGAAGCCACGTAGTGGCTGGAGCGAGAATAGATCTAAGAACAGATCTAGACACCCGCCAGACAAAAAGCATAAGCCGCCAACCCTATTGGGCATGATTTATGGGTGTCCTATTTATTTTCAATACTTTCCCCACCAGTTAACTAGCTGATTGGCACTCCACAATGGTGCAGTTGGCTTGCAGAACTTGTTGGCTTTAAACGAAGGCACTTGAACGAAACTGCGGTACCAGTTTGAAGGAGAACTCTCTGGCGAAGCGTGTTCAGGTAGAAATTGTTACTTGCAACAACTACAAACCATCTAAAAAATGACCGCCACAATAACGACTACAACAGGGGCGGCCGGAGCGTAGTTTAGGCTGTCCCGCGAAGGGCCAAAGGCCCGCAGCAACCATAGTCACTTGTTAGGGGCGAATTAGTCCTTTAGCCATTTATATAAACCGTAAGCCGCAGCTCCAATAGCAACAGGAGCCGCCGCTGTTATAACTAGACCGGTGGCCATACCCCCTCCAACTACTCCTCCAACTGCGGCGAGGCCTGACGTTATACCTGTAACGCCAAGCCCGGTTACAGTTCCTGAAGCGGCTACTGTACCCACAGAGCCTGCCGCCCCAACTACTCCACCAGCAACACCTGCAATTTTGGCCTCTTTATCTACTTCATCACTCATTATTATCTCCTCAAGAATCCCTCTATCATATAAATACGCAGAGGCTGAGGGAATTAGCCTCTAACGCCGCCCAGCCCACGTTTTTCGTGGGCGGTATGCTTGGCCTTGGTACGCCCAGCATGGGCGTGAACTAATGGGGTGAAAGTCCCCTGTAGGAAGATCACCGTTTAATGGACTTCATTAAATGCTAACTACTAGCGAATGGCAACTGCAACACCGTGAGGTTTTGTGGGGAGGAAGCCGCTAGCAAAACTACGAGCTGACGAACAGAAACATCATATAAGGCTTAGCCTGGAGGCGAGGTAGCCAAGGATACAAAAGCCATGTGGTCTAACGGGTAGAGTAAATGATGCAGTTGTGTAGTGAAAGTTCACGTTCTTATCTGGGGAGATCTGTTCAACCTGCTGCTGTAAAGCTGTCAGCGTGGCCGCTGACTCATAAGTAAGCCCAGCCCGCTAGTGGTCCATGCGGTTAATTGTGTAACTAATAAATTTATAGCTGTAAAAATTAGACATCAGTAATACGCATAAAGAAATAAAGTATATTTTCTTAAGTTACATTACTTTCCGCATGGACCACTAGCCACGATCGCGGGGGTAAACAAAATTGGTGGAACACAGCGGCGCCTTGGTCAGTAATGATCAAGGTGATTAAACAGAAGTCAGCCGACGGCATAGTAGCCGAATACCAAGATTAATACCTTGGATACGTTGAAGGCCTGAACCCAAAATCCACGAGTTAAAAGACAGGGCTAGCCTACTGATATGTTTCCAGTCGGTTAAAGTTGATGTAGCGCACTGCCATGACACTCAACTCAAATGAAGATCTGCTCGACACTATCGTTGGGTAGAGATTCATTACGGATAGGAACCGCCCATTGCGGACCCGCATGATGGGTGGTGTGGGGGCCGGTAGCTAAAAACTACCGGCTACCCGATTTAGCACTACTTATGCTGCCTCGGCCCAACAGAATAACGCCATTTCAATTTCTGATGGTCTCCACATACCTGTGCAAGACAGAACGCAATCCGGTTTTCTAATGTGTTGACTTTCGAGTTCATCCCGGAGCTTACCAAGATAATCTAAGAAAGCTAAATATCCGTTCACCATGCTGTTAGTGTTTCCATCATGTATTCTCTGGAGTACACCTTCATTGAGCAGGGCTGTGCGAATTCGAGAATCAAGCGCTCCATATATTCCTGGTTCCATAAAGCGCAAAAATTTTGATGCGTAAGTTAGGCCAAGACCAGGTAATTGCAAAGCAAATGAGATTGCTGATCGCGGATTATTTATGTTTATAATTATTTCCTGCACCCTATCGTATAGGTTTACTTCGCCGCTTCCATCGTTGAATTTCTGAAGGACACCATTTTGACTACCTCCCCATTCAATCATTTCTTGGATTAAATATTTTGATGCTGTATTCTCGATTTGAGAATTGTTTCTTAACCAAATGAATCGCTTTTCAAGCGAGGCTATCCAACTGAATTCAGGGCTTGTGTCAGCGGGATACCCGAATAACTTGTGCTTTCCGTTCCACTCATACTGCTGGTAGTAACCAGGAAACTGGCTCAGGTTCATGGAATATTCCTTTTGAGTGCTAACGAGGCTGTAGAAAAACAGTTTTAGAAAAAGCTGTCATTTCCCAAACTCCTTCAATTAAAATTTCGGCCAAAATTTATCTATACCACCAAATTTCTTTCATTGTATTAAATTTAAGCGTCTTGATGCCCTTGATTTATACTCAATCATTGGATACTGCCATATCTCATCAACTTTTCAATATTATGTACCAAGCAGAACATCTGCCATTGTCCCTGAACCTTACTTTTTCCTCGTAGCGAGAAGCGATTCAATCGCTTGTTGGTACTAATGTTCCCGAACACTGGCTCAACAACAGACATTCGATGTCCATAAATGGTCTTGCCTTCGATACTATCAACCCGCTTTTTCATCCAGTCAGTGGCTGTCCGACCGTTTGTCCAAGTTTGGGATCCTTGCCTTCCGTGTCCTTTTCGAGAGCTGGCAGAACCTGGGTTTCGCATACACTGATTTTTAAGGCTGCATCCCCTGCAGTCAGTGAGGCGCCCTTCGAACAATAGCTTTTCTGACCTTCACTGACATGCTCTCCCTTTAATAAAAGCATAGATTTTCCTGCCTGACAGATACAGGCTTTCTTTTTCTTATTGAATGTAAATTCACTAGCAGGGAAAGTCTGCTGGACATTAGCCCTACCTTTTTGTTTACGCTTGCCATACTTGGCTTTTTGCTTAGTAAGAGCAGATCTAGACACCCACCGAACAAAAAGCGTAAGCCGCAAACCCTATTGGGAATGATTCATGGGTGTCCTATTTGAGTGAGTGTCTATTTGTGATTTCATGGGTGTCCTATTTATGTGCATCATTGCCGATAGGGAACTGCCCATTGCGGACCCGCACGATAGGTGGTGTGGGGGCCGGTAGTTAGAAACTACCGGCTACTCGATTTAACTCACCACTCCTAAAGCAGTCTCTACACTTGAAATAAGATTCTTTGTAAGTGGGTATTTTTCTTTTAGCTCTAAAAACGTCATATTCAAGCTGCCTTTCTTATGGACAACAGCATGCCTTGCTTTCATTATTGAATCCCAGGCGGCGTGTTCTGGTGAGTTTTCAACCTCCCCCATAAACACGTCTTTGTAGGCTCGATCAAAGCGATTCAACGTTTCATTAATTTTGCCCAAATCAGGACTTCTAAACTTTTGAGAAAGCGTTTTCTTAATATAGTTTGAGGCGTGCTGATCACCGCATCTATCCGCTCTCTGCCCGAATAACTGCTCGAGATATTCCTCATACTCAGAGACAATTAGTACTACTAAACCTGATACAAGATATGTCTCAAGCTCTTTGTCCTGTAAATTGGAAGGATCCAAATGCATGACATGCTCATTACACACATCTAACGCATTTTCTATACGCTCGTAATGCATAGCTATACCAGGTACCGTTTGGCTAGACTCATTCTTAATTCAATGATCGAATCATCTGTAGTTGATCCTCGAACACCTTTTATAAAGTCCTCATCACTTTTTAAATGTTCATATTTTTCTTGAAGCTCATCAATAGGGTCAGTTTTAGCTATAGTGGTAAATACTGAGTCATAAGCCGCCACGTTTAGACCAGACCATATGTGGAAAGGCTTTTCTCCAAGCTCTCGAATAATTTCATCACATGTATTTTTAAATAATCCTGCAAGCATTTCGGCATTGTCAGCAGGCAAGTATTGATTGATCTTCATGTAATTGGACATGAAATCTTTAATCGGTTTTTCGTAGCTGTCACCATTTTCAAAGAATGCAAAGAAGCGTAGGATTAGCTCTACGTCTTTTTGTCGTTTATGCAAAGTTGGCGTACCGAATATCTTTCGCCAGTTTTCGTATTGATTTAATTCGCAAAGAAGATCATTGAATGGACCATGATATACACAGTTTCGTATTTCTTGGCCAACTAGCTGAGTACCGCCGGTATTCAGTCTTTCGAATATATGATAAACGCTTGTATTTCCATTCGGAGTTATTTGTTTAATTACAAATGCTCGCAGCACACTATCGTTCAGCTTATTAAAAGCAGCTTGATTGTCTTCTTCTAGGTCAGAATACGTTTTATTATAGAAAGGGCTCTTTTCGTTCAGCCCCGTCAATTTGAAAATTTTCCTTCTGCCCTTTGCATCCGATTCTCCAAAGTATCCGTCTAGAAAATATACTATGGTCATCAAACGCTGCTGGCCGTCGATTACTAGCTGCTCATTTCGTTCATCATCAGTAAAAAGAAAGATTGCAGGAACCGGAAGCCCCAATAGGAATGACTCTATAAGTCTACTGGCTTGTTTGATATTCCAAACGTAGCTACGCTGAAAGCCAGGGACTGTCATTGATCCTTTTTTATATTTTGATACTAGACCTTCAAGCGTAAAATCGGCAGGATATGTGATTACCTCATATTCCGCTGGGGTTGAATCTAAGTCAGCGTCCTCACTTTCTATAGCTTCTAGACCTTCATTATATTCTGTATTCATTCGATTTCCTTAGATTCCTAAACTTTCAGTGCTCTTGAGAGTTAACGCCGTGCTCAGGGACGGCTTGCATTGTGCGCAAAAAACGTACAAAGCAAGACGACACCTTGCAGCGCTTTGTTAGGTGGCTCGCTTTTTCCATCGCCCCAATCGGATTATTCTTTCTATAAGTAGCTTTGCCAATTCTTCTACGTTTTCGAAGCCGGTAAAGCCATGGGAGTGGCTACACTTTGGGCAAAAATACTCACATCTTGGTATGGAATCCACCGTTTTATCCTTGAAAGTCATTTGCATAGAACAGTCTGGACAAAGGCATTTGAAATCCACCAATTCTCCATCTGGGCCATACCTCCATTCCCATTTAAGCCCCATAATATCGTTGTCAGAAAGGTACTCTGTGAGATAGGAGGAATAGAAAATTTTTTTTGCAGTCCATTTGAAAATGATACCAAGAAGTGTAACCGCAGAAATGAATAAAAGAGCGATCTGCCACATTTTTACTTCAAGTTTTGCTGCAAAAAACGTTGCTAGATCAGAGGTTATTTTTACAGTTGATTCAGAAGATACCCCCATCTTATAAAAAAATGCGGCTAGAATTGAAGTGATCGCAGTAGCGATCACTTTACTCCAAACGGGATCTTTCCAAATTTTTATAATCATATTTAGCTTCAATAACGCCTAACATTTATTTAGTGATCATTCTGTCCACTATTATCCTAATTGCTATCCTAGAATCAATCTTACTCCTTGGCTAAAAAACATTATTTCAATCAAAAATCTGCCTGCTTTTATGTCAATCGTACCAAATGTAAACGTGATTACTTTGACACTATCCCAAATGTTGGCTCAATTTGTAATTCATTGTATTTCAACAAATTTCTCCTGTTAAAGCCGTTGTTGAAAATAACAGTTTGTTACTGGCTGAGGCCAGCTCATATAGAGCTGGCGTTGAACCAAGCAACGGCCTGGCTGTTTGAAAACCTAGATTGCTGTTGAAACACTCCATGGTGTTTCTGACTTACAGACCGATTTAAAAGGGGGAACAACTTACAAAGGCAGCTTTCAAAGTTGCTGGAGGCTGCAATTTTCAAAAGGACAAACAGGCTATGCAAAATTTGTATGATGAATTGTAGCGTACTTAATCAATAATTTTTTGCCAAATAGGACACCTTATCTGAAGGCTAATCAATCTATGTAAGAAACACCTCTCTGCAATTTATAAAAACTCGATTTTATAGGTTTACTTAAAAATAATGTTTAAGTGTGACTTATCGACCGAGGTGTTCTTTGAGTGAGATATTTAAAGTGAGCCCACTTGGCCCCTTTCCCTCCGGGCCTCACTATCCTGACTTGCAAGTCTACAGCCTAAAATGGTCAGTTCCGTTTATGACTAGTTCCGATACCGTCCAATCCATACACTGGTAGTCAGAAACGAGAGAGACTTATGAAGATTGATGCAGCAGTTTGCTCCAGTGCTCGATTGGCCCGAGACCGGCGCTTTGATGGACGCTTCTATACCGCAGTGAAAACAACCGGCATTTTCTGCCGCCCGATCTGTCCCGCTCGGCCTCCGCTGGAGCGCAATGTCACTTATTTTGAGACTGCGGCGGAGGCGGCCAATGCGGGCTTTAGGCCCTGTCTGCGCTGTCGACCCGATTCTGCGCCGGGCAGTCCAGCTTGGGGATTGGTTTCGACTACCGTACAGCGCGCTTTAAAACTGATGCGCAGTGAGCGCGAGCCTCAATCTGTGGAGCAACTGGCAGAGCGTCTCGGGGTCAGCAGCCGCTATTTACGCCGTCTGTTCTCTGAGCACCTGGGGGTAAGTCCCTTAGCGGTTTGGCAAACCGAGCGGGCACTGTTTGCTTTTCGTTTACTGCGAGATACGGACCTGCCTATTGCTGAAATAGCCTACGAGTCCGGTTTTAACAGCTTGAGACGCTTTAACGGCGTATTCAAACAGATCTACAAACGCACCCCATCCGAGGTGCGCAGGGAGGGACACGCAGTGCGCGCGGAGAAGGCGAGTGCCACACGGGTGCGGCTGTACCTGGATTACCGCCCGCCATTAGATTGGCAACAACTCCTGGCTTTCTTGGGAACTCGCGCTTTGGCGGGGGTGGAGCAGGTGGAGGGGGAGGTCTATTCACGCAGTTTCGAACTGGATGCCTGTCGCGGCGTGATGGAGGTTTCCCACGATCCGGAACGAAATCGCCTGGTAGTGGAGGTTTTTGGTCAGGAAGGTGGGGCGGGGTTATATCTACTGAACCAGCGCCTGCGCCGGTTGTTTGATCTGGATGCGGATATTGAAGAGATCCAGACGGTATTAAATGAAGATCCACTGCTGGCGGATCAGTTGGCGAAGAATCCGGGCCTGCGCTTGCCCGGTGCCTGGGACCCATTCGAATATGCACTGCGGGCGATTCTCGGTCAGCAGATCAGTGTCGCGGCGGCGACCACTATTGCCGGACGTATCGTGGCCCGCTACGGGGAGTCGTTTGTGGACGATGCTGGCAGAGAGCGGTTTTTATTCCCAACGGCGGAGCGTCTCGCTGAGGCGGACTTTGCCGATCTGGGCTTGACCCGGGCTCGGGTGAAAACCCTACAGGAGTTTGTCGCCGCAACTTTGGATGGCCGTGTGAGTTTTGCCGATCAGTCCCTGGAGGACTGGTGCAGCCAAGCAACGGCACTGCCGGGTATTGGCGATTGGACGGCGCATTATATTGCTATGCGGGGCCTGTCGATGCCAGATGCTTTCCCCGCGTCGGATTTGGGTATTCTGCAAGCCTTGGGCAGTGATGGTGAAAAGGCAAAACCCAAGCAGGCCCTGGAGCGGGCTGAGCAGTGGCGGCCCTGGCGGGCATATGGAGCCATTTTGTTGTGGCAGTCCCTGAAATCTGGAGAGAAAAAATGATTGTCTATGAGAGTTACACCACGGAATTGGGTGATGTTGCCATCGCGGCCTGCGAGCAGGAGGGAGAGGGTCTCTCCCGGGGGATAGTTGCACTCCAGTTTTATGACGATGAACGGCCATTGCGTTTGGGAGCCGGTTGGCAGCGGGGGGCCTCGGAGCTGACAGATTTGGCCGCTCAGCAGTTGCGGGAATATATCGCCGGCCAGCGCAAAAGTTTTGATTTGCCTCTGGCGCCAAAGGGCACTGAATTCCAGCGCCGGGTTTGGGATGCGCTGTTGCAAATTCCCTTTGGCGAAACCCGCAGTTACAGCCAGCAAGCCCAGTGGTTGGATCAGCCACGGGCTATTCGCGCGGTAGCGCGGGCCAATGGTGCGAATCCGATTGCCATCGTTATTCCCTGCCACCGTGTAATCGGGGCCAATGGCAGCCTTACCGGCTACGCCGGCGGCCTGTCTTTGAAAGCGCGCTTGCTCACTCTTGAGGGGGCCAACTTTGTCCAGCAGGGCGAGCTGCTTTAACCGGTAATATTGGGAAAAGCGCAATCATCTCTCCCTAGCCACGGCCTCTTTGGCGCGAGATAATGAGCGGTTCATAATCATATCGAGCCGGAGGCCAAATGCTGTACAGATTGGGGGATAAACAGCCACAACTGGAAGGTGAGGGCCACTATATTGCGCCCGGTGCCCATGTGATTGGAGATGTACGTATGCTCGCGCATAGCTCCGTATGGTTTAACGCGGTGGTGCGCGGCGACTGTGCGCCGATCACTATCGGTGAACACAGCAACGTACAGGATGGCTCGGTATTGCATGCCGATGTGGGTGTGCCATTAACCATCGGCACCGGTGTCACCGTAGGCCATAAAGTGATGCTTCACGGCTGTGCCATTGGTGATTACAGCCTGATTGGTATCAATGCCGTGATCTTAAACCGGGCCAAAATCGGCAAGTGCTGTATCATTGGCGCCAATGCGCTGGTGACCGAGGGCACAGAAATCCCCGATTACTCTATGGTGCTGGGCTCTCCCGGCAAGGTAGTAAAATCTCTCGATCCCGCCACCTACGAGCTGCTCAAAGCCAGCAGCGATCACTATGCGGCCAACGGCAAACATTTCGCCAGTGAACTGGTCCCGCTTGAGGCTAAAGATGTCTGAACAACTGGTAAAAACCGTGGAGCCGAAAGAGCGCCCGGTGAAATCCCCCTGTATCTCCGTATGTGCCCTGAATGAGCAGGATCTGTGCGAGGGCTGTTTTCGCAGTGGTAACGAAATCAGCCGCTGGGGCTCCATGAACAATGATGAGCGCCGTGCAGTGTTAAAGCTCTGCACCGAGCGCGCGCGGCAAATGGGCCGAATCTGGTAAACAATCGATAGCGCTTTGTCGGGGCCGGGCCTCGCAGGGCCCGGAACTAAATGCGACTATGACCCAACCCTTTGTCCACCTAAGAATTCACTCAGAATTTTCCCTGATCGATGGCCTGGTAAGAATCAAGCCGGCCATCGCCCGCGCCCAGGAGCTGGAAATGCCAGCCCTGGCGATTACCGACCAGTGCAACCTCTACGGGCAGATTAAATTTTACCGGGCCTGTTTGGGTTCCGGTATCAAGCCGATTACCGCAGCGGATTTTTGGCTCAGCGAAGGCGGCGAAGGCAAGCCTACGCTGATCACGCTCTATGCGATGAACGCCGATGGCTACCGCAATATTACCGAGCTGATTTCCCGCGCCTGGATGGAGGGGCAGTACCACGGTAACGCTTATATCAAGCGCGAATGGGTTAAGGAGTACAGCGAAGGGGTGCTGATGCTGTCCGGTGCCAAGTACGGCGATGTGGGCCGTGCATTGGTAGCGGGGCGCCGCGCCCAGGCGGAGGAGCTGGCACGGGAGTGGGCGGAGTTATTCCCCGGCCGCTATTACCTGGAGTTACAGCGCACCGGTCGCGCCGGCGATGAGGACTACCTGCACTCGGCGGTGAAGTTGGCCCAGAACCTGAACTTGCCAGTGGTAGCCACTAACGACGTGCGCTTTATGGACGAGAGCGAGTTCGAGGCCCACGAGGTGCGTGTCTGTATTCACGAAGGCCGCGCTCTCGATGATCCCCGCCGCGAACGCCGCTATTCCGCGCAGCAGTATTTCCGCACACCGGAAGAAATGTGGGAGCTGTTTGGCGATATCCCCGAAGCCCTGGAAAACACCGTGGAGATTGCCAAGCGCTGCTCCGCACCGATCCAGCTGGGTAAGTACTTCCTGCCGGAATACCCGATTCCCGAGGGCATGACCGAAGACCAGTTCTTCGAAAAGGTCTCCTATGAAGGTATGGAGCGGCGCCTCGCCACCATCCTCGACAAGTCCGCTGCGGACTATGCCGAGCGCCGCCAGATCTACGAAGACCGCCTGCGCTTTGAGCTGGATATCATTATCCAGATGGGATTCCCCGGTTACTTCCTGATCGTAATGGACTTTATCCAGTGGGCCAAAGACCACGATATCCCGGTGGGCCCGGGGCGGGGTTCCGGTGCCGGTTCCCTGGTGGCCTACTCGCTGGACATTACCGATCTGGACCCGCTGCAATACGATCTGCTGTTCGAACGATTCCTGAACCCGGAGCGGGTGTCGATGCCCGACTTCGATATCGACTTCTGTATGGAGAAGCGCGACCGGGTAATTGGCTATGTTGCGGATAACTATGGCCGCCAGGCGGTGAGCCAGATTATCACCTTCGGAACCATGGCCGCGAAGGCGGTGGTGCGGGATGTGGCGCGGGTGCAGGGCAAGTCCTACGGCCTTGCCGACAAGCTGTCCAAAATGATTCCCCCCGATGTGGGCATGACCCTGCAAAAGGCTTTCGACCAGGAAGAGATCCTGCGGGAATTCCTCGACCACGACGATGAGGGCCAGGAAATCTGGGAGATGGCCCTGCAACTCGAAGGGGTCTCCCGTAACGTGGGCAAGCACGCCGGTGGTGTGGTTATCGCCCCCACCAAGCTCACCGACTTTGCGCCGCTCTACTGTGACGAGACCGGTGCGGGTCTGGTAACCCAGTTCGATAAAAACGATGTGGAAGATGCGGGCCTGGTGAAGTTCGACTTCCTTGGCCTGCGGACGCTGACCATTATCGACTGGGCCAAGCGCATGGTGGACGAGACCCGTGCGCGAGAGGGTGAGGAGCCCCTGGATATTGCCGCGCTGCCGCTGGACGATGAAGAAACCTTCAAAATGCTCAAAAGGGCAGAGACCACGGCGGTATTCCAGCTGGAATCCCGAGGTATGAAGGACCTGATCAAGCGCCTACAGCCGGACAACCTGGAAGATATGATCGCCTTGGTGGCCCTGTTCCGTCCGGGTCCGCTGCAATCGGGCATGGTTGATGACTTTATTAACCGTAAGCACGGTCGCGCCCAGGTGGCCTACCCGGATGCCAAATACCAGCATGAAAAACTGCAACCGATCCTGGAGCCCACGTACGGGGTTATTGTTTACCAGGAACAGGTTATGCAGATCGCCCAGGAGTTGGCGGGCTATACCCTCGGTGGCGCCGACCTGTTGCGTCGGGCGATGGGTAAAAAGAAACCGGAGGAAATGGCCAAACAGAGGGCCACTTTTGAAAATGGGGCAAAAGAGCAAGGAATTGACCCCGAACTTGCGATTAAGATCTTCGACCTGGTAGAGAAGTTCGCAGGCTATGGTTTTAACAAATCGCACTCTGCGGCTTACGCACTGGTGTCATACCAGACCGCTTGGCTGAAAGCGCACTATCCCGCCCAGTTTATGGCGGCGACCATGTCTTCGGATATGGATAAGACCGATAAGGTGGTGACCTTTATCGAAGAGTGCCGAGCCATGGAGCTGGTGCTGGTGCCGCCGGATGTGAATCTGGGCAGCTTTCAGTTCTCGGTGGATATCGACAATCGCATTATTTACGGTCTCGGTGCGATTAAGGGCCTGGGTGAAGGTCCGATCGAAAATATTATTGCGGCGCGGGAAGAGGGCGGTCCCTTTACCGACTTGTTCGACTTCTGTTCGCGGGTTGACCCACGCAAGGTGAACAAGCGCGCGCTGGAGGCGCTGGTGCGCTCCGGAGCACTGGACAGCATAGGCCCGGATACCAATAGTGCCGACGGTTTGGATTATTCCCGTGCAGTGCTGTTTAACGCGCTGGATGAAGCGGTAAAAGCGGCGGAACAGCAAAAGGCCAATGCCAATGCGGGCATGATGGACCTGTTTGGCGAAGTGGTGCCCCAGGCATCGGAAGGCGATGTGTACGAGGATTTCCGTCGCACACGCTGCTGGAGTATCCGCGAGCGCCTGGAAGGCGAAAAGAATACCCTGGGTCTGTATCTCACAGGGCACCCGATTGACGAGTATGCCGGTGAGTTACAACACCTGGTGAAGGCGCGAATCGCCGATTTGAAACCCGGCCGGGAATCGCAAAAAGTTGCGGGCCTGGTGGTGGCGATGCGGGTAATGAAAACAAAACGCGGTGATTCCATGGCTATTGTTACCCTGGATGATCGCAGTGGCCGTATTGAAGCGGCCATGTTCAGCGAGGCCTTTGGCGAACATCGAGACAAGTTGGCCAAGGATGCTTTGCTGGTATTGGATGGACCGGTTGCCACTGACGATTACAGCGGCGGCCTGAAGATGACAGTAAACAGCGTTTCCACGCTCGATGAGTTGCGCCAGAGCCGGGTGACCGGGGTGCGCTTGCGAGTGGATAGCGGCAGTGTGGCACCGGGGCTGGCCAAGCGGCTGGCCGCTTGCCTGCAACCCTATACCGGTGGTCAGTGCGGGGTGAGCCTTGAGGTTTCCCGCCACGATGCCCGGGGCTTGTACCGACTGCCGCCGCAGTGGAACGTAGAACCAAACGACCAGATGGTCCAGTCCCTCAGGGAACTATTGGGACGTGAGCAGGTGGCGCTTCAATACGCACAACGGCGTTAAAATCTACCGGGCTCGACTGGCTGGTTCTGTACAGTTAAGCTATGCCGCTGTGATAGCCCGGTGGTAACAAAAAGAGTTAAAGGCGCAGATTTCATGAATTTTAATTTTCTCGAGTTTGAGCAGCCAATTGCAGAGCTGGAAGGCAAGATAAAAGAGCTGCAGCTTGTGGGTGATGACAACGAGCTGAATATCGCCGATGAAGTTACCCGGTTGCGGGAGAAGAGTAGAACTTTGACCGAGTCCATCTACTCCGACCTGAGCCCATGGCAGGTCGTACAGGTAGCCCGCCATCCGCAACGTCCCTATTCAAAGGACTATATCGAGCGCTTGTTTACCGATTGGGATGAGCTGCACGGCGACCGTCACTTTGGTGATGACAAGGCGATTATCGCCGGTATCGCTCGCTTAAATGGCAAGCCGGTAGCGGTGATTGGTGAAGAGAAAGGCCGCTCTGTAAACGAGAAGGTTGCACGCAACTTTGGTATGCCGAAGCCGGAGGGTTACCGCAAAGCCCTGCGTGTTATGGAAATGGCCGAGCGCTTTAAAATGCCGGTGCTGACCCTGATCGACACCCCGGGAGCCTATCCGGGTATCGACAGTGAAGAGCGCGGTATCAGTGAAGCCATCGCCCAGAACCTGGCAGTGATGTCCCGCCTGCGCACGCCGATTATTTGTACCGTGATTGGTGAAGGTTCATCCGGTGGTGCGCTGGCGATCGGTGTGGGTGACCAGCTGAACATGCTGCAGTACTCCACCTACTTTGTAATTTCCCCTGAGGGTTGCGCCAACATTATCTGGAAAACGGTCGAGAAAGCGCCTTTGGCCGCTGAGGCGATGGGGGTGACCTCCAGCGTGTTGGAAGAGTTGGGTATTGTGGATGAAACCATCCCCGAACCTCTCGGTGGCGCTCACCGCGATCCAGATGCAATGGCCAATAACCTCAAAGACCGTCTCAGCGAGCAGCTGGACCAGCTGAGCAGCATCCCCATTGATGAGCTGCTGGAGAAGCGCTATCAGCGCCTGATGAGCTACGGCAATATCGTTTCCTAAGCTGCTTTTTTACTCTAGGGAGTTGTTCAGAGGCTCCCTAGATCCTTTCCCTGCCGCGCCAAGTGTATAAATTTATTGCCGTGTGCGCGGTTGGTGTTTCCTTCCTAGTCCCTTCTTTCCCTACTCATAGATGCTTGCGCTTGTGTGTCATTTTCCGCGCGATTGAGTTTTCCCTTTCGCTGTCCCTCTGCCTGAAAAAACCACTATTTACAGAGCTGCCTTGTGGTCAGTCTTGTCAAAACAGCTAGGTTATTGGACTCCCGGGAAGCCTTAGAGGGAAAAAAAGTACTCAAACAGGTTGATCTACTCTTTCGAGGGAAGCCGTTGAGAAAGCGGTTTGCCTGACCCGATAGCAGACAGTCTGGAGCCTGGCGGCCGCTGATTGTCCACGCTGCCCCCATTTTGAACCCCCTTATCGAAAAGCCCTCTGAGGCGGCGCTACCTCCATGATAGAAAGTACCAACAATAAAGATTGGTGCAATAGGCACAGGTTTGCCCGGATAAAAATATCGACCGGAGAGACCTGTGAGCTGAAGTCTCAGGATTAATAATTATGGCAATAATGCAGAGTAATACAGCAACGGATGCTGCGCAGATACCGACGGGTGACCAGTCGGGGCACAGGTTTGCCCTGGTGGCGCTGACCTCACTATTTTTTATGTGGGGCTTTATCACCTGCCTGAATGATATTTTGATTCCCTACTTGAAAGGAATTTTCGAGCTGAACTATGCCCAGGCAATGCTGGTGCAGTTCTGCTTTTTTGGTGCTTATTTCCTCGTTTCCCTGCCTGCCGGTGCCCTGGTCAGTAAAATTGGTTATCAGAAAGGGATTGTGACCGGCTTAAGTATTTCGGTGGTTGGCTGTTTGCTGTTTATCCCCGCTGAAAGAATGGAAGTCTATGCGCTATTCCTCGGTGCACTGTTTATTCTGGCTTCCGGTATTACTATTTTACAGGTTTCCGCCAACCCTTATGTGACAGCACTGGGCGATGAGCGCACTGCGCCCAGCCGCCTGACTCTGACCCAAGGCTTTAACTCCTTGGGCACGACTATCGCTCCTCAATTTGGTGCACTGCTGATTTTACCCGCTGCCGGTGTTGCAGCGGGTGCTGCCAGCGCTGCTGTTATTGAAGTGCCTTACCTGATCCTGGCCTCCGCGCTGGCGATCCTGGCTATCGTCTTCGCATTTTTGAATTTGCCCTCAATTGTCAGTAGTGCAACTTCTGAGTCTGTTTCCAATACTGAAGCCGCTTCCGCCTGGAGCTACCGTCACTTGGTGTTGGGCGCGATCGCTATTTTTGTCTACGTGGGTGCCGAAGTCTCTATCGGTAGCTTCCTGGTGAACTTTATCGCTGAGGATTCCATTGCCGGTTTGGAAGAGTCTGAAGCCGCCTTCTATATCTCCCTGTATTGGGGTGGCGCTATGGTCGGTCGCTTTGCCGGCGCTTTAATTATGCGCTTTATCTCTGCTGGCAAAGTGCTCGCAATCTGCTCTATCGGCTCCTGTGTACTGTTGTTGATTACTGTTACGGGTAGCGGCTATCTGGCGATGTGGGCGGTACTGGCTGTGGGTCTGTGCAACTCTATTATGTTCCCGACTATCTTTAGTTTGGCGCTGGCCAAGCTGGGCCCATCGACCAGTCAGGGCTCCGGAATCTTATGCCTGGCCATTGTAGGCGGTGCCATTGTGCCGTTGTTACAGGGGCTTCTGGCTGACCAAATTGGTATCCAATTGGCGTTCGTTCTGCCGATCTTCTGTTACCTCTATATTCTCTACTACGGTCTCTCAGGACACCGTACAGATAAACGCGCTTAAGTTTTCTTTTCTTCTCTTCTGAGCTCGTTTGCCGGCATTTTTATGCCGGCTTTTTTGTGTCCGGAATAAATGGCCAATTTGAAATGTATTTGATTGTGGAGGGGAGGGGGTACCGGCGATCCCTGCCAGTTTTAGAGAGGTTGGGGGTTAGGAAGCTTGGGGGGCAGTTAGATCAGACTGTTTGTTGGAATCGAGAAACTCTTTAATCGGTAAGCGATAGTTGCGGCTTACTTTCAGCTTTGCGCCGCTGCTCAGGGTGAGAAAGTACTCGCCTTTGGTTAAAACCTTGATATGTACAATAAAGTTCAGGTTAACCAGTGTGGATCTGTGAATGCGTTTAAAAGTGTCCGGGCAGAGTTGTTTTTGCAGGTCTTTAATAGTGCTGCGCATTACATGGGTTTCCCCTTTGGCATGCACACACATATAGTCACCCGCCGCATCGATCCACTCGATATCCGGTTGGCTAACCATGGTGATACTGCCCCGGTCTTTAATGGCGAGACGTTGGGTTGAAGCAGTGGCGTTCTCTCCGCTTGATGCTTTGCCGGCACTGCTTTCGAAAGATCGCATCAGGCGATTTTTCTCTTCCTGATGGCCATCCTCTCCTTTGGATATCATCTGTGCCTGGCGCTGTCGGGCCCGGTCGAGGGCGGTTTCCAGTCGGCGCGGGTCCAGTGGCTTGAGTACATAGTCAACTGCGTGGACTTCAAAAGCCTTAAGGGCGTATTGGTCGTAGGCTGTGGCAAAGATGACCAAGGGCATGGTGTCAGCCTGCAGGTTGCGCACTACATCAAAACCGTTCATTCCTGGCATCTGCACATCGAGAATGAGTAGGTCCGGGTTGTGCTCTGAAACTGCTTGGACAGCTTCCCGGCCATTGCGACAACAGGCGAGAATATCCAGGTCCCTGCGTTCTTCGAGCATACTTTTCAGTAGTCTTAAAGCCAGGGGCTCGTCGTCCACCAGTACGACGCTGAGCTTGCTCATTGAACTTCTCCCTGTGTCAGGTGGGTTGATGGGTTGGAAATTTCCAGTGGAATATTGATGAGTACTTGCATACCGCCATCAGAATTTTTGTTTTGTTCTATTTTGAAATCTTGAGGGTAGAGCGTGGATAATCGTTCGCGCACGTTTTTGAGGCCCACTCCTGTTGAGGAGGATTCCGGGTCACATTCGCTGGCAAAGTGATCTGGGCAACCGGTGTCGTAGACTTCCAGCACCAGGCGATCATCGGTGTTGTGTGCATGGATACCGATATTGCCCCCCATTTCGTTGGGGGCTATGGCATATTTCACCGAGTTTTCCACCAGTGGTTGCAGCAACATGCTGGGCACTTGTGCGCGGCGTACGGTTTCATCGATCGACAGGTCTACGGACAACCTGTCGGCAAAGCGGGTTTTTTCAATCTCCAAGTAGAGCAATACCGCCTCGATCTCTCGTTCAAGCTCAACTTTCTGCATCGGATCTTCTTTTAGGGAGAGCCTTAAAAAATCACTGAGACGCACAACCATTTCTCGCGCTTCATCAGCTTGCTGGAATCGAATCAGGGCGTTAATGGAGTTGAGCGTATTGAAGAGAAAGTGGGGGTTAAGCTGGTAGCGCAACATTTTTAGTTGCGCTTCATTGGCGATGGCCTCTGCTTGGAGTCTGCGGAGTTGCTCCCGTTCATGTACTGCTGCAACCTCCAGCATTTTCTTGTGCTCTTCATTGAGTAGGAAGTGATATTTTACCCCGCAGTACAGGGCGCTCCAGAATAAAAATACAAATAAAGAAGCGTAATACCAGCCGCCGAACTCAGACCAGATCGAGTGTTCACCACTGAGGCGTATATAGGCCTCCATTCGAACCAGGGTCCATATTCCCGAAATAACAGCGACAGCCAGAAGGTAGATCACGGTGCGGAAAGCGAGCTCTGATTCCCAGGCAACATCAAAAATCGGTTTTAGAAACAGGGATAATAAAAATGCAATAGCGCACTGGAATACTGTATTGACCGGCTCGAAGTGGGGCCACTCAGTCGGGGAGTGCCACAGGGTCAGTGAAAGAAAAGTGACCAGTAATATACCAACCCAGCTGACCAGCTGCAGTTTCCAAAACCAGCGGGTCGACTGAATTTCAGTGTTCGGTCTCGTTTCCAGACGGGTCGAGTACTGCATGATTTCCCGCATATTTAGTATTGTGAAAAGGACGGGATAGACGCTCATCGTCGCGTTCATTATTATCCGCGAAATATTACCTTGCAGAAACGTGACCCGCTAGGGGGGATAGCGCCACGCTTCCTACTCATCCCCGAGAAAGTCCTTTCTATCTGATTTCGGGGTGAATAGTCGAGTAATTTTCGGCAATCTCGATTCAGAAGACAACTCCTCTCTATTTTTAAACCCGAGTAAATCGGTCAGAGCTTCTTTGATAGCAAAGTTCAGTGGTACTTCTGTTTATCCAGTTCGACACTATTAGATTGTCTATCTGGTCAAAAACGGTAATTTGAAATTTGGTTGAGTAGATAGGTAGTTGCCAGTAATTGTGGTAAAAATGTGCAGGGCCTTTAACGGCTTGAATGAATCCACAGTTGCAGGGGTGATATTGGCTTCTGTTGAAAATGTTGTGGTGGCGGAAAAAATTCCGGGTGAATGGACAAACCGCTAGTAAGAAATAGTTTTGATTTGGGGATCGGTTTCCGATGAGCCAGATGTTGCCCGAATCGGGGTTCTCCTCGAGCGAGATGGCTAAATATGACACTGATGCCCGTGCTGGAGTAGCAGCCGGCGTTGCCCCGCGCTATATCAATTTAATTGCACTTACGTCCCTATTCCTGATTTGGGGATTTATTACCGGCCTGAACGATGTGCTGGTACCACACCTGAAAAATGTTTTTGAGCTGAGTTATACCAAGGCTGTCTTGGTGCAGTTTTACTTTTTTGCTGCTTATTTCCTTGTGTCTGTACCGGCAGGCATGTTGTTGAGGCGGGTTGGTTATCAGTTAGGACTGGTACTCGGGCTTTTGGTGGCCTGTGCGGGTTGCCTGGTCTTTATTCCCGCTGCCCGCCTGCAAATCTACGAAGTCTTTTTACTGGGGCTGTTTGTCCTGGCTTCCGGTATTACCCTGCTGCAGGTTTCTGCGAACCCCTATGTTATTGCGCTGGGCAGTGCTCGCACGGCGCCCAGTCGACTGAATCTGACCCAGGCTTTTAACTCCCTCGGAACTACCTTGGCACCGGTGATTGGCGGCGCAGTTTTCTTTGCTGGGCTCACTATTTCCGCTGACCCGGATACAGCGGCGAGTATTATCGAGTTCAGGGCTCGCGAAGCGGCTTTGGTTGAGACCCCTTATTTCTGGTTGGCCGTACTTCTCCTGGTAATGGTCGCTTTATTTTCCTGGATCAGGTTGCCAGCTATTCCCGAGCACCAACAAGGTGGAGGGGCGGATGGTCACGATGTGTTTTCTCTGTGGCGTTTTCCCCGCTTGACCTTGGGGGCTGTGGGCATTTTTGCTTATGTTGGCGCAGAGGTGGCTATTGGCAGTTTTCTGGTGAGTTTCTTTGGTGAGCCATCAGTGGCCAAGATGGCTCCTTTTGAAGCGTCAAAGTATGTCTCCTATTACTGGGGTGGGGCGATGATAGGGCGCTTTGCAGGGGCCTTTTTGCTTCGCTTTGTTTCTGCGGGAAAAACCCTGGCGGTTTGTGGTCTGGGTTCGGTGGTGCTTATTGCCATCGCGATGATGACGTCTGGCCCGATCGCGGTCTGGTCCATAGTTGCAGTGGGCCTGTGTAACTCGATTATGTTCCCGACCATATTCAGCCTGGCCTTGCGTGGGCTGGGCAAACATACCAGCCAGGGTAGCGGTGTTCTGTGTATGGCAATCGTCGGCGGTGCAGTTATTCCTCTATTCCAGGGGATGCTGGCCGATAGCGCCGGTATCCAGTATTCATTTTTGGTGCCTCTGGTGTGTTACTGCTACATCGTTTATTACGGCGCTTTTTCGCGAACCCTGCGCGGTAGCGCGGCGGAGTAAAGCCTTCATTTGTCCTTTCCGCCTTGTCTGCGATTTGGACCAGCCCATCGGATTTCTATTGGCCTATAGAGACAAGTACTGCAATTTGTTGTCATTGCGAACTGTGCCCACAGGGTAGCCATGACTTAGTTTTATGGCCGTTCGGTGCATACGGCATTCGCAGAACTAGATTCCGACGAGAGCTGGGTTTGGAGTTATCTCTAATATTTCAGCTCGGTGGAGGCAGACCGTGCACAACTGCCGGGGCAGGTGATGTGCGGCATAATAAATATGGCGATAGTAGGTCGCGCTGGGTGTAGGGCTTTGGAGATATTTCCTCTGAAGTTTGTCTGAGCGCAACTCGTAGAGCCAGTTAACAAGCGTGGAATAATTTTGGGAGTTATTCGTGAATTTTAGTAAGCGATTTTCGCTGGGCTTTGTGCTCTGTGCTTCTGTGCTCGCCGGGTGTCATTCCGAGAGCCAACAAACTGAGCCAAAAGCCGATAAAGCGCAGGCCGATACTGGCACCAGTGCCGCCGAGGGCATCGACAACTGGCCTGAACTCAAGCCAGCCTTACCACGCGATGAAAAGCTGGAAGCCCAAATCACTGAAATCATGTCCCGCATGTCTCTGGAAGAGAAAGTGGGTCAGATGATCCAGGCGGAAATCCGCAGCGTTACTCCTGAAGATGTGAAGACCTATCACCTGGGTTCCGTATTGAATGGTGGTGGCGCCTTCCCGAACAACGATAAGTTTGCCACGCCGCAAGACTGGTTGGCCCTTTCTGACGCCTTCTTTAAGGCTTCTATGGACACTTCCGATGGCGGTGTTGCGATTCCCCTGATCTGGGGCTCCGATGCGGTTCACGGCCACAACAATGTGATCGGTGCGACCCTGTTCCCTCACAATATTGGTTTGGGTGCCGCTCAAGACCCGGAGCTGATTGAGCGTATTGGCAGCGCCACCGCCCGCGAAGTGGCAGTGACCGGTATTGATTGGACTTTCGCTCCCACCGTCGCGGTAGTCCGCGATGACCGCTGGGGCAGAACTTACGAGAGCTATTCCGAAGATCCCAAGATTGTTGCGGATTATGCCGAGGCAATGGTGAAGGGGCTCCAGGGCGAAAAATCCAGCGCTGAATTCCTGCGCGGCGAAAATCTGGTAGCCACTGCCAAGCACTTTGTCGGTGACGGTGGTACGAATCGAGGAATTGACCGAGGTGATAATGCGGTTCCGGAAAAAGAACTGGCAGAAGTCCATGCAGCGGGTTACCTGACATCTCTGCCGGCAGGCGTACAGACCGTTATGGCTTCATTCAATAGCTGGAACGGTGAAAAACTCCACGGCCACAAATACCTTCTGACTACTGTTCTGAAAGAGCGCCTCGGTTTTGATGGATTTGTGGTGGGCGATTGGAATGGCCACGGTTTCGTGCCCGGTTGCACCGTAGAGAGCTGTGCAGCGGCGATTAATGCCGGCCTCGATATGTTTATGGTGCCGGCGGACTGGAAAGCCCTGTACAACAACACCCTGGCCCAGGCCAAGAGCGGTGAAATCGGTGCAGAGCGTATCGATGATGCTGTTCGCCGTATCCTGCGAGTGAAGATCCGTGCAGGTCTGTTTGACCGCAATATGCCGCTGGCAGGCAAAGACGGCATCCTGGGCAACCCGGAGCACCGCGCAATCGCTCGTGAAGCGGTACGCAAATCCCTGGTGTTGCTGAAAAACAACGACCAGCTGCTGCCATTGGCTGCGGACCAGAATATTCTGGTTGCCGGCGATGGTGCGGATAACCTGTCCAAACAGAGTGGTGGCTGGACGATTTCCTGGCAGGGTACCGGCAACACGCGCGCAGACTTCCCCGGTGCCACTTCAATCTTTGAAGGCATTTCATCGGCGGTTAAAGCCGCTGGCGGTGAAGCGGTATTGAGTGCGGATGGCAGCTTCTCAGATGCCACTTTTGCTAATGGTAAGGCACCCAAAGTTGCTGTTGTTGTATTTGGCGAAGAGCCCTATGCAGAGTGGCACGGCGATATTACCAACCTGGAATACCAGCGCGGTAATAAGAAGGATTTGGCGCTGCTGAAAAAACTGCGCGAGCAGGGTGTTCAGGTAGTGAGCGTTTTCCTTTCAGGCCGTCCTCTCTGGATTAACAGTGAATTGAATGCATCCGATGCCTTTGTTGCTGCCTGGCTGCCTGGCTCTGAAGGTGCTGGTGTTGCGGATGTGCTGATTAAAGGCGCCGATGGGGAAGCCCGTTACGACTTTACTGGCAAGCTGCCATTTAGCTGGCCAATGCACAGCTATCAGAATGTCCTGAATCCTTACCACGACAATTACGAGCCATTGTTTGAGTTGGGCTATGGCCTGGCTGCTGAACAGGAATCCCTGGTGAGCAACGAATTGCCGGAGACCAGTGAATCCAGTGCCGGTGGCGGTTTGGAAGAAGCCTGGCTGTTGGTATCCCGCCCGCAAGCTCCCTGGGTGTTGAATATTGCTGAAGCTGGGGCAGAGGTTGTACCTGTACACGGTAACTTCGCGGTTAGCGGAGACGATAAAAACATCACTGTCAGCTCCATCGATATGTCTTCCCAGGAAGATGCTCGACTGATTACCTGGAAAGGCCTGCGTCCTGGTGCAGTTCAGTTGTCTGCTGAATATATGCAGGACCTGAATGTCTACCTGGAAGAGAAATCTGCGCTGACACTGAATATCCGTGTCGATCAGCCAATTGAAAAGCCGGTGGTGGCTACCATGAACTGTGGTGATGGCTGTTCTGCCAAGGTACCGCTGGAGTCTGCGCTGAAATCCATGGAACAGGAAAGCTGGACCCGGGTTTCTGTAGATCTGCAGTGTTTTGTAAAAGCCGGTGCGGATTTCGGCAAGGTCTTTAGTGCCTTTGGTCTGGAGAGTGAAGCTCCGATGGCTATTGCGGTTGCCAATGTTAAGTTGACCCCGGAAGCTGGAGTATCTGCTGATATTCGTTGTGACGGTTAAGTTACAACACACTTAAAGGGCTAATTACCCTCAGTTCTAACCGGAGCCTGTTTTTTGGTTCCGGTTAGCGGCTGAAACAATTTGTTCTCACAGGAACGGTGCCAGTGTGATGTTCCATCCCGTTGGCACTTCTTTGCCCGCCAATCTCTTCTTTCCAGACATTACTATTTCTTTTATCCCATAGATTTACTACTGGGGTGGAAGGAAAGAACACACTTCACTTGAGACACGCTGTGAATACATCCCTGTAAGCTCCTAATCGGCATCCGTGCCTCATAGGGTCCCGAGCGCAGTGTATTATTTCCTTCTCCATTTTTAGTATATTGGATAGCGTTATCCCACAATAAATCTACCTCTCCTAATTTTTGTTATTTCACGCCTTCATAGTATTACTTGTCACAAAATTATTGCCGCTATTGGTGCTGTGTTGAGTTGTCAAGCACTGCAAGCGTGCAGGCAAATAGATTATTCAATAAATTTTATTTTCTAATCTGATTTAAATTTCAGGGTGAGCTAGGTTTTGCGTAGGTTCCATTTTTTCAGGAACAGAAAGGTAATTAATTTGAAATGAAGCTGCCATTCCTCACTGGTTAGTATGGCTTCGCTCTCAAAATTAGGGCTCTTGGATAGTTGGCATTCTTATTGCTTGTTATTTTTCGAGTGTTTACTTTTCAGACCTAGCCTTCCATTGAATTATGGCGGTTATGGTGGGTTGGTTCCCTATTTGATTTTTGTGCATTTTGAGGTCCTCGGTCATGGTAGTGCCGGGGGTGGTGCGGATAAATTAACTTGAAATGGAATTGGAGGAACTAATGGCACCTTGTCATATCGTTTTTTTACCAGGACTTTTCGCGCGTGGATGGATTTGGAACCAGGTTGCAGACGCTTGCCGGCAGCAGGGGCATAAAATAACTGTTATCGAGCCATCTATCCCCGAGGTTTTTATGGGTAAGTTGGATTCGGCCCACGAAATGATTCGAGAGTGCCTCCAGTTAAATGGAGATATGGATAATAATATTCTGGTCGGGAACTCGATGAGTGGGCTTATTACGTTAGATTTTGCCGCAAAGTATCCTGAACTGGTAGCCGGGGTGGTTATCAGTGGAGCCCCGGGGCTTGAGGAATTGGAGGCAGGAGTTTCCCTTTCTGATTTACGCGGGTCGGTACCTGGAGCAGCAAATATACTTTGTGAGCGGGTCTTCCGAGATATTAACCGCCTGCCGAAACCGGACTACGAAAAGGGCGTGGCCGATATCGATACCATATTCTCCACTAATGAGACCTTTAAATCTGTGATTAAATGGCTGAATATAAGCAGGAAATATGATGTTCATGAAAGCCTGGAAAAAGTGAGATGCTCGATCAAGTTAATATGGGGAGACTTTGATCAAATAACACCGGCTGAATCCTGGCGGTTGCTGGCCTCCCAGAATGATAATTTGGATTATTGTGAAGTGTATGATTGTGGGCACAGTCCTATGCTTGAAAAGCCTGAAGAATTTTATCAGCTTCTCTCTGGGTATCTTCTTGGTATAAACAGGCCCTTGGCGCGGACTGCTTGATGACAAGCATTTCCCGGGTGGCTCGAGATGCATAGCTATGACAGAAGTTGCGCTTGTCATAGCTATGTATCTCGAAGGCTGTTATTAATGTTCTCTCGAAGTTTTTTCCTCGAGACGATAGTCGGGTCGTTAGGTTCCCTGCATATAGTCTGTAATTGTTTTTTCCTCAAAGTTAATATCAGAAAACAAAGCTTGTACTTTGAGGCCTGTAGGTGATTGGGCGAGAAAACCAATCCTGGTGGGCTTGGAGGTCTGCAGGGAAAATGATCGAAGGTATGACCAGTGTCTGCTATCCTCTGAGTGATAAAAGAAGTATGTAGTTCCTTTCCTTGCAATTTTTAGATGGCTGTATTCCCTCTGGGTTTCTATATGGTAGGCATCGTCACCACCTTTATAAACGACGGTAGACGCTATGCCATTTTTGCCAGAGTTAAACCTCTCAAGTAGAAGTTTTGCCCAGTTTCCCTCGTCTGCATAAACAATTAAAGCGGCTCCATCAAAATTTTTCTCAAAGTCTACAGAGACTTTTGCGGAAAAAATAAAGTCAGTATTCGGTGCGAAAAGTAACCTTGGGGCATTGTCTATTTGATAAGAGCTGTCGGCATTGGTGAATAAATCGCTGCCTTTTGTAGCGGTGATGGTGATTTTTGAAGGTGCGATGTTTGGTTCTTGAATTGTGTGCTGTTTTTCCAGCGGATAGGGAATTCTTAAATAGTTGTAAATTTCTGGGGCGGCTGTCATTGCTATGCAATTGCTGGCTTGAAGTATCAAAGTCAATAGGGCGGGGAGTAGGTATTTCATGATTTTATATCCTTTCTAGTGGACATATACGATGAAAGGTATTGCTGAAGATTTGCTTTTGATTTTATAAGTGCCTCTATTGTTTCCATGCCCTTTGGTGTAGTCTCCTGCTCAAGAATAATCCACTGGCTGCCGCCGACTTCGATACTGGCCTCAATAATTGAAGGCCAATCTATTAGATCCATGCCGATTATAAGGAGCCTCTGAATAACTCCGTAATGCCTCTGCGGGCCTTGAAGGCTGCAGATGTTAGGCGCAGCTCGCCGCGAATGGCCGTAGCCCTTTGCAAGAGCTGCAACGCAGCAGCTGTAGCCTTCAAGGCCCGCCCTTCGGGGCTCGCAGAGCGATTCACACTCCGCGTTGCAACTTCTTGAAAGGTCTAGACATTCCTGCGAAGCCGCGCCTTGATTGTGAACCGCTCTGCATGCCAGAGGCATCATGGAGTTATTCAGAGGCTCCCTAGCTTTATTGTTAATATTCTCATCAGGAACCCAGGATTTAAAGTGAGTGGTATAGGTTCGCCCCGGATATCGTTTTAGATAGTTGATAGGATCTTTGCCTGCCGCAGAAACCCAGCCGATGTCTAACTGCAAAATGAAATTGTCATCAGTAGACTGGGATATATAGTCCCAGAAAGTTGTGTTTTGATAGGTGGAAAATTCTTTATCGTGATTATGAAATCCCATTTTCAAACCGTACTTGGAAAGAACGGATTGCGCACTGCGAAGCTGCGATATTAACTTGTTTACTCCGTTAGGGTCCCAGCTTCTCGGGTCCCAGCCAACAATTAGGTATTCGGCACCCAGGGTCTGGTAATAAGTGGCCGTTGCATCAATTGATTCCGGGAGCAGCTGGGTAATAGAAACGTGTGCACCGCTCAATTTTAGCTTTAATTGCTCCAGTAGAGAGCGGAGTTCCTTTGATTTTTCTTTGTACAGACCTAGTTCCGCAGCCAGTTCTATCGCATTAAAACCTGCTGCTTTTAGTCTTTTTAGTGTGCCTGAAAAGTCCCGGTTTAACTCATGGCGAACAGACCATAGTTGAACCACGAGTTGGGGTTCAATTTTCTCAGTAGTCATATTCACTTCTATCGCGATTGATTTTAAGGTAGGTAAAGTTGTCAAGAGAAGAGCTGTAAACAGATTGCGAGATAAATTTCGTAGGCTTATCACTTTTATAATCTCCCCGCAGAAAGTTCGCTGGCTGCATAGTTTGCGGCTCGAGCAGTTAATGCCATAAAAGTTAGAGAGGGGTTTTGAACTGCTGAAGAGGCGAAGCAGGAGCCATCGGTTACAAAAAGGTTGGGTATATCGTGCGACTGGTTGTGCCCATTTAAAACTGAGTTGGTTTTATCACTACCCATTCGTGCTGTGCCTACCTCATGGATGGCACTTCCAGGGGGGTATTTATCACTAGTGACTTGTCCACTAACTTCACTTAGCCCCAAATTCTTAAGCATAGCTTGCATGGTCTCACAGGCATCCTCCATCATTAGGCGCTCATTTTCAGACCATTGGCAATTGATATGTAGTTGCGGGATTCCCCACTTATCTTTTTTGGTGGAGTGGAGGCTGACCTGGTTTTCGTGCCTCGGTAACATCTCTCCCTGTGCACCGATCCAAAATCCCCAGCGCCCAGGTTGTTGCAGTTTTTCTTTGAAGGATTTTCCAATCCCCTCGGAAGCAGCCATTGTCCGCCAGTCCTGCCGATAGGCGCTTCCTGAAATCTGGTAGCCGCGCTTGTAGTGCTTTCGGTAAAGTTCGGGGCGATATTGGAAATTGGGAATCAGGATGCCGGTTGGTCTCCACCCGGAGAAGTACTCATCTTCATAACCATCAATAAAGCCGTGGGCTGAGGCATTGTAATTGTGGTCCATAAGGTAGTGGCCCAGTACACCAGAGCTGTTGGCGAGCCCCTTGGGGAAATGCTTGTTGGCTGAGTTGAGGAGTATTTGGGTTGAGCCCAATGTGGATGCGCAGAGGAAAATGATTCGGCCAAAATACTCTCGTTGTTGCAGGGTTTCGCTGTCGATTACCCTTACGCCAGCTACTCGGTTCTTTTTCGAATTATAAATAAGGCTGTGTACCACGCTATTACTGGCAATTTGTAGTTTGCCGGTTCTCATTGCGGCTGGCATGGTGGCGCTTTGTGTAGAAAAGTAGCCGCCGAATGAGCAGCCTCGTTGGCACTGGTTACGAGCCTGGCAGTTGTATCGGCCTAGGGCTACCTGTTCCCGGTTTGGCTTGGTCAGGTGAGCAGCTCTTCCAATAATGAAATGCTTATCACTGTACTGCTTTTCAAACTTGGACTTGATGTCTTGTTCACACTGGTACATCTCAAATGGTGGTTGGTATTCGGAGTCTGGCAGCTGCTCAATATTGTCAGTATTGCCACTGATTCCGGCAAAGCGTTCGACTTTGCTGTACCAGGGTGCAATATCCTTGTAGCGAATGGGCCAATCAACTCCTACGCCATCACGTTTGTTTGCGAGAAAGTCGTGGTTACTAAATCGATATGACTGCCGGAACCAGAGAAGGCTTTTGCCCCCTACTTGATTGCCGCGAATCCAGGTAAAGTCTGAGCCGGACTCTGTGGAGTAGGGTTGTTCGTTGTCATTGCAGAAAAAATGCTTGGTGCTTTCATTGAGAAAAATACTACGACTTTGTATCGGATAGATTTCTTTTTTCTCTTTCATGTTCATTTTAGTACGGAGTGGGAATTCCCAAGTTCCTTTGTTTTCTGTGGGGTAGTCCTGGCCGTGTTTTACCATCCTGCCCCGATCTATCATCAGGGTATTTAACCCTCGTTCGGTTAGTTCTTTTGCTGCCCAGCCACCGCTAATACCTGACCCTATAACGATTGCGTCAAATACTTGGCTTTCTTTTTGGATCAATAATTCATCATTTTGCATAGTGCTTTCCTTTAAATACGTGGCAGTGAACCCCAGGCCTTCCCGGTTTGATCCAAGGGAACTGAACCTTTGAACCCACCGGGAATTGCTTGGTAAGCAAGTTCACGGGTGGCTCCGGTAAAGCTGGTGTAGTAGCCAAGGCACACCAGGAATTTAAGATTCCTGAAGTCTTGCTGTAAGTCTGGGTTAAAGGGGGCTATTCCGGTGTCGAGTGATTCGAGTAGAGCAACCGATTGTTCTGGGGCAAGATGAATAAAGGGGTGTCCATACCGGGTGGTGGCACACTCATCCAACTCATGTAAGAGCTTTTTGGTTTTTAGCTGGGTCTGCTCTTCTATGCAGTCGGTTAAATAGTGATCGACAAATAAATGGCACTCTGTTTCAGCTGCGCCGGGAGTATCCGTTGCGGGTATCAGGTAGGAGCAGATTTTGTGCAGGGTGGTGAGTTGTTCAATAGAGAAAAGCCGTGCCCGGTAGGCGTCAGTTCTTCGCGATTTGAAAAAATTATCTGCTGCCGCAAGAGCTTGCTGCTCTGTGCAGGTTAGGGCCAGAGAGGTCCCGCCCACAGTGGCCAGTCCTTGAATAAATTTCCGACGGTTTATCATCCCGGTCTCCCCTTGTTGCTTGAAGAGTTAGTTCTTTTCTGGTGAATCGATACTGGTAGGGAGATTTTGTCTTCGGGGCTCAAGCTCGTCGTCTTGATTTGTGGTAATACCCAAATCTGGACGTACAAATTCAGGTATTACCTAAAGCTTTACCCCTCATTTGGACGGGTCGATGGTGGTTTAGTGGTAATATCTTTCTAGGGAGCCTCTGAATAACTCCGTGATACCTCTGGCATGCAGAGCGGTTCACAATCAAGGCGCGGCTTCGCAGGAATGTCTAGACCTTTCAAGAAGTCGCAACGCGGAGTGTGAATCGCTCTGCAAGCCCCGAAGGGCGGGCCTTGAAGGCCACAGCTGCTGCGTTGCAGCTCTTGCAAAGGACTAGGCCATTCGCGGCGAGCTACGCCTAACATCTGCAGCCTTCAAGACCCGCAGAGGCATTATGGCGTTATTCAGAGGCTCCCTAGGTAGAAGGGCTATTTGAGTATCAATGGACGCTTTACTATTCAATTTCCACGATATTGTTTTGATAATGACCAGTTATCAGTGCGCTCTTTTTGCACTGTTGTTGTTAGTGATTCGTCGTGAGCGGCGTTTCAGCAACACCTTGTTGGCGCTATTTCTGTTCTCACAAGCCGCTATTCCCCTGGATATCCTGATTAATTTTGGTGAGGGTTTCCGCAGTTGGTCCATTGAGACTTCCCCGAACTTGTTTTTTGTATTTGGCGCAGCCTACTGGTTAGAAGGTCCCCTGTTGCTTTGGTATACCCGCTCCTTAACTCGCGAGGGGTTTAGGATTTCCAGGCGGTACCTTTGGTACCTGCTGCCTTTTTTTCTGGCAGTTGTGTTTGAATATTTCTCCTACTGGCAATTTGATAGCGAAACCAAGACAGCCATGCTGCGTGGGGAGAATTTAACTACTGGCTCAATGTTCGATCACTTGTTGGGATTGGCTCGTGAATCGCTTCGGGTACTTTTCGGTGTTTTGTGTCTTTTTGAGGTGCGTCGATGCCGCAGGCAGATTCGAGATAATCATTCCAGTATTGAGAAAATTGACCTGACTTGGCTGCTGGTGTTGATCTGGGGCTTCTTGCTGGTTCGTATTTGGGCTCTGATGATTAACCTGGCGGTAGGGCTGGCGCAGGAGTGGCAGCTCCAGTTGAATATTGGAGCGATGGGGCTGTTTAGTAACTACGCTGTATTTGTTTTGGTTAGTGCCATGATCTTCTTTAGTCTCAGTTACTCCTCAATGTTTGAGGGCGATGGGCATAAAATGGAGAAGTCCGGAGAAGATGTAGGTTCTGACCAGGAACAGGATGCTAATGGGGAGCCTGAGATTGATCTGGAGTTGGCAGCCCAAATTGAAAATTATATGCGGGAAGAAAAGCCTTACTTGGTCCCAGCCCTTACCCTAGAGCAGTTGTCAGGGCAGTTACAGGTATCACGCAGGTTGCTTTCACAGACGATTAATCGTCATTTTCAGTGCAACTTCTTCGAGTTTGTAAACCGTTACCGTATAGGTGAGGCAAAACGGATGTTGCGGGAGCCGCAAAATGCGGGGCTCACCGTGATGGAGGTAATGTTGTCCTCGGGCTTTAATACCAAGGCTACATTTAACTCCTTTTTTAAGAAAATGGTTGGTATGACGCCGACCGAGTACCGCCGGCTTAATTGCGAAGCCAGGGCTGGCAGTGAGAAGGGTGCTATAGAGCCCAGCTAAAGGGCTCTAGCCGTCTTTGCTGGGTTTGGCAGTATACTTTTGAAAATTTGATTCTGGCTTGATCCCTTGTGAAACCCGTAGACCCCCCTGAAAAACTCCCAACTCTGATAAAGGGGTTACTAGAGTCCCACCCTGCCAGCGGCCAGTTGTGGGTGGGGTTTTCTGGTGGTCTGGATTCTACTGTTCTCCTGCACCTTCTGGTAACTTGCCAGATTCCCGTGCATGCGCTTCATATTCACCATGGCCTAAATACAAATGCGGACATTTGGCTGGCTCACTGTAAAGAGTTTGCTGAAAATCTGGCGGTACCCTTTACAGCCATCCAGGTTGCTGTTGATTACAAAGATGGCGGATTGGAGCAGGGGGCTCGCCGGGCGAGATATGCGGCCTTCAATCAGGTGATGTCCGAAGGTGATCAAATTCTGCTCGGTCACCACGCGGATGACCAAGCTGAGACTTTCCTGCTGCGATTAATGCGGGGCGCGGGCGTGTTGGGATTGGCCAGTATGTCCGAGAGTCGAACTATCGGAGATAATAAGTACTTACTGCGCCCTCTACTCGGAGCGGGGCGAAAAGAGCTAGAGCAGTGGGCTGAGGCTCACGGATTGAGCTGGATTGAAGATGACAGCAATGCGGATGAGGCCCTGGAGCGTAATTTTTTGCGGCATCGAGTTGTGCCACTGCTCAACCAGCGTTGGGGAGTGAGTCGCCAGATCGCTCGGGCAGCGGAGAACCTGAGGGAGTCTGCGGACTTGCTGTCTGAGTTGGCACTTGCAGACCTGGAGGAGGCTGATTTAAAGGTGGAGCGATTTGGCGAAAGTCTGGCCCTGCCTCGCTTCTTCAGCCTTAGCGAGGGGCGCCGTAAAAACCTTGTGCGGCATTGGGTATTGCGCCAAGGGGGGCAACCGCCAGAGTCAGCCCTATTAAATCAGGCGCTTTTCCAGGTGACTCATGCGGCAGAGGACGCACAGCTTGAAGTTAATATGGGTGGGCGAGTGGTGCGACGTTTTCGGAATCGCCTTTACCTGACCCCTGAGCTGGCGCCAATTGCCAATAACTCCGATAAAAGTTGGCACTGGGATGGCCGCTCTAATCTGACTCTGCCAGCGGGTGGCATTCTTCGGCCCTTGTCGGATTGGCCAGTGGACGATTATCGAGTGTGTTATCGCAGAGGAGGGGAGCGTGCTCACCCGGTAAATCGCTCCAGGTCACAAACGCTTAAGAAGCTCTTGCAGGAGTGGGCTCTAGAGCCCTGGCTCAGGGATCGTGTCCCATTGGTATTTTTGGGGGATGATCTGGTGGCTGTCGCGGGGCTCTTTTCATGCAAAGCAGGCTGCGCCATCCCGGATGAACCACCCGGCTGGCGGTTTTTCGATTGAGTGTTAAGGGGGTTTCTGCTACCCTGGCGCCCCGTCTAAAAGGCACCGGGAGAAGCTGGATTATCCGCCCGGGCCAGCCCTGTAAGCTCGACATTCATCGAGCGCTCAACTGACCAAGGTTTTGCATGACGCGCTATATTTTTGTAACTGGTGGCGTGGTTTCCTCGTTGGGGAAAGGTATCGCCTCCGCCTCTTTGGCCGCCATTCTCGAGGCCCGCGGCCTCAAGGTTACCATCCTCAAACTGGACCCCTACATCAACGTAGACCCGGGTACCATGAGTCCCTTCCAGCACGGCGAGGTGTATGTCACCGAGGATGGTGCCGAGACTGACCTGGACCTGGGTCACTACGAACGCTTTATCCGTACCCGGATGTCCAAGCGTAACAACTTCACCACCGGCCGCGTGTACGAAACCGTACTGCGCAAAGAGCGCCGTGGTGACTACTTGGGTGGCACCGTACAGGTGATCCCCCATATTACCGACGAGATCAAGCGCCGCGTTGTAGAAGGTGGCCGCGATGTCGATGTCGCTATTGTTGAAATCGGTGGCACCGTAGGTGATATCGAATCCCAACCGTTCCTGGAATCTGTGCGTCAGCTGCGTGTGGAAATGGGCACCAATCGCGCCCTGTTGATCCACCTGAGCTATGTGCCTTTCCTTGCCACTGCTGGTGAAACCAAGACCAAGCCGACTCAGCACTCTGTTAAAGAGTTGCGTTCAATCGGCTTGCAGCCGGATATTCTGCTGTGCCGTTCCGAGCGCGAGATCGATGAGGACTCCCGCCGCAAGATCGCACTGTTCACCAATGTTGAAGAGCGCGCTGTTGTACCCCTGCCTGATGCCAAGACCATCTACGGCGTACCGCGTCTTCTGCACAGTTACGGCCTCGACGATATCGTTGTGGAAAAACTGCAGCTGGAATGCCAGGCACCAGACCTTTCCGAGTGGGATGAAGTAGTCGATGGCAAGCTGAACCCGCAGCACGAAGTGAAAATTGCCATGGTTGGCAAATACATGGAGTTGCTGGATGCCTATAAGTCCCTGATCGAGTCTCTGACCCATGCGGGTATCAAGCATCGCTGCAAAGTGGATATCGACTTTATCAACGCTGAAGACGTTGAGGGTGAGAACGGCATTGGCCTGATCAAGGATGCCGATGCAATCCTGGTTCCAGGTGGGTTTGGTGAGCGCGGTTTAGAGGGCAAGCTTGAATCTGTTCGCTACGCTCGTGAAAACAATATTCCTTACCTGGGCATCTGCCTCGGTTTACAGTCTGTGGTTATCGAGTTCGCGCGCAATGTGCTCGGCCTCGAAGGTGCCAACAGTACTGAATTCAATACTAAAACCCCGCACCCTGTTATCGGCCTGATCACAGAGTGGATCGATAGCGAAGGCAATATCGAGAAGCGCGACGAGCAGTCCGACCTGGGTGGCACCATGCGCTTGGGCGGCCAGGAATGTCGCTTGGCTAAAGACACCAAGGCTCGCGATATCTACGGCGCAGACGTCATTGTAGAGCGCCACCGCCACCGCTATGAAGTGAACAACAACTACGTTGATCGCCTGCAGCAAGCTGGTTTGAAAATTGGCGGCTGGTCTGCAGACGATACCCTGGTAGAAATGGTTGAATTGCCGAACCATCCCTGGTTCGTTGCTTGCCAGTTCCACCCGGAATTTACTTCAACCCCGCGCGACGGCCATCCGCTGTTCGAAAGCTTTGTTGCCGCCGCAATGAAGCAGCGTGAAAACCAGGGTTAATCAGTAATCCGCCCCCCGGTCTCTGTGACTGGGGGTGAGATGACAGGGAGCTGACAGTGAAAACAATTGAAGTCGGAAATATTCAGGTCGCCAACGATAAGCCCTTTGCGCTGTTTGGCGGTATGAATGTACTGGAATCCCGCGACCTGGCGATGCAGGTGGCTGAGCACTATGTAAAAGTCACTGAAAAACTGGGTATTCCCTATGTTTTTAAAGCGTCTTTTGACAAGGCCAATCGCTCTTCCATCAATTCCTATCGCGGACCGGGAATGGAAGAAGGCCTGAAGATTTTTCAGGAAATCAAAGATACCTTTAAGGTTCCCTTGATTACTGATGTCCACGAAGTACACCAGGCTGCTCCGGTTGCCGAAGTCGTGGATATTATCCAGCTGCCGGCCTTCCTGGCCCGCCAGACTGATCTTGTCGCCGCTATGGCAGCGACTGGTGCAGTGATCAATGTCAAAAAGCCCCAGTTTATGAGCCCGCCGCAAGTTAAAAATGTGGTGGAGAAATTTGCTGAGTGTGGCAACGAAAATATTCTTTTGTGTGAGCGCGGTGCCTGCTTTGGCTACGACAACCTGGTTGTCGATATGCTGGGCTTTAGCACCATGATCAATGCCTCCGGCGGTGCGCCGCTGATTTTTGACGTCACCCACTCACTGCAAATGCGCGATCCTTCCGGTGCAGCTTCTGGTGGTCGCCGTGCACAGGTCACTGAGCTGGGCCGCGCAGGTTTGGCTATCGGTATTGCCGGCCTGTTCCTGGAAGCACACCCGAACCCAGACAAAGCATTGTGTGATGGCCCCAGTGCATTGCCACTGGAAAAGCTGGAGCCATTCCTGGCGCAGATGAAAGCGGTAGATGACCTGATTAAAGGTTTTGAGCCGCTGGATACGAAATAAAAAAGAAATATTTTTGCGCGCCCTGATTGGGCGCGCGGCACTTTCCCCTCTGCTATTTAGCCTGAGTGCTGTAGCAAAAAGTGCGTAAAGTCTGATTTACGAAAACCTATTTTCAGTAAGTACCAATACGGAGCCCATTGTAAATGAGCAAGATTGTCGCTGTTAAAGCCTTTGAAGTAATGGATTCTCGCGGTAACCCTACCGTTGAAGCCGATGTAATCCTGGAGGATGGTTCTATTGGCTCCGCCTGCGCCCCCTCCGGTGCCTCTACTGGCTCCCGTGAAGCGCTGGAACTTCGCGATGGCGATAAAAGCCGTTACTTGGGCAAGGGTGTCCTGAAAGCGGTTGAAAATATCAACACTACTATCGCCGACCTGCTCAAGGGTATGGATGCTACTGATCAGCGCGCCCTGGACAAGGCGATGATCGATGCCGACGGCACTGAAAATAAGGCGAACTTCGGCGCTAACGCTATTTTGGCGGTTTCCCTGGCTGCCGCTAAAGCAGCTGCTGCTTCCAAAAAAATCCCTTTGTACCAGCACATTGCTGAGGTAAACGGCACTCCGGGCGAGTACTCCATGCCGGTGCCGATGATGAATATCCTCAATGGCGGTGAGCACGCTGACAACAATGTGGATATCCAGGAATTTATGGTTCAGCCGGTTAAGGCTGAATCTTTTGCCGAAGCTCTGCGCCAAGGTGCTGAGATCTTCCACTCCCTGAAGAAAGTACTGTCCAGCAACAGCCTGAACACTGCAGTTGGCGATGAAGGTGGCTTTGCTCCGAACCTGCCTTCCAACGAAGCAGCGCTGAAAGTGATTGCTGAAGCGGTAGAGAAGGCCGGTTACACCCTGGGTGATGACATTACCCTGGCTCTGGACTGCGCTTCTTCCGAGTTCTACAAAGATGGCAAGTACGACTTGGCTGGCGAAGGCAAGCAGTTCGATAGTGAAGGTTTTGCCAGCTACCTGGCCGATCTGTCCGCCAACTATCCGATCCTGTCTATCGAAGACGGTATGGACGAGAGTGATTGGGACGGTTGGAAAGTACTCACCGATAAAATTGGTGAAAAAGTACAGCTGGTAGGCGACGACCTGTTCGTAACCAACACCAAGATCCTGAAGGAAGGTATCGAGAAAGGTGTCGGTAACTCTATCTTGATCAAGTTCAACCAGATCGGCTCCCTGTCCGAGACTCTGGATGCGATCAAAATGGCTAAAGATGCGGGCTACACCGCTGTGATCTCTCACCGCTCCGGTGAGACCGAAGATACTACTATTGCGGATCTGGCGGTTGCGACTGCTGCTGGTCAAATCAAGACCGGTTCCCTTTGCCGTTCAGACCGCGTAGCCAAGTACAACCGTCTGCTGCGCATCGAAGCTGAGCTGAATGGTTCCGCTCCTTATCGCGGCCGCGCTGAATTCAAGTAATCCATTATTTGAATTAGCGTGCAAGTACTACAAAGAGGGGCCAGCCCCTCTTTGTAGTACTATAAATACGAACAAGCGAAATATCGTAATCTCGTATGAAATGGCTGCTGGCAATACTCACCATTATGCTCCTCGCCACCCAGTACCGACTTTGGGTTGGTGAAGGTAGTCTCGCCGAAGTTACCCGTCTCAAGCGTCAATTAGCCCAACAGCAAGAAAAAAATATCGCGCTGGTGCGGGAAAACCGTCAACTGTTTAGGGAAGTCCGCAGTTTGAAAGTTGGCACTGATGGTGTGGAAGCGAAAGCCCGTTATGACCTGGGACTGATCAAGGAAGGGGAAACACTGTTTATCTTCCTGGATAAGGAAGAGGCTGAAAATTGATTAAGGATTACTGGGTCATTGTACCCGCTGCCGGCGTTGGCAAACGTATGGGGGCTGATCGCCCGAAACAGTACCTGCCATTGCTCGGGCGACCACTGCTATCCCTGACTTTAAAAAATATTCTTGGGTGGCCAGGTTTGGCTGGCGTTGTAGTATCGCTATCGGAGCAGGATACCTACTTCCCTCACCTGAAAGAAGCAAACCACCCCTTGGTACACACCGTCATTGGTGGAGCTGAGAGAGCAGACTCTGTTCAGTCCGCCCTGGATTTCCTGGCGGAGCGAGAAAGCGGCGATACTCCGGTTTTAGTCCACGATGCTGCACGACCCTGTGTGTCTGAGCGCGATATCTGCGCTTTACTCAGTGACGAAGTCTCACCGATGGCACTTTTGGCGCGCCCCGCAAGCGACACATTAAAGCGCAGTCATTTGACTGGCGGTGTAGCCTGTGTGGAAGAAACGGTTGACCGCGAAAGTATTTGGTTGGCGCAAACCCCACAGCGGGCCCCTCTCAGTACTCTGCACTCATGCCTTGGTAAAGCCCTGGAACAAGGGGTCGCTGTAACCGATGAAGCCAGTGCACTGGAGTTTTTTGGCCATTCACCGCAATTGGTTGCGGGTGATAGTGACAATATTAAAGTGACGCACCCCGCCGATATCATAATTGCAGAAACTATTTTACGTCTGCGCTACTCCCCGACTGAGGATAAGCGATAGTGAGTTTTCGAATAGGCCAGGGCTTTGATGTGCACGCATTTGGCCCTGGTGATCATGTAGTGCTCGGAGGAGTACAAATCCCCTATGGGTATGGTTTGGTAGCTCATTCTGACGGGGATGTTTTACTGCACGCCCTGTCGGATGCCTTACTGGGTGCTCTGGCCCTGGGAGATATCGGTAAACACTTTCCCGATAACGATGAACAATTTGCCGGAGCGGATAGCAGAAACCTGCTTCGACATGTTGTTGGATTAATCGATAGTAAAGGGTATCGCCTGGTTAATGCGGATATGACGTTGATTGCCCAGGCCCCCAAAATGGCTCCGCATATCGATGGAATGCGAGTCAATATTGCCGCTGACTGTGGTGTTGATTGCGATGCGATCAGTGTCAAAGCAACCACTACAGAAAAGCTTGGATTTACTGGTCGCGGTGAGGGTATCGCCGCGCAAGCTACTGTTTTATTAGAGCGCAAAGATGTCTGAAGTTTGGAACCTGGATTGGCCCCGAGCGCTTGGGGGTGCGGTAATTTCTGGCGATTTTCGCACAGAACCAGAAGATTTTATTGTCGATGAACTGGCTATGCCGCCGGCTGATAAAGATGGCGAGCATGTTTATTTGCAGGTTAAAAAGCGCGGGGCAAATACCGCCTGGGTTGCCAAGGAATTGGCGAAGTTAGCCGGGGTGCAAAGCCGGGATGTCAGCTTTTATGGCTTGAAAGACCGACATGCTGTTACCACTCAATGGTTCAGTGTATGGCTCGGACAAAAGCCAGAAGCAGACTGGTCGCAAATTAACAGCGATGAGATTTCATTGCTCCAGGCCTTCCGGGGAGCACGAAAGTTGCGTCGTGGCGAGCATATGGGGAATCGCTTCAAGATTCGGCTGCGAAATGTAGAAGGTGATCGGGACAAAGCAGAAGAAGTACTTCAGCTGATTCCCAAAGGGGTGCCCAATTACTTCGGTGAGCAGCGCTTTGGGATTGATGGCAATAACCTTAGCCTGGCAAAAAACTTAGCTGAAGAGGACGGTCGCTGCCGCAAAAGCGAAAAGGCCTTCGCCATGTCTGCTGCCCGAAGCTGGCTGTTCAACCAGGTTTTGGCTGAACGAATCAACACCGGAACCTGGCAGAGCCCTCTCGTTGGAGAACCTGAAGATTACCCAACTGGGCCTCTTTGGGGGCGTGGCAGAAATCTGTCAACGGATGCCCTGGGGCTGTTGGAAGAGCAAGTGTTGTCTCCGTGGCAGCCTTGGTGCAACTGGCTGGAGCACTGCGGTCTTAGCCAGGAGCGCCGGGCCATGATTTTATCCCCGGAGGCGTTTCGCTATGAGTGGGAAGGTGATCATTTAATCGTCGAATTTGCCTTGCCACCGGGTACTTTTGCTACGGCTTTGCTACGGGAGATAGCTCAGCTGGTCAATGTTAAACAGTGCACATAAAATTTGTATTTAGGTGACTGGCACTGTTGCACAAATCATGGACAAGAAAAGAATATGGATCGCTTGAGACAAGAAGGTCTGGGGATGACTTCCCAGCGAACCCGTAATCGCTTGATCCAGCGATTGCGGGAAGAGGGGATATCCAACGAGGAGGTGCTGGATGTAATGGCGTCCACTCCTCGACACCTCTTTCTGGATGAAGCCCTGGCTATTCGGGCTTACGAAGATACTGCTTTGCCCATAGGGTATGGCCAAACTATTTCCCAGCCATACATTGTCGCCCGTATGACTGAACTCCTACTGAGTAGAGCCAAGTCTCTACACCGAGTTCTGGAAGTGGGTACGGGCTCTGGCTACCAAACGGCCATTCTTGCTCGCTTGGTCGAACAACTTTATTCCGTCGAGCGTGTCGAACCTCTATTGGAAACCGCTCGCCATCGGTTGGGGGAGCTGGGTTATAGCAATGTAGAGTACAAGCTCAGCAATGGGGGCTTTGGTTGGAAAGACGAGGGTCCTTACGATGCAATCCTGGCTGCAGCAGCACCTGCAATGATTCCTGATGAGCTGCGAGAACAGCTGGCTCCCAATGGGGTTTTGGTAATTCCGGTGGGGGCCGAGCAACAATACCTGACGATGGTGACTCGTCGTGAGGATAGTAATAAGTTTGATGTGGAAAAGTTGGAAGCGGTACGTTTCGTGCCTTTACTCGGTGGCGTGGTTCGATGAGATTTACTGAGGTTCTAAAAAGTCGCTACCCCGGAGTACTTCTGCGGGGAATGGCAATGGGGGCTGCCGATGTGGTACCCGGTGTTTCCGGGGGAACTATTGCCTTTATTACCGGCATCTACCAGGAGCTTTTGGACTCCCTCAGTCGAATAGGCCCGCATTGTATTACAGTGTGGCGGAAGGAGGGGTTTCTATCCACTTGGCGCTATATTAATGGGAGCTTTCTGCTCTCTCTTTTCCTTGGGGTATTGTTGAGCGTTTTTAGCTTGGCCCACCTGATTAGTGGCTTACTGCAAAATTATCCAATTGTTGTGTGGTCTTTCTTTTTCGGTTTGGTTATCGCTTCTATTGTTCCCATTGTGAGAAATATCCCCCGGTGGTCGCCATCTGTTTTGGTTTTTCTCGTACTGGGTATTGCGCTTGCAGTAACAGTGAGCGAGATGCGGCCTTCGGAGATACCGGCAACTCCACTTACACTATTTTTATCAGGTGCTTTGGCAATATGTGCGATGGCACTGCCGGGAATTTCCGGCGCTTTCCTGCTGTTATTAATCGGGATATACCCCAAGGTTTTAGCTGCAGTTCATGAACTCCAAATTTCAAACCTATTGTGCTTTGCGGCAGGAGCGGCAATAGGTCTGATGCTCTTCAGTCGGTTGTTGTCTTGGCTGATGCACAAATATGTAGCCAGGACATTGGCATTTCTTGCCGGGGTTTTGTTGGGTAGTTTGAAGATTATTTGGCCCTGGAAACTGCCTATGCCTGGGGAAATCGAAGCATCAAGCAAATTGGCCCCTTTGCTATCCAACACTTCTCCGCTAACTTATGTCGAGCAAACCGGCGACAGTGCTCATTTGGGGGGCGCAATTGTTGCGGCTCTAGTGGCAGCGCTCTTAGTTCTCGCTGTAGACTTCTTTGGCAAGGTGCACAGAGAGAAGTCTTGCGCCACTCCGCAATAAGATCTGGAAAATCTCGGTATGGCAGCGTTTTATCAAACTTTTCCAGAGATTTTTGGAGCTTTTCTTTAGACACTTTTTCCATAAATGCCGTGGTCTGATGTAAAAAGAGAATAATGGAATGTCATCTTTTGCAACCTCTTGAGCGCCGATGTTGGCGGAACAAACTCCCTAAAATCGGTCATTGTTTGTGGGGGGTGTTTAAAATATTAGGCTTGCTGGTTCTGCTGCAGGCCGTTTCCTCCTGTTCCAGCCACAAAGCCCCCTCAAGCTCCCTACGCCAGCCCCCGAGTATCAAAATTACCCACCACACGGTTGGTAAAGGAGATACCCTCTATTCGATAGCCTGGCGTTACGGCAAGGATTTTCGCCAATTGGCTGCGATAAATGGTATCCGCTCCCCTTATCAAATATATCCTGGGCAGAGAATCAGGCTGACGGGTTCAGTGCCAACCAAGAGCACTGCCAGCACGCAAAAGAAGCAAAAAGCGCCAGTCGCAAAAGCTAAACCGAAAACAACACAAACGACCACTGCTAAAAAATCTTTAACACCAAGCCCAAAGCGCCAATCAACAGCATCTCGCCGGAGCGGATCGGTCAACTGGCGCTGGCCCGCCAAGGGGAAAGTGATTAGTCACTTCCGCTCTGGGGACCCATTGCGTAAGGGAGTTGATATCGCGGGTGAAAAGGGTGAGTCTGTACTGGCAGCGGCTGATGGCACCGTGATCTACGCAGGAAGCGCCTTGAGAGGTTATGGAAAGCTGCTGATCGTCAAGCACAACGAGGTTTACCTCAGTGCCTATGCACACAATCACCGGTTGCTCGTAAAGGAGGGCAGCAGGGTAAAGGCGGGGCAAAGGATAGCGGAACTGGGTTCGAGTGGTACCGACCGCAACAAGCTCCACTTTGAGATTCGCAAAAACGGTCAGCCAGTAGACCCTCTTGCCTACTTACCGTAAGTTCACGGCCGCAGTAAAGCTCTGCAAATAAAAATGGACTTTTAACTAGTACCACTTGAGGTAGTCACTGTAATCGTGGCCATCCCAGGGTCAGCCGATTCAGTGGCTGTCGCCACATACCTGCGGCATTGATAGTTGTGTTATCAATGTCCGAGTGTGTTGTGCGGCTGAAATTGGCAAAGTACAAGGAGCAGGGGAAATGGAAGCACAACGGCAAGACCAGTCTATGGCTGGCCAGGCAGAAGACTTTCCTCCTGAGTTAGACGTTGAAAATGATGAGCAGAAATTAGGTTCAACTGAAGCAGGTGTTAGTCGCACGCGGAAATCTGCGGCTAAAAAGAGTTCCGCACCCTCCCAGGCAGAGAAAAGTAGAGTTTGTAGATTGGATGGCGATGGCCATTTGCAGAAAAATCTCGACGCTACTCAACTCTATCTCAATGAAATTGGATTCTCCCCCCTATTGACCGCAGAAGAAGAGGTGTATTACGCGCGCAAGGCTTTGCGTGGAGATGCTGCGGCAAGAAAACGAATGATCGAGAGCAATCTTCGCCTTGTTGTAAAGATTGCTCGCCGCTACGTTAGCCGAGGTTTGGCACTGCTGGACCTTATTGAGGAAGGCAATCTGGGCCTGATTCGAGCAGTTGAGAAGTTTGATCCAGAGAGAGGTTTTCGCTTTTCCACTTACGCCACCTGGTGGATACGTCAGACGATAGAACGGGCCATAATGAATCAGACCCGGACCATACGCCTGCCCATCCATGTCGTGAAAGAGTTAAACGTGTACTTGCGTGCATCTCGAGAGTTGGCGCAAAAGCTGGATCACGAGCCATCTGCAGAAGAAATTGCCACCCTCCTTGAGAAGCCAGTCGAAGATGTCGAGCGTATGCTGGGGCTCAATGAGCGGGTTACTTCTGTAGATACTCCCATTGGGCCCTCTTCTGAGAAGACCTTGGTAGATACCATCCCCGATCAGCAGGAATCTGACCCAGCAGAGCTTTTACAGGACAGGGACCTTTTTGACAGCATCAACCGCTGGTTGGGAGAGTTACCTGACAAGCAGTGTGAAGTGGTCTCTAGGCGGTTTGGTTTGCGCGGTTTTGAAGCGAGCACCCTGGAAGAAGTAGGGCGTGAAATCGGTCTCACCAGGGAGCGGGTCAGGCAGATACAGGTGGATGCACTGAAACGTTTAAGAGAGGTTATGGAGAAGCAGGGGCTCGACGGGCATTCACTATTTGGCAATTTGTAGCCTCTACTCCTTGATAATACCCCACTGCCAGTTTCTGGCTGTGGGGTTTTTTATCATCTCTTTGAAGTCTTCGGGCTATGAGTTACTTCCTTACCCAGCGTCCCAGGTTGTCCTGGTAGTATTCTCCGGGTGACAAGCGGGCTTCCAACTTTTCAGCGGCGCGTGTTGCCACTTGGGCTATATCAATTTTATTGCGTTCAGCGATTCGAGCGTAAGCAGCTTTTCGCTTGGCATTCACTTCTTTGACCAGTTTTTCCAGTTCTGGTGAGCTGGCATCTACGATAGCGATGTATCCGCTATTGGCTTCACCAACCAGGCCCTTACTTTTGGCTTCATTCAGGGAAATTGCCATTGCAGGCAGGGCGATTAATAAGCTCAGTGCCAAAAAGGCTTTCATTAATGTCTTCATATTTGCCTCCTTAGAAAATCCCTTCCTTGTCTTCAAACAGGTTGTCCAGGTCCTTGTCGACCTTGACCCGAATTTCATGCTCAATTTTCACATTCAGGTTTACTGTAATTGGCTCACTGGGAGCCTTGACCGCTACAGTGGGTGTACACCCTGTAGCAACCATAGCGTATAGCAGCCCCATAGGAATCAGTCGGCTGGCTTTCATCTGACACTCCTCACAGTACCTCTTTGGTACCCTTTTACTTTTTGTACCTAGCCCGTGTTACCTGCCTGGTTCAGCAGGTGAGTTGGATGCCGGCAGACCCAAGTATTTTATTGAGTCAACCTTAACCGGTGATGAACCAAGCAGGCTTGTACATACCAATAAAGGCTACTTCACTCCTGACCTATTGGTCCAGCTGCTTTTCCAGGGTTTCAGTCAAATCACGACTGGCTTGCAATGAGCGCAGCATATCTGGGATATTGTTTTCAAGGTTCAGGTTGATCACCAGGTCTCGATCAGAATCGATAGCCTCACTTCGACCAACCAGCTTTAGCTGTAGTTGGAGATCTCCGCTGGCTGGATAGTCTATGCTGCCTTCCAGTGTTTGAAACTCATAATCTTCCAGTGCATTGGCTATCAACTTAAGTTGGGGGTTGCTTGCCAGCATCTGCGGAGAAAAGGCTCCGTAGTAGCGTAAGCGTCCGCCTGGAGCTTCACCCTGAAGGTGGCCGGCTTCCACAGTGATACCCTCAGGTCCCGTTACAATGGGGATTTCCAAATTAATTAGCCCGCTGGCCTCAAAGTTCTCTGAGTCCGTCTCCTGAGCTAAAGCCTTTAGAGAAATACCTTGTGCATGTACAATGCTTTTTCGAGTCTCTTCAGCGAGATTCCAAATAAGGGCTGATGAAGTAACCTTGCCTTGCAAAAAATCAGCAGAAAAATTATGCAATGTAATATCTTTCTGTTTGTCCAGTTGCAGTGATAACTGGATATTTTTCACTGGTAAGCCCGCGTTAATAGATTCTATCGATAGTGGGTATGGTGTAGGTGTGATCCAGTGCCCATCTTCGTTTTCTACTTTTAGATCTCCACTGATTCCGGTGGCAAAACTATCTTTATAGGTTGCTGCAATATCGTCCAATAAAACATGGATACTATCTTTGGACTGGGAGGGCAAAGACACAGAACCACCGGCAGAAAGTCTGCCCGAGACGATATTGAGGGGAAGGCCCTGGATCGTATCGTTTAGAGAGCGATCCGTACTAAAGGTCACTTCAGGAACGGAAAATTCAACTCCACCTGAGGATTTTGATAAGTCGTAAGAGCCGCTTAAATCAATTTTAATTGCACCTGCTTTAATTTGACTATGACTTGTTAGCTTATTGTGTTGCAGGGATAGCTTGCCTTTGGCTGAAGAGTTAACCTTGTACTTTTCCGGTGTCTCAATCTCTAAATTGTTACTATTAAATTCACTGTCCAGCGCTGTAGCACCATTTTTGATGGTAACAATACTATCAAGAAAATTGAGGTCTCCAGAAAGGGAAAATTGCTCGGTGTTGATAATTCCAAACTGACTGCTTATTTCTGGGAGAGTACAGATTGTAGGTTCTGTTACTTCGCAGTGTACTGTTGGTATATCTAAGTTTACTCTGTCAGCCTCCAATGTTTTGGTTGTTATTTTTTCTCCAGATACTTTAATGTTCTCTAGAGTGAATTTTTGACCTTTAAGATTGCTTTCAATCTTTGCCTTGGCCGTTGAACTTAGATTGGTAACTGCTAATTCTCTGGCCCGCTCATAAAGTTGGGATATTTTTGTCTTCAGCTCAAAGTTACAGGCACTGATATCAGAGAAGTGACATTGTATGTCGCTAGCGGTTAACTGTACTGTCGAGTCCCCATTGGAGCCTTGTATCGTTGCAGTTAGAGATCCTTGTTCGATCTTAATATCTCTTTGGTTGGGATTGGTCAGGTCACCTGTAATGGAGATAAGATCTTTAATGCTTGCCTGTATCTTGCTCTGATGTAATCCAGTAGTAATTAAAGGAGAGTTTTTTCCTGAAGTGGAAGCTGAAATATCCAATTGAATAGTTTGGTTTGGTATCAATTCTAATTGAAAGCTATTTACTTCTGGAGAGTTAATATTGTTAAGCGAACTTAGTTGAAGTTTACCCTTAAATGTCACATCTCCATTAACACTATCAATAGGTAGTGCTGGCAAGTGTCTGAGATATAGGGGGGAATTAACTATAGTATTTGCACTTGTTAGATGAAAAGTACCTTCGATATCTAATTCGGGAGATGTCGCCGATGTGCTCGAGCTAAAGTCCGCACTTAATAGCGGGGTATTGGTGTTTTTATCAGTATCTAAAGCTATATCAAGCTCGCCACTCCCCTTGATATGTCGAGGTTTAAATGGAAATAGTGATTCAAGTGTTATTTTTATTGGATTACTTATAGATAATTGGGCTTCTATATTGGAGTTTAGTTGAGCGTATGGGATTGTGGCCTTTAGATCATTGCCATTAAGTTGAATGTCAATTTCTCGGTAGCTTGAAATGGATAGCAGATTGTCTGGCAAGCTAATTGCGGTGGTAGCTATAATTTTGCCTGATACTGTCGGCTTAGTTGTGGAGCTAGCTTTAGGTTCAAATATCTCTATCAGTGGGGCTATAGATTCCAGCTCTGATACAAGTTCACTGTTTAAAATCCATGTGTCAGTTTCTAGTTTAGCAATAGTTATATCAGCTTCAGACAGAATCTTTGAGTTGTTAGTTAGTATTCTGGGTTTTAGTTTGATTTCTGACAAACCTAAAAAAGCCTCAAAATATAAATTAAGCTCGCCAAACTGGGGGTGTTTAAGGGGAGTTTCGGCATGAATTTTTGTGCTGTCGCGAGCTATATTTAGTGGGCCGCCAATCAATTGGCCATCGAGTACTATTTGCTTAACGGATATCTTGCCTGGCAAAAAGCGGGTTAGACTTTGGCTTAGGGCACTTAACGATAATGTATTACTTGTCTTGACATTATTTTCCGGGAGCTGCTCGTTGATATGGGCTTTGGTAACGATATCTTCAGCTTCCATGCTCCTGGTTAGCTTTTCTATTGATAGTTCAATTTTTTGGGTGTTATCTCGGTCATAAATAATATGGAAAGGATAGACAATTTTTACTCCCTCGAGGAGGATAATACTATTTACGCTGGACTTTAGGCGAACTTCCTGGATGGAAACTTCTTTAAAACCCAGTCGTAGTCCTGTCAGCTCCTGAATAACTACCTCTCCTGAGAAAATATTGATTAGCTGAGAGGCAACGATATCCTTTTTCCACCAGCTAGCTGCTATGAGGGCAGCTAAAAAACAAGATAGAGTTATGATGGAGATACGGAGTTTACGCACACTGAACCTCGGAATTCCCGCAAGAGATTAGCTCAAACTTAAATCTATTATTCGTTACGAAAGGGCGAAGTAGGAATACTTTAATCCCTTACTGCTACCCTATGACGAGTTTACCAGATTGGATAATTATACTGGCTGCAATTTCTCACCATGTTGGTCAGTATCTACTGTGCTGTGGGGTAGGGCAGACAGTAAGTGCTCTATATGGGTATATAATCGACCACTATTATATAGTTTTCACCTATCTAATGTGGCGCACTGATAGTTTTTACCTTCTCCGTCGCTGTTACCTCTGTGCTTGTGGAGGCAGATGTGCCAAGAGTGGCTGTGGGCAAGGCTGCAAGGGCAAGTATTAATCAAACTTATCTATGCGTGGCACCAATCGCGCTGGGAAGCTATAGTCCGGTTTTTAACTTGGGTGATAAATAGTATTGGCCCGGGTAACGATATTGTTGGTCCAATTAATCGAATTCATACTGCCCCGGAAGGGCATAGAATGACTGAAGGTGTTTCAATAATGAAAGATAGCCAGCCAAAGACCATTTACCTGAAAGACTATCAAGTACCAGATTACCTGGTGGATGCTACTGATTTACATTTTGAGCTGGAACCCAAGGCAACTTTGGTCAAATCTCGTTTGAATATTCGCAGAAATCCGCAAGCGGGTGCAGGGCTGCCGCCTTTAGTGCTGGATGGTGTCGAGCTGGAATTACTTTCGGTTTCTTTGGATGGAGTTTTGTTGTCTACATCTGATTATCAGGTTCTACCTGAGGGCCTGTCTATCCCTGTAGAGAAACCAGAATTTCTGCTGGAAATCCGCAATCGGATAAATCCGGAGGAAAACACATCTCTAGAGGGATTATATCTCTCTAATGGTATGTATTGCACTCAATGTGAAGCTGAAGGATTTAGAAAAATTACTTTCTATCCTGACCGGCCGGATGTTATGTCCAAATTTACCACCACCATCGTCGCGCCGATGGACCACCCAGTACTACTTTCAAATGGCAATGAAGTTGAAAGGGGTAGATATGAAGATGGTCGTCAGTTTGTAACTTGGGAAGATCCATTCGCCAAGCCGGCTTACTTATTTGCGTTGGTAGGCGGGGACTTGGAGCATGTGGAAGATAGCTTCACAACAGCCTCTGGTAGAAAGGTTAAGTTACAGATCTTTACGGAAGCGAAAAATATTGGGAAGTGTGATCATGCTATGCGCTCACTTAAAAATGCGATGCGTTGGGATGAGGAAACTTACGGAAAGGAATATGACCTAGACATCTTTATGATTGTTGCTGTTGATCATTTCAATATGGGGGCTATGGAAAACAAAGGATTGAATATTTTCAATTCGGCCTGTGTGCTCGCTAGCCCAGAAACAGCAACGGATTCAGCTTTTCAGCGGATTGAGTCTATTGTAGGACATGAGTATTTTCACAACTGGTCCGGCAATCGGGTTACTTGCCGGGATTGGTTTCAGTTGAGCCTGAAGGAAGGTTTTACCGTATTTCGTGATGCGGAGTTCTCCGCTGATCTTAATTCCCGAGCGGTTAAGCGTATTGAAGATGTATCCCTTTTGCGTACTACCCAGTTTGCTGAAGATGCCGGCCCTATGGCCCATCCTATCAGGCCAGATTCTTATATAGAAATTTCAAACTTTTACACTCTGACAATTTATGAAAAGGGTGCGGAAGTTGTACGGATGATTCATACACTCTTAGGTGCAGAAGGGTTCCGCAAAGGAAGTGACTTGTACTTTCAGCAGCACGATGGTTGCGCGGTAACCTGTGAAGATTTCGTCAAGGCGATGGAAGATGCTAACAAGGTTGAACTGAAGCAATTCCGCAACTGGTACAGCCAAGCAGGCACGCCGATACTTGATGTGACAGATAGCTTTAATGAAACTGATGGCACTTATAGTCTAACTATTCGCCAGTCTTGCCCTTCATCGCCAGGCCAGGAAGAGAAGTTACCTTTCCACTTACCAATAAGAATTGGATTGCTGGGGGCTGATGGCGCAGAGCTTGTACTCAATGAGCAGGGTGATACTGAAACTGTTTTACAGTTAACAGAAGATGAGCAATCTTTTGAGTTTTCCGGACTTGCGGAGAAGCCTTTACCCTCATTGCTGCGAGGCTTCTCCGCTCCAGTAAAAATAAGGTACAACTATAGTAATGAGCAGCTTCAATTTTTAATGAGCAAGGATAAGGACACGTTTAACCGCTGGGATGCAAGTCAGCGCCTAGCATTAAATGCTTTGTGTGAGCTTCAGGTGGCTTTTCGTAAAGGTGAGGAACTACAGGTACAACCAAGTTTAATCAGTGCTTATAAAGAGGTTTTAGAGGATGTTGATCTCGATCTAGCGCTGGTCGCAGAGATCTTGCAATTGCCCAGTGAGCAGTTTATCGCTGAAGAGTCATCATCTATTGATGCGGAAGCAATAATTGTTGCGAGGGAATTTGTAAAGAAGGTAATTGCAGGTGAATTATTTGATGAATTTCGCAAGCGCTATCTAGAATTGAATACCACAAAGCCCTATAGCCCGAATGCGTTAGATATTGCGCAAAGACGACTTAAAAATACCTGTTTATCCTATATCTGCATAACAGAAACTGAGGAGGCGTTAGATATAGCCCAGGTTCAGTTTGAGAGCGCTAGTAATATGACAGATAGTGCGGCGGCTCTCGCTGTTATTATTAATCATGCACCGGAAGACCGAGCCGGGGGGTTGATTGAACAATTTTATGAGCGCTGGAAAACCGATACTCAAGTAGTAGAACTATGGCTGGGTCAGCAGAGTTGTAGTCCCAAGCGCGGTACATTGGAAAATATTCGTGCACTTATGGATCACCCTGCTTTTGAAATGAAAAACCCCAATAAAGTAAGGTCTGTAATAGGTGGTTTTGCTAATCGTAATTTTAAGCAATTCCATAAGAGCGATGGTAGCGGGTTTGAGTTTGTTGCCGATCAGGTTCTGGCCTTGGACAAGCTAAATCCACAAATTTCAGCAAGGCTGGTTATACCGATCACACGTTGGAAAAAGTACTCTGGTAGCCTGGGTGAGAAGATGAAAGTTGCCCTGCAAAGGGTTGCTGATTCGGGAGACCTATCTAAGGATTTGTTTGAGGTAGTCAGCAAAAGCTTGATTTAAAATAAATGCCCGCTTGGGGTATGCTGCACATACCCCATTTTCTTATAGAATTTTGTTTTCTTTTTCTTCGCCTAGCTGGACTAAATGTAGCTTGTTTCCATCATTTTTTAGCTCAGTGATTGAAGTGTAATCGGGCCTAAACTGTTGTACTTTTTGGTGGTTCCGGATATGTGCAACAACTGAATTGATGACCATAAAATGGCAGAAGATAAAGGTGTCCTCTGAAAGACTTTCCAAATACCTGATTATTCCATCGCGCCAATCTTTTTGTTCTCTGTCGCAGGGGTCCCAGTCTCCAGTAAGTAATGTTCGTAACCAGGTTAGGCGTTGAGCTTTGGGTATTTCCTCTGGTGTAGGTATTTCCGTCACTGCATTTTCAATTACAACCTCTATATCCCAAACTTCGGCCAAGGGCTTTGCTGTTTGCTGTGCACGGAGTTTGGGGCTGCTTATTAATTGAACTTTCTCGAGTGTGGAAAGTTTTAGGGCTAGCTCTTCTGCCTGCTTGTAACCTTCGTCTGTGAGTATTGGATCGGGGATGTGCTCCCCTTTCGCTGCTTCTCCATGCCTGATTAAAAAAATTCTTGCCATCTATGCCAACCTAAAGATAACCATTCAACCTATCGTCGGGTATATGTTGCCATAAACTGAGAAGCTCTGGTGAGTTAAACGCCCTGGCTGAGGGATGATTGCCAAATCGCTTACTGTGTTTTCCTGAAAACTCTGGCCAATCATTGCCGGGTTTCCCTGTTTCAGCAAAATTCAGCCAAGCTTGTTGCATTGAGGCACTTAATAAATGGGGGTTTTCTTCAGCACCATATAGTGTTTTCAAGGACTGATCGCTATGGGTTCCAAATACATAGCCAAGCTCAACGGCGTGACAGGCCCCTAGTAAAGGCTGTGCAGCGAGAGGTTGTGCAAAGTGATAGTGATAGTTTTCCCCCTGATGACTTTGTAGGTGTCTCAACCCTGGCAAGGTGAATACCATATCAGTGAGCAAGAGGTTCCAGGCTCGGCTCCATTCTGGCCAGGGGTTGTCTGTCATTTTTTTTGCTAGTTGATAGTAATGTCTGAGTAGGGGCTTTAACTCGGACTCTGGGATAAGCCATTCCAAATGAGTGCATATTTGCCGGTAGTCCATGTTAAAGCTTTCAGGGTTTATTGCGCTGAAGAGATTCCATTCCTCCAAATTGTTCCCTAACAAAAGGGATGTTTGGTGTGTCGGGGGGAGCTTTTTTTCAGGGGAAAAAAGTTCCCTGTCTGCGACAGGTTTAAATGGCAGTTGCCCCCATTTTGCTGTCATAGACGTGTCAGAGAGTATTGCTTTTTGGGTTTTCAGAAGAAGTTTGGTTGGACAATTTTGTAGTGAGATGCCACCAGAGATTTCCTCAAAGTGCTGAATGAAAGTCTTACCAACATGGTTGGCGCTTTGCTGGGAGTGGGAGGCTCTTGGGTGCCCACTTTGGACAATTGCACGGCGTATAAGACCTTTACATTGTGGAGTTTCAAGTAAGGAGGCAATGCTCATTGCCCCGGCTGATTCGCCAAAAAGAGTGATATTGTTTGGATCTCCGCCAAATGCTGAGATATTTTTTCGAACCCATTGTAGGGCGGCTATTTGGTCTAAAAGCCCTTCATTGCCGGTTGATGGTATATCACTAATATCCTTTAGGCGCAGAAATCCCAGTGCGCCTAAACGGTAGTTAATAGTGACAACAATTGTCCGACCGCTAGCCGCCAAGTATTTACCATTGTAAATTTCTTGGCATCCTGATCCCATGTAAAAAGAGCCGCCATGAACCCAAAACATTACTGGCAGCTTTTTTCCTTGCGACATTGCGGGAGAGAATACATTCAAATAGAGGCATTCCTCCCTTTCAGGAAGATTCCCGTTTTGATCTCGAACTTCCATTAGGGCGGATGAGTTTTGCGCTGCTGGTGTACCAAAGCTATGCGCTTGGAAAGGATTTTTCCAGCGGTCCAATTCTTGCGGTGGTAGCCAGCGTAAATTTCCTACAGGGGGGAGAGCGTAGGGAATACCCAAGAATTTATACACGCCAGTTTCTTCATCTGTGGTTCCGATGATTGGCCCGGCAGGCGTATCAACAACGGGGGTAGGTTTTTTGTTTAAGTGCCTGCCAATTTCCGGGTCTGTAGTCATTTGTAACTTCCTAATCTTGCTGAAGTTAGCACGAAAACTGTTTTTCTCCTGCCGCAGCCTAACTCCTCCTTGAAAACGTTTTGAATTACGTCCATACAAAAGTAGTGCGCGTAAAAACGTACTGGCGTAATTGTTTTTTTATGGAGGGAAATTAGTAAGGCTATGTATTAGTGAATCTAGTCACGGATGGGCTCAAAGTGGGGTATTTTCCGTCTTTAAGCTCAGGCCATGAACTGTGTATTTAGGAAGTTGCACCGTTTGAAGTTGGTGAGAGCATGATTGCGAAAATCTTTGACAAATCCACGGGCTCAATCGACGAGCGATCACTGGAGGGGCTATCTTTGACCTCTCCTGGTCTTGTCGAAATGCCCGCAGATCCTGAGGATATTGCGTCTTTTTCCAAGGACGGAGTAGACCTTGTAATTGTTTTAAAGTCCGGTCAAATCATCATTATTTCAGGGTTTTACCTGTTAGATGAAGAAGGTGACCATAGTGAGCTAGTGCTAACCGGGGCTGAAGAGCCTCTTATGTTAGCTTCTAATGGAGACTTAATCTCTGCCTTTGCTGCGGCTGGTGGTGCATCTTATCCCGCACCAGCTCCAGCCAATCCCGGTATTTCTTGGTGGATTCCTGCATTAATTGCCCTTGGAGTTGTTGTTATCGCTATCGCGGCTAGTGATGACGATGATAATGACGGCGATCGTTTTTTTATTCCTGATTCTGATGCCGACGCTGACTCAGATGCTGATGCCGATGCCGATGCGGATGCCGATGCGGATGCCGATGCGGATGCCGATGCGGATGCCGATGCGGACGCCGATGCGGACGCCGATGCCGACGCTGATGCCGATGCAGATGCTGACGCTGATGCGGATGCTGACGCCGATGCTGATGCTGATGCTGATGCTGATGCTGATGCTGATGCTGATGCTGATGCTGATGCGGATGCCGACGCCGACGCTGATGCCGATGCAGATGCTGACGCCGATGCGGATGCTGACGCCGATGCCGATGCCGATGCCGATGCCGACGCCGATGCTGATGCGGATGCGGATGCCGACGCGGATGCCGATGCCGATGCCGACGCGGATGCCGACGCGGATGCCGACGCAGATGCCGATGCGGATGCCGACGCGGATGCCGATGCTGACGCCGACGCCGACGCCGACGCCGACGCCGACGCCGACGCCGACGCCGACGCTGACGCGGATGCCGACGCTGACGCCGATGCCGATGCCGATGCTGACGCTGATGCTGATGCTGATGCGGATGCCGACGCTGATGCGGATGCCGACGCTGATGCTGATGCTGATGCTGATGCCGATGCCGATGCCGATGCCGATGCCGATGCGGATGCGGATGCGGATGCGGATGCCGACGCCGACGCTGACGCTGACGCTGACGCTGACGCTGACGCTGACGCGGATGCCGACGCTGACGCCGATGCCGATGCCGACGCTGATGCTGATGCTGATGCTGATGCGGATGCCGACGCTGATGCGGATGCCGACGCTGATGCTGATGCGGACGCCGATGCCGATGCCGATGCCGACGCGGATGCTGACGCAGATGCGGATGCCGACGCAGATGCTGATGCGGATGCCGACGCGGATGCCGATGCCGATGCCGACGCGGATGCCGACGCGGATGCCGACGCAGATGCCGATGCGGATGCCGACGCGGATGCTGACGCAGATGCAGATGCAGATGCCGACGCCGACGCCGACGCTGACGCTGACGCGGATGCCGATGCCGATGCCGATGCCGATGCCGATGCCGACGCTGACGCTGACGCTGACGCCGATGCCGATGCCGATGCCGACGCTGATGCTGATGCTGATGCTGATGCTGATGCGGATGCCGACGCTGATGCGGATGCCGACGCTGATGCTGATGCTGATGCTGATGCTGATGCGGACGCCGATGCCGATGCCGACGCGGATGCTGACGCAGATGCGGATGCCGACGCAGATGCTGATGCCGACGCGGATGCCGATGCCGATGCCGACGCGGATGCCGACGCGGATGCCGACGCAGATGCCGATGCGGATGCCGACGCGGATGCTGACGCAGATGCAGATGCCGATGCTGACGCGGATGCGGATGCGGATGCCGACGCCGACGCGGATGCTGACGCGGATGCCGATGCCGATGCCGATGCCGATGCCGATGCCGATGCCGATGCCGATGCGGATGCCGATGCTGACGCGGATGCCGATGCCGATGCCGACGCGGATGCTGACGCAGATGCCGACGCTGATGCCGATGCGGATGCCGATGCTGACGCGGATGCTGATGCCGACGCCGACGCCGACGCCGACGCCGACGCCGACGCCGATGCCGATGCCGATGCCGATGCGGATGCCGACGCTGATGCGGATGCGGATGCCGATGCCGATGCCGATGCCGATGCGGATGCGGATGCCGATGCAGACGCTGATGCAGATGTCGATATCGACATAAATATTGATATTGATATTGACATCAATATTGATATTGACGTTGACATTATCATCATCAATATCGGATCAAATTCTCAAGAGCCTGGTGAGCTTCAAGACAGCGATGTAGAAGCTCTCGATAGCGGTGCCGGAACGCCGTCTGATGCGTTGTTCGCTTGGGTGCCCGATGGGGATGCCGACGCGGATGCCGACGCGGATGCCGACGCGGATGCCGACGCGGATGCCGACGCGGATGCCGACGCGGATGCCGACGCGGATGCCGATGCCGATGCCGACGCGGATGCCGATGCCGATGCTGACGCGGATGCGGATGCGGATGCCGACGCCGACGCCGACGCCGACGCCGATGCTGATGCCGATGCTGATGCTGATGCCGATGCTGATGCTGATGCCGATGCCGATGCCGATGCCGATGCAGATGCAGATGCAGATGCCGATGCAGATGCAGATGCAGATGCCGATGCCGATGCCGATGCCGATGCTGATGCTGATGCTGATGCTGATGCTGATGCTGATGCTGATGCTGATGCTGACGCGGATGCGGATGCGGATGCCGATGCCGATGCCGATGCCGACGCTGATGCGGATGCCGACGCTGATGCGGATGCAGATGTCGATATCGACATAAATATTGATATTGATATCGACATCAATATTGATATTGACGTTGATATTATCATCATCAATATCGGATCGGATTCGCAAGAGCCTGGTGAACTTCAAGACAGCGATGTAGAAGCTCTCGATAGCGAAGCTGGAACGTCGTCCGATGCGTTGTTCGCTTGGGTGCCCGATGGAGATGCAGACGCTGACACTGATGCAGACGCTGATGCAGACGCGGATGCAGACGCGGATGCAGACGCGGATGCAGACGCTGATGCAGATGCTGATGCAGACGCTGATGCAGACGCTGATGCAGATGTAGACATCGATATAAATATCGACATAGATATCAACCTTGATATCGACATTGATATTGATATCACCATCATCAATATCGGTTCTGATTCAACCGTTGGATCTGATGGGTTCCTCGATATCGACGTTACTGCAGATGCGGGCGAAGGTATGCTGGGTGCCGGTTCTAACCTGTCAATCGATGAGCTACTTGAGTCAACGAGTGAAGATGCTCAGGTATTTGAGTCGAGCGGAAATGAGGAGGGTGTGAGCCCGACCTTAGATTCCATTGGCATGGTTGGTGGCACTGATGCCCTGACAGCGACAGATAATGCAGCGGCGTTTGAAGATCCTGTTGGAGATATGTGGCAACAAAATGGCTTGAGTGACACCTAGATCAGATAGCCTTTAATTAACTTATTTACCGGGCCGCAAGGCCCGGTTTTTTTTGGCTAGACTTTCGTAGCCACTCTACGAAACCGTTGATGTCTAGCGGTGAGTGCGTGTTTTACCTCTCCAATAATCAGTGAAAAGTGAACATAGTGGAAGTGTTTAAACGACTATGGAAAATGTCATTGCTATTTGCTCTGGCATTTTGGGCTCTCCTTGCTGAAGCTGACCTCTTTGGTTCGTCCCCCACAGCTGAAGTAATTAGTCCAAGTAAAATGGATGTCGAAGTGAATGATTCACTTAGGCAGTTATCGTTTAGTGAGTATGAAAGGGGAATTCAACGAAATGAACTTAATATCCTTGAAGTCGTGCATCAAGCGGTGGGTTGGCACCCCCTAATTGCAGAAGCAATAGGCAGTCTTTACCAGCAGAGGCAGGGTGTCCGTTCCGCAAGGTCAGGATATTTCCCGCAGTTGAGTGCTGGTGTTGTGGCTGGACATGATTCTGAATATAAGCGTGAAGGTGATGGTCACGCATTTCAGATGAATGTTTCACAGATGGTTTATGACTTTGGCAAAGTATCCAGTAGCGTTTCTGTTGCCCAAGCAGGGGTGCAAAGATCGCAAGCTGAAGTTCTCCAATCTATTGATGAAGTTGCAAGGAGAACTGCAAAAGCTGCGATTGAAGTTCAACGTTACCAGTCACTTCTAATTACTTCTGATGCACAAGTTCAAGGTGTATCTGCTATTGCCAGACTTGTGCAAATTCGAAAAGAACGAGGGGTGAGTTCTCGTTCAGATGTTTTACAAGCTCAGTCTAGAGTAGATGCTGCGCAGGCCTCCAAGCAACAGGTTGAAGCCCTGTTGCGGCGGTGGCGTAGCACGCTACAAAAATTAACAGGCTTTCAGTCCCCTTTTCGAGTTGCTATGTATGTTCCGGAAGATGTCGCCCAAGCTTGTGACGTTGAATCGTTTAATCTTTCCTCTGTTCCAGAGGTTCTGGTTGCCGAAGCAGATAGAGCAGAGGCAGAAGCGAAACTAAAGTTGGCAAAAGCAAACACTTGGCCGACATTCACTTTGGACGGTAATGTAAATCAATATTTGGATCAAAACTATGTAGATGCCAACGCCCTCAATGAAAATGAAAAAGCCATCTTCCTAAATGTTTCCATGCCTATATACCAAGGCGGAAAAATATCCGCTGGTCGAGAAGGTGCTAATTATGCCTTACAGTCCGCGGATGCTGCTCGGGATTCAGCTCAACTGTCAGCAACCCAAAAGTATCGGGAGGCACAAGAGGAGGCAGAAGGGTTAATGCGAAGTTTGGGGGCGCTTAGTGCCAGGGAAAGTGCAATTGCAGAAACAAGGGATCTCTATAAGCAGCAATACTCCACCTTGGGAACAAGAACTTTAATTGATTTGCTAAATTCAGAGCAGGAATTACACCTTGCCCGTCTGGAAAAAAATAATACGATTTTTGATTTGCATTTATTAAAAATTGACTGCTTACATAGTCGTGGCGGTATGCGTGAAGCCTTCAAGCTAGAAGGTATTCAAATTCAGGGCGTGGAGGTGTTGCCTTGAATAATAACCAAATTGAAAGTACTAATGATGGTGAGGGTTCATCTTTAGATACCTCCAATATGGCATCTGACTTTGGTCCATGGTGTGAGGCAATTATTGCCATTGCACGACATTATCGTATCGACTGTTCGGCTGAGAGAGTACGAATAGCGGGAAATTGGGGGGGCTGTGATTCGGTAGAAGGTGTTATTCGTCAGATGTCACGGCAAGCAGGCCTAACGGTTAAATTTTGCCCATTCACAGAGTCTGCGATTAATTCTTGGAGATTGCCTGTTGTAGCACAAACGATAGATGGACAGTTGGTTGTCATCGATTCTGTATCCAAGCAAGAGCAACTGAGTGTTACCTACTGTGGCGATAAAGGCCTAAAAACGAGTGTGCCTCTGTGTGAGTTGCAGAGTCAAATTTTAAGTTTGGCAATATTCCGGCCTAGGCGTACAGCGACTGATTCTAGAATTGATGAGTATATTAAGCCCCACGATAAACATTGGTTTCGACGTATTATATTGCGGGACTTAAAACCCTACTTTCATGTGATGATTGCTACTACAATCGCTAATTCATTGGCGTTAGCAGGCATCATTTTTTCCAAGCAAGTCTATGATCGAGTAATCCCCGCCGAGTCATTGCCAACACTTTATGTCCTTTTTAGTGGTGTTGTAGTTGCCATTGTTTTTGACTTCATTATGAGAACCATGCGGGTCAGGGTAACGGATCTGTTGGGAAAACGCGCGGATATTCGTATGTCAGATTTAGTCTTTGGCCATGCTATCCGGGTCAAAGATCAGGCAAGACCAAAGTCTACAGGGACCTTTATTTCACAAATTAGAGATCTTGAAAGAATAAGAGAGTTGTTTACATCCTCTACAATACTGGCACTCGCGGACCTTCCATTTTTTATTCTTTTTCTGTTTGTTATGTGGTGGATTGCAGGAAGCCTGGCATTAATTCCTTTGGTAGCAGTCTTCCTGCTGATAATTCCTGGTTTGCTACTTCAGCCAAAATTGGCGACTCTCTCCAAAGAATCAATCAGAGAGGGTGCTCTGCGCAATGCCATGCTAATTGAGACAGTGCAGGGACTTGAAGATATAAAAGCAATGCAGGCAGAGCAGAGATTTCAAGGGCAGTGGAATCACTTCAATGCAATTACCGCCGAATCCAGTCTTAAATTGCGGTATTTGGTAGGGCTGTTATTGAGCTGGACACACAATGTTCAATCATCGGTTTTTGCTGTTGTTGTTCTTTTTGGGGCGCCGATGGTAATGGAAGGGAGTATGACGACCGGAGCCTTGGTAGCGGCCTCGATTCTGGGCTCCAGAATGATGGCGCCAATGGCAAATATAACCCAAGTTCTTAGTCGATGGCAGCAGGCTAGATTTGCGATGCAGGGTATTGATCAAATTATGCAGCTGCCGGTTGATAATCCTGAGAATGAAAAAAAAGTACAAAAATCAGTTATCCAGGGCAATTATCACTTTCAGCAAACGGTATATAACTACGGAGATAGTGCTGCTGAACCAGCGCTGGTTATTTCCGACCTAAAAATACATCAAGGTGAGCGAATTGCAATCCTGGGTAGAAATGGGTCAGGGAAGTCAACCTTTTTACATGCTTTATCTGGATACATCGAGCCTGCCAGGGGGCAGTTGCGGCTTGATGATGTGAGCCTTGCCCACATAGATCCTGCTGATGTCAGGCGTGATGTTTCCCTGCTTAGTCAGAAAACAGGCCTTTTCCATGGCACTATTTATGAAAACCTGGTGCTAGGCGCCCCGTATGCCAGTGATGAGGAAATTATGTGGGCGCTTGATATGACAGGCGCCAAGGCTTTTGTTAACAAGCTTCCAAAAGGGTTGGGGTGCTTGATCCAGGAAGGAGGGTTTGGACTCTCTGGAGGACAAAAGCAATCTCTACTTCTAGCCCGCCTGCTTCTACGCCAACCAAATGTTCTTTTGTTAGATGAGCCAACGTCAGCCCTGGATGAAGCTACTGAGAAGCGGTTTATTCATGCTCTTTCACAGTGGAGTGCTGAGCGGACAGTTGTAGTCGCTACTCATAGAACAAGTATTCTAAATTTTGTGGATCGCGTAATAGTTTTAGATAGCGGCAGAGTTGCTTTAGATGAGCCCAAAGATAAGGCGATTTCCATATTGTCACGACAAAAAGGCAAAGATACCCAACAGGGTGAGAAGGTTTCATAGACAAATTTTGGCGAGGTAGCCATGTCAAACGCAGATGGTCACGATTTGCTATCACACCCTCAGCGAGAGCCAAAACGCGTTGCCCTCCTAGATATAGACTCTCAAAATGACGAAAAGCAGTATGGCGATGATGTTGATGATGCATCTCTGGTTCGTTCTGGAAGAATTGTTTGGGTATTTTTCCTACTTCTTGCAGCGTCAGTGACTTGGTCATATCTCGCCAAAGTGGATGAAGTGTCATCGGGTAGTGGAAAAGTAGTGCCAACTTCACGTTCACAAATTATTCAGTCTTTGGAGGGGGGCATACTTGCTGACTTAAAAGTATCTGAGGGAGACATTGTCGAGAAAGGGGAGGTGTTAGCACAACTGGATCCGACAAAGCTTCGCTCAAATGTAGATGAAATTTCAGCAAGATATAGAGCTGCACTTGCTAGCGTTTCCCGTTTAAATGCCGAAGTAAATGGAACACCAATAAAATTCCCGGAAGAACTTACAGAATTCACCGAACTTATTGCCACAGAAAAGAAGTTATTTGACATAAGACAGCGAGGTCTGGCGGAATCCCTTCGTGGTTCAAAAGAAACATTAGAGTTGGTTAACAAGGAACTAACTATAACAACTTCTTTACTTGATTCTGGGGCGGCTAGTAGTGTCGATGTGTTGCGTCTGCAACGGCAGAAGTCAGAGCTGGAAACCAAAATTCTGGAAATCAAGTCCGATTATATGGTCAAGGCTCGAGAAGAGCTTGCCAATGTCAGAGCAGAAGTTGAGTCACTTTCTTCAGTAAAAGAAGGGCGGTCTGACTCTTTGACCCGGTTGACTCATCGATCTCCTGTGAGGGGAATCGTTAAGGCTATTGAAGTTACGACAATAGGCGGAGTTGTGCCACCCAATGGAAAATTAATGGAGATAGTCCCTCTGGACGATCAGCTCTTAATTGAGGCAAAAATATCTCCTAGAGATGTGGCGTTTATTCGTCCTGGACAGGCTGCCAAGGTAAAAATAACAGCTTATGAGTATGCAGTGTATGGAGGCTTAGATGGTGAGGTTACGACTATATCTCCAGATACAATACAAGATGAATTTACACCAGGAGAGTATTATTATCGGGTTTTTATCCTAACTGAAAAAGATTCCTTGATAAATAAAGTTGGAAAGAAATTCCCAATTGTGCCTGGGATGATTGCTACGGTGGATATCAAAACAGGATCAAAAACCATCTTTGATTATCTGTTAAAGCCGATTAACAGAGCAAGTGAAGCTTTGCGAGAGAGATAGCGGTGGGAATTGATGCTTGGTAGCAAAATCGCGTTTTCGGTGTTTTGTATTTTTCTCGGCCTTTTTGGTCTTTGGCGCGGTGCAGTAGCTGATAGCAAGAAGGTTACCTTGTCCGCAGAAGTTACTATAGAAAATCACTCTGAACGTGATGTCATAGGGTATATTCACAGATTGTCGATGCCAGTTGAAACTGGATTGCAGCAGTCATTAAAAGAGATAAGATACGAATACCCTGAAAATTTAGTTATCAAGGATCATAAGAAGGGAGATTCCAAGTATTTAGAAGTAAGGCTAGACATACCTGCAGGAAAGGTCGTTAAGCGAAAATTTCATTTTGACCTTTTGTTGAGTTCTTATGATTATGCCAAGATTTCTCGAGGTCGTGAGCCTTATCCGGCTAAAAAATATCTTCAGCCAGCAAAGTATATTGAATCAGATGCTTTGGCAATAAAAAAATTATCCTTGGAAATTCAGAATACGTTTTCTGATGAAGAGGGGCGATTGCGAGCTGCATTTCTCTTACCCCAAGCTGTTATCGAATATAAAATCCAACCGACAAAAGGCGCACTTGCGGCACTCGAGTCAAGAAAGGGCGATTGTACAGAGTATGCAGCTCTTTTTGTTGCTTTGGCCCGTTCAATGGGCTATCCAGCAAGGGTCACTTCTGAGTTTCTTTTTACCAAAAGAAAGCAATTTAAACAACCCAATCATCATGCTGCTGAAGTCTACATGAATGGACGCTGGATGCCGGTAGATCCTAATTTGGCTCAGGAGTCTCGATTTGGATATGGGTTTGGTCGAGGACAGCTCAGTAAAATTACTCTTACCCGCGATTTTACTTGGGTGTGGTCTAATTTGTGGCCTAAAGAATTCAAGGGAAATGTAGACCAAACAAAGGTCGCCATTGAGTGGAGCTTACAATAGCGACTACTTGTTCTGATATATTTTGTAGACTGAATTTTATTCTGTTTCCAAAGTCTGCCCGGTTTTTTGGAGTTTATCTAGCAGTGCAGGAATAGAGCCAAAATCTGAATCCCGCCTTGAGCCTTTTAAAAGGATAAGGTCTGAATCCTGACAAAAGTCTGTTAGATAACTTACCAAGGCGGGAGCTTCGGAAAAGTGAGGGCCTAATAATTCATCAGGCAGCACCTTGCGAAGATACTCCATCTCCTCGCCATGGGTTATTACCCAATTTACCTTGCTTTGAATAAGGGGGCCAGCAAGGCTCTCATGAAGCTCCTTGGCTTTTTCGCCTAAATGAACGATTCGGCCTAGAACGGCAATCTTTCTTCCTTTATCTTGAGTTTCAGTTTGTGCAAATACGGAAAAAGCATTAAGCATTGAGCTGACAGTAGCATTCCAACTATCATCGATCAGACTAATGGATTTCCCATGTACTTTTATACGGGTGCGCTGTAGGTGGCTGTCATCTAACTGTAGTTCTTGTAGTTTTAATGCCGCTGCATCGATATCTCTGCCCAAGGCATAGACTGCGCAAATGGAGGCGACAGCATTGTGTAGCATACCGATACTTGGAGCAGGAACGCGAAGTTCTAATTCCCGCTTAGGAAATTTCAGTTGGACCCAGCTACCAGATTCATCGGTACGTACTCCCAGAATACGAACTTCAGCATTAGGACTTTCCCCAAAGATGATGATTCGCTTTGCATGTTTCTTGGCTTTCTTCAATACATAGTCAAAGCACTTTAGATGCTCTCCAGCAATAGCGATAGCGGAGCCAGTAAGACCATCATAAATTCGTGACTTCCAACGAGCAGTATCTTCGACACATTTTACGTGGTGACTAGTTTGAGACATTCCAATTTCGGTTATTAAGGCAATAGTGGGTTTTACTTGATGTGTAATAGGGCCACGTTTCATCCATAGGGCACTTTGAGCAACTTCTATAACTGCGACTTCATGATCTTGATTCAGGCTAGCCATCATTGATGGCGCACCTACGCGAGAGTTATAGTTCCCCATACTGGAAAGTATTTTTTCTCTTGTTCCCAGCGTTTGGGTAATCATCTTGAGTGTTGTTGACTTTCCCGCAGTGCCAGTAATCGCTATTACATCACCAGTAAATCGCTCCCTTGCCGCTAAACCTAACTCGACAATAACTTTGATTGGGTCTTTTACCTGGAGTACAGGGAGATCTTTTGGAAGTCCAGCAACGGGTTTGGATACAATTACTCCGGCAATTTGATCGGCAAAAGAAGGGAGCTTCTGGTGGAAATCCCAAAATTTAGTTGGCTTCTTTGAGCTTTGTTCATGGTAAGCTCGATCAAGGTTAGTGTGTGCAACGAATAGAATAGGGTCAAGAGACTCCTCTATAAAGCTACTCCCTGAGATTACGCTTCGGACAAACCATCCCTTTGGGGGAGGGACCAACCATCTGCCACCTGCAATTGTATTAATTTGTTCTTCGTTCCAAGTTTGACCTGGATGATGTTGATAAACAACCGGTGGGAACTCGGTCATATAACTTGGGACTCTGGGACGAGTGGAGGGCTTCTTCCCCAGTAGATTCAGTTGAGTAATCATTCCCCCCACGAGTATGGGTTTAATTTGGGTGGTGTTTGAAATTAGGCCTACGGCTAAATGTAAATGTACAGGTTGAAGTTCATTCTTGGCTGGTGCTCTTATTCCATACAGGTCTCGGTAGATTACCCCCGGCTGCCATTTTGTGGTGGGTACCTGCCAATCACAGGGATCATGGTCCATCGATTTTCCCCAATAAGGCATAGATGTTTCCTTAATGGGGATAGCTCGAAAGTCCAGGCGAAAATCTTCCTGTACTTTCTCGTCGGTAGTCCAGAAGGATTCTACCCACAGCATCTGGCGAGTTTTTATTTCACGGGGATAAAATCTGACACCTAATAATTTAAGCGGTCCGCATTCAAGCGGAGGGATCTGCGCATCCAGGGGTACTTGATCTACTGTCCAGTTTGGACTCAATGGACGCTGCTGCTTAATCGGGTCCCGTTTGTAATGGGTTTTAAAGAGATGTGGTAATTTACGGTATTGTCTATCCGGAGGCGAAAGCAAGATGGTTCCGCTACCATCTGAATTCGGTACTAGGTTTGTTCCCAGAGCTGAACAGAATTTGGAAAATCGTTGGGTAAGCTCTTTTGCGCTATCTCCACTCAACTGCTTGCTAAAGCCAAATCCGACACCTACAGGTACAAAGACAACCTTTTCTACTCCTTTTTCACTTAAGTAAAGCCGAAAGACTCCACTATCTGCCAAGCTTCGCCGAACTGCATCAAATAATAGATCCCCGGCGTCATGGATGATTGGCCGATTCTTATAGACTTCAATACCTTGTAGGTTATGCGCACTGGTACCCAGAATACCATCTGCCCCTGCATCGATAATGGCATGACCAATAGCGATTTCGTCTTCGCTGGGTTCGGGTTCTCTGTTGCCTCCCCAGTGAACAGCGACAAGTACTATATGAGCTTTCTCTCGCGCGGCCTCAATTCGAGGCTTCAAATTGTCGAACCAGAGACTGGGCATGGTTAGTGGCAAGTGTGCACATCCGGGAGTATTTGGACCTGCTGCAAATCGGGGTTGTGTAGCATCAAGAGAAAAAATGGCTACATTAAGTCGACCTGCCGGGCGATATACTGGGGCCAGAGCTTCTTCGATATTGATGCCTGAGCCTGTGTGCCCGATACCGGTTTCGTTGAGCCAATACTGCTGTTCCATTAACGCAGCAGTGCCATAGTCTCCACTGTGATTATTTGCAGTGACAACAACATCAATACCGGCTTCCATTAATACCGAAAGCATTTCGGGCCGGGCTCGGTAATAGTATGGGGACGATTCGCCTTTACTGATCCCTTGCTCACCCTCAGTTCCGACGACACACTCTAAGTTAACGACGCTTATATCTGCGTTTTTTAGGGCAATGACTGTGCCGAGTACTTTTTCGGTGCCAAATTGGGCCGTACGGTAATGCTGCCTCCGGGCTAAGTTAACATCTCCTCCCCAAGCGAGCACTGGTAGTGACTTGTGGGAGCCGGCAGTTGGCTCGACGGTCATTTCTTGGTATGCCTCCTCAATATCCTCGGGTGCATTTTTGGGCGTAAGCAGGTACTTTCGATAAGCGACAAAACCAGATAGATAGTGCTCGACATCATCAATACGGATTCTGAAGGCATGGTGCCGGATAAAGAAGCTTCCCAATATACGTTTGGGATTCTTGAAATACATGGCGAATTCAGGCCAGAAATACCCATTTAGAAGGTACATCGCACGCTTATGTAGTGCTCTGTAAAAGTGTTTTAGGTCTACCTGGTCAAGTAAATATTGGAACTCGGGCTCTTTGCCCAAGCGAGTTACCATCTTTTCAGCTGCCATCATCAATTCAAGCAGAGTAGGGAATGTGGTTATCCTATTCTCCACAAAATCCAAATAGCTGGCGAAGTTTCGAATACCGAACTGGTAGTACTTCTCTTCGGGGCGATAAAGGGTTAGTTCATTAACGCAGTAGCTTAACCAATGATCGTGAGCGCGCCAGTGATTGGCTTGAATGAAATAATCAAATGCCTTTTCAACTAAATTTAGCCAGCGTGAATCTTTAGTAAAGCCATAAAGCCGCATCAAACCAAAGGCAGCTTCACCGTCGTAATAGATGACCCTATGTTTATCTTTAACTTGAAGGTCTGGATATTCAAGAACATGGGAGAACTGCCCGGTGATTGAGTCCTGCATATACTCTATCCCAAGTGCTAATTGCTCCATCAGTTTGGAATACTTGTCGGTTTTCGTTGCTTCAGAGTACTTTACCAGGGCTAACAGTGATACTGCGTTGCCCCCTAGTTTTATTTCATTATTTGCCTCTACCAAAAAAGCTCCCTCAGCGCCTGAGGGGAGGGTGGCGGTCTGAATTAGCTCTGTTGTAAGGTGTTCCAGTGATCGATGTATGGAGCTCATTAGAGCTTTGTCGCCAGTAACCTCCCAGGCTTCAATCATCGAATAAGTACTACTGGCATGTCGTAAGTTGTTATAGGTGTCGATCTTTCGGTCGAAACAGGCGTGCCAACCATAGTGGAAGGAGCCATTCTTTTTGACTTGAGAGCTTAAGTAGTTACTGCTGTTTCTAATCAAATCAGAGACAGTATTAGTATCTAATTTTTCTATGACACGTCGGCCGGCATCTAAACCGGGTCCGTAGAGGCAAACGGGCTGGCGCTTGGATTCACAGAAAATTCCCTGAGTTGAAAGCAAAAGCACAGTCTTTTCTTCTGAAAAATCCAGCTCGGTATTTATTCCGAATCTTTGCTTAGCGTAGGCAAGAAAATTGTTCTCATTAATAATGACATGATCAATCTGATTTCCGCCATAGAGCATGGCATTAGCATTTAGCTCTTGCTCCAGGAATGCTATTTCGCAGTCCATATCAAGTGCGAGGCCATAGCGGAAATACGACCTCTTGGTGTCTTTAAGGATTTCTTCCAAGCCTGCAAATGTCATTGTGCTTTTTTGGGTGACCCAATCGACACGTAACCAACAGGGTTCCATCTTGTGCGACTTTGCTGCCCTTTGGATTGTCTTTGCTAAGGCTTGCCAGGCTTCCGAAATATCCGCCGCCGTTTTATGCTTCACGATGGCGCGATGCTTGGCATCACTAATTGAAAAAAACAAGGTATAGGGGGGGCGTTGCTTACCCAGTGCCTGCTCAACCTGAGCACGCACTTGAACGAGCATGTTGGATAGGGACATGTCGCGACTTATCTCTCTATTAAAAAAGCGTGGCAGTATTTTTTCTGCTGGTCGGCTCGGGTGCTTTTCCTGAACGAGTATAGACGGGGGGGAAGATTCTGCTTTTAGTGGTTTGTACTGGGGTGATGATGTGGCAAATATTTTTTTTGTTTTATCTGTCAGTTTGGGTTTTCAAAACAAATCTTGTCGGATAGTATTGGGTAACCGTATTCAGAATGACTGTTGTGCAACTCACTCAGATTATTCTCTATTAACCTGTAATTAACAGTTAGGGTTAATACCAAGGTTTAGCCGTAGGGCAGGAGCATTTTCTGCCAAGAAGGAAACCCGGGATCTTATCATCTCGGGTTTTTTTGTCGGTAAATAAAGGTTGTTTGTCTCAAATTCATCTTGCTTACTGAAACTCTTCTTTGTCTGCCTCTTAATTTTCTGAGGTAGGCTGCTTGCCCTCCCCTGAAAGATGGGCACCTTGGCCGAATAGTGAGAGAACCTTCCGGGTTTGCATTTGTACCAATGACTCGCGGGCACTCGCCGAGTGGCCTTAGCGCCATTCTCTTATCTGGAACCAGCCAACTTAAACCATACAGGACAGGTGCCTCTATCGAATTGTTGGCAGTGAATCTATTGGAGTAGTAACCATGAATGGGAAGTGGTGGAGAAGCTTGAGGAGCTTCCCTCCGTTAGTTTGGATTATTTTAATTGGCAGTTTTTTTAGCCGTGGAACTTATTTTATGGTCTGGCCTTTCCTGGCCATCCTTCTATTTGAAAAGTTTCACCTCGGCGCGGCTGAAATTGGTTTGATCTTAAGTGCATCTGCCGTTGGTGCTGCTGTGTTGGGCTTCTTTACCGGTGCGCTATCGGATCGCTATGGGCGCCGCAATATGCTATTGCTTGGCTGTATTGTGAGTATTTTTTCCTTTGCCTTGTTGGCTGTGACGCAAACCTTGGCAGGATTTATCTGTGCGATGACCCTGTGTGCTATCGGTCGTGCGGTGTGGGAGCCGCCGGCGAGTGCGCTGATAGGCGACTTAATTGACGATCAAGCCAGCCGTGAATTGGCGCTGCAATTCCGCTACTTCCTGATTAATGTGGGGGCCGCGCTGGGGCCGATTGTGGGTGTCTGGGCTGGTTTGAGTGCGCAGCAATCCACTTTTGGGCTCACCTCTCTCAGCTACTTACTCTTAGCCCTGGCCTTTGTTTGGGGTTTTGCCAGAACCGAGAGCGGACGTTTAGCGAGTAAGCAAAGGGATGCGGGCGTATCTCTGGGAAATACGCTCTCGGTATTGAGCCGTGATCAGGTATTTCTGGTGGTGATTATTGCGAATATTTTAACGCTGTTTATCTACGCGCATATGGATTCAAGCTTGGTGCAATACCTCACTCGAGCTGAAGCGCCGGGATTGGTAGAGCTGATATCCAGCATGATCTTTGTTAATGCGTCGACGATAGTATTACTGCAGTTTCCCATTATGAAGTTAATGGGGCCGCTGGCCATTAACACCCGTATTGTGATTGGGTTGGGTATTTTGTCGGTCTCCCAGATTTGGTATGCCCTAAATCCGGTAGATTGGTTTTGGGGTTGGCTCGGAGCGACTTTTATTTTGAGCCTGGCTGAGGCAATTTTGTTTCCAACCATGAGCATTCAAATTGACCGGCTGGCACCATCCCATTTACGCGGTACCTATTTTGGGGCCTCTTCCTTTTATGCCATTGGCTGGTCGATGGCGCCATTAATTGGTGGAGTGATTATTCAATGGTGGAGTGGCCCGGCCTTATACGGCTTGTTAGTGGCGTTATGTGGAGTCGTGTTTGTGCTCTATCGCCTTACCGAGTATCTGTCTCGCCCTGAGTGGCCTGAGCCTGAGGGAACGGTCGTCGCGGATCGAGTCGCCAACGTGTCCTAGCACGGGATACAGAATTTAAGGGCAAAAAAATACCCCCGCCAACTCTGGTCGACGGGGGTATTTTATTTTGTGATCGCCGGGAGATTAGATCTCGGCAGCGAGACGTGAGCCCTGGTCGATAGCGCGCTTGGCATCGAGTTCTGCGGCTTCATCAGCGCCACCAATCAGGTGGGTGGTTACGCCGCGCTCTTGCAGAGCTTCGTATAGCTTGCGTGCAGGCTCCTGACCGGCGCAGACAATAATATTGTCAACTTCCAGTACCTTTTCCTCTTCACCAACGCGGATATGCAGGCCTTTATCGTCAATTTTGTCGTAAAGGGCACCGGCAATCATCTCTACCTTGCGATGCTGCAAGCTGCCGCGATGAATCCAGCCGGTGGTTTTACCCAGGCCCGCGCCCACTTTGGTGGTTTTGCGTTGCAACAAATATACCTGGCGCGGAGAGCTTACTGCTTCGCGAGGCTTCAGGCCGGAGCGATTCTCCAGGGCAATATCGACACCCCATTCGTTGAAGAACTCTTCCTTATCGCTGGCGACCACTTCATCTTCTGTGGAGTGGGGGCCATCGTGGGTCAGGTACTCCGCTACATCAAAGCCGATACCGCCGGCTCCGATAATGGCAACCTTCTCGCCAACCGGCTTCTTGTGCTTCAGTACATCCAGGTAACCCAGGACTTTATCGCTCTCAATGCCGGGGATCGGTGGAGTGCGCGGCTCGATACCGGTAGCAATAATCACTTCATCAAAAGATTGCAGGTCTTCTGCTGTGGCAATGGTATTAAGTTTTACTTCAACACCGGTGACTTCCAGGCGACGCTTAAAGTAGCGCAGGGTTTCCTGGAATTCTGCCTTGCCGGGGATCTGCTTGGCGATATTGAACTGGCCACCAATCTTATCGCTGCCTTCGAACAGGGTTACTTCGTGTCCACGCTCTGCGGCAACGGTAGATGCGGCCATGCCCGCAGGGCCGGCGCCGATTACAGCTACCTTTTTCACGTTGTTGGTAGGCAGGTAGTTCAATTCGGTTTCGTGACAAGCGCGGGGGTTTACCAGACAGGAGGTCAGTTTCAGCTGGAAAGTGTGGTCCAGACACGCTTGGTTACAGCCAATGCAAGTGTTGATCTCGTCGGCGCGGCCTTCGGCGGCTTTGTTGACGAACTCAGAGTCTGCCAGGAAGGGGCGTGCCATGGAGATCATGTCAGCCTGGCCGGAGGACAGAACTTCTTCGGCGACTTCCGGCACATTGATACGGTTGCTGGCAACTACCGGGATAGACAGGTGCTTTTTCACCTTGGCGGTGATATCGGTAAATGCCGCGCGGGGAACACTGGTGGCAATAGTGGGAACGCGCGCTTCGTGCCAGCCGATACCGGTATTGATAATTGTGGCGCCAGCTTTTTCGATAGCCTGCCCCAGAGCCACTACTTCATCGAAGTCACTGCCATCTTCCACCAGGTCCAACATGGACAGGCGGTAAATAATAATAAAGTTCTCGCCGACGGCTTCCCGTACGCGGCGCACAACTTCGATCGGCAGGCGGATACGGTTTTCGAAGGAGCCGCCCCACTCATCGGTACGCTTGTTGGTGCGTTTCACGATGAATTGGTTAATAAAGTAACCCTCGGAGCCCATGATCTCCACACCATCGTAGCCGGCTTCGCGAGCCAGGGTGGCGCAGCGTACATAGTCATCGATCTGGCCTTCGATTTCCTCGCTGGTCAATTCGCGCGGGGTGAAGGGGTTGATCGGCGCCTGGATGGGAGAGGGTGCAATCAGGTTTTCGTTGTAGGCGTAACGGCCGGTGTGCAAGATCTGCATACAGATCTTGCCGCCCTCAGCGTGAACAGCATCGGTGACTTCGCGGTGCTGCTGGGCTTCTTCCGAAGTGGTCATCTTCGAAGCGCCCTGGAATACGCCACTCTCTTCGTTCGGGGCAATACCACCGGTTACAATCAGGCCAACGCCACCGCGGGCACGTTCGGCAAAAAAGGCCGCCAAACGGGTGAAGCCATTGGGGTGTTCTTCCAGGTTGGTGTGCATGGAGCCCATCAGCACCCGGTTTTTCAGGGTGGTGAAGCCCAGGTCCAGGGGGGCAAGCATATTAGGGTAGGCTTGGGACATGGCAAATTTCTCTTCTTGTAACCTTTAGGGTTCATTTATGTATATGCAAAAAAGTGCATATCGTTGCCCAGCAGGATAACAAGACGGCCCACTGTGAAACAGTGACTTAACCGGTCGAATTCAGTGATCAATTACGGGCCCTATCTAACCTTGATGCGTCCCATTCTCATCTATAAATAAAGTGTTTTTTAAGGGTTCCCTGTCTCGACGTATACAGAGGCTCATTTACTCCTCTACCAAGCTTACCAACTTGTTTCGCAGCCATTGATTGGCTGGGTCGTCGTGTTGATTTTTATGCCACAGCAGGTGCCAGTCCATTTGCGGTATTTGAAACGGAAGCTCAAACAATCGGGCTAAGTACTGTCGCGCCAGGCTGGCGGGGACTGTCAGTGCCAGGTCGGTTCTCAATACCACTAACGGTGCGACCCGGTAGTGCTGGACCCTCAATTTCACATTGCGACGGCGCCCTAACTTGTTCAGGGCAATATCTTCCAGGCCAGGACCACTGCGACGGCTGGAGACATGGATATGTTCCAGCTTCAGGTACTGTTCCAGGGTAAGGCTGGCGGAATCCGCCAAGGGGTGATCCTGGCGCAACATACACAGGTAGCGATCGTTCATCAGTCGCTGTTGTTTTATCTGTGGGGAAGTGGGTACGGGAACATCCAGGGCAAAGTCCAGCGTGTTGGCGGCCAGTTCCTTGACCAGCTGCTCCCTTGGGACCTGGAAAGACTCGACAGTAATACCTGGGGCCTCCTGCTCCAGCACTTCCAGCAGCCTGGGTAAAAGGAAAGTCTCCGCCATATCGTTCATGGAGAGGCGCAAGGTTTTTCTGGCTTCCTGTGGCACAAAGTGACGCTGCTCGCTAAGGCTTGCCCCCAGTAGAGAAAGAGCTTCCTGGACCTTCGGCATAATACTTTCAGTCAGTGGCGTCGGTGCCATACCGGTGGGACTGCGAGTGAATAGTGGGTCGTCTAACGTACGGCGAAGTCGTGCCAGAGCATTACTGACAGCCGGCTGGGTGATGTGCAGTTGCTCAGCGGCACGAGTCAGGTTTCGGGTTGCGTATATCGCCTCCAGCACGGGAAAGAGGTTCATGTCGATTCGCTGTAATTGCATTGCTGCCACCGTCATCACTCTCATGAATGATTCAATATTCGCATAATAAACTTTGATGATTCAAATGCTGGGGATAGGGTTGGGGAGATCAAAAGGGGAGGGAAATAGGTGGCTGAATTTATTCTGGTACGTCACGGACAGGCTTCATTTGGGGCCGATGACTATGACAATCTCTCCGATACTGGCTGGCAACAGTCGCGCTGGCTGGGTGAATACTGGCGGGATAAGGGTATTCGTTTCGACCGGTTGCTGTGCGGCAACCTAACCCGGCACCGGCAAACTTTGGACGGAATTTGCGAGGGGCTGGAACTCCCCAGTGAAAATACCCGCAGTGTACTCCCCCAACTTAATGAATTTGATTTTCTAGCGGTTGCCAAGCATTACAGCGAGCTATACCCGGATCGGGCACCGGGAGCAGGTGCCAGTCGCGCCGATTTTTATCGATTCTTGAAGCAGGGGATGCTGGCTTGGGCCGCCGGTGACATCAGTCCACCGGAAACCTGGTCGCATTTTGAAGCCAGAATCGCAGATGCGCTTAAAAACATTTGCGATAGCCCCAAAGGCAGCCGAACCCTGGTTGTTAGTTCGGGTGGTGCCATTGCCATGATGTTGACGCAAATATTGGGAGGCTCAATATCCACCGTTGCCAATCTCAATATGCAAATCCAAAACACAGCCGTTAGCCGTTTATTTTTCAGTGCAGAAAATATCAGTCTGCACAGTTTCAATCATGTGCCGCACCTGGATCGGGATGGGCGTCACGAACATATCACTTACAGTTGATTGGGCAGGTAGCGATGGAATTTGAATACTCAGACAAGGTAAAGGGACTGCTGGAACGCCTGCAAAATTTCATGCAGCAATATATTTATCCCGCCGAAGCGATATTTATGCAGCAGTTGCAGGAGGATCGCTGGGGAGAGCCGGCGATTTTGGCAGAATTAAAGATTAAAGCCCGGGAAGCGGAACTCTGGAATTTGTTCTTGCCGGATTCCCGTTACGGTGCCGGGCTCAATAACCTGGAGTATGCGCCCCTGGCTGAGGAAATGGGGAAAGTACTTTTTGCATCGGAGGTATTTAACTGTAATGCCCCGGATACCGGCAATATGGAAGTTTTGGCTCAATATGGTTCTGAGGCCCAGCGGGAACAATGGTTAACCCCGCTTTTGGATGGAAAAATTCGCTCTGCATTTGCTATGACTGAACCCCGGGTTGCCTCCTCCGATGCCACTAATATCGAAACGTCGATTATCCGCGATGGCGATAGCTACGTTATTAACGGCCACAAGTTTTATATCAGTGGCTTGATGAATAAACGCTGTAAAGTGATGATCGTGATGGGTAAGACTGACCCGGAAAATCCCAATCGTCACCAGCAGCAATCGCAAATCCTGGTACCCACCGATACGCCTGGAGTCAAAATAGTTCGCCCGATGACGGTATTCGGTTATGACGATGCACCGGAAGGGCATGCGGAAGTGATTTTCGAAAATGTCCGGGTGCCCGCAAGCCATTTAATTCTTGGAGAGGGGCGCGGTTTTGAAATTGCCCAGGGACGCTTGGGGCCGGGCAGGATACACCACTGTATGCGCTTAATTGGCCAGGCTCAAAGAGCGCTGGAGATGATGTCGGCACGCGCAGAGCATCGCATTGTTTTTGGTCGCCCGATGAGCAAGCAGGGATCGGTGCGTGAAGATATTGCCAAATCCGCCTGCGAAATTGAGCAGGCACGCCTGCTGACTCTGAAGGCCGCTGCGCAAATGGATCGGTTGGGCAATAAGGCGGCCAAAGATTTAATCGCGATGATAAAAATTGTCGCGCCACAGATGGCTTGTAAGGTAATAGATCGCGCCATACAGATTCACGGCGCCGCGGGATTGGGGCAGGATTACAGTCTCGCCCATCACTATGCCTATGCTCGGACCATCCGTCTGGCGGATGGTCCCGATCAAGTCCATATGATGCAGTTGGGCAGAAACCTGGCTGCTCACTATGCCGCCGCGGAAAATCATGGAGGACTCAGTGACTGAGACGGTAAACAATTTGCGCAGCTCTGTGGAAGAGCTGCCTGTTGAGCGACTGCAAGAATATTTGTCCGGCAAAGTCGACGGTTTCAATGGGCCTGTAACGGTCACCAAATTTCCCGGTGGCCAGTCTAACCCCACGTTCAAGTTGCAAACCCCGGCGCGATCTTATGTTTTGCGACGCCAGCCTCCAGGCAAGTTATTGAAATCTGCCCATGCCGTAGATCGGGAGTACCGGGTAATGTCGGCACTCGCCGATACTAAGGTACCGGTGCCCAAGGTATTGCACCTCTGTGAGGACCGGGACCTAATCGGTTCTATGTTTTATTTAATGGAATATTGTGAGGGCCGGATATTCTGGAATGCGGCACTGCCGGAAGTTGACGCCGAGCAGCGTAGCGCTATGTACGATGAAATGAATCGTGTACTGGCGGCCATGCATAGTTTGGATATTAATGCCGTCGGTCTTTCGGATTACGGCCGACCAGGTAATTACTTCCAGCGGCAGCTGGACCGCTGGAGCACTCAATATCGAGCCTCTGAGCTGGAACCCATTGCCGCGATGGATGAGTTGATGGCCTGGTTGGGTGACGTTTTACCGGATGATGATGGGCGTATCGCATTGGTGCACGGTGATTACCGGCTCGACAATATGATTTTCCATCCTCAGGAGCCCAAGGTCATAGCGCTTTTGGATTGGGAACTTTCCACACTGGGACATCCCTATGCCGACCTCGCTTACCAGTGTATGCAAATGCGAATGCCCGCTGGCAAAGACAAAATGTCCGGCCTATTAGGCTTGGATATAAAGGCCTTGGGCATCCCCTCCGAAAAAGAGTATGTGGCCAAATACTGCCAGCGAATGGGTATTGATGGGATTGATAATTGGCCGTTTTATCTGGCATTTAGCTTCTTTCGCCTGGCAGCGATTGTTCAGGGGGTGGTGAAGCGTGCAAAAGACGGCAATGCCTCCAATAAAAATGCGGCAAAACTGGGAGCCCTGGTAGAACCCCTCGCACAAGCTGCATTGGATATCGCTGCTAACGGTTAACTTCTGAAATTATAAGGATAAGAAATGGCAAAGAATATTTTTGATCTCTCGGGAAAAATTGCCCTGGTGACGGGCGCCAGTCGAGGTATTGGTGAGGCCATCGCAAAACTCTTGGCTGAGCAGGGTGCCCATGTTTTGGTTTCCAGCAGAAAAATTGAAGGGTGTCAGGCCGTAGCCGATGCAATTGTGGATGCCGGTGGCTGTGCCGATGCGATCCCCTGTCATATCGGCAATATGGATAATATCCAGCAGGTTATTGGCGATATACGCGAGCGATTTGGTCGCTTGGATATTTTGGTCAACAATGCAGCGACTAATCCCTATTTTGGCCATATTCTTGATACTGATCTAGCGGCCTTCGAAAAGACGGTAGAGGTCAATATACGCGGTTATTTCTTTATGTCGGTAGAAGCCGGCAAATTGATGCGAGAGCAGGGTGGTGGCGTTATTGTAAATACCGCCTCAGTGAATGCCTTGCAGCCGGGTGTTGGGCAGGGTATTTATTCAATTACCAAGGCGGCGGTAGTCAATATGACCAAAGCGTTTGCCAAGGAGTGTGCGCAATTTAATATCCGGGTGAATGCTTTACTACCAGGGCTTACAAAAACCAAATTCGCCGGGGCATTGTTTTCTCACGAGGATATTTATAAAACTGCGGTTGGCCATATTCCCATGCACCGTCATGCGGAGCCGGAAGAGATGGCGGGCACCGTTTTGTATTTGGTCTCCGATGCTTCCAGTTATACGACCGGCGAATGTGTCGTTGTGGATGGTGGTTTGACTTCGTGTGGGGGGATTTAACCATGCATGATCCAATTCTCGATTTTAGCGATAAAGTCGCACTGATTACCGGTGCTGCCAGTGGATTTGGAAAATTACTGGCCGAGGAGCTTGGTTCTCGGGGCGCTCGTTTGGTATTGGGAGATATCAATGAAGAGGCCTTGATGCAGTTGGCAGACAAACTGGGAAGCCAAAATATTGCTGTGCGCGCCCAGCGCTGTGATGTTTCCCAAGAGTCTGATTGCGCTGCTCTGGCGCAATTGGCTCAGTCAGAGTTTGGACAGCTGGATATCGCTGTTAACAATGCCGGAATCGCGCCTCCGATGATGTCTCTCAAGCAGACAGATGAGGCCATGATGGATCTTCAGTACAACGTTAACCTTAAGGGGGTTTTCCTGGGGCTTAAACACCAGTTGCCCCTATTGAAGATGACCAGCGGAGCTGTACTGAATGTTTCCTCTATGGCGGGGCTGGGCGGTGCTCCCAAGATAGCCTCTTACGCAGCGGCAAAACATGGTGTGATCGGCCTGACCAAAACGGCAGCGATGGAAAACGCCAAGTACGGTATCCGTGTAAACGCGATTTGCCCCTTCTATTGTCTGACCCCGATGGTTACCGATATTGCAACTGAAGATGCCAGCCCTGAACAAGTTCAAGCGTTTCTCGCTGAGGGATGCCCGATGAAACGCCTGGGCAAGCCGGAAGAAGTCGTAGCGGCCATGTTGATGCTGGTTTCCCCAAAAATGACTTACATTACCGGGCAGGCACTGGCAGTAGATGGCGGTCTCTCGGCCTATTGAGGTTGGGAGTCGCAGAGAAAGCGAATAGAGAATCGAAAAGGAGCCTTCGATGCCTGTAGAAATTTCACCTGATAGCCTCGGCTATTACATTGGTTTTGAAACAGAGCCCACAGACTGGTTTGAAATTGACCAGCAGAGAGTTGATAGCTTTGCTGAGTGCACCTTGGATCGACAGTTCATTCATGTAGACCCAGAGGCCGCCGCCAAAACACCTTTTGGGGGAACGGTTGCCCATGGTTTTCTCTCATTGTCACTGCTGCCTTATTTTGTAGGGGCTCTACAGATAACGGTTACAGGTGCTTATATGGGGGTGAATTATGGTTTGGATAAAGTCCGCTTTATCAACCCGGTAAGGACCGGTAGCCGGGTGCGCGTCTCCGGGAAAATACTGGATATTACGGAGAAAAAAGAGTCCCAGTATCAAATTAAGCTGATGGTAACTATGGAAATAGAGGGTGAGGCGAAGCCAGCTTTAGTTGCAGAGTGGATTTTTCTGCAGATTACCTAGTGGGGTCAGTATAAGGCCGGACCACCATTTTTCTAAGTCGCAGTGGAAAGTGGTGGTTTTGATCTGTTTGAGAGTTGTTTAAGGTGAGTTTACATAAATGTTTCTTCTTGTTTAAGGGTGTTGAGACCCATGCGAACAATATTCAAGTGAGAAGCGGGAATCCCTTTTTTGTAGTACTCACCAGTAAAGTCAAATTGTTGGACTTCGATAAATGGTGAGAATAGGGTGCATCCCCAGTAGGGGTTTATACCCCACCAGCCATATTTTCCGGCGGTTCTGGGGTTTCTTTGAAAGAAGTTGTAAGCCCTTTTGATATTGTCATATTTGAGTTTGAATTTTCTTTTGTCATTGATGCTGTGGGCATCAAATATCACCAGGCATTGTATAGAGATGCCTTGGCGACCAAGTGCATTGGCGATTTTTATCGCAGCATTTCCCCCTCTGCTGTAGCCAAACAATATCGCTGCTTTTTTGCGCGAAACCCCATTTTTAAGGTGACGGTAAATAGTGAGCTTTCGTGTGTGGGAGAATATCCGCCCATGAAGTTGGTTGATTACTGACTTTAGTACTGGATTTTCTCCGGCAGAAGGACCACCGGCACCGTAGATGCCCACCACAGTGTAGTGGCTAAGTTGAGACTGTATAGGAAGTGAGAATTCGAACTGGCCGCTTGAACTTGATATCAGTTGTTTCTAGCTCCTTGAAGCCGTGCTCGATAAAATTCGGCAGTGACGCTTAGCACTTTTACGTAATTCATCGGGCAGGGATTCTTCACTTGCATCCTGCTGTTCAGTCCGCCAAAAGTGGCACAAGGCAACATACTCGCCACTATTTACCTGATTGCGTAGTGCGAGCCAGGGATCTGGCGCTGGGGTAACTGCCATCACAGTTTCTTTCCAATCCCTTAACGCCGGCTCGTACAAATGCTGCTCGGTGGAATTTGCCTTGTGAGTGAAGGCACCCAGGTGTTGGGCTGGATGAAGAAGCAATAGCAAGGCGGTTACCAAGCTACAACTTACTGTTGCACGAGAGAGTAGATGATTGACGTTTACCTTCGGCTTATAGGTTTGGGCTGTTTTATATAGATCGTCATCCAGCTGCTGCGGGGAAGTCAACGTCTCGGCTTCTTTAAAATATTGATTTTCCCAATTGCTCATAGCATTAACTCGATTACTCTTCGATAACTTCTACTTGCCAAGGTCTTCTCTCCGAACCGTATATCGCTTCGTCCAGTGCGGTGCGGGCGCGATGATATAGGGTGCGGCATTTATTGAGAGAGAGCTGCTCGATGTCAGCCACGGTTGCCAGTGGCAGCTTGCATTCCATATGCAGTAATAAAACATTGCGCAATTGAGAAGGTAAATTTTGAATCGCTGCGAGAATTCTATTCTGCTGGGGAGACTCTTGCGCGGATTTCTTCGAACTGGAAAATTCCTCAAGCTTGAGCAATTTATTGACTTGGATGTAAAGCCAACTTTTAAGCAGGCGCCCGTGCAATTCTGGCGGATTTTCCAAAAGACCACGCCAGAGTTTTTGCAAGAGTAAAGTGGATGAAGATGGCGCCATTTGCATACAGTAGCGATACAGAGAATCTTTATGACGGCCGTAGAGTTGACGGAACACAGCAGGTTTGCGCGACTCCTTGTAGTATTGGAATAGCGCCTCGTCAGATAGCTGGCGTAACTCTTTGAGAGACAATGTCTTGAGCCTCCGTACGCAAATTATCCCGCCTCGAACCACTGGCCGAGTATTGGTTTATGCGGCGTCAATAAAGAAGATTGTAGTATGGTTCTGCGTCGCAATTATTCTCTGGCCAGTACTTATAATTTCAGCCGATGTCACGGTACGACAGATACGAATCTTCGGGCTTGCGAAGTATAGTTGCCCCTGGTTTGAGAGGTGGTTGCTCGGGTAAGGGCCAACGCCAGATTTATCAATAAGTGATGATGCGCCTAATTAAGCAATCAAACGTCAAAAAGAGGCTTGCTCCGGCAAGGGTAGTGGCAATTGAACAGGGCCTTGCCCCGCCCGGAGGTCTGTGAGTCGCAAGCCTACCCCAAGAAGGCGGATGGGAGCAGGGCGTTTTTCTCGACACTCCTGCAGTAGCTGGCGGAATTCAGAAATGCGCCCGGCACGGCTGCTGCGCTCGTGGGTGCTGGTAGTAAAATCTGCGTACTTTACTTTAACGGTGGTACCATTTACTTCGTAACGATCGCCGAGTCTTTCCAGCCGCTCCAGCAGACGCATATACAGCTCTGTCAGCTGTTCCAGCCATTCGTCAAAACTGGATAAGTCTTCGCGAAAGGTGCGCTCGACACTAACACTCTTGCGGGAGCCATCGCCGCTTACCGGGCGATCGTCAACACCACGGCAAAGGTCGTAAAGGCGGCGGCCAAATTTGCCAAACTTCTTACTCAGTTCAACTTGCGAAAAATTGCGTAAATCTGCGCAAGTGCGAATGCCTTGTCGATGCATTTTCTCTGCGGTTACCCGTCCCACGCCGTGAATTTTGTTGATAGGCAGGCGCAAAACAAATTGATCGACCTCGCTCGGCGTAATGACTGTCAATCCGTCAGGTTTCTGCCAATCACTGGCAATTTTGGCCAGGAATTTATTCGGGGCCACCCCGGCAGAAATAGTGATACCCAGGGTATCGCGCACCCGTTGCCGGATATCCTCAGCGATTAGGGTAGCGCTGCCGTGGCAGCGGCCACTGTCGGTGACATCCAGGAAGGCTTCGTCCAGGGATAGGGGCTCAATATCATCGCAGTAGTCGAGAAATATCTCCCGTATCTGCCCGCTGACCTCCCGGTACTTAGCCATGTTGCCGGGTACTACAATCAAATCAGGGCACAGTTTCTTGGCCTGGGCGGTAGGCATTGCGGAGCGAACCCCATAGCTGCGGGCTTCATAGTTGCAGGTAGAGATCACTCCGCGGCGGTCGCTACTGCCTCCAACGGCCAAAGGGCGTCCACGAAGATTGGGATCGTCACGCATTTCGACCGAAGCGTAGAAGCAGTCACAATCACAGTGGATAATCTTTCTCATGCTGTGATTATATACAGTATTATGTCGTGCCAGAAAGTAATTTATGCCACTCGGACACCCGGCGATGACAGGTAGGTGAATAATGAGCAGTATTCCGTTGGTCGAGCACCCAGCTTCCGATGATGTAGCCCGGGTTTTTGCTGAGATTGATGACGAGCTGGGGGGAATTCCCAGTCTGTTCCGTGTCTACGCTCAACACCCGGGATTGCTTGAGGCAAACTGGTACAAGTTTAAGACGGTGATGATTCACGGCTGTTTGTCGGCGCAGCTGAAAGAAGCCATTGGCCTGGCAGTCTCAGCCGATAACCACTGTGACTATGGCATTTACCATCACAGTATGTCCCTGCAAATGCTTGGAGTGGAAACCGATGAAGTGATGCGGATTCGCACTGACCCCAAGCATGTGCACTTTTCTGAAAAAGAGCACGCCCTGTTTGACTTGGCGCGCAATGCCAACAGCGCCCCTGATGACCATCGCGAGCACCTGATCGCCGCTGCGCGAAAGCTCGGTGCCGGAGATGATGAGATTCTTGAGGCGTTGGGCGTAATGGAGATGGTATTGGGGGCCAATCACATTGCTGAAGTGCTCAGCCTGGCGCCGACCCGAGTGCCTCACAAGAAGTAATAACAGGCGCCCTTGGGCGGCTGTTCTACTTGGGTCTGCCGAAAATCAGTGCCAGCACAAACATCACAAGGAAAATAAAGAAGAGAATCTTGGCTATTTCAGTTGCGGTCGAAGCGATGCCACTAAAGCCAAAGAAGGCGGCGATCAGCGCAATAACCAGGAAGGTGACAGCCCAGCGCAACATAAGAGGCTCCCAATAGAGTGGAGGGAGCCTTGGGCTCCCGTTCCGCTAATTGATAGAGTCCCGCTCCACAGGTTCCAAATGGTCGCCTGCTTCCATCAGGGTTAGTTGCTCCAGTGTGGCAAACTGGAAGCCCTTTTGCCTGAGTTGCGCAGTAATGAGGGGCAGGGCCTCCATTACCTGATGGTGCTGACCAGACATGGGGTGAAGCAGAACCACACTTCCGTCTTTTGCCCTCTGGGATATATAGTCAGCTGCGACTTGAGCGCCTGCTTGCAGTTGCTCAGTAGGATCGATATCCCAGTGAGCAATCTTGAACTGGTGATCGCTTAAAAGCATACCCAGCTCGTCAGACATCTTTCCGTGAGGCGGGAGAAACATGGGCTTGCTGGTATAGCCATTACTTTGTAGTAGCCGACAGGTTTTTTTAATCTCTTCCTTGGCACTACTCAAAGGCATCTGGGAAAGGTTTGTGTGTGAGTAACCATGGTTGCCTAACTGATGTCCAGCCTGAATGATTGCCTGGGTCTGCTCCGGGTACCTTTCCATTTCCTGCCCTGTAGGGAAAAAAGTGGCAGTCACTTCCAAAGATTCGAGCCGCTTTAACAGTGGCTCGGTTTTGTCGGGGGAGGGCCCCTCATCAAAAATAAGCGCTACCCATTTATCCTTGCCGGTAATTGCCTGGGCACAGGTTGAAAATACAAAAAGCCAAATGCAAATAGCATTAATTATTATTTTCATTTTTTGGGGTTTCCACAGATAGAAAAAAAGCCGTCAATGACGGCTTTTTTCTTTGAACTTGTTTAGCGCTCCAGCTGGTCCAGCTTGCCCTTCTTGCCGTCCCACTCCTCGGCATCCGGTAATGGGTCTTTCTTCTCAGTAATATTGGGCCATACCTCGGCGAGTTCTGCGTTCAACTCGATAAATTCCTGCTGATCGTCCGGAACCTCATCCTCAGAGAAAATCGCGTTGGCGGGGCACTCCGGCTCACACAGGGCGCAGTCGATACACTCGTCTGGGTGAATTACCAGGAAGTTGGGGCCTTCGTAAAAACAGTCTACCGGGCAAACCTCTACACAGTCGGTGTATTTACACTTAATGCAGTTTTCCCCAATTACGAATGTCATGTTTGTCCCTCGATAGTGCCACTGAATTCTTCGTGCAGCGGATTTTATCAATTACTGGCGCGAATTGTAGTGGCTTTTCAGTCGATTTAGTTCACTGTTTATAACAGGATGAATTGGGCGACCAGGGTCGCCCGGTCTTTTACTTCAGTAACTTGCGTAAAGAATAGAGCGCTTCCAGTGCCTGGCGTGGCGTCAAATCGTCTGGATCAAGCTCCTCAAGGGCATCCACGGCCGGGTGGCTCGGGCTGCCAAACAGATCTACCTGCTGGGGGGAACCAGGGCCCGCAGCCATTGGCACAGCGGCTTCTTCCGGCTCCTGTTTGGGGGCCGATGCAGGCGTAGCAATAGGAGCTGGCACATCTACCGACTGGGCGCCGGCTTCCAATGCTGCCAAGCGCGCGCGGGCCTCGGTCAATACATCACTGGGGATACCGGCCAGTTTGGCCACCTGCAACCCGTAACTTTTAGAGGCGGGCCCTTCCTGGATGCGGTGCAGGAAGACAATTCCCTCGCCGTGCTCGGTGGCATCCAAGTGGATGTTGGCGGCTTCAGGGCACTGGTTGGGCAGGTCAGTCAGTTCAAAGTAATGGGTGGCGAACAGCGTAAAGGCGCGCACTTCCCCTGCCAGGTAGTGGGCACAGGCCCAGGCCAGGGACAGGCCGTCGTAAGTGCTGGTACCACGGCCAATCTCATCCATCAGTACCAAACTGTGCTCGGTGGCATTGCGCAGGATATTGGCGGTCTCGGTCATTTCCACCATAAAGGTGGAGCGGCCACCGGCCAGGTCATCGGCACTGCCGATGCGAGTGAAGATACGATCCAGCAAGCCGATCTGGGCACTGTCGGCGGGTACATAACTGCCACAGTGGGCCAACAGGGCAATCAATGCTGTCTGGCGCATATAGGTAGATTTACCGCCCATGTTCGGGCCGGTAATTACCAGCATGCGGCGGTCGTCGTGCAACTCAATATCGTTGGCCACAAAGGGCTCGTCCAATACCTGCTCCACCACCGGATGGCGCCCGCCGGTAATATGCAGGCCCGGCTCAGTGCCCAGTTCGGGGCGGCACAGGCGCAAATCGTCAGCGCGCTCGGCCAAGCAGGCCAGCACGTCTAATTCGGAGATACCCGCAGCAGCGGCTTGGAGCTCTGCCAGGGACTCATTCAACTGATTGATCAGCTCTTCGTACAGCGCCTTTTCACGAGCTAGCGCGCGGCTCTTGGCGGAGAGTGCCTTGTCTTCAAACTCCTTCAGCTCGGGAGTAATGAAGCGCTCTGCATTTTTCAGGGTCTGGCGGCGAATATATTCAGCTGGCGCCTTATCGCTTTGCCCGCGACTGATTTCAATAAAGTAGCCATGCACCCGGTTGTAACCCACCTTAAGGGTGGGAATACCGGTTCGCTCTTTTTCCCGCTGCTCCAGTTGCACCAGGTAATCGCCGGCGTTTTCACTGATAGCGCGCAGCTCGTCCAGTTCTTCGTCGTAGCCGGTAGCAATAACGCCACCGTCGCGAATTACTACCGGAGGGTTTTCAATGATGGCATCTTGCAGCAGCTCTACGGTTTCTGGCCACTCGCCGATCTGGCTGCACAATTCACTCAATAAAGTTGCGTCAGATTCCGCTAACTGTTGCTGGATTTCCGGGAATTGAGCTAGGGACTGGCCCAGGCGAGCCAAATCCCGAGGACGTGCAGAGCGCAGTGCCAAACGGCCCAGGATTCGCTCCATATCGCCCACAGGTTTTAGGGCATCACGCAGAGGCTCAAAGCCATAATCGGCAATTAATACTGCGATGGCATCCTGGCGGTTGCGCAAGGTAGTCAGCTGGCGCAAGGGGTTGTTAAACCAGCGGCGCAGCAAGCGGCTACCCATAGCGGTTTTACAGCTATCGAAGACCGACAATAGGGTATTGTCATCGCCACCGTTCAGGTTCAGATCAATCTCCAGATTGCGGCGGCTGGCACCATCCAAGGCGACTGTCTCATCACCACTTTCCGTCAGCAGGCCGCGAATATGGGGCAGCTCGGTACGCTGGGTGTCCCGTGCATATTGCAGCAAGCAGCCGGCAGCGATCACAGCACCGTGCATATGGCTACAACCAAAGGCCTCCAGGTTCATGGTGCCGAATTGCTGGTTGAGCAGACGCAAAGCGCTCTCCAGCTCGAACTCCCAAGGTGCCCGGCGGCGCACGCCCGCGCGGCGTTCGATTTCAATCGGCAGGCTAAGCTCTTCCGGCGCAAGCAGTTCAGCGGGATTGTGGCGCTGCACCTGCTCGGCCAGAGCTTCTAGAGTATCTGTTTCCTGAACCACAAAACGACCGGTTGCCAGGTCCAGCAGTGCCAGGCCAAATACATCGCCCAAGTGTGAAATAGCAGCCAGGAGGTTATCGCGGCGATCGTTGAGAAGTGCCTCGTCCGTGACCGTGCCTGGAGTAACAATACGTACTACTTGGCGTTCAACCGGTCCCTTGCTGGTGGCGGGATCACCGATTTGTTCACAAATGGCAACGGAAACACCAGCTTTAATCAGCCGCGCCAAGTAGCCCTCAGCTGCATGGTATGGAATACCGGCCATGGGTATAGGCTCACCCCCGGACTTGCCACGGGCAGTAAGGGTGACATCCAACAGCTCTGCCGCCATCTTGGCATCATCAAAGAACAGCTCGTAAAAGTCCCCCATGCGGTAGAACACCAGCTCTTGGGGGTGCTGGGCCTTGATGCGCATGTATTGTTGCATCATGGGGGTGTGTTCGGGTTTCGCGGCCTTGGTCTTGTTTGCGGTTTTTGGCATTTTTCTCTAAGAAAATCAGTAAGTTACAAAAGTGTTCGCAAACCCCAAGAGCCCCGCAGGAGTGGCGGCCGGCTCAGATTGGGGTAGGGGGCAGGTTTCCTCGGGGGCTTAATAAGCAGAAGCGTTCGATCAAATAATGAACGGCAAGCCCAAACCTGATGTTCTTGAAGCATGCAATCGGGATAGATCTGAACAGAAAGGTCCAGGCTAAAGTTCGAAGGGCTTCTTTATAGGGGGCGCAGAATAGCAGAGTGGGGGGCAAACCACTATGGATGGCTTATCGACTGAAAGTCGAATGACCAGCAGCGACCCTGTGATTTTATGAGAGCCTTGTAGGGAAGCGGGACGTTTTCGTCTTTGAGGTAAGGACCGTCACTTTTCTTTCCTCTAATGAATCTGCTGCTGATCTCAACAAAAAAGATTCCTGACTCAGTAAGGTCGAGTACTAAACAAGCCAATTCTTTACGCGGTAGCGCATCCCTCCAGCTGGGACATATGTGCATAGTAGGCTGATGAAATACAGTACTGATAACTAAGTCCTGCTTCGTATATCAGAATTCAAAAGACGCTGCTCCTATTTCTGGGGAAAATTCTATAACTTGTTGATTTTTAAAGGATGTGAAAAATGATATAAAGCAGGGAGAGCGCGGAATTATAAAGACGCTGCTTTATATCTACTTGTTTCGTTTCGTGACACTCAATGTATTTTTTTGATTTTATTGGGTTTTTAAGCGGGCTTTGATTGAGGGCGGTAGAATTATATAGAAGGGTGATATATAGACGCTGCTTTTGAATTAACTGTTAGCATTTATGAAAGTCATCGAACTACGAAGTCGTGGAAATGGAATCGCTCATCTAGTGCTGGGAATAACGGCTATAGTGGGCGCTTATCTGATTTGGACTTCATCTATAAATCTGGAAACCCTGGCCATCTTCTGCCTAGCTGTTGGTATTTTGGGGTTGGCATTAATTTTTCTAGGGCTGAAAGTACTTCAACATAGGCCACTTTCAATTAAGTATGGTAATGGCGAAATTTGGCTTCCAGAAAACGTCGCTTCAAAAAACTATTTGAAAATAAAGCTGCATGAAGTACAGGAAGTGATCATAAGATCGCATGTTCCAAAATATGTTAAAACTCTTGAGGTTTCTTCGGGGCATGGGAAATCGTCAATTTCACTCGAAGCAATACCAAAGAATCAACTTGGGGAGCTGCTCAATTACCTCGGGGCGCCCCAATGCTAACAAGCAGCGGCAGAGCGACAGCCAACGCTACGCACCTTTTGTGTTACTCGCTGTCGCTCAAACATTAACACAAAATGCGCTCCGCGCTGGCTGCGCCTGCGCTGGGCGTTATGTGTATAGGAGGATGAATGCGTAAAACTACAAATCATATAGCCATGTTGCTGCCAATATTCATTTGCCTTTATCCATTTCGCAGTTTGGCTTACACCTCTGAAGATTTGCTTACCTATGGGTTTGCTTTACTAGCCATAGCGCCTTATTTCATCTTTTATATTCTATGGATTAGGTCACATAGCATTGAGCCATATTTTCAGGCTGCTATTTTTTTAATCATGGCTATTACAACACTTATATTTTATGCACCGCAAGAGGGTTTTCTTTTATTCTTCCTCATTGCAATTCAGTCAGGCGTTTTCTGCTTATCACTGCCTATTTACATCTGGCTTAAAACTAAGCAAAGCGCTTATGCTGTACACACATAACCAGTTGCAGCACAATGCAGCTACGCTGCTCGGACTTAAACTGCTTCGCAGCTTAAGCCCGTGTGCAAGGCGTTAGCCTACCCATCAAAGGAAATGAGTATCAGTGAACGAGAGAATACTAAGCCTCGGTAAAAAGTGCCTGAGGATTATTCCCACAGAAATGAAAGTGGCTAGTTTTCTTGGCGGAGAGCCAGTAGTACGCTCACCTATCGACTGGCCACGTAAAAATAATAATCCACTTGGGTTCATTGCCCAGTTATACCTGGGCGAAGTTAACGTAAGTCGAAATATAGACTGGCTACCTGATAGTGGTCGATTGTTATTCTTCTATGATCTCGAAGCGTGGCCTTGGGGGTTCGATCCAAATGATAAGGGTGGCTGGGCTGTAATCTATGAAAATGGATCTGGAGATCTGTATTCTCATGAACTGCCCAACGATCTAAGTGAAGATCATACAGCGCCCCCTATTAAGTATGTGAAAGCGGAGAGCTTCACTAGCTATCCAGATGCTCAAAGAGTTAGCTTGGAAGAAATTGGCTTATCTGAAGACGAAGACGATGAATACTACGACTTTATCGAAGAACAGTACGGAGATGAGCCTCGCCATCAAATTGGAGGTTTCCCGACACCAGTACAAAATGATGATATGGAAGAAGAGTGTCAGCTTGTAAGTGGTGGAGTAAATTGCGGAGGCCCAGAAGGGTACAACTCTGAAGAAGCTAAGCAGCTACGGAGACAGATAAACGATTGGCGAATGGTTCTCCAATTCGACTCTGACGACGATATCGAAGCTATGTGGGGTGACATGGGTATGCTTTATTTCTGGATTAAAGAAAGTGACGCGAGAAAGCATGACTTCTCTAAATCATGGATTGTATTGCAGTGCTGTTAAAATTTAAGGCTAACAAAGCGTTGCACCGAACAAGCCGGTGAACGCGGCGTTAGCTCTCAGGAGATATTGTGCGATTAGCAATCTTATAAATAAGCCTCATTTTTTCTGGTTCTGCTTTATCAGATACGGAAGGTAGTAAGTATTTTGTCTTTATCGGGGAGAAGATAAGCCTTGAACCTGTGCCACCAAAGGAAGGCGAAATACCATTCGATAGTCAGTTTCTAGCGACCTATAGAATAATTGATCCATATCGGGGCACATATCAGGGTAATGAAATCAAATTTACGGTTTTCGATCATTACGGAAGGCCGCCTTTCGCTAACTATGAGCGTGTTCTTCTATATGTCGTGAAGCATGATGGTCGTTACTATCACTCCAAGTATCAATTCACACCGGTTTACAAGACTAAATCTGGGAAATGGGCTGGCGCATATGCCGCTTATGACTATGCCCATTCATATAATAAGAACACGAAGATCAAGCCAGTGAAGATCGAGTTCTCTGAGCCGGTGGTAATTGATATAACAGGTTATGAGAAAGAACATGCCATCGATTGGTTCCCAGAGCCTTACTACAAATAGAGGGAAGTTCTGCTGTAGCAGTTTACGGCAACTATATCGATGAGCTGTTTCTTTTGAAGCAAAATGGTATTTTAAAAGCTCGTGGGGACTTCCAGTAAAAAAGCTAACAAGCAATGGCAGCATTGTCTAAACTATGAGAGATAAACGAGCCATATTTGCGACAGTTGAACTCTGGTATTGCGAACACAAAGGCATTCTGTTCGCAATCTTGGTTACGCTAGGAATTGGAGTGCTCTTCCTATATGTCGGTTTTCCTAAAAGCACTGAGCTTGTTTCAGGTGTCGCGCATGCTCAGGTTTATGATGGCAGCCAAACTGGAAATGATCCTAAGCTTTTGGTCAAATTAGCTAACGGTAACTTAGCTCATGTGGTGGTAAGTTCTCCTGGCCAAGTAAAAATAGGCTCAGAGCTGTGCCTATACAAAAAGACAAGTCATGCAGGTACAGTACATTTTTCAATTAAGGCAGTAGGTAAATGTATATAATAAAATTAGACATGTGACGTTTTCTATGCGGTAGCACATACTAAAGGCGTTAAGGTTCTCCATGAATAAGCTCATCACTCTATTGTTACTAAGTAGCAATACTTGCTTAGCTCAGAATCTAGTAGGCACCTGGGAGGATAGGAGTGGGGGTATATTTGGTGGTGAGTCAGGCTGGGACGAGTGTGAGTTTAGATATGACAACACTTTTAAGTGTACAAACTATCCAAAACTAGGCTGTTTGGTTTTACCTTTTGAAGGAGCTTGGGCGTTAATAGGTAACACTCTCATTCTTCGCTTGGATGGTTCTTATATGGTAAAGGCTCATATTGCCGAGATTGATAAGGATTTCTTTAGAGGGCTGGTAGAAAATGGCAATAAATTTACGTTTAGCAGGCAAAAGCCTTAACAAGGCAATGTAGCTGACGTTTTATTTTGTGCGTTTTTTATACCGTTGCTGCGCTCCAATATGTATGTTAAATGTTCACTAAGCAAGCCGCCGCTGATCTTAACGTTGTGAGAATAAGAACATGAAGAGCATTCCAATAATATTTACTCTCACTATTTCTCTCATGTCCGGAATTGCGTCGGCAACAATAATTTATGTAAAGCCAAATTATCCTTTAGAGGCACCTAAAAATTATATAGAGGGTTGGGTAGAGTTCGAAGTGACGGTAATGCCTGGTGGTTTTTTTGAAAATTTTAAAATCATAGATTCTTATCCTGAAGGCGTATTTGATGAGGCAGCTAGAAAAGCTCTTATGAAATACAAGTTAGTGCCTAGGGAATTAATAGGTGTGCCCCAGTTCATGGCGTGAAGCTCAAAATAAGCTACAATCTGGACGGCGAGTGTATACGGAAATAACAATCACAGGCAGCGAGTCTACGGCCCTATGGGTCTCCGCAAGGTGTTAAGTGGTACAAGGGGAGCAAATGAAATCATTCATAATTAATTTTCTCGGCCTAGTCGGATCTTGGTATATGATCGATCTTACTTCCGAAAATTTGCTTAACTCAATTTTTTTCCGTTAGTATTTACTGGCGTCCTAATTTCCAGTGTACTGTGGTTAGCTGTAAAGTTTGGAATAACCCAGAACTTTAGCTTTAGCTCTGGCGCTTACCTTGGCAGTGGTGATATAGGAGGTTTTGGTGGAGATGGCGGTGCCGTGATGGTGGGTGTAAATCACTGAACAAGCACATATTATTCGCCGCTATCGAAGGGCTTAAGCTACACTTCACCCACCGTAAATGCGAGCGTTATGTAAATACTCTGTAATCGAGTAACCATTGATAGCTATGTCTTCAATTTCGAAAAATAAAGAAGAATTAATCTCGTCAATTGAAAATTCTTATGAAAGTTTATTTGCTGATTATATGGGGGTCCCCAAGGAGCTTTCGAGAAAGATTGGTGTTGAGGGTAATATAAAAAATACAGAAATAAGCGTTTCTGATACTATTTCATACCTGATCGGTTGGGGAAATCTTGTCCTAAAATGGCATGAGCTTAGGGAAAATAATCTCGAAGTAGATTTTCCAGAAAAAGGTTACAGCTGGAATGAGCTTGGGAGGCTAGCGCAGCACTTTCATGCATCCTATAAGGATTGGTCTTATAAACAGTTGCTGACAGAATTCCAGTTTACAATACAAAAAATACTGAAGCTTATAGACTCATTGAGCAATGATGAACTTTATGGGCACATTTGGTATAAAAGTTACACCCTTGGGAGGATGATCCAGTTTAATACTTCATCTCCAATGAAAAATATCCGCACAAAGGTGCGCAGGTTTAAGAAGCAGAATAATATCAAGTAAATTTATACAACCTGTAAACCCAGATGACGCCTAAGAAGTACCTAATTTAAGCGTTTTGTTCGAGGTGAAGAGTGAATAGTGAAATAAAAAACGTACTGCTAAGTGCATATACAGCTATAGGGCTTCCTATATCAGGTATTTTGCTTTTTTTTGCATATATTCTTACAGACAAGACAGTGCCTAGCGTTCAAGATTATGTGATTGCTACGATATGTGTATTTGTTAGCTTAAGTAGTATTTATCTATATAAGAAATTGAGCGCTAGAGAATCTGACCCACCGTTAACTATTCGTACTGCGATTAATGGTGTTTTGTATATTGTAGCAGTAATAGTAATTACAAGTATCATATGGTAATCCTCTTACACAACAAGGGGTTCCAGTCGACACCCAAAGCTACGCACTTTTGAGTGTAAGGTTGCTGCGCTCCCCTTAATACACAAGTGGCGCTTCGCTCCTGGCGCGCCTGAATCCGACATTATGAGCTAAACGAGCTATGTTTAAGTATGTTCTAAAATTTTTATTTTTAGCACTTTGTGGCGAATCTATGGCCTCTGCCCCACCTAAAAATATTGAAGTAACACGAGTAAATGCTGACTTGCTGTCTATTAAGTTGAAAAAAATAGATTCTGGAAGTGTTGATACTTTTCTATATCAGCTTGAGTTTGCTAACAAACTCGAAAGTTGCTTAGCGGAACGGGTTCAAACCTTTCTATTGCTTGATAAAAGGAAATTTCAAGCTCTTCTATGGATTATAAAGTCGGCAGTGAGCAACCCAGTGTTTTACTTCATATGCCTGCATCGGGTTATGATACGGCGATAACTATCCAGTATTGCTGCTCAGAGGGAGTATCCCCCAGCTGTAAACAATCACTCTCAATCAGTTCGGTCATTGGGATTACGTCGCAGTGAGAGGCCCTCATGGCAAGTGACTATGGTTGCTCGTCAATTTTTTAAGCCATACTTTTATCCCGGTAGGTGTTATTTTTCACGATCGTATTTAGGGGGGGTGTCTGCTTTCTCCGTGCGCAAATAAACTCTAATTCGAGTCTTTCTGTAGATTCTATTAGTATTCTTTGAGATTGAGTGACATCCTTAATAACTTAATGAAATTTTTATTGGTGAGACTAAAGAATTGGCCTGTAGATCTCACATAAATATCGAGTTATTTATTGCCGGTATCAATTCTGACATTGATCTATTGAGGTTTCATACGATAAGCTATCTCCACCTTGCTATTCGGGTTTGAGATCCACATAACTATCTGAGTTGTGCCTTGCGGATATCTGTCACGTTCGTACTCTTTAATGGTCTATATAAACTAATCGGTTCAGCAATGAACTGTGACTAACAAGGTCTTCGGTGGCCAGCGAAGATGGCTCCCAATTTACTCGTTAGCGAAAAGTACTTTCAATATCAGAATCGGGCAAGAACAACCACACAAGGCGCTGTCACCGGCTCCAGCGCGAATGCGTCTCTGTGGGTGAGCTTAGCGTTATGAGGAAACTATGGTAACTCCAATAATTATTCTTTTACTGTTGTCTAGTCCCTTAGGTATCTCTTTTATTTATTCAAAGTTTAGCGGCAAGCCTCTGAATGTTAAAAAGTACGCCTATTGGGGATTGGGAATAACCTTCATATTCTTCTGCGTTGGGCACTTTGTTAAAACGGAGGGCATGGTGGAAATGTTACCGTCTTGGGTTCCTTTCCGCCTAGCAATAATCTATCTCACTGGATTGATTGAGCTATTGATAGGTATTGCTCTTTTTGTGCCAAGATATCAGCTCCATGCTGCATGGCTTGCTATTGTAGTTTTCGTTATTTTCTTGCCTGCAAATATTTATGCGGCATTAAACGGTATTGGTCTTGGTGGGCATCAATGGGGGCCTGTTTATTTGTTATTACGTGCGCCACTGCAAATCATACTAATTGCGTGGGCATATTTTCTGTGTGCGAAAGGTCATAACAATTTAAAGCTGTCGACCACTAATTCAGTCGGCTGATTGAGGTGTTGTGTGTAAGGTCTGCCCAAGCTTTAGTAAATCAAATCAAACAGATGCGCTAAAGCACACATGTGTTTGAATTGTTATATTTTTAAAAAGGTCGGATGAAATATAGAGCATTATTTGCGGTAGGTTTTTTTGCTGGGTGTGTAGTTCCGGTTTCTTGGTGGGTTGTGATTTTTACTCAACTGAGTGGTTTGATAAAATCAATCATATTGGTTGTCGCTGCTTTGATAATGATAACTTCGATGTTTATTTCAAGTAAGGAAATAGACGAACCGTTTCGGTTTAGTAAAATTTACAAAAGCAGATGGAAGCCCAAGCTTAAACGTTTTCAACATTTTGGTGTTTTATTACTAGGAATCAATACTCCTATATTCATGTGGGTTGTTTTTTCAATTATTTGGAGTAAAGCATAACAAATTGCTGAATCCTATGTTCTGCTCGCTTTGTGCTGTAGACCAAAGCAGCTTTATCCCGGTGATGGCCTGAGTAAAGCGTTGCGCTTATGAGTAGGTCTATGCTACAACTCAGATATGTGTAATCGAGAGGAATAAAAGATGATGAGTTCTTTGGAGGTAGCGGAGTATTATTTCAAACTCTCAAACGAAAGTAACTTTGATGAAATCACAAAACTATTTTGTGAAAGCTCCACATTCAGGTCAGGAAAAGGAGATCTATTCTTAGGTGTGAGTGACATCATGTCTATGCAGAGACTTCATCATGGTATGTTTTCAAAGCTTGAGTGGGAAGTATGCAGTGTTACAGAAACCAAACCCGGGATAGTTCATTTCAACTTTAACTTTACAGGTGAAACACATGCTGGAGAGAAAGTAGAGTATTCCGGTTTGGAAGATGTGGTTGTATATGGTGGTAAAATTCAGCACGTTCAAATACAGCGTCTGTGATGCCTTATAATCCCATGTCATGCAACCTATCTTTTGCTGCATGCATGGGTCAAAATCAGGCAAGTGAAACCATGTAAGTTAAAGCATGAAGCTTTGAAAAGCTGGCCTCGTTTTGCCCACCAAAAGCCTCCAGCTTCATAAGTCCGGTGTTTGAGGTGTTAATAAAAAGACTAGCCTGCCTTTAGTAGGTATCCGGTATCGTTAGGTTTAATTGGAAGTTAATTGAAATTTTTGCGGGGAAATCTTTCACCCGCTAAAGCTGGAGAAGCGTTTAAAGTACTTCTCCAGTTTTTCTTAGGCTGCCAATCAGCATTTCGCAAATTATTAGCTCACAAAGTGATGGTGTTCTGCTAAAGAGTATATGGTTTATGGGTTGATTAGATGGAGCCTAATCAATCCATACCCTGGTATAAACCCGCTTCTGATCCGGAGTATCAATAAATCCATCCCGATCATGTAGGACTTTGGTGTTGTCAACGAAGACCATATCTCCAGAGTTCATGTAGAAGCTTAATGTATTCTCCGCACTGTTTAATTCCTTATCTAGTATATCCAGAGCCTTAAGTACTTCTTTTGATAAAGGCTGGTTCACGCGCTGATGGCCTTTCTCAATCCAGTACCGCATATAACGAATACTGAGCTTTTCGTTTGAATATTCGAAAATAGGAAAACAGTTTTCAAGTATGCTTTTTATGTTTTTGTCACTGCCTGGAGTAACTAAATCTCTAATATAGTTGTTGTACAGGATCTCTAGTTTTTGTGGAGCAGTTTTTCGCAAGTTTTCATGAACTTGAGCCGCAGACACGATTTTTGATTTTCCACCCTCAACTGCTGGAGTAAGGCAGCATAATCCAAGTATCTTTGGTTGTACGGTACGTTGTGAGCTATCAGTATGGACGCCAGTGGGTGCATTTGTTTGAGATACAGGAATAGCTTCGCTAGTGTAGTCTTTTCCTGTGTCGAGAATCCCATAAAGCCGGCCATAAGTATCTATAGTATTGCCCATTGCCAGGCTAAGCTTTAGAAATAGTAGGTTAAGCGTTGGCTTGCTTAATGATTCCTCGCCCTGTATCCATGCCACACCACTACCATGTTCTATTTCATGTTTTATCTGGTTGGCAAGCTGGTCGAATTCAGGTGTGGCAACTGATTTTTGGGTCAGATTTTCAATCGGGTTGTTTTGTTGTTTGGCCCAGCTCTCCAAAGCCTCGACTTCAGATTTCCAGTTTGAAGGCCACAGAAACTTCCAGTTGGAAGTTGCGGTCATATCATTAGCAGTCCAGGCTTGGACTTGAACTACTTCACTTGGGGCTAAGTTAGTCATTTACTTGCACCTTAAATAATACGTGTAGTGGATAGCCGGCTAGTGGTGAGAAAAAATCTGGATCTAGGTCGAGGTGCTCTTGAGTCACTGAGAGTTCTTGAACGGTTGGCAGGGATTTAAAACCAGCTTGTGCCAGAATTTCAAAATAGTGTGAAAAATTTTTATGCACGCATCGTACTGAAACTGGCTTGCCGTCTCTGCGCCATATTTTTCCTTCAAATGTTTGATCTATGCCATCTAAATAAGTCAAGTTGCCGTGTTGAAAGTAGAATGGAGGAACTTCTTCCCTCATGAACGGAAGGCAAGGGTGAGGCACTGTAAAAATAAAGGTGCCCCCTTTATTTAATAGACACTTGACCTTACTTATAACCTTTGTCATTTCTTCTATGGTTAGATAGTTGAAAAGAAATACAGCAATAGCATGGTCAAACTTATCTCTAGGAAATTCTGTAAATGTAACGGCATTTCCAACTGCATATTCTGCTTTCGTCAAATTTCCAGCAGAAGCTGTTTCCTTTGCCTGGGAAATCATCTCTGAGGAAGAGTCAACACCAAAGATTGAACCTGCTCCCTTATCAAGTAGCATCCTGGATACGTAGCCTTCACCGCAGCCCATATCCAATATGTTTTTCCCGGAGATATCTCCGATTGCTTCCAAAACTTTGGGGCGAGCGGTGAAATCACTGAGTAGGATTTTCTCAGAGCGGTTCCAGCTGTGAGCTTGTTTGTTATAGATGGTTTCAGTTGATAGTGGTAAGTTCATCCCGAACTGCTCCTTCAATTTTAGGGATAAAGTATGCTATGCAGTGGTGTGTGTATTGGTGTTTACTACATGGCTGGTGAAATTTTAGGTATTTGCGGCTTTAATTATTTAAGTTTAATTGCTGTTTTGATAAGGCTGGTATTTTAAATACATAAAGTTAGTCGTTACCAGGAAGTCCATTTGGTAGTTTTTTGTATTCTGCAGCTTATTTTGGGTGGGCATGCTGGCAGTTTTTTATTGTTTGGTTTTGTTGCTTAGTTGAGTATGCAAAGCTGGAGGAGGAGCGTCAAGGTCTTTTCTTTGAGGTGGAATATTCATAATTCACATTTTATTTATATTTTTCATGCCGGCTCAGGTTAGCAGTACTTTTGTTTTTAGAGTTGATATATGTCAAATAAAACTTATTTTTTGGGGTTGAATTTAATGGATTAAATTCGCTTTAAGATGCTGTTTGGATAGAGGGTAGTGTAATCAGGAGTATGTTTTAGCTTGTTGTATTCAATTCTCTTAGGTTGGATTGATGTGCTTGATTAGCGGCGCCTCTAGTTCCCCATATTCTTGGCGCCTCGATTCTTAGGTTAATTTTTTAGAATATCTCTTCCTTAGCTAATCTGATGTTGTTGTGGTTTTGATCCTGTTGGCGTCTAGGCATCTTGTTAAGCGTGATTTGATATGAGAGCAACCGCGATTGATTCTGTCGTTTTTTGCGATATTTTTAGTACTTCAGCAATGCGGAAGATTTTCTCGGATGAACAGCGTGTTCAGCGCTATCTCGATGTTGAAGCGGCGCTGGCCAAAGTACAGGCGCGGTTAAAAATAATCCCTGCAGAGGCTGCAGAGGACATTACTCAACACTGTGACGCCAAGCAGATAGATTTTGTAAAGCTCAAGGAGCAAACGGAGCTGATTGGTTATCCGGTGCTGGGTGTTGTAGAGCAGCTAGTGTCACTGTGTAGTAGAGATTTAGGTCAGTGGTGTCATTGGGGGGCTACTACTCAAGATATTACGGATACGGCAACCGTCTTACAGATTAGGGCGGCGCTTGAAATTGTTGAGACGGAGGTCAATGGGATAGCAGATGCTTTAGCGAGCCTGGCCAAGCGTTTCAGGGATACACCTATGGTTGGGCGCAGCAATCTTCAACAAGCGGTACCTATAACGTTCGGCTACAAGGCGGCTGTTTGGTTGGCTGGTATTCATCGCCATCAAGCGCGCTTAAAAGAGATAAAGTCTCGGGCGTTTGTAGGGGAATTTGGTGGTGCGGCGGGTAATCTTTCTTCCCTGGGGCATCAGGGGCTAGAAGTTCAAAGAGGAATTATGCAGGAACTCGATCTCGGAGTCCCTTGTATCGCCTGGCATACGATGAGAGATCGCGTTACCGAAGTGGCTTGTCTATTGGGGCTGATTACTGGCACCTTGGGAAAAATAGCCCTCGATATAAAACTAATGGCACAGACAGAAGTTGGGGAGGTGGCGGAGCCCCTTATATCTGGCCGGGGAGCATCTAGTACAATGCCCCAAAAGCACAATCCTCTATCAGCAGTTCTTATCAGCGGTACTGTCCCAGTGGTTAGACAGCAGGTTGCCTCTTTGCTGGAAGCGATGGTTGAAGACCATGAGCGGGCTACGGGCCCGTGGGAGATAGAGTGGATTGTTCTGCCGGAGATATTCTGTCTTACCGCATCGATATTATCCCAGGCACGTTTTGCGCTAGAAGGACTTCAGGTATTTCCAGAAAAAATGATGCGAAACTTGGAAATGACTGGAGGTTTAGTGCTCTCTGAGGCTGTAATGATGGGACTGGGACCGAAACTGGGGCGTGAGAATGCCCACGATTTGGTTTACCAGATTTGCTGCCAGGCAATGGAGACGGGTCGTCCTTTTTCTGACTTGTTAAAGGAAGATAAACAGGTGTCGGGGGCTCTCTCTGATGCGGAGTTAGATCAACTTCTTGACCCTCATAACTATCTTGGATCATGCGGGGAGATGGTTGATGCAACGCTTGCTGGAAAAGAGCGCTGACTCAGTAACCTGCCGTTTCCCAATTGTCAGTGCTAGCTGCTGTGGATTGATTCTTGTGTCCGCTGCTCTTAATGCAAACTCTCTAAGATTAGAGTCTAAATATTTATCTTGGCTGGTTGTTATTTTTTCAGTCAACTATTTTATTTTTAAATAGATACCTGAAGAAAATGTAGGTTATTTATTTAAAGATAGGGATTCTATAGCTGGAAGAAACTTAAAAATTAACACAATCAAGAATCGATGCTTATTACTTGTGGTGTAACATATACAGTAATTTATTCGGTTCATGTTGTATTTAACTGGTGATCTGAAGGGTGGGGTGATGGGCAAGTTTAAATTGGCATTGGCACAGTTGCCGTCAGTGAAAGGAAATATTGAACGCAATATTGAGTCACATGTCCGTGCTGTAAAAGTCGCAGTAAGGAAAAAGGCCTCTATTGTGGTGTTTCCCGAGCTTTCATTAACTGGTTATGAGCCGGATCTGGCTGAACAATTAGCGCTTAAGATCGACGATCCACAGTTAAGCCCTCTAGCGGAGGTGGCAGCTGACAGTGGTGTTTGGCTAGTTGTGGGTGCGCCTATTCGTCAGAAGAATGGTATTGCGATCGGTTCGCTCGTATTTTCTCCTCAGGGTGAGATTTCTGTTTATTTGAAAATACATTTGCACCCTGGAGAAGAAAAGTGGTTTGTTCCCGGAGTTGAATATCTATCACTGAACATCGAAGGTGAGACCGTAGCTCTGGCTATTTGTGCAGATGTGTGTAACCCAGGTCATGTTGCCGCCTATGAAAAGCAGGGGGCTTCAGTTTATGTGGCGGGGGTATTGATTACTCCGACGGGATACCCGGAGGATAGTCAACAGTTGGCAAATTATGCTTTAGAGCACAATTTATTGGTGGCTATTGCGAACTTTAATCAGCCGACGGGTGGTTATTCCACAGCCGGCTGTAGTGCAGCTTGGGGCCCCGAAGGTGAGATTGTCAGTGCGAGTGATACAGCCAGCCAACTAGTTTGCGTTGAGCGTGATGATGAAGGGTGGTGTTCGGAGATTGTGTCTCTTTAATTGTGCAACTCTATAAATGGTAGTTGCCAATAGCTCCCTTCATTGACTCGCTTCCAGCTCTGCTACTAAAGCTGTCACCAATCCGGCTGCGGGCAGGGCTCGTGCGAGAGGGGCTCCTTGTCCGGCCCATTGAACGGCATATTCGTCATTGCCCGCTTTTGCAGCTGCTTGAGCCAGGGCTTTGCCCGCGGAGTAAGCGATCGGGTAATCCGGCAGAAGGGGAGCGCCCTTACTTAGTGCTTTATAGAATTGGTTGCTGATACCGCGAGCGGGGCGCCCGGAAATATTGGCGGTGATCTCTGTGTGCTGTGCGCGCTCACTTTGCAAGGCGCTGCGGTAGCTGTCGGAGGCCGCAGATTCCGGACAGAGGACAAATGCGGTTCCCATTTGCACGGCACTAGCCCCGAGAGATAGTGCAGCGCGAATGCCAGCGCCATCCATAATGCCACCCGCAGCAACGATTGGTAGGCTGCTGTGGCAACACAGCAATCGCACCAGCGCCAGAGTTCCAATTTCCTGGTCGCCCTCTGGGTGGAAGACCCCCCTATGCCCACCAGCCTCAATACCTTGGGCAATTAAAACATCGATATCAGCATCCTCAGCCAGTTTGGCTTCTTGAGGAGAGGTTGCCGTGGCCATCAAGATAATCCCTGCACCTTTTAGTGCGGCGATAAACTCTTCTGACGGTAGGCCAAAGTGGAAGCTGACAACCGGTGGCTTTTGCTCGAGCAAAACTTCCAGCATGGCCTTATTGCCGATAAATGTTGAGTAGGGTTCATTGATCAGCTTGGGAACCGGTGCATCGAGGGCGGCAAAATGTGGGGCGAGATGGGAAAGCCAGGCTTGCTCCCGTTGGGGATCTTTTGTCGGGGGCTGGTGGCAAAAGAGGTTTACATTAAAGGGGTGCTCGGTCTGGTCGTGAGTACAACGAATTTCATCTACGGCTTTTTCCACTGAGCAGGCGCCGAGTCCAAGTGAGCCGAGTCCTCCTGCATTGGATACAGCGGCGGCGAGAGCGGGTGTGGATACCCCGGCCATGGGTGCTGCAAAGATGGGATGGGAAATTCCGAGTTTTTCGAGTAATGGATTCATGGCCCTGCCTGTGAGTTGCGCTCCCCTTCTGGGCCACCTTAGTGCAGATTGTGCGAGGTAGCTATACCTCGCAGGCGTTACTGCTGCAAAAGTTTTTGGGGAGCGCGAACAGCAATCCTAGGTGGATTGCTTACAGGTGCAGGTTGAAACCGATGTATGGGCCTTTGATTTCAATATCGCTCTGCAAGTCGTCGAGCTCTTCCAGGTCGAGAGTCATTACGCGGTAACCTGCTTCGATGGCAAAGTCGACAGCTGGTACAAAATCCCAGCGCACTTTAGCTGTCAGGTCGGTATGGGTATCGCCACGGTAGGCTGTTGCATTGCCTTGGGCAATTACAGACCAGCCGGTAAATGGAAGATCAAAGCGCGCCATGCCGTAGGCCATTGGCAGGTAGCCAGTGAGGTCGACAGTCTCTGCCTGGGTATCGCTCACTGCGGTAAATTCACCGTCATACATACGCGCGGTCAAACCGACATCCAGGTTTACCCAGTTGTCCAAAATTTCGTAGTAAAGGGTAGCGTCGGTATGGGTGAGGTTCAGATCTGTGCGGATTTCTGAATTGGCAGTGAAGGTTTCATCATCAAAAGTAACGGAGGTGGCCAGGGTATCGTCACCGTCGGTATCGATATTGCTGTGGGCCAGAAGCACATTGGGCACCAGGGGAATGGGGTGTTCCAGGGCAACCTGCAAGAAGGTAATGTTATCTTCCGAGAGGGACAGGTTATCCAGCTTGTATTCGTCGGTACCGATATTACCGCTGTAGCCTGGCAGCCATGCGCCGGCAGTAGCATCAAGGCCGAGGATAGTATCTGCGCTTGCGGTGCCGCAGGCGAGGAGGGTACTCAAGGCAAGTGCGGATTTCTTCATTGACTTCACTCCGTGATGAATTTGTCGCGGAGTTTACAGATAAATTTTTCCCGTGCCGTGGCTAAGTTGCACATTTTTACAAATCTTTAACGTTTTGCACTGGTAAAAATGGTGCGTTTGGGTATTGCCTGTTAGTAAATTGGTCGCTTTTTTCCTGCCTCACTAAATAGCTGCTTCGAACAACATCTGTTGTAGCGCGCTGGCGGGATTGCTCAATGTTCGGCCTCGGTGACTGATTACGCCAAGGTTTCGCAGTACTTGCAGCTTTTTGACAGGCAGCACTGCCAAGCTGCTGTCCACCAATGTGTGGGGCAGAACACTCCAGCCGAGACCGACACAGGCCATCATCTTAATGGTTTCCAGATAGTTGGTTGCCAGCTTCGCGGTGAGTTTTAACCCCTGGGCATCAAACTCTCTTTTGATCAGGCGCCCGGTATAGGTATTCATATCTGGCAGTATGGCGGGATAGTTGGCGAGGTCGGTGAGTTCCAGTTCCGGCAGCTTTGCCAGGGGGTGATCCGGGGCCGCCACCACAACACAGGGGTCGGGCCAGATCACTTCGGCATTCAGGTGCGGATACTCCTTAAGTGCCAGGGTGACCACGGCCAGTTCATATTTAGCGGCCATCAGGGCTTCGTAAGCTTGTTCCGAGTCGACAAAGTCGATGTCCAAGGCAACTTGTGGATAGCGGAAACTGAACTCTTTCAGCACCGGGGGTAGGTGATGCAGACCTACGTGGTGGCTGGTGGCGATACGCAAGCTGCCGCTGACCGAGTTGCTCAAAGCGCGCAATTCCCGCTCGGTGTCGCTGATTTCATTAAGTATATGGCGGGCACGGGGCAGTAGGGCGCGACCGGCATCGGTGAGCTGCAATCGCCGTCCAATACGATCGAACAACGGGGAGCCCAGCTGCTGTTCCAGGGCGGCCAAGCGCTTACTCATCGCGGGCTGGGTCAGGTGCAGCAGCTCGGCGCCTTCAGATACCGAACCCTGTTCGGCGATTGCCAGAAATGCCCGCAGCCACTGTAGTTCCAAGCTGTTTCCCCTGAAGCGGTTTGTCGATAAAGGCTCAAATTGAGCCGCTGGATAAATGGCAGAGACGCCAGAAGATGGATATTACCCCAGTTTGGCTTTCGAATTCCATTTAGGAATACTTTAGATAATAAATATAAATTGGTGTTATTTGGTGGGGCTGGGTAGACTCAGGCTCTTAACTACTGAGAGGAATGGCTGTGGCAGGGCAAACACTCTACGACAAACTCTGGCAGGACCACCTGATCAAGAACTGTGATGATGGCTCCTCACTTATCTATATCGACCGCCACCTGATTCACGAGGTGACCTCCCCCCAGGCGTTTGAAGGCCTGCGTCTGGCTGGTCGCAAACCTTGGCGCAAGGATTCGCTAGTCGCCACTCCCGACCACAATGTGCCTTCCGAGGCGGCCGAGCGCGCCGCTGGCGTCAGTGGTATTCGCGATGATATCTCCCGAATCCAGGTACAGACCCTGGATGAAAACTGCCGTGACTTTGATGTAGTCCAGTTCGGCATCAATGAGCCGGGACAGGGTATTGTGCATGTGATCGGCCCGGAAACAGGTGCGACACTGCCGGGTATGACGGTGGTTTGTGGCGACTCACATACCTCCACCCACGGGGCGCTCGGCGCCTTGGCCCACGGTATTGGCACTTCTGAGGTGGAGCATGTGATGGCTACCCAGTGCCTTACCCAGAAGAAAATGAAGAATATGCTGGTTCGCGTCGACGGCCAGCTGCGCCCAGGTGTCACTGCAAAAGATGTGGTGCTGGCGATCATTGGCAAAATTGGCACTGCTGGCGGTACCGGTTACGCGATTGAATTCGGTGGCGAAGTGATGCGCAACATGTCCATGGAAGGCCGTATGACCGTGTGCAATATGGCCATTGAAGGCGGTGCTCGCGCGGGGATGGTGGCGGTAGACCAGATCACTCTCGATTACGTGAAAGGCAAGCCCTACGCGCCGAAAGACGAAATGTGGGATCGGGCAGTTGAGGCCTGGAGCCACTTGCACTCCGATGACGATGCGGTATTTGACGAAGTCGTGGTATTGGTCGGTGAGGATATTGAGCCGCAGGTCAGCTGGGGCACTTCCCCTGAGATGGTGGCGCCGATCAGCGCCCAGGTGCCTACCCCCAGTGACGAGAGCGATGCCACCAAGCGTACGGGCATGGAGCGAGCGCTGGAATATATGGGGTTGAACGCCGGGCAGAATATCAGCGATATCAAACTGGATCGCGTATTTATCGGCTCCTGCACCAACTCCCGGATTGAAGATCTTCGCGCAGCAGCAGAAGTTGCCAAGGGTCGTTACAAGGCGGATAGCGTCAAGCAGGTGCTGATTGTTCCGGGCTCCCAGGCGGTAAAAGCCCAGGCTGAGCGCGAGGGGTTGCACGAGATTTTTGTTGAAGCCGGTTTTGAGTGGCGCGAACCGTCCTGCTCCATGTGTCTGGCGATGAATGCGGACAAGCTGGGGGCGGGAGAGCACTGTGCTTCCACCTCCAACCGCAACTTTGAAGGGCGCCAGGGTTACGGTGGTCGCACGCATCTGGTGAGTCCCAGTATGGCGGCAGCGGCTGCAATTGCCGGCCACTTTGTCGATGTGCGGGAGATGGCACCGGTACAGCTGGAAGAGGAGATGGTTTGATGAAAGCGTTTACCCAGCACGAAGGTCTCGTGGTACCGATGGATCGGGCCAATGTGGATACCGACCTGATCATCCCCAAGCAGTTTTTGAAATCCATTAAGCGCTCTGGCTTTGGCCCGAACCTGTTTGATGAGTTGCGCTATTTGGATGAGGGGGTTCCCGGGCAGGACTGTTCTGGCCGTCCGCTCAATCCGGACTTTCCCCTTAATTTCCCCCGCTACCAGGGTGGTTCAGTGCTGATTGCACGGGAGAATTTTGGCTGCGGTTCCAGCCGTGAGCACGCGCCCTGGGCACTGGAAGATCACGGCTTCCGCGCAATTATCGCGCCCAGCTTTGCCGATATCTTTTTCAATAACTGTTTTAAAAATGGTCTTTTGCCAATTGTCCTGGCGGAAGATGTAGTGCACCAGTTGTTTGAAGAAACACACGGGCAGGAGGGTTATGCGCTCACCATCGACCTGGAACAGCAGCATGTGCGCAAGCCCTGTGGCGAGCTGATTCCATTTGAAGTGGATGCCTTCTACAAGCACTGTTTGCTAAATGGTCTCGATCATATCGGTCTGACCCTGGAGCACGCCGACGATATTCGCGCTTATGAGCAGGCGCGCCGAGAGAAAGCCCCCTGGCTTTTTGATGCGGTTCAATAATTAAAGGAAATTCCTGTGACGAAAAAAGTAATGATTCTGCCGGGTGACGGCATTGGTCCGGAAATTGTTGAACAGGCCATGGCGGTGCTGGAAGTTGCATCGGGAAAATTCAATCTGGGGCTCAGCTTTGAGCAGGGCCTGATTGGTGGCTCGTCTATCGATGCCCACGGTGAGCCTCTGACTGACGAAACTCTGAAGGCGGCGGGTGACTGCGATGCGGTGCTGCTCGGTGCGGTAGGCGGCCCCCAGTGGGATACCCTGGAGCGGGAAATTCGCCCGGAAAAAGGTCTGTTAAAAATTCGCAGCGGCCTGGGCCTCTACGCGAATCTGCGCCCGGCGATTCTTTACCCACAACTGGCCGATGCCTCTTCGTTAAAGCCTGAAGTGGTTGCCGGCTTGGATATTTTGATTGTGCGCGAATTGACCGGCGGCATTTACTTTGGTGAGCCGCGCGGTATCAAGACATTGGAAAATGGTGAGCGCCAAGGCTTTAACACCTACGTGTACAGCGAATCAGAAATTGAACGCATTGCCCGCTCTGCCTTTGAGGCGGCACAAAAGCGCAATGGCAAACTCTGTTCTGTAGACAAAGCCAATGTACTGGAAGTAACAGTGCTCTGGCGCGAGGTGTTGGATCGTCTGGCTTCGGAATATCCCGATGTCGAGCTGTCCCATATGTACGTGGACAACGCGGCGATGCAATTGGTGCGGGCGCCCAAGCAGTTTGATGTGATGGTAACTGGCAATATGTTTGGCGATATCCTCTCCGATGCTGCCGCCATGCTTACCGGTTCCATTGGTATGTTGCCCTCCGCCTCCTTGAACGAAAGCGGTTTTGGTCTTTACGAGCCGTGCCATGGCTCCGCTCCGGATATTGCAGGCCAGGGTATCGCCAACCCGCTGGCGACTATTTTGTCTGCTGCCATGATGTTGCGTTATTCCCTCGATATGAACGAGGCGGCAGATGCGATTGAAGCAGCAGTGAGCAAGGTGTTGGAGCAGGGTTTGCGCACTGCCGATATTTATACCGACGGCTGCCAGAAAGTCTCTACCGCAGAGATGGGCGCTGCCGTTGTAGCCGCACTTTAAGTTTCGATTCCACAAGTTTCGAAACCGCAATTTTCGATTCCACTATCGCGCCGCTTTCCCGGCGGCGCACTTTGACCACCTCACATACAGGACACCGCAATGCAAAAAATAGGTTTTATCGGCTGGCGCGGCATGGTCGGCTCGGTATTACTGGAGCGCATGCGAGCAGAGGATGACTTTGCCCATATCGCCGAACCGGTTTTTTTCTCAACTTCCAACGCCGGAGGTACGGCGCCGGACATCGGCAGGCCCCTGCCGCCACTGGGCGATGCTTACGATATTGATGCACTGAGCCAGCTGGATGCGATTGTCAGCTGTCAGGGTGGTGATTACACCAAGGAAGTTTTTACCCGCTTGCGCGAGGCCGGTTGGCAGGGTTGCTGGATTGATGCGGCTTCCAGCCTGCGAATGCAGGATGATGCTGTGATTGTGCTGGACCCGGTTAATCGCGATGTGATTAATCGCGCGATTGATGCCGGGCAGAAAAACTTTATCGGTGGCAACTGCACCGTGAGCCTGATGTTGATGGCTCTGGGTGGGCTGTTTAAGGCGGGCATGGTCGAGTGGGTTACCGCCATGACTTACCAGGCGGCCAGCGGTGCCGGTGCGCGCAATATGCGCGAATTGATTTCGCAGATGGGTGCGCTGCGCGATGGTGTGGCAACAGAGCTGGCCGACCCCGCCAGCGCCATTCTGGAGATTGATCGCAAAGTAGCAGCAGATATGCGCTCAGCAGAATTCCCCACTGCAGAATTTGGCGCGCCACTGGCGGGCAGTTTGCTGCCCTGGATCGATACTCAATTGGAGAGTGGCCAGAGCCGCGAAGAGTGGAAGGCGCAAGTTGAAGCAAACAAGATTTTACAGACCGAAACCCCGATTCCTGTGGACGGCACTTGCGTACGTATCGGTGCCATGCGCTGTCACAGCCAGGCTTTCACCATAAAATTGAAAAAAGATTTGCCACTTGCCGACATTGAACAATTGTTAAATGGTGCCAACGACTGGGTGAATGTAGTGCCCAACGAGCGTGAGGCTACGGTGCAGAACCTGACGCCAACAGCAGTTACCGGAAAGTTGGATATTCCTGTCGGTCGACTGCGTAAATTGAGCGTTGGTCCAGAGTACTTAAACGCCTTTACTGTAGGGGATCAGCTGCTATGGGGCGCCGCAGAGCCCCTGCGTAGAATCCTGCTGATTTTACTCGGCAAACTGTAACTGGTACGGACCTGAGTAAGTCCTCTACTAAGAGTGGAAATAGGCCACTTTAGTGGAGGACTTTTTGCCAAGCTGTGAACTTCTTCGCGTAAAAAACGGCTACTGTTTGTCATAGCGCCTTTTTCGAATTTTCCCCACGGGTATAATCGCCCCTCATTTTCCCTTTCCAATTCAATGAAGTGATTTGCCATGTCCGAAGCCACCCGCGAACTGGTCATTGTCGGTGTTGATAACGCTGCCTTTGGTCCCCTGCTGGAAGTACTCGAAGAGCGTGAAGTAATTTCCGCCGAGCAGCTGAGTTTGCTGGAGACTGACGAACGGGAAGTAGACCCCCAGGTATTTGCCAATCGCAATATTCCGGTGGAGTCCCTGGAGAAATTTACATTTAACGATAAGCAGGTCGTAATTCTGCTGAGCGCCGGCGAAGCCGTTGAAGCCGCCATGGCTGCAGCAGAACAAAATGGCGCCTGGATTGTAGACGTGGCCAACAATACCCGTGGCGATGAAAGTGTTGCCCTGGTACACCCAATGTTTAACAGCGGTGAACTCGCTTCTGTCGAGCGCCGCGTTGTTGCCCTGCCAAGTGCCGGCGCCTCCATGGTGGCGGAAGCCCTGGCGCCCCTGAAAGATAAACTGCAAGCGGTAGAGGTACAGCTCAATCAGCCGGTGTCTGCTCTGGGCAAGGCCGCAATTGATGCTATGGCGGCACAAACCGCGCGGATGTTTAGTGGCCAGGACGCAGAAATTGATCCTGAAATTGGCCACCGATTGGCATTTAACCAGCTCAGTGCCTGCGAGGCTCTGCTTGCCAGTGGCCACACCCTCAGTGAGCTGACTTTAGTTCACGACCTGCGCCGTTTATTCGGAGATGCGGTAGCAGTCGATGCCAGCATCAATACGGTCTCTGTTTTCCACGGTCAGCTAGCTAATTTGGGTGTCGCTTTAACTGAAGATGTCGATCTGGAAAAAGTGAGTGCGCTGCTGGCAAATGGCGCTGGCCTCAAAATGGCGGAGCAACCCTCGGCAGAAAGTGCGGTGGGTAGTGACGTGACAATCATCGGCCGTTTGCGCCAAAGTCTACTCAACAAGCGACAGTTAAATCTTTGTGCGGTGTCTGACAACCTGCGTAAAGATGTAGCAATAAACTGTGCACAAATTGCCCACTTGTTGCTAAAAAACTACTGATATTTAATACTTAGCGGCCATAGTGAAGGTGTAATCTTAACTTTGGCCTGGCTGAGACTGGCGAAAAATTCGCCATAGTTGGCGGCTGCCTAAACGGCGGCTAATTAGTTGAACGATTACCGTTCAGTAATGGGGATATTCTGAAGGCGCGCTTTTCGGAAACCCTGGGAAGGTTCTAACAATAAAGGGAATCGGATATGCGTGTGCGTAAGTTGGCACTTGCAGTTGGTCTAGTCGGTGCACTGGGAAGCAACGCGGCTCTGGCGCTTGGACTAGGTGAGATCAAGCTCAACTCGACCCTTAACCAGCCTCTCGATGCGGAAATCGGACTGCTGCAGACTCGCGGTTTGGAAGATACCGAAATTAGGGTTCGCCTCGCAGGTCCTGAAGAATTCGAACGCGCTGGTGTCGAGCGCTCTTACCTCCTTACTTCTTTAAGTTTTGAAGTGGACTACTCCGGTGGTAAGCCGGTTATCCGCATTTCCAGTCGCGATGCCATTCGCGAACCTTTTTTGAATTTCCTGGTTGAAACTCGCTGGCCCAGTGGCCGTCTACTGCGCGAATATACGCTGCTGATGGACCTGCCGGCGTTTTCCCCAACGGCTGCGCAGCAACCCGTGCGCGCAGCTGAGCGCGAGCGGCAGCAAGTGCGTCGCACAGCCCCAGTTCAGCAGCCCCAGCCTCGCACAACACCGGCCCCGGCTGCTCGTCAGGCACCAGCCGAACCAGCCCCAACTGAAAGGACTGCCCCGGAAACTCGCGAGCCCGCTCGCCCGCAGCCACGTTATACGACTACAGACACCAGTGAGAGCAACAGCCAGGTATATGGCCCGGTAAGTTCCTCCGATACGTTGTGGGAAATCGCGCTGCAAAATCGCGCCAGTCGCGAGTTCTCTGTTCAGCAGACCATGCTGGCGATTCAAAGGCTGAACCCAGAAGCCTTTATTAATGACAATATCAACCTGTTGAAGAAAGGTGCCGTGCTGCGCCTGCCCAACACCGAGGATTTGCGCACTCTGACTATGACGGAGGCGATTTCTGAGGTGGCTCAACAGAATGACTCCTGGCGCCAGCGCTCCGAAGTGGAAGTGGCTACTGGCGCACCGCTGGATGCCCGTGCGGTTGAGGAGGAGTCCTATGTCAGCGAAACGGTTGAAGGGCGCGTTAGCCTGGCTGCACCGGGGGACAATGAGTCCGTTACTTCCGGTTCTGGAGTCGGCACTGATGACAGTGAGGCGCTGGAAGGCGATCTCACAGTAGCTGAGGAAGAGCTGGATAAGTCCAAGCTCGAAAACACTGAATTGCGTGAACGTATCGCCGAGCTCGACGAGCAGATCGATACCATGGATACGCTGATTGATGTTTCCAATGAGGAACTGGCTGCGGTGCAGGCCGCCGCGGAGCAGTCAGACGTGTTGCTCGACCCCACTGAGGCGGATGGCGTTGAAGTAGAGTCTTTAGATGACAGCCTGACTGTTGAAGACAGCGAAGAGTTTGATGTTGCTGCTGATACGGAAGAAGAAACTGTTGAAGCAGAACCGGCTCCAGCAGAGACGCGTAACCGTGTAGTTGAAGTTCAAACTAAGCCCAAGCCAACCTTTATGGAGCAGCTGGCCGATAACGGAATGCTGATTGGCCTGGGTGGTGCGGGTCTGCTGGCCGCTATATTTGGCCTGTTCACCTGGCGTCGCCGCAAGGCTGAACAAGAGGCGCAGCAGGAACTTGAACAGCAGATGGCTATGGAACAAGAGCCGCTGGATATTCCTGAGGATATTGCCGAACCCGATGAAACTCTCGCTGCAGTTGAGAGCATGGAGGCAGACGATACCTTCGATCTGGGCGATCTCGGCGATGTAGGCACTGATGACCCAATTTCTGAAGCGGAGATTCACCTGTCCCTGGGGCAGTATGAGGAAGCGGAAAGCAAGCTGCTGCTGGGCCTGGAAAAGGACCCGCAGGTAGTCGATGCGCGCCTGATGTTGATGGAGGTTTACGCCCACAACCAGGACGTTGAAAAGTTTGACGATCACTACCGCCAGCTGCTCAGCATCAGCGACGGTCCTGCTGCCGATCGCGCCGCCCGCCTGCGTGAATCCATTGCTGGTGCGCCGGATTTTGAAGCCCCGGCTATGGGTCTTTCCAATGAGTCCTTCGAAGCGGCGCAGCTCGACGATATCGGCGCGGCCCTGGACGATGACTTCACCAGCGCCGAGCCGGGACTGGTTGGTAGCGGTGACGCGCTGGAGCCCGATACCTCTCTCCTCGATGACCTGACTATGGATCTGTCATTGGATCAGGAAAGCTCTGATTCTGAGCAAGAGCTGTCCCTGGACCTGGAGTTGGATAGCAGCTTTGAAGAGCCGTTGCAGGCGAGCGCAGATCAAAGTGAGTCGCTGGATACCGAGTTCAATCTGGATGATTTGGACCTGGACAGTGCTCTCGACGGAGACAGCCAAGAAGTTACTGCTGAGGTATCGGAACCAGAAGTTGAAAACGACTTAAATCTTGATGAACTTGATTTGGGTGAGTTGGACCTGGGTGATCTGGGCTCAAGTAATCAAGAGCCCGCTTTGATTGAAGAGGATTTGGGGCTTGAGCTTTCTGATAACACAGAAGAGAGTGTCGATGCTCCAATAGAATTCGATACCTCTGAGTTGGATCTGGATTCCCTCGACTTGGAGCCGGCGGCAGAAGAAAACTCTGAGGCCTCAGTTGAGGCCCAGCTGGAAGAAAAGGCAACTACCAGCGGTGGTTCCGTTCCGGGCCTGGATTTTGAGCTGGATCTTTCCATGATGGAGGAAGAGATTCAGCCCCAGACAGAAGAAGAGACTTCGGTTGAGCTGGATACGGCCTTTGAATTGGATGATGCTCTGGAACTGGATTCCGTTGACAGCGGTTTGAGCGAGGAAATCTCCCTGACAGAAGGAGTCTCCTCTGCCCAGGAGTCTGCAGAAGAGTTATCCATGGATGACTTCTCTGATGGCGATCTGGAGATGATCGGCGGCGACTTGGATTCCGACCTGGATCTCGACGGTATCGACCTGGATGATATTGCTGCGGATCTCAACGCAACTGAGCAGCCCTCGGCAGAGGTAGTCGCGGCCAGCAATGAGCCGGCAGCAGATTTATCCCTCGATGCTGATCTGGATACTCTCGATGCTGCAGGTATGGAGCTGGCCGGGGCTAGCGACCTGGACTTCAATGCGGATGCAATCGAAGAGGAGTTCTCCCTGGAGGATGAGCTGGCTCTCATCGATGAATCCACTGAGGGTGATTTGACTCTTGAGCCAGAACCCCTGGTTGAAGCTAAGCCTGAAGCGACAGAGCAGGTTGAGGCGATTGTCGAGAAGCCGTCAGATTCTGACTTTGGTGACCTCGACTTCAACCTGGAAAGCGACCTCAATTCAGAGTTGAGTTTGCTGGAAGGCGGCGATGAGATGGCGACCAAGTTGGAGTTGGCTCAAGCTTATATGGATATGGGTGACGAAGAGGGCGCTAAGGATATCCTCAAAGAGGTAGCCCAGGATGGTGGCGGTGAACACAAAGACCGCGCCGAGGAAATGCTGGAGCGGATGGTGTAAGCTAGCAGCGTATTCCGTTTTTGAAAAAAACCTCGCACTGGTTGCGAGGTTTTTTTATTTTTACCGGGAAGTTCCAGGCAGTGATTTTTACCCGACGCAGTCGCAGTGGGGAGAGCAAGTGGTTTTGGTGATATGAGTCAGGTGACGCAGAGGGAATATATTTACAAGCCAAATGGGGAGGTCCCTGAAGGTGAGGGGCTGCCCGAAGGACTGCGCCGCATAGCCCTGGGCGTTGAATATTGCGGAGCCAAACTGCACGGTTTCCAGAAGCAGAAGTCTGCATCGGAGACTGTCCAGGCTCATCTGGAGCAGGCTTTATCCACTATTGCAGCGGAGGATGTGACCCTGGTTTGTGCCGGGCGTACCGATGCGGGCGTTCATGCTACCAACCAGGTCATTCACTTTGATACCCGAGCGCAGCGCCCGGACCGCGCCTGGGTGCAGGGAGTTAATACCAAGTTGCCGGATTCTGTGCGGGTGCGCTGGGCGCGGGAAATGCCGGCGCAGTTCCATGCACGTTTTTCCGCTCACGCACGCAGTTATCGCTATTTGATTCACAGTGCGCCGACCCGCTCAGCCCACAGCGCCGCTGAGGTAACCTGGACCCAGCACTCACTGGACTTGGAAGCGATGCGTGAGGGAGCCAGCTACTTGATCGGCCGCCACGACTTCACCAGCTACCGTGCTTCTCAGTGCCAGGCCAAGAGCCCGGTGCGTGAAATTACCCGCCTGGATATTGCTCCAGTGGGTCAGCTGGTTGCCTTGGAAATTAGTGCTAACGCATTCCTTCACCATATGGTGCGTAATATCACCGGGGTTTTGATGGCTGTGGGGCGAGGTGAGCGTCCACCAATTTGGGTAAAAGAGGTGCTGGATCAGCGGGACCGCTCCGCCGGAGGCGTGACTGCACCGCCGTTTGGCTTGTATCTCGTTGATGTGCGCTATCCGGATCATTTCCAGCTTCCCCAATGTGAGCCTGGGCCACTGCTGGTGCCACAGCCTTTGGGTGCTTTGCTTTCCAGTTAGACTGCTGAATTTTTCGAGGCTAAAGCAAATCTGGGAGAGGGCGTGCATTTCGCGCCTTCTGACTATCTGCTAGTATCCGTCGTTCCCTCTTTTGATCGGCCAGCCGGCTGAGTCCAGGTTACACGATGCAAGTAAAAATATGCGGCATCACTTGTATAGAAGATGCTCTGATGGCTGTAGATGCGGGTGCCGACGCGTTGGGCCTGGTATTTTATAAGCCGAGCCCGCGCTATATCGATCTTGATATGGCAGCTAAAGTTGCAGCAGCAGTTCCCCCATTTGTCACCCTGACGGGGTTATTTGTCGATGCGGCACAGAGTGAGGTGGACGCTGTACTGGAATCGGTGCCGCTCAACCTGTTGCAATTCCACGGCGATGAAAGAGCCCGTTTCTGCGAACAATTCCGGCGCCCCTATATCAAAGCGTTGCGGATGAAAGATGACCTCGATGTCAAAGCCGCAATGACTGAGCACCCCAAAGCCCGGGGTTTTCTATTGGATGCTTACAGGCCCGGTATCCCCGGTGGCACCGGAGAGACCTTTGATTGGGACAGGGTTCCCCAGGATAGCAGTCGCCCGATCGTTCTTGCCGGTGGCTTGAATCCCGCGAATGTAACTGCAGCAGTAGAAGCTGCGCGCCCACAAGGGGTGGATGTGAGCGGAGGTGTAGAGCGTCAGCCGGGACGCAAGGATCGAGAAAAAGTTTTTGCGTTTGTCAGCGCGGCGAAGAGATAGATTTAGAGGCGTTACCGGAAGTGCCGCCCGCCGGCTTGGCCGGCGCGAGCCAGTAAATACCAGTAGATCGACGCATCTGCGCCAGTATTTTCTGGCGACGTTTGAATAGTTCGGGAAGAACTACGGCTAATAGTATTGAGGCGACACAGGGAAGTGCCGCTTGCCGGCTTGGCCGGCGCGAGCCAGTAAATACCAGCAGATCGACGCATCTGCGCCAGTATTTTCTGGCGACGTTTGAATAGTTCAGGAAGAACTACGGCTAATAGTATTGAAGCGGCACAGGGAAGTGCCGCCCGCCGGCTTGGCCGGCGCGAGCCAGTAAATACCAGTAGATCGACGCATCTGCGCCAGTATTTTCTGGCGACGTTTGAATAGTTCAGGAAGAACTACGGCTAATAGTATTGAAGCGGCACAGGGAAGTGCCGCCCGCCGGCTTGGCCGGCGCGAGCCAGTAAATACCAGTAGATCGACGCATCTGCGCCAGTATTTTCTGGCGACGTTTGAATAGTTCAGGAAGAACTATTCAAACAGTAGGTAAATAGAAAGAAAGTTTTAACCCCACGTGACCCACGGAGTATGAGTGTGAGTAAGCCAGGTGCTATCGATTTTTCCACCTTCCCGGATGCGAGCGGACATTTTGGTCCCTACGGCGGTCGCTTTGTATCGGAGACGCTGATCAGCGCATTGGATGAGCTTCAGGCAATGTATAGCCGCCTGAAAGATGATCCGGATTTTGTCGCTGCCTTTGATCACGATCTGGCGCACTACGTAGGCAGGCCATCGCCGCTGTATCTTGCTGAGCGACTGACTGAGCAGGCGGGCGGTGCGCGAATCTGGCTTAAGAGGGAAGACCTGAACCATACCGGTGCGCACAAGGTAAATAACACGGTGGGCCAGGCACTGCTGGCCAAACACAGCGGTAAGACCCGTGTTATTGCCGAAACCGGCGCTGGTCAACACGGTGTGGCTACGGCAACCGTGGCGGCGCGTCTCGGTTTGCAGTGTACGGTTTATATGGGTGCGGAAGACGTTAAGCGCCAGTCCCCCAACGTATACCGTATGAAGCTGCTGGGGGCAGAAGTGGTGCCGGTGGAATCCGGTTCCAAGACCCTAAAGGATGCCATGAATGAAGCCATGCGCGATTGGGTAACCAATGTCGATAATACTTTCTACATTATCGGCACTGTGGCTGGTCCTCACCCTTATCCGCAATTGGTGCGCGACTTCAACTCTATTATCGGCCGTGAAGCCCGTCGCCAGAGTTTGGAGCGCTTTGGCCAGTTGCCCGATGCGCTGGTGGCCTGCGTCGGTGGTGGTTCCAATGCGATCGGCCTGTTCCACCCGTTCCTGAATGACGCTGAAGTGAAAATGTTTGGTGTCGAAGCCGGCGGTGAAGGCCTGGCTTCCGGTAAGCATGCTGCACCACTGAATGATGGTATTCCCGGTGTTCTGCACGGTAACCGCACCTACCTGATGGAGGATGATGACGGCCAGATTATCGAGACTCACTCGGTTTCTGCGGGGCTCGACTACCCGGGTGTTGGCCCTGAGCACTCTTGGCTGAAAGATATCGGCCGGGTGGAATATGTCACCGCCGATGATGATGAAGCCCTGGATGCCTTCCGTCGACTCACTCGCACTGAGGGTATTTTGCCGGCATTGGAATCCAGCCATGCAGTCGCGTACGCGCTCAAGTTGGCGGCTTCCATGAGCCCTGAGCAGAATGTCCTGGTAAATCTCTCCGGCCGAGGCGATAAGGATATTTTCACCGTTGCCGCTATCGACGGTATCGAGGTGTAGCAATATCACCGCCCGCCTCTGAGGCGGGCAAAATGGGTGAAGATCAAATAATTGAGCTGGCTTTCTGCCAGGAGTAGCTCAGGGAATAGACTGTGACAGAACAAAATAGAATTGATTGCCGCTTTGCCAAGTTGCGCGATGAGGGCCGCAAGGCGCTGGTAACTTATATTGTCGCCGGCGATGGCGGCTTGGAAAATACTGTGCCGTTGATGCATCAGTTGGTGGCCAGCGGGGCCGATGTTATTGAACTGGGGGTGCCATTTTCCGACCCCATGGCAGAGGGCCCGGTAATTCAGAAAGGGCATGAGCGCGCACTGGCCAATGGGGCTTCGCTGCGCAAATGTTTGGCATTGGTGAAAGAATTTCGTCAGTCGGATAGTGACACCCCGGTAATCCTGATGGGCTATGCCAATCCGATTCAGCGTATGGGTGAACTGGAGTTTGCTGAAGCGGCGTCCACTGCGGGTGTCGATGGTGCCCTGACCGTAGATCTGCCAGCTGAAGAGTCCGGTTCCCTGAATGCCTTTTTGGCGGAGCGCAACCTGCGCAATATCTTCCTGCTGACGCCTACCACCACTGAAGAGCGTATTCGTGAAATTACCGATGTTGCCAGTGGCTTTGTTTACTATGTATCCCTGAAAGGGGTTACCGGAGCAGGCCACCTGGATTTGGATTCAGTGCGTGACAATCTGGACCATATTCGCCAGTTTACCGATCTGCCCTTGTGTGTTGGCTTCGGTATTAAAGATGGTACCTCGGCCCGCCAGGTCAGTGCCCATGGCGACGGTGCTGTAGTCGGTAGCGTGCTGGTGTCGGCAGTAGATGCGGCGGCAGACCTGGAAGCCGCTAAAACGGCGGTTGGAGCTATTGTCAGCGAGATGCGCGAAGCCCTGGATCGCTAAAAGCAGCTATAGGTCTAAGCACAAAGCTGGCCAGAAAGCCAAAAATAGCGGCTGATCTGGCCGGGTTTGTTGTTCAGCTTAGTGTTTTAATTCCTAGCCTGAAACCCACTGGTCGGTAAAATGTGCCGGCCCAAAGAAAGCCTCCGGATTTGGAAACGAGATGAGCTGGTTAGAAAAAATTGTCCCTGCGGTAATTCGCACAGAGCGTCGCACCGGCAGCAGCAAGGTCCCCGAGGGGGTTTGGAAGAAGTGCGTCAAATGCGATGCGATGCTTTATCGCCCGGAGCTGGAACGCAATCTGGATGTGTGCCCCAAGTGCGATCACCACTTTAGAATCGGCGCCCGTCGCCGCCTGGATATCTTCCTCGATGAGGAAGGTCGTGAAGAGCTGGCCACCGATGTGCAGCCGGTTGATCGCCTGAAGTTTAAAGACGTCAAAAAATATAAAGACCGATTGGTACAGGCACAAAAATCGACTGGTGAGAAGGATGCCCTGATCGCCATGCAGGGCAGCCTGAATGGTGCCCCCCTGGTAGCGGTAGCATTTGAGTTCGCTTTCCACGGTGGCTCCATGGGCTATGTGGTCGGCGAGCGCTTTACCCGTGCCGCTCAGCGTGCCTTGGAGCAGCGTATCCCGCTGGTTTGTTTCTCTGCTACCGGGGGTGCCCGGATGCAGGAGGCCCTGATCTCCCTGATGCAGATGGCCAAAACCTCGGCGGTGCTGGAAAAAATGAAGATGGCCGGTGTGCCATATATCTCCATTATGACTGACCCGGTATACGGTGGTGTTTCCGCATCCCTGGCCCTGCTGGGTGATATCAATGCGGCGGAGCCCGGAGCGCGCGCTGGTTTTGCCGGCCCGAATATTATCGAGCAGACCATTCGCCAGAAATTGCCGAAAGGTTTCCAGCGCAGTGAGTTCCTGCTGGAGCACGGCGCAATTGATATGATTATTCCTCGCAAGGAAATGCGCTCTACAGTGTCCCGCATATTGGGTAAACTGACCGGCAACTGATTTCCATTCCCCTGGGGTAATGCTGTGATCAGCTTAATTTCCGCTGATTGCAGCCCCCATCATCGATGTTTTCAACTATGCCTTCACTGCAAGATTGGCTCTCCCGTCTGGAGCAGCTGCACCCTTCCGAAATTGAATTAGGTCTTGAGCGCGTCGCGTCTGTGGCCGATGCACTGGGTATCCAGAAACCGGCACCGACAGTGATTACTGTGGCGGGCACCAATGGCAAGGGTTCCTGCGTGGCGACTATGGAGGTGCTGCTGTGTGAGGGAGGGCACTCCGTAGGCGCTTACAGTTCCCCACACCTTCTGCGCTTTAACGAGAGGGTGCGTATCGGGGGTGAAGAGGTTGCCGATAAAGATCTCGTGCTGGCGTTTGAGGCTATCGAGGTTGCTCGCGGTGAGACCAGCCTGACCTATTTTGAATACACCACCCTGGCGGCGCTCTGGTTATTTCAAAGGGCAGGCGTCGAGTTTGCACTTCTGGAAGTTGGCCTGGGTGGGCGCCTGGATGCAGTCAACCTGGTGGATGCGGATCTCGCCATTATCACCAGTGTTGCCATTGATCACGAGGACTGGCTTGGCAGTGACCGGGAAATAATCGGCCGTGAGAAAGCCGGTGTCCTGCGTGCTGGGGCGCCTTTTGTCTGTGCTGATAGCAATCCCACCCAATCTGTGCTGTCTGCGGCAGAAAAATTGTCCAGTTCCAGTTACTTTATAGGGAAGGATTTCTCTCTCAATTCGGGAGAGGGTAAAAAAGAACTTTACCGCTTTGGTAAGTTGGAACTTGCGATCCCCCCGATCAGCTTGCCGCGCCCGAGTATCGCTGCTGGAATTACCGCGCTGGCTCTACTCAATGTATTGCCCCAGGGTGGGATCGAATCTGCACTGGCTGAAATTGCTCTGCCCGGGCGCTGTCAGCAGGTTCAATGGCAGGGGCGCAACTTGTTGTTGGATGTGGGGCACAATCCGGCAGCGGCCGAACACTTGGCTGAATGGCTAACAGGTCACCCTGTAGATGGTGAAACCCATGCGCTGGTAGCGGCTATGGCCGATAAGGATTTGGTGGGACTCTTCGCGCCTTTGCGGGATGTGGTGGATGCCTGGCACCCCGCAGAGTTACCGGGTAATAGCCGCGCTGCGAGCGGAGAGACCTTGCTGGAAGGTCTGGCCGCAGCAGGTGTTGAGGCAACGAACGCCGATAGCCGCTGTCCAAGCGTCGCCGATGGTTTACAACAGCTGCTGCCGACCATTGGTCCACAAGACAGGTTGCTTGTATTTGGTTCCTTCTTTACTGTGGCTGAGGTTCTGCAGCAGATGCGAGACGAAGGTAATGGAGAATTGCGAGGGTAAACCCTCCCGCCGAGGGCGATTGAACGACGGATTTAAGCAGCGCATTGTCGGTGCGCTGGTTTTGGCTGCGCTTGCCGTTATTTTCTTGCCCAGCCTGTTGGACCGGGAGGCCGCAGGCAATATCAGTGAAACCAGCCAGATTCCGGCGGAGCCGGATATACGCCCTATTGAAATTGCCGAGCCGCAACCGGTAGCGGATGCTGTGCCTGCACCGGCGCCGGGTGAGGCTTTCCAGCCGGACTTGCCAGAGAACTTCTCCAACCCGAAGGCTCCAGTAGCTGATGAGGGAGAGGAACGGTCAGAGATCGCCAAGAGTGATGAGCCGGAGGAAAAACTGGCCGCGCCGAAAAAGGGGGCCTCGCCCCTTGTGGATGCCTATGGCCTGCCTGTGGCCTGGGTGGTTCAAGTGGCTTCCTACCGGGATGAGTCCAATGCGGACAAGCTGCGTTTGCGCCTGATGAACGAGGGCTACAGTGCCTATACTCGGGCGGTGGATACAGATAAGGGTCGCCTGGTGCGGGTCTTTGTTGGGCCAAAGGTCAACAAGGCCGATGCCCATCAACTGAAAAAAGAATTGGATACCCTTCTGAAAGCCCAGACCCTCGTGCTTCAGTTTAAGGCCTGATCGGGCCTTTGACTTCAGGTTGCCACCATTTCAGCCCGAGGCGGATGGTGGTAACTCGCTGGCAGATTTCCACTTTGCATTTTTATTCGCAATTAACCGATTGCCACTGTGCCAAACGTCCAGGGAAAGCGGTACTACAAGTAATAAATTCCAATCGGTTGGCCTACGGCTTCACGCGCTTAGTCCCTTCAGTTAGAATGCGCGCTCTTCGCGGCAGCAGCCGCCACGCAGGTAGGATTGAATGAATTGGGCTGACTGGATCATTCTGGCTATTGTGGGTATCTCCACGCTTATCGGCCTTAGTCGAGGTTTCATCAAGGAAACCTTGTCTCTGCTTACCTGGATTGCCGCCTTTATCGTCGCCATGATGTTTCGCGACCAGCTGGCGCCAATGCTATCCAACCTCGTCGACACCCCCTCCCTCCAAATGATTGCAGCTTTTGGCATCCTGTTTATCGGCACCTTACTCGCTGGCGCCGGTCTCAACATGGTGCTTTCTGCTTTTGTTGAGGCAACTGGGCTATCCGGTACAGATAGAGTGCTGGGAATGGCGTTTGGCTTGGTGCGGGGAGCCATTGTCGTGATGGCGCTGTTGATCCTGGCCCCGGCATTGGTGCCGGTGGAACAGGACAGTTGGTGGAGTCAGTCTGTTCTGATTCCCCATTTCCTCGAATTTGAGGATAGTGCGCGGGAGCTGGCGGGCTCCGTTAAGGAATTCTTCGTAAAGTTGTTTTAAATAGAGCGCCAAAAGCGCTCTTCTCGAGTCAATAGGGTCAAATATATGTGTGGTATCGTCGGTATCGTCGGTAAGAGTGACGTCAATCTGCAGCTCTATGATGGGCTCACTCTGCTACAGCACAGGGGACAGGATGCCGCCGGTATCGTTACCTGTGACGATGATCGCCTGAACCAGCAGAAAGCCAATGGTCTGGTTCGCGACGTATTCCGCGCGCGCCACATGGAGCGTCTGAAGGGCAATTTTGGTATTGGTCACGTCCGCTACCCCACTGCCGGTAGCTCCGGCCCGGCGCTGGCTCAGCCGTTCTACGTGAACTCTCCCTACGGCATCGCCATGGCTCACAACGGCAACCTCACCAATGTGCACGAGGTGGTCGATGAGATCTTCCAGCAGGACCTGCGCCATATCAATACAGATTCTGATTCGGAAGTGTTGCTGAACGTGTTCGCCCACGAGCTGCACAAGTTGCACAAGCTGCAGCCGAAAGCCGAAGATATCTTCAGTGCGATGCGCTCTGTACATAAGCGCGTGCGCGGCGCCTACGCTTGCGTTGCCCTGATTGTCGGTTACGGTATTGTCGCTTTCCGCGATCCCAACGGAATTCGCCCACTGGTTTACGGCAAGCGTGAAACCGAGAAGGGCACTGAGTATATGGTGGCTTCCGAGTCCGTGGCCCTGGACGTACTGGGTTACACCCTGGTGCGCGATGTTGCTCCCGGCGAAGCGCTCTATATCGAACTGGATGGCACTGTGCACTCCGAGCAGTGTTCAGATAACCCGTCTTTGACTCCCTGCATTTTTGAGCATGTGTACTTTGCCCGCCCTGACTCCATTATGGATGGCGTATCGGTACACAAGGCGCGTTTGCGTCAGGGTGAGCATCTGGCGGACAAAATTCTCAGCATGCGGCCGGATCACGATATCGACGTGGTTATCCCGATCCCGGATTCTGCCCGTACGGCAGGCCAGACGGTAGCCCACCGCTTGGGGGTGAAATTCCGTGAAGGTATGGTGAAGAACCGCTATATCGGCCGAACCTTTATCATGCCCGGTCAAAAGCAGCGCAAGAAGTCGGTTCGCCAGAAGCTCAACGCCATCGAGCTGGAATTCCGTGGCAAGAATGTGTTGCTGGTAGACGACTCCATTGTGCGCGGTACTACCTGTAAGCAGATTATCCAGATGGCCCGCGATGCCGGTGCTGCCAAAGTGTACTTCGCCAGTGCTGCCCCCGCGGTAAAATACCCGAATGTCTACGGTATCGATATGCCCTCCGCCACTGAGCTGGTGGCTCACGGTCGCACCACCGAGGAAATCTGTGAGGAGATTGGCGCAGACTGGTTGATCTACCAGGAGCTGGAAGATCTGGTAGTTAGCTCCAGCGGCGGTAAGCAAAAAATTGATCGCTTTGATTGCTCTGTATTCGACGGCAATTACATCACCGGTGATGTGGATGAGGAATACCTCAACGATCTTCATGCCCAGCGCAATGACACAGCCAAACGTAAAAAGGCTGATGTCAGCGCTCTGTAGTTAACCGCTGAACGGAATCTCTAAATATTCCTGTTCTGATTGGCGGGCGGCAAAAAAACCGTTTTTGTAGCCTGCCAATAGTAAAAAAGCGTAAGCGTCCTTTTCTCGCGGCAGAAGAGGGCGCCAGTTAAGATCGTTTCGGTTAAGATGACTGCTTCCAAAAATACTGACCAGGAAGCGGTATATGTTTGAAGACGACGGTTACGCTCTGGAAACCCTGGCGGTGCGCGCCGGCCAGGTTCGCTCACCGGAAGGAGAGCACTCCGAGGCACTTTACCTCACCTCCAGTTATGTTTTCCCCTCCGCTGCAGAGGCTGCTGCGCGCTTCTCTGGCGAAAGCTCCGGCAACGTCTACTCCCGCTATACCAACCCCACAGTGCGTACTTTTGAAGAGCGCATCGCTGCTCTCGAAGGCGGTGAAGCTGCGGTAGCTACTGCTAGCGGCATGGCTGCCATTCTCAGTATTTGTATGGCGTTACTGAAAAGTGGCGACCACGTTATCTGTTCCCGCAGTGTTTTCGGCACCACTACAGCTTTATTTGGCCGCTATATGGAAAAGTTCGGCGTGCGGGTGAGCTATGTCGATTTGACCGATATGGATGCCTGGAAGCAGGCCGTAGATGGTTCCACCAAGCTGCTGTTTATGGAGACGCCTTCCAACCCCCTATGTGAAGTAGCCGATATCCGCGCGTTGGCACAGGTCGCCCACAGCGCTGGTGCCATGCTGGTTGTCGACAACTGTTTCTGTACCCCGGCACTGCAGCGACCTCTTTCCATGGGCGCTGATATTGTGGTGCACTCCGCAACCAAATTCCTCGACGGCCAGGGGCGGGCCCTGGGCGGTGTTGCCGTTGGTCGCAAGGATGTAATGGATGAGTTGGTGGTTTTCCTGCGCACTGCCGGACCGAGTATGAGCCCGTTTAATGCCTGGGTATTCCTCAAAGGCCTGGAAACTTTAAAGCTGCGTATGCAGGCGCATTGCACCAATGCACTCGACTTGGCTTGGTGGCTCGATGAGCAGGAGATGGTTGAGAAGGTAAATTACACCGGCTTGCCTAAACACCCCCAACACCGCCTAGCGCGGGAACAGCAAGACGCTTTTGGCGCAGTGCTGAGTTTTACTGTGCGCGGTGGTCGCGAAGCTGCCTGGAAAGTGATCGACAATTGTAAAATCCTCTCCTGCACCGCCAACTTGGGGGATGCAAAAACCACTATTGTGCACCCTGCCACGACAACCCATGGCCGCCTTAGTGATGAAGATAAGGCTCGCGCCGGAATTACTGAAAATTTGATTCGAGTTTCGGTAGGGCTGGAAAATGTTGAGGACCTCAAGCGCGACCTGATGCGTGGATTATCCCAGTTATAAGCGCTGGCGTAAGCGCCCAGCTACCTATGATTGTTAGCGGACAGTGAAATACTGTTCGCTGCTTCTGGTAGTGTTTGCATTTTGTCGCGCCCCTGCCGGTATGCAGAAATAGCCCCCTTTAGAAAAATTGAGCAGTAATGGATTTGCCGTGCAAAAAATAGTTTCCGCCATAGTGTCTGATATCGGCAGTGTTTTATTGGGTAAAGAGCGTCAGGTGAAGTTGGCGCTGGCCTGTTTGTTATCAAAAGGCCACCTGTTAATCGAAGACCTACCGGGTATGGGTAAGACCACCTTGGCTCATGCACTCGCCCAGGTGCTGGGGCTAACTTATAAGCGGGTGCAGTTCACCAGTGATATGTTACCGGCGGATATTCTTGGTGTTTCGATATTTGATCGGGAGTCCAGCCAATTTCACTTTCACGAGGGACCTGTGTTTAGTCAGGTGTTATTGGCGGACGAGATTAATCGCTCATCGCCAAAAACCCAAAGTGCGCTGTTAGAGGCCATGGAAGAGCGCCAGGTGAGTGTCGATGGCGAGACCCGCACACTGCCCCAGCCATTTTTTGTGATTGCCACGCAAAATCCGATGCAACAATCGGGCACCTTTGCATTGCCGGAATCTCAACTGGATCGCTTCCTGATGCGTATCAGCCTCGGCTATCCCACCCGGGAGGCGGAACGAGCTTTGTATTTGGGGGTCGATCCGAGGCAGCAGCTGGCGAAGTTAAAGCCGAGAATCGATACCGCCACACTCGGAAAAATGCAAAACCTGGTTACGCAGGTGAAAACTTCTGACAGTCTGTTGGATTACCTTGAGCGACTGGTTTTGCAAACCCGCCAGAGCCCGGATTGCGCAGTGGGTTTATCACCCCGAGGCGCCTTGGCCCTTTTGCGCGCAGCCAAAGCCTGGGCGTTGATTCACAATCGTGGCCATGTTTTGCCTGAGGATATCCAGGCTGTGTTGCCGGCGGTGGCAGGACATCGATTACAGAGCGATGGCAGCAACGGCGAGCAGTTGGTTGAGCGTCTGATGCGCCAAGTGGATGTGATTGCGGCCTGAGTCGATGAATGTAAGTCACCCCCAACGTCGGAACCCTTCCCGCAATCCGATACACCTGCTGGTGGAATATTGGCGCAACCTTATGCAGCGCTGGCTTAGTCGCCGGGCACCGCGGGCCCGAGCGATTACCTTGAACCACAGCCGATTATTTATCCTGCCCACGCGCGCAGGCTTAGGTTTCCTAATAGTGGTGGCATTATTGTGGTTGCTGGGCACCAATTATGAAAACAATCTGGTTTTCGCTCTGACATTTTTGTTGGTCAGCATTTTGGCGGTGCTACCACTACACACCTTTGCCAATTTAAGTGGCGTGCACTTGCGCCTTGTGGATACCCGGGCAGCTTTTGCTGGTGATTTTGCCGAGGCGGAAATTAATGTCAGTTGTGAGGGCAAGCGGGAGCGGGAATGGCTCGAGCTGAGTTGGCCACCGGAGCAGGGCAGTCGCGTGGATTTGTGCGAGCAGAAAAGTGCGGATATTTGTATCTCTATGCCGGTAGTAAAACGTGGGCGAGTGCAGGCACCTCGGTTGAGGGTTGAAAGTCGTTTCCCTCTCGGGTTATTTCGCTGCTGGAGCCGCATTGACCTGGATGTTGAATTTTTGGTTTACCCCCGTCCAATTTCTGCGGGCCCTTTACCGCTAGGAGAGACTGTTGCCGAGGGGGAGTTTGGTGAGGTGAAGCGGGGGGGAGATGATTTTGCCGCGCTAAAACCCTATCAAGCGGGTGACTCGTTACGCCATGTAGCCTGGAAGCAATACGCGGCCGGACGCGATCTTTACAGCAAGGACTATGAGCGCAAAACTGACACGCGCTTGTGGCTCGACTGGGGTTTACTCGATGGTAGGGATATAGAGATGCGCCTGAGCAATCTCTGTGACTGGACCCTACAAGCGGAAAAGCAAGGCATTGCATATGGTTTGTGCCTGCCTGGCATTTCAATAGAGCCTTCGCTCGGTCCCGAGCATCAGCAGCAGGTCTTGCAGGCATTGGCCCTGTACCCCGGGCGAGGCCAGTGATGATTGCGAATAAGGATTTATTGCCCAGGGAAAGTTTGCTGTGGATTTTTGCTGCCCAGTTTGTCGCCCTTTTGCCGCAATTCACAATGCTGCCACTGTGGGTGGCTTTTGCCTGGGCCTTTGCGGTTTATTGGCGCCTGGAAGTCTTTCGCGGGCGCAGGGATTTACCCGGCCGCGCTCTTAAACTGACAGTGATTTTATTGACGGTGGCGGGACTGGCTCTGTCCTATCGGCGCTTGTTTGCTTTGGAGCCGATGATTGCACTCTTGGCGCTGTCATTCACCCTGAAAAATCTCGAACTGGTCAGCCGTAGGGATGCCTTTGTCAGTCTACTGCTGGCCTACTTCGTAGCCGCCACTCTGTTTGTGCAAGAGCAGACCATTCCCTATGCACTTTACGGTTTACTGAGTGTGTTGGTAATTACTGCAGCCCTGGCGGCGCAGCTGGGACACTTTAGTGCGCGCCCGCGCCGGGCTCTGGGATTATCCCTGCGGTTGGTGGCACAGGCCACGCCGTTGATGGTGTTGTTGTTTTTGGTTATGCCTAGGCTGGGGCCCCTTTGGTCTGTGCCACAGAATACCTCCGCTGGGCGTACCGGTGTCAGTGATTCGATGGCCCCGGGAGACTTTACTGAGCTTTCCAAATCCAGCAAGCCGACCTTGCGTATCTCCTTTGATGGACCTGTCCCCCCGCCTGAGCAGCGCTACTGGAGGGGCTTGGTGTACTCGGAATTTGATGGGCGTACCTGGCGCCAGGGCTATGGTGTTGACCCTCGAAATGGCGGGCGAGTGTATTGGAGAAGTGGTGAGCAGGTGCTTCCGCAAGTGGGTCCCCGTTATCGCTACCAGGTTATCCAGGAAGCGAGCCGCAGCCCCTGGCTATTCGCTATGGCAAAACCGGCTTCAGAGAGCGCGGGTGTGGGAGAGACAACGGATGATCGCCTGGTAAAACGTACCCCGGTTTTCAACCGCTTTTCTTACCAGGTAAGTTCCTGGCCGAGAGAAACCCTGTCGCTCAGTGCTACTCTCAGCAATGCGGAGCGGCGCAGGAATTTGCAACTTCCCAGTTTCGGCAATAGCCGTACTCGTCAGTGGATGGCTTCCCTGCGGGACCAGGGGCTCAGTGCTGAGGCGGTTTCCTCCCAGCTGCTGTCGCACTTTCACAGTGCTTTCACTTATACCCTGAAGCCTCCAGCACTGGGCGGCGATACTATTGATGAGTTTCTTTTCGATAGCCAGCAGGGCTTCTGCGAGCACTTTGCCGGTAGTTATGTGTTTGCCATGCGCGCAGCGGGGATACCGGCGCGAGTAGTGGCTGGTTACCAGGGCGGTGAGTGGGTCAGTGGAGAAGAGTACTTATTGGTGCGAGAGTACGACGCCCATGCCTGGGCTGAAATTTGGCTCGACGGCCAAGGCTGGCAACGTGTAGACCCCACAGCGGCAGTAGCTCCGGAGCGGGTGCGCGACGGTCTGGAGAGTGCGGCGGGTGAAGAGTTTATGCAGGACTCCCTATTTCCTTTACACCGTATCGGCATTCTCAGCCAGTTGCGCTTACAGTGGGATATGATCAACTACCGTTGGTATCAAACCGTAGTGAGCTTTGATGCCGATCGGCAGCAGAATTTGTTACAGCGGCTATTTGGTGATCTGTCTCCAATGCGTATCGCCCTATTACTGGGGGCGCCGATTCTTGTGCTTTTGTTGGGTATCAGTTTATGGGCGGCCCGCTCCGCAGGAGGACCCAAGTTAGCGCCTGCAGAGAAGCTCTACCAGCGCTTTTGCCGGCGCATGGCCCGCAATGGGGTCCAGCGGCATTCCGGTGAGACTGCAGGGTCCTATGCCCGCCGGATTGCCGAGGAAAAACCGGAGATGTCTGGTTATGCCGTAGCAGTGACAGAGGCTTTTGAGTCTGCCGCCTATGGTGGTGATGGCTCTGGGCTAAGAACACTTCGGAAGCTATCAAGCTGGTATTTCTGGTTGCGGCACTCGGCAAATATGACGTCGCACAAGCGTGAGTTGGCAGGTTATTAATCATTGAGTTATTTCGTATCTAGAATGCCAACCCAATTGCAAAGGTTTCTGTTGGGCTATAGCGGCACTTCCCTGGCAACCGGGTTGCAGGTGATATTGCTGCCCTGGATTGCGCTGACGATCGTGGATCTTCCGGCCCTGCAATTGGGGTGGATTCAGGCATCAGTATTGCTGCCAAACCTGGTATTCCTGTTGTTTGGCGGTGCTTTGGCGGATAGGCGAGACCCGGCTCTGGTGTCGGCTCTGGCCTGTTTGGGCCTGGCGCTTTGTCATACCGCATTGTTGTTGTATTTCACCTTCCATGTCCTGAATTTATCCACCTTGATGGTTTACGGAATTTGCCTGGGGGTGTGCAGCGCTTTTTTACAGCCGGCACGGGACAACCTGGTGCAGCGCAGTGCCCGCAACCGCAAGGGGCAGGCCACTGAGCGAGGCGTGCAAAAAACCGTAACCTGGATGATGTTGGCGCAGTACGGCGGCCAGGCGGTGGGAATGTTGCTAGCGAGTCGATTTGACCAGTGGGGCTTGCAGCACTTGCTGGGTGTACAGATTGCCGTTGTGCTAGTGGCTTCATTATTGCTTTTCTCCTTGCGTCAGCCTCAAGAGCGTCAAAAGGCACCAGAGAAGCGATCCCACACCCTGATTCTGGATGGTCTCAGTCAGGCATGGAAACACCCGGTTTTGCGGGAGCTGACTGCATTGATGGCATTCAATGGCTTTGTGCATATCGGGGTTTTCCTGGTGGTCTTACCGTTACTGGCCGAGGACTACGGTCGCGGTGCCGGTTACTACGCGACCCTGCAGCTGGCATTTATAGCGGGCACGGTGATCGCGACGGTGACTATGTTGAGACGGGGCCAGGGGCAGGAGCCTGGGCGGGGAATTTTGATGTGCTTGCTTTACAGCGCTGCACTCTTGATTGCTATCAGCCTGGGGCCAACAAAGTTTGGCTTGATCCTGTTGTGTCTGTGTTGGGGGGCGGTTGCGGCAGCCTCCGCAGGGTTGGGGCGAGGCATTGTGCAATTGCTGGCGCCGGCGGATTATCGCAGTCGCATTATCTCTATTTATCAATTTGCCCTATTTGGCTCTGCGGCGCTGGGGGCCCTGGCTGCGGGTGTTTTGAGCGAGGTTGCAGCGCCTCTGACGACACTACTGTGGGCGGGAATCCTGAGTTTATTGGCATTCGCACTCGTTGCCCTGAGTGGGGCTCTACGGCAGGTTAAAATTTCCGATAGCGAGGTATAGGAATCCCGCAACGACCAAATCCGGTTGAGCCACCATATATTTAACAGGGAACTGCGGTTATGGAGGTGGGGTTTGGTATCAGTAAAAAGTGCCAAATGGTCACAGAGAGTCACGACAAACAGCCATGCGCTGGACCTTGAAGCCGGTGTATTTAGCCTGGATGATCCAAAAGCGATAGCCAAATCCCTGAAGAGTGCAGCTGAGGCCAGTCAGCAGCGCAAATCAGAGCCTTTCCATTCAGCCATGTCTATGCTCACTTTTTATATCAATCGTGCGGGCCACCATTTACCTGCGCGCAGGCGCAGAATCCTGGAGGCCGCGAAAAATGAATTGCGTGAGCTTTATGGGCGTTCACGCCGGCATTGAGCCGGCGCAGGGTAGAGGCGATGAAGTCTTTTAGGGGGCTAGGCAGGGCAGGCAGCGTACGTAGAGTCCGCGCGGGTCGCGGAAGCTCTGCAGTTCGCCGATTGGTGCCAAAACCGGTTGTAAGCTGTTTAACCAGGCGCCGAGTGGCAGGTTTGCCTCAAGGCTGGCGGCGATACGTGCATCCACATTATCGCTCAGGGCGCGCAGGAATCTTTCGCCGGGAGTCAGCTCGCGCTGGATCTCTATTACATCGTATTCTTCGATCTCAGCAAGCTGTGCGGCGTCGGCAATGGCGTCGTTGAGATTGCCCAGATCGTCTACAAGCCCCAGGTTTTTAGCCGCGCGCCCGGTCCAGACCTGGCCCTGGGCAATTTTGTGCACTTCCTTGGGAGTGCTGCCACGGGACTCGGCCACAATTCTCAGGAACCTGGCGTAGGTATTATCCACCCCCTGTTGCAGGATGCTGGCGGCTGCCTCGGGTAGGGCACGATCCAACCGCATGCTGCCGGCCAGGTCTGAAGTGCCCACACCATCGGTATAAATACCCAGTGCCTCGAGGGAATCCTCAAAGGTCGGGAAGGCACCAAATACGCCAATGGAGCCTGTCAGGGTTGCGGGAGAGGCCCAGATTCGATCGCCGCCGGTAGCAATCCAGTAGCCACCAGATGCGGCCAGACTGCCCATGGAGATAACGACAGGGATATCGGCTTCGCGGGTGGCGAGTAACTCCTGTCGAATTGCTTCTGACGCGAAGGCGGAGCCGCCGCCACTGTCAATGCGCAGAACCAGTGCATCAACTTCTTTTTTGCGCGCCTGTGCGATTAGTTCACCCAGGCTTTCGCTGCCGATCCTGCCGGCGGGAGCGCGGCCATCGACAATAGAACCGCTTGCCGTGATTAAGGCAATCTTATTGGGTTCTTTCTTGGCGGCGACTTCGCTGAGCTTTTGGCTGCGTAAATAGGTGAGGGCATCGATGGCCTTATAACTGCGTTCATCGTTCTCATCTTCACCAATGGTTTTGCGTAGCTCTTGAACAGCCAAGTTGCGGTTGGCGAGTTGGTCGACCAGTTTATTGGCCAGAGCAGTACGTGCCCAGTCGCCCTCATGCTGCTGCAGTTTCTGGGGTAGCTCGTCGATAAATAGATCGATGCTTTCAGTTGGCAGGTTGCGAAGGCCGGTCACCTGTTCGGTGTATTCACTCCAGAGTTCATGCAGCCAGCGCTGGTTATTCTCACGAGAAGCCGGAGACATGTCGTCGCGAGTATAGGGTTCGATAAAATCCTTGTAGTCGCCAACGCGGAACACGTGGAAATTGACTTTGAGCTTTTCAAGGGCGCTTTTATAGTAATTCCGATAGACGCCAAAGCCGGTGAGCATCACGGAACCCATTGGATTCAGGTACACCTTGTCGGCGTGGCTGGCGAGGAAATATTGCGCCTGGGTGTAGTTATCACCCACCGCGTAAATGGGCTTGTCGGCAGCCTTGAAGCGCTGCAGGGCTGCGCCAATCTCGTCGAGCTTGCTGAGACTGCCGCCGACCATATTGTCGAGCTCCAGCACCAGTGCGGAAATGCGTTTGTCCTGTGCGGCTTTGTCGATAGAGTCGACAAGATCCTTAACCCTGATTTCCGCTGGCCCCTGGGAGCCGCCGAAGAAAATCGGTAATCCGCTGGGCTGGCTGAGTTCATCTACCAGAAATCCACTCGGAGCCACGCGCAGGGCCGCGCCTTGTGGGACTACCAGCTGTTCGTCCTTGCCAAAAATTGCGATACCCAGGAATACCAGTATTAACAGGAACACCAGGTTGGTAAACACTCGCCTCAGCCAGGTAATTGAGCCGCCAATGGCACCAAAAAAGCTGCGGAACAGTCCTTTCTCATTGGATGAATCAGTCAAACCTCAAAACTCCTTAGTGCGCTGAGGGGCAAGCGTTGTCTATTTATCAGTTACAAAATCATTAGCAATGTGAGTAGTGCCGGTGGCTATTGCATGCGATGCCAGCGGCTGCTCATCATTGATGAAAAGAATAGGATAAGGCTAAGGACTACCAGTACGCCATCCTGCCAGCCGCGTGTAGGCATCATTACGTCGACAATACTGGCAGTGATATACAGCAAAAGAATAAAACAGAGCCACAGATAGCTGCGATAGTGCTGCTTTAGTAACCCAGGTAGTACCAACAGCAGTGGTATGGTCTGCAAGCACCACAGGAACAATGAGCCGCCTTCGAGGAATAGATTCCAGACGACAAACAGTACGAGCATGCCGATATAACAAATCCAGTTAATTCGCAGCGCTATCTTGAGCTTGCGCTGTACAGAATCGTTCACACTTTATCCTCTAGTTGTCGCCGTTATGCGAATTATCCAGCGTCTGTGCCAGGCTGCCGACTCGTTTGCCCAGTGCCCGGCACAGGGTTACTTCGTCATCGGAAAGCGATGTGGCGTGTTCACCGGACCAGTGTGAGGCACCATAAGGTGTGCCGCCAGTGCGGGTGCGCATTAAGGCGGCTTCGGAGTATGGGATGCCGGCGATTAACATGCCGTGGTGCAGCAGGGGCAGCATCATGGATACCAAGGTAGTTTCCTGACCACCGTGAAGACTGCCAGTGGCGGTAAATACCGCAGCCGGCTTACCGGTAAGGCTGCCATCGAGCCAAATATCACTGGTTTGGTCAAGGAAATAGCGCAGCGGAGAGGCCATGTTGCCAAAGCGGGTGGGGCTGCCCATCAGTAAACCGGAGCAATTGCGCAGGTCCTCGATTGTACAGTAGGGGGCACCTTCGGTGGGTACCGGCGGCTCGCTGGCTTCAGTGTCTGGGGATACGCCGGGTACGGTGCGCAGGCGAGCGGTAATCCCGCTGGCCTCTACGCCGCGAGCCAGTTCGGTGGCCATGCGCGCCGTAGCACCGGTGCGGCTGTAGTAGAGGATGAGGACATAGCCTTCGTTGTCCCGATCCATCAGATCAGCCCCAGTACATTTTCAGGGGGCCGTCCTATCACTGCTTTGTCGCCTTTTATAACGATCGGGCGTTGGATCAAAATAGGGTTTTGAGCCATTGCGTCAATTAACTGGGATTCGGCCAGATCTTTGTCTTTCAGGTTTAACTGCTTATAGGGTTCTTCACCAGTGCGCAACAACTGTCGTGCATCAATATCCAGTTTGTGCAGCAACTTCTGAATATCCTCGGCAGAAGGTGGGGTTTGTAGATAGAGAACCACCTCCGGTTCAATACCGTTATCCTGCAATAGCTGTAGGGTTTGGCGGGATTTTGAGCAGCGGGGGTTGTGGTAAATCGTCCACATTGTGGCGGCATCCTGTTACTGTTTGGCGTATTCTAACCGAAGAATGTTGCGGAGTTCTAAGGCGCTTCTGAATAATTCCCCCAACGCCCTGCGGGGTTTTCGGGAGCTCCTTGGCTATTTGGGGCAGTAATACTGCGGCCTGGGCGAGATGTTCAGGCATAGAGAGATCACAATGAGAAGCACCGTAAAGGATTGGGGAAACCACTGGCTGCGCTTTGCGACGTCACTGTGGAAACTGTTTGATGAAAAGGATTGTCGGCAACGCGCGGCTGCTCTCACTTACCTGACACTGTTTGGCATAGTTCCCCTAGTGACGGTGAGCTACGCCATGTTGTCACTGTTTCCCGACTTTGCCGGCTTGCAGAGTAGGTTACAGGATCAACTGTTCACCCACTTTTTGCCTCAGAGTGGGCGCGAGATCCAAAAATATATCAGCAGTTTTTCCGAACAGGCACAGCGTTTGACTGGCGTTGGTATCGCGATGCTGATCATTACTGCGGGCTTGACCCTTCGCGGTATCGAGGGGACCTTTAACTCTATCTGGGACGTCCAAAAAGGCCGCAGCGGCGTTTCGAGTTTTCTTTTGTACTGGGCGATATTGAGTCTCGGTCCAATCCTATTAGGGGCGGGACTGGCGACAAGTACTTTTGTCTTTTCTCAAAAATTTTTCTTGGGTGGGGCTGATTCCTTTGAAGTAACTTCGTTGTTATTCAGGATTCTGCCGTTTGTTTTCAGCTCCATAGTTTTTACCCTACTGTTCATCGCTGTGCCCAATTGCTATGTCCCGTTGCGCCACGGAATAGAGGGGGGGATCATAATCTCGATTGTTTTCGAGGTTATGAAGTACTTATTCGGCTTGTTGGTAGCGCGGAGTTCGGTCCAGGCAATCTACGGGGCATTCGCTGTTGTTCCCCTGTTCCTGCTTTGGATTTATCTGATGTGGATACTGGTATTGGCCGGCTGTGTGTTGGTGCGCACACTATCGGTTTATCAAGCTGCGACCCAAGAGCGGGAGCATTCTGACCTGGTTGCCCTCCTTATTGTTCTCTGGCAGATGTATAAGAAATGCGCGAAGGGGAGGCCTCTGAAGGAGCGAGATATTTCCCGTATGGGAATCAAGTTTGTTCAGTGGCGAAGGTTGCGGAATATCCTTCAGGCTAATCGTATGGTGACCCAGACTGATCGCAATGATTATGTTTTGCTGAGGGACCTGAATACGGTGTCCCTGGTTGAATTGGCAGGTTGGCTGAGTTCGGATTGGATGCCCAGTGGAATTCCTGCGAGTCTGGATGGATTGCCCTGGTATGGAGAGGTAGAGCAACGCTTTGCCAATGCCAGAGAGTCAACCCGGGAGCAATTAGGTATCACTGTTGGAGAGTTGTTCCTGGAGGCCGAGCAAAAGGAAGCTGAAGATAAGCCCCTTGAGCTGGGCCACGACGGCGGGACTGATGATAAGCAAACAAACTCTGAAAGCGGGGGAGAAAGTGGGCCTGATGAAAATAGTCAAAGTGAAGATGGCAAGAGCAGCAGCGGTCACCTTTCTTTTGTTGGTATGCGGAATAAGCGCCTGCGCTAAAGACGATAAATCGCTTCTAGCCATTGATGGGGAAGAGTTGGATGTATCGGGTAAGGTTTTGCTGGTTAACTATTGGGCAGAGTGGTGTAAGCCCTGTCGAGAGGAGATCCCGGTCCTTAACCAACTGGCCGACGGTAACAACAATGTCGTTGTTGTTGGGGTGAACTTCGACAATTTACCGATTGCGGAAATACAAAAACAGGCGGATAAGTTGGGTATTACTTTTCCCGTTCTAGTGGCCGAACCGCAAGGGCGCTGGGGGCAGGAGAAGCCGGAGGTGCTGCCTTCTACGTTCATTATTGGTACCGATGGTCGCTGGCATAAAACATTGGTTGGGCCGCAGGATAGAGACGACTTCATTTCGGCTCTCAATCTATAGCGAGTACTAATGGAGTGCTGGTAAAAGCCGGCGGGGTAACAGTGGATTATTAGAAGCTCCCAAACTTTATAAAACTATAACTAACACATCTATAGGCTTGTGGCGGATCGCTGATAGCATGCCGCCACTTTCCCCTTTCGTTCCGGGTGGGACCCAGACCTTATGCATATCAGTTCATTTGCTTTCCTGCTTCTATTTATTGTTTTTATATACGGACTTTTTCGCTGGCAGCGAGGCCGTGACTCCCTCGCACCAGCAGTGCTGGCAGGCCTTATTCTTGGGGTTATCTTTGGAGGCACCCTGCAACTGTCTCGCGGATGGGGGGCTGCACCCGCAGAGGTGATACCTTGGGTAGAGATGATAGGGGACAGTTACGTAAATCTATTGTATTTACTCGTGATGCCCCTGGTGCTGACTTCCATATTAGTGGCGGTAGTTAAAGTCAGCCATACCCAGGCGCTGGGCAAAATCAGTATTTCAGTCCTGGGGGTGCTATTGGGAACAACGGCGGTGGCCGCTTTAATTGGCGTGGCTATGGCCGAGCTATTTGGTTTGTCGGCTGCGGGATTGGTTGAGGGTTCCCGGGAAGCTGCGCGAGTGGAAGTGCTGAATGAGCGCATTGGCAAGGTCACAGACCTTTCCATTCCTGAGATTATTACCTCTTTTGTGCCGCGCAATATTTTTCTGGACCTGACCGGGGCTCGCTCTACTTCTGTTATAGCGGTGGTTATATTCGCGGTGCTTTTAGGATTGGCAGCCTTGGCGGTTCGCCGTGAATTTCCCGAAGAGGGCGCAGCGATTGAGCGCTTCGTTCATGTGGCTCAAGTCTGGGTTATGAAGCTGGTGCGACTAGTGATGGCTTTTACCCCTTACGGCGTGATGGCTTTGGTTACGGGCCTGATCGCTAAATCCAGTATGGGGGATATTCTTAACTTATTGAGTTTTGTGCTGGCCTCCTTTACGGCTATTGGTTTGATGTTCCTGGTGCACGGTCTGCTGCTACTGATTAATGGTATCAATCCGCTGCACTATTTCACCAAGGTATGGCCGGTGCTGGTCTTTGCCTTTAGCTCCCGCTCCAGTGCTGCAACTATTCCCCTGAATGTCGAGACTCAGGTGGACCAGCTGCGTACGTCTCCAGCAATTGCCAATTTCTCTGCATCTTTCGGTGCGACTATTGGGCAAAACGGCTGCGCCGGCATTTATCCGGCCATGTTGGCAGTGATGGTGGCAGTCCCCATGGGGATCAATGTATGGGACCCGGTATGGATTGCTACTTTAGTGGCGGTTGTAATGATCAGTTCTTTCGGTATAGCGGGCGTTGGTGGTGGGGCTACCTTTGCAGCCTTAGTGGTATTGCCGGCGATGGGGTTGCCAGTCACTATCGCGGCTCTGCTGATTTCTGTTGAACCTCTGATTGATATGGCGCGAACCGCGCTGAATGTTAACGGCGCTATGACCGCTGGCACCCTGACACAACGCTGGCTCGGGGATGAAGTGCCCGGCCCGGAAGTTGTAGAGGGTTGAACAGAGAATGGTACTTTGTGCACCGATTATTTTTGTCTTCTTATTTCGCTGATTTTTCATAGGAGTCCTGTCAACCAGCTCCAGTGCCTGACGTTATAGTCAGTGCTGTTAATGCATTGAGTTTTTTGTTCACGGAACTGGAGCAACTTATGAATAAACTGATAGGACTGTCAGTACTGGCGCTTAGCCTTGGTTTTCCCCTCTCGCTGCAAGCTGAAAGTAGTGAGGATGATGGACATGATCGCGGCGACCGTATTGAAAATCGTCTCGATCGAAAGGGGGATCGCATTGAAGAGCGCCTCGATGATAAAGGTGATCGTATTAATGAGCGCTTGGACCAGCGGTCTGAGCAGGCTGCGGCTAATGGGAGAGATAAATTAGCTGCACATTTAGATAAAAAAGGTGATCGTATCGATAGGCGCCTGGATAACAAAGGTGAGAAAATAAACGAGCGCCTCGATAAAAAAGGCGAACGAATAGATAATAGATACGATCGGAAGAACGAACGCGGCGAGCGGACAAAAAAGCACCATCGTAGATCCCGTGACAACAATAACGATTAGTGATTGTTGGTTGTAGCAGGCATTATCTAGTGGGTTGCGGCAAACTAAGGAGCCTCTGAATAATTCCGTGATATTTCTATAGTCTTGGAAGACTGCAGTCGCTAGGCGCAGCCTGCTGATAAAGGCCTTAGTCCTTTGCAAGAGCTATGCAGTAGCTGGGGCCTTCTAAGTCTGTCCTACGGGGATTTCAGAGTGGTTCATACTCTGTGCTGCGACTTCTCAAAAGGTTTAAACACTCCTGTGAAGCCGCGCCTAGACTGTGAGCTGCCCTGACAGCCAAAGAAATATCACGGAATTATTTAGAGGCTCCGCAATAGCCGTAGAAGGATTGCATCCTCGTCAAGGGACCTCAATCGGCTTTTATGGATCAGTTTCTCGCTTCAGTTGAAAAGCGGGCATTCACTATGGCGAAATATGCTGTAGGGGACCGTGATGATGCGCTGGATATAGTTCAGGACTCTATGCTTGCACTCGTCAAAAGCTATAGCTGCCGAGACAGTGCGGAGTGGCGCCCATTATTTTTTACCATTCTTAATAACCGCATAACCGATTGGCATCGTCGCAAGAAAAACCTGTCCCGGTGGCAGCTGTTGAAAGATAAACTTCCTATTAATAGCGAAGGCGATGAATGGGATCTGAGTGAATTTCCCGACCCCAACGGCCGCAGCCCGGATAGTGTCCTAATTGGTGAACGTACGATTGATGCCATTGACCGCGCCATTGAAAAGTTACCTCTGCGTCAACAGCAGGCTTTTTTGTTGCGCTGCGTTGAAGGCTTTAATGTCAGTGAGACAGCAGGGGCTATGGCTTGTAGCGAGGGAAGTGTGAAGACTCACCTCTCTCGAGCATTGCGCAGCCTGCGGGTTCATTTGGAGGCGATGGAATGAGTAATTTAGAAAACAATTCATCGACTAACGAGAAGCGTATACTCGGAGCGGCCAGTGCCGCTGTTATACGTAGAGAGAGATCGCTCGATACGGAAACCCTGGCTGAGTTGCGGCGAATCCGCTCCGCAGCGCAAGATCAAAATAATAAAAAACGGTACTTTTCACTCAATACCTTGTATCCATACCTTCCAGTTGCAGCGGCTTCTGCCGCAGTGCTATTTCTTGCTCTATGGTGGCCCAGTTCTGTTATCAATAATGAAAGTCGTACAGAGCTGCTAGTGAGTGGTGATTGGCTGCTGGATGAAGATATGGATATCGAGATGATTGAGGATATGGAGTTTTATCAGTGGTTGGCGGAGGAGTTGGATGGGCACTCTTCGTAGTGTTTTATTCATCATATCTATGTGTGCGCTCGTATTTCCAGGTACTACCGAGGCGGAGGAAGCTGAGCCTCTGCCGGAGGAATTCCTGTTATTCCTGGAAGAGTGGGTCGATGAACAAGGTGATGTCGTTATCCCTGAAGATCCCGAGTTGGTTCAAGGTCCCGGGCAAACCCAAGAAGGCACCAAAAGCAAAGATATATGGCTGGGGGACAGTCATGATTAAAACCCTGGTCGCAACTTGTTTGATGGCAGCCTCACTGCTTTGGGCTGGTATGGCGTGGTCGGTGGAGTGGAAAAGCCTAAGTGATAGTGATCGCAAGCTGTTACAGGGCATGGAAGAGCGCTGGCCCAACATGTCTGATAGCCAGCAGGAGAGGTTGTTGCGGGGTGCGCGTCGATGGAACTCAATGAGCCCTGGGCAGCGTGACAATGCTCGGCAGCGCTATGAAAAATGGCAGTCTTTGCCCCAGGAACGCCGTAATCAGCTGCGGGAATCTTATCGACAGTACCGTGCCCTGCCGGAAGGCAGGCGTGAGAGTATCCGTGAGGCCCGTGAGAGATATCGGCAGATGTCCCCCGAACAGAGAGAGCAAGTGCGCGAGCGCTGGCGGGAAGCTAGGGGCGATAGGAGTGAACCGCAAAGGCCCAGAGGTGATAGGGCTCGGGGAGAGCGAGCGCAAGGGGATAGACTCAGGGAAGATGGGCCTAGGAGGGACAGGTCCGATGAAAATAGACCTAGAGGAAACCGGCACAGAGAAGACCGGGCGAGAGGAGATAGGCCCAGAAGGGAGCACGAAAGGGGGAGAAGGCACCAGGATTCTCGGCCTAGGCGTGATCGAGAGTCCAGTGACCGACGAGAGGGTGATGAGGAGACTGATAGTTCATCTGGGGCTCCTGAATAGTGCCCTGCCATTCAAATTCCAATCCTGAGAGGCTGGCTTATCGTTTTACCTCGCTGCTACGCTGGTACGACAGTGTAATTCAGCGTCTATTCAGATCATCTTAAGTAATCTGGCTCCCGTTGATGACTAGCGGGAGATATATCGTGCAACTATACAAACAGCTAATCGCGGGTGCGGCAGTTGCGGCACTGGTGGGTCTAAGTTCTACTGCCAGCGCGGGCCCCCGAGGCTATGCTGCGGGTGGCTATGATTATGCGCGAGTTACCGAGGTTACTCCCGTCTACACCGATGTTCAGGTTGTTACACCGACGACTCAGTGTCGCGATGAACAGGTTGCCTATCGCGAGCCGACTTCCCCGGCAGGTACTGTAGTGGGTGGACTTATAGGTGCTGCAATCGGCAATAACTTAGGCGATCACGGCCACCGTGGACGCTACGGTTATCATCGCAGTCACAATCGTGGCGGCGCCACAATCGCAGGGGCTTTGGTGGGCGCCCTGGTAGGTAACCAGATCAGCCGTGCCAATGCTCCAGTCCACTATGCAACAGAGTCCCGTTGCCATGTTGTAGATGAATACTCTACAAGAAGGGAATTAGTCGGATACGATGTCCGCTATCGGTATAATGGGCAAGTTTACTTGACTCGCACTGACCATCATCCGGGCGATAGAATCCGGGTCCATGTCGACGTCTCACCGGCTCTTTGAGCCCGGTTGAGGGCGGCAGGGAGTTTATAAAGGGTGGAAAATTGGATATCCACAGGAGCCGCACCGTGAAACTGAATCGTACCTTACTTGGCTTTATTGCTTTTACCGCTGTGTTTTTGCCGGCGCTCTGCAGTGCCACGGTACACAGCTACCCCGCTTATGAGCGGGAGAGTTTCCAGCCCCACTTTCTTCGTGTTCAAGGGGGAGAAATCTCAAGGGATCGGGCTGCTTCAATCGTAAAACAACGCTTTGGTGGAAAAATTCTCGCCATTTCTGAGACCAAAAAACAGGGGCGAGCCGTGTATCGGGTGAAGGGACTGTCGGCCAAAAGCCAGGTTTATGTGGTGTTTGTCGATAAACAGAGCGGCCGTATATCCCGATAGCAGAATAATTGCGAGCCGCAATAAGGTAATTACTATGCGCGCACTATTAGTTGAAGATGAAGCATTACTGCGGCAGCAGCTGGCAGAGTCCCTGCGCATGGCCGGGTACACCGTTGACGAAGCCCCCGATGGAGAAGAGGCACTTTATCTGGGGAGGGAATATCCCTACGACGTTGCAGTAATGGACCTGGGTTTACCCAAAATTGATGGTATCCAGGTTATTGAAACACTGCGCCGTGAAGAGAAGCATTTTCCTATCTTGATTTTAACGGCTCGGGGACACTGGCAGGAAAGGGTCTCCGGCCTGGAAGCTGGTGGGGACGATTACCTGGTAAAACCCTTCCATACTGAAGAACTGCTCGCACGGTTGAATGCCCTGGTGCGCCGTTCCGCAGGTTTCTCATCGCCGACGATTAAAGCCGGACCTATCGTTCTGGATACCAGTGCGCAACGGGTTAGTGTGGATGAAGTTGAATTGGACCTGACTTCGTTTGAGTACAAGGTACTTGAATACCTGATGCTACATCCGGATGAGGTAGTGTCAAAAACCACCCTGACAGAACATATCTATGAACAGGACTGTGACCGGGACAGCAATGTGATAGAGGTGTTTATTGGACGCCTGCGGAAAAAAATTGATGCGGCAGCCAAGCTTAAGCCTATCGAGACTCTGCGCGGGCGCGGCTATCGCTTTGTGATTCCGCAGTGAGATCCATCAATTTCCCCCTGCTTTCCTATATTCTGGGTTCCTTAAAGGGGCGTCTGGCCCTGGTTACCAGTCTTGTGCTGGTCGGCTTTATTCTTCTTATCTCTGGAGTCCTCGAGCACGCCTATCGCACCTCCCTGAATGAAGCCAAGCAGCGGGAGCTGCAGGTCTACATTTACACCCTGCTGGCGGTTGCTGAGCCGGAAGGTAAAACCCTGATTCTGCCCCCGAGTTTGCCCGAGCAACGCTTCAACCAGCCTGATTCCGGCTTGGTGGGCGCTGTTATTGATCGGGAGGGTGAGATTATCTGGCGTTCGGAGTCAGCCCTGGCAATGCCGCAGCTGGAGTTCTATCCGCTTTCCCAGGGGCAGCAGTCCTATTCGCAGGTATCGGTTCCGGGAGAAGAGGGAAGTTATAGCAGTTTCCGCCAAGGGGTTGCCTGGGGGCTGGAAGATGAAAATTTGTTTACCTTTGCAGTGCTCGAGGATGCGGCCCCGCTACAGGCCCAAGTGGGGCAGTTTCGCTCAACCATGTGGCACTGGTTGGGGTTGGGAGCATTGTTATTAATCCTTGCACAGTGGTTGGTTCTGCGCTGGGGGTTTGCCCCGCTGACAGCCCTGGCTAATGCGCTTCAGGAAATGCAGCGTGGGGGTGCTGATCGATTGGAGGGTAATTTTCCGCGGGAGCTGCGCCCACTGACAGATAACTTAAATCTGTTGATTGAAAATGAGCGCCGCCAGAGAGAAAAAACCCGGCATACATTAGCTGACCTGGCCCACAGCCTGAAGACGCCATTAGCGGTATTGAAAGGTCTTAAATTTTCTGGAGATTCAACAACCGCCGGCAAGACGCTAACGGATCAGGTGCAGCGGATGGACAGTATTATCAGTTATCAACTGCAGCGGGCAGTAACCAGTTCGCCGAAATCCATTATAAGGGGGACACCGGTCGCGCCACTGCTCCATAAAATACTGGATGCGCTTGAAAAGGTGTATCGCAGTAAGCCGTGTGATGTCGAAAGTTCCTGTGCTGAAAACACCCTGTTTTATGGTGACGAAGGTGACCTGATGGAAGTCCTGGGTAACTTGCTGGATAACGCTTATAAATATGGTGACGGGAAATTATCGGTTGCCGTTGAGAATATGGAAGATACTCGCAAACTGTCTATTCGGGTTAAAGACAATGGCCCAGGGCTGGACAGTGAGAAATGGCAAGCGGTTACCCAGCGGGGCGTTCGTGCCGATGAACAGCAACCTGGGCAGGGTATTGGACTTGCCGTGGTAGTGGATATTGTTGAGAGCTATGAAGGGCAAATAAATGCAGTCCCTCTTCCTGAGGCAGGTACGGAAATTACGGTACAACTGTAATTTCCGTTTTGCTCGACAAGTCGTTTAACTAGAACCAATTTTCCTGCATGTCGAAAGGAACGCTATTGCCTGATTTCAGCAGTGCGATAGCTGTCTCTGTTTTTGGCAGCTCCCATTCAAAATAGTATTTCGCAGTGTGTAATTTACCCTGGTAAAAACCCTGAGCTTCACTGTTAGGATTTTTTTCCAGTGCTTTTTCTGCGATAACTGCCTGCTGTAGCCACAACCAGGCGACTACGGTACAGCCAAATAAATCCAAGTATAGGGTGGCATTACCCAGGCCGCGATCCACATCTTCCTGAAGCTGGGAGAATAATGCAAAACTTGTCTCATCCAACTTTTCCAGGGCTTCTTCCAGCATTTTGGCCATAGATTCGAGCTTAGGTTTATCCCTGGCCTGCATAATCGTATTGCGGATCTCTGCCTGTAACAGTTGGTAGCCAGCAAGATTTTTTGACGGTACTTTCCGGGCCAGTAAATCCAGGGCATGGATGCCTTCTGTACCTTCGTGAATTGCGTTAAGGCGATTGTCTCGATATAACTGCTCTACCGGATATTCACGAATATAACCCGCTCCCCCCAAAACCTGAATCGCCAATTCATTAGCTTTTAGGCAGTACTTGGAGGGCCAGGATTTTACTACGGGAGTTAGCAGATCGAGCAGTGTTGCAGCACTGTTGCGCTGCTCTTCTGTAGGGGCTGTATGCTCATCCTCGTAAAGTGAGGTGGCATAAACACTCAAGCTTAAGCCACCTTCAGCATAGGCTTTTTGCATCAGTAGCATACGGCGAACATCGGCATGCTGGACGATAGGGACCTGTTTGGATTCAGGATCTCGGTTAGAGGGCATACGCCCCTGCGGGCGGCCTTTGGCGTACTCAAGGGAGTAAGTGTACCCCTGGTATCCAAGTACAGAAGCGCCAGCTCCCACACTGATACGGGCTTCATTCATCATTTGGAACATATACTTCAGGCCCTGGTGGGGTTCACCGATCAGGTAGCCTACAGCGCCACTGTCCTCACCAAAGCTCAATACCGTTGATGTGGTATTGCGGTAGCCCATTTTATGTAGCAGGCCTGCGAGTTTTACATCATTGCGTTTTACTGGTTTCCCCTGCTCGTCCAGAAGGAATTTGGGAACCAGAAAAAGCGATATTCCCTTCACACCTGCGGGTGCGCCTTTAATTTTTGCCAGAACCAGGTGAACGATATTCTCAGTGAGGTTTTGATCGCCACCAGAAATATACATTTTCTGCCCATGAATGCGGTAGCTGCCGTCTTCTTCTGGTAGGGCGCTAGTGCGAATGTCTGACAGCGCGGAGCCCTGATCCGGTTCAGTTAGTGCCATAGTCCCGGCAAAACGCCCGTCCAACATTTGTGGAAGGAATTGCTTTTTAAGCGACTCGCTGGCGAAAGTCCGTACCAGATTGGCCGCGCCTATGGTCAAGAACGGGTAGCTAGCACTGGCAACGTTTGCTGCAGCCATGTAAGCGAGTGCTGTGCGCAGAATAACCTCTGGCAATTGCAGCCCGCCTTCCTCAGCATCACAGTGAGCGGCAAGAAATCCTGCAGAGGCAAAAGCATCCCAGGACTGTTTGGTTTCTTCGATAACGCTGACGTTTTCACCATCAAAGCTCGGTTCAATCTCATCGCCTTTGGCGTTGTGATTAGCGAAAAATTTTTCTGCAATGGTGTGTGCAGTATTCAGTGTTGCATCAAAAATTTCACGGGAATGCTCACTGTACCGAGGGCGATTGATTAGGGCCTCGGTATCTAAAAATTCGTAAAGCAAAAAATCGATTTCACGCTCGTTGAGCAGCTGATGGGCCATGTTTACCTCTTACATTATTCTTTTTGGGTAATCCGTTTAATTTCCAGGTAGTTTTCCATTGAATATTTTTATGCTGGAACACTACGATTCAAGTGTATATGTAAACGTGGAGAGGGTGCACTGGGCAATGACTGATTCTATGAATAGACTTGGCGATTATTAGAGTGCTTTTACTGGGATATTCTTTGAAATACTGGTGCTGCGTCTGCAACGGGCTTTGGTACCACCTTGCGCCACAGCTGGGAGGATAGTTCAGCTGGGCTTTGTCGGCACCCGGAAGCAATCCAGTTGCCCAGTGATTGAGCCACATCAGGCCAAACTATCCGAAGTGGAGGGGGGCAGTTGGTTAGCCACTTGTCGATCGTATGGGCATTTATCTGTTTTACGATTGTGGCCAGTTTGAGCTGATCGAGCGCTTTGGCATTGGCTTCCTGCTCAAATTGATTGGCGAGAGGCCTACTGAGAATGGGTTTTCCCAGAGCCAGGGTTTCAGCCAATAATTCAAATCCGCTATTACAGATTACTGCTTTAGAGGTTGCCAGATCCTTCTGAAAGCCATTAATTGAGGGGGCCTTAACTTGAATATTACTAGAGGTAGGTAAATTGTGGGGTATACCGTAGACGATAAACCGATAGGGCAGCCTGGAAAGTTCGTCCAGCATCGGAATAGGCTGTTCGAAAGGCAAGTAAACTAGAATATGTTCACCCAATTCTTGGGAGAGTCCAGGTTTCTGAGGGACGATTGGCGGTAGTATTGGGTTGCCGAAGTGGTGCCAATGCAAACCGATACTCTCTTGTGTTGGGGCAAATGACTTTAGTACTGTGCGGGATGCCCACTTATTGCGAGGTGCAGGGATCGGGAATTCAAAGGCGTATTGATGGCCGATACCGATGCTGCGTTTTTTCTTAAATTTCGCTGCCCAGGCCGTAACAGGTTCATAGTCACTGATAATTAAATCAAAATTATTAACCGGCAGTGTTCTTATATCCTTGATGAATCTTACTGCATTGATGTTTCGTAGTGTTGCGAAACTATTCAAGCGGCCGTGACTGTGGATAAAAGTCATTCCCTCCCGCCACCAATAGTCTCCAAAAGAAGACATCTCAAATAAGCTTTCTCTTGGACGGCCTGAAAATAACCACTGGACCTCGAGATTTGGATACTTTTCGAATTGCTTAGCCAGCGCACGGGAGCGACTGATGTGCCCATTACCCGTGGATTGAACGCCGTAAAGTATCTTCATAAAAAGGCAGCACTCACAATTAAACTGACACTGGTCCCCAAAATAGCGCCGGCACAAATATCAGACGGGAAATGAACTCCCAGGCCAACCCTGGCGGCTCCGACACCGGTGGCCCAGATATAACCGAAGCTCCACATAGGGCTCACCTGTATAGACATCGCGGTTATAAATAGGAAGGCGCATGAGGTGTGGCCCGACGGTAAGCTGAAACGATCGTGCGCCACAATTACGGGACGCATGCCCGGGATTGCTTGGGGCGGGCGAAGTCGTCGTGTCGTGTTTTTTATCCCCCAGTACAATCCGCGTTCCAAGGCAACTGCGGTACATGCCAAGTACAGCAGTTGAATGGCTGAATTGAGCCATACATAGGTGAATAAAAGTGCCCCGGCTGCCCACCCATCCCCAGATTTAGATAGCCACAGATAGCGCCGGCGAGAGCTGGGGCGTGATGCCCGCTCAACCATATACAGCACTATGGACACATCAAAACTCTTTAGATTCATCGGTAAGCCTCGCATGCCGACAAGTTACAAATCGATTATTGCACGGACTTGACCGATTTATGTCGCAATAATGAAATCTTGACCAGGCGGGAAGAATAGAATGAAAGAGCTTATTTCAAAGGCTGAAAGATCCAACGAATAGTTGGCGCAAAATTATTCCAAATTAAAATTATAAGTAATTCGATTAATAAACACTGGGGGTTTTCGGGGTCAGTTGTAAGCTGATAGTACACCTGAGTACCAGCAAGTTAGACAAAAGATTGAGTTGGATTGGGTGCAGATATAACTGGAGAAAGTTGCTTATCTTATTGGAAAAAATAATAGACAGATAAAGTGACTTTGGAGGAAGCATGGCCCCTCCAAAATTAATTATATTTCAGTCAGGTCAGGCAGCTATGTCAAATGCCTGGACTAATTCAAAGCGTGGAGATTTAACGCCATTTTTAGAAACTGTTTCATTAAATGTTCTTTGGGGTCGCACCCAGACACCATAGCTTCCATAAAGGGCTCGGTACACAACCATAACTTCTTCGGATTCACTATGTTTTGCGGTATGTAAAACCTCGTACAGATTTCCTTTGTAGTGACGATATATGCCGCGTTGCATGGGTACCTCTAACTTACGTGGTGGGGGGCAAGCTGTAGCTGTTGGATGCGATTCCCGTGAAGTACAGCAGTGCCTGAATAGCGATGTTCGCCTGTAGAAGTAAACTCAAACTTGTAACTGCGGTGAAGGCTGAAAAACCCCCTCTTATCCTTTTTGATTCGAGTACGAACCAAAAGCACGGTGTCGTCTAACAGTTGGACACCGAGCTGTCGGCAGTGATCAGAAGCGGCTCGCCGGACGTGCTCTTTAGCGGCCATACTGGCCCAGATATACCAAAGAACCACAAAGAACAGGGAAAGCCACAGTATGTCGCTGAGAGTGTAATACATTGCTATACAGTTGCTATGATCGCTTTCCCGCAAGAATACCATTTAAGGAGCGCCAATGTCCGGCACGATTTTAATTACTGGCTGCAATCGCGGAATTGGGCTTGAGTTGTGTGCCCAGTTTGCCGAAATTGGCTGGAAGGTCCTGGCTTGTTGTCGGGAACCGAAGAAAGCTGCTGAGCTCGCGGTGTTGCAAGAGCACTACCCCTCGATACAGTTGATTCGCCTAGATGTGACCGACTACGAACAGATGATCTCTCTAGGTAAGGCCTTTCAAGGAGAGCCGATAGACATATTGCTCAACAATGCAGGTTACTACGGGCCGAAGGGCGTGGGATTTGGCGCTGTTGACCGCGCAGAGTGGCGTCGAGTTTTAGAGTCCAACACTATCGCCCCCTACATGATGGCAGAAACTTTTTGTGACAATGTTGCGGCCAGTGAGCACAAGCTAATCGCGGTGATGAGCAGCAAGGTTGGGAGTATCGCTGATAATCGCTCTGGCGGGGGATATATCTACCGAACTTCAAAGACAGCCGTAAACCAGGTCGTCAAAAGCTTATCTATCGATTTAGAGCCGAGAGGAATCACGGTTCTCGCTTTGCATCCCGGGTGGGTAAAAACGGCTATGGGCGGTCCCGGAGCACTGATTTCTGCTGAGGAAAGTGTCGGCGGACTAAAAAAGCTGCTTTTATCAGCAACGCCAGCAAAAACGGGTCGATTTTATAACTATGACGGGACAGAAATTCCCTGGTAACGCTTGTAATGGGCTGTGACAAAACTCCTCTGAGAATCTAATAGAATGCAGCTCCCACACTCTGCCGGCCTGAATACGAGGTCGCTTGAGTAGCCTTGATCAGTCGAATTTATGCATTTCAACTTTTTTGCATATGGCCGGCGGGTGAGTCTGTTTTGTGTGCTTCGTGCTACTGCCTGCTGATTGCAAGATTGGGCAAGAATACGGAAGAAGTTTTCTATCCCCCAGAGTGGGAACTATCTGAAAATAGCTTCATATCAAGGAATGGTTCTGATAGATCCTTTCAGAGTGTTGGCGGGTTTTACGTTTTAGGCAAGGAATCTTACCTCTTATCAGGGTGTCCTCGAAGGAGTGGAAATCATGAAGTGGCCCAGTGTTTTAACCAAGCGTAAAAGCTTGTCCCCCCAGTTACTGAAGTCACCAATCCTTGCAATTCTCATTGTTGCGGCACTCGTCGGTTATCTGGGCGGAATGCCAATATGGGTAGCGGTGTTGGGTGTTATTGCCTATTACTCCAGAGGGCGTGATTGGCGTGCAGGTGCCTACAATCTCGCATGTGTGGTGACCGGGCTGGGGTTGGGGTTGGGCGCTCAAACAGCGGCACATAAATGGCAAATTGACCCAAGTATTCTGGTTGGGCCGATTGCACTTCTCTTCTCAATTATCAGTGTATGGGCAATGGGAATGGTGACTGGTATTCGGAATGTCACCAGCTATGCCATTGGTATCATTATTGCGTTTCTTGCGCAGTTGGACATTACCTTGGATGCCTATTTTCAACTGATTGCAACGGTATCTATCGGTGCAGTATTTGCCGGCCTGATTGATATTTTATGGCCGCGTCAGCAACGAGCAGTAAGGACTTGTTGAAAGATTAATCTGAGTGCTTGAGGGAAAGGGTTGTAAGGGGGTCAGTAAGATTGAATAGAGGTGTAGTTCAATGTTAAAACGTATATTGCTATCTACAGCAATGGTATTTGTTACGGCTTTGGCGTTTACTGAACCCTATGAGTCTGAAAGTAGTATCGAAATGGAATACTACAGAACACTTCTTCATTGATGTAATTTGTTTCTTATCTATTTTTTTACCTTGGATTGTAGGAGCCAGTTTTGAAGGAAGAATTTTGGCATGATAAGTGGAAAAGAAATGATATTGGCTTTCACGAGGCGGCCGGCAATTCGTTGTTGACAGAGTTCTTTTCCAGTCTCTCCCTGTCTCCGGGTGATCGGATTTTCTTGCCGCTATGTGGCAAAACCAAAGATATTGCTTGGTTATTAGAGCAGAATATCTCAGTCGCTGGCTGTGAACTCAATGAGGAGGCCGTGAAGCAGCTCTTCAGTGAAATGGCAGTAATCCCACAGGTAGGCCAGGTTGGTAATCTGAAGTGCTACTCTGGTGCCAACATCGATATTTTTGTTGGCAATATATTCGATTTGGGTAGAGAGGAGTTGGGGCCGGTTGTAGCGATTTATGATCGGGCTGCACTGGTAGCCCTCCCCACAGATATTCGTGAGCAATATGTCAGACACTTAATGGCTATTACCCAAGTTGCACCTCAACTCCTCGTATCCTTCGAGTATGAACAAACTCAGATGCCTGGCCCACCTTTTTCTGTTGGGAGCCGTTTGATTTACGAATATTATGATGCCGATTATAGCCTACAAGTATTAGCGACAAGAGACGTTGTTGGTGGACTTAAAGGCAAGGTTCCTGCAAGAGAAGAGGCATGGTTGTTAACACCAAAATGATAATGGCTTTCTCTGCAAGTTAAATTTCTGGCAGGGAATGAGAGCCAAGTATTAGTTTTTCCTTTTTTGATTTTGGCCACTTCTTAATGGCTATCTCCATTTTCAAGGCGGTTGATTTATCGGGTAGCCCCACAGAGAACACGAGCGTAAGGGGCCCCTTACCTCGTAGTGCTTTTGCCGTCTTTGGGCCATCACTACAGTGCTCAGCAAAACGCCTCTCTAAATCATTGGTTATACCGGTATAGAGTGTTCCTCTGGCCGTTCGAACAAGATAGAGAAACCAATTCACGCCCAGCTCTTCCTTCTTTTTTATATAGCCCATAGATTCAAGAGAATAAATCCTGCTGCTCATTAGTGCGAGGCGGCGGCTTGAACTGGGAGCAATCCAAGGTAAGGCGCCGATGATCCAAGCCCAGCTTTTTCATTGCCACTTGAAAGCGTCTTTGGAGTAGTTGAGCAAATATGCCTGTGCCAGTTCGCCTTTGGGAAAATTCACTTTGATAGTCCTTACCTGCACGGCTTTGCTGCACCAGGCTCATGACATGCTTTGCTCTTTCTGGGTAGTGTACCTCTAACCATTCCCGAAATAGAGGGGCAACTTCATAGGGGAGGCGCAATAGGATATATGCGGCTCTTACAGCCCCTGATTCCCGTGCAGCTGCAAGAATCGACTCCAGCTCACAGTCATTGAGAGCGGGGATCATAGGCGCAGCGAGTACTGCGGTAGGAATGCCCGCTGTACTCAGCTGTTCAATTGTTCGCAGACGAGCAGCAGGTCCAGCGGTCCTTGGCTCAAGCTTACGCTTAAGGGCATTATCTAGCGTGGTCACACTAATGGCGACTTGGGCCAAGTTATCTTGTGCCATTTCTGCCAGCAGTGGGAGGTCTCGCAAGATTAGCTGGCTTTTGGTGACAATGGTTACCGGCTGGCGAAACTCCTGCATAAGCTCCAACAAACTACGGGTTATCTCTTTCTCTCGTTCCAGAGGTTGATAGGGATCGGTATTGGCTCCCAGAGCGATGGGACTGCACTGGTAGCTCTTCTTTCGTAGCGCTTTCTCTAAAAGCTCAGCAGCATTCGGCTTGTAGAAAATCTTGGTCTCGAAATCGAGGCCTGGCGATAAATCCATATAGGCATGGGCTGGGCGGGCATAACAATAGATACACCCATGCTCACATCCCCTGTAGGGGTTTATCGATTGGGAGAAAGGGATGTCTGGTGATTGATTAGTTGAGATAATAGTTTTCGCCTTTTCCTCAATGGATGAGGTTATTAGTCTCACCGGCTGATCAGGCTCCATTTGCCAGCCATCAGTTTCACGGGAGCTGGATAGTTCAGCAAAGCGCCCAGGGAGGTTAGAAGCGGTTCCTCGGCCCTTGCATGGGGATGGCGCTTTAGTGGAAGGATGATCTGACATTTTTTTAGCGATAACTGTATTAATGTACAGTTTACGCCTTAATTTTGAAGGATTGCAAGCCTTAGCGGATTTACCTGGAGAGGAAAATAAGTCTGGGTTTGGTTTCCCCAAGAGGCAATGCCTCTTAGGGTCTAATTGTACTCGTAAATACTGCTTAGGCAGTGACTGCGGGGTTATATTTCGATTCCATTGTCAGCCCGGGTCTTTCGTCATCCCAAATCATATGCACTACCTTCCAGGATTCGCCATCGTTCAAAAGTTGGATACTATTTATCCCTCTTTTTAGGAATTGGGTTTTCTCCTTATCGCTCCAGGCCTCATAAGCACTGAAGACGTGAGCAATATTTCCAAATTGCTCGATAATATTGTGTATTTCAGCTTCATAGAAAGGGCGATTTGCAATTAGGTTTTCAAAATTTTCTGGATATTCTTGGACGCTGAGGATCGTAGACTGGGGCTTGCCATTGCTATCCACAAATGTGCGAATCATTTTCGCATCAGAGGAAAATAATGATGCCTGTCTTTCCCAGTCGCGTTGAAAACCTGAAGGGCCAGAGATTCCACTATATAGTTCGTCAATAACCTCTTGTATTCCCATGTTATCTTTCATATTGCTATCCTTGTCTAATTTCAATTGAGAACTTTGATTATCTAGCTGGTGACCCTGGGTTAATATTTAATTCTATTTTGTATATTGAAAATACCCATGGCGACTTGTTTGAATATTTAGCGCTATCATTAGTGAGCAGATGCAACGCTGTCATTATGATATCAACTGAAAGTGAGCTTATCTACAAAGCCGCTAGGTGTGCATAGCTACGAGATAGTGAGTCACTTCTCTTATTATGCCGTAATTGTTTGAATTATATGTAATTTTATTATTTTCTATAATTGGTATGAATACCTATTAGGTACGGTAGTTTCAGCCATGAAATCGGAGATACCCTCTCGGGAGATGGGGCGCCAAGAAGCTCTTTATGTAGAGCTGTCTAGGCAGTCAAAAGGGGGGCTGCAACTTATTTCTTTTATTCGAGTTTGTGAGCCTCTAGCAATTGATACGCTACGTTCTGGCCTTGAAATACTACATCAGTATCATCCTCTCTTGCGAGCTCGAGTCGAGAAAGATAATAAATATCGGTGGGTTTGTGATGTGGATTTTTCCGAAATCCCTATAGATGTGTACCGGCTAGATGAGGAGATGGATTTTGAGGGAGAATACTCAAATCAAGCCAGAAAATATATAGATAGTGATAGATATGCATATTGTCTAAGTATATTTTGCAATCATGAAGGTTTAGTGCAGTGGGTTATTGTCAACAACATTCATGCGATTATGGATGGTCGTTCTATTATGACTCTGTTTTTACAGTTGGATCAGTTAGTGCAAAAAAATAAACCCTTTAAAGGCAATGAAACACAACCTCTTGGAGAAAGTATCGCTAAAATTTTAGAAGCTGCTGGATATGCAGGTGAAAAACATATATTTCATGATGCGGATGATCAAAAATTAAACTGGCCTGTTGAGAAGGTTGCACCGGCAAGTAAACGGCAGGCTGGTGCAATAGCGAGACTATTGTGTCCTGAAGATCTCCATCAGCTAGCAAAAATAGGTAAGGACCGAGGAGTAAAGTTAACCGCAATTCTTTGTGCAATTGCTTCCATTGCTTCAGTAGTCCTACCGACCTATAAAAAGGGAGAGGAGATTATTTTAGCTTTGGATGGAAGAGGCTTATGTACCCCCCCGATTCCATTAGAGCACATTGGTTCCTTTTCGCAAACTATTCAGTTATCTATTCCTGAAGATCCTACATCGGTTGATATTATAGATTTTGCTGAAGATTTACAGTCCCAAATATACACGGTATTAACTAAACAACGTCCATTGGCAAAAAAAATAGTGTCTGCATACACTGTTGCTGAGGTGGAGGCTATGGCAAGAGAGACAATCTCTGGCTCTGAATCCTTCTTTGCTGGTATTTGCATATCTAATGTAGGGAGTTTGAACAAATTAGGTGGGAGGATGAAATTTTTTGATATCGAAAAAGGAATGGTGACTCAAACTAATGGAATAAACCCATTGATGGTAATTTCGTATACAACCAATAAGAATTCAGTTTTTGTATTTGGTTACTGTGAACCACTTTTGAGTCGAAATAGTGTTCTTCTGTATGTAAAGCGGTATATGGATATTATTGGTAGTCTAATTCGTTGATTTTTATTCAGGGTTTCTAGAATGCTTTTTTGTTTTTATGTAAGGGTTTCACAAGAGAATTGAATTGTTCTTATTTTGTGTTGTTTAAGCTGTTAATTTAAATACATAAATTGCTAAGCGTATTTGCTATTTCGTACTCGGTTGCGGTGAGTTTCTCCATCGTAGTGATGACGGTTTGGTGGAAAGAAATTCTTGTAGAGGTCATTAAGAATTGCTTTTCATATGAAGATTAGTTGAATCCTATTTAAGTAAGGAATAATAAGATATCTATACATTAGCAATGTATTTTTAACCTTTTAATCTGTATAGACGAAGGAATCAATCGATTGTTAACTACATTGTGATTGTGCTGGCTGTCTTAGTGATACGCTCTCTGTATCAATAGCCAATATCAACAAACAGTTTCTAACTATTTTCCTATACTGAGGAGAGTGCTTCTTGTATCACAGGTGATCTACCCATTAGCAAATGTGAGGCCTGCATGGAGAATGAGCCACTCTCACGTGAGTTGGGCCCCCAAGAAGCTCTATTTGTTGAATTGACTAGTGAGTCTCGTGGTGGAACTCAGCTAATATCGTTTGTTCGTCTCTGCGATTCTGTTACTGTCGAACAGTTATGCAGAGGCTTTATCTTTTTACATGGAAAACACCCAATGCTTCGGGCGAGGATCAAAATGGGCGCCAAGCCTTTTTGGGTTTGTGATGTCAGCTTTGAAAAGGTGCCTCTAAGCATAAAGCAGTTAAATGAACCATTAGAATACGAAAGTGAATACCTTAGGCAGCAAAATCAATTTATTGACATAGAAAGCTGCGCCTATGGGGTTACCTTGCATGTTAATGTGAATGGTGAAGTTAAGTGGGTCATCATTGTTAGTAACCATGCTGCATTGGATGGCCGGTCAATAATGGCACTTTTTCGTGATTTAGACAGCTTTCTGGAGGGGGAGGGAAGCTATATTAGCCAAGAACCTAAGCCGTTAAGAAAAAGTGCGGGTGAATATCTTCACTTGGCAGGGTTTAAGGATGTCGATCTATTTAGCATACAGAAATCCAATAGCTGTAGAAGATGGGAAGTAGAGCAAGCGGCACCTATTGAAGACAGAAAAGGAAACTCAATTCTTAAATTGATGCCTCCTGAAGTAGCAGAAGTTCTATCACAAACTGCTAAAAATTGGGGAGTTTCACTAAGTTCACTATTTAGAGCTCTAGCCGTTTTCGCTGCGCAGAGTATGCCTACTTTCCCAGGGGAGACTGAAATAGTTGTAACGATAGATATTCGTGGCCTATGCAAGCCATCAATAAGCTTGGATGAAGTCGGATCCTTTTCAGCAACAGCTAATTTATGTGTTACAGAAGAGATGCTTTCTAAAAGTCTAAAGTCTTTAGCTAAAGGCTTAGATAAACAGCTGCGTTTGATTTTGAATAAAGAGGCTCCATTTGCAATAAGCTTTGATACTCATTACGAATTTTCTGATGTGAAAAATTTTGCAAAAATGTTGATAGCAGAAGGCACTGTATTTCCATCTGGTATTTGTGTTTCTAATGCCGGCAATATGCAGCGGCTAGCCGGAGAGCTTCGATACTTTGAAATTGAGTCAGGTATGGTCGTACAAACCCATGCCGCACACCCGCTAATGGTAATTACGTATACCACCAGTAGAAACGCTATTTTTGTATTTGGATACTGTGAGCCCTTAACTAGCCATGAGAGTGCGCACTTGTATGTGGAGTCTTATATAAAACTTGTAAAGTCTCTACTTGTAGATGGGCGTGTTCAGTGAGAATGTGTCTATATTCGAAGTTAGAATGCACTGGTAATGGGAGTGGATAGGTGAATGATATAGTCACTGTTGTAGGGCAGGGGTTATATCTCGCTGCCGCTGCAGTTATTGGATTGGGCATTGCAAGGATCTTACGTATTGATAATACACTTGGCTGCCTTGTCGCAGGAGTGCTGGCGGCTTTGTTACTTCCCATAATTGATTATGATACAGGTTTGCGTGCAACCAGTATCAGAGAGCTGGTATTCTTTGTTATTTTACCGGTATTAATTTTTGAGTCCGCCTGGCAGTTGGAACCCAAAGTCTTAAAGCGCTGGATTGGACCTGTACTGTTATTCTCTACACTCGGTTTGGTAATTTGTGCAGTTCTTATTGCAGCAATTACTTATTACGGCATTGGTCATCCTGAGGGTTTTCCTTGGGTGGCGGCCATGCTGACCGGGGCTATTTTAGCGGCTACTGACCCGGTTTCTGTAGTTAATAAGTTGCGTCAGGAAAAAACAGGAGAAGATCTCTTAACCTTGGTGGATGGAGAGAGCCTCTTCAATGATGCTGCAGCTGTAGTTCTCTATTCGTTAGTATTAGGGCTAGCTACCTATGGTATCGTTGAAAGCTCATCGATGGGGGCTGCAGCCCCTTCGTTGGACGCGACTTCAGTGACACTATATTTTTGCATGGTATTTTTCGGTGGCGTTGCGATTGGGCTTATTTTTGGCTTGATAACCACTCTTGTCATATTGTTTCTACGATCTCCCAGTGCGGCTTTAATGACTTTAGTAATCGCTGCATTTGGTAGTTTCTATTTGGCGGAAAGTATCTTTCATGTATCAGGTATCATTTCGGTAATGATATGTGCAATTGTTGCTCGAGCGTGTTTAAGTAAGCAAAATAACACCTATTTGATTCATGCGGGTCCAACTTGGGAGTGGATGGGGCTGTTTTTTACCGGCATTATTTTTGTGATTATGGGGTTGGTGATTACTTTTGAGATGTTTACCCACCAATGGTTGGCAATGCTTATTGCTACAGCGGCTGCTTTAGGAGCTAGAGCATTATCTGTATTCTTAGTGGCACCTCTGACTCGCTTTGTTGGCCCCCCGATACCGAAATCCTGGCGTCTGTTAATGAGTTGGGGCGGGCTGCGAGGGGTTATTGCGGTCGCTCTGGTACTTTCTCTTCCAGTTGAATTGCCCTATTGGTGGACAATTCAATCTATGGTATTTGGCGTGGTCCTTTTCTCATTGTTGGTGCAGGGGACTACCAGTGGCCGCTTGATTCATAAATTAAACCTTTGAGCTAAGTCTCCAAGTCATACAGCATTTAGGCTAATAGCGGTAGGGTTATCAGCAATTAACCACACAGCGACAAGAAGCAGACTGAGTGCAAAAAGCTTGTTTTGCAGATTTCTATTTTTATCGCTGATAAGTGCTTTCGATAAGGTCCGACCAAAAGCGATCCATGAGAAATGTGTCACAAAGTTGAGTATGGTGATCATAATAATCAAGGTGATAACACTGCTTTCATTGCTCTCCTCTTGCTTTGGTGCGAACACAGAGAACATAGTAATTACTATCATCCAAGCTTTAATATTCATACTTTGAATTAGCATTCCCTGCCAAATACTTACCGATTTGGTGGCAGTTTTTCCAGGCTCTTTATTAGGCTTTATAAAAACGTAAGCAAGGTAAATTAAGTAGATGGCACCAGTCCACTGTAAGATGGTCATTACCATAGGGTAGTGAATTAGCCAGCTCATAAATCCGAAGCCAACCAATAAGGCCTTCATTAGAAATACAATGTCTATGCCTGCCAGTAAAGGTAAGGAGCGACGAATACCCAAGCTGGCTCCGGCTGCAGCAAAGGTGATATTGGCAGGTCCTGGGCTAAAAATTAATGGGAACATTACTGCCAACCAGGCTAATAGAAACTCTAAGCTCATATATATTACTCATGTCATAGAAGAGATATCGCTATGAGAAGTAGCTCACACTGTTTAACGGTGCGCTTTGTTTTCCCAGAGATAGGTGAGCTTAGAGAGAGTAGAAGGAAGGATCTTGTACAAAATTGCGCTGAGCAGACTTCAAGTAGCGAGCAGGTGTGATACCGAATGCACGCTTGAAATTTCGACTCAAGTGGCTCTGATCAAAAAATCCACAGTCGATAGCCACCTCGGCCACCTGGGCTCCCGCACGAAATAATGCGCGGGCCCTTTGGGTTTTTAGGAGGATTAGGAATTGATGTGGAGGAACGCCAAACTGGGCATTAAAACTACGAATTAGCTGATATCGACTCATGCCAGTTAATTGGCACAACTCATCCAGTGTCACATTTCTTTGCCAGTTTTCCTGTAAATAAGCACGGGCCTTCAAGACTCCCTGTTTGTTAGAGGATGGCTTCGGGTAGATCTTTTGGTCGCCGTGACGGGCAAAGAGCTGGCTAATCGCCAGTGTGAGTAGAGAGTCTGTTGAAAGGGATAAGGCGTTCATTTCAAGACTGCTATGTAGCTTGTAAAGGAGCTGAAAAAGCTCGGGATCATCCAATAGTGGCCCTTTCAAAAATGGTACGGGTGTTTGATTCAGCAGAGTGTGTTCCCTGAGGGTTTCCTCAATGAGCGCCGTGTCAAAGTAAAACATACGATAGTGCCAACCAGAGTCACTTCCGGAAAAACCGGTATGAATCTCCCCTGGATTAAGCGCAGCAAGTGTTCCCTGAGGAAGAGTCACTGTTTCACCGCGATAATCGAGCTTTTCTACGCCAGAAAGGAAGATTCCAATAGCGAGTTCATCATGCCAATGCTTGGCAAAGGAAAACTTATGGAAGTAGGCGTGAAAAAGCTCTATGCCGCAATGACTCGGACTTCGCCAAGCCTTAGAGAATTCCTTTCGCACTGATAACCCTCGTATGATAAATAACCATTACTTTACAGAAAGAAAGGGTGGTAAGGCAAAGTTACAGATGGGTGTGTAACAATTGAATAGTGGAGAGGTTCGGAGTGGTACTTTTGATATCGAGTGCCTTTGTTTGGTAAGCATTTACCTTACGAAATATAAATTGCCCATTCTTACTTCATAGCTCACTGGTTTTATCCTACCCGTGTACCAGCCAGGATTTGAAACCATTGTTCCGTCCAAAGAAAACCAACCACCTTTACCCTCCTCAACGAAGGCATATTTCTTCCCATTTGAATAAACTCCTGGTCTGTACCTGATCAATCTATAATACTCGGAGTCATCATATTTAACAGAAGCTTCCAATAGCACAGGATCGTTTGTAGCAGAGAAAATATAAATAAAGACTAGCAATTCATCTCGCCCAAATAATTTTAGTTCATCTGCTAATAAGTTATCTGTTGGGAAAGCTCGAAATTGATTTTTCCTAATGTAACTTACAGGTTTATTCTACCTAAATACAATTGACATATAGAAAGCTATGCCTGTTAGGAAAATAATTAAAGTAATTTTGGTTAGGGTTTTTCTTCGGATTTTATTCATGTCGTTTAACACAATAATTTTGAGTTCCGTGAAGAGGCAAATTTTTAATTTAAGCCTTCGAAGCCCAAGAATGGAGATCCAACCCTCATAGTAGGTGGCGTTGACTAGTCTTGTTAAGTGTAATGATGCTACTTGAGAATATCATTACGAGCATGTCCCTCTTTTTTGTAGATGGCTCCTTAAGAAAGCCTATGATAGGCTGGAAACGATTTTCTTAAATATTAATAACCGATCACCTTACCGAAATTTAACGCTTTCGATAAGCGGTTTCTGGAAAGTGGGGTGAGTTATTCTTTGCCGGGGGAGTGTAAACGAATGCATTGCTAAACGCCCTACGCTACGCCTTGCCATTTTTCTTTGCCAGGTACTCCTTAAAAGTCCAATACTGTACCCCCTGCATTTCCCTCTCCAGCTCATCCATATCATCGGGTCCAATCTCACTCGGAAACGGTTTTGAAAGCATCGAGCGTACTTGCGCTAGCCTATCACTTACCCTTGCACTCTGAAAATAATCAATAATTTCATCCTTCCACGCCTCTTCACCAAACTCGTGGTGTACTTTATTCATTTGATCCAGTGAGACCACGAATTCATTGATATCTCTAAGAGCCGACAGGATCTCTTCTTTGCTATATATTAGTTCATCCACTATAAAGGTCTCTTTCTATTAGTCATAAATGGGCGGCCGAGCAATCTGTTGTGAAGTCACGCCCGACTTGATTGTTAGATTGAATTTCGTATATTAGTCCTCTCGGGCAATAGTCAAAAGACAAATCGCCAAGAGTAAGGTTGCAAGAACACCCGATGCTCCAGCAACAGATGAGGGTAAATACGAATCACGTCCAAACGTAATCGAAATAGCATTAGCAAACATTGCAATAACGCCAACTGAGGCAGTCAAACCTCCCAGTACTTTGGAGCTTCCATTCATTTTGGCAACTCCAAAAATAAGAGCAGCAAAGCCCAGCAAAAATTTCGCCGCGTAATAGATCATAAATGAAAAAGCCACAACGGCCCCCGCTGCAGCTCCAAGCGTCTCTAATTGGCTAGCGACCTCCCGAAATGGCATAAACATAGTGGCGCCAATGCTAACTTGCACCACATTGAATACAGAGCTGAATGCAATAGCGGACCACCCTACATGGTGGTTTTTAGTCTGCACCATGGCCGCTCCAGCAAAAGCTGAAAGAATGGTAAATAGCAAGCCCTCCAGCCCCCAGAAAAGTTTCCGTGAGGGGTTAATCTCTGCAACATACATCATGGTAAAGAGTGCCTGTGTAACTACTAGCGCCAACAGCAGAAAAGCTATGATTTGGATATTTCGCGCATTGGTTAACTTCATAGTTAGATGCCTCGTATTTTCTATATATGGATCTTGCTTCTAAAAATAGGGGTTGGCCTTATTTATTTTATATCGAAATATTGGGATATGTGGATTGCTCGAACCTAACTATATATTTATATCGGGTCATAGGAAAGTAAGCGTCCCCAACAAAAATTTTTAGATTATATGTGTCAAAGTCTACTTTTCAGGATCGGACCTCGCGATCGAGGTTGCATCACAGTTTAGCAAAATAGTTGTGAAAAATAAGCGATTGTAAAAAAGAGCAATTTCTTTATTTTATTATCATATTGTTAAATGGATATGTGAATGGTGTTAGCGTAACTATCTACGCCTAAAGATCTGTAAAAGAGAGCTCGAATTGAAACATAGCTCGTCTAGCCCGCATATTTTTTGAGCGGCTGTTCTGTTCCGGTTGCTGTTTGTTATGTGTTTAGCCTTTCTGCCAGCCTTTGATAATTGAAGCAACTAAAGCTATGAAAATAACTAGTAAGAAATAGGTAGTTGTACTTGCCTCATAAATTAATGTTTAATCTGGTATGGTTGGCTCATCATCCCAGGCGGCTGGGCCAGCACGATTTACTGATACGAAAGGGCTGTATATAGATTCACTATGAGTCGAACGAAAAATGAGACGATCATTTACAATAGTTTCGACACAACGTCCATCAGGGGCAAACACCTTTTTCGCCTTTAATTCTTCCTACAGTAGTACCTGATCGACCATAAATTTTGTCGCCGGATACCTGAAGCGGTTTTCCATTTTTGGATATAGTTTCACTCTTCTCTCGTGTATTCACCCAACGCCTTACAAAGGGGCGAGGTGCGCATCACTTTGTCTCGATTGCGTAAATTTTTAGGTCCTTACTCCGTAATTTTACTGACATGACAATTGGCCCGAATAGTTCTGCTTTTTGTATTCATCTCCCCTTTTCTAGAAACCCACATGTGGCCGGTAGTGGAAACCTGAGGGATCATGAATCTCTGCATGCAATCTGGCATGTATTCTCGCCAGTGGAGCATGAATTTAACACTTGTAGAGCCACTAAGTGGGAACTTCTCATACCAAGGGGCGCGACAACCTTCTATAGCTTCGAACTCTCCAAATATGGCATAGCTATGAGCCATACCGATATTGTTGCCTTGGGCTGTTTCATAAAAGTAACCTTTTACCCGGAAGCTCGTCTCACCCTCAATGGGCTCACAAGAAAACATAACCTTAGTGTCTGCGATACATATTGCAGGTAAGGATAGTAATAAGATGATGAATAGCCTCATGAGCACCTATAACCGTCGGGAGCGCAGTTAGTTTAGTTCTGATAGCGTAGCGATAAAGCACAGCTGAAGCAATGTAGTGATCGTCCAGCCCACATGCGAACGGTGGTTGATGGCTTTATTATGAGGCTAAAACTTGGGTTTAAAGTAGATACCTAAGCCGAGTGCAGCCACAGCCAAACTAATGAAAACCTGAACAAAAAGACTAAAAAAGAAATTCAGAGCACCATGGGTGAGTGTGATTTCGATGATACCATTCATTTTACTTACATAAGTAAAGCTACCATCAATTGAATCTATGACAGTTAGTATGCATAGCAAGAAGCCTGCTATAGCCAGGGTTGTACCACCGAATTTATCTCTCATAGTGCGTATGCGTCATAATGCCTCAATATGGCGAAGCCATGCTATTAAGGTACAGCGATAAGGTAACATTGATTGACTTGTTAGATTTTTCCTTGCTTAAGCATTGCTTCATACTGTTTTTTTGCTAAGTAACCATAGGAAAATGATAGGACGAGAAAGTAAATAAGTGACAGTACTACAACTATAGTGATGATGATCATTAGATTAACTGATTTTATAGATTCTAGTATTTCAGCACCCGGGCTACCCGCCAAAAGTAATATGCTCATCAGTAATAATGATACTATCCAAGATGCTAGTAGCGATATTAAAGCAAGTCTATTCTTCTCTGATTTAGTTGGTGGACGCTTATTATCCTGAACAAATTTTATTGCTGTCGCCATAGCCGAACCCATGAGTGCCCCCATTGTTGCGCCTGAATTTGAGTCAATTTCAAGAATGCTCAACACTATTGCCATGCCTACCAACAATAACAAATAGATAGCTGCAAAACGAAAAGCATATTTACCTAGCCTGACTTGATCTTCCATACTTGACCTCCTTGCCTTCAATCTAACACTAAGTTCAGCTGACCGAATCCAGGGACGCGAAGCGGCGGCGGATTTGGGTCAGCAGGAACGACCTGTTAGAAAAATTCAGATTGAGTCTAAAAATGACGTAATTTGTTTGATTCTTTCTTTGGGATTTCCCCTAATCTCAATAACTCGAAAGCCACTAGAATCTTCAAATTCATATATTAGATCTTGAAGTTGAATATCGACTTCTTTTCTCAGTTCTGGATTTTCCGACTCAGGACATCTAATTCTATCAGGATTTTCCACCGGGACAAAAATGACAATGTCGATTAGCTCCATCGCTTCTAGAATTTGTTCACGGTATTCTTCTAGTGATACCGAGTTATTATTTATAGTATTTATATAAGCGACGAAATCTAATGGGCAACGTTCAAACAATCTATTGTTCTGACTACTTGTTATCAATTCAATGGAGTAGTCTAGCTGAGATATAAAATCATCTTCACTTGGTGAGTCGCTGAATTCATGTCCCTTCTCTTCAAGTAGAATGTATGGCTCCTCTATAATTTCAAAGTTATCAAGCGAACCACCGAGATCGTCTAAAATAGTTGTCTTTCCTGTGCAGTGTGAACCTGATATAGCAATTTTCATATTCTATTTTATTCCAATTGTTTTCTAATACCGCAATCAAGGCAGCTTGGTTTGAGTGCTTTTTGCACAAAAAGGGGGCGCAGCAACTGTGCAAAAAAATGCATAAGGTAAGACATCGGTTGCTTTGCGTTGTTATGGCGCAGTTAACTCCGCGTCTATGGAAAACTGGGTAAACAGCTTCTCTTTGCCTTCGGAAATCTTCCCTTCTTTTTTCCAACGCTCAATATCTTTTGATTTTAATGAAGGCGCTGCGATCTGAATTTGTCGTATTGATTTCTTTAACAGCTCTTGCCTGTGTGCATCGGTCATGGATAGACTATCCAGTAAATCTGGAACGAGATTATCTTTGTGATGTTCTAGATAAAGCTACTTGGCCAACTGAACAGTTCCGTTAGTATTTTCCATTCCCTGATAGTTGAACCAATTATTTGCTCTTAAATACTCATTGAGTTTTCTCTTCTCATTAGTTTGATAGATGGCAAATGCGAAACTTGCCACGCCTACTGCTAGGCTTACGTATGTAATTGCTTCTTCCATATTATTTCTACTCGATTACTACAACGCCAAATTCAGGGGCTGCGCCTCAGTTGCAGTTCCGTGGAATTTTTTGTTATATGGCTGGTTGATACTCTATAAATTGTTGATTATATAATATATGTAGCAAATCAGATTTTTTTAATAGTTATGTATGTTTTTTTATCATTTCCACGAATTTATCAGAATAGTAGTAAGGATAAGTTTCTTCAGAATAATCAGATATCCTGTTTTCACCATACATTAAGCCTAAGTCACTAAGGGCTTTATACTTCTTAATCCCCCTATTTGATCTACTTATCCTTTTCTTTTCAATCAATATTCCAGATTTCAGTAATTTTTTATTTACCTGCGCTGCTGTATAGCTGCTTAAATGTAACTTTAATAGCTTAGTCATAGTGAGCAGCTCACGGTAAGAGTCACTGATACCATGATTTTTCATATCACTTTTAAATTTTTCGATATTTGAGAGAGATAGATATTTATCTTTTAGCTCTTCTATAGTTTCTTCATACCAACAGGTTGTATTTCCTCCATTATCTGTCCTTCTATTATATCCATACTTAAGTCCTGCTATAGTTATATATCTTATTGGCTTGCCACCTCCTACAGCTGGACGCTCCTCAACAAGTCCGTACGAAATAAGCACTTTTAACAAGATATGTACAGGTACACCAAGGTGATATTCTACAAGTGGTTGCCCCCAATATTTAGGTTCAAAATAATCTTCATCTTCACTAGCTTTCTGAAAGCTTAAAGCATGAATATCATCTCCATCAATAGCCTGCCATTTAAAAGATAAGAATAAAGACTTAAATATTTCTTCAAAAAGCACACCTACGGGTGATTTTTTAATGAATGAAAGGAGATTTTCTACATCAATTTCTTTACTTAAAGAGAAGCTAAATCCAAGCCCTTCAGTACCTGCTTTTACAGCAAAATCACAAAGAGTGTTGGATGGATAGTTCAAGTCTAAGTATTCATCTAACTGATATTTAACGGCTTTCATAATTAATGCATCATAATCATAAACGCCTTCACCGCAAACTGAAATGTACTCATTATTACCAGATATTAAATGTGATATTTCGTTTGCCGAACTAACTCCAGATGTTCCATCTGATTGATTGGTGGCACTGTAGAGTTCAATTTGACTCCATTCTGCAAGCTCACAGATGCCTAAGCTGCACAATAAAGAAGCTTCCTTTTCATCATCTAGATAGTAAAAATCTTTTGATACCTGATCGAATTGTCCTAATAATATTAAGTAATCACACCTTCCGTTTCGTTCATCAAATATCGAATTTGAAAGCTTTAATTTTTCTTTCTTCTCAATAACTCTAGAAAAATCATATGCCTTCCAAACTGATGGAGGTTCAATTAAATCTAGTTTTATAAATGAAAGAACTTTGAAAATTGATTCTTTGATCCCCTCGTAGAAACTATGGCATTCAGGATTTATAACTATTGATACACAAGAATGATTGGTTTCGGCTTTAATTTTAATTTGGCTTGAGTGCTCGAGAATTTCTAATTCTTTTTGCTCTAGTATTTTATCAAGCAACTCGGTATCGTATGAACTGGAAATTTCTTGCGAAAGTAAGAGGTTTTTTATTTTTTTTAGGGTTATTTGAGTCTGCTAAGGCAGTGATTATTTCTACTACTAGGTTTTCATACTTTCTTTCAGTATGTATATCAACTCTCATATTTTCCCATCTTCATATTTGACAAATATTATTTAATTAAGCATTCAATTTTGCGGCACAGTAGTTAATGTAAGTCTTGAGCCTAACGCCTCAATAACCGGCAGTGTTGTGGCGAAGCCATGCTTTTAGCTGTCCGGCGCCGAAGGCACGTAGTTGATTGACTTGTATGATTGCTCTTGTCTGATTCTGATGTTGAAAATCCTTTTCGTTAACGGGTAAATTGAGACCCACCTTCGGCGGCCACCGAAGGCCTTGTTTATCACAGTTCGCTGCTTGGCTGGTTCGTAAAAGACCGATAACAAGTATGAACGTGATAAGCACTCACTAGGCATAACTCGGATAGTCATGTGGGCCTCGAGCCCGAATAGCAAGGCGGAGATAGCTTATCTTATGGAACCTCAAGAGATCAATGTCGGTATCGATACCAGCAGTAAACAACTCGATATTTATGTGAGACCTACTGGCCAATTCTTTAGTGTTGCCAATGATAAAAATGGCATTAAGGATGCCATTAAACAATTACAACCTCTTAAACCTCAAAGAGTATTAATAGAGTCTACAGGAAGACTCGAATTAGAGTTTGTTTGCGCCGCTGACAGAGCAGGATTACCTGTTGTTGTTTGCAACCCTTCACAGATAAGAAGCTTCGCTAAATCCGCAGGGCGCCTCGCCAAAACTGACAAGCTAGATGCAATGGATATTGCACATTTTGGTGAGGCCATGAAGCCAAGACTATCGGAGCTAAAGCCAGAAAAGCTTAGGGAGATCAGTGACTTACTGGCTGTAAGAAGTCAGTGTTTAGAGATGAGTACAATGCAAAAGAATCGGCTTCAGAGGATGCCGAAATCAGTACACAAACCTATCCAGACCATTCTAAACACCATCAAGAAAGAGTTACAAGGTATCGACAAGCAACTGGATAAACTGGTTAACAGTGTGTCTGAGTGGCGGCAAAGGCGCGACCTATTGTTGAGTGCCAAAGGGGTCGGAAATGTATTGGCTTATACGCTGATGAGTGAACTTCCCGAACTAGGAAAATTGAACCGTAAAGAAATCGCTGCACTTGTAGGTATCGCTCCGATGAACCGTGATAGCGGCAGCTTCCAGGGAAAGAGATATATTCGGGGTGGAAGGCATCGTGTACGAACGGTTTTGTTTGTTTCCATCATGTCGGCCATACAGCATCATCCCAAACTAAAGCCGATGTACAAGCGATTAGTCGACGCTGGCAAACCTAAAAAGGTTGCTCTGATTGCCTGCATGAGAAAGCAGATTACCATCCTGAATACGATGGTGAAAAATAACACCTACTGGGATGAAAGTATGGCTTAAAAACTTGACGAGTAACCATAGTCACTTGTTATGTATTAATCACGCATACTAAATGCCGGCACGCTTACACCAGAAATGCCAACGAGAATATTCGATAATTCTGGGCGACCCAACGTCTGGTTTATTAAACCTACTAACGCCGTAGCTTTAGCCCCAAAATCGCCTTGAAATTGATCTAAATTTGATAGGTTGAGATTAATGTCAAACTCTTTAAGAATAGACACCAAATTAGCTTCTTCTTCAAATTTAGGGCTCTCGATATAGCAAAGCAAATAGTCAGGCTCTTCTTTAAACTCGGGATAAAAAACAAATTGCAGAACTACACCTGCGCTATTTTTAAATGTGTATTCATAACTAGCTCCAGCAATCTTAGATTCAGCGCAAATATCAATGCCATGATACGTAAATTGGCAGCGGCCAATGCACGGCATTGCTTTTAAAAGATCTTCTAATAATTGTAGCTTTTCACTAACTGGGGGCAATTCGAATTTCCTTTAGATGCATAACGCCCAAATCAGTGGCCGGAGGTCAGATTGCATGTGCTTGTTATGCGCTGTATCTCGCAGCCCAACTAAAATCGCCCACAATTGACTTACTGAAATATTCTATCAAAACAGTACAAGTATCTCTTAAATTATTTTTTACGACTGTAGGAGTAACAGGCAAAGATCTATCATTAATAAGATTCAGCTCTGAAAATGGCTCTTTCATTCTTTCAAAGCCTGGAACAACAATCATTAGAGCTTCGATTAATTCAATGTTGTTCTCTCGGCCACCCGTATTCCAAATGAAACTAACTTCACTTTCCCCATCAACATCTACGCTAAAATAGAGTTCGCACTTTGGAAATACAATAATCAAACGATCCGGTAGATCATCCTCCAATTTGTAGGGTGCTGGCCACGAAAACTCAGAGACAACTTTAGAAAGCATTGATATATCAAGATAACTTTCATATCCATTCACCACTAGTCTCCTATCAATTCTCAATGCGCATAACGCTTCAAGCAAGGGCGCCAATTTTATTGGCGTCCTTTTGACTTGACTTGTTAAGTTTCGTTTTCAATTTTTGAGATCATTTTCTCGATGTGCTCAATAACTATCCATGGGTCAGATTCGTCAAAAAGGTGCGACGCATACATCATAGTAACTACCTCCGCATTGCGAGTGATAGCCCTTAGTTTTTCTTGAGACCGATCCCATGATTTAGTGTATGTATCTACATCTTTATAGCTCATTTTCGTCTGCCGAATACTGACGTGAGGAATGCCTCTAGACATGACAGTGATAGGTAAGTCACTGGGAATTGAATAAATTGATGTATGTGATGAAGCCTCTTCGAAATCCTCGAAAGAGTGATGATTACGCTCCCAATCCATAATCCACTCCATGGTTTTCCAGCCTTCCCGTGACATTGATGACTTCATGTCCTGATACCAGCTTTCGTGTGCCGCATCTACAAACACGATACCTTTAACAACTTCAGGTTTTTGGTTGGTAAAAGCTCTTGCCACTAGGCCTCCGAACGAATGGGGAACAAGCACTACTTTGTTCCATTCTAACTTCTCAGTAAGAGTTGTTAGCTCATCGGCTAGCTCAGACATAGTTCTAACTTTTGGATCGCTATAAGTGCTCATGCCATATCCGGCGCGATCGTACATACACACCTTATAGTTAGCAGGATCAATATTTCTAAATGTATTTTTATATGTTGATTGCACGTTCAGACCCATACCTGCGACGAGCAGTATCGTCAATTCCCCGGTACCTTTACATACATAGCCTATATTCTTTCCGTTAACTTCGACGGATAAGTGTTCTCGCTCTTGAGCCGATGTCATCAAAGGAAGTAACGCTATATGTAGTGCTAATAGATATTTGAACATTAATCAAAACCTCATAGAAACTTAACGCTTTGCTAATGGGCAGCCGAAGCAACGCGTAGGCTGTCCCGTGCAGGCCGCGTCTTTTGCGACCGAAACGAAATTGAGCAACTTGTTATGTTTAGCCATAGAATGCCTCTACGACTCGTTTTTGCGCCAGTTGAAACCACAGGGCTAAAAAATAGGTGAAAACTCCAAACATGGCGAGAAAGCCGATTACAGCTGCGCCTTTAGCCCCAATTGGTGTTCCTTTGTCGATTAGCTCGGCAACTTCAAAGAATACTGGGATTAATTTTGTGCCGAAGTATAGGGAACCTAAACCACATACCATAGCTATTACAATGGCCACGTATGGATTCAGATTTTTAAAAAATCCTTCTTTCTCTTTCATAAGTACTCCTTACCATTTTGAAACATAACGCTCTAATAACCGGCAGCCGAAGCGTAGCGTAGACTGTCCGGCGCGCGCCCTTCGTGCGTGAAGTTCATTAGCTTGTTAAGCATAAATTACTCCGAATATGGATTGTGAACTACTAATACAGGTGGAGATTCGCCCTCTTCGAAGTGCCCATGCTTCCAGGAGCAGCCTTTTTTATTGGTACTTTCTGCACAATGCACCAAAAAAGTAGCCAAAGATCTTAGACACTCTGGATTTGCCGAAATTGTTACCTCAGCCAATTCCAGTAGTTCATCACCTGAGGACTTAGAATATCCGTATATTTTCATTTTTGATGCTTAGCGCTGAGTGAATGGGCCGTGTTGCTGCGAAGCAGCGCTTTTAGCAGTCCAGCCTGAAGGGCGATCATAGCACGCTTTATTAAGCATTTATTACACCGTAACCGAGAATATTGCAACATACACTAGAAGTAACTGCCCTAGCCATGCAGGCCATTTTGAAAAGTGAAGAAGCATAATACCAGCGGCTGTTAATGACGACCCGAAGACAATGCCATATAAAGCGTACAGTCCCTCGGCTATCCCACATCCTTCTGTAAATAAAAAGCAAGTATAACTATGGATATGCGCCAACACAGATACAAGAATTAGAGTGCATCCTGCCATAATTTCAAATTTGGAAATAATTAATTTTATATTTGCCATAGCTTTATTGCTTAACGCCAAGGTAATGGGCCGACTGGAGCGCAGCGTAAGGAGGTCCAGCCGCAGGCGATCATTGACCGCCTTGTTATGTGTTTAATCTCCAATGTATGCAATGTTACTTACCTTGCCTGTAGAACTAAATGTTACAATAAGTTGGCAATCATCAAAGGCGTTTACGTGGTATATAAAAAGCCTTTCGGGCTCAAATTTAACCTGTAGCTCGCCAGTGTCTTTATGCTCCTGTTGGTACTGCTCAAACTTTTCCATCACCGAAACATATTGGTCGCCGATGTTTATACCATCCTTAAGTTGTGCCAACGAAAAGAGGTGGTAATTGTATATGTAAGGCCAGGAAATAATCGACACTATCGATAGTGGTATGGCTATTAATCCGGCTAATATATTCTTCATTCGTGCTTACACATAACATTTATATAGTAATCATTCTGATCACTATTATCCTGATTGCTATCTCGGAATCAATCTAGTTAGAGAGAGATCAATTTCCGTGTGAAATCAGAAGATTATAAGAATTTGGGCTAATCGTACCAAATGGAAAAACGATCATCATGACTACTATCAAACAATATCAGAAAGCTCTTAACTTGTTGAATTATATACTATTTCAGCGTTATTTCTCGCTAGTAAGAAAATAACGGTCATGATGATCGAAAATATGACGAGCTAGCGCTTGCTAATTTTATTTGGACCTCGTGTAAGATAGGTTGAAACGGCAAAAAATATACAGAAAGTGGGCTATAAACAGAGTGGAATCCTAGGAACAGTTGCTCTGAATAACTGACGATTGAGTAGTAGAAGTCTAGTGGGGAAAATTGGCTCTATTTTTGTTTGAAGTAGTAATTTATGTGGTGGTTATCTGCTTAACAGATCAAAGTATTAAGGCGGCTAAGGAGAGGTTCTGGCTCTCCTTAGCCGAGTTAAGGACGTGGAGCAGCTAAAGGGCAGGGCTGTGTGCAGTATTGTTGCTTGGCACTGATCATTGAGAGATGGTTAAGCGGCTAGCTTCTATAGTGGCGATGTGAGTACATTATTGAGCTTAGGTGAAAGCTATTTTTGAGTGTTAGTGATTTTGCTGTACGCAGGATGAGGATCTCGATAGATCTTGCTGGCTTTGAATGCCTGTCAATTCAATCAGGCATGGGATTTGAAATACTGTACACAAAGCCGCTGCTTCAGCTCTTCCCGCTATTGGGTTTACGAGCTATAGACTCACTAAGTAGTACAAAATCAAACTTGTGATCAGTAGCTATTATCTATTACCGCTTGTTCTTTTTAATACGCAGATAGACCTCCTCACGGTGCACAGATATTGACTTTGGGGCGTCTATGCCGATGCTTATCTGGTTTCCCTTAACTTCCAATACTGTGATTGAGATCTTTGCCCCAATTCTGAGGTTTTCACCAACTCGGCGGTTTAAAATTAACATATTTCGTTCCTGCTGAATTTCAAAATAGAAGATGGCCTTCCGTAGTGGGAAGATTCAAGAAGTAATGTGTGGGATTTGAAAGAGGTGGGGCGCGAGAACGATAGGCATAGAAGAAGAAAAGGCGGGCGCAACGCTCCCAGAGCTTGAGGACACGCTCCAAGCTGCTGGATCTACTCCACTTTATTGAAGACGAGCGGGTATCTAGCGTATGATGCATATAGCCATTTTGATAGTGTAGATATCAATGTGGTTAGCTGGCCCCTGGTGTTGGTAGCACCTAGGGTCAGCGCCTTTTACTTATTCTTATATTGCTCTAGCGTTCTCCTTTAAGTAGATGAGTCTTTTTCAGACTTCTTAGGTCTCTCTTGTAGCTTATTTGGACCTCATAGAGACTCATTCAAGTAAACTTTATATGCCGATACATATCCATCGATTTTACGTAGCTTTGATATTAAAACAAACTTAATAAAATCCAATAAGATCATTTTTGTGCCTATATTTTGTAAATTTGCACTTCGAACTCATTGAATCACTGGTAGTGAACCTCAGGTTGAAAAATCTACTTTTAAACTTTAGGTTCGAGGTTTGTATGGCTTGCTAGCCGAATTAGGTGGTTCCGAGTTAGGGTGTTAGTAGGTTTGGATGTCTTAATTTTGCGGGATGACTCTACCTGTTAATATGGAGTTCCCTTCTAATTCGGCTGGGCTTTCTCTTTTGTGGGATACTTTCTTAGTTTATTTAACTGGCAAGGTCGCTAATAAATATAATTATCCACAATCCACCAAAAATAGAAATTACTTTTCGATCCTGTGCTTTTGGCTAGCTCTTTCATTTCACTAAGGCTATGTCTATCGAAGTAGCTCTGATCCAAAATTACCCCTAGGGGATTGGTTAGGGTGTTCAAGTTTTCTCGTGGATCATCTTCGAGCAACAATAGTTCAGCATTAAAGCCTGTGGAAACGGAGCCCACCTTATCGCTAATACCCAGTGCTTTTGCTGGGTGATGGGTTGCTGCTCGCAATACATCATTAACAGGGATCCCCACCTCCACTAATCGTTGCATTTCTTGAATAGTGCCCAAGCCATTGGGCGTATAGAAGGTTCCGCCGTCAGACGCTATCATTATCTCAACACCGGCTTGGTTTAGCTGCTTGGCCATATCCCCGAAAATGTTGGATTTACCCTGCCAATCCTGTTGCGCTTTAGCGCTATGTATCCCATTAACCTTCTGCTCACCCATTGCTTTTATCGCGGGATGATTGAGCTCGAGATCATCAGCTATGCTGTGCCAGTAATCTGGTCCAAGCTGCGCGATCTGTGCTACGTTGTCATATACGATTAAAGTAGGGCTAACTGGTACGTTGCTATCTAGTAGTTGCTGCACAATTTCATCGAAGCTCTCCTGCTGATAGTCGTAGTTCAAATGTGCCTGAAAGATCATTTCCACATGCTCTAATGACTGCGGTTTAGCCGATAAGTATTCATTGAGAGTAATACCAAAAGGCGGGTGGCCAGCTAAAGGCATGCCGAGCTTCTTCGCTTCATCAGCTATAGCGAAGAAAACCTCACGGAATAAACCGTCATAAACTTTAACTTGCTGGTACCCCTGTTGATATTGCTGGCGAACCAGCTGGCGAGCCTCTTCTTTACTACCAATAAACTTGTGGTGTCGGCCACTGGCATAGTGGGAATGTTGATTTACAGGTGCACCGGATAACACCATATGAGGGCCGGCTATATCCCCAGTATCGATCCATTTTTTGAGAATACGCTGAGGGGAATTGCCAGCCATAACTCTTGTGCGAGTGACTCCGTGCGCTAACATAGCTAATAGATCGGATCGACCCCATACATGGCTGTGCATATCGATTAAGCCTGGCATCGCATATTTACCCAGGCCATTAATCCTCAGCTCGCCTTCAATCTCAGGTATTACATCTCTAGTTATTTGGGCAATTCTTCCACCTTGAATGACGAGGTTTTGGTTACTTGCGGCTGTATTATGCTGGGTGTCGATGACTGTGATATCGGTAACTACAATACGAGCATTCTTTTCAGCTAACCCGTAGGAAGAGGGAGGGATGTACCATGCATATCCCCAAGATCCGAGCGCAGCAACGCTAATGAAAACTAAAATAGCTACCGCTGCTTTCCATGAGCGAGAAAAATAGGAAGATAACTTCATTATGACCTCTTGCGAATCAAAGAGGCCAAAATGCCAAAATTATCAGCTTCTAGCGTCCGAAATCCAGATTTTGCACGTCCAAAGTAACCATTATTGGGGTTTTGCTACTAAATACTGACTAGGAGTCATCCCAAGGTGGCGTTTAAATAGGCTGTTGAAGCTGGATTTAGAGTTAAAGCCCGCTTCAAGTGCAATATCGAGGAGACGAACTTTCTTGTCCGAATCACTCTCTTTTACTGAATCAAGTTGCGAAACTACATCGGCCAAACGCTGAGCATTAACATAGTCATTAAAGTTACCGCCATAGCCCTGATTAATGGCCCAGGAAATATCTTTCTCTCCAAGCCCTGTATGTTGTGCCAAGTCCCGGAGGGATAGCCTTGGTAGGCGATAGAGCTGTTGACTATGAACTTGTTTGTTAAGCTCCTTGAAAAGCGCATCCGCCTGAGTCGTTTCGTCAGCTTTGCACTTCCCCTTATCACAATCCTCTATTACGGATATGCCCAGGGCTTGTTCACCATCCGTTAAACCCGCAAATAGCTGCGGTTCCCTAACCGCGCGAATTACAAGCAAAGAAACAATCAAAAAATAGCTCAGCTGCATAACAAGGTACCATCTGAGCAAAAGAGGAATGGGTAAGTAAGGTTGCAAGTTATGCCGCACTGCATCCACCAGTGCAACGCCAACCAGAACCCATAGGATACGCTTAACCCAATCAGCTCTCAATTTGTTAGCATCGGAGCGGTTTTGGGGCAAGATATGTTGATATCGAATAAGCGCTTTTATACTTAATGAGAAATAAACAATCTGACTTAAAGTACCGGCCGCTAAAACCCACTGCGGCCAGTGATTAAATAATAAGCTGATTGCTGCTGGTACTAAGTGTACCCAGTGTTTACGCCGTTGTTGATAATTGGTGGATATTAATTGTGCAACCACAGCAAAAAATAATGGGCCCATCAATAATGAGAACGAAGGCGTGATTAAATAGCCAAGATTAACTACTTTCGTTTCTTCTACAAAATTAAATGTCATCAATAATGCAGTGGCGCCTAACAAGTATCGCATTGCTGTAAAACGGTTTTGCGCCCAAAGTAATGCAATACCTAGAATCGATAGGGTGATAAAGGCTATCTGTAAAAAATTAGATGCGGAGTAATTTACCATATTTGCTCAAATAATAAGCTATAAGCCGATAAGCAGAATTTCTTAAGTGGGAACATCGTTCGAAACTTCCTGTATTTGATCATACTGGGTGATTACTTATGGAGCCTCTTAACAAATCTGTTGGCCCTGAAGGGTGGGGGTTGAATGCCACAGCTGCTGCGTTTCAACCAGGTCATTTTCGGTGAACTGTGCCTAACGTATGCAGCCTTCAAGATCCGCAGGGGTATTATGGAGTTATTCAGAGTCTCTCTAAGTGTAACTTCCCAAAGTATGGGGGGGGAAGCTGAGATCGATTACTCGAAGTACGCGAGTATACTTCTGCTTGTTGCGAGTCTTATTCAACACGACAAAAATATTCTCTAAACTCCCATTTTGTTACTGGCAATGAGTAGCAGTTATTTTCGTATTTTAAAATCCGTGTCTCATCAGAAGTGGAGAGTTCGTCGTAATATGTGATACGAATCGTATCGGCACTCAATACTTCAATCGTATGTGGTGAAAATGTCAATGCCTCAGGCTTTTCCCCTATGATGTAAGTTGCAAACGAATCTGCTCGAACTACATTCACGAGACGCCCAAAGAAATTGGAGCGGAAGAGCATTTGGGTTTTCTCGGGTATGTCCTCCACGTTGTTCATGCTGGCTAAAGTCTTTTTTTCATTTGATTGCCAAGTTCCCACATAGAAGAGGTTTTCATCTGCTATGACAAATGGTGTAAAAAGAAGTAATGCCAAAGTTAAATAAAGTTTCATGTTCTTACTTTTAACATTTGTGCCGCGGTAAATATGATCTTTATTATCCTGATTGTTATCTTGGAATCAATTGGACTAAAAACCGGAAGACCTATTGCAGCAGTAGAGTGCGGTAGCGATCCGGTCCGATCGTACCAGGTTCAGGCGCTATAAATATAAAGATGTACAGTAAAAAAGAGGCTTCAGGGATGCTGAATGAATCGCGTGTTAGGTCGGCTGGAACCTAATGATCCAGGATTTTAAAAAAATAATCGAAGTTATAGAAGATCTATTTCAGTCGTTAACTATTTAAGCTGCAGCAACTGCGAAAGTGTTGAAACAGGCAGGTAACGCAAAGATATTTTGGGGTAGGGGAGTGGTAAATTGAGGGCACAGGGAGAATGGCTGCGGGCAATCCCGCAGCCATTGGGACTTATTTCCAGTTCAGGATAACCTTACCGGATTCACCAGATCCCATGGTATCGAAGCCTTGTTGGAAGTCATCGATCGAAAACTGGTGAGTAATAATTGGGGTTAAATCCAGGCCGGATTGAATCAGGCTGGCCATTTTGTACCAGGTCTCAAACATCTCACGGCCGTAAATACCTTTGATCATCAGGCCTTTAAAAATAACCTGCCCCCAGTCGATCGCCATTTCACCTGCGGGGATACCGAGCATGGCAATTTTGCCCCCGTGGTTCATTGCGGCGATCATATCGCGGAAGGCGACGGGTACGCCGGACATCTCCAGGCCAACATCAAAGCCTTCGCTCATTCCCAGCTCGTTCATCACATCGCTGAGGTTTTCCTTGGCAACGTTTACGGCGCGGGTAGCGCCCATCTTGCGTGCCAGGTCCAGGCGGTATTCATTGATATCGGTGATAACTACATGGCGTGCGCCAACATGTTTGGCGACTGCTGCGGCCATAATACCGATAGGGCCGGCGCCGGTAATTAGTACATCTTCGCCCACCAGGTCGAAAGACAGGGCCGTGTGTACCGCATTACCGAGGGGATCAAAAATAGAGGCGAGATCGTCAGAAATGTTATCCGGGATCTTGAAGGCATTGAGCGCGGGGATTACCAGATACTCGGCAAAAGCTCCGGGGCGGTCTACACCGACACCGTAAGTGTTACGGCACAAGTGGCGGCGGCCGGCGCGACAGTTGCGGCAGTGGCCGCAGGTAATATGGCCTTCACCGGAAACACGGTCGCCCACCTGGAAACCTGCAACTTCCTGCCCCATACCGACGACTTCACCCACATATTCGTGGCCTACCACCATAGGGACAGGAATAGTTTTTTGCGACCATTCATCCCAGTTGTAGATATGCATGTCGGTACCGCAAATTGCGGTTTTGTGAATCTTGATCAGCAGGTCGTTGTGGCCCGGTGTGGGGATTTCCACATCGGTAAGCCAGATTCCCACTTCAGATTTCAGCTTGGATAGTGCTTTCATTGTTTTTAAAACTACAAATGGCAGGGCGCGGTGCCGCTCCGGTGAATTCCTTGTGAGAATTACCGTATCAGCACCGCTGTTTGGTTTAGATAATATTCAGTTCGCGGCCAACTTCAATGAAGGCATCGATACACTGGTCGAGCTGCTCGCGAGTGTGGGCGGCGGACATCTGGGTGCGGATGCGGGCTTGGCCCTTGGGCACTACCGGATAGAAGAAGCCCACTACGTAGATGCCGCGCTCCAGCATCTTGTCAGCCATTTTCTGCGCCAGGGCAGCATCGCCAATCATCACCGGGATGATCGGGTGGTCGGCACCAGCCAGGGTAAAGCCTGCTTCAGACATGCGCTTGCGGAAGTAAGCGGAGTTGTCGCGGAGTTGTTCACGCAGCTCGCCGCCTTCAGTCAGCATATCCAACACCTTCAGGGAGGCGGTGACGATCGCTGGGGCTACGGAGTTGGAGAACAGATAGGGGCGCGAACGCTGGCGCAGCATGTCGATAATTTCCTTGCGGCCAGAAGTAAAGCCGCCGGAAGCGCCGCCCAGGGCCTTGCCCAGGGTGCCGGTAATAATATCGACGCGGTCAATCACATCGCAGTATTCATGGGTGCCGCGGCCGTGGTCTCCGAGGAAGCCCACTGCGTGGGAGTCGTCCACCATTACCAGGGCATTGTACTGGTCGGCCAAATCGCACACGGCTTTGAGGTTGGCGATAACTCCGTCCATAGAGAAAACGCCGTCAGTGGCGATCAGTTTGGTCTTGGCGCCAGCGGCGTCTGCGGCCTGTAGCTGCTTCTCCAGTTCCGCCATATCGTTGTTGGCGTAGCGGTAGCGCTTGGCTTTACACAGGCGCACGCCGTCGATGATGGAGGCGTGGTTGAGGGAGTCGGAGATGATGGCATCTTCCGGGCCCAGCAGTGTTTCAAACAGGCCGCCATTGGCGTCGAAGCAGGAGGTGTAAAGAATGGTGTCTTCGGTTTGCAGGAACTCAGAAAGGCGCGATTCCAGCGCTTTGTGAATGTCCTGGGTGCCGCATATAAAGCGCACCGATGCCATGCCGAAGCCGTATTGTTCGAGCCCCTGTTTGGCCGCTTCAATCAAGTCCGGGTGGTTGGCCAGGCCCAGGTAGTTGTTCGCACAAAAATTCAGTACCTGGGTGTCGTTGTTCACCTGGATCTCAGCGGCCTGCTGGGAGGTAATAATCCGCTCGCGTTTGTACAGGCCGTCTGCATCGATCTGTTTGAGTTCGCTGCGCAGGTGCTCAAAGAATTGTTCTGGCTTTGACATGGTATTGTTTTTAGCTCCTGTCGGGTGCTCTTGGCACAGGGTAACGGGCGCGAGCTCGCGGCGCCTGTTGGTTCTACTTTATCCCGCCAGTTCGCAGGCCTCATGGGCCGAAATAGGGTGCTCACTGGCGCGGCAACTGGTGGCAAATTTTAATGCCTCTTCGGCAGTGTCGAACAGTAGTTGCCACAACAACTGACGATCACCTCTTCTCACCGCGCGTACTGCCGTGTGGCTTCTTTGGCTGGCAATTTGAATTTCGATAATGTCTTTACTGGAAAACGGTGATTCGGACATGGTCCCTCCAATGGTAAAACTATGGAGGACTGACGTGGAAGCGGCGAAGTGATGTTCGCTAATCCGGTTGGTTTGCTCTGGTAGAGCCCCATCCTCCCCGCAGGCCTTGTGTGCCGCAGAGAGAGAACCACCTTGCCCCGGTCGGCAGGTTGGCGTTGGCGTCAGCCACTCTCGTGATGTGCGAGCAAAGATAACGGGGAGGGGATTAGCAGTCAACAGTACCGCCCCCATTAGAGGGCGGTGCAGAAGTTTATGCGGGAAGCTGTACGGATTTCAGTTCGATAAACTCACCGAGACCGGCCTCACCAAACTCGCGTCCGTTGCCGGAGCGCTTGTAACCGCCGAAGGGGGCGTCGTAGTTAAACTCACCGCCGTTGACAAAGCACAGGCCCGCTTCAATGCGACGAACAATAGGCATGGCGCTTTCGGCGTCTTTAGCCCATACGCCACTGGACAGACCGTATTCGGTGTCATTGGCAATGGCGACGGCTTCATCCATATCCTTGTAGGGGATCAGGCAGGTCACCGGGCCAAAGATTTCTTCCCGGGCAATGGCCATATCGTTGTGAACGTCGGCAAATACCGTGGGTTTCACATAGAAGCCTTTATCCAGTTCGGTGGGTAGATCGAGGCCGCCAGTCACAAGGCGGGCACCTTCTTCGATCCCTTTCTTGATGTAGCCGCGCACGATTTCCAGCTGGCGAGCGGAGGATAGGGGACCCATAAAGGCATTGGCATCAGTGCCCATGGCCACTTCTTCAGCCACCTGCTTGGCAACTTCCACCGCCTCTTCATAGTGCTCAGCGGGAACCAGCATACGGGTGAGTGCGGTGCAGGTTTGGCCACTGTTAATAAATACATCTTCGCAGCCCCAGCGAACCGCTGCTTTAAGATCCGCATCCGGGGTGATAATCAGAGGCGATTTGCCACCCAGCTCCTGGGTTACCCTTTTAACTGTGGGCGCTGCAGCCTTGGCAACTTCAACACCTGCACGGGTGGAGCCGGTAAAGGACACCATATCGATTCCCGGGTGCGATGACAGCTCTGCGCCGACGACCGAGCCTGCACCGGGGATCAGGTTAAATACGCCCGCAGGAACACCGGCTGCTTCGATAATCTCCGCCATGACGAAATCCTGTAGCGGAGTGGTTTCCGAAGGCTTGGTAATCATGGTGCAGCCCGCTGCGAGAGCCGGGGCCACTTTGCCGACAAATTGGTGCAGAGGGTAATTCCAAGGGGTAATAAAGCCACACACGCCAATCGGCTCCCGGATTAATACCGAGTGGGCTGCCTTTTCGGTTTCTTCCATGATTGAAGTGCGACCGGCGTAGTAACGCATGGCGTAGATAGGGCCATCCACATGCAACCAACGGGTGATATGGGCGGGGCAACCCAGGGTTTGTGAGATCGCCTGGATCAAGTCTTCCTTGCGCTCCTCCATACCGTCAGCAATGGCATTTAGCAGGGCTGAGCGCTGATCTGCGCTGGTATGGCGCCACTTGCGAAAGGCGCTGCGGGCAGCGGCAACGGCAATATCCACATCCTCAGCAGAGCCTTCCACCACCTGGCAAATCATTTCTTCAGTGGCGGGGTTGATCACAGGATGGGAACTGGTGCCGAGGGGCTCGCGCCACTCACCATTGATAAACAGTTTGTCGGTATGCAGCTTGCTGAAATCTGTCATGTCACGCTTCCGTTTGCTTCGCGCCAGTTCAAGGGGCGGTGATTTCGATAATTGTTGGTGTTTTGCGTTGCAGGGCTTCTGCGACTGCCGTAGCTAATTGCTTTGGTTTGTCGATGCGACAACCTTCAGCGCCAAAAGATTTTGCCAGTGCGACAAAATCCGGAGTGCGAAGGTTAACACCTTCTTGAGGTACTTCTGCGGCATCCATAAAGTCGCGAATCTCTCCATACCCGCTGTTATTCCAAACCAGTATTGGCAGGGGCAGTTGCTGTTCTACTGCAACGGCCAGCTCACCGAGAGTAAACATCAGGCCGCCATCGCCGATCAAGGCAACTACATCCCGCTCGCTGGATAACTTGGCCCCGATCGAGGCGGGCAGGGCAAAGCCCAGCGTGCCGTAACCGGTAGTGCAGGTTATATGGCTGCGAGGATGGTACAGCGGCAAGGCGTGGTTAGTGTTATAGGCCAGTTGTGTGGAGTCGGTAACCAGAATTCCCTCATCGGGCAGGGCTTCGCGCAGAGCTTCAACCCAAGGGAAGCGCTCCTCAGAACCTTCCCACCACTCTTTGCGGCAGTTACCGATTAATTGTGAAACTTCTTTTTCTGCGCGCAGTTTTGAGCTCTCTTCGCACTGAACCAAGGCTTCGCTTAATTGCTGAAGGCTTTCTGCTGCATCCGCGCAGATGGCCAGGTCCGGCTGGGCATTGCATACCAGTTGAGCCGGATCAATGTCGATGCGGATCAGTTTGCCGGAGAAAGCGTAATCCTCTTTCACCAGATTGCGATCGGTTTCCGAAAGCTCTGTGCCAACGGCCAAGACCACATCGGCAGCTTCCACTCGCTCACGCACGCAATCAAAACTGAGATTGGCTCCGCCACACAGAGGATGTCTTTCATCGACAACGCCTTTGGCGGCCAGAGACAGGAAGACTGGAGCTGCAATTTTTTCTGATACCTGTGTTGCCGCCTCTCCAGCAGATTGCGCGCCACCGCCCAGCAGAATCACTGGGCGTTCGGCAGCTTGCAGCCACTGGGTAGCAGTTGCGATAGCTGTCGCGTTGGCTGCCGGTACCATGGCATTGGGTGCCGCGCGGTAATCGTCCAGCTTGCCGGACATAGGAGCCGGGAATAAATCGATAGGGATTTCGATATGGACAGGGCCGGGGCGGCTGGACTGCAATAGCTGGAATGCCCTTGCCATCACTTCCGGTAATTGTTCTGCCTGGGTCAGGGTGTGCTGCCAGATACAGAAGCCTCGACTGGCATCGCTTTGGCGGGGTAGCTCATGCAGGCGCCCACGGCCCATGCCAAGGTCTTCCCGGCGATTGACGGCGGAAATAACCAGCATAGGAATTGAGTCTGAGTAAGCTTGCGCCATCGCAGTGGCTGCGTTGGTCAGCCCCGGCCCAGTGATCAGGAAACAGACACCGGGCTTGCCGCTGGCGCGGGCATAACCGTCTGCCATAAAGGCGGCGCCCTGCTCATGCCTTGGCGTGATATGCATCAAGTCGCTACCGGGCAGGCCGCGATACAGTTCAATGGTATGTACGCCGGGAATCCCGAAAACTTTTTCTACCTGGTATTCGCGCAGCAGGCGCATCAGCACCTGGGCGCATGTGGGCGCAGAGGACATAAGCACCATTTTCCTTATTCGTGTAAAAATGCAGTGAGCCTAGCGGCCCACCAAAAGCCGTGCAAGCACCCGCAGAGTCTGCATCTTCACAGGCAATATCGCAGGAAAATTGAGATTCACCCGGCACTGCGGCAGGAAACTTTGTACGCTTGGGTTACTTTACCTGTCAGTAGATTTTGCGGAATTTGACGAGGTGGCTGCCGCACAATAGCCTTCCGGCACTTCGCTGAATAAACTTTGAGCTAGAACAACCGAGGAAGTATCACCATGGAAATCGATCAATGGCGTCGGGAATACCAAATGGGTGGTTTAAGGCGCTCTGAATTGAAGCCGACCCCCGTGGAGCAGTTTCGCAAGTGGCTTGCAGAAGCTGTTGAAGCAGAATTAGTTGATGCCAGCGCCATGTGTCTTGCCACCACTAACGCGGACGGGCACCCCTCGCAGCGGATTGTTTTGCTGAAAGGATTCGATGAGAAGGGTTTCGTTTTCTATACCAATTTACAGAGTGACAAGGCCCGGGATATGGCCGTTAACCCTCAGGTGTCGCTGTTGTTTCCCTGGTGCCGTCTCGAGCGGCAGGTGATTGTTTATGGGAAGGTGGAACCTGTTTCCCGCGAGCAGGCAGAGGCCTATTTCCAGTCGCGCCCCCTGGATAGCCAGTTGGCCGCGTGGGCTTCGCACCAGAGCCGGCCGCTTTCGTCCAGGGAGGAACTGGAGCAGCAGTTTGATAAAGAGAAGGCTCGCTTTGCCGGTAAAACAATTCCATTGCCAGAATTTTGGGGCGGTTACTGTGTAGTGCCCAATGCTGTTGAGTTTTGGCAGGGGGGTGAAAATAGATTGCACGATCGTTTTATTTATCGCCGTGAAGAAAATGAAAGCTGGAATATAGAACGTCGCGCCCCCTAATTTTCATATTTATCTTTTCGTGGCCCAGCCCTTTGGGCCACAACTAACCGCTTAATCACGCCTCACTTTGTGAGTACCTATCCCCTGATATTGTGTTATAGCGGTGTCTTATCTGGCAATTTGTGGTCAAGGCCGCTTAGAATAATGCGCCATAAATATAGCTAAAACTAATGTCTTAAAAATTCTATAGATTCGATCGTTTTTGCAATTCGAATCCAAGGGTAGGTAGGGGAAATATGGCCATTATTGGTATCGATTTGGGAACCACTAATAGTGCTTGCGGGGTACTGACCGATGAAGGGGTAAAACTAATTCCCAATCGTTTGGGTGAAATTTTGACCCCGTCAGTTGTGGGGCTTGATGATTCTGGCACTCTGCTAGTCGGCAAAACGGCTAAAGAACGTCTTATTAATCACAGTAGTACCACTGTGGCTGCGTTTAAGCGCTTGATGGGCACTGACCACAAAGTTTCCCTGGGGAAACAGAAATTTAGTGCAACAGAACTCTCCTCGTTAATCTTACGTGCGCTCAAAGAAGATGCTGAAACTTTTCTTGGTGAAGAGGTAACCGAAGCGGTAATCAGTGTCCCAGCTTATTTTAATGATAATCAGCGCCATGCTACCAAGTTGGCAGGAGAGCTTGCGGGATTAAAAGTAGAGCGGCTAATTAACGAGCCAACTTCGGCTGCCATTGCTTACGGATTACACGACAAGCGCGAAGGAAACTTCCTTATTTTAGATCTTGGGGGTGGCACCTTCGATGTTTCCATCCTGGAATTTTTCGATGGCATTATGGAAGTTCATGCCAGTGCCGGAGACAACTTCCTCGGTGGAGAGGATTTTGTTGAGGCAATGATCGATGATGCTCTGACTGAGTTTGATATTAATAAAGAGGCTTTAAGCCCTCGCGATTTGCAAAACTTATATATGCAAATGGAGAGTGCCAAACGTCGAGTTAGCCAGCAGCCTGAGCAAAAACTTGAATTACAACTTGATGGGCGCTCCCTGCAATTCCAGGTGACCCCAGAGTGGTTTGAAAAACTCAGCACCCCCCTGTTGTTAAGAGCGAAACGGCCAATTGAGCGGGCAATGCGCGATGCAGATTTGCCCCCACAGAAAATTGATGAAGTGGTATTGGTTGGCGGTTCTACGCGCATGGCCCAGTTTCGTTCAATGGTTGGTCGAATGTTTGGCCGTCTGCCAGCCTGTCATTTGGATCCGGACACTGTCGTTGCGATGGGGGCAGCTATTCAGGCTGGCTTAAAAGAAAAGAACTCGGCACTGGATGATATTGTCCTGACTGATGTATGTCCTTATACCCTGGGAACTGGTGTTATTAATGAAGATAATCCGCAGCTCGGTGCCTACTTTATGCCTATTATCGAGCGCAATACCGTTGTACCAGTCAGCGTTGTAAGGCGGGTGTGGACTGCTCAGGATAATCAGACACAGTTGTGTGTCGATGTATACCAGGGAGAAAATCGCCTGGTGAAAAAGAACGTTTACTTAGGTGAGCTAACAGTTCCTGTGCCTAAGAAAGCAAAGGGTGAGGAAGCGGCTGATATTCGTTACACCTACGATATGAATGGGCTTCTGGAGGTGGACGTTACTGTTGTCTCCACAAGGAAAAATTTCAATAAATTAATTGAATTCACACCGGGTGCTCTTACCGAAGTACAAAAAGTTGAAGCTTTGGAGAAATTGGCAAAGTTAAAGTTCCACCCAAGGGAAGATGAAAAAAACCAGGCAATTATCGCTCGTGGCGAACGCTTATATGAGTCGAGCCTGGGTGAACAGCGGGAGTATATCGCCAGACTGCTGGCTTCGTTTGATAGTGTGCTTGAGCGACAAAACCCTACAGAAATCACCAAAGCGCGCACAGAAGTCGGTGAAATTCTGGATCGGTTGGATAGCGAGGACTGGATTTAATGAACCCTTGGGCAGTCCTCGATATTACCCCTGTCAATGATGCCAGGGCTATCAAGCGTGCCTACGCTAAAAAGTTGAAGCAAACGCGCCCTGATGAAAAACCTGAGGAGTTTCAGGTTTTGCACTCTGCGTATAAGCAGGCATTGCAACTTGCTGAACAGTTGCAGGAAGAGGAAGAAGCCGATGTAGAATTGCAGAGTAGTAATCACGGCCTCTCATCCAGCGAATTACCTTCAGAGTTACTCCCCCTAAAAGCCGAAGAACCTATCGTTTCCACCGCTAGGGTAGATCAGGCTGATGATGATACAAACGATACCTTAGCGGTAGAAAAAGCCGAAAGCCTTTCAAAGTCGGAGCCCTCGGTATCAATTGAAGAGAAAGAGGGGGAGAGGGCTGAATCAAGTGTTCAGAGCGAAGCAGTTATACCTATTTCGGAAGAGCAAGCGGTATCGAAACAGGAAAGAGACTTGCGGATTGAGGAATATCGGCGTGTCCTCAAACAGGTAGACGAAATTCTTAGCAGTGATGTCGAGCTTAACGATGAGCAAAGATGGTATTTTCTCGCAAAGAGTTCGCATATGCTGGATGAGGAGTACAACTGGAACTTGGGGCTCTCAATTTTTGATCGTTTTACCCGGTTGAATCAGTCCGGTCAAGAAAAGGAGGGGGAAAGAAAGTCCCAAAGGTTGGTTTCCGCAAACGTCCTACAGTACTGCGATAGTTTATTTGATTGGAGGGGAAACGCACCCTACTTATACCAGTCGTTGGATGAAAAACTGTGCGATAGCTTGTTCGGGACCATGGAAAATCATGAGTCTGAGATCGATCCACTACAGGGGCTTCGCGGGGGATGCGAAGTCATAAGGGTTAATGGTGAAGGGTTGGTCGAGAACTACGAGCAGTATTTTTTTGGCCACTTATTGGCCAGAGGAATAGCTGTTGTTCTGGATCTATTACTGATTTATGTTGTTATTGGCTTCCCAACTTCAATTGTTTTTATGGCCGCTCTCGATAGACCTGAAAGTGAGGCAACTCTCCAGGCAGGCGGAATTTGTATTATTGCGTACTTGTTCTTTGCTTGGATATTGGACAGTTCTAGATTCCAGGGTACTCCGGGTAAATACTTAATGGGGTATCGCGTTACTAACCGTAATTTCAAGCGCATTGGATATGGGCATGGTTTATGGCGGGTTGTTAGTTTTGTTTTATGTTTGGCGCTTGGGAAGATCGGTTGGTTTATCAACTGTTTTCTCGGGGGCAACTTGATTCATGACCGGCTTAGCAGGAGCCATGTAGTTAATATGCGTAAAACCCGAGAGGAGTATTTGCGTCGCTAGACTAATACTTAGTTCAAGAGTGGGGGTTTACCCACTCTTTTCTTATATATTTACAATTCAGTCTGATTTATAAGCGCTTTGGACTTAAGATGATAAAATATGCTGATAAAGAGGTATTTGCTAGTGGAGATGGCGTCTATATCTATCAAAAGGTAAATGCAGACTAGCTATTGGTAATTGAGTCAAAGTGAAAAAGATTTATTTTTAATATACAAAAATAAACAGTCTCAGAATGCAATTACAGAAATGTTGGAGGTAGTCGTCGCCGATGATTCCGCTATTGAAGCGTACATTAAAGGTGGCAGTATTTTTGAATATTATTTTAGTGACCATATAAGTGATGCTGTGAAGGGACAATTTAATAATGTATTCAGGACACTACTAAGCCGAGTAATTTGTTTGCATGTAATCCAGATTTCTTTATATCTCATGGAATCACCTCACCACAACAGTTTGTGGATTTTGCCAACCAGGGGCAATTAATAAATCATCTGACATTTATGGATTTTGTACATTAAGGTATATGCACTAGATGTTTATAAAGTTATCTGAAATAAAAAATGTTAGGAGAGGTTGTTCTTTGGTGGATGGAATTTTAATCTATCAATCAGAGAGTAAGGTAGTGCAATATGACTTGCAGAGTGGAAGTGTCATAAATGAGTTATCGGTTGCAGAAAATTTTAATAAGTTTATACAAAAAGATAATTTACTTGTCTGTATTTCATGCAATGGGTATGAGTTTTTTGATGGTCAATTGCTCACACTGAAATCAGTACCAGTTAAAAATGGGATTGGTGACTTTAACCTTTACGATGATAACTTCATTGTGGTGGCGACTGATTATGACTACTCTCTTTTTCAGGGGAAGGTTGGCATTCAGGATGTTTATCGAGATAAGATTCTGTGGGAGTCCAATTTTGGGGAGCTTATAAAGGTTGAAACAAATAGGGCCTTTACGGTATCGCTCAATGGCGTTAGTAGGCGTGATCTAAAGACGGGGGGGGTTAAGTGGTCTGTAGATCTGGCTAGTGATAAACATCTTCCTACTTTAATTGGGGCAAGTAGCGAAATTGTCATATTTGCCTTTAAGGCGGCTAACAAAGTAATTGCCTTTGATCTCGAAACAGGAAGTATTGAATGGAAGATAGATACTTTCTCGGGTGGGTTAAGGGTTGATGAAGATAAAGGAACCCTTCATCAAATGTTAACTAGTTACGCAGCTTTTGATTTGTTAAGTGGAAAGTTAAAGGATAATTATCAGGATAAGTCATATTTTGAATCAGTGTGCATACATTCACAAAGGGATGGTTATATCCTTGATGGTAATCATATAATTACAACAGATCGCAGGCTAGGGGCTATTGGTGCATTTGATATAGTTAGTCATAAGTTTGATTGGCTTTATAAAGAAGATGGAGTTAGTTTTCCAGGAGCTACTTCTATGATTTTTAGAGAGCCTTATTTGTTGGTTTATGATCATAGAGAATCTTTGCACATTTTCAAAAGAACGTAATTGTTGAAGTGTGGCTAGTAATTGTTAGGGATGAAACTTTGCCTGGGATTAGGTTAAATGCGATTTTTCGATGAGTTTGGGAGATCCTGGGTATGCCCAGGCTCTCCATACACTGGTAACTCTGAAGAACAGATTAGGTGATTTTATTGTTGCCGGACCATAGAGAAATCTATACTCTCTGGCCTATTCGATAGGTAGAATGATTTTTGATTGGCCAATCGTTTACAGTTAAGGCTTTGATCATTAGTCAATTGTCTAATATAGGCTATTAGTTTTGTAATATCTTAGATCGATCTGTAGTGTGCCACTACAGCTGGGAAGGGTTATTTTCTTGTGCTTACGATTTTGTGAAGCAGTCTTTTGGGGGGTTATTTCATTCTTAATCAATATTGTGTTACTAAAGGGTAAAATAAGTTTATTAGAAAGAATATTTTCTAGGTAGTACCTTAGCCTTAAAGACCTTTTCTATCCCTCGATCATAGCCTGGATTAACAACACTACCGTGATTCTCGTTATCAAATACACGTTTTCTTAGGGTAAGGCTATTGTAGTTACGGGACTTAAGTCTTTTTACTAGTTGAGAGAAGTCTTTTACTGCGCAAACTGAGTCGATTTCACTGCAAGTCTCCTCTCCACCTATAAATAAATACACACTTTTTCCTAAATCGGCATTGCGTTCTGCATAGGCCAATTCACTATCTAAAATTTGCTTATCGGCCCACCAAATACTGGGGCTTCCAATAACATATCGGTCAAAGCTATTGGTGTGGTTAAAAAGTGCATGGAGAGCCAGAAGCCCACCCAGGGAATGGCCCACTAGGGTTTCGTCTTCTTCGTTACCTTTAAAATTATTATTGATAAAGGGTTTTAGTTCCTCTTCGATAAACTCAAGAAAGTGATCGGCGCCTCCACCGAGTTCGGCACCTTTGATCACACCAGGCACGGGGGTGAAATCCATTACTCGCTGAGAAAAATTCGGGCTGTCAAAAGCGTGGGAGATACCTACCAGAATTACAGGGGGCATTTTGACATTGCCAAACTCATCGGGAACCTGTTCCTGAAGAAGGTTAGGGGCTGTCATAGGGAAATGCAGAAAGCCATCGGTCATATAAATGACTGGATAGCGATCGGTGTTTTCCGGGGTGTACGAGAGAGGCAGCATTATGTCAATAATGTACTCACGCTCTAGTAAATCAGAGTAAAAGTTGTAGGACAGTATCCCCGGGCGGGTGAAAGTTGTGGGTTCGGCACTGCCGGCCACTGCCAGCTGGCAAAAGGCACTAAGAATACCTATCACTAATAATCTAATTATTTTCATTGCTATCCCTGAGGGGCGCTGAAACTTACCTGTTATCGCCCTGCTTACTAGAGGTATCTATATGAAAGCCTAACAGATAGATAATGGGAATCGCTAGCTGGGGAGGGGGTTACTGCCGCAGGAATCACTCTGCATAGCAAGTTTTTGCCCAAGAAGTGGTCGTGATCACAGAAATAGGGACATTGTGCGTGGGAACCACGTCCACTGAAAAGAAGATGGGCGGGAAGGGGATGTCCCCTCCTTGGTTTAGGCAATGACGTTTTTAGTGTTGTATAGGTGCTGGGCCATCCGCAGAGAGCCGATTTCACCGGACCTTCCCACTAGTTTTGGTGCAACGATATACCGTTCAATATTACTTTCTGAGACTTGGGGAAAGTAACCACCGGCTAAGGCTAGGAATTTTTGTCTTATGCGATTGAATAGGTGCGCCTGTATCATCACTCCACCCCCCAGTATGATCCGCTGTGGTGAGTAGCAGCTGGTAAGGTTGACACACATAGTGGCCAGATACTCCGCCTCCAGGTCCCAGGCCGGGTGGTGTTGTTCCAGGTGTTGGCCACGCAGTCCCCAACGCTCCTCTATCGCAGGACCTGAGGCCAGTCCTTCAAGGCAGTTGTTATGAAATGGGCAGTTGCCTTTAAAAGAATCCTTTTGGCTGTCTCTAGGCATCAACATATGCCCAATTTCCGGGTGCATAGATCCATTGATCAGCTGCCCGTCGATCATAATACCGGCGCCGATACCGGTACCGATGGTGACGTAGACAAAGTTCTTAACATCTGTAGCGGCGCCGCAGAGGTGCTCTCCAAGGGCGGCGCCATTAACATCTGTATCGAAAGCAACTGGTACCGACAGGGCTTGGCTGAAGTAGCCAGCCATATTGGTATTGGACCAGCCAGCTTTAGGTGTTTGGGTGATATAGCCATAGTAGGCGGATTCTGGGTCCAGGTTTACCGGACCAAAGCTGGCTATGCCCAGCGCAGAAACAGTGCCGTGGCGCTGACTGCTTTCGTGAAAAAACTGAGCGACCTTGGATAGCGTATGTTCTGGATCGGTGGTTGGGAAGCTGGCTCGCTCACGGATGTCATTAATCCCAGCGGCTACCACACAGTTAAATTTGGTACCACCGGCTTCAATTCCGCCGAGCAAGGTATCTACCGCATTGCCTTGCATTTCCATCCTAATCCGCTCCCCGGGTTACATAAGTTATTCGTATTATCAGTTGATGGTTTCCGAAATTACACTACTGATAGTTTATAGCTGGTTATATTGTCTCTTAAAGAAAAAAACCGAGCGCCGGTGGGGGCCAGACGCTCGGGGTTTGCAAAGCTATGGGCAGAACTGCAAACCACTTACTAGAGTAGGGAAGAACAACGATCAAAAAGCGTAATTGAAACTGACGCTGGTGGAGCGGCCACTGATAGCCCGTCCGCGTACTATGTCTCCAACTTCTGCGTAAGACTCTTCAACTTCGGTAACAACAAATTCATCGGTTAGGTTGTTTACATTAAAGGAAACGGTAAGGTCTTCTGTCAGGTAATAAGAACCAAACAGATTGACCAGGACATAACCTTCCTGTTTCAACTGGTTGGAGTCAGAAACAAAATATTCTGTAGACCCTTGGAGGCTTGCACCAAATGTAAAGTCATCGCCAAAGTTATATTGCGGTGTAATCGTGTAAATGAAATCTGCTTGGCGGCGCGGCGTATTACCTACGACAGAACTGTCGTTGGCATCTTTTGAAATTTCGGCGTCGGTCCAGGTGAGGTTTCCATTTACGGAAAAGTCTCCATAACTGTAGGCTGCTTCCAGCTCGATTCCTTGGGCTTCATACTCGCGTACAAACGTTAAGCCGCTAGTGATTTCTGCATTGGTCTCTTCAGTGACCGTATTGAAGTAAGTTGCAAAGAAATCCAGATCGCCGGTTGAGAGTTTGTATCCAATTTCCAGCTGGTCCACAGAGTCGAAGCCATCGGTGGTGTCGGTTAGGCTTCCGTCACTGTTGAGGGCGCCGCTAATTTGTAGAAGCCGATCGGCAATTGCTCGACCACCCTCGCTGTAGCGGGCAAAAATAGCCATGCTGTCGTTGAGAATATAATTTCCACCGAGAGAGAAAGAGGTGTTGTCTGCATCGTAGTCAACGAGCTGGGTGGATCCATTGGCCATTGTGATGACGCCGCCGGTGAATCCAAAGGCATCGGAAGCGCTAGCACTTTCCACATCGCTGATAATACCATCGCCATTCAGATCGTAGTCTGTATCACCACCGCAGCAGCTGGAAACCAGGGAGCCTTTGGCATTGACCATATCGTGGCGGGCACTGACATCGAAGGTAAAGTCGCCGATGTCGATCGCCACATTCATATAGGGTGCATAAGTTTCATATTCCAGGTCCCAGGCCCAGGAAAGAAAGCTTGCAGACCAGACCCCATCATCTACCAGTACATCTCCGTTGGCATTGGCAGTTATGGTGAGGTTTTCAGAATTGCTGCCGTCAACAGTTTGAACTAGGGCATTCCAACTATTCCAGCTGGTTTTGATATTTTGGTTGGAGTAATAGAACCCACCGGAAACAACAATATTATCGCCAATTAATTTGTCGACTTTAAAGTCGTTAACTATCAGACCCAAATCGTGTATTTCTGTATCAAAGAGCAGGTCGACATAGGCGAGGCCTTCGGCCTCTTCACCATTGGCATAAGTCACCGTTGTGCCGGCGCTACAGTCTATGGCCTCTCCGCTACTGCCTACGGCATTTGCACAAATGGTATCAGCCATATCCTGTGTGGATTGTGGTCCGTAATCGCCGAAAGTATCGGTAAAGGGGGAAATAAAGCTGCCGCTAACATCAGAAATTCTGAATTTGTCGGTAACAGTCCAGCCATCATTAAATTCGAATTTGGTTTCAAAGCCATAGGCTTCCACCAGAGATTCGATACCGTCGGATAAGTCGCGGGTTACCGGATTGCCGTAGGCATCAAAAGTGGAAATGTATCGATAATTATCGGAATGTAGGGTTTGGCTGCTGGCATCGAAGTTGGCAACCGTGCCGAATTCACCATCGCCCTTATAGGTTACAGGGCCAGGAAGATAAGTTGTTAACCGGTCATCGAGATGTTTGTAATAGAGGCGGACATAACCGTTATCAAACTCTTTGGTGAGGTTGGCCTTGAGTTGGCCGCCGGAATCCCCATCAAAGCCGGTCTCGCGGATGCCTTCTCCCTCTCTTAAAAATCCGCCGACATAGAATCGCAAAGTGTCATTCAAGTGGTGGCCATAGCCAAAGTCCAGGCGGGACTCATCGTAGTCCGCACCAAACGAAAGTCCTACATTACCACCTTCTTCTTCGCCGGTATTGCTGATCATATTGATCACACCGCCAGGGGAATTACTGGCAAAGGTGGAGGCAGAGCCGCCGCGTACGCTTTCTATACGTGCGAGAGAGGAGTCGGTGCGAACAAAGTTGTCAGTGTTACCGAAATTAATATCGCCGTATTCTAATACAGGCAATCCGTCTTCCTGGATTTGCATATATTTGGAGCCGCCAGTTGCCAGGGGAATACCCCTAACGGTGATATTTGCATTGCCGCCGCCACCGGAGGATTCCGCCCGAATACCGGGTAAGCTGCGGAACAGCTCTGCGGTAGAGCGCGGGGCGTACTTCGCCATTTCCTCAGTGTCCAGTGCACTAACGGAAACGCTGGATTCCATCTTGGTAACCGGTCGGGCGGTTGCGGTAACCATCACCTCTTCAATTTCCGGCATTTCCTCAGCTGTTGCCGGTACCGCTACGCTGGAGGCCATGGCAACTGCCAGGGCTATGGAGTGTGGTTTAAAGTGTTTCTGTGTCTCTGAACCTGCTTGGAAGCCCTCTGCAATCACGGCGCTCTCCTCAATCATCTCTTATGGTTATTAGATTTTTCACGGCCCGTTCTCTGCGGGCTCGAGACTCTCTTCCTGTTACCGCATGGGTGGGACCTCTCCCCGCGAACACATTTATTAAATCACTGTGATTTAATAAAGGCAACACGAAAATTTGCGGAATTTACGCAGTGGAATCAGCAAATAGATAAGTAAACCAAGGGGAAGTAGTGATTTTCGCGGTATCGATCTTTGCTTTTGGTGACAGTGCTGCTTGTCTTTCTAAGTAGCACTGGTTGCGGGAGAAGGGGATACGGGGCAGTAGATGCTTCTGGTGAGCATCTACCTAAGGATTTGGTTGCGACTCCTGCCTGCTAGTCTTTGGCCAATTCCAGTTGTCCATCGTCCATAAACTCGATGCGCTTGGGGTCGCAGATACCGCCGATAAAGTTGCCCTCGGCATCGTCCCTATTAAAAGCCAGCAGATACCATTGTTGGTCCGGCCCCTGGATAACCCGGCCGGAATAGAGTGATCCCTGCTGGTCTGCGCCGATAAAGCCATCTCCAACCACTTCGTATGGGCCATTCAGATCATCGGCGATAAAATATTTTGTGCCAGTCAGTGGTGTGCCCTGCATGGATTGTCGATGGGCAGTGCTGTGGAACTTTGTCGATACTGAGCAGAATAAGTAGTAGCGGCCATGGATATATTCAATTTGCGGTACTTCCATTTCGCCATACCAACCGGGAGCCAATACCGGTTGCCCCACTTTCCAGTGAATTAAGTCCGTTGAACTGGCATAGCCAACTGCGCCACGCCCATCAGGGCTGCCCTGGTTACAGCGCGCAGTGAGATACATATGGTAGAGATTCTGCGAGGGGTCTTTAACGATCCATGGGTCACGCCAGGATGCATCGTGCCAATATTCAAGGTTCAGGCCATCGTAGAAATTGGGATCTAATTCCACCAGGGGGTTGTTGGGGTGTTTTTCCCAGTGTAATAAGTCTTTGGAAGTTGCCAGGCAGACCCGCTGAACCAGACCTTTCTCTGAATATTTAGTACCGGTATAAAACATATACCAGGTATCGCCTTCTCTGTGTACACAGCCGGTCCAGGTAGTGTAAGAGTCTGCAGCTTCCTCACTGGCGGTTGCAGTTCGAGGTGAGGGTTTTAATGCATCCTGGAGCGTTGTCCAATGAATGAGGTCCGTAGAAACGGCATGACCGACAGATACATTCCAGTGGCGCAGCTCAGGATCGCCCAGTGATTTATCGGCTTGAAGGTAAAATACATGGTACTGGTCGCCGTCCTGCGCGAACCAAAAATCCCATACCCATTTATTATCGAGATTAAATGCCATGATATTTACCTCATTAGTGCTGATTGGAAATTTGCCAGTGAGTTATTGCTTTGATTATTCTTAAGGAGCCCAGAGTTATTTTTATGCTTTCTGGGGTTCCAATTAAGGCGCAATCAGGTAGATATTCTTCCTGGTATGCCGCCCTTTAATAGAACTGTTTTATCCGGTGCAAAAATTGAGTAAAAAGGCAAAATCGCACCGCCTGTGGCGATGGCATCGACTCCAATTTTTCCACTGACAATTTTGGGCGCAAATACACCTGAAGGCGCCACCTGCTTTATCCTGCGAGAAATCATTTCGACCAGTTCGTCTAATAAAAAGCGGGGTAAATGCGCATCGACAATAATAGCCTCCAGGTCCAGTACGCTGATTGCCGATAGAAATGCATAAACCAGCGCATCTGCACAGTCATCCAGCCACTCCTGGATTTGAGGGCGGGCCTGGTCCATCACTGTTTCCAGTTCGGAAACGCTGGTAATTTCAATGCCGCACTCTCGTAAATGTCTGCGCAAACCAAATAGTGAAGCGCGATTGAGGAGTAGCTCAAATGCCCCTTGATTTTCAGGGGTACTGCTAAGTTTTGAGGGGGGCACTGGCAGGGAAACCAGATTGCCCGCATTGCCATGGACGCCGGTTTCCAGGCTGCCATTTAATACCAGGCCTCCACCGATAAAGGTCCCGATATAAACGTAGAGAAAATTGGATATGTCCTGGCCATTGCCAAACTGCAATTCGGCAACAGCAGCAGCTGAACAGTCGTTCTCGAAGAAGACTGGCAGATGTGTGCGCTGAGCAACTTCTTCAGCAAAATTAATTTCTTTCCACTGGGCCGCTAGTTCCTCGCTCATATTGAGTTCTTCAGTCCAGGCGCCGATAAACCAGGGCATAGCGATACCAACGCCCACTAGTTTCCCTCTGTCTTTAGCGGGTAGGGTATCAGTAAGTGCCTGGAGGCCCGATTCAATTTTTGCCAATAAAAATTCGGGCTCCGGGAATTCAAACTCGTGGCAAATCTTCTTTAGTACTGTGCCACCAAAATCCATTAGTAGCAGCTCGATATTGCGCCGTCCCACCTTGATACCGACAGAGTAAGCACCAGTAGGGTTAATAACGTACATAATCGAGGGTTGGCCTTTGCCGCCCAGTCGCCGCCCCTCTCGCATTACCAGCCCTGCGCTTTCCAAATCATCGACAATCCGGGTAACCGCCTGAGCGGTGAGGTCAGTTTGGCGCGCTAGGTCGGACTTGGAGGCTGCGCCAGTCTTCCGCAGGGTCGTAAGCACCACTCGCTCGTTATAACGGCGTAAACCACTGGAATTGCTACCTTTACCCATCCGTGCCCCCTGAGATGAAACGTGATCTGATCCGGCCACTGATTGTCCGGTTCTATTGTTAAAAGTGTAACTTTAAAGCCTTTGCTTAGTCTATTGACTTCGTTGGCACTAAGATCGTAGTTTATATAACCTATTGATTAATATAGCTTTTTTTGTTTATTGAAGCTTGGCTTTACTTAATTAAACCACTGTGATTTAATTTTTGGCCAAGTTCAAGCAAATCATTCTAAAAATACGCTGCTAGCAGTGAACGAGGAAGTTATGCCGGTCGATTTTGGTCTTCACCCAGTCGATGCGACCATTTTGGTCGTCTATTTTGTTTTCACCATCGGCCTTGGGCTCTTCCTAAGTCGCCGCCACGATACTGCAGAAGACTACTTCCTGGCTGGGAGAAAAATGGTATGGCCCTTGATTGGCTTATCCCTGTTCGCTTCCAATATATCGAGTACCACTTTGATTGGCTTGGCCGGAGATGCTTACAGCACTGGCATAGCGGTCTTCAACTATGAGTGGATGGCGGCGGTTATCCTGGTTTTCTTTGCCGTTTTCTATCTGCCCACAATTCTTCGCTCGCGCATTTACACAATGCCGGAAATGCTTGAGCGTCGCTTTAACAGCACCGCGCGCACTTATTTTTCGGGATTGACTATTTTCCTGAATATTGTGGTTGATACTGCAGGTAGCCTCTATGCAGGGGCCCTGGTAATGAAATTGATATTTCCTGAATTACCAATTTGGACCACGATTTCAATTTTGGCGGTGATCGCGGGTATCTACACCATCTGTGGAGGTTTGGCTGCGGTTATTTATACCGACACCATTCAGGCGCTGCTGCTGATATTTGGTTCAATCCTGATCAGTATTTTTGCCCTGGATCGCGCAGGAGGTTGGGAAAATGTTGTATCCCAGGTCTCCGAGGAACAATTGAGTCTGATACGGCCCATTGGTGATTCGAGCGTACCCTGGTTGGGGCTAATTACGGGAGTCACTTTGCTGGGCTTTTATTTCTGGTGTACTAACCAATTTATGGTGCAAAGGGTACTCAGTGCAAAAGATGTTAATCACGGCCGCTGGGGAGCCTTATTTGCCGGTCTGCTCAAACTTCCCGTGCTGTTTATCATGGTTCTGCCTGGCACTATGGCGATTGTTATTTTCCCCGAGCTAGAGCGCGCAGATATGGTTTATCCCACTCTGTTATTTGAGCTGTTGCCTGTTGGTATCCTGGGGCTAGTGTTGGCAGGTTTTGTTGCTGCACTAATGTCGCAAATTGATTCCACGCTTAATTCAGCTTCCACGCTGGTGACCATGGACTTTGTGCGGAAGTTTTTTCCGGGCCTAAACCAGCACCAGTTAATGCGTGTAGGTCAGCTGGTCACCTTTATCTTTATGATACTTGCCGTACTTTGGGCACCACAAATTGAGAGTTTTGGTTCCTTATTCCAGTATCTGCAGAAGGTACTTTCCTATGCAGTTCCCCCTGTACTGGCACTTTTCCTGATCGGATTCTTTTGGCGTGGTGCTAACTCCAAGGGAGCTATGGCTACTTTGCTGTTAGGCACCTTGGGCGGTGCTGGCCTCTTTTTTGTCAATGAAGTCTTCGACTGGACAAACTTACATTTCCTCTATATTGCTCCAATTTTATTTGTCTTCTGTTCACTGGTATTGGTGATTGCCAGCCTACTTTATCCTACTGAGATTAGCGAAGAAGCCAAATCTTTCACTTGGTCTAAAAGTGATTTTGACACTGAGACCGTATCCCTGAAAGCACAGCCACTATGGAAAAACTATCGAGTTCAGTCTGTGCTACTGCTTGTGGTTACTGCGTTGGTGGTTGGTTCGTTCTGGTAGCGCGAAGTCAGATTACTTCTATTTTTCACCCCACAGGATGGAAAACTTAAACAATAAAGGCAATACAGGAGGGTTGGACACGGACGAAGTTGACAAAAGGTTGTACTCAGATAGTTGTATCCGTTTAAAAGAATAATCTTATAAAGAAGGTGTTGACTATGAAGTATTTCGTCACAGCGATGTTAGGTTTATTGGCTTCTGTGCAGATTAGTGCAACAGAAAATATTTTGGATCAGTACTTTAATACATCAGATAATGGTGGGACCCTAAGGTACGATACAATATTTCAGTATGGTAAGAGTGGGAATGGTAGCGATTTCGATATGTGCGATAGCTATGTTACCACCCGAATCCCTGGAGATAAGATCACCGCTATAACCAGTTTTAGCGGTGATGAGAGAATCAAAGGGTTAAAACTCGAATACTTATATGCAGGAGATGAGGAGGTTGGTAAAACCACTATCTCCGGGTATCGAAAGTTGCTTGGTGCTACCGAATATATTCAGGGTTGGCGCTTCTATAAAAAGCGCGATGGCAATATTTCCAGGATTCGAGTCTACTTGAAAGACATGGCTGATAACTCAACCCGTGATATTACCCTTGGAGGTAATAATGGCTGGTATAAGTGGGAGGAATACCATCTAAGTATTGGAACCCGGTCAGTAGTTGGATTTGCTGGTACTGCGAGTGATAGTAAAGTTTGGAGTATTTACCCTTGCGTTGCGGATCGTTTGGAATTGGTGGAATCTGGCGTAGAGATTCACTGGGATCAGATTGTGGAAACCCCCAACAATACCAGGACATTCTTTGGTGAGAGATTACTTGAGAACTCTGGCAGTATTGCCCAAAACGACAGTACAGAAGTCTGGTATACCGACGGGAAGAGTGAAACAGATACCTGGACTAATACTATGGGTATTTCGGTTACTGCTGGAGTTAGCTTGACCGAGGGTTACAAAGTCGGTGTTCCCGGCACTGTTGAAAATAGTGGCTCCATTACATTCAGTTTTTCTGAGACTTTTAGTGTTTCAACGACCGTTGGGGAAACATCGACCAAAAGCAACCAGGAAACTGTTAAAGATGCCATGCCATCTAATGTACCCGCCTATGGATTGATGATGGCGCGGATGATGGTGGAAAATAGCGAGGTTGAAGTTCCCTATACCACAACGGTCATGAATCCCCATAATGGTGATGAGTTCGAGTTGTCAGGAGTTATCAAAGGTTCCAGCTATTCCAATGCGCGGAAACGCTGGGATGAAGTGGGGCGGGCCTATCCGACTCGTTATGAGATATACCAGAGTTATGCTTGGGTGATCGAGTACTATGGGTTGGAAAATGCAAGTTTGATAGATGATCCGGATATTTTTTAGATTGATATTGATAAGAATTGACTGGCCCAAATTATAAAGGGCCAGTCAATCATATGAGATTTGGCTACTCATCATGAAACCGGATTGAGCCTAAGCGAATCCTGTCATCTTCACATCCGTAATAACTAAACTTTACAGTTTTCTGGGACATATAAGCGGAAAGCAGAAAAGATACTTTGGTGTTGTATATGGCAGAGTCGTCATTGATAAGAAAAAAGGTGTTTTTGCTCACGCAGCTCACCTCTGTCTCTGGATTGACAAATCCTCTAAGTCTGACATCTACACCATTCGAGTGTACTTTTAAGTAGTAAATTTGCGCCTTCTCTGTCCAAGCGGCATCGCTGATAAGTGGCAGTGTAAATGGGATACTCAAAAGTAAATATATTAGAGACTTCATCCTTGATTCCTTACCAATTTATAAGTGGTAATTAAACCTTTGCTCTCCATGTTGGTTAACTACATCCTATAAAACTATAGCAAATAAAGTCACTTGAATAAGTCGCGCACTGCGTCGCAAAGTGCTTTTCGGAGTAGGTATTAACGCCCATTCTGGCACAAAAATAATGCTTCCAGTTTGGGCGTGAATAAATTGAGGTCAAATGAGGGATATCACGCAGTAGAGGCTTCTGGCAGTTTCAACTCACTCTTTTGGGTAGTGTCAGATGTATGAGGGCTAAACAGCCTTTGTGATAGTAAAGCAGACATAAATGCCAAGACAAATAAGGCGCTAAACACCATTCCGCCAGTAATAACCGCAGCTAGACCGCGATAGATAGCTGCGCTACTTCCGGGGTTAAGCACTAAAGGGATATTGCCAAAGATACAGGTAATTGTTGTAAGCATAATGGGGCGGACACGCAAGCTGGCAGCCATATATATCGCCTCCAATTGATTGGCTCCGTTTTGCAATGACTTATTAAATTGGTTGACGAGTAGTATCGCATTATTAACTACCAGTCCCATTAAGATTACAAAGCCGATCATGGTTATTACATCCAGGCTTTGGGGGGTAAATAGATTTAAAATTTGTAAGCTAATCATTCCGCCTGCAAATGATAAGGGTACAGCACAGAGTACTGCTGCTGCTAACTTTGCGGACCTTTGGGCGAAATACATTAATAAGGCCAATACTGCGATAGCTGCTGCAAAAATTTTCAGGAACTCACTGAGGAACAGGCTGAGTTCATTAGCGCTACCTCTAAACTGTGTATGAAGATCATTGTAGGAACTTTCTGATAGAAACTCTTTCACAGATTGATCAACATCCTCGACAAATGACTTCATGGCAACGCCTTCGGGAGGAGTTAAGTTTATTGATGCACTCACTTCCTGGCCGACACGAAGTATACTGGCTGGCGCTTGAGTGATTTTGGCGTCGGTCAATTCACGTAGAGGAATAAAGCCGTGACTGTTAATCAGTATCTCTGTATTTAGGAGCGTCTCAAGATTTTGCGGTTCTCTTGCTTTAAAGTAAAAAGGAAGAGTGTTGGTTCCCGTATAGAAGTGCCCAATATATATTCCATCGGTTAAAGCCATCAGATGATGATTTAATTCCGATATTGTAATACCTAAACGAGCTAATTGTACTAGCTTGGGTTGGAATTCAATACGAACCGCTCTATTTTGAAGTGCGCTTCCCTCTTGAATTTGCGCTTCTGGAAATTCTAAGCGTAAATGACTCATCAGCTCACTCCCGGCCATCTGTAGTCGAGATAGCTCTGCCCCTTTGATATCTAACTGGCTAATACGGTTGTTGGGTAGGGCAAACCTTAATAAACCACCTTGCCTGAAATGTATTCGAGTCCCAATTAGTCCAAAGAGAGCTTTTTCATTTAGCCAACTCTTTAGTTCTTCAAAATCCCAGTCCCCTTTTGTGTATAGATAGAGATTGCAATTATTTGGGTTGCAAATTATTCCATAGGTTGAAACTTGGTTCTCTATTTCTTCTCTATTGGCTGTGATTCTATTTACGACCCGTTCCCCAATTTCATTTCTTATGGTCTCTGTGGATAAAGGACTTTCAAAGTTGATATAAACAGAGACCATATTTTGTTTAGGGTCTGGGAGGACATCAATGTCAGGGCTGGAAAAGAAGGTAGCGATGAGTGCGACGGGTAATCCTAACAAAATCACAGTGGAGGCTAGCTTAGGATTGCTTGCAGAACGGATAGAAAGCTTCACCCACCATTCAAGCACCTTATTGATTTTAATACTACTGGATCCCTCCTCAGCAATTGCTGCTTTTCCAAGTAAGTGTCTGGCCAATGAGGGTAGTATTAGTAGAGCAAACAATAGTGATGCTAATAATGCGCTTGAAATTGTGAAGGCCAGGTCTTGAAAAAGCTGCCCTGTTGCTGACTGCATAGCAATAATGGGCAGGAACACGATAACACTGGAGATTGTAGATGAAACTAATGAGCCCGAAACTTCTTTGGTTCCCCGCGTGATACTTTCCTGAATATTTATACCCTGCTTGCGCAGTCTTTGAATGTTTTCTACGACAATAATTGCTGCATCGACCATTAACCCGATAGAAAGTGCAATCCCTGCAAGTGAAACAACGTTCATGCTTCTATTTCCAAGATACATTCCCAGAACCACCAGAGAGATACAAATGGGAATGCTTAGAAATATTAGGGTTAGAGTTCTGGGGTTACGTAAAAACCAATAAATGACCAGGCAGGCGAGTAGTGATCCCAGCAAGAGGCTTCCGTATACCAGGCTGAGGGAATTCCGAATACCCGTGGAGTCATCCCGGCTTATGGCGAGCTTCATCCCCAATCGATTTAACTCTCCGTCATTTAATTCTTCTATTGTTGATTTGAGCTGGGCGATAGTTTCTAGAACATTGACATTTTCGGTAGGGCGTAGGTAGAAGTATAGAGATCTATTGCCTTCAAGGGCAAAATATAACCAATCTGAAGCTACACGCTCTTTTACCGAAGCAATATCCGAGAGTTGAATGATTTGGCTTTCTCGTGTTGCGATAGGTAGCGTTGAAAGTTCCTCTAGTGGGATCTGCCCCTTAAAATGAAGGGCATAATCTTTTGATCCAATTTTTAGATTTCCTCCCGAGCGATCCGTTAAATTGTTTAGATTTTCGGTTATCTCACTAATGGTTAAAGAGTACCGAGTCATCTTTTCTGGATCGAACTCAATATCGACCCTTTGGGCAGTGGGTGTGCCGGCCTCTTCAATGGACTGTACACCAGGAACTTTGCTAAAGGCTGGCTTTACATGATTTATAAACGCGTCGATTAATTTAAGTTCGCTAGCTGGCTTCTCAGAATATAGGAAAAAGGATCCAAGCGTAGCCCCTGCACCATTTGCAAAATTGAATACATCCGGTGTGCGAACTTGTGTTGGCCAATTGGGTACTTGGTTGATTTTGGAGAGGACCTCAATATACATTTTCTCCATATTTGCCTCCGAATGGAAGTCAATTACGGTCCAAGCCCAGCTACTATTAACATTGGTTTGCAATTCTTTTAGGTGGCTTAGGCTGGAGAGTTCCTGTTCTAGCGGAGCAATTAGTATTTGTTCTATTTCTTCTGCGGTCTTTCCTGGCCAGGAGGTTGCGAGTGCAATTTGTGGGCGATTAATGGATGGGAGTAGGGCGTTTGGTAAATTTATCCCGGTTATAATTCCGGCTATTATTAGAGTAAAGGTACAACAGATGATAATTGAGCTGTATTTCTCCAGGGACTTCATGTGTTTTCCCTCTTTGTAGGAGTAACGGCTTCATTGAGCTGTAATCCTTCGTAACCCAGTACAATCAAAAGATCGCCAGGAGCAATACTTGAACGTACAACAAAGTAATTATCGAGAGTATCTATTATTTGCACCCTGGTACTAACTGCTCTTTGGTCGTTGTCTAGAGTCCAAACCTTATATTGTCGCCCATTCTCAAGAATTACGGCGTCACTAGGAATTCTAGTAATGTATTCTTGCTCGCTATGACCCGCGAAAGGGGTAAACATAGTTATTTCAAATCGCTGTCCAACCAGTAAGGATTTGAATTTTTGTCTGTTTACTTTAAAGTAGAGATTAAAGTTCTGTGTTTCTGGGTTTACTATATGGCTGATATTTCTGAGTTCAATATCTTGCTCCTTAATTTTGAAGGTGCTATTGCTTAGCAGACTTTCTTTATTTATGTGTTCTTCAGGGAGACTACATTCAATTTGGTTTTCAGTTAGTGGGAGTAACTGCATAATTCTTTGTCCTGGGTTGAGGTTTTCTCCAGGATTAGCTTCTATGCTTAAAACTTGACTATCGGTTTTTGCGTAGTGCAGTAGTCGTTTAGAACGATATTCAGCTGTATTTAGTTGTTGTTCGAGTCTTTGCTTGGTTAATTGATAGGTGTCCACATTGAGCTTAAGGTTATTTAAATGAGACTGAGAAACCATGTCGGCGGAGCGAAGTTTCTCCAGTCTACCTAGTTCTTCTTCTGCATAGTTAAGCTGGCTTTGTGTTAATTCAATATCGGTGCGAATGATCTTCATTTGCTGGGAGAGATAAAAGTCATCCTGGGCTGCTACTAGTTCACCAGCTTTGATAATGGAGCCAACAGGCTTTATTTCTATAAGTTCAGCATCTGAGTGACTAGATATTTGATGTAGGGCAGGGGATGATACAGAGCAAAATAACTTTGTTCTAATAGCTTGCTCCCAGGGTTGCGCTGCTTCTACTAGCACTGTGCGGCTATCGTTGGCAAGGCTATTGGAGCCAATAATTAACAGAATAGGTGGGATGCTACCCATAAAGAGCTTTTTAATTTTACTGTTTCTCATCCTGAGGCTCTGGTCGGTTTTGTTTCTGAATTAATTGTTTAAGAGCGGTAATTGGTATTAAAAATTAAAGAGACTGTAGTGCCTTTAGTATTATTTTTGACTAAAAGGTATTTGGATGAGCTATCTGCTGCAATCTCGGTGCGGTAAGATGAAATCTACAAGGGGTGAGTTGTTCATGTTTAGAATTTTGTAAAATGTCAACTTTCACAATGGATGTCTTTGGCGCCAAAAACTAGGTTTTACTGCATATATTGCAGCGCTTATATGCTCAGCTGGAAATGACGGCGGGAGTGGCGTTGTGAATTTTAGAGTGACTTGCCTGCTCGGGTTTTCTATCGGCGTAATTTGAATAGATCTGTTTGTAACTTACCTAAATGGTAAAGATGTGCCGATATTATAGGACTTAAATAATTAACTTTAATAATGTGGTCAGTAAAATGTATCTAGGTCTGAGGTGGCCAAATGGTAGGCTAATTGGTGTTATGTAAAGCGGGTGCACTGATAATGTTCTGTACACCCGACTTGATCTATGCGGAATTTGTGAGGTAGGAGTTAAAACTATAGTTAGAAAGGGCGTTACTCCTCTCGTCTTAACTCCAGGCGTTGAGATTCACGTATACGAAAACGCCGTTTGTTTTCTCGCTCTCCATGAATACGTACTCGCTCACCAGATTGCATACCTTTCTGCTTTGCCTCTTTGGCGTCGATAAAGTAGTAGTCACCGGTAGTTTCATCTTTTACGGAGAAGCGGTGATCCACTTCTCCTGTTTGAAAGTTCTCGGAGATCTCTTCCTCTAACACGCCAGTTACAGTCTCTTCGGCAATTGCTGAAGAGGAAAGGGCGAGAAGTAGGGCTAAGGGTAGATTTTTCATTGCGGTCGTACTCCCCATTAAATTATTCATCGTAAGTTACAGAAACAGTTGCAGAGTTGTTGCTGTTGTTAGTGGATAGGAATTCAATAGTGATCCCAGCAGATGAGTCAGTAAAGCTGTCCCCGGTAGTTGACAGTGTGGCTACCTGGTTGGCGGTAACATTGTTATTACTGGTGCCGCTAAGATAGTGAACCGTTACCGCATTTTCGTGGTGTGGACGGGGGTTGAGGGTGTCGTGCTCGACGTGGTATTCGATGTAATAGTAGTTTTCTCCATTCCTGCTACCAATACTTTCGGCCTTTAAGAGTTGAGGTAGATCGCTACTAAGCTCACCAGCAGTAAGTTCTATGGCTTGAAACTCAATACTAGTGGTGCTGCCTGCGACCGCCTCAATAGTTTCAGTGTATCCGGGGAATGAGTCATACCAGCCCATATAGTCACGATGGCCGCTTCCAAAGAGTCGTGATTGCCAAGCATTGCCCATTAGGGAGCCGTCACTACCATATTCACTCTCACCGCTATCGTTGGTATCCCCATCATTATTATCGTCATTGCCGGCGTGGCTCAGGCCAATATTGTGCCCAATTTCATGGCCCATAATCAGTTGATCACTATCTGCAATTATCATGCTCCAGCGGCCTCCGACAGAGGCGACTCCCGTGCCAACCAGTCCTGCACTGGCCGCAGCTTCCGGGAAAATGTAGACCCGATGACGCCAATCGTTGAGCTCTACGGGCTGGTTGTTGGAGTCTAGGTAATTGCTTTCGATCCAGCTGGTTGCCCTATCTCTCCATGTATAGCCGCTATCGTTATATTCACTGCCCGAGCGAGATTCCGCATCTTCGATGCTCAGTACACCACCATTCTGGCTGTCGGCAATGCTGTAGGTAAAGCAGTCTATAGAAGTGCTCTCATCATTGTCTTCACCGTAGCAGTATTGATCTAGTGAAGTGTCATTGCTTAGATGGCGGCTGAACTTTAGTTGTCCCAGGGAGTTTTCATGGTAGGCATTATCAAGAGAATCTGTGTCATTGAAAGCCATATTTGCAATTTGGGTAATGCTTAGATCAGCTTCTACGGCGGCATCTGAGAAGTTCATAAAGATAAAAACAATGCTGCTTTCTGTGGCTTCGATGGTTTGAATAGAGAACACCACGGAGAGGGTGCTGCCATCGGTGAGCTGGAAAGAGATAGTGTCCTCCACGGACTCACCATCATTCAAACTCTGGGAACTGGTGTTTAATTGATATTCCCAGTTTCCACTTTCATAGAGAGTAAAATCTCCATAGCTTCCGGCCACACTGCTGGCTTGAAAAGTGGGGCTATTACTATCGGTATCTTCGAGGCTGAGAGTGCCACTGGCATACTCTTGTGTCCCTACGATAAGTGATGCCAGGGGACTACTGGGGTTAAAAGTGTAGCCCCCCGTTTCTTCATCACTGTCGTCGTCCCCGTTATCGGAATCATCAGAACCACTGTTGTCTCCGCCGTCGGTACTTGTTTCGGTTTCAGTAGTCTCATCGTTGGAATTACTACTGCCGGATCCTCCTCCACAAGCTGTAAGGAGAACCGATAAACTGAATGCTGTAAGGAATTTTAGGGTATCAGGCATGACAAACTCGACGTATTTCTTAATCTAATTGAGCAAGGCGATTTGTAATTGATGGACAGCTGCTCAGTGGCCCGGTTCCTGCTGATTATTAGTTAAATAACTATATTTGGATTCTGGGTCACCTAAGGCAAAATAGCTATCGCTTTTTTGGCAGGTTGTGACGGTGTTGGATCAATTGCTATTAGCGCCTGTAAGTAGTATGAACCCCGTTTGAGCAATTGATGACAGGGTTCAAAAAGTTAACTAGGTGTAATGAGTAGGATAAAGGAATGAGACCTATATTTGAACGTAGAATGTACTTAGCTCCATAAGCCTTTTCCACTGGCGGTGCTGAAATCGGGGTACTTATCATTGGGATCGATTAGTGAGGAACATGGATGTTGTCTTCCGTTGAAAAAACAAAAGAAGGTGGAAGGAAAGGTAGATTTATTACTGTTGTGGCTGGTATAGGGCTTTTGATATTGATGTTCTATCTGTTGGTCACCCGCCTAAACCTTAATACCACTTATTCTATCGGAGAGGTTATAGATTCACTTCACGGCGTAGAGGTCTATTACAATGGCGGAGTTAATAATGTCGAAGAGCGCAACACTTCGTCAGATGGTTATAATCTTGGCCTAAGATACCAGTGTGTTGAGTTTGTTAAGCGTTATTATTACGAGCGATTTGGGCACAAAATGCCGGATACATTTGGTCACGCTAAAGATTTTTTTGACCTGACGGTTCAGCATGGAAATTTGAATGCCAAAAGAGGATTGCTGCAGTTTCGTAACCAAGGTAATACCCCTCCGGATATTGGCGATATTGTTGTCTATAGCCCCTCCCTCTTTAACCCTTATGGCCATGTGGCTATCGTCTCTATGATAGATATAGAGAATGCTACCCTGGAGGTTATTCAGCAGAACGCGGGTCCATTTTCTCCCTCCCGAGAGCGTTACCCACTTATTTTCATGCCCCCAGGGCAATGGTATGTAGAGAATAACCGTATTCTTGGATGGTTGCGTAAAGAGTGATCAACTTTTCAGTGGGTTATTTAATGGATAACCCCCTCCATTAATCTCGGTCAAAAGCCATTTATCTGATTCCAGTACCGCTGGTCTTATCCGATGGTATGGGCCTGGAAGGTTGGTAGTGTGCTTCCCACGAATGGAGGCAACTATGAAACTATATTCTCTTTGGGCGCTATCTCTACTGATTGGTAGTGCTACTAGCCAGGCGGATGCCCTTGAATCACAGTGGGAGCTGGCGATGACAGCCGCTTATGATCGCGCTTCTGATAGCTCACTTTTTGAGGCGCAATCAAGTGTGTCTCGGCAAGCTTTACTACAGGGGGCACTACAGTATGAAGCTTGGGAAGGGCAGATCTCTGCATTCCACCAGGCAGAGCGCGGTGGCAGTGAAGACTTAGAGTTGGTAGTTGAGGAGCTTTTCTGGCAGGGGAGCTGGCAGGACTGGGATTGGTTGCTGGGCAAACGCCGCCTGGACTTTGGTGTTGGTTATGGTCATCGTCCGCTGGATTGGTTTCTACCCATAGAGCGGAATCCGGTATCACTTCAAGTGAGCGAAGGAGTTGGGGTGGTGTCTGCCAGTCGTTTCACTGAGAATGGAGAGCTAAGTGTAATGCTGGTGGATGCCGGTATCAGCCAGGCCTCTGGGGGTGACCACCCAAAGGGATTTGCCATGCGCTGGTATCAGCTTGGAACTAGTGCAGAGTGGCAGTTACTGGGTTACATGGATGATCAGCGAGGTATGAACTTAGGGGGAAGCTGGGTTAATACTTATGGAGAGCAATGGGAGATCCATACAGAATGGCGCTACCAGCAAGAATACTGGCGCTGGCGAGCCCCAGCTTTGATGGCTATGCCAAAACAGGAGCAGATGGATGATGGCTGGCAAGCTCTTATAGGGATGACATGGGCAAACAGCATTGGGCATTCGGTTATTTTAGAGTACTGGTTTGATAGTCGGGCCTGGGGGAAAAGCGAATGGGAGCAGGTGTTTGATAACAGCCTGTGGTACCAAAATCAGGGAGTGCAGTGGGATGGCCTTCGCCAATCCTCAGCGATGGCCTTTTTAAGTGATAATACCCTGAGGCACAATTTACTTTTACATTGGACGCTTACCAATAATGAGTACCATCCAAAAGTAGATTTAATATACACGCCTGAAGATGGTGGCCTTATTTTAACTATCGGGGGTGAGAGGGAGATTGCGAACGATTGGGTACTTGGAACATCCGTAAGATATTTTGCTGGTCCTGATGAGTCTGCTTTTGCGCAGCTTCAAAACCAGGCTGTATTTACCTTGAGTACGACTATTGTTTTTTGAGTGGAGTTAAGGGTGAATCTGTTAAGAGAGTGCTTACGTACATTGATAATTTGTGTGGTGGTGGCGGTAATTACCCAGGCTATCTGGGGGGGGAGCTATGCAGTTCACGGCGTAATTTCTCTGGCGTACGGATTTATAGCGACATCCACGAGGCAGGTAGTCGAGTTTTTCAAGCCCACCTGGCCCTCAAAAGTAAAGTATGCGGTAGTGAGTTTAGCGGCAATTGTCCTGGGAACTCTACATGCTTGGTGGTGGGTATCGGGTTTTGGGGAATTTCGGGCACTTGATTTTTTAATTATTGCCATTCTTCTTTCCATTTTTCTCTATCAAGTCCATCTTAATCGGGAGCAGGCTTACCAATTTGAGAGGGAGCGGCAAGAAGCTGAATTGTTAAAGATGGAGCAACAAAAGACTTTGGCTCAGAGCCAGCTAAAAGTATTGCAAAGCCAGATTGAACCTCATTTTTTATTTAATACTCTGGCCAATCTGAAAATGCTTATTCGCCACGATCCTCAAAAGGCAGAAGTTCTACTGGATAACTTTAGTGACCTCTTGCGAATTAGCTTGAAAAAATCCCGTTCCGACCAGGTATCCTTAAAGGATGAGCTAAGCAGTTTGAAATGCTATTTGGAGATTCAAAAGATACGCTTGGGGGAACGGCTAGAGTATGAAGTTGATTTATCAGGGGATGTGAGTTTAGAGACATTTGTTCCCCCGTTACTTGTGCAACCCTTAGTCGAAAATGCAATTTTTCATGGCATTGAGCCTGCAGCCAAAGGTGGGCTGGTCAGGTTGCGGGTGAAACAGAAAGAAAACCAGTGGGTTATTGAGGTAGAAGATAACGGTGTGGGGCTCGCTGCTGGAGCTAATAAACTTAGCCCCAGCAAACATAATGGGATTGCGCTAAGCAATATTAGGGAGCGACTTTCTACCCTTTACCAAGAGCGTGGTAAGCTACTGATACAAAGTAATAATCAGGGCGGGGTAACTGCCCGTTTGGAGTTTCCATGCGTGCCATAATTGCAGACGATGAGCCTTTATTGCGTCACCATCTTGACCAAATGCTTGCCGATATTTTTCCTGAGCTTGAGATTGCAGGTAAAGCCTGTGATGGCCGCGAGGCGTTAGCCCTATGCCAACAAGAGGAGCCTGATGTAGTTTTTCTCGATATCCGCATGCCTGGAATGGATGGTTTGGCTGTTGCTGAGGCTCTTGGCAAATTAAAAACAAGTCCTATTGTTGTATTTATCACAGCCTATGATGAGTATGCTGTAAGTGCTTTTGAGCATGAGGCAGCCGACTATCTGCTAAAACCTATTGATGACAAGCGGCTGGAAAAAGCATGTGATCGTATTCGGCAGCGCCTGAGAGACCGGGAAGAGGGTAACCTAAAGTCAGGACCTGATATTGAGGCGTTGCTGAGGCAGCTTTCCTTAAGTAGACCTGAGTACCTTCGCTGGATTAAGGCAAGCAAAGGCGAAGATATTCATCTGATTGCCTGCGATGAGGTTTCGGCATTTGTGGCAGAGGACAAATACACGACGGTTTACTCCGGTCAGGGTGAGCATATTATTAGAACCCCTCTAAAGGAGTTGTTAGCTCAGTTGGAGCCAGATTTATTTTGGCAAATCCACCGTTCTACAATTGTCTGTGTGAAGCGCATTCAAAAAGTATGCCGTGGAATAACTGGCGGTGTATCTGTGGTGATGGATGACGGGCGTCAATATACAGTGAGTCGTAGGGCTGCTTCATTGTTTAAAACAATGTAGTGATCAACAATTTATATTTGTCTTAACTTAGGGGGTTAAGTTGACCCCTCTATTTAAATTGATATGCATAGTAGAGATTCATATCTGCTACTTAAGATTTAGTAACTTTACCGCCCCTTATTTTTGATGGCCGGACATTCAGATTGGTTTGGTGTCGAGAGATCTTTAATCTAAATGCTCCAACTGCCTCTGATGAAAGGAAGGGTAATATGGCGGGACTGCGATAAGAGATTATAGCGTTAAAGATGATATTGGTTTTATTGAATTACTATTAAAGCCGTGCTTCAAACTTAATGGGGTTTTAATTGCCAAGGCTTTAGGGTGGTTGCTGTTTGGGTTTGAATTTGGACGCTTGTTTATATATTTTTATGCTATTGCTATATGGTTTGACTAGTAATCTTGTGCGAACTGAGGGGTTGTTTTTGTAATTGTCGGTAATTTACTTTAGGGGTTTGATTGGCATAATTGCCCGCGACTTGAGGGGTGGAGTGTTTTTTAATTGTAGATTAACTATTTTGGTGGGTTTGAGTTTGTTTGTGCCTGGTGCTTGAGATTCTGCCTGAAGGTCTATTTTCTGCTTATTTGGCTTGTAAAATAGGCTAAGATTTTTCTTTATGGTTTTTCTATTTTAGGACATTTTCTTAAATGGCTGGGAAGGTATATATGCTGCATTCTTCCCGAAAGTGCCTAATCTATTTTCCTCTTGTAATGCCAGGTATTCTGCTGTGAGTACCTGTGTGTAAATTTTCTCCGATAATTAATGGAATAATTATGTTGGATAGTTTTAAGTTGGATCCTTCTTCTGTAGAAGGAGTTGAGGATCTAATTGAGGTGAAATCTCCCTACTTTGCGCTAGAGGCTTTACATTTTGACGCTGACGGCTGGCTTGTTGCTAAAGTGCCTGTGCAATGTCAAAGTACATATGAAAGTAGTTTAATGGATGTCGCGGAGATTGGTCGACACTTGGCAATTTTGGGCTCTTGTTTTGGCGCTTTGGCCAATCCAGTGAGATCCAAGCATTATTACCTGGCGCGCAAAGCTGATTTGAAAACTTATGATAGCTTTGTTTCCGATATGCGCCCTGATCACCTTCTGGCCCGAACCAAAGCCGTATTTACCAATAAGAGAGAGTTGGTTGCTGAGGCTGAATTGTTAGACCCTGCCGGTGAAGTGGCGGCACGGCTTAACGTGAAATATCATGTAATGCGGGAGCGATCTTTCCATAAGATATATAGTGATAGCATCCATGCTTTCACTCCTGTTATTAGCAATATTAATCCTTACTCCAAAAGTATTGATATTAATGTACATAATATTGATCTAATGTCTCTGACGGCAAGTATCGGTAGAGTTACTCCAGAAATGTGCATGGGGCATTTTGATCGGGTGAAAGCGTTGCCCGTTGCTATTGCCTCGCAGAGCCTTATTAAGTCATGTTGTATATTTTTGAGGCGGTTGACAGGTGAAGATAGTGCTCGATTTATTGTTACCTCTGCGGATTTGTGTGCGGACAACTTAGCGCTGGCAGGACAAGATGTAGATATAAAAGTAGAACTCTTAGATGTTGAAAACGATGTTTTTATTGTTCGTACTATAGCTACAAATAATTTGGGGCAGTCTGTCGGTGAAATGATTACCCATATTGCAATGGTGGATTAGTCTTTGTAAATTTTATTTGATATTTTATACAGATCAAGGGAACTGCTCTTTTGATCTGTATCCACTCTATTTGCATCGCACAATCTTATTAGTATCAATTTAGTTACCAAGTCTTCAATATTTTGGCGATTCCGCAGTCTTTACTAACTAGTACACTCTCCTAAATTTAGACGCCTTAACGATAGTATCTCTTCGCGTGCAGTAATTCTCCACCTATCCATCCTCTAGAGCCATTCAGCATAAGTTTTTGCCTCTTATCCTCTCCAGAGACAGTTCATCGCACTGTCCTGAATGATACTTGGATGCTAGGTAATCTATCAGAAATTCAGAAGCAAGGAGAAGTGTAATGAAAAGGTTACTTGTAATAATGGCTTTAAATCTTGGGGTGAGCGTTTCATCCCTTGCTGCCCAGGATGCACAAATGGAAGGTTTGTACCAAAAAGCGGCAGCGCAGGGTGGGGCGGCGATAGAGGACTCCTATGAGGCTTTTAAGACATTACAGAAAGATAACCCTTCTGATCCTATTGTACTTTTTTACCTGGGGGCTAGTGAGACTCTAATGGCAAAAGAAAGCTGGTTGCCCTGGAGAAAGGTCAGTTATGCAGAGAATGGAATTGCCCGTATGGATAAGGCGCTCACCATAATTGAAGAAATGGATAACCCTGGTCGTTCCTCTCAGGGGATGCCTCAAGACTTGCTGCTCAAAGGAATTGCTGCAACAACTTTTACTAAGGTGCCAAAGTTCTTTAATTCTTTTGACCGTGGGTTTGAACTTTATCATGAGTTGATGGGTGATCCACGCATGGGATATATGCCGCCAGACGCTACTCACTGGATTTACTGTGGTGCATTGCAGGCTGCAGAGCTTGAGGGTGACAAGGAGTTAGTGAATTTATGGGGAGCAAAGGCTGAGAGTCATGGCATATCAAATCCATGTGGTGATGTTAAAAACTCTGACTAATAGTGCGAACAGGTAGTGAATCCATGTTACAGCTCACTCATATTGAAAAGACTTACACTTCCGGTGAGGTTCAACTTCAAGCCCTAAAAGATGTGAATCTGGATATTCGGGCAGGCACTATGGTAGCTCTGTGTGGACCATCAGGGTCTGGTAAAAGTACCTTGTTAAATATTTGCGGACTACTGGATCATGATTACAGCGGAGAAGTCTGCTTTGCCGGCGAGGTGCTGAGAAAAAGCCACCGGCAGTCAATGAAGATCCGTCGTACCCAGTTGGGTTTTGTATTCCAAAAGTTTAATTTGGTTCCGGTAATGACAGCCTTTGAAAATGTAGCCTTTCCACTTCTTTTGAATGGAATGAAAGAAGGTGAAGTAAGGCGGCGTGTTATGGACATGTTGAATCATGTCGGACTGTCCCAGTTTGCCAACTACCGGCCAGAACGCCTTTCAGGTGGACAACAGCAGAGAGTAGCAATTGCTCGAGCACTGGTGCACCAGCCCAAACTGGTAATTGCCGATGAACCTACGGCCAGCTTGGATAGTGTTACCGCACAACAAATTATTGAGTTAATGAAAAATTTAGGAATGGAGCAAAAAACAGCTTTTATTGTTGCCAGTCATGATGATCGAATGACTCGTCATTGCGATAGAGTTGTTGAGTTGAAAGATGGTGTAATTCTGCAGGAGAGTGCTTTATGCGTCGCTTAAAAGTCGCGGTTTTAAATTTATTGCGCAATCGTCGCAGAAGCTTTCTTGCCGTTGCAATTATTTCCATTGTGGTAACGGCCTTGATGACCTCCGGAGGTTTTGGCCTATTTACGTATCAATCCCTTAAAGAGAGCGCGGCGCGCAGTGAGGGGCATTTGGTGCTAACACAGCCGGGATATTTCTCTTCTGATGAGGACTTTCCTCTTCAGCTTGGTTTAGATAATGCCAATAAATTACGTAGGGACTTGTTGGTTGAGGAAAATGTGAAGGCTGTGCAGCCTAGAGTTTATCTGCAAGGATTAATTTCCAATGGTGACAAGTCCTCTGTTTTTTTAGGTCAGGGGATATTGCCAAGTGAATTTCGGGTGAAGGGGCCTTTTCTAAATGTCACTGAGGGCGGTATTTTATCAAGCCGTGAAGATGTCAGTGATCCTGAGATTATGCTGGGTAAGGATCTCGCAAGAAATCTTAATGTAAGGCCCGGGGATTATATTACTTTAATGTCCTCTACCGTTCATGGGGCTCTCAATGCAATGGATTTTAAGGTTAGGGGAGTTTTCGGGACTGGTGTTCCAGATATGGATAAGCGTCAAGTATATATTTCTGTTCCGGCTGCGCAGTTCCTTTTAGATAGTGACAGGGTCTCAACCATGGCAATTTATGGCTACAGCCTTGATAAGATATCGAGCTTGCAGGAAAGGCTGCGCGAGTTAGTTCCAGAGCTGGAAATTACAACTTGGGAGGATCGTGCCTTTTTCTATCAGGGAGTGAAGAGTCTTTATGATCGAATTTTTGGGTTGATGGGAATCATTATGGCACTGGTTATCTTTGTCTCGCTTTTCAATACGCTGGCAATGTCGGTAACAGAGAGAACACGGGAAATAGGTACCTTGTCCGCATTGGGTGCATCCAAAGTGGAATTGATAACAGGGTTTATATTGGAGGCTTTAGTACTTGCTGTAGTGGGTTCTTTAGCCGGTGTTATTTTGGCTGGTCTGATAAGCGCTGGATTGATGATGTTTGACATTACTATGCCGCCACCTCCGGGAAAAACAACGGGGTATCCTTTGACTGTTTATTTCTCTATTAACTTGGCTTGGATGATTTCGGTTGCAATAGCTGCGATATGTGTTTTTTCATCCTTCCTTGCGGCGCGGAAAGGTGTCAATAAACCGATTACTGAGGCATTGGTCCATGTATAAATTAAGATTAGGCAGAGTTAGCTTGGCGATTGGTTTGTTGCTGATGTTCTCTCCCTTTGTTTCAGCTGGGACTGAGGAGAAGGAAAGTCATTTTTCCGCTGTACAGGTAGAAAGCATGTTGGCCAAAGCCGATTCCTATCGTCTTGGAGAGTCATCTTCAAAAGTTGTCACCAACATCCAGGTTTTTAAACAGGGAGAGTTAGAAAGCGAAGATCGCTACCATGTTTATACTCGCCCTGAGAGAAAATCATTGGTGATATTTAAAGGTATTGGTGAAGAAGGGCAAAAAATGCTGATGCTGCAGGATAACTACTGGCTATTGATGCCCCGCAGCCGCCGCCCTATCCGCATTACACCGATGCAAAGATTGCTGGGGGAGGCTTCAATTGGTGATATCGCCACTTTGACTTGGAGCCAGGACTATCGGGGGCAGTTCGAGGCAAGTGAAATTCTAAAGGGTAAATTGACCCACAAACTTCAGCTGGAGGCAAAAACCAAAGGAGCCAGCTATCAAAAGATAACATTGTGGCTTGATAGTGAGAGTCTCTTCCCTATCCAAGCGGAGCTTTACTTGAAATCTGGAAAGTTGGCTAAGGTTGCGCATTTTGTATCGGGGATAAAGGATGAAGAGCTATTTGTGGAGGAGATGGTTTTAGTTGATGGCATCAAGGCTACCACTGAAACCAGAGTTCACTACGAAAGTAGCACTGCGCATCAGTTAGCGGAAAAATTCTTCAATCCGGCATACTTGAGTCGACAGTCAAAAATGGATCTGTGAGAGTGGATCTGAGCGGGTAACTTCCTCTGCCAGTATCAATTCCGATACTGGCAGAGGTGCGGAAAATTAGGCTGCCTCAATTGATGCTATTTGAATTTTCCGCTCTTCGGAAAAAGCTCTATCAAGCTCTTCTGCCTCCCTGAGACGTTTTATTTTATCAAAGAACAATTGGGCTTCAGGAAAAGCCAATTTCAAGTAAGCGAGCCATTGCTTAATACGATTGCCCAGATACTTGGAAGGGTAAACTTCTCGGGTGGTTTGATAGTAACCCCAAAGAATTTCAATAATCTCTTGCCAGCCCATTGCTGTATAGCTCTCACCTGAGCAGTAGGCTTTTATCTGCTTGCCTAAATCTGGCCTGGCTAACAGGCTGCGACCAAACATAAATGCTTCGCATCCGGTTACTTCACGGCAGCGTTGAAATTCCTCAAGTGTCCAAATATCCCCGTTGGCAATGACTGGGATTTCCAGTTTTTGGCGAATTTCACCGATGTATTCCCAGTAGGCTGGGGGTTTATAGCCATCGACTTTGGAGCGAGCGTGTACTGCCAGTTCATTTGCGCCGCCAGCTGCTGCGGCCTGGGCGTTATCCATATAGCTAGAGCGATCATTAAAGCCCAGTCGGATTTTTGCGGTGACAGGGATGTTTTCCGGGACAGCGCGGCGAACCGCTCCTACAATAGCTTCCACTCTGTGAGGGCTTTGCAATAGGCAGGCGCCACCGTCGCTGTTATTCACTGATTTTGCAGGGCAGCCGAAATTGAGATCAATTGCTGTAGCACCGAACTCAACTGCTTTTACTGCATTAATTGCCATTGCATTGGGGTTGCCGCCTAACAGCTGTAATCGTACTGGAATCCCGCTTGGGGTCTTTGCACCTTTGTCGACCTCTGGGCACAAGCGGGTGAATACTCTGCGAGGCAAGCGAGTATTAGTAACACGAACAAACTCTGTAACACAGATATCGACCCCTCCAATGGCGGAGAGCAGGGCACGTACGTGATGGTCGATTACCCCCTCCATTGGTGCCTGGTAAATCGTAGGTTCTGGGGTAGGTGTCTTGTCGGTCATAAGTCAGTTGAGAGGTAAATCATAAATCTAAAGGCGCATATTCTATCAGCAAGTTATTGTAATGGCGCAAAAACGATCATTCTTCAGTATATAAAAGTAGGAGAAATAAACTCAGCCTATTGATGTTTCGCACCAAAATTGGGCGTGGCAATTTAGACCCCTCCGTTGCCCCTGAAACCAATAAGTGTTTGATTTTAAAAGCAACTTGTATTGATAATAGAAAAATATCAGCATTTTGGAACTAACGAATTTTTTCCTGTGTGCCCGCTCTTTTTGGGGGAGGATCAGGTGCAGCGGCGGTTGAAATTACCGGTCTAGGGAATAAGATTCCGATGTGCAGAAATTTGGGACGGCTGGGCTAAGTGAGATTTTCTCGGGCAAGTTTATTGGTTGTACGACATAAATTTGTTTAATTGTGAGCGAAGATTTTACATATGCACAAAATATCAATTGGGGTGTTTCAGCTGTCCTGAATAAATAGGTACGTAAATTCATAGTGTTACGGGGACAGATGAAACCGTCCGGAATGGCTGGTTTTATTGCCTGGTGCCAGGGGGAATAAACAGTGCAAGAAACACTTTTGCAACAGGGGCTAGATATCACCCTGTTTGGTATGGGAATTGTTTTTACTTTTCTGCTATTGCTGGTGATCGGTACCGGTGTTATGTCGAGAATCATCTCCCGCTATTTTCCCGAAGCGGAGCCCGTATCCCACACGCCTTCCCCAAGCGCAGGGAATGATAAGGCCCATTTACATGCGGTGATTAAAGCTGCGATCAAACAGCATCGCAAAAGACGCTAACCACCAATCGCTTCCAAACAATTTCCAATAATTTCTGCCGAGAGAGATAACCCATGACTGAGGTTAAAAAGCCATTGGGGATTACCGATGTAGTCCTGCGCGATGCCCACCAGTCACTGTTCGCTACCCGACTGCGACTGGACGATATGCTGCCGATTGCTGAGAAGCTAGATAAAGTTGGCTTCTGGTCTCTGGAGTCCTGGGGGGGCGCCACTTTCGACTCCTGCATTCGCTATCTCGGCGAAGATCCCTGGGAGCGTATTCGTGAATTGAAGAAAGCTATGCCGAATACGCCTCAACAGATGCTGTTCAGGGGACAGAATATTCTCGGCTACCGCCACTATGCGGATGACGTGGTTGAGAAGTTTGTAGAGCGCGCTGCAGTCAATGGGGTAGACGTGTTCCGCGTGTTCGACGCGATGAACGATATGCGCAACCTGAAAACCGCACTGGCTGCGGTGAAGAAACAAGAGAAGCACGCTCAGGGCACCATCTCCTATACCGTGAGCCCAGTACACACCATGGACTTATGGGTGGATCTGGGGCGCCAGATCGAGGATATGGGAGCGGATTCCATCGCGATCAAGGACATGGCCGGTCTACTGCGCCCCTATGAGGGCTACGAGCTGGTGAAACGTTTGAAGGCCGCCGTGGACATCCCCATCCATATGCAGTGCCACGCTACTACCGGTTTATCTACGGCTACCGCTCTCAAGTGTATCGAGGCGGGTATCGACAACGTGGACACCGCGATCAGCTCTATGTCCATGACCTATGGTCACAGCCCAACCGAAGCGTTGGTGGCCATTTTGGAAGGCACTGAGCGAGACACCGGGCTGGATATTAACCTGCTGGAAGAAATTGCGGCCTACTTCCGTAACGTTCGCAAGAAATACGCGAAGTTTGAGGGTTCCCTGAAGGGGGTGGATTCCCGCATCCTGGTGGCCCAGGTACCCGGTGGCATGCTCACCAATATGGAAAACCAGCTGCGCGAACAAGGCGCTGGAGATCGCCTGGATGATGTACTTGAGGAAATCCCCCGGGTGCGCGAAGACCTGGGCTGTATCCCGCTGGTTACTCCCACGTCCCAGATTGTGGGTACCCAGGCGGTGCTCAATGTTCTGACTGGAGAGCGTTATAAGTCGATCTCTAAAGAGACTGCCGCCGTCTTGAAAGGCGAATACGGTGCGACACCTGCTGAAGTTAATCAGGAGCTGCAGGTCCGGGTCCTGGATGGAGCGAATCCGGTTACCTGTCGTCCGGCAGACCTGTTGGCACCAGAGTTGGACAAGTTAACCCTGGAGCTTCAAGAGAAAGCGGGTGAACAAGATGTGGCCCTGACCGATGGTGAGGGGGAGATCGACGATGTGCTTACCTATGCACTCTTCCCGCAGATTGGCCTGAAGTTCCTGAAGAACCGTGGTAATCCAGAAGCTTTTGAGCCAGTACCTACCGGTAATGAAGGTGCTGCAGTCAAGAACGACAAAGGTGAAGAAGTTTACACCGTGACTGTAGAGGGACAGAGCTACACCGTCACTGTGGCCGATGGTGGTGACTTAACCAATATTGCCCCTGTGTCCGGTGGTACTCCCGCATCTGCAGCTAGTGCACCTTCCGTGCCTGCTACCGGAGGTGAGCCGGTTAATGCGCCTCTCGCTGGAAATATCTTCAAAGTAATGGTGAAGCCTGGGGATCAGGTGAGTGAAGGCCAGGCGGTGTTAGTACTGGAAGCGATGAAGATGGAAACTGTGGTGAGTGCCCCTCGTGCCGGTAACGTCGCCAGTGTGGCAGTAAAAGAAGGCGATTCAGTGGCGGTGGGTGATGCCCTGCTGTCTATTGCATAGCCAAAGGTAGGAGTCACACGTGGATAATCTGATTACTCTTTGGCATTCCTCCGGTGTCGCGCAGATGGCATCGGGCCAGTTCATTATGATTTTAGTGGGCCTGGGCCTGCTGTTTTTGGCCATTCGCAAAAACTTTGAGCCCCTGCTTTTGGTGCCTATCGGTTTCGGCGGAATCCTGGCCAATATTCCCGGTGCTGATTTGGCACTCTCAGCCGCAGAGACAGCCCTTACCCAGGGAGATGGAGCTGTTTTGACGCAAATGGCCCAGATCCTGGGTCTTGATAGTACTTCAGCTTTACCCGCGCTGAAGGAAGCTCTGGCCAGTGCGCCGGCAGCCGTGCAAGTACAAGCAGCTGAGTTTGCCCGGGATGCCGGTTTCAATAACGGTATGCTGTATAACTTCTATTCCGTAGCTATTGCTTCCGGCATTGCGCCGTTGGTAATTTTTATGGGCGTAGGGGCTATGACCGACTTTGGTCCGCTACTCGCCAATCCGCGCACCTTGTTCCTCGGTGCAGCGGCCCAGTTTGGGATCTTTGCCACGGTGCTCGGTGCTGTGGGTCTCTCGGTAGCGGGAATCATGGACTTCTCAATCGCGGATGCCGCTGCGATCGGTATTATCGGTGGAGCAGATGGTCCCACAGCTATCTATGTTTCCAGCCTATTGGCCCCGGACCTGTTGGGGGCTATTGCTGTAGCGGCTTATTCGTATATGGCGCTAGTGCCTATGATTCAGCCGCCGATTATGCGAGCCCTGACCACTGAGCAGGAACGCAAAATTGAAATGGTGCAATTGCGCCATGTGAGCAAGCGGGAAAAAATTGCCTTCCCGATGTTACTGCTGATTTTGGTGGCCCTGTTCCTGCCAGCTGCTGCACCGCTGTTGGGTATGTTCTGCTTTGGTAATTTGATGCGTGAGTGCGGAGTCGTTTCCCGATTGTCAGACACTGCTCAGAATGCGCTGATCAATATCACCACTATTTTCCTGGGACTTTCTGTTGGTTCAAAATTGGCGGCAGACAAATTCCTCGATCCTAAAACCCTGGGTATTTTGGCTTTGGGTATTGTGGCGTTTGCGATCGGCACTGCGGCTGGCGTGTTGATGGCTAAGTTGATCAATGTATTCAGCAAGCACAAGATTAACCCATTGATTGGTTCTGCCGGTGTTTCTGCCGTACCTATGGCCGCGCGGGTGTCCAACAAAGTGGGACTCGAGTCCAATCCTCACAACTTCCTGTTGATGCACGCAATGGGCCCCAACGTAGCCGGTGTTATCGGTTCTGCGGTGGCTGCGGGTGTGATGATCAGTATGGTGCGGAGCCTTACTGGCGGGTAACCAAAATCCATGGCTTTGGAAGAAAGGGCGAACAGTGTTCGCCCTTTTTTGTTGACCTAAAACAAATGCATTTTGTCCGCTTTTGCTGGTTAAAATAGATTCTTCTGATTTAAATAATGTGAAGAGGCAGTCATAGCTGGAGTAGGTATGTTTATCCGGTCAACAGAGCATCTCCATCGATAGAATTCATTTTGAGTTAAGGTTAGTTGCGCTATATTCCTCCCAAAATTTTTACTGGAATAAAAATTCATTAGGAAGTAACCCCAATGCGTAGTTTGCCATTCTTAATTGCCTTTGCTCTTTTCTCCACTAGTGTATTTGCACATGATAATCATCAAACTGCGGAAGAAGTCCGCCAGTTAAAGAAAGAGGTGGTTAAGCTCCGTAAAGAAGTACACTCTGACCACAAACAGGGTGTTGGAGCTGAAAATGTTCGTGACTTAGAAAAAGAAGTGGTTAAGTTACGAAAAAATGTCCATCGGCTTCAGGGCTTGATTTTGGAGTTGCAGGCGAGTATTGAAGCTCAGCCCGAACTGGTACCGCCAGCTCTAGTAGAGGAGCGTCCAAAGTGGGCCTGTTATATGAAGGATCCAGTGGCGGGAGGCATGCATTCAAATGGCTTTAGCCGTATTGAGGCGAAGGGGAAATTACTTGAACTCTGCACCCAACGCAGTGGTTTTTGCTCTGAGTCAAGGGTCAAGTGCTCTGAATAGATGAGCTGTTGAATTGGTTTGTGAGTGTTAGGGGAAATTCAGTTTATGAAGCCTGCTGAATTCCCCAATTCCGCCCACCCAATCAATAGTATCAAAAACTCACATTTAACTGTGTGAAGTGCGCATCAAGCAGCTGAAATAATAAATCGCGCCCTTTGCGATGAAGCGCCTCTGGGGAGCCGTGGATTTTAAAGTGTTCGGGAAATAACTTGGCAACATCCGTTTGTGACCACTCTAGATGAAATTGTAATCCCAACACATTTTTGCCGAATATAAACGCCTGATGAGGGCACAAATCAGATTCAGCCAAGCATCTTGCCCCCTCCGGAATTTCAAAAAAATAACTATGTGCCTGGAACACATTCTCTAAATTAAAATTCAGTGCTGTTGTAGACCTTATAGGTAGCCAGCCTATTTCCTCTTGAGGAAGCTGGCGAATCTCTGCTTCCAATGCATGTGCAAGAATCTGTGCCCCAAGGCAGATGCCCAATATTGGGATCGGAAGTTCAATGCAGTTTTTTACCCATGCAATCTCATTGGCAAGCCAGGGGAGCCTTACGCGCTCACAAACGTTCATCATCCCACCAAGGATAATAACTCCGCTAAAGCCGCTTTGAGGAAGTGGTGACTTCTGGGGGTTAATGATAGAAAGCGGTATTCGCTTCTCTGTAGCCCAGTCATAAATATACCCCGGGCCCTCATTCTCCTCATGTTGGATAATCAGTATCGGTTTGGTCATTTACTGGAAATCCTGACTTTCAAAATACAGCTCTTCCTTATAGTGGATGCCGGCTTTAGTTAGGCTTTTTGGCCAGCTATCTTTCGAAAGCGGTTTTAAACTGCTGCTATAAATGTCGCTGGAAAAATTATGGTCGGTGCTGACCAGCAGTATTTGGTCGAAGCTGGGGGTGGATGCAATTTCATGCACAAGCAAAGTGTAATTTTTAAGGAGTATTAATTGGTAGTGCCCATTTTCTGTTCGGGTAAGGGGGCTGTCTATTAGTCGAGAGGTTACTCGGAAAGCAACAGCTTGCAGCGCAAGTTTTCCTCCTCGTTCAAAATGCCCTGTAAACATTTGGGCGTTAAAGGCATTGAGTTTTCCCTCGCGTAGTTCGCGTAAAGAAAATTCCTCTGGAAGCAATGTAACTAACTCGTTTCGCTTGAGGAGGTTTTGCACCTCCTCCTGGTCATCAGTCTCCAATTCCAAAATAACTTGATGACTGTGTTTTCCGCCATGTAGTGGCATGTGTGTGGCAATAATTTGCCCGCCGACGGCAAACAGGGCCATGCCATGAATGCCGACCGAATTGTCACTTTGTGCTAATGAAGATTGTGTGAAGCATAAGCTTGAGCTGATTGTCAGCGCCAAAAATAGAAGAATATTTTTCATCGGTTTTGTGTAGCTATGACCTTGGATGCAGGGGATTCTAAGAGTACTCTAGTGAATAATCGATTCAAAAATAGAGACATTTGATTCCACTATGGAAATAGAAGCACTTGAGAAGTTCCTAGTGATTGCTGCGACGGAGAACCTGCAGCGCTCCGCAGACAGGCTGGATACGAGCCCAGGCGGATTGAGTAAAACCCTAAAACGGCTGGAGGGAGAGCTGGGTACTCGCCTGTTTGATCGAGTTGGCAAGCAACTGAAAATCAATGAAGCAGGCCGCAGACTGCAAAGTCGGGCGGTTGAGATGGTGGCGATTGCCAGAAGAATTCGTTCTGAAGTTGGCGAGCTAAAGGTAAATCAGGAGTGCCGAATTGCTGCTCCGACCATGCTGCAACTAGCCTGGGGTACATTTATCCACCGCAAGTTTATTACTGAGGAAGCAGGGGGGCGGTTGTCATTCACATCGGCCTATGAAGCCTTGGCATTGAAGATGTTATCCAGAGGGGAGGTAGACCTGGCCCTGATAACCGGAGCGGTTTTGGGGCAGTTGTCATCCACAATGGATGCTCGGCCACTTGGCTCAGTATCAATGTGTATTGCTGCAGGGCCTGATCACTCTTTGATAGTGGAGCAGGGGGTTGAGGTGAAGGCTTCACTGTCAAATATCTTGCAATATCCATTTGCCGCGCCGAGGATATCCCCCTTCTGTGGTGAAGAGCGGGGGATAGGTAGCGATGGCTGGCCAGAAATTAATTATCCTCGCAAGGTGCAGGTCGTTGTAAATGATTATGGGGTTCTTTGCCAGCTAGTAAAAAATAACAGGCTGCTCGCTTTTCTGCCAGAGCCTCTGATAACTGAAATAGGTGGGGTAATCGTTAGGGTGGAGGATGGCGATATAAAATCTAGTGAAGAGCTCTTTGTGGTAGGAAGGAAAACGAATGCCTCCTGGCTAAGTAAATTTGCCGAGTGGGCTTAATGTTTGGATTGGAGCCAGTTAAGCCAGCTTCCGTAGAGGGTATTGCAGCAACTAAACTGCCGAAATATTCGTTTGGTAACTGCCATATTTCCACCTGGTTGGCTTGCCCATCTCCTGATTCATCGCGAACCAGAGCGGGGCGCTCCTCCTCGGGGAGATCATAGAGTCGGTATTGGTGACTGGTTGTTGTTTTCTGATGTAACTGTTCTCCCCGCTCAGTGAGTCGCCAGTTGAGAGGTTGCTCTTTGAGATGTGCACCACAGACTACAATTTTTGCCAGCTTGTCCGGTGTAGCTAATGGCGAGAGCTGCTGTCTTGGTTAGATGTCTCTCCCGGGCGTTCTCCTGTAGCAGCCAATGGGAGATTACAGGCCTGGTGTAAACTATTAGAAAAACTTAGCAGGGACATATCGCAATGTTTCTGGCTAAACAAAGTGACTCCCCAACTAATTCCGGAGCTAAGAAAGCCAACGGGCACTGCGGTCGCAGAATAGTCCAATAAATTCATAAAATTTGTGTAGGTTCCGAGAGTAGAATTTCTTTGAATGGGTTGCTTGGCTATTTGCTGGCGGGTGTAAGCAGTCGGTATAGTGGGAATAATGATAAAATCGACATTCTCCAGTTTTTTATCACAGATTCTCTTTAGTGCTTGTAAGCGGTATTGTCCCAAGAAAGCATCAGCTGCAGTTTTTGTTTCCGCGGAGCTAATAACCTTCCGGATTACCTCAAGCATGGATTTCGGTTTTACACCTTGAGTTGCAATCCAGCGCTCGGCTACCCAGGGACCTTCGTATAGTAGCTTTGCCGCTTCTATAAAAGGATTAAAGTCTACAGTTACAGCCTGTCCGCCCAGCACTTTTAATTTTTTGATAGATTGATTAAAGAGTGCCTGGGTTTCTTTGTTCCCTTGAAAATCAAGTTGCTCAGGTATACCAAAAGAAAAACTGATCTTATTGTTAGGGAAGCTTTCCTGGAAGTACCGCAGCCTATTTGAAGATGGGGTGGTACGGCTATAGATATCGGCTGAATCAAACTTCGCCGTAATATCAAGTAGCCTGGCGGCATCTTGACAATTTAGGGTGAATATTGACACGCAGTCGAGACTTTTACAGGCGGGGACAACCCCTGTAGTGCTCAGCAGTCCCCGAGTGGGTTTGTGGCCTATTAAATTATTGAGTGCCGCAGGTACCCGACCAGAGCCAGCAGTATCTGTTCCCAAAGCGAAACTGACTTGCCCAAGTGCTGTGGCAATAGCTGACCCCGCACTGCTCCCGCCAGAAATATACTCCTGGTTAAAAGAGTTTTTACCTTCTCCGTAAGGGGAGCGAACACCTACTAGGCCGGTGGCGAATTGATCGAGATTGGTTTTGCCGAGCGGCACAGCTCCTGCTTCAATCAATAGCTTTACAACAAATGCGCTTTCGTGAGGGATATAGCTAAAGTCTGGGCAGGCTGCTGTTGTAGGTACTCCAGCAAGATCAATATTATCCTTGATAGCAAAGGGCACTCCGTATAATGGCAGATCGCTGGGCCTTATTCGGTCCAATGCTTCTAGATAGGGCTCTAGCTCTTCTCGCGTTAATAGAGTTATCCAGGCGTTATAATTGGCTTGCTGCAGTGCTTGCTTTAATAGACTGGCAATGAGTTCACGCGGTGTTGTAATACCTTGGGAGTAGGTATTTCTTAGATGGTCTAGCGTTAAATCGTGGGCCATAAAAGGGTTCCGAGAATATCTTCAACTAGGGAGCCTCTGAATAACTCCGCGATACCTCTGGCATGCAGAGCGGTTCACAGTCAAGGCGCGGCTTCGCAGGAATGTCTAGACCTTTCAAGAAGTCGCAACGCGGAGTGTGAATCGCTCTGCAAGCCCCGAAGGGCGGGCCTTGAAGGCCACAGCTGCTGCGTTGCAGCTCTTGCAAAGGGCTACGGCCATTCGCGGCGAGCTGCGCCTAACATCTGCAGCCTTCAAGACCCGCAGAGGCATTACGGAGTTATTCAGAGGCTCCCTAGATACCGAACTGTTATTTATTTCGATGTTTTTATTACTAAGATTATATTTTTTCAAGAATTTTCATCTCACTGTAAACCGCATAATTTTAGATTTAGCAAATACATAATTAGTTTGATGCCCTCTCTGGTGGGCAGGGTGTCCCTGCTGCAATCCAGCCTTTCATTGCTTCAATGAACTTGTCGTGGGGGATATTTACCGGCTGGCGGCTGTCTCCGGGGTGCCATCCCCACAATACCAGTGGGCTGGTACTGACAAACTCCAGTTGACTGGTTGGTGCTCGCCCGCCGTTGTCTTGGGGAGTAGTTAGCAGCTTGCAGATTTGAGCCGAGGATTTTTGTGACCAGTTCAACTCAATGGGTGCCATAACCCACCCTGGAGCTCCAGGCGCACCGGTAACAGGGTTGTTTTTACTTGAATGGCAGTTATTGCAACGCATGGTACCTGCCCCCATATTATCTGGACCGCGCTCCACTCTAGGAACATGGGGAGCCCCTTCATTAATAAGTGGCATCTCCAACTGGTGGCAATTGAGGCAGCGGGGGTGCAGAAGGACCTCTACGATAGTTTCCCAGTCCTGGTGCCCTGGAGTGCTGCTGGCCTCCTCTTGCTGGGATGCACCTCGATGTTGATCGCAACCGGTTAACGTGAGGAGTGCTATGGCACACAAAGCCAATAGGGGGCGAAAGAGAGCTGTGTCTGGCCGCATTTTCATTCGGCTTGCCTTTAAGTTCGATTTTCACTCTCAAACATAATTGGGCCTGAGGACTAGTGATAGTTTCGAGATTGATTGCCGCGTCAAAAGATAGACCTGGCGGGTTCAGTTCTATTGGGTTGTGACCAGTGATTCATATTTGGGGATTAAGGCGCCTTAGTACGTGGTATGATAGGCGCGTTTTACTTGTTTGATTCTTATATAGCGGGCGCGACTTTTAGCGTCTAGGAGAGTGTATGTCCTGGTTAGGGGCGGGGTTAGGTGCAGGCTTTGGTTTTATGTTTGGCGGCCCAATTGGTGCGGCATTGGGAGCCTGGATCGGCAGTTCATTTGGTTCCAGTTTGCAGCAGCGCCTCGGGAAGGCTGCTTCGGCCCTGAGCAGGGATGGAGCCCAGACAATCTTCATCGTGACTCTATTTTCGATGTTGGCAAAAATGGCTAAGGCAGATGGCCTGGTTTCTAAAGCTGAAGTGGAGTTTATAGAGGGCTTTATTAGAAACAACCTCCGTCTGGGCACTGAGGAGCGCAAGCATGCAATCCGTATTTTTGAAAATGCCAAGACTGATAAGTACAGCATTTACGATTACGCAAAACAGTATCGCCAGCTGGTTCGCGATCAAGCAATGCGGGAAATGGTGTATCGCCTATTATTTGCTGTTGCTTATGCCGATGGTGAATTACACAGCGCAGAAGAAGAAATTTTAAAACGCATCACTGTTGATCTTGGGTTGCATGAATCTTTATTTGCGGCAATGCAAAATGAGTTTTTGCACGGGGGTAGGAGTACGGCTGCAAATCTGGAGCAGCATTACGCAGTGTTGGGTTGTACCCCGGAGACTAGCGATAAAGAGCTTAAATTAGCTTATCGCCGAAAAGCAGCAGAGTATCATCCAGATAAAATTGCTTCCAAGGGGTTGCCTGAAGAGTTTATGCGTCATGCGGATGATCAGATGAAAAGTATTACTGTTGCCTATGAAGCGATTGTTGAGGCGAGAAAGCAACAGGCTAAGGTTGTCAGCTAGGTTCTGGAAAGTAGCCTTGCTGTATCGCAAATAAAGGAGTTGATAGATGAGTCTTGCTGAGACAATTAAAGATAAACTGACTGCGGAATTTTCGCCTCAGCATATTGAAGTGCAATGCGAAAGTCATATGCACAATGTGCCCGTTGGCTCTGAAATGCACTTTCGGGTCGTCTTGGTGAGTGAGGCGTTCAATTCGGCAAGAAAAGTGCAGCGCCATCAAAAAGTCTATGCGGCATTGTCTGAAGAAATGGCCGGCCCGATACATGCTCTGGCTCTGCACACTTACAGCCCGGAAGAGTGGGAGGGACAGGCCCCCCAGAGTCCTGAATGCCAGGGTGGTGGAAAAAAGTCGTAATTCAGCGCTTTATTTAAAACAACTCAGACAGGTTCCAGTTCTGGGACCTGTCGCGTTTTTCATGTAAACAGCCATTCAAAAATTTTTAGTTTCTTTTTGCGTCACGAAAGCCCTCATAAGCTTTTGCTGGTTGTAAAAATCAGTGGTGAAATGGCGTCTATTTTTTGTTTATTAATTTAGATCTCTTCATATCTCTCTTGCTCTGGTGGCCGCTAGAATTCCAAGAGGCGCCTATCCATTTTAAAAATCATACTTTGTTCGGGAAAATTAAACGCCAAAAAGCGGTTTAAGTGCCAGAAAACAATAAATACTTTTTTACACGCCAACATTTGTTTGTTTTTTCTACACCTGTTACTTCGTGCGACTAGACTGACCATTGATTGGGCTGATTGCTGTTTGATCTGCTGAATATCAATGGAGTTACCACAAATGAAGATGACGCGTATTCTGATCCCCGTTATGACGCCCCTCGCCTTAGCAATCTCTAGTGTCGCTTCGGCAGGACCGGCTGGCTATGCCCCTCCCCCACCAAAGACCCAGGAGTTTAAGGTTCGAATTGGTGGGGCTTATATCTCGCCTAACTCGGATAATGTCACCTTTGGTGATAGATTCTTTGACTGGCCGGATGATGATTTTTTTGACTGGGGTTCATTCCGTTCCAATGTTGATCCTAGTGATGAGTGGGGCTGGTTTATCAATGTCGAGTGGCGGGCTACTGACCATATGAGTGTATCCCTGAGTTACACCGAGGGTGACCGCCATACAGGAGGAGATAACAGGCCCTGGCTGTATCGCTTCAACGATGATTTTAGAGACAACTTCCGTCGCCGCGATTTTGCCAGATGGAAACCTCAGCTTACCGCTGCCTATCTGAATTACTATCCTCTAGATCCCAGCTGTATGGTTCAGCCTTATATGGGAGTCGGAATCAACTACACCGACTTTACCGATGAGCGCTTGAGGCATTGGGGCTGGTGGGATGATGTTGATGATAATGCAGTATTCCGTCCTTGGGATGGTCGTGTAAACCTGGGCGATAACTGGGGTTATACTTGGCAAATTGGTGTTGACTTTAATTTCGGTCACGATAGTAGCTGGCTAATCAATCTTGCAGCTATTTACTATGATGTTGATACTGATATCGAAGTGGATGCTCGCTGGTTTGATGACGATCTAGGGGAGCGTTATCGCCACAGATTCGGTGGTGATTACCTCTTTGACCCCTGGTCATTCAACATTGGTGTAGGCTACAAGTTTGATTTCCACTGGTAATCAGTCATGCAGCCAAAAAAGGGCGCTTCGGCGTCCTTTTTTATTTAACGCTCATCTGATATTCAGGGGAAGGCGAATAATTTTTCTTGAGTGCTGCAGTTGCCAATTCTTGATTACAAGTGGCGCTTATATTGATCGCAGTTGTATTCTTTAAATTTCTCTCTCAATTTTTTTATCTTGTCCTTCCATTTCTCCATCTGCTCTCCCGATCCGCCATCTTTTCTTTCTTCGCGGAAGTGTTCAATTTTTTGCTGCCACTTTTTACATTTCTTAAATGATGCATCCTGTTGTGCTGCTGCCTGATGGGTAGCGGTCAGCACAGCAACAAGGGCAATGGCGAGACCTGTGGTTTTCATAATGGTTGTTCCAATTATTGCTAAATAAATAATCCCACCCTGTCAATCTAAAGTAAATGAGATGCATTAAAAAATAAGAACTTATTTGTTTTTTTTGTGAGTAAATTAGTGAGGTAAATAAAAGGTTTTGGTGTTAGGTGTGAAAATCGGGGCAGGGGAGTGTTTAAGGAGTGTAGAGGTTGGAGTCCTGAAGCTTTATGCCTGCTAGCAGTTTATATCTGGAGATAGGAAGAAGGCCCGTTTGGTTACGGACCTTCTTATAATGACTTGTTTCAGTAATTACTGATTTGAAGGAAAACTGAACTGAATACCTTCCCTTACACCACTGGTAGGCCAGCGCTGGGTAATGGTTTTGCGCTTGGTGTAAAAACGCACTGAATCGGGGCCGTAGGCGTGAAGGTCGCCAAACAGTGAACGCTTCCAGCCACCGAAACTGTGGTGTGCTACCGGTACCGGCAGAGGTACGTTGATACCGACCATTCCAACTTTAATATTGTCGCTGAAATAGCGTGCGGCCTCACCGTCGCGAGTAAATAGACAGGTGCCGTTACCGTATTCATGAGCATCGATAATATCCATTGCCTCTTGCATGGACTCGACACGCATCACACAGAGTACCGGGCCAAATATCTCCCCGCTGTGAATCGACATTTCCGGAGTAACTCGATCAAACAGGCAGGCACCTAGATAATTACCATTTTCAAAACCGGAAACGGTTTGGTTGCGCCCATCTACAGCCAACTCGGCACCTTCTTCGATACCAGCGGCAATATAACTCTCCACTTTTTGTAAGTGTTGCCGGGTTACCAGTGGCCCCATATCGCTTTGGCTGTCCATACCATCGCCGATTTTCAGATCAGCAATTTGTACTTTGAGCTTCTCAACAAGGGCATCGGCGGTTTCATTACCTACCGCTACAGCGACAGAGATGGCCATACAGCGTTCACCACAGGAACCATAGGCTGCGCCCATCAGAGCAGCGGCAGCGTTGTCCAGGTCGGCATCGGGCATGATGATCGCATGGTTCTTGGCACCACCAAACGCTTGCACTCTTTTGCCATGGGCGGTGCCTGTGGTGTAGACATACTCTGCGATCGGAGTCGATCCCACAAAGCTCACCGCTTGGACACGTTTATCGGTGAGGAGTATATCGACGGCCTCTTTACTGCCGTTAACCACATTCAGTACCCCTGTAGGGATGCCGGCTTCTATACCCAGCTCCGCGATAAACAGTGCGGAGGAGGGTGTGCGTTCGGAGGGTTTTAGTACAAAGGTATTGCCGCAGGCAATTGCCATGGGCCACATCCACAGGGGGACCATAGCGGGGAAGTTAAAGGGGGTTATGCCGGCACAAACACCCAGTGGTTGGAATTCGCTCCAGGAGTCTATTGCCGGCCCGACATTTTTACTGTGCTCGCCCTTTAGCATTTCCGGAGTAGAGCAAACGTACTCGATATTCTCGATGCCTCGCTGTAATTCCCCCATCGCATCGTCAAGGACTTTGCCGTGTTCCAGGGTAATCAGCTCACAAATCTTTGCGGCGTTGTCCTGCAGCAGGTCTCGCAGGCGGTACATAATTCGTACTCGCTTGGCCGTCGGAAGGTTTCGCCAAGCGGGGAAGGCCGCTTCAGCTGCGCTAATGGCCTCTTCAACAGTCGCTTTAGAGGCTAACGAAACCTGGGCGATCACTTCGTTGGTGGAGGGGTTGGTGACCTCTTGGAGTTCGGAGTTACCTGCGGCACCGGTGTCATTAACCATGTTGCCATTAATCAGGTGGCCGATTACTTTCATAGTTCTCTCTCAGTCGGGTTTATCAATTATTGTTCTACTGCTTTGCCCCTTTGTAACACAGCTCTGTGTTTTGGGGAAAAGCTCCCGACTGGTTGGAGTTATTCGTGTTTGGGAAAATCCCTGAGAACCGCCAAAAATGCATCGCCGAAGCGTTCGAGTTTACTGTCTCCAACGCCGGAGACCGCTAATAGCTCGCTGCGTGTTTGTGGGTGGGCTTGTACCATGCCGCGCAGGGTCGCATCGTGGAAGACGACATAAGGCGGCACGCCGCGCTCTTCAGCCAACTGTTTGCGACAGTTGCGCAGGGCTTCCCAAAGCACTTGGTTTTCTGGGCTTAGATCATCCAGGTTGTGATTGTCACGGCTCTGCGAGCGCGCCGCTTTCGGGGGAAGCTTGCGCAGGTTGAGAGTCTCCTCCCGTCGCAGCAGCGGGCGACAAATTTCAGTGAGCCCCAGCCCCTGGAACTCCCCCTCGACCTCCAGATAGCCGCGAACAATCAGCTGTCGCACGACTGCCCGCCATTCGGCTGCGCTCAGGTCTTTGCCGATGCCATGAGTGGAGAGCTGGTCGTGCTCGAATTTGCGGACTTTCTCGTTCTCGGAGCCGCGCAGTACATCGATCACGTGGCTGGCGCCGAAGCGCTGTCCGGTGCGATAGACACAGGAGAGTAGTTTTACCGCTGCCTCACTGGCATCCCAGGTGGCAGGCGGCTCCAGGCAGGTATCACAGTTGCCGCAGGGGTTGTCCAGTGGTTCCGCAAAATAGTCCAGTAGGGCCTGGCGGCGGCAGCTGGTGATTTCACACAGCCCGAGCATGGCATTCAGGCGGCTGCGCTCCTGGCGCTTGTGCTCTTCGCTGCCCTCTGAGGACTCCACCATCTGGCCGATCTTTACCACATCCTCAAGACCGTAGAGGAGTAAAGCAACTGAGGCCCCACCATCGCGGCCCGCGCGGCCCGTTTCCTGATAGTAGGCTTCTATGCTTTTGGGCAGGTCCAGGTGAACAACGAAACGCACATCCGGCTTATCAATCCCCATACCAAATGCAATGGTGGCGACAACAATGACGCCCTCTTCACGCAGGAAGCGGCGCTGGTGCTCGGCGCGGGTCTCGGCGGGTAGTCCGGCGTGATAGGGCAGGGCAGTGAAGCCCTGCTGGCTCAACCATTCCGCAGTGTTCTCCACTTTGGCTCGGGACAGGCAGTAAATAACCCCGGCGTTGCCCTGGTGTCCATTCTGTAAGAATTGCAGCAGTTGGCGGCGCTGGTTGTCCTTGGGCTCAATGCGGTACTGGATATTGGGGCGGTCGAAGCTGCTGACAAAGTGGCGAGCCTCTTCCAAGTCCAAGCGGCGAGCAATTTCTGCACGGGTGCGCTTGTCTGCTGTTGCTGTCAGGGCAATACGGGGTACCCGGGGGAATTGCTCGTGCAGGCAGTTGAGTTGCAGATAGTCGGCGCGAAAGTCGTGCCCCCATTGGGAAACACAGTGGGCTTCATCAATGGCAAACAGCGACAGTTCTACCCGTTGCAGTAATGACAGGGTTCGTGGCTGTAGTAACCGCTCCGGGGCCAGATAGAGGAGATCCAGCTCACCGTGTAATAGCTGGCTTTCGATTGCCTGGATTTCGTCGTAGGCCACTGATGAATTCAAGTAAGCGGCGCGGATGCCGGCTTCCTGAAGAGCTTCTACCTGGTCCTGCATCAGGGCAATCAGGGGGGAGATTACAACTCCACACCCGGGGCGCGCCAGGGCGGGAATCTGGTAGCACAGGGATTTACCACCGCCGGTGGGCATTAATACCAGGGCATCATTGCCGGCTACCAGTGTGTCGATAACTGCTTTTTGAGGATCGCGGAAATCGGTATAGCCAAAAACGTGTTCGAGAATATGTTGTGGGGAATTCATGGGCGGGGAGTATACCTTGTGGCTCGATCGCGCGTGGTATGTTTATTGATGAGTATGCCGCTGAAATTGAATGAAATTGGCGGCTTTACGCCTGTGACATATTTCGCGGGTTATAATCCTACGCCATCACAGCGGCAAGCTAAGGATAGGGCTATGCGCACATTGATTTTGTCAACTGTGTTGTCGTTGACGGTTCCTGCCGGACTTCTGGGGTGCGCCTCCACCTCCCCACATAATCTGGTTCAATCTGTTGTTGCTGACACTCACCTGGGGTGGCAAACAGCACCGGAAAACCAACTGGCATTTTCCCTGGCGACCGCATCGGGTGTTGCCCAGGTTGAGCTACAGCCTTTGCCGGAAGAGTTCACAGTGGTCACTCTTGAGTTACCCGGCATGCAAAAAGTTGAAAATATTCAGTGGGAAAATGAAGAAGGGAAATTCACCACGCTGTATGACGGCGAGGCGAGTTTGGAAGGCGTCAGCCTACAGAGCAGGGGGCACGGCTATCGCTTGCAGTTGCAGTTGTCTGCGATGGACTATCTCCGGGATGGGGGGGTGCTGACCGTTACGGATCAGCGTTAGAAACTCTACTGGTACGCTCAAAGCCCAGTCCTGCAGGGCGAATCAAATAGAGCTGTTTCCAGTACTTTCCAGTTATCCAGAGCCCATTTTTGGCTTTGTCCCAGGCGATCCCATTGGCCACGGTGTCAGGGTGATTTCTGCCGGCCGGATTGAGAGCGCTGAGATCGATAATGCCGCGCACCTGGCCACTCTCCGGATCGATGGCAATAATCTGTTTTTCTTGCCATATATTTGCCCAAATCAGGCCCTGGGCAAATTCCAATTCATTGAGTCTGGACCAATTTTTACCTCCGCCTTGAACTTTGAGGTGTCGCACTACCTCAAAAGTATCGGGATCGCGGAAAACCAGTTCGCCACTGCCATTACTCATAATCAGCTGCTGGCCATTACTGGTGAGGCCCCAGCCTTCGCCTCGATAGTGCATGACCTTCAAATGTTGGAGCTTGTCTGCGTGGTAGACATGGACCTCTCCCGCCTTGTAGGTCAGCAGGTAAAGTTTATCGTGGAGAACTGTGAGCCCTTCGGCGAAACGATTCCTGGCCAGCCATTTGCGTCTTACTGGATTGGCGCCAGGATCGGTATACTCGGCGAGCCAGGAGCGGCGGTAGCGACCACTGCTCTCCCACCAGCGTTGACCATCGTAGAAAAGCCCCTGGGTGAAATGGTCCCCTCCACGCTGGCGCTCTTCCAGGATGGAAAAAGGGATTGTCTGGAGTTGTGTCTCTGCAGCTGCACTTTGCAGCCACGGGGCGTAAAGCAATAACAGTATCCAGCTGTTCACGAGAAGTCGGTTCATCAATAGCCTATGACCAGAATTAAAACTTTTATCACTTTGACGCTGCTGGGTGGACTCGCAGTGGTGCTGCCTATAGCTATCTTTGTCCTGCTGTTTCAGTGGCTGTTCGGTCAAGTTAGTGATCTTGTAGCTCCCGCTGTGGTGTGGCTTGAGGCGCATACAGAATTTAAGAATACCCTTGCCAGGCTCGTGGTGATAGCCCTGATTCTCGGTGGTTGTTTCGCGATTGGTTTGTTGGTGAAAACCAGTGTTGGCAGCTGGTTGCACCGCCATGTGGATCACTGGTTGGGACGCCTGGCGCCGGGTTACAGCACCATCAAAGATGTGGTGATCCAGTTTATTGGTGGCGGTGGTGAAGGTGTGCTGGCGGGGCCGGTAGCCAAGGTCCGCATTCACGGCATTGATAATCCGCTCACTGTCACCGCAATTGTCACTTCTCAACACCCCAATGGAGATATGACCGTCTATGTGCCCACAGCGCCGGTACCCACCTCCGGGTTTGTGTTTCACGTACCGGCAGAGTGCGTAGAAATACTGCCCGGCGTGAGTGTTGAGGCGGCGATGAAGACGATCGTCGCCTGTGGTTCCGGCAGTGCCAACTTGCTGTCTTCAGAGAAGAAGGAGACTGGAGTCCCCTCTACTTGATATCCCGGTTTCTACCCAGATCGCGAATGGCAAAGCGAGCCGGGTGCAGTGCTTTGGCCAGGGTTGCGCTGACCGGAAGGGGCTCGTTGAGCATCCAGGCAGTCAGTACCTCGGCTGTTAGTGGTGCGTAGGTAAAGCCACGGGAACCCAAGCCTCCCATTACATAGAGGCCTTGCTGGTAGTCAGCCCGCTCGGGAACGTACTGCTTGCGATTCTTGCGCAGTGCGACATAGGTATCGTTGATAGAGTCCCAGTTGGGTAAGGGGCCGGCTAAGGGTAGGTAGTCGGGGGTCGCTGCGCGCAAAGCCGCTCGGCCAGTGAGAGACTGTTGTGAGAACTCATCTGCTATTTGCGGCAGTAGCTCTGCCAGGGTTTGTAGATTCTCGCTGTGCTCGCTAACTCGTAGGTCAGTAGCGGTCTCCTTAAGCTTAAAGGTGGCCCCAAAGCTCTGACGCCCTTGATAGGCAGGAGTGATATAACCCTCACCGCACAAAGCCATTTGTAACTGCGAAGAGTTTTCAGTGGCCGTTGCTCTGGACACCTGCCCGCGAATTGGCTTCAGGGGGAGGGCCGCCGCAGGGGCAAATTGGCGAATATCATTGGCAGCGCACAGAACTACCGCATCAAATTGAAAGTCACTGCGGTCTGTTTTTACTGACCAACCGCTCGATTCTCGCCCTAACCCTTTTACCAAGCTGTTGCTGTGCAGGTTGATATTTGGGTGCTGTAATAAAGTGGCGCAGACTTTGCGCGGTTCAATCCACCCGGCGTGAGGAAAGTGCAGTCCACCCACGGGTAGGTCGACGCCTGCCAGGGAGCTGGCCGCTCGAGCATCGACAGGTTCAGCCAATAGCTGCCCATCGCTCTCCGCCAGTGTGGCGGCAACCTGACTCTGTAATTGCTGTTCCCGCTCAGTTTGCGCCAATTGAAGCAGACCGCTGAAGTGGCTCACTTTAGAGCAGCGGCTGCGATAGTAGCGCTGGGCAAACATCAAAGCGTGGAGATTGAAGTCTCCGTTGGGGCCGGGCTTGGGAGATAACTTGGCGTATAGAATTCCCTGGTCATTCCCAGAGCCACCAGAGCCGGGTTCCTCACCCTGCTCAAATACCTGAACATCGATGCCGCGCTCTGCCAGTGCCCGGGCAATAGTGGCGCTGGCTATTCCCGCGCCGACAATAGCGACGGTTTTAGGAGGCTTGCTTTCCTGGTGAGGCAGGTGCCACGGAGTTTCCCTGGTTTCGCTCACTTGTGGGCTCTCCAGAGTGCCACACAGCATCTCTCTTTTGCGCCCAAAGCCGGGAACCTTGCGCAGGGAAAAACCGGCATCGCGGAGTCCGCGCTTAACCAGCCCGGCACAGGTAAAGGTGGCGAAAGTGGCGCTGGGACTGCTCAGAGCGGCCATGTTGTTAAACAGCTCTGGTGTCCACATATCCGGGTTCTTGGCTGGGGCAAAACCGTCCAGGAACCAAGCATCTACCTGGTGATCGCTGTCCCTTTGCAGGCGCAAGCTGTTCAGGGCCTCACTTGCCTCCCCGATAATCAGGGTCAGATTGACTGGGCCAAAGTGCAGCCGGTGAATGCCGGCGGCCAGCAGGGGAGGGTAGCTATCAATCAAGGGCTGGGCGAACGGGGCCAGTTGTGGCCAGAGATCCAGTGCCCTGCGCAGGTCGTTGGGACGCAGCGGGAACTTCTCGACCGAAATAAAGTGCAAGCGAGCACTTTCCGGGGCTGTTTTCTGCCAAAGCTCCGTAGCGGCGAGAAAGTTCAGGCCGGTGCCGAAGCCTGTCTCGGCAATGGTAAAGGTGCCGTTCTCTGCGAGCTGTTGCCAGCGTTCAGCCAGGGCATTTTGCTGCAGGAAAACGTAGCGGGTTTCCTCCAGGCCGGAGGCGCTGGAAAAATAGATATCGTCATAGGCGCGAGACAGCGGTTGGCCGTCTTCACGCCATTCAATTTCTGCGTACTTCTTGTCCGGTTCGCTCACAATAAGACTTCCGTTAGCCCCCATCCTGCAAGCCAAACTCGCGCATTACTTGGGCGCACCAGCGCTGGATACGCTCCTCGCTCAGATCGAATTCGTTCTCCTCATCCAGGGCCAGCCCGACAAACTGGCTGCCATCGGCAGTTAGCCCCTTGGACTCTTCAAACTCGTAACCTTCTGCGGACCAATAGCCCACTGCACGGGCTCCGCAGGCGAGGAGCTGCGAATGCAAATAGCCCAAGGCGTCCTGGAACCACTGGGGGTAGCCTTCCTGATCACCCAGACCAAACAGCGCGACCTTTTTCTCGTGCAGGTCCAGCGCGGCCAAGTCGTCCCAGATATTTTCCCAGTCCTCTTGCAGTTCGCCGTAGTCCCAGGTGGGAATGCCGAACAAAAGGAAGTCGTAGTCTTCGGCGAGGCCAATATCCGCCTCTGCGATATTGTGGATATCAATCCATTGAGGACCGATACACTGGCGGATCTTCTCCGCAGCCATTTCGGTATAGCAAGTGCTGGAACCGTAAAAGAGTCCGATTGGGGCTTGGGAACTTTGCATAAAAGGTGAACTTCTTACTGCTGGGACACGGCGCCACTAAAATCCAATTGTCGCCAAGCCTCGTAGATAACAATGGCGGCGGCATTGGACAGGTTGATACTGCGGCTCTCGGCACGCATGGGGATACGCAAAGTGTTTTCGGCCCCTACTGCTTGCAGGAACTCTGCGGGTAGCCCCCGGGTCTCCGGGCCAAACACAATGGCGTCATCCGCCTGGAATTCGATCGCGGTATGGCTTTTGCTTCCCTTGGTGGAGAGCGCCAGCACCCTGGCGGGTTGTTCGCTATCGATAAAGGTCTGCCAGTCCTTGTGGCGCACCACGCGACTGTACTCGCTGTAGTCGAGGCCGGCGCGACGCAGGCGTTTGTCATCCATATCGAAACCCAAGGGCTCGATAAGGTGCAGCTCTGCTCCGGTATTGGCACAAAGTCGAATAATATTGCCGGTATTTGGCGCTATTTCAGGTTGGTATAGAACAATCTTGAACATGAGGTGGCGTTTGCGCTGGAGAGACTTCTAGCTAGACCGGACAGCAGTGCCCGGCCCTGTACGGCTGCGGATTATTCCACAATTAGATGGGGGTGGCGATCTCCTCGCAATCGATCTCGACCCCAAGTTCATTGGCAATCTGGTCCAGATCGTCACGCAAGCCGTCGAGATCTATGTCTTCGGCCACACTGATGGTGCACTCGGCATTAAACAGGGGCTCACCGCTCCAGGGAGTGCTGCCGTAAGTGGTTTCCAGGTGCTCCATATTGATATGGTGGGCGGTAAGGGCGCGCGAGATCTCGCGGACTATGCCGGGACGGTCGTTGCCAACCAGTTTCAGCGTCAGCGTTTGCTGGGGTTTGGCGGATACTGCAATGGCATCTTCAATAACCAGGTTGTAGCCTGCGTTTGCCAGGGCTGACAACGCTTCTTTTAGTGTCTCACTTTTATCTGCGGGCACCGCCACCCGCAGGATTCCGGCAAACTTCCCAGCGAAGTGGGCCATATGGCTGTCTTCCCAGTTGCCGCCGTTATCTGCGATAACTGCTGAAAGCTTTTCCACGACACCGGGCTTGTCATCAGAGATCATGGAGATAACGAGATGCTGTTGCATATAGGGTTCCTTTGCTTCACGAGAGACGTTGAGCTGACATTGTAATAGGATCTCGTCGAATAACTCTATCGGCCAATCTCAAAAGCGTTATTTTGAAACCAATATCCAAGTACTTTAACGAGGGACTGTTGATGAACGTGATTGCGGACTTATGTGTGATCCCTATCGGCGTTGGTGTTTCCGTCAGTAAATACGTTGCTGAGTGTGAGCGGGTGCTGGAAGAGGCGGGGCTTTCCTATCGCCTGCACGCCTACGGTACCAATATCGAGGGGGACTGGGATAAGGTGATGGCGGCAGTTAAAGAGTGCCACGAGCGGGTACATCAAATGGGCGCCGACCGAATCAGTTCCAGTCTGAAATTGGGAACTCGTATTGATCGCGAGCAATCTATGCAGGATAAGATCGACAGTGTGCAAACGAAGTTGGACCAACGATAACAACACAGGAAAAACTATGACGAGCAATTTTAAGAAATCCCTGGTGGCCCTGGCCGGTGCCTTGGCTTTGGCGGGCACAGCCCAGGCTGCAGATTTCTCTGCTGCCATTAAGGGGGATCATCGCAACAAGGATTATGTCGCCCGCGATCAGTACCGCAATCCAGCGGAGACCCTGGAGTTTATGGGGATCGAGCCGGATATGACGGTAGTGGAAATTACTCCGGGTGGCGGTTGGTACACCGAAATTCTGGGGCCCTACCTGAGCAAGGAAGGGACCTTATATGCGGCGCACTTCCCCGAGAATAGTGAGTCCGACTACTTCAAGCGCTCCCTGAAGAACTTCAAAGCGAAGCTGGCTGCCAATGATAAGGCCTACAAGAAAGTAATTGTGACTGAGTTTGCCCCGCAAACCGGTCGCGAGATTGCTCCGGCAGGCAGTGCCGATGCCGTAGTAACTTTCCGCAACGTGCACAACTGGATGTATCGCGATTATGCCGATGAAGCTTTTGCCAGCTTTTTTGCCGCGCTGAAGCCCGGTGGTGTTCTGGGGATCGTTGAGCACCGTGCCAAGCCAGGTACCAGCCTGGAAGATATGGTGAAAAGTGGTTATGTCACCCAGGAGTATGTTATCGACCTGGCTAAAAAGGCGGGCTTTGAATTCGAAGAGGCCAGCGAGGTAAATGCGAACCCCAAAGACACTGCTGACCACCCCAAAGGCGTATGGACCTTACCGCCGGTAATGCGCTTGGGTGAAGAGGACCGTGAAAAGTATCTCGCTATCGGCGAGAGCGATCGTATGACCCTGCGCTTCCGCAAACCCAAGTCCTGATCGTTTTACAATATTCTGGGGGTGGCTATGGCTGCTCCCAGCCTACCTGAATTAGTCGCTGTATGATTATTCCCTTCGAACAACTAGAAGCCGATACCCTGCAAAGTTTGCTGGAAGAGTACGCCACTCGCGAGGGCACCGAATACGGTGAGCGTGAAGTGGAACTGGTGGACAAAGTTGCCAGCCTGCGTCGCCAGCTGCAATCCGGCCAAGTGGTGATCTGGTTTGAGCCCGGTGAAGAAACCGTAAACCTGGTCCTGGCCGAGGACCTGCCCCCCGATGTCTGAATGGTTAATCGATAGCCCGAGTGAGCCCCGTGCGCGCTTTCTGTTTGCTCATGGCGCCGGGGCGCCGATGGATAGTGAGTTTATGCAGTTCCTGGCGCAAGGGCTGTGTGAGCAGGGTGTGGAAGTTGTCCGTTTTGAGTTTCCCTATATGGCGCAGCGGCGCACCGGGGGAAGTAAGCGGCCACCCAATACCATGCCCCAGCTGCAAGAGTCTTTCCGCGAGCAAATCGTCCAGTTAGGCCCCGAGTTGCCCCTGTTTATCGGTGGTAAGTCCATGGGCGGGCGCGTGGCGAGTCTATTGGCGGATGAATACTGGGGGCAGAAGGCGATTGCCGGTGCCGTATGCCTGGGATATCCGTTTCACCCCCAGGGCAAGCCGGAAAAGCTGCGTACCGAGCACTTGGTGGATATTCGCTGCCAGACCTTGGTGATACAGGGAGATCGGGACCCATTAGGCAGCCGGGCTGAGGTAGAGGGCTACGGTTTGGCGAACACCATTGAGGTCGAGTGGCTGGAAGATGGCGATCACGACTTTAAACCCCGTCGCGCCAGCGGTTTTAACCAGCTTCAGCATTGGCAATCCGCAGTAGAGTTGGCTGCCCAGTTTATGCTGCGATCTCCAGGACAGTAATGCGCTCTTCCCGCACCATCAGTGGGTTGAGTAGATTCATCTGTGCGCGGCGCTCCTGGCTGGTATACCAGTGTTGCCAATGGAGCTCAGATTGCCATTTGGAGAGTGTAAAGCGCCGCAAGGGATTGCCCTTCTCGATATAGGTCTGCCCCTCGATAAAGCCTACGGTGCGGTAGGCGCAAGTGAGGATTTTGCGGGCGGCCTCTTCATAGCTGCCCTGCATTTCTGCCGCAATTTCCCGTTCTATCAACACGTAGATCATTGTCAGCCCGAATTGCGTTAGCCCTATGAGGATTTTAGTGCGGGCGCAGGGGAATTACCGCGCGGCCCTCATGCCTCTGGAGATGACGACGGCGGTAAAATTGCGCACAATGATACCTATGAAGTCAGATCACACCTTAGATGCCCGTGGCCTCCTGTGCCCGGAACCCGTCATGATGCTGCATTCAGCGGTGCGCAATGTCGCCGATGGTGAAGTGTTGAAAATGGTTGCTACCGACCCCTCCACTCAGCGGGATGTGCCCAAGTTCTGCCAATTTCTTGGATATGAGCTGGTACAGCACGCAGAGGAAAATGACGAATTTGTCTACTGGATTAAAAAAGCGGAATAGCGGGTCGCGGTTGCTCCAGCCCCCATGCCATTGGCGGGGGCTGGCACACTCCTGAATATTAAGACCCAACAGTCCTTAGGGAGCTGTCACCAGGGCAGCGATAGCGGCCAGGGCTTCGGGGTCCTCGGATTTAATTTTGTTAGCGATATGGTGTTGGAAAAAGTACCGGAATCCCTCGCTCTCCTGCGCGGGGTACAGGCAGTGATCCCCCGGTAAAACCGGAGTGGTTTCAACAATATCGTGGTCTATTAGCATGCCGTGAATATCCCCGTCGGCGTGCAACCTCCAGCTGACGACCTCAATCAGTGTCAGGTTCTCGCGCTGTTCATCCATAAACACAGCGTGGGTGCCGATGGTGTCGGGGATCTCCTGGAGTACTTCCTCAGCTTTATTGCTCTCGTATTCAAAGTATTCCGCCGCAGTCTCCAGCTCGACGATCTTGTGAATGGGGGGCTGATGGAAGATTTCCTCGATGCCGGGGTCATAGTAGCCCTCAAAGCGTCCGTCGAGAGGGTCCTTGATGTCGGGACAGGCCACTATGGTGTTTAACCAGGGAACGAGGCCTACGACCTCGCCATTTGCTTTGAGACCCCAGCATAAAACTTTCAGGCTATATAGATCTGTGCCGCTGGAGTTGTTGGAGTAGAGCATTTCCAAGCCGTCTAGCTCCGGCGAAAGACGAATAAAGCGCCTGTCCGCAGAAGTTTCGATGGGCTCGCCGGTGAAGAGGTCAACCACATTGTTGATGCTGTGGTCTGTCATGGAACACCTCCTTGCAGGGCCGGTTGTATACCGTCTCCACGTCAGATGAAGGTGCGACAGCGAAATGCCCTACCTCTGAAGGAAGACTGGGGCAGGAGGGTGTTTGATTGCTTTAATTCCCTCCTCGGGGAGACGCTAGAAGGACACGCCCTCTGCGGCATCCCTGTTCCTAAAGGTATATGTTGATTTGCCGAAATACAACCAGCGCCTTTTGCGCCCCGCAAGCGCCTGCGCTTTGATCGGGGCGCAGGCGTTGATATAGTCCCCGCCTTTGAGGTATCCCGGAGAACGCCTTGCCTGTTGCAACCGCAGAAATGGCTTCTGTTCCTACGAAACTGCCAATGGCTGATCGTATCGTCAGAGTCTTCGATCACTGTTTTTCAGACCCAAATGGGCTCAATACCCGACTTCGCGGGGGCTTTTGCGAGCCCTATTACCGGCCCAGGGGGGAAGGTCAACCCTACCACCAGGTAGAGTTCACCCTGGACTATGCCGCCAGCGCTTTGCATGAAGTCGCGCACTGGTGTGTCGCCGGAGAGGCCCGGCGGCAATTGCCGGATTACGGTTACTGGTATGCGCCGGATGGTCGCAGTGCCGACCAGCAGGCTGAGTTCGAGCAGGTAGAGGTCAAGCCACAGGCCCTTGAATGGATCTTTGCACGGGCTTGCGGACTCAAGTTCCGCGTGAGCGCCGACAACCTGGAGAATGGATTGGGCGCCAGCGACCCGTTTAAAAAGGCCATCTGGCAGCAAGTTCTGGACTATTGTGATACCCGGCCCAACCCTCGGGCCTGTGCATTCGCCGAAGCCCTGATGAAGGAATTCGGCTGTCCCAATCCTTTTGATCGGGGCAGCTACCAATTGGCGGATCTCTCTTGAATAGTTATCTCATAGACGCATCGGTATATATTTTTCGCTACTACTTTGCGCTGCCGCCCAACTGGGAAAGTCGCAGTGGCTACTCCACTGAAGCCGTTTACGGCTTTACTAACTTCCTGTTGGATATGTTGGCGCGACAACCGGGCTATATTGCCTGCGCCTTCGACGAATCATTGGGAAGCTGTTTTCGCAACGAGATTTACTCAGACTATAAGTGCAGTCGCGCACTGCCCGATGAAGCCCTGGCTTTCCAGCTGGCGGCGTGTCGGGAAATGGCTGAGGTACTGGGTATTGCCAGCTTTTCTAGTGAGCGCTACGAGGCCGATGACATACTGGCCACATTAACCCGGAAGCTGCACCGGCATAACCCAGTGGTCGTGAGTCGGGACAAGGATCTGGGGCAGCTGCTGGCTCGGGGTGCTGTATCCCTGTGGGATTTTGCCAACGACCGGCACCTGGATGGCGAAGGCGTACGGGAAAAGTTCGGTGTGCGCCCGGAACAGATTCCCGACTATCTGGCCCTGGTGGGAGATACTAGCGATGATATTCCCGGGATACCCGGCGTTGGCCCAAAGACAGCGGCACGCCTGTTAGAGACATTCGACACTATAGAAATGTTGCTGGAGCAGCTCGATGCCCTTGCCACAATGCCCATTCGCGGAGCCAAGGGATTGGTGGCCCGGATAGAGGAATACGAAGAGCAGCTGCACCTCGCCAAGCGCCTGACCAGTCTTGAGGAGCGGGTTCCCCTGGGGGTAAAGCTGGCAGATTTGCGCCCACAGCCGGTAGATGTCTATCTGGCCCGTGCCCTGGCGGAGGAATTTGGTATCGGCGGCCTGAGCAAGAAGATTGAACGCACCTTAGCGGGTGTTGATGGAGAACTTACATGACGGATAGCGCTGCACAGAGTGCGGGATTAAAAATTGTCGCCGATGAGAATATTCCTGCGTTGGAGGAGTATTTCGGTGATCTGGGAACGCTGGAGCGCTACCACGGCCGCACCTTGAGCCGAGAACAATTAATTGATGCGGATATTTTGTTGGTGCGCTCGGTCACCCAGGTTGATCAAAGCCTGCTGGAGGGGACCCGGGTGCGCTTTGTTGGCAGCTGCACCATAGGCACTGATCACCTGGATACCCAGTGGTTGGAACGCAATGAGATCTTTTGGAGCGCCGCGCCTGGCTGCAATGCCAACTCCGTGGTGGAGTATGTTTTCTGCACCCTGGCCGCACTGGAAATTGACTGGCATGGGCGCAGCTTCGGCATAGTGGGCTGCGGCAATGTGGGCGGATTATTGCAACAGCGCTTGCATGCCCTTGGGGTTTCCTGCGCAGTTTACGATCCCTGGCTACCGGAAAACCCGGATGCGAGTGAGCTGGCAAAGGTGCTGAGCCAGGATATTGTTTGCCTTCACGCACCGCTGGTTAAGGGCGGCACCTACCCCAGTTTCCATATGATTGGAGCAGAGCAGTTGCGCCAGCTCCGCGATGGCAGCATCTTGATTAGCGCCGGCCGGGGTGGGGTGGTAGATAACCGGGCACTGCTGGCGGAAATCCAGCGGGGCAAGCGTTTTACTTCTGTACTGGACGTATGGGAGAACGAACCGGATATCGATATTGAATTATTGCAGCATGTTGACCTGGGTACACCGCATATTGCCGGTTACAGCCTGGATGGGAAGCTGGCTGGCACCCGTATGATTCGCGAGGCCTTGTGCCGGGAATTGGGTATTGCACCTATGTCTGCGGAATGTCAGCCGGCTGTTACATCTAAAGAGATCACGGGAGACTCAGCAGAAGAATTACTGTTGCAGATGTACAACCCCCGCGCGGACGATCGCCGCCTGCGCGCGGCGGCAGTAGGTGATGTGCCGATGGAGAAGGCTTTTGATTTGCTGCGTAAAGAGTACCCCGAGCGCCTGGAGTTCAGTCACTGCAAAACTTCAGCCCAGAATTTGGGTGACGAAGAGAAGCGGCAACTGGAAGTGTTGGGGTTGGCGTGCAGTTAAGTAAACAAGTAAAAAAGCTTGGTTTAATCATTAACCCCTGGGCTGGCATTGGCGGCCCGGCAGGTCTCAAGGGGAGCGATGGTGCCGAAACGGTGCAACGCGCGCTGGACGCAGGTATCGAGCCCCAGGCAAATCAGCGTGCGGCGCTGGCCCTTGAGGAGTTAAAACCCTATAAGGATGAGCTGGAAATCCTGTGCTTTGCCGGCGATATGGGGGGCAGTACAGCGCGTAAACTCGGTTTTTCTGTCTGTGAAGTGGGCGTGGCCGAGTGCTCGCCATCCTCCCCGGAAGATACAGAGCGTGCAGCAGCCACTATCCGCAACAATGGTGCAGACCTCATTGTTTTTATTGGCGGTGACGGCACTGCGAGAAATATCGTCAATGCCCTGGGAGATAATTTCCCGGTACTGGGTATTCCCGCCGGAGTGAAAATGCACTCCGCCTGTTTTGCGATTTCCCCTAAAGCGGGTGGCGAGGTATTGCGCCGTCTGATGGCGGGGCAGCTGGTGGACCTCGCTGAGCGTGAAGTGCGGGATATTGATGAACAGTCATTCCGAAGTGGGCGGGTAACCACGCGTTACTACGGCGAATTGCTGGTGCCCCAAGAAGGTCAGTTTTTACAGGCGGTAAAAAATGCCGGCCGCGAAGTGGAAGAGCTGGCGGTTGTGGATATCGCCGCAGAGATTACCGAAGACCTGGACCCGCAAACCCTGTATGTCGTTGGCCCAGGCTCTACTACATTGGCAATCCTCAGTGAGTTGGGCTGTGAGGGAACACTGTTGGGGGTGGATTTATTACTGGATGGCCAGTTGTTGCAGCTGGATGTCAGTGCGCCGCAAATTGAACAGGCCATCGCCGATCACAGCGGGCCGGTAAAAATCATTCTCACCGCCATTGGTGGCCAGGGTCATTTAATTGGCCGGGGTAACCAACAATTGTCGGCCAATGTACTGCGGCGCGTTGGGCGCGATAATTTAATCGTGGTTGCGACTAAAACAAAAATTACGGAATTGCATGGGCGCCCGCTATTAATCGATAGCGGTAACCCCAAGCTTGATAAACGGTGGAGTGGTTTTATTCGAGTGGTTACCGGCTACCGGGATGCCATTCTTTATCCACTGAGTAACGGGGATATTCAATAAGCGATGAGTGCAGATTGGCAGTTGCTGCTGGAGCAGGTAGAAAATAAATTAGGGCAAAATGTTGGCGACAGCCGCCGTTTTTTTCACGGCCGGGGTCGCTGCTATGAGGGCTTGGAGCAGGTCTGCGTCGACAGCTTTTTCCCCGCTTTGTTAGTGACTTTTTTTGAAGAATATGAAGGTGAAGTAGAGCTGTGTGAAAAACTCTGGCAAATGGCCGAGGCGCGAGGTTATCAGGGGGTCGCTGCGCAGCGACGCTATCTCCCTGGGGCACCTTTACAGTGGCACTTTGGTGAGCCGGTAACAGACCCGGTCGCGCAGCGTGGAGACCTTAAATTCCCCCTCACGTTTGATCGACAAAATGTGGGTTTCTTCCTGGACATTGAGCCGGGCAGGGCCTGGCTTGAAGAGCAGGTGCGTGCAAGAGCTGGGCAGACGTCGGCAAAAATGCTCAACCTTTTCGCTTTCACCTGTGCCTTTTCTGCGGTCGCGCGAGCGGCAGGTGATATCGATATTGTAAATGTGGATGTCAATCGCGGTGTTTTAAATCGCGGACGGGAAAATCACGAGGTTAATGGGCTGTCGCTCAAAGGGGTTCAGTTCCTGCAATTCGATGCGCTGCGTCAATTCAAGCGCTTCGATCGTCGCGGCCCCTTTGACCTGGGCATTGTCGATCCGCCGACACGACAAAAAGGTCGCTTCGATGTCAGCCAGAATTATGAAAAGTTGCTGAGGCAGCTGCCCGCTTGTCTCGCCGCTGAGGCGGATCTGCTGATGGTGATCAACTCGCCACGGCACAGCGAAGCCCAGTTTAGGGAGTTAATCCTCGGATCTGACAGCGGTTATGAAGTTGTAGCGCGCTTGGAGCAGAACCCGGATTTCCCTGATCGGGACCCGGATGCTGCCCTAAAAATGTTGCACGTTAAATATCGTCGCCAATCCCGGTAATGACGATTGTCAATGCCGCGCATTAAGGAACCCCTTACAGCGCGGCAAACTCCCGCATCAAGCGCTCCATCAGCGCCTGCAACTGGCCTGATGATCCCTCGCGCACAGCGCTGTTGAGCAACTGGGCGTTGCTCTGCCCGGACTCAGCTCCGGCATTAATCATTAGCAGGAAACCCTTGTGGGTTAATACCGCATCCTCCATCGCCTCCTGGCGCACCAGCTGGGAAAAGCTGATATAGCCACTCTGCTTTAGCCAGGTCATGGACCCCAGGCAGGCTAAATGGCGGGGGGAGTGCAGCCCGTACTCATCCGGTGAGTCGGGGCCGGAAATATCTTCCACGTAAACGGTTGCCGGTACCGGGAATTGATTAAACATTGCCAGCAGTACCCTGCCGGCATCCCGGTAAAAATCGTGAATATGTAAATCGTCCAGCATCAGCAGGAATATCGCTCCAAAAAGTCGCCCAGGCGTTCCATCGCATGCGATAAGTCGTCGGCACGGGGCAGGAAGACAATGCGCAAGTGGTCCGGTGCATCCCAATGGAAGGCACTGCCTTGAGCCAGTAGTATTTTTTCCTGGCGCAGGAAATCCAGCACCAGCTGCTCGTCATTTTCGATCTTATGATGATCCAGGTGCAGCTTGGGAAACAAGTAGATAGCACCGCTAGGTTTGACACAGCTCACACCGGGAATGTCATTGAGCATGCGGTGGGCCATATCTCGCTGTTGGCGTAGGCGCCCGCCGGGCAGGACCAAATCGTTAATACTCTGGTAGCCACCGAGAGCGGTTTGTACTGCGAACATGGCGGGTACATTGCCGCACAGGCGCATAGAAGCCAGTATTTCCATCCCCTGGATAAAGCCCTTGGCCCTGTGTTTGGTGCCGCTGATAACCATCCAGCCAGAGCGGAAGCCGGCCAGGCGGTAGGACTTGGACAGGCCGTTAAAACTCAGGCAGAGCACGTCCGGGGCCAGTTTGGCCATCGGGGTAAATTCCGCATCGTCGTAGAGAATCTTGCTATAAATCTCATCGGCGAAGATCACCAGGTTGTGACTGCGGGCAACCTCGACAATATCCTCCAGTAGTTCCCGGGGATAAACGGCGCCAGTGGGGTTATTGGGATTGATAACCACTATGCCGCGGGTTTTTGAAGTGATTTTTGCTTTGATATCCTCAATATCAGGCAGCCATCCGGACTCCTCATCGCAGCGATAGAGAACCGGCTTGGCACCGGTGAGGTTGGTGGCGGCCATCCACAGGGGGTAGTTGGGCATTGGCAACAGCATTTCGTCGCCATTATTGAGAAGGGCCTGGGTGCTCATGGAAATCAGTTCGGAGACGCCGTTGCCCAGGTAAATATCGTTAATCTCGACACCCGGGATACCCAGGGTCTGGCACTCTTGCATAATGGCCTTACGCGCAGCGAAGAGCCCTTTGGACTCGACGTAGCCCTGTGCCTCAGAGAGATTGTGAATGACGTCTTGGATAATCTCGTCGGGGGCGTTAAAACCGAAGGGGGCAGGGTTGCCAATATTCAGCTTGAGGATGCGGTGGCCTTCCTCTTCCATGCGCTGGGCCTGCTCCATCACGGGGCCGCGAATTTCGTAGCAGACGCCGTGCAGTTTTTCTGATTTATTGATGTCCTTCATGGTGACCTGGAAGCTCTATTGCAGAGCAGGAGCGGCCCAGGGCCGCGAGTTCAGTGCGCGAAAACCGGGTAATGTCCACCAGCGGTAGGTACCACTCCTGCGGGAAACCGGGAACCGATACACATAGGCATTGCCACAAAGTGACGCCTGACCGGAAACCCCAATTGATTACGGAAACACTAGAGTATGTCAAAACAGATGGATGAGAACTACTGGCGGGATAAGCTTACAGATGAGGAGTTTGAGGTCTGCCGGGAAGGTGGGACAGAGGCGCCGTTTAGCGGCGAATATTGGGATGTTTTTGACGATGGCGTCTATCGTTGTCGTTGCTGTGGCGAGGTTTTATTCGGCTCGCAGTCAAAATTTGAGAGCGGGTGTGGTTGGCCCAGCTTTGATGCAGAGCATTATGAAGGTGCGGTGAAGGAGCTGCCTGACAGCAGCTACGGTATGCAGCGTGTAGAGATTCGCTGCAGTAAGTGCGATGCCCATCTCGGTCATGTGTTCGACGATGGTCCCACCGATACGGGACTTCGCTACTGTGTGAACTCTCTATCGGTGAAGCTGGACCAGGGCAGTGATGAAACGGAGGATGACACTGAGTGACGGAATCACACTGGAGTAATTGGTTATTGCGGGTGCAGTGGATTCTGTTACTGCTGATCGTCCTTGCGGCTGCCGCCTTGCGTTACGGGCTGCTGCACTTCTCTGTGGTTTTCAAAATATTTGTGTTTTCTGGCGGTGCAGCCTTGGCAATTGCGCTACTGAGCCTGTTTGTTTTTGTCTGGGGAGTGAGCAAGAGCAAGCCGTTGGTGCGCAGCAATGCTCTGTGGGCGGCGTTGCTCGGACTGCTGCCGGTGGCAATACCTCTGGTAACCGTAGGCAAGGGCAACTTCGATGTGCCAAGAATTCACGACATCAGTACCGATACCCGCAACCCCCCCCAGTATCAAGAGGTATTGAAGTTGCGCCAGAAAGGCGATAACAGTGCCGAATACGGTGGAGAGAAGGTGGCCGAATTGCAGCGGGAGGCAGATATATATGCCGATATAATGCCGTTGCACGTGGACTTCCCGATAGCTCGTACCACTGAGATCGCTGCTGAAGTGGCCGAAGACCTGGGCTGGAAAGTGGTTTCCTATGAGCCTCAGCGGGGCCACCTGGAGGCTGTAGCGAAAACACCGATCCTCGGTTTTACGGACGATATCGTTGTACGGGTCAGCGCTGACGTGGGTGGTGGCTCCAAAGTCGATGTGCGTTCCAGCTCCCGAGTCGGGGTCAGTGACTTGGGTACCAATGCGAAGCGTATCCGCCAATTTCTGGAAGAGTTGCACCTGCACGCGCTGGTGCTCGAGGGAACTGGCACAGAGCGGTACTAGAATGCACTCCAGAAATGGCTGGGTTTTGTAAGTGTCTGACAACAAAAGAAAAAAAATCAAAAAGAGTGTTGACAGGTTTAGCGGTGGTCCATAGAATGCGCCCCACTTCTGACGCAGGGCTACACTCAAAGGTGGAGCGAAACGACAGAAGGTTTCTGGGTCCCCATCGTCTAGAGGCCTAGGACACCGCCCTTTCACGGCGGTAACAGGGGTTCGACTCCCCTTGGGGATGCCACGCGGGAATAGCTCAGTTGGTAGAGCGCAACCTTGCCAAGGTTGAGGTCGCCGGTTCGAACCCGGTTTCCCGCTCCAAATTTCCGCTTTGCGAGATGATCTCTAGTCAACTCGGAAAGCACGCCACCGAGAAATCAGTGGCATTGCCATGGACAGCATGGCAGCGCCGGATCGAAAGATCGAAGTGCAAGTTTCTGTCCCCATCGTCTAGAGGCCTAGGACACCGCCCTTTCACGGCGGTAACAGGGGTTCGACTCCCCTTGGGGATGCCAATACGACCCGGTAGCAATGCTACCGGGTCAATTGCGGGAATAGCTCAGTTGGTAGAGCGCAACCTTGCCAAGGTTGAGGTCGCCGGTTCGAACCCGGTTTCCCGCTCCAATTTTCTGCTTTGCGAGATGATCTCTAGTCAACTCGGAGAGCACGCCACCGAGAAATCAGTGGCATTGCCATGGACAGCATGGCAGCACCGGATCGAAAGGTCGAAGTGCAAGTTTCTGTCCCCATCGTCTAGAGGCCTAGGACACCGCCCTTTCACGGCGGTAACAGGGGTTCGACTCCCCTTGGGGATGCCAATACGACCCGGTAGCAATGCTACCGGGTCAATTGCGGGAATAGCTCAGTTGGTAGAGCGCAACCTTGCCAAGGTTGAGGTCGCCGGTTCGAACCCGGTTTCCCGCTCCAATTTTCTGCTTTGCGAGATGATCTCTAGTCAACTCGGAGAGCACGCCACCGAGAAATCAGTGGCATTGCCATGGACAGCATGGCAGCACCGGATCGAAAGGTCGAAGTGCAAGTTTCTGTCCCCATCGTCTAGAGGCCTAGGACACCGCCCTTTCACGGCGGTAACAGGGGTTCGACTCCCCTTGGGGATGCCAATACGACCCGGTAGCAATGCTACCGGGTCAATTGCGGGAATAGCTCAGTTGGTAGAGCGCAACCTTGCCAAGGTTGAGGTCGCCGGTTCGAACCCGGTTTCCCGCTCCAAAAATAAAAAGCCGCTCAATCGAGCGGCTTTTTGTTTTTCCGATATAGTAATTCTTATCTTCTGCACGGTTACTTTTGCCCGGGACTCCTGCAAGTTCCGGTTCATCCCACCAAGTGACGTGTATGAAAACCCTAGCTCCCCTCAGGTTGAAATTATTCGGGCAAGCGCGTTGAATAACGCTCCCCACTATAGGAGTGCAAGATGAGCGCTGCGCTATCGATCCATAACTTACAGAAAACCTACGACAATGGTTTCCAGGCCCTGAAAGGCATCAGTTTTGACGTGCAGCCGGGAGACTTCTTTGCGCTGCTGGGCCCCAATGGGGCGGGGAAGTCCACCACCATCGGTATCATCTGTTCCCTGGTGCGCAAAAGCGGTGGTTCAGTGTCGATTTTTGGTGAGGATATCGACGTCGATTTTGCTGCGGCCAAGCGCCTGTTAGGTGTTGTGCCACAAGAATTTAACTTCAGCCAGTTTGAGAAAGTGTTCGACATTGTCGTTACCCAGGGCGGTTTTTACGGTATGCCGCGCAAACTGGCTGAAGAACGCACTGAGAAATACCTGAAGCAGTTGGGTCTGTGGGATAAGCGCGCTACCCAGGCGCGAATGCTCTCCGGTGGTATGAAACGCAGATTGATGATTGCCCGCGCGCTGATTCACGAGCCGAAATTACTGATTCTGGATGAACCCACAGCCGGTGTGGATATAGAGCTGCGGCGTTCCATGTGGAGTTTCCTGGAAAAAATAAACCAGCAGGGCACCACAATTATTCTCACCACCCACTACCTGGAGGAAGCCGAGAGCCTCTGCCGCAATATAGCGATTATCGACAAGGGCACTATTGTCGAGAACACTTCGATAAAGTCACTGCTGAAAACCCTGAACCGGGAAACCTTTATCCTGGACTGCGCAGAATTTCTCACTGAGTGCCCGGACTTGTCCGGTTATGAAGGGCGTTTGCGGGACAATCACTCACTGGAAGTCACTATTGAAAAGGGACAATCTCTGACTGAGGTATTTGCGTCATTACAGCGGCAGGGCATCACAGTCACCAGTATGCGCAATCGCGCCAATCGCTTGGAGGAATTGTTCCTGTCCATGTTGTCGGAAGAAAAAATGTCGGGGCTAGAAGAGTGAAGGGCAGATTAATCTGGATATCATTCAGCACTATTTACCGTCGGGAAGTCCGGCGCTTTATGCGTATATGGCCACAGACCCTGGTACCGCCGGTAATCACTATGTCACTGTACTTTGTGATCTTTGGCTCCCTGATTGGTCGGCGAATTGGTGATATGGGGGGCTATCCGTATATCGAGTTTGTTGTACCGGGTTTGATCATGATGTCGGTGATTACCAACTCCTATGCCAACGTAGTTTCGTCTTTTTACAGCGCTAAATTTCAGCGCAGTGTGGAGGAGCTTCTGGTCTCGCCAACGCCGAATTGGGTGATTATGGCGGGCTATGTTCTCGGTGGCGTATCACGGGGATTAATGGTGGGGTTGATAGTGACTCTCGTAGCGATGTTTTTTACCTCGCTGACGGTAGAGCACGTCTTTGTCACGGTAGCGATTGTATTTTTGACGGCGGTGCTGTTTTCCCTGGCCGGGTTTATCAATGCTATTTTTGCCAATAGTTTTGATGCTATCTCTATTATTCCGACCTTTGTATTAACTCCCCTCACATACTTGGGAGGCGTGTTTTACTCTATCGACCTGCTGTCGCCTTTCTGGCAGGGGTTGTCGAAATTGAACCCAGTTCTTTATATGGTGAACTCCTTCCGTTACGGCATTTTGGGTGTTTCCGATATTAATGTTGTCGGGGCATTTTTTGGCGTCCTGGTATTTATTGCGCTTTTGGCATCCTGGGCCATTTATCTGATGAGCCACGGTAAGCGACTGAGACATTGAGAAATTTATGACAAGAGAAGACTGGCAAAACCTCCCCCTGGGGCAGGAGACCACCTATGAATCCACTTACAACCCCGAGTTGCTCCATCCAATTCAACGCTCATTATCCCGAGCCCAGTTGGGACTCTCTGCCGGCGCAATGCCTTTCTTTGGAGAGGATGAATGGTGGGGTTTTGAGCTTTCCTGGCTGAACCCCAGGGGTAAACCACAGGTGGCGGTGGCTCGTTTTAGTTTTCCTGCGGAAAGCCCCTGCATGGTGGAGTCAAAATCCTTCAAGTTGTATTTAAACTCTTTCAACCAAAGCAAGTTTGAATCCTGGAGATTGGTACAGGATGCACTGGTGCGGGACCTCTCTGCAGCGGCGGGGGCAAATGTCGGCGTTACCCTGATGGATGTGGAAGATGCAGCGCTGGCAGTTGAGAAGCCAGAGGGCTACTGCCTGGATCATCTCGATATAGAAGTGAATAATTACGAACCGGACCCCGCACTCCTCGCCCTCGAAGGCGGTGAGGAAGATGTGAGTGAGGTTCTTTATAGCCACTTGCTGCGCAGTAATTGTCCGGTAACGGGACAACCAGATTGGGCGACAGTGGTTGTGGACTATAAAGGACCGGCACTAAAGCGAGAGGCACTGTTGGCTTATATTGTCTCTTTCCGCGAACATCAGGATTTTCACGAGCACTGTGTCGAGAGTATCTTTTGCGACTTGCAACAGCTGGCGGAATTTACCGAGTTAACTGTATGTGCCCGCTATACCCGTCGTGGCGGCTTGGATATTAATCCGCTGAGATCGACTCGCATTGAGAAACGTATGCCTCCGCGTTTTGCCCGTCAATAATTTCCTTTCTTAAGTGCCACCGGAGTCCCCGGTGGTACGGCCCTTCAATATCACTCTTTGCCTAAGGCCGATCTGGGTTGGCGCTGCGGTCTCTTAAGCTACGCTTTCCAGATAGGCCGGGGAAACCGACAGTGCAGTTGTGTTGGCCGCCCCACAGGAGGTGGAGTTGAGGCTGACAGATGGAGATTAATACGCAGTCCCCAGTAATTCCTGCCGTAGTAATCGGTTTTGCCCCACTTCTTTTTTCCCAATCCTCCACTGCAGAAGTTTATGTTAAAGCTGATGATCTGATACGGGTGATTGAGGCCCAGCAACAGCAGCTGGAAGAGCAGCAGGCCCAGATTCAGAAACAACAGGCAGACCTCGAAGCCCTGCGTCGGCAAATTGAGCAAATGCAACGGGCACCACCATCCCGACCGTCTCTGGAAGTAACTCCTGTACAGCCTGTCGAAGCACCGGTGAGCAAGGAGGACATGAATGATTTACAGCGACAGATTGAGGAAATACGCCAGGAAGTTCCACCTGGTTCGCTGCCTCCGCCGCGGGCCCAGTCTGATCAGGCGGTACCTGACCCCAGTGACATCGAAGATGTGATTGCCAATGCGACAACGGAGTGGCCTGGCTCCATTCCCTTGTTGGGAAACACTATGAAGGCGAAGATCAGTGGCTTTGCGGACTTGGATGTCAATTATGATACCGACGCGATTATCAGCCCTGCACAATTTGTACCTGCCGATATTGTGACTTTCGACAAAACGGCTGCAGAGGGAGCGGACGGGCAGACGGAATTTACCGTGCAGACCTCCAGGTTGGTATTTGAGACCCTGCAGCACTGGGAGGGACGTGAATTTAAAACCCTGATTTCGATGGACTTCCTGCAGGACTCCAGTGTTACCACTCCCAACCCCCGCATGCGCAAAGCTTATGGAGAAGTGAGTAATGCGCTTTGGGGGGGCAGTATTCTTGTGGGGCAGCAGTGGTCAACATTCGCGAACTTGGAAGCGGTCCCCAATACCCTGGATTTCCAGGGGCCTAATTCGGCATTTGGTTTGCGCCATTCAATGGTCCGATGGATTAAGAGGTACGGGTCACAGTATTACTTTAAGGTGGCTATTGAAGCGCCGGATTCACAAATATTCGAGGATGCAACCGAGGTTGCCCGCTGGCCCGATGCGGTATTTGCGCTGGAGTCGGACTTGCCTAGGTCCCAGGTACAAGCGGGTTTGGTATTAAGGGATTTGCGTGCGAGTGGCGATCCGGATTCAGCCGTATCAACTACCGGCTGGGGATTAAATTTAAGCGGCACTTTCAATATGCCCGGCGTACTTTCCAAGGATGTTCTTTATTACTCTTTGTCCCTCGGTGCGGGATATAGCGGTCTACTTAATGACGCGCCACCAGATGCAGCTTATGATTTTTTTGATAACTCGGTAGAGGCACTAAATACTACAGCCTGGTATCTGGGGTACCAGCACTGGTGGACTCCTTGCCTGTATACCGTAGCGACCTACGGCAGGGTAAGGCAGGATAATCTGGACTTCCAACCCGGTGAGGCCTACAAAGCAACCCAATACCGCAGTATCAATATTGTCTGGTTACCCTTTCCCCGTTGGTTGACTGGAATCGAGGTGCTCTACGGCGCTCGCAAAGACAAAGATGGAGATAGGGGGTCTTTGGTGCGGACACAATTTACGACCCGAATGACATTTTAAGAAAGTAAAGTGTTTAAACGAGGTGTTCAGGTATATGCGAGTCAAACGAGAGAAGGTATTTCAAGCACGGGTTATTCGGTTGTTATGCAGCCTTTCAGTGATTTCCCTTCTGCTCGGATGGACTTCAGCCAGTACCGTGGTTACGCGGGTATGGCAGTCCCCATATATTGGTATTCAAAGCTTAGGAAAAACCCTGGTACTCGCATATACCCTGGTACCGAGGCCAATAGTCGGTGGGCAGGTAGAAAGGGAGTGGGTCATGCAGCTGCAGGATACGGGTATTGATGCGCATTCCTGGAGTGCTCTCGGGGCAATAACTGGTGTTCCCTCAATGGGGGAGATTGCACCCTTACTCCGGGAGAGAGGATTTGACACTTTATTGGTTACCCAATTGTTGGCATTAAAACGGATCAACCCGAATATCCGCAACTCCCAGGTTGCTGTTGTGGAGACACGTCTATATTCGGCGCCTAGTGACGAAGTTTATTGGTCGGTTCAGTCGGATACTTTTTTATACAAGTATTCAGGGGAGGAGCTGCGCCATCCCAATGAGAGAGATTTACGCGAGTTTGTAGAGGTGATGATTCGCACTATGTCTGGCAATGGCGTTTTATAGCCGCTAATTTATCGTGATTTTTATCGAACCTTTCTCCAGGGCAATAGAACTGTTGTATTCAGCTATTCTGGTGAGACAAACCGTTGATGGGCCTATTAAAGAGTGCGCGTTCAATGGTTCGAAAGGGAATTCAAAGCGTTAGCTGGAATAGATGCCGGCTAACTACTTTTGGCGGTAGGCTTTACCATGGATTGGAATCTAAAAGCCCCTGTGGTTTTTTTGCGTGCATATCTAAGTTACTGGAGATGTGTTGAAGTGCACGCTCCACGATTATTATTTATTCTGCCAGTTTTTCTCTCAATTTTATTAATCCCCTATTCAGCCAGTGCTTCTGAAACTTTTCTGATGCCGTTGGGACCAGTGGCAGAGGAGCAGAAAGTACACTTCTTTTGGGCTATGGCACTCACCATGGTCGCTGTTCTCCCGGTATTTATCTTGGTGCCAGTAATCCTCTTTAAATACCGAAGAAAAAAAGGTCACGGATTCTATGCGCCAAAATGGGAAACCTATGGCCCGCTCGAAGTAATTATGTGGGGTGTGCCATTCCTGGTCATAATTGTGCTGTCAGTGATGCTCTGGCGTGCAACGGCGCGGCTCGATCCCTATAAGGAAATACAGGGCGTTGTACCCCCGGTAAAAGTGCAGGTGGTGGGGCTCGACTGGAAGTGGTTATTTATCTATCCGGAGCTGGATATTGCAACAGTCGGTGAATTGGTTGTACCAGTACACACTCCAGTCTCAATGATATTGACCAGCGACACGGTAATGCAGTCGTTCTTTATTTCTGCACTGGCTGGGCAGATTTATGTGATGCCGGGTATGACGACAAAGCTCAATTTTATCGGTACAAAAACCGGCGACACCAGAGGGGAGAATACCCAATATACCGGCAATGGTTTTGTCGACCAGAATTTTGCAGTCAAGGTTGTGACTGATGAGGACTTTGAAGCCTGGGTAAAGCAAGTACGGACGGGTGGGATTGTCCTGAGTCCAGAAAATTATAACCGCCTGGCACAGCGAAATACCAAAAAACAAGCATACAAAGTCTTGGGAAATAGCAAGATGCCAGAAAATACACTGTATTTTAACTTGCCGGGCACAGACCTTTTTCACGAAATAGTAATGCGTTATCACTCCGGTAAACCGCTGAGCATAGAAGAGCAGCCCGGCACCCGAAAATTCGGCCGGGGCGAGGATGATGCCGAGGGAGCGCAGCCATGAACAATTTGGATTACGGTTGGCTGGGTAAGCTCAATTGGGATTCTCTGGTATTTAGCGGGTTTCTTGAGCGGCCCTCAGTCAGTGAGGCCGTTGCCAGTGTGGCGGGCTCGATAGTAATACTGGCTACAGTGGGAATCCTGTTTTTATTGACCTGGTTTAAAGTCTGGGGAACACTCTGGCGGGATTGGTTGACCAGCACTGATCACAAAAGAATCGGCATTATGTATATCGCTTTTGCGATCGTGATGTTGGTTCGAGGGTTGCTGGAGGGGATGGTAATGCGTGCTCAGCAAGCCGCCGCACCGGAAGGCTTCCTCTATGCAGATCACTTTGCCCAGTTGTTCAGTACACACGGCACCATAATGGTGTTTTTTGTGGCAGTTCCGTTTTTGGTGGGCCTTATTAATTTCGCTATGCCGCTGCAAATTGGTGCCCGTGATGTGGCCTTCCCGGTACTTAATCAAATCAGCCTGGCGGTGACAGTTTCCTCTGGTATTTTGTTGATGGTCTCTCTGGTGGTGGGGCAGTTTTCTACTGGGGGTTGGTCGGCTTATCCGCCTTATACGGGGGCGGATTTTAGTCCCGGGGTTGGGCCTGACTACTGGATATGGGCGATCGTATTTTCTGGGGCGGGGACCACATTAACGGGAATTAATTTCACCGTCACCGTGTATAAATGCCGTGGTCCAGGAATGCACCTATTCCGTATGCCACTGTTTTGTTGGACCGTACTCTGCGCCTCCATTCTAATGATTTTCGCAATGCCGCCTCTCAGCGTTGCCGCACTGATGTTGGGCTTGGATCGCTACCTGGATTTCCACTTCTTCACCAATGACCTCGGTGGAAATATGATGAACTATGCCAATTTGTTTTGGCTCTTTGGTCACCCTGAGGTCTATCTATTGGTGTTGCCAGCCTATGGTATTTTTTCCGAGGTCTTTTCCACCTATTCGGCCAAAACCCTGTACGGTTATAAATCCCTGGTGATTGCCACCATGTGTATTGCGATCCTGTCCTTTACTGTGTGGTTACATCACTTTTTCACCATGGGACAGAGTCCGACGATCAATATTGCATTTGGTATAGCGACTATGCTGATCGCGGTGCCGACCGGGGTGAAAGTATACGACTGGATGGCGACCATGTATCGCGGTCGAATACGTTTTACCACTCCAATGGTTTATGCCATCGGCTTTTTAATCCTGTTCGTGATTGGTGGTCTGTCCGGCGTTATCCTGGCTAACCCCACTGTCGATTTCCAAGTGCACAATACACTGTTCCTGGTGGCGCATTTCCACAATGTTTTGATTCCCGGCGTGCTGTTTGGAATTTTGGCGGGGTACAACTACTGGTTCCCCAAAGCATTTGGTTTCCGCCTTAATGATAAGTGGGGCAAACGCTCAGCCTATCTCTGGTTTGCAGGATTTATGGTGACATTCTTCCCGCTATATGGCGCCGGCTTATTGGGGATGCCAAGACGATCATTCAGCTATGCCGATCTCACATTCAAGCCGTACATGATCGTTGCTTTTATCGGCGCAATGATTGTTCTGGCGGCCTTAATTTCGCTGGTTATTCAATTTATCGTAAGTATCAGGGACCGAAAGAAAACCCAGGTTCCTGTGGGTGATCCTTGGGATGGACGGTCCCTGGAGTGGAACTCTCCTGCTCCAGTACCGGCCTATAACTTTGTTGAAATACCCAAGGTTACTGATCGGGATGCATTTACTGAGGCTAAGGAGCACGGTGAAGCCTATAAGCGGCCTAAAGTCTATCGAGACATAGAGCTCCCTAAAAATAATCCTCTCGGATTTATTTTGTGCGTTGTCAGTGGAATTTTGATGTTTGCCCTGGTTTGGTACATCTGGTGGCTTGCACTGATCTCCGCATTAACCATTTTGGTTGCAGTTATCGCGGCCACCTTCCGCAAAGAAACGGAATATATTATTCCTGCCAGTCAGTTAGAAAAGGATACGGAAGCTTGGTTGGCCTTGGTCGAGAAGAGCGAGGCGGTGAGCCGGGACCTGGAAGATTCCCCGCGAAATGTCGGCCTTGCGAAGCTGGAGATCTAAATGAATCCCGTCTCTTCACCGAAAAGCCCGGGCAGCATCAATCCCCACGAAGCCATCCACAGAGATCCCGATATGGTGATCTTTGGCTTCTGGGTCTTCATGATGAGCGACCTGATTTTCTTTGGGGTGGTATTTGCGATTTATATCACCATGGTGGGCGCTACCGCCGGAGGGCCGGGCCCGAAAGAGCTTTTTGATTTCGGCAGCTTGTTCGCCCAAACGATGCTTCTTCTAACCAGCAGCCTCACTGCGGGTATTGCGACAGTTATTGTTAAGCATGAACGCAGTCGCGCTGCCTTTCTATTTTGGGTGGTGATAACCCTGTTGCTGGGCATGGGTTTCCTGGCATTGGAACTGTACGACTTTGCCGGGATGGCCGAGAAGGGCGGGGTGCCACAGCGCAGTGGTTACCTGTCAGCCTTTTTTGGTTTAGTGCCCTTGCACGGTCTCCATGTCACTTTCGGCTGTCTGTGGATGATCGTTTTGATCGTTCAGGTTTTCACTATGGGATTGGGGGATGTCGTAAAGCTGCGCTTTCTGCGCCTGGCATTATTCTGGCATTTCCTCGATTTGATTTGGATCGGAATTTTTTCCGTGGTTTATTTCGGTGGCTGGGTCTATGGCTAAAGAACCGACTTTTGCACAACACCTGCGGCTGTATATCACAGGTTATATCCTGTCTATTGTGCTCACTCTAGCGGCTTTTGCCGCAGTGCTGACGATCGGAAGGGAGAATAAAAGTGTCTTGATTCTGGTTGCGTTACTAGGGGTTGCGCAGCTGGTGGTGCAATTAAAATATTTCTTGAACGTAACGACCCAACGGGACCGGAGGGATAACCTGGCGTTAATCCTTTTCTCTAGCTTAATTCTTTTGATTATTGTGTTAGGTACAGTCTGGATTATGGGGAACCTGGCGGTGCGTATGCATACTACTATGTAGCGTTTTACGCTTACGCACCTTTTATAAAATTAGATAATGACTTTGCTCTTCAGGTTGGATGCTGCTTTTTGTAGGGACTGTAAAACCTTTTCCTTATCGTAATTTCGGATTTTATCCAGGTCTAAATGCATTGAGAATCCGGGGGCATGTTCCTCCAGGTAACTCTGCTGGCCACCCAGGTTCTTACGCAGATCAGTAACCTGGTAAACCTTCACCGGGGTACTAATACCTTTTACGGTGATATGCCCTTTGTCCCGGCACATTACCGTGTGTTTGATCATGGCCCAGGTCTCGTGGCTAATCAGGATTTCTCCCGGCTGGGCGGCGCCTTCCAATCGCGAAGCGAGGTTAACGTGGGTACCCATCACCGTGTAAGACTGGTAGTTGGCGGTACCAAAAATGCCGACAGTACAGTAGCCGGTATTAATACCCATACGAACCTGCAGGGGGCGCGAGATACCTTTGTTATACCATTCCTGCTTCATTTCACGTACGCGTTTACGCATCGCCAGGGCCATAGCTACGCAGCGCAGAGCGTCTGACTTTGGACCTTTACTCTCATCGTCCCCAAAAACAACCATTACCGCATCGCCGATAAACTTATCGATAGTGCCGCCGTATTGCCCAGCTATACGTGCCATTTCAGAGAGGTAATTATTGAGCAGCTGGGTAAAGGTCTCTGCCTCTAATTCCTCGGTGAGCTGGCTGAAGTCTTTGATGTCAGAAAAGAAAACGGTGAGGAGCTTTCTCTGGGTCACCAGAGCTTCTTCATCCCCAGTAGTGACAGAGCGCCACAGCTTTTGTGGCAAGTACTTGGAAAGCTTGTAGGAGCGAACCTTGCTAACGCGTTGCTCAACCATCAGGGAGTGATTGGCTTCCTTAAGCTGGCCAATCTGGCGGTGGGTAAAGAATGCATAGGCGCATAAATAGGCCAGAATACAGATCAGGCTCACGGTGCTGATAGTGAGGTCAGCGCTCACTAGCAGAGATGGCTCGTGCATCAGGTACCCGATAACGACCCCAACCAATAAGCCGGTATTGTGCTCAAACCAAGCGCGACCACCGCCTCCCCCAGTGAGGGCATTCAGCTGGACCATGGTAACCAGCAGCAGCGAGGGCAGCATGCTGAAGTCTGCCAGGGATATGGTGATGCCGATCAGTACTGTATCCAGGAAAGAGAGGCAGCGGCGGGTTTTCAGTGCTTTTTTATCGCCAGTTTTGTAGAGGATAAATTGGGCGAGAGCGGTATAAGCAATGATAAAAAGAGCAGATCCGGTAATAACCAGCTTGTCTGATTGCCATGGCGCATCCCAATTCACCGCGTTTGCCAGGGTACCGGCAGCGGCAAATAAAATCAGGGTGCGAAAATAGGTGGAGTAGCGAGGGTTAACATTCCGCCCCGTGCTCTCCTCAAGCTGGTCCTGCATTTGTGTTGTTCTTTGTCCGTTTGAGCAGAAAGTGAACACCTTGCGCGTTGGCGATAGGGTGGCTCCGATTTCCCCATCCACCATATAGCCACGCCGTGACTCCAGCAGCGCAGTTTACTCTTCCGAGGAACAGAATGCGAAAAAACTGTGCATGCAAGTGATATTTTTCTCGTTGTTGTTGCCAGTGATATTACCGTACCTCCAGCCTCGGAACCTCCCAATTTTCATGGCAGATTTGCAGTTTAGGCAGGGAGGGTACTTTAGGGCTTTGCATATCAAGGTTTATATAGATAGCGACCACTGACTCTACAGCAGGCCAAAGATTATGACAGGGTGCTTTCCGACATTATTAACCTAGATCAATCTGAGCTCAGGAATCCGAGCGACTTGTACCAGGTGAAGGGAAAAGGGGAGTGTCAGTAAAAGACAATTTTTCCTATGGCTGCTTTAAGGGGCTGGGTACCGGCCTCATATAAAGCCGCGCTTATATTCACCTTTGAGTCAAGGGGTTACATGAGTTGTACAGCCCTTATATTGGAGAACCGAAGGGGCAGGGCCGGCCGGAAAACTAATGCTGGTCGGACTAATATAGAGCCTGGGTCAAACGACTCACAGAGTCTAGCCACCAAACCTGCGATAGCTGAGGGGCTCATTTGAGGGGGCAAATAGCCGTGGTGACTTGTAGCGGATAGTCTGAGCTCCCTCATGATGCCCCGTTTTAACAGCCAGAGAGACTTTTTTCGCATTAGTGCTTGCACAACAAGGAACATTTGGGTAAAGTGCGCGCTCTCTCGACGACACAGCAGCTATCTTCCTGATTTCCTTGAAGATTTCGCTGAAGGGAGAGACCGCTACAACGCGGAGAGCCCTCGCGAAGGGTGACAATTTGGTGAGGTGTCCGAGTGGTCGAAGGAGCACGCCTGGAAAGTGTGTATGTCGCAAGGCATCGAGGGTTCGAATCCCTCCCTCACCGCCATCTTCTAAAAGCCCGGCTTATGCCGGGCTTTTTTGTTTCTGCCTTTCGATTGGTTTCTCTATGTCTTTTTTGGCGGTTCTACTCGTCAGCCCAGGGATTTTTGGGCTTTGCTAAGGGGGGATCTCATCTTAGAAGGGTTTGCCAAATACTACTGCGTTTATAATTGATGAGCTGCTAGATTTAAGGGGGTGCACAAAGGCCTCTTTACTCATTCTGCTGTAGTATTTTATATAGATCCTCAATTTTGTTGCTATTACCCCTGCTGTCTAAATTGTGGGCTAAGTTAGTTTTGAGGGAATTTAAACTGTGCGTTAGCTCTTCTCCTTGCTTTTTGCCTGCAACTCCACCGTCTACTTTTTAGGGTTAAACTTATACACATTTATATTTTGGCTCTTATTGAGGCAAATTATCTAAAAAAAATTTGTAGCTACTAAGTAAAAACTTCTTATTCAACAATCTTCTCTACTTCCTATTTTTTCTTTCACTTAGAGTGGCTTGTTGGAAGTTTGTGCCGTCGGTCATATAAGTGAGAGTTACACTGCCGGTATCAATCAGCTATAACGCAATAAACAAACCCTAACAGGGAGGACGGGCGCAAAGCTATTTCCAAACAAAGTTGGCAGTTTGGCGGTGGTGTGGAAGATACTTAGGGTGCCCTCCAATGGTTTATGTAGCCCCCCAGGGAAGCCGCTAGTAGCTGAGCATGAGCACCAAGAAAAAGGTAAGGACACATTCATCCCAGATTCCACTGGAATTTTCTTCGACATTTGGGTAAAGTGCGCACTCTCTCGACGATATAACAGCTATCCTATTGATTTACTTAAGGGTTTTGCTGGAAGGAGAGGCCGCTTTAAGGCGGAGAGCCCTCGCGAAGGGTGACAATTTGGTGAGGTGTCCGAGTGGTCGAAGGAGCACGCCTGGAAAGTGTGTATGTCGCAAGGCATCGAGGGTTCGAATCCCTCCCTCACCGCCATCTTCTAAAAGCCCGGCTTATGCCGGGCTTTTTTATTTCTGAAGCTTTTGTTCTTTAGTCTTGAGTATCAAAGACCTTAGCTGTCACTGCTTTCTCCTATAGACGGAGGAGGCTGCTAGGCAGAGACCCTATTTATTACCGCAATACTCATCAAAATTGCTGGGAGTGTTAGCAAAGCCAGCCTTCTCTGCAAGTTCCCATGGTCGTTCGCATTCTTTAGTTTTACTACACCAAAGGTAGCCGGCTGAGTTTATACACCCGTGGGCATCCTTGTCTGAACCGACCGGTGTGGTGGGCTTGGGATCCTCTGGAGTATCTGAGGAGCACCCCATCAGGGACGCGACTAGGATAAAAGCGGCGGCTTCTTTGATTTTGAGCATTACAATCACCAGAAAGTTAAGGTTATTGTTAAGTATACGATTTAGTGCAGTACCCTTCACAAGCCGTGCCTAATTGTTACTTCAAGGCCAGTTCAAGTGGGTCTTTTAATATTATTATTAAGTTCGAAAGGGTATGGGGTTGATAAGCCCCTTCAGTCTAGTAGCTTATCTGCAAATCTGGCTATACTTAAAAATCACCCTCTCGATAACTCTCAAAAGTCCTGGTTACTTTAATATCCTGTCTTAGGGCTGTGATATCTCTATCGCAGGAAAAAATAAGTCCGTAAGTAGTAGCGGATTGCCATAATTTACAGTATTTCATACTGACTTCACCATACTGGCAAGCAGCTTTTCACATGCTCTATAGAGAATAGGTTCTAGCTCTTTTGCTCCAAAAACAGGCCTATATCTAAGCATCCCTCTTAGGCTGAATACTCCTGAAAAATATTCTCTCCATGGCATTTTCTCTCGAGCCCTATAAGAGGAGTGTGTTTTATTGGAGTCGGCGTAATAGAGTCGAGCTGCGACTTCAATCTTTGGCCGCCAGAATACAGGCATTGCACCAAATTCTCCAAAGTATGCGGTGTCAAACTCACCCCCTCTTACTTTTAAGACTACAACCTCTAGTGCTAAATCATTGGATTTAGGTTCTATTCGACTCGATATATGTGGTAGGGAGAAAATTTCTACCAGCCTATGACGAATGCCCGCCTCTAAATCTTCGCCCTTAAAAGCCCCCCAAGCACCAATCTCGCTAAATTCATTCTGTGAGACGACAATCATTTTATCCAGATAGACTCGTGGTTTACTCTTTTTAAATAACTTTGAGAACATTCTTACTGTAGCCAGATGTAGGTTTTGTGAGGATGGGTACAAGGGTTAGTGCTGAAAGTGTCGTGTGAAACCGACATCCTATTAGGCATGGAATGATAGGTTTTCTGTCTATGTTTTGCACTACTGTTAATGGCTAAATTGTACCTCCCATGGGCAAAGAGCCAAATAGATATTGCTTGTCGGGAACCATCTTTTCTCTGCCGCCCATGATGACCGGTTGTAGCATAAGCTTGAATGAATGATGTTAATAAACTAAAGGTATAGTGTTCTTGGGGGATTAGTTACCTATTAGTTTTGGTAACTCTCTCATCGCTTGAAAGGACACTACGCCAACGGTATTATATTCCTCGTCAAGACGATTAAAAAAGTAAGTTTTCATGCCTGCTTCTATACCAGCCTGAACTCCCACTGGCCCATCATCTATAACGGAGCAGTTCTCAGGATGGTAGCCCATACTTTTTGCGGCATGTAGGTATATGCCTGGATCAGGCTTCCATATGCCTACTTCATATGAACTGAATAAATTATTTCCGAAATACTTAGATAACCCACATATATCTAATGCATGCTTGATTTTTTGCAGGGGGCCGCTAGATACTACCGCTTTCTCACCATCAAGTGCCTCAAGAGCGTCTGCTACACCTTTAACAGGTTTTAACTCTCTGATAAAGAGTTTTGTGACTATATCGCGATAAGCTGCAACAAAATTGCTTTTCAGTTTGATATTATTCTCTTCTTCTAATAGGGATAGAATGCTTGCCAGTTTCCAGCCCCGAAATCTTATGACCAGTTCATCAGCATCTAGTTTTATTCCGTAATTTTCGAACATCATAGCTAAGCCAATACTGGAGAGGTGTTCGCTATCAACTAAGGTGCCATCGTTATCAAAAAGCAGGCATTTACTCACAGATGAAACTCCTATTGATTTCTTTTATGTTACGCTATTTTTCCCATAGTGAGTTTATATAAATGATATATAAAGCCGCCGCTGCAATAGGCATGAAGTGCCACCAATAAGAGGAGGCGTCCCCTCCGAGGTTGTATTGGTATATAACAATACCGGCGGCAAGTACGCTAATTGAGGGTAGTAAGTATAGGGAAGCCGCAAGTATCACTGATGAAAGTTTTGATAAATTTCCTCTATTAGCTACGCCACCTCCAGCGAATGCGGCCATCATAAAAAGGAATCCGCAAAAAGATAATTGAAGAAATGAGCCTACAATAACCCAAGTTAAAGACATGTTGATCCGTCTCCTTTGTATAATTAACTCTAAAGTCCTGCCGTGCTAACTGACCCTGGTGAGGGTATTGCTGCTTTTTCTTTTTTGTGGCTTATTATTCTAATTATATGATTTATTACGGGGTCTTCTCCTGCGAAATACTCTTCAGATGAGAGTGTTACGGGAACATGTGGTGCAATCCAGATGCGATGATCTTCGGCCTTTGAGGCCTGATGATATTGAGATGAAATAATTCCCCAGACACCGCTGTAAGGAAGTTTAAACCATCCCGCCTCACCTAAATGGTTGGGTCTGCTCCCACTTGGTTCACCGACAATGATGATGTCAGTCAAGCGATCGAGGTCTGCAAGTAACAAATGTGCAGCGGAGAAGGTATTCCGTCCAATAATCACAAATAGATTATTCTCTTCGCTATTTTCTGAAAAATGAATTAACGATCTTGTTAAGGGAGGGATAATAGAACCATTGCCGCCGCTGTTGTGACGCAAATCTAGAACAAGATTTTTGACTTTTCTACCCTTGGTGAATGCTGTGATCTTTTTGCTGAATACGTCCAGTGGGTGTGACTTATCTTGTGCGACCCTATTAAATTGTAGATATAGGAGATCATTGTCAGAATTGTATTCAAGCCAATAGTTTTCTTTCTTGTTCCTTAGGTAAAGTAAGTTGTCCCTATTATTAGGTGCGGGTAAGGTTGGAAAACCTGTAAAGTTGAAAGGTTTTCCTGATAGAACTACTTGCTCTTTGGCTCCTGATTTTTCTTCCAAAGTTAGTGGGATCTTCGATGCACTTTCTACTATGCCTAAACCCTCGAGAACCTCCGGTAAGGCCAGATAGTAAGGCCCCAGCCAGTATTGTTGCATTTCGTTATCGCGGGCATTTACAGTGGCAATCTTTTTCATTACTGCATCTATCGGCTGGTTGGCTACAGAAAGGAGTTTTTTCCCTACAAGATGCTTATATTCGGTATCGGCACCTACAATGAATATCCCATCATTAAACCAATAGAGCTGGATTGGTAACTTGCTGAATGAGCCATTCCTAGAGTGGGTTGGGACAATAAAGTTGTGTCCATTCCCTAAGCTGGCAAGTAGCGCCATCATTCTAAATACGATTTGTTGGTCGGTTAAGTGGGGGATTTCTGTTTTAATTTCGTTTATGTGTAATGCTAGATCTTCCTTTGATGAGTGATGGTAGGGGTTAACATGTAGGCGTAATATTTCATCAGCTAGGAAGTTTAAATCTGTCATCCAGCGTTCATCTCTCGATAAATTTTCCAGCTGGCTTTCCCCAGAAAGCTCCTTATACATGTCGTCTTGAGATATGTGTTGAAAATCACTACTACCAATGAGGCTCTTTCGGTCATCCCATCTGAAATCGAGTGCTTTTTGAATCCAGCCTAGCGCTTGGTCTTTCTCTTCCATTTTGGAATGGCATTGTGCAATTTTGATCATTATATCGTTAGAGGGGGATGAAGCTGATCTTATCCCCGACATGATTGTCCCTAGCTCTAGCGTTCGTTCAAGCGCAGGAATTGCTTTGTTGCATTGGTTCGTCTTGATGTATCCATGCCCGAGTAAAAACCAAGTGTCTCCATCATCTTTATATTGGGCGGTTAGTTTTTCGAGCAGGGGAATAGCTTTTTCCCAGTCATCGGTTTTTGCGAAACTTACTGCTTGTTCTCGCTCTATCCAATATTCGGACCCGCTAGAGGGAAAGGACCGGGAGGGCATTTGACCAATAGCGCTGTTGGTCATAAGGTCTGCCTTTGAAGCGGCTACTACAGGTGATTGGGTCAAGAAAAATCCGAGTACCGAAAGGGTCAAAAAAATTTTCATGCTTGTTTGTGCTTATGCTTTTACGATTGAGATTCTTAGGGGGAAGCTTGAATAGGGTATGCCTGAAGTAACATTACACCTAACACTAGTAATCGCTTTACTGTTTTTGCTAATGAGGGGCTCACTCCCTGCTCGTAAAGGCGAGTTTGAGTCCTAAAACTGCGAAGCTGCCAGCAAAGACTCGTTGGATGATAATGCTAATTTTTTCTGAGTGAATAACATAATTTCGAATGACTGTTGCTAGTAAGCCATAAACAATGAAAACCAGAAAGGTTATAGCCATGAAGGCAAGTCCAAGAATCAGCATACTATCTACGGGGTTCTGTATTTGAGAGGGAATAAACTGGGGTAAGAATGCCAGGAAGAAGATGGTTAGCTTTGGGTTCAAGATATTAATCATAAATCCCTTGAAAGCAATTGAGGTTAAGCTCTGTTTCTTTTGACTTTCCTCCAGAGTCAGGGAGCTGCTAGATTTAAGCATTGACCAAGCTAAGTACAATAAGTACGCGACTCCTGCATATTTTACAAACTGGAATGCTAATGCACTGGTATGAATGATTACGGACAGCCCCATGATGCAAGCAAGGATAGAGGGGATGATGCCTAGCGTACAACCTAACGCTGCAGAAACACTTGCCCTTTTACCCTTGAATAGCCCCGCTGCAACTGTATATAGAACTCCCGTTCCCGGTATCAACACAACGATAAAAGAGGTAATCAAAAACTCAATGCTTATCATAAGGACAAGTCCTGACATGAAATTATAGATTTAAATGCTGGATTTAGGGATAACCCTTTTGAATGGTGGCCTCTTAATCTTCTTCAATTTTTAAGCTTACACTAGCTATTGGTGTTCCTGGGGGAAGGCCATTAAGCTGTTCATATATCTGCCCAAGCAGATCCAAATGAACTTCCCAAGATATAGATTGATAATTTTCTGTAATGTACTCCCCGCCCATTATCGGTGGTTGGATTGGTGAATAGCAACAACCTTGAGTTAATGGTTGCTCCACTAACTCAAGTAATAATCTATATTTAAACCAGTGGCCCGGAATATCTTTCATTGCTGCCATCATCTCTCGGAATGCATTCCAGGATTTAGCGGCAAGTTCCATTTCTCCTGTGCCAGTATCTAGGAAATAGACACGTTCCTTGTTCAGTAGGCCTTCCTTCCTTTTGAAGAATAAATCCCCCATGGAGGTCAGAAGACACATGGAGGCCTTTTTGCCAACTAGCCATCTCCAGCATTCAAGGGCATCTCTTTTTCCTAGATCAGTAACTGGAGCAAAAATATCTACTTCATTATCCATAATGTATTTCTATATGCCTGCGGTAAAATTGCCCAAAACTCATGATTGTTCTTAATCCAAGCCTCTGTCACACATCCATGGCGCTACGTCAAGATTTTTGTGGAGACAGCAGTTCGCTTGCAGATTGAGCGGAGCCGAACTCTTGTTGGCCCTTTCTCCAGAAATAAATGCTGATACAAAAAATAACTACAGGTAAAACCATACCAAATTCATTGAGATACCAACCTGAATCTGTGCTTTGTAGGGTCAATGGATTGAAGAATTTTTGAATAAATGCATTGTGGCTCATGTGGAAAATAACGGCAGGCCAAACACTGTTAGTCTTTAATCTTACGTAAGTCATGATGACTGACATTGACATTAAGCCTAGCGTAAAGAAAAACAACTGATAGCTGAGAGGGGCTGTTTCATTCCCGTAGACACCTGCTACCATCATGGGCCAATGCCAGGCGGCCCATATAAACCCAGAGGTTAGTGCGATCCCTGAGAAGGACATAAGCTTTGAGAGCTCAGGTACAAGCAATCCACGCCATCCAATCTCCTCTCCTAAAACTCCAGGCAGTATCAATAAAAAGCTGATACTTGCAGTAATTAAGAATCTAAAGATGATTACACTGGTATCACTCCAGCCATCTACTTTATATCCTTCTCTTAGTGCCGTAACGTATTCTGAGTTATACCACTCCCCGAAACCTAAGATCCACATAATGAGGTAGGCAGCTGCTACATAGCCCAAGGGTACCAAATAGCTTAACCACTGATATTTCCAGCTTCCCCAAGACCATCCTAAGGGGCTCAGGCTCTTCTTAAATATCAAGCATGTTATGACCGTGGCAAGCCCAACAGAAAACATTAAGGGTACTGCGCTTTCCATGTGAAAAATTAGCCAGTATCCGATAGGGTAGAGGCTCGCTGTGAGAATTAAAAAAACAGCGATAATTTTGAGCGAACTCAGCGATTCTTTCATCTAGATCGTTAACTCCGTGTTATCTTGAAAATGGCTAATCTGTAGTATGTCTATGTGCGAAATAGGATGTTTCTTGTACTGTTAATGAGTGGGGATTACAAGAGGCGTAAGGTTTTGAAGGTTGCCCTGCAGAGTACGGTTATTGAGGCTAGGTGAATTTTACACTCTCTAAATTATCTATTCTAAATGTAGAAGGAATAGCTTATTAACTGCTTTTCGAACTCATACCTATTGACCTTTTATTTGGCTTGGCTGCTTTAAGTCTACCAGACGACACATTGCATCTTTTTGTAGATTCGATTAACGGTATCCTTTGTGAGATATCTAGAGATATTGATCAATCTTTGTAGGTTTAAAGAGTCTAGCTTTAGGTAGGCCTATTTTGTTTGGTAGTTCGAGGCGCAGCTCGAAGTGTCTTTGTTAACAACCGCTTACTGGGTAGGTATTATTTTTCATGTGGAAGTCAACTTTTGAATGAGAATATATATCCTACCAGCTATGCTCTGCTGAGTTCTCGTAACGATTTATACCGACTGGCTTTGTTTGCCTCAGGACAGCTTTAAGCTTCTCAATTTCGATAACAAATTCTATGATTTTTTCAATATCACTCATTCTACTTCGCTTCTCACGTAGGGTCTTCTATTGAAACTGAATTATATAAGTCTTTGTTGGAGTATTTTTAGGCTTTGATATAAAGATATTATATGGTACGCCACAGTTTCCCTTTGGCTGATACTGATTCAATTGTTTACTGCTTCTTCAACCCACACAGGAGATCTGAAGTGATTTTTATTTATATTTTTTTGTGAAAATTTTTTAGAATCACTCCTTCTACATTCACGTTAAGATCTAGGGATACATAGCCTTCAGGCATGTATTTATGTACTATAAAATGTGTACCACTTGGGATTATCATGCCTTCGTTAGTCTGTAGCGATTTTGTTAAAGTCCAGACTTCAGATGTACCGGAATCTCGAAAGCTAAGGAAGGTGGTAGTGGAACCTACCCCAAGGAAAAATCCTACGATTAAAGTTGTTATTGTTTTCATGCATTTCCCTATTGTTGTTGAGATGTATTGAATTGTTCTGCTAACGAATTTTGTTGGTTTAAGTATATACAGTATCGATAAATTGTCGCTATTTGTATATTTTTACTACTACAGGTTTGCACATGCTAAATAACCCGTATCTCTGTCAGGTTCGATTATTACTTATATCCTCGAATAAATTTTGTGTTAAGAAAAGTGCTTGTTGACGCGCCCTTAAACTACAATCAAAATGCTCCCCCAGCAGTAATTAGCCGCAGTTTAGTTTTATGCGACTCAAGTCTTTATTAATAGTATCCATGTTGACCCTCAGCGGGTGTTATGAAGTAACCCCTCAATCTTATGATCGCAATGAGTGGTTGCCACGGTGGTCTGATGTCGATGGTGATTGCCAGAATACTCGCCAGGAGCTATTGATCCGTCTCTCTTTGGCTCCTGTTGCCTTCAGCAATGAGAAGAGCTGTACAGTGGTTACAGGTCTGTGGATGGATCCCTATACGGGACAGTTTTTTGAAAAAGCTTCGGACCTGGATGTGGAGCATATAGTACCGTTATCTTGGGCTCATAAGTACGGTGGTGCTAGCTGGAGCCGGGAGCAGCGCAGAGCTTTTGCAGAAGACCCTGCAAATTTGTGGCTGGTTGATGATGGCCACAATCGCAGTAAGGGAGATAAAGGGCCCGATCAGTGGCTGCCGCCCTATAAGCCAGCCCAAGCCATTTATATTCGTCAGTTTGAGGTTGTGGCCCGTAAGTATCGGCTTGGTGACTGAATACGACACTCTACCGTTAGAGCTGACAGTGAGCTGATTTTTAAGTAAATCGGCTCCTGATGGAAATCGCTGATCTCCGGATTATTTAGATCCTTCACTCCTTGTTCCCCATCCTATTATCTCCTTCGGCTTAATTGGCAATAGTGATATTTAGCTATCCACCTAACCAACAGGTCCTGGTATGAACGCTAGTCAGAAATGGCATTAATGTACATTTCGGTTAAAGCACTGTGACTTTCTTCTCTTGCTGAATATTCATTTCTGCGATTACTTGCTGCTTAGATAGGGTGGGGTGTTACGAATTTGGCTTCCTTGGGTTACATAATTAAAGTGATATTTACAGGCATTGAATTGAGTTCAAAGATGATAGGGGAGAGCTATGGATAGAGTTGCTGGTATCTCGGCGTTTGGCATGGGGTTAATTTATATTAGTGCGTTTGTATTCTTTGGTGCTTTTTGGTCTTTTCCATCGGCTGGGAGTCCCATAGAAAAAATGACGTTCTTGGCAGAAAATCAACTGATTTTTAATATTGCCTATACCCTTATGTACTTGGTCTTTGCGATCTTTCTGGGCTGTGTGGTAGTTAGCTTATATGAAAAGCTAAAAAGTAAGAGGAGGGAGATAGCTGCATTGGCATCCTTGTTCGGAGCAGTCTGGGTGGGCCTTGTCATAGCGAGCGGCATGATCGCAAATATAGGGCTCGCCTATGCTTTGGGGCTTATGGAGGTCAGTGTTCAGCAGGCTTTCGATACCTGGGGAATAATATACTTGATGGTTGAGAGTCTTGGTGGTGGCAATGAGTTGGTGGGGGGACTTTGGGTTCTGCTAATTAGCATTGCTGCATTGCAAATTGGACTTTTTTCCCGGCCATTAAACTTTATCGGAATGTTAGTGGGAGTGGCGGGAATTGCGACCATCTATCCGGATGATATCTTTGCAGAAATATTCGGAATTTCCCAAATAGTCTGGTTTATTTGGTTAGGTTTCTCTTTGCTAAGGCTGGGTAGGCACAGTCAAAAATGGGAGGCAGCAAACTCTATTTCGAGCGCTAATAGCTAAAGGTGTATATAGGTAAAGCCTGCTTCTTCACATGGAATGTGTCAGAACAATAAAGTTTGTATGCAAGAGGGTAAGAAAGTGTTTTTGATTTTTCCCAAAAAATGAAAAATGCGTCTATCCTTTCAATGGGCCAAGCATTCGTTGATTCAGTGTCTTGGCTTGCGTTTCCGCTGTCGTAAGGCTGGTGAATCCGGGGCTACTCTTTGCCTCGCTGTTTGTCGCAGTCATTTTAGTGACTTGCCGGCCAGTCCTCCCCGGCCCGTGGGTAGCGAGCGGATTGCACATTACCTGCAATTGATTCACGGGGTGATAACCCTGGATATTTTGGAGATCTAATTGTGAAAAGTAAGCAGTTCATTCTTCCTTTGGTAATTGCCAGTCTTGCTGCTTCTGCTGCCTTCGCGGATAACCATCCCAAGAAGCCGGCGAAAGACTGGACCTGTGCGGATTTCCTGGCTATCGACGATGAGTTTAAACCTAAAGCAGTTTATTGGGCTGCCGCCTACGCCAAGAAAGGCACGGAAGAGGGGGATATGCTGGATATTGAAGGCACAGAAAAAGTGACGCCGATGGTGATTACCGCCTGCACCAAAGCGCCAAAAGAATCTTTCTGGGCTAAGTTCAAAGATGAGTGGCACAAGGTGGGGATGCACCACAAGAAGGACAAAGCTGAAAAGCAGATGATGAAAATGCAGAAAAAAATGCAGGATGGCACTCAGATGAACAATAGTAATGGTGGCAGTGGCACAAACGGGACTAACCAGTAGGCGCTGTTCGTCAATACTTGCATTGCTATTGTTCTGGGCCCGGCTTGTGCCGGGCTTTGTCTATCCTGAGATGGAGATTCACCAGCGAAATGGTTTCGGTTAGTATTTATGGTGAATGGACGAAAAGTAGGCAAATGGATTTGTGATATGGGAAAGACTGTAAGAAACGAAGCCAGGCGCGGGAGAACAATTAGCCGTTCTACCAGGCTCTTCTGGGGTGGGGTGCTGTTGGCTGGGTTATTCCTGGCGTTGTTTATGCATTCGGCAAAGGCAGTCGTTTGCTAATTTGCCTTGATATGTATGGCGCCCCCGGGTGGACTCGAACCACCAGTCCGGACTTAGGAGGTCCGTGGTTTATCCTGTTAACCGACGGGGGCGGGTGTCAGCACTGCTGAAGAGCGGCGCTATTCTAGCCTGTGGAAAGCCCTGTGTCATGTCATGCTTTTCACCATTAACTCACCTTCCATCAAATCGTACCAAGTTGCTGTGTCACTGAGGGTAACATTGGCGCCACTCGGTTACTGCTATTCCCGTCGTTCCCTTTTCTTAAAATTTTCGAAAAACCTTCATAAATCTGTCTTTTTTCTTCGCTACTTTGACTTCGAAATGGCGGTTTTTGCGGATAGCTTTGTTCGGGGATCAGCTGGAAAGTTTTGACGTAAAAGCCGTATTTCCACTTGATAAATTATTGCTTGACCACGATTGATTGAGCTGGATAACCTGCAATTGCACCCTTGGTGCGATAAGGATATTTCTGCTTTCTCTAATCAAGATTATGGAGTTTCGTATGAGCGGCCACGTTAACGAAAGACGCCTAGATTTTGATAATGTGGGTATTCCACAAATTGCAACTGAAGTGCTGAAGGAAGCTACCTCTCAGCCACCACGCGACGCACGTCGAATGGTAGAAGACAAATTGGAGGAAAAGCGTTTAAGGCGTGAATTAATGGACTATGATTTCGACTAACGAAATATGCTGAAACTTTAACGGCTACAGCCAGCTATGCAGGGTGCAGATAATAAATAAAAGTAATCTAAAAATAGGATTGCTTAAACTGTACTCTGCGTAGTTAATAGATTTTATTGAAAATTTGCCTTTCCTGCCCAAGTCACCTCTATTTTTCCCTGGCTCTTCTCTGTGCTTTTAAATCGTTGGGCTATGTTTCCCCGTATTGTATTTTCCACTAATTAAAGTTGTTAGGTTTATTATTTTCGCAATGGGTGCTATGGAGATAGGGAAGAAGGTGTGTAGGTACAGAGCCCGTAAGGGATGCGGGCTCTATCGTAGGTATTGAGTTGGCTGTAGCTACATATTTTGTGTGGCTGCAGAGTTGCCTCCAAACCAACCCAGCAGACGCTTGAGTTTTGAAGCTAATTTGCCGCGCTTGGCCTTTCTGTTTTTGTCAGCATCGCTGACTAACCAGGCTACCTGGATAACCAATCTTTTACCCTCGAAAGGCAAGTGTCCGTGGAACGAGTTATCGGCTCGCTTAAATGCGGCCAGGGTACCGTATGAAGGTTTTACCTCCGGGGCTGCGGTATCTTCAAAGTTATCGCCGCTTTTTAAGAAGCGCAGGCAGCCTGTGCCGTCTAGGGACCACTCCGGGTTCAGGTAGAGCAGGGCGGTAGCAATTTTTGACTGTCCGTCGGTATGGATGCGGCCGTGGCGTTTCTTGAGTGTACGGCTAATGGAAACATAGGTTGGATATTGAGAAAGATTCTCAATACCCAGGTTGTTGCCAATAGCATCGGCAAATTCCGGAGCCCTAAACTGTTCAATCAGTTCATTTATTGTGGTGCCACAACTGCTTCTATCGTAGGGAAGGTAGCCGGCCCCTTTAAGCTTTGGGAAGTCTTTGATAAAGGATGCCATCAGGTTCTCGGCCAGCAAGTTCTTGGCAACGAAGAAAGGAAATGGCTGTTGGTGAATCTGGCTTTCTTGGCCAATTAAAGTAGTAGCGTCGAGCCAGGGATCGATATGGGTGGCGAGATTGTTCATAGACACGCATCCTTACGAGCAGAAGAATTGGCCCTTTTGGGGGTCCAGCTTTATGTCGACTTCTGAGATTACCCACTTCCTTGAGGGTACAGCGAGAAACAGGTACTGAATCTCACGACGGTGTGAAAATACCAAAACTATAATTCAGTGCCAATTTAAATAGCGCTTTTCAGTGTGAATCAGTGGGCATTCTTGCGAAAGATCAAGGGTTGCTAAAATGTTGCTCGCTGAGACAATGCAATTAGCGCTGGTGCCGGTATAATGCCGTTCAGATTTGTCAGAGCGGTTTTATCCTGGAATGTCTGTGACCCCTAAGTCCCAAGTTGTGCTGCAAGTGAGAGATCTCGCCTGCGAAAGGGATGGTCGGCGCTTGTTTGAGGGCCTTCAGTTTTCTCTTCAAGCCGGCGCTGCAATTCAAATCAAAGGTAGTAATGGCGCGGGTAAAACGACCTTGCTACGCACTTTGATTGGCAGTAGCAGTGATTTCACTGGAGAGATCCTTTGGTGTGATACCGCCTACCCGCAATCGCTCTCGGCGATGCGTGAGTCCTTACTATATATCGGGCACAGGGGCGGAGTGCGCAGTGGCCTGACTCCACTGGAAAACCTCACCTGGTATGGTGCTGACCATGAGGACGCGCTCAATGCGCTCGATAAAGTCGACCTGACCGGCTTTGAGGATAGCTTGTGTCACTCCCTTTCCGCCGGCCAGAATCGCCGGGTTGCCCTAGCGCGATTATTTCTACCTGATTCCCCTCGATTGTGGATACTCGATGAGCCACTGACCGCCCTCGACGTTGTGGGCGTTGCTGCTTTGGAAGAGCAAATGGCGGTCCATCTTTATAGCGGTGGTTCAATTCTGCTGACCTCACACCAACCTCTGTCATTAGCCGGACTCAGTGAGGTTAATTTGTCTGACTATTCAGTCTCTGAGCCTTTTGAGGATTTTGGGGGAGAGCATGTCGACAGTTGATGTCCAAACGCCGGTGAGCGAAGTGCGCAGTGGCCCCGGTTTTATGGCGCTGTTCCGGATTGAAATGCTCTTGGCGTTGAGAAAACGAGCAGATATTGCCAACCCCTTATTATTTTTTGTGACGGTTTTAGCACTTTTGCCGTTAGGGGTAGGACCTGAGCCCGAACTTCTGGCAAAGATGGCTCCGGGCATGATCTGGGTAATGGCCCTACTGTCCACCATGCTATCCCAGGAAAGCCTTTTTAAAGGTGATTTCGAAGATGGCACCCTGGAGCAGCTCACCCTGTTACCACAACCGCTTTACTTTGCGGTTCTTGCAAAATCCCTGGTGCACTGGATTGCCACAGGCTTGCCGCTGGCATTGCTGTCGCCGCTGCTCGCCTTAATGCTGAATCTGCCCGTGGATGGTTATGTTTGTTTGCTGGTTTCCCTATTGCTGGGAACTGCAAGTTTGAGTTTGATCGGGGCCATTGGTGCTGCACTCACTGTTGCCTTGCGCCGCCCCGGTTTGCTCTTGGCACTAATTGTTATGCCGCTGTATGTGCCCGTGCTAATCTTCGGCACCGGCGCAGTACAGGCGGCAATTGATGGCTATGCCTACAGCGCCCAACTGGCGATATTGGCAGCACTCCTAGCGGCTGCTGCGGCACTGGCGCCACTCGCTGCTGCGGGTGCAATACGTATTAGCCTGGATAATTGATTTGGAGGTCTTTCTTGGCTTGGCAATGGTTTCACCGCCTGGGTTCGCCCCGCTGGTTCTATCAAAAAACTGAAGCCTGGCTGCCATGGCTGGCGCTGGCTAGTGTTGTATTGCTCGCTGTAGGCAGTGTTTGGGGCCTGGGTTTTGCCCCAGAAGATGCCAAGCAGGGCAATAGTTACCGCATTATCTTTATCCATGTACCCGCCGCCTTCCTGGCCCTGGCCGGTTACTACATTATGGCGATCAGCGGTGCTATCGGCTTGATCTGGAAGATGAAGCTCTCCTTTGCCGTGATGCGCGCTGCCGCGCCGATCGGTGCGGTATTGACCTTTGTTTCGCTATTTACCGGTGCTGTGTGGGGTAAACCTACCTGGGGTGCTTACTGGGTATGGGATGCCCGCATTACTTCAATGCTGATACTCCTGTTTCTCTATGTCGGCGTTATGGCACTTACCCACGCAGTGAACCGGGAGCAAGTCGCCGACAAAGCTTCTGCGTTGCTGGCCCTGGTGGGCACCGTGAATATCCCGATTATTTACAAGTCCGTAGACTGGTGGTTTACCTTGCACCAGCCCGCGACCATTCGCCTGACCGAATCCAGCAGTATTGATCCGAGTATGTTCTACCCTCTGCTGACCATGATTATCGGTTTCTACTGTATGTATGCCTGGACCCTGCTGACTCACACCCGCACTCTGCTGCTCAAGCGCGAGATGCGCACCAAGTGGGTACAGGAAGAACTGGCGGGAGGTCGATAAAGTGGAGTTTCAATTTGCCAACCTGGCTGATTTCCTAACGATGGACGGCCACGGTGTATTTGTGTGGGTGTCCTACGCGGTGACTTTCCTGAGTCTCGCGGGGATGGCTCTCTACCCTTACATTGCCCGCCGTGGCCTGAAGGCAGAGCTGGTGCGACAGCAGAAAATTGCCCAGCGCCGCCGCCAGGCAGTGAGTGAGCGCACAGTAACCACAAAGAAAGAAACAGTAGAGGAACCGGCTTAATTTCAATTTGCTGGGTTCCAGCGGATAGGGCGATGGAGAACCTATCGGCGCAACAGAATTAAATAGTTATGGAGTAGGACTTAGACAATGCACCCTGTACGCAAGCAACGCCTGATACTCGTACTTGTCCTGGTGGTATTGTCCAGTGCAGCAGTAGGTTTTGTAGCCTATGCGATGCGCGGCAATATCGATTATTTCTATGCCCCCAAGGCCTTTGCAGCGGGTGAAGTCCCGGTGGAAAAGCGGATTCGCGCGGGAGGCTGTGTTGTCCCGGGCAGTGTGCAGCGAGCTACTGATAGCCTGGAAGTCCAGTTTGTGATTACTGATGGCGAGGCTCAACTCTCCGTAGTCTTTGACAAAATCCTGCCGGATCTATTTGCCGAAGGCGAAGCAGCAGTGATTACCGGCCAGTTGATGCCAAGCGGTGTTCTGCGTGCGGACCAGGTTCTGGCCAAGCACGATGAAACTTATACGCCACCTGAAGTAGCCGACACCATGGTTTCCCATGAAGGTTGTTCCGATGGAGCGAAAATATGATCCCTGAGCTGGGCCATTTTGCGTTAATTGTCGGCTTGCTGCTTTCGGTTGCTCTCGCAACAGTGCCGATGGCCGGTAGCTATTCATCGCGCCCTGTGTGGATGGATGCGGGGCGTCCGCTGGCTCTGGGTATTTTTGCGTTCGTTCTGATCGCTTTTGCCTGCCTGACCACTTCTTTTGTGCAAAGTGATTTCACGGTTAATTACGTAGCACAGAACTCCAACAGTATCCTGCCGGTTTATTACAAAGTTACCGCTGTATGGGGTGGGCATGAGGGCTCCATTCTGTTGTGGCTTTTGATTCAGGCTGGTTGGGCTGCGGCAGTAGCGCTGTTTGGTAAGCAGCTGCCCCCAGAGCTTTCCGCGCGGGTTTTATCCGTACTCGGTTTTGTACTGATCGGGTTTTTCCTGTTTATTCTATTTACCTCCAACCCATTTGATCGCACCCTGCCATTCCCGCCGATGGAAGGTTCTGACCTGAACCCGCTGTTGCAGGACCCGGGTATGATTTTCCATCCGCCCTTGCTTTATATGGGGTATGTGGGTTTCTCAGTAGCCTTTGCTTTTGCTATTGCGGCATTGCTCGGTGGACAGCTGGATGCGGTGTGGGCCCGTTGGGCAAGACCCTGGACGGCTGTGGCTTGGGGCTTCCTGACCTTGGGTATTGCCCTGGGTAGCTGGTGGGCTTATTACGAGCTGGGCTGGGGTGGCTGGTGGTTCTGGGACCCGGTTGAGAATGCATCCCTGATGCCTTGGTTGGTAGGGACTGCCTTGATGCACTCCTTGGCGGTAACTGAGAAGCGTGGGCTGTTTAAGAGCTGGACTATCCTGCTGGCGATTTTCGCTTTCAGTCTCAGCCTGCTCGGCACCTTCCTGGTGCGCTCAGGGGTGATTACCTCGGTGCATGCATTTGCTACTGACCCACTGCGAGGCAGCTTTATTCTGGGCTTCCTGGCTGTAATTGTCGGCACTTCGCTGCTGTTATTTGCCCTGCGCGCACCGACAGTCAGCGCTCGCAGTGTTTTCTCTTTCCGCTCTTTGGAAACCTTCCTGCTTGGCAATAACATCCTGTTGATGCTGATTATGGGCATGGTTTTGACCGGTACTCTTTACCCGCTTCTGGCCGACGCCATGAACTGGGGCAAGGTGAGTGTGGGTCCGCCCTTCTTTAATCTTTTCTTCGTGCCACTGATGGTTGTTCTCTGCCTGTTGGTGGGTATGGGCGTGCGCGCCAACTGGAAAGACAGCCGCTGGGACAAACTGCTGAGCGCATGGCGTTTGCCATTTGTCGCTTCGTTGGTAGTTGCGTTGCTGTGGACCCTGGCCCTGGGAGACTTCCACTGGGGAGCGGCGCTCGGAATCTTTATTGGTATCTGGGTCTTTGCTTCCAGCATCGCTGATATCGTGGCTAAAACCCGCAACTCCAGCTCATTCTTTGCCGGCCTTAAGCGCCAGAGAGCCAGTTACTACGGTATGCATATCGCACATATCGGCCTGGCAGTTTCGGTGTTGGGGGTAGTACTAACTACCGTTTACAGCATTGAGGAAGATGTGCGTATGGGTGCTGGGGACAGTTTCCAGGTTTCCGGTTACGACTTCAAATTTGACGGTGTTCGTATGGTTCAGGGGCCTAATTACCGAGCCTTTGAAGGTGTACTGCATGTCAGCAAGGACGGGAAGCCGGTTGCAGAGCTGCATCCCCAGAAACGCAATTACCTGTCTGGTGGCAACACCATGACAGAGGCAGCGATCGATACTGGATTCTTCCGCGATATTTATGTGGCCCTCGGTGAGCCGATGGACAGGTCTAACCCAAGCGGTGATTGGGCTGTGCGACTTCAGTACAAAGCCTTTGTGGTGTGGATTTGGCTGGGTTCGCTTTTGATGGCGATTGGTGGAGCTATTGCTGTAGCGGATAAGCGCTATCGCAAAGCGAAAGCCGCTAAACCTGTAGATGTAGAAGTTACAGGCAATGTTGCTACGGCGTAATAGTTGGAAAGGATAATGTCTAGACTCAAACTCTTTTTGCCCCTGGTAATATTTGTCGTGCTGGCCCTGTTATTTTGGCGGGGCCTCTACCTGAATCCACAGGAAATGCCATCGGCCCTGCTGAATAAACCTGTGCCGGAATTCTCTTTGCAAAAAGTGGCGGATAACAGCCAAATTGTAGAGAAGAAAGATCTTCCCAATGGCTCGCATTTGATGAATGTGTGGGCCACTTGGTGTGTAGCTTGCCGGGTAGAGCACCCCTATTTGAATGCTCTGGCTGAGCAGGGTGTGCCGATCGTTGGCGTTAACCTCAAAGATGAGGATGAGGCAGCAATCAAGTGGTTGGAGAAATTCCACAATCCCTATTTGTATAGCCTCGCCGATAGAGATGGCCGTTTGGCTCTGGATCTGGGTGTTTTCGGTGCGCCGGAAACTTTCCTGGTGGATTCCGAGGGGACTATTCGGTGCAAGCACGTTGGCGTTGTCGACAATAAGGTCTGGCAGACCAAGCTCCAGCCTTTGTATGAAAAATTAAAAAACCAGCGCTGGGACGATATTGTCGGTGAGTTATCAGATTCCCTCATCTCCCGTTGTCAGTGAGACAGAAGAAAAGAAGAGCCGTTTTATTTGTTGGCTGGGGCCAGTAGAGAATAAGGCGGCTTTTCAGCAACAGCTGGATACTGTCCGCGCTCAATATCCCGATGCAAGCCACCACTGTACCGCGTTGGTGATCGGCAACCCTTCCAACCCGGAAGTAATGCAAGCAGATGACGACGGCGAGCCCGGTGGTAGCGCGGGGCGACCAATGCTGGAATTGCTGCTGAAACAGGGTGTCGGCAATGTGGGCGCTATAGTGACCCGCTATTTTGGTGGTACCAAGCTTGGGGTGGGTGGCTTGATGCGCGCCTATCGCGGTGCGGTAGGTGCCGCGCTGCAAGATATTCCGTTGCAGCCCTTTGTTCCCCTAATGCATGTTTCGGTTTGCTGTGATTTTGCCCAGGAAGCTCGCCTGCGCTTTTTGGTGGGGCGTCACCTGGGGAATTGTGGGCAGGCGGAATATGTCAGTAACGTCACTGTGCCAGTTTCACTTCCTGAGGATCAGTGGTCACAATTGCAGACACAATTATTGGCAGAGAATTTTCAGGTTCTCGATGATCAATAGTTCTTTCAAATGATGCCGTATTTGGCGAGCTTGGCTATCTCAGCCCCGGAATAGCCAAGCTCAGCCAGGATATCCTTGGTGTCTTCTCCCAGGGTAGGTGCCCGCTTGAAATTAACCATCTCTCCATCACAGCGAATTGACGGTGCCAGTATTTTAATATCCTTGCCGTGATCACCGGGTATTGTTTGGATGCGGTCGGTATCGGAAACAAAGGGGTTTGTTAGCGCCTGCTCAACGTCATATACCGGTGCGGCTGGCACCTGACCAGCTAAAATTTTTAGCCACTCTACGGTATCTTTTTTTGACAGTATCTCATCCAGTATTTCGGTTAACTCCGATTGGTTTTTCCTGCGCTCCCTGAAATTTACAAACTTGGGTGCGTCAGCTAATTCCGGATGTTCAATACATTGACACAGGGATTTCCAGAACTTTTCCTTATTGCACATCAGGTAAATCCAGTCGTCCTTTGTCTTATAAAGTTGACAAGGGCTTAGGGAAAAGTGTGCTGATCGCGGCACCCGCTTTTGATTGTGCCCCGCATTTAACTGCCACATGGCCACATAACTTAAATTATATAAAGCGTTATCAAAAAGGCTGACATCGATATCTCGCCCCTTGCCAGTTTCCCTGGCATTAAGTACACCAGAAACAACGGCCAGCGCGAGAGCCACCCCGGTGGATAAATCCACCAGGGACAGGCCGCACCGGGTAGGTGGACTGTCAGGTTCACCAGTTAGCTTGAAATAGCCTGCCTCTGCCTGCACGGGGTAATCATATCCCGGCCACTTGGCCCTATCGCCACTACGGCCGTAGGCAGTCAAGTGGGCGCAAACGATTTTGGGGTTCAGCTTTCCCAGTGTTTTGTAAGTAATACCCAGCTTGCCCGGTACGTCTCCCCGTAGATTGTCGGTCAGTGCATCTGCACTAAGAATTAATTTGTGCAAGATTTCCTGCCCTTGTGAAGAGGAAAGGTTGAGGGATAAGCTGCGTTTGTTGTGATTGAAAGCCTGGAAAAAAAGGCTGCTGTTATCCCCTGGTTCATTTTCCAAGAAGTAAGGGCCTACGGTACGGCCTACATCTCCCCCGTGGGATATATCTTCGACCTTGATGATTTCCGCTCCCAGATTTGCCAGATATAAGGTGCCAAAAGGGCCTGCACCATATTGTTCCACCGCCACAATCCGAAAACCTGAGAGAGGTAACATGTCGGAATAATCCACTAAATATAGATACGCCGTATTCCTCAGCATAGAGCAGGAGTCGTAAATTAGATGGGATTGTCTGGTAGATATTGGGAATAGTCGGTCACCCGTATTTTAGTGACCCTCTGACAGGCAGGGCTCACTGAAGGTGAGTGTCGCGATTTAATACAGAGTTGCTAGTCTTTTGGGTGAGCTACTGGATTGGCTTGGAATCCGGTTGTAGAGAAGGGGACCGGGAACGGATATCCGGCTATCTGTCAATTTGTTGAGAGGACGCCGCTAGATGGGTAGTGTCATTAACAGAAGCAAGTATTTTCGCAGTGTCCTGTTTGTCCCTGCGACACGGCCGGATCGCTATGAAAAAGCAATGGCCAGCGGAGCCGATATTGCCTGTGTGGATTTGGAAAATGCCGTTTCCCTGGAAGATAAAGATACTGCAAGGGAGCAGGTGGTCAATTTCTTTACAGGAAAAGATATTGTTCCCACTCAGCGCGCCTTGAGAATCAACCAGCTCGACAGCGACTGCGGCATCAAGGATATGTTGATGCTGCTAGATCTGCCGCAACTGCCAGATGTTGTGATCCTTCCCAAGGTTCAATCAGCAGAAGAAGTGATTGGTTTTTGCCAGGTTATGGCCCCCTCCCATAAAACGATTCGAATAATAGCCCTGATTGAATCCCCAAAAGGTTTGGAGAATGCGTTGAGTATTGCCCAGGTAGAGGAGGTGGTTTGCCTGGCCTTTGGCGCGGCTGATTACAGTGCAACAGTGGGGTCAGATATGAGCTGGGATGCACTTTTATATGGCAGGGGGCGGCTGGTTCAGGCTGCCGCATTTGCAGGCATTGATGCTGTAGATGGCCCCTATTTGGAGCTGGATGATGAAAGAAGCCTAACTGAGGAAACACAGAGGGTCTCCGCCCTGGGGTTTTCTGGAAAAATAGCCATCCATCCAAAGCAAATTAAACCGATTCACCAAGGGTTGGCACCATCTAGTGAGGCGCTTTCTCATGCTCAGAGAGTACTGAAAGCTTATAAAGAGAATCATGGTGGAGTTCTTGTAGTTGATGGACAGATGGTGGATATGCCCGTGGTTGAGCGGGCACTGAAAACTGTGGCGGCCTCGAAGGGATTGTGACCGTACTGTAGCAGAGCCAAACTCACCGGAGCCTTACGGTAAGGCAAGAGGTTTCTATGCCCCGCTATCATTTTCCTGCGTATATAAAGACCGGTAAAAATCGCTATCGAGAGCGTTACGGTCTCGATTTTGAAGACTTTAAGGTAGGGCAGGTTTTTCACCATAGGCCTGGCGTTACCATTAGCCAGCACGATAATAAGGAAGAGTGCATCAAGACCTTAAATCAAGCCATGCTGCATTTTGATGAGTGTTACACCGCCCAAACTGAATTCGGTAAGCCGTTAATCGATACTACTTTAGCGGTTCAACAGCTAATGGGTTTGATCTGGAAGACCTACAATCGACGGAAAAAAATTGTTGGTTGGAGAAAAATTTCCATGGTGGCACCCGCTTATGGCGGTGATACCTTGTATTCTGAGAGTAAGGTTCTCGAAGTCCAGGCAGGTAGTGAGTATGACGACGCGGGGCTGGTAGAAATTGTTATATATGGAAAGAATCAAGACAAGAAGACTATTTGCGAAATGCAGTGTGACATGTTGATCTTCAAGCGCAATCACCTGCCTTTCTCTGCGAACGGCTACTAAATTTCCATTTTCCATATTTAGGTGACCTCAATGAAAGAGTCATTTAATTTTTTGCGGGAAGTAGAAGATAACGTTTATATAGAAACGGTCGGAATAGATTTTGAAGATTTTGAAGTGGGGCAAGTATTCGAACATCGCCCAGGCCGAACCTTCACTGAAGCTAGCTGTGTCGACTATGCACTTCGCTCATTCGATCTCAGCCCGTTTATCACTGATAAGGTTTATGCGCGTCGAGTTTATGGTGATAGGCAACGAGTATTGGAGACATTTGTTTTAAGTGCAATGGCGCATACAACTAGAACGTTTGGAAAGGTTGTGGCCAACTTGGAGATGAGTGACTGTGAGTTGCAGCCAGTTTACGTAGGAGATACTTTATACTTCGAATCTGAGATACTTTCCAAGAGGGAGTCAAAATCAAGGTCTGAACAGGGGTTGCTCAGCATATATTCCCGCGCTCAAAATCAACATGGTGAATGGGTTTGCGCCTACAAGCGAACGTTACTTGTTTATCGTAAGAACTTTGGTCCCTATAAGGCTGCTGGATACTGATTTTGCAGCCTAGCCAAGTGCCGCTTTTTCCTACTCTGGATTGTCGAGAGTGGTATAGCGCAAATAGTAAAATTCAAGAAGTCCTCCAGTATAGCGATGGAACGAAAAGAGCATTCTAATATCTCCCTACTTTAACTATATTGAATGTAGCCTGTACCGTCTCCGCCTGTTGCGAACACCTCGGGGAAATGGTTACGTCCATTGTAAAATGTGCGTAACTGGATTGATATATACAGATTTGCATATGTCGTAAAAATGAGGGAAATGTTGATATATTGTGCGGCTGTAAGATGTCTTTAGGGGTACCTTTGTACAAAGTGACAAATAGCTTCTTTGTATACCCTTAAAGATAAATATCTTAATTCAGTAGGTAGTAATAGAACGCTGGTAGAAACAGACATAGGGAATTACGCAGTTACTCAGAGATATTGCGAATGTCAGTTGACACATTTGTCATGATTAGTGATGGGTGCTTACCGTCTACAGATAGTGAAAGCAAGAAAGCCACGTGTAAGATTTTCAAATTGATAAAAGAGCACAGGGTAGCTTACCTTGATATTTATTCAAATGAAGATGAATTAGATAAATATGCATATGAAGTACTACAGATCAGAAGTTCCTGTTAAGCAGAATGCATCTGGTAAGTACTAAGGCTATCATGCTTTCTGGGGGGGCAGCGCTTCGAGCCATCCCATGAGTGATTGGCATTAAGTGACTATGGTAGATAGATCGACATTATTGAAAGAACTTAGAATTTCCTGTGATCCAGATTTTGGCATGTGTTTAGAGTCTTTCAGTTGGGATCATCTCGATTATATCGAGGATATTTTAGCTGAGTACTTCGATATTGAGTACGAGTTCAAAATACAAGATTCGGAGAACTCTAGGTACGCGCTCTTATTTGGCAATAGTGTTGAAGAGAGTATCCTGGAAAATGCCTTATTGGCTATAAATCGCTACCATGCGTATTCTCGGCAACTTTACGTCACAATGTAGGGTGTTACTTGATAAGCTGATGCCGTGTTTTTCGATCACATGAGCCTGCATTGGGCAGTCAGGTAGCGCTGGCTTGTCTGAGATGTGGATGTTAATTTTTCTACAAGATGGAGTGAGTTTTGGGTAATCGGGATTTGATATTCATTAGGCAGGCAATGCTGATACCTGTGTTTGCACTGTATAATATTTTCTTGGGGTTGTTTTTGCCAGGCTATAGTATTGTGACTCAGCATATTAGTGAGTTAGCATTGGAATCACCTTTCTTTTCATATTCACATAGACTTACAGATATATTGATTGGTCTTTCTATGTGTATATTTTCACTGGCTTGTTTGTCTCTCGCAAAGGCTAAATATACTTTTTTAACGATGTTTGCATTTGGTGTGACATGGATTTTTGCGGGGCTCTTTATTATGAATAGCCCATTACATGATGTATATGGACTAACAAGTATCTTAATGGTTGTTCCTGTTATATTTGCTTTAGAGATGCGCAATTATTATATCTCAAAGAAATTCCAGGATTTATGCGTACTTGTAACCTTGATTCACGTTGTTTTCTTTTGGTTCTTTAGTTACGGATATATGCCTGTTGGATACAAAGGAGTTACACAAAGGATTTGGGTGGCCGTTACTTTGATATGGTATGGCCTGGCAGCTTATCAGCTTACATCGTCGGCCAAAAAGAAGGTACATGGACAAGTTGCGTCACATTCAATGCCTGTTGCGTAATGCGTTAAGGTATCAAATCAGATGAATCAAGAATCGTAGGAATTTACTCAAAAAGTAATCTACTTGTGGGAGATAGAAAGAGTGTCAATTTAAAGAAAAAATTTCAATACAACAAAGCCGGGAAAATATTTTAAGAAGTTTAGAGAGAACAAAATTTGGATATTCAGATACGCAAAGAGAGTAAAAGAGATATTGAGCCAATCCACAGAGTCACTACCTTGGCTTTTCGGGATGCTCCGTATACAGATCACTCTGAGCAATTTATCGTGAAGGCCCTTCGCCAAGCTGATGCATTATTTATATCTAAGGTGGCTGAAGTGGATGAAGAAATTGTAGGTCACATTGCCATTTCTCCAGTTGTTATTTCTGATGGCTCAGCCAACTGGTTCGGGCTCGGGCCGATTTCAGTACTACCTGAGTATCAAGGAAGAGGGGTTGGCTCAAAGCTTGTTCGGAGCGTCCTGGCTGACCTCAAAGAACAAGGTGCGGCAGGTTGCGTTGTACTGGGGGAGCCTACTTATTACGGGCGTTTTGGTTTCAAAGTTGTCAAAGGGCTGGTTTTGCCCGATGTACCCGTAGAGTATTTCCAGGCACTGTCGTTTGATGACGACTTTCCGAGTGGAGAGGTTGTATATCACAAAGCATTCTCGGCACGAGCTTAACTGCCAGCTGCACTGCGATGGACCTTCCACCGTTTTACAGATAGAAAAGGGTGGACGAGTAAAATTGTATGTTCTATAGGCGTGATAATGAATATACGAGCAAATATGCATCCGGATTTTGATAGACGCTGTATTTATTTAGATTGAGGCGTGGTTGTGGAGATGAGTCATAATAGGAAAGTTATCTCTACCGAAATTCATAATATTGAGAGTATACTCTCGATAATTATTAATTTAAAAATTTAATAAGCTGGTGGAATTTATATTAAGTGATACGAGAGTGGGTCCATGAGTATAGAAATTAGACATAGTAGAAAAGAAGATATTCCTGAAATTAAAGATATATATGCTCAGTCTTCCTGCTATGCAGGAACACTCCAAGTCCCATACCCTTCAATAGATAAATGGGAGAAGTTTCTGGGGGATATCCCCGATAACTTTTATAGCATTGTAGCTGTTCTGGATGGGATGATCGTCGGCCAAATTGGAATGGAGGTGTTCTCGAATCCAAGGCGAAAGCATGTATCAAATATAGGTATGGCAGTAAGTGAAGAGCATCAAAAGAGTGGGGTTGGCTCAAAGTTGTTGGAGGCGATGCTCAACCTATCTATTAACTGGCTTGCCGTTCGCCGTATTGAGTTAGAGGTTTATACTGATAATGAACGGGCTATAGGTCTATATAAGAAGTATGGATTTGAGGTCGAAGGCACTGCAAGAAATTATGCATTTCGAAATGGTGAGTATGCTGATGTCTATCTTATGGCTAAGGTAGTTTAGTGTAATTGCACCTGAAGAGTAGCAGGCAGGAAGTAGAGAATTCAAATTGTTGCGGCTAATGGTTTATGAATCTAGTGGAGATGTACGCAATCTTCGGTATTTTGGAATGCTGCCATGCCAGTGAAGTAATAGCAGCTTAAATATTCTTGAAATACTATTACATAGCACTTTGATTTAATTCCATTCCCATATTGTGGGAGGTGGTAAATAGATGGCGACGTCTGACAACGGCTTCAGAAAGCATCTCTAACGCCTGATAAGTATCCTTCCAGCCGATACAAGCATCAGTAACCGATTGTCCGTAGGTCATCTTGCCCCAGGGGAGAATTTTTTGGCTTCCTTCTTCGAGGAAGCTCTCAATCATTACAGCTGAAATATTTCTTTGCCCTGTACTGATTTGATCGCAGAGAGATTTCGCAACACCCATTTGATTGCTGTGTATTTTCTGACTGTTGCCGTGGCTGCAATCCACCATAATGCCGGTGGGGAGCGATGTATTATCAAGCTGAGATATCGCCTGTTCTATGTCCTCAGTATGGTAATTGGGCCTTCTTCCTCCACGAAGAATTAAGTGGCAGTTAGGGTTGCCTGTAGACTGAATAGCTTCAAGTTTTCCATTGTGGATTGTGGTACAGAATATCTGTTGAGATTGAGCTGCCTGAATTGCATCGATTGCAACTTTGACATTTCCGTCAGTACTGTTTTTAAATCCGATAGGGCAGGGAAGTGCAGAGGCTAATTCCCGGTGTGTTTGTGACTCCGTGGTACGAGCGCCGATAGCTCCCCAGGAAATCAAGTCTGCAATGTAGAGAGCATTCAGAGGGCACAGGAATTCAGTGGCAGTACCTAGTCCCAGTGCATTGATGTTGAGCAATAACTCCCTGGCTTTGGTGAGCCCGGTATGCATATCGGCGCTGCCATCCAAATGAGGATCATAAATAAAACCTTTCCAGCCTACGGTGGTACGCGGTTTCTCAAAATAGGTACGCATGACAAGACAAAGACTGTTTTCAAACTGGTTTTGAGTTTCGGACAGCTTTTGCGCATAGTCTAGCGCAGCTTCAGGGTCGTGAATTGAGCACGGACCGACCACAACCAGTAAGCGGTCATCTTCACCGCTTAGTATTCTGGCAACCTGGTGGCGAGTTCGCTCGATCGCTAAAGCGGTACCAGACGGGCAGGGCATTTTTTGGATCAGCTCGTCATTACCCGGGAGTTTCATATGAGTCCGTGCGCTCAGAATAGCTGGAACGTCAGACATAAAATTGTCCTTCTCTTCTTAACGGAAGTGCTGTCGGTATAGTCGGTGGTGATTAATATTCAACGATACTTAATATGCCGCCTTGATGGGGTTGATAGGTGGCTGTATAGGTGCTTCCACTGAGAACTCTGGGGGAGAGGTCCTGCAAAATTCTTAGTTCTAACTTTTGTTGCTGGGGCGATAGTGCAGTAATTTCAGCATCGAGAAAGTCAAAGTACTTTCCGACTTTTGGGTATAGCGCCTTGAAAAGGCTTTCTTTCACTGAGAAAGCTATTATTAGCCACTGTTCCAGAGGAAAACCGCTCTCTGTTAGTAGCCTTACTTCTGAATTACTGACTATATTGTGTTTGATTTCTTCGGCAGTTTTATCTGAAATAATTGTTTCATAATCAATTCCAAGCCCTTTAGACGTAGTGCTGGCTGCACAGATTGCTCGGTTGCTAGCATGGGTAATAGAAGCTTGTACACCATTTGGCCATACTGGACAGCGGTTTTTTCCTACAGGGATTTCTTTTACCGGCATACCAAGCTTGCTGAGAGCAAAGTGTGCACAGGCTCGCCCAGCAAGAAATTCGGCCCGTCGGGACGGGACAGCGTTGTTTAATGCATCTGAAAAAGGAACATTGAGCTGCTCAAAAAATGAGTCACAATAGTTTTTCACGCTAAAGGTGCTTTCTACTAGGTAACCAGAAAAGTGATTGGACTCGATATTTTGAAACCCACCTAAAAACGTGGATATAGGGTTATAAATATCATTAAAGGGGTCCTGGTTCATGATGTCGTAGCTTCTTCAGTATCTATATTTTTTCGTCTTGGAGGAGGTACTTGGCGAAGAGGTTCTTCTCTGTGATTTTTTTCATATACAGCACTCTTTAAGCCATTTGATCCTAGAGAGCTAGCGGTAACAATACCAACTGTTGCAGAGAAAAAATAAAGAGTCTCGGTCATAGAGATAAGTATTTTATCTAGAATAATAACCCTAAAATTATCAAAGGTATTGCCTGTGAAATAGTGGGTAACCCATAGGTTGTTTGTTCGACCATGGTGTCGCATTTGATTCTTATCATCAATGTGAATTAGGCGATAGCTGCCTATCCATTGCTTCTTTACCTCCAAACTCTGCGGCTGGCTGCCAAGCCCAAAAAGAATTGGAGCGGTGAATGAAAATAAATTTGAGTTCATGACAGCAGTAATGACAGTCCCTGTGTTTCTAAGCTTGAGCAATATAGACAGGTCTATCCCCAATATTAATTTTTAAGAAGAAGTAATGATGGGTCGCTAGGCTACCTCAGTTAGGCGCTAAACGCAAATAAAAATTATTATCATTTGAGGTTTTGGTGAAGTGGCGATTTGTATTCTTCCAAGCCTGGGGATTCGTTGATCTTTAGCTTATGGCGCTGACTATTTTTTATCCACCGCTTCCTGTGTGGGATTGTGAAGCAGTGGATTTTCTGCAGAAATTAACTAGCGGGTAGCTCAGGTTACTACTGGTAGCTTCAAGTGGCTTTATGAGTAGGAGTCATGGGTGGTTTGCCAAGGCTAAGATGGCAGGAATTCGCAATGCTGTGGGGGCACTCAGCTCTACGCTCTCCATAGTCGATTTATTTTGTAAAAATAGTGTTTCAGTATTTGATTTCTATATTGAATTTCCATGTGCTGAATATGGTTATTGGATCATTTCCATGGATATTATTAACCCTAATGAGGTTGCCTGTATTTGTAAGGGCTTGCTAACTGATGGCTTGGGGCCGGATATTTTGGTCAATGCAGTGGTATTATGTAGGTTGGGGTATACCCGACCTGATATTTAATGAACGGGAGGACTGCTTATTGATAAATGTCACAGCCACTTTACTTGATAAAAGAGCTGGTTCACCACTTTAAGAGTGTGAAAAAGTTGTCAAAGGCCAAAAATCACATCTCAATCGTTTTACTTTTACGCATTTACATTTCGATTATGAATGATCTAATTTATTTAGCGTTTCTATTTTAATTTGCTCTGGTTTATTACTCGCCTTCAATAATGTGTCTCTTTTTGCTGTGTTTTTGTCTTTATGTGTTTTTTTGGGGCTGTAGGAAACTATTTTTCTTGAAAGGTAGCCTCCCAAGTTATCGCGACACTAACCATTGTAACTGTTACTTTACTTGTTAACCTCCTCCGTCTCTCACTTTATCCTATTTCTGGTTTTTCTTTTCATTGAAGCTTGGTAGGGTTGCGCGCGATTCAATCCATATTCCTTGGGGAGGGATGTTGTGAAGTTTAAAAGCAGTTCGGTAGTTGTTGCATGTGGTGTGATCTTGAGCGCTTGTGGGGGCGGCTCATCTGGTGGAGGAGATGATAGTGGCGGAGGTCCCTCGATCTCAGAAGCGGCGACTCCCTACCTATATTTCAATTCAGCAAAAGTGTTTACTTTTGAATGGTCGGATGTTGAAGGGGCTACCTATTATCAACTTCTTGAGAACAAAGATGGGCAATCTGGCTATGAAGTGGTTAGTGATAAAATTTCTGCAGGTTCTGAAGTCGTAGAAATTAAAGTGCCTCTATTTGAGCGATTGAATGCTCGCTATATATTGCAAAGCTGTGATGATACAACTTGCCTGGATTCAACTGAAATATCGATTGATGAGGAAGTTGTCGATAGTATTGGTTATTTTAAGGCTGGTAATGCCGAAGCCGGTGACCAGTTTGGTTGGTCCGTAGCGATTAGTGATGACGGCTCTACCATAGCTGTTGGTGCGACTGGCGAAGATAGTAATGAGTTAAATGAATTTAATAATGCAGCTAGCGGGTCAGGTGCTGTATATATTTTTGATTATGGTGAAGATGGTTGGGTTTACCGAGCCGTTTTAAAAGCTTTAGAGGTTGAAAGTGGAGCTGCATTTGGATCTGCAGTGAGCCTTAGTGGCGATGGGAATACTTTGGCTGTTGGTGCCTATAAAGAAAATGGTGAGGATGATAACTTTTCAGCTGGCGCAGTTCATATATTCACCCGTGAGGATTTGGAGTGGACTCACAGCGCTAAATTAAGAGCAGATAATCATGGCTATTATGATTTCTTTGGTCGGGCGTTGAGTTTAAGTGGTAATGGAACAACCCTGGCAGTAGCAGCCCCATATGAAGATAGTAGTGCTACCGGTGTTAATAGCGGCCCTGATAATGACGAAGCTCTAGATTCTGGTGCAGTGTATATCTTCCAGTATTCTGGGGTTGAGTGGAGTCAAGAAGCTTATTTGAAGGCAAGTGATAGTAATTCAAATATGGACTTCGGTTCATCCGTTAGCTTGAGTGATGATGGTTCCATTCTCGCGGTTGGTGCCATTGGCGGGAGTGGTGGCAGGGGAGCAACTTATATTTTCTCCAATAATGGAGGCTGGGCTCAACAACAGTTGCTTACTGCAGATAGTGCAAGTGTGGGCGATCGCTTTGGTTGGGATGTTAGTTTTAGTGGCGACGGCAGCCTGCTTGCTGTGGGCGCCCCACTTCAGGCTGGTGCTTCAGAGGACCCCGATGATCGCGATGGCTTCAATAATGGTGCTGTCTATCTATTTTCATATGAGGAGGATTCTTGGTACCAAAGTGCCTACCTTAAAGCGAGTAACACCGATGAAGATGATGCTTTTGGTACGTCTATTAGCCTGAACAATGACGGCTCATTGCTTGCGGTAGGTGCTCAGGAGAGTAGTGCTGGTGTAGGTTTCTATGCTGATAGCACTGACAACTCGGCATCTAGGGCGGGCGCGGCCTATATGTATTCGATGGTTGATGGGCAGTGGATTGAGAGTACTTACTTGAAAGCCAATAACACCGATGAGCGTGACTACTTTGGAACTTCAATCGCTTTAAGTGGTGACGGGGATACCCTAGTTGTGGGTGCTCCAGAGGAGCAGGGTTCGGATACTGGACTTATGGCTGATCCAGATTTGAATGATGCGGATGCTGCGGGAGCTATTTATGTCTACTAGTTAGACGATACCTTTCTTGATCTATAAGAATACTTCTATATCAGTTGGACTCATGTTCGTGGGTCCAACTATACCTCATCTGTTCTTCGATGCTTTTAGCTCTATGGATTATGGCAATGGCATCAGTCAGAGTTACAGCTTAGGTTTGGATTACCGGCTGGAAATTGTGAGTACCTAAAGGATCGGGAATTTATCTTCGACAAGCTAAACTGGCTTATGAATGAGGGCTTTGCCCAGGGAGAAAACAGCTATTACTACGATTCGGTGGGCAATCGCACCCAGCAGGATGCGACCAGCACGAATATTATGAGAGCAGTATTGTTTATAGTTATGAAGCCAGCACCAATCGCTTTAAGGCCTATAACGAAAGCAGCGTATTTAAAGGCGCCTAATACTATATTGCGTTTAGCCAGCGAGTGTGCACAGATAAAGGGTGGTGAGGTTGAGTATTATTGTAGCTACTAATGGAATTATGATCCGAATTTTGGGTGGTTTATCCAGAGTGATTCGATTGGGTTGGATGATGGGCCGAATGCCTATGCATATGTAGCTAGCAATCCAGTAGCGTGCTTTGGTTCAGGTGGCTTGAGCAGGAGGGGGAGTCTCGGCGTCGACTACAAATTCTCTACAGAGGATAATCAATGCACTGGTGCGCAGTCATATTCAAAAAATACAAGCTTATAACCTATTTTATCGTTATGGTGTACATGCTCCCTACTCAAATGTAGGAGTTTAGCAGTTACAAGTGACACTGTTTCGATGTTAGATAGGTCAATGCTATTTAGGGTTGACTAAGCAAGGGCGTATACCATTGCAAAACCACCACAGTATCTCTGACCAAAATGAAACAGCCATCAGTAAAACCCGCTCACTTTGGTGCCTGGTGTAAATTAAAGAGCAAGTCTTTACAAGCAATTTATGTTAGGGAATCACTCTGGTCCAAACTCTAGTATTTACAGCAGGGGTGTAAATAGAATGCTAACCAGTGCTGGTTAGGGGTAGTAGGTTACTCTTTAGGGCGTACATCAAGCGGTGCAAGCAATTCAATAAGGTATTACTTATGGTATTGTAAGGCCACATAACACTAGGTAGGTTTTTATTCCATGAGAAAATTTTTTGAGCTAATGCCTGAAGCGGGCTTAAAAGGTTATTCATATGTTGATAATTATTATTTAGGGGGTTTTGACCGACTATCTATTATTCAGGCTAAACGTTGTAATCAAGATGAGCTTTCCAGGGTGAAGATTTGTATTGAGGATACGAATCTTCAGCTTGCTGATTTTATGGGAGGTGTGATTGATTGGCCTACTTTGTCAGATAAGTTTTTTAATTTGATTAAAGATATAATCTTTTCTGATGTGCAAGTTTTAGATCTTCCTCTTTTTTCACAGGCTACAGGTGGAGAGATAAAAGGGTATCGCTTATTAAATATCTTAAGCTTAGTAGATTGTGTAGATAAAAGCAGATCCCTGGTGACTCCAGGGATTAGAGGTGAGGACATCATTACCGAACTATACATTCATTCTAACCTTGTTCCGGATGATGTGAATATTTTCCGGATTCCTGATTGCCTCGACGGCATAATTGTTTCTGAAGAGTTCTTGGCAAGAATAAGAGGTAAAGGGTTGAAAGGTGTCGTAATGAGTGAGGTTAGCTAATCAGAATAAAAGTGGATGATATTGAAGTGCAAAATAAATATATGCCTGTTTCCCATTGATGTAGATACCATTATGGGAAGCAGGTAAATCCCTCTTGAATACTACTTTTTAAGAATCTAATTATAAATTTGGATGTCAGTTTTAATTGGTCGGCACAGTTTTGGTCGGAAAGTTAAAGGGCGTAGTTTAGATGTTTTTGGAGTGTGAGTTCCGGTTTCTATGTTAAAGGAGGTGCGGCCTTAATGTTTTCACGTGTCTTTAAGATTATTTTGCTTAAATTTATTTCTCTGTAGTTAGATATGTATTCTCACTTCAATACCGAGTTCCTGACGATTATTGAAGTTGCTAAAAGATTGTTGTGCTAAACCTGCTGACGCCTCCTCACCTTTAAGGTGGCTTACAAAATTCTGGTTGAGATATCGCCAGTGTTGAGGTGATATGATGAGCCGCTCTTGGTTAGTAGGTATGTTTTTGGCTATAAGACTCGGTAAATGGAAGAAGTCTTTGGGCTTCTCACCTGAAGCCGACGCACGAATACGCTATTGAATCGAATTATAATCAGTCATCACAGGCATTGCCGTTACGATTAGTTTCAACCTAAAAATAACCAGGCAGGAGCGCTAATGTGGGCGATGACTTACTGCTTGATGATTTCAGTCTTACTCTTCACTGTTTCGCAATGTGCATTGAAATGATGAGCTATTTAACTTTTCGGTAACGCTTACTTTCTTCTGCTTCCTCTTCCAGGTAGCAATGTGGTTGAGAACTTTATTCTTTATTGTTTTCGAAAAGGCACAGGTAAAGTCCAGTTTAAACGGCTGCTGTTGGTTTTTGGTAATAGTTTCCCAGATCCGAAACATTAAAAAATATAGGCGCGAAAATAATCTTATTGGAATTTATTAAGTTTGTTTTAATGTCAAAGCTGCGTAGAATCGGTAGATATTTTTAGTGTTTTGATCGTAATTGAGTGAGCCGGTTAAAGAGGCTTTACAGGCTTGAAAGCCCAGAGAGAATCGAGAACTTTCTAAAAGACCCATTCCCTTATAGGAGAACGGTAGCGTGACATAAGAGTAAGTAAAAGGCGCTAACCCAAGGTGCTACCAACACCCGGGGTCAGCTAACCAAGTTGATAATCTGACTATCAAAATGGCTATATGGATAATACGCTAGAAACCCGCTCGTATTCAATAAAGTGGAGTACATTCAGCAGTTTGGGACCAATTCCCAAGCTCTGGAAGTCTAGCGCCCGCCTTTTCCTCTTCTGTGTCTACTGTCCTCGCGCACCACCCCATATTTCCTCCAAACGTTGAATCACAAGTTCCCCATCCCGGAAGTGCCCAAATTTTGATTATTGAAGGAAATGAGTATGTTGATTTTAAAGCGACGGACAGGTGAATATCTAAGAATTGGAGCAAATGTCTCAGTCACAGTGCTGGAGGTAAAAGGTAATCAAGTTAAGATAGGCATAAGCGCACCCAAGTCACTGCCTATCCATCGTGAAGAAGTCTATGTGAGGATCAAAAAGAAACAGAAATTGGAGGCTTGAATATGTCGTAAGGGGGACAATTCTGGGGCAAGTGATTAAGATACTAGACTCCAGGGATAAAGTTTTAGCCTTTGGCTTGCAGGCGATATACGCACTCTGGTTCGAGTGTCTCTTTGCTGCCAAAAGGGTCTTTTGAATATCAAAGCTAGCTAGGTGGCGGAAGGGCTAATTGTTTTCTGTCAGGTGAGCTTTAGAATTCTCCATCTCTTTTGTATTACAAGTTGAGCTTGCAATCCTTGCTAAAAATCCGGCTTTTATTCATGCCCCTTCGAAGATATCTTCCACCTTATATCCGTACAGTGATATTTCCGAGCTTCTTTCGAAATTGCACTCAATAGGACTTGGGTAATTTCTTCTTTTCGGTTTGTATCGCAACCCCCGATATATAGCTCATTGATAATAGCTAAGGCCGCCGAGCTTTCATTTTCTGGAATAATATTAAAGCTGATATACCCCTCAAGATTGTGGTCTTGTTCTACAACCAGCATTTGATGCTCTTTCCTCTGAAACAACCTATTTTGCAATTCAATTTGGGTAATATGGAAGGAGTCAGTTGAATTATTATGCCTGGCTAAGCAGCGCATCATATTGTAAAGATAGAAACAGTCAGTGGGGTGGGCATGGCGAACAAACATATCAGTACCATTTAATCGTATTTCTTTGAGTCGGCGTTTGATAGCTTGACACATCCTTATGCCAAGCTATGTCATCCTGTAAGGGGCTAACAATAGGAGTTAAATTGATTTGGCTGTTTCTTGGATGAGGGTAAACCCTTCATCTAACCATCCGGTGATGCCGCCAATCATTTTTTTGACTGGCCTGTTAAGCGTGGCCAGTCTGATAGCTGCTTTTTCTGTCGCATTACAGTGTGGGCCTGCACAATAGACGACAAATAAAGTATCTGAAGAGTATTCGCTCAGCCTGTCTTTATTGATACGGCTGTATGGTAAGGATTCGGCTGTTTGAATATGTCCATTTTTATAAGCCTCTTCACCTCGCACATCTAAAAGTACGAAATCCTTGCGATTTTGGCTGACTGCGTGGTGTACATCCCAGCAGTCTGTTTCAAAAGATAGAAGGTTTTGGAAGTGGTTTAGCGCATCTTGACTGTTGGCAGCGGGTACTCTACTTACGGCTGAACTCATATATTACTCCCGGTGATTTTTCGGTGGTTCGTCAGGTTTCCAAGGGGTGATAGTGTCCCTTTTTGGTTGCTTCCGAGCGATCTACCTCTGAGCCAGATAGCATTAATTTTGCGCCAATTCTGCGTGCAAACTTGTGGGTCGGCTTTGGCTAGTGGGATTCGGCTTTACTTATTTGAGGATGATGGTGATTTACCTATTAAATTATGCTTCAAAGGTTGAGGGTTTTATTCCCAGCATTGCTTTCAATAACTGCTCAACTGGGTATGCTGGGTTGGATTTATTCGTTAACCTAATTTAATTAACTGCTGAGGGTTAGAGGTACCTATGTCGACGTTGGCACAAAAGCCTAATAAGAGCCAGAAAGTGGCTGTTCTCGCCCACCGGCAGGTCTCACTCTTCGAACTCGGTTGCGCTACCGAACTCTTTTGCCTACCCCGACCTGAACTTAGCGAGCTCTACACCGGTGAAATTGTGACTTTCGCTGAGGAAAGCCCTCTTGCGACCGGCGGTCTGGCTCTGGCTTGTCGGCAGGTAGAGAGTTTGATGGATTATGATTTGCTGGTGATTCCCTGTTGGTCGACCAATGCACAACCACAAGATGCTTATTTGGAACGTGTACATAGGGCGGTCGCTGAGTTTGCCGTTGCCGGCCGCCAGATTCTTACTTTTTGCTCCGGTGCTTTTCTGCCTGCGGAGTTGGGACTATTTGATGGTCGGCAGGCGACCACCCATTGGTTGTTTGCAGAGCGTTTTCGTGAGCGCTTCTCTGCGGTGGAGTATGTAGGAGATGTTCTCTATGTGTGGGAGGACGCACTGGCTTGCGCTGCGGGTAGTAGTGCCGCCATCGATCTGGGCATTGAGTTTTTGCGGCGCAACCACGGTTATGAATTGGCCAATTCGGTGGCTCGTCGGCTGGTGATGGCACCCCATAGGCAGGGTGGCCAGGCCCAATATGTGGAGATGCCGGTTGCCAAACGGCCAGATCACTTCTCCGCCGCGCTGGATTGGGCGATAGGCAACTTAGATGGCGCTATTAAAATTGATGATTTGGCGCAGCGCGCCCATTTATCCCGCCGTAGCTTTGACCGAAAGTTTCGCCAGTCGATGGGAATTGCTCCCAAGGAGTGGCTGATCCAGCAGCGCTTGCGGGCGGCGCAGAAGGCACTGGAGTCCGGTAAGGAGTCTGTAGACAGAGCAGCCCAACTGGCTGGCTTTGAGAGTAGTGCGACCTTGCGCCACCATTTCCGTCGGGCGTTTGGGATTTCGCCCAGTGAATATCAGCGCCAATTCCGGGTTTCCGCCAAAGTGGCGCTAGAGGCTTAACGCTGGCCGCGTGTTGGTACGGCTATGGGGAGTCGTGATACACGCCAGGGCACTAAAGGGGTATGATTCGATCTCTATTGTCTGATGTCCGTATAGAATACGAAGGCGACCCATTCTGGGCACTCAAAGATTGGAGGGAGGTTTTAGGTACGCGAAAAGAATCAGTTCTGGAGGCTCTTCATCGCTTATTTATAAGTAATAGTCGTGAAATACTGAAAGCCTTCGTTTAGGCTTTGGAAAACTATATTTTGGATAAAACATGATAATCCTATAGCTCTGCAAAGCTAGAGTAGTTGAGAGGAATTGTTCGTATACCCAACATTTATTTAGCTGACTATTAGCTTTTTTTGCTACCCCTACTGACCCCACCAAGCCATTGAAACGAGTTTAAAAATTCCAGTTGAGTTACAGCTAGTGCTGGGGTGAGTTTCAGAGACGATCTGGGATTGGGGTATATTTTCGGCAGTACAACACCATTTTTGAGATCTAAATGCCTGCCATTCCAGCCCACTATCTCCAAGTGGCGACCCAGTAGAAGGGGTTTTCTACCGGGGTTTAGAAAAATGCTCAGCGCTTATTCCTGCTGGTGTCTGCCCAGTTATTAAATGGGGAAATATCTGTTGGTCTGGGATTAATGCACTCTAAATATTATAAATTAGGGTTCAAGGGCTGAAATTGAATTGTCGTGAGATTTTTATGCTGTGTGATAGGAAATAAATCAGCGTTTCGGTAGCTCTGCGTTCGTAAAGCTTGTACTTTGATTGGGAGTGTGGGGGTAAAAGTAGATTGTATTTAATCTGGTTTCGCTAAAAGTTTGACCTATTAGATATTTGCTTTTATGCGCTGCTGGTGTATTTTAAGTCCCCACAGTTTCCTTGTTTGAGACTATTTCAAATAATATGATTGATTTTTTGCGCTGTCCTAAATTGCTTGTTTTTTGTCTGGGCTCTTTGCAGTACAAAATATACCTAAAGTACCAATTTGCAAAAACGGATTATTGCTATGAAAACTCTTGTTCCGCTTGTAATTGTAGTTAGTTCTTTAAGTTTTTACGGGTGTTCTTCCGCTACATCAGGGGTTGAAAATACGGTGGATGATTCTAACGCACTGTCTTCAGTTGATTCTACTCAGCAGGGTCAGGCGGAGGATGAACTTATATGTAAAACTAAGAGGGCAACCGGCTCAAGGTTTAAGAAAAAGACTTGTATGACAAAGGAAGAATGGAGAAAAGAGTCTGAGAAAGCCTCTAAATATGTTAGAGAAAATAGATAAGAAGTCAGCTTTTTAAGTGATGAGTTGCTTATCGGGTTTTAATGAAGTACGGGGGTAGAACGACCAACCCCCAAAAACTTTGTTTTACGTCTTCTCCCTTTTTATTATTACTACGTGATCGAGTATTTAGAGGTTACTTAAAAATAGATGGCACACAAAAGAGGTTATAAGACTCAAAGGTAGCGATTCTCGCTCACTGCCAAGTCTCTCTCTTCGAACTCGGTTGCGCCACCGAACTCTTTTGCCTACCCCGCCCTTAGCTTAGCGAGCTCTACTCCGGTGCTTTTCTGCCTGCGGAATTGGGACTGTTTGATGGTCGGCAGGCGACTACCCATTAGTTGTTTGCGGAGCGTTTTCGTGAGCGCTTCTCTGCGGTGGAGTATGTGGGAGACGTTCTCTACGTGTGGGAGGACGCACTGGCGTGTGCTGCGGGTAGTAGTGCGGCCATCGATCTGGGCATTGAGTTTTTGCGGCGCAACCATGGTTATGAATTGGCCAATTCGGTGGCTCGGCGGTTGGTGATGGCACCCCATAGGCAGGGTGGCCAGGCCCAATATGTGGAGATGCCCGTTGCCAAACGGCCGGATCACTTCTCCGCCGCGCTGGATTGGGCGATTGGCAATTTGGATGGCGCTATCAAAATTGATGATATGGCGCAGCGCGCTCATTTATCCCGCCGCAGTTTTGACCGAAAGTTTCGCCAGTCGATGGGAATTGCTCCCAAGGAGTGGCTGATTCAGCAGCGCTTGCGGGCGGCGCAGAAGGCGCTGGAGTCCGGTAAGGAGTCTGTAGACAGAGCAGCCCAACTGGCTGGCTTTGAGAGTAGTGCGACCTTGCGTCACCATTTCCGTCGGGCGTTTGGGGTTTCGCCCAGTGAATATCAGCGCCAATTCCGGGTTTCCGCCAAAGTGGCGCTAGAGGCTCAACGCTGGCCGCGTGTTGGTACGGCTATGGGGAGTCGGTACCTTTGGTTGATACACCCCCGGGCACTAAAGGGGTATGATTCGGTCTCTATTGCCTGATGACAGTACAGACTACGAAGGAATTATGACGAAACAGCGCGTATTAACCGGTATTACAACAACCGGTACTCCACACCTGGGGAACTATGTGGGTGCAATCCGTCCGGCGATCGCCGCGAGTCAGGATGAAAACAACCAATCGTTCTACTTTCTGGCCGATTACCACGCACTGATTAAGTGCCAGGACCCGGCACAGGTCCATCAGTCCACCCTGGAGATCGCTGCAACCTGGCTGGCCTTGGGCCTGAATACCGACAATGTGGTGTTCTACCGTCAGTCCGACGTCCATGAGATTCCTGAATTAACCTGGCTGCTCACCTGCATGACCGGCAAGGGCCTGATGAACCGTGCCCACGCTTATAAAGCAGCGGTAGATGCCAACCGCGCCGATGGCGAAGATTCCGATTTTGGCGTCACCATGGGGCTGTATAGTTACCCGATCCTGATGGCTGCCGACATCCTGATGTTCAACGCCAATAAGGTGCCGGTGGGCAAAGACCAGGTACAGCATATCGAAATGGCCCGGGATATTGCCCAGCGTTTCAACCACCACTACGGTGAGCACTTCGCTTTACCAGAAGCGGTAGTTGACGACCACGTAGCTGTGTTGCAAGGCCTGGATGGTCGCAAAATGAGTAAGAGTTACGGCAACACTATTCCGCTGTTCCTTCCTGAGAAGAAGCTGAAAAAGCACATTAATAAGATCAAAACCAATCTGCTGGAGCCGGGCGAGCCAAAAGATCCGGATACTTCCACTGTGTTCCAGGTTTGGCAGGCATTTGCCAGCGAAGAACAGACAGCAGAAATGCGCAAAGCTTTTGAAGAGGGCATTGCCTGGGGTGAGGCCAAGAAGCAGTTGTTTGAGCTGGTGAATGGACAGATTGGTGAAGCTCGCGAGCGCTACAATGAGCTGCTGGCCAACCCGGAACAAATTGAAACGGAGCTGGAGAAGGGGGCTATTAAGGCTCGCGCTTACTCTGCTCCGTTTATCGAGAGGTTGCGTCACGCGGTTGGTATCCGCAAGATAGGTTAGAGCTTTTCCTGAAAAAGCAGGAGGCCATGGAGTATCGGCCTCCTTTTTAATAAAAAATAATAAATGTACAGGGTGCAAACATGGAAAACGTTCAGGCAAATCCTGATGCCGGCAATAGTGCCGATAATAAAAATGGCTGGATTAATCGAGCGCTCAATTTTATTGAGGTTGTTGGTAATAAATTACCCGATCCCGCTGTTCTGTTTTTGATCTTGATGGTGGGAATCTGGGTGCTCTCCTGGCTTCTCTCCGGTGTTAACTTCGAAGCCTTACACCCCGCTACCGGCGAGGCGATACAGGTAACCAACCTGCTTTCCAGTAGTGAAATGGCTCGCTTCCTATCTGGTATGGTAACTACCTTTACCAGTTTTGCGCCCTTGGGGGTGGTGTTGGTAGCCATGCTGGGGGTCGGTGTGGCTGAGCAGAGTGGCTTTATCAATGCGGTATTGAAAAAGCTGCTGGCGGTAACGCCGCAGATGCTGCTGACACCTATGTTGATTTTGGTAGCCATCGTCAGCCATACAGCCGTAGATGCAGGTTATGTATTGGTAATTCCTCTCGGAGGGGTGATCTTCTATGCTGCAGGGCGCCACCCTTTAGCGGGTATCGCTGCGGCATTTGCCGGAGTTTCAGGCGGCTTTTCTGCCAACTTTGTTCCCTCAGCGATTGATCCCTTACTGCAAGGCTTTACCCAGACAGCGGCACAAATCGCCAACCCGGAAATGCAGGTAAACCCCCTTAATAACTGGTTCTTCACTTCGGCATCCTGCCTGCTGGTGACCCTGTTGGGGTGGTGGTTGACGGATAAGGTCATTGAGCCCCGCCTCAAAAATGTAGAGGTGGATGGCGATGAAGCGGATATGCCGGTAATGCAGGAACTGGGCGCCCGCGAGAAAAAAGCCATGTACCTGGCGGTAACTGTGATGGTGGCGGGTATCGTCGGACTTGTGGCCTGGATGCTGCCAGAGACCTCAGCCTTGCGCGATGCAGAAGGGCAATTAGCCTCCTTCACAGCGCCGATTATGAAGTCGATTGTGCCGCTGATCTTCCTGCTGTTTGTGATTCCCGGTGTGGTATTTGGCTATGCGGCCGGTACCTTCCGCCAGAGTAAGGATGTTATTGATGCGATGTCCAAAACCATGGGCTCCATGGCTTATTACATCGTGATGGCTTTTTTCTGTGCGTTGTTTATCTCTGAGTTTGCCCGCTCCGGCTTGGGCACGCTGCTTTCGGTAGAGGGAGGGAGCTTGCTCGCGGCGATGGAGCTGCCGGGCCCGATTACCCTGATGGGCATTATTGTACTGGTAGCCTTTATCAACTTATTTGTGGGATCTGCCTCTGCCAAGTGGGCGCTGCTGTCCCCCATCTTTGTGCCTATGTTGATGCAGATCGGTTTCTCCCCTGATCTCACCCAGGCAGCTTACCGGGTAGGTGATTCCTCCACCAATATTATTACCCCGCTGATGCCTTACTTCCCCTTGGTGGTTGTATATTGTCAGCGCTATGTGAAGGGAACCGGTATTGGTACGCTTGTATCTATTATGTTGCCATACTCCGTTGTGTTCCTGATTTGCTGGTCGCTGTTCCTGGTGGCCTACTGGACACTGGGAATGCCTTTGGGGGTGCAGGCTAGTTATACCTATCCTTAAAAGGTAAGGGATCTTTGTCTAGAGCTCTCTAAATCAAATCCCGATATATATAGTCCCAATCTAAGTGGTTGCTGTTGAGCAGCCACTTAGTATTTTTCCTGCCTTAGAATCTGCTTTTACTCATTTCATCAAGTCATCCTAATGGTACAAACGTGCAGCTTGCTGGTTGCAATGTTGTCTTTTAATGCCGTATTTCTTGTCCCTAATCATGTCATCGCTCTTTTTAGTAAAAAAATGTTCCAATAATGTTGTAGATGATAACGATTCCTATTAGGATTCGCGCCCAGTTACCTGGGTCACAGTTTTACTGTGACCCATCCAAATTCAGTTGGCGTTGAGGGATCTCCATGAGTACCGCTCGAATTAAAAGTATGCAAAAAGCTTCTCCTGTAATTTCTGGAATCAGCCGCTCTTTATTGGCGCTGGCTATTGCTGCGGGCGGTTCTTCTGTGGCGTTCGCTGCGGATGATAAAAATGAAGGAATTGAAGAAATCAGTGTGATTGGGGATCTGAACCTAGATCGCCAGACTTCAATTGGTAAGTTAGATGTTCCTGTCGACGAGACTCCATTCTCAATTTCTCTGCGTAATAGAGACTTTATGGATCTGACTGGTACCAAGCAGATTCAGGATGTCTTGCAGTATGTCGCTGGTGTAAATGGCGGTACTTTCGGTGTAGATGCCCGAGGGGATTGGTCGACAGTGCGTGGCGTACAGCCGACAATGTTTATCGATGGTTTGCAGTCAATTTTTGGTAGTTACAATAGTGCTCGCGCAAACTCTTATGCTTTTGAGAGTGTAGAGGTTCTCAAGGGGCCTTCGTCTGTACTCTATGGTCAGGGCTCTACTGGCGGCATCGTTAATATGGTGTCCAAGCGCCCGCAAAGTGACTTTGGTGGTGAGGTAATGGTACAAGGCGGCGATTACGATCGTAAAGTCGTTGCCGCAGATGTTACTGGAGCTATGGATAGCGAAGGCAAGTGGCTTTACCGCGTGGTTGGTTATACCCGCGATGCGGATGCTCAGGTTGAGCACGTTGAAGACAATAGCACCTTGTTTATGCCTTCGATCTCCTGGCGTCCAAGTGACGATACTGAGATTACCTTCCTTGCAAATTACCAAAAGGATGAAAGTGGGACCACCACCGCTTTCCTGCCCTGGGGTGGCACCATCGTCGAGAATGAAAATGGTGATATTCCTACTGATGTATTTTTAAGTGAGCCAGGCTGGGATAGATACGATACTGAGCAAGTTGCTTATAGCCTGTGGTTCGATCATAGCTTCAGTGAGAATTGGGGTATGAATGCAAGCATTCGCTACTCAGAGGGCGATGTTGATTACCATACGATGTTTGCAGATTTCTCCCCTTTTTCTGATCAGCGTGAGGATGCAAATATTCGTGATGTTTCACGCACGATATACATGACTGACTCCAGTAGTGATTTCCTAATCTTTGATCTACGCTTTTCTGGGGAAATCACGACGGGTCCATTTGAGCACCAGGTTTCTTTTGGCCTGGATAGCCAGGATGCGAGTACAGGTACAGACGGTTTATATCTTCCGGGTTGGGGCGGGACAATTGATATATTCGATCCAACATACGGCTACGTGCCTTATGGAATGACGAGCCTCTCTGACTTGGAGCAGGTTCCAGCTGAGTATTGGATTAAAAGAAGAACTGAAACCGAACAGTTGGGCTTTTACTTCCAGGATCAGATTTCACTCGCAAACTGGATTTTCACTACAGGTGTACGTAGGGATAGCACAGAGTCTGAAACTCTGAGAGGTTCGACCGATGATGATGCTACTACTGTACGTTTTGGTGCGATGTACGCGTTTGATATGGGTGTTAGCCCTTATATCAGCTACTCCGAGTCTTTTGAGCCTGTTATGGGGTCAGATAGATTGGACCGTCCTTTTGAACCTGTTGAAGGTGAACAGGTCGAAGTAGGTCTGAAGTATCAACCTGAGAGCACAAACATACTAATCACGGCTTCTGCATTTGAGATAAAGCAAAAGAATCTGCTTGCTCAGGACCCACTAGATCCTAACTATGATACGCAGATTGGTGAAGCAAAACTTCACGGATTTGAGTTAGAGGCTGCAGGCCAAATTGGTGACCTCCAGATCGTTGCGAATTACAGCTCTCTCGACTTGGACGACCAAATTGTCGCTGTTCCCGAGGAGCAGATGTCTGTATGGGGTAACTATGATCTTGGATTGCTTTTGCCCGGCCTGAGCGCGGGAGTAGGTGTTCGTTATGTTGGTGAGAGTTATAACGGTGAAGATATTAATGGTATTCTCCCTGCAAATAACCCGTCATATACCTTATATGATGCAACTATCGGATATACGCTGGATAGCTGGAAGTTCCAGTTAAATGCTAAAAACCTGACTGATGAAGTGCACACCACCGCTTGCCTGAGCCGCGGAGATTGTTATTACGGTGAGCGTCGTTACGTCACTGCAGAAGCACGCTACATTTTTTAGTTAGTGTAGACTGGGAGCCTGTCCTCAGGGGGAGTCTGTGGGCGGGCTCCCTTTTTTACGTTTAAGCAACCAGACGAGAGGCGAGTCTCTCGCTGTTATGGTTATGCCAATGTCTTTTTATATGATTGCAGGAGTATCCAGCGCCTTTGCTCTGGCTGGGATTCTGCTCCTTTATTCCGCCTGGTCCCGCAGAGGGGCAGAACCCATGCGTCGTTGGAGTGGTTGGGGAGCCATTGTGTTGTCGGCTTTTGGGTGGAGCTCAATTGTTGGGGTGGAATATGGAATCAGTATTGCCACTTTAATAGTGATGCTCGGAGCCTTTGCTTTATTGGCTCTTAAGGGTGACTGGCCCAGTGGCCCTAGGCCCGTTGAAAAACAGCGCTCGGGAACACCCGAATCTCAAGCCCTGCTTCCATTGTGGTTGCGGGGCTTCTTGCGTTTTATGGCTGCCTTTCTTTTGCCCGCGGCCAGCGGTTTGATCGCCGGTTTGCTTTTCTTTGGTTTTACCGGGTTTTCTGAAACTGTCCGCTTGGTCGGCGGAGCCTTCCTGTCGGTGATAATCTGGACCCTGGCGATGGTTTGGTGCTGTGCCGATAAAAAGCTTCTGCGCCCTTCGGCTGCCATGTTGGCTTACTCGGTGGTCAGCGGCTTGTTGCTGACCTTTGCGCTTCCCGCTTCGGCAGCATAGATCAACGGACTTGAGTAGGAATTTAACGTGAAATTTTCCTTTAAACCCACCCCTGGCTTTGTCCGTGATATGACCGATGGACACTCAGTTCTCGGCCTGGCGGTATCCACTCTTTTATATATTGTTTGCGTCAGCGGAACACTGGCGGTTTTTTACAATGAGTTCGAACGCTGGGAGCAGGCCTCCGAGTTGGAGAACCTCAATGTTGAAGCCTCTGTGTATCGGACTGCTACAGAAAATGCTATTGCGTTAGCTAAGCAGGAAAAAGAGGATCTCGATTCAATTACCTTCACCATCCCCAATCAGGATAAGCCCAGATTGATGGTTGAAGTTGGCGATATGGAGCGATATGTCGCTGAAGATGGTTCCCTGCTGGGCAAGGTGGAGCATGAGTGGACCCACTTCCTGGCCTACCTACACTACGCGCTCAACCTTCCTGTTGGTTATGGAGTCATCCTGGTTGGTTTGATCGGGATGGTGATGTCCGCTCTGATCGTCTCCGGTTTGCTGGCCCATCCCAAAATTATTAAAGACGCTTTCTCTTTCCGTCTTTCTGGCTCTAAGCGTCTTCAGCAAGTGGATTTGCACAATCGCCTGGGGGTTTGGGCCTCACCCTTTCATCTTGCTATAGCCATTACCGGGGCTTTTATCGGGTTGTCCCAGGTAGCCGCTTTTGCAATTGCCGGCGTATTCTTTGAGGGTGATACGGAAAAGGTAGAGCACATGCTTTACGCGGATCATCCGGTGATGGAGGAAAACGCCCCTGAAGTTGATTATCCGGATTATGCTGCAATTCTGGCAACAATGGATCGTATCGCACCGGAAGAAGAGCGGACTCGTTTAGAAGTGGCATTTCCTGGACGTGAAGGCCAGGTTGTTGAGGTGTGGACCCGGGTTCCAGAGCGTTTGGTCTGGGGTGAGCGTTACCACTTTAATCCCGATGGCAGCCTGATTGAAAAAGAGGGTTGGTCTGAGGGAGACGCGGCTAAGCAGGTTTACCTTTCTACGTACCGTTTACACTTTGGCCACTTTTCCGGTTTCCCTGTGAAAATTGCTTACTTCCTGCTGGGGGTGGGGATGTGTTTGCTGGTGGTATCCGGCATCAATATCTGGTTTGTTCGCAAGCGTCAGCGCGGCAATCCCGCCGTACGTTTGGAGCGAGTCTGGGTGGCTCAGGTATGGGGTGTACCATTTGCGATTGCTCTGAGTGCGGTGACTTATCTGGCGTTTAAGCTAAATGCTGCGCAGGTGTTCTGGCTGGTGACCTTGGCGTTAAGCGTTGCGGCTGCCTTCATGGGGACAGTGGCCAAGTGGTCTATGTCTCTGCGTATTGCCACAATTATCGCCTGCGTCGGGGCAGTTGTAGTGCACGTTGCTCAGTTTGGTGAGGATTCCTTTGTGAGAGCATCACTGGTCGTTAATGTTGTGTGGTTGCTAATTGCTGCTGGAATCGCGGCCTCTTGCCTTTATAGCAGGGCGCGTCAGTCGGATAGTGAGACTGTATCTGCCGGTGCCAATCCACTGGGTAGCAACTAGATTTTTTTGGGGGGCTCGCAGTGCCTCTGCAGGGCCCCAAAACTTCCATCGGACCTATAAGATCCCTTTCAATTACTTGGCAGGGCGTAACATCTCGATATGCGGGATGCCGTCTTCCTGGTACGGCTCAGACACCTGCTCAAAACCAAACTCCCCGTAAAATCTATCCAAATGTTGTTGAGCTGAAATGCGAATACCAGTGTTGGGGTATTCTTCGCATGTGTGCATTACGGCTCGGCGAATCAGCTCCTTGCCCAGGCCTGTTCCGCGACTGGCTTCTGCGGTTAACACTCTTCCTATCGAAGGTTCCCGGTATTTAAGGCCTGGGCAAACAACTCTCAGGTAGGCCATAACCTGCGGGTTATTTTCGTCTCCCTCCCAGCAGATTAGGTGCCAGGAGTGTTGGTCTTTGCCATCGGCATCCTGATAGGGGCAATCTTGTTCTACCGTAAAAACTTCCTGCCTTACTCGCAAAACTTCGTAAAGTTGACTGAGCGTAAGCTCTTTAAAGCTGCACCATTGCCACTGCATAAAGGTGAATTCCAAATTATTGTCACTAATTTTGTATTGTGATTGGAGTTAAAAGGTATAGATTATTTATAAGATCGATTAATTTTAATTGGATGCCTGATTGCCGGCTCTATGAAAGAATCCATGCTTAAGGTAATGGATAACTTGCGAGATAACTTTTTTATCTTTCATCATAAACACATGGGTCACTGGCATTTGCAGATGATCATTCATGCCATCCAGTTTTGTGCTGGATACGGAGACTTTACCATCATCGGTTTCTGGGATAAGGCGGGATAGAATCAGGTTGATGCTGCGAGTACCGGCAATAATACCTACATCAAAATCTGCACTACCGAGCTTGTTGGGGACGCTCATCTCGCCGGTACCCAACTGCAGCCCAGCATCGCCAAACATAAACTTGAAACCGGGGAATGTTCCCAGTTTATCAACTACTTCGCTGCCTTTATTGGGTGGGCCCAACATGACAACGCGATTCAGGTTTTTGATTTCAGCTGAATGTAGATATTGCCTTACCAGAATGCCGCCCATGGAGTGAGTGACAAAATTGATTTCTTGCGCGTTACCGCACTCCTCGACAGCAGGCGCTATGGCCATGCTGGCCAAGGTTTCAATGGAGTGCTTGGTCGAAGGGTAATCAATATTGACCGTTTGGAAACCTTCGGCATCTATGGCCTTTGCCAGTTTCTCCATTGAGCTATCTGTTTTGGCTAGTCCATGCAATAAAATCACACAAGCGGAGTGAGCACTTGCTGATAGCAGCGTAAATGCGGCGGCAATTATAAAAGCGAACTTTTTCATCGGTTTGAACTTCCTGTCGACTTCTCGTGCCTATTCGTGTGGCGTTGTTGTCGGAGCAATTAATTTGGATTGGGTTGAAGTTGGCAGTGTTGGCGGAGAATGTCCGCTGCCCGCTCCGGTTTATCGGGGGTGATCACGATAGTTTGTGTGGCCAGGCGCAGTACGACAGATTTTTGCTGATCGGTAGCAAATGCACGATAGCGCCCCAACTTTTGGTTTTGAAACAGGCCTATATAGCCAAATAAGCCGGAATTGCCAAAGATGCGGACTGATCCTTGCATGGCGGTTGAGTCGGGGAATGCTTCAGATAGCCCCTCCAAGGAGATGGTGGTTTTCCAGCCCGGGCGCAATATCAAGAGGTTGCCATTTTTGATGGCGTAACCACGGATGGCAAAGAAGGCGCTGAGAGCCAGTATTGCAGGCGGAAGTGCTATGGCAATGCTATAGAGGGTAGATGGAGCAGCTGGTGCTCTCGATGCCAGAAAGAGCGGCAGTCCCAGTAGGAGTAATGTGCATATGGCACTGATAATTTGGAGCTGGCGGCTCCACGGCGCTTTAAACGCGATTGTTGGCATACTTGGTTTAACTCAACGGATTACCTGAATGCCTCAATCATAGTGCTATTGGAATCTGCTTGGCAAAGGTAGAGATGGTTTGGTTTTAACGGTTGCTCGCTATGGAAGACTGTATTTTGATTAACGAGAATTCCCAGTCAGCCCTTGTGGTCGAAGGGGGTGCTATGCGGGGGATTTTCGCTGCAGGCGTATTGGATGCATTTTTGGAGGCGGGCTATCGGCCATTTGATTTTGCGATCGGTGTATCCGCAGGCTCCACCAACTTGATTGGTTATCTGGCGGGAAATCATGGGCGAAGTCGGCAAATACTAATGGACCATGCCCGGCGGGCAGACTTCATCGACTGGCGCCGCTATCTCCGAGGCGGTCATTTTTGTGATATTGGCTGGTTGTGGCATGCGTCATATCAGGATATTCCGCTCAGTGTCGATAGTTATGTTGAGAATGGAATACCGCTTTATGCCGTGACTACCAGTATCAAGACGGGGGAGGCTAGATACCTGAAAGTAACTCCAGAAAATATGCACGAGGTTTTCCCGGCCTCTTGTGCCATTCCGGTTGCTTACCGGGGGTTTCCTGAAGTGGATGGGGAGCCTATGACCGATGGCGGTCTGGCTGATTCGATACCGATCATTCAGGCCTATCAGCAGGGGGCCAGAAATATAACCGTTATTCTTTCGCGCCCTCTGGGGTATCGGAAAATTAAGGGGCCTGCTCCAAAATTTATCAAACAGTTTTTCCGTGATCATGCCCGGCTATTTGAGGCCGTGCTAGAGAGGGGGGAGAAATATAATCGGGCTCTGGAGTTTATCGAGGTGCCTCCAGAGGGGTGCCAGGTTTCGGTTATTGCGCCTCCAGACAATTTCCCGGTTAAGCGTTTTACCCAGGAAGCAGAGTTGCTCGAGGAAGGTTATGAGAGCGGCAGGACCCGGGGTTGGGAATTTCTTGGTGAGCTTCCCGGTCAGCGGGACTCTTTACCGTCATTTGAATAGTAGTGCCGGTATAAATGGGTTGATTGAGCTTAATCAGAATGTGAATGGTGAGGTAATCGACTGGTGGAAATACGTTTGCTCGGAGTGACAGATGCGCCCGCCATATCTGCTTTTTATTTATCTAATGAAGAGCACCTGAAGCGCTGGGAGCCCATTCGTGAGCCCGGTTTTCACAGTTCCGGGTCCTGGATTCGACGCATAAGCTCTGGAGGAATTTTAAAGTTTGCTGCATTAGAGTCCGGGTGTGATCAGTTACTGGGTGTTTGCTCCTTGACGAATATCATCCGAGGCCCATTTCAGGCCTGTAATATGGGATATGCAGTTGACCAGTCCCACGAGGGGCGGGGCTTAATGGGGAGCTTGTGTCGTTATGTCGTTGATTATGCTTTTGACACCTTAAATTTGAATAGAGTGATGGCCAACTACATGCCTGGTAACGATAGGTCGGCAGCTCTGCTGGAGGCATTGGGCTTCGTTGTCGAGGGTAGGGCGGCAAAATACCTGAAGATCAATGGATGTTGGGAGGATCATATCCTCACGGCGAAGCTAAACCCCAGATCCTTGGATATTTAATGATGTTCGTTGAATGAGGCGCCAAATGGCATTTACTTCACTGTGTGTCTATAGGAGTCTTGGGTAGGACTGAGATATTGTTGCTAACCTATTGCGATTTCATGGACGACTTCGAATAACAGTTTTGCGGAAGGAGAAAGGGATGAATGGGAAGTGCCTATGCGGTGGGGTTGAGTTCCAGCTGGAAGAGCCAATTCCAAACCTTTACCAATGCCATTGCTCACTCTGCCGCAAATTGAGTGGTTCCGCCTCGGATACGGCCATGTTTATTAGCCGGGATCAGTTTCGCTGGGTGCGGGGCTTAGACAGAATCTCTTCATTCCGGACTCCTACGGGCTATCGATCTGACTTTTGCAGTGGATGTGGAAGTACAGTTCCTCACTTAATGAGTAATACAACGCACTTCTGGGTACCTGCGGGATTGTTGGAGGGGGATATCGATGGGAAAGTTGTGGCCCATCTTTGCACAGAATCCAAAGCATCCTGGGATGAAATTTCTGGTGAGGCGGAGTGCTTTAACGAAATGCCGGAGCTGGAGCGATTGATGCATCTATTGCATGGCGGCGACGAAGCGATGGATGGGGAATGGGAGGAGAGCCAGGCGGCTTCAGCTGAAGTTTAAAAAAACCAAACTCTTTTCTAATTAGCGCATACAAAAAAGCCCCGCTCTTGCGAGCAGGGCTTTTTTGTATATGGCGGACCGGACGGGACTCGAACCCGCGACCTCCGGCGTGACAGGCCGGCATTCTAACCAACTGAACTACCGGTCCGCATTCCTGCTTCTCTTTGGTTGCTCTTGCCGGGCAAGAGTAAGAGAAGTGGTGGGTGGTACAGGGGTCGAACCTGTGACCTACGGCTTGTAAGGCCGTCGCTCTCCCAACTGAGCTAACCACCCCGTGTCAGGAGCTGCGTATCATAATGATTTTTTTACTTAGGTCAACAACTTAGGGAAGTTTTTCTAAAAAAGTTTGCGCCTGGCTTTAAGTGTGAGAAGCGGGGATGTATTTGAAGAAATTGCTGCTCGTCTATTGGCAATATTTGGTAATAAAACAGGGTGCTACTTTCATTGCCCCGGTTTTCTATTAATTTTGTTAGTCGGTCTGCACAGTTTGTAGTGGGGAGTGGGGAGGTGGTTGTGTATTGAAAAGTGGTTTTGAGTTTTTCATATACAAAAAAGCCCCGCTCTTGCGAGCAGGGCTTTTTTGTATATGGCGGACCGGACGGGACTCGAACCCGCGACCTCCGGCGTGACAGGCCGGCATTCTAACCAACTGAACTACCGGTCCGCATTCCTGCTTCTCTTTGGTTGCTCTTGCCGGGCAAGAGTAAGAGAAGTGGTGGGTGGTACAGGGGTCGAACCTGTGACCTACGGCTTGTAAGGCCGTCGCTCTCCCAACTGAGCTAACCACCCCGTGTCAGGAGCTGCGTATCTTAATGATATTTTTTTTGCGGTCAACAATTTTGTTGGGAGATTTTTAAAAATTTTTTTAAGAATAAAAAACATCCAAAAATTGTTTAAAAATTAATTAATTAGAGGATTTTTTGAGGATTTTTTAAGCTGTTTTTATCGATCAAAATCAGCTGCGTAGAAGTTCAGAAAATAAAAAAATCAGGCTGGAGAAAATTGTTGCAGAAAAATATTGTCGGCACTGCGCTCGCACTATTTTTTTTACGCTGAGATTTGGTTATTTTTTTGTGGCTCTTTCAAATTTCCAGCGTAAGCAACTGAAAATAAAATGTGAGAAAAATGAAAAGATGTGAGGCACAAACAAAAAAGCCCCGCTCTTGCGAGCAGGGCTTTTTTGTATATGGCGGACCGGACGGGACTCGAACCCGCGACCTCCGGCGTGACAGGCCGGCATTCTAACCAACTGAACTACCGGTCCGCATTCCTGCTTCTCTTTGGTTGCTCTTGCCGGGCAAGAGTAAGAGAAGTGGTGGGTGGTACAGGGGTCGAACCTGTGACCTACGGCTTGTAAGGCCGTCGCTCTCCCAACTGAGCTAACCACCCCGTGTCAGGAGCTGCGTATCTTAATGATATTCTTCGTGGCGTCAACGCCTTTTTTGAATTTTTTTTTGTCTTTCAATGAGTTAACGCGCTTTTGTGTGAATTCGTGGGCGTGTCCGCCGGGGGGTGACACTGTTATAATCGCCCCAATTCCCGTTAGTTAGAGCGTGAGAAAAGCTGTGACACAGAAGACCTGGCTGGCCCAACTTGTACTGGCATTCGGTATGTTTTGCCTGTCCATCGCTGCACATGCGGTAGTGGAGACACAAAAATTGTCCTCTCCCGAGCTGGATGCAAGGTATCGCGTGCTTATTGAAGAGATGCGCTGCCCCAAATGTCAAAACCAGAACCTGGCAGACTCCGATGCGTCTATTTCCTCGGACTTGCGCCGTGAAATCCGCCGTTTGCTGGAGGAGGGATTTACGGACCAGGAAATCGTTGACTACATGGTGGCCCGCTATGGGGATTTTGTGCTCTACCGCCCACCTGTTCAGAAAAATACCTTGATCCTGTGGTTGGCTCCGGGAGTTTTTGCCGTTTTCGGGCTTCTGGCCTTGATTGTGATCGTGATGCGCTCAAAAAGTGGTACCGGGGCTCGCCAAGATGATGGCAGTGGGGAACTCACTGATGATGAGCGGCGTCGATTAAAGCAGTTGTTGGGAGATGGACCTGTAGATGAAGGTGATAGCGGGAAGGAAGGTAAATGATTGATATCTGGTTTGGTGTAGCCCTACTGCTACTGTTGGTAGCTTTTGTATTTCTGATTCCTGCTTTGAGAGCTGCAGGCAGGCGTCGCAGCGGTAGTAGCAAGCGAGAGGCTATGGCATCGCTCTACCGGGAGCGCAGTAAAGAGCTTCGCGCTGCGGTGCAGAGCGGTGCGATGGATGAAAAGCAGTTTGCCCAACTGGAGGCAGATCTCGCGCGGGAACTGCTGGCGGCTCAGCAGGAGAGTCAATCTGGTGAAGCCAAGCAGGGTGGCGGCCGATTGCTAATCGGGCTGGCAGTTTTGGTGCCTGCAATTGCAGCGGCTGCCTACGGGTTTTCCGACCGACCGTCCGAAGTAGCTTTGTATCGCGATATGGTGGCGAGCCAAGGTGGGCACACCTCTTCGGAAGAAGAGGCAAAAATCACCCGTCAGTTGCAGGAGCGGGCTAAAACTCACCCAGATGATCTTAGCAGTCGCTATATATTGGCGCAGCGGCTACTGGTGAGTGGCGATTTGGCTGGGGCGGTAGATTCCTATCGCTATGTTGTAGCCCGCGAGCCTCAGGCAGCCAATGTTAAAGCTGAGCTGGCGCAAGCGCTGTTTTTTGCCGGCGGTTCCAAGATTACCGATGAGATCCGCTCCTTGATCGAGCAGGTGTTACAGGTGCAGCCATCCAATGGCACTGTGCTGGGCTTGGCGGGTATTGCCGCTTTTGAAGATGGGGACTACCGCAAGGCTCGCCAGCATTGGCAGCTAGCACTTAGCCAGCTTCCCCCAGGATCTGCAGCAGCAGAGGCGCTTCAGGCTGGCGTTGCCAGGGCCGAAAGCGCTTTGGCAGACAGCGGTGAGGCTGTAGCGGTGCAGGCAAAGGTAGAAACGAAAGAGAAAGGCCCGCAGATTCGAGTTCAGGTCAGTTTGGGGGAGGGAGTTGAAGCCCCAGAATCTACCCCGGTATTTATCTATGCACGCAGTGCTGCGAGCCCGATGCCTCTGGCTATCGTGCGCCTCACGGCTGGGCAGTTACCGGCAGAGGTTGTGCTGGATGAGTCCCGAGCAATGATGCCTGGAAGCTCCATCGCCACTGTCGACTCTGTGCAGTTGGTAGCGCGACTGGCCATTAAGGGAGATGCGCGTCCGGCCCCGGGGGATTGGCAGGGAATGATTAGCGAGTTGCCTAAATCCCGCTGGAGTGAAACTCAGTCAATAGCCATCGATAGTCAGCTGTAACTGGCTGTGACTGTCGAAAATGAGGTCACAGTGTAAGCTGTGGCCTCATTTTTATTTGCGGCCGGATGGCATTCTTGCGTCTAATTGGCCTCAAGCTCACATTGCCCCGATATTGATGAGTTCTATTGGGGCAAGTTGGCATTTGGTAGCGATCGTCATGTTTGACTTGACCGCTGCTTGGTCGGATTGATAATCCCGACTGAACATTACTGTGAAGAATAGCGCTGAATGCTCTGGCGACACCAAGTAATATTAAAGGTTTGGTGTCCCGCCCGGCAGAGAAAAATATCGAGTTTATAAATACATGCGTCTGAAGTGCATCAAGCTAGCGGGCTTCAAGTCTTTTGTTGACCCTACCACTGTCTATTTTCCGACAAACCTCAACTCGGTGGTGGGTCCCAATGGCTGTGGTAAATCCAACACCATCGATGCGGTGCGCTGGGTTATGGGGGAATCCTCCGCAAAGAACCTGCGCGGCGATTCGATGACGGATGTTATCTTCAATGGCTCCAGTGGCCGTAAGCCCGTGGGGCAGGCCTCGATTGAGTTGGTATTTGATAACTCTGAGGGCAAGCTTTCTGGAGCCTATGCGTCTTTCTCGGAGATTTCCGTCAAGCGCAAGGTAACCCGGGAAGCACAGAACACCTATTACCTGAATGGCGAGAAGTGCCGCCGCCGCGATGTAACCGATCTCTTCTTGGGTACCGGCCTTGGCCCACGCAGCTACGCCATTATTGAGCAGGGCATGATCTCCAAGTTGATCGAAGCCAAGCCCGAAGAGCTGCGCGTCTATATCGAAGAGGCCGCCGGTATCTCCAAATACAAGGAGCGCCGCCGGGACACCGAAAACCGGATGAGACGGACCTCTGAAAACCTTGAGCGCCTCACGGATATCCGCGATGAGCTGGATCGCCAGTTGTCCCGACTGGAGCGACAGTCCGCAGCAGCGGAAAAATACAGCCGATTTAAAGAGGAAGAGCGCAGCCACAAGGCTAATCTTCAGGCGCTCAAATACCGCGAACTGGATGACCAATCCAAGGCCAAGCAGCAACAAATAGGTGAGCTTGAACTCACCGTTGAAGAGCTGGTTACCCGCCAGGTCACCTGTGACACAGGCATTGAGCAAAAGCGCGTGGGGTACCACGAGCTGTCTGATAGCTTTAACGAAGTCCAGGGACGCTTTTACGCCGTCGGTGGAGATATCGCCCGCTTGGAGCAGAGCATTGCCCACGCTCGTGAGCGCTCTACTCGCCTGCATTCCGATTTGGCGCAAACCGAACAAGAATATCGCGAGGCGGAGACCAATCTCGAAGTGGATCGCGAAAAAGCGGCCCAGTTTGAGGAGGAGCTTGAGATTATTCTGCCGGACCTGGAGATGGTTTTGGCAGCAGAAGAGGAGTCTGCTGCGGCACTGCTCGAATCTGAAGAGCAGATGCGCAATTGGCAGAACGAGTGGGACCAGTTTAACCAGGGTGCCTCTGGCTCCCGTCAGAAAGCTGAGGTACAGCAATCCCGCATCCAGCACTTGGAAACTTCTGGCCAGCGGCTGCTGGAGCGGGTCAACAAGCTATTGGCGGAGCAGTCCGGCCTCCAGGTCTCTGACGACGATGAAGAGACACTGCAGCTGAACGAGCAGATGGCCGAGCTGGAAATGCAGGCTGAAGAGCGCCGCGAGGAAGCGGCAGAGCGTCGCGAGTCTCTGGACAGTCTCCGTGTGCAGGAGCGGGAGCTGGCTACCGAACTCGATCAGTTACGCTTGCAGCTGCAAACCGGGCGCGGCCGTCAGGCGTCTCTGGAAGCCTTGCAGCAAGCTGCTTTAGGGCAAGGCAAGGCAGTTGAGAATTGGCTGCACCAGCAAGCCCTGGCTGACAAGCCCCGGCTCGCCGACCAGATTAAAGCCCAGCCCGGCTGGGAAACCGCAGTTGAAACTATCCTCGGCCCCCAATTGCAGGCGGTATGTGTTGAGCAGCTCGAGTCCGTGGCTGAAGGATTGGCGGCACTGGAAAGCGGTCAAGCGGTTCTGATCGATAACAGTGCTGTAAATAGCAGTGCGAAGGGAGCACTTCCTTCGCTGCAGGATATGGTTCAGGGGCCGGCATCTCTCTCCGGCATCTTGGCGGGAATTTATACCGCAGAGGATTTGACTGAGGCGCTGTCCAGGCGAGCGAATTTGCAAGCTCATGAGTCTATTGTGACTCGCGATGGGCTCTGGCTCGGTCCTAACTGGTTGCGAGTGAATCGCGCCAGTGATGCAGAGGCCGGGGTCCTGGCGCGCAAGCAGGATCTTGAAACCCTGGGGCAGGAGTTGGCCCTATGTGAGGAGCAGATAGAGAGTATTGCCGAGCGACGCGAGTCCCTGCGCACGCAAACGGTCGATCTCGAGCGCTCCATCGAACAGGCTCGCAATGAGTCCGACCAGCTCGGGCGTCGCGAGGCAGAGCTGCGCAGCCAGTTGTCCGCCCGACGGGCGCGTGCGGAGCAGATGAATGAGCGCCGTATCCGAATTGAGCAGGAAATCGATGAGGTGCGTGAGCAGCAGGAGTTGGAAGGGGAGTCCCTGTCGGAAGCTCGTCTAATGCTGCAGGAAGCTGTCGAGGCGATGAGCGATGATACCGATCGTCGCGAAACGCTAATGGCACGCCGGGAGGAATTGCGCGAAGCTTTGGATGCCGTGCGCCAGCGCGCGCGGGAGGACAAGGATCGCGCCCATGAACTGGCTATGCGCGAGCAGTCAGTGCGCACCCAGATGGTGTCTCTCGAGCGCACTTTGCAGGTGATGAGCGAGCAGCTGGAAAGGTTGCGCAGTCGTCGTCAGCAATTGCAGGAGCAAATGGAGGAGACCCAGGACCCCTCCCAGGATTTTCAGGCTGAGTTGGAAGAAAAACTCGGCGAGCGTATTGAGGTGGAAACGGAACTCGCCGATGCGCGCAAAAAGCTGGAAGAGGTTGAGACCGGCCTGCGCGAGCAGGAACAGGAGCGCCACAAAGTGGAGGCGGCTCTTCAGGGAGTGCGCGCGCAGCTTGAGCAGGAGCGTCTCGCTGCGCAGACTCTGGAAGTGCAACGAAACGGATTGGTAGAGCAGCTGCGCGAGAGCGAGCACGATATCGATCAGCTGCTCGAACAGTTGCCTGGCGATCTGACGATTAAACAGGTACAGGAAGATTTGGAATTGGTAGCCGCGCGTATCTCGCGTCTCGGGCCGATTAACCTCGCCGCTATCGATGAATACAAGCAGGAGTCTGAGCGCAAGAACTACCTGGATCGCCAGCATGGGGATCTGATGGAAGCGCTGGAGACCCTGGAAAATGCAATTAAGAAAATCGACAAGGAAACGAGAACCCGCTTCAAGGAAACTTTTGATCAGGTAAATGCGGGCCTGCAGGAACTCTTCCCGAAAGTTTTCGGTGGTGGTAATGCCTATCTGGAACTTACCGGTGAAGATCTGCTCGATACTGGTATCGCGATCATGGCCCGCCCGCCGGGCAAGCGCAACAGCACAATCCATCTGCTCTCGGGTGGAGAAAAAGCGCTGACAGCGATCGCATTGGTATTCTCGATTTTCCGTCTGAATCCAGCACCTTTCTGTATGTTGGATGAGGTGGATGCTCCCCTTGACGATGCTAACGTTGGTCGTTACGCACGAATGGTTAAAGAAATGTCAGAACACGTTCAGTTCATCTATATTACCCACAACAAGATCGCAATGGAGATGGCGGATCAGTTGCTGGGGGTTACCATGCACGAGCCGGGTGTATCCCGACTGGTGTCGGTGAATGTGGAAGAAGCAGCCGAGCTGGCTTCTGCATAAGGGCGTAAAGGGAGAGGCGCTAAAAAATGGATAACTGGCTGGTTACAATCCTGGTTGTCGTTCTGCTGGTCGTTGTGGTCGATGGCATACGCCGGGCGATCTTGCGGCAGCGCGCGGCAGTTAAGGTCTCCCGCAATCTGTCGCGGGCCATGCAATCTGAAGTAAAAAATGAAGCTGATCCGGTCTCAGAGAAGGCTGAAGAAGAGCCCCCGGTCCGCAAACCCCTAGAGACGCGGGAGCCCAAGCCCGCAAACAGCGAATTGCCCGGGCAGGCTCGCGTTGTTCAGCGCCGTCCGCTAGAGGATGCGCTACATGTGAATCGCCAGGTGCAGGAGAGCTTTATTTCCTCGCGCAAGCCGCTCGCTGGCAGCAATCCCCAGAGGAGCCCGGAAGAGCAGGGTATCCTCGATTTGGAAGAGCAAGTCCCCACTCTGATGGAGTCGGTCGGTGAAGAGCAACGCTATGAGCCTGCATTAGATGAGGCTGAAAGCCTAAATGCGATGGATAGCGCTCACAGTCCTGAGCATGAAGCGGTGCATGAGGATTCTCAACCCGAACGATCTTCTCAGTCTCCAAGCTGTGGCAGTGTTGGTGAAGGTGCTCCCACCCGTGAGGTGCTGGTGATTAATGTAATGGCGCCAGAAGGGGATTACTTCGAGGGTAATGACGTACTTCGGGTAATGGTTGCCTGTGGCATGCGCTTTGGTGAAATGAATATTTTTCACTACCATGAGCACGGCGGTGCTGATGGGGCCATTATCTTTAGTCTCGCCAATATTGTTGTGCCCGGCGTTTTCGACTTGGCCCAGATGGAAGAATTTGCCACGCCAGGTGTTAGCCTGTTCCTGACACTACCTGTGGAAGGCGAGGCGATTAAAGCTTTCGATCAACTGCTTTCCACCTCATACAAAATTGCCGAGCTGCTCGGTGGCGAATTGAAGGATGAGAATCGCAGTGTATTTACCGCGCAAACGGCGGAGCATTATCGTCAGCGGGTTGTGGAGTACCAGCGTCGCAGGACTTTAGCGATGGCGCAAAGCTAGCTCGCAATCTCTAAATAATTGTTGCCATTTTTAATGCGGCCCGGGATGCCGGCTGATTTTCATTTTGGAAATTAGCCGTAAGCTCGGGCCGTATTTGCATGTAAAATCGAAATAATTTTCTAACTATTATTTTTATTCACTCGAATTGCCGATGACTCATCAAACTATTTCCCCTCAAGTGCGCGAACGTGTTCAGGAATTACATGAAATCCTCCAGCGTGCGAATCACCAATACTATGTGCTTGATGATCCCGAGTTGCCGGATATTGAGTACGACCGGCGCCTGCGCGAGTTGCAGGACCTGGAAAGTGAATATCCTCAGCTGCTAACTCCGGATTCTCCCACCCAGCGGGTCGGCGCAGAGCCGCTTTCCTCTTTTCAGGAAGTTCGCCATGAGGTGGCGATGTTGTCTTTGGATAACGCCTTTAATGATGAAGAGTTGCTGGAGTTTGACCGCCGGGTGTGTGAGCGCCTCAACAGTAAAGGGCCGGTGGAATACGCCTGTGAACCCAAGTTAGACGGTATCGCTATCAGCCTTTTATATCGCGACGGCGTACTTGAGCGAGCGGCAACGCGAGGGGATGGCACGACGGGTGAGGATATCACCCAGAATGTACGCACCGTGGGATCTGTACCTCTGCGTTTGCGTCAAGCAGATGGTATTGAAAAGTATCCGGGTGTATTGGAGGTGCGCGGTGAAATCTATATGCCGAAAGCGGGCTTTGCCGAATTGAATCGCAAAGCGGCCGCGGCGGGTGAGAAGCTTTTCGTAAATCCTCGAAATGCCGCTGCCGGTAGTTTGCGTCAATTGGACTCCCGCATAACAGCGCAGAGACCGCTGGAATTGTGTGTTTATGGCACTGGCCTTGTAGAGGACGGTGAGCTGCCGGAAAAGCACGTTGAGACTTTGCAGCTGCTGGGACATTGGGGCTTCCGTACAAACCGGGAGATGCGCGTCGCTAAGGATATTCAGGGCTGCATCGACTACTACAGGGAAATCGGTGAGAAGCGCGAGGACCTCGCTTACGATATTGACGGTATTGTTTTTAAGGTCAACAGTATTCCCCTGCAGCGCCGTCTCGGCTTTGTGGCTCGCGCACCCCGTTGGGCCATGGCCTATAAGTTTCCCGCTCAGGAGGAAATGACTGAATTATTGGATGTTGAGTTCCAGGTAGGGCGCACCGGTGCGGTCACCCCGGTTGCTCGCCTACAGCCGGTTTTTGTCGGCGGCGTTACCGTTTCCAATGCAACTCTGCACAATAGAGATGAGATCGAGCGCCTCGGCGTGCAGGTAGGTGATACCGTCATTATTCGCCGTGCCGGAGACGTTATCCCGCAGGTGGTTTCTGTGGTGGAGAGCAAGCGCAAGCCGGGTGGCCACGCTATTGAATTCCCCACACATTGCCCAGTATGCGGCTCGCCGGTGGAATCCACGCCCGGTGAGGCGGTGGTCCGCTGTAGCGGCGGCCTGATTTGTAGTGCCCAGCGCAAGCAGGCCATCAAGCATTTCGCTTCGCGCAAAGCGATGGACATTGATGGGCTGGGAGACAAGCTGGTAGAGCAGCTGGTAGATGAGGACTTGTTACATTCGGTGTCCGGGCTCTACCACCTCACCTTGGAGCAGGTGGCGGGACTTGAGCGAATGGGGCAAAAGTCTGCCCAGAACCTCCTCGATGCACTGGAGCGCAGTAAAGAGACCACGCTGCCTAAATTCCTCTATGCCCTGGGTATCCGGGAAGTGGGTGAGGCTACAGCGCGCAATTTGGCGCGGCACTTTGGCGAATTGAATCCGCTAATGTCGGCAGATGTCGAGGCTTTGCAGGAAGTTGAAGATGTGGGCCCAGTGGTCGCTCATTTTGTTGCTGAGTTTTTTCAGCAGCCTCATGCCCAAGAAGAGGTGGAGGCACTGCAGCAGGCGGGTGTGCATTGGCAAGCGGAAGAGAGTGACGAGCAGGATCAGCCCCTGGCAGGGGAAACCTGGGTGCTCACCGGCAAACTGGAAACCCTGTCCCGCAGTGAAGCAAAAGATTACTTACAGAGGCTGGGTGCGAAAGTCGCAGGAAGTGTTTCCGCCAAGACCGGCACTCTGGTTGCCGGGCCAGGCGCTGGCTCAAAATTGACCAAAGCGCAGGAGCTAGGTATCACAGTTATGGATGAAGAGGCGCTTCTGGATATGTTGCGCGAAAGGGGCTTTGAGATTTAGTCCTGGTATTTTAGGCGGGGCACCATTAGTAACTGAATAGCCGAAGTTTTGAGCACTTTGCAGGTTCATGTTTTGTTTTGTGGCTTTCTGGTCGCTTCGCCGTTAAAGTTGATGCCTTAGATCTGTTTTGCCCTGGGTACCTGATGTCCAGTGGCACTGTGGTAAGGAATGGAATTAATGCTTCAGGGCGATCAGGAATCCATCGTTTACGGATGTATCAAAGACAGCAATAGCCTCGCTGGCGGCAGCGATCGGCGCAGGGTGAACCGCAATGCTGTGCTCGCCCTGCCCAGTGCTGATGAATGGCCATTCCTGTGCCGGGATATGTTTGCTATTCCCACCATTAAAGTGAAGCAGTCCCAGTATCAAACCGATGTTATCCACTTTGGCGCTTCCTATCGGGCGGTAGAGTACGAGTGGGATTTGTGGATACAGAAGTTTGAAGAGTTGCTGAAGAGTATGTATTGGGTTTCGGCAACTGTGCATTTGGAAACTGAGCTTTCCGGCGTTCACTCTTTCAGCTGGGAGTCCGCTGGCCTCTATCACGAGCCTGGCAGCGGCGATATGCAGGTTCGCTGCGAATGGACCCAAGAGGGTCGGGTGAGTATCTGATTTTTCTGGCCCGGTTGGTCCGGGCCCTCTCTTGCCTAATTGCCGCAAAGCAGATTTAAATAAGTAGCCCTGTCACAAATCCTATCTCTCTTTTTCTTTCCGCAACTATATTCCCTGATAGTCTCTGGAACTGAAACTTTGGTCTGTTAAAGTGTCTTTGCCGAACGGTACCAAGGTGCCGCGGCCGAGAAGCTGTAAAGCCAGATTATAAGAATTGGCGCGATCTGGGCGCCCTATCAGGAAGGAATACATATGATTAAATCCAGTTCTCTGCTGTTTGCCAGCGCACTGATGTTGTCGCCGCTGTTACATGCGTCTGAACACGAAAGCAAAATGGATATGAGCAGTAAGGCCCCAGCAGATGCCAAGGTCTATATTATCTCGCCGAAAGATGGAGAGAAGGTGCCCCAGACATTTACGGTGAAGTTTGGTTTGTCTGGTATGGGTGTGGCACCGGCGGGTACCAATCAAGAGAATACCGGCCACCATCATCTGCTGATTGATGTGGATGATATGCCGGATATGAGCAAGCCTTTGCCGGCGAGTAAGAACATCATTCACTTTGGCGGTGGGCAAACCGAGACTCAAGTTACCTTGCCACCCGGCAAGCATACGCTACAACTGGTTCTGGGCAACTATATGCATGTGCCACATAAAGAGCCTGTGATGTCCAAGAAAATTACCGTCGTGGTCGAGTAGGGCTGCAGCGGCTAAATAACCTTCTGTCGATGCATTAAGCGCATCTGGGGAGAGTGAAATGGGTGGCGAATTCCGCACTGAAAAGGACAGCCTGGGCGAAGTTCAGGTGCCGACTGAGGCGATGTATGGCGCGCAAACCCAGCGCGCCGTGGAGAATTTTCCTGTCAGTGGTCACGGCTTGCCGGCAGAGTTTATCCGCGCCATTGTGCTGATAAAGAAATCTGCCGCGGAGGCCAACCGGGACTTGGGGTTGTTGGATAAAGCGCAGGCTGAGGCCATTATCAATGCTTGCGACAGTCTCGGTGATGAGGAGTATGCCACTCATTTTCCCGTCGATATTTACCAGACAGGTTCTGGTACCAGCTCAAATATGAATGTTAATGAGGTGCTCGCCCACCTCGCAGAAAAGCACAGTGATCAAACCATCAGCTCCAATGATCACGTGAATATGAGTCAGAGCAGTAATGATGTGGTTCCTACCGCAATCCATGTGTCAGCCCTGCTTGCAGTGCGAGACACCCTGCTGCCTGCGTTGCGCCATTTGCACACTGGCTTGTGCGACAAGTCCACGGAACTTGAAAGTATTGTAAAAACCGGCCGCACCCATCTGATGGATGCAGTGCCTATGACAATGGCGCAGGAAGTTGGAGGCTGGGCAGCACAAATAGAAGCGTGCCGGGAGAGAATTCGCGCGGTAATGCCTCGGCTTGCCCAGCTGGCTCAAGGCGGTACGGCGATTGGCACCGGGCTCAATGCTCACCCGGATTTTGCCGAGCTGTTCGCGCAAAAAATCAGTGCCCACACATCCCATCAGTTTCGCCCGGCAGAGAACTTTTTTACCGCAATTTCCAGTCAGGATACGTCGGTGGAGTTGTCCGGGCAGCTCAAGGTGTTGGCAGCTTCCCTGATGAAAATTGCCAACGATTTGCGTTGGATGAACAGCGGTCCCCTTGCTGGCCTCTCCGAAATCGCCCTGGAGGCCTTGCAGCCAGGGAGCAGCATTATGCCGGGCAAAGTGAACCCGGTTATTGCCGAATCAGTTACTATGGTTTGTGCCCGGGTGATGGGTAATGACACCACAGTGACCGTGGCGGGACAGAGCGGCAATTTTCAATTGAATGTTATGTTGCCTTTAGTAGGCAGTACGCTGCTGGAAAGTATTAACCTGCTCGCGAATGCATCGACCCTATTGGCTGATCGAGCCGTTGCCAGTTTCGCGGTGAATCGGGCGCATATTGAGGGAACCCTGGGCCGCAACCCCATTTTAGTGACCTCCCTTAACCCAGTGATTGGCTACCTGAAAGCGGCGGAGATTGCCAAGGCCGCCTATGCCAGCTGTAGGCCAGTGCTGGATGTCGCTGTTGAAATGACGGACCTGGATAGAGAAACGCTTGAGGAATTGTTAGATCCCGCCCATTTGGCCAAGGGTGGGTTGGTTAGCTAGGGGCAAAAAAGGCGATTCCCAGCAGTATTAACGATATAATGGCTGTCAGGCACATAAGCCAGTGCAAAAGCCTTAACAGCGTGGCTCGATCCTCTGGTTCCAGCATTCTTCTGCTCATTGGTGCCTCCTGCGGCGTTGACAGGAACCGGCCAATCCCTCACGATTCGACGCCGCGTCGGTACTGGGTGCCGACAATACAATGGTAGCGCCACAAAATGTGGCAGTCTCACCTGTTTTGAAAATCAATGTATCCAGATCGTCATGGCTAAAAGAAGTCGCCGCTCCTTTATTACCAGTGTCCTCGCCTGTGTCGCCTTTGTAGTGGCGGCAGTCTACAGCTGGGACCTGCCTGTTAAGGATGTTGTCACCTATTTCATTCTTCTATTGGTGATATTGCTTGTCATCATTGCTCTGGCGTTTGGGTGCGGGGCTTTATTGAATTGGTTGCGCAGGCGTAAATAATAGATGGCGTCAACGGAAGAGGATATTCGCATCCCTATCGCCTACCTCGAGCGACTGCTCGAAGAGGCGACCAAACACGGGTGTGATCGCAAGGAGCTTTTAGCTTCTGTCGATATCGATGAGTCTGAATTGCAGGGAGTGTCTGCATTTTCAGCAGTGAAGTACGGCCGCTTGTACCAGCGCGTGATGTGGCTGGCGCAAAATGAGTGGTTTGGCATGCTTAGCGGTGGAAGGGTCCGTTCCGGGTCTTTTCGCTTGTTGTGTCTGGCGGTGGTGAATTGTGCAACCCTCCGCCAGGCGATTACGCTTTGTGCCGAATTTATGGAAATCTGCCGAGGTTTTAAGGTGAAGCCGGTACTCGGAGAAGGTGGCCATGGGCGCGAGCGGGTTGAAATTTGCGGGATCAGTTCGCTGGCCAAAGGCGAGTTTGAGCAGCTGCTGAATAACACGAGCCCCAGTGTGGTGCGTACAACTCTAGCGGTTTGGCACAGGTTTTATTGCTGGCTGGCAGGGCGGGAGATTCCGCTGGCCAGGTTGCACTTCTCATTTGCTTGCCCGGAAGAGTTTCGCAGTCTCGCGCAAAGCGAGGCCAATGAGTTGTTATTTGAGCAGCCGTTTAATGCGCTCGAATATGATACCCGCTACCTGGAATACCCTGTGGTGCAAAGCCCGCAGATGGTCGAGGACTTTATTCGCACCGCTCCTTATCACCTGGTGATCAGCGACGGCAGTGCCAATAGTATCAAAACCAAAGTAAAAACCATTTTGAACCGGGATGTGAGTGAGTCCATGCCTGCCGCAGAGGCGGTGGCGGAGAGGCTCAATATGTCGGTCACCACGTTGCGTCGTCGCCTGCAACAGGAGGGCACCTCCTACCAGAAGCTCAAAGACGAATGTCGGATGGAAGCGGCTTTCCACTACCTGAGCTGCCCGGATCTTTCCAATGGGCAGATCGCAGAGATGCTTGGGTTCGATGAATCCAGTGCTTTCTTCCGCGCCTTCAAAAAGTGGACGGGAATTACGCCAGGCGAGTATCGCCGGGGTGGTCGCGCCGCAGCTGGCCTGGATATTTGACTGGGCCAGTCACCTTTTTTCATCCTCTCGCCTCGATTTGTCACCGCTTTGGACGGGTTTGGCCATAGAGGGGGCTGCTTGCTTACTACTATGATGAACCAATCTTAGAAACTAGTCATAAATATGACTGGATGGTTTTGCCTCCGGTCCCAAACATAAGCGAATTGAGGTTATCAGGATGACCGATATCAAAATGCCACTGCGTGATTTGCGTTTCGTAATGCGCGAGATGCTGGACTCAGAAAAGCATTATGAGTCACTTGGATATGAGGAGGCTACTCCTGATGTCGTGGATGCCATCCTGGAAGAGGGTGCAAAGTTTTGTGAAAACGTTATTGCACCGCTGAACCAAATTGGCGACCAACAAGGTTGCACCTGGAAAGACGGTGAAGTTACTACCCCGGAAGGCTTTAAAGAAGCCTACCAGCAGTTTGTAGAGGGTGGCTGGGCTGCGCTGCCCCACGATCCTGAGTACGGTGGCCAAGGCCTGCCGCCCTCGCTCGGTACTATCATGAGCGAGATGGTTGGCACCGCCAACTGGTCCTGGGGCATGTACCCCGGTTTGTCCCACGGTGCCATGAACACCCTGGAAGAGCACGGTACTGAAGAGCAGAAGCAGGTTTACCTGACCAAGCTGGTTGAAGGTAGCTGGACTGGCACTATGTGTCTGACCGAGCCTCACTGCGGTACCGATCTGGGTATTCTGCGCACCAAGGCCGAGCCAAATGAAGATGGCTCCTACGCGATTACCGGCACCAAGATCTTTATCTCCGCCGGTGAGCACGACATGACTGACAACATTGTTCATATCGTACTCGCCCGCCTGCCAGACGCACCTGCTGGCACCAAGGGTATCTCCCTGTTTATTGTACCCAAGTTCCTGCCGAACGCTGACGGCTCTGCCGGTGAGCGCAACGGTGTAGTATGTGGTTCCCTCGAGCACAAAATGGGTATTCACGGCAACGCCACTGCAGTGTTGAACTTTGACGGTGCTAAAGGCTTCCTGATCGGCGAGCAGAATAAAGGCTTGAGCTATATGTTCACCTTTATGAACACTGCGCGCCTGGGTACTGCTCTGCAAGGCCTGGCTCACTCCGAGATCGGTTTCCAGAAGTCCCTGGCTTACGCAAAAGATCGCCTGCAAATGCGTTCTCTGTCCGGCGTGAAAAACCCGGAAGGCCCGGCTGACCCGATTATTGTTCACCCTGACGTGCGCCGCATGCTGATGACCCAGAAAGCCTTCTCCGAAGGTGGCCGCATGCTGGTTGTTAAGTGCGCACAGCTGGTTGATATCACTCACAAAGGCGATGCTGACGCGAAGAAAGCCGCTGACGATATGCTGGCGTTCCTGACGCCGATTGCAAAAGCATTTTTGACAGAAGCTGGTTTCGAATCTGCCAACCTGGGTATGCAGTGTTTCGGTGGCCACGGTTATATTGCCGAGTGGGGCGTGGAGCAGAACGTACGTGATGCGCGTATCTCCACTATCTATGAAGGCACCACTGGTATTCAGGCTCTGGACCTGTTGGGTCGTAAGGTTCTGATGACCCAGGGTGAATTGCTGCGCGGTTTCACCAAGCAGGTTCACAAATTCTGCCAGGCGGAAATTGATAACGAAGCACTGGCGCCATTCGTTGCTAAGTTGCAAGAGCTGAACAAACAGTGGGGCGACCTGACCTTGCACGTTGGCGGCAAAGCTATGGAAAACCCAGACGAAGTAGGTGCTGCTTCTGTAGATTACCTGATGTTCTCCGGTTACACCGTGCTGGCCTTCCTGTGGGCACAGGCGGCTAAAGTTGCCAATGAAAAACTGGCAGCGGGCACTGGAGAAGAAGATTTCTACAAGGCGAAAATTACTACCGCGCGTTTCTTCTTCGAGCGTATCCTTCCTCGCACTTCCAGCCACGCAACGTCCATGTTGAGTGGAGCAGGCAACTTGATGGAATTGGATGCCGAGCATTTTGCATTCTGATCCCGCTCTGAAATTAAAACCGCCGGCAAATGCCGGCGGTTTTTTTGTGAGTAATAAAGCGGCTTAAACGGAGAATTTCCGATGCAATTGCCGGATTCAGTTCAAGAGCGCCTGTGTCACTTAGCTTGTTCGTACCCGCTGGCTCGGGTACAGTTCCGGCTGCCAGATGCCTGTGACTTCTATGTTTATGTCACCGAAGTATCTAAAAATTACAAAGTGATTTCCGAATTTGGTCAGACTGATAATCCAGAACTAACATTGGAAATGGAAAACAGCACTCTCAGTGCTATATTGGACGGTCAATTAAGTGGGCGTCACGCCTTCCTTTTGGGGGATGTTCAATATTCTGGAAATCGCGAATTGGCCGCAGCATTGGCAGGTTTATTTCCTGCGAATAGTGAAGAGGGAGATCGGTAAAGAGAGGTTTTAAACCCTTCTTTTTCACCGTCTCAAAGATACTACAAACAATAAATAAATTCTCGCTCGCCAAGAGATATGGCAGCTTTCGCCTATGGAGACGGAAGGTGTGGGCAAGCGACGACAACAATCAGGAATGGGAGAAGAGAGTTGGACATTGATCGCAGCATACTTGATGTCTTTAAAGGCGCTTGCGCCAAATTCGGTGACCGGCCGGCTTTCACATGCCTGGGGCGTACACTTTCAATCAATGATATTGACACGCTGAGTGGAAAATTCGCCTCTTATTTACAAAATCATACCGACTTGAAGCCCGGCGATCGCATCGCTGTCCAGTTGCCCAACGTGTTGCAGTACCCAGTAGTTGTTTTTGGTGCACTGCGCGCAGGTCTGGTTGTAGTAAATACCAATCCGCTATATACACAGCGCGAGCTTAAGCATCAGTTAAATGACTCAGGAGCCAAAGCATTGGTTGTGCTGGCAAATATTGCCGATACCGCTGCTGCTGTTGTTGCTGAAACCGATGTAAAACAAGTTATTGTTACTGAGATTGCGGATCTGCACAGTCCGCTGAAGCGTACCTTGATCAACAGTGTGGCAAAGTACGTTAAGAAAATGGTGCCTGAATTTTCTTTTGCCAATGAGGTTAGCTTTCGCGATGCCATGGCAAAAGGCGCTGAGCGTCCTCATAAGGATGTTGAGCGCACCAAAGAAGATATTGCGGTTCTGCAGTACACCGGCGGTACTACCGGAGTTGCCAAAGGGGCAATGCTGACAAATGGCAATCTGGTTGCGAATATGGAGCAGGTTCGTATCGCATTTGCCAGTGGTATGAAAGAAGGTGAGGAGTTCTATATTGCACCTTTGCCTCTTTACCATATCTACGCATTTACCATCCACTGCATGTGCCTTTTCTCCACGGGCAACCACTCGTTGTTAGTGCCCAACCCGAGGGATATTCCGGGTTTTGTGAAGATGCTGAAAGGCCTGCGTTTCACCGGATTTGTTGGGCTCAATACCCTGTTCAATGGCCTGATGCGCAACAAGGATTTTGCTGAACTGGACTTCAGCAAATTGCACTCAACAGCTTCTGGTGGCATGGCGTTAACTCGCGATACGGCTAAGCGCTGGGAGGAAATGACCGGCTGTATGATCATGGAAGGTTACGGTATGACTGAAACCTCCCCGGTTGTTTCATTTAACCCTACTGATGGTGTTCAGCTGGGCACAGTGGGTGTTCCTGTTCCCGGTACTGAGGTCAAGGTTGTCGATGAGAATGGCAATGACCTGCCAAACAACTCTCCTGGCGAGCTGTGCGTGCGCGGACCTCAGGTGATGAAAGGCTACTGGCAGCGTCCGGAAGCGACAGCGGATACCATCGACAGTGAGGGTTGGTTGAATACCGGCGATATGGCTGTTATTCAGGATGATGGTTACATCAAAATCGTAGATCGTAAGAAGGACATGATTATTGTGTCCGGTTTCAATGTATATCCCAATGAAATTGAAGACGTGATCAGCGCGCATCCGAAGGTCACTGAAGCTGCCGCTATCGGTATCCCGGATGAGAAAAGTGGTGAGCAGGTGAAGCTCTTCCTGGTGAAGGCTGATCCATCTTTGACTGAAGATGAAGTTGTCGCCTACTGCCGTGAGCATATGACGGCTTACAAAGTGCCGAAGCATGTGGAGTTCCGTGAGGACTTACCCAAAACTAATGTGGGTAAAATCTTACGCCGCGAACTTCGCGATGAAGAGTTGAAAAAGCTTGAGGCTACTAGCGCTGCTTAAGTCGCTATTTAGCTAAAGAGCTCATTCGCATAAAAGGCCCTGCTGGAGACAGTGGGGCTTTTTTTATTGGTTTCGATTCAGGGAGAGGCACCTGCAGCTAATGCAGAGTTGATGTTTGGGGTGGGAAGTTTGGTGGCACCGAGGAGGTGCCACCAAGGAAAAGCGGGATGTTTATCCTGCTTAGTTATTTGCGGCTTTCGGCACTGGCGTCGCGAATAGCTCGGAACTCATTGCCTTCATACCAGTTGGGCCAGTCGCGGCTGTTTGCCAACTTCAGGCCCAATTGCAGGCCCAGCTGCAAGTTCATAGCAGCGCCTTTCAGGTTCCAGTTGGGGTCGTATTCATCTCCCGGCTTGTGGTAGTGCTGGCTGAGATATTCCTTGTCCTTGGATTGTGCCCACTCCCGGCCGTGCTCATGGTTTTCGCTACCGGAATCAAAATACAGCATTGGCACGCCTTCTTTTGCCAGGCTGAAATGATCTGAACGATAGAAGTAACCGCGTTCCGGGTGCTCTTCAGCAGCCAGATAGCGGCCCTGCTTTTTGGCGGCTGCTTCTAAGAGATTTTCCAGCTCGCTGCTGCCGAAGCCTACGACGGTGATGTCTTTGGTGGGGCCCAAGACATTCATAGCGTCGAAGTTAAAGCCGGCAACCGTCTTTTCCAGAGGTTCAACTGGGTTGGCGGCATAGTATTTGGAGCCGAGTAAACCGGACTCTTCAGCAGTTACTGCAACGAATACCAGGGAGCGATCAGCTTGATCCTCTTTTACTGCTTGGGCTGCAAGAGCAAGTAGTCCAGCGGTGCCGGTGGCATTGTCCACTGCGCCATTGAAGATATGGTCTTCGCCAGAAGCATTTCTGTTGACCCCTAAGTGGTCCCAGTGGGCAGTGTAAACAATGGTTTCATCTGCGTACTTTTTGCCGGGTAACTTAGCAATAACATTGCGAGAGTTGGACTTCTCAAGGCTGTTGCTGAGTTCGATGCTGGCTTTGAGTTCCAGTGACTTAGGCTTGAATCCCGATGCTTTTGCCGCTGCCATTTCTTCGGCCAAGTCGAGACCTGCTGCCTGGAACAGATCCTTCGCTGCCTGGTTGGTGATCCAGGCCTCAATCGCCACGCGATCGATATTCTTGTTTTCTGCTTCAAGGCTTACCTGGGCGCCAGACCAGGAGCCGCTCACTACTTCCCAGGGGTAACCGGCAGCGCCATTCTCATGGACAATAATGGCCCCTGCGGCGCCCTGACGGGCAGCTTCTTCAAACTTGTAGCTCCAGCGACCGTAGTAGGTCATGGCATTGCCATTAAATAGAGCCTCATCTTGGGTGGCATAGCCGGGGTCATTCACCAGAATGACTGCGGTTTTGCCTTCCATATCCAGACCTGCGTAGTCATTCCAGTTGTTTTCTGGAGCTACGATGCCGTAACCGACAAAAACCAATTCGCTTTCATTAAGGCTGGATGCGCTGGTTTGCCGCTGGGTAAACGCGACCATGTCGTCAATAGGTTTTAGAACCTGGCCTACACCCTCGCCCTGAATAGTAAGGGAAGTGGATTGAATATCCATCTCTACAATGGGGACTTCCTGGAACCAGCTGGGGTTACCGTCGGAATCTACGGCACCAGGGGTAAGTCCGAGCGCCTTAAATTGCTCTGCCAGATAGTTTACCGTCAGCTCCTCACCTTTACTGGCGGGAGCGCGGCCTTCGAATTCATCGGAGGCCAATACGGCGACATGCTTGTGCAGGTCGGCGGCGACAGTATCAATTTGAGCCTTCTCAGCGGCTTCTAGATCGAGCTTTTCAGTGCTGTGCTCGATATGTTCTTTATGGGAGTGCGCTTGTGAGCTGACTTCTTCGTTGCCCTTGCTACAACCGCTGATAACACCGCCGATGGCTATAGCCAAGCCAAGGCGGCGCCAGGTGGTAGGAATTCGCATAATTTTGTCCTGACAGTCTTGTTAGGAGGCAGATTATGCCTGATCTTGTCTTAACTAACGACATATCAGCGATCAGTGGAGAGTAGAGTGTGGCTGGGCCCAGAGCTATATTCCCGTTTTGGTAATTTAGTTGAATATGGTGACAGGGTTTGTGTTTGAGAGGTTTCAATAAAACTCGCCTTGGATAGGAGGCTCGGGCTTAGCCTCCTATCCAGCCTAAATCCTCAAGTCGAGATTTTTGAGGTTAATTGTGCTGCCACTGGCCCTCAGTTATCTGGTCCTGATAGTTAATCCATACCTTGTCATAGCCAGTGGTTTCCTTGGCGCTTTTAAGGGCTTGGTTGTCCTGGCTATTGGTGGGGGCGGAAAACACGTAGTCATTGCCCAGTGCTTGGCACACCCCGGCACCATAAGAGAATGGGCCTGTTGAGGCGCTGACCAGCCAGCTACCGTCAGCCGTGTTCTTACATGCGAAGCTATATTGGTTGCTGCAGTTGGCATCATTCCAGCGCCCGTTGCCCCACTGCATAGCGCAGTCCTCATTGTTCAAGTTATTTGGCTCATTCTGATCCCATGACCAAATAGCTGCAGCGATGCGCCCATCGGTCGTATTCATATTATCGAGGTTGATTATGTTGTGGCCTATAGCAAAGCCATTGCGCACATCGTCGGCTGTGATTCGTTCAATACCACCGCTAAAAATTTCTCCTATAGTGCCAATAGTGGTGCTGTCTTCCCACACTCGACCGATTTCCCCTAATCCGGTGAAGGCCATGTTCTTCATGTCACCATTTCCAGAGCAGCCGCTATCTTTCCACACGACGACTTGTTTCCCTGCAGCAAGCACATCATTTTTTGTAAGGCTACTGGGAATACTCTGGCAGCCGCCACTGTAGAAAATCTTATCCCCGAATCGATCGGTTATTTGGTTGTAGAGATCTTGATGGCGCCCATCAGAGTGGTCCTCGATATATAAAATGATGACTTCGTCCTGATTGGCGCTGTCATTTAGCCAGTCCTTTATTTCGTTAAATCCTTCAGTCGCGTACTTGTCATTGATACTGCAGAGCCCATGGCACAGAAGTAATCTTTTGGGATAGGAAAAAAGGCTCTCCATTTTCGTTGTCCAATGGACATCCAGTTCTATAAAGCGAGCTCCCATGCGCAATTGATCTTTTATGGAATGCTCCTGTTGAGGGTCCAGGTAGCGACATCCCACTGAGAAGTTACAGGCGCGATACACTTCTGAGTTGTAAGAATTGTGTGTCCCCAAAATATTGTTTTCACTCATGGGAGTGTGGTTGTCTATTTGACGCTGTAGATCCAAGGCTGTGCCTGTCCAGCTGTTTTGGAAATCAGAAATTCTATCGGCCCAAAGGGGGGGGGAGGCGAAGGAAAGTACAAATAGAATCGATAGGATCATCTGTCTGATAGTGTGTTTCATTATTTTTCTCCGGACTAAGTAGATACGCTACCTTTGCAGTAGACGCTAGTGAATATTTTTTAATTTTTATTGGTGTGTGGTGCCTTAAGGTACCGTTTTTATTATTTTTGCTTTTTACTACGAATTGGACTTTTTTGTCTATGTGAAGAGGGTTGGTTTCTTGTTGTTTTCTGGTGGCATCATAATTCTATTGATAATGGATGGGTTGTGTAGCTCTCTCAGCAATAAATGCCGATAAATTATTCAGGGTCTTTCCTTGCTTTAATTAACAAGCTGCATAAGGGGAATTATGCGACTAATGAATAAGTGGGTTGTTTTGCTTGGCTCCTTTCCAGCCACCTTTATTTTGGGGTTGGACTACACCATTGTCAGTATTGCGCTGCCGACAATCCAGCAGAGTTTAGGTGCATCCTTTATTCAAACCCAGTGGGTTATGAATATATTTATGTTGATGCTATGTATCCTGATGGCCAGTATGGGGAGATTGGGGGATATTGTGGGCTCCCTGAAGATGCTCAATATTGGATGGGTATTACTTGCAGTTAGCTCCCTTTTCGCGGGGTTGGCTGAGGATCCACTTTGGTTAATTGTCTGGCGGGCCTTTCAAGGTGTCTCCATTGCCATAATCGTGCCGAATAATATTGCTTTGCTGTCCCACACTTTTGTAGAAAAAGAAGCCGGATTTGCAATGGGATGGTGGATGTCGGTATTGGCTGTCGGCTTTGCTCTTGGTCCGGTATTGGGTGGGGTCCTATGTGAGTATTTGTCTTGGAGGTCGATCTTTTTTATTAATATCCCCTTTGTGTTGGTTAGTATGGTGCTTGGTCTTTTTGTGATGCGGAGCCCGCAAAATTTAGATAAAGAAAAAAGTTATATTGACTGGCGTGGAATGATACTTCTTGCGCTTAGTGTGGGTTCGCTAGTGGTGTTAGTAGTTGAAGGGGCGCAAGTGGGTTGGTTGAGCTGGCCGATACTGTTGTTACTGGTTATTTCTATATTGAGTTTTATTGCCCTTTTTCGTGTTGAGCGAAAACTGGAGCAACCGTTGATCCAGTTTGCCTATTTTAAGAATTCGCTATTTTCCGCTTGTGTTTTAACCAATTTTAGTTTGTTGATATTTCTCATTTCTGCTTTCTTTTTATTACCATTTTATTTGCATATTGTACGTCAGGATACAACGGTAATGTCCGGCTTGATTTTGCTCCCTATTACCTTGGTAATGGCTTTGGTATCTCCTGTGGCGGGCAGAATGGCGGCTAATTCCGCACCTGCGGCTCCAATCTTAATTGGTGTCATATGTATTTTGATTGCGGCAATCGTAATGACACAATTCTCAGTGGATACCAATTTTTCGACGCTTTTGCTGGCTTTTATACCTTTCGGTGTGGCTTGGGGGTTTGTATTTAGTGCGACAGCGCCAATCGCTATTGGCGCTTTGCCGCCTAATAGTGCAGGTATAGCAACCGGAATGTTGTGGGGCATACAAAACATAGGCGCAGCACTTGGTTTGGCTGTAGTGGGTACTGTATTCCGGATAATGGAAAAACAGAGTTTGCTAAATCAATTGCAGGAAAGTGGGGTGCAGATTACCAGTGTACTGGAAAAATATATCGAAGCATTGCTGATTAACCCTGAAAGGATAGAGCGTGGCGCAATGGGGGTGTCTGCTGCTCTGCACGGTCGCATCGCTAACATGTTTAATGAGGCTTTTGCCCAGGCTTTTCAGTCGGTGATGTGGGGGTTGGTGGTATTTACTTTTCTTTTGTTGGTTGCTGTAGCTGTATTATTAAAAAAATCACAGTGTAATAAGAAAAGTTAGAGATGTTGTTTTGATGATCTCTGCAATCTTTGAAATATAGAGGCTGTCCTGTGACTTTTGGCTCAAAAATAAACGCCTACTCGGTTTTTATAAATCAATAATTGCAATAAGAAAAGTCTCTCTAAAACTGGGCTGCTGTTTGAAACAGCCCAGCTCAAATTAATTTCTCTTACTGGTAACGGTGATTTAGTTCACCGTATAGAGATTATTTGAGTGTTTTTAACACTTCGCGAATTGGGAAAAGAATATCGCGAGCGAGTTGTTGGCTTCGCGCTGGAGACCAACCTTCGATCAAGTCGGGCAGGTCATCATTGTCTTTAAACGGCATCTCCAATGTTAGAGCCAGGGTGCGGAATTGATGTCCAGCCCAGGCGGTACCAATTGTCAAATTTGCCTCGCCGGGTTTATCCAGCTCATATCCATGCTCCGTTTGGAAGTCGGGGCTGACTGCCTCATAAGCTTGCTTAAATGTCTCTTCCAGCTTGGCGTGGCGCTCGTCATAGCCGGGAATGCCTTCACAAGCCGCAACAAAGTTATAGGGCAGGGCTTCATCACCATGAATATCCAGGAAGATATCCCCTCCTAGCTCCAACATTTTCTCCTTGACCAAAAAGACTTCCGGGCTTCGCTCCATTGTGGGGTTGAGCCACTCACGGTTCAGGTTGGCGCCCGCAGCGTTAGTGCGCAGATGCCCGCGAACGCTGCCGTCGGGGTTCATATTGGGTACTACATAAAATACTGTATCTGCCAGCAAGCTTTGCGCAGTAGGATTGGCATGGTCGAGCAACGTTTCCAGGAAGCCCTCAACAAACCATTCCGCCATGGTCTCTCCTGGGTGTTGGCGGGCAATCATCCAAACACGATGTTTCGCGGTGTCGGCGTTGCCAACCGTGAGCATAGTCATATCACGCTCATCAAGGGTTTTACCCAGAGTTTGCAGTTTGACCAGGTCGTGGCTCTGCGCCCAAGCGAGCAGGTCCAGGTGGCGTTCCCAGGAGTAGGGGGCAAAATAGGCGAGATAGATGCTGGGTTCATCCAGGGTTACAGTGAAGTCCAGAGTATTGCCGTCGTAGTTGGCGCCAATTCTGAACCAATTTTGACGATCGTAAGAGGCACAGATGCGGTAGTTTTCCCAGCCTTCCGGGTAGGCGGATTTGCCGGCATTAACGATGCGCAAGGGATAGCTGGTGCCAATATCGCCTTCCAGACGAAAGTGAAACCATTGGTAGAAGTCAGAATTGTTGTCCTGACGGATTGCTAGCTCAATTGGATTGCTGTCGGTATTGATAACTTCGATATTGCCGCTGTCAAAGGCGCTGCTGATATACATGTAGAGAGCTCCACTCTTGTTCTTGGGCGCAGGATACAGCGGTAGGGGGAATTTTCCAGGAAGAAAGGTAGGGGATCTCGCCAATTTTGGGTGCGATAGGACGAAATCTCCTTTATTTAGTGAAATAGAAAAGCACGGCATCGATAAGGATACCGTGCTTTAGCCAATCCCTGGCGGCACCTGCTACGACTACTGCTCCCTGAAATTTCCGGTGTCGGACCCCAGGCGACTGCTTACTGCCCGGTCAGATCACAAGTGCGTCACTCCACACTGTCAGAAATTAGTAAATCTCCTTAACATCCCGCAGCAAGTGCTGGTTAAAGTTTAGGCAATCGAGCCTGCTTGATGTTGTACGAACGTTTCGATCGGCGTAAATTTGATGATCTTTTTGTCTCAGGGCTATCTGACGTGAATTTGTACAGATAGAGAATAGGTCCCATGGCATTAGTGGGAATAGAAAGAACAAGTAATAGCTCCGCATAGGGGGCTTTCGTGAGAGGTGACACCATGAATAGAGTGATTAAACGAAGTATCGTGGCATCCGCTGCGCTTGTAACAGTGATGAATCTGAGCGCCTGCGGCTATTTCCTGTACCCGGAGCGCAAAGGGCAGGCGGGTGGGCGAGTTGATCCTGCGGTCGTAATCTTGGACGGCGCAGGCCTGCTATTTGGCTTGCTGCCGGGCATAGTGGCCTTCGCTGTCGATATTACCAATGGCACTATTTATTTGCCGCCAGGTCACAGCTCGGTGTTTGATCGCCATTTAAGCAGCACTGAACAGGGGGCACCTGCGGAGGTTACAGACGAAGAGGGGCAGGTCTGGATTCGACTTCCGGTGGAAGGCGTCGATGAGAATACCCGACTAGAAGTACTCAGTGATCAGTTATCAGGGATAACAGGGCAGCAAGTAGAAGCTGAAGATATTGTTTGGTTACAGGACTCGGCCGAGCTTCGTGCAGTAAGCCGTTTCCAGGCTGCGTCTCGCTAGTTTTTCCTAACTCTGAGCGCCTCGGGAGTTGAAGGCTCCCGAGCTTAAGCTGTTGAAGAGACCTTTCAGGTGGCTGCGCCAAAGGGGGTAAGCCCCTCGAGCGCCAAGGGGATAACGCTTGCAGCAAGCAACAATCCCATAGCAATGTTAAAGCTTCGCAAGTAGCGTGGTTCAGTCAGGAATCGTTTTAGCCCAACGCCAAAGAATAGCCAAATGGCAACACAAGGCCCGCCAATGGTGATAAATGCCAGTGCAACCTTAACAACTCCCGACCATATTTCTGTGCCGGGACTGGTGAAAGCAGCCAGTGCTCCAGTGGCCATAATCCAGCCTTTGGGATTGATCCACTGAAAAGCCATCGCCTGGGTAAAGCTCAGGGGTTGGCTTGAATTTCCAGAACCCATTTCCCGGGTCGAACCAATTATCCATGCCAGGTAGAGTAAATAGGCAATGCCTGCCCAGCGAATAACTTCATGCAGAAAAGGGAAGTGATTGAAGGCGGTTCCCAGTCCCAAGCCAATGGCAACCACCATGGCGGGAAATCCCAGCCAAATTCCCAGTAGGTGAGGTGTTGAACTGTAGATGCCGTGATTGAGTCCTGAGGACATAATCATCAGGTTATTAGGGCCCGGTGTAATACTGGCTGAGAAAGCAAAAAGGGCGATCGGCAAAAGTGATTCAATCACAGGTGTACCAGAGGAAAAGGCGACTTCATGCTAATATGCGCGCGAATAATGGGTATCACAAGTGAAATTTATAGACAGCCATTGCCACTTTGATTTTGAGGTTTTTTCTCTGGACCGGGATCAGGTGTGGCAAAGATGTCTCAATGCCGGAATAGATAGGGTCATTATCCCCGGCGTTTGCGAGGCTCAGTGGCAGTCGTTGGGCGCTCTGGTATCGGAACAGCCCGGTTGGATGATGGCTGCTGGTGTTCACCCTTGGTGGGTGAAGAAAATCCCGCAAGATTCCCGTTGGCGGGAAAACCTGATGGAGTTGGGAGTACGGCTTAGTGAGAGCCTTGAGAAATACTCATGTGTCGCTGTTGGAGAGTGTGGCTTGGATGCCTCTATCGGCACTGACTTGAATAAGCAGGAAGATATTCTCAAGCTTCATTTGGAGATTGCTAGTAACCATGAACTGCCGATTATTCTGCATGTTCACCGGGCCCACAATGAACTCCTGAGGCTGTTAAAGCAATTCAAGCTCCCGCGGGGAGGTGTGATCCACGCTTTCAGTGGCAGTGAGCAAATGGCGCAAGAGTACTGGAAGCGCGGCTTCTATCTGGGTATCGGTGGAACAATTACTTACCCACGGGCAGCGAAAACCCGACGGGCTGTGTCACGTGCGCCGCTGGAGAGTTTACTGCTTGAGTCGGACGCCCCGGATATGCCTCTTTCAGGTCAGCAGGGTATGCGTAATAGCCCTGAAAACCTTTCTAAAATTGCACAAGCACTGGCTGATTTACGGGGAGTTTCCGTGCGGGAAATCGCCAATGCTACCTGTCGAAATACTGAGAAGTTATTTTCCCTATGAGTTTTTCCGCTGAATCATTCAGGCAGTCATTTCCCCTCTTTGCTCAAGAGGAGAATAAGGAGTTGGTATACCTGGATAATGCTGCAACGACGCAGAAGCCAGAGGCAGTGATTAATGCTGTACGCGATTACTATGTGCACAGCAATGCCAATACGCACCGCTCCAGTCATCGTCTGGCGCGTAAAGCTACAGAAATGGTGGAGCGAGTGCGTCGCCAAGCGGCACAGTTTGTTAATGCTGTCAGCACAAGGGAAATTGTATTTTGTCGCGGTGCTACTGAGGCATTGAATTTGTTGGCGCACAGCCTGTGCAGTGAGTTGCAGGCTGGGGATGAAATTGTCATCTCAACAGCGGAGCACCATGCAAATATTATCCCTTGGCAGATGGCGGCCAAGCGATTCAATTTGAGTTTACGCTATGTACCCCATGTAGCGGGTGTCCCGGAATTTGATCGCCTGGGAGAAGTGCTGAATGAGCGCACAAGAATTGTATCCCTGACCGGCGGTTCCAACGCACTCGGATTGCGTCCGGACCTGGCTGCAGTGAGGCAATTGCTGCGCAGAAAGCACTTGATGTGGATTGTTGATGGCGCCCAGTTGGCAGCCCATGAAGTGATTGATGTGCAGAAAATTGGCTGTGATTTTTTTGTTTCCTCCGCACATAAGTTTTACGGCCCGTCAGGAATTGGTTTCTTATACGGTAGGGAAACACTTTTGGAATCTATGCCACCATGGCTGGGTGGTGGAGAAATGATCTCCGACGTTGAACTTGAAACGAGTCATTATGCAGGCTTGCCGCACAAATTTGAGGCAGGCACTTCTCCGCTGGCGGCAATAGCGGGTCTTGGAGCGGCACTGGAATTTCTTGAGCAGCAAGATAGGGTCGCAATAGCGGCGCATGAGCAGAAATTGGTGCGATGGATACATCGCGAACTGATAGCGTCCCCCAATTTTAGGGTTATCAGCCAAGTGCGCCACAATCTGGGTATTGTCTCTTTTGTGCCTATTCATGGTAGCGCTGCCGATTTAATGCACTGGCTGGACGAGCGCGATATTGCAGTGAGAGTAGGCCATCACTGTGCACAATTGTTAGGTAAAGAGAGCGGTGATTTGGTGACGGTCCGAGCATCAGTCGCAGCCTACAATACCGATAGTGATATTCAGGCTTTTTTGCAGGCCCTGAAAGAGTACTGTGAGATCCAGAAGTCAATTGAACAGGGGGATAGTAATCAGGGTGATGAATGGGCCAGGGATGATTTTTCCTCGTTATTGCTAGAGAGTTTGGTTTCCCAGCGCAACTGGCAGGGACGTTATAGAGAATTAATGCTGTGGAGTAAAACTATTGCCCGAAAGCCCGAGATACGTACCGAAGAAAACCTGGTGCGGGGTTGTGAGTCTGCAGCTTGGTTAGCGCACCGGACAGAGGGTGGTAGGCACTATTTTGGATTGGAAAGCGACAGCCGGGTTGTAAAAGGCCTGGGTGCGTTATTACTTTCACAAATTGATGGCCGCACGGCTACTGAGATTCGAGAGAGAGATCTTTCCCTGTTATTTGCTGAGCTGGGACTCGGTAAGCACTTAAGTGAATCGCGCAGCAATGGTTTTTACGCATTGCTGCAACGTGCTTTGAATCTGGTGGAGCAGACCTCCCATTAACTTAACTGGAGCGGGGTATGGGGGCCTCCACCGCAATAGACCCGATATTGGAAATAGGCTTTAAACCAAACAGCGGTCGCAAAACTGGATTTCTTCGGATGATAAATTCATATGAAGCCCAGCAGCCGAAAATAGTGATTAATAATACTAGCAAGGGCTCCAGGATGGGCCCCAGGGCGAGTCGCCCCAATTGATACACAGCGATTACGGTAATGGTTTGATGGAGGATATACCAAGGGTATACCGCTTCATTGGCATAGGGTAACCAACGGAATTGCTTATTGAGAAATCGATAAGCGCAGGCTAAAACAGCCAGGAGCCATACCCATCGATTTGTATAGATAACAATAAAATGCAGTATTTTCTGGGCGGGAATACTGTTATCAGGTAGTGCTCGATCAAATAATAGATATAGGGCGAAAGTGAGGGGCGCTGCAATAACCAAGCGATTGCGTAGTCTTGCCAGTATTTCCCAGGGGGCGTTACTGCTGACTAGCAAGTAGCCGCAGAAGAAATAAGTAAAAAATCTGGCATGGGTGTACCAGTCATCGACGATGGCATAGTTAATCCCACCAAAGCGCGGAAATAGGACCAGGCCGTACACCATCATGGGTACAAGCGGCAGACTTAGCAGTTGCCAAGATTTAATATTCTCCATGAATCGGCCCAGCCACCGTTGGTGTTTAAACCACAGGGCTAGAGGAATAAGGGCCAGGGTGTAGCATGCCAGATAGGGTAGATACCACAGATGGTTCCAGGTCAGGCCAAACTCACTCCCAGCAAAGGCATTCTCTGGCCAGTGGCTGAACGAGAAGTACTTCAGCAGGAATGATAAGTATCCAGGCTCAATAATGCCGTTGCTTAGCGCTTCATAGTAGGCCTGGGGTGGAACCACCACCAGCATTCCAAATGCCAGGGGAATCAATAGCTGCTTCATTCTTCTCAGTAAGTAATCTCCAGTGCCCAACTTGTGGAAGAGAAAATAGCTGGCTGCACCTGAAATCAGGAACAACAACGGCATCCGCCACTGGTTAACCGCTAGCATTACCAGTTGTAGTGGCTCGCTTTGGTAGCTGCTTTTTACATGCCACCCCCATTCCGCGACATAGGCCATTCCCAGGTGGTAGAGAATAAGTAGGCCAAAGGCTAGTACGCGAAGGGCGTCAATATCGTGGCGTCTCTGTGTTATTGAATGCATAGGTTTCGTCGTTCAAGGCTGTTTTAGTCGCTCGCTATGCTCCCGTTAGTAATTGCCATTAGCTATCCCAAAGTGCCGGTTTGTGCGGTATTAGGGGCCAGTGGTGGTTTTTGGGGGCGAATCGGGGGTAGACTGCCGATGAATTTTTATACTGGTTCAGGAGCAATGACGGTTCAGCAGTATTTGGCGCACCGGCGACAGTTTGAGGTGGGATTCTGGTTGTTGTTTTTTGTCGGCCAGTGGCTTGTTCAGTTCGCTTTGGCATACTTTGATCACCGCCGCTGGGGTTCTATTTTTCAGCCATGGGAATTTCTGGTGTGGGAGGGAACCAGTATCCTAATGATCGCAATCTTATTTCCGCTGATATTGCTTCTTGATCATTATTTCCCCCTGCGCAAGGGGAGAGTTCGGCAGAGCTTGGCCATACATTTATTTTTCACTTTGCCTTGGTCCTTGATCCACGTTTCCGGCATGGTGTTTATGAGGACGGTCATTTACCACCTCAATGATGGTTCCTATAACTTTGGTAACTGGCCTGTAGAATTTTTCTATGAATATCTCAAAGATATTCAAACCTATGCCGCTCTTTTAAGCTCTGTTTATTTGTACCGCTTTTTGTTGGTACGTTTACAGGGTGAGGCGCGCTTACTAGAAGAGCCAGATGAGGGAGATGCTGCTGAGTCAGTAGAAAGGCCGGAGCGTCTTCTGGTGAAAAAGCTGGGAAAAGAATTTCTGGTTAATGTGCGGGATATCGAATGGGTAGAAGCTGCTGGCAACTATGTCAATCTGCACTTGGGCGATAGAATTTACCCCCTGCGGGAGACTATGACCAAGTTATTGGAGCGTTTGGATCCAGGATCATTCGCTCGCATCCATCGCTCCTATATTGTGCGCTTGGACTCTATTGCGGAGATTGAACCCCTGGAGAGCGGTGATGCGCGTATTCACTTGGTTGGCGGCCAGCTGATCCCGGTGAGCAGGCGCTACCGCGATCAGTTGAGGGCTCAATTAACCCCGGCTTAGTTTTTTGCCTGGAGAAGTCGCTCGATGGCCCGGTTGGCGGCCAAAAACCCAAAGGTGCCGGTAATCATAGTTGCCGCACCAAAGCCGCCACTGCAGTCTAATTTAACACCGTCCTGCATAGCGCTCTTCTGTTGGCATACTTGCCCATCTGGCTGCGGGTATACCATTGCTTCAGTGGAAAAGATCGCATCGATGCCAAACTGGCGCTTGCGACTCTTCTGGAAGTTGTGGAAGCGGTATAGATGTTGGCGGACTTTTGCCAGCATCGGATCATTAATTGTACGGCCGAGATCGGCGCACTCAATGCGATCGGGGGAGCGCTTACCTCCTGCGGAACCAACCGTTATCAAGCGTATTTTTCGGGCTTTACAGTAAGCGATCAGGGCGGCTTTTACCCGGGCGGAATCTATTGCATCAATCACCACATCGATAGGGTGTATATCGGGGTTGATCAGCGCTGAGAAATTGTCATTAGCGATAAAGTCCTCTTCCGTATGAACTGTAATCTCCGGGTTAATCTGCCTGAGGCGCTCTGCCATCACCTCGACCTTGATATGGCCTACAGTATCGGCGAGTGCGTGGCTCTGACGATTGGTATTGGTGATGCAGACGTCATCCAAGTCGATAAGCGTCAACTGACCAATGCCGCTTCGCGCCAGGGCCTCTGCAGTCCAGCTCCCTACGCCACCAATACCGATAACCAATATGTGAGCAGAGGATAAAATTTCGAGGGCCTTATCGCCATACAGGCGAGCAATGCCGCCAAATCGCTGTAAATACTGGTCAGACAAGCTCATCTGGGGTCTCTTCAGGTACATCTTCCAAAAACCGCTGTTTGTCAGCGTCACACGGCAATAGGCAACTCTCCCGTTGACCAAACCAGCGATAGCGGTTTCGAGCAACTAAATCGTAGAGCCAGTCTCGTGCTGGGCGGGGAATGTAGCGCAATATGGTCAGTAAATGCCAGGGCTGGGGTAAGCGGCTGACAATTCTCAGCGCAGCTTCACTTTTATCAAAGGGTTGGTATGAACCATTTTCCTGCCGCTCCAGCAAGATCATGGTCTGATATGTGTCCAGAGGAAGGTTTAGTTGCTTTAGGAGATATTGGCCTGCCTCGGATTGTACTCGGCATAAGGTAAAGAGCCGCTCTCTATCGCGCTTGAGAATTAGCTGGCTCCAGCGATTGCACAGGTGGCAGACGCTATCAAATAGGATGATGTTGTTTGGCAATGACATTGAGAAGGGGGGAACGCCGCGCGGCTGGCGGCGTTTCATATCATGGGATCAGTGCACGTGACCGTGGTCAACTTCTTCGGCAGTCGCTTCGCGTACAGAAACAACTTCAATTTCGAAGTGCAGCTCAACGCCGGCGAGGGGGTGGTTGCCATTGATAGTGACTTCGTCGCCGTCGATGTCGATAATTTCCACTTCAATCGGGTGACCTTCGGTGCTCTCTGCACGGAATGCCATGCCTACAGATAACTCTTCAACCCCACCAAAGGCACTGCGCGGCATGGTTTGGATCAGCTCCGGGTTTTGCTCGCCGTAACCGTCTTCAGGTGCGATCACCGCAGTAAATTTATCACCAGGTGCCTTTTCCAGCATCTCGCGTTCAAGCCCAGGAATGATATTACCAACCCCTTGCAGATATTTGAGCGGCTCTCCATTGGCTGAGGAGTCAATGACTGTTCCGTCAGCATCTTTCAGGGTGTAGTGGATCTCCACAACTGTGTGGTTGGCAATCTTCATGAATAATCTCTGATATAAAAGAGTATGTGAATGAGCGCTTACCGCTGCGCAATAAAACGGGGGGTAAAGGCTGTGAAGCGCAATTGTATTGACAGGGCGGGCGCGCCGCAACTTGTGCGTGCGCGCTGCTGATAAAGATTAGCAAGCGATTGACAGGTCCTGCTCACAACCGCCATAGAGATTGGTTACGATCGCAACCAGTTGTGTGCTGAAGTCAGGGCGATAGCCCAACTCCAATAGGCGACCCTCGAAATACTCCAGCATTGAATCGAATAGCTCTGGGTTTAACCCCCTGGCTAAAAAACGGGCGCGACTACTCCGGTCTGGTTCCGGTGTAGATGACAACGCATGGCTCAAAAACTGAGCTTGACGACTTAATTGTTTGCGGAAATCACAAGTTTCGTAGGCTGAAAGGTGGTGGCTGAGAGCACCGTAAAATTCACTGACTGTACGGTTGACAAATTTAGTACCACCGACCTGATCCAACAGGCTTTCCATATCTCTCCCCCCGGTGAGCAGTTGGCACTGATTTAAAGTTTATCCGCAGAGCCGAAAAAGTATTTTGGTAACGAGAAGCACAATGTGCATTGGCTCAATGGCGGTACAACATTAATTGGTGACGAGCCTAAGACATATTCTTTCGGTATGCCAACTTGGTTTAAGAAAATTGTCATTCTGTTCGACAGGTTGTCACATATTGGGGGTTTATTTCGCCAAAGAAGAAAATCTATGTTTGCACAAGTATTTTCTAAGCCTTTACACTTTATTTTTTCTTCTTGGTGTTAGACTGCACGCTTGCACCAAATAATAAATTTCAACCTTTTGAGATAATTTATGGCAAGTATTTTTACTCAGATAATTAATGGCGATTTACCTGGCAATTTTATTTGGAGAGATGAAAAGGTCGTAGCTATTTTGACCATTTCACCCATTAAGGCTGGTCATTGTTTGGTCATCCCTGTTGAGGAAATTAATCATTGGGATGATGTTCCGGAGGAGCTGGCGAGTCATCTAATGCTGGTTGCGCAAAAGGTGGCGAAAGGGCTGAAAGCAACTTACTCACCGAAGCGAGTGGGCGTGATGATCGCTGGGATTGAAGTGCCACATACCCATATCCACCTGATACCCGTAGATGAATTGTCAGACTTTGACTTCTCTAAGCAAAAGCCTGCTTCTTCAGAGCAGTTGGCACATGAGGCGGAAAAGATTCGACAATCCTTAAAGGAGCTGGGCTTTAGCGAGGCGGAGTGCGGCTAGGACGTTAAGATTGATTTTTTAGACTGTTCGGTCATATGGTGTCCCCAAAATATTTGTGGGACACTGCATCCAAGTCCCCCGCTTACTGAGTCACATAGGTATGAACTGGTAATAACGATGAGATCCCTCTAATGATGATTTTGAAGAAGACGCTCTTTGCCCCGCTGCTAGTAGTCCTCGCCACAGTCGCTGCGTTTTGCACTAATGCCCAGGCAGAGGAAATGGAAACTAAGCGTTTCGATATGGAAGGGTTCACTCAGGTGTCTCTCAAGGGGAGTTCTCACTTGAAGTTGATTCAGGGAGACAGTTTTGAAGTTGTCGCTGTCGGCCCTGTCAGCACAATGCCCTACGTCAAAGTTGAGGTAAAAGGGGAAAGGTTGGAGTTATCCGTTGAGGAAAACACCCAGAACCTTTTTGGATTTGTCACCATATCCCGAGGGCAGGGAGATGAAGTTAACTTTACAGTGACGATGCCTAAAATTGAGGCTCTTAAGGTGACTGGCTCTGGTGAGGCTAGATCTTCAAGTGTTGAGAGTGAAGGCCTAACTTTGGGGGTGACGGGCTCAGGAATGATCAATATCGACAAGGTCGCCGCAGAATCCTTGAAAGCGTATGTTACTGGTTCCGGTGATTTGTTCCTCAACAAGGCATTGACTGTCAAAGGGGAAGTAGCGGTGACAGGCTCTGGCGACATGAAGATAAGTACTATTACCGGTGAGAGTTTACTTGCGGAGATACAAGGTTCAGGCGATATGTTGGTTGGCGGGCGAGTTGCCGATGTGAACGTTCGCCTCATGGGTTCAGGTGATTTTATTGGCCGCAGTCTGCGCGCCGATAATGCCAGCGGTTCAATAATGGGATCGGGTGATATTGTCTTGAAACGACCGGGAACAGACTCCTTCTCAGTAATGGGGTCGGGAGACGTAGCGCTGGTTGACTAAGTGGCGGCTCCTGAGCCCCTTTGCATCTAAGGCGTTCGGCCAGTAAGGCTGTGCGCCTATTTCTTTTTTGGGGCATTCTTGAGCCTCCATCGTCCTCTCTATCCCCATTTCTGGAAGTCAGCTTTATATGGAACCCAAAGTGACAGAGTGTGTGTCGCTGGACCGCGAAGATTCTATGTCTCGCGAGAGCCAATCTCGCCCACATTTAAAAGAAAAGCTACGGCGCTGGAGCCGAGAGGCCCAAGATAAATCCCACTGGGCCGCCGAACGCTTGTTGGACCGACGCATCTGTATCGGTATCACTGGGCTCAGTGGTGCTGGCAAGTCCACGTTTCTCACCAGTCTGATATACCAACTCTGCAATCCGGAGAAGTCTCAATTACCTGGTTTTGCCCCTGCGCTCAATGGCGATCTGTTGGGGGCAGAGTTGAAGCCAGCGCTGGACTCTGGTTTGGCGCCGTTTGACTATCAGACCTGCCTGTCGGCACTGATGGCTGAGCCACCTAGTTGGCCACAGAGCACTAGAGATGCTTCGGCTATGGAGTTACACATCCATTTACGCAGCCGGCGCCGTATTCGGCGTAATGGTAGAAAGACGTTGGTAGTGGAGTTGCGTGACTACCCAGGGGAATGGTTGATGGACTTGCCGCTATTGCGTATGGATTATGCAGAGTGGTGTCGTCATCAAGCACACCTATTTTCTACAGATGCGCGGTCAATGCTGGCCCCCCAGTTGACAGCTCAGCTGGCAGCACTGTCCCCCCAGGCGAATGCCAGTGAAGTAAATTTGGACGAATTATGGGGGGAATACCGAGCTTATCTCCTGAGTTGCCGAACCAAGTTGAATCTCAGTTATTTACAGCCTGGTAGAGCGCTGCTAGACGAGGAGGCGTACGGGGTAGTTCCACTCCTGGATTTACGTGGTTTAGATGCTGGGCAGTTAGCTGCTTTGTCTGAGAGTAGTGTTTTTAAGGTTTTGCAGGCGCGTTACGAACGCTATGTGCAGGCGCAGGTAAAACCCTTTGTAGACAGCCATTTTCGACATATCGATCGACAACTGGTACTGGTAGATATGATTGGCACTCTATTTGCTGGTGAACAGTCCCTGGAAGATATGCGTCTGGCATTTGCTCATATTGCCGATACATTCCGCTATGGCGAATCGGGGTTTTTAAGCAAGCTATGGCGCCCAAAGGTTAATCGACTCCTTTTTGCTGCGACTAAAGTCGATCAGGTACTTGCTGCCGACCACGATGCTTTGAGGCAGCTTCTAGGCCAGCAGTTACAACAGACTTTCTCCGATGCCCGTCACCGGGGTTTGCCGGTATTTAGTGAGGCGATTGCCGCGGTTCGCTGCTCTAGAGAGGGGCAGAAGAATGGACGGAGAATGCTGATGGGTTATGACCTCGAAGGGCAGTATTTGGGTTTTGAGAATGCGGAAATTTTTGCCCAGGCGCCCTATGAAGAGCAGGGGTGGAGCCACTATGCGGGAGCTGCACCACCACAGCTGCGGCCTCCAGTGGGAATGCAGGCAGGACATATTCCACATATACGGGTGGATGCTCTTTTGAACCTTCTGTTGGGAGATAAGGTTTGATTAACAGTGATAAAAATACTGAGTACCGTCGCGAAACACGTATCGAGTCGCTAGATGAGCCTGGACAGGAGGTCCCGCACAGAGATGCGACGCGGGTGGAACCGCTTGCGGATGAGTCAGCGGAGATTCCTAGATCAATAACCACTGGAGAGTCTCTTCCAGATCGGATTGCTTTCTCCGAGTTGCGCCTACCCACTTTCCGGTTTAAGTGGCTAAAGCCCGCAGTGCTCTCTGCGCTTGCAGTAGTGGTGGCCGTGGTCGGATGGGAGTTTTATGGACTTTATCAATGGGCGGTCGATAAACACTGGGGATTGGGACTTTTTGTGGCTGTTTTGATGGCGGGCTTCAGTGCAATCATTGGTAGTTCCGTTTGGGAGTTTTTCCGAGCGGGGCGCCCACTGAACAAGCTTGAAAAAACTCAGGCAATGGCTGCCGAGGCCCGAGATTGCCGCAGTCACCAAGAGGCGCAAGTATTCAGGCGCAATTTGCAGGAGCATTTTGCCGGTAAGCCCCAAGGTGTACTGCTCAATCGAGTTCTAGATGAGGCAGCTGACTATTACGATAGCAGTGAGTTGTTAGAGCACTTAGAGGTTGCCTTCTTAAATGCCCTTGACCAAGAGGCTCTAAGGAGAGTCGTGCGCCACTCAACGAGCACTGGTGCACTGGTTGGGCTGAGCCCTTTTGCCAGTATCGATATTCTGGTTGCCCTGAGGCAGTCACTGCGAATGATTGATGATGTGGCGCAGATTTATGGCGTGCAGCCGTCTCTTGTGGTGCGATGGCGCTTGTTCAAGAGGGTTTTGTCTTTGGTCGCCTACACTGGCGCGAGTGAGTATGCGATCAGTGAGATGTGGCCGGAACTTGTTGGCGATAGCATGCTGAGTACAGTATCTGTGCGTTTGGGGCAGGGGGTCGGAGCCAGCCTGTTTGTTGCGCGTATCGGCCTTGCGACAATGCAAAGCTGTCGGCCAATCCCTTTTACTGAAAAGCAGCGCCCTCGCCTGAGATCAGTTATGGCCCGTATTGGTGGTGGCCTTAAAGAGAGGATGCCCGAGTTGTTTTCTATGGTTGGGCTTAGCTCGCGAAAGGAAGCAAAGGTTCGGAAGGCGGGTACCGAGTAGCTACTGGGATCGTAAGCCCATCTCTTGGGCTGACTGTTTGATGTAAGGGGGCGAAAATCTGCCCCCTTAGTCAGCAACTTATTGAAACTGTTTTTTCATCAACATGCGGGTGTGATGTCGATCAACCAGCTGGGCCAGGGCTTCATAGCGGCGCTGTATGAAGGGGGCGGGGTTGTTATTTCCCGATTCATCCCGATATTCAACTCCAGACCGGACGTGTTGGAGCTCCTTGGCTAACTCTCTGATGGCGGTGAAGATCTTTTGTGTGTCGTCTTTGCTGTGAAATACTGAGCTTTTTGTGGTGTCTGTCAGGTAATCATCGCACTCGCTCAGCCAGTCCAACCTCTGTTCAAGAAACTGTATGGTATTGCGAATTCCCCCGGTGTATTCGGGGTTGAAGTTATGGTTGATATACTTGTCGAGGCTACGCATGCCCGAGCCGACAAATTGTTCAACCACATCGCCACAGTATTTTTCTGACAGATAGGATGGATGAGACTTTGCGCTGCTTAAATTGCTGATGAGCAGTAGAGAGGTAAGCAATAGGGCGCGCTGCATCACTGCATTTGGGTATTTCATATTATTGCCCATAGGTTTTGCTCTTATTAATGACTGTTATTTTATCCGCCTCAGGTTTTTTTGTTGTGCAATTTCCTCTGGCGGGCTGATATCTGTGACAGCAGTCACATGAATATCCAAAGCGAAGTCAAGTGTCAACGGTTATTAAGTAAGAATTGTCAGCTTGAGATGGTTGTTCACAGAAAACTAATTGTCGGGCTGTTTAAAAATTATTCGAAGCATAGCTGAGTGGGAGTTTATTTTGGCTGAGTATGATTTTGATCTGTTTGTTATTGGTGCCGGCTCTGGTGGCGTGCGTGCAAGTAGGATGGCTGCTGCACAAGGAATGAAGGTCGCTGTGGCTGAAGACCGCTATATGGGGGGGACTTGTGTAAATGTAGGTTGTGTCCCCAAAAAATTATTTGTTTATGCGAGTGGTTATTCCGCAGGCTTTTCTGATGCTCGAGCCTATGGCTGGAATAGCGCGGGAGTTGAGTTTGACTGGCCAACACTGCGGGATAACAATGCAAAAGAAGTTGCTCGACTCAATGGGATTTATCGCAATTTGCTGGATAACTCTGGGGTGGAAACCCTAAATGGTAGAGCCAGCATCAAAGGTCCTCACAGTGTTGTTGTTAACGGCAAAGAAATTACTGCAGAGCGTATTTTGGTGGCGACAGGCGGATGGCCATTTATTCCGAATATTCCGGGACGGGAATTTGCGCTGACTTCCAATGAAGTTTTCTCAATGGAAAACTTTCCCAAGCGAGTTTTGGTTGTTGGTGGGGGTTATATTGCCGTTGAATTTGCAGGCATCTTTGCTGGTCTCGGCGCAAACGTGCACCTCTCTTATCGAAGAGATTTATTCTTGCGAGGATTCGATCGGGATATTCGCACTTTTGTTCGCGATGAGATGCAGAAGAAAAATATCGATCTAAAGTTTAACCACAACGTTGTTTCTATTGAGAAGCTTCAGGATGGCAGCTTGCTCGCTCATGCCGATGATGGTTCCAGTATTAATGTAGATATGGTGCTTTACGCTACTGGGCGCGTAGCAAATGTTGAAGGGTTGGGGCTAGAGGAGCAGGGTGTTGTCTTGCACAAGGATGGCACAATCTCTGTGGACGATAATTTTAGAACTAGTGTGCAGTCAATCTATGCACTGGGAGATGTAACGGGTGAGCCTCAGCTTACTCCTGTTGCCTTGGCGGAGGCTATGGCCTTGGTTAAGCATTGGCGCACGGGAGAGACGGCTGAAATTGACTATAACAACATTCCTACAGCGGTTTTCTGTCAACCGAATATCGGAACTGTGGGGTTGTCTGAAGAAGAGGCGCGGGACTCTGGACTCGACGTCACTATTTATAAGTCGGAATTCAGACCAATGCGTCACACTGTGAGTGGGAATACAGAGCGGACATTGATGAAGCTGGTTGTAGATGCGTCCAACGACAAGGTGATTGGCGTGCATATGGTTGGCGATGACGCAGGGGAGATTATTCAGGGGATGGCCGTAGCACTTAAGGCAGGAGCTACCAAAAGCACCTTTGATTCAACGATTGGAATTCACCCCACCGCTGCTGAGGAGTTTGTAACTATGAGAACTCCAGTTGCAGGTTAGGTGCTGTTGTTACGCTGTAGATATAAGTTGCAGTTGTGAATAATGAAAAAGGCGGCATTTTGCCGCCTTTTTTGTGACTCCCAGTTTTTAGCTGGGTTCTTCTGCAACCTCTTGCAGGGCTTGGTGCCGCCGTGTTTTCTTGCGTTCACTACGCTCTTTCAGGCAGCGCTCGGCGGAGGCGAATGTGTCGTTTACCGCTCGGTGTATGGATTCGTTCTCACTACTAATAGTCACGGGATTGCCACTAATCGCAAGCTCTAGTGATGCCTTGAAGTGTCTGCCTTTAGTTTTGTGTTGATGGGGAGCTTCGAGGACTACGCGACTATGTATGATGTCGCCACAATAACGTTCCAGCTTGTTTAACTTCTTGGATACGGTAGTCGCCAGGGCGGCTGACTTGTCAATGTCGCGGAACACAATGTTATCGTTAGGCGCTGATTTCATGGGCACATACCTCCGGTTAAAAGAAACCATGCAGGCCGCTGTTGCGGTTTGCTGTAAGAAGGTAGGGCGCCCTAGTGGGAGGGTTCGAGGCTGCAGTTGAAGCGCCGAGCTGCCGGAATCGCAACGATTATTTGCTGACAAAGCAGCTTAGGGTGTTTTACGTCCGGGTCGGGTTTCCGCTGAGTCCAGCGATCTTCTCCCTGGTATCCATAATGCTTCCGCCAAAAAAAAAATCAAGCGCTATCGCAGAAAAATTTCATATAAATTTTGGAGTGGTGTCACTGTGGTGACTCAATATTGTGGATTTGAAGGTTTATTGATCAGCTGGTTGGCTCAGGTGAACGCAAGGTCATTGCTCATAGCTTGCTCCCTGCGTAAAATTGACCATATTGCGCAGTAGCTTCACTCTGTCGTAGATTCAGAGTCGCTGCGCTTCCAAAACACGAAACACATCAATTCGAGAAATGGGTTCACGACGATGGCGGTAAAGCGGTGTTGCTCGCTCCTTTTGGCGGGCTTAGTAGTTATGGGTGGGGCAGTGGCACAAGCGCAGACGCCCCTCACGGCGGAGAAGAACCGTCTTGCGCGATTGGAACAGTCTCTTGAAAATAGGAGTGTTGGGCTCGAGGATGTCGAAAATGAGCTGCTCTCCTATGAATATAAGCTCGAGCAGGCCCAGAAATCTCTCGATGACCTGCGCCTGGAATACGAAGCGAGTCGCCAGGAACTCAATCAGGCGACCCGGGCTCATGAGTCAACCCCCAGCTCAGATACTGAGCGTCGCCTGAAGAAGGCAAAGCATGCCTTCGCTATGGCGGAGAGAGGTGTCGATAGCCGTTCACGTCGTCTCGAGTTTATCAAAGAAAATCATCAGCAGCTTCAACAAAAACTGGCTGAAGAGAAACAGGCAATTGCTGATGCCAAAGCTAAGATTTCTGCCCAGCAGGATAAAATTAGCAAGATGGTTGAGGATATGCTGGCAAAGGCTGAAGCATCCGAGAGAAGGGCAGCTATGGCGCGAGCTGCTGCTACTAATGAGAAACCAAAGCCCCCGCAAATTAAAGCTCAGGTCGAGCCGCCAAAGCGCGAGGAGCCCGCAAAAGTGGAAGCTGTTGCCAAACGTGAGATCGATGCCGACTTATTGGATTATGTAAAGCGGGAAACAGCACGCCTGAGAGATCTCCTGGCTGACGAAGAAGGTAACGATAGAAAAACGTTCCGGGATCTTGAGTTGCGGCCAATTGGGGGGGAAAGAGTGCCCTTTGAGTTTTTGGGGGAAAATCAATATCGCTTGGTGGCTAGCGTTGAGTCAGGTCGCCAAACTTATAAAATTAACACTTGGAAATTCCGCCGTACAATTCCGGCTGAGGATGATGGGGCTCGCTATGTCTTTATTTTTGATGCGCGTCGCCTATCTCGACCAAGATTGGTTATGTACCCAGAGTATGTGCTGTCAGAATTGAATTAATTGTTCAGTGAACAAGTAAATAAAAAAGCGAGCCTAAGGCTCGCTTTTTTGCTTTTTGGGGTTTCAGAAAATAGATATTACCAGTGGGGAGGAGTCTTACCGCGACTGTAGAATAGTTGTTTGTAGGGGGGTGTAAAGGCTTCCTGTTGGACTTGGTTGACTTTGGTAGAGAGTAATATTGTTAATTGTTATTGGGTGTTCTAGGTCGATTGGAGAAAATCCGTGAAATTGTTTCCTGTTTCTGCACAGGGTGATATGTGGGCGATAGCGCCGGTTTTCTGTCGGTATGGATAGGCTCTCAGCGAGGCGTTTGACGGACATATGCAAGGCCGTCAATTGTTTGGTGGCTGTGATTTCTGCGGCGATTAGATGAGCATCATTGCCCGGGAAGGTATCAAGTTTAAATAGGCGGGTTTTCGTCTCAGTTGTGTTTCGAGCGATTGAGGTTAGGCCGGTTCTTAGTGGCTGTATTGTTTTTATTGGAATCTGACCTAAAAAACAAAGGGTGATATGACGGTTCTTATAGGCTATCAAGCGGGTGCTGGCTAAGGATGAGGCGCTTTGTTTTTCTGTGATGAAGCTTGTTAAATAATTTAAAAATTCTTGTGTTGTTTTATCCAGCTGGATGCCGATAAAGATTCGACAAGTGGGCTCTAAAGGTTTTTTGTGATTTTTTGGCATAAAATTTATCTGTCACCCTTGAATTAGAAACCTCTGCCCATATCTCTGTTGTACAGGTGGTAGCTTCAATGAAAAGTGCCCCTGAAAAGAGTCCGGTCATTTGACGGACGTAGTTTTAAATATTGCTCTGAATTGAGGATATGATAATGCGTAATTTTGATTTCTCTCCACTTTATCGCTCTGCAATTGGTTTTGACCGTATGGCCAGTCTGCTCGATGCAATGACCACAAGCGAGCAAAAACAGCCATCCTACCCCCCTTACGATATAGAGTTAACCGGTGAGGATAGCTACCGAATTTCCATGGCTGTCGCTGGCTTTGAGCAGTCTGAACTCGATATTCAGGTGGAGCAAAATCGTTTAGTGGTTAGCGGTACTAAGCCAGAAAGTAATAGCCAGGGAAATTATTTACACAGGGGTATCGCCGCAAGAAATTTTGAGCGGCGCTTTCAGCTCGCCGATCACGTGAAAGTGACCGATGCAAAACTGGCTAATGGGTTGTTACATATAGAATTGGTACGCGAAATACCTGAAGCGATGAAACCACGAAAAATTTCGATTACAGAAGGTAATGTGCTGCAGCACAAAGAGAGTGAGACTAAGTCCACTGCTGCAGTAGCGTAAGTTGTCACTTCATTGCCCGCTGTGCCGCCAAAGTGCGGTACAGCTTTACCATCAGGATAAATTCCGCAGTTATCATCAGTGTGATAACTGCGCGCTCGTTTTTGTGCCGCCGCAATACCATCTGACACCTGAAAAAGAGAGAGCTTATTACGACCTCCATGAGAATTCGATGGAGGATGATGGTTACCATCAATTTCTCAGTCGTTGCGCGCAGCCGTTACTGAAAGAGTTGAGTGGAGCCTGCCATGGCCTGGACTTTGGTTGTGGTCCGGCGCCTTTATTGGCCAGAATTTTGGCGGAGAGTGGACACCGGGTGGACCTGTATGATCACTTTTACATGCCGGCCAGAAAGGCGTTGCATAGGAGCTACGACTTTATTGTTGCTACAGAAGTGATAGAGCATCTTGTGAGGCCGGGAGAGGAGCTTGAAAACCTTTGGCAAAGGCTTCGCACGGGAGGGGTTATGGCCCTGATGACGAAACTGGTTATTTCTGCAGAGCGCTTCGCCAATTGGCACTACATCAGAGACCCTACACATATTTGCTTCTTTAGCGTGAAGACATTTGAATGGTTGGCTCGGTCACTCGGTGCCGAGCTCCAGTTTGTTCACAGCGATGTTATTTTTCTAAGAAAATTAAGTATTGACCCTGAATAGCTTGGCTCGCACCGTGGTGCGGTATTCACTTGGAGTTGTTGCCAGGAATTTTTTAAATAGCGCTGTGAAATGCCCCATATCCTGGTAACCAACTTTTTCAGCAATTTCATTGACCGATAAATTGCTTGATTGTAAAAGTTCGCGCGCCATGTCAACCCTGACATTTTGCAAATACTGCAGTGGTGTCTGTCCTGTAGCAAGTTTGAATCGGCGATTGAACGATCGCACGCTCATATCGAAAAGTTGCGCCACTTCGCTAAGGCGTACCTCGGTATTGCAATGTTCTTTGAGCCAGGCCTGGGCTTGAACTATATCTTCGTCTGGGTGTAGGTGAACAGATCCTTCTGAGTAGGCTATCTCTTCAAATGGGCGGCGAATTTCGTGAGAGAAATTGCGCTCTACATGACTAGCAATGGCCGGTCCATACAGTTGGCGGATCATATGAACCGTTACGTCAGCGAGGGCATTGACGCTGGCCGCGCAGAAAAGTTTGTCTGCCTGGGTAATAAAATACTGACGTTTTAATTTTACCTCTGGATAGTCTGAGCTAAATTGATCAAAATAATGCCAGTGGGTGGTTGCAGGTTTTCCGTTAAGGAGGCCCGCTTCGGCCAAAAAGCAAACTCCGGTACCCACAGCACTAATTGCAGCTCCTTGTTTTTCCTGTTGGCGCAGCCATTCCAATATTTTTCCGCCTCGTTTAAGGGCGGGGCGAGGGTTGCGCCACATGGTCGGGATGTAGATTAGGTCGCTATCTGGTGCATCGCTAAGAGCGACGTCCGGTTGAAGGGTAAACCCGCAGCGGGTATTTACTGGTGCCCCATCCAAACTGGCGGTCACCAGTTTTAGGCTGCCCTTGATGCCCTCAACCCTGGCGCGACTCTCCGCACCGCGGAGCATCTCAAGTGGGAGAACGGTACCGGTTGCCAGCATCTGGTCGATAAGTAGAAAAGTTACTGTTCGCATTACACATCTATGCGCACTTGCGCTATTGGCCAAAACACTCAATTTTGCTGGCCAGTATGCCCATAACTGGACAGAATCGCCACCCCCTACACTCGCATCTCTTATTTTTATAGTGTTAAGTGCTTGGCTGGAGGTCAGGATGCAGCGCCTTCCCGTAATCACCGCATTCGGTGGATTCAACCCTGCTGGACGTAGTTCTTTCCATAGGGGGTACTCTCGCCTCGTGCTAGATAAACTGGGTAAGGAAGAGAGGGATAGCACTCTTTCCGACCTGGCTGCCCTGATGGGTTTGCGTACCGGAGACAACGCTGAAGGCATTTTGGACCCTGCCCTTGAGCAGCAGGTGTTGGATGGTACTTTGGTACGCGAACTAGAGAGTCGCTATTACGACTACCGCAAGTGCCATTTCCATCAGTCTGCCCAGCTCGCAAACCCCCAGGGCCTGACATTTGAAATTTCCACCCGGCAGCTTCCGCAGCCTGTGCCAGCTCATTGGCACTTGGAGCATATCCAGGGCGGCAGGGTTCGGGTCACCACAGCTGAGCTGTCAGTTTTGTTGGATAGCCACCGTGAGATAAGTGTGGCTGCTGCCGGCCAGCTCCCAACTGGATTTGAACCGGGCACTAAATATAACTCTCGATTTCACCCGAGGGGACTGCAGTTGGCCCTCTTGGGCGCATCAGATGCTGTGCAGTCTTTGGGGGTTGATTGGGATACCGTTGTATCTGCGGCTGGGCCGGGAAATATTTCACTCTATGCCGCCTCGGCAATGAGTCAACTGGACCCATTTGGCAACGGTGGTCTATTGCAGTCCCGCCTGCGAGGTGGTCGCGTAAGCTCTAAACAGTTAGCGCTTGGTCTAAATAGTATGCCAGCGGATTTTGTTAACGCTTATGTGCTCGGAAATGTCGGTTCTACTGGCGCTGTTGCCGGTGCTTGCGCAACCTTCCTGTACAACCTTCGCGCTGGCGTTGAAGATATTCGCTCGGGTAGGGCGCGGGTCGCTGTAATTGGTGCGGCTGAGGCGCCCCTTGTGCCTGAAGTTGTCGATGGCTATTCAACGATGGGTGCTCTTGCCACTACCGAGAATTTACGCAAGCTTTTCCCTGGTGAAATTGATTATCGACGCACCAGTCGCCCGTTCGGTGAGAACTGTGGTTTTACCTTGGGTGAGGGTACCCAGTGGGTCATCTTAATGGATGATGCTCTGGCGCTTGAGTTGGGTGCTTCCGTATATGGTTCGGTTGCTGGTGTGTTTACCAATGCCGACGGTACAAAAAAATCGATTTCTGCGCCGGGTCCCGGGAATTACCTGACGATGGCCAGGGCAATGGCGGAGGCGCGGGCAATTGTGGGTGAGGATAGTTTGCGGCGTCGCAGCTTTGTGCAAGCCCATGGCTCCAGCACGCCGCAAAATCGGGTTACTGAGTCCGCCATTTTTGATCGTTTGGCCGGCGCATTTGGTATTGCCGAGTGGCCGATTTGTGCGGTCAAGGCCTTTTTGGGGCATACCGTTGCTTCAGCCAGTGGAGATCAGTTAGTTACAGCGTTAGGTGTATTTGATCGCGGCATACTCCCGGGAGTAACCACCGTTGATCACATCGCCGATGATGTTCATTGTAAGCATCTGGATATTTCCCTTGAGCATACCGATAGGGGTAGGGGTGCGCTTGATTTAGCGTTCTTAAACTCGAAAGGTTTTGGCGGAAATAATGCGACGGCAACAATTTTGTCCCCGCAGATCACAAAATCAATGATGGAAAAGCGTCATGGCAAATCGGCCATTGTGACGTCTCAAGCGTTGAACGAGAAGGTTGTAGAGCAGAGCGAAAAGTACAACACCAAGGCTTCTCGTGGTGAGCTTGATGTTATTTATCGATTTGGTGAGGGCATGATCAATGAAAGTGAGATCACTATCTCAGAAGAAGAAATTTGTTTACCCGGAATGCCGCCGGTGAAGTTGCCAAATGGAAATCCCTTTGAAGATATGGTGTGATTGGCTTTTACATAATACCTCAATTACGGTGATTTTTACCTGAGGGGAGATTGCACAAAAGGAGCTAATGGGGAGCATGGATGATCCTGAAGAGGATGTTGGCGCCCGCTTGAAAATGGTGCGCCACATTTACGGTATCTCACAGAGGGAGTTGGCGAGACGGGCTGGGGTAACCAACGCAACAATTTCTTTTATTGAATTGGGAAAGGTTAGCCCTTCCGTAAGCTCCTTAAAAAAAATATTGGGCGCCATTCCTATGTCGCTAACCGATTTTTTTTCCTTGGAAATATCGGGCGCAAAGCAAATTTTTTTTCGCGGAAATGAAGTGCCTGAGATCGGTCATGGCTCTGTGTCCTGCCGTTTGTTTGGAGGGGCAAAGGCAAACTGCGGCATGTCGCTATTGTGGAAAGTATTTCCGGCTGGGGATGATACCGGCTTTTCTCTCGAGTCTACTGAGGGGGAGATTGGTGGAGTGGTTGTCAGTGGTGACCTGGAGGTTACGGTTGGCTCCGATTTTGCGCTGCTGAGTACCGGTGATGGGTATTATTTTGATGCTCAGCGTCCGCACCGCTTTCGAAATATAGGTCGCTGTGACTGTGTAGTTGTCAGCGCAATGATGCCGGCTTATGGGCATCCCGACCTTCAAGAGCCCAATTCCTGAAAGGTGGTTTAGAAAAGAGGGAGTTCGTGCCAAGTGGCTGATAAGGCGGCACGATCCGAGATAGACTAGCCCTGCTTTAATTTCATTCCGTTCGCAAACTGGCGAATTTCTGTACTTTGGCACTCCTGGTGCCACTCCATTTGTAAGAAATAGTATTCAAACAATCGTTTGAATCTGGCTATACTACGGCTGACCAAATTGGGCCTAAGTGTCACCGCGCTGTGCGGGGCGGCCCTTGGTTGCACAAAAATTCCGACCCCGGGCCCAGGATCGCGGCCCAGAATAAAAGAGGTCAATCAATGTTATTTAGTGGCAAAGCGCTCACGGTACAGATGCTGGACAACGGCATCGCCGAGCTCAAATTCGACCTGCAAGGCGAATCCGTCAATAAATTTAACCGTCAGACGGTTTCTGAATTCTCCCAAGCGCTGGATGCTATCGAAGCAGCGGATGGTGTAAAAGGTGTACTGCTGACCAGCGGTAAAGGCGTCTTCATTGTTGGTGCTGATATCACTGAGTTTGGTGGTGCCTTCTCTGCAGGTGCAGAGGGCGTTGCTGATCTGATGAATCAGAACAACGAAAATATCAACCGCCTGGAAGACCTTCCGGTACCGACTGCGGTAGCAATTAATGGCTACGCGCTTGGCGGTGGTTTTGAGGTGTGTCTTGGCTGTGACTTCCGCCTGATGGGCGAAGAGGCCAAAGTTGGCCTTCCGGAAGTTAAGCTGGGTCTGATTCCGGGCTGGGGTGGCACTGTTCGCCTGCCGCGTGTAGTGGGTGTTGATGTTGCTGCTGAGTGGATTGCAGCGGGTAAAGAGCAGAAGCCTGCCGCCGCTCTGGAAGCTCACGCTGTCGATGCGGTGATCCCCACTGCCAAGCTCAAAGATGCAGCGGTCAAGCTGCTTGAGCGCGCTATTAATGGCGAGCTGGACTACAAAGCCATTCGCGAGCTGAAGAAATCTCCAATCCCCTTGAATGATACTGAGGCGCTAATGGCCTTCTTTACCACCAAGGCATTTGTGGGTCAGCAGGCGGGTAAAAACTACCCCTCTCCCGTAGCTGCGGTTGAGTCAATCGAGCAGGGTTACAAGTTGACCCGTGATGAAGCGCTGAAAATTGAACAGGAGAAGTTCATTTTCTGCGCGCAGACCGGCACTGCGAAGTCTCTGGTAGGGCTGTTCCTGGCTGACCAGGCAATTGGTAAAGTTGCCAAAGGTTGGGAGAAGAAAGCCGATAAGCCGATTGAGCGTGCGGCAGTATTGGGTGCTGGCATTATGGGTGGCGGTATCGCTTACCAGTCTGCCTACAAAGGCACTCCGATCAAGATGAAGGATATCGACCAGAAGGGTATCGATCTTGGTCTGAATGAGGCGAACAAGCTGCTGTCCAAGTTGGTTGATCGCAAGCGCCTGACCCCCGTTAAAATGGGTGAAGTGCTCAACCGTATCGAGCCTACCTTGAGCTACGACGGCTTCAACGATATCGATGTTGTTGTGGAAGCGGTGGTTGAAAATCCCAAGGTGAAGCATGCAGTATTGAAAGAAGTGGAAGCCAAAGTAAGCGAAGACACTGTAATCGCTTCTAACACCTCCACTATTTCTATTAACCAGCTGGCTGAGCCGCTCTCTCGTCCGGAGAACTTCCTCGGTATGCACTTCTTCAACCCAGTGCACAAAATGCCGCTGGTTGAGGTGATTCGCGGAGAGAAAACTTCCGACACAGCTGTAGCTCGCGTTGTTGCCTACGCAAATAAGATGGGCAAGAAAGCTATTGTTGTACGCGACTGTCCTGGATTCCTGGTTAACCGCGTTCTCTTCCCTTACTTTGCCGGTTTCTCCATGCTGGTGCGCGATGGCGCTGACTTCCAGGCCGTTGATAAGGTGATGGAGCGTTGGGGTTGGCCGATGGGCCCCGCTTACCTGATGGACGTTGTCGGTATCGATACCGGTGTTCACGCAGAAAGCGTAATGGCTGAAGGCTTCCCCGATCGCATGGGTAAAACCTTTACCGCTGCTTCCGACGTTATGTATGAAGCGGGTCGTTACGGCCAGAAGAACAACAAAGGCTTCTACAACTACGAGCAGGACAAAAAAGGTCGCCCGAAGAAAGTGGCTACCGAAGAGTCCTACGAGCTGCTTAAGCCGCACGTTGCTGAACGTCGCGAGTTTGAAAGAGACGAAATTATCGAGCGCATGATGGTGCCTATGGCAACCGAACTGGCTCGCTGCCTGGAAGAGGGTATCGTGGATTCCCCAGCTGAAGCTGATATGGCGCTGATCTACGGCATTGGCTTCCCTCCGTTCCGCGGTGGAATCTTCGCGTGGCTGGACAGCATTGGTCTGGATGAATTCGTGAAGATTGCCGATAAGTACGCCGATCTGGGTGAGCTGTACAAGCCGACCGATCGCATGCGTGAAATGGCCGCAAGTGGCAAAACCTACTACGGCGACAAGTAAGGAGAATAGCGATGAGTTTAAATCCTAGAGATGCCGTAATCGTCGACTACGCGCGTACGGCCATGGGTCGCTCGAAGAATGGCGTATATCGCCATGTTCGCGCCGATGATATGTCCGCTGAGCTGCTGAAAAAGTTCATGCAGCGCAATGACAAGCTCGATCCCGCCGAGATCGATGACCTGATCTGGGGCTGTGTTATGCAGCGCGATGAGCAGGGCTTTAACGTAGCTCGCTTTATTCTGCTGCGCGCTGGTCTGCCACACACTATCCCGGCGCAAACCGTCAACCGCCTGTGCGGCTCCTCTATGTCCTCCCTGCATACTGCAGCTGCCAACATCCAGGCTGGCGTTGGCGATGTGTACGTTGTGGGTGGTGTTGAGCACATGGGTCACCTGAACATGATGGAGCATGTTAGCCCCAACCCAATGCTGGGTCGCTATATGGCTAAAGCTGCCGGCTCCATGGGTATGACTGCTGAATACCTGGCGATGATGCACGGTATCCAGCGTCAGCAGATGGATGAGTTCGGTGCACGCTCTCACCATCGCGCCGCTGAAGCTACCAAGGCTGGCAAATTCAATCGCGAAATTATCGCTATTGAAGGTCATGACGATGACGGCGTACCTTTCCTGGTTGAGGCGGACCAAACCATCCGTCCGGACACCACCGTGGAAGGTCTGGCTCAGCTGAAGCCAGCATTCGATCCGAAGCACGGTCAGGTAACAGCCGGCACCTCCTCTCAGATCACCGACGGTGCCTCTGTGATGCTGGTAATGTCCGCTGAGCGCGCTCAGGCTTTGGGTATGACTCCTATTGCTCGCGTGAAAGAAATGGCGCTGGCTGGTGTTGATCCGTCCATTATGGGTTATGGCCCGGTGCCCTCTACCAAGAAGGCGCTCAAGAGAGCGGGTCTAACTGTTGGCGATATCGACAAGTTTGAGCTGAATGAGGCATTTGCGGCGCAGGCGCTGCCGGTGCTGAAAGACCTGGATCTGCTCGAGCAGATGGATGAGAAGGTCAACCTGTACGGTGGCGCTATTGCCCTGGGTCACCCCTTCGGCTGCTCTGGCGTGCGCATTACTGGCACCCTGCTGAGCGTTATGCAGAATGAGGGCGGCAACCTGGGTGTGTCTACCATGTGTATCGGTCTGGGGCAGGGTATTACCACTGTTGTAGAGCGAGTCTAAGGAAATTAGACCCCGAAAAAAGGCGCCTTTGAGGCGCCTTTTTTTATTTTATGAGAAAAGTGTTCAGTAAAGTGTTGAAGACCCCAAAATGCTGTGGCACAATCTGCACCCCTTGTCGCGATGGGCTCTAAAAAAGTAGCGAAAGCGCTTAAATATCAAAGAGTTAGCGGCAGGTTCGATTTGGGGACGTGGTGAAATTGGTAGACACGCCAGATTTAGGTTCTGGTGCCGAAAGGTGTGGGAGTTCGAGTCTCCCCGTCCCCACCAAATTAAAAGCCTTGAAGTCCGTGTGACTTGCCCTGGAGGGGTAGGTGCGGGCTTCTTGTGTATTTGGCGGCAGCACAAAAGTATTGTTTTGGTGCTGGGCCTACGAGGTTACTGACTAAGTCTCGGTGACCCGGTATTCGTTGGCGCTGCGGCGCGATTACAGAGATAGTCTCACGAGGATAAACATGCAGGTTTCCATCGAAACTACTTCCGGTCTGGAGCGTCGTTTAACGGTCAACTTGCCGGCAGAAATTGTCGACAAAGAAGTGGATAAGCGCCTCCAGCAGGCTGCTAAGACTGTTCGCATCAATGGCTTCCGCAAAGGCAAGGTGCCGATGAAGGTTGTTCGTCAGCGCTTTGGTGCCGGCGTTCGTCAGGAAGTTCTGGGTGAGGTAATGAGCCGTTCTTTCTACGAAGCGGTACAGAAGGAAGAGGTTAAACCTGCCGGCCAGCCTAGCATCGAAGCTAAGCAGACTGCTGCTGGCGAAAACCTGGAGTACGTTGCTACTTTCGAGGTTTACCCTGAAGTTGAACTCGCTGATCTGGCTGAGATCGCTGTAGAGCGTCCTGTTGCAGAAGTTACTGATGCTGACGTGAAGAACATGATCGATGTTCTGCGTAAGCAACAGTCTTCCTGGAAAGATACCAAGCGCAAAGCTCAAAAGGGCGATCGTGTTGTTATCAACTTTGTTGGTCGCAAAGACGGCGAAGAGTTTGAAGGTGGCAAGGCCGAAGGTCACCAGTTGGTACTGGGTTCCGGCCAGATGATCCCTGGCTTCGAAGAAGGCATTCTGGGCATGAAGCCCGGTGAAGAGAAAGACATTGATCTGACCTTCCCGGAAGATTACCAGGCAGAAGAGCTTCGCGGTGCTGCTGTTACCTTTAATATCAAGGTGACTTCTTCCGAGAAGCCTGAACTTCCCGAGCTGAACGAAGAGTTCTTCAAAGCTTACGGTGTTCAGGAAGGTGGCGAAGAGAAGTTCCGTGAGGAAGTTCGCAACAACATGCAGCGTGAGCTGAAAAATGCCGCTCTGAACAAAGTTAAGACCCAGATCATGGATCAGCTGTTCGAGAAGCATCCAGTTGAGCTGCCGTCCGCTCTGGTTGCCAGTGAAGTAACTACCCTGCGTGGTCAAATGGTTCAGCAGTTTGGTGGTCAGATCAAGGCTGAAGATGCCGAGCGCATGTTGCCTGATACTATGTTCGAAGAGCAGGCAAAACGCCGTGTAGTTCTCGGTCTGGTAGTCGGTGAGATTGTTAAGCAGAATGAACTTTCTGTTGATGCCGATCGCGTAAAGGCGAAAGTTGAAGAGCTGGCTTCTACCTACCAGCAGCCGCAAGAAGTGGTTGACTATTACTACAGCAACCGTGAGCTGCTGTCTGGTGTTGAGTCTGTTGTACTGGAAGACCAGGTTGTTGATCACGTACTGGCTTCAGCTAAAGTATCTGAAGTTGACAGCAGCTACGACGAAGTGATTAAGCCGCAAAAACAAGGCTAATCTCTCACTTCATTCAGGTGTAAGGTGGCGTCCGCTCAAGCGTGACGCCCCTACATCTCCTTCCTTTTTACCGGCTGGCTTTCTCTCGCCTGACCGGTTAAGCTCTGAAAACCAAATTTTTCAGCATGGGCATACGATGCCTATTCGCTGGCCTGCCGAATACGCCACAAAAGGAAGCAATGGTACCTATGGCACGAATTGATTTTCCAAAAGCTTCGATAGAGCCCTCAGCATCAGGTTTAGTTCCCATGGTGGTAGAACAAACCGCCAGAGGGGAGCGCTCATTTGATATTTATTCTCGCCTGTTAAAAGAGCGTGTGATCTTCCTGGTCGGGCCTGTAGAAGACCACATGGCCAATCTGGTTGTTGCGCAGCTGCTTTTCCTCGAGGCAGAAAATCCGGATAAGGATATTCACCTCTACATTAATTCACCGGGCGGCTCGGTAACTGCCGGCATGTCTATCTATGACACCATGCAGTTCATTAAGCCTGATGTCAGCACTATGTGCATTGGGCAGGCCTGTAGTATGGGCGCCTTCTTGTTGACTGCCGGTGCTGAAGGCAAACGCTTCGTAACACCAAACTCCCGTGTGATGATTCACCAGCCCAGCGGTGGGGCCCAAGGGCAGGCGAGCGATATCCACATTCACGCCCAGGAAATTCTCAAGATTCGTCATCGTTTGAATGAGCTCATGGCGCATCACTCTGGACGTCCAGTCAGTGATATTGAGAGGGATACAGAGCGCGACAACTTTATGAGCGCCGATGAAGCCAAGGAATATGGCTTGGTCGATGATGTATTGTCTCGCCGACAGGCATTCGATAAGTAGATTTTTCTACATTAAAAGTTTGCCGGAGGCGGATTTCAGCGAAAGTTGGTTTTTTTGACAGGCTGGCTTTCGTTGGGACTTGAAAATCACGCCAAAAGGCAGCATCTTGCTGGGTAAGCTGAATTTAGGGCCCTGGCCGGCCAGTGACGACGGAGTATTTTGATGACCGACAAAAGCAGCGGAGAAGACAGCGGAAAATTGCTGTACTGCTCTTTCTGTGGCAAAAGCCAACAGGAAGTGCGGAAGTTAATCGCTGGGCCGTCAGTCTTTATCTGCGATGAATGTGTCGAGCTGTGTACCGACATTATTCGTGAAGAAGTACAAGAGACTGCGGAGGGGCCTGAAGGGCGCCTGCCGACACCCCGTGAGATTACTGAAATCCTCGATCAGTATGTGATTGGGCAGGAGAGAGCCAAGCGTGTGCTGGCTGTCGCCGTATACAATCACTACAAGCGTCTGCGCACCAAGTCTGGTGTTAAAAGTAAGGATGAAGTAGAGCTCAGCAAGTCTAATATTTTGCTGGTAGGCCCAACCGGTAGTGGTAAAACCCTTCTTGCCGAGACCCTGGCTCGCCTGCTCAATGTTCCTTTCACTATTGCCGATGCAACCACCCTGACCGAAGCTGGTTATGTGGGTGAGGATGTTGAGAATATCATCCAGAAGCTTTTGCAGAAGTGTGATTACGATGTAGAAAAAGCCCAGCAGGGTATCGTCTATATCGATGAGATCGACAAAATTTCGCGCAAGTCAGACAACCCTTCAATTACCCGTGATGTGTCCGGTGAAGGTGTGCAGCAAGCACTACTGAAGTTGATTGAAGGCACTGTGGCGTCTGTGCCGCCGCAGGGTGGACGCAAGCATCCGCAGCAGGAATTCTTGCAGGTCGACACCTCCAATATCCTGTTTATTTGTGGCGGCGCTTTTGCGGGGCTGGATAAGGTTATCCGCGATCGCTCGGAGAAGGGTGGAATTGGTTTCAGTGCCGAGGTTAAATCGAAGGATGGCACCAGTAATTTTGGTGAGATCCTGCGCGACCTGGAGCCTGAAGATCTGGTTCGTTACGGACTGATCCCGGAGTTTGTTGGACGCCTACCGGTGACCGCAACTTTGGAAGAGTTGGACCGTGAGGCTCTGGTGCAGATTCTCACCGAGCCACGCAACGCTTTGACCAAACAGTACGCAAAACTGTTTGAGATGGAAGATGTAGAACTGGATTTCCGCCCCGATGCGTTGGATGCAGTTGCCACCAAGGCAATGGAACGGAAAACAGGCGCCCGTGGCCTGCGCTCTATCATGGAGTCTGTATTGTTGGAGACCATGTATGACATCCCGTCCACAGATAATGTGGTGAAAGTTGTGATTGACGAGGCGGTCATTAAAGGCGAATCAGCCCCGCTGCTGGTTTATGAGAGTGAGTCCCAGCCGCAGAAGGCGGCGCCGGAAGAGTAGCTCAAATCCCACCTCAAAAAGCCCCAATATTGGGGCTTTTTTTATAATTTTTTCTGATTACCCGGGTATCTAACTACCTGTCTGGGTATTCCTGGCTCGAATAGCACTCTTAGCTCGGCACAAATTGGTCGCGAGATTAGACTTGTATTTCGGGCCCTTCCCCCCCATTACTAGCATCTGAAGGGCGGTGGCCCAGGTTAAGCTGTCAATTCCAACAGCAGCATGATGCCGCGCCAAATACCCAGTGATAGGGCCGAGAGGAGTTCTATGGATCAGTCATCCGACACCACACTTGAATATCCGTTGTTGCCATTGCGCGATGTTGTTGTTTACCCCCATATGGTGATCCCGCTTTTTGTCGGCAGGGAAAAGTCCATAGAGGCCCTGGAAGAGGCCATGCGCAGGGATAAGCAGGTATTGCTTGTGGCGCAGCGAAGGGCATCTGAGGATGACCCAGGTGCAGACGATATCTATCGCGTGGGCACTATTGCCAGTGTCTTGCAGTTACTCAAACTCCCCGATGGCACTGTGAAGGTGCTGGTAGAAGGGGGGGAGCGCGTAAATATCCACGAAGTGATGGAGAGGGAGAACCATTTCGAGGCGACCGTTTCGCCGATGGAAACGCAGGAGTTGCCGGAAGGCGAAGCAGATGCCCTTGTGCGCTCTGTGATGTCTCAGTTTGAACAGTACGTTTCTGTAAGTAAGAAAGTCCCCAATGAGGTTATTACCTCTCTGTCGGGAATTGATGAACCTGGCCGCTTGGCAGATACCATTTCTGCGCATATGTCCCTTGAGTTGGCTCAGAAGCAAGAGCTTCTGGAGACTCTCAGTGTTAAAGAGCGTTTGGAGCATTTGCTGGGCCTTATGGATGCTGAAATCGACCTGATCCAGGTGGAAAAACGCATTCGTGGGCGTGTGAAAAAGCAGATGGAGAAAAGCCAACGCGAGTACTATCTCAATGAGCAGATGAAGGCGATTCAAAAAGAATTGGGCGAGATCACCGAAGAGCCCAATGAAATTGAAGAGCTGGAAAACAAAATTGCCGAATCCGGCATGAGTGCGGAGGCAGAGAAGAAAACCCGCGCTGAGCTGGCTAAATTGAAAATGATGTCGCCTATGTCTGCGGAAGCTTCGGTTTTACGCAGTTATATCGACTGGATGTTGAGCCTGCCCTGGAAAAAAGCCAGCCGGGTGAGACACGATTTGGTTAAAGCCGAGGAAATTCTCGAGAAAGAACACTACGGCTTGGAAGAGGTTAAAGAGCGGATTCTGGAATACCTCGCAGTACAGAAGCGAGTGAAGAAAGTGAAAGGGCCGATCTTGTGCTTGGTTGGGCCTCCCGGGGTGGGTAAAACCTCCCTCGGTCAATCTATCGCCCGAGCAACAAATCGTCAGTATGTGCGTATGGCCCTGGGCGGCGTTCGTGATGAAGCTGAGATTCGCGGGCATCGACGCACTTATATTGGCTCATTGCCGGGCAAGCTGATTCAGAAAATTTCGAAAGTTGGAGTGAAGAATCCCCTGTTCCTGCTCGACGAAGTCGACAAAATGGGGATGGATCAGCGCGGCGATCCCGCCTCAGCGCTTCTTGAGGTTTTGGATCCGGAGCAGAATAAAACCTTCAATGATCACTACTTGGAAGTGGATTACGACCTTTCCGATGTGATGTTTGTCTGCACCTCTAACTCAATGAATATTCCAGGCCCGTTGCTGGATCGTATGGAAGTTATTCGAATCCCCGGTTATACCGAGGACGAAAAACTGAATATTGCTCAGCGTTATCTTGTGCCGAAGCAGCGCAAGGCCAACGGCCTTAAAGATGATGAGCTGGATCTCTCTGATGACAGTATCCGAGATATTGTCCGCTACTACACCCGTGAAGCAGGTGTGCGTGGCCTGGACCGGGAGATTGCCAAGATCTGCCGCAAGGTAGTAACGGAGCACGTTCGCAATCCTTCAGAGAAGAAGGCTGTAATACAGCCAGAGCAACTTGAAGAGCTTCTCGGTGTTCGCAAGTTTGATTTTGGCCGCGCAGAAGAAGAGGACAAAATCGGAATTGTTACCGGTCTCGCCTGGACCGAGGTGGGTGGTGAGCTTCTTAACATTGAGGCTTCAGCTGTGCCGGGCAAAGGGCGCATGATCAAAACCGGCTCCCTTGGCGATGTTATGCAGGAGTCTATCCAGGCGGCCTTGACGGTTGTGCGTTCGCGCTCCCAGGCACTGGGAATAGGTCCGGACTTCCACGAGACTCGCGATATTCATATCCACGTGCCTGAAGGTGCCACCCCCAAAGATGGCCCTTCGGCGGGTATTGCCATGTGCACCGCTTTGGTGTCTGTACTGACGGATATTCCCGTTCGCTCAGATGTGGCGATGACTGGAGAAATTACTCTGCGTGGAGAAGTTTTAAGAATTGGTGGTCTTAAAGAAAAGTTATTGGCAGCGCATCGGGGCGGTATAAAAACTGTACTGATTCCTGCTGATAACGAGCGAGACCTGAAGGATATTCCCGATAATATTCTCCAGGACTTGGTAGTTAGGCCCGTTAAGTGGATCGATCAGGTACTTGAGCTGGCGCTCGAACACAAGCCTGAATCCCTGTCTGATGAAGAGTATTCCGCCTTACAGAAAAAGGCAGAGGAGCGCTCGCAGCGAGGAATCCAAACTCACTGACTCTTGTAAAGGGGTGACTTTTGTCGCCCCTTTACAACTTGCAAGGCCAAAACTTCGCCAATCAGGCTATCTACGCTGCTTGAAAAGTGTGCATCTGCCCGGAAACCCGCATGGTTCCTTGACCCGCTTCTGGGCAGTTGGTATAAAACGGGGCTTATTGCCCGGCGCGTAAATTGCCGAAGGCTAAAAAATTTAAAGTATGGGTGTCTTTTGTAGACCACCCGAAGCATATTTAAAAAGAACAGAGGGATTAAGCGTGAATAAGTCCGAACTGATTGAAGCAATTGCCGCATCTGCAGATATTCCAAAAGCAGCAGCTGGCCGTGCTTTGGACGCAATGGTTGATAGCATCACTGATGCCCTAAAAAAAGGTGATCAAGTTGCCCTCGTTGGCTTTGGTACCTTTGCTGTGAAAGAGCGTGCAGCTCGTACTGGTCGCAATCCTCGCACTGGCGATCCCATTGAAATCGCTGCGGCAAAAATTCCTAACTTCAAGGCCGGTAAAGCCCTGAAAGACGCTGTAAACTAAGTTTTCAGCAGGCTTTGAGACTTTGTAAAAGAGTCTGAATGTCAAAGAGGCGTGTCAGTTGGGATACGCCTTTTTTGTATCTGATAGTAGTTAAAAACAATTAATTTTCGGAGCTGAGCATGCTTCAGTCCATGCGTGACAACCTGAAAGGGACAGCCGCGATTATTGTCGCAGCCTTTTTCGGTTTTATTATGGTCATTGGGGGAATTGATTTCTTCACCGGTGCCAGTGGAGGTGCTGCCGATGCGGTAGCCGAGGTTAATGGCGAAAAAATTACAAACTTGGATTTGCAACGCGCAATTCAAAATCGCCGCAATATGATCATTAGTCAGTACGGCGAAGATGTGCCCGCTGATTTAATCAGCGATGAGCAGTTGCGTGAGCCAGTTTTACGCCAGTTGGTTTCCAGTGCTGTGATGCGCCAAGCTGCTCAGGACAGTGGTATGGTGATGAGCTCTGCGGCGGTCGACAGAGCGATCGTGGGAATTCCGGCTTTTCAGGTGAACGGCAGTTTTGATCCGCAAATGTACCGCGATGCTTTGCGTCGTATGGGGTATAGCCCTGCAGGCTTCCGCCAGATTATGGAAAATGATATGGCGCTGGAGCAGTACGCAAACAGTGTTGTTGAAAGTGCTTTTACTACCCAGGCGGATGCAGAGCAGATTGTTGCGGCCTCTATGGAAGAGCGTGATTTTGATTACGTGGTGATGCCAGTTGAAGGCCTGCTAGCAGAGACTCAGGTTTCGGATGCTGAAGTAGAACAGTACTACCAGGAGAATCAAGGGCAATACCAGCGTCCAGAGCAGGTGGCGGTTGAGTATATTGAGCTAACTCCTGAAGTATTTGCCGGTAACATTGATATTTCTGAAAGCGATGTTCGCGCTCAGTACGAGCAAGAGCTGAAAGGTTTCGCATCGGAACTTCGCCGTCGAGCTGCACATATTTTGCTTGAAGAAGCTGACGCAGAAAAAATTGCTGAGATTCAGAGCAAACTGGATGCCGGCGAAGATTTCGCCGAGTTGGCAAAGACTTACTCCCAAGACGTAGGCTCTGCGGAGGGAGGCGGTGAGTTGGGTTACACCACAGGTGATGTATTCCCAGAGGCATTCGAGCAGGCCTTGGCCGCGCTGGAAGTGGGTCAGGTTTCTGCTCCAGTGACCACCGATAGTGGAACTCACTTTATCAAGTTGTTGGAAGTAGAGCAGAGTGAACCGCCGAGCTTCGAAGAGCAAAAAGTGGCGATCGAAAAGCGACTGCGTGCGTCCGTTGCCGAGCGCGAGTTTGTTGATGCCTTGTCCCGTCTTGCCGATCTGGCATACAACGCGGATAACCTGGCTGAGCCCGCTGAAGAGTTGGGTGTTCCCCTGAAGACTGCCAATCTGTTTTCGCGCGAGAGCGCATCTGGCGTCCTTTCTAACGGGCAGGTTATCGAGGCTGCTTTCTCTGTGGAAGTGAAGGAAGATGGCAATACTTCAGATGTGATCAACCTGAACAATGAGCACTCTGTCGTTTTGCGGGTCACCGACTCTAAGCCCGCGGGTACCTACCCTCTGGAAGAGGTTCGCCAGCAAATTGTTGACCGTTTGAAGCGTGATAAGGCCAGTGAGCAATTGGCTAAGCAAGCGGAAGAGCTTAAAGAGAAGCTCGCTACTGGTACTAGTTTTGCAGAACTGGCAGAAGCGCAAGGTTTAACCCTGGAGACCAGTGATAAAACTCGCCGCGGTGGTTTTGCTCAGCGCGGTGAGATTAATGCCAAGGCATTTGCATTGCCTGCACCATCTGCTGGCAAAGATGAAGTGACCAGCTTCGCTACAAATAATGGTGATCTGGTAGTTCTCGATCTGCGCAGCGTGCGCCCGGGCGAACTGTCCAAGCAGAGCAAAGAGCAGCGTCAGGCACTGATGCAGCAATTGGCCTCTGTAAATGGTGGGGCAGAGTTAGCAGCTATCCAGCGCTACTTGTCCGATCAGGCAAAAATCGATCTGGCCTCTTCTGCCGAGTAACGGTTGTTATTGAGCCATAAAAAAACCCGGCAATTGCCGGGTTTTTTTATGGCTAACTCCCTGTAGGGTAGGGTGCGCTTTAAGTGTTGCTGGCACTATCCACAAATAAGGTTAAGCGCTGTCCGGGTTGTAAATACTTGGACTTGTTTATCTTATTCCAGCGGAGAATATCATCGATTTCGATACTGAATTTATTGGCTATCCGATATAGAGAGTCGCCGCTGCGTACCCGGTAAGAAACCTTGCGGGTAGTGCGGTTGTTCTCTGATACTGCGGGGGAGCCGTTGTAAGCCACCAGGGTGCGTCCAGGGCGCAGGGTGTCTCCCGGTGCCATGCTGTTCCAGCTGGCCAGTTGCTTTACGGTCACATCCAGCTTGCGTGAAATCCCCCAAAGGCTGTCGCCAGGGCGTACAGTGTAATTAACTTTCTGGCCCTTGCCAGAAGACTGCTTGCGTTTAACTCGCTGATCGAGTGCGTAGGCATACTGTCCCGCGGGGCCCGATGCGCTGGGGATTAACAGTGTTTTACCGGCGCGAATATTATTGCTGCGTAGTTTGTTTGTTTCGCGTATCGCTCCGACGGTGGTCTGGTAGCGTCGAGCGATAGTGGAAAGGGTGTCGCCTCGGGCAATGGTGTAGCGCTGCCAGCTTACCCTCTCTTCCTTGGGAAGTTGTGCCAGGGCGCTCTCAAACTTTTCCTGGGTCTCTATTGGAATCAGTAGTTGGTGGTTTCCGTTGGGGTCGGTTGCCCAGCGGTTATAGCCTGGGTTCAGTAGGTACAGCTCTTCTATCTCAATTTCTGCAAGTTCCGCAGCTTGGGCCAGATCGATCTGACTGCCTACATCGACACGGGCGTAGTAGGGCTCATTGGAGACATCATGCAGTGGGATTTTGTAATGGTCCGGGCGGGATATAACCTCCGCCAGAGCCAGCAGCTGGGGTACATAGCGCTTGGTTTCCCGCGGCAGTTTGAGATCCCAATAACTGGTGCCAAGCCCGTTGCGACGATTGCGCTCTACGGCTCTGCGAACCGTTCCCTCACCGGCGTTGTAAGCAGCGAGTGCCAGCTCCCAGTCCCCATCAAAGCGATCGTGTAGGTAGTTGAAGTACTTTGCCGCAGCCTGGGTGGATTCATGGACATCGCGGCGTCCGTCATACCACCAGTTTTGCTCGAGCCCGAAAGAGCGCCCGGTGGCCGGGATAAACTGCCACATACCGGAAGCCCGGGCGTGGGAGTAGGCGAAGGGGTCGTATGCACTCTCGACAATGGGGAGCAGCGCTAATTCAAGTGGGAGATTTGCCTGTTCCAGCTGTTCTGCAACATGGAAAATATAGCGACGAGAGCGCTCCGTTACCCGAGCCATATAGCCCTCGTTGCGGGCGAAGTAAGCAATATATTCCTTAACCTTGGGGTCGCTGGTGTGGTGATCCAGGGCGAACCCCTGACGAAGTCTTGCCCAGATGTCTACGGGGGGAGGGACCGCTTCAGAGGGTTTGTGTTTTTTAACAGCTCGGTCACTCGCGACAGAGGTTTCCTCTGCAGGGATATTTTCAGTTTCAGGCGCAGAGGCCTGTTCCGGTAATTGCGAGCAGGCCCCTACCGTAGCGGCTAGTAATGCTACGGCAAAATTCTTGTGAACCATGTGTGATATCCGCGAGTCTTTCTTGTAATTCATCCTGACGCATTTCAGAACAATTATTGGTAAAGCGCCAGGCATTTGGTCAATTACTTTCGATTCTAATTAGGCAAATTAGTTTCGGTCAATATTGACGGTTAAAAAGTATGCGAATTGCTAGTTTATCACCCAGCCTGAGAGGAGTTTAGGTGAAGTTGGGCGTTTAGAAGTTGTCCTTCCAGCCGCGCAAGCTCGCAAAAATATCTACGTTATCGCTTCCGTCATTTAACTCCGGTCTCGAATTGATAGCTGTCTGCCTAACTTCCGGATACTGGGAGCGAAGAAATGGGTTGGTGTCTAGCTCAAGGGCGATAGTTGAAGGCAAAGTTGGCTTGTTTTCTACTCTCAAGGCTTTGCACTGAGCAACCCTTGCCTCAATGGCTTGATTGTTAGGCTCTACCGCTTGGGCAAACTTCAGGTTGGCGAGTGTGTACTCGTGTGCAGGATAAACAAAAGTTGCGGCGGGTAATTTACTGAGCTTTTGCAGAGAATGGTACATCTGCTCTGGAGTGCCTTCGAACAACCTGCCGCAGCCAGCGGAAAAAAGAGTGTCACCACAAAAAAGGTGTAATTGTTCACCGCCTGCTGCTGTGGTTTCATTCAAAACCAAAGCTAAGTGGTCTAGAGTGTGCCCCGGAACAGCGTGTACCTGGAAGGGCATGCCAAGGACCTGTAAGGAATCTCCACCGGCAATGGGGTGAGTGACACCAGGTATGTGCTCGGGGCCATAGACAGGGCACTGGTACTGGTGGCAAAGCGTTTCGATGCCACCGGTATGGTCATAGTGGTGATGAGTAATGAGAATGCCGCTGAGCCTGGTCCCCTCTAGGGCCTTTTCTACTGGCACAGCATCACCAGGGTCGACTACCCAGTGCTGGCCATCTTTTTGCAGGTGCCAGATATAGTTGTCATTAAAGGCGGGGATTGGCGTGATGGATAGCATAATCGAATCGTCTTTTCGCTGAATAGCAGAACAATATCATGGAAGGCGTGAGACGGTGTGAATTGTTACCTGAGGACTGGTTTACTTAGAGTAAGGCCCTGGAAACATCGCCCGAGTGTAGAATTGAATAGCTGTTAGATTGATCAATGGAGATATGATGACCGGAAAGAGCAGGCCTGGTAATGATGAGGAGCAATCCCCTCTTGGCAAGGTCTGCCCAGCGCTATCCCATTGGTTTTCCAGTTCGCTGGGAGAGGAGATTCTCTCGCAACAGCTGGCGTTGGCCCAACCCTTAGTGGAGGGCTTTTTCGGTTACCACTTTCTACAGGCCAGTGTGACCCAGTCCGTTGACTTTGGCGCCTCCAGCCGTATCAATCATCGTTTTCGATTGGGGGCAACTTCTGAGCAGGGCGGGGCTGCGATAGTGGAGTTCGAGCAACTGCCCCTCCCCGCCGATTCAATCGATGTAGTACTGCTGCATCACCTTTTGGACTTTTCCAGTCATCCCCACCAAGTATTGAGAGAGGCGGCCAGGGTTTTGATACCCGGTGGTCATATGCTGCTAATCGGGTTTAACCCGTTTTCCTTGCTCGGCTTGTCCCGCCTGCTATTTTCCAGGGGGGCTTACCAGCGCGGAAATCAACTGCGTGCTGCTCGAATTGCCGACTGGATGAATCTGTTGGACTTGCAGGCTGAGAGGGTAGATCGCGGCTTCTTCCGCTTGCCATTACAGCAAAAGGAATTGCTTTCCAAGACGGCTTGGATGGAGCGCCTTGGCTCCCGCTTGCACTTGCCATGGGGGGGCTTTTACATCATAGTCGCCCGCAAAGAAGTGGCACGTGTTCGCACTATTAAAATCAATTGGCGGGCCGAGAGAAAGCCCGCTTTGGTTGCCACCCCGTCGAGCCCTCGCGTTGCAGCACGCGGGAAGCATCAAAAGCGCTGATTTCGCTGAAAATCGGCCCCATATCTAATTTTGGCGTAAGTTTTGAAACAAATTACTATCTATACAGATGGCGCTTGTCGCGGTAATCCTGGTCCCGGCGGTTGGGGTGCCCTGTTGGTGTACGGTGAGCGGGAGAAAGAGTTGTTTGGTGGGGAGGCGCATACCACCAATAATCGTATGGAATTGTTAGCTGCAATCAAAGCTCTGGAGGCTCTTAAACAGCCGTGCAAAGTTGATTTACATACTGACTCACAGTACCTGCGCCAGGGCATTACCGGCTGGATTAACAACTGGAAAAAGAACGGTTGGAAAACGGCGAGTAAGAAGCCTGTCAAAAATGCAGACCTATGGCGGCAGTTGGATGAGAGCGTCTCCCAGCATGATGTGGAGTGGCACTGGGTTAAAGGTCATGCCGGCCACCCAGGCAATGAGCGGGCCGATCAGTTGGCAAATCGCGGCGTCGATGAGCTGGAGTCCTGAGGGGAATATTGCATATGCGTCAAGTGGTTCTCGATACAGAGACAACAGGTCTCGATCCCAAAAGCGGCCATCGTATTATTGAAATTGGTTGCGTAGAGCTGGTTAACCGGAAGTTGACTGGCCGTCACTATCACCAGTACATCAACCCGCAGCGACAAGTGGAAGATGGGGCTATTGAGGTCCATGGAATTACTAATGAATTCCTGGCGGACAAACCCGTATTCGCTCAGGTCGCCGATGAATTTATGACCTTCTGTGAAGGTGCAGAGCTGGTTATTCACAACGCGCCCTTCGATGTCGGTTTTATTGATGCTGAGCTGAGGCTGCTGGGTAATCCGCGCTGGAGCAATGTCAATGCGCATTGTGGGGTTTTGGATACCCTGACAATGGCCCGGGAAAAGCACCCTGGGCAGAAAAACAATCTGGACGCCCTTTGTAAGCGCTACTTTGTCGATAACTCCCAGCGGGATTTGCACGGCGCATTACTGGATGCGGAGATTCTTGCCGACGTCTACCTGATGATGACCGGTGGCCAAACCGATTTGGTGTTGGCACAGGGTGATTCCTCGGAAGGGGAGGAAGGTAAGAAGGCGGAAAATGATGTGGCGGGTGAAGCCATTCGTCGCCTATCGGCAGATCGCGCGCCCCTGCTAGTAGCGCGTGCTACGCCACAGGAAGCTGAAGCGCATCAATCGATGCTAGGTTTGCTGGAGAAATCAGCGGGCAAACACTTCTGGTAGCACATCAATGAAGAGGTGTTCTCTTTAACCTTGATGTTTATTGTGCTTTTCTTTTTCTGAGTGGGTGGGAATTATCAATCCCCACCCATCCAGATAGTCTCTAATACAAGCTCTCTTTAGATCGCGTAGACCACGCAAATCAAAGCAACAATACTCAGTACGATGGTGTAGGGCAGAGCCATGATCACCATGCGGCCATAAGATAGGCGTATGAGAGGTGCCAGGGCCGATGTCAGCAGGAACAAAAATGCAGCTTGTCCATTGGGAGTGGCAACGCTGGGTAGGTTGGTTCCGGTATTGATGGCAATGGCCAGCTTGTCAAAATGTTCTCGGGTAATGTCGCCTGCAGTGAGGGCAGCTTTAACTTCGTTAATATAAACCGTTGCCACAAAAACATTGTCGCTAATCATCGACAAGATACCGTTTGCCATGAATAGCAATCCTGGCTGCTGTTCGGGCTTTTGTGCGAGAACGAAGTTGGTTACAGGCTCGAATAGGTGTTGCTGGTGAATCACTGCAACAATTGCAAAGAAAACCACGAGCAGTGCAGTAAATGGCAGTGCCTCTTCAAACGCGTGGCCGATTCTAGCTTCTTGAACAACGCCGTTAAACGAGGTCAGAAGTACAATAATCATCAGGCCAATGATACCGACTTCGGCAACATGAAATGCCAGGGCAAAAACCAGAACCACAGCGACAATGCCCTGAATCCACAGCTCGGCAACCTGAGCCGAGGTGCGCTTCTTTTCTTCCTCTTTGGAAAAATTAACCAGTACCTCGCGTACGGCGCTAGGGAGCTGGGCTCCATAGCCAAACATTTTAATTTTCTCTAAAAAGAAACAAGTAACTAGGCCGGCAAAGAATGTTGGAATGGTTACTGGGGCCATCTGCAGGAAAAACTGTACAAATTCCCACCCGGCTTTCTCAGCGATCAGTAGGTTTTGCGGTTCTCCAACCAAGGTGCAAACACCACCGAGAGCAGTGCCTACGGCGCCATGCATGATCAGGCTGCGAAGGTAGGCTCGAAACTGGTCCAAGTCTTCGCGGTGATACTCCACGACATGCTCATCGTTGGAGTGGTCGTGGTCGTTGTGGTGGTGTGGCTGCTGGGAGGCGACCCGGTGATAGACTGAGTAAAAGCCTACGGCAACCGCAATCAGAACAGCAGTTACGGTCAAGGCATCTAAGAATGCTGACAGTACTGCAGATACAGCACAGAAAAGTAGTGACAGCAGAGATTTTGAATTCACATTAATCAAAATTTTAGTGAATACAAATAGAAGCAGGCTCTTCATGAAGTAAATGCCGGCCACCATAAACATTAGCAGCAGAATAACTTCGATATTCTCAACTACCTCGTGGTAGACGGCATCGGTGCTTGTCATACCCATCAATACGGCTTCAATTGCGAGTAGTCCGCCGGGTTGAAGTGGGTAACACTTCAGGGCCATCGCCAGGGTAAAAATGAATTCACCAATAAGGACCCAGCCTGTTACAAAAGGCCCCGATACATACAGTATTAATGGGTTGAGAAGCAAAAAGGCGGCTATGGTCAATTTGTACCAGTCAGGCGCTTCGCCGAGAAAATTTTCGGCAAAGGCGCGACCAAATCCGCCGCCGGATGCCGCAATGGTGTTGTTGTAAGTGTTCATCATTTACTTCCTTGGTTAACCCATTGGTGTGGGTCAAAATGGAATCTTTGGGAATCGGCGGTGTATGCGAAATAGATACCTGAGCTCAATTATCGCTGCGTGCTTCCCCTGGTTTATTGTGCACAGATTGATTGGTTTTTGTTCTTTAACACAAAAAAACGTACAGCTTTTAACTTGAAAGTAGCAAACGCTACTGGGTTTTCTGGAAAATTCAAGTAATTTAGGGGCTTCAGCCCCGCCGCTAGGTTATTTGTCGATTATTCGGTGGAAATTGTTTGGCGAAAGGTGGACTCTTTTATTTATTGGGGTAAATTGCCCTTAATGAGGCCAGAATCATCCTGATCTGGTTGTTTTTTGTTCGATTATAGGAAGAATGCAGCGGTGCAGCCAAAGACTGAATTGCGCAAGATCAATATCACTTCTGTCAATGTAGTGAAGGATGAGCTGGTAGCTACCATCGATAATGCCGCCTCACACTTGGATAAATTTGCCGCGGATACTTCCCAAAAGCAGGCTCTTGAACAGAGTTTGGCTGCACTCAGGCAGGTCAGTGGAGTATTGCAGATGGTGCAGCTCCAGGCAGCTGAGCTCCTCGCCCAAGAGAAAATCAAAGCGCTTACAGAGGTATTAGAGGAGAGACAGAGCGCCTCAGAAGAACTGATGGAAGCGCTGGGTACAGGTTTTTACGTAATGGGACGCTACTTGGAATTTGTTCAAAGTCGTGCCATTGCCCGTCCAGAATTGCTGATCCCCTATATCAATAATTTGCGCGCGGCCCGGTCCCAGCCCCCTGTGCCGGAAAGTCATTTTTTCCGTTGTAACTTGGAGGGAGCTGTGCCTGGTGCAGGGGCTTCTGCGGTTATGTCGGAAGACTTGAATAGTTTTGTTCGCCGATTCCGTCATATGTACCAGGTTGGTTTGTTGGCTCTGTTGCGAGGTAAACCTCGGGGCCCAGCGTACACGATGATGTCTCGTGCCCTTGAGAGAATCGCAAGCATCACCATGGGGCGCCCAAACGGGCGTTTATGGGTGGTAGCAGGGGCGGCACTTGCAGGCATGGCCTCCCAGGAAATGCGCATCAGTCGATCCCGGGTGATGGTTTTCAGTATGTTTGATCGCTGGCTGCGAGCATTACAAAAAGAGTGTGACACAGCTTTAGATCAGCCTGCGCCACCGATTTTGCTGAAAGAGTGCCTCTATTGGCTGACTCTTTCCAAGCCCGAGGGCTTTGGTGGCAAGTTGCTGGAAGCCTTCTCCGCAGAGGCTCTTGATTACAGCGAAGAGGAATTAGAGCGGGAGCGAGCCACCCTTGGAGGCCCTGGTGCCACGGCAATTACCGCAGTTGCTAACGCCTTAGAGGAAGAGTTGTCCGGTGTGCGCCGGATGTTGGATGACGCTGAGTTAATTGGTACTACTACCTTGGATGCAGAAGATGGCCTCGCTTCTTCTCTACAGAGAGTGGCCGGTACCTTGCAGATGCTCAATTTTAAGCGGGTTGGAGAGAGTCTGCGCAGCGCGGTTGCGGAATACCAGAGTGCCTCCGGCGCGGGCGGTTCCATAGCGGACAGCGCACTGCAGAAGCTGACAGGCCAGGTGTTGATGGTCGATAGCACGGTAAGAGCGCTCAAGCAGAGTACTTCTATTGATCTGGATGAATACGGTCATGCGGATATTGCCTTTGAGCACAGCCAGCTGGCGGAAGCGGAAGTGGCTGTACTTAAAGAGGCTGAAGCCGGTTTGGCGTTGATTAAGAGAGCGCTGGCGGCCTATGCAGAGTCCGACTTTGATCATGGCCATATTCGCAATGTTTCCACTACTTTGAACTCAGTGCGCGGAGGCTTGATTGTTCTCAACTTAAGTAGAGCGGCGGCCGTAGTTGAAGGTCTGCTGAACTTTGTTGAAACTGTTATCGACCGCCATGATGCCGGTCCTGAAGTAGAGCAATCTTTGCATATTTTTGCCGATGCGATTATCAGCCTTGAGTACTATCTGGGAGAGGTAAAGCTGCATAGGCAAGCAGATATTCAATCCCTCAGTCTCGCTATCGAAAGCTTGACTGCTCTGGGTTATCCCGTTGAGGCCGCATAATTAAGGAGGTCTCCTTGGTAGATAAGTTTGTCCCAGCGGGTAATGTGTGGGCAGTTCCGGAATTTTCCCAGCATATCCTGATTGCTGATGGACTGATTCTCTGCCGAGGAGATTTTTTCCTCCACGACGCCCAGGTGTTGGTAGCGGAGGCTGTTCAATCCAGCCACTACTTGGGAGAGTTAAGTGGGCGGGCGTGTGGTGTCCACGTTTTGTCTCGCCAGGTTGAAATTGCCGGCTATGAATGGCGAAACCTGCGCAGCCTGCTGACTTTGGTTGAGGAGCCGATGTTTGCATTGGCTGGGCGGGCGCTACAGATTTCCCATTGGGATAGCCAACATCGATTTTGCGGTCGTTGTGGCACTCCCACCATCTATCACTCTAATGATCGCGCTCGCACCTGCCCGGCTTGTGATCTTACTGTCTACCCCAGAATCTCCCCCTGTGTAATTATGCTTGTTACCCGAGGAGATGAGTGTCTCTTAGCTCGTCACGCCTCGCGTCGAAATGCAACTTATACAGCCCTCGCTGGGTTTATAGAGCCCGGTGAGAGTGCTGAGCAAGCGCTGGTGCGTGAAGTCTATGAGGAGGTGGGGCTCAAAGTGGGTGCCCTGGAGTATGTGGGGAGCCAGTCCTGGCCTTTTCCCGGGCAGTTGATGATCGGGTATTTGGCGGAGTGGCAAGGTGGGGGATTGTGCTTGGACCCCAATGAGATAGAAGAGGCAGACTGGTTCCACTACAGTTCATTGCCAGCTATACCGCCCATACAAACCCTGTCCGGCCGCTTGATCCACACTTTTGTTGAAAAGGCTGCAGCGAAGAACCGCCCGTAAGGTTGGTTTAAAGATGTTGCGCAGTATCAGGGAGTAGAAATCATAATGTATATAGCGATTACCTTTATTATTGCCATCCTGGCGTTGTTGTTTGTGTTTTGGGGGGCGCGAGTCCTGCTATCGGGAAATTGGTTCCTGGGGTTTATACGTGGTTTCGCCGGTCTTTTTCTTTTTGCAACTGCCCTTTGGATTGTTCTGATTGCTGCAGATGTTTACAGCTATAGAAACCTGGCTGAAGAGCACAGTGTTGGCATTGTTTCGTTCCGAAAAATTGCCGAGCAGCAATTTGAAGTCAAGTTTTCCGATGCGGATGGTATAGCGCAAAAGTTTGAATTGCTTGGGGATCAGTGGCAGTTGGATGCCCGAATGCTCAAGTGGCAGGGTCCATTAGCCCGCTGGGGAATTAAGCCCGCTTATCGTCTAGATAGGTTGAGTGGTCGCTATCTCACGCTGCAGGATGAGCGAGCTCGCGAGCGTTCTGTCCATGAAATAGAGGGGGCGAACTATGGCGTGGATGTTTGGCAGTTTGTACGCGGTGTTGATCGCAAGTTGCCCTTTGTTGATGCGGTATATGGCAGTGCCACATTTCTACCTATGGAGGACGGTGCGGTTTACGAGGTACGTATTAGCCACAGCGGTTTGTTGGCTCGCCCCCTTAATCAGCGAGCAACTTCCGCCCTGGAAGGTTGGCAGTAAAATACTGAAGCTAAATAAAAATTAGTTATGACGGAAAATGGAGTCTAAGTGGAATTTTTAATTGAATACGGCCTTTTTCTAGCCAAAATTGTTACGGTTGTCGTGGCCTTAATGGTGTTGATAGGTTTTATTTTTGCAAATCGAGAGCAGCTGAAAGAGCGTGTTCAGGGACATATCACAGTTACACATTTGAATGATCGCTATGAGCAGTTTAAAGAAACACTGCTTGAAGCTGTGATGGATAAGCACGAATTCGCCCGTCGTAAAAAGCAAATGGCGAAAGAAAAGAAAACTCAAGAAAAAGCCCTGGCTAAAAAACATAAAGCTGAGAGCAAAAAGCAGCCGGAGAAAAGTGCTGCTACTTCTTCCGACGTTGCTAAAGAGGAAGGAGAGCATGAGTCCAAGAGTATAAAAGGGGAGTTGGTCTCCGAGCGCAAGCGTGTCTTTGTTATGCAATTCAATGGGGATATCAAAGCGAGTGCGCTTTCCCACTTGCGTGAAGAGGTGACGGCCATTCTTCAAGTGGCAGAGTCCGGAGATGAAGTTCTTCTTTGTCTTGAAAGCCCTGGGGGCATGGTGGCGAACTATGGTTTGGCCGCCAGTCAGTTAACCAGGATTCGCAGTGCAGGTATCCATTTGACTATTGCTGTCGATAAAGTAGCTGCCAGTGGGGGCTATATGATGGCCTGTGTTGCAGACCGTATTCTGGCAGCACCCTTTGCGATGTTGGGCTCAATTGGTGTTTTAGCTCAGATGCCGAATTTTAACCGCCTGCTGAAGCGCAATGATATCGATTATGAACTGTTTACTGCGGGCCAGTACAAGCGCACTGTAACCATGTTTGGCGAAAATACTGAGGAAGGTAAACAGAAGTTCCAAGAGGATTTAGATGAGATCCATATTCTGTTTCAGCACTTTGTCGGGGAGTACCGTCAAAAACTCGACGTCGACAAAGTTGCCACGGGTGAGGTTTGGTTCGGGCAAAAAGCCCTATCCTTGGGACTGGTCGATGAGCTGAAAACATCAGATGAATACCTGACCAGCTGTGCTAAGGACTGCGACTTATATCAGGTGGAATTCAAAGAGCGGAAAAATATTGCTAAGAAAATAGGGCTGGCGGCAGAAGCCGGTGTGGAATCGGCGGTCACTCGTCTCTTTTCACGGCTGGCAGCTCTGCGTCATCAGGCTCAATAGTTGTAACGTTACAGGTTGATAGTGTTGCGGGATATACCCCATGGAAATAGATAGGGATGAAAAATTTCGGGCAATTCAGGTTGCCGAAGTAGCTTCGGGAAAGTTTGACCAGTCTGTTGTTGAGCGTCAACTTTCTGAGCTTCCCGATAACCCGTTGCTGTTGGCCGTAAGTTATTCATCCTTGAATTTCAAAGATTCTTTATCTGCGTTTGGCAATCGTGGGATTACTAATACCTACCCCCATACCCCGGGTATTGATGCGGTGGGCAAAGTGCTGTTCGATCGGAGCAAGACGTTTCAACCAGGTGCCGAATTACTGGTCAATGGCTACGATTTGGGCATGAATACTTCTGGTGGACTTGCAGAGCGTATTGCCGTTCCTCCGCAATGGGCCTTGCCAGTCCCCGAGGGCCTAACAGCTTGGGAGTCTATGGCACTGGGTACGGCTGGTTTTACCGCCGCGCTTTGTGTTGAAAAACTCCTGGAGTCCGGCGCATCTCCTGAGGATGGAGAGATTCTGGTAACAGGTTCAACCGGGGGCGTCGGCTCTGTTGCCGTCGCCTTGCTGGCGAAGCTAGGCTTTCGTGTCGCAGCAGTGACGGGAAAGTTGGAGTCTGCTGATTATTTGGCGAGATTGGGTGCATGGAAGGTTCTCGACCGGGATACACTGGCCCCTTTTGCCAATAAGGCGATGGCCAAGCCATTGTGGGCTTGGGCTGTAGATACTGTGGGGGGGGAAACGCTTTTTAATGTCATTAAATCCCTGCGCTACGGCGGCGGAGTGGCTGCTTGTGGTATGGCTTCAGGTGCTCAATTTCACGCCAATGTATTTCCATTTATCTTGCGCGGTATTAGTTTGTTGGGTGTGGATAGCGCTGTTTTGCCAATAGAAAAGAAGGCAGAAGTATGGAAGCGGTTGGCCAGTGAGTGGTATATCGGCGATAAGCTCGACAGTATTGCGGAGAATATTAGCCTTGATCAGGCTCCAGAGTTTCTTGCGCGCTTAAATAGAGGGCATGGAATAGGTCGTTACGTTGTAGATATGGCTCTCTAATAGATCTATCGATTTAGAATAATAAGTACACTTAAAAGATTCTATTTATCTTACCAAATATCCCCGACAACTCTGAATCTGAGTTGTATATGGGCTTTTTTCTCAATAGCCTTTAAGCGGACTCTGTTGTTTGCGGGCTTGTTGTATTGGAAGAAAACTTTGTCGACAAGTAACAGTGAAAGTAACAAACCTGGCCAGCGTAACGCTCTGGTTCTCTCTGGGGGAGGTGCGCGTGCTGCCTATCAAGCGGGCGTTTTAAGGGCGCTTGCGGAACTGGTTCCAGAAGATAATCCTCGGCCCTTTCAAATAATCTGCGGCACCTCTGCAGGAGCTATGAACGCGATGCTTCTCGCCTCTCATACAGGTACCTTTAAAGAAGCTGTCGACAGAATGTGCTCAGTTTGGTTGCAGCTTAGTGTTGAGCAGGTTTATCGCACCAGTTGGCGTAGTTTGCTTGGAAATCTGTTTTCTATCAGTCGTTCGCTCTTGAACCAAGGTGTGGGTAGACAAAAACCTTTGGCACTCCTGGATAACAGTCCGCTGCGCAGCTTGGTTGAGCGCGAGATAAACTTTGACAATATTCAAAAAAATATTTCGGCTGGGCATTTGCATGCCACAAGTGTTAATGCGCTTTCTTATAGTGAAGGGCAGTCCGTCAGCTTTTTTCAGGGAGCGGAGAATGTTAAAGGATGGCAGCGGTTTCGTCGCTTTGGAGTGCCCACTCAATTAACCTCGGACCACCTATTGGCATCAGCAGCAATTCCTGCCATTTTCCCGGCGGTCAAATTGGATGGGGTTTATTTTTGCGATGGTGCCATTCGTCTGATGGCCCCGATTAGTCCCGCACTGCATCTCGGTGCCAAGCGTGTCTTTGTGGTGGGTGTGTCGGACAACCGTTCTCCAGCCCATTGGGGGAGTCGCAACAGACCTGCGCAGATGGAGTCCCCTTCGATGGCGCAAATAGCTGCTCAGTTATTCAATGCCGCATTTATCGATAGCTTGGAGGCGGACTTGGAGCATCTGGATCGAGTAAATATGTTACTTGACTATGTGGATCCAACAGATCATTCCGATTTGAAATTGTTGCGTTCGGTAGAGTCGGTTGTTATTGAGCCCTCGCAGAGTTTAGGGCGTCTTAGTGGCAGAAAACTTGGTCACCTTCCCTCGGCGCTACGCTGGTTATTCCGCTCAACGGGTGCGACCAATCCCGGTGGCGGTGTTTCTGCAGCCAGTTATTTATTATTTGAAAGGCCATATATCGAAGAACTTATCGATCTCGGCTATCAGGATGCCATGTGGGAAAAAGATAAATTGCGCAGTTTTCTACAGCCGGAGCCGGAAGGTAAAACTGAGCGCAAGGGGCTCTTTGGGATTCGCAGTAAATCTCAAGAAGAGGCTTCTCACGGTAATTCTGAACACTGACCTTAGTTTCTCTCCCCTCATTGGCGTGACTAGCGCCTTTCATCTTAGTGAATATTTTTTCTTCAAGTTTCTAAAGGGCGTTAAACGCCCTTGAATCCATTATTATTCCGCCAAGGCGGAGGAAGCCTTTAGCATTTAGTTTGCGCTTTCTTATGATTTTCTCGGGCTATGTGCGCCCTCACTCATCCGAACAAGTAGCTTCTATATTTAATAGTGATGTCAATGCTGTCGGGTATTATTCAAGATGTTTTCTGTGTTTTTACTCGTGACTCTTTTTTCATTTAGTACAGGTAATCAGGATTTCGCCCAGATGATCGGTAGGGTTGATCGGGTTGAATATTTGGGGGGAGGCTTGGTTGTTTCTGGGTGGGCTTGTCAGAAAGGAGTATTCAAGTCAGTTTCTGTTGGTCTTTATCTAGGTAGCGATAGTAGAAGCGGGTTTCCATTAAAAATTTCCAGAGCTGATCAGGCGTCGTCAAAAGGAATTGCCAATATATGTGATACTCAGGGCGTTCCCCATGGATTCAAGTTCTATTTGAATTATGAGGAAATGAAAAAATTTGTACGAAAGAAGATCTATGTATATGGGTTTTCATCAAATCAAGGCAGATTCAGTGCAATTTCAAATTCTGGTAGATATCGGGTCGGGATCCCCTACATGAAATATACCGATATTACCTTGTTGCGAAGAACTTTTGATTTGCAGCCACTGGCTACGTTTGATGATCAGCATTTAAATTTAATTCCAATGCCCGGTAATGGGTATGCACTGGAAGCTCAGTATATTCCTTATGAGAAGGGTTCGGAGAGAATTAGTACATCAACCCAGTTAGCCAAATCTGTTTCATCGGCAACTCTCGCTTACGATGTGAAGTTTCATCGGAACTTCGAATTTGTTAAGGGAGGTAAGCTACACGGCCTTGCTGGTGGGGGACAGGCTTCAGGATGCGTACCTATTGATCCGAAGAGTTGGAGTGTGCGGGTTAAGTTTGGTGCGGAGGGTAGGGTTGGGCTCTATACCTATCATCAGGATAGAGTCGCTCGGTGTGGAGATGGGTATCAAGGGAATGACAGCTTTAGATTTGAGCGGGATACCTGGTATCGGATTGAGTTGTTTGTGCAATTAAATAGCAGTGCAAATAATGCTGACGGATATATCGAGCTGTTTATAAATGGAAAAAAAATTGTAGAGGAACAAGGGTTGCGGCTGACTGGTAGTGATAGGGTAGCTATTGATAAATTTCAGTTCAGTACTTTTCATGGCGGTAGTTCAGCTTTGTGGTCACCCTCCAAAAAAGTCTATGCCTACTTTGACAATATTTCAGTGAAGCAAGGGAGAAAGATATATGGCCTTAAGGGGGCTGTATGCGAAAATGAGAAAGCTGGAATATACAATGGGTCGGGAGCTTGCTGTTCCAGCTCGTGTGGGGCCTGTGGCGGCCCCGGATGCGGCCAATTAAATGGTGGAAGCTCAGCCTGCTGCACATCGGAAATTATTAATTCAGCGCCATTGTGCTCCTATCCTGGGCAGGTCGCCCCATGCACTATGTAAGGCTTGAGGGCTTCTGAGTAACTTGGACGCTTTATAAATTAAAGTTTCCATTTAAATCGCTGAATTAATTGCAAGAAATTTCCCTGTATTTCGCATTGTATTTTCAGCTGAGAGCCGCTCACCGGATGTTCAAGCTTAAGTTCAGATGCATGCAAAAGCAGTCGAGAGCACTCGAGCCTATTGGCAAAGAAACGATTATGGGTTGACTTTCCATATTTCGGGCAGCCAATTAGAGGGTGGTGGATATGCTTGAAATGCCTTCTTATTTGATGGCGCCGCCCTGTTTTCAATTGGATTTCTACTAGGGAATACCGGCTGGTCGGGTAGCGGTCAACCTCATAAGGTAACTCAATAGTCTCCAAGCGTCGGTACAGTGTAACAGCTTGCTGACGTGGCAGATCCGTTTTAGGTCGCTTCCTCTGGTGTTTGAAGTCGGCAACGGGGGGGAGGGCATAGTCAATGACACCTTCTTCCGGGCTATACCCTCTACATACAGCAATATATTTTTTTGATGATAAATCACTTTCCAGCTGCTGCTGTACCTGCGCAGCAATCTCGCTGCTTTTCGCAAAAATAATAACACCGGAGGTAGGCTTATCCAGTCGATGTACTGGATAAAGAAAGCTGCCACATAGGTCCCTCAAATATTGCAAAAGTACACGCTTTTCATGGCGGTCTATTTCTGATCTGTGAACAAGCCACCCCTCTGGTTTATAAGCGGCAAGTAAGTAGTCGTCTTCAATGAGAATGGTAGGTTCTTGAGTGGTCATTTTGGGGGCGTGGCGACTGGACTGTAATTTCGGTAGCACGATTTTATGGCATAGCGAGCCCTCAAGCTATGTTGAAAAGTAAAAGTTGGTTAGTGAATTCAGGGTAGAATTTTTATCGATAGGCAAAAAACAGGCTTGACATGGTACCAAATGAGAATAAACTGCACCTAAATTCCATTGCTGATCTAGTTTCAAGGTTGGCATTCTAATTGGCAGTATTTTTGAAGTGGATCGCACCACTAAGGAGCCGTGAAATGCGAAATGTAGATATCAAGAGTTTATTTGTTTAATCACTTTTCACGCGCTTGAGCTTGGAAAGTGATATTGCTTTCCAAGCCAGACCTTCCAAAAGCCCTGGCAAATGCCGGGGCTTTTTTGTTTTAGCTTGGATTGCCGTTTCAGTTAAGTGGATTAATCCAGGGATAAAATATGCCTGTGAAAACAGTGTTGAATCGAAATGCACCGCCTGGCACGGTACCGGTAAAAATCTATACCGATGATATCGAGCCCCAGGCAATGCAACAGTTAAAGAATATTGCCCAGCTTCCTATTGTGCACTCCCATGTTGCTGCTATGCCGGATGTGCATTTGGGAAAGGGGGCAACGGTAGGATCGGTGATCCCAACGGTAAGTGCGATAATTCCTGCTGCCGTTGGGGTGGATATTGGTTGTGGAATGAATGCGGTGCGAACTTCGCTACAAGCCCATCAGCTGCCAGACAATCTGAAAGCACTGCGGGACGCCATTGAGGTGAAAGTGCCGGTTGGTCAGGGACGACATAAACTGATCAGCGCCAGGGAATCTGCCTGCAAACTTTTAGCTCCCGGTGTGGATAGATTGTTTTCAAAGCATCCAGGGCTACTGAAGAAGCTGCATCAGCCACAAAAAACCTGGGTGACCCAAATGGGTACATTAGGGGGTGGCAATCACTTTATCGAAGTTTGTATTGATGAGAGTGGTGCTGTCTGGGTGATGTTGCATTCAGGGAGTCGAGGGATTGGCAATGCTATTGGTCAGCATTTTATCCAGTTGGCCCGACGGGATATGGCTGGGCATATGCATAATCTTCCGGATAAGGATCTGGCCTATTTCTCAGAAGGCTGCCAGAATTTTGACGATTATATTGAGGCGGTTAATTGGGCGCAGGAATATGCGCGCTGGAACAGGCAGGAAATGATGAAGCTTGTGCTTAGATGCCTGAAGGTAAGCTTGCCAAAGTTTACTTTGACCACAGAGGCAATTAACTGCCACCACAATTATGTTGTTCGCGAGCGCCATTTTGATAGAGATGTATTCGTGACTCGCAAAGGGGCTATTAGTGCTCAGAGAGATCAGTTGGGAATTATTCCCGGCTCTATGGGGGCTAAGTCATTTATCGTGCGTGGGCTTGGCAATAAGGAATCTTTTTGTTCCTGTGCACACGGAGCTGGTCGAAAAATGAGTCGTACAGCGGCTCGCCAGCGTTTTACCAGAAAGGACTTGGAAGATCAGACCCGAGGTGTGCAATGCCGTAAAGATAAGGGTGTTCTGGATGAGATTCCTGCTGCTTATAAGGATATTGACCAGGTGATGGAGAACCAGTCCGATCTTGTGGAAGTGGTGCACACGTTGCGCCAGGTAATTTGTATCAAGGGGTAAATATGGAGGTATCAATACAAGTTTTGAGTGAGAAGATATTTGGAAGAGTGGATCTACTAAAAGTAAAAGGTGAAGTTTTATGAAAAAGAAAGAAAAAATTCGTAGTTACGTTGCGCGTAATCCGCTAATGAGAAAGGGCGGTGCCCACGTAAAGGCAAAATCTTCGGGTCGTTTCGCTAGCAAGCAGAAGCTGCGTAAAGAGGTGCGGGAGTGCGACTCCCGCCCCCAGGCTTTTGCCGCTATTTTTTCGTTGATATCGCCTCTTTAGTTAGCCGTGTTCTCTGCTAGCCTATTTCCCATCAGGCCAGTTGGGTAGAGCTTCCAAATATACCCAGCGCTTCTTAAATAACTTAAATAGTGAAATTTCGTGAATCAGGTGTTCTTGGTCATTTTCTGTATACCAAGCCTTAAATTCCACAATCGACTTTTTTAGTCCCGCCTTGCTCTTAATAACTTCCAATTGTGTCCACTGGATTTCAATATCCTCAGCTTGCAGTTCTGGGCAGGTGTCGGGATGCCAGGTTTTTTTCAGGTACCGAAAATTTCCGGTTGCAAAGGCCGTATAGCGACTGCGCATAACCGCTTCTGCATTATTGGGGTAAGCCTTTCCCGACAAATAGAGTCCGCAGCAGGTATCAAGGGGCTTGCCCGATCCACAGGGGCAGTACCGATCCGTCATAAATCATCTCTCCAGCGTGAACTTAACGCTCTCGTAACACTTTTTAACCATGTTTTCTGGTGAGGGAGCGTAGCATAGCTTGACCTTTGAAATGTTGCCGCTAAGATACCGACCAACCGGTTGGTTTTGATTGATGATGCCCAGGAGGTCATGTGTCGAGAGTCGACAAAGCTGCCATTGTTCGAGCAGCAGAAGAAGTAGTCCGGGATCGCGGGGCGCGCAAGTTGACCCTGGATGCGGTGGCTGCACAGTGCGGGCTCAGTAAGGGCGGTTTGATTCATCATTTTCGAACTAAGCAGTCACTCCTGAAGGCGATGCTGGAGGCGGCAATAGCTCGTGAAGATGACAGTGTTGCCACTTTTGTGTCCTCCGGGGACAGCTTGTTGGTGTCGCGCTTGAAGAGCATTTTTGAATTGATGGAGGACGACAAGGGGCTGCCTCGCTCACTGATTGCCGCCGTGGCCGAAGACCCCATGTTGCTGGGGCCGGTAAAAGACAAAGAGGATCAGCAGCGTCGCGATATATGCGATGCGTATCGTGACCCGGAAATGGCGGAACTGCTAATCCTGGCGGCCCAGGGCATGTTCCTGGGTCGCGTACTCGGTGTGGTTGAGTCTGAAGACCCGATTATTGAACGTTTACAGGGACGTCTGCTGGCGCTCTCTGCCGACCTGAACTAAAGGTCAGCCCCAGTTAATACAGTTTGTGGATTATGAATATGAATATATCGCCAAGATCGCGTTTCTCATTGGCCGTTTTGATCGCAGCAGTTGCAGTTTTGGCAGGATGCTCCGAATCGAAGACGGAGCAGGCGCAGGCAGAGCACGTCTGGCCCGTGAAAGTAGCTACCGTTGCCAGTAATAACCAGGTCAAAGATCGACAGTTTGCCGGTCGTGTTAAGGCAGTGCAGAGTGTCGATCTATCTTTCCAGGTCGGTGGGAAGCTGGACAAGCTCACAATTCGCGAAGGTGAAATTATTCCAAAGGGAACCCTGATAGCAGAGCTTGATCAGCGGGATTACCTGCGCAGGGTAAAAGAAGCACGATTAAATGTAGAGTTACTGGAAAAAACCCTCAATCGTCAACGCTCTCTGGCAGGGTCAAAAGTTATTTCACAGCAGCAGCTGGATGAAACGAAAAGTAACTTTGACTTGGCTAAAGTTACCCTGGAACGTGCTGAGCAGGACCTGGCATATACCCAGCTAAGGGTTCCATTCGATGCTTTGGCGACTCGTCAGCTGGTAGAGAATTACACCAATGTCCAGGCCGGCCAGGCAATTGTCCGTTTGCAGAATATTTCTGAAGTTCGAATTCAAATCTCCGTGCCTGAAAAGCTGTTGGCCACGGTTAATGAAGAGCAAGTCAACTCCATGACCGCCGAATTTGAATTTTTGCCGGGCAAGGAGTTCCCACTTACTTACCGTGAGCACCAGGCTGAGGCAGACAGCGTTACCCAGACTTACGTTGTCGAGTTTGGAATGCCCCGCCCCGAAAATGTACAGATCCTTCCCGGCATGACCGCTCGCGTTAGTGTGAAGTTGAATAAAGCGAGTGGTGATCTGTGGGTTCCCCTTTCAGCAGTGCAGACTGGCCCGGAAGGTAAGCCCTATGTTTGGCAAATTAATGCAGACCAGTCTGTTTCCAAAGCTTCCGTGATCCTCGGGCGTACTGATGGTGAGTCGGTTCAGATTAAAGATGGCATTAGCCCTTCTATGAAACTGGTTGCTACCGGCGGCCAGCACCTTTATGACGGTGCAAAAGTACGCAATTACGCACAGCACTAATTAGTGTGTTAGCTCTGGCCCTGTTAACAGTAGGGAAAATGTTGTGAAGATTTCTGACATATTTATAGAAAAGCCAGTTTATAGCTGGCTGTTGATGCTGATTTGCTTAATCGGTGGTCTTTGGGGGCTTTCAGATATTGGTCGCCTCGAAGATCCTGCGTTTACGATCAAGGAAGCCCGTGTTTACACCTTCTACCCAGGCGCCAGCGCCCAGCGTGTAGAAGAGGAGGTCACCGAAAAGCTTGAGGTGGCCATCCAACAAATGGGACAGCTGGACAAGGTCTCTTCCACCTCAAGTCCGGGAATGTCTGAAATTCGGGTGGAAATCAAAGATCAGTATGCCTCGCAGGAACTTGCCCAGGTTTGGGATGAATTGCGGCGCAAGGTTAATGATGCTCAAAGTGACCTGCCCAGCGGTGCTTTACCCTCCATTGTGAATGATGACTTTGGTGAGGTTTACGGTATTTATTATGCGATTACCGGAGAAGGGTTTTCGCTGACTGAAATGCGTGAAATTACCAAAGCGATTCGCCGGGAGTTACTGGGAGTTGAGGGGGTTGCCAAGGTTTCCCGCTCAGGCATTATCGACGAAGTGGCTTACCTGGATATTGATGAATCCCGCCTGGCCCAGTTTGGTTTTTCCCTGGATGACTTAGCGCAGGTACTGCAATCTGAAAGTTCGACCCAGAAAGTTGGCGAGATTGGAGGTCAGGATTTACGTACCCGCATACTGGTTGATAATCCTGCGAGTGACCTGGAATCCATTCGTAATATTCTCGTCGGCGTGCCCGGTTCTACCGCGATGCTGGCCGTTCGTGATATCGCCGATATTTCTCTCGGTTACGATGAAAGCCCAAGCTTTATTGCCCGATTTGATGGTAAGCAGGCCATTCTGCTGGGTGTTGCCGGTGCGGAAAATACCAATATCGTGAACGTTGGTAAGGCGGTAGAGGCCAGGCTGGAGCAGATTAAACAGGCATTGCCCCTGGGTGTAGAAATCCATCCTATTTACGAGCAGCACCAGGTAGTAGAGGAGAGTGTTGACGGTTTCCTCTTTAACCTGGTTTCCTCTGTCGTGATCGTTACTCTAGTACTTTGTGTATTTATGGGCTGGCGATCCGGTGTTGTGGTTGGCACTGTCCTCGGTTTGACCGTTTTGGGCACCGTGTTAATCATGAACCTGTTTGGCTTGAATTTGCAGCGGATCTCTCTCGGTGCCCTGATTATCGCCATGGGTATGTTGGTTGATAATGCCATTGTGGTTGCCGAAGGGATGCTGATGGGGGTTCAGAGAAAAGAAGAGCCTAAGAGTGCTGCCAGGCGCGTAGTCCGCCAGACTTTCTGGCCACTGCTGGGTGCGACCATTATCGGTATTATGGCGTTCTCCGGCATCGGTCTGTCCGATGATGCTACTGGCGAATTCCTTTTCTCCCTGTTTGCGGTAATTGGTATCTCCCTGCTACTCAGCTGGATACTGGCGATTACTATTACCCCTTACCTGGGCTATCACCTGTTTAAGCCGGGTAAGCAAGCCGACTCGGATGATCCGTACGATGGCCGCTTCTACAACATGTATTCCGGTGCTTTATCAGGAGCGTTGAAGCGCAGGGGCCTGACCATTGCAGTACTTATTGTGGTGACCCTGGCCAGCTACTTTGCTTTCGGGTTTGTGAAGCAGGGGTTCTTCCCCAATTCAAATGCTCCTCTTTTTTATGTTAACTACTTCATGCCTCAGGGCAGTGATATTAACCGTACGGACAAGGCGCTTCAGGAAGCGACTGCATTCTTCCAGGAACAGGATGAAGTTGTCTCCGTAACGGCGGTAGCTGGTCGCGGGGCCGATCGCTTTATGCTGACCTATGCTCCCGAGCCACCCAATGCGTCTTATGGCCAGTTGATTGTTCGCACGGAAAACCGGGAGCAAATCCCCCAGTTGATTGAGAGTGCCAAGGCGAAGTTGCGTGTAGCGCAGCCGGAAGCATTGATTACTTTCAAGCGCCTGGTGTTTGGTCCCGGTGGCGGATCGGATGTTGAAGTGCGTATTTCAGGTCCGGATTACCAGACACTGCGTACCTTGGCGGTCAGTGTAGAACAGCAGTTCCGTGAAAAAGGACTGGAAGATATTCGTCACAACTGGCGCAGCAGAGAGCCCACTCTCCACGCACATCTGGATGATGAGCGGGCGCGAGTTGCCGGGGTTACCAATGCTGATGTCAGCCGTATGATTCAGTTTGCCACTGCGGGTTACACCGTTGGCGACTTTGAAAGCGGTGACCGTATTATCCCTATTGTTGCCCGTATGCCAGAGGGAGATCGCAATCAGGTGGGTTCACTGGAAGACCGCTTGGTATGGAGCCCCAATGAGCAAGGATATATTCCGGCAGGACAGTTGATTACTGATTTCGAGTTAACTGCTGATGAAGGATTGATCCAAAGACGCAACAGGGTGCCGACTATTACCATCAGTGCGGATGCGCCTGAAGGTGTTACGGCAATGGCAGCCTTTGGTCGCATACGTCCCTGGGTTGAAGAAATGAAGTTGCCACCCGGCTTCAAGGTTGAATTCGGTGGTGAGTACGAAAGTTCTACCGATGCGCAGAAGTCGTTAGGTAAAGGTTTACCCTTGGGCTTCCTGATTATGATCCTGGTGTCGATATTGCTGTTCGGTACTGTTCGGGAGCCGGTGATTATCTGGCTGGTTGTCCCTATGTGTCTCGTCGGTGTTGTTGTCGGGTTGTTGGCGACGGGATTACCATTTGGATTTATGTCTCTTCTCGGTGTCCTCAGCTTGTCTGGTATGTTGATTAAAAATGCCGTGGTATTGGTGGATGAGATTGAGGTTCAGACTCATGCGGGCCTACCGAGATTGACAGCTATCCAACGGGCCAGCGTTAGCCGTTTGCGTCCGGTATTCCTTGCCGCTGTCACTACTATTTTGGGAATGTCCCCGCTTCTGTTCGACGCTTTCTTTGCGGATATGGCGGTGACAATTATGGGTGGGCTTGGATTTGCTACGGTGTTGACACTGATTGCAATCCCTGTGTTCTATGCGGTATTCCACAAAGTGAGACCCAACGAAGTAATCGGCGGGGAAACTGAAACCAAGGAGCAACGCAAAGAGGCGGCTATTAGCGAACCTGTATCCGTTTAAAACATGTTTGCCCTAATTTGGGGCTGATCTAAGAGTCCCGTGCCAAGTTACTATTCGCTTGGTACGGGATTTTTTTTGTCTTCGTTTTTTATCCATAAATTATAGGGTTGTTTTCTGAGGGGGAGCTTTCCATTGAAATATATGAAGAGCTTTACGTAGGAAATTAAATTTATTGAACTAAATTTTTTTTCGTCTGTAATCAAACCTTATTAAGTCTGTCATTTAGCACAACTACTCTATGCCGCCTTTATAACTGGAACTGCCTTCGGGTGGGGAATCAACGCATTGGAGTGGCAATGAAAAATCATAAATTTTTCAAAAGAGCAGCGTTAGCTATTGCTATACCGGCAATTTTGTCTGGTTGCAGTGACGATAATGATGATCCGATAGTGGTAACTCCAGATCCGGAAGTGCCAGAGGAAGTCAGTCTATTTGAATCAGTTGCTGGTTCTGAGGCTGCTGCGCATATTGGTCCTTCAACAATGCAGGTACCACATGTTGTCGCCACGGCTGAAAACGTCAAGGTAATTAATCTGCTCAGCAATGGTTATCTCCCCACTGATTACTCCAGTGAAAATGTTCCCCAACAGGATATGCTTCCTATATTCGAGGAGCACCCGAGTCTCGATGCTGCGGATACGGATGGCCTTTATGTATTGTCTGGAGAACCCGATGGTTTGGGGTATCTGGATAATGACGACGATACATTTACCCTGTTTATGAACCAGGAACACTACAACTTTGTTGGCGGTGATGGGGTGGTGCTGGAGAACTCAAATCGCAGTCTCCGATCGACAGGCACCTTCATTTCAAAGTGGGTAATCAATAAAACCACCGGGGAAATTGAGGGTGGTGAGGACCTGATTAAAGGTGTTTATGCCTGGCGGCGTACCCTGTATGACACGGATGGTGAGGTTGCTGAATCTCCAGGATATACCTACGTAACACAAATGAAACCCTATTTTGATGCGGATGGGGACCTTGTGAATACGGGAGCATTCGAACGCTTCTGCTCCGCAACTCTGCCAGCTGAAACTGCTTTCTATAATGCGGAAAGCGGCAAGGGCACCCAGGTGCGGATGTTCTTGACCGGCGAAGAGAGTGACGGTGGCGAGAGCCTCAAAACTTATTACGATGGTTTGGTTGAGAAGCGTGGTTATGAAGGCCTTCGATTTGATGCTTTTGGTAGCATCAGTGGTGAGGCGAAAGCCAAGAGTGAGATCGAGTCTGTCTACGAGTACGACAAATCGGAAATTTATATCGGTCGCGGTATCGCTGTTTTGACAACCGGAGACAATGCTGGTGATGCTTATGAATTGCCACTACTCGGTAAATCTCGATTTGAAAATATCGTACCCAACTATAAAGCACAGGATAAAACCATACTGCTGTCTGTCGATGATGAACGGCCTCGGGGGGATGAGGATGATGCTTATCGCAATGGAGGTTTTCTCACAGTCTATGTTGGTGAAAAAGCCAATGAAGGCAGTGAAGTTGATAAGGCTGGCTTGACCAATGGTGAGCTGTATGCGGTTCGGGTTTTGGATAGAGATGGCGCTCCGGTGGTTGATTTTAGTGATAGTGACAATCGAGCGCTGTTTGACGACAGCGAATTGATGTTTGAGTTGGTACAACTCTCCAACCGGGATACCGACGGCGATGGGAAGTCAGAAGATATTCGCGATATGAGCCAGGAGGCTTTCCGCATTCATACCACCGGAATGGAAGTCTCCCAGTGGCGTTCTCCGGAAGATGGTGATTGGGACCCATTAGATCCCAATAGCTTTTATTTTGGAGCCAAGTACGGTGTATACCAGATTGAGTTTGCGGATATCACCAATCCAATAGATGGTGGAATCATCAAGAGAGTAGTGAGTAGCAAATCCGATGGCGATATAACTGACAACTATGAAAATTTCGACAATATGGCAGCGGTTGCTGGTGTCGATAATAAGACTCGCTTGGTGTTGCAATTTGATAAATCTAATTATTACTCACCAATCTACGTTCTCGACCCTGAAACCGGAGAAATGATTCGTGTTGCCGAATTTAACCCGGAAATTATTGGCGATAGTGAAGACGAGCTCGATCTGAAGATCGAGAAACAGCTGGCAAGTGGAGAGCTGGAAGCTGAGCCTACCGATGAGGAATACCAAGCGCTGCTGGAAGAGCATGTGGAGAGTAAGCCCTACCGTCAATACTACTCACAATCCTCCAAGGTTCGCAGTGGGCTGGATGATACCGGGATGGAGGCTGCGCTCTCTACCGATGCTGAAGCATCCGGGGTTATTTATGTGGGCGATATTCTGGGTGATGGTTGGTTCTTGAGTTCAACCCAGTTTCACTATGATTTTGAAGGTCGAGTGGATAGTTACCTGAATTCCTTTAATGTGCGTGACCAAAAAAATGGCCCCTCTACTCAATTGATTCAGGAAATGATGGCCGGAGGACAGTTGCACGCAATCTATATCCCTCAAGCGGTAGGGCTGGACAAGTAGCAAAATCTATCGTTGATAAATTATGCCCTGTCAAGCGTTAATCAGGCAGGGCATTTTTATCAGGTGTAAAAAAATTGATCGAAATATCCTGCTCTTCATTACTCTTGCTATAGCCCTATTTTTTCATTTGGGGTGTTTTGTATAACGTTTGAACCATTTCTTATTGATTTGAATCGCCGCATACAATTGGTACACACTTTCTTGTAACCTAGCGCTCTGGTTTGATTGGTAGTTGATGTATGAGCGTTCGGTCAGTTTCTAAGCTTTTTTCCATTGCTGTAGTTTTCTCCTTCAGTTTTTCCGCTTTTGCAGCGTCCTATGATCGGGCGGAGTGGCTGCCCAAGTGGTCTGATTCCGATCGGGATTGCCAGGATACCCGCCATGAGTTGTTAATTCGCTATTCACTATCCCCGGTAACCTATACCCGCTCCAATCACTGCAAAGTAGACACCGGTTTGTGGCTGGACCCATATACGGGCGGCTTCTTTGTAAAAGCTTCAGATCTTGATGTGGAACATATTGTGCCGCTGAAGTGGGCGCACGATCACGGGGGAGCGGATTGGACGCGCAAGCGAAAGCAGCGGTTTGCTGAGGACATCGAGAATTTATGGCTGGTTGATGACGGTCGTAACCAAAGTAAAGGCCACAAAGGGCCGGACAAGTGGATGCCGCCCTATGGACCGGTCAAGCAAGTTTACCTCAAGCGGTTTATGGCAATCGTAGATAAGTATGGTCTTCAATTGAGTGCGGGCGAGCGCCGCAAATATCAATCGCTAATGGCGGATGGCTGAGGACAAGTAGTCTCTGGGGGTATAACAAGGTTCCGGCATCCGTTAGAATTTTGTTGTCCCCCAGGAGTTATTTGATATGCAGCACCCCCCCAAGAAGTTAATCGAATACTTTCGGCGCTGCTATCAAGCTGACAGTTACGACCTCTCCCTGAACAATATTCTAAATCTCAAATCGAATCGGCGTCTGTTCTTAGATGAGCGGGACTATTTGGGGGCTGATGAGTTACCACGTATACCTGTCTTCGCTACTTCGGGAGCAAAACTGCTGGAACAAGTGGATGCTTACCGAAAGGAGCGGCGGCTGATTTATGGTTGCCTGTTTATTTGTGGTAACTATGCTCTCCAATCTGGACTAAGTGTAAAACGCAAGTTCTGTGCACCACTACTTTATTTTCCCGCCAAGCTACATTTTGATGAGGATTGTTTTGTAGAGATCAACTCTGCAAACATTCACGTTAATCTCCCTGTTTTACGTCAACTGCTTAAACCTGATGTTGAGTCCTCAATAACAGATAGTTTCCGAGTGCTTGCTTCGCCGCTTTCTTCGACACAGCTGGCTGACGTCGGCCGCTGGCTAACCCATTACACTATTTTGGAAAATGTAGAGGAATTGGGGCGCTGGCCTAACTTGAGTGGTAAGGCAGCTGTTGAAAGTGCATCGAAGGGTGCTCAGTTGTCCTTGGTCTCGGCGGGTGCGGTAATTCTTGCAGATAGATCAAGGGGCTCTCGTGGAGTACTGCACGAATTACAACTTTTAGGCAGGGAAAAAAAATTATCTCCTCCGTTACAGGCATTACTGGGAGAGTGCCACTGGGAAACTGCACAGAAAGCGTGTGAGCCGGATATGCTGCCGGGTCTGTTGAGTGGGGCTCAGGAGGGGGCACTGGAAAATGCGGCTCGCTTTCCTCTTAGCCTTGTTTCAGGTCCGCCCGGTACGGGAAAGAGTTTTACGATCGCGGCTATGGTTCTCGATCGAGTGCTGCATGGTGAAAGTGTTTTGGTGGTATCGAAGAACCAGCAAGCATTGGATGTGGTGCGGGATAAATTGCGAGATGAGTACGGGCTGACTCAAGGGTATGTACATCGAGAGGAGCGGGGTTTTATCCCCAGCTTAAAAGCTCATCTGGATAGGCTGCTGAAAGAGGGGGTGGAACTTCCAGAGAGAAAGCCTGCCCAGGTGAAGAGGGAATTGAAGAGGGCTTATCGAGCCTTGAGGGGCTTGGAGAAGCGCTTCTCCAAAGAGCTGGGATTGGCGCGCGCTGTTAGTGTAGGTCGGTTTGCTCAGTGGGTAGCGCGACATGCCTGGAGCTTCTTTGCAAATCGATTGAGTGTTAAAAATCTGTGGCAATCACAAGGTGCGATTGATGATTGTCGGCGCAACTTTGAAAGCCTGGCAAGTCAGTATTTAAACACTTATCGCCGCGATACATTGCACAGACTGCTGGAAAAGAATCGGGGTACCCTGAGCCAATTCAATCAAGCCTTGCGATCTCGAACTTCAAAAGTACAGGCGGAGCGCTTTGCCCAAACTGATATGCGGGTGGTAATGCAGGCGTTCCCCATATGGCTGGTGGAGGCAGATGAACTCAATGAAGTGCTGCCGTTATCGCCCGCCATGTTCGATTTGGTAGTCTTTGATGAGGCAACCCAGTGTGATATTACAAGTTCACTGCCGGCCCTGTTTCGAGCTGAGCGGGCAGTGATTGTCGGTGACAGTAAACAACTGCGGCATGTTTCATTTCTTTCCCGCAAGCGGCAGCAAAGTATCTGGCAGGGAGTGATAAAAGATGCCGGGGTGCCGCCAAAACTGAGCTATAGGGATCAATCACTTTTGGATTTGGCTTCAGACGTGATCCCCACTCAACAAGCTATTGTGATGCTGGATGAGCACTTTCGCAGCCATCCAGAGCTGATCGCATTCAGTAACCATGCTTTTTACTCCGGCCGCTTGAAAGTTATGAGGGCCAGGCCCAAACCATTACCAGAGTCGGCGCTAGAATTTTATCAACTGCCAGGGCGCCGGAGAAAAAATGGGAGAAACACCGTAGAGCGCGACTGGGTTATTGCGCAATTGAAAGCGCATTTCGAGCGCTATGCCGATGCTGCAATTCGGCCGTCGGTCGGTGTTTTGTCTCCCTATCGGGATCAGGCCGATTATTTGGAAGGGGAGTTGATTAAGGTCTTTTCCTCTCAGAAGTTACAGAGTTTTTCTGTACGCGTTGCCACGCCCTATGGTTTTCAAGGAGAGGAGCGAGATTTAATGCTTATCTCCATGGCTATTGATAATCAATCGTTGCGGGCAGCCAGCTACTTAAACCGGGCGGATGTGTTTAATGTCGCAATTACCAGGGCAAAAGAAAAGCAGTTGGTTGCATTGTCGATTGAGCCCCAAACTCTCCCTACGGATCATCTCTTGCGTCAATATGTTGAGTTTCCACACTCCGTTGGCAGTCATTTGCAGGGTGATGAAATCGTATGTCGTTTTGCGAGTGAAGTTAGCCATTTATTAACCCAGCACGAAATTCCCCATTGGGTAGGCTTTCCTGTGGCTGGGCAGATTGTAGATGTGGTTTGTGCTGTGAGCGGGCGTTTTATCGGTATTGACCTGATTGGGTATCCCGGCGACTACGAGTCTTACTTTAGTGTAAAGGTCTACAAGGCATTGTATCGGGCAGGCATTCCGGTTTTTCCCCTGCCGTATATTAACTGGCGAAAAGACCGGCAGGGCTGCATCAAGCAGTTATTGACGATTCTTCAGCAGGAAAAAGTGCCTGTATCTGAAGCTGCTATTCCTGAAGGTTAGTGCCGCTGCTTAGGGCTCGGAGATGAAAGTTACGCCGCAGCTGCTAGTCTTCAAGGAGGTTTGAGCAAAATTCCAGAGTAGATCTATGAAATCCTGGTCGCTGATTCTCTCCCTCTCGGTGGTTGCAATTGCCGGAGTGCAAGTTTCTTTGGCTGATCCCCAGCAGGTTCAAGGGGTGCGAAGTCCCACTTTAAGTTTCTGCCAGGCGCGGTTCTATGAGGAAGAGGACGGACGCCTCTACTGTAACTGGGCAGTCAATTTCAGGTATGCCTGCTTTGTTTGGTGGCCAACGAATAAGATTATTCCTGCAGGGGCCAAGCTTTCAGAGCCTGAGGTTGTCGGAAAGTGTGGTAATGGTGAGCCAGTCGTCAAATTGCATCACTACTAACTCACCTGTAAAGGAGCTGTGCAGGTGAGTCGTGGATACCCCGGTTCTTCAGCGGGTAAGCTTGATTACTGACGACGGAGTCAAAGTGTGATCGCGTGTACTGGTGTCCAAGGAGGTGGCGTGTTAGCTTTTCTCCTGCTCGGCATAGAGTCCTCGATCTTGCAGCTCACGGGCCTGTTTGAGGATTTCAAGCATGGCGCTGTCCTCCACCGACATGGCATCGATGATGGCTGCCAGCAGATCTGCTGAAAACATGCACTTGCTGACTTTGCTGCGCAGGTTTTCCGGTGTCATTGAAATTCCTCTCTCGGCCAGTGCTTGGGCGAGATCCCCGTAACGCATGCCCTTTAGTGCCATTGATGCGCGCACATAGCGAGCAATTGCCTGCTTGTAAGGGGTCAGTGCTTGCTGGTTGCTCAGGCTTTGCTTGTGGTCCATGGGCTCTACTCCGTCCTATTCACTATCACCAATGTGGTAAATATTATCTTTGTGTGTATTATTTGCAACATTAGTTTGTAATAAGTTATTGACCGCAGATTTTTTGGTGCTATATTTGTGACCAATATTCCACAGCGAGGGAGTTGAGATGACCTGGAACAATGAGAACCTGCGCCAATTGGCGGAAAACCACTCCGGATGGGTGGTCGAATCTGAGGGGGATTGCCTCAGTATTTCCAACGATGAAGGCGTCGATGCGTTTGTCTATGTTGGCGAGAAGCAGATAGTTGTAGAGAGCATTCTGTTTCCCGTGAGCCAGGTAGATGATGTGGCAGCGCTCAATGAAATGGTTCTGCAAACACATCAGCTGGTGCCCCTGACAGCCATTGCGATTAAGAATATTGGTGGTGAGAACTACTACGTCGCTTTCGGTGCTCTGTCGGTGTCCAGCAAGGACGAAGTTGTTATCGAGGAGGTTGAGACCCTGTTTTCCAATGTGGGTGACTTCCTGGATTTATTTGCCGATCATTTTGAAACGGAGGGTGTAGCATGAGCCTTAAGAGAATCTGGACTGCTTTGAAAGGCGCAGTTAACGAAGGAACAGAAGCAGTAGCGGATAGCCAATCGATTCGTATTCTTGACCAAGAATTACGCGAGGCGAAGGAAGAATTGAAAGCTTGCGATGAAAATCTGACCAAAATCATGGCGAAGCGCAAACTTACTGAGAGTAAGGTCCAAGCGCTGCAAGCCGACGTTGAAACCTATAGCACTCACGCAATTAACGCGAGTGAAAAGGGCGATAACGAACTCGCTCTTGAGTGCGCAGAGCGTGTTACCGAGCTGGAAAGCCAGCTGGAAACTGAGCGCAGCATCCTGGATGGATTCCTGAGTTCAGAGAGCACCCTGAAAGGTAATATTACCCAGGCAAAAACCAATGTGCGCCGTATGGAACAGCAGATTGACCAGATCAAAGCGACTGAATCTGTTCAAAAAGCACAGGTAGCGGTTTCTTCCCGCCATATGGGCGCGAACAGCAAGATCAAAACAGCGCTGGACAGCCTGGATCGCATCAAAAACAAGCAGGAGCAGCGTGCTGCTGAGCTTGAAGCTGCGGAAGAGCTGGCTTCAGAGGAAACCGGTTCCAGCCTGGATGCCAAGCTGAAAGCGGCGGGCATCAAGCCCGGCGGCCAGAAAAGTGGCAGCGATAAGTTGGCTCAACTGTTAGCGGGCCGCGAAAAGGCTTAACACAGTGCTGCTTTATCGAGTGCGACGCCTTCTGGCGTCGCTTTTCATTCGGGCCAATGTAACCACAATTCTCATAGCTGTAGGCAGCTATGTTTTCATCTCCTATTGGCTGCTCAAAATTGCCGGTGAAGCTGATATTGTCGCGGGCGAGAATTTCTTTTACTGGTTGGTCGTTACCGCATCGACAGTAGGTTACGGCGATTTCTCCCCGGTAACCCCTGAGGGTAAAGTCGTGGTTGCCGCTTGGGTAATCCCAGTGGGCCTCAGCCTGTTTGCCATGGTGGTCACAAGAATTGGCTTTGCGGTTTCAGAATTTGTGCATCGCGGCAAGAAGGGCTTGCGTATGACAAACCATATTGATCACACAGTAATTATCGGCTGGAACGGTACCAGAACGCTCCGCTTGATTGAGTTGCTACTCTCCAAAACAAACGGTAGCGCAGCAGAGATTGTCCTCTGTGTTGAAGCCGATATCGAAAATCCGATGCCGGGTAAGATTGATTTTGTCCGGGTGGAATCGTTTTCCCACGGAGAAAGTATGCAGAGGGCAGGGTTGGCCGATGCCGCTCGAATTATTATCGACAACCCTCTGGATGATGTAACCCTTACAACCGCCTTATTCTGCGACAAGCTCAGCCCGAACAGCCATAAAACGGCTTATTTCCAAGATGAAAATGTGGGTGAATTGCTCCGTGCCCACTGTCCCAATATTGAATGTATTCCCTCTGTCGCTGTAGAGATGTTGGCAAAATCCTCGCTTGACCCCGGTTCCGCAAGGTTGCACCGACAGTTGCTCGATAGCACTTACGGCATGACCCAATACAGCGTTGAATATCGGGGTGAGAAGCCTCTTCCTGTCGGTGAATTATTTGACCATTTTAAGCGGGATCTCTCCGCGACCTTAATTGCGGTACGTAGAAAGGGCGTGGTTAAAATTGATGTGAACCCGGGGCTTACCGATCAGGTCACCGAGGGCGACATGCTGTATTATATCTCTGCAAAGCGGCTCGATGAAAAAAGCTGTTTCGATATAAAAAGTAATGAAGAAGGTGTTGGTACATGTTTACCAAACTGATAAATAAAATAAAGGGAAAGGACGCTCCAAAGGTCAAGACTCCAGAAATTATGGGCTTGCGAATGGGGACGAGTTTTGAGCTGGACCCTTTGGCCATTCGTCTGATACTCGATGAACTGACCATTGAATCCTGTTCACCGACCCAGATCATTAAAGCGGCCGGTGTTGTCGAACTAGATGGTACCTGGATTTATCGCTTTTACACTGATGATGATGCCTGGCTGCAAGTGATTGCTGAGGGCGGTCAGCGGGATGAGCATGTGGTCGATGTAAAGCTGTTCCATTTTTACGACACTCTGGATGTTGGTTCGGAGCAGGCTTGGAATAAACTGTTAAAGAGTGATATTGGCGCACCCAGTTATCACCTTCAGGATCGCACTTATAGCCGTGTATGGACCGCAGCAGGGGATTACCACAACCCAGTGCATATGGCCGAAAAGACTTACGATGAAGATGGTGATTATTCAGTAACGGATCAATTCACCATGCTTTTTGAACGCGAATTGTCTGATCAGCAAACCGAATCCCTTTTTCTCTCAGCTGAAGAGAAAGAAGAGGATGCAGGCTACCTAAGCCGCAGCCTGGTGATTAGCACCGGCATTACTCTGACCCCCTCACAAATAACAATACACGGATAATAAGGAGATATTTAATGGACCAGCCTTATGATTTACTGACTGGTATCTTGCATTTTGCGGCCTACTTTGGCCTGTCGCTGGTACTTTTGATCGCGTTTAAATTTTTATACGCACTGGTGACCCCTCACGATGAGTGGAAGTTGATCCGCGAAGATAAGAATACGGCTGCCGCTATTGGTTTTGGTGGTGCTGTTTTGGGTTTTGCAATTGCCGTTGGTGGTGCTGCAAGTAACTCTATTTCTATTGTCGATTTCGCCATCTGGGCCCTGGTTGCATTGATCGCCCAGTTAATTGCTTTTGCCATTATCCGCTTTGGGTTTATGCCGCGTATTGTTGAGCGCATCGAAGATGGAGAGGTGAGTGCCGGTGTTATGTTGGCTGCAACTACAATCGCTGTTGGCGTATTGAATGCGGCTTGCATGAGCTACTAATTGGGGGTGGTAATGAAGCGTACCAAGAATATTAACCTGGCAAGGATGCGAAAGGGCGGTGGCTCCAATTTTTTACTGCGCCCACTTGCCTTAGGTGTAGCGGCTGCCCTGGTCGGTTGCTCCTCAGATGAGGAAGTTAAAGTTGTCTCTTCAGTAGATGACTGTGTGGCCAATACCCAGCTGGACGAAGCTCAATGTGAAGCAGCTTATCAGCGCGCGGTTGAGGAAGCGGAGCGCACCGGGCCCAAGTATTCCCGTCTCTCTCAGTGTGAGGCTGAGTTCGGTAGTTGCCAAGAGACCAGTAGCGGCGTCTGGATGCCTCTGATGGCGGGCTTTATGGTTGGCTCCATGCTCAATGACAGGGATCGCCACTACAACTATGGCTACTACAACCCGGTCTACCGCTATTCAGGCTCCCGTTACCGCGACAAGCTGATGACAGCTGACGGCGGCATTATTGGCGACTATGGCCGTTCATCTTATAAGGTGGATAAAAGCGCTACGGCGCCTAAGCCTAAAGTTACCAAAACTGTTTCCCGTGGAGGCTTTGGTGCAGTGGCATCGGCCAAATCCAACTGGGGAGGGGGGCGCTCCAGCAGTGGTGGTTCGCGCGGCTGGGGAGGTTGATTTGTGCTGAGGTTGCCGATTGGTGAGCGCCCGCGTTGGCAAGAGCGAGCGCAGGAGTTTGGGTTTCACTTCCATACCATGTATGGCGAGCCCTACTGGGATGAAAGCGCCTACTATCAATTCTCTTTGGAGCAGATAGAAAAGCACATTGAAGATCCCACCGAAGAAATTCACCAGATGTGCCTGGATGTCGTTGCCCGTGTGCTTGAGGATGAGGAGTTGCTGAGGCGGTTCTGTATACCCGAGCAGCACTGGGACTTTGTGCGAGCATCCTGGCGTAACGGCGACCCCAGTCTCTATTCTCGCCTGGACTTTGCCTATTCCGGACAGGGGCCGGCAAAGCTCTATGAGAACAATGCTGATACTCCCACTTCTCTGTATGAAACCGGCTTCTGGCAGTGGTTGTGGCTACAGGACAATGTTGATCGCAGGTCTCTGCCGCTACAGTCTGATCAGTTCAATAGCCTGCAGGAAAAGCTGGTTAACCGCTTCCATGATTTACAGTTCCTGACCCCGGGGCGGGAGTTGCATTTCGCCTGCTGTAAAGATACGGAAGAAGACCGGGGCACGGTTCAATATTTACAGGATTGTGCCTCCGAAGCGGGGATCAATAATCATTTTGTCTTTATCGAAGATATTGGCCGGGATGAAGCGGGTCAGTTTACCGATTTGAATGATCAGGTAATTACCTGGATGTTTAAGCTGTACCCGTGGGAATTTATGCTCCGAGAGGAGTTCGGGACCCTGTTGGCAGGAAGCAATGTCCGTTGGTTGGAACCGCCTTGGAAGGCAATTATTTCCAATAAGGCGCTTCTGCCAATGTTGTGGAAGCTTTTTCCAGAGCACCCGAATCTGCTTCCCTCTTTTTTTGAGGATGAGCTGGACAAGGCTGCGGATTTCCCGGAGTTGGTTAAGAAGCCAATCTTTTCACGAGAAGGGGCGAATATTTCGGTAGTAAAAGGGGCGGATACCACTTTGCTGTCCGATGGCCCCTATGGGCAAGAAGGATTTATCTATCAGGCTCTGCATCCTCTGCCCAAGTTTGGAAAGAACCATACCCTGGTGGGAAGCTGGCTTGTTGATGACCTGGCAGCGGGAATGTCCATCCGGGAAGATTCAAACCTGATTACCCAGGATATGAGCCGTTATCTGCCACATATCATCCTCTAGGCCCGCCAACGACTGCAGGCGCTGACATCAAGCCGGCGCCTGCTCAATCCTCTTCTTTAAAAGTTATAGTGCAGCCGCAGCTCAAAAAAATTCACTCCGGAATTTTCAGAACAGGTTCCCGCATTTGAGTAGTGCAGTGCGTAAGTTGTGACTCCCCAGCGGCGCTCACTCCCAAAGTCAGAGCCCAATCCAATTCGATCCTCAAACTGGAAATGGCATCCCAGAGTTGTGTGGTTCATGTTTTTACTCACAATATTGGACTCAGTAATGTAACTGGCCCCCACGGAAAACTCGAAGTAGGGAAAGATAGGCTTGTCCCACTGGGGCAGGTACTCAAGCCTCCATACCGGACTCACTGACATACCGTGAACTAAATCCTCTCCCCGTTTGGAGACGTCTGGATCGCCATCGTCCAGGCTGGATCGCCATTCAAAGTAACTGGTCTCCAGTCGCGTTTTTAGCGTCCATTTCTCAGCAAGGGACCACTGCCAGGGCAGGTCCTTGGATATGGCAAGGCGATATTGGGTGAGTTCATTGCGGCGATTGGAAAATCCCGGGCCGGCTCCAACAATTGCAGCCCACCGTTTATCCGGGTTTGTTGCCGTTTCAGCCAAAGACCAGGCTGGAAGCAAAAGAGAAGAAAATAACAGACACAGGCCGAGCCTGCGGATAATCAAGTACAACATCATCCCTGATCCTACCTTTCCTACTACGAATGGTGACTACAAGAAAATGATTGGTTAGGGAAACTCAAAATCATCCGGGTTCTTTTCCAGTGTAGACAGAGGTGAGCGAATATAGGTCTTTTATCCCAGTGGTAATTTACTCATGGGAATAATTTACTGGTCTCCAGTGGTATTTGTTGCCAGGAAAACACTTGCAGTGACAGTTTAAAAAAAGCGGTGACAGCGATAGTTCTCTGATATGTAAAGAGGTTTTTTCTCAGGATGAAATACGTGTTCGTAGGTTGGGGTAGCTGCCAATTCCCGCCCTACTAGCAACTTTTGCGGGTAGGTAATCTCGAGAAATTTATGGTTTTAAGGCAGTCAGGCTTATCTATTTTGAATTGTAATAGGGGGTTGTTCGTGAGAGAGGGTGTCATCTATTGATAATTAACGGGTGTGGGGACTTGTATTAAGTTAAAAATCGTCTGTGAAATTTCTCATCCTGTTAAAGGTTTGCCTGTTCTCTATTTTAGGAGTCGCTGTAGTTTTTTCGTCCTATTTTTTAATTGATTATTCTTTCTTGAAAAATAATACCCCTTAATATTATTTTTAAGGGAAAATGGTGCGCTGGTGATCTTCTGAAGTTTGTAAATTTATATCAATAATTGTCAGGAACCGTGCTGTTAAGTAGCGGTCCATAATTCTGTCGCCAACATTACACATCGAATATGTGTAATCAGGATAAGGACCTGGTTCAGCTGGGGAAGGAGGTTGGACGAAATTGAATAACAGGCATAGATATGATTTTACGAAAAACCAAACTAGCATCTGCAATTAAACTACCAGTATTAAATAGCGCCCTGATGGCAATAGCACTGGCCGGTATGAGTTCAAATGCACTTAGCCACGGCTATGTAGAGGCCGCTGATGGTGGTGTTGCATCCGCTCGTGGGACCTTGTGTAAATATGCTCTCGATACAGGAGAGATGAATGTTAACTGCGGTGCTGTTCAATGGGAACCGCAAAGCATTGAAGGGAATGAAGGTTTTCCTGAAAGTGGTCCTGCTGATGGGCAGATAGCCAGTGCAGGAGATAGCTCTTGGTCAGAATTAAATGAGCAATCCTCAGATCGCTGGGTTAAGAATTATATTAGCTCCGGTTGGCAAACTTTTAAATGGCGCTTTACGGCCAATCATGTAACCCGGGACTGGAAATATTACATTACCAAAGAAGGTTGGAATCCAAATGCGGTTTTGACCCGCGACCAATTTGATCTGGATCCATTCTGTGAGGTTGATGGCAACTATGAGCAGCCTGCGGTAAATACGACACACGAGTGTCAGGTGCCGGAGCGTGAAGGCTACCATGTAATTCTTGCTGTGTGGGATGTAGGTGATACGGTTAATGCCTTCTATAACGTTATCGATGTCGAGTTTGATGGTGATAATGTTGTCAATACTGACTGGAGTGTTGGGGGCACTATTAACCCAACTCAAGACCTGAATGTGGGCGATAAAGTTTACACTCGTGTATTTGATAGCTCCGGTGAGAACTCCTCATACTCTACTGTTCTGGAAATTGCCTCAGATGAACAGGGTATCGCTGAAAACTGGTCTCACGATCTGGCTGAGCTGATTAACCAGGAACAGAGCAGCATCCGCGCCGGTGATTATGATGGTAGCAGCAGCTTTGAGCCTCTATATGGCATCAACAGTATCTACTTGTTAGAAGGTAGCAGTTTAGAAAATGTTGAAATTGGATATGAGCTTATTCAAGACCAGGATGATGACTCTACCGATGACGACAATAATTCCGGTGATGATAGTTCGGATAATAGTGGAGACAATGGCGATTCTGGAAATTCCGGCAATTCCAGCTGTGAAGCGTTTGTGCAGCAGTATGGCGGTGATCCAGGTTACTCGATTGGCGACGTAGTTATCTATGACAATGTTGCTTATGAATCTACACATGAGCCAAACTGGTGGTCGCCGAGTGCCGCGCCGCAATTCTGGAATGAAACTACCTGTGATGGCTCCGATAGTGGTTCAGACGATAGCTCTGATAACGGTTCCGATGATAGCTCTGATAGCAATAGTGGAGACGATAGCTCTGCAGTTTCCTGCCCTGAGTTCCAGCAGCCTTACGCGGGTGATAACGGTTACCAGGTTGGAGATAGAGTGACCTTCGGCGGCCAAGTTTATGTCTCAACCTATGGACCAAATTGGTGGTCTCCATCTGCTGCTCCGCAGTTTTGGGAAGAGAGCTCCTGTCAGTAACTAGCAAATTCAATCACTTACCTTTCGGTAGGTGATTGAACTGGGTTCAATCTAAGAGCATGGTATCCTGAAGTCGGAAAGATTTATTAACCTATCTGGTGTATTACTTCTTGTGATACACCAATCTCGCTCTCTCCTGTTAGATGAACAGGTATATTTCTCCACTCCTAATCAGCTCTCTGCTCCTGGGTTGAGATAATCAAGCGTTGTTAGTGGATGGCTCCACGAACAATGATCAATCTCCATTTCTGCACTATGTCCGCTTTATTGGGTCAAAATTGGCTCAACAGTTAGCTTGCACGCCTGATGTTTTATCTCCATATCGGTATTTGCGATCGAATAATACCGTCTAGCTATGGAGCTATAAATAAGTAATAGCAATTGCTTTTTTAGGCTTGGTTATTTAAATGCTGGATTATATCGTCCGTCATTCCAAGTAAAATTTAGTTGGGTAGATAGAGTATTTCAGGGGCAATAGTTGCTGAAACTGGAAAATAAACTATTTGCCTAGTCTAAGTGTTGATCTAAAAATCTAACTGTCTACATAGAAAATTGTTAATCCCTTAAGCGGTGTTTACATTGGGTCATAGTGAATGTGCAATGTATTTTATTATTTTACTGCCTTAATAGCGTGAGACTGGAGGGTGCTTCTATAGGTTCTGTATGTGTGTGATCTCAAGAGTATATTTCTCATAGCACTGTCTGTGGATTGTCATCTGCTGGCAATTTAATTGTTTCGGATGCTCAGGGCCTTGCGTATGACGACTTTGTTTTTGTTGTGCTGACTATGATTTTCGCGTTTAGATGTTAATTGTAGTTACGTATTTATTAATATTTTTTAGTATTGGGTTTTTGGTTGGGAATTGGTTGTTTAAGTTTTTCTTGCGGTGGGAAATTCCACTGGTTTGAATTTAATGGGTGTGTAAATTTATGAAAATAATTGTCAGGAACCGTGTTGATAAACCGTGGTCTATAGATTTGTAATAATTATTATATTCGAGGTTTGCCTCGCCAGGTAATACTAACCTGTTTCAAATGGGGAAATTAGACAAGGTTGAATAACAGGTAAAGAGATGAATTTACAAAAATCCAAACTAGCATCGGTAGTCAATCAATCCGTTTTTATGTGCTTGCTTAAGGCTGGAGTATTGTTCGAGGTTAGATCAAAGACTTTTAGTGGTAGTGATGAAGAGGCTGCCGATGGGTAAGTTGTCGGTGCGGGAAACAGCGTCTGATCGCTAATTTTAAAATTATATTCGCTCTGGTTGAAAAACCTTTATCTAGCACTTTTATGCAGGTCCATTGTCCGCAGTTTGTTGAGAAATTTGTCTCCCTTAGTAGCAAGGAATGGGAGAGCGAGCCGTATTCAGCTTGGCTCAGCACCTAAAAAATAACAACCTGATAAGAGAACCATTTTGATGTTTGGCCTTCTCTTTATTATCGGCGCCATGTCTATAGGGATGTATGAAATTAATCGATATGAAGCGGTAGGGATCAACATAGGGGGCAGGTTTGTAGTTTGCAAGTAGAGACTTGCGAGAAATATTACTCGGCATGATTTCTACAGCCTGATGCGATTTACGAAAGCATACTTACGGCCACTGATAGATGTACTGATTCAGCGCGCCCTTTAATATCTAAGGACGTAATACAATGAACCATATTTTTTTAAAAACATCAGCCTGCTTTTTAGCAGCCGGCTTATTACTGGCAACGGATGTTGTACAGGCTCAGAAGACGAAGGGTAAGCAGCCCAAGGGACAAACCAGTGCTTATCTAGGAGAAACCAGCCGATCAACTCTTTCCAAAGGTGTACTTGATCGGCTTGAGCGGACATCGGGGAAGTCTGGTGAGCTTAATAGACCTAGAGATCGTGTTGTATTTTGGTTTAACACGATGCTCGACTCATCGGCTATCGATCATACTCCCGACCCTGATACCGGTGAAGTGGATTTCTACCAGGGGGGGCCTACCCGGTCCAGTCGCGCATTCGCCATCGTACAAACTGCTGTGTTTGACGCTCTGAACGCCTTTGACGGTAAATACCAACCTTATAATGATCTCGGTGTGCTCGACACCAGAGATGCATCCAAAGGTGCAGCTATCGCTTACGCCGCTTACGAAACCTTGCGCGCACTCTACCCCGATCAGGCAGAGCGATTGCAGGAATTACTGCAATCCGACCTCGACCAGTCAAGAGATAGTGCCGAAAGGATTGCCAAGGGCCAAGTGATTGGCGAAGCCGCCGCTGCGGCAATGCTCGCGGTGCGAAGCAACGATAAGGCCGACCACTTGGAGCCCGCTTATGGTGAGGGCGGCGCTGTCGCGGATGGGGATGACACCTATCACTCTACATCGGTCAACACGGGTGCTACGGTACCGGGAGAATGGCAGCCTGATCCCGTGGATCCAGTTGGCCACGATTCCGTGGCTCTCGGAGCCTATTGGGGTAGTGTGACACCTTTTTCACTAAGTTCAGGTGATCAATTCCGCAGTCCGATTCCGCCTACAATTACGTCTGAGGAATATGCCGAAGCCTATGAGGAAGTGGCGGCCCTCGGCGGGTCCCCAGCCAATACTATTACCCCATCGACATCCACAGCAGAGACACGATTTATCGGGAATTACTGGGGATATGATGGTGTACCGTTATTGGGCATTCCCCCGAGACTATATAACCTTATCGCCCTGCAGGCAGCACTGGATAACAAAGTCGACAATGAGCTGGATCTGGCCCGGTATTTTGCTTTGATCAATGTGGGGCTGGCGGATTCTGGTATCGCTGCGTGGGACAGTAAATACTATTACAATTACTGGAGACCTGTTACCGGTATTCGCATCGATGACGACAACCCATCGACCTTGCAGGATGAGCAATGGTTGCCGGTAGGGGTGTCAGTCATCAATACCACCATTGCGATTAGGCCAACACCGCCGTTCCCCTCCTACCCATCGGGTCATGCTACCTTCGGTGCTTCCACCTTCGAGATTATGCGCAGTATGTTTGGAGACCAGCCCTTTACTTTTGTATCGGAAGAATACAATGGGGAAGGCTTCGACCCTTTCACGCCGGATACACCGAGGCCTTTGGTACCTGTCCGTTTTGAATCCTATACCGCCGCTCAACAGGAAAATGGCCTAAGCCGCATTTATAACGGAGTGCACTGGGACTTTGACAATATTGCAGGCCAAGTCATGGGCGAGCAGATCGCGCAGAATTTAATGAACAACGTCGAAGCATTTAGCCTGATTAGTAGATCAAGGGCTCGCAGGTAAACTATTTTTACGCTATGAGCTAAATTCTCGCTCTCCATCAGGTGCCGCTCCGTAAGGGGCGGCCACACCAAAGGTAACTCACCGTATGAATAGCAAACGATATATTGCAGTGGCAGTGTTCGGAATAATCGCTTTTGGGTTTTTAGCTACGCACACACTCAAAGAGCCAGTCGAAAACGAGAAGGTCTGGGTAGGTGAACAGGAGTCGGCACCGGATGTTGAAAGCGTTATCCACCCCGCAAAAACACCCGCTTCAGTGGCACTGGCTAGCAATGACATTAAGGCTGCATTCGAGCGGGATACAGTTATCAAGTTGAACAGTATTGTTCGTCGTTCCCTGACTAATATTCGTAAGTACGATGCTGAGATAAAGGCCGTCCGAGCAGAGAGTCTTGCGGCGACTCAAGACGGGGTGGATGAGCAGCAAGTGGCATCTGCGAAGGCGAGTCTCGCCAAGCTGCATGAGTGGGATCTGGAAGCATCCAGGGCTCTCAAGGATATGAACGCAGCCGTTGAGGAGCTTGAGGCAAGTGGAGAGTACTATAACGCAGCAATTTTAGCGGGCATGGTACGCTTCGTGGAGACTGTGTCCACTGAAATAGGAGACGAGCACACCAAGCTGACAAGATTGGTGGGGAAGGGGACCGTAGCGGCAAAATTGTGACATACCACTAAGAACGCATCGGCTTCAAAACTATCGAGATTGTACCGAGCAGGAAGGTAATGATATATCGATTGACTTTGGTTTGTGGGAGTCTGCAAACACTAAAATAATGGGAAATTCCGCTTGAGCTGCTTTTGTGTAGCCTTATCCTGATTACTTTATCACTTCACTTTTTTACAACCGATTATCATAGGGGTCATTCCATTAGCTAACTAATTGGTATCTGAACTCTGTGACGTAGCTGTCAGCTAGGCTAGTTGCGGCGATTTAGATAGAATTTTTTTGTTACCTGGGGAGAGTTATTTTTCCGCTGGCAATCATCTCTTCAATCTTTTTACTGAGATGCTCGAATGTAAATGGTTTCTGGATGCAATCTAGCACCCCATCAGAAATTACTTCCTGAACTTTACTATCCACGCTGTAACCGGTGGAGAGAATAGCCTTCACTTCGGGGTTAATCCGTTTTAGAAAAGCGAACAATTCTTGCCCATCCATGCCGGGCATAATCATGTCCAGCAGGACCAAATCTACTTCATCACTATATTTTCGATAGTAAGTTATTGCTTGCTCTGCTGTCGCAAAGGTAACGACGCTATGGCCGTTCATTTCGAACAGGGCTTTAGAGTAGGTGCGGACAATTGCCTCATCGTCGACAACCATAATGCGCAATTTGCGCTCGCGAGCTAGTTTCTTGGCCTGGTAAGTTCTCTTTTTGATTGGGGGCTTGGAAATTGGCAGGTATAGCTTAAAGCTGCTGCCAATTCCCTCACGGCTCTGACACTGTATAGCGCCCTTATGTAAATGAATGGTGCCGTGCACTGCGGCAAGGCCCAGTCCAGCACCACGTCCACTTTCCTTGGTAGTGAAAAATGGTTCAAAAATACGGCGTCGCACTTCGTCAGACATGCCAGTGCCATTATCGGTAATCGTTATTAATAGGTACTGGCCTGGCTGGATCTCAAAATCGGCGATAGAAGCCGATTTTTCTATGGTGATATTAGCTGTGACAAAGCTCAGGGAGCCACCAGAGGGCATAGCATCCTTGGCATTGATTCCGATATTTAGCAAAGCGCTCTTGAGTTGAGCAGGGTCGCCCACAATATGTGGACGATTTGCATCTAATTGCTGATCAATCTCGATTCTTCGATCAATAGTGCGGGTTAGCATTGCACAAACATCGCGAATGATTTCGTGGGTATTGCAGCTCTTAAGTTGATAATTTCCCTTGCGGGCAAAAGTGAGTAGCTGTTTGGTCAGCTCTGCGGCATGGCGGGCAGTAGTCAGTATATGGTTGGTATACTCGTTGATTCTGGCATCGGTGGAAATTTGTCGAATAACTTCAGCATAGCCATTGATTCCATGAATCATATTGTTGAAGTCGTGGGCAATACCGCCGGCAAGCTCACCGATAGCTTGCATTTTTTGAGCTTGCCGAAGCTCTTCCTCCAGCAACCGCTGCTTAGTAATATCCGAACCAATACTGAGAATTCCCGCGGGATCTCCCTTCTCATCTGAGATAATTTTATTGGTCCAGGCGATCCATACTCGCTTCCCGCACTTTGTAATGTTTTCATTAATATTGTAACGGTGTTCCTCTGGGAACTGGCAAATACGGTCTATCAATTGCCGCAGGTCACGGCCGCTCGTTTCGCTGGCGGGAACAATCGTGCCAATTAAGTGCCTGCCAATAATCTCGGCTTCGGTATAGCCAAATAATTGTTGAGCGTACTCGTTAAAGGATGTGATACGGCCGTGTTGATCGCATCGCATTATGATCGAGTTTGCATGCTCCACCAGCTCCCGGTAGCGCTCCTCACTTTTACGTAAGGCCTCATAGACCTGGGTTGAGTCTCTACCCGAGGTGGTAGCTGTAGATGGTGAAAGGGGAAAAATGGGCATATTACTTTCCTTGATCACCTATTTCCCCTCCTGAGTGCGGCTGCCTGTTTTTCCGCCAGAAATTCCACCATGAAGACGTACAAAAGTATATAGCTGGGGCGGCGTATTTTGACCGTGTAGACATTCTTTGCTGACTGGCTGTTATTTTTAGTTCGTATTGTTATCAAGTGTGCTTTGGGGGTACTGGGGGAACTCCCAGGCTCAGTTATGGCCCCTTGGATTGGGAGATGCATATCTCTAAACAGTCGTTTGTGACAATTTGGATAGTGGCGCTGTCAGCACAAACTGGTAGCATTCACCGCCATATTCAAAACGATTGGATGAATGACTATGCAGCTGCAACCCCGATTTCTCGGGCGCAGTATCGCGGCTCTGTTAAGTGCCTCGCTACTGCTGTCCGCATGCGGTGAGAAGCGTGTTGACAGTGAGCCGAGATCTCTCGACTTCGCTCGTGTGGACGCCTTCCCTTCCACTTATTCTGTAACCCAGTCCCGCCCTGTGTTGATTCAGGGAGCTACCCTGCTAACCGGTACAGGGGAGCAGCAAGAAAATGCGGACCTGTTGTTTGAAAATGGCAAGATCAAGGAGATCGGTAAGGGGTTACTGGCCCCTGAAGGTGCCTTGATTGTCGATGGCAAAGGTAAGTGGGTCACTCCTGGCATTATCGATGTGCATTCTCATCTGGGTGATTATCCAGCTCCGGGGATTGAATCTGCCCAGGATGGCAATGAGATGACCTCGCCAAACACTGCCCAGGTTTGGTCGGAGCACTCTGTCTGGACCCAAGACCCCCAGTTTCCCTTAGCTCTTGCCGGAGGTGTAACAACCCTGCAAATCCTGCCGGGTTCGGCCAACTTGTTTGGCGGCCGCAGTGTCACCCTGAAAAATGTACCCGGCCGCAGTGTTCAGGATATGAAATTCCCCGGTGCTCCCTACGGCTTGAAAATGGCCTGTGGTGAAAACCCCAAGCGGGTTTACGGTGGTAAAGGTAGCTCTCCCTCAACTCGAATGGGTAACGTCGCCGGTTATCGCGATGCTTGGATTAAGGCGAGTGCCTACAAGCAGGAGTGGGAGGATTACGTTGAGAACGGAGGGGATGAGCCCAAGCGCGACCTGCAGATGGAAACTCTGGCGGGCGTACTCAATGGAGATATTCTCGTTCATAACCATTGCTACCGCGGTGAGGAAATGGCGGTAATGATGGACGTTGCCAAGGAGTTTGATTTCAAAATTTCCACTTTCCACCACGCAGTGGAAGCTTACAAGGTTGCTGACCTGCTGGCTGAAAACAATGTTTGTGCGGCAATGTGGGCTGATTGGTGGGGCTTTAAGCATGAGGCCTACGATATGACCGAGGCCAATATCGCCATTGTGGATCAAGCCAAAGCCTGCGCAATGATTCACTCGGACTCCGGTGTTGGCGTACAGCATTTGCACGAGGAGACCGCGAAGGCAATGACTGCAGGACAGCGTGCGGGCTTCGATATTCAGCCAAAGGATGCAGTGGTTTGGATGACCTTGAACCCCGCCAAGGCTCTGGGTATTGCCGATCAAACTGGCAGCCTTGAGAGCGGCAAGATGGCGGATATCGTTGTTTGGTCCGGCAGTCCCTTCAGTGTTTACACCCATGTGGATCAAGTTTTCATCGATGGGGAATTGATGTTCGATCGCGCGGACAAGAAACGCCAGCCACGCACCGATTTCGAGTTGGGTATTCTCGATGCAGAGGGAGAGCGACTGTGAGAAAAGTAGCTGTTTATTGTGCGCTGGCCCTGGGGTTGATGTCAGCCGCTGGCCAGGCAGAGACCATCCTGATCAAGGGTGGCAAGGTACACACCTTGGCGGGACAGGGCAGCCTGGAGTCCGCAGATATTCTGGTTGTGGATGGTAAGGTCCAGCAGGTAGCCCCCTCACTGGAGGTGAATGCAGATCAGGTAATTGATGCGCGCAACAAGGTGGTGACGCCCGGTGTGATAGCGCCCATTTCTGAACTGGGGTTGGTCGAGATCAGTGCGGCCAGCGCCACCAATGATCACCAGGTGACCGGTGACAGTATCGGTAGTGCCTTCAATCCGGTACCTGCTTACAACCCTAAGTCCACCCTGATCCCATTCAACCGGGCGGGTGGAGTCACCAGTGCCGTTGTTTCACCGGGAATCAGCACTTGGGACAGCGGTGCTATCGATGCTCAGCGGATATTTGCAGGGCGCAGTTTTGCCATCAAGTTGAATGGTGAATTTGATAGCGTCGAAGCAAAGAATGTTGCGCAAAAAGCTTATCTGGGAGAGTCCGGTGGCGAGCTGGCCGGTGGTAGCCGTGCCAACGCTTATGCCAAGGTGGAGAGTGCTCTGCGTGAAGCTCAGGAGTATCGTGATAATCGTGCAGCGATCCACCGTGGAGAATGGCGAGAGCTGGATTACGATCTGGCAGATCTGCAAGCTCTGCAGCCGGTGATCGATGGTAAGGAGCCTTTGATGGTAACTGCCAACCGGGCCAGTGATATCCTCGCAGTATTAGAACTGGGTGAAACCTTTAAGGTGAAGCTCATTATAATCGGTGCAGCTGAGGGCTGGATGGTTGCCGATAAACTGGCGCAAGCACAAGTGCCTGTTGTGATCGATGCAATCAACAATATTCCAGCATCATTCTCAAGTTTGGGCGCACGCCTGGATAATGCTGCACTTCTGGCCAAGGCTGGGGTGACGGTAGCTATCAGTGGCCCAGATATGGTGGCTAGCCACAACGTTTACCTCTCGCGCCAATCGGCGGGCAACGCTGTAGCCCATGGTATGCCTTATGAGGAAGCGCTAAAGGCAATCAGTAGCAATGTTGCTGAGATTTTTAATCTTGAGGGCGGTACGTTGGAGAAGGGCGCGGTTGCGGATATTGTGATCTGGAGCGATGATCCCCTGGAAGTTACCAGCTACGCTGAGCAGATCCTGATTGAGGGTGAGAATCAATCCCTGGTGAATCGCTCAACGCGCCTCAGAGATCGACACCTCAAGCCCGCAAAGGGCCATGAATTTGGTTACAAGCACTAGTATGCAAAGAGCGGGCTTCTAGCCCGCTTTTCTTTTTCCGCCTATTGATCTGAAAGGTCCATTGGCTTGTACAGGATTTGTGTGGCGGAATACTTGCTTTCGGGGATATATTCCCTGGCCAGATTGATAAGAACAAGGAAAAAACATGGCGAATATCACAGCACTCTACACCGGCCTCTGTGCGCTTCTGATTATTTACTTGGCATTCAGGGTAGTCGAGTTTCGTCGCACAAAGAAAGTGGGAATTGGAACCGGAGATGATCGTTTCAATGAGATTAGGGTGCGAGTTCACGCTAATGCGATTGAGTACACTCCGATAGCGTTGCTTCTGTTGCTGGCTGCAGAGTTGGGCGGTTTGCCTGCACTGTGGTTACACCTCTTCGGGGCGCTCTTTTTTATCTCACGGGTATTTCATGCCTATGGACTGACCAAGGGCAAAGGCGGGCTGCACTTTGGGCGCTTCTGGGGAACTTTAATCAGCTGGGTCGTTATCGTTGTGTTAGCGGTCATTAACATTGTTAATGCCATAATTAATCTTTGAAGTTTATTGGTGAGGCTCAGTATGAGCCCCACGCAAAAAAGCCCGGTAGAACCGGGCAGAGTACAGGGATGAATCTATAAGCGTTTACTGATTGGCGGCGAGCGGAGTTACGCGATCATCTTCGCTCTCCTGCACCATGTTTTCGTCTTCTTCGAGTAGTACTTCAGGCTTCCCTTTACAGGCTTTAGCCAGGGCATCGCGGCGTTTGGCCAACAGCAGGCCGATCTCTTCGCCCACTTGCTCATCAATGCTGTCGATGTGGCGCTCAATCAGCGACGTGATATTAGCTGCGAGCTCCAGCATCTTATCGTGTTCTTCAGCGTCTTTTTTGTTGTCGAACATTGCTCCGTCTCTATCGCATTTCCAAACAGCTACTACGGCCATCGTGTGCCTCCCAATCGTCTATTAGACTGTCCACTTAGTTTGTATGCCGCTACCCTAACTGTATAAATATTCAGTGTCAACGATGGGGTGAAGAAAGGGCCCTATGCGGTCAAAAGACCAGCAGGTGCGATGATTGGTCCGCCATTAAGCGTGAACCCTGTCATAATGTGCAAACAGCCAGACGCATTCCCCCCGGGGCGACTGGTTGTCTTCACATCATTTAACAGGCCCGCTTGCGGGCCTGTTTTTTATTGGGATGTGGTGAAACTGAGATAGTGAAGGTTTCTGCAGGCCTGTGGCTTTAGATGCTAAGGATCAGCCGGGCTGCCAGTCCTATCAGTAAGATCCCGAAAACCTGTTGGATACGATGGCCAATATGTTTGCTGACCAGCTGGCGTTTACGGCTGGCGTGAACCGCCAGGGCAACGATGCAGTACCAAACTGCATCCACTCCTGAAACCAGCGCCGCCATGCCCAGCTTGGTGCTCAGGGCTTGCTGTTCTGACACAAACTGGCTGAATAGGGCGGTGAAAAATACGGCGATCTTGGGGTTGAAGAAGGCAACACCAAAACCTTGAGCAATAGAGCGCTTCAGGCTTTGGTGTGGAGGTTGTACGGTTGCAGTACTGGTACCCGGTGCGGGTGCACTTAGGGCTTTCCAGCCCAGGTAGACCAGCATTGCTGCACCGGCCCACTGCAGAATGTTAAATAGAAGAGGAGAGCTAGTAATCAGCACCGCCAGGCCAAATGCGGTAAGAATTGCGTATATAGCGACCCCGGCTCCGTGAGCAATAGCACTGGCCAGGCCTTGCTGTAGGCCTGAGGAGGCGCTGCGTAAGACGATAAGAAGACTCGGTCCCGGAGACATAGCGCCGAGGGCACAGATCCCCGCGAGAGATAACCAACTGAGTAAATCCATTATTTAAAGCCGCCCCCTTGAGCCAGCCATTCTTTTTCTGCTTGAGTGGAAGTGCGACCCAAAGCCGCATTGCGGTGAGGGAAGCGCCCAAATCGCTCAATGACCTCTTGATGGGCAAGGGCGTATCGATAATGAGTGTCGAGATAGGGCGAGGCAATTTTGTCTTCTGCGAAGGTTTGCTGCAACTGCCGAAAGTAGTCTACCGAGTGTTGCTGGGTCACGAGGTCTTCGCTGTGCTCTAGCGGCATGCCCAAGAATACCTGCTGGTAGAGCCCAAGATTCGGGGCCTCTCCGCGCTGAATCAATGATATCGCTATTGCCAGTGCCAGGGAGTCTGTAGCGAATGCCTGGCGGGTGCCCCGGTAAATGTTTCTGGATAATTGGTCACAAACCAGTAGCAAGGCGAGTTCGCCTTCCAAAGTTTGCCGCCAACGGTCCAGCTCTCCACGCTGCGCTGACTCGGCAATAGCTCCAAATCTTGCCTTGATGTCGGCGTCCACTTCCGGAGTAGCGGCAAACCATAAACTCTGCTTCTCCGCAGCAATAGAGTTACCACGAATATCAGTGCCGCCAAACCAAAAAACCAGGACATCATCAGGGGTTGTCATATCGAAGTTCTCATTCCGTGTTGTGTTCCGAGTTTATCCGATCGTTCTAGCCCAGTGATGACCATTAGAAGGTGGTTCCAAGTGTTGGCGTAAAAAAAATTATACACCTGCATCCAACTGGGCTCCCCGAATCGTCATAGTGGCGTACAAGGGAAAATCGGGAGATCACAATGTTTACTGCGAGATCAACTAAAAAGGTACAATTTTGCGTCGCGCTATCTCTGGTAGTTGCGGCTCTGCAAGCGGGTCAGGTTAATGCCTCCGAGCTGACGCTTTCCCAGGATGGGATTCACCGAGAGCTCACCCAGAAAATTGATCAGCAAATACTTAAAAAGCTTGGTGAGTGCACTGATAAGAGTGAGGAAGTTAACCGGCTACCTCCAGTGCGTATTGCTGAGGAAAAAGAGCCCCGAGGAGGAATGGCTTACCCCTACTCCAAGGCTCGAATGATGGTGATGTAGGTCACCCCCCCAACGACGGTTTACACCACTGATAACGAAAATGATTAGAGAGTAAGTAATGAGAGCGAGAAATAAACAATCATTCCAGGCAGTCATCTGCTGTTGGGTGGCCATTGCGGCATCCAGCATAAGCATGGGCAGCTGGGCCCAGGAGGAGGACTCATTTGTCCCTGAGCCCCCGCCGCCGCCAGGTGTGGAGGCCTCCGAATCTGAAACCCGCGTCCGTATATTGCGTGAAGATGGTGTTCTCACGATCAAATCCGAAGGCGAGAATGGTGAGAAAAGTGAGGTTCGGGTTGACTTGGGGCAGGACTTTGGCGGCCCCCTAAGCCAGGAAATTATTGAACGGCTGAAAAGCAAGGGCATTCTGGATGTAGACGGCAAGGTTACTGAAGATACCCTGAATAGCGTACCGGACAATGTCAGGATAAGTCTTTCTGGTGACCGTAACTATCGGGGCAGGGACAGGCACTGGGATCACAACTACTCACACCACGATCACGATAACGAAGATCTCGTATCGGGAGTCACCACAGTTGTACCAGTAGTAGCGCTCCTCTGTGTATTTGGAATGCCGGTATTTATTGTCTGGTTGGTAACGCGCAGTAGCTATCGCAAGAAACAACTGGTAATGAGCAATATCAACCAGATGGTTGCTGATGGTCGGGATGTGCCCCCGGAGCTAATAGATCTTTTGGATGAGAGAGAGCCAAATAGCTCCAATGATCGCGGTATCAACCTGATTGCAATAGGCGCTGCGGTATTCCTCTCCCTCTCGGCTCTTGCGGGTATTGGAGTAGGCAGTCTCGGCTTGATCCCTCTGTTTATCGGTGTGGCTCGCTATGTGAACTGGAAGCTCGATAATAAGCAGGTGTAGGAAAGGCGAGTATGGACCTCAATGACGAGGAATTAATCAGGCGGGCCGTCAAAGACGGGGACCAGCGGGCATACGCCCAGCTGGTTCGTCGCTATCAATCTCAGCTGCGATACTCGCTCCGTCAGCTGTGTGATGGCGACCAGGGTCTGGCAGACGATATGGCGCAGGAGGCCTTTATTAAGGCCTATAAGGCGTTGCCGGCGTTCAGGGGGGATGCCCGCTTCAGCACCTGGCTGTACCGTATCGCCTATAATCTCGTCATGAGCCACAAGCGTAAGAATATGCCCGATGTGGATCAAGAGGCAGTGGATAGGGCTCAGGCCGATGAGACTATTGAAGAATCTCGGCAGTTAGGGATGGCTAGGGACCTCACTGCCGCGATGGATACCCTGAGCGGCCCGCAACGGCAAGCAATCCATCTGTGTATGCACAGGGGCTTTTCTCACGAGGAGGCGGCAAGTATTATGAAATTGCCGCTTGGTACGGTAAAATCCCATGTCAACCGTGCTCGGGCCAAGCTGCGTAACTTGCTACAACCCTGGCGTGAGGAGGTGGTAAATGGTTAACTTTGAACAGCGCAACACGAAAGGTAACGCCTTGAGTGAAATGGCATTAGAGGGCAACGACCGGGAGTTTGACGCCTGGCTAAGTGAACAGCTCCAGTTCAATGAGCCCCATTTGGATAACGATGGTTTTTGTGACCGCGTGATGGCCGCGCTCCCTGCGCAGCCTAAACGCTCAAAGCGTCGTTCCAGTTACTCTCAGTACATTGCGGTAGCAGCCGCATTAGGGATCATTGCCTGGCAGTTCCCTTTCAGTGAGGTAGTTGCCGAGATGGCCAAGCAATCCATTAGCTTGTATAGCTTGGTAGGTGTTGGACTTTTATCTTCTTTAGCGGTAATGACCGGTGGCATTTTCGCCGCACGCCGCTAACGAGAGCCTGCCTTTATGGAAGCCCGCGCCTAAATCATGATAGGGCGGGCAGCTTCCTTTTTTACTTTGCAAGCTTTACTTATAGTTTTAGTGGACTCGCTTCACATTAAGAGTGTGTCTGGCCTTCGAGTAGATTTTTGTCAGCCTTTGCAGCGAGCGTGCTCTTCAGCCTGGTTGCACATCTCTTTCAATATGGTTTCCCCCGCCTCTTCATAGCCATTGTTCAGCAGGTATTCTGCTGTCTCAATTGTGGCATCGATCCCGGTGGAAATTTCTTTGATGGTGTATGCGATATGGAGTTTCAATTCGCTAGCTGCGTTTTCAGAGTCGGAAATGGCATGGTGGGCCATCAAGCGCTGCAGGGTATTGGTGGGAATAACTACTTTGAAGCCAAATTTATCTGATAAATTACGGTAGTGATTTGTCAGTCCATCAAACCCGCTTACTTTAAGTTCGTAAGTAGGTTCCCACCCTGTAAAGGTGTGTTGAAGGGCAAATTGCATAGAGTGATGTTTAGTCGTTCTGTGGGATTGCTCTGGGAATTTCTGGAAGGTAAAGGTTGCACCCGGTACATTTGCGAGAGTTTGGCTCAACTCGTCAAATGGGACTTGCATATGATCCCCCTCGTTAGCGATGGTCACGGTCAGCGGGGAAAGCTCTTTGAGTTGTTTAGGTGCTAAATTGGAAGCTCGCCCGGTTATATATTTATCCTCTAATGACGGGCTAAAAGCAAAGTACTGTGAAAACGGTGCTTTGTCGTTTAGCCAGTAGTCCAGTACGAAGCGGCCAGAGTTGGAGTGCCCAGACAAAATACTAAAATCTGCGGTTCGATAGTTTTTGTTGACATAGGGCACAACTTCGTTCGCTAGAAACTGAGAAAATGCTGTCGATTTACCTTGATCCGGGCGCAACTCCTTGCCCATTCCCTCTACACCAATCACGATAAAATTGGGCACTTGGCCTTCAAGTAAATCGACAGTAGACAAAGTAGAAAGCATGTCCCACTGAGCATGTAATACGTAGAGCACAGGATATTCTTTGTCATTATCCTTATATCGTTCGGGAAGTTTCACCAAGATGGTTCGGTTTTCACCAAGAAAATCTGATTTGATTTCCGTCTTTTGTGCGAGAATAAAATCTGAAGCATTTGCTATCAGCGAACAAACACTTATCAAGGCTAAAAATAGAACTCTCATTTTCCACTCTCCATGTAGGTATTATTTTAGGGTGTAACACTAAAGTTCGGGTTAAATTAACCAGCTAAAACTGGCTGAAGAAAGCTGCTTTTGCCTACTTGTCAGGTATTTTCAGTAGAGGGTACTCGTGTCAAAGTACGCCGATGTTTGTGCCGGAAGAAGTTGCCAATTTATTGTTATATGACTTAAATCTATTTACTGACCCTTTAGATGTCAAGTGCCTTGACTGGGAGATATGCCTTGTTGAGCGGGGGTAAGTCGAAGAAGTAGGGCCTGCAGACTTAAAGCTTAGGGCAGGCTGAAGTCAGTCTGCCCTAAGTTTAACAAAATAGTGAATGCTACTTAGTTTCTATATTCTCCAGAAATTGATCGACCACTGCATTGAATTCATCGGGCCTCTCCCAAAACATCATATGCTTTCCCATATAAGCGGTAGTGGCGGAAGGGGTATTAGCTTTGATCCATTTGTTAGCCACTTCCTTAGCTTCATTTCGTACCACATATAACATGGGAATCTTCCCTTCAAGGCCGATAAGGTCTTTGCTGTAGTCGAGATAAAAACCAGTAGCGTTGGTAATTGCGGCGACGCTGCTAGAGGTTTGATTGGCGATATTAGATACCCAGGCAATATTTTCTGCAGTGGGATTTTCAAGCATCCATTTGACGAACTCTGCAATCACATTTTCGCGATCCTCAATAATCCCCTCAGTGAATGAGCGCGAGTATCCGTCTGAATCATCATTTAGATACCAGACCCACTCGTCCCGGCTGGCCCCAGAAATCTCCGGGCCAGTGTCGATCATAATCATGGCTTTTATCTTGTCAGTGCCGAACTGGTTGAGATAGGCCAGTTGCTCGGTCACTCCATAGGACCAACCCGCGAGAATCACGCTATCAAGCCCTAGCTTGTCAATCAGTGCAGCTAAGTCTCGAGCGTGTTGCTGATAAGTATGGCCCTCAACAGGCTTGGATGACATGCCCTGGCCGCGGGGATCATAAGCTAGTGCGCGATACTGGGGGGAGTCCTTGAAATGGGCAAGTTGATGCTCGAAAACCTTTGTAGACATCATCCAGCCGGGAATAAAGATGATTGTCGTATCGCCATTACCCGCTTGTTCGTAGTGGATAGTGAGAGTGTTGTCGATCTTAATTCTCTCTGCTGCCACATAAGTAGAAAAAATAGACAGGATGCTAAATAAAATTATCAGATGAAGAGTCTTCATGATGCAAATTAACCCAATAAAATTTCTATAACGTTATTAGAGGAAGTTCGTAGGCGAAGGAGCTTCGGCTACCAATATTCGCTTATGCCCACATTGTACCGTGGAATTACTCCTATTAGTTGTTGCTGCAATATTGCCGGCCATATAAATTGCACAAACGTCCGTTTTATAGGGTTGATTGCTTAAAGCCAAAGTAGGTGGGAGCTTACGGTAGTTGGTTATGATTTTTCCCATTTGGGTTGGTATAAAAATCTATATTGGGTGTGATTGCTCGGTATTTATCCAGAATTATCATAGTGAAAAATAAAGGAATAAGTGAAAGTGCTGAGAAGTGTAGTGCAATGAATTTGGTCTCCTCTTGTATGGGCGTGGAGGAAAATATAATTACTTCGATAATAAGTAAGAAAACAAATAAAAAACACTTATTGAAATCTGATATTGAGTCAAATATTTTGGGACCCAATATCCAATGCTTCCAGGATTTGTGCGCAATAGCATCTAGTAAGTAATAGAGACCGCAGGTAAAGCTAACCAATGTTGTAAGCAGTAGTTCAAATACCCAGGCGGGAGGCTTGCCTGGAGCGGGAGGCCAAGCATTCGTAACTCCAAATTCTGTAAAAGAGAGGATGGCAAAGAGACCGGTCGCCAGCAGTACAACTGGAAATCGAAATATTAAAATTACCATACAGATTGCAGCAAAGGTCTCGAATAGTCTCTGGGTTGGCATAAAGATCTCGGCGTGATCCGCTACCCAGGCCAAGGCTCCCCGATACCAATACGGTGTATTCCCGTATTCGACATAGGAGTTAATGAGACCTCGGTACCCTTCTACAGTAAACCAATTTAATAGCCCATCCTCAAAAACCTGAAAGACTAACATTACCCCGATGGTGAAGGTAAAAAGATCAATCCAGCGCCCGAAACCTTCCCCTACTATCGGAGTTGAATCCTGTTTGGGGGGAGTATTTCGATACTTGTCTAAATACTTTGAAGCTATTGATAATATGGCAATGGTAATGCTGGATAGGGCGCTTACAGTGAATACGTAATCGCCACCATTGCGTGACATAGTAAAGACCCCAAATAAGAGAGCAGATGCTACAACAATCGCACAACCCCAAGTTAATAGGCTTACTCTCGGTGCTATCACCGCGCCTAAAAGCCGAGAACGAAAATTGTATTGAGAATCTTTATGGAGCTTGTAAATGCTAACTGCCAAGATTAAGGCAAATAACGCAGGTGACAAAAACTCGAAGTACCAGCTGTTTTCTCCCATGTAAGTCAACCCCCACAGCAAGATAAAGCCGAAAAACATGAGTGTCGCGCCCAAAACAATAAAAACACGCAATATCAAGAGGGTCCCAGCAAGCAATAGTGCCAGGTGGAGTGTATAGGTCACAAAAGCTGAGTAGGGGATAAGGTGGCTGGCCAGTGATTTGACAAGTGAAGGTGTGCCCTTAGTCTGTACAAGCTGATGTAATAAACTTGCGAAGACATCCGGTGCCATTTGCCCATTAAAAAAGCGCATGATAACTAACTGAATACAGGCTGCGCCTAAGAGGAGGCTGATAATGGCTAGCCAAGTAGTTTGAGATGTGGCGCTTCTTGCTTGCTCAGTACTTAAGTGTAGGCTGGATATAAGCATGTATCTTATCCGAGGCCCTTTAAGATTGATTGCCTTATTAGTGATTATGGCAAATTAGGTAAATAACTTACAAATTTACGCCGTGTTGATGCTGTTGTAACTACAAGGCTGGCTACAGCCAACCTTGTAGTCGATGAGTTGATAAGAAAGTTCCAAAGCGACATTTGGTGACAGCTTTAATTATGAGTTTCTCCACTCTGCAGCCAGGTCAATTGCTTGCTGCAAGATAGGCCATTCCAAAAGACTTTGCTGGTATTTGGTAGCTTTGTCGCTTAATGAGATATTATAAACATATAGTCTATAAGCGAGTATTGCGTAAAATGCGTCTACAGCCCCAGCAGAGCCGAACATGAAGGGCAGTTTTGCTTTCGAGAAAATATCTTCAATCCTTTTTAACTCAGCCTGAATTCCAGGGTTCATATCCGGAGAGGAGTTGCTTTTATCTAAAGTGAAAGGGCAGTTGCTTCTTAAGGCGATGAAACCGGAGTGAAGTTCAGCACATAGGCTTCTTGATTGTGCTCGCTCAATATTTGATGAAGGGTACAAGATGTCTTTGGAGAGTTCATTAAAATACTCAGCGATTGCTAGTGAATCATGAATGTAAGTATCTTCAAGCAACAATACAGGTACAAGTCCAGCTTGGGAATATTTAAGTACTTCGTTTTTGTAGTTAGGGCTGGAGAGGTCTATGGCTTTGATCTCAATGTCAAGGCCTGCGATTTGGGCGCATATCCAGACTCTTAAGGACCAGGTGGAATCAGTGCCTGTGATTAATTTCAAAACATGTACTCCTTTTTGGTGTTGCTGGAGAAAGTGGCAGGGTATTCAAGGGCATCCGAGAAGCTATATGTTGCCTCCCTTCGCGATATTTAGAATAGAGTATACAGAATCTAGTGTTTAAACATTATACTGAGACTTTCATGCTGACTGAAAACTTAAGGGTGAATTTAGAGGTAGCATTAATTAGTCATATAGCTTCTTCAGTAGTTCAATAATGTTAGGTTTTTCATCTGTTTTTCTCATAAAATACCGGGGATATACCTTGTTTAAGTCTGGACCTCTCAGCAGAAAAATAAATTCTTCGCCTAATGATGACCCTTGGATATTGCCGAGTTGATAGTGCCACATTTCCCAAAGTTCTACGTAAAATTCCGGGGGGACATGATCAAGGTTGCTTTTAATTACACCATTTGGCATCAATTTAACATGGAGCCTAATCTTATTTCCTGATAAAGGGCTGGTTCTCCCATCTGGATTAAATGTGATTTCTCCGCTTGAGGTGGTCATATCTACCTTTTGAACCAGAACATGTAGAACGTGATCGGTGCTTTCTAGAAGCTGTTCCAGTGTTGCAGGCTCTATAGATGTTCCATTTGCACAGCTAGAAAATAGTAAAAAGAAAGCCAGCTTTTTCATGAGTATTATCTATTTTTGTAGGTTATACCAGGCGCAACATTGATTGCCTAGGGTGGAGCTTTTTAATAGCTGTTTTCGTCAGTATTGTTAGTATTTCTGTCTGGTTTCGATGGTTTTTCTATTCTAGTCAGAATATGGAGAGTTAATTCACAGGCCGCTACTTACTTGTGCTTTATTACTCAGCGGTAGTTCAATAATGGCCAATCACACCATTGTTTACAAGGAGGTATCTCTATATTTTTGTGTTAAATCCTTTTTGAATCGAATTTCGGTGTTTGCTAAATTTTAGCTGGCCCACTAGTTGTTAATAGGATCTTACTATGTGTCCGTATGGGTTGATAATTATGCTGGCTTATTCTGTTTAAGAATCTGAGGTGTGGTTTTATAAAATTAATTTTCAGAAATGTTTATTTTAATATATTTAAAGGTGGGCGACTTCCTTTAATGCGGCTGCTATTTTCCACAAGATGTGGGCGTCTATAGGAGGAGGGAGTGAGAAACTGCTGCGGACCTGAACAATCAAGCCCGCTTGCTCCAGTGAATCACTCAAATGGTTTCAAACGTTTTGTAAGGTGCTTGCGGATATCTTTCATCGACTTTTCCGCAGTCTTGTGCCCCGCATTTATCGCAATTAGAAAGATTATGTCATGCTTGGGCATGATACGCACATCAGTAAACCAATATCCATTACTGCCAGTATGTGCAAGAAGTGATAACTCAGAGTCGTACACTGCGCCCCACCCGAGAGCATAATTGCCTGTCACCGGTGAATGTAACTTGCGATAGGTTTCAGTCTTTAGCAATTTACCGCGACCATGTACGCCATTGAGCTGATCTTCTACAAAAAGAGTCCAATCCTGGAGTGATATATTGATAGTTCCTGCGGGACCCATTACTTGTGGGTTATCACTATTTTTGTCGGCAGGGTCTAGCGGGATGAGCTTGCCCAGCCAGGATTTTTTGTGGCCACGAGGTTGATCTAATGTGGTCGAAGAGCCGGGAGCTGAAAAACCTGCATTCTTGATACCAAGTGGAACAAAGATCTGCTCCTTGATGAGATCTTCCCAGGTCTTGTCTGTTCGAGATTCGGCGATAGCCCCAGCAATGATAAAGCCGAGATTGGAATATTCAGCTGAGCCAGCCTCGGAGCTGGGAGGTATAGTGAGGTAATGGCGTGCGACTGCCATGCGTTGCGCTTGAATACTGTGTTCCGGCTCGATTACTTTCATTAATGTAGGAAGCTCATACCAGCTGGATAAAGGGGGTAGGCCGGCAGTATGACTGAGCAATTGTGTGATCGTAATATTACGGTAAGCGGGGTCTATATCTTTTGCAAAAGAGGGAAATGAGTCAGCTAGTGTATCCTCAAATTGTAATATGCCCTGCTCGACTAAGCGCGCTACCATTGTTGCTGTAATCGCTTTGGTGTTAGAACCTATGTGCCAGCGGTCATTGATAGTTACTATTTCATTATGGCCCTGTGCGCGAACTCCGTCTACCGCCATGGCAGCGATGTCGCCATCGATTTGAACTAGTACACCGACTGCTGGAAGGTTGTTGCTATCTCGGGAATTAGTAAGTATTTGTTCGAGAAACTCTTGTAACGAATCGTCGGCATGTGCGATAAAGGGTGACGTTAGAAGTGTGACTGCCAGGAGAATCCTTGGTAGAGTTTTATTAAATCCTATATGCATTTTAATAAGCCCGAATGAATATTTAAAGCAAGTGCTGGATCTGTGTTTATACAGATATTTTATGTCGATTGGTATACTCTGAGGCTTCGATGTAATGAAGGGTTTTGGTACATTGTTGCCAAGTGGTTGTTTTAAATATTGTTCATAATTATTTTCAGGTAAGTGCTAGAGAAAGGTGTTTTGTGAGGTCTTTCTGCTCGAAGAATTATAGATTATAACAGCCACCAGATCATCGTATTGATCTGAACATCCTTTGTTCAATTTCAAGTCAACTTTGATATCCCTTAGTAATGATATTTCCTTTCTTTAGGGTGTTGACTGGAATATATGCTAACGGCATTTTCTCAATTATCTTTCTTTTGGAATTTGATTCTTTAGTATATGCGACCTAGGAAGGCTATATTTATTATCTATTAGAAATGGCGTCATTGTGAGAGAAGCCCGTCAGCAATTCGTGTAGGTGGTGCTTGCTGACGGAAAATGAACATTTGGATTATGGCTGAGTTTATCATCTGGGATTAGATGAATGTTAAACAATACAATAACAAGAGCTTTTGGGATTTCTAGATGGCAAGATTTCGAGCTCGAAAAATTCTGTCGCGAGGAACAAATTGAATGTGCAGGTCTCGAGAAACATTCGGTGCACTGATATGGGAATAATCTCCGGTAGCTGTGAATTTATATATTTGTAAGTTCCGTCCGGCAATATACCTTCCCAATCCCCAGTAACCCTGATAGTTAATGGCTTGATCATCGGGGATTTGGTTTGAAAGAGTGCTTATAGTACGAGCAACACGTCGGCCTCCAATCATGTTTCTTCCCATTCTTAACCCTGTGACATGCGCAGAACCTATAGGGATTATTCCTCCTGGGCGTCCGCCTATATTAAAGTGGTGAATAATTCTTCTTGCTATTCCCTTTTGACGTTTTTCTGAAGATTTCCACTCTCCATTTCCTCTCCATGAATCTACACAGGCTATATCCCAACTTTTCTGAGTAGCTATATTGATTAATAGCGTTGATGTTTCAGTGTCAGTTACGCCACCCGCGAAATAGTCTTTTATCCTATTGGGGTAAGCGGAGAGAGTTCCTGCAGATTTTATTTCATGCGGTGCTTCGACGAACAATGAGTGAGGCTGATCGCTGTTATCAGCTATAGCTTCAGCTGCAAAGGAGAAACCGTGAGGTACATCATTGTGCGGCTCTTGGACAATCACTAGCCCTCCGGCTTGCAATGTGGCGCGAACACGGGCCTTTGCGTCTTGCAGGGTTATATTGTTTACTGGCATTTTATATCTCCATCTTGCTGTAGAACGACTGGTTTAGCGTCGAATGTGCTCGGTGTATTTCTCGTCGAGTAGTACCTTTTTATTTGGCTTGGACACAACTGCAAAAGCAGGAGTTATCATGTTTCGGTTTTTGTAATGCATGTATTGCTAATCAAGTTACTCTTCATGAAATTTAGGTTCAAGAAATAAATGCAACACCTTTCCAAATTTTGTCTTAGTTTGTGAGTTATTTCTTTCGGGGGTGTTTATTGCTCTGGGGTTTGTGTCCTTTGTGAGGTAGGTTCCCTTTTAATGTCCTGTAGTGTAGTTTTTATTAATATTGGCAATCTTGGAGATGGTCGTATCAAGTATGATTTCTAGGGTAGATTTTTTGGTCTTTAAAATCGGTTCTTCTGTGATAGATATTTTGGGCTAATTGTGTTTTTTCTGGTTTTCTATTGGTTCTTTTCTATAGGGATAGCTTTTGTGAAAAAAAGTAATCTACAGTAGAAAATCTTCTACATGTGTAAAGAATGAAGGGGCAGTGTGATCACATTATCTAATACGGCATTCCTTTACGGCACTCCGAACTAAAAAGTTTAATTTTTTTGTGGCTTATTTGTAACCACATTTTTGGTCAAAAGTCTTGAGATTCTTGGAATGGTTTTGTTGGATCCATAAATGGAGGAGGTGCTAACTCTCGGTGGGGTAGAAGAGAATAGATTTTAATCTGGGTTGTTCTAGTGATGTAGAGAGCTACAAGATGAAATAGAGTTGCCAGTTTGGCCGATAAGTAACAAAAATAAGCTGCCCGGAGGCAGCACATTAATATATCTAGTTGCTAAGTCCTAATTCCCGCTCAATCTGAGCCTTTCTCCAAACTGAGTAACTGGCTGGTATCTTTGCCTCTTTGGTGCCATCGGCAAGGATGGCGCGGCCGAGGTTTGGCCAGCATAGTACGGCCAATACCCTGGGCGCGATTACTTGGAAGACTTTGGGTGGCCCCATTAAGGATTTGAGTCTCTGTATTAATGGTAGCCAGGATGCGGGGACTACCTGTTCTGCGATCATCCATGAGGCCTGAGGATCACTACCCAGTTGCTTTGCCAGGGATTCGTAGCGCAATGTAGCGGCTCTTAGCGAGGCTTGGGGTGGTGCGAGTATGACGGCACGGGCCCTTCTCTCTGCACAGAGTAGGCAAATCTCTTTGGGGAGGCCGCTACTTTCTGCAAGCTCTTGGTTGAGTGCCCATCCACCGGCTTTGATATCGCATTGGCAGATAGAGCAGTTATATTTCGGGTTTTCAGGGGTGAATACAGAACTAACTTTTTGGGGGCGTTCGCCATTTTTCCAGATGAGAGAGTGTCTTTTAAAAATATTGCTGGCAAAGTATCGGGTATAGGTCAGCCAGTCGATATTGGTCACATTGCCGAAACGGTCTTTGTGTACAACATCGGGAATATTGTGGCTGTAAAGGTGACGTAAGCAGTGAGGGCATGGCTTTAGTTGATCCTGGGGAAATGCCTTTCGCGCTTCGCTATAGTCACTGCTTATCCAAACCGGACCCTTATAGTTATTCACTATTGGGCACTTGGGGTAAATATGAACTTGACCAAAAGAGTCCGGGTTTTGTTCCAGGCCAAATAAAAAAACCGGTATACCCCGGTAGCGCCAAGCCACAGGTACGCTGTCCAGATCACTTGAATCGAGTTGCATTCCAGTACGGATGGCTTTGGCTAAGCTGTTTCGATCAGGCATTTCAGACAAGCGCTGTGCTAACGGACGTTTGCCGGCTGAGAATGAATCACCATCGTTAATGACATAAGGTACTGATAGTGCTCGTGTGGCGCTTGGGAATGCTGTGATAGCCTGACGGTTTTGAATGGGTTGAAATTTTGTGAGGTTCACAGAGCTTCCTCAAGGATTTGCAGGATATGGCTCTCAGAGTCTCTAACTACCCTGAATGCTACCCGGCGAGAACGATCTGGATCTTCTACCCCATTTTTATCCAAGACTGGGCGAGCTGAGGAGTAACCGACAGCTGCTACCTTGGCCCGTACCAGGACGGCTTGCTGCGAAGGCAGTAATGAATGGGCATATTGCATTACGGCTCGGGAGCGCTGTTGGGAAAGTCGTAGGTTGTGGAAATAACCCGCTTCCGGTGCGGATTGATCTCCCCATTCAGAACTTGTGTGCCCTTCGATTTGGATTGCGGCAATGGAATCCATATAGGGCGTGAGCGCTTCGATGTAGCGAGGTACAAAGGAGGACATAATCTCGCGGGCATTGTCGCTCAGGGTAAAATCACCGGTTTTAAATAAGGCATCACTGTTATTAAAGGAGATGGCCAGGGTTTGCTTATCCAGAGACGCTCCCCAACGAGTTAAGTCGTGGGCAAATTCCTGTTGCAGAGTTTGATAGATGGCCAACTGGGTGTCCCGGTAAGACTCTGCGAGTTCGCGGATCTTGGCGCGTTCGTCGATAAGGGAGCGCATTACAAAGACGGCAATACAGAGAAATACCATCATCAGGCCAGCCATCATGTCCGATAGGCTTATCCATTGACTATCGCTGGGCTCACTACTGGCTTGCGTGCTTTCAAACATGCGCCTCTCCAGTGACTCTCTGAGCTTGCGCATCGACTCTCTTCATTTGCTGGATGAGCTGACGGAAGTCTCTGGAGAATTCACCGCTTAACGTGCCAAGGGCATCGCCCATCGCTGCCATAACACTCTCTACTTCATCGCGCAGACGTTCATCCAGAAGTTCATATTGACGCTTGATACTGACATCGGCATTACTAAGATCGCGAGTAATCACTTGTGACAATTCGGTAATCATCTGGTTGTGAGTTTTGGCGATCAGCTGAGCTAGCTCGGCCATGGATTCCCGGTGACTGGTAGCCTGCTCGTGAATTGCTTTAGAGAAGTGGTTGGGGTCCATACTGGTAACCACATCGGCCAGGGCTACGACCTTACTGGTTCTTTGGTCGAATACTTCCGCCTGGGTCCTACTCAGGGAGATCAGGTTGGAAACCTGGGCCCCCAGTTGCTGTTGAGCTTGGTCAATTCCTCGGGTGAGCGCTTCAAACTTGGGCGCAATATCGGGGATCGATTGCTGTAGAACTTCAATAGAAGCTTGTTGCTCATTCAGCATGATTGATATCTGCTCTGCGTGATTGCGCTGCTGCTCTACCAGGGTGGGAATCACGTTGAAAATTTCTGGCAGCTCAGTAATACGCTGGTGTAACAGCAGAAGGTTTTCCTGAGCACCATTAATTTCATTGAGAAGAGTTGCAGTTTGGTCGCGGTAAATAGTTGCGAGTTCTGCGTGCTGCTGATGCTGATCTATTAGGGCCTGCAGGGCAGGGGATACGGCCTCTAATTGCTGGGTAAACTGCTGTAGGTTCTCACCCATCTGGGCATTCAGGCCGCTATTAAACTTTTCTACAACGGCAGTGAGTGACTGTAGGACTTCATCACTAATCTGTCGCTGGAATTTTGCCAGATCTTCGCGCTGACCGTTAATAGCCTGCAGTATGTCATCTGCTGTCGCTTTAGGGGCTTGTTCTTTAGTGAATATTTGAAAAATAGTTCGCAATATCAGGGATAGGAAGAGTCCCAAGATACTGGTCATAAAGGCGGTTTCCAGACCTTGCATCAGTTCTGAAATTGAGGTGTCAATATCGTTTAGATCAAATCCATAGATACCGATAATGATACCGATAAAAGTACCTAAAATACCGAGGGCAGTCAGTAGTGATGGCGTTTCCTTTACAAAGCGGGGAAACTTGCCTAAAGGGTAGAGGATTATGGCTATAGCACCAATGGCAAGCATGACCATAAGAAAGGTGTCGGTAACCTGTTCCGCAGATAACTTGGTTAACCAGTGATAGAAAAACTGGGTCATTATTTATCCTTTACAACTTTTTGCATTGTTATTTCGTGATAAAAAGGTCCGTTGGGTATTCGCCCGGTTCCCTGGCTGAGTACTTTCATCTCTGGTAGAGATTTCACAACATCGGTGATCGTGCGGAGCTGGGGCTGCTTACTACCCGAAGCGTGAATATAGGTTCCAACCTGGCCCGACTTTTGAATTTCAAATACACCACAATTGACGGGAAGCTTGTTTTGTTTGAATAGCAAAAAGTGCATCACGCCACCATCACTGAGATATTGATGGAGGGCTTTAGTGATCAATTGTATTTGCCCGGTGGAAAAGAAGTTGAGAAGGTCCCAGAGGAGGATGCAATTGAGATCCTTTGGCAGAGTTGCCTGTCGCAACGCGGCCTGAACGGCTTCTTCAAATGGCACTTTTCTGCTGGTTTGCCAAGCGAGCGATGAGTAAAAATCAGAAATAAACAGTTCGCCCACCTCCCTTTGGAGGTGTTCCATATTTCTCCCAGCCTTTTGCCCAATATCCAGAACTTTGCTGACCGGTGAGCGCTTGACGTGAGTCAGGGCGGTGTCGAGAGCGGTTAGCGAAATATTAGTAAGGCGGTTTTTTTGGAAAGCGGATACCGCTGCTGATGATCCACTGGCCATCACTGAAGTTGGCGATTTTACATTGCCATACTCAAACATTAATTCGATAAGGTCTTTACGCATCCCCTCTCTTTGTAGCAGGGAAGAGCGCAGGGAGAAGTTGCCCATAGTCTTCATTAAATTCAGGGATGAGTACCTATAGGTGGGCAGTGGTTCTTCCAGGTGGAGCGGTTCTGTATTGAAGGTAAAGCCAGAAAGGCGCTTAAAATCCGCGGGCCCCTTGGGCATAGTGCCGGTGTACAGCATTGTATGGAAAATGGTACGCGGCTTTAAGTGGGGTCGGATTTCCTCAATGAGCTTGGTAATAAGCTCAGGCTCCATAAAGTTGAATAGATCCCAGCAGAGCACCACATCAAGCTTGATTCGTTGGGGCTTTTTGGTGAGATATTCAGAAAGCTTAACGGCCCTGACTTCTTTATCGAGGGCAGAAGTATCCAATAGCAGACTGCGTAAATCTTCGATAAATGTCTGGCAGGAGCGCTCCAATAAAGGCTGTGTGGTGCCAAACGAAAGGCATCCCAAATCTAAAACTTTACTACCTGGTTGAATGACTTCATCCACCAAAGCAGCAATACCAAATGAATGATGCTGCAACATATTTCCCACACCAAAACTAAAGCCCCGGCATTAGCCGGGGCCCATATTGAGGATTAACTAAGAAGGTTTCCTAGCTTTCCTCAGCTTCTTCTTCGGTCTTGCCGAAGAGGTAGTCGCTGGTGTCGGACAGGCGAGAGGAATCGCTCGTGCTCGTGGTGCTGGAGGAGTAGGTAGAGCTGCCGCGAGTACGGGCTGCGGGCTTCTCTTCTGCTGCGGGCAGGTCTGGGTGTACCAGGCGATCAGAGAACTCCTTGTGGCGCTCTTTCATTTCGGAATCGGTATCAACCATATCCATGGAGCCACGGAATTTACCGCCGTCGTCCAGCTTGATTCTCGGTGCAATCAGATTGCCATTAACTTGTGCGGTGTTGCGGATTTCGATCAACTCATCGGCAAGAGCATCGCCATCCAAGGTGCCCTCTACAACAATATTTTTTGCGTGGATATTGGCAGTAACTGCACCGCCAGTGCCAACAGAAAGATTGTGGCCAACCATGATCACAGTACCATCAACAGTACCTTCCACGTGCAGATCTTCGGTGCCTATCAGCTCGCCACGAAAGTTAATACCTTCACCCAGCACTGACTTGGAGCCTGAGCCCGAAAGAGATGATTGCTGCTCAACAGCGCTCATGCCCGCTAAAAATGGTGTGGAGTCATTGCTTTTGTCAGTGCTCATAGAAATAAGTCTCTCTGTTTAGAAAAGTCAGCTGTTGCGTCGATTGCACCGATAACCGTGGTTACAGGGTTGTCGATACGTTGGGTTTTTGTTAAATCGGAAAATCAAAATTTTCAAAAGTGATAAGGCACTTTTTAATGGCGGGTACGGATTATTTTGATACTGAGTAATACCTATCAAAACAAACGTCCCTACATTTATGTCAATTTTTTTTCTTTGCTGTGAGTGTTTTGCTAAAAAAGAAAATTAGACTATCAGTGCTTTTGGTCACCTAAAATATCCCTGTCTCTGCCTTTTCCCTATTGTGCACATACCTTAAGAACGACTTCCTTTGTCCTTTTACAGTTTTCGTCTCTCTCGTAGAGTTGCAATGCCCGTTTTCTCGTGCTTGCATCAAGGTGAAGAAGAGTCTCTTCTGACCTTAAGCTACGATCGATTTTTGCGATTGCTGTTGATATCGCTATATTCCCGCTATTTGCTTCAGGCTCGACCTGTAAGTAAATATTTACTTTCTTTTGTGGAGGGCATACTTCTAATTGTCTGCTGATGGGTATCGAGCCTATTGGCACAAAACAATATATGATTGGAATACTACCTACAGCGAGCTTACCAGCGTTTTCGGTCTGGCAATCAATCAAGCTGACCTCGACTTGAATGCGCTGAATTTAGCACGGATTGCATGCTAAAAGTGTGACTTGTAGCACCTTTTGGTCGTGATGATCGTCGTTTCCTGTTTTTTAATCCGCTAATGATTTACGGCTTAAAATATTGTTGCAATATGCGATGTATTCCTATGTAAAGAATTGTTTATGTTGGCATTTGGATTAATGTCTGAGCCTTGCATTCTTGCGCTTTCAAAATTCTATCCTAAATGTAAGTCTGCACTTATTTGCAATGACTATTGGGTGTCCTCAGGAAGGCTGTTTTCACAGGGTGGAGCTGCAGGCAGTTTTGGCTAGGATATATGTCACTCACCGCATACCTCTCAGTCCCACCTACAAAAAGGTAGGCCCAAGAGATATTTTTTGGTGGCGTTGGCAGGGGTGCCAGCCTTGTTGGGCTGGCTAAATTTCAGGGGTAATTTGGATTTTAAACGGAGTTCCGTTTGAAGTTTTAAACTCTACCTCTGCAGCTTGGTTGAACCCTGTCACCAGAATGGGACTTGCTATCTGCTTGTAACCACTAGAAGCCCCAAATTCATATATTTTTGTCTGCAATCGAATTTGGTTTTCAGAAACTTGTTCGGCAGATACCTCGAACCTAAGTGTGTTTTCGATTTGGATTTCGCTTTCATCTCCTTCGTTATTGAGGAGGCGGACGGAGGCCAGGTTCTCGTTTCTGGTGCTGGCATCTATCTTAAGCATTATTGGAGAAGCTGACGATAAGGAGGTATATAAGAGCAAAGTCGTACCTAGGGAGTCTCTGAATAACTCCATAATGCCTCTGCGGGTCTTGAAGGCTGCAGATGTTAGGCGCAGCTCGCCGCGAATGGCCTAGTCCTTTGCAAGAGCTGCAACGCAGCAGCTGTGGCCTTCAAGGCCCGCCCTTCGGGGCTTGCAGAGCGATTCACACTCCGCGTTGCGACTTCTTGAAAGGTCTAGACATTCCTGCGAAGCCGCGCCTTGATTGTGAACCGCTCTGCATGCCAGAGGTATCACGGAGTTATTCAGAGGCTCCCTAGGGCCAATATTGCGGTGAGATACTTTCTGCCCTGCTTGGCCATCGATATTTTGGGGTTTTCCTGAAGGATTATATCTATGGGCTTCAGTGAAAATGCTGAAGATATTGCTTTTATTGAATCTTGAGAGGCATTTCCACTTTTTTCTATCCGTTGAATGGTTCTAAGGCTTAATGATGCAACATCGGCTAGTTGTTGTTGACTCCAAGCCCTAGTTGTTCTCAGTTTAATAATTTTCTTTGAGTTAACTTTCACTTCCATACTTCTGTCCTCTGAAAATTGAGCTCCATTTTCAGGGGGGCAGTCCTTATTGGTTACGATGTTCTTGCGACACCTACCTGACAGCTATACGACTTTATCCAAATAATAGACTATCTGTGCAATTTGCGGTCAATGGTGGGCGTGGTTGAAGGTTAGGTGATTCACTGATGTACTACAAGAGGTGCACAACCTTTAACTATTGCCCTGAATCCATATTCTGGGTCGGGAAGACATCTATAGGATCTAAGTTCTCACTTTGAGATAAGTAAAAGGCTAGGGAGTTGAGTCAGGTTGTAACTGGAGGTTCGGATAGTGGCTCTTCTGTTTTTTTGGGGGAAGGTTACCACTAAGCAGAGTCGAAGAGCTTTCAATGAGAACATGTAGCAAGATGACTTATGGAGCTCCTGAACAATTCCGTAATATCTCTGTGAGCCAGAAGCATCACGGATTTATTTAGAGGCTCCTTATATAAATTTAACTCTCCAAGCTATTAAATCTTAATACTGCCGTGAAGATAATCTACAGCGCCTCCCTTGAGAGAGACTCTGTTACTATGCAGTTCGCAGTGAATTAGTCCAGTCCGCTTGGAGAGTTGCTTAGCTAAAAGCACATCCTTTTTAAATTGTTGGCTCCAATATGGTGCCAGTTGACAGTGCGCTGACCCTGTCACAGGATCTTCGTTTACCCTTAATTTTGGATAGAAGCATCGGCTAACGAAATCAATATCGTTACTTGCCCCAGGAGCGGTAATGACAACTCCTCGTTTATCCAGCTGGGAAAGTTTTATAAAATTTGGATTTACAGATTTTAGATCGGTTTCGCTACCCAAGACAGCTATATAATCATATGCACACAGAACTTCTCGCGGAGTGACACCGAGGCCATCAATAAGAGCATCTGGTACTTCTGTGGATATCGGAATGCTAGCCGGAAAGTCCATGCTATAGACAGCTCCCGATCTCTGGACTAACAGTGGGCCGCTTTTTGTATCAAACTGGATGGTTTGGCCTGAGTATCTTAAATGAGTAAATAGAACGTGGGCAGCTGCGAGTGTGGCGTGGCCACATAAATCTACTTCTGCCTCAGGAGTAAACCATCTCAGAGAAAAGGAATCTTCATTTTTAACAAAGAATGCGGTTTCAGAGAGGTTGTTTTCCTCAGCTATCTTTTGCAGTGTCTCATCCGCAAGCCAGTTATCAAGAGGGCACACAGCAGCAGGATTACCTTCAAATACCTCGGAGGCAAAGGCATCTACTTGATAAATTGCTAGTTCCATTAGTTTTTTCCTTGAGGAATAGGTGCTATTTTCGGTCAGTATAAAATTATTGTGATAGTTGGCTTGTTGATGTCAGTTTTGTTTGTGGTATACAAACTATCTAACGGCTAAGGGAAGTTAGGATGCTCATACCTGGGTGTCCTGTAGGGCGGGCCTTCAAAGTCCACAGAAATATAGCGAATTATTTACAGGCTCTCTAGTTGCGCAAAGCGACGTTCGTAATAAATCAAGCCGTTGGATATGCGCATAATCTCAAGAAGGTCTCCAGAAGAAAATCCAGCAACAATCTTAATAGGTGCTTCTTCACTGTATTGGAGAAGCTGTTCGTTTTTGCAGAGTTCTCGCGCTAAGAGGGATGTATAGCATAAGCTGAAACCAATGTATCCGTCTCTATTTAGGTACTTCGGCTTGTTAGCTCCTTTACACAAGGCTGCAATATTTCTCAAATATCTCGAGCCCAAATCAGATTTTGAATATACCCAATCCTCTCTGCTTTTAAATAGTTGAGGAAGTAGAGTTAAGCTGATATCCGGGAATTCCCGGCCTATACTATTTCTGAATTCACGCAGTTCGAAATATAGGACTGAAGGAGGAAGCGAGTCCCCAGCAGCTGCCAGCTCTGTATCGAACCATGTTTGGGCTAGGTCAAGTTCATCAGTTCCTAGCATAGTGGGCAGCTTTAGCCATGCCAAATTGGGGATTCGGCCATCAGCCCAAAAAGAAAGGTTTTCAAGGCCGTCTTGGATGGATTCGTTTTTTTCCAGCGTATCGAAAATCACTTCATAGTATTCAGCTATAGACAAACCCCGAACTCCTGCCATATCCCATTTTTGCTTAGTATATCGATCAAGCAAACCAGTGGGGACGTTTTTGGCTTTTCCTTCTGATTCAGCAGTATGTGCGCTGGGGCACAATCTAAAACAACCATCCCGTTCGAAATGAAATTCCAACAAAAGCAAAGAGAACGGACAGCACTGTAACTGGGATAATATGGTATGCCAGTGCAGTGAGATTTTTTTCAGAAAGATTTGGAATGATTCGCAGCCTTGCGTCAATTGCCAGTAAGAAAGTGCATGCCAAAAGAATCAGTTTGAAGGATACCAGGCGAGAAATTGGATTGGAGAAGTTGAACCACTGCGATAAGTCAGGCAGTAGGGTATATGAGAGATATAGCCCGGAGAGTATTTGAATGAGCAGGGCGGGGATGCCAATCTTTTCGTAGCTGCTTTCAAACCGGGAAAGAAAAGCTACATCCTTATCCCGTAAAACTTTGGGTAGTATTGTGCAGGCAAGTATCAGATGCCCACCGGTCCAAATTGTTGCACCTAGAAGGTGAAAAAAAAGTACTACGTTGTACATCCTGTCCCCCAGACAAATCCTTGTTGGGGGACTATAGCGCTAAAATCTACGGGTGTCTGCTGCCAAATAGGGGTAGAAAGTAGCGTTGTCTACTCCCTGGGTTCCGGCCGGGACCAAATCCAGTAGGCGCCGCAGCTGATGCCGCCAATGGTAAAGCAAAGAAGGTAAATATTACTGATATGAAGGATGGCAAAAGCTAGGGATATAGCCATTGTCAGGCTGGCCAGTAACTTGGTTCTGCGGCTTACATAACCACTGCGCCAAGTCCGCAATAGATGCCCAAAGAGATGGTGTTCTTCGATCCATTGGTGCAGGCGCTGGGAGCTGCGTGATGCGGCCCAGGCACCGAGGACAATAAATACAGCCGACGGCAGGCCGGGAAGAATGGCTCCGATAATGCCAAGGGCGATAAAAAAGCAAGCAGCGGCGCCCCACAGCCAGCGCATCCAGCCCTTTGCCAACGGCGGGGTGTAGGACATTACGCTGTCTTCAGCGGATTCTTTCATTCGGTACCTCTACCTTCTAGCTTATTGCAGTAGTTGTGCATCAAAAGTAACAATATTTGTCCGCTTGGTCTGCTTGCTCATAAGCAGTTTGCCCAGCACCTAGTCAATAGAGTCAGCAGGCCGATAGGTCGCTAGTGCAGGGTAACGGATTATGTGGATGATTTCCTCTGTCCAGGGAGGTGACTTTCTGGTTTATGTGAAGCCATGCCTCCCAGTTCTGAGAAAGCAATTTATTTTGGTTAACGAATAAAAAATTCGACCGGAACGGCCATTGTCAGAGGATCACCGGGTACCTCTTCTGGTGGTCTAGGCAGTGGTTCTGCCCTGCGCACCAAGGCCACGACTTCTCGGTCGAGAGACGATATGCCACTGGCTCGGTGCAGCTCAACCTTTAGTACTTTGCCTTTTCTGTCCATCGTGAATTGTACCCAGGGAATACCCTGTTGACGCCGTATTTGGGCGCTACGGGGGTAGCGTTTTCTTCGCTCAAGGTGAGCCTGTAATTGATTCTGCCAGGTTAATCTGGCTTGTGATTCCCTCTGGTTCAAGGCGCCCACTTCCGGTGCTGCAGCTTGCTCTGCTTCTGCTACATCTGCCGCGAGAGGGGCTGATGTTTCTTCAACAACAGTTTCTCCAGTAGCCTCTCCACTGGAGTCTTGTTGCTGTGCGATTTCCTTCTCTTCCGCTGGCTCAGGGGTCTCTTCCTTTTCCTCCGTGGGGGGCTCCTCTTCGGGCTTCTCAATGGCAATTTCCGAGGGGGCTTCTGGCAAAATAACAGGCTCTGACTGCGCAGAGGTTTTTTGTGGCTCGTTGCTCTGCTGGCTTGCGGGAGAGGATTCCTGTTGTTGGGGACCTACCGGTAGCGACGTGGGTGGTGCCACTGGAGCGGCTACCATACTGACTTCAAATACCTGTGGTGCTGCAGCAGGCGGAAGTGCCAGTTCGGATTTGGGCTGCCATAAAAAATAGACGGCAATAAGTCCGTGAAGGGCTAGGGCACAGCAAAAGGCGCAGAGCGATAGAAAAAATCGCGGACGCTTCGCAGATTTTACCTTCGGGCCGGCCAAGAGGCTCATTGGTTTACGGTCGCCGGTTTATCCAGACCTACCAGAGCGATTTTCTGGTATCCGGCACTGGCAAGGCGGTTCATCAGGTCCATCAAATCCCCATATTCCACTTTGCTGTCGGCACGCAGCAGGATTTGCTGTTCTGTGCCAATTTCATTTGCCCGGAGTTCAGCAGCTAAGTTCTCCCGCACAATAACTTTGTCCTCACCGAGAGTCAGGGTGAGGTCCTTTTGCAGGGTGAGATATTTCGGATCTTCTGCCTGGGGTTGTTGCGGAGCTGTCGCCGAGGGTAGATTGACGGGCACGCTTACAGTGGCCAACGGAGCCGCAACCATAAAAATAATTAGCAATACCAGCATCACATCGATAAAAGGTGTGACATTGATATCGTGCTGTTCTGGCAGTTCTTCGCTATTGCTGCTGTTGAGATTGAATGCCATTAGTTGACGCCCTGAACCTGCGGTACTGCGCGCTTTTTGTTCGCGCTAACCAGTTCGGCGAGCGGGCGCGCATTTGGATGATGGCGATCCAGGTCCCGACTAATCAGTACCATTAAGGCGGTGACATTATCGGCCAATACCGCGCGATAATTGCCGATAGCCCGGGAAAAGTAGTTGTAGATCACTACCGCCGGAATCGCAGCAACCAGGCCGATCGCAGTTGCCAGCAGGGCTTCGGCAATACCTGGAGCCACTACGGCCAGGTTTGTGGTTTGGGTTTTTGCGATACCGATGAAACTGTTCATGATGCCCCAAACAGTTCCAAATAAACCGACAAAGGGGGCGACGGAACCGATGGTTGCCAGAATTCCGGTGCCACGGTTCATGTCGGTAGCGAGAGAAGCTTGGACTCTTTCCAGGCGAGCCAGAACACGTTCTTTTAAGCCGTCATCTGACACTGGGCCACCTGAAGATAAGTCGAGTTCGTGGCGACTCGCTTCTACCAATAATAGGGCACCGCCGGTTTGGCCTGAAAGCTTTGATTCGGCATTGGCGAACGTCTTGCTTTGGATCAGGGTTGCCAATAATTGTTTGGCCTTGCGACGTGTTATTACCAGCTGCACGGTTTTAAAAAGCCAAATCGCCCAGGTTAAAACCGAGGCCAACAGTAGGCCGATCATTACGCTTTTAACGACGATATCCGCGGCGTGATACATTCCCATGGGAGATAAATCGTGTGCGCTGAAAGCGGTATCTCCAATGTTGGAGGTTGCAGTCGAGGTAGAGTTGTCTTGATTTTCTTGCAACCCCACGGAGGTTTCCACATCTCCCTCGAGAACTATTTTTGTATTGCTTTGTTCGCTTGAGTTGGAATTATTTTCCTGCGCTAAAGCCGGCAATGGGCCCAATGTGCTGCCTAGCAGGCACAATAAAATTACAGTCCAGATTTTCATTACCGACTCCTGGCTTCAGGTGAAAAATAAATTAGGGTGTAGCGGGCGCTAATAATTGTTCGACATTTTGTCGTGCAAAAGCAAAGGCTTGTTTGGCCCCATTGAGGGCTACTTCTTTTTGCTCTTGGTTGAGTTCAAGAGCATCTAACGCAGTTTTGAATTGGCGCCAGTGTAACCCGCGACCGTCTTCATGTCCTGCCAAGTGGCGTGCGCCGAACTCTTCTGATAAATCCAGATGTTTGCGCGCGTACTTGAGAAGGAATGCCGCTCCTAAGTTGGAGCCTTCAACTACGTAGAGCCAGCCCAGTGCAGAGTGGAAATCAGTAATTGTGACTTCTGCTGCGGCTTGTTGATCAGCTTTTAAATCGCTCTCGGGCATTTCGAAATCAGCACAGTCCTGGAGGACTGCTTCAGAGCGGTCTCTCTCTTTCAGGCCGGGCAAAAAATTATTTAATTCGTCACTTTGAAACCAATCAGACACCGCTTGATGCAATCGCGACTGCGTGCGAACAAACAGTGCATATCGCTCGCGATTGGAAAATGGTGACAGGGACATAATGCGTTTATCTAGACTCTCGTGGGTCGTATTAGTGCCTTCTTTCAGCCAAGCGGAAAAGGTGGGCTCTGTTGGTTCAACGGATTGGCATTCTGCTGGATTACTCACGGGATTTTTCCAAAACAAATTAAACAATAACCGCCCGGTTATTCCGGTGGCTTTGTAATGGGTGACGGACCAAATTCAAATTAACCCATCCCGTTGATCAATATTTTTTGAAAAATTCACCGGGTTATTCCAAATTGATATAACATTCTCAGCTCAGCTACTTTAAATGAGAATAGATATCATTTACAGTCCCCGCCCTCAAAAGATTACAGCGCAAGGTCTGAGTTTTGGCCCCGGAAACCCCTTCAACCCCAGGATTTGATGAGCTTTACCAAGAGCACCACGAGTGGCTTGTCCGTTGGATAGCGCGCCGAACTTCCGGTGTTGATAATGCCCAGGATTTAGCTCAGGACACTTTTATTCGTCTGCTGGATAGGCCGAGCCTGCCTGCGGGAATTCGAAGTCCGAGGGCCTGGTTAACCAAAGTGGCCGGGAACCTGCTGATCGACCAAGCCCGTCGCCAAGTGCTGGAGAAGAATTATTTAGCGCTGCTGGAAAATTTGCCGGAACCGGAATGTCCCTCCCCGGAAGATAAGTGGGAGCTATTGGGGCTTTTGGAGCAAATTGATCAATTGCTCAGTGGTCTGCGCCCGATAGAGAAAACGGTATTTCTAATGGCGAGACTAGATGGCTTAACATACCGCCAGGTGGCTGAGCAGCAGGGGCTGAGCCTTTCCTCAGTAGAGAAATATATCGCAAAAGCCATGCTCAAGTGCTATGCCGCTGCGTACGATAACGAATAATTTTCTATGGACTTGGAACTTGCTCGCTGATGTCAAACGCCCCAGAAAAAAATAGAGAAAAAATTCCTGAAGCAGTACTGTTGCAAGCCGTTAGCTGGCGCGTTCGCCTGGGCTCCGGCGAGGCGCTTGACTCAGAGCGCGATGCTTGCAGTCAATGGCGTTCGGCGGACCCTCTGCATGAACTGGCGTGGCAGCGTTTTGAGCGGATGGAGTCGCCTCTAGATACGGTGGCCCGCCGAGCGCCGCGTTTGGCCCATTCCACCCTAAATCAAACCGATGCAGAAATTCGCCGTTTAAATCGCAGGGCTGCTCTTAAAACCATGGGTGGTGGTGTCCTTGGGGCTTTTGCCGTTGGCCTGGTGGGATATGACACCGGTTTGCTGAAGTATATGTCTGCCGATTATTCTTCTGGTTCTAAGCCGGCCCAATATACTCTGGATGATAAGAGCCAGGTCTGGTTAAACACCGGCAGTGCCATTGAATGGGAGTCGGGCGCAGCAATCCGTTCGCTTGTGCTGACTAAAGGTGAAATGCACTTGACCAGTGCCGCTGACCCGAGGCCAATGCAGGTATCGGTGCCTCAGGGGCAGCTGATTTCCCGTGACTCGCGCTTTTTTGTCCGCAATGGCGATGACCACACGATTTTGCAGGTTGTGGAAGGTGGGGTGCAGGTTCAGCCGAGTGCGGATATAGAACCCTTTGCAGTTAAAGCGGGTGAGGCTTATCGTCTTACTGGAGCCGGTTCACTCGCTCTGGACAGCAAGATGTTTGATTACAGCGGATGGATTGACGGGGTGCTTTCAGCTCGGAGCATGCCATTAGGGGCACTGCTTGAAGAGTTGTCTCGCTATCGTGTTGGTTTTTTACGCTGTGATCCGGCATTAAGAGATCACCAGGTTTCCGGGGTTTTCCAGCTTCACGATATCGACACCATCCTAAAAATATTGGCGCGTTCGGCGGGAGCTGAACTGAGCTATACCACGCGCTGGTGGGCAACGATTCAATTGCCGGGCTGATAGTAAGTCGCATCGCTCCCTGCCTTCCCCTATGCGTCCGGGCTGACGGTTTTTTCGGAACGGGCAACCTTTAATTCCTGCTCTTATTGCCAGATGACCACAAAAAAGTTATCCGAAGGTGCCATTTTTTATTTTTGATGACGCTTTTGATTGCTAGTTTTCCCTCCGAAGCAAAAAAAACAAAATAATTCTCATTTAGATTACGGGTTTTTGATTTTCGTTCGGCTTCCTAGTTATACACCTGAGAATAGGAAGCCGCTTAAATGCAGTCCCGCGCCCCAAAACATATTTTGCCCACCTTGTTGGCACTGTTGTTGGCCGTAGTTCCCGTATCGAGTTTTGCGCAAGCCCAGCAGGGCAATACAGCGTTGATCGAATTCAGTTTGCCCGCGGGCAATCTGGGAGATGTGCTCAACCTCTACTCGCGTCAGGCCGGGGTAACGCTCTCTTTCGACGAGAACCTGGTGGAAACTATTTCTGTTCCAGCACTATTTGGTAGCTATCGTGCAGAAGAAGCTCTGTTGAGCTTGTTGCGCGGTACCAACCTGCAAGCGGTTCCCGTTGGTAGTGGTGCCTGGCTGATCCAGTCCGCTGGCGAGCAGGATCTGATGGTGCTGGACAGCATTCAGGTTGAGACCCGTGATGGCGGTGAAAAAGACCAGGTATTTCGCGAGTCCGGTTCAGTAAATATTCTCACCCAGGAAAATATTGAGCGCTTTCGCGGTACCAGTGTTGGCGATATTTTCCAGGGCACTCCCGGTGTACTGATCAGTGAAAACCGCAATTCCGGTGGTCTGGATGTCAATATTCGCGGTATGCAAGGGCAGGGTAGGGTTCCTGTCTTAATCGATGGCAGTCGCCAGGAAACAACGATTTATCGCGGTTATGCCGGGGTTTCCAGTCGTAGTTATATTGACCCAGATCTGATTGGGTCCTTGCGTATTGATAAAGGCCCAGTAATGGGTGCCGAGGGCACTGGCGCTACCGGTGGCGTTGTCAGTGTAAATACCCTGAGAGCAGAAGATGTCGTAAAACCCGGCGAATTGTCGGGTTTCCGTGTTCGTGTCAGTGGTATCGGAAACAATAGCGAAGCCCCAGAGCCCGGTACATACGCAGGCTATTACCTTCCGCGAAATGCTTATCACTCTGACTGTCGTTTTGCCATTGAATGTACCGGTTTCCTGATGCCGGATAGTTTTGCCCCGGATTACGGTATGGATAGGCCCAGCCTCCTTGACTTTGACGGCTACGCTGCGAGCTTTGCCGGCGCCCAGCGTTTTGAATGGGGGGACCTGGTTGTGGCTCATGCGCAGCGTGAGCAGGGCAACTACTACGCAGGTACCGATGGTCCTGCACCGGAAGTAATTGTTGGTGAACCTCTAGAGTTGGCTTGGCATACTGAAACTCCGGTCACCCTTGAAGGGGCATCTCCATTTCGTGCGGGAGAGAGAATCCCTAATACTAATTTTTCCAGTGACTCTTGGTTGTTAAAAAGCAGCCTGTATCTGCCAAAGGATCAGAGTCTGGAGTTCAGCTACCTGCGCTATAGCAGCACCTATGGCGAAATGATGCCATCCCAGATTGTTTCTTTTGGGCAAGCGCGCCAGTGGCTGGATAGTGAGGTGCTGAACCAAACTTATACTGCTCGTTATCGCTGGCAGCCGGTTGAGTATGATTGGGCGGACTTGCGTATTAATTTTTGGCACACCGATGCAGTTACCGATTTAAATACTCCAGATGTGGGCTCTGTTGATCTGGAAGACAATACTGCACGTACTGATGATTATCAGCGTTTTGGTATTGATATAACCAATAGTATGCGTTTCTACCCAATGGGTGAGCTACGCTGGGACTATGGTATTTCCGCCCAATGGGAGGATATGGATACCGACACCCCGGCAACTGATAGTTTTTATTCCGGCTCCCGTAGCGGATGGCGTGATGAGTATAGTGCCTTTACTAGTGTTAAATGGCAGCCGTGGCCAGAGTGGACTCTTGAATCAGGACTCCGCTACACCCGCTTTTCCTCTAAAGACAACAATGCCCTTCCGCTTAGCACTAGTGACCCCGCTTGTGTGGCCGATGGAGATGGTGGCTGCCTGCCGGTTCACTATAAAAACAATCACTCTGGCACTGCGCCAATGGTGGTCCTGACCTGGGAGCCGATTAAAGGGTTGCAGATTTATGCCCGCCATGCGCAGGCATTGCGCATGCCGAGTTTGTTCGAAAATACCTCCGGTTGGTCGGTGAGCCCAGCCCTGGATATTCCACTAAAGCCTGAGCACGCTAAAAATAATGAAATTGGCATTAACTACCTTAATGGTCAGTTATTCGAAGCTAGTCATCAGCTACGCGCGAAAGTTGCTTACTTCGAAAACCATGTTGATGATTATTTGACTCGCACCCAACCTAATGCCTGGGAGGAATCCCAGGATGGTCTCGACTTTTTCCGTATGCGCAATATCGATAGCCTCGATCTTAAAGGATGGGAGCTGAATTTAGGGTATGACGCCCACTGGTGGTTGCTCGAATTGAGTGGCACCAAGTACAGCCATATTGAAGTGTGCAACGTTGGCAGCTATGTGCGCTACTCCTGCACAGATTGGGGCATCCCGGAAAGTTATGTCAATAACATGATCCCACCCAACTGGCATGCAAGCGCCCATTTCGGCCTGCGTTTATTCCAGAAAAAATTGGAGTTGGGAGTGCGTGGCACTTTTGTCGGTGAGCGAAATTCTATCCCTCGTTATAACGCACCTACCAGCTTTAATGAGCCTGTTTTATGGCACAGTTATGAAGTGCTTGATGTCTATACCAGCTACCAATTTAGCGATAGCTTTTCGATGGACTTCACCGTCGACAACGTGACCGATAAATATTATCTCGATGCATTGAGTCTAGGTCTTGTTCCTGCGCCTGGACGTACTGCGAGACTAAGTCTGACCTATCAATATTAATTATTTGGAGTAAAACAGATGAAAAGAGCAATAGCCCTTGTTGGCATGCTATGTCTGTCTCTCGTGCTGGTTGCTTGTAGTGGCGGTGGTTCGGGCGGCAGCTCAAAAAATGAGGTAGAAAAACCAACGGCAAATATCAGTTTGTTGTCCCCTGCTGACACAACTTTTTCGCTGGCTGATGGAGAAGTTATTGTTCAGCTGAATGGTACGGATAGCTCCAGTCCAAGAGATGCGAGCGTTACATATCGTTGGGAGTTGGTTGAATCACCTTCTAGTCGGGCTACACTCAGCAGTTCTGAAGATGCATATACTGAGTTTACTGCCGATTATCCAGGGGATTACGTGGTAAGTTTGATTGTCAATGATGGCACTGAGAGCAGTGAAGTGTCCCGTATGACATTGACTGCAACCAGCCCCTACCCAGTAGCAATTACGGAGCCCGTACACAGTATTATTTTAGGTGCTGAGACCCTAGGTCTCGATGGGAGTATGAGTACGCCACCGACTGGAGAGACAGGGGATCTGCAATATCTATGGACTCTTACTGATAAGCCCCTCGACAGCGATGCATACCTGACAAACAGGGATTCAAGTAAGCCTACCTTGCATCTGGATACTGAAGGTGAGTATGAATTTGAATACAAGCTTACGTTGGTTGTGTCTTACAATGGGTTCTCTAGTGCAGCTACAGAAGTTCTGGTAACAGTTTCCCCTGGCGATGCACCGCCCGTTGCGGTGGCACAAAGCCAGACTATTACGCTTGGTGAGACGGTTGTTCTTGATGCTGGCGAAAGCTACGATCCGGAAGGCAACGCTTTACAGTACCGCTGGAAGTGGGCTTACAGCCCGGTTGAAACTGATGGTGTACCAATTCCCGAATTAGAAGGTCAGACAACTTCCATCCTTAGATTCACACCTATTGCCGCTGATACTTACAATTTGATTTTGTTTGTTTTTGATGGTGCTAGAAAAAGTGAAGAGCGAGAAGTTACGATTATCGTTGAGGCAGATCCTGAAGCGAAAGTGAATGAAGCTCCTGTTGGGGAGGTTGAAGCTACAGGTTATTACCCATCTTACAGTATTGGTGAGCAAGAGCTGGGACTTCGCGCTGAGTTTAACTTTGTTGGTTATGACCTTGAGGGTGATGCGCTACAGCTTGTTGATGCGGAGCTAATTGAAAAACCGGAAGGCAGTGTTGCTGAGCTTGTTGATATTGGTTCTTGGAAGCCGATGGGCAAGAAAATCCAAGAGCTAGATGTTGTTGGCACTTATCGCGTAAGTATGACTGTTTCCGATGGGAGCAATCTGGTGACTATGGAAGCGACCATGGAAGCGAAGATTGGCAATGTTAATGGCTATCCCTCTACTCGAAGTGTTGAGGCCCAGTCTAACTCTGTATTGCTAGGCGAAGCCCTGATATTTGATGCGACCAGTAAAGACCCTAATGGTGACCCCATGGATTTCCATTGGGAGCTGGTGGACAAGCCTGATGGCAGTAATGCTGTAATAGAGCCGATCACTGAGCCGGAGAGTCAAGAGCTTCGCCGGGCTCGGGTGATTACCGATGTACCGGGTTCTTATACTGCGCGTCTAATCGTAAGTGATGACCGCGGCCTCTACGCCAAGACTTATTCTGAAGATAGTGGTCTAGCCAAAATATCTAATACCGCACCGGAAATACAATCTGTAGTTTGGGCGCGCAATTGGGGCAGCTTGTCCGTCGGTGAAGATTATTTCCAGATACTGCCTTGCATGTCCTTGTTGCATCGCCCGGTTGCTGTTGATGCCGATGGTGATGAAGTATTCACTTATGAAGAGCTGATCAGTGCGCCGGAGGGGGGGGAATTCACTAGTTATCCAGATAGTGAAGATTGTGAGAATACAACCGGTACCGTGTTTTCCAAGGCGGGCACCTACGTATTCCGTTACTACGCCACGGATTTGATCGACGATGCACCTGTATACGATTTTGTTGTAGAAGTTGAGCCTATTAGCGAAGCTAAGGGGGTACGTTTGCGTAATATCAATTCCTGGGGTGAGAGCCTCTGGTTGCCGATGCCGTACGAAAATATCCCTAGCTATGGCACTCCATCTAACTTGCAGTGGGATACGTCTGCAACAGAAGATGAAAACATCCAGTGGTCATTGACAGCTGTCGATTCTGATTACACGATTGAAAATGTGCAAGTCAAGCATATTAATGGCGACTTAGACAGCCTTACACCTTGGTTTGAAGGTTTGGTGGAAGGGCAGGTGATTACCGAGGGTGAGTCCCTGGACTTTAAAACCTGGATGCCTGCCGTACCTTGTATTCGTACCGACGATAAAGCAGAAGGTTTCCACTTCTCATTCAATATTAAGGAGATTCCTGAGCTAAGCTTTACCTATGAAACCTGGGTAGCGGCAGATAATGGAATCTTCGGTGATTGGAGAGAGTGTGAAGCTGGGGAATTGAACTGATACATATAAGCTTGCCATCGCAATTACACTTTCTATTTTGAGAGTTGATTGAGATTTGCGGCTTCCTCAAGAAAAGGGCATCCGTTTGGATGCCCTTTTTATTTTTGTAGGCGTTAAAAATTATGCCGTAACATTACTTTAATGAGGCCACTATTTTTTAATACTCATTAGTTCAGGCCAAAAATGATATCTCCTCTTGAAGAGGGGTCGGTTACTGGTTTTTATGAGGGTATCTATATCTAGAGGAGAGGTTAGACCCGCAAACATAAAGCTGTATTGCCAATCTTGGCAGAAAAGCGCGCAAACATCTCCAAAGTTTGCAAGATAACTAGTGTATCGAGAAACGCGTTCTATCGATGTAAGAGAGTCGTTACAAGAGGCAGTAAGTATGCCCTTCTAAAGAGAGCTGATAGGCATCTAGCAAAATGATGCTCTAACTGTAGAGGATATGTTAACTTGTGCGCTTAAGGAGCCTACCCATAGGCAGTTTCGAACCACATAGGTTAATATTCAATTAAGTAAAATGCCATCTAGATGATTGGTGGAATGTCTTCCTTTATTATTTGGAAGGGTTAGAAGTCGTCAATGAATTTTCTTTGTAAGCTTTAAGAAGAATGCTTAATAAATGTGAGCATAGTTAGTGTGCTACTGCTGGCGCAATATTTGGCAGTAGCACACAATAGTGGCTATAAGCTCAGCATCTCCCGTAAGCGAGTAGCGGGGCGTCTTGCAGCCTCTATTTCTTTTCCATCGGTCATTGTTATTAGTAGTCCGCTGTTGACCCATGGTTGAATATCCTGAATAAAATTCAGGTTTATGATTTGCTGGCGGTTGGCGCGAAAGAAAACCTCAGGATTTAAACGCTGTTCAATTTTAGATAATGATTTATAAATAAACGGCTTGTTGTTATCAAAGAATACTTGGGCATGATTTCCGCAGTTTTCAAAATAACGGATATTTCCTATTTCTATTAGCCAGCAGCGCTCTCCGTCCTTGATAAAGATCTTGTTGTTGGTGTCTAGGTAGTTCGATAAGTGATTATCATCCTGTAAAGAAGAATCACTTAGTGTTTTGTTAAGCGCTCGTTTTAATTTTTCCGGGTTGATTGGTTTGAGGAGATAGTCTAATGCGTTGACTTCGAATGCTTGTATGGCGTATTCATCATAAGCGGTTGTGAAAATAACCTGGGGTGCAGCTTCAAGCTGTTCTAGTATGTCGAAGCCAGTCCCGTCCGGTAGATTAATGTCTAAAAAAAGTAAGTCTGGTTGTTCTTTTAGAATCAGAGAAACTGCCTGCTCACAATCTTTTGCCTCTGCAACTAAATTTATATTTTTGTGAGGCTTTAACAGCTCTCTCAATTCATTGCGAGCGAGTCTGGAATCTTCAATAATAATGGCTTTCACTTATTATACCGCCGACTGTAAAGATGAAGTAGGAATATTGCATTGGGCAATAACTTGCTGCCCTTGTTGCTTTATCTGGAAGGATGTGTTGTTACCATATTGAAGAGTCAATCGTTTTTGTATATTTGCTAGTCCCAATCCGGTATTTTCATTTTTCTTTTTGCTGGGCTTTGTTTCTAGAGGTGCGTTTAGTTCTAAGGTCCCTGGGTTAGCTACCGTGATGACTAGGTGTTCCTCTTCATGGGATACTCTGATGGTTACTTCACCGCCATGCTTGGACTTTTCAATTCCGTGGCGTATCGCATTTTCTGTAAGCAGTTGGATAATAAGAGGAGGGATTCGTTCTCCCATCAATTCTGGATCAGTTATCAACTTGAAAGTCAAACGATCTTCATATTGTATTTTGAGGAGGTCGATATATTGACAAACAATTTCCAGCTCATCTCTGAGTGGCACGGTTTTCTGTTTATGTGCCATCAATGTATATCTCAGTAGATCAGAGAGGTTTGTCAGCATCGTTCTTGATTTAGTAGCATCCTCGAGAATTAAGGCCCGAATATTGTTTAGTCCATTGAATAGAAAGTGTGGGTTAAGCTGCCCCATAAGTGCTGCCATTTTAACCTCATTGAGCTGTAGGTTAAGTTGAATGGCTTCCTGTTCAGCCTTGAGTAAACGGTCTTGATTAACTGCTGTAACATAAATTAGGGTCCAGCTTATTAATAAAATAGTCATGACAAGCCAGTTGCCAAGTACGTTGTGCCAAATTGAGTCGGGAGTGGTATATCCCATTAAATTATAATATGAGAATAGAAAAATAACTGAAATATAGGCACATAAAAATGCAAGTGATATTGAAGATAGAAAGAAGTAGGGCCACTGTTGCCTCCAGTTTTTATCTAAGAGGTCAAAGCGATAAATCACTTCTCGGATAATTAGCGTTAAAGCTCCGCAGGTTAATATCAGGGTGAGTGCATGTATGGCGAGCTGCTCGAAATTTTCATCGGTAAGTAAGCCCCGAGAAATGGAGTTCACTACGGCGAATATTAGCCAGCCGCCAAAATGATACGCTAAGAACTTTGTCGTAGGTGCGGGGGACTTCAGTAACTTCATAAATTAATACATGTTAATAAAATGGCCCCTTGTTCTGGGGCCACAGAGTTTAGTTAAAATCAGAATCTCTCGTTCAGCCAGGTTGATATCGTCTCAAGGGTAATAGGAGAAAAGGTTTCCTCTATTTCCGCATACTCGGCATAGCTGCCGGTTTCGGCTGTTTGAAAGAGATGATTCATTTTATCGAGTTCAATAATTTCATAATCCTTATGATTGGATTTACTCAACACCTTTTCTATATTGCCTAAGTTCATTTCCGCATCAACTTGAAAATCCAGTGAGCCGTTAAGAGCCAAAATAGGACATTTTGTACCCTCTAAATAGGGCTCAGGGTTGAAGTTCAATGCATAACGAAACCAAGGGGTGGAATACTGTTTCTTAAGTACCTCAACTTGAGCTTCCAGTTTGCCTCCTTCCAAGCCTTCGAGTTTAACACTCTTATGAAGAACTTGATGTAAGCCATCACTGATAGTTCCCCCTGTGGGAAGACGAGCAAATTGTTCAAAAACAATTTCATCAAGCTTGCGTAACTCTTGCAGGTTTTTCTCAGTCATACCGCTGTGTTTTCTATCCCTGTACCACTGGTCGAGAAAAAGCTCTTGCATTTTAACCCCTGGGCCGCCGAGAAGAATTGTAAACGCAATATCATCACGATTGCTGGCTACCATAGGAGCTATCATCCCCCCCTCGCTGTGCCCAATCAAGCCCGTTTTACCCTTGGGGAGATCGTTACGACTGTTCAGATAATCCACAATTGCACTGGTATCATTGGCAAAATCTTCGGTAGTTGCCGTGGAGAAACTCCCGGTAGAGTCACCAATTCCTCGTTCATCATAACGCAATACGGCGTACCCTTGCCGGGTTAAATAGTCGGCAATTACCGCAAATGCTTTATGGCCGAATGCGGTTTCATCCCGGTCTTGCGGCCCCGAACCACTAATCAGGATCGCGGTGGCTTTTATCCTTGAGTTTGGTTTGGTTAGTGTCCCAGAGATTATATTATTTGTGATTGTACTTTTAAAACTTACCTCTTCAATAGTATAGGGGTAGGGGCCTGTTGGTGTCTGTGGACGATTCTCCGGCTGAACAGTATTTATCTTTCTGAAGTTAAGAGGCAGTGACTTCCCTTGAGTAAATGAACCGAACATAAGCTCAACTACAGGGTTGTACGCCCCCTCGTAACTGAGTCCTAAGTCCTCAATTTCGAAGGATATATTGTTGCCGCTAACTTCCAGTGATGACATCTCTATGCCATAGGTCTTTTGTGAGGGGCTATCCAGTACCCCCGTCCATTTGCCGTTGTCCTGATCAATATGGAGGACAATCGGAAGTACCTTGTCACTCTCTGTTTGAATAGTGGCCTTCCATTCCCCATCGATGCCACTAGCACTTGCTGTAGTAGAAAACAGGCCGGCGGCTACGAAGAGCGCCTTTAACTTTGCGTTGGTCTTTGAATATCTAGTTTGAATATATCGCATAACTATTCTCTCTGTGTTCACCTGCTGAATGCTTGCCATCTTAGAGCTATCTTTTTCTTCTGGATAAAAATTAGGATAAGTGGCGAATAGGGCTGCTGAACGGCGAGGAAGTCTTGGCTATCCTTTGTCTAGTTAGGCGTGGGGGTACGTTATCAGATAGAGGCGACTTATCCTGATAGATGGGACGGAGAGACTAACTAACGGTGCGGATTGTATCTATGACGAACACGAAATCGCCTATATAAGTTGGTAAAGAACTTGGGTTATTCCTAGGTATGTGGATGTAAGGGAAGAGTTAGTTCGGAAATAACTCTTTGGAAGATGGTCTTTCGGTGCTAATGAGTCCATGGGTGCTGCCCATTTATGGGCAGCACTGCGAGATGAAGCGTTTACTGTAGAATCACACCTACGTTTGCGTTTCCGGTTTGATTGGCAAAAGCAGATTGCGCATCGCCAATTTGTGTTGTTGTCTGGGCGTTACCCACACCATTTTGGTAAGTTTGAGCGGAAGAACCAATACCTGTTGCCGTAATATTGGCAAAGTTGGAAGTTCCGAGCTGCTCAGTCAGTGCGTAGTGATCTGAACCCGTCTGGTTATGAATGGCAACATTGTTGTCGCCAATTTGCCAGAGACTGCTCTCGTGATCATCGTTGGTTTGAATCACATTAAGGGTATTGGTAGTACCGTCCTGATATGAGGAGGAGTAGTTGGAGTCTCCATTGACTTGATTGTGGGTCGCCAGGTTGGAGTCGCCGAGCTGATCTACATAGACTTCACTATTTGACGTCAGTGTTTGGGTAACAAATGCAGTTTGGTTTACCCCAGCTTGAGTCACCACAATAACATCATCGGTACTATTGGTTTGAGTTAAGGTTGCACTGTGGCCATCCCCATCTTGGGTAATGGACATGGTGCTACCGTCAACAAATGACTGGAGAGTGAAGACGTACTGATTGTTGTCTCCTTGATTGATCTCGATATAGGCGCCTACAGAGTTATCCTGATAGGACTCGGCGGTATTCATATCGCCAGTTTGGTTATGAATAATCGTGCCACCATCACTGTTAGCGGATTGCTCCGCATAGCTGGTGTTGTTATCACCGATCTGAGTTTGATCGATGGTATTGTTTGTGGCGGTTGGATCACTTTGATCAGCTGTTGCAGTGTTCCCAAGACCTTCTTGGTAAACCGTTGCAGTATTGGTGTCGGCGATAGCGCCCTGGCTAATGATTGCCAGGGCAATACTGGCGGCTAGAGGTGCAATATTCTTCATCAGTAACTCCTTTAGTGATGAGACTGTACGACCAATGTCGTTTTCCATTGCATTTTCAAGGTTGAGGTCGTATCAATCACCGTTCACTAGCCTAATCGTCGGAACTTGGCCGACAATCTGGCACGTACTCCTTGTGAATGGGGTTGATACAAGTATGAGTTTGATAGATGGCCTAGATAGGCGCTATGAGAGGTAAGTGCTGATTTAGTGGGACATTAGTTTAATGGGAGGTTTTACTTATTTTTGTTAAAAAACTGATAAATAAATAGTGATGCTGTTGATAAAGGCGTAGCATTCCAATTCAATGTAAATCCTAAAGTTGCGTTGGTAATTATGTAAGAAGACGATATGGAGCTTTATTATCGTCTTCAAACTAAACCTTCGATTGAGTAATCTTTTCGCTTAATTCAGGCATGAAGGGTCGCTGGTAACAAAAGTATTACCTAACCAAGTATTGGCGGTGCAGCTTGGATCATCGGGGGAGTAAAGGTCAAAAATCCCATTGTTTAGCGATGAGTTAGATAAAATGTTATTGCCACTAGCATTTGCATCCTCAATAGATATTCCATAATCCGTATTATCGCTAACGCTATTTATAGTGACTGTATTGCTATCTGCATTATCAATTGCGATGCCGGTTAGACTGTTTGTTACTACATTTTGAGATATAAGGTTTGAATCTGATTCAAATGTTAATATGCCTTCACCTGCACTCTGATCGATAATGTTTGATGTAACTATGTTGGAGCTGCCAGGAGGTTCAATAGATATACCAACACCAGAGCCATTAGTGTCAGAGGTGTTGGTGATTATATTGCCAGAAACACTATTTGAAGACCCCTCTATTTGCACGCCAACGTTATCCATACCATCAACAGTATTTCCGAAAACCTGGTTGAAATCATTGTTTTCAATTCGTATACCAAAGTTAGAGTCAGGGACGTTCGACTGTATCTGAACACCGGAGATAAAGTTGTGATCGCTTCTAACAAATAATGCAGTAGAGGTAGGGTTAACAATATCAACATCTACAACCTGATGGGAGCCGTCTCCTGTTAATGTAATGCTATTATTACAGTTTTCGACAGTCCCTGAGGATATTCTCGCAAAAAACCCACCAAGAACTATACCATTATTTGCTGTGAGAGGGCATGTAACGGTAAAGCCATTCATATTAAGGCTGCCTGATGGACCCACAATGCTGAATGCAAAATTTGTAGTGCAATTTAAATCTTCAGTTAGCGTCTCCGCTGTAGTGATACTGCCTCCACAGGTAACGGCATAGCTATTAATAGAGGTTGATATTGCGGCGGTTGTTAAAAGGATGTAACAAAGGGCTATTGTTAGTTTTTTCATAGGGTTTTTACCATGTCAGTAATTATTGCGGATACCTTAGATAGGCAGTTTTTTAGTCTGGGTGAATTTCGTGAGGATATATCAGTGTTCCCCCTGCAATATTTAGTTGTTTTAATGATTTTTAATAATACTTAATTTAAATGATAGAGGAGGGCTTAAGGGCTATTTCTAATAATGAATCTATTATTACGCCTTTAAGTGGGCTGTTTGTCTGTTCTAGGGCGCTATTTATTGTTGGGGTTGTTTAGGTATAGACAGGCAGGATGGTTGAAGTTTTTATCTCTTGACATACAAAGCGATTCACACTTCGCGTTGCGACTTCTTGAAAGGTCTAGACATCCCTACGCAACAACGCCTTGATTGTTGACCGCTCTGCATGGCAAGAGGCATCACGGAGCTATTCAGAGGCTCCCTGATTATTTATGCTATTTGTCAGCCAGCGATATACTACTCAGCTATTGCTTGTACATTAGGGAGTGTGAATGTAATCGAGTGAATATTTAGTCCAGACAGTTGGGATCATTGGTTGTAGAGATGTTGCCAATCCAGTTGTTCGAAGATGTGCAGTTCGGATCATCAGGGGAGTAAAGGTCGAATATACCATTGTCATTGGCTGTATTAGATAAAATGTTATTGAATTCTGCGCTAGTTCCCTCGATCACTATGCCATAGTCAATGTTATTGTCAGCTTCATTACTGCTTACTGTGTTGCTGTCACTGTTGTTGATTCTGATTCCAGTGGTGCTGTTCGATATACTATTTTGAGAAATGAGATTTGAATCTGAACTTACAGATATTCCCACATCTCCATCGCCATTTAGGGTGTTGAATATTCTCGCTTTACTGTCACTGATTATAGTGTTAAGTAGGATTAAGTTGTTCCCTCCATCGGAATCAAGAGCTATGCCAAAATCACCAGGGTTAAGAATTTCATTTCCGGTGACTGTATTGCTTCGCCCCTCTATATATATTCCTGAAAATCCCGGGAACTCTAGAAAATTTCCAGTGATCTGATTGAGGCTTGAGGGATTAGCTGTTTCTATGCCTATTGCATATTGCGTACCATTAAAAGGTATCACGATGCCGGTAACAAAATTACTGTTACTTTCAATACGTACGCCCACACCTACAAGATTGTTAATCTCAATATCACTGACAAAATGAACACCATCTTCCGTGAGTGCTATTGAGTCATTGCAATTGTCTATTACACCATTAAACAGGCTTGCAGCTAGCCCTGTTAGATAGATGCCCTCATGTAATGGTTCTATACAGGTAACAGTAAACCCATTTAAGTTCAGCCCGCCACCGGGGCCGTCGATTGTGAGGGCTGGATTGGTTTCGCAGGAGAGATCTTCTGTGAGGGATTCCTGGGTAGTAATCGTGTCGCCACAGCTCACAGCAAAACTGTTTGAGGCTAAAGGTAATCCAAGGGCAGATAATAGACTGAGAAATAGCGCTAAATTTGGCTTCTTCATGGGGGCTCCCAGGTCGATAAACTAAATTTTTATAGTGGGCACATGTTCGGGGGTGGGAATGAATGAGTTATTCCGGTTGATATTCTATCGAATTTATCGGCTTGGTTTTCTGTTTGTTAATAATATATATAAATCAAAGGAAGAGGTTTAGTTTCTGTTGTAAATATGGAGCTAAAGTGGCATGTGAAACCACACCTTCCATTGCTGTTTCTGTATGCGAAGTTGGGCGTCTTATATAGGTGCTGGCCAGAATTTTGGAAGCGGATCGGTTTGATGCGAGTACAATTTTCTTTATTTCTAGGGAGATTTGTCCCTTTGGTACTTAACAAACTTGGTAATAAGTGTAGGTGCTTTGTTGGCGAGCCCGATTGACGCAAGAAAGGTTATAGAAAGTGCAATGAGAAGAATGGAATCTAAAAAGGTATCGTTGGGGAATCCATCTTGAAGAATCAGATAAAAAAGAAATAAAGGTATTGACCAGACAAAGCCGTGAACCATTAGCGAAAAAGCGTAAAATTTAAAGCCTATATTTTTGCTTTTCCGTGTGAGAAAGCTGATTAGATCAAAAATAACGGTTAGCTCGACAAAATAGATAGCAGGAAATATTGCAAGATAATAATCTTGGTATATGAGTATCATCCCAAGGATAATGTAGTAGATATGATGTATTTGATTAAATCGACTTATCTGTAAGAAGATTATCTCAAACGCATACATTGATACGCCATAAAGCAATGCAAGTCGGAAAAATCTGGTTGCGCCAATTTTGCCGATACTTTCGTATTCTTGATATAGTGCGATAGCGCCAAATATGACTAAAATAGTGTACAAAATTAGCTGACATGCTTTATCGATGTTGTCCTTTGAGCTGCTCTTAATAACAATGTGAAGAGATTTATGAATGAGAAAAAAAGTGATGATGAATGCGGAAAAACCAAAGATGACGGTGAAACTGTTAATCATCGCCTAATTCTTCAAGACTCTTTTAGAAAGGTGTAACAGCTATTTAAGTTGGGCATCTACATGATCTATATGGAAGTTAACCTGCCAGCTTTACCTACCTTACTTAGGTGGCTTTCTTTAATGAGTGGGATTAGTCGCCGCCAAATAGTCGGGATACCTTTGAAAAGTAGGTGAAAATCAAAGTATAGGGCAATTCAGGTGTTGGAGGGCCTATCCCTGAAGTTAATGGGGAGGGTTAGAGTCAGTGTTTAAACACTAAGTTACTTTTGGAAGTATCCTAAATCTTAAATTGGGGCCAGTGAAAGTTTATTGTGCACTTAATTGTTTAAGCACAGGTCGGCAAAGTGCCGACCTGTGCTTGCTTAAGGGCTAGTCAATCGAAGATCGAATCAAGTAGTCAAATGCGCCCAGCGAAGCAGTTGCACCTGCACCCATAGAGATCACTATCTGTTTGTAGGGGACAGTGGTCGCATCGCCGGCGGCGTAGACGCCGGGGACTGAAGTTGCGCCGCGCTCGTCGATCACAATTTCGCCCATGCGATTCATCTCCACATCGGTTTCTTTAAGGAATTCCGTATTGGGGACCAGGCCAATCTGTACGAAAACACCAGCCAGTTCGACCTGCTTATTTTCACCACTCTCTCGATCGGTATAGGCCAGGCCGTTCACTTTGTTACCGTCGCCGAGGACTTCAGTGGTTTGGGCATTGACGATAATATCGATGTTGTCCATTAACTGAGCCTTGCGTACCAGTACCTCGTCTGCACGCAGTTTGTCGGCGAACTCCAGTACGGTGACGTGCTCGACGATTCCGGCGAGGTCGATCGCTGCTTCGATGCCCGAGTTGCCGCCACCGATAACGGCTACGCGCTTACCTTTAAAGAAGGGGCCGTCGCAATGGGGGCAGTAGGCTACACCCTTGGTGCGGTACTCGGCTTCGCCGGGAACCCCCAGTTCCCTCCAGCGGGCACCGGTAGCCAATACTACTGAGCGGCTGGATAGGGTCGCACCGCTTTGTAGTTTGATATCTACCATTTCGTTGCGTCGCAAGTTGGCTGCGCGTTGATCGGTAATGATATCGACACCATACTCTTTAACATGTTGCTCAAGGCTGGCTGCGAGCTTGGGGCCTTCGGTGTAGGGTACAGAGATAAAGTTCTCGATGCCTACGGTATCCATTACCTGGCCGCCGAAGCGTTCTGCCACTATGCCAGTGCGAATGCCTTTGCGAGCGGCATAAATAGCAGCCGCTGCGCCCGCTGGGCCACCCCCTACCACTAAAAGATCGTAGGGTGCTTTTTCATTCAGTTCTTCAGCTTTACGCTCGGTTGCGCCGGTATCCAGTTTTCCAACAATCTCTTCGAGGGACATCCTGCCTTGGCCGAAGTGTTCACCATTGAGGTAAACCGCAGGTACAGCCATAACATTGCGCTTTTCAACTTCCTCTTGGAACAGGCCACCGTCGATCATTTCGTGGGTGATGTTTGGGTTGAGGGTTGCCATCAGGTTCAGCGCTTGGACGACATCCGGGCAGTTTTGGCAAGAGAGGGAGATATAGGTTTCAAAGTGGAATTCACCCTTCAGGTTTCGTACCTGCTCCAGTAGCTCCGGGTCTGCTTTTGAGGGATGGCCCCCCGCTTGCAACAGTGCCAGTACGAGTGAGGTAAATTCATGTCCCAGGGGAATACCGGCAAAGCTAACCCGGGGTTCCTCTCCGGCAGGAGCGATGGCCATACTCGGCGTACGCTTGGCTTGACTCTGCTGTGCAGTAATTTTGTTGGAGAGTCCGGAAATTTCATCTACCAGCGCTTCCAGCTCTTTGGATTTTTCACTGTTATCTGTGGACACACGAATCTCGATCGGTTTGACGATATTCTGCAGGTAAGTGTCCAGTTGTTTTTTCAGGTTTGCGTCCAACATCGGTGTGTCCTTTCTCTAACAATTTAAGGCTGGGTTGTGGCCCACCTTTTGATGGGCCGGGTCAGAGGTATTTGGGTTAAATCTTTCCTACCAGATCTAGGGAGGGGGCTAAGGTCTCTTCGCCTTCTTTCCACTTGGCCGGGCAGACTTCACCGGGGTGAGCGGCGATGTACTGGGCAGCTTTGATCTTGCGCAACAACTCGCTGGCATCGCGACCGATTCCGCCGGCTGTGATCTCGACAATTTGGATACGGCCTTCCGGGTCGATTACAAAGGTGCCGCGATCGGCGATGCCTTCTTCCTCGATCATCACACCGAAGTTGCGGGTGATGGTGCCGGTGGGGTCGCCGATCATCGGGTATTGGATTTTGCCGATGGTGTCGGAAGAGTCGTGCCAGGCTTTGTGGGTGAAGTGGGTATCGGTAGATACGGAGTAGATCTCAACGCCCAATTTCTTGAACTCTTCATAGTTGTCGGCAAGATCGCCCAGCTCAGTGGGGCAGACAAAGGTGAAGTCTGCGGGGTAGAAGAAGAAGACAGCCCACTTGCCTTTAACGTCGGCGTCGCTGATATCGAAGAAGTCGCCGTTTTGATAGGCCTTGGCGCTGAAGGGTTTCAGCTGGGATTCGATGTAACGTGACATGGATAGCTCCTTATTTATCACTGTCTTGTCGGTCGTTGTTTGGAAGTGGGATCTATACTATCGGTCTACAGCCTTTGATAAAAATTATTAATGTAAATGCGTGTGATAGCTTTTGGCAATCGTTGTTGGCTATTTGATTGATTGGGGGTTTAGCCGCTATTTAATGGCTTTGGCAAAGCGACAGCCGTTAGGTGAAACCTTATCGGCGCATCCTGATGTCTATTGAGCCGCAAAGACGACATATAGAAGTGTTGATCGCGATCTATATCCTCAGGCATCAAAAAAGAGTTGAGTCGTAAATCAGCGCACATTAGCAATAAGTTATAAGTGCAAGCCCGGTTCTGACGATCTGGGTAGTGCCAGCGGATGTGAGGTTAAATGTTGCCGCTATGAATCAGAATGTGGTGCATGTCACGGTGGTAGGTGTCGGTCTGCCTGGGGAGTCAATCGGATGGCTGCATTTGTCTCAGCTAATGAATATGCGAAATGTAGTGGTAGATGCGATTGTTGAAGAGTATTGGCTTTCCAGGGATGTCGAGTCATCTGAAAAAGGGGTGGTTTTCCGAAATGAGATGACAAGGCTAAAAGCTCAGTATGGCGACTTCAAAACTTATTGCTCGGTGGAGCAAATACCTGATGCGCATCCCTCCTTAAAAAATTTGGTTGTTATCTCGGTGAGGACTCCACACGCGAAGGGGGTTTTTGAATCGGTAATTAATAAAGGATATAGGAATATATACCTTGAAAAACCTGGTGCAGACTCGCTGGAAAAGCTGCGTGAAATGGAAAGGATCGCCGACAGAAACAATGTAAATGTTGTTGTTGGCTATCAAAAGCATATCGCAAATTACGTGGATAGAGCCGAGAGGCTTAACGAGCAATGGAAGTTGAAGTCCAGGAGTGTCGGATTCATTCATCACAACCCGCATCCGGAAGCCAACCTGGAAAGCATTTTTAGGCAAAATTCTGAGGGTATGCTGCTCAACCAGTGTTGCCATGAACTTGAACTCTGTATAGCAAAGTGGAACCTTGCTCCTCACAACATTACTGATGTAGTAGTGAATCGAGATGAAACCGTGCAAAAGCGCTTCGGTGATATCGAGGACTTCAAAAAGCTGTCTTTTACGCTAAAAACTAATCTGGGAGTGAGTTTCTCTTTTCTGGCTACCCGTTGTGAAGGTGTCGAAAATTGCATAGCGATGCGAAAAGGCCTTCGCGGTGACCCTGTTTTTATTCGGCAGGCCATGGAAGATGTCCTTGATCGGGCACTTGAGCTTACTAGAAAAGAAAAGGGAGGGATGTGGTATTGCTACTTGTTTGAGCGAGATTATTACAATCTGAAAAGGCTGTTTATTGAATCCATTCTAGATAGCGATGATGAGAAATACTTGAGCCTGCCGCGACTGCTTCATGCATGTGGTGTTCTTGAATTGGCCGCAGCGATAGAGCCCTCTATTAAGGCTCAATTAAGAGAAGATGAAAGCCATCATTCTATCGTACAAATTTCAGATACTATTTGTCAGGCACCAACAAATCAAAGAATCTGGTACCACCATGGACTCTTTAATCCTGGTAATAAATTCCTTATAGAACTCCTAAGACCGCCGCAGAACAGAATTATTTGTTGTGTTGATGACAAGGTATGGGAGCTCTATGGGAAGGGTATTACCGAGTGGCAAGAGTCCATGGGGGTTGAGTTCATCCCGATAGTTATGAAGGGTGGCGAACAGTCAAAAAATATTAATAGTCTTATCAGTATGATTGATGAGATATGGAAGGCAAACCCTCTTCGTTACAGGGAGCCAATCTTAGCTATGGGCGGAGGGGCGGTAACCGATACGATTGGGTTTGTCAGTGCGGTGTGGCGACGGAATACACCCTGGATACGTATTCCAACGACTCTAATGGGAATGATTGACTCCTCTATCGGCATTAAAGTCAGTGTGAACCACAATATTAAGAATGGGATTGGTGCTTTTCATTGTCCCTTGCATACCATTATTGATCCCTCCTTCTTGAAAACTAATCCACAGCGGGTATTAAAAAGTGCGATTGGTGAAATGATTAAGGTTGGAGTGGTATTCAATAAGGATGTGCTCGATACCTTGTCAGCTCAGGGTGCCACTCTGTTGGAAAATAGTTTTTTAGAACCTGATGGCCTGCCGGGAGATGCATCCTATAAACTGTTGATAAATTGTATTGATGCCATGCTGGATAGTATTGCGGGAGACTTAAAAGAAGAGAACTTATCCAGACCAATGGACTTTGGACATACGTTATCCCGGTGGTTGGAGCGTGATGAGGCTTTTAGGTTGATGCATGGTGAAGCTGTGGGCATTGATTGCCTGTTTACTTCGCTGGTAGCTGAAAAAATGGGATTGATATCTAAGGCAGATATTGAGTTACTGTTTGGAATTTACGTGCAGCTGGGACTTGCAGCTAGTGTCAAAGGGCTGAGCCTGGATGTATACAAGACGGCAATAAAACAGATCTCGATTCATCGCTCCGGTACTTTGCGAGCGCCTCTCCCAGCCCCTTTAGGAAACTGTATTTGGGTCAATAAGATAGAGGCGAACTATCTGGAAAGCGCTTGGTATGACCTGCAAGAAAGGCTTACTCGTCATCCAGAGCTCATATTGGATCCTGATGAAATTGCAGAGGAGGAGTATTTGCCTAAGCAATTAGACTTGACCAGTCATCAAAGCGCTAAAAAACTACCTTTGAGAAGGCTGCGCTGGGGGTTTATCGGCTGTGGAAGAATAGCAAATGATTTTGCATTAGTCCTCGATTACCTGGATTCCTCAGAAGTGTTTGCTGTAGCTTCCAGGGATTTTAATAGAGCGAGAGAGTTTGCGAATAGTTATGGAGCAAGTAGGGCTTATGGCAGTTACCTGGAACTTGTTTCTGATCCTGATATTGACATTGTCTATATTGCAACTATCCCCGAGTTACATCGACAACATGCTGAATTAGCATTAATGGCAGGTAAGCCTGTTCTTATTGAAAAACCTCTGGCGTTAACAGTTGAGGATGCTGTAAGGATTAAAGAGCTTGCCAATAAAAAACAGCTGTTTTGCATGGAAGGGATGTGGATGAGGTTCTTCCCTGCTATTAAATACTGTAGAGATATTATTAGTCTTGGAAATATAGGTAAGGTAAGCCAGCTTCGTGCAGATTTGAGCTTTGACCTGCGTAAGGATGAAGGGTTGCAGTCTCCAAAATGGAAGGTGGGAGCTGGTATGGATGCCGGTGTGTATCCTGTTCACACGGCGCTGATGGTGTTGGGTAGGGGGATATTAGACCTGGAGTTCTCTGGGGTGCTGGATAACTACGGTTTTCAGGAGGATGGTGCCGGGCTCATTTATGCGCACTTCGATAGTGGATCAACAGCTGTAGTTTCCTGGAGTCATCTGGTTGAGGGTGCGGAAGAGTTGGAAATCTATGGCACAGAAGGGCGGATAAAAGTGTTTGCCCCGGCACATTGTCCAACTAGGGTGTCAGTGACGCGGATCACTGGTGATCGAAGGACAGATAATGAGACTAAGTTGTACGAATTCCCATTACCGAGAATAAGAGGCAGGTTTAATTATCCAAATTCTGAAGGGCTTTATTATGAGGCACAGGCTGTTCAATTATGTATTGAAAAAAACTTCATAGAGTCACCGGATCTTCCTCTTGCCGATTCTATACAAGCAATCCGAATGATTGAAGAATGTGATCAATACATCAAAAGAAGGGCTGCGTGAAACGCAACATCTATTGGTTTGGATTGCTGTCATGCTATGGGGCTCTATTTTTACTGGGCTTTGTGGAGGTCTATAAAGCTCCAATTTACCCAAAAATATTGGATTTTTTTTCCGTTTCCCCAACAAAGGGTTCCACCTTTTTCTTCCTGTCCACTTTTTCTGCCTTACTTATGACTTTGTCAGGGGCTCTCTGGGTAAAAAAAATCAGAGTGATCTCTGGATTAGCATTATTCGTAGTTTTTATGGGGGTAGGGTCGGTACTTTCAGGTATTTCTGGATATCTGTACTCGTTTACCCTGCTTATTCTGGGCAGCTTCCTCTTTGGTTTGGGTGCCGGAGGGAGCATGGTTTTGATTAATGTGGCAATTCCTCTTTTTGTTCCTGAAAACTTAACTCGTCAAGGTTATTGTGGATTACATAGTACCTATGGGGTGGCCTCTATATTGTCTCCTTTGTTACCCGGGTTGTTATATAAATTTCACTTTGGATGGGAGGGTGGTTTCTATTTGTTTGGGGGGATAGCAGCAAGCATATTATTTTTTATCTTGTCTGGATTAATAAGAAGAAAAGGAAAACTGAGGAAAAATGGGAGTTCTTTTAACCCTGGCGCCTTTAAAGAGGCAAGCCAACGAGATAAAGAACCGAAAGAGTGGTGGATCGCAATTGGTGGTGGGTTTATTGTTTCTGCCTACAACGGCGCTGAACATATATTGGCGAGTAGGATGGTGCTGTTTCTTGAAGCTAGGGGAGGGCACTGGGCCGTTGAGGCGGATATTTTGCTTTCAATCTTTTTCGGATTGCTTTGTTTAGGGAGAGTGGCCTTCACTTTTATCCTGCTGAAGGGAAGTGCTTTTTTCTGGTTAATAGTCTCCTTTTTATCGACAGCAGCCGTATTTTCTCTGGGCTACTGGGTGAGTCCACTATGGTTTCCAGTATGTGGATTGACACTATCCTACTTGTTTCCTTATGCCATGGAATGGTTGACACATTGTAGTAAGAATCCCCCTTTTACAGTTTCATTCTCCTTAGGTATGGGGGGAATTTTCTTGATTCTGGCCCATGCTTTGGTGGGATGGTTAGACGAAAGTTACGGAATACAAACCGCAATCTTTGTAGTTCCTGTGTTCCTCTTGGGAGGAGTTGTATGTTGCTTGCTTTTGTCACTTATTGCGAAGCAAAGAAGCCATTAACACCGATTTGCAATATTTGATTAACGACAATGCCCGCCAAAAGGGCGGGCAAGGCCAGTTCCAATCCTGTGAGGGCTTGGGAAGACTTAAATTTTGCCTACCAGATCGAGAGAGGGGGCCAGGGTTTCCTCACCTTCCTTCCATTTCGCTGGGCAAACTTCACCCGGGTGAGCAGCGATGTACTGAGCAGCTTTGATCTTGCGCAGCAGCTCACTGGCATCGCGGCCGATACCGCCAGCAGTAATTTCCACAATTTGAACACGGCCTTCCGGGTCGATTACGAAAGTACCACGGTCGGCAATGCCTTCTTCCTCAATCATTACACCGAAGTTGCGGGTAATGGTACCGGTAGGATCACCGATCATCGGGTACTGGATCTTACCGATGGTGTCAGAGGAATCGTGCCAGGCCTTGTGGGTGAAGTGAGTGTCTGTGGAGACTGAGTAGATCTCTACACCCAGCTTCTTAAACTCCTCATAGTTGTCTGCCAGATCGCCTAATTCAGTGGGGCATACGAAGGTGAAGTCGGCGGGGTAAAAGAAGAATACGGCCCATTTACCTTTGACGTCAGAGTCACTTACATCGTGAAATTCGCCATTTTGGTAGGCTTTGGCGTTAAACGGCTTGAGTTCGGATTCGATATAGCGGGACATGGTTAGCTCCTTATTGGGTGCCTGGCTCTTAACTTTGATGCTGTTTATGCTATTGAATGGCAATCAATAATAGAAATTAACAATTTAAATATCTGAGATAGTTTTCTGCTATCTAGGCAGCCTGGCGATAATTTAGTCTTCAATCCGTACCAATTTGAGGTCGCTGGTTACATCGGGGATACTCGGGACCAAAGTATTAATACCCATCCATCGGGTATGGGTAATTTTTCACAAGGCGCATCTATGCGATTGATTCGGTTGCTTAAGCATGACCTGGCCCGCGAAGCCGGAGATTGGGTTGAAGACGGTGTGATCAGTGAAGCTCAGGCTGAGCAGATCTGTGCCCGCTATGAAGTGGATTACCACCGGGCGCAAGAAAGAACACTTGGATATCGTATTTTGATTGGGTTGGCCTATCTCTTTATCGGGCTGGCGGTGATTACATTGATTGGAGCCAATTGGGAGGAAATCCCCAGAGCGCTGCGAATGGGGGGACTGATCGCTTTGACCTTGGTGACCCAGGGAGTGGCGTTTAAGGTTTACCTGTCTGGAGACCGGAAGGCCGGAGAGGGCTTGTTCTTGTTGGGCAACCTGTTTTTTGGTGCGGCGATTATTTTGATCGCACAGGTATACCACTTGGGCGAGCATATGCCAGATGGTATTTTCTGGTGGGCACTGGGTAGTTTGCCATTTGCTTTAATTACTCGCAGCCCATGGATTGCAGAGCAGTCCTTGCTTTTGGCTTTGCTTTGGTTCTTCCTGGAGTCGAGTTTAGGCTTTTACCCCGCCCTGTTCCCAATTTTCTTGCTGGGGGCTCTCTATATTCTGTTAAGTGGTCCTGCGAGCGTGATTCTCTTGCTGACCTTTATCTTTGGCTTAGGTTTTTGGCTGGAATTTTCCCTATCAGAATTTTGGCGTTTGCAGGATGGGAAATTTAGTGCGGATATTTATCCAGAGAACCTTGCTGTTGCAGTCTCGCTCTTTATCCTGATGTATTGCTTTGCCCATTGGTTGGCAACTCGCCCGTCGGCGGTAGCCAAGGACTACGCAGCAGTAATCTCTATTTGGTGCCTTCGGTTTACTTTAATTGGCTTACTGATTTTTAGCTTTGAATATCCCTGGGAGGAGATGATAGAAGCCCCCTGGAGTCACCTACCCTCTATGTGGGCGGTAGTGGGGACTATGTCTGCTGTGTCGATAGTGTTGGCGCTGCTGTCTCAGAGGTTGCTATTCGGACTGGGGTTGTGCGGTGTTTTTGCGGCAGTACTTGTGTTTGTAACGAATGCCGGCTCCAGTGACTACGCAGTTTGGTTACAAATTTTCACAAACTTCGCCCTGATTGCCTGTGGAATCTGGTTGATCTTCAGGGGTATTCACGATGGTATCTCGCACTACTTCTTCCTCGGAGTTATGGCGGTCCTGTTGACGGCTCTGCTGCGCTATATTGACTTGATTGGCGACTATATAGGAGCTGCTCTCCTGTTTATTCTCTTCGCAGTTTTATTGCTGGCAGCAGCCAAGTATTGGAAATATCACCAGGCGGGGGGAAGTTTGCGATGAAACGTAGAGTTGTGATTGGCCTGGTTGCCGCCATTGGCGTGCAGTTTTTTATACTGTTAGGAATGTATATTAAGGCTCAAATGCCGCTGTGGACGGGCCAGCCTGTTTCAGTGAAAACTGTTCCTGTAGACCCGCGCTCATTGTTTCGCGGTAACTATGCCCAATTAAATTACCCCTTTTCCACTTTAGATAAAGCCTTGTTTAAAGGGCAGGGACGGCTGCGTCAGGGAGAGGTGGTTTATGTAGGCTTAGAAAAAGGGCCATCCGGATTGTATGAACGCGCCTCTGTCAGCCTTGAACAACCACAGGGCGGAGTCTTTATTCGAGGGCGGGTAGCAGGCCAGAATTTTTGGAATTCATCAGATAGCTACCGGATTCGCTACGGTATTGAAGCCTACTTTGCTCCGAAGGAAAAAGCCCTGGATCTGGAAAAACAACTGCGGGAGGGTGGCGTGGCCGAATTGATGATTTCTGCGGATGGGCGAGCGAGCTTGAAGGTTGTCAGAGGCTCAGGAAATCAATAGGCAAAGGGAAAAATCAGGAATGGAAGCGATTGGTCCGGCACGGCGCAGCCTGCCGGTTTTCTTTTTTTTAATGGATATTCAACTGGGCTGTCTATTGCTTGCAGCTCTGGGTCTCTACCTCGTGCCAATGGAAGTTTCATTTGTTGGTGATACGGTATGGCTGCAACTGCTGTTGGGATTGTTAGGCGCTATTGTCACATTTGCGGTAGTACTGACATTAGCTCGTTCTGAGACGCTATTTGGGAAAATGCTGCGGCTCCACTGTACTCAATTGACCCCTCTGTTTTCCAAGTTGTCCCCATCACAGATGGTATGGGTTGCTTTAGCTGCGGGTGTTTGTGAGGAGCTGTTGTTTCGTGGTTTTCTACAGTCTTGGCTCTCCCAGCTCAGTACGCCATTCCTCGGTTTATTGGGTGCATCACTGATATTCGCATTACTGCACTGTGTTTCCTGGGTGTACTTCTTCCTTACCTTTATGATTGGGCTTATTTTAGGCATTTTCTACCAAATGTCCGGGGGCTTGGTGGGGGCGATTGTTTGGCATGCGGTATACGACCTTTTGGCAATTTTCGCCATAGTGCACTTTCCCCATTTGCTCGGATTAAAAAATCAAGTCTTAAAGCGAGGGTAAGTAGCCAGCTTTGGTCTGGAGACCTGCAGAGATATTACGTAGTTACTCGCGGGCTCCTAGATCACGGCAACGATCACCACTAGTACCAGGGAGGCCGTTAGGATAAAAGCAATAAGCGCTAAGAGTCCGTCTCGAGCTGCCAGCGACAGCCCAAAAATGGTGAGAGCGAGACCAGCAGTTGAGGCAGAGAAGGGGATTACTTCCATTATTGGCAGGGTCAATGCAATAAAAATGCAGGTTCCAGCAATAGCGTAGGTGCCATATCGGCGCACGATAAAATCCATCCGTGGCTGAATCCAGCGGTCGGCAAACCGGGCGGGCTTTTCCATCCAGTGCAGGGCATCCATCAGCTTCTCGCTGGATATGGAGCGGTTGATTAACCACTGTGGAAGCCAGATATAGTTGCGCTTCATCAGCAGTTGTAGGGCAAACAGTAGTAGCAATACGCCCATCGCGGTAGACATTCCGGGAATACCGCTCAGAGGGGAAAACAGGATCAACCCGATAAGGATAAGGAATGGGGCAAAGGATCGAAGCCCCACAGCCTCAATAACATGCTGGATGGAGATTTTCTCCTGCCCCTGACTTTTCTCCTCAATATCCTTCAGCAGCTGGCCCAGTCCTATGATTTCTTGTGTCATGGTTGGAATTAGTTGCTGTGTAGTTTCTTTGCAAGACAATCTACTGATAAGAGGGCTGGAAACCGGGTAGTCTCTACGAGCTATCCGGTTCCAGAGATATTGTCGAGCATAGCACTGTGACTGGCTTTTCGGCTAAAGTCAGGCAGTTTTTCAAAGGAGATAAGCTGTCTGACGTCAAACTAAACGGATAGAGATAGGCTGTTGGCGGAGGATTATGCCTGTCATCATTTTCTGTTAGATTATTGCCGATGGTGGGTGTGCTTATTTCGGCTGATTGAATTTCGATGTGGTTTCTAGTTGGTACGGAATCCTAAGGCAGTCTATTTAGGTACTGAGCCACTCGACTACCTCGATAAATTACTAATAAAAAGGACGGTCACAAATGGATGCTGTTGACCAAACAAAAGGGAATCCACCAGTTTTTCTTTTATTAATTGGCACTCAGGTTGTTTGCTTGTTGCTGGCCCTTCTGGGCTTTTATCTGGCTTCACCCAAGGTAGTGATCATTGGTGATAGTGTAGGGTTGCAAGTAACAATTGGCATCATTGGAGCGATGGCTACCTACGGTGTGATGTTGTCGTTAACTCGCTCAGAAACGACCCTTGGCAAGTCAATGCAGCGTCAATCGATCGCCCTGATTCCGCTATTTTCACGATTGTCTTTCTTTCAGCTGCTGTTGGTTTCTGTTGTAGTCGGAATTTGTGAAGAGCTTTTGTTTCGGGGTTTTTTGCAGTCCTGGTTGTCAGAACTTAGCTCGCCATTGTTGGGATTATTAATTTCCGCAATTGCATTTGCGCTACTTCATTTCTCATCGTGGACCAATTTCTTTCTGACTTTGGGAATTGGTGTGGTTTTAGGAGTGTTTTACCAAGTGTCCGGAAGCTTATTGGGGGTGATAATCTGGCACGCAGTCTACGATGCAATTGTCCTTATTGTTTTGACTCAATATCCGCATTGGCTAGGAATTAAAGTAAAAGAATAACCGTAATATTCGGGAGCGATTTACTTGTTTTAAGCTCCCGAATTTAACCTTTGGGGTTTAAGGAGCCTCCCAGATTCGCCGAGACATTACGGAATTATTCAGAGGCTCCTTAAGAATTGAATAACTCATCCAAACGCAGGGTCTCAACCCCTGTTCGTTCTTGTCGACTTAAATAAACCATTTTTTTGGCTACTTCACGCCCCTCAATGGGCCTATAACGTCTCAGCCCCGGCAGCATACAAATTACTGGTAGGAGGATGCCTCCGATTTTCTCACCGGGTCGGGCATTTGCACGATCTCCGAGGAGTAGGGAGGGTTGCAGTATACTGATGCGCTTAAATGGAAGTTTCTTGATTTTCTCTTCCAGCTCACCCTTCATACGTAAGTAAGCACTGGCGCTATTGGCATTGGCCCCGCTGGATGAAACCAGTAAGTAATGGCTGACTCCTGCCTCCGCTGCCAATTGGGCTGCTTGGTATTGATATTCAACGTCAACCTTGTGCTGGGCGGCTAGGCTGCCGGCTTGCTTGCGAGTGGTTCCCAGGCAGGAAAATAGAGTATTTCCCTGAAAAAGAGGAGCAGCCTCCTCCAACCGATCAAAATCGACAATATGATTATGTATTCTTTGACTTGCAGTGGCTTTGGGGCGTCGAGTGAGGGTAAGTACTTCATCAAAGACTTCTTCACCAGCCAGTTGCTCTGTGAGATGGCCACCGATAAGGCCCGTAGCTCCGAGGATAATGGCTCTTTTGGTCATTGGAGGTCGATTTCCATTGATTATAAGTTCGCAAGGCTAATAGCGTACTTTAGCGCAAAGATGTCTATGTTTGTTAAAAGTTGCCAGCTGGAAAGGGTGTCTGGTGAGCAAAGAAGGCCGAAGCGTAATTAACTGAGGGAAATCTAACTCTGGGATTCCTCAGTAATTCTGGAAGATACAAAAATTCTCTATCAGATTGTGGATGTTCAATAATTGTTCACTGTGCAGATCCTTGCTGCATCTCATTGCGTCGCATAGGCATGCTGTCGATACGTTGGAAAACTTCGACGGCTGAGAATTTATTGGCTTTATACTTTACTTCCCCATCCTTTCCTATAAGAAGTACTTGCATTGCTGGTCCTTGCAGATATTTTTCCCGTACATTTTTAGCAAAATTGTCTGTGACTTTACCGGGAAAGTTAGTCTCAAGGGTGCCGTTAGAGAATAGGAACCATATCAAGTTTCTCTCTGCAAACTGCGGCGCTAACTTGAGTAATTCATTGATTGTGCTATTGGGATCTTCCGGGATATTCAGTAATAGAATGCGGTTTTTCCACTGGAAATCTTTTAGGTCGTTCACCGTAGATCCCTGGGCGAATGTAGAAGAAGTCAACAGAACCAAGACAAGCACAATGAACTTATGCATTTACTAATCTCATCTATTAGCGTGATCTTAGGGGGCTCAGTAGGCTATCCAATCACTAATTCAATTTTCCGGCGCTTGGATGCCCTTTAAGCATAAGATATGAGCTGCCAGTTACAAGGCAGATGATGATCGGTATCGACAGTGAAAACTGACTAGTCAAAAGGCGTGTAAATTAGCGAGTGGTCTAGGCTCTAGGCGGGAGTATTAAAAATATATCGCAAGCTAATTAGGTTCTGAAGGATTACCTGAGCGGCTCGGGTGTCGAGTGAATTACGCAGTATGGCTAAACAGAGCGGCAAAATTACACGAGATCAGTACTTGGGGTTGGCTGCATTAGTTCTCGCGGCCTTCCTTATTAGTAATGACTATACCGCTTTTGCCCCCGCACTACCTGCCATCGAAAGAGAATTCAATGCAGACATAACTAGCTCCCAGTGGATCATTAACGGCTACGCCTTGGTTTTTGGTGTTTTCATCATAACCGGTGGCCGCTTGGCGGATATCTATGGCCGCCGCAGAGTATTTATGATTGGAGCGGGAATATTCGTTTTCTTTGCCGTGCTGGGTGGCTTGGCAATGGATATGTGGATGTTATTGATATCCCGCGCATTGATGGGAGTGGGTGCGGCATTGATGTGGCCGTCTACTTTGGCAATGACTTTTAACTTGTTGACCTATGAAAGGTCAGGGTTGGCGGGTGGTATCCTGATGGCCACCTGTGGGTTAGCGAATGCAGCTGGACCAGTTTTGGGTGGGGTGCTCGCAGATTTTTTCAGTTGGCGATGGATTTTCTTCGTTAATATTCTCCTCACTCTGGCAACAATGCTGGCTTGTTGGTGGGCAGTGCCCCCCGATAAACCTCGTGACACCGAGGAAAAAATAGACTTCTTCGGTGTGCTACTACTGTGCACCTCGCTATTTTGTTTGCTTTTTGCACTGGATGTCTCCGCGGAAATTGGTTTCAAGCATCCTGTGGTTATCAGCCTAATCGTTGTGTTCCTGGTGTTGCTCTGCCTGTTTACCATCGTGGAGTATCGAGTTGGTAAAGATGCCCTGATTCCCCCTGATATTGCAAAGAACCGGAAGTTCCTAGCGGTAGGTGTTACGACACTCCTAATCTCCGTAGTATTTCTGTCGGCAATTCTCTATGTCCCCCAGTTTTTGGCGAATTTTCGTGGTTACTCAGCATTTCAGGCTGGTTTATCTTTGGTTCCTTTAATGGTTGTATCGGGGCTGGTTGCTATTATCTCCGGCCGCTTCTATGAAGTAGCTGGCCCCAAATTACTCGTCTCATTAGGTATTTTGGGGATGAGTGTTGGAATGTTCATGCTTTCGAACCTGACTTCGGACACGGGTTTTCTGGATATGTGTCCGGGCTTGATCGTGTTGGGGGTGGGTATCGGGCTGTTCAATCCATCCAGTACGACTGCGGGTATTACGGTGGTGGAACCTCACCGTGCCAGCTTGGCAGGCGCTATCCTCTATATGTTTAAAATTGGTGGGGGTGCGGTTGGTTTGGGTATGAATGCTACAATCATTGCCTTCGCTCCAGATATACCTTCGGGTATAGATAGAGCTTTTACAGTAAATGCTTACCTAGCCTTGGTTGGTTTGATTGTCTGTATGTTTTTTGTGATCGGTAGGCCAGAGAGCCAAAGCGGAGAGCTTTCTTAATCGAAAGTGAATTGTATCTCACTTCTTTTGTGTTGTAGGTCTCTTTTATTTGCTGGAAGTGCTTTTTTCAAAATTTATCCATTCTTTGAGTTTTTGTGAGATTTGAATTTCCTCACATCTGATTAGCCCTCTATTCAATACAATGCCGCAGCTTAAGGCCCTGTTGTGCCTGGGTTTATTGTGGTCCTGTTCCAGGTTCTCTGGCAGGAATTGATAGTTTAGGGTTGGGTCGGAGGTAGGCCACATGTTCAGAATTCTTCAGATTGTACTTTTCTTTCTGTTGGCCAGTACTGGGCATGCTCAGACTATTGATAGAGATGATATCCGTGGCCTGGATGAGCAGATCCAGGATGTTAAGAAAGATGTAATTGATCTCACTGCTGAATTGTCACAGCTGGAGGAAAAGCTCTTATTCCCCTCTAATACGCAGGTAGCTCTTTTTGTCTCGGTGGCAGATGAAAAGCCCTTCGAACTGGAGTCGGTTGAGGTCACACTGAATGGCAAATTAGTTGCCCATCATCTCTATACCTACCGGGAAATTGAGTCCCTGCAAAAAGGTGGGGTACAAAAAATATACACTGGCAATGTGCAAGTGGGTGGGCACCCATTAGAGGTTAGTTTTCTCGGTAAAACCTCATCAGGAAAAGAGTATCGGGCTACAGCTTCCTACACCGTGGAGAAAGCAGTGGGTCCTAAATTTGTCGAGATTAAGGTTCTGGGAACCGAGTCCACGATAAACTTCAAGGACTGGTAATCATGCTCAGGTCCCTGGTAAATGTGTTGTCCTGTCATACCAGGATGACGCTTGGTGCTCTATCCCTTTGTTCTTTGGCTGCTCTCCCCGCTGCAGCGGCGACTGAATCGCAGGAAGAACTTAAAGACCTGTTTTTCGGTGCGGCAATGTTTCATGCCCATCAGGAAAATTATTTTGATGCGATTGTGGCACTGGATACAGAGCTTGCTCAGTATCACCGCTTAGATCAGCCCGAACTCGATCCCTTCAGTGCGCACTTGGGGCAAGCTGAGTTTTCGGTGGGTGACTTGGAATTGTCCTACCGAATGCACAGGGAGGCCGGGCGGGCTATTGAGGCTGTACTGCAGGGAAATGTTTCCCAGCCGGTTCGCAATGAAGCCGCGTATCGACTGGCAAAAATTCACTATCACAAACAACAGCCGCGCAACGCCTTACACGCCCTGGAAATGATCGACGGGCGGGTTCCCGAGAGGGTCCGTGCAGATGAGCAGTTTTTGCGTGCTCGAGTCTATATGCAGCTCGGTCGATTCGAGGAGGCCGTAGAACTGCTGCAAGACCTGAAGGGTGAAGAGTCGCTAGAGGGCTTTGTTTCCTTCAATTTGGGTATTGCCCAACTGAAGGCGGGAGAAGAGGAACGCGGTGTTCTGGAGTTGACTGCACTGGGAAGAAAGCGCAGTTCAGAGGCAGCCCTGCAGGCCCTATACGATAAAACCAACCTCTTATTGGGCTCCCATTTAATGGAGCTGGGCAAGCTGGATATGGCGCGGCCCTATTTTGATCGTGTAAACCTGGATGGCCCTTTCTCAAATAGGGCGCTGCTGGGTGCTGGCTGGGTAGAGGCCCGCGCGGGTCGCTATGGCCGGGCACTGGTGCCCTGGAAACTGTTGCAAGACCGCAAAGGCACCAGTGAGCCAGTGCAAGAGGTCATGTTGGCGGTGCCCTATGCCTATGGCAAATTGGATGTCCACAGTACCGCTGCAATTAACTACGGCCGCGCATTAGATGCGTTTGGGCGCGAGATCGATACCCTCACTCAGTCTATTCATAGTATTCGCAAAGGTAAGTTCCTTGAGGCGTTGCGTCGTAAAGAGGCCACCCAGGTACAGAACTGGGTAGTGGCCTTGCGCAATTTACCGGAAGCCCCCGAGACCCATTACTTACTCGACCTGATGGCGTCCAATGACTACCAGGAGTTTCTGCGGAATTATCGCGACCTCAACGATTTATATGAGCGCAATGGAGAGTGGCTAAAAAGCCTGACAGCCTACGAAGATATTATTCGTATTCGCCGCAACTATTACGAACCCCTGTTGCCGGAGCTGGACAGGCAATTCCGTGAACTCGATGCCCGTATCCAACTGCGGATGGAGCAGCGTGACCAATTTGCCAATCGTATAGAGCAGATGCTGGTCTCCCGCCGACCAGAATACCTGGCAACGGCCGAAGAGCAGGAAGCGCGATTGAAGCTCCTGGAACTTAGCGGAAAAATTGCTGAGCATCCCCAGGGCTTTACTGAAACTACTTTGGAGCGGGTACAGCGGCTCAAAGGTGTTTTGGACCTGCGTCTTTCCTTTGAGTACGACCAGCGTTTGACCGAGGCCTACAAACACCTGGCGGAATTAAACCAGGAGATCGAAAGTCTCCAGTCTGTTTACGATTCCTTTGTGCGCAGTCGCCAGGCGGCAACTCACAGCTATACCGGTTACGACCGCGATATTACTCGTTTGCGCGCGCGTATCCAGCAAACCCAGCGGCGACTGAAAACCCTGATGGCGCGCCAGGGCACCATGCTTGAGGCATTGGCAATTGCTGAGTTGGAACGCCGTCGCGCACAGTTGGAAAGTTATCAAATTAAAGCCCGCTTCGCCCTGGCAGACAGCTACGACCGCGCTAATGAGCTGCAGGAGCAGCGTGAAGATGAATTCAAGGTAGAGCAGCACAAAGCACTGTTGGAAGAGCAAATCCCTGAGGACAATCCGCCGGAGATGGAGCCGGTGGAGGAAGAAGAATCAGCAGAGGGAGGTGATTCGTGAGTAAGTTGCTCAAATCTAAATCTCGAGCTGGTAAATCTCTCAATCGCGCCGCCGGTCTTCTCTCTGCACTTATAGTGCTAGGGGGTTGTGCGGGAAATAGCGGCAAGACCATCGGCAGTCTTCAAAATGTCGAAGTAGAAATTAAGGAAGAGCATATTGATGGGAGCCTGGAGAAGGCACTGGCCAGCTACCAGAAGTACTTGCAGGAAACCCCTGAATCCAAGCTGACCCCCGAGGCGATGCGCAGGATTGCCGACCTGAAAATCAAGCAGGCACACCGCGCTGAAGATGCAGAATTCGATAACCTTGCTGGAGTAGCTGCTGGAAGCGGGGCGGTGATCTCTGTCGATGCGTCAGAAGCTATGGCTGAAAATACCCTGGATGCTCCAGAGACGGCAGCGCCGGTGGCCAAGGTAGAGCCGGTAGTGACTGAAGTGCAGGATCCTGGGGTTGTCGAGTCCGACGAGGAGTTTGAAACCCGGGCTAGTGGCAGCATAGAAATAGCTGCAGATGAAACCCCGCTTGAAGCGCCGGGCGTTGATTCTGAAGAGATGATGTCAGCCAATGCCCGCGAGGCCATCGATCTCTATATTAAATTGCTGCAAAAGTACCCCCTATACCACCGCAACGACCAGGTGATGTATCAGTTATCCCGGGCTTATGAAGAGGCGGGAGAGATTGATGCAGCGGTGGATGTATTGCGCCAGCTGGTGGCTAACTATCCGGATTCGCGACATATCGATGAATCCTGGTTCCGGCTGGGCGAATACTATTTTACCCGCAAGAAGTTTCTCGATGCGGAAGAGTCCTACGGAAAAGTTATCGATATTGGTGTGATATCCAGTTTTTACGAGCTTGCCCTGTATAAACGCGGTTGGGCGCTGTTTAAGCAGGATATGTATGAAATGGCCCTGGATGACTATATCGCCATGCTGGATTACAAAGTCTCCCAGGGATATGACTTCGACCAGCAAAACAATAAGGGCGAGCGCAAGCATATTGACGATACTTTCCGCGTGGTCAGCTTGAGCTTTTCTTACCTGGAAGGCCCTGATTCGGTTGTCGATTACTTCACCCGCAAGGGCAATAGAGATTACGAGTTCCGGGTATACAGCCAGCTGGGTGAATATTATTTGGAGAAGCGTCGCTACCAGGATGCGGCAAAATCCTATATTGCGTTTGTTGATCGAAACCAGTTGCACAGAGTATCTGCGGATTTCTCAATTCGTGTTATTGAAATCTACAGTAAAGGCGGCTTCCCCAAGCTGGTGCTGGAAGCGAAGAAGGATTTTGCCACTACTTATGCACTTAATGCCGATTACTGGACTGTCTTCGATATTAATGAATACGGAGAGGTGGTTGCCTTCCTGCAGACCAACCTGATCGACCTCGCCGGGCACTACCATGCGGCTTACCAGAATAAGAAGTTAAAAGATAAGAAGGCCGAGAATTATCGCGAGGCGATTCACTGGTATCGCAGCTATCTCGATTCCTTCCGGGAAACTGAGCGCGCACCGGAAATCAATTATCAGCTTGCCGGATTGATGTTGGAAAACCGGGATTTCCATGGTGCAGCTCTGGAATACGAGCGCACGGCCTATGAATATCCTGCGCATAAGGATTCCAGCGAAGCAGGCTACGCAGCGGTTTACGCTTATCGCGAACATCTGGCCAATAACTTAAAAGATGCAACGGATGAGCAGCGTGCACCACTATTGCGGGAAATTATCCGTTCATCGCTGACTTTTGCAGCTACATTCCCTGAGCATGCCAAAGCCCCTCAGATCATGCTCGGAGCGGTGGAGGATCTCTACGGGTTAAAAGACTATGCCCCGACAATCGCCAATGGTCGTTCACTGTTGGAGCAGTTCCCCACTGCGGAGCAGGAGATTAGACGTTCTGCCTGGCTGCTGGTGGCTCACGCTTCTTTCGATACTGCGGCCTTTGCGGATGCAGAAATCGCTTACGGTGAAACTTTGACGCTGACTGCCCAGGATGCAAAGGATAGGGCGGGTCTGGTAGATAACCTGGCGGCTTCTATCTACCAGCAGGGTGATATGGCCCGTAAGCAGGAGGATCATGCAACCGCAGCGAGCCACTTCCTGCGTATTCGAGGCGCTGCACCCGGTGCGACCATTTTGGCTACGGCGGAGTACGATGCTGCCGCATCATTGATTGTGCTTAAGGATTGGGTACAAGCGGCAACGGTATTAAATAACTTCCGCAGTCACTTCCCGGAGCATGAGCTGGCAAATGATGTCACCAAGAAGTTGGCAGTAGTTTACCAGGAGAGCGGTGAGCTGTTGTTGGCAGCTGCGGAATTTGAGCGTATTGAGCGGGAATCCGAGGACGATGAAATACGCCGTGAGGCCTTAACCCAGGCGGCAGATCTTTACGCAGCGGCAGAAGATAGCGCTAAAGCGCTGTCTGTTTTGCGTCGCTACGTCGATTATTTCCCCGAACCCATGGAGCCGGCGCTGGAGACTCGCCAGAAAATTGCCGATATCTACAAAGTGTCCGGGAATCAAAAGCTTTACATGGCAGAGCTTCGTGAACTGGTGAAAGTTGAGTCCCGCGGTGGTTCCCAGCGCAGCGACCGCACCCGTTATCTCGCAGGTAATGCGGCCCTGCTATTGGCTGAACCCAGCTTTGAGGCTTTCACCCAGGTGGATTTGGTTGCGCCTATCGAGAAAAGCCTCAACCTCAAGCGCAAGCGTATGAAAGCAGCCACCCGTGCATTTACTGACCTGATTGATTATCAGGTGGCCGATGTGACCGCTGCGGCAACCTTTTACCTGGCTGAAATTTATCTCCACTTTAGCGTGGCCCTGAAGGACTCTGAACGTCCAACTAACCTGAATGCCCTGGAGCTGGAAGAGTATGAGTTGGCATTGGAGGAGCAGATTTATCCCTTCGAGGAAAAAGCCATTTCTGTTCACCAGAAGAATGTCGAGTTGCTGGGCGTCGGTATTTATAACCCCTGGGTTGATAAAAGTATTGGCAAGCTTGCCAATTTAATGCCCGCTCGCTATGCACGGGCGGAAGAGGCTGGTGAGTATCTCCAGACTATTGTACCCCTGCCGCCAGAGCCGGAATTGCCTTCAGCGGGATCAGCAGTTTCGGGTCAGTAATAACAGGCATTTGCCTTTTGGAGTGGAAAGTTATGCAAAAACAAATGCGTTTGTTTTTTCTGGTGGGCTTAGCCTTGTTGTTAGCAGCTTGCGCCAGTACCCAAACCAAGTCTGGAAAAATCTCTGATTATTCTTCGGTGCGGGTATCGGGCAGTGTGAGTCGGGACTTTGAGCGATCCCTGGAATATCTTGCCGAGCAGGATTATGCGAGTGCTATTGAACTTCTGCAGTCAGTGGTGGAGCGCGAGCAGCGCCTTCCGGCACCCTATATCAATCTGGGTATTGCCCACTACAAAAGTGGCAATGAGGCAAAAGCGGAAGAGGCTTTTTTAAAGGCATTGGCGCTGGACGAAAAGCATCCGGTGGCAACTAATGAACTGGCCGTTCTCTACCGAAAGCAAGGGCGCTTTGCCGAGGCGCGAAAAATATATGTGAATGCTTTGGCAGAAAATCCAGAATATCTACCTTTGATAAAAAATCTGGGCATATTGTGTGATCTGTATCTGCAAGATCTCCAGTGTGCTCTGGCACAATTCGAACAATATGTTCAATTGGAACCAGAGGACCGGGATGTCACTATCTGGTTAGCTGATATTCAACGGAGGGCTGGTAAATGATCAAACTTCGTTGGGCTTTGCCATTCGTGGCCAGCTTTATGGTTTTTCCTTATGCCTTGGCTCAGTCTGAGGGAGAGGAGAAAAAAGAATCCACCGATAAAAAGGTGGATTCAAAAATTAAGGAGTTGTCGGGTATTTCTATTATCGGTAACAAGGAAGCCCCTAAGTCTCTCTATATTGTCCCCTGGAAAAGTTCCGAAGTGGGTGTCGAAAGCGACCTTGTCTCCAGCTTGATGGACGACAAACTCAAACCGCTTGACAAGGAAGTTTTCATGCGTGAGTTGGAGTTCTATCAACTCAGCCTGTCCGGCGATTAACGCCATATTGATTCTGGCTGTCGCCGGAGTAGCACCAAGTTTTAGCTGTATTTCTCAAGAGGGTTTGTAATGGACTTTTTCAATAACGTCATCGAGTTTTTCCAGACGGGCGGTACTTTCATGTACCCGATTCTCGTGGTTGCCGCACTGGGTGGTGCTGTGGCTATCGAGCGCTTTATCCGCCTGCATTTGGAGCGCCGCAGCAACCGCAATATGTGGGATAAGCTGCAGCCGGTATTAGCTTCGGGAGACTTCGATCGCGCTCGCAACCTGGTAAAACAGGACGAGTCCAGTGTGAGTAAATTACTGTCTATGGGGCTGGCCCGGCAGGGGGCTGTTCGCCGTCGTGAAGATATCGAAATCGCGATGGAAGAGAGCATGATGGAGATCACTCCACAGCTGGAAAAGCGCACCCCTTACGTCGCTTTGTTTTCCAATATCGCAACTTTGCTCGGGCTTCTGGGAACCATTATGGGTCTGATCGAAGCCTTTACAGCGGTAGCCAATGCTAACCCGGCAGAAAAGGCAGACCTGCTCTCCGCCAGTATTTCCGTGGCGATGAACACCACCGCCTTCGGTCTGATGACTGGTATCCCGTTGTTGATCGTCCACGCACTGCTGAACTCACTCACCGGTGAAATTATCGATAGCCTGGAGATGGTCTCAGTAAAAGCATCCAACCTGATTGATGGTGCAACTCGTCGCCGCTTTGAAGTGGAGCCCGCAAAATCCAAGCCGTCTAGTGAAAAAACTACACCAGCTAAAACCAATCCAGTAGCACAGCAAGCGGAAACTGCGTAATGAGAAGGCGGCGCCACGGGCGGGATAAAGAAGCTCCTGAGCTGGATATCACTGCTTTCTTGAATTTGATGGTGGTATTGGTGCCTTTTCTATTGGTATCGGCGGTATTTTCGCGGGTGACAATTCTCGAACTGAATATGCCGAGTGGTGCCGGTGGTGGAGCACCGGATGATCCCACGGTTACGGTGGAGGTGGTTGTGCGAGAGCAAGCCGTGGAAATCAGTGATGGTGAAAAGGTTATCGCACGTTTCCCCAACCTGAATATCGATGGCGAGGGTGAAAATGCTCCTATTGAGACTCCCGTTTTAGCAGATACAGAACAGACTGAGATTCTCGCTGTGCTGCCCACAGCAGAGGTGTATGACCTAAAGAAGCTCACGCAGTTTTTGTTGGAAGTTAAGGCCAGTTATCCGGAAAAAACTGATTCCATCATCCTGATGGAGCCCACAATCGCCTATGAGCATTTGGTGGGCATTATGGATACTGTGCGCGGAGCTGAAGTGCGGGTTGAGGGGAGTGATCCCAGTGATCTGGATGCGGTGGAAAAGGTGGTTTTATTTCCTGATATTTCCATAGGAGATGCGCCATGAGAAATGAAAGCCGACGCATGAAGCGTATGGCGCGAAGCCACAAGCGCAAGAAAACCTCAGGTATGAACCTGACTTCCCTGATGGATGTTTTTACGATCCTGGTGTTTTTCCTGCTGACTAATACCTCCAGCAATGAAGCGCTGGAGCCTCCCAAGGTGATTACCTTGCCGGACTCAGTGGTGGAGACCAAGCCCCGGGAAACGGTGACCTTGATGGTGACCAATGATGAAATCCTGGTGGAGTCCAACTCGATAATTGCCACCTCCGAAGTGTTGGAAAGCGAGGAAACCATTATTGCGGCCATTAAGGAAGCGATGGTTGCAGAGCTGGCCAAGGCAATTGGAGTTGCACAGGCCTCGGCAGATTCAGGTGAGGGTGATGTCGAGGCGGGGCAGGATCCAGAACCACCGGAGGTCAATATTCTCGCGGACAGAGGCATTCCGTTCAGTTTGCTGAAAAAGGTGATGTCCAGCTGTACAGACGCTGGCTATACCAAAGTTTCACTGGCGGTTATTCAGAAAGCATCTCAGGGTTAATGGAAGTTTGTGAGTAATTTTCTTCAACAACAGCGGGCGGTAGGTGAGGCGCTTGAGGCGGTTCACCATCGCATGCAGCTGCTCGAGGATGAGCGGCACCAGATCGAAGAGAAGCTGGCTGGATTGCAGGACCAGGGGTCCAAGTACCAGTTGCTCGACGAGATTTCCGAACGTCTGCGCAAGCTTGAAGAAGCGGGCGCGGGAGAAATGTTCTGGGCGGAAGATTACCGGGAGAATGCTTCTGCGCAGGTTATCGAGCGGATCGGGCAGTCGACGCGCAGTTTCAATCAGAGCCTGGAGCAGCTGCGCGATGAGCGCAGTGCTATACAGAACAGCATAAGCGAGTGCCAGGAAGAGGTATTTGCGCTGGATGAGCGCGCGGATGAGCTGCGCCGCGAGGAGGAAGAGTCAAAGTTCGAGTTCGAGATAACACGGGAATTCGAACAGCCCAAGTTCCGCCCTATGGTGATGCCATGGCACAAGCAGGGCGAGGACGAAAAGCGTTTTCGCCGCTGTGTCTTTGCCTCACTGTTTATCGCCGCCTTGCTGGGCTACCTGATTCCTCTGTATACGGTGCCCCAGCCCGAGTCTCAAATAGTGGAAATTCCCGAGCGTTTGGCCAAGCTGGTTCTTGAGAAGAAAACCAAGCCCAAGCCACCGCCGGAGCCAGAAAAAGCCAAGCCTAAGAAAGAGGAGAAAAAACCGGAGAAGAAGCCTGAGCAGAAAGTGGCCAAGCAGGACCCGAAACCCTCCAAGACGGAGAAAAAGCAGGCGCGTAAAAAAGCTGAGCGATCCGGTGTTCTCGCCTTTAAGGATAATTTCCAGGACCTGATACAGGATGATCTGGATAACCGCCTCGGCCAGCAAACCCAGCTGAGCACAGCCGGTAAAAAAGAGAACCGCAGTCAGCGCTCACTGATCATCGCAGCATCTACCGCGGGAAGTGGTGGTATCAATACGGCAGAGTTGAGTCGCAATGTGGGTGGATCTGGTTCGGACTTGGGTGGCGTTGCCTTTGCACGAGTGGAAAGTTCTATCGGTACTGAAGGTGACTTTGCCGGCGAGGACCGTCCTCTCAGTGATGGTGCTGGACCGTCGCGGACAGATGAGGAAATCCAGATTGTTTTCGATCGCTACAAAGCCACCTTGTATCGTATCTACAATCGTGAGCTTCGTAATAATCCCGCGCTGCAAGGTAAGATGGTGTTGAAGATTACTATTGAACCCAGCGGATCGGTTTCTGCCGTGAGTGTAGATTCCAGTGATGTGGATTCGCCGTCGCTCAATGCAAAAATTGTGGCTAGGGTCAAACGATTTAACTTTGGTGAAAAGGCCGGAGTGCCGACCATTACCATTCTTTATCCGATTGACTTCTTCCCACCAACCTAGGCTGATAATTGGCCGGAGCCCACTGAATAGTGGGTTCCGGTCGTTTCAAACTGATGAAATTTTCGTCATACCTATTCAGTTATTATTTGTCCGTTCTGAACTAAATTTTCCCTCACAGAGGGCCCGCCTGAGAACCACTTGGCAATCCCTACAAAAGTTCCACTTGCTAGATGGCTAATTATGACTTGTTTCACGGCTACCTAAGTGGGTTGTAATTAAAGTTCGCCCACCGTGGAGTGTCTGGTGTAAATGCCCGATTTATCTCCAAATATCTGTATTAGAAAGTGGCGGCCGTTAAGTGATAATAAAGTCGGAATTTGTTGAGCAAAAATCCTGCAAGTCTGTGATTGTTGGATTTTTATTGGTCTGTGCGGCGATCCTATTAGCTGCACCGCAGGCATTTGCTCAATCTAGCTGTCCTTCTATTACCGATGATCCTGCAGGGTTCAATATTCTCAGTCACCGCTCCGGCCAAAGTTGGTGCGTTTTATGTGGTGATGGACAGGTAACCATCGAAGTTGATGTGCCCAGTATTTTCAGTGGCCTATCAGGTACTCAGTCCATTCAGAATATCGTTATTAGGGAGAACCTCGGGTCCTCCGGTCTCGAGTATGTGACTGGCTCTACTTCAGTGAGTTCCGGGGTTGTTCTGGGTGAACCCACTATTAGTGGTACCACAATAACTTGGGATCAAAATGACCTGTCGGCACTCGCTGAGCGCGACGAAAATACTACCTTGACGATTACCTTTAATGTGCGCAGTCAGGATGACGAAGAGGAAGAGCTGGTTCTTAAGAATCGCACCTTAAATGCTACCGCAACTTTTGATTACTGCAGTTACCCCACCACTACAGATACTCACAGCATGGAGTTGGCGATCCGTGAGCCGGAACCCTCCATGGACAAGCGGGGCCGTAATATTGATGCGGCGCAAACGAACTACACCAATAATGTCTATGGCAATATTGAAGATGATGTGATCTGGCGTATTCGTATCTCCAATGATGGTGACGCGGATATGCAGGATGCGCGTTTTGATGATTTGATGTCCAATCCCAACATGGATATCAATTACGCTTGTTCGAGTGAAAGTGCCGCTGAAGCTGTTGCCAATAATAATGGTGTTGCGCCCGGTGGCAGTAGCTGTGTTTCCGCAAGTAATTCTATTAATAACTTTGAGCTGGATGGTAACTTTTCCAGTGGCTCAGGGCGCACTGACGTTCCGTCTGGTGGCAACCTGGATATTTATTTAGTAGGTAAAGTAAATACTTCCTGTAGCAATGGCACTAATACAGTGTCAGATTTACAGTGGGGTTGTGAGATTGATGGTGATACGGGTGTGGGCGGTATTTCAAGCCCTGCAGAAGCCTCAGCTCCGGGCTCTGATACTTCGGCAATGCGTGTTGAGGTTTTATCAGACCTCACTATTACCCAGGAGATTACTGGTACCAACTTGAATCAACCGCTCGGTGCTTCCGGTTACGTTACTATAACCGTAAATAACCGGACAGGTGGCTCGGTAAGAGATATCCAGTTTGTCAGCGATCTGCCCGACGAATATGTGGTTGATACCACCTTTACACCGGAAATTACCCGCGAGCGTCGCGGTATTGATAGCCATAGCGCTAACTACGGCTCAGACTATGACGGCAAAGTTGATACTCTGGAATGGCGTGTGGGCTCTAACTGGAATCAATGGGATACGGATCCACTTAATAACAACCAACCGGAATTCCGCTTGTTGAGTAGTACAGTTCACTCGGTATACTCAGACCAAGAGCACATGATGCGACATGGAGATGAAATTCAAATTCGTTTCCGCATCGTTACGATTGAGTCCGACTTCTATGACCTGGATGCGGACCTGGATGTAGAGGAAGAGTCTTCCACCACCAGTACTGATCCTAATAGTAATATCGCTCTGGCAAACAATGTTCTCACTATTGATTACGAGGACTTTTGTTCTTCAACCAGCCCTGCTACTCAGGTAGATACGGAATCAGTTACGCCCGATCCCGAAGACCTGGATGTTAGTACTGTTCACCCCCTCTATATTGTTCGCGATAGTGGCACTTCAGAACTAACAGTGGATATCACCAATAATGGTGGCCACGATGCGAATGATTATTCAGTGTATGTCACCTTCGGTGAGGCGATGAGGGTATTGTCTAACGACCGCAGCTGTACGGCGTTGGGCAATCCGAATGTAGGCACTGTACCTCAGCATCCTGTATGGAACCAGCCGGATTACTTGCCAGATTCCTCAACAGTGTATCGCTGTGACAGTGGTGATCTTGGTGGTGAAATTGGACCCGGTGATACAGAGCGGGTGATTTTTGTGGTTGAAAAGAATCACTCGGCCACCGATGACGACCTGACTTTCCGCGCGGATGTGGTCGGTGAGATCACTTTGAATGATGGTACACCTCTGTACTTTCCGAGCCCTGCCGTAATTCCCGAGACAACACCAAGCTTGCAGCTGGCCAACAACTACACCCTTGATGGTATGCGCGCGCGGGTAATGGGTTTTAACCTGGTCAAGGACCGTTCCGATGAATGTACCGAGCTGACCAGCGAAACTGCTTTTCCAAATAGCAGTGTATTGATTGGTGAAGAGTGTAGTTTTGAAATTCAAGCCGGTGGTTGGTTTGGATTCGATACACCGGGATTTACTTTGATTGAAGTGAAGGATATTGATGTTATCGATGACCTTCCCGACGGCCAGGGTTATATTGCGGATTCACCGCTAAATTGTTCAGACGTTAGCCTTCCTGATCCCACCTCTCAGGCAAATTGTGTGGTTATTTTGAGCAGTGATATTGTTGAGGGCGGTGGTCTAAATAATTCTCTGAGCGAAACAGACTTACAGTGGGATATTACTACCAATATTACTGCGAAAGATCGCTGGTTCCTTGCGGATATGACAACCCGCTTGCTGAATGACCCAGTGGATACAGAAAACACTGATCCGAACCAACACGCAAATGACAGTATCGATTACGCCCGCGCCCAGTTTGCTGCGGTTTTTGATACTGAAACGATTATCGTAGATAACTACAATACCAGTGGAACCCTGACCAATATTGATGGTGTTCCAACCACGGTCCCTGGTTTTCCGGATATCACCGAGTGGTCGGAATCTGTCACTGTTACTGAACCCTCGATAGAAGTCGACAAAAAGGTCTGTAACGAAAATCTCTACGGCACTGGAACAAGCTGTAGCAATTTTGTGGATTTTACTGATGAAGGACACCGGGACCAGACTTATATCTTCCGTCTCACGGTTACCAACCGGGCTGCGGATAGCGGTGTTGATCGCGCTCCTGCATACGATGTTGTAGTAACTGATACCCTGGATTCTTCCGGCCAGATGTGTGTGCAGGCAATGGATTCCGATAGCCTGGATAACGATGCTGATGGCAGTTCGGAAACTGTCAGTGGCGATGATGGCTTGGTGGGAATTACCTCCGGTGCAAATAACTATTCAGAAGCTACCCACTGTAGTGATAGTGGTACTCCGGCTATTATTACTTTTTCCTATGAGCATTCCACTGCCCTTGAGCGAATTAACCCGGGTGACTCCGTAACCCTGTATTACCGTGTGAAACCACACCAGTCAGTGGCACCACTACAGCTATTTACCAATACTTTCTTTGCTCGCTATGACAGCTTGGAAGGCGATTTTGGTAATCAGACTTCCCCGCAAATTGACAGTGACACGGACAATGATGGTGTCGGTGATGGCGCTCCCGAAGCAGGACGTGCTCGTCACTACCAGTCTGGCAATGCCGAAGCGCAGATGCAGATTATTGAGGTGAAGGCGGAGCCGAAGAAAGCCCTTGAGTTTTCCAACGGCACGGCCAGTGGAACCAGCAGTGATACAGCGGTTGTCGGTGAAGAGGTACGTTACGAACTGATAGCACAGATTCCGGCTGCGAAACTGCGAGACTTTGTGATTCGTGATGAGTTGCCGGCAGGTATGCGCTGTATCGAAGGGGAAACTATCGATTTAAGTGCCTCCCCTTATGATGCCGCTGGCTTTGTACCGGGAGGTACTTTTAATGCTACCTGTACCAGCACGGGTACTGCAGATTACGTTGAGTGGGATTTTGGTGATCAGGAACTCACCACCGTATCCGGTAGCCTGTTTGATTTTCCGGTAGAGTTTATTGCCCGTATTGAAAACAGCAGTAACACCAATGACGGTGATGTTTTGGGTAATGGCGGCAGCTATACCACTGCGCAAGTTACCTATGTGGATGAGTCCGGTGCGGCGGTGGCGGTGCCATTTGATGCCCATGAAATAACAGTATTCGAGCCGCAAATACAGCTGACCAAATCCTTTGCTGTTACCAATAGTGATGCTGACGATATTTTGACAGTCACGGTTACAGCAGAAAATATTGGCAGTGCCGATGCCTACAACTTGCAGGTGCTCGACGATCTCACCGGTAGCAATCTTATTTACCTGGGCAATGTGGGCGGCAACGATCCCCCCAATAATGTTGATGTCACTACGGTGGGCACCAATGCCCCCATATTTAGCTGGAATCGCAGTAATAGCGATTACACTATTGCGGTTGGCGATACAAAAATATTCACTTTTGAAGTCCAGGTAGAGCAGGGCGTTGAGCCCCATGAAATTCTGGACAACACCGTTGAAGCCCGCTGGCAGTCCCTGCCGGGCTCGGATGTTGCACTTAACAGTGGCAATTCTATTGGCATTGATGGTACCGCTGATGGCATGCGTATTGGTGTTTTGCCCAATGTCGGCGATCCTATCAATGATTATGAAACCACTGCCAGTGCCCAGACTGAAGTACCTTCATTAGCGTTGACTAAAACGGATTTGGACACCTCGGTAGTCCCCACCGTCGGTGCCCATAAAGAATTCCAACTGGAGATTAGTTTGCCGGAAGGTATCAGTGAAAATGTAGTTATCACTGATCAGCTGGGTAGCCCTGAAGGTTATGTGCTCTCTCACAATACTGACTACGATATCACTTACGATTTTGTCGGTATTGAAACTATTAATGGCAGCGCGCCGTCTGAATCGGCCTTTAACAGTTTTCCGGGGGATAATACTTCTGGGAATGCTACCTGGGATATCGGCACCGTCGATACCAGTAGTGAAAATGACACGGTCGGAAGCAGTATTGCTCCGCTGATTCGAATTACCTATTTTGCCCGCATTGAAAATGATCTCGCCACTAATGATGGTGACAATCGCCAAAATAATGCGGCGCTTACTTACAGCAATGGGGAAAGTGGCAGCACAGAAAATATCAATGACAGCACAACCAGTATAACGGTAGTAGAACCGTTACTCGAGATTAGCAAGACAGTGACTAATGCCACCAATCCCGGCAATCTGCCGGTGGGTGGTGACGTGCTGGAATATGTTATTACTGTGGAGCATGATGCGGGCTCCAGTGCTGCAGCTTATGAGCTAAATTTAGTCGATACGCTGCCTTCAGAGTTGACCTTTGACAGCAGCTTTACACCCACCGCAGAAATAGGCGGTACCGCAGTATCCGGTTTTGTCGCCACACCAGCGGCAGCTCCTGCAGGTCCACTCGTATGGGGTCGTGACAATGGCGATAACAGTCTGGATTTAGCGCTGGGTCAAACTCTGGTGCTCACCTACCGAACCCAGGTTACAGGCGTTTTTGGTTCGCCTATCAGCAACAGTGTGATGCTGGACTGGACCTCTCTGGACGATGGCAGTATCAATGACCTGGCCTATGAGCGCGACGGTGCTGGATGCCCCAGTATTTCTGCACCTGATGATTACTGTGTTGGTCCTGCAGAAGCCAGTATCAATACGGTAGATAATACCAGCATTACAAAAGCAGTAATTGCCGATACAGATACCGCAACTGCAGTGGGTACCTTGCGTGTTGGCGATACTGTCACTTACCAGCTCACCCTAAATTTACAGGCGGGAACAACACCAGCGGTAACTCTTGATGATGCGCTGCCCAGTGGCTTGGAGTTTGACACTGTTGTCAGCGTAAACGGAGACACAGCTGCTCCCTACAGCGATAGTCTGAATGACTTTACCTATTCAGCGATTTCGGTTCCCACTGCCGGTGATACTGGCACGGTGACCTGGGATCTGGGGGATATCACCAGTAATTTCGGTAATACCAATAACTTTGTTATTGAGTACACCGCTAAAGTAGTGGCGGGTTCGGGAATCACCGCGCCTACCGCAACCCTGACCAATACGGCCCAGCTAAATTACACCGGTGCCGCCAGTACCTTGCAGGACAGCGCCGATATTACTGTATTGCAACCGGTGATCGACAATCTCACCAAGACAGATGCTACCTGGCCCAGCTCTCATATGAATGTGGACCCGGCCAACGATATTATGCAGTTTACCCTGCAGGCCTGTAACTCGGGTCTTGCCCCCGCCTACAACCTATCGCTAACTGACGATTTAGCGACGCAAATGGATGAGAGTTCCATTGCCAATCTCCAGGTGAGTCTCGACGGTACTGTACTGACACAGGGAGCAGATTACACCTATAGTGCGCCGGCAACACGCGGTGCTGATATGGGCTTCGATTTCCTGGTACCGGTCGAAGCGGGTACCTGTTTGGAAATCAGTTACCAGATCGGTTTCTATACAGATATTAGTGGCGGTGAAAGCTGGGTTAATACTTTTACCGTCGATGAATTTTGGTCGCTGGAAGCTAGCAATGGCGAACAGTACTCTGCAGTTACTTTGGGCACTCCCTATCCGATGGGCACTGTTGCGACCAGTGTGACTGCTCCGCAAAAAACACTGCAAACAGCGACTACTGCCGCTGTCGGTGACGAGGTCGTATACCAGATACAGGTCCCCGGTAGCGGCACCACCTCGGCCATTTACGATATTGAAATTTCCGATGTATTAGACCCCAGCTTAGAGCTGGTGCAATTGCAGGAAATTAATGGGCTTACTTACACCGATAATACCAGTGGCAATAATATCGATCTGGCAATCGATATTATCCCAGCCGGTACCGTGGCAATTTTTGAAGTTCGCGCCCGGGTTGCCAACAATGCCACAGCCCAGGCTGCTCACAGCTTTGAAAATGAGGTGACTTATTCTTATGCCGCGACTGATGGCGGCACTTCTCAGTCCGGAGGCACCGGCACTGCAGCGACACTCACCATCGTCGAGCCAGAGATAAGTGCAATTGCCTCTGTCGCAAATCAAACCAATCCCGGTAACGATCCGGATGCGGGCGATGTACTGCGTTTTACCCTGGACCTCAGTGCTGCGGGTAATGCGGAAAATTCTGCAGCTTACGATCTCTCAGTTAACGAGCTGTTATCCCTGGGGCTTGAGTTTGTACCGGGCACCGTGACTTTTGCCGGAGCCTCCCAGGCAGATCCCACCGTAACTGGTGACGGAATTACTACTGCGCAAAACCTGGTTTGGGATCGGGCCAATAGTGATCTGGATATCGCCGCAGGTGATAACAGTGAACTGGTCTTCGATGTGGTTGTACTCGATAGCGTACAGCCGGCGGCGGCGCTGTCCGCAACTGCCAGTGTGGAATGGACCAGTCTCGATGAAGATAACAGCAGTATTTATGAACGTAACGGTGCTGATGGCAGCGGCGGCCTGAATGATTACTTGCTGGAAAATATTGCTGCTCAGCTAGATGCTGCCAATGACAGCACAATTAGCAAAATTCGTTCAGATGACAGCTATGGTAGCGCTGACGAGCAATTGCGAGTGGGCGACCTGGTTGAATACCAGATTACCCTCTCCCTACCAGAGGGCACGGCCTCCAATGGGCTTATTGTCGATACTTTGCCCCAGGGAATGGTGTTTGTAAGCACTCTTTCAATTAATGGCCAGACTTCTGCTCCATTTACTGCTGCGGCGCCCTTTACCCACGCCGATATCGCAGAACCAGTGCAGTCTGGTGATCCTTCTACTGGTGCCACTACGGTTACCTGGAGCATTCCCGACCTGGTCAATACGGGTGATAACGATACCAGCAACGATGAATTTGTTGTGCGTTACCTTGTGCGGGTTCTCAATGAGGATTCCCACCCCTGGCCGGCAACGAATACTGCTCTGATCAATACCGCAGAGTTTGGCTTTGATGCTGCCACAGGAGCTGAAACCCGCAGTGATAGCGAAACACTGGATCTGTTACAGCCGGACCTCGCCGTAGCTATTAGCTCAACTCCCGCAGATGGCAGCACGCTTTCCGCCGGCGATACCATTGAATATACCGTTACGATAACCAACAACGGTTCTTCACCAGCCTATGATCCGGTATTCCGCGATGTGATTCCTTTAGGTCTGCGCCAAGGGGGTGTCGGTGTCCAATCCCTTACAGTAAATGGTGCCGCAGCAACAGTGGTTGCGCCTACTTTCGATAGCAGTACTGGCGAAGCCTTTTGGGATTTTGCCGCAGGTACGGGTTACGGAATCAACGCTGGTGAGTCCATGGAAATGGTATATCGCGTTGAAGCGGATTCTAATTTGGGGGCTGGACTTAGCCTGCAAAATGCGGCCTATGTTGAAGTTTATTATTCGCTTGATGATAACGATTTGCCGTCTCTGAATTCCGTGGTGGTCACTGACGATTTACGCGAGGATTATGGCCCGACTTCTCCAGTGAGTGTCCAATTTAATACTCCTAATGCCGCGCCACTGTTGATTGAAGTTACCCAATTAACAGCCTCCATTGGCGAGCCGTTTAACTATCGCATTACCATCCCGGAAACGGTGCAGACCACAGCGCTTCACGATGTTACTGTGCTGATGGATCTGACTACGTCTGCTGCAGACCTGGAATTTGTCAGTGCCAGTAAAGTATCTGGCAGTGCATCTTTCACTCCGGAAAATAACGGCAGCTCCACCAGTCTCAGTATTGCAGATAGCACTAGCGGAATAGATGTGCCCGCCGGCGAGCAAGTCGTTATTGATGTAACACTGCGACTGCTGGATATGGACCCGCCGAATGTGGACGGTTTGAATTTTGCCGCCAGTGCCAGCTACAGCTACAACTACGATAATGATAATGCCCCTGCGGGGCAGGGTGCGGGTAGCGGCAATACTACGGCGGACATGACGGTAGTAGAGCCCACGGCTATTACCCTGACTAAAACTGGCCCCACCAGTGTCCAGTCCGGTGTAGGCGGTACCTTTACTTTAGATTTACACAATACCGGTACGGGCCCGGCCTGGGATATAAGTGTTACCGATATTTTGCCGGATAATAATCCCGGTGGAATGTGTGAAACGGCCCCGGCCAATTTCACCGCGCAAATTACTGACAGCGCCGGCACCACCACGGCCACCCTGACAGAAGGTTCCGACTTTAGCGCGGTATTCGATAACGCGACTTGTACCCTCACAATCACCTCCATTGGTTCAGTGGCAATACTGGATGCGGATTACCATCTGCTGATTGGTTACGATGCCTATCTGGATATAGATACTGTCGATGGGGATACGCTGACGAATATTGCCGGTGTTACTCAGTGGCACAGCTGGGATAGCAGCCTCACTGAGGTTCGCCAGTACACCCGTGCGGCGCCCACTGATGGCACTCCCGGTGTATTGGATCATGAGGATGCTTATTCGGTTAGCGCCTCTGTGCCGAAAGTAACTTTCTACAAGGCAGTTGAAAATATCAGCCGTGGAGAAAATCCGACCACTGCCGCCAGTCCCACGGAAGTTTTACGTTACACATTGACTCTGACCAATACGAGTGGTGTTGATGTGAGCGGAGTCGAGATTACCGATGATCTGGGTCGATTAAATAATTCTGCACTGTTTGAATCGGGCACTTTACAGTTGGTGAGTGCTCCGACTGGCAGTGACAGCAGTGCTATCGATGCTTCTGCCGGTACCTGGAATAGTGGCTATCTGGAAGTCAGTAATCTGGATCTTACGGCGAGTGGTACCGCGGGAGATTCTATCCAGATTGTTTATGAAGTTACCCTGGCAGCAGTTATTGATAGTGGGACCCAAGTCTTCAACCAGGCCCAGGTTCAGCTTCCCGGGCAATTACTGCAAGACAGTGATGATCCCAATATCAACGGCACTGATGATCCGGATACGGCGGGTGATGAAGATCCCACAGAAGTACTGATTGAGTCAGAGCCATTACTGGTGGTAGAAAAAACGTCGGCAGATATGACTGATGATGCTGATCTGCTGATGGTTGGCGACACCCTGCGATATACCATTACCGTGGAAAATATCGGCAATGAGAATGCGATCAATGTCCTGATAATGGACCAGGTTCCGGCTAATACGACCTATGTCAGCGGTTCTACCACCCTGAATGGTTCCACACTGTCAGACGTCAGTGGTACCTCTCCTCTGGCTGCAGGTATGAGCATTAACACCGATGGCGAAGCCGATGGTTTTATCGGCGCAACGGCCAATGGTGCAGCTGCAGTGGTCATCACCTTTGATGTCACCATTAATGATGTTAATGATGGCACCGTTATTTCAAACCAAGCGTTTGTAAATGGTGAAGGTGCGGGTAGCGGTACTTTTGATGAAGTGCCCTCCGATGACCCGAATACCGATGCTCCCAATGATCCAACGATCGATATTGTTGGCGATGTACCCCTGTTAATTGCCCACAAGACTGTGGAGATTGCCGAAGACTATATTTCCGCAGGAATTGTCGATCCGGGTGATGTACTTCGCTATACCATCGCAATCACCAATATGGGTGGTGTAGATGCTCTCGAAGTAGCGCTTACCGACCAGGTACCAAATGACACTACTTATGTTGCCGGCACCACCACTTTAAATGGTGAAGTGGTCGCGGATAACGGTGGTGGTAATTCACAGTTGGATTCTGCCCTACCGGTTTCATCCGATGACCTGACTCCGCCGCTACCAGGAGCCAATGAAGGCATTATTACCTCGGGTCAAACTGCCACTGTCACATTTGAGGTAATGGTGAATGCTGGCACTCCGACAGGCACAGTTATCAGCAACCAGGGTAGTGTCGAAGCAAATGAGTTGGCACTTACCCTGACCGATGCAGATGGCAACCCAGCCAATGGTGCACAGCCAACTGACGTTGTTGTGGGTGATGCCCAGTTGCTCTCCATTGTGAAAGAAGTTGCTGTTGTCGGTGGCGGTGCCGCAGAAGCGGGTGCGGTATTGGAATACCTGGTAACCGTCGAAAATATCAGCGGTGTCCCCGCAACTTATATTGAGATCACCGATGACCTGGCTATAGCCGGAGATGGAGTTCTTACCTATATTGCCGATTCGGCCATGCTCAACGGACAAGCCGACGGAATAACTGTTGTCGACACGCTGATCACTGCAGACTACGCCACAACCTACGGCAATTTGGAGCCGGGAGAAGTGGTTACGCTGCGCTTCCAAGCGCAGGTGTCGGAAAACCTGGATTATGGTTTTACCGTAGTGAATACCGCAGAAGTACAGTGGAATGATCCGGCTTCCAGCGCTCAGGCCAGCGTTGCTATCGATGTTGGAGGTACCCCGGGCATTGCCAATCTGGCCGGTTATCTGTGGCACGATGTGAATTTCAACAACAGCGCAGATACTGATGAACGCCTGCTGCTTAACTGGGCAGTAGACCTGTATTTCAATGATGAACTGATGGAAACAGTTCAGTCCGATGAAAATGGTTATTTCCAATTCCAGGGCCTGGTACCGAACAGTTATGGCGGACTCAGCTATGAGATGCGTTACAGCGCACCGGATGCCACTGATAACACGGCCTCATTGGGTAATCCGGTTTCTGATTTCACCAACGGCCCGCAATCGATTAGTGACATCTACGTGGAGTCGGGAGCAAACCCGCAGGACCTGAACTTGCCGTTGACGCCCAATGGTGTGGTTTATGATTCCATAACCCGCTCCGCCATTGAGGGTGCCACCCTCACTATGTTGAGGGTGAGTTCCGGTCAGGAGTTGCCGGCGCGCTGTTTTGATGATGAGAGGCAGCAGGGGCAGGTTACCCAGTCCGGGGGCTACTATAAGTTCGATATCAACTTTAGCGATGCGGCTTGTCCGTCCAACGTGGATTACCTGATCCAGGTAGATATCGCTGATGATGATTACACCGGTGGGGAATCACTGGTAATTCCCTCGCAGACAAACAGCGAAACCGCCGGTTTTGATGTGGCCGGTTGCCTGGGCAGCAACGCCGATATGGTTCGCGCTACTGCGAACCACTGCGAGGTGCAGGAATCGTCTGCTCATCCTTCCCTGGACGTGGAGGCACGGGACACGGCAACGGATTATTACCTGCGTATGACCCTGGATGACGGCCAGATTCCAGGGGAAAGCCAGCTGTTCAACAATCATGTCGCCATGGACCCGGAGTTGGAAGGGGCGCTATCTATCACCAAAACCGCGGCCATGCTCAACGTAACCCGCAGTCAGTTGGTTCCTTACACCATTACTTTTGGCAATACGCTGCCAATTCCACTAACAGATCTACAGCTAGTAGATTACTTCCCGGCAGGCTTCAAATATGTTGCGGGCTCGGCGCGCCTTGATGGAGAAGCGGTTGAGCCTGAAAGCGAAGGTCTGCAATTGAGGTGGTCAGGCCTGCGCGTGGAAGCGGAAGAAACCCGTGTATTGAAATTGCTATTGGTTGTGGGTTCCGGTGTGGGCGAGGGCAAATATGTGAACCGCGCCCGTATGTTTAATCAGCTCTCTGGACAGGCAGCCTCTGGTGAGGCCTCAGCCACTGTGCGCGTGGTGCCCGATCCCACCTTCGACTGTACCGATGTTATCGGCAAAGTGTTTGACGATAAAAATATGAATGGCTACCAGGATGAAGGCGAGGGTGGTTTGCCGGGTGCTCGAGTGGTGACTGCTACCGGCCTGAATGCTACTGCGGATTCCCACGGTCGATTCCATATTACCTGCGCAGTGGTGCCGAATGGGGATCGAGGTTCCAATTTTGTGCTCAAGCTCGACGATCGCAGCTTGCCAAGCGGGTATCGTCTCACCACTGAAAACCCGCGTGTGCTGCGAGCCACCCGAGGCAAGATGCTGAAGTTCAACTTTGGAGCCAGCTTGCACCGGGTAGTGCGCCTGGATATTGCCGAAGCGGTATTTGAACCGGGCACAACAGAATTGCGCCCGCAATGGCATTCCCGAATGGATTTATTGTTGGAAAAACTCAGTGAAGCTCCCTCTGTTTTACGCCTTGCCTATCTTGGGGAGAATGAAGATCCGGATCTGGTGGACGAGCGTCTGCAGGCAATTAAAGATCAGGTCGCCCAGGACTGGGAGAGCCGTGAAGGTGACTACGATTTGACCATAGAAACTGAAGTTTTCTGGCGCCGCGGAGCGCCTCCTGGTAAAGGAGGTTTGAAGTGATGTCCTTTGCAAAACGGAATCGTGACCGGCGAGCTTGCTCGATAAATACTGCCGCGAAGACGGCCCGCTTTTTCCCCCGGCGGGACTGCCGTCTCGCCACTGCGATCGCGTTGGCATTGACACTTCCAGCGCAGGCCCAGGAAGCGGATGCGAAAGTAGATGAGCCTAGTTGGTGGCAGGTTTGGCAAAATATTCCGAGCCTGAGTTCCGAAGAAAGTGAAACCCAATCTGAGCTTGAAGAGCAGTCGATAGGCAGTAATACAGAAGGTATGCTGCTGCGCGCACCTACAAATCAATGGTTGCAGGATGCGACTCAATTTGTTGCGCCGCTGGACCCGATTGTGGTGGAAGATTTTATCGATCCAATCCTGTTCTATGGCGTTGAGGATGAAATTCCTCTGGAGGCAGTGGAGTTACTGAGCCAGACCTTGAATGACTTGGGTGAGACGCCCAATTTTAAGTTGCACTTTATTGGCCATACAGATTCCGATCCCCTTACCGGGGAACAGGTAGCAGACTTTGCCAGCAAAGAAGAATTTACTTTGGCGCGGGCCCAGTTCGTGGCGGACTTCCTTCAAGAAGCCCTTGAACTGCCTGAGCAAATGATTGTTGTTGAAGGGCGTGGGGATATAGAACCCACAGCGGATAATATTACTACCGCAGGTCGAGAAGAGAATCGCCGAGTACAGGTAAAAGTAACCTATGACGCCCTGGATGAAAAAGCCATGGCGGACCGTGCCCGTGCGGAAGCATTGTTGCTCAACCGGGTGAAAGTATGCCGCCAGGAAACGGTGTGCAGGCTTACTTATGCCGCAGGCAGTGAACAGCGGGCACGCCTCAGAAACCTGGTGGCGCCACTGAGGATGGAGCCCGGGCAAACAGAATTACCGGAAGCCTTTATTCGCCGTATCCGCGAGGTTCGATCCAACCTTGCCGATAAAAACAATCTGGTTATTCACTTTATTGGTCATACCGACGCCCGCCCCCTGGATGTAGGTGAAAATCCGGAAGCCCAACAGAGAGCTTATCAGGAGCGATCCTATGGCGAAGCCCGCCGTGTCGCTCAGGCTCTGGGTTCTGCACTGAATTTGCCTTCGGCCATGGTCACCAGCAGTGGCAAGGGGGCAAGTCAACCAATAGCGGCCAATGATACGTCGAAAGGCCGAGCCCTCAACCGTCGGGTAGAAGTGGAATTTTGGTATGACGACCCATTGGAAGTTGCTACTGATTCTGTTCAGGCCTGTCCGGAAGCTGCCGCTGCGGAAACTCTCACCATTGCCTACGAGTCTGCCGGTGGAAAACTGTCGCCGATTCGTTTTGATAATGGCGATCCGATTATCAGTCAGGCACAGCTGACACAAATACGTGCGGCCATGGCTGAAATTTCCAATAAAGCGAATGTTCGTCTGAGCTTTATTGGCTACAGTGATAACCAGCGTATGGATCGCCGCGAAGCGATGGTTTACGGCGATGACCAGGGATTATCCGGTGCCCGCGCTCAGCGCGCTATGGCACAGGTGCAGGAATTACTGAATCTCGAAGATACCCAGGTGGAGTTTGAGGGGCGAGGCTACGTCCAATCTGCGGATGTAGTGAGCAATGGCTTTGAGCAGCGGGATGGCGCCAGGGTTGAGGTCGAGATCCTGTACGATGAACTGGCAATTCTTACTGAAAGTGATCGCTTGGAAATCGAGCGCATTAATCGTGAAGCCATAGCCAATAATCCCTACGCACTTAACTTAATGCGTATCACTGTCGATGGCAGCCCGGAATACGACCCCTATAAAAACTCGGCGGACTTACAGCGCTGTACTGATGTGGCCTTGCGAGAAGCGAATATTCAATTTCGCTTCGACAATAAAAAAATGCAACCGCGCCTGAATGTGACAGCGTGGCCCAATACGATCCGTTACGCAGATAACCCGGATACCGACCTGGCAGAGAACCGGGTATTTTTCAGTAGCTATACCAACTATCCCTCTTTTATTAAAAGCACCGAAGTGCGATTGTTCGAAGAGGGACAGTCTCTGCGCGATACACCTCTGGCAATTGTACCGCTGGATCACTTTGGCAAAGGGGAATGGAGTGCAGAATTTTCTGAATTCCAGGCGCCTTTAAAAAAATTACACTATGTACTGCGTGCCTATGACAACAAGGGCCGCTATGACGAGACCACGGAACAGACCCTGTGGTTGGTAGATCAAATTGAAGAGTCTGCAGAAAATGAAGATATCGGTAGGGAATTATTAGTAGGCTACGGCGAGAACCGCTTAGCGCAGCGGAACATCCCCCTGGATGGTAACAGTGTATTGGTCAATGGCACTCAGGTGCCGCCCGGGCACACCGTATGGTTAGCAGGCAATCCGGTACCGGTCGACAGTCAAGGTCAGTTTATCGCCGAGCAGATTTTTGAGCCGGGTATGCATACGGTTGAAGTGGCGATACTCGATGATGAGGGTAATGGCGAACTTTTCCTGCGGGATTTGGATTTTGCCAAAAACGACTGGTTTACTGTAGGTATTGCCGACCTCACCGTGGGTTACGATAAAACCAATGGCCCAGCGGCCCTGGTTACCGGTGATGAAACTCACTATGACAATTCAGTAAGCTACGATGGCCGTCTGGCGTTTTACACCAACGGCGGTTTCGGGGAAGGCTGGCGCTTGTCGGCCAGTGCAGATACCGAAGAGGGCCCGGTAGAGGATCTGTTTTCCAACTTTATGGAAAAGTCTCCCGATGCCTTGTTCCGCCGTCTGGATAGTGATTTGTATTACCCGACGTTTGGCGATGACTCCACCGTAGTTGAAGACGCCCCCACGTCAGGCAAGTTTTATGTGAAATTATCCAAGTACGATGACTACGGTCTCTGGGGTAATTTCAAAGCCAACTACGCGGATAATGAGCTCGCCCAAATTGACCGGACGCTCTACGGCGGCAGTGGTCACTTTGAAACCGATGCGATGACCAGCTTTGGTGAGAAGCGCTTTCAAATAGATGCCTTTGGAGCAGAGCCGGGAACCATTGCCGGGCGCGATGAGTATCGTGGAACCGGCGGTTCCCTGTATTACCTCCGCCACCAGGATATTTCCAGCGGCTCGGAAAGTTTACGAGTAGAAGTTCGGGATAAAGATTCCGGGCTGGTGCTCGCAGTTAAGACCCTTACCGCAGTAGTTGATTACGACATCGACTATATCCAAGGGCGTATCCTGCTTAACAGCCCCTTATCTTCTCTGGCAAATGATGAACTGCTCATTGAAGATGGAGCTTACAACGGCAATCCCCAATACCTGGTAGCACGCTACGAATATACTCCCGGTTTTGAAGAAATGGATACCCTGGCTGTCGGTGGGCGTGCCCACTACTGGTTGGGCGATCACGTCAAATTGGGCCTCAGCAGTATTCAGCAAGATGAAGATGAGAATGAAAGTTCCTTGCAGGGTATTGACCTGACTTTGCGTAAAAGCGCCAGTAGTTGGGTGAAAATTGAAATGGCCGATAGCGAGGGTAGCAATCTCGATAGCTTCAGTTCGCTCGATGGCGGCTACACCTTTGATGATGAAAGCCTGGATTCCACGGTTGCTGCCAGTGCAACCAAAGTGGAAGGCGTTTTACAGCTGGGAGATTTCTTCGAGAGTTTGCGTGGCTCTGGTAATTTCTACCATCAAGAGCGTGAAGCTGGTTTTTCCGGTCCAGGCCAATTTGTGGATGGCGATACCATCCAATATGGCGGTGGCGTTAACCTGCCGATCGGCGAAAGTTTTGATGTAAGAATCAAAGCCGATACCAAAGAGGAGGAGCAGGGGTTACAAACCAATGCCATGGACTTGATGCTCGGCTACCGCATTAATGATCACTGGCGACTCACCTCCGCAGTTCGCAATGATAGCCGTGAAGATGAATCCGAAGTTGTCGCCGCTACCCAGACAGAAGGGGATCGCACAGATGTTGCTGTCGAGGCGAGCTATGATTCCGGTGAGAGTTGGAGCGCCTTTGGTTTTGTTCAGAATACGATGGAAGTGACCGGTACCCGCGAAGAGAACAATCGCATCGGCCTCGGTGGCGCTTATCGGGTAAGTGACCGTTTGACAATGGACAGTGAAGTTTCCGGTGGTGATACTGGCACCGCTGCCCGACTCGGTACGGACTTTCTGGTGACTGACAGAACCAGCCTCTATATGAATTATGCGCTGGATAATGAGCGCAGCGATACCGGTGTGCGTGCACGCAAGGGCAATATGAGTACCGGCTTCCGCAGTCGCTATTCTGATACGCTAAATATTTACGGTGAGGAGCGCTACAGTCACGGTGATGTTTCCACTGGCCTGACCCACGCCCTGGGTATGGATCTGGCCCCCAATGACCGTTGGACCTATGGCACTACCCTGGAGGCGGGTACACTCGAAGACCCAGACACAGGAGCCAAGACCGAGCGCAATGCCATGGGCTTTAATGTGGGCTATGGTTTGGATGCTATACGCATCGCATCCGCGCTGGAATACCGTACGGATATATCGGAAACGGTATCGGGCGAAAATACCGTATCGGAAACCGAGCGTAATACCTGGCTATTAAAAAATACCTTCAACTACCAGTTCACTCCGGACTGGCGCTTGGTAGGCAAACTTAACTATTCAGACAGCAAGAGTTCGGAAGGTGAATTCTACGATGGTAAATTCACCGAAGCGGTAATGGGTTATGCCTACCGCCCGGTGAATAACGACCGCCTGAATACCCTGATGAAGTACACCTATTTCTATAATGTGCCGACTCAGGATCAGGTTATGGTTGAAAATACCTCCACTGAATTTATCCAGAAGAGTCATATCTTTTCGATAGACGCCAGTTACGATCTCAATCGACAGTGGACTTTGGGTGGCAAATACGCCTATCGTCTGGGCCAGTTGAGCATGGATACGGAAGACCCGGAGTTTTTCGATAGCCGTGCGAGTCTCTATGTACTGCGTGCCGATTGGCATTTTATCAAGCGCTGGGATCTCCTCCTGGAAGCTCGTCTGCTCGATCTACCTGATGCCCAGGATAGCAAGAGCGGCGCCTTAATCGGCTTGTATCGCCATGTTGGCGATCATCTTAAGCTGGGGGTGGGCTACAACTTTACCGACTTCTCTGATGACCTCACCCAGCTGGACTATGACAGTCATGGGGTGTTTATTAATATTATTGGTAAGTTGTGATGATTGGATTTTATATGATTCTTTCTCCCATAAAATTAAGGGGCCCGCTTTAATGGGCTTCTATTTTGATTATTTATGATTGTATCTTTTGTTAGGAACTGCTGATATTTAACTTAGTATTGATCCTATATGTGTTTTTATTTGCCTTTCTCTACTGTACCTATCTTTGGTAGCCCACTGTGGCTACCGGCCCCCTTTTAGCCTTTAGAGCGATTGAAGAGAAATAGCTTGCAACTGCTAAGGGTTTTTAAGTGGGTAGCTCGGGATGTCAACTATCAGTTCAGAGCCTGAATGTGATGACATATTTAATTGTCCGATGCTTTGGGTGAGTAAAGTAGAATTAGTATTTTTTATTAACTGATGGGTGTGATTCTTTATGTGAAATATGTCTGACGGAAATTGACAAATCTCTCCGTCAATAGTTGGCTTTTGCCAGTTAGGCGAGAAAAAATATTATCTAATTTGCAGCTAAAAAATTCTGACGCTCTTGGATGATGGTTTGTGAAAGTCGAGAGAACGATCTGTCGGTGCGAATCTTTTACCCTCAGAATAATATCGAGTTGAGAGGGTGTTGGAAAAGTATATGTATTCACTTGTTTTACGTGGAAAAGCATATAAACATGTAACTGTTCCCTAAATGGAGCAAAGCTTAAGGAAATATGCAGAAATTACTTGTCTTTGTTTGTCTCTGAGTTTTTTGGGGAGGAGGCTCTTACCCAACCTCTAACGAGCTTACAAAACCTTGAAGGGTCTTCAAGGGGCAGCATATGATTCGCTGAATCTACCTCTAGCGGAAGTGTGTTCGGAATCAGTGCACCAGCCGTGCAGGATACAATTTTAAATATCTGGCGAGTATCACTACCATAGGCTACAGAAACTGGAATAGAGATTTCTGTGAGGCTGTCAGGGTTTAGTGCTGGTTGTTCAGTTTGATTGAGCTGTAAGGGGAGAGTAAAGGCATTGTCTAATTGCTGTACGCGATATTTGAGAGGTTGCTGAGAAAAATAGCCAGCCCGGTTTCCTGAGCCATCAATCAATTGCTTTGTTGCTGTATCCAGATGGTTATCAGCGGTGGCTTTGAAAACCTCAGTAAACATTACTTTAGCATCGCATTGATAACCTGCCATGGCATCAGCACACAAGTATCCAGGATATCCTGGCTCATATAAGTAAAGGCTTTTGAATAATTGAGGGGCTTTTACTACAGCATTTAAGCTTACATCGGCACCATAAGACCAGCCTACAAGGTGAATGGGGCCAACATCCAGAGTTTCAATCAGTCTTATCAGGTCTTTTGTATGAGTATCAATACCAAAAGGTCCCTCCGAGCGGCTGTGTGGATTGCCGAAATGTCTTTGAGTGAATGAGATTACCTTAAATTCCTTTGATAGAATTTTGCAGTGTTCTTGCCACATGCGAGCATCGGCCAGTGCGCCATGCACAAATACAATGGGTTCGCCCTGTCCCTCCTGAGAATAAGAGATAGAATGGTTGTTTACAATGATAGAGTCTTTGGGATTTCCGTCCATGAAACCAGCCTCCTGGAAGCTATTTTTTAGCGGCTATCATAGTCTATTAGAAGTCTATTTTTAATATTTTCTAGTCCAGTTGTTAGGAGAGAGAGGCCGCTGCCCTAATGAGTCTTTGATGAAAGTGCAATTATAGGTCTCGTAAGAGTAATCAAGGAAGGTTTCGGGTATAGTTGATTTTTTTTGAAGTAGCGGGCAGGTATTTATGGAATCACTGATAAAAGACCGCTTGAAGTCACTGGAAGTAGAGCGAGATATTGAAATTATCTGTGCCTGTGAATCAGGAAGCCGCGCATGGGGGTTTGAATCTCCTGATAGTGACTGGGATGTAAGGTTTATCTATAAGTGTGATATTCAGCATTATCTTACTATAGGTACTCCCAGAGATGTCGTTGAGGTTCCTTTTGATAAGAAGCTTGGTGATGAGCTGGACTTGGTTGGCTGGGATATTAAGAAGACTTTAACTTTGATGAGGGCAAGTAACCCCACTTTAATCGAGTGGCTATTTTCGCCAAAAGTCTACTTTAGAAATGAAGATAGTTTGGAGTCATTGCAGGATTTGGCTTTAAAATGTTGGCAGCCGCGAGCATTAGCTCATCACTATGTCAGTATGGGGTTTAATAATTATTCCAGGTTTATTCGCGAGGATGACCGAGGCTTTAAAGAGATTAAGGTCAAGAAGTTACTTTATGTACTGCGTTCACTGCTTAATGCCCTGTATATAAAAGAGTTTACAAAAATTCCTCCTGTGGACTTTAGTCATATGTATAACGAGTTGTTGCCTCCCTCAGGAAATGAGTGGCTTCTGGATATTCTTTCCAGTTTGATTTTGAAAAAGAAGGAGCTTGAAGAGGACGATTTGATAGCCGTTGATGGCAAATTGGATGGCTGGATACAAGCAAATCTGGATAGATCTGGTGCCAACTCTATAGAGGAAAGGCCAAAGTTGGATCTTCCAGAATTTGACAGGCTTTTTCGTAAAGTGCTGGGTGTATAGCCTTTTAAATCGAGCGGATTGGAATTTTGTGCATAGGCGGTGCGCATAAAGTTTGGCGAGTAGCGGGAAGAGCAGTTGTGGGGATTAGCCTGAATAAACAGGTAACTATATAGCCACCTGTTACCTTGTGATAACGTTGTATCTCACCTAATTTCGAAAGGGATTTCTGATGAATGTGTGTACGAAAGTGCTACTACTGGCTGCCTTATTCGCTCTGGGTGGCTGTGCCTCATATACTACTCCAGGAGGCTCAGTACATCTGAGTGAGCTGGCGGATGCCGATATCAATGAATTGATGTCTAAAGAGCCAGCAACGCCATTCCCTGCAAATATCTCGATTGCCCGAGTTCAGGCTCCAGAGTACCAATCTTACCGGCTCAATAGCTTTGGTACAGGTCGCTACAGTGTTATTACGACTCGGGAGGTGGAGACCGAGGAGGATTTTCTTCGTTTGTCGCAGCTGCCGGCAGTATCGAATGTAGCGCCGCTCAATAAAATCCTACTGCCGACCAATCTGGACTCAGTACGGTCACTTCGGGAGGCTTCGGCCCGGCTAAAAGCTGATATTTTGTTGGTGTATACTTTTGATACGTCTTTCCATGCTGGTGAGCAGAAATTTGCTCCGCTCAATGTTATCTCTCTGGGGTTTTTAAAGAATAAAGAGGTAACGGTGACAACCACAGTCTCGGCAGCATTCTTCGATGTTCGCACAGAGTATCTGTTTGGTATTTCTGAAGCTACAGCAACAGACCGTAAGAGTGCGAGTGTTTGGAGCACATCAGATGCGGTTGATGATTTGCGTGTTGCAACAGAAAAAGCTGCGTTTCAGGATTTACTGCCGGAAATTGAGAAGACCTGGGCAGGTATCCTAGCTCAGTACGCGAATTCTACCTTGGAGTGAATGGCTTGCTTTGCCACTGAACAAGGTAAAACCTGTTGTTAGAGAGCCCATTGGGCTCTCGTAATAGTCTTACTCGTCTGGTTTAAACTCAAGAATATCGCCAGGCTGACACTCAAGTGCTTCACAGATTGCCGCCAAGGTATCAAACCTTACTCCCTTCACTTTGCCGCGCTTCAGTAGGGATAAGTTGGCTTCGGTGATTCCAATTCGCGCGGCCAGTGATTTCGAGCTGACTTTACGTTTAGCCAGCATAACGTCCAAATTGACAATAATTGCCATGCTAAACAAACTCTTTGTTTTCTTGGTCAATTTGTTTTGCGGCGCGCAAAATAAAGAAAATGCTGACTAGTACAAATAGGGTAAGTATCCTGCCGATATCAAACGGAAGATGTAAGGAGACCTCTTCGCTATGCATGTAGTAAATGTAACTAATCCAGGCTGATTCAATTGCCCGTAACGGAATAATGGCTCCATATAGGCATACCAACCACAGGTAACACCGGTCGCTCTCCTTATCAAAATAGTCACCTTTTGCATACTGGCCGAAGAGACGCCACAGCCAGTATATAAATAAACCAAAAAGCACAATTGTTGGCACTTGGCCAATTAGTAATAAAGGTCTGTATTGGTCATCCTGTGCCCATAGTTCTCGAAGAAAAGGATTGGCACTATTAAATAGGTACTTATCGAAAAGAAAAAAATTGATCAGCAAGATACCTACAGCGAGCAGCCCTATTGCTAGGACACTCCAGCGCAGGCGAGTACTCACCACCTGAATTTTATGGTTCATAAGTTCCCCCTTTTTTGAAGTCATAAGCATTATATCGTGATGTTTAATTTCTGCAATTCAGCTATAAATTATTGCTTTACAATAATTTATAGCTGTCTTACAGTATTTTTTACAGTCGACACTGACAGCTAACAAGGAGTTAAAGCATATGAAATTGCACATTCGTAACAGTTCAATAAAGAAGGCTATCTGTAGCTTGAGTTTTGCGATTGCATTTAGCGGTTGCAGTATGAATGCTTCCCAGGAAGAGGGGGCGACAAAAGTTAACGAGCAAGAGTTGATTTCTGTCGAGAGCCTCTTTAATGAGTCTGCTATCAAGGATGTTAATCTGTCATCAGATGGACAATGGTTAGCCTGGCTACAGCAGCATAATGGAGCGCCAAATATCTATGTGATGTCGGCTGATGGGGCAAGCAAAGATGCATTTGCGTTAACAGAGTTTGCAGATGGTGTAGATGCTTTTTTGTGGGATAAGCATCGGCTTGGTTTATTCGTTTTAAAAGATGTGGATGGGAATGAGCAACACCAGGTTTATCGACTGGACCTGAATGATGAAGGTAAAAGCTTAAACTTGATTGGCACCGAAAAATTAACCTCAAACGACTCTGCAAATTACATGGTTTTTGGGCAAGCTTCGGAAAAACAGGATTCACTGACGCTAATGGCCAATCATGATGACCCGAATAATTTGAAATTTTATCAGCTTAATACTGAGACGGGTGAACTAACATTTTTGATGGAAAATACTCATCGATTTAACGAAATTTTAATTGATGATGAAGGGTTTCCGGTTGCTGGTGTGCGACCCAATCCTGATACGTCAAAAGAACTATTTGTTCGTAAAGGCGACTCCTGGGAGGGGGCACTAAAGACGGAGCCGGGAGAAATACTATCTCTGTCGAGCTATAACTCAGAAATTGGCAGTCTGTATTTTGAATCAAGTTTTGGTGCAGCTGATACCTCTGGGGTAAAACAGTTAGATTTAACTTCAGGAAAAATAGCAGCCATTCACCAAGATCCCAATCAACGGTCAGACGTGTATAAAACTCTGTTCAATAAGGATGGTGAGCTCCAGCTGATTTCCTATTATTATGGTTATCGAGAAGACTATCCTGTTGATAAGAATTTCCAAAAGCACTGGCAAAATATCACCAGTAACTTTAGTCGTCGGGTGGAAATAGACGTTGTTTCCATGGATGAAGAAACTGGAGTTTGGTTGTTGGAAGTTGCCAGCGATATCGATCCTGGTGCGTTTTATAGATATCAGCAATCAGATCAGTCACTGGTACGTTTAATTGACAAAGATTCCCAGTTGGACCCTAAATTTTTGTCAGAAAAGCGCTCAATAACCTATACCGCGCGTGATGGTATTACTATTCAGGCATACCTCACTTTACCTAAAGGGAAGAGCAAGCAATTGCCGTTGGTTGTTCTGCCCCATGGCGGTCCTTGGTCGAGGGATTACTGGAAGCTCAACGATGGATTTATGACGCGTCTAGCACAGTTTTTAGTGAATCGCGGTTATGCGGTATTGCAGCCAAACTTCCGTGCCTCCACGGGTTTTGGTGAGACTTTTATCGCTCTGGGCAATCGCCAATGGGGAACAGGTGCGATGCAGCATGACTTGACCGATGGAGTAGAGTTCTTGATTGAGCAGGGAATTGCTGACAGCGATAGAGTAGCAATTATGGGGGGCTCATATGGAGGCTATGCGGCTTTGTCAGGACTAACATTTACGCCTGATACATATACTGCAGCAATATCGTTTGTTGGTCCCTCTAGCTTGATTACTTTGATTGAATCGTTTCCGGAGTATTATCGCCCCTTTATTTCCAATTGGTTTAAAGCGGTTGGAGATCCTTTGATTGAAAGTGATCGGGAGGAAATGCAAACTCGATCTCCGTTGAACTATACCGATCGAATCAAGGCACCTTTACTGCTGGTTCAAGGGGCTAATGATCCTCGTGTTACCCAGGTGGAGTCTGATCAAATCGCCAAAAAAATGTATGAAAACGGGTTGGAAGTTGAGTATATCTTGGCAAAAGATGAAGGGCATGGATTTAGCAAGCGCATTAACAAGTTGGCACTTTTAATAAAAACAGAAGACTTCCTGGCAGAACACTTAGGTGGGGAAGTGAGCCCATTGGTGTCGGATCAAGTTGCCACGCATCTGGCTGGTCTTGAAGTTGATATATCAAGCTTATCTGAGAAGTAATTCTTTTAGATAATTAATGGGGGCGGGTTGCTAATAGAGTTCCAATTAATTGGCTTAAGCAACCCGCACAATTTTGCGACGGCTAAAGGCAAGGTTGTGAATAGACGCCTGCAAGAATGCAGGCGTCAAAAGAGGCTCAGCCTTGGCTTTCCAGCAACTGGTCCAGCGGCAACTCAGTGCGGTAACGCACCTGCTTTAAAGAGAAGCTGCTTTTAATATGATCGATGCCTGGGAGCTCAGTGAGTTTTTTATCCAGGAATTCCTGATAAGCTTGCAAATTGGGTACAACAACGCGCAGCAGGTAGTCGAAATCACCGGTCATCAGGTAGCACTCCATCACTTCCGGCCATTGGCCGATAACCGATTCGAAGTCCTGTAACTCTTTTTTCACTTGGTGGTTAAGAGTAACCTGGATAAATACACTTACCGGCAACCCAACCTTTTCCGGTTCAAGCAGGGTAACTGCGCGTTTTATAAACCCTTGCTCGTTTAGATTTTTAACCCGCCGTGAACAGGGGGAGGGTGAGAGGCAGACTTTTTCTGCAAGCTCAATATTTGGAATGGTGGCATCCTGTTGAAGGATTTCCAGAATTTTCTTGTCGATGGCATCCAGTAAATAGGCCATGGTTATATTCCGTATCTCATCTCTCTGAACGTACGCCGGTATCGCCGGCTGCTAATCATCAACCTGCCAGTGAATCTTTGCTTCCCAGCGTTCTCCGGTAAATTGTGTGCATTGCGTACATGGTTTTTTTTGGTTTGTTATGGCAGTAGCTTCCTATACTGCGCATCTTTTGTGAGACCTTCTCGTTTTTTATTAATTTCCCGCTAATGGGTACGTTGCCCAACCGGTTGATACTGGTTAGCTGTAAACGGGCGGAAACTGATATCCCCTGATCAGTTCCAGGCTATGCCTCTCAAAAAGCTGAACCTTTGGCGCTTATTTAGTCACACAGAGTGTGAAGGCCAGAGGCGAGCACCATAAGAGGGCATGTCCTTTCCGTTGTATCCCCCAAAATACTTCATTTTGAGTGATTTGTTGCCAGTAGCTGGTCATCTTTAGCGAGTTATGGCGGCATTATGCCTGAGTTGGGCCAATTTTGGTATGACCTGCTCTGCCGGGCAGTGTTAATTTTAGCGCAATTAAACAGCTCTGGTCTGTTCTGCTGTAACTCGGGAGATGCCGCGAATATTTTCGCGACATGTTACTGGCGTCGAGAACTGGAGTGATGAAAGCAATAAAGCAATAAAGATAAAATAGGTGGTACCCATGGCAATGGTCGAAGGCGATCAGGAATTGGGCTTTGATAGCGAGTATTCGCTGAAAGCGGCTTTTACCCGTGAATCCGGCCGTGTATTCCTGACCGGAATTGACGCCCTGGTTCGTTTGCCCTTAATGCAAAAGCGCATGGATGAGCTGGCGGGCCTCAATACAGCTGGCTTTGTTTCCGGTTATCGCGGTTCCCCATTGGGCGGTTACGACCAGGCCCTGTGGCGGCACAAGAAGCTATTGGCCGAGCGGGAAATCCATTTTGAGCCGGGCATTAATGAAGACCTGGGGGCGACCAATATTTGGGGCACCCAGTTGCTGGATCACTATCGCCAGCAGGCAACGAAAGACGGCGTCTTTTCTATTTGGTATGGCAAGGGCCACGGTGTAGATCGCACCGCAGATGTTTTCCGCCAAGCCAATATTCAGGGCACCTCAAAACTGGGTGGTGTTTTGGCGTTGTGTGGGGATGACCACACTGCAGAATCCTCCATGTTTTCCCACAATACCGACCAGATTTTTGAGTCGGTAATGATGCCGCTGATATTTCCGTCCTCCATTGATGAGTACCTGACCCTGGGCCTCGCGGGCATTGCTTTATCCCGTTTTTCGGGCTTGTGGGTGGGTTTTAAGGCAATTACTGAAACTGTAGAGGCCGGTGCTTCCTTGATTGTGCCGGAGTTGCCCCAGTTTACAATTCCAGCTGACTTCCCAATCCCGCCACACGGCCTGAACTACGATCCCCACCTGAATTGGCCTGCCGAGCGCCTTGAGTACGAGCGCCGCATGCTGGAGGAGCGTTTGCCTGCAGCCAAGGCATTCGCCTATGCCAACCGCCTGGATAAAACCACCCACAGTGCGGAGCAAAAACGCTTCGGCATTGTAACGGTGGGTAAGGCCCACGGTGATTTGCTTGAAGCCTTGAAACTGCTCAACTTATCAGAGGCAGATCTGAACTCAGCAGGCATCTCCATCTATAAAGTGGCGATGTCCTGGCCGCTGGAGCCTAGGGGCATCGGCGAGTTCGCCAAGGGCATGGAGCGCTTGCTGGTAGTCGAGGAGAAGCGTCCTCTGGTGGAGGATCAGCTGAAAAACCTGCTCTACGGTTGGGAAGATAGTTATCGTCCGAAGGTAGTCGGCAAGAAAGACCTGGATGGCAAGGACCTGTTGCCAGCAGTGTGGGGCTTTGGTCCTGATCAGGTGGCCAAAGCCATTGCCCGCTGGCTGGTGGATACTGAACTGGCGGCACAGCTGATTCCCCTGGCAGAAAAACTGGGGGGCAATGTCGCTGCAAAGGTTCAGGGCTTGTTGGCTCGTGAACCCATTTTCTGTGCAGGTTGCCCTCATAACACTTCCACCAAATTGCCAGAAGGCAGTTTGGGGAGTGCCGGTATTGGCTGTCATATTATGGCTTTGGGCAAAGGCCTGCGCACCGATACCTATTCCCATATGGGAGGCGAGGGCGCCCAATGGGTGGGCCTGCACCGTTTCTCCAGCGCTGAGCATATTTTCCAGAATATGGGCGATGGAACTTACAACCACTCTGGGCTATTAGCCATTCGCCAGGCCGTGGCGAGCCAGGTGAATATCACCTACAAAATTCTTCTGAACGATGCGGTGGCCATGACCGGTGGCCAACCCGCCGATGGCGAAGTTAATGCTCCGTCCCTGGCTGCACAGTTGCTGGCCGAGGGAGTTGGTACCGTTATTCTTTTGACCGAGAACCCCGACCACTGGCGTGAACACCGTGGCCAACTGCCCACTGCCGTAGAAGTTCTTCCCCGCTCTGAGCTGGACGCCGTGCAGCGTCGTCTGCGGGAAACTGCCGGTGTGACGGCGATTATTTATGAGCAGGTCTGTGCGGCCGAGAAACGCCGCCGCCGCAAGAAAAAACAGATGGTCGACCCATCCCAGCGACTGTTAATCAACCACCGTGTCTGCGAAGGCTGTGGCGATTGCAGCGTGCAGTCCAGCTGTATTGCGGTGGAGCCGCTGGAAACCCCGTTGGGGCGCAAGCGTCAGATCAACCAGTCCAGCTGCAACAAGGATATGCGCTGTGCCGATGGTTTCTGCCCGAGCTTTGTCACTGTGGAAGGGGGAGAACTGAAAAAGCCCCCGGTGCAGTCCCTGGCGGATGCCTTGGACGTGGCTATTGCCGGATTACCTTCTGCGCCGGTCGCGACTCTGGCCCAGCCCCTCAGTATTTTGGTGGCCGGCATTGGTGGCAGTGGTGTACTTACCGTGGCGGCACTGCTGGGTATGGCGGCGCACCTGGAAGAGAAGGGCAGTACAACTTTGTACTTTACCGGACTCTCACAAAAAAATGGCGCCGTAGTGGCTCATGTGAAAGTGGGAGAAAACCCCGAGGCGATTACCACCGCTCGTATTCGCGATGGCGCGGCGCAGTTGTTACTGGGTTGCGATATGGTCACCGCCGCTGGCCAGCGAACCAAATTTGCCACCGGCGAAATGCGTGCCCTGGTAAATACTGCTGAAGTACCGGTAGCGGCCTTTGTTCGCGACAACGAGCTGGCATTCCCTGCCGATGCGACCCAACAGAGTATTGAGTCTCTGTGTGCGGAGTATTTTGCCTTTGATGCGAATAAATATGCCCAGGCACTGTTTGGCGATACCGTAGCCAGTAACTTGATGATTATGGGTTTTGCCTGCCAGAAAGGACTGCTGCCAATCGGTGAAGCGGCCCTGGAGCGGGCCATCGAACTCAATGGCGTGGCGGTAGAGAACAACCTGCGCGCTTTCCGCGCTGGCCGTTTGCTGGCGGAGAATCCTAAAGCGATCGAGCAATTGGCAGTGCCGGCCAAGCCGGTGAAATTGGTGGAGCCTGAGGAGTCGGTGGAGCAGTTGCTGGAGCGATTGGCAGCAGAGCTTCGCGACTATCAAAGCCCGGCCTATGCGGCAGAATTCCTTCGCCATATAGAGGCGCTGCGCAAAGCAGAATCCTCACTGCCAGCTGCTCGGGGCGATCTTACCCGTATGGGTGCGCGCAGCCTTTATAAAGCGATGGCTTATAAAGATGAGTACGAAGTGGCGCGCCTCTACACCGGTGAAGATTTCAAGCGACAGCTACGTGAGACATTCAGCGGCGACTACACCCTGAAATTCCATATGGCGCCGCCGCTTCTTGCTCGCCCCGATAGCAGTGGTCGCGTACGCAAAATGCAGTTTGGCCCCTGGATGGGCAAGCTGATGCCGCTGTTGGCTAAGGGTAAAGTGCTTCGCGGTACTGCACTGGATGTCTTCGGTTACACCCAGGAGCGCCGCGCTGAACGGCGCTGGGCCCAACAGGTGGCCAAAGCAGTTGATAGCGTGGCCGCGCATCTGTCCGGCGAAAACCTGTCAGAGGCACAAGAGCTGCTCGAAATCCCCCTTCAAGTGCGTGGCTATGGCCATGTGCGCGAGGAAAAATTCGCGGCGGTCAGCGATCGTTGGGATGAGCTTTCTGCAGTATTTGTGGATGGGGAGCAAGAGCCGACTTCTCTGGCGGCGTCCTAGACGCCGCAGCTCTTTTAATCGGTGTCAGCCCGGACGAAACGGGATAAGGCGGTTTAGCAACCAGCCGCTGACACCGGTAATCGCCACCGGTGCCTGTACCGCAGAGAAGCACAGGCACTCTTGATCTTCTGTGACCGTCGGGCGGTGCACGTCGCCGGGTTCCCGCAACAGAAAGTCCCCAGGACTATAAACACCATCGCTATCAGAGAAACTGCCGTACAAAACCAGGGTGAGTTCGTAGCCCCGGTGATCGTGCTCTGCTACTTTGCCGCCACAACTGAGGCGATGAAAGCTCACTTCATATTGATCCTGCCCGGTTTTTAGTCGACACATTTTCAGGGCGGGCGCGATAGTTTTCCACTTGATCGGGGGATTTTTTTCCAGCAGCTTGTGCACGACTGGCGGTGCACCCGCCAGCATGGGCTCCGTGGATTTGGATCTCTCGGGAGCCACTTGTTGCTCCGGTTCAGCGGCCTGATCAATACGTCCCATCAGGCGTTGGAAAGCCTCATCGTTTACGGCCTGTGGTGCACAGGACTCCAGAATGGAGCCACCCAGGGTGTTCATGGTTTGATATTGAGCGCGACACTCGGCACACATTTGTATATGGGCGGAAACGACCAGGCTGGCGCCTTTGGGCAGGCTGCCGGAAGCGTATTCAAGGAGTAAATTTTTATCGGGGTGGTGGCGAATCATACTAAACCTACTTGGCCAACCTCGCTTGTAACTTCTTTAGGGCCAGTCGCACGCGGGACTTTACCGTGCCCAATGGTAATTCCAGCTCCTTGGATATCTCACTGTGGGATTTTCCCTCCATATACGCCTTTTCCAAGACGTGGCTCTGTTCTGCCGGCAGGCTGTGCAGGCCGTCCGCAACTTCCTTTTCGTTGCGTCTTCTCTGTAGAAATATTAACGGTTGGTGTTCGGGGGTTTCATCCCAAACATCCATGGCTTCAATAATCTCGGTGTTTTGATGACGCCCGTTACGGCGCAACATGTCGATACGAGTGTTGCGCATAATGGTGAATATCCAGGTGCTGGCAGAAGCCTTACTGGCATCGAAGCTGGGGGCCTTACGCCAGACTTTAAACAGGGTTTCCTGAACTAGCTCATCGGCGGCTTCAGCGCTAATTGCCTGAGTGGTGCGGCTGTGATGGAAACCCTTAATTAGTGGGGCAAAGTGGTGAAAGAGCTGCTCAAAGGACTGGCGATCACGCTCCGCACCGACTCGCGTCAGCAGGGCACTCCAGTCCTGGTCCTCTCTTTGTGGCAGTTTCACCGGGCGTATTTCACTTTTTGCTTGGGGGCTATGCGCCATGTTAACGGTCTTTCTGTCGTTGTCGATACTCACGCAATCAAGCATGTCTGGAAATTAGAGTTGGGAGCTGTTGTGGTACATCCGTGTACCACATTCTGCAACAGACTCTCAGGGGGAGACTTCCAAGTTGTCTGATAACTACTTACGCAGAGAGGGCATAACTGGATCACTCTGGCCTACCTTTTATTGAGCGGTGATCCACCCGATGGGGTGTGGCGTATTTATCTGCAGCTAGAACAGTAAGGAATCCGATGATGAGCGCGTTGATTGAGGAGCTAGAGAAGTACTACAAAGACTTCCTGATGCAGGAAACTGGCAGCCTTGGATCACTATATAGCGACGATGTCATTTTTTGCGACCCGTTGCATCGGATAGAGGGATTGCCTGCTTTAAAGAGTTACTTTGCGGGAATGAGCAGGGGGCTTACCCAGTGCCGCTTCCAATTTGATGATCTGCCGGTGGTGGGCGAGGGCAGCGCCTGCCTTTCGTGGATCATGCACTACCGACACCAATCACTCAAAGGTGGACGCCCATTACAACTTCGTGGCTGTAGCCTGTTGCGTTACACCGATAAGATTCACTACCACGAGGACTTTTACGATATGGGCGCCATGGTCTACGAGCAGGTGCCGGTATTGGGCTCCTGCATAGGTTTTATCAAGTCGCGAATGGAGCGCAACTAAGTGTCCCAGGGGATTCGCGATAAAACCATCTGGATCACAGGTGCTAGCTCGGGTATTGGGCGCGCGCTTACATTGCGCCTGGTGGAACAGAATAATTTTGTGATTGCCAGCAGTCGCAGGCTCGATGCGCTGACGGAGTTACAGAACATAGCCCCCAGTCGCCTCAGGGTTTTGGACTGTGATCTTAGTGATGATGCGGTGATGCCGGGTGTTACTCGGCGATTAGCGGACTTTACAGATCACCTGGATATGGTGATTGCTTGCGCTGGTACCTGTGAATATGACGACGACCTTCAATTGGATGTCACCATGTACCGGCGGGTTTTTGATGGCAATTTCTTTGCCTTGGTGAATACCTTGAAATGTGCGCAGTTACTGTTAGCTGCAAGTCGATCTCCGGTATTTGCTGCGCTCGGCAGCCTCTCGTCAGTGGTACCTTTTCCCCGCGCCGAAGCGTATGGCAGTTCCAAAGCGGCGGTGGCCTATTTTCTGGAGTCGGTGCGCGCCGATACCAGCCTTACTCCACTTCGAGTGGTCCACATTCGCCCGGGGTTTGTCGACACCCGCCTTACCCAGCGCAATGACTTTGACATGCCTTTTTTAATGACTCCAGAGCAGGCCGCCGAGCGTATTGAACAGGGGCTCTGTGGTGTTGGGCATACAGTCGATTTTCCCAAACGGCTCAGTTGGCCTCTGCGGTTTCTGGGTTTTTTTAGCTCAATCTGGTTCCGTTTTTGCGTACCCAAAATGACAAGAATCCGCACACTAAGGAAGAATTGATGCGAATCGCTATTGTTGGCAGCGGCATTGCCGGTCTTACTGCCGCTTATCTATTGAATCGAAAGTACGATGTCACCCTGTTTGAAGCACAGGCGCGCCTGGGAGGGCATACCGCTACGGTTGATATTGACGAGAGGGGACGCCGGTTAGCAGTGGATACTGGCTTTATAGTTTACAACGACTGGACTTATCCGAATTTTATTCGCTTGCTTAAAGAGCTGGGAGTTCAATCCCAACCCACCTCCATGGGCTTTAGTGTGCGCTGCGATCAGGAGGGGTTTGAATATGCGGGTAACAATCTCAACAGCCTGTTTGCACAGCGCTCGAACATCGTCAGCGCTGGGCACTGGCGTATGCTCTGGGACATAGTGCGCTTTAACCGAAATGCCCTCCGCGACTGGCAGGAGGGGAGGCTGAGCGAGACATTGACCCTGGGTGAGTATCTACCTGCGAACGGTTACTCCGCGGAATTCGCCAATCGCTATTTGGTACCTATGGGCTCTGCTATCTGGTCTGCCAGTGTGGCGCAAATGCTGGAGTTTTCTGTCAGTTTCTTTGTCCGCTTCTTTGTTAATCACGGCCTGCTCAACCTGGTGCGTCGCCCGCAGTGGCGAGTGATTAAGGGCGGGTCGCGTGAATATATTGATCCGTTAATACAATCTTTCGCAGATAAAATTCGCTTATCTACGCCCATTGAGGCGGTGCAGCGCTGCAGGGAAGGTGTGAATGTTCGCACCGCAGCAGGGGAAAATTTGGAGTTTGATGCCGTTGTTTTCGCTTGCCACTCCGATCAGGCCCTTCAATGTTTGACCGACCCCAGCGGCAGTGAGCAAAAAATCCTGGGGGCTATACCCTATGCAAAAAATGCCGTGGTCCTGCATACAGACAGCACCTTGCTACCCCGTCACCGTCGCAGTTGGTCGAGTTGGAATTACCAATTGCGCAGTGAACAGGATGCACTGCCTGTTTTGACATACAACATGAATATACTTCAGGGCTTGAATACCGAGAAAACCTATTGTGTCACCCTGAATGCCGAAGAGCGTATCGATCCCAAGTCTGTGCTCGGTCGTTTTGAGTACGCCCATCCCCAGTTCTCTGTGGCCGGAACACGAGCGCAACAGCAGTGGGATAGTATTAATGGTGTTAACCGCACCTGGTTCTGCGGTGCTTATTGGGCAAATGGATTTCATGAAGACGGTGTAACGAGTGCGTTGCGAGTGGCTCGGGGGTTGGGTGTTGACTGGTAAGGAGGCCGGTATCATGGAAAGTGCGATTTATACCGGGTGGTTGGAGCACCGGCGCTTTGCGCCCAGAGCTCATCAGTTTCGCTATCAGGTTTTTATGATGTACGTCGATCTGGCAGAGGTGGAAGCCATTTGTCAGCTCTCACCTCTTTGGTCCTCCCAGCGGCGAGCACCTGCGAGATTTTGTCGCAGTGATTTTTTTGGCGATGAATCCCTCAGTCTTGATGAGGCGGTTCGACAGCGGGTGGAGGAGAAAGCGGGAGAGCAGCCTGCGGGACCTATTCGTTTGCTGGCCAATTGGCGCTACTTTGGCTACAACATGAATCCACTCAGTGTTTACTATTGTTTCGATGCTGAGGGCCAGAATGTGGATTGGTTGCTCCTGGATGTACACAACACACCCTGGAAAGAGCGTCACAGCTATGTTTTGGATTGCCGTAATAATACCAAGTTGCAAAAAGCGACCTTCGCAAAAACATTTCATGTCTCGCCTTTTATGCCCATGGCCCAAGGGTATCGATGGAGAGGGACAAAACCTGGAGAAAAGCTGACAGCCTACCTGCAAAATTTTGATGCGAGTGCCGATGATACAGAAGATGGCACTCGCCCAATGTTTGATGCAACCCTGAGTTTACAGCGCTGCGAAATTAGCGGCCGATCGCTTAATTCAATATTGATCCAGTACCCCTTGATGACCGTAAAAGTTATAGCCGCCATTTATTGGCAGGCACTGAAATTATGGGTCAAGCGTATCCCGGTATTTTCGCATCCTCGCGACGACGCCGAGGTTCAGGCAGGAGATAAACAACTATGAGAGCAGTTCAGGAAGTTGATCAGGCTTCGTCGTCAAAATCAGAAGTATCGGCACAGTCCTGGCTCGTTCGCCTGGCCCGCAAGCTGGTGTTGGAAAAACTCAAGGGTATTGATCGTGGCCACTTGCTAATCGAAGAGGGGGAGCAGTGTTACCACTTTGGCCAGAGACCAGAAGAAGCAGAGATCTCGGCACATATTTGCGTACATGATCCATCCAGCTATATACAGGTGCTATTAAACGGAACCATTGGTTCTGGAGAAGCCTTTATGCAGGGCGCCTGGACCTCAACCAATACCGTGGACCTGATTCGCCTGATGGTGGACAACATGGAATTGGTGGAAGGTATCGATAGTCGTTGGAGCTATTTACCCCGATTAGGTTTGCGCTGGTTACATCAATTAAATGCGAATAACCGCAATGGCTCACGCAAGAATATTTCTGCACACTATGACCTGGGCAATGAATTTTTCCGGTTATTTTTAGACAGGACCATGCTGTATTCATCTGCGGTCTACCCGTCTGAAAATGCAACCCTGTTTGAAGCCTCTAATCACAAACTGGAACTGATCTGCCGAAAGCTAAAGTTAAAACCCTCCGATCACCTCCTTGAGATTGGTACTGGGTGGGGGGGGATGGCCATTCATGCTGCCAAGTACTATGGCTGTAAAGTAACAACTACTACAATTTCCCAAGAGCAATATGACTATGCCCGTCAATGGGTGAAGCACGAAGGGTTAGAGGATCAGATAACTCTTTTATTACAAGACTATCGGGACCTGCGAGGTAAGTACGATAAAATTGTATCGATTGAAATGGTGGAGGCAGTAGGGCACGAATTTCACAAGACCTTCTTCGCTGGTTGTAGCGAATTACTCAAAGAAGATGGCTTGATGGTGATGCAGGCAATCACCATTCGCGACCAGCGCTACCACGAGTATCGTAAAGAGGTCGACTTTATCCAGCGATATATCTTCCCCGGTGGCTGCCTGCCATCTAATCAGGTTATCGCGGACCATATTGCCAATTCAACAGATATGCAGATTGTTGGACTTGAAGACATCACCGCCCATTACGCCCGCACATTAAGTGACTGGCGCAAAGCATTTCTTGAGCGAATTTCCAAAGTGCGCGAGTTAGGTTTTGATGAGCGCTTTATCCGTATGTGGGAATTCTATTTATGCTATTGCGAAGGGGGATTTTTGCAACGAGTGATTGGTACCGCCCAATTTGTGTTCGCCAAACCTCGGTTTTTGGGCAGTTTCTAAACTCTCTCAAGTTAATCTTGTGAAGTGTTTGCCTTTCAGAATGGCTCAGGATCAAGGCGTGATTTCAGGGAATTGTTTAAACCTTTTAAGAGTTTGCAATCCAAGGATATTACGGAATCAACCAGAGGCTCTCCTGCATGTGGCGTTTTGTCGCTAATGCCTTACTTTTCGATATCGCCTGGCCACTGTGCGTCATAGTGGCCAAGGTGTGGTTGGTGGTTCCCTTTACTCTGGTGAACCTCTTTGTACATTTACGCTATATCGCCAATTTGCCCAGGGAACCGCTTTGGTTGGCGGGGGTGTTTATCTTTGGAGTGTCTATAGACTCTATCTTGTTTCATTTGGGGGTGATGCGAAATGACAGCGGCTCCTCCTGGCCTCCCTTATGGCTGATCTGCCTGTGGTTGAACTTTGCCATGACCTTACGATACAGTTTGGTTTTCTTACAGAAAAATCTATGGCTGGCGGTAATCCTGGGTGGTTTTTTTGGACCGTTTAGTTACTTTACCGGTGCATTCCTAAATGGCACTGTGGAATTGCACAGGCCCTTGTGGCAATCCCTGGGAACACTAAGTGTAATTTGGGCCTGCATCCTGCCGTTGTTTGCCTATTTGGCAAGAAAGATTTGTCAAAAAGAGGTGAGCAATGCTTGAATTTATTGCGATGTCGGCTATTGCCGGAAATAACTGTCACTATGAAGGGCCTTTCCTGGTCAAAGGTTTGGCCTATGATCCGGATAATCAACAGTTACAGTACTGCGAATATTATACTTCGCAAGATAATGGCGAAATAACTGTTTTCTACTATGCACCCCAGGGTGATTTGATAGCAGAGAAAACTCTTCGAGAGCGAAGTGGCCCCGCAGCTGGTCGCAGTGCCTTACCTAGCGTCACTCAAATAGATCGGAGGCACGGCGAAGTCCGTGAAGTCCTTTGGGATGACGGCCAGTGGATGATGCGCTATAGAGCCAACGAGGACGAAGCCTGGAAAGTAAGTTTGCGAGAGGCACGAAGTGTTGATGTAGTTGATGCAGGCTTTGATACTTATGTGCGTGACCACTGGGACTTATTGTCTTCAGGAAAAACTCTTAAATTCAATTTTGCTTCGCCACTGCATGGTCGATCGATAATGCTGCGCGCTAGGGCAGTATCCTGTAATCAAGCGGCAGGTGAAAATACTTGTATACGAGTAGATATTGCCCAGCCTCTTATCCGCCTTTTCGTAGAGGACTTAAATCTCACTTACGATACAGAGAGTCGGCGATTAAAGAGTTTTAAGGGCATAGTAAATATCCTCGATCCACAAGCGAAATCTCAAGAATTAGAAGTGTTTTACCAATATTCAATTCTGCCTACAGGAACCCAACCTGCAGATCCATAGATAAAAGGCGCCCTCCACTAATAGCTACAACACTATTTACGCCTGTTGGATTTGTTGCCCAGCGGGTCATTCATTTTTAGGCGCCAGACTGGCGTCAAGTTCTACCAGCAGCTAAACCTAAAGAAGAAAAGCGTGACAAGCTCACTATCCTGTGGCGAAAGCGATATGGGGTGTTTGATGAAGACTGCTATTTCTGTAACTGCTGGAATTATGATGTCGCTGCTTTACGGTTGTGCGAATCAGCCAGAGCAGGTTCCCGGTGCCGGTGGAATCGTTATCGATACCTGGGGCGTTAACATGAATCAATATCAAGCGGACCTTGCAGAGTGCAAGGGAATCGCTTACTCCACGTACAGTGACCAAGGGCGGAGAACAGCTGCCGGTGCTGCGGGTGGTGCTGTAGTAGGTGGTGCGCTCGGTGCAATAGTCGGTGACAGCGGGCGTGCTGCGGTAGCCGGAGCCGGTGCCGGCGCGCTTGTTGGGGGCTTGTCAGGGGCGGGTAGTGCGAGCTCTGAGGCAACCTACATCATCAAGAATTGTCTGGTTGGTCGCGGATATCGAGTGTTGAATTGATCTTCTGAGTAAAACTGCGGTCCAATTTCTCATCAGTCCTCTGCTATTCAGCAACCTCACAGGACTTGGCACTGGCCGGGGGAAGTACCCCCGGCCTTTTTTCTATTTTACAGCTTTAATTTCAATCTTTTACTTTCTCCCGGTTAACACTTTTAATTTCTGTGCTAGATAGTAGGGCCACTAGTTTCTAGAAAATAAAATTGTAAGGGTGCAATAAAGTCTACAGCTGAATGGCGTCTAAACTTTTAAGGTCATTTGTGATTTCCTTTTCTTCAAGGAGCCCGCCATGTCTACTGCATCAACTATTAATGCCTATGCAGTCTTAGAGGCCGGCGGTCCATTTAAGACCTACCAAATTGCAGCAGGAGAGTTGGGTGCAACAGAGGTTGAACTGGAAATCATGTACTGTGGCATCTGTCATAGTGACTTGAGCATGATTGAAAATGAATGGGGTATTGGACAGTACCCTATGGTTGCCGGTCACGAAGTCATTGGCCGTGTCACCGCGATGGGGGAGCAAGTAGCTCATCTTAAAAAGGGCACGGTGGTTGGGTTGGGGTGGAATTCAGGCTACTGTGAAACATGCCATACTTGCCGAATTGGTGACCTCAACTTATGTAGAGAGGCAAAGTTCACCATACTCACCAATGGAGGCTTTGCCGATAAAGCCAGGGCAGATATGAGTAGTCTGGTTGTTATCCCTGATGGTGTGGATTATGCATCGGCCGGCCCCCTTTTATGTGCGGGTATTACCGTATTCAATCCATTGGTCCAATTTGATATCAAACCCACTGACAAAGTGGCTGTGATTGGTATTGGTGGCTTGGGCCATCTTGCCTTAAAGTTTCTCCATGCTTGGGGATGTGAAGTTACCGCGTTTACTTCCAGCGAGGAAAAACGTAAAGAAGCCTTAGCTCTCGGGGCTCATAAAACACTGAACTCCCGTGATCCCGCAGAGATTCAAGCGGCGGCAATGAGCTTTGATTTTATTCTGTCGACTGTGAATGTCAGTCTTGATTGGGATCTGTATATCCAGGCTCTGAAACCTAAAGGGCGCTTACACTTTGTTGGAGCTGTAACTAACCCAATACAATTTACTCTATTTCCCTTGTTATTTGGGCAGCGCTCAATTTCAGCATCTCCAGTCGGCAGTCCTGGTACCATCGAAACCATGCTTGAGTTTGTGGCGCATCATAAGATCAAACCTGAGATAGAGATTTTCCCAATGAGTCAGATAGAGGCGGCTTTTGAACATTTGAAATCAGGAAAGGCTAAGTATCGGATTGTTTTGTCGCAGGAAGGGTAGAGGGCTATTGTGTTCAGACCACGATGTCAAAGAAAAGAGCGTCCAAAGTTCTATTGTTTTAAGTCCTAAGCAAGTATCCTCAAACCTAGATAGAAATAGATACAAGTAACAATAACAATCCAAATGCTAGGAAGCAGCGTCCATAAAAAACATAGCGGCAACAAGTGCGAGTTAAGAAGGAGTCTTCCAGCTTCAAATATTCTTTTTCTCTAATAAACTTATCAAAAAGTTTGTGTTTCTTGATCTCATTGATGTCAAAGGACTCAGACATGAGAAGTTGTTTGTACGTGCCCTCGTGTTCAAATTTTAGGTGTTTTTTTACTGATGCTCTATATAAAAAAGTTTTCGCAGCAAAAAATAAAAATAAGATCGTGAGGGATACAAGTAAAGCAGCTTCGTACATTATTGGCACCATTTGATCTTGTAGATGTTAGATCATGAGTAGAAGCTATCATCTTTAAGCGATTTTAGACAAGTTTGTTTACCTTTAAGCTTCTGTTGAGCGATCGCTAGAAGCGATGAGCTGCAGGTAACCTTACACTTAGGGTTTCGCCCTTAGACGCCCGTGCTGGAGGCTTAACTCTAATACATGTACATTTACTGTCTAGCAGTTGTGGCTAGACTGTTTAATCATCAACAAAAGATGACAAATGTCATATAAATTTGATGACAGAAATGACTTATCCAATTTCCGCTATTGCCTGATATTACATATAAATATTATTTCTGCACCAGTGTTACGGTGTTTATGGAGGCTTACATTGATCAAGAAAGTTTTTTTAATCATTGGCACGATAGTATTCCTTCTGGTGTTAGTCTGTACTATTTGGGTCCTTACAACGCCCCCGCTACCCAAGGATATCCAGAAACAGCTAGATCTGAGTCTTGAGAAACCACTACCTGAACTGATCTCAGGTCAGAGCGGATATGTTCGCTCAGGGAGCCTTAAAATTTGGTATCAGCTTAAAAGCCCAGAGGGGATACCTGTTCGTGGCACTGTGTTACTGATAAACGGTATGGGCTCTTCTTCTCTGTATTGGCCATCTGAAGTCTATGAGCCACTCTTAGCTGCTGGCTATCAAGTACTACTCACCGATCATCGTGGCTGCGGTGCCTCGAGTTGGGTTACCAACTGGACTAAGGAGACAGCGTACGACCTTTCCGACATGATGCGCGATAACCTTGCAGTTATGGACTCCCTGGGGATTAAGCAAATTCATGTTATGGGCGCCTCAATGGGAGGGATGATTGCGCAAGAAATGGCCCTGCAATTTCCCAATCGCTTGAAAAGCCTTACTTCAATCATGTCCTCAGGTTTTCTCGACGACCCCGAGTTACCCCAGGGAAAAACCTTCAGATACAATATGCTTCGGCTATTTCTTCGCTATGGACTCAGTGGCTCCGATGAGGGTATGGCTAAGTTGATGGTAAGTACTTATCACAGTCTTCAGGGGCAGGGAGGCTTTGATGTTGAACATATTGCACGCACTACTCTCTACGAACTACGTCATAGGCAAGGATTTGATCATAATCTGCCAGTTCAGCAATTTACAGCAATCTCTCTTTCTGGCTCGAGATTAGAGCGATTGGAGGGCTTGGAGGTCCCCACTATGGTTATCCATGGTGATAGAGATCCCCTGTTAAGTATTGCTCAAGCCAAAAAGTATGCAGCTCGCATTCCTGGTGCTAAAACGTTGTGGGTAGAAGGTATGGGCCATGCCATGGCACCTGTATATGTGAAAGAATGGATGGAGTATGAAGTACAATTTTTGGAAGCTAATAACTAATGTCGGCATATCACTATTTACAAAGGTTCTATAGTTTCCCCGAGAATCTGAGAGGTGCTCTGAACTTAGTACCTTATTTTCAGATCCTTATATACTTGCCCTTTATTTTTCATACTTTTAGTGAAGTTGCTTTTGGGGTGGTAGTAATTTGCCACTTGCTTCTCTTTCCCTTGTTCTTCCTCGTATTTTGGTGTAAAGGAACCAAAGTTACTGGTATTGTCTTGGTATTAAACCTCTTAGGTGTTATCACTTCTTTCTATTCACTTGCCGGTATCGGTTTCTTTGCCTTTGCAGCTGCAGCTTGCTCAGCGTACAGGCAACTCTATGCATCCATTATTTTACTGTTTGTTGTTACTTTTTCTTATTTGAGTACTGCCTACTTAACTGGACAATCACTATATGCTGTTTTGACGGGACTATTTTTTACAGCTATCAACGGCCTGAACTTTCTATTTCAACTGAGAAAGTACTTATCTAACCTGGTTATTAAACAAAGCCAAAAGGAAATTTCCTCTATGGCAAAGACTTCTGAGCGTAAGCGTATTGCGCAAGATTTGCACGATTCCCTCGGTCAGAGTCTCACGAGTATCACTTTAAAGGCGGAGCTTGCCGAAAGGCTTCTCGAAGTTGATCCAGCAACGGCACTGCAGCATATTCTTGATATTAAAAAAATCTCCAGAACAGCGATTACCGAGGTTCGAGAAACTGTATCGAATTATAAAATCAGTACACTGGCGAATGAGCTGGCGAGTTCAAAGTTTGCGCTGGAATCAGTGAATATTACCTGTATACATCATATCGAGGCCACAGAAATACCCCTTCAGGTTGACAATACATTGGCAATGACTATTCGCGAAGCCACCACGAATATTCTACGACACAGCCAAGCGAGTATGTGTGAAGTTTCGCTGTGGCTTGATAAGCAACTACTTTCTCTACATGTTTGTGATAATGGAAAGGCTGTGGGAAAGGTATCTATGGGGCATGGCCTCAGTGGTATGAGCGATCGCTGGAACCAGCTTGGAGGCAGTTTGAAAATACAATTCCAGGGTGGTTGTCATATCTACGCCACAATTCCCCTCAAATAAGTAGTTGTATGAAATGATGATTAAAGTGCTTTTAGTTGAAGATCAAGCGATGGTGCTCGGTGCATTGAGAGCATTACTTGACTTGGAGAAAGATATTCGGACCGTCGCAACTGCTAGTAATGGGCGAGAGGCCCTTGAGATTTGCGATAATTGCAGCCCGGATTTGGTAGTTAGTGATATAGAAATGCCTGGGATGACAGGTCTTGAACTCGCAGAGCAATTACAGCGCCTTATAAATCCTCCCAAGGTTGTGATGCTGACAACTTTTTCAAGGAGTGGCTATATTCGTCGCGCACTCAATGCAGGGGTTAACGGCTACCTTCTTAAAGATGCTCCGCCGAGCCAGCTTGCAAGCTGTATCCGTCAAGTTTCAGCAGGTAAAACCGTGGTAGCTCCTGAATTAGTGCAGCAAGCACTCAAATGTGGGGACAATCCACTCTCCACTAAAGAGCAGAAGATTCTCCAGCTCGCATATACTGGGAAAACTACTGAGGAAATTGCACGAGAAATTTCACTCTCCCCGGGTACCATTCGAAATTATATCCACAGCAGCTGCCAAAAATTGAATGTCAGTAATAGAGTTGAAGCGGCACGCTTGGCTCAAAACTATGGTTGGATAGAGCCTGTTGAATAAATAAAAGTCGATTGTTTCGCTAGTATAAAATAGGGGTTGGTAAGGGTTTGGGTTGGTTTTTTGTGTTTTGTTTTTTTTCTAGATCGTATATATGTTTAAGGTACTCATATAAGTAGAGTTAGCTTTTAAAGTATAAGTTGAAAAATGGCCGCACATATTCTTTGCGAATTATACAGCCATTTGTCAAGCGATGTTTTATCGAGATTTAAAGATCAGAATTCGATGATTGCCAGAATCAGTAACAAATAAGTGGTTTTTATATCCAAAAATTCCTGTTGGCTCCTTTAAAGTCGAAGCAGTAGGTGATTCAGGTTCATCAGGATAGCTAATACCGTTTTGGTTGGCATCATTTGGCTTGAAGCTTACAAAGTCAGCTTGTCCAAGCACTGTGTCTGCTGGGACAAAATTGCTTGTTGGCCAATTATTCCAGACTAAAACTCTATTGTTCTTCGCGTCGGCAACAAAGAGTTGAATGCCATTTGACCAGATACCAGTTTCTGGGCGATTTAGGGTCTTACTATTTACAGGCCATTCAATACCGTCCACATCGGGTAGTTCAATATTTCTTTCGCTGAATGAGGGTTGTCCGAGAACAACATCAGCAGGGGCAAAACTGCTGGTAGGAAAATCATTCCAAAGAAGAATTCGGTTATTTCCACTGTCAATAATGGCCAGCTTTTCTCCGTCACTCCAAACATCTGTTGGAGTGTATAGGGTGTTTGCTGATAGTTGATATGATATGCCACTTTGGTCTACATCGTTTGGATCACAGTTTTCTAACCCTGACTGACCAACAAGGAGATCCGGGGAGGCATAACTATTTTTAGGAATTTGGCTCCATATTAACACCCTGGAATTGGCTGCATCAGTAACCATTATTTTGCTATCAGCAACGGTGGCTCCCCAGTTTATCCAAAGTGCCAGGCTTTTACAGGGGGAGATGTCATAATCTCCAATATTTAAAGTCAGTGTAGGCGCTGCTCCTGCTCCGGATACCACACTATCGTAAATAGAAATATGCCTTTCCCGGTATTGAGAAATTAGCAGGTGTTCTCCGTCAAAACTAATATCCGAGGGACCGAATAATTCCTGTTCCGGATTTGATAAAGCCAAAGTGTCCAGTCCGTCCTTGCCTATTACTGCATTTGCAGGTGAGCCATTTGTAATAGGAATTGAATTAAAAACTAAGACGCGATTGGACGAAGTATCTGATATAAATAGTTTCCCCTCATCATCGATACTGACATCACCGGATGGCTGAAAGGCAAAATTTTTAGCATTTATTCCCAAATCTGTGCTGGAGAAGTTATCTTGCCCTATAACGACCTGTGCGGGGTCAAAATTCTCAAAGTAAAAGGGAACAGTAAAGCTATTCTCATAAGTGATCAATGGAATCCCTACAAGATCGTCTATATCAATCTGAATGCTACGATCTTGAGCTGATTTCCAGCCATCTACAGGACTAATCGTTAAGGTATCATTGGGTATATTTGTTTTTGACCAGTTGATTGTATAGTCATCTTCTACGAGAGTACCAGATAGGGCAAGGCTCTCGATATCCATGGTCTCAGAGAAGAGGACATTGATCGTGTCATCTTTCTCCAGGCGAGTGATATCTGGCTCGAAGCTAGTAATGGAAGGGGAGAGCGTATCAATATAGTAGGTGGCAGTTAGCGCTTCGATATCATAGCCGGAATCATCTGTGGCGTTAACTGTTAGGGAGTAGTTCGAAGAGTTGGTCCAGTCTCCCCTGGGATGCAATATAAGCGTATCTTCATCGAGTTGAGAAAGTTCACCGGCCTCTCCCATGCTCCCAGATATAACAATGTTGTCGATCAGAATGGCTTTGCTAAAATCTAAATAGATTTCCTTATCTTTACCAATGGTACTGCCGCTTAAAGGCGTAAAGCTAACTGTGAAGCGCGAGCTACCAACATCGGGGTCGTCCGTTGGAGGTGTAGTGGTATCTCCATCTCCATCTCCATCTCCATCTCCATCTCCAGATCCACTCCCGGAACCATTTCCTGTCCCATTTCCGGAGCCACTCCCACCTCCACTAACCGGTCCGCTTCCAGAATTACTGTTCGCTGACTTGTCACTTCCAGAACCACCTCCGCATCCAGAGAGCAGAGCAGTAACTGCAAGGCATATAATTAATTTTTGAGAATTCACTTTCATACATACTTCCCCATTAACAACAAAGGTTAACCTTCTAGCATTTAAAGTAATGTTTTCGCTAGAAAAGTGATTCTAAATTTTCTATGTGAATATTGCCTGAATAAGAAGGTTAAGACTTTTCTAAAAAATACACAGAGATACTTAAAATATTCTACCGAGAGTTCTGATTTGTGTGTAAGAAATAATAGGAATGGGTAGTCATTACCATTTTCCATCTTACCTAGAAATAAGTAGAATAGTGGTTTGGCAGAAAGTAAGGTTTATTTGGCTCTAACAGGGGTTGCTGTAAAATATATATGTAACTTTGTATTCAATGGGGAGTACTTTCGATCTTTATTTAGTTGAGCTGTAGAGGGTTTGGTAGGCAGCTCGAAGTGCAAGAGATAGCAGGTATTACCATTTGAAAGTGATAATTTTTGATCATACCCATCAACAGCGGATACCATGGATTAGCTCTACTTTAAGTGAGTGGAAAAAGGTACCCGCAAAGGCGTTATTGTAGCAATTACCCTTGGGGCTCATACTGTACTGCAGATCATACACTGTAATTAAAGGTTGATAATTCCTAGAGCAATACTGACTTCTCCTGTCAGTATGCAGGAGAATATTCGTAGGCTTCTTACATCTCCATATAGTCATTTGAAAAGCGTCATAAGTTAGCCACCCGTTTTCGACGTTACCCAACCAATAACTAGCCAACTATATAGGTCGATCACTACCGCTAGATATAACCAATCCTTTCCTGATTCGGTGCATCAGAAAACCAGCATGCCAACAGATTGAAGAGTGGTGCTAGAGGCGCTGGCGGTGAAGCAGATGCTCTCCCAGTCTGTTAGTTTTCTAAGGTGTAATGAAAGTATCAAGAATTCAGATTTGGATTAAAAATTGTGGTTTTAGGTGAAAGCTGGAAGTAATGATGGTGGTGACGGAGTGGAGTTAGCAGGGCGCTGGAGAAAGGTTGTGCCGACAGTCCTTATGCTGTGTACCCAGCGCTTATCGCGCTCTCTTTAAGCATGTCGCACAGCCTCTTCAACGCTTACGTTATCTTTATAGTGGCTTTCAAAATTTCGATTGAGATTGATCAGTATTTTGATGGAATTTCCAGCTGCTGGAGAATAGGAGAGTATTCTCAGTAAAGGCGCCGCGCTTTCTGGGATCTAAATGTCGACTACTCCAGTCCACAATCTCCAAATATTGATCCAGTTGAAAGGTAACTCTTTTCGGGTGAGCTTTTATAATGAAAGGCCTCAGGATTATTGAGGCCTTTCAGATAAGCGCTAGCAGATAATTTTCTACTAGCTACTTGTTTTGGTTGGTGACCTTTAACTTAACGCCAAACACCCCATTGGCCGGTTGTACCCGGCTCCTCGCCCCTTGTCCACCATCCGGCAGTCCATGTTTCACCATTGTGGCTAACGATATCACCTGCGGTGTAGATTTCGTTGCTATCCCAAGCTTGAATACTGGGATCTGTGGGATCTGTGGGATCTGTGGGATCTGTGGGATCTGTGGGATCTGTGGGATCTGTGGGATCTGTGGTAGTTGATGGTTCAACAGTAAATGAGTAGATCTCGTCATCAACAGCAGAGTCACCGCTTACGGTTAACTTGAAACTTAATTCATGCTGTTCATTTGTTAAGCTTGACGTGTCGATTACCAGTGCACCACTGGGCCCGGTTGCGGTTTCAACAGGGCTTCCACTTACCTGTGACCATTCCGTATTATTGATATTTCCGGCGCTTTCTCCCGATGAAAGTACCACTAAATCCCCGTGTTCTACTCTAGCTATATCAAGCGGTTTTAAAACCTTAGGTGTGATAGCAGCTATTAATTCACTACCGTTGCTTGTAATAGTGAATTGACCGGAGGCACGTGAGTCTTTGGAGTTGAAGTAGTTACCATGTAAATCACCCTGGAAGTACATGTAATGATTCATTTCTTCATGCCAGCGACCAATAAAAACATTTCCACTGTGGTTTGATTGGTACCAGCCGGTGACTTGAGAAGCTAAAAGCCTGTCCCAGTCATTCTTATTATCCTCGGTAATTGCCAGCGAAAATGATGAGTGTTCCTCACCATTTTTATTGAACACCTTGTAATTGACGGTATCACCTACATTAACCGAATCTATATTAATGTCTTCTGGAATAAAGGTGTTACCTTGAATCAGGTGCGGCTGTGTGGTGCCGGGATCAGGTTCGCTAGGCGGTTCAACATCAGTATTTACAATAGTGATATCACTACAGTTGTAGAAACCTTCACCAACTGGGTCTACTCGCTGCCAACGTACAAATAAAATTGCATTACCTACCCTGTCTTCTGGAATGGTGACATTCATGCGATATTGACCATTGACGACAGGTACGTCCCCCTCCTCCTGGATAAGCTCAAGGTCATCCCATGCCAGTGGTTGTGACAGGTCTGCATCCGCTTTCGTAAGGTAAAACTCCCAAAAAGACGGGTTGTGTGGCGCTGTTGCCTGGAATACGTATTCGAATGTTCCCGCATTGACTTCTACACGGGTCCAGGCATCAGTTGCTGCTCCCATCCCTTTTTTCTGCGAATCATTTGCATAGCAAAGAGTTCCATCAGGAATGGCACTTTTTACAGCGGCAGAATTATTGTAGTCAGGGATGTTAATAGAGAATTCGTTGTGTTGTTGGAAAGGATAAGATCCAGAAATGGATTTTGCCAGGGCACAGCCTGGATTGGATGGTGTTCCAGACCAGATATTGCCTTGGTCATAGCAAATTTTTTGCCTGGCTTTTGGGAATTCAGACCAGCCGTGAGCTTGTACTTGTAAGCTGAAAGGTATCAGCAACATTGTCGCAAGCGCGCTTTTTTTTCTTAAAAGCATAAGGTTACTCCTGGTTTACATTATTCTTGTCGATTTATTTAAAGCGACTGAAATATTAAGTTTAATTTCCTGGTGAATACTGTGAAATTAGTTGGTGTTTGAGAATGTCGGCCATTCTTTTCTTGTCACCAGGATCAAAAAATGCAGTTAGTAAATAAATATTTACCCCTTAAAAATTGCTAATAAGACAGACCTTCCGCGCGAACAGGGGTTCCATGTCATACATGAATTAACATGTTTTAATAAAATTTACGCTTCCATTAATCAATAGTTGCTTAAGTTGTGGGTCAAAAAATGAAGTCATTTTTGGTGTTTCGTGACAACGTGATGACTGTCAAAGAAAATAGAGCATGAAGGGCGGTATAAAAGCTTGAAGTTTATGTGCTAAATACAGAGGGCTCCACGGATTAATGAGAACGAAAAATACACACTAGCCTGCCTAAATTGTATTGGAGCAGGAAGGTTTTCTGGGGGGCTGAAAAACCGCATTGTTTGAGGAGGTTTGTCTCATAGCAGCATAGACTATTGCAAAGTAAATTTATTGCACTTTCGATGGTCTAGTCTCTATCTATTCTTTAAGTGAATGTTAATTTATTTGGGTGGAGCTGATAGGGGTTAGACGAGAATAGGGGGAGTGACAATGACAAACCAATAATTGAGAAGCTTCGGCCTTCAAATATGTAGCGGGCAAAAATTGAACTGTAATTATTTTTTCAATCTATTTGCTTGTTGTATCAGATAAATCAGTCAATAAGTTAATACTGTAGGCATCAATAGATTCAGGTGCTGGAGCTGATTTATATATCCTTGTGCTTATTTTTATAGATATTAGGTCTCAGGTGGAGCTTATCAGCTTTAAGCGATTATCAATTAGCTTGTATACCTTTAAGTTGTTATTAAATGCCCCGAGAAACCATGAGCCACAGGCAATCCAATATTCAGCATTATGGTCTTTTAGAATAAAAATATCTTGGACATCCGATGTCCTCCAGAACAGCTTTCCTTTTAGGAGATAGTAGTTTTTGAGTTCTACAATTTCTATATTTTTTCTTCTTGCCCAAGATCTTATCTCTCTCCTAAAATATCTGGATTTTGGCGGAAGTACCACATACGGAAGTCCTCCAAGTATTAAGAATAAAAGTAAAGGTAGATTCCCTCCCAATTCAGGGCTGAACGTATGGACTAGACTATCCAGGCCAACTGCTACTATTAGAATTAAAATCAATCTCATTTAACAATCCTAGCGGTTTCAAGCCCTATGGAGAGAGCGGCAGAAAGTGAAATATTCACTGTAGGCACATTTTTGTATCTTTCTTTAATTACCAGATCTAAAAAGCACTTAAATAAAAACTATTTATCTGCATCATCGAATAAATGCTCTCACCATTTTGGTTTGGATGCTTCAGTCATTTTCTGACTGCCATTAATCCTTAAAGCCGTTTTGATAAAAGAGTTTTTCACTCTTTAAATCGCAGTCCATCGGCTAAAAGTGCAACCATACGTCCTACTTGCCCAGATGAGTCTTCAGATGAGGACATCCCCAATCTCGCAATTCCTCCAAGTAGTTCATCTGCAGTTATATCTGAACGAACATCTCCCGATTCTATTGCTGCACCTAACACCATAGCGAGGGCAGGCCTTAAGTGCTGGTCAAAATAGCTTGGAAGGGTTTCAAAGGCTGGATCGCCTGAGTGCAATACTTCGGATAGCCCTCGCTTAGTGGCAAAAAAGGTCGCAAATATTTGCATACAGCTGGCCAGGGCTTCAAAGGGGGGGAGGTGTTTAGCTTGTTCTATCACTTCCTCAGAGCAGCTATCGATCTCCCTGCGGAAAACTGCCGCGATCAGGTCTGCCCGCTTCGGGTAGTGCCGATAAAGGGTGCCGACACCGACTCCGGCCTTACCCGCAATCTCCCGCACTGGGGCATCTACGCCGGAGGTGGCGAATACTTCCTTGGCTGCCTGGAGCAGGGCGTCATGGTTGCGCTTGCCGTCGGCTCGCTTACGTTGGCTCGAATTAGTGTCATCAGGTTTTGGCATATCTACCCCTTGCTAAACGGAACATTGTTCCGTATATTTAATCGGAACGTTGTTCCGATTTTGCCATAGCCATGTGCTGTAGCCAATGGCTCATGAGCTGTATCTATGTGGAGACTGACGATGCACGGTAGACCAATTGCATTGATAACTGGTGCTAATAGGGGAATAGGATTACAAGTCGCGAGGGACCTGAGTGCTAGAGGCGTTTCTGTCTTAGTTGGGGCTCGTGATTTGAAGCTGGGGCAAAAAGCCGCTGATTCCATAGGCGAAAGCGCTTGGCCTATTCAGCTAGATGTTACTGATGAGAGCAGTATCCGAGTTGCAGCTAACACTATAAGAAAAGACTTTGGCCGTCTCGATATATTGGTTAATAACGCGGCGATTAGCCATGCAGGGGAGTCTGGAGTAACTCTGGCGGAAATCGGCAAAAAGACTCAGGTTAGCGCTGTAACTTTGGCTGAATTACGTGAGATATTTGAAACTAATGTTTTCGCGGTTGTAGCGGTTACTCAGGCAATGCTACCTCTTCTAAAACTCTCTCCTTCTGCCAAAGTGGTTAATGTTTCTAGCGGTGCTGGCTCGTTGATGAGCCATTCAAATCCTAAGAATCCGGCACGAAAAATGTTTGGTGCCTACTCCATGTCAAAAACTGCGCTAAATGCTGTGACTATGGCTTTCTCAATTGATCTTGAAAAATCAAACATAAAGGTAAATGCCGTATGCCCTGGGTTTACTTGCACTGGCTTAAATAATTACGAGGGTGAGCAAACTGTAGCAGAGGGTGCGAGGGAAATTGTGCGTGTCGCCCTTCTGGGCCGAGAAGGGGATTCTGGTACTTTTACTAGCTTTAATGGTTCTATGCCATGGTAATTCGGTACTGATTGCAAATACCAGTGGCCACTTTACTGAGTTCTATTAACCCCATCAATCAAGTGGGAAATTAAAGTTGAAGGAGAACAATTTATGACAATATCAGATCACACATCAGTAAAAAAACAAGGCCCTTTTGTTATACATCATGCTGTATTACTGCCTGACTCGGTCAGGGGGCAAGAGCTAAAGGTTCGTGTAATCGCACCGGTGAATGGTGAAAACTTACCAATCGTTATCTTCGCCCATGGATACAAATCACCACCTTATGGATACGCTCCAATAACTGAATTTCTCGCCTCTTTGGGTTTTGTAGTTCTGCAACCAGTTTTCCTGGATTCTGAGGTGCCAGATGATGACCCTAGAGTGCCTGAAATCTGGCAGTATCGAGTATCTGACATGAAGAGAGTTCTGGATGAGCTGGACAGTATCGAGAAAGCTGTTTCCATGTTGCGCGGCCGTCTAGATAAAGAAAAGGTAGTTGCTATTGGGCATTCCTATGGAGCACAAACTGTAGGTATGTTACTAGGGGCTCGGGTATTAAATGAAGACAATATCCCTGGCCCCGATTTATCAGATAAGCGGGTGAGAGCGGGTGTTTTACTTTGTGCAACTGGAACGGGCGGAGAGAACCTATCCCCTTTTGCGGCAAAGTTCTTCCCATTTATGAATCCAAGTTTTACGGAAATGACTGCACCATGCTTAGTTGTTGCAGCGGATCAGGATGATTCTCCACTGAGTACCCGTGGACCAGATTGGTTTACTGATGCTTTTACTTTGGGAACTGGTGCAGAGTACTTGCTGACCCTTGTGGGGGCAAAGCATTTACTGGGTGGAATTAATGGGTATGGTGTTATAAATGAAGAAGAAAATAACCCTGCCCATGTATCAATTGTGCAGGCCGCAATTTCCGCGTACTTAAGTAAGCAGTTCTATGAGAAAAACTCCGATTGGGAAGCGTTACTCAGAATGCTAAAAAGCCAAGATCCATCTATTGGTTTTGTAGAAGAAAAGTCAGCTAACAATTTTATGGGTTTATAGCCTGGATGCCAAAAATAATCCTTAGATCTTCTTGCCACAGATCTAAATTAGGGGGAATAGCTAAGTGAGCTGACATCTACAGCGTCACTGCCTATATCTTCAATCTATAAGTACTTAAGATCTAGCAAGGTTCCTATCTCAACAAAAAACGTAGTATTCAGTTCTCTAATTTATGAGGCTTTCCCGGGAGCACCTTCACATTTGAAGTCAAAGGTGCTCTCCAAAATCGGCTGTAGTTTCTTATCCGGAATATAACCCCTTAGCCAGCTGAGCGGTTCTCCGCTGGAGGCTATAAGGAAGCTAAATGGAGTGCCGGGAGTTTCGCCCAGTACTTGTTGAAGCTGTGTGCTTGCCTGAAGCATGGGGAATTCCGGGCGTAGCTTTCGATATTCAGCCAGTAGGGCTTTTCGGGAGCCATTGATACCCAGGGCGATGGGCTGAAACTGTTGGGGGCACTCGCTGGTCAGCCGGTTGAGTACTCGAACCTGGCGAAAGCACCAGGGGCAGTCAGGTTCAACCAGTACTATCAAGCTGGGTTTCCCTTTGAATTGCTGCAAGTTGATACGCTCGGGGCCGGCGAGGCTGCGCAGTTCAAAATCGTAAAGGGAAATGGCAGCTTCTGTTGCGCCAGCAGGCGCAAACAGAAGTGTGATTAGTGCGAGCCAGGTTCGCATTACAGGTTCCAGTCGAAGCCCAGGTAATATTCACGCCCTCGTAGCGGGCCGTAGATATAGGCTACGTCGTAGGCACCACTGGCATCCCAGAATAGAGGGCTCTCACCTTCCTCAACCTGGGTGTAATCTGTCAGGTTATTTCCGCCCAGATACAGGCTCAGATTTTCAGTGACATCAAAGGTTAATTTAAGATCTACTGTCCAATAGGCGTCTGCGCTCTTGCTTTTTAACGTGGAGTCGCCCAACTGGTTGAAACCTTCGTAACCAAATTCATCCAAGTCCCGGGAGCCCACCCAGGTAGCGCTGGCGTATAGCATCCAGTAATCGGCTTTGTAATCCAGATTGAATAGTGCACGCTGCTCTACTGGAGCAATGGCAAAAGATTCCCGGAAAACATCGTCGTAATCATAGGTCTCCAGTGTGCCACCGATAGTCAAATTTTCGGTGAGCGCATAGCCGAGAGTGATATCGGCAGCACCTACGGAGGCGCTTTCCTGCATCTGGGTAAGCAGTGGTACTCCATCCTCGGTTTCGCTCAGTGCTGCGAGGTTATCTACTTCGGTAAATGCCAGTGACAGGGTGCTGTTGAGGCGTTCTCCCTCGAAGCTCAATGCATAAGTTGCAGATAGAGATTTTTCAAGGTTTTCGATCTCGATGGCAAAGCCATCACCGGCATCAAGAATGCCGTGATCTGTTTCGAAAAAGGATAGGGGGGCTCGGTATCCTCGTCCCAGCGCTACCCGGGAGGTCCACTGGTCGTCGTGCAGATAGCGGAGGTCTATACGCGGGGCGACCACCGTTTCATCGATCTCTGTACCGGGTTTTTGCTCGGCGACAAAGTCGGCTTTGGCGTTGTCTACGCGTATGGCCAGTGCCACTTCGAGGTCCGCTGAAACGGTCCAGGTGTCCTGTATGTAGAGGCCGGTGGTCTGGTAGTCGAAACTGTCTTCGATGTAATTATCGCTTTCCTCTCCTGCGACAGAGTCGGAACGCATGGATTCATCACGAAGATCGACACCAAAGGTGAGCATGTGCTGATCGTTAAGGATCAAATTGTTGCGCAGGTCGAAGTAGTTGAGTGTGTCTGTAGCGGTGTAATCGAACCCTTCGTAGAAGGAGTCCTGCTTGTGCTCAGACCAGGCGACAGTAAACAGCGTGTTATAGGATTCGCTGAATTCGTGGAGCCAACTTGAGGAAATTTCACTGCGAGTGGTGGAGATCCATTCGGTGGTTTCCCAGGGTTTGCCAATGTATTGCTGCCGCACATCGTCGTCGAGAAACAAGTGGTCAGATTCCACACCATCGTAGCCTTGTAGGACGGAACCAATGCTGTATCCCTGAGGGCCGCCAAAAATACTGGAGTCGGTATAGGCTGTGCGCAGTACCACGTTGTCCCGCTCACCCAGGTCATGGGAGAGGCGAACTACATAGCTGGCGTTCTCTTGCAGCGGTGCTTCGCTAACTCCGTTGTCATCATTGTCCATCTGGTGGTGCTTATCATCCTGAATGACCAGCGATGTACGGGTGCGTTCATCATCGCTTACATAGCCGCCCATCATGCCTAGAAAGTAGCTGTCGTTGTCCTCCATGGAGGCATTGATGTTGAGGCCGGTTTCCTCGACTTCCTTGGAGATGACATTGATGGTTCCGCCGATTGCTTCGGGTGCGAGCAGCGATGCTCCCGCACCTCGGGCCACTTCGATACGAGAGACACCTGTTGTGGCCAGTGCATCCACTGCGTAATAGCCAGCCATCATGGTGTGAAGAGGAACGCCGTCGGTGAGGATGGTGGAGTGCTCACCGCGCATGCCGTTCAGCATTATTCGTTTGACCCCGCACATGGAGCACTCATTGGAAACCCGAACACCGGGGGACTTTTCAATGGCGTCAGTGAGGTTAACCGCCTGCAGGGATTTGATCAGACTTTCATCAACAACCTCAGTTTTCTGGATTGCATCCAGCAAGGCTCCGCGCTCATAGAGGCGCTGGCGCACACCGACTACTACGGTTTCCTCCATTACCGTGGGCTGATCTGAGGGAGTTTCATTGGCGAGGGAGGCGGGTACTGCGGCTGCGAGTGCAGTAGCTAGCAGGGTTTTGCGAAACATGAGAGGACTTCCAGCAAGTAAACTGCCGAATATGATAATGATTCGCATTTGCGCGGCAAGCGAGCAAAGGTGGTAGTTTTAGTGGCTTTGGATTTAGCGGGCCAGGAGGTATGGGCTCTAACTTGGAGGGGGCACTCAAGGGGCCTATGAGTTTCTTTGGGTTGGCTTAGTGTGCTGCTCTCATGAAAGAGTTGGAAAACCTTGGCCGATAGATTGCGGTTGAGGCCCGCTGTGGGCCCTCATTTAAGGGGAAGTTGATTCTCAGCGTTTTCTGTTACTGAGTTTCTGCTCCCTTTGAATACGTATATAAATTTCTTCGCGGTGAACTGCTAGGGATTTGGGGGCATGAATCCCGATCTTTACTTGGTTACCCTTAACCTCCAGCACTTTGAGTGAGATGTCTGTTCCAATTCTTAGGTTTTCACCAGTCCGACGCTTTAAGATCAACATATTTTTTCCTACTGAATTTCAAGCTATTTCTTTGGCTCCGAAAACGGAAGGCTTAGAAAGTCGTAATTGCAGGAAGGGCAGGGGGAGCGCGAGAACGGTAAGCATAAAAGAAGAAAAGGCGGGCACTACGCTCCCAGAGCTCGGGCACTACGCTCCCAGAGCTCGGGCAATCGCTCCAAGCTTCTGATTGCGCTCAGCTTTATTGAAGACGAGCGGGTTTCTAGCGTACTATGCATATAGCCACTTTGATAGTGTGATTATCAACTTGGTTAGCTGGCCCCTGGTGTTGGCGCACCTTGGGTCAGCGCCTTTTACTTACTTTTACGTCACGCTACCGTTCTCCTTTGAGAAATGAGTCTTGGATTTGTTTGAATCAACGACCCTTAAAAAACTGCTGGGTAAGACTCTAATTCCGATAAATATTCATCAATTTTACGCAGCTTTGACACTAAAACAAACTTAATAAAATCCAATAAGATCATTTTAGTGCCTATATTTTTGTGTTTGTTTGAAAAGTCTACAGCGGGTTGTTGTATTTCTGGGGGGAAGGATAACGCTGTTTGCCATTCTCCATATTGGTTTTAAAAGTAATACCATCAATTCAATTGAGCCCCATTTACTGGCCAAAATTTTCTTCGGACTTTGCGATTTTTGGATGTGTCACAGGGGCTTAACGTTGGTATTGGCCGTGCAGATTTACATTTCCAATCTTTCTTTTAATGAAATGCTTAAGGGGTACTCAACCTCTGAGGGAAGAAGATTTTCCGCTTGCTTAAATTCTCCCGCTTTGACTAGTTGGTGAATTCTGTGGGCGCTATCAGTTACATCAGTAATTTTCTGAATCCATTCGTTAACGTAAAGTATTACAGCTTTATTCGACAGCCCAATCTGAATAGCTCTGTGAGGAAGGGGTTCCAGATCTAAATTCCGTTCAGGGTCCCATTGAATACGGACAGGTGTAGTTCTCTTAGCTTCCAACCATGCTTCTTTCGTTGGGTATTGATCGGTTTGGTGGCTAAGCAGGCTATTCTGTAAGGCCCATTCAAATCCTTCTCTAGTGATATCTATCGCCAGAATGCGGTTTTGTCCGCTGTCTTTTTCTCCCCAACCCGAACGGTACATCATCCATAGGAAAGAGGGTTTAATCCAGGTCATACGTTCCATTTTGAATGGTGGGGATATAAAGGTTCCGTTTTGTAGAGCGGAATTTGCAATGGCTGTGTTGTATGCTTGGTAGACGCGAATGGTGTGATTATTAAAGCTGGCGCGGATCTGGCGCGTTGGGATAGTCATTTCTTAACCTATAAAGGAAGCTTAAAAAGTGAAGTTGAGTATAATTTTAATGTTCATGGCCTTTTCTACCTTATTGGGAGCCTGTACCGAAGGTAATCTGGTTATACCAGTTTCCATGTCTGCATTGCTCAGTTCTCCAGAGAAATTTGATGGTGATCAAGTGTCCGTTGTCGGATATTTGGGGCGCGGAGCAGACCTTTATTTGACTGAAGAACATTCTAGAGTTGATGACCGAAGTTCAGCCTTGATTTTAAACCTAGAAAGCAGTGAAAGGACAGAAATTATTAATTCTTCATGCGCGGGAAAGTATGTTGAGGTCGTTGGAACGTTTGGGTTGGTTCATATCTCCGGCTTAACGCCAAGATTAGGGATTACTCAAGTTAATAGCATTAAAGATAAAGTAACCCGTACTCCTTGCAATAGTTTTCAATATTTCGAAATTGGGATAAATTTTGGAGTTCATCCCATAAGAAGCCTAAAGCATTAATTATTAGTAACGGGCAGTCCAATGGTTGCATGGCATATTCAGTTTAACTAAAATCTTTAAAGGTGCACATATTATCAATTGCCAGATGATGTTCTTATACAATCTCTTGCCCACAAATATAGGTGTCAATATCTAGTGCTAGATTAAGCGCACTTAGCCTGCTCAATGTTTCTAAATCCAAGTGTATACTCGCGTTGGCACTTATATATTGATGCTTGCAAACTGAAATATATGCCTTTGTTTTTTTTGTAAGCTCCCGGATAGAATCAGCTTCCTTTTCTAGTTCTTTTAATAGTTCCAGTAGTTTCTCTTCTAGTCCATAAGCTTCGTTCATATTTGGTTCATAGGAAATCCGTGTGAAGTTATATTTTAATTTGTTATTTCTTTGCAAGTCACCTTTTGACCAGCCGGATAAGTTATCATAAGGAAGAATGCTTGACAGATCTTCATAGCTGAATATTTCGGTTGTTGCTGTAAAATAGACACGATGCCCAGATTCTACCCATATCCATTTGATGTTTGGAATGCTTGATTTGGCAACATTTACTGCGAGAAAAAAACGTTCATTCTTAATGTGGAAATACACAGCCACAGTGTCTTCATAGTGATTTAAATTCACTCGCGCTACTTTGGGATAGCCATTTTCAAGTTCGATTTCCATAACCTGCAAGTGCTGCTTTGTTAGTTCAAATGTAGGTTTGTTAAGTTCTTGAGTAGCTGCTGAAATATACGGCTGCGGATCGATCATTTTGTATTCAACGATAGGCGTAAGAAAAATAGAGTGGGCAGTAGTGTCAATAAAGGTTGACAACCCTACTGCCCGATCGCTAGTTATTTATACTTCAATAATCAGCACTAATCCAAACATTTTCAAAGTCGGTATAACCATAGATGGTAATATACCAAGTGCCCGATTGAGGAGTGTTCAAATCAATGGATTCATAGTTGCCCCAGTTTTCAGAAGCGTAGTCGGCATTTGATTCAGTGGCGGGTTCACCGTGCTTGATGTAGAGGTCTGCATCACCAACGGAGTTGAATAGAGCTGCACCCGTAGCTACAGAAAGCTGGGTCGCTCCTTCAGGAACTGCAATCTTAAACTCTAATTGATCTCCTGCATGGCCATTTAGGTCAGAGATAATCTCGCCGGGGATTAAAAATTCATCAGTAGATGATTCAGTAAAAGAGCCGACCAGGGATACTTGATCGAAGTCTGAATAGCCGTGGAGCATGACATGCCAGATTCCGGGAGTTGGGTTTGCTATAGCAACGGACTCCTTATTACCACCTAAATAGGGCCGATAATCATAGACCGATTCAGTAGGTCTGCTAGCAAAACGAATATAGAGATCCGCATCGCCACTACCACCGGTTATCTCAAATGAAAGGTCGCTGGCATTTTCCGGTACTGTGATGGTGTAGAACAACGACTCTCCTGCACTGGCATTAAGACCGCTGACAGGTTTCTGATTAACCAGAATATTGTCGGACTGATCAGCCAGGGTTACCGTTGCCGTTAAATTTACACCCTCGAAGGAGCGTTCGATAGGAGACAGTAATATGTACCAGCGGCCGGTTTCTGGCGAAGTGACCTCAATACCTTCAATATTACCGCTATTTTCAGAACTGAAGTCAAAATCGGCTGTGGTAGGCTGGCGATTATAGGCCACGTACATATTCATTTCACCGCCCAGTTCATCGCCTGAATTGTCAGTAATAATTGTCAGGGTTTGAGCATTTTCGGGCACGTCGATATGGAATACTTTTTCGCCTTTGCTACTTAAATTCTCTCGTGTTTTTGATGGGATAAGAGTTAGCTCTGCCTCCTCATCACAAACTAATGAATTACCGCCTTTAGCGGGGCTGAAGCTAATGCTCCCTTCATTAAGATAAGAATCAATTAACTCAAGTGCCTCGCAGGAGTAGACATCGAGGAGGTTGTCCGTAACATCAATAGCGGTTAAGAAATGTCGATCCATTACCCATTCGAATTGCGCAGTATCCAAGTAGTTGCCGGCAATATTTAACGTTTCTAGACGTTTAGGTAATTCGGGTAATTCTGTGAGGTTTTCATTAACAGCGGTTAAGTGCTTTAAGTATCGGAATACGTGAATACCTTGCAGTGACTGGATTTCCCCGTTGCCTGGAGTGCGAATTTCTTCAATGTTTGCTGCTTCCAGGCTGTCGATCTCACCATCATTGTTTGTGTCGAAATAGGAGGTCAAATATGACTTGAATGCAGGGTCAGGAATATTAATATTGACCACGCCATAGTGGGATGCTGCTGCAACCTGGTCACCGCCGCCCAAGTCGATACGCTGGGCCATTATACGGCTGAAGTGCTCATAACCCGTTTTAGGGACAATAGTCTCTTGCCCATTAACCGAAAATGCACGTGATGGATAGTGCATTACAGACAGGAAGTCATAGTTACTGTAGTTGTGGGTTTGCCGTATATCAAAATTGTGGACATACTCGGGTTTAATATTGTCCTCAATAATTTCGACATATTCATCACGATCAGATCGCTGATGTTCATGCCTCATACCAATAACATGGCCCAATTCATGGACAATAATGTACTTGGTATCCCAGTTGTTCATGCTGAAGAATTGCCCGCCGCCAGTCTTTCCAACCATGGAGCGGTTTTCAGTTCCGTTTCTTACGTGAACGTAGTCTGATTGATCGGTGCGCCTTAAAAATTGTAAGTCCGCAATTTCTTCCCAGACTTTGGTGGCGTCGATAAAACGCTGTTGATTTTCTTCAGTGACACTATCGTAAAAGTCGTAATATATGATTCCATCAGGCCACTTATTCGCTGATATTTCAACAGCGGACATAATGCTAACTTGACCGGAATCCTCTTGAACTGGCTCCAGCATATCTCCGGTCAGCTGGTATAGTTTGCCATCAATAATTACTTGGCTCGATTTGGGTTGCTCTTCCAATTGAGCAAACTCATTGCCGGTGTAACTTGGTATCGTTATATCTACAGCCTGGCTGTATGCCATTGCAGACTGAAAAGTTAAAGTTAGGGTTGCTGAAATTCCCAGTGCGGTACTGGTAAATAGTTTCATTTTCATGTTCCTGCTTTGAAAATGTTTTTAAAGTTTTGTCAAACTTTTATCCATAAATAGTCGAGTAGGAGGCATGTCTGATTAACTCTGGCAACAAGTTAAATCAGGATGAATATGCCGCCGCGCGGGAGAATACCGATGTTTGGATTTGAGGTCGATAGGTGGTTTTAAGTTGATTCAGAATGCGAGATTTGATTCGTGGCATTTCTCGAAGGAAGGGCTTACGAACGAGATAAAATGTAGAGGATGACTATCAATTTTCGAGTGTATATCTTGGTGTTATTAGCAATACTTGTGTTCTGAATATTAGAGATAACCCAGGTGCTTTGTTAGCTGGGTAATTAGTGCCAGATTCAAATCCACTTGCTCTAAACTACGAATATCTTCGAGACAATTTCATATGAATGAGTGGGGTCGTATCCAGTTTGAGGATATAGGGCCACGTCAACCCGTCGTACAAACCCCTCAAATTGAACAACAAATAGCCTGGAAGGCAGTAGGGTACCCTGTTAGCCTCTCTTGCAAGCTAGATAGGAAGGAGCGGGCCTATGCAGGAGTCGGATGTTGCCAATCGGCTTATCGATGCGGCGCGAGAGTGCTTTTTGAACGATGAGTACCAACGGGTCACAACTCGCCAGATTGCTGCTAAGGCTGGCGTGGCGGTATCGATGATTCGGTATTACTTCGGTAGCAAGGATGGCCTCTATGAAGATATGATCCGCCAAACTCTTCTGCCATTGATCGAGGCCGTAGAGCAACTCAGCCTTGATGGCGATTGGGATTTTGGAGATTTCTTTGCCCTTTACTACTCCACCATGCAAGAGAATCCCAAGTTTCCGGCTCTGATTCTGAAAGTCATGGCACTTAATCAAGGGCCGGGGAAAAATGTGATCCGTCAGCTCCTGGAGCGGGGGCGTCAAAGGGGATCTCGGCGGTTAGCTGAAATTAAGGGTGAAGAAGCCGAACCTGAAGACCCCAAGTATGATTTGCTCAGGATTTCATTTGTCAGTTTGGCTATGTTGCCGATGTTGGCCAAACCCGTCTTGGAAGAGCAAATGGGGCACGTTATGGACCCCGATTTCTTACAACAGCTTGCAGAGTTTAATGGCCGACTTCTGAAGTCAGGTTTGCAAAGCTTATAGCGATAAGGCCTCAGCAAGTTGAGGCCGGTCCCTTATATCTATTTTTAATCAGATGTTATTTCTGAGGAGTTCTTATGCCCCAGTCAATGCAAAGAAATAGAGCCGTAAATTGGGTCTTTCAGCGCGCTTCTAATATGATTAATAGTATTTGTAATATTCCTAATGCTCTGATGCCGCCGCCATTTCGGATAATGCAAATTGGATCGTTATTTTGGCAGTCTAGATGTCTGTATACGGCTGTCCGATTAAATATAGCTGATCATATTAACAGTGAAGTCGTTCCAGTAGAAAAACTGGCAAATGATTGTAATGCAGATAAAGAGCATCTATATCGATTGATGAGGATGTTGTGTGCAATGGGGATTTTTAAGGAGGTAAAAGCAAGGCACTTTTCGCACAATCGAAACTCTGAAGTGTTGCGCAGTGATGCCAGTAACAGCGTAAGAAGCATGGTGCTCATGCATAACTCCCCAGAATTCAGCAAGCCATGGTTTAATGGGTTTGAAGATCATATTAAAGATGGGAGTGTGCCTTTTGAAGGTGTTTATGATCAGGAAATGTTTGATTATATGAATGATCATCAATCTGTCAGCACGCTGTTTTCGGACGCTATGGATACCGTTGATAATCTTACCGGGCTACAGTATTTACAAGATTTTGATTGGAGCAGGTTTGATAGGATTATTGACTTGGGTGGGGCAAAAGGCAGCAAAAGTGCGAGTGTCCTCTCTTCATATAAACACATGATGGCGATGGTGGTCGACAGGAATAATGTTGAGGGGACGGCAAGAGAGTACTGGAAAAACTCATTGAGTGATTCAGTTGAAGAGCGATTGGACTTCTTCCCAGCAGATATTATTAACGATAGGCTGCCGGTAGCTAATAGTGATAAGGATATCTACTTGTGTACGGCCGTTTTTCACTTGCTGAATGACAGTAAGGCAAAGCGACTCCTTAATAATATTTACTCTGCCATGCAAGGGCAAAATGCTACGCTCGCCATTGTTGACGCAGTATTACCTGAGAAGGGCGCAGACCTTAATTTGGCTGCCATGGACATGCAGATGTTGATGGGAACTCGTGGGCGGGAGCGAACGTTGAGTGAATGGAACCAACTCTTTAGTGATAGTCCTTTCTACTTGGTGGAGACAGTCTCCGTGCGTACCTTTGCAAAACTGATGGTGTTGAAAAAGAGAAAGGGTTAGGTGCTAAGCAGTAAGTGGGTGTCAACAAGCGCAATGTTAGTAATTATGAAAATGAAAAAACATTGCGCTTATTGTATTGGTGGCGCGAATAGTCCGCTTGTCAATTATAGATACGCCAGCAAGCCAATATCCGTAGTAGCTTAAAGTGCAGTATCACCTGTATTGGTTTTATATACGCCTATATTTACCTATAGCCTCTTTCTGCTAGTCGACTAAGGTTTCGGCCTTTGGTGTCTCAGTGGATATTACAGAATTACTTAGGGGGCTCTGAGCCAATATATTTGAAATTACTGGATCTTAGCTATGTATCTAGTGTCCCGTCTAATAGGCAGCTTGCTAGTTTTATCGGTTATTTATGTGGGGTATGTTTGGGCTGATCTTGAGGATCGAGAGCTAGTTGCTGGGGTTACTTATGATATTCCAGGGCTGGCGTATAGAGAACCCTCTTCTGGCGCTATAGAAGGCTTTGAGCCTGACCTGGTCAGGGCAATTGGGGAGAAGTTATTTGGCGGCCCTGGCTATATAAGGCTAACCCGTGTGCTGGATGAGGATCGTATAAAAGCACTTGAAGACGGAAGAGTGGATATGGTGGTATCCCAGTTTACCATTACTCCAGAGCGCGAAGAAAAAGTGGACTTTTCGATTCCTTATTACGTCACTGGGGAGGGTTTACTGGTCCATAAAGATAGCGATATTGAGAGCTTTATCGATCTGGAAGGTAAGATAATTGCTGTTACTAAAGGCTCACTTTCCCTAAAAAGAATGCGTGCTGTCCTGCCGTCATTGGAGGGGGCAAGATTGGTTGTAGCGCCCACAAGCTCAGCGACCTTAGAGGCTGTTCAAAGCGGAAATGCTGATGCTGCCTCCAATGACATTATTAACCTGGTACTTTTGCGTAAGGCATCAACCTATCCGACTTTATATCGTCTGGTGAATATTAGTGGAGACTTCCCGCCAAAACCCTTTGGTATCGGTGTTAAGAAAGGGAATAAGGAACTGCTTGAGCGACTAAATGCTGCTCTAGAAAGCCTAAAGGAGAGTGGGGAGATCAATAGAATGCTGGATAAGGCCGTTTCCAGTGTGGGGCCAGAGAATGATCCTGATGATACCTTCAGCGGTTCACAGTAGACTAGTCGCCGAAGTATCCGTACAGATAAAGTCTAATTAGGGGCGATATGACTACTAAATCCCCCAGTGTCTTCTTTTCTTTGCTTTTCAGCTCAGTCCTTTTCTTGGCTATTACTTACAGCAATTATCTACTGGGGAATTCCCCGATGCAGGCTACCCATTCGATCTTGGTGAAAACGGATGCACATGAGGGGCTGGTTTATGTACCCTCCCAGAAGCGTCTCTACTTCACCAGTGTTCCAGATTTAGAGATTGAGAATCCACAAATAGCGATCCGTTACTACGACTTTGTTACTGGCGAAGTTGTAACCTGGAAGCACCGAAGCAATATGGCAAACAGCATGTGGCTTAGCAATGACGGTGAACATTTGTTGATTGCAGAGCAGGGGAAAGGAGCAACCCCGGGCGCTATCAGCCGCATAAGCCTTTCAGACGGTCAACGAGAAGTGCTTGTAGATGCCTATAAAGGTAAGCCATTTAATTCACCCAATAAAGTTGTACAGTCACCCTCTGGCTGGATCTACTTCACCGATCCAGATTATGGCTACAACCAAGGCTTCAAGCCTGAGCCAATGTTAACGCCAGCTGTCTATGCTTTTGACCCTTCAACAAAAAAGTTAATTCGCTTGTCAGCGGAGTACATGATGCCTCATGGGTTGGCAATCTCTCCAATAGGCAACCAAATTTATATTGGTGATACTGCAGCTATCGATGGAAAGAATCCTTACAACCCCAAAAAAACAAAAGACATTTATGTAAGCGCTTTGCCATCCCCGGAAAAATTAGAAGAGAAGCAATGGGTGTTGTCGGTACCAGTAGGGATTCCTGATGGTTTTATTGTTACTGGTCCCAAAAATGATCTGTGGGTGGCGGCAGGTGACGGACTGCGACACTATCGAGAGAACGGCTCCCTGATTAATCTTTACCCTGTTCCCGGCGGCGTGTATAGCGTAGCAACTGACGGTAAAGCAATTTACTCATCAAGTAATACCGCTATATGGAAGACAATGCCTCGCGGGGAAGAGGGGGGATAGTTCCTCTTACTTTTGGAGTGCTATTACCTGTTCGATCTGTCTAGCTACGGCAAGTAGTGCCAAATCCGCTCCGGGTAACCCATCTATCTCCAGCCCCACCGGTAATCCATTGGTACCAGGCCCGATGGGGATGCTGATGCTTGGGGCACCGGTAACTGGTGCGGAGACATTGTTGTATATCAGTGTGTCCAGGGTGGGGAGTGTCTGTCCATTTAGCTCCAGTTGGTATGAGGATGTTTCCAGGGGTTGCGCTTCGATGGGTGCAGTTGGAAATACGACCGCGTCCAGTTGATACTGCTGGATGATCTTCGAATAGCTGTCGCGCACAGCAGGTAACTTCTTTAAGGCCGCTTGATAGGCTGAGTCTGGCGGTGCCTTAGGGCCGAGCACTGATTCCTGATAGACCGCTTTCACATCCTCACTTTTGATCATTGCTACCAAACCCTCTAGTTGAGTTTGCGGTTGATAATTCGCCAGAAAATGCCCCATGGCTGTCCGCATCTGATGAAACCCGATGGGAAATCCGATTTCGAGAGCGGCGCTGACTATTGGCGAAAGGTCTACTTCTACCAGGTCTACTCCGGCATCAATAAGGGTACTTATTAGAGCCCTGAAAGACTGGCTTACTCCAGGTGAGAGGTTGTCAAATAGAGGATGGGCTAGCCCCAAGCGCAACTGATTGATTGGCTTGCATTGGGGTACGGAGACCCCTGTCATCACTTCAAACAGATAGATGGTATCTTCGACACTAACAGCCATAGGGCCGATTGTGTCAAATGCAGGCACAGAGGGTACGACTCCGTGGCTGCGAAGGCTGCCAGTTGAAGGGCGAAAGCCAACAATACCAGTTAACGCCGCCGGTAATCTGACGGAGCCGGCGGTATCGGTGCCGAGGCCAGCGGGCACAATCCCCGCGGCTACAGCAACAGCGGTGCCCCCCGATGAACCGCCGGGGAAGCAAGCGATGTCCCACGGATTCCTTACGGCACCAAATGCAGCGTTATTGGAGGTTACGCCAAAGGCGAGTTCATGTAGATTGGTCTTCCCAACCACTATGGCCCCACATCCCTCGAGTCGCTCAACCACTGGGGCAGAGGACTCCGGCAGAAAGTTCATGCCAAGGGTCCCAGCAGTGGTATGCATACCCTTTACATTGATGTTGTCTTTAACAACGATGGGGATACCGGCAAGGGGCCTACGGTGGCTACCGGAGGCCAATTCCCTGTCAATGCATTTGGCTTTTTGAAGGGCGCTATGCCGATCGAGGCAGATAAAAGCATTGAGTTCGGAATGAGCAACTGCATTGTCACAAGCTTCTTCAATCAGTGATACTGCGCTAATCTTTCTTGCGAGCACTATCTCCACAAGCTCATGAAGGGAAGTCGTCATAGTTTGCTTACTAGCTTCTGATTGTACTTGGGATCTTAGATCATAGAGAGGAAGAAAGTGGGACGATAAGAATGATATTGGCTAATTTGATAGCACTAGCCTTGATCTCTCCGAGGTGTATCTGATGGTGAAGAGTACGAAGCTCGTTTCTGGCTGTTGAAAATATGAGGGTTATGGGTTTTGAAAATTGATGTATTACTGTTTGATCTAGGTGGTGTACTAATAGAGCTAAAAGGCCGTCCACTGCCAACTGGCAAAGCGCCTGTGACAGATGTCATTATTTCCGGGCCCGTAAGGCAGTTTGAGAGAGGAGAAATCACCACAGAAGAATTTGCAAACGCTTTAAAATCTCAATTGGAAATAGAGGAATCGATAGAGGCTATTATCGATCATTTCACAAACTGGCCCGCAGGATTCTATCCAGGAGCAATTGAATTACTTAGTTCTCTAGAGAAAAACTACAGAGTGGCCGCATTGACAAATACCAACGAACTTCACTGGCCACGCATCACTCATGAATTTAATGCACATAACTATTTTGGCCCAATATTCGCTTCCCACCTTATAGGTATGGCAAAGCCCGATGAAGCATTTTTCAAGCATGCGCTTGAGCAGCTGGAAGTCGAAGCCAGTAGTGTTGTGTATATGGATGATATCCCTAGAAACGTAGAGGTGGCGAATAAGGTGGGTATGACTGCGTTTCATACCAAGGGATTTGATTCGGTGTTGGAAGTGATAGAACGTTTAAATATTCAAAAATAGATTTTTGGCAGTAAGAAAGGTTGGAGGTCTAATAGACTATTGTGTAGAGGTAGTTTCTTGGCCTTAAAAATCTACTTAAGCTATCCAGACATGCCTGCCCTCAAGTTGCTCCCTCTTTCTAAATATTAATTTTTAGGAGCTTGTTCACAGTTCACGGCTAAGTTCATTCGAATGTTGGTTAGACTATAATTTGCGCCAGTTAGTAAGTACCAGCTCGGTGAAATATGATCATGATGAGTGTTATTTCTGGGTTCGGTTGAAAAACGGTGAAAAACACTTATAAATTATGGGGTTACGTGAGTGGGGTAAAATTGAGATAGTAGTCATGGTGATCGTTTTTGTAGTTTGTTTAATCGTGCCATTTTTAGTGTAACTAGCTGATTTCTAATGAGAAACTGTAGTGGTGGCGGTAGATTGATTATGAGATAGTAGTCAATATAATAGTGGTCAGAATGATTACTATATAAATGTTACGTGAGATAAGGACATTTAATGAAAATTAGTTTCTTTCCATTAATTGCTTTTTTGATTGTTAGCTCACCTGATATTTTTGCCACAAGCTTTGATTGTGAGAAGGCTTCTACCAGTTCTGAATTATTGATCTGTTCTAATAGGCGACTTGGATCTTATGATGAAAATCTATCAGCTGTCTATAAATCTGTCATGTCGACATTTGCAGGGCAAAAGTCGTTGGAGATTAAGAAAGAGCAGATTAGCTGGATTAAAAAGCGGGATGATGCCTGTAAAGATGAAAAGAGTTGCATCTCGGCATACAAGCAACGCACAGCAGAACTCAGAGAACTTTTGTGGGGCGGGAGTGACTTAGAATCGTTTTCGATTGATAGGCAGTCATGTAGGGCAACTAAAGATCAGGAGATTCTAATAAAGTGCATTAAGTTGAATATTTACGATCCATGTGACGATGCTGGTGGTAAATGGGGGGTGGCACAATGTGGTTGGGCTCATAATATGATAGCTGAAAGAAGAATTGATGCCCTAGACACAGAGATTATTGAGAAACTAAGTAAAGCTGCTGATGGAAACGAATTAATAGAACGCTTTAAATCAACCTCAGCTGCGTGGCGCTCATATAGAGATTCACATTGCGCACTTACAAATGAAATGGATGGACTTGAAAACTTCAGTGGTTACCGATTACATATGGCATTCTGTAAGCGCCGGTTAAGTGAAATGAGAGTGGTCGAACTAGAAAAAATCTATGCTAGTTCTGAATAAAAACGTAACAAGCGCGTGCATTTGACCTCCACTTCGCTGCGGCAAATGACGCAGGCGCTAAGTTTATACACAAGTTCTTTCAGTTTTATTATAGAAATCAATGAGTTACAGTTTTCACGGTATAGGAACTACAGATTTGGCTGGATAATTATGCAGGACTGGGTCAGGGACGAAGTGAAAAATCAGGTTATGGGTGATATACGATTGAATAAGCGGTTGTCGAATATTCTTAGTAATTTAAGTTCCGACCCAAAGAGTAGTATTCCCTGTGCAAACAAGTCTTGGGCAGAAACCTTTGCAGCCTATCGATTTATCGAAAATGATAAAGTTAGCTTTGACTCGATTATGAGTGGCCATAAATCAGCCACTCTTGAAAGAATCAAGGTTCAACCAGTTGTTCTTATCCCTCAGGATACCACTTTCCTAAATTTTGCTACCGATTTAGAAAGCAAAGAAATGGGAACACTTCGACGCAAAGAGACTAATCAGCAGCTCCTACATACGTCTATTGCTATCACACCATCCAGAGATAATCTGGGAATTATTGAGGGTAGCATGTGGCAGCGAGATAAAGAATCTAGTGCTAATTCTCGCTATACCAAGTCGATACAAGATAAAGAGAGTCGACGCTGGCTAGACCATTATGAATCAGCTTGTGAGATACAAGAACACTGCCCTGAAACCACGATTGTGAGCATCGCAGATAGAGAGGGGGATATTCATGAGTGGTTTCAATTAGCTGAAGACCAAAATGAACAGCGGCGTGCAAGCTATATTGTTCGAGCCAAGGCTAATCGTAGTTTAGAGATCGAAGGAGAAGATACGACTTTACTTTGGGACTATATGACCAAGCAGAAGTCCATCGGGAAATACTCAGTCCGTATCCCCAAAAGGAATGGACAACCAGAAAGGGAAGCTAAGGTCAGTGTATCCATTGCAGAAGTAAGATTACAGGGAAAAGGAAAATCAAAACGACCTCTTTCTATCTACGCAGTTTTTGCTAAGGAATTAAGCCCACCAGAAGGCAAAAAAGGTATTGAATGGATGCTGCTGACCGATCTTGCAGTTGAGGACTTTAAGCAAGCGAGGATCATCATTGAGTGGTATCGAAGTCGATGGGAAATTGAAACCTATTTTAGAGTGGTGAAAGGCGGATGCCAGATAGAAAGTAATCGCTTTAGAACCGAGCAGCGAATGCTGAACTGTATTGCAATCTATATGATTATTGGGTGGCGTCTACACTCCATGACAACACGAGCACGAACACTTCCTGATACATCGTGCACGAAAGTCTACTCCGAAAAAGAGTGGCGCATGATATGGATAATGCAAGCTAAAACCTCCCCACCAAATGAAGCTCCAAGTATGAGAGATATAACTCGTATGTTGGCAGGACTTGGAGGCTTTCTGGGGCGGAGCGGCGATGGTGAGCCTGGAGTTAAAACCGTTTGGCAAGGGTACACTAAACTGCTCCATTATATGGAGGCTGCGGAGGCTTTAAATGGAATTAAATGATGTGTATAAAACACAGGCAGGGCGTTATACGCGAAATTGATATGAAGTATCTACTAATACCAATAATACTTTTGATATTGACGGGCTGTGACACAATAAGAGGGGTCACTCGTGTCGCATATTTCGAGGCATACCCGACTACCGATTGCGTTTTGTCCGCTATGCAAGCTATCGATGGCATCTCTCAAATTTCTTACAGTAGGGAGGAAGGGGGCAGACCATTAACTTTGCATGGAATAGAAAAGCCAAATATCATTCACCGCTACTGGTATAGGTATAGCGGAATTAAGAATAACTTCTATTTTTTGGAATCCTACGATGGGAAAGTCGAATTCAGACATGGGTATGGATGTCTAAACTGCTATCCAGCCCAAGAAGCTATTGATGCAATCTACCCGTTTATTATCAAGCTAGAAAATCAACTGCAAGAACAATGTGCAATCAAAGAGCTGAAATCAGGAGTTCAGGAGTACTGTAGTGGTGTTAATTGTCCTAGCGCATAATAAAGCCATTAAATTCACTCCCTTTGGTCGCAGGACACTCGTAAACTTGCGCCGTTTATGGCGGCGTTAGGAGGCCCACAAATGCAGAGAAAGCACAGAATATTTTCCTACTTAACTGTGGGGATTGCTTCACTCTATATAGCTGGGTTCTTCTGCTTATACCCTCTGATGGCCAGATATACAGTTGGTGTAGAGCCAGGTTATAAAATCACACGTGCTGCTACTTTTCTACATAGTACTTTTTATCAGCCATTACTTTCTTATGCAGGCCCTGAGAGTCGCATCAGCAAATTGTGGTACAAGAATTTTCTTTACTGGTGTAATAGAGTTCACGAGAGAGAGTTTTGTGAATCAAGCTCCTAACAAGCGGCTGTAGTCACCATGCTTCGCATGGTTGGGACGGCTTGAAACCTTCCCCCATTGAGTGGACACCTACCTTTTGAATAGGGGAGGAAAAAAATTCGAAAATACTGAGTGAAGAGCGGGTTGTTACATATTCAACAGAGTTCAAAGTTAGAGTGGTAGCTCTCACTAACCAACTGAAAGTAGATACAACTACTATCGCCAACATTATTGGCTTGCATCCAGTAATGGAGTATAGATGGCGACAGGAGAGTAGAGAAGGCAAGTTGGTCGAGAAGCGCAGTCGTAGAATAGGTATGACAAAGATAACGAAAATTCCATCATCAAACTGATGAAAAAGAGATAGGACGTCTAAAAAAGCATGTTGAAAAATTGTAAAAGGAGAATGATTTCCTAAAAAAGTGGGAAATGTACCTGAAAGATCCAAAGCCGAGAGATTCTCATTCATAGCTCTTAATCGATCAGACTTTGGTGTCAGGTATTTATGTAGATAATTGAATGTTTCACCCCAAGAGTTTTATAAGTAACTCAACCGCGATGAGAGCACTCGAGACATAGAATATAGGCGAATTCTAGCCTGCATCGAAACTATCTATGCGCAGCATGATGGTAATTGTGGAAATCCAAGAATTAGCGCAGAGCTGAAAGCTAATGGTGAATGAATAAATCGCAAATGCGTTGAACGTCTTATGAGAGAGGCTGGAATCGTGAGGAAAGCTGGAAGAATCTTTCGTCGACGCCATTTGCCTGGAAATCCTTGCATTAAGGTTGAAGATTTACAAAGAGAGCATGGTATGCCGAGTAAACCAGACTCTCAATGGATTGGTGATGCCACCTATCTGAAGATCAATGGGCAATGGTAATATTTAGTTGTGATTATTGATCTTTACTCCCGGAAAGTGTTTGGTTGGGAGCTGTCGGATACTCGAACTGTTGAGTTAACACTGTCAGCGCAAAATAAAGCTGTCCGTTGCAGAAATATAGAATAAAATCTAATATTTCACAGCGACCGAGGTTCTGAGTACAATGCTTATGCATACCAAAATTGACTCAAAGAATTGGGTATTGAGCCGAGAATGAACCGTCCAGCATTTATGAGTGATAATGTATATGTAGAATCATTTTTTCAAACACTGAAAACTGATAGTTTCAAAGGATTTAATTTTGAATCCGTTGAGGATCTAAGAGCTAACTTAGCTTGGTATCTTGATAGGTACTATAACTTTAAAAGAAGACATGGTTCACTTGGGATCAAAAGCCCAGATGAATATGAAAGAATGGCCGCATAAGATGAATATAAGGTGGCGTTTACTTTAAGGGGGGAGGTTTCCCTCCAAAACGCTGGTGCGTTTTTCCGGTCCGTGTTGGCGGCGTTAGAGCAACTACTTTTTGTGGGCAAGACCATCCTCTGGAGGCATCGATGTGGTACGACCCGTATTGTAACCCCAAAAGATTTAATGAAAGGTATCAGTTCCTAGCTGCCAAACTTTCACAACAATGGCAAAATGAGTCCGAGTCTCCTCCGAAATTCAAAGAGTTGGTGGAGTTTACCTGTAAATGAATTTAACAAGGGTCAGCAATGGACTACCAAACCTGTCACTTTTTGTACCGGCACAGAAAAACCGTCAGATTTGTCAGCCGCTGTAGCCCCGCGTTAGCTATGTCAAGAGACGATTAAAAAATGGAAGGGCTGCTAAATAGTTTAGATAAGTTGGTGGTGGAGTATGATCTTGAGTCTAGAGCCTTTAAGGGAGCTAAAGAGTGGTCTTCATCCAAAGACTTTGATATTGACACTTCAATAACTAGTAAATTTAAATACAATTTTCATGCTCATAAACTTTGTTTTAAGCATGAGTTTAGGCCAAATCCATGCATAGAGACTTACCTTGATATCACTCTTGATGAAGAGGAAGTTGGTTATTACTGTTGGGTTCCTGATTTAAATGGTGAAGTTCTAGATGATATGTTAGTTATAACTGATAATGAGTTAAAGTATAACTAACAAGGTGCTTAAATGTTGGACACAAAACCCTGGCTTGTGCTCGTACCTGGCAAATTATAGCCAATGAATTTGTGCACTTAAGAGACGAAAGCCTGGAGCAACAACGGCTTCTGTGGTGCGAGAGCTAGGCGTCAGCGCACAGTAGATGTACAACTGGCGTCGTCAATTTAATCGATTGTCTGATAAGCAGTTCATTAGTTTAGATGGCGTCGACTATTCCAGACACGAAAGCAGCGCTGAAGTTCGCAAACTCAAGAAGGAGCTGCATGAAGCTCGTCAGGGGGTTGAGTTTCTAAAAAAGGCAGCTGCGTACTTTGCGAACCACCAAGAGTAAAGTACGCATTGATACAAGAGCATGTAGGGTCATTCCCGGTTAGCTTGATGTGTCGGTGTTTAGAAGTCTCAAGATCGGGTTATTATCGATGGCGTGGGCGGTTGCCATCTGCTCGCACGATTAGAAAGATACGAACAATCGAGAAAATCCGAGAGACGTTTGTTGAGTTTAAAGGTCGTTATGGCGCGCCTAGAATTGCTTGCGAGCTTCAAGAGTTAGGTGAGCCATGATCGCGGAACTACGTCGCATAAGCTTATGCAACAGGAGCATATTAAAGCGAGAAACGGCAAAGGCTTTCGATATAGTCAGCCCGTAGAGGGGAGCATTAACGTCTCCGCCAACTTACTTAAGCGTTGCTTTGATGTGGATCAACCAAAAGCCGCTGGACCAGTGACATTACGTATATCTGGGTTCTGGAGCGGTGGTTGCACTTCGGGGTTGTTATGGCCCTGTACTTTCGTCGTATTGTAGGTTGGGCATTTGACTCGCAGATGACCGATGAATTGACACGTCGAGCATTGAGAATGGCCCTAGAGCGACGACCAATAAAGCCTGGACTGCTAGTTCACTCTGATAAGGGTGTGCAATATCGATCGCAGAAATACCAGGATCTCTTGTCCGAAAGCAAGTGCAAACCGAGTATGAGTCGCCTGGCTAACTGTTGGGATAATGCGGCAATGGAATCATTCTTTAGTAGGCTAAAAGTCGAGCTGGTCTATGCCGGAACATTCGAAAGCGAAGAGCAAGCAAAATCTGAGGTGTTTGAATACATTGAGGTTTTCTACAATAGGGTTCGTAGGCACTCTGCATTGGGCTATGTAAGTCCAGCAGAGTATGAACGAAAATACGCATAGTTAGGGTGTCTACTTTTTGTGGGCAAGACCAGTTTTCAAAGGAGATGAACATGCAATCTATTACTAGAGGAATATTTTTCATATTGGCATTCATTCTCTTCATCTTTGGAGTAATAGATGTTGCAGAGCAATTCAAAGCAGGAGAAGATGTCAGGTGGCGAGTACCTATAATTCTCTTAGGATTTGGTGCCGGTATACCACTTGTTCTATTCTCGTTTCCTGAAATGTTTAGTACCGAAAGCGATGCTTGTGCGGAAAGAGAGTCCGGTGAGTGTTCATCTGACGATTATGGCGGCGATGGAGGAAGTGACTAAATAATGTACCAAACACTTAACAAGCGTAGGCACGCCGACAAAATTGGTGCTGCGCTTCAATTTTGCTCGCGCTACGAGCGTTAAAAGTCATGAATACTGAGCGAAAACTACTGTTGAACTACTTGTTTCTTTACCCATTCTACTATTTCGTTGCAATGACCATAGCTACATTAATACTGGTAGTAATTTTTAACTGGTCTAGTGATTTTGGAGTGAAGATATTTTACGTGTTCGCTGGTGTTATGGCTTTAGTTTCTTACGTCGCACACTGGGATATAGGTGCATATGCAATCAAAAATCTAATTAATGGTTCTCCTGAATCCAAAGGGTAAATTTATAATAAGGCTAGGCACAATCGCCCCTTCGGGGCTGGACCTCTGAACTGCGTACCCCGGCCTGTGCTGGCGGCGTTACTGTGGCGGTCATTTTTTAGAAGGTTTGTAGTTGCTGCAAGTATAAATCTCTGCCTGAGTACACTTTCCCTGAAAGTTTCCTTTGAGTTGGTACCATGATTTCTCTTTCGTGCCTTCGTTTTAAGTTAGCAAACCCTGCAGGCCAGCTGAGCCATCGCGGAGTGCCAATCAGATAGTTAATTGGTGGGGAAAGTGTGGTATTTTTTCTGTAAATTTACCGGGTATTGGCCAGCCAAAGGGTGGCTGGTAGAGAGCCTGTAGTTCGTTCAGAGCGCTCCAGCCATAACCAGACCGGGCTGTCCAGCCTGCGCTCCGCTGGCAACGTTATATTTCAGAGAAATTACGATAGATAGCAAGGAAAATCCAGTTGAATGGAGTCAATTAATGAATAAGCTAGAAGATGCACATGAGCATTTAGGAGATCTCATTAAAGAAATGGGAACTAAGGAGAGCGTCGATATTGAGGGCTATTCTATAGATATAGCCCACATATGCGCACTTAAGTCGAGCGTGGAATTTCCGTGATTTCAAAGGTGAAATGACTGAATCTCAATGGGAGAAGTTTCGTTCTTTTCCCTCTGATTTAGAGTCTATCGCGTTATGATATATAATTAGCGGCAGCACAATCGACTTTCGGCCTGGACTCAGTACTTCGTCCGTGCGCCGGAGGTTAAGTTTTTAACATGAATAGAAGCACCTTCTCAATAATCGGCGATCGTTATTTAGATACTCAGCATGGTGATGAATATATTGAAAGCCTTGAGTCCGAGCTAAGGCGGAGAGGTGTTGCGGGGCTATATCGCTGGCTTTTAGAATATGTTGCTGCTTCTAGCTTATGGTGGAAAATATTTAGGTTGGATTGGTGCGATCTAAATGAAACGGATATAAAAATAGGCTGGGTGCAAAACCTAGTGACATTTGGGTTGGCGGGTTTAATTTTTGTCTTCATGATCAACCTATGTGCAGGTGTAGTGGTGTTCTTAGCCCTGCATATTTTAACAACATGGATAGGTTTTGGGCTTCGTGCAGGCTCAAAACTTAACAAGTAAAGGCAGCATCGCCCTTCGGGCCGGACGCGCTAACGTGTGCCGCTGCTATAGGCGTTATGCTCTTCGGAGGAGAAATTATTTGATTTGGTACGGTGCTAGAAGCGTTTACCACTTCAGAGTCAATCCTGAAGGCTTGAATATCTTTGAAGAAAGAGTAGTTTGCATTAAAGCTGATTCTTTCAAGGAAGCGCATAGTAGAGCGAGAATAGAAGCTGAGGAATATGCTGAAAGCAACGGCTTTGATATGCATCCAGAGCAAGTTTGTTATAAACAAGATGGCGATAATCTTATTAAAAATTACGAAGTTTGGTCCGAGTTGTTTCAGTCAAATATGAGTCTTGAATCTTTTTATCAAGAGCGTTATTTAAAGTATTTATATGTTCCAGAGCAAACATAACCAGGCCAGGCTGTCCAGCCTACACTCTGCTTCGGTTGCCCTTGCGGGCAATGTTATGCATGTTAAGAGTTAAAAACTATAAACAAAGAGGGGGAATCCCAATGAAATTGAAATCACTCATGATCTTTTCTTTGGTTGCGGTGCTTGCTGGATGTGCAACGCCGTATCAAAACTCTGCTGGATCATTTACTGGAGGTCATTCTGTAAAGCATTTGGAGGGAGATATATATCGTGTTGGATTTTACGGAAATGGCTATACGACAAAAGAAACTGTACAAACATATTGGCTTTATCGCTGCGCGGAAGTAGCTATAGAAAATGGCTTTGAGGGCTTCGAAATTTTGTCGCATATTACTCTCACACAGAGCTTCGATATAGAGCAATTTTTCGCTGAAGAAAATCCGTACAAAAAAGTTCAAGTCTACTATATTCCAATGCATACAGCTCCTAAACCAGAAATCGTCGCGGATATTCGGCTCCTAAACCCTCCCTACGAAGTAAATCCTCCAAAGGTATTTAACGCTAGTGAGCTAAAAGCTGTTCTTGATCCGTATGTCAATGCAGAAAAAAAATGTGGATCTGGTAATGTTTGCGAACACGTTCACAAGTACCTACACCCAGAGGGCACCTTTGATTCCGGCATTTGATGTATAACAATGCGCTGCCGTATGACATCAGAAGCTATGCACCTTTTGTGTGTCGTTCGCTCTGTTCACATTTCACACACAAAAGGCGCTCCGTTTTTAATGCGACTGAGCGCGGTGTTAGAGAACCAATGAATAACGAACATAGGGCGCGGGATTGGATTAATTTTTTTAGAGAGATGTCAATTCTCAGATGCACAAGCACTAAAGAATCACCTCGAAAAGCCGTGTTTCTGAGTTCTGTCAGTGCGGTTGTAATAGCTTCAAAGTCCTGGTCCCGACTTCCACCAAAGAAATCGCAGTTCCAGGTAAATATAGTGTGATTTTTGAGGCAAACTTTAATCTTGCAGAAGCCGATAAAACGTTAGAGATCCTAGTATTCTCAGAAAAATCAGGAATGGTATGAATACATAGAAATAGACTGTTGTGGTAACAACTTACCTGTTCCAGAAGCAGTTGAGGTTGTTGGGGAGCCATTTCATATCAGTGCTGGTAGTGCGCTCGTTCTATAACAAGAGCCGGAACAAGCGTGCACTGGACTCGCAACAAGTTGCTCGCCTGTGTGGCGGGCTTTAGCGCTATTAGATTAATAATTATGTATAGACAGTTTGGTACCAATAAAGATAAGCTTAAGGCTGCGCAAGAAATTCTTATGTCTCTATTTGTGTTGGGTTGTGCTGCATTGTTTGTTGTTGTTTCATTTGCCGATAAGGAATATGGCGTTGCGGCATTCTTCCTCGCTTTTACTGTATTTTTTGGTGTTTATTCAATAGATAGAATAAAGTTGTCTTACATGTTCTATCCATTAGTTGTTGCAGAAAGGCATTTGATTACCCATTTAATGATGGGTAGTAGGAAAGTTTATGATATTGATAAAATATCAAAGTTATGGATAGTGAAGGATAGAGTGATATGGATCCATAGTGGCTGGCCAAGTGTTACATATGTAAGGGGCCTTTCCGAGGATCAAAAAATAGAGCTAAGAGAACTGTTAGTAGGAAAGTGCTAAAAAATTAATCAACGCGACCCCTGGCAAGGTGCGTCATTAAGGCGTTATGTCCCAGCCACGCTACGGAGTATTTTTCCGAAATGGAAAATTAATTTTATTCTTATCGTAATGCTTGGGATATTCCTCGTCAATTTAACTGTGGCGACTGTTCGAACCTACAATGACTGGAGAAGGGATGGAGATAGGTTGCATACAGCTATTTAGAGAGAGATTGTAAGAGGTAATTTTGAAGAAGTACTCCAGCTCTGTGAGAAAATATGGCCAAAGCGCCCTCATGACAGCAACTTATCTTGGTTCGAAGCAGATGTCCTCTTTTACCTGAAGTAGTACAAAGAGGCGAGAGAAAAATGGGAGTATATTCTTCATCATGAGCCAACTTGGAGTGATGATGCAAAGAAGTATATTGAAGCTACAGATTCAAAAACATAACAAAGTCAGGCAATGGGTTCAAGCCGAGGCCTGTGCGGTCCACTGCTAACGGCGTTATGCGTCTAAGGAGTATGCGTGGTCATCAAATCAGCCTTGAATTCAAACGAAAAGAATTTTATCGATTTTGTACATGCATGTGTAAAGTATTGCGCAAATGGAAATATTGAAGAGGCGTTTTCTATTCTAGATAAGCCAGTTAGTCCTGATAGACACCATTGGTCACCCGAGGATATAAAGGAAATTATTTTCGATCATTTTGATGACGGTAAACAGCCAGTAATAAGCTCCCCGGACAGTGTTGAAGAAACGATAAGGAAGGATATTTTTACATACGATGATGGTTTTGGTTCGGGAGTTGAATATGATTTACCATTGAATGGTGCGGTTAGTGATTTTATGCTTATGTTTGATTTCATTAAGGTTCGAGGCCAGATATTAATAATTCTGGATGATTGCTATCTCATGTAGCATGCATAACAAGCAGCCGCAGGGCGACAGCCAACGCTACGCATCTTTTGTGTTACTCGTTGGTGCTCAAACATTAACACAAAGTGCGCACCGCACCGCGCTGGGCGTTATGTCTTCGAAGGTCTTAAGAATTGATGAAGCTGAAATACTTTTTATCCGCCTTTTGTATTTCTTCAGGAATTATATTTGGCATTGTTTATGTACAAGATAATTGGCCTCAAAAGCTGACACGTGCAGAGTTGTTATATATGGGGTCATGTGATTTGGATGTCATAGATGGTATCTACGTCGATAAAGAAGATATGTGTGTTATTGAGCACCTTGAGAAACGTTGTAAAGGCTTAGATCAATGTTTTGTTGGTTGTGTAACTGGTGGAAAAGGAGTAGATGTCGGTGGTGGCTGTACACATCTTTGTAATTACATGCTAAGAAAAGAGTGGAGTGTTCCGGAAGAAGCTCTGTCATGCATAAATAGGACATAACAAGCTTATTAAACATCGTTACGACCAAAACGGCCTCTACTGGGCGCACTAAAAGCGTACACCGTTTATAAAAGCGTTAAAAGTAAAAATGAGAAAGTGCCCTAATTGTAGAAAAAATATTCAGCGGCTGGATTTTATGAGGATCTCCAGAATGTCCCCGATCCTATGCAATGAGTGCAGTAAGAAAATTACACTAGAGTATCCTAGCCAAATGATTCTCGGATTTTTTTGTTTGTTACTAATATTTTTGCTCATGGTCCTTGAAAGCAGAGGTCAAGATATACAAATTAGTACTCCAATCTATATTGGGTTAGCTGTCATAGGGTCAGTCGTGTATTTTAAAAGGTTAAGGTAAAGTGCATTTAGTCACTTTTAGCAAGGCCGTCAAACTCGGTCTGGCCAAAAGGAGCATGGACTCCATCTTCGGAACGACATAGCGTGGCAAAGACTAGATCTCAAGGACTTCAACAGATAAGCACCTCACAAAATACCGAAAGGAACCAAGGCATTCGTATACTCAATTGAAGAGCGTTAATACTGGAATTTTTTCCATTTTGAGATTGGTATTTATTAGGCAAAGTAAATATCGCTGGAAAGGCCTTTATATTTTGCTATTTATACGGCTTTGGAGGCCTTGCTCAACAGCTAGAGCAGTAGTAATGGATAACAAGCAGCTGTAATTCACGGCCTCCGGCTGCCAGACTGCGGACTTTCGTCATTACGCTAGGAATTTTGAGAAACATAAAGTCTCCTTATTCGCGCTCTGACAACTTAGTAACTTGTTTCCACTGATTTCACATTCATTTCACCTTTACTTCTTTAAAGTTCCGCTCAACCAGTTATTTCAGGAAGCTATCCATGTCGAGTAGCATTAACTTAAAGCAAATTGATCATCATTTTACCGCCGGGAAACAGCGGATTAGCCTGTTTAGGAATTTGAATATTGAGCTGTTCAGCGGCCATTCTTACGCAGTTGTTGGACCCTCTGGAGCAGGCAAATCAAGCTTATTGCTGTTAATGGCAGGTCTTGAACGCCCGGTTTCTGGCAAGGTGCAATTCCAGAATAATGGAGAGCAGCAACTATTAAAGAACCTGCGTCAAAGTTCAGGTTTTATTTTTCAGCAGTTTCACCTGTTGCCCGAACTTGATGCATTAAACAACGTCGCCCTGCCTTTAAAACTAAAAGGTGACAAACATGCATTATCCATAGCTGAATTATGGCTCGACAAGGTGGGGTTATCTAATCGAATGTATCATAAGCCACAGCAACTCAGTGGCGGTGAGCAACAACGGGTGGCCATTGCCCGTGCTTTTGTCATGAAGCCAGAATTTATTTTTGCCGATGAACCTACGGGCAACCTAGATGAGAAAACAGCGCAACATATCGCGCAATTGATGTTTGATTGTTGTCGGCAAAGCGGGGTGGGGCTGGTGCTGGTCACGCACTCGATGGAATTAGCAGAGCAGGCCGATACTTTACTGCAATTGAGCCAAGGCAAATTAGCGGTCAAGCCGCGCAACAAAGCTGCGGCTATGGCGGGCCCATTATGTTGATTTTATTTGTGTGGCAATTGTTCCGCCAGCAATATCACCAAGCGGATGTACGCTTAATTCGCTGGACTCAAGCAACTTTGATGTTTTTCATTTTAACGCTCAGCTTAACCAGCAGTTCCATTCAAACTTATTTAGCCAATAATTTACAGCAAATGCTCGGTAGCGATTTGGTGATTTCTCAGAATCAAGCGCTAACCGATGCACAACTAAGCAAGTTGCACCAGTATGCGCAGCAGTTGAGCGTTAGCCAGCTGGTGACTGTAACTTTGACTAATGATCACTATTGGCAAACGGTTCAATTAAAAGCAGTGGATGATCTTTATCCAGTACAAGGCACAGTGCAAGTGGCATTTGATAAGAATGGACAGGGGCAATCCCTGAGCCATGGGCCTAAATCTGGTGAAATCTGGGTCGATAGCCGATTGTTTTCTTCGCTGCAGCTCACCTTCGGTCAATCCTTAGACATCGGACATGGACAATTGAAGCTCACAGGTTTGGTACGACATGAACCCGACCGTCTGCTCGAAGGCCATTCCGTGGCGATGCGTGCATTGGTGCACCTGGATGATCTTTCAATGATACAAGCTGACAATATCCGCTTTCGCTATTTGCTTACGGGGGAGGAAAGCGAGCTGAATAACCTCAAGCAGTGGGCCACTACTGAGCTAGTGACCGCACAGCTTTACGACAAACACAGTGGCCATCCGCTGTCTTTGTTTTGGCAACGTGTTGAAAATTTTGTGGGTTTAGCATCGGTACTGTTGTTTTTGATGGCAGCCATTGCTATCGATCAAGCTGGTCGACGTCAGTTGATGTCCCAACAGCGCTTTGCGGCGGTATGTCTGGCCATGGGAAGTAATAAACTCCAGGTGTTCGCTTTTTCATTTGGTCAATGGCTACTAACAGTCATAGCAGGTCTACTTCCGGCAACCATCTTGGCATGGGGGGCGGGATACCTAATTTTGGAGCAAATGCAGATACAGTTTACGGACCTAACAGTCACCTGGATATGGGCGGATTTATTCAGCAGTTATGCGCTGTTGTTGGCTCTATTGGCGATTTTCCAAATTCCCAATTGGCTAGTGATGGTCAAAGTAACCCCGGCGCAATTGATTCGCCAAATGGCGAGTCTGAATCACTTATTGCCTCGCTATGGATTTGCGTTAACCGGTGTGGCTGTGGTGGTCTTCGTTTACTCCGACAACGGTCTGCTCACGGCCATGACTCTATCCGCTATGGCGGCCACCTTGATATTGATGATGGTATTGACTTGGTTGGTATTGAGGTTGGGCTATACGGTGACGAGCCGTGCAACGGGCATGATGGCTTTTGGTTTTTATATGATGAAACAGCGCTTGCTCAGCAAATCCATTCAAATTCTGGGTGTTGGAATGTGTGCCACTTTGTTGCTATTCACCTTAAGTTTGATGAAAGACATTGGCCAAACCATGGAAAGCTATACCCGCGAGCACGATGGTAATCTGATGATCACCCAAGCCAATGAACAACAGGTGCAAGACATTCGCCAATGGAGTGCGCAAACTGGCAGTGAGATTCGCCAATTAAAGCCATTTTGGTACGGACAGTTAAGCCATGTCAATGGCCAGACCTTGGTGGAATTTGCCACCGGCCCCAGCGAAAGTTTGGCTAGTTTACAAAAGCCTATCCGCTTGCATTTCAGTATTAAGCAAGCAAACAACAACCAAACCGTGATTGGCCAACGCTGGAAAGAAGGGGATGCTGACTGGCAACAAGTATCGGTGGAGCAAGAAGTTATGACCGATATGGGGTTGAAGCTCGGCGACCAATTGCGGTTTGAAGTTGCGGGGCAATCTTTGAACTTTGAAATTAAAGCCAGTCATAAATATGTACCAGGCAAAGGTTCCATCACCTTTTGGTTTAATGTGCCACAAAGCACCATGAACCAGCTTCAAATGCCGCCTCTTTATATGGGGAGTCTAGAGCTTGCGGGCACTTCTTGGGGACAATTGGCAGAGCTTTGGCAGCGTCATCCATCATTGCGGTTAATCTCGGTGCGCGAATTGACGCAACGCTTTGATGATACTTTATCGATGGTCATTATGCTGGTATCTGGATTTAGTTTGATGATTATTTTGTTGGCAGTGCTGGTGATCAGTGCATCGGTCAAAGGCTATGAAGCTGATGAGCGTAAAAAGAACGCTTTACTGATCAGCTTTGGTCAATCACGCCTTGCGTGCTGTAAACTAAGCCTGTTTGAGTGGTTGTTGACTTCTTTAATTGCTAGCGTGGGAGCCATTTTAGGTACTTACCTTACGGCTCAATTGATCTATCAGTCTCAATTTGGTATCAATTACAAGCCGGATTGGTTATGGATCATCGTTACTTTACTCGTCAGTGCATTGGTGGTGTGCAGCGCTGGTATGATAGCCAATCGCAGCAGTTTAAAGTTTTCCGTTGGGACCTTGTTAAGGAATATAGGGTGAATAAAATTTTAATTTTGTTGTTGGAAGTTCCAAAGAATTAGGCCAATAACGTCATCGAATATTTTGAGCCCAAAGACCTGTTGGAAAATTACGCTAACCGTCTGAGAAGGAGACACGATCCTCAGTCATCCGGGTGGGCAGTTTGGTCTAATAAACAATAGTGGCGGAGATATAGAGTGGCTTATTATCCAGGCCAGTAGGAAGTAGCAATTCATAACAAGTGATTACGATTGCTTGTCAAGCCTTTAAGCTATACCTTCATCCCAGTCGGTGCTATTTTTACCAAGGTATTTAGGGTTGTAAGCTGCTTTCTCATGTAAGTAATTAGGGCGATATTTTTGGGCTTGTCAGCGTCGACTAGTCGCTTATACATCGGCATAAAATTGAGATGAAATTGTAAGCAGACATAGTGGAAAGAAGTAGAAACGTGCGTACACGATGTCTTCCGCTTCGATTTTATCCTTTGCGCTGGAAGCTGCCGCTATCACAGTTCATCAGGGCGATATCTACAAGTTCAGCAATTTCTTTTCGATTCAATTTTCCTGGCTTTATAACAGGTAATCTAGGCTTCATATCCTCATCAAAATGTGCGGTGTCAATAGCGTCTAGTTTGTCAGTCTTGGCGAGTCGTCCGACAGACTAGGTTGCGAAGGGGTGCAAGAGACAATAGGCAACATCGCAATGTCAGAGACACATACGAATTATATCCCAAGTCTCCCAGTAGACTCTGTTAATACTCTTCAAGGTTTAATAGATTGTAGGTGCTTAATGCCACTTCTATCATTGATAGCACTAAAGTACTGGTCAGTAGGCCTCACATAAATATCGAGTTCTCTACTGCTTGTATTAATGTCGACATTGATCTCTTGAGGTTCTATAAGATAAGCTATCTCCGACTTGCTATTCGGGTTCGATGCCCACATGACTATTCGAGTTATGCCTAGTGGGTGCTTATCACATTCATACTTGCTATCGCTCTTTTATGAACTGGCTAGGCAGCGAACTGTGATAAACAAATCTTTCGGTGGTCGCTGAAGGTTTGACTCAATTTATCCGTCATTGAAAAGGACTTTCAACATCAGAATCAGGGAAGAACAACCATACAAGATTAATTTCATAGGGAAGTGTAAACCTGTCACTTTGCTTGCAAAAATACACGAGTAAACCGCTAGCTTTGCACTACTCGTATTTAGGGCATTAGCCTATTGACTGTCGTTTCGAAGTAAATGTTGGAATGAAGGATATGAAAAATATAAAGCCATACTTTTTCTCGCTCATACTTACTGCATCTTTTGCGGCCAATGCCATAGTCATTCGTCATGATATTGAAGATAATAAATATCAAATTCCAGCATCTACCTTTCCAGCGCTTGCTGACTTTCCAAGTGAAGGGCACGGTGTATTAATTTACCCTCAATGGGTTGTTACAGCTGCACATGTAGCTTGTATGCAGCATTGTATTGAGGAGATAATGATTAACGGCCTATCACGTACGGTGGAGACAGTAATTATACATCCAGGATACAAGGAGCCACCTTCAACTCTTGTTGAAGGTGCATTAGCCTCGGGTGATGGATCAAATTTGAGGGAGTTTTTGGCATTGTCCGATGATATTGCGCTTATTAAGCTTAAAGAACCAATTGCCGATGTTGAACCTATCTCTCTTTTTCTTGGTAGTGATGAGAAAGGCAAGACTGTCCAAATAATCGGTAAAGGGGCGACGGGCAATGGCTATGATGGAGTGGAGCCTCAAACTCCCCATCGAACCACTTTACGCCGAGCTTATAATGTCATTTCTAATGTAGATGCACGTTGGATTTCCTACAAATTCGATTCGCCAAAATCTGCTATTCCACTCGAGGGTGTGTCGGGTAGTGGCGATAGTGGAAGCCCCGTCCTGATTAAGGGAAATGAGAAATGGTATCTTGCTGGCCTTGCTTCGTGGATGTCTAGTGAAAAAGATCTTCGTACATATAATGGCCCATTTTACGGTGATCGTGGAAATAGCGTTCGGATTTCTCATTACATAGCATGGATCGAAAGCACCATATCTGCCGAGGAATAAAAACAGAGATCCGCGCTGACGGGAGGCTAGCGAAGCGTTGCTAGGCATGAGAGATAAGACTTACCTACGTTTAGTAGGCACCCTGTATAATTGAGAATAGGCGAGTCGTGCTCACGGAGCTACGTCGTTAAGCTTATGCAACAGGAGCATATTGAAGCGAGAAATGGCAAGGCTTTCGATATAGTCAGCCCGTAGATGGGGGCATCAATGTCGCCGTCAACCTACTTAAGCGTTGCTTCGATGTGGATCGACCAAATTGCCGCTGGACCAGTGACATTACGTATAGGTGGGTTATGGAACAGTGGCTGAGCCTCACAGCAGTGATAGATTTGTATACTAGACGTATTTGAGGTTGGGCATTCGACTCCCAGGTGGCGGATGATTTGATACGTCGAGCACTGAAAATGGCTCTAGAGCGACGACAAATAAAGCCTGGACTAATAGTTCACTCTGACAGGGGGGCAATATCGATCGCAGAAATACCAGATCTCTTGTCCGAAAGCAAGTGCAAGCCTAGTATGAGTCGCCAGGCTAACTGTTGGGATAATGCGGCAATGGAATCTTTCTTTAGCAGGCTAAAAGTCGAGTTGGTCTATGCCGGAATACTCGAAAACGAAGAGTAACCAAAATCTGAGGTTTTTGAATACATTGAGGTTTCCTACTATGGGGTTTGTAGGCACTCTGCATTAGGCTATACGGGTCCAGTAGAGTATGGGAGCAAATGCACATAGTTAGAGCGTCTACTTTTTGTGGGAAAGTCCAAAGCCAATGGAAGGTTCGGGTTAAATGAAAGAAAGAAGATATTCAGAATTAGACTGGTTAAGAGTTTTTCTAATCTTGGCTGTATTCTTACATCATGTATTCATGCCGTTTAATGGGGATGGTTGGCATGTGATGAATGGAAAATCAAGTAAGTTACTTGATGATATCATGGTGTATTTTGAGCAGCTAAGATTGCATACTCTCTTTTTTATCGCTGGAGTAGGTAGCCTGCTTTTGCTAAAAAAGATTAATACGAGAACATTTATCGTCAATAAGTTCCATCGGCTTTTTGTCCCACTAATTGTTGGCATGGTACTCATTGTGCCACCTCAAAATTACTTCGAAAACATAAATGACTACACAAGTATAATTGATGCGTATCAGCATTTATCTCTGACATTTGAATCTAATCATCTTTGGTTTATCGAGTTCCTTATTGTGTTTATGTTGCTTGCCGTACCTTTTAAGTCAGGGCTCGACAGCCAAGTGGGTAAAGCCTTTATTATCAGACTTGAGCGGCTAGCGTTATTTAAGCATGGATTGTTTTCACTTGTCCTTGTAGTTCTATTGTTGAGGTGCGGCCTTAAACTTCTAATGCCTGCTCAAGATAACAGTATTGATAACTTATCTGTATCGTTGTTTTTCTTTCTGTTCTTCATGGCTGGTATGTGTTTCATGAGTAGTCCTAAAATATGGGAATCTGTGACTAAAAACCGGTCAATCAATCTAAAATGGTTCATATTTAGCACTATTCTATTTTATGGATACTACTTCAAACCTGATATTAGCGAATATGTATCACTAGAGGTACGCTGGCAGCTTTGGTGGTTAGTTTGTACACTTGTTTCTTGGTCTGGGCTGTTGGTATTAGTGGGGTATGCAAGTGCGTTCTTCAAGCAAACACCCAAATGGCTACATACCGCAAATGAATTGATTTATCCATTCTATATATTGCACCAAACAGTTATCGTTGCGCTTGCCTTTTATATAGTGCAATGGGATGCAAGTATTGCGGTAAAGTCAATGAGCTTATTACTTGGTGCGTCCCTTATATGTATTTTGCTATGTTATTTTGTCGTAAAGCCTATAGGTATTTTTCGTTATCTGTTTGGTTTAAAGTCAAAGCGTGTAGTTTATAAGAGTTTAAGTCAGCAGGGCGCTGTAAGCGATGCCTCAGTTTGAGGTGGTCATTTTTTAGATGGTTTGTAGTTGCAAGCACCACTGAACACACATCTCAGAGAGTTTTTCTGGAAGCTAGCGCAGTAGTTTCGTTCGAGCGGCTGTATTTTGATCTAACAGGCTCCACAAATTAGCAGCGTCGGGGGCTATCAGGCAGTTAATTGAGGGGCAGAGTATGTAGATCGTTCAGAGGGCGTCAGCTATAACTAGGCCAGGCAAGATTTCCCGGCCGGAGACTAGGTTGGACAGCCTACGTTACTCTTTGACTGCTCTTTATTGCAACGTTATGTTATATGCATGGGCAGCAAAATTGAAAAAGCGTTCTTAATCCCATTCATATTAAGCATTTCTTACTACATTTCCTGATGTATATTCAGAGCTGCTAATTTGCACTGGGATAATGGCTACAATATCCCTGGCTTTCTGATACTATTACTTTCATACCCTTGGACCTTAATTACCCTTTATCAGTCACCAATATTATTTATAGATAATTTGGTTGGCTTTTACCCAAGAGCATTAATTTTAGGTATCATTGCTAGCTTGGGTTTTAGTTCAATTTTTTACCAGTAGTTTACGTAGGTAGATTATGTGTTCGTAAAGCATATAATATGCTGGCGCATTTAAAAGCGAAGAGTAAGTAAAATCTGAAGTGTTTGAATATATTTAAATTTATACAATAAGATTGATGGGCAATTCTGCATTGGGCTATGTAAGTCCATCAGGGCATGAGCGTAAATATACATAGTTAGAATGTCTACTTTTTGTGGGCATGACTAATGTCTTTCTAGTTAGGAGTAGATTTTGGAAATTAGGAAGCTTAATACATTGCGGGGATTAGCAGCTCTAATTGTTTTTGTTACTCATTTTAGCGATATTACGAATTGGCTTGATGGCGTATTGGGTGGCGGTTCTGGAGCATACGGTGTAATGCTGTTTTTCTTGCTCAGTGGCTTTTTGATGTCATATCTCTATTTGGAGAAAGACTTCACAAAAGCCAACGTCACATATTATTTTTTAGCGAGAATGGGAAGAGTTTTACCTTTATACTTGGTTGTGGTAGTTGGATCTTATTTACTATCAATTTCAGGTAACAATACTCTTTACAGTATACCTGATCTTAATGCGCTATTAGGTCATTTGCTGTTCTTGTATGGAGAGAGCATTCTATGGTCAATTCCACCAGAAATACAGTTTTATTTCATTTTTATAATTTTCTGGGCATGTGCTAGTAATCGGTCTGGTTATATTTATCTATCTATGGACCCTCTGATCAACGAAGCATTTTTCCAGAATTAAGCTGAGCTGCTTGAAAATTCACTTTATTACGCACAAATGTGTAATTTTCGCGTAATAGTCCCCTAATTTTCATCTGAAACCCTCAATAGGCGGGTTTCAGGCGAACCACCCCTAGGCAGCCAAGTATTTTCTCCCTATTAATAAGTTGGTAAAGCCTGCCAGTAAGCACAGCCTCTCAGTATTCTTTAGCAGTCCCCGATAGCGGACCTTGTCATAGCCAAATATCCGTTTGATGTAGCGGAAGGGGTGCTCGACCTTCGCTCTTATCTGCGCCTTGATCTTTTCCGCTTTACGAAGTGCATCACGCCCTGGAAGAGTTTTTAGCTTGCTCGGCTTCATTGCTATATACCAATCCGCCTCCCGCTCTTTCAACTCTTCACGTTTCTCCGCACCAATGTACCCAGAGTCTCCCCAGATTCTTTTCTCCTCCCCGTGGAGAACTCGCTCTGTAGTTGTGGCATCATGCGAATTCGCTGCTGTTGTATCTATGCTATGTATTACTCCGAGCACATCATCAACCCCGATATGCATTTTCATCCCAAAATGCCACTGATTGCCTTTCTTTGTTTGATGCATTTCCGGATCACGTTCTTTCTTTTCATTCTTAGTTGAAGTTGGCGCAGAGATAATAGTGGCATCTACAATCGTGCCTTCACGCAGTACCATGCCATTCTCAGCAAGATGTTTGTTGATTTCATCAAAAAGAGCTGCACCTAGCTGATTGAGCTCCAGTAAGTGGCGAAAGTTAAGAATCGTTGTTTCATCGGGAATTGGGTTACTCAAAGTCAATCCAGCAAAACTACGCATGGATTCAATTTCATACAGTGCATCTTCCATAGCGGGATCACTGAGATTGTAAAATAGTTGCATGCAATGAATACGAAGCATGACACTCAATGGATATGGCTGTCGGCCAAGTTTGCCTTGTGGGTAACAAGGAGTGATCTGAGCCTCTAGTCGCTGCCATGGGATGAGGGTTTCCATTTGAGAAAGAAACTTCTCTCGGCGAGTTATACGGCGCTTTAGCTTATATTCTGCTTCGGCAAAGGTGACTTGGTGCATGATTCATCGTAGTCTTGATGGGTAGGTGAATATTACCAAATTGACTCAGAATTATTCAGAGGTTCCCTATTTTCACTTTAATGATTTTACTGTTTTTCTCAAATTTCCCGAGAATATATGGTGAAGTTTATGGTATTCCATACAATGAGTTTAATGTGCTTAGGAGTTTGCCGTTTTTCTTTGTCGGTGTTATATTCGGGATGAACTATAAATCTCTCAAAGTTCCGCGGTATCTTAGAAAGCACTGGTTTATATTAGCGCTTTGTTTAATTCCTCTGATGTACCCTGATTTGACAATGATTACCTCTGATGCAAAACAGAAAATGTGGCTTAGTTACGAAGTGTTACTGGTAATGAGTTGTGTTTTCTTTTGTGTGGTGTTTTTAGTCCCGAATAATAATATTCTACTAGTTAATAGGTTTGGCGATTTTGTCGGGAAGATTTCATATTCTTTGTACTTGCTGCACATGCCAATTATTATGCAGGTAAATAAATTAGATTTATCTGTTGGGCTAAAGTTGACACTATCTTTCTCTTTAAGTGTACTGGCTGCATACATTTCTTTTCATTTTTTTGAAAAGCCTATTGCTAAGAAAATACGAGGCATGTCATCTAACAATTCAAACCAAAGGGTGAAACAAGGCTGCGTCTATGCTAAAGGAGTTTGAAGCCTCTCCTTATCGAGTAGATACTTGCTTTTTGAATAGGGTAGAAGAGTGCGCCTAAAATAGTAAGTGAATAACGTGTTATTGCATATGCAGTAGAACTCAAAGCTAGAGTTGTAGCCCTAATAAAAGATCTTCAAGTCGATATGGTTACAATTTCTAAATTAATGAGAACGTATCCTGTGGTGGTATTTAGGAGACGACAAATAACTTAAGTTATCGGTACTGCCCAAATTCTAAACATGGATAGACTAATAAGGTTTGGCTTTCAGTTGGTAAATGTTTAATTAGATGATTTACTGAATGTTGGTTAACAGTTCTTGAAAAAGCTCTCAGTGCAGTTAGGTGGATTTATTTATGGCTTGTCTTGTAAATAGAATCATAGATATATTTATGGAAACTGACAAGGGCGTTCAGTGCTTTATCTCTGCCGCCCTTGCCACTAGCGATAACTCATGCAATTAAGTTGTACTCTAATTCTTAACTGCATACCACAATGATCTCGATGTATTATTGGAGTTGTTAATTATGTTAGTCCTCAGGGGGTGGCGGTGGTGGTGGAGGGGGCGGCGGTGGTTCGCTAGGGCTGTGGGGTGCGAGGGCAATTAGTAGAGTAACAACGCAGATTGCCTTCATTGTGAGGCCGCCAAGCAAACAAAAAATCAAAGCAAGAGAGTCGTCGTGAAGGTAGGTTAAGACGGGAAACAGCTGTGGTCTTTCCGGTGGTCGACCTTCCTGAATAGCCTCAACTAGGCGCTTTCCTTCTTCACTAATTTCTATTCTGCTTACAAGTGCTTGTTGAAGAGTTAAGATCCACTTCTCCGTAGTGCCATACTTTTTTAATCCTTCTTTAAGAGCTGTCGCCAATGTTTCATCTACCTCCGTATTGGCGCGTATCTTTATTAAAAGAGAATCCGCATCAAGCCTTAGAATTTCTGAAAGACTCTCCTTGAGTTGATCAAGAGACTCAAGTGCAGTCTGAGACGCTTCAATCATGCATTCAAGTGATTGAAGCATATACAACGACCAGACCTCTAATGTCCCGGAGGAAGTTAGTAACTCATCGTAGTATTTTGAATCTACCGCGAGACTATCTTCAATCCGTGTTGCTGCAAGGATTTTAGAGCGAAATGATCGATAAGACTTGAAATCCCTGACTGTCGTATCTGTTGCAGCAATCGTTGTTGCTGCTGTAAGTTCCATTATGTCTTCCATTGTCCATTTCCATTGTCCAATATGATTTAATAATGCGGTGTGGACAATAGTTGGAATTCATAGATCAATCAAGATTATGTAAGTTTCTGTAATGCTGGGTATTATCCATCAAGCCATTGATTATCGGTGTATGTGCTTTTCGGTGAATTCAAAGTAATTGCACTTTATTCATTTTAATTTCTTGTGAAAGCACGAGAATTGACTTTTATTTTACCGGTGAAGCCATAATCCCTTACTCTCATCAATTTTATCAAGTGAGATATGATTATTTTATATGGTTGGTAAATATTCCTGGAGTTAAATATGAGGACAGGAGTAAGTGAGGCAAGCCTTGAGTTTATGCTGTTCGTGGAAGCATGCGGGCTATGAAGTTGTAAGATTATATAGTGACTTTGCGGCCCTTTGTACGGATTGGTGGGTAACCTTCTAAATTTAATCGATGAAGCGAGAGGCTTTATAGAAGATGATTTTATCTTCTGTTGAGTGTCGTTCAATTATGCGTGGATAGATTCTCGAGTTGTATCTTTACCTTAAACTTATACTGATCGACCAGTACGGATTACTAACTAATCTAAGAGGGTTGTCTCGAACTAATATTATTGTGTGTCTATAGTTTATAGCTATGTTGTTAAAGAAAATCCTTTCGCAAAGTACTAGATGTGTCCATCATTAGTGGAACAATGGTGTAGGTTTGTTGCACTTGCTTCCGAGCTTTGCTAAGAACGACAATTGATAGTATGATTACGTTCGTTTTAAATATTCCGAGTGTATTGAAGTTAAATAGCATAGATTTTTTGTCCAAAGGTGAATTGGCAGGTCTTGTTTTCATGTTCAATCAAATATTTGATGGGAAGTCATATTAGTTGGGTTTCGGTCGTGTAGTGGTTTGGTTGATCTTCTTATCTAAAGAGGCCAGTTGTAGGGCTATACTTCGCTAATAAAGTTCATCGGTATTGCGGAATTGAGCAGTTATATTAAATGTATTTGAAGGGGCATAAATATGGGGATGCAGTTGCTGCTTTAGTTTGTTGTCATATGAATAATATCTTTTTGATCTATTTTTTAGGAGTTACAAATGATAGTTAGGTGTGTATTTTGGTTGTGTTTGCTTTGCCTCTTCTCGTGCTCATCTGTGCCAGAAAATGTAGATGGGTTAAGAGCCAGTACTGATGATGGGGCTATAAAATCTAATACGAAACTTTGGGTTGAAAACGATACTGGTTCCGATTCAGAGTGTGAAATGTACGGTTATTGGACTTATAGCGAGCAAAATGGATACTATGTATTTAACGAAATCAAAGATACCCCAAAAAATAGTTCAGTAATAACAGCGGAAAAGTGCAAAATTTTCACTGATGCTATTTTTGAGTGGAATTTGCAGCAAAAAATAAGAAGGGAAACGGAAGATAATCTGCGCAATTAATAGCTTTGGTTGAGGTAAATTATGCCTCTTGACTTTTAGTGTTAAGCACGATTCTTTTTATGCTTCTGGCAGTTCATCTTGCAGTCCCATAAATAACTTATTTGGTGATCTTTTTCTTTGTCTAGCTTTTAGCCTGCTATTTAGGCAACCCAATACAGTTTGAACCTTGTCATCTGTTACTTTAGTAAAGTCGGTATCCTTTGGGAAGTGCTTTCTAATGACACCGTTAGTATTTTTATTAATCCCTTTGTCTCAGCGCAAATATTTGTGAGAAAAATAACCATCAGTTTCTTAGCTATCTCTAATCGTTTATGATCAATAAATTCAAAATTATTATCTAAGGTAATTTTTTGATTTTATTTTTGAGGCTACACTATGTAGCTAACCGTCACTTCAATCAATAAATTTGATCTTTTTCTTGTCAATCTGACAATAACAGTAAAAAACGTCTTGATATCAATATTGCTAGCAAAGTTTAGTCACGGCCCCTGCCTATAACGTTACCACCTTCCCGATTCACCCGATCAGCAGTAGCTGCCTGATTACCTATTCTAGTTTTTTAAATTTCTACGTCGATCATGCTTGCCGTAACATTTGCGATAGGGTTTTTATGTAATCCTAAGGTGCTTGCATAAATCTCCACCATTTGCCTGATCTAAATAAATTAGTGATATATCGTCTTATGATGTGGCGATTCATCCGTATATTTCTTCCAAATTAGTGTTTATATTTATTGCAGGAGGCTACCAGTCACTCTGTGTGCCTTGTAAGCTTGCCTGCGCCTTAACTCCGAGAGCTTGCGTCGGTCTCCTTGCAAACCTGTATTGCGTCACAGCTCTCAGCTGATCGTCGAGGGGCGTCTCCCATACCAATTGCAATTATTATCCGAAACTAAGAAGCACCTATTCGCAGAAGTTAAGATTGCTGAAAGTTGAACGAAAACTATGCTTCATCTGGCGCGGTAAAGTATAATGATATCTTGCAGAGTATTGATATCAGGAAATATCGATGAGGTAAAGAAAAAATGGTTAGCTTTTCAGGCTGCCGAAGTTTTGGTTTTTGAGGAGTTTCGATTGTTAAAAAGTATCTCTAATAAATCTAAGTTGGCATTTGCGCTGATTCGTAAATATAATAAAAAATATGTAGAATAAATCAAAGATCCGGCTACGGCACTTTAGGCTGGTAGTGTTTGAAGTATCACAGGCTTAGGAAGCTGCTGATCTTATGTAAGGCGTGTGTATCAGGAACTTGTATATAAGTAGGTTTAAAAATGGAAGAGTCAATTTATAGTCCCCCCGATTCTGAATTGGAATCGACGAAGTCATATAAGGATTTATCTCTGTCGGAGAGGTTGGCTGAGTCGCGACGGCAAATAGAAGAGTCCAGGGCAATCCAGACATTAAATTTTGTGTGGGGATTAAGGCTTGCTGGAGATGTTATTTTTATTATGATCTTTGTGGTTGGGTTGATTAGTGCCAAGGGAAATATTACTGCAGCCAATGTGATGATTGCTGGTTTTGTTACCCTGTTTTTTGGGGTTGAAGCATTCTGTATTATTGGTTATTTCCGGAGAAAATCCTGGTGCCAAATCCCCCTTCATATATTTGCGGCATTTTCTTTGTTAAATATACCAGTTGGTACAATTTTGTCAGTGCTGCACTATTATAAAATGCCTAAAGTTAGATTTGCCAAGTAACGGTTGTAGTTTCATGTCGAGTATGAAATCGCGATCGAACGAGTTCTTGGACTTGTTATTCCACGCTTGCTAGTAGTTTGATTACCATGAAAAAGATAGCACCTTAAGACCTAATATGGTTAGTATAATATTTATACTGTGAGTAGGGTTTCAGAAATTTTTAGAGAGGTGGAGGCTGCGCCGTACTTTGCTGGGCATAATATAGATTCTGTTAGGTATAGAAATGGATATATGCCCCTTTGCATATTTTTTCAAGTTGGGGAGTCTAGATTTGCCCCAGTACATTGTGCAGCAGAACAAAGTAATCCAGATATTATTACTTTATTACGAAAGTTAGCGACCAAAATGTTACTGGGCAGCGATAGTGAGGCGCCGGTAGAGCTTGCTTTTTCTCTTGATAATTTGAAAGCTATTAAAGTATTTAGGTGGGGTGTTTACTGAGAGATTTAATCTGGTTACAGGTTCCCGTCCAATTTATGCTAGGTATGTTTAAATTGCTAGGATAAATATAATATAGTTTTCAGAAACTAAAGAGTTGCGTACTTGGTATATTTGTTGAGCCACTCTTTATGCAGATTTGCGCTTGCTATTTTTTGGTGTATGTGGGTGAAACTCATAAAATTCGGATGTTTTAAATTAAAAGAGAGAAATAATGAAAAAGCTCGTTCTAGCATGTCTTATTGCTTCTGTTTCATCTACGGCTAATGCCTTTGAGGTTGCTGAGCTCAATGGTGCTTGGTACTTTTATGTGTAGGAGGTGACAGGAAGTGTGGCCCCCAAAAAGTTACGATAATTCTAAATAAAGATGGTTCATATATGTGGGTTGCTTTTTTTTTGGATGCAAAATGGTACCTAGACTATAGAAGAAAATAATTTGATTATGTCGAATATTGGGCCACATAAGTTTATATCGATCACTACAGGTAAAGTTCAAGTAACACATGGGAGTACCTAAGGGATGCATAAAGGTCCAGCTAACTAATACTATCTAACTTAGAGAGCTGTTACAGGGTTGCGGGTTGAATTCACATTACAGTTGCTAGGGATTGTACTTGTAATTTTTCACCCTTAGGGTGCTTTTGATAAGCTTAAAAGATGATGTCGAAATCTAAGGCAGGGGTGTAATGGGGGTATCCAAGTGGAAGATTGATTTAAAATATAAGCGGTAGTCCGGGTTAAATGTTCTTCTATGATAAAAAGTTATTCCTTCAGCTATGAGTGATTTGTATAAATAGAATATTTATATTTCAGTGGGGTCTGCAATTGCAAGGTTAACTTCGACTAGTAGGTTAAAATACTCAGGGGGGATAGGGGTGTGATACTGTATTTATTGTAGGGGAACTCAAAGTATTTCCGTCAAGCCTATAATCGTTTGATAGTTATAAGAGATTTTGTTCATAGTTTGATCTTGTCTGCTGTTTTTCAAAACCATCTATTTTAGTGCTAATTATCCTATTTGGCGGTGCGATAGAGGATAAGAGTTAATGCTTTTGTCGCTATATTGCCTCTGTTTTTTTATGTGAGGCTAAAAAGAGCCCGCTAGTAGATGTTTGGAAAACTAGTGCTTAGAGAACAATGTTCAGTACGAATAAAGTTGAGGTTCCAGATAAACATCGAGAATTCATGCGGGATGATTTTTGGGGTATTTGGTTTTCGAGTTATTTGGAATTGAGATGAGGGCTTACTTCACCAAGAAAAAGTTAAATGTTGAGGAAAGTTATCTGTTCACTCCGTATTCGCTGGCTTTTGATCCATAACAGTATTTTGAGCTAAATCTCTTTGATAAGGTTGAGGTGAAGAAAGTTACAGAAACACTTTATTACAAGGAAAATTGTTTCTATAGAGAATTAGCCCCGTGAGGCTTCTATGAGTAGTTCTTCAAGGTGGATGAATAGATTTATTAAAAATTATCAAAAGAACAGTCCGAAAGATCTTTTTAAGGTGTAACAAGGCTAAAATTACGATCAAATTTATCAAATAAACGCCCAAATTTTATTAGTGCCAAAGGATTTCCGCTCACCTTGAGTCTACCATCTTTGATTAGAGTAGGGGCGCCTACTAACCCGCTAAACATCATACGTAAGTCGGTACTGTTCAGAGCGAGGCTGGCAGAGGGCTGGCTACTGTGTCGGCCGGGGTAGCCGTGCAGTACCCCATTTTGTACTACGACTAAGTACTTTTCTCCAGTGTCGGTCATATCGATATTTAAGCGGATATCTGCATCTGCCGCTTTCTCACCATTAAGGCGCACCGCCATCGCGTCGAAAAGCAGCTGGAGAGGGACTCGCGCTACTATTTCTTCATCGGGCAGTATTTCTTCACGGTATTCGATACCATGGCGTAATTCCTTGGCTCCGGAGAGATAAAAGTTGCGCCAGATACCAGATTCTGCCTGGTAGCCGAGTTGCTCCAAGCTATCAGCCAATAGATAACGGGCTTGCTCGTTCTCAGGTTCAGCGAAAACCAAGTGCTTTAGCACCATGGCTACCCAGCGATAATTGCCCTGGGCAAAATCCTGTCGGGCCCGAGCCATAATGGCTTCTCCCCCGCCCATGTAGTCGATGTAGTGCTCTGCAGCTTCTTCCTGAGGAATAGGGTGGAGGTTTGCTGGGTTGCCATCGAAATAACCCAGATAGCGATTGTAAACTGCCTTGGCCCCAACATTGATAGTGCCGTAGTACCCTCGATTGGCCCAAGCCTGAGAGAGGTTCTCGGGCAGCTCAAGGAGCTCTGCGACTTCGACCATATCGTAACCGTGGTTAGCTAGGCGCAGAGTTTGGTCGTGGATGTACTTATAAAGATCCCTCTGCTTAGCCAGGTAATCCATTGCTTCATCTTTGCCCCAGGTGGGCCAGTGGTGGCTGCTGAAAACCACCTCGGTCTTATCGCCAAATTTCTCCATGGCGTACTCAATATAGCGACTCCAGGCCTTGGCATCGCGGGTTTTCGCACCACGCAGAGTGTAAATATTATGCAGTGTATGGTTGGCAATCTCACTCATACAAAGTGCGTTAAATTGAGGGAAGAAAAACACAATCTCTGCGGGTGCTTCGGCCCCGGGTGTGTTAATGAAGACGATGTCCACTCCATCAACTGTCATCTCTGCACCGGTTTCAGTAATCTCTATTGTTGGTGTAGCTATTCCGTGCTCACCATCTGATACCCGGTTGCCTAAGCCGGATGAGACAAAACCCTCCGGACTGGAGGGCAGCAAATTTCCAAATTGGTATAACGCACGGCGCTGCATCACATTCCCGGTGCGCACATTCTCGCTAATCGCCTCCTCAGCAAAACCCTCTGGTGCAATAATGTCGATAGAACCGCTCGCGAGCTGTTCTTTAGTCAGAACTCCAGTTATTCCGGCGAAATGGTCTGCGTGGCTATGGGTAAAAATAACGGCACTTACCGGTTGCTCTCCTAGTGCCTTGTTGGCCAGCGCAAGAGCTGCAGCTGCAGTCTCCGCAGAAGTGAGAGGGTCGATAACAATCCAGCCGCTTTCTCCTTGCACCAGAGTCATATTGGCCAGATCCAGCGAGCGCACCTGATAGATACCATCTACCACTTTGAATAGGCCGTTATTCAGGACGTTGAGCTGGGCCTGACGCCAAAGGCTGGGATTGACGGTATCAGGAGGGGTGCCTTGTAAAAATTGCATCTGGGATAGGCCATAGACTTCCCGACCTTCGGTATTTTTCACTTGGGCGCCGGGAATAGATTCAATAAAGCCTCGTTTAGCCAGCAGAAAATCAGTTTCATCGCCGAAGGGGAGTTGTTTTGCCAGGGATCTATTGTGGGAAATAGTTGCCTTGGAGGCGGGTTTGATCTCGGTATTTAAATTTTCTGTGTGAGTTTTCGGTTCACTACCACAGGCAATCAAAAAGAAGGACAGCAACCACATCAGTATCAGCGAGCGCATTGAGACTCCCCAAAATCGGTGTACATGAAACTTCATTTTTATACTGGGACAGGGTTTTTATTGCCCAGAGTGGCCTTAGCTTCTCCCACCTGCGGTGGCGCGTCAAGACAAGAACTGTCCCTTTGGCGGCGTAAAAGTCTTTCTGCAAGGGAAACAGTTTCATGTTACCCGCTGGTTAACCAGTTTTGTCATTGGGCTTTGTATTTTCTACCAATACAGTCACGATTGTCGGCATTGTGATGTGTGAAGAGTTTGTGGTTCCTGAATCGAAGATGCTGGATTGTCGTAGCTGATAGTTTAATCTGATCTGTTTTTATATGTCCTTAGGGATTTTATATTTAACAGGTTTAGGAAGGTTTCTATGGTAGTAAATGGTCGTAAAGGTAAATTTATTTAGCTTTTTTTGTTGGTACTAGTACCAAGCTAGCCATTCAAAACAGGGTGTCTTATTTATCAAATTCTATTTTAAAAATAAGACACCATCTAGCTGGAGTTTGAACAGGTCGCCGATCAAAAATTCTTTAACTTCTATTAATCTTAACTCGAGAGGTAATTAAGCGGCAGGTGATATATTTACGCTCTTTCTAGAGAGCGTTGCGCTTAAGAATGCGCAAAATGCCAGAGCTACGATATGAGGCAGGTAAAGTGTGTATTCACTGGTGTGGAAAAAATACAGAGTGGCTTCGCAGGCAATAATGGCAATTGCTGCAGTTGCCCATGGATGCAGTTTTATCAGCCTAGATGCTAAGAAAATGAGTGTGAAAACAATTAGTCCATATCCTAGTAAATGGACAACAAAAATTTCCCAAAGGACAGCCCCTCCATCTGAAAGGAGTGCTCTGAAAGCTTCGGGTATAGCGATGGCTGCAGAATATTCTGTAATTAACGGGCCTAAGTATCCGGCGACTAAGCCTATTATTATTACAGCTATTGTATTTTTCATTGAATCCATTCTATTTTTATAGAGTTGGCCAACTATACCTTATGTGGGGCTGTTAAAGAAAATACATGGCTTGTTGCTGCAAAAGGCTGCGGTTGAAATTGAAGTAATTGCTTTGATTCATCCGATTAATTTACAGGGGCTGAAAAATTTACGGGGAAGGGAAGCTTGGAGTTGGTACTTTGTGGGTGGTTAGCGAAATGTTTCTCCACAAAAAAGCGGGCTAAAAGCCCGCTCTCTCGTTGTTTTATGGGAGCTTATTGCCCCAATGTAAACAGTGCAGTGTTACCGCCGGTGGCAACAGTGTTAATAGTTTTGGTTTTTTCGCTGGCGAAACGGAATAGGTAGTGCGGGCCACCGGCTTTGGGGCCGGTGCCGGATAGGCCGTGGCCGCCGAAGGGGTTAACACCTACTACTGCACCAACCATATCGCGGTTTACATAGCAGTTGCCGACGTTGATACGCTTGAATACCGCGTGGGCGCGGCCTTCGATGCGGGAGTGCAGTCCGAAGGTAAGGCCGTAGCCGGTGGCATTAATGCGGCGGATTACGTCTTCCAGCTCGTCTGCCTTGAAGCGAACTACATGTAGGAAAGGTCCGAAAGTCTCGCGCTTGAGCACGGAGAAATCTTCAATCTCTACTACCTGCGGGCCGAAGAAGGTGCCATTGCTGGGCTTCTTCGCTTCCTCAAATGCAAATAGCAGCTTGGCTTCTTTAGCCATGCGCTCGCGATGGGATTCCAGCATGCCGAGGGCTCTTTCGTCGATAACCGGACCGATATCGGTATCCAGTTTACCGGGATCGCCGAGGGTCAGTTCTTCACACGCGCCTTTCAGCATATTCAGCAGGTTATCGGCGATGACATCCTGTACACACAGTATACGCAGAGCGGAACAGCGCTGACCGGCACTGAGGAAGGCAGATTGAATTACATCGTCTACTACCTGTTCGGGCAGGGCGGTGGAGTCTACGACCATGACATTCTGGCCGCCGGTTTCGGCGATCAGCGGTACAATCGGACCTTCTTTCGCTGCCAGCTGCTGGTTGATCAGGCGTGCGGTTTCGGTGGAGCCGGTGAAGGCTACGCCGCCCAGTCGGGGATCTTCGATTAGCAGTTTGCCCACTGCGGCACCGGTACCTGTGATCAAGTGCAGTACTTTTGGCGGCACGCCGGCATCGAGCATCAAGCGCACGGCGTGTGCAGCGATGATGGGGGTTTGCTCTGCGGGTTTGGCCAGTACGGCATTACCGGCGGCGAGTGCGGCAACTACCTGGCCGGTAAAGATTGCCAGGGGGAAGTTCCAAGGGCTGATGCATACGAAGGTGCCACGGCCACTCAAATACAGCTGATTTTGTTCACCGGTAGGGCCTGGTAGTTCGGTGGGCTCACTGAAATGCTGGCGTGCGCCGTTGGCGTAGTAGCGGCAGAAGTCGATAGCTTCGCGCACTTCACTAATGCCATCATTTAGGGTGCGGCCCGCTTCAATGCAAATAATTGCAGCCAGTTCATTGGCTTTATCTTCGTAGAGATCAGCAATTCTGTCGAGAATATCCGCGCGGTGTTTTCCGCCCTGGCGATCCCAGTCGATCTGCGCCTCAGTGGCGGAGGCATAAGCCTGCTCAATAAGGTGCTTATCAGTATTCGCGGTGTGTCCAATTTTTTCGCCGGTTGCCGGGTTGTAAACCGGTTCTTCCGCTTCGCCCATGGTGCCGTTGATGATAGGGCCACCGAGGAAGTGCTTTTCGCGTTGCTGTTCAAGCTCTTTCAGCAGGGGATCAACGGAGAGTGGGTCAGTCAGTTCGATGCCGTGTGAGTTTTTCCGTGGCAGGGCTTCTGCGCCCATATAAATATTCTCCGGAACAGGAATTTGCGGGTGACGGTAGGGGTTGCAGGCTTCGCTTTGTTCCAGGGTATCCTGGACCAGGGCTTCAACCGGCGTTGCCTCGTCCATAAAGCGGTTAACAAAGGAGCTATTAGCTCCGTTTTCCAGCAGGCGACGAACCAGGTAGGGCAGTAAGTCACGATGTGCCCCCACGGGTGCGTAGACGCGCACGGGCACACGCTTGCCGTGTACCGCTTCAATTTGTGCGTACAGCAAGTGGCCCATGCCGTGCAGGCGCTGGAATTCAAAGTCGGTGCGGCCATTGGCTAACTCAAGAATCAGCCCGACGGTGTAGGCGTTGTGGGTGGCAAATTGCGGATAGATTGCATCGCCAGCTTCCAACAGTTTTTTCGCACAGACCTGATATGACAGATCGGTGTGGCATTTGCGCGTGTACACCGGGTAGTCCGGCAGGCCCATCTGCTGGGAGTGTTTGATTTCACTATCCCAGTAAGCGCCTTTAACCAGGCGCACCATCAGTTTGCGGCCGGTATCGCGGCCCAGGGCAATCAGCCAGTCGGCGACATGGGGGGCGCGCTTTTGGTAGGCCTGGAGTACAAAGCCCAATCCTTGCCAGTCTTTAATTTCGGGGTCGCGGGCGAGGGCCTCGAAGATATCCAGCGAGATATCCAGGCGGTCTGCCTCTTCTGCATCGATATTCAGGCCCATATCGTATTGGGCTGCGGCGACACAAAGACGCTTCACCTGGGGCAGCAATTCGTCCATTACGCGATCCCGCTGCAGCACACTGTAGCGGGGGTGCAGGGCAGAAAGCTTGATGGAAATACCGTTGGCCTCAACCACATCCCGCTGGGTGTTGTCTTTGCCGATCTCTTCGATAGCCATCATATAGGCATCGAAGTAGCGGTGGGCGTCGGCCATGGTGCGGGCGCCTTCGCCCAGCATGTCGAACGAAAAGCGGGTGCCCGGGAGGTTTTCTTTGGGGCCGCGTTTCAGGGCTTCCTTGATGGTGCGGCCGAGTACGTACTGGCCACCCATAATTTTCATGGCCTGCATCATGGAGGTGCGCACCATGGGCTCGCCGATACGGCTAACCAGGCGTTTCATCCAGTGGGAGGGACGCTCGGTGATATCTGGGTCCAGCTCCACCACGCTGCCGGTGAGCATCAGGCCCCAGGTTGAGGCGTTCACAAACAGGGAGTCGGACTGGCCACGATGGCTGGACCAGTTGCCGGAATGCACTTTCTCGGCGATTAGTTTGTCGGCAGTATCGGCGTCTGGTACCCGGAGCAGGGACTCTGCCAGACACATCAATGCAACCCCTTCCTTATTGGAAAGGCCGAATTGCTGAAGGAAAGCGTCCAGCGTTCCGCGCTTGCTGCGCTGCTGTCGCGAATGATGAACCAGTGCGCGCGAGGTGTTCAGAATTTTCTTGCGCATCTCGTCGCTGGGGCGTGGCGCAGCCAGCAGCTCGCTCACGCAGAGGTTTTCGTCGGCGTGCAAATACTCGCGTGCCCGGTCTCGGGCATTCTGGAGGTCTCCGGCGAAGTTTGTCGACATATCGTCTCCCAAGCTCTATATCTAGGGTCAGAATAAAAAACCGGATTATGTGCGAAAATCGTTAGAATTAATCGCCATAATGTCGCGAGTTGTGGTTAAATATCACGCCTAATTGCGTGATTACCAGTAGGGTATTTTGTAATGTCTCGACAGTTGGAAGATCTTGATCGTATTGATCGCCAAATACTGCGAATTCTGCAACGTCACGGCCGCTTGCCGAATGTGGAATTGGCGCGCCGGGTTAACCTTAGTCCCACCCCTTGCCTGGAGCGAGTCAAGCGGCTCGAAAGGGAAGGATTTATTCGCGACTATGTAGCGCTACTCGACCCGCTCAAAGTTCATGCGGGCCTGGTGGTCTATATCCAGGTGACCCTGAACAATACGGCAACTGAAGCATTGGAAGCCTTTAATGAGCATGTGGCTGGACTGGAGGAGGTCCAGGAGTGCCATATGGTTGCCGGTGGTTTTGATTACCTGGTGAAAATTCGTATTAAGGATATGCTGGGTTATCGTCGCTTCCTCGGTGAAAAGCTGGCATCCGTACCGGGAGTACGGGAAACCCACACCTATGTGGTGATGGAGGAAGTGAAGACTGATACCGCTGTAGCGGTACCGGACCCAGAACCCAGTGTGAAAGGTTCGCGGCGCTAATTGAGCGCAGTCAAATATCCTGTGCGGAGTGAAAGAACTGTAGCGATTTTGCTGGTTGGCTTTTTTATGAACCTGGGTAGGAATCTGAATTCTCTCCTCAGGCCTCAATCATAGGGATTGATTGCTGATTTCATGGATGAACAGATGGAATTGGCAACCATTGTCGGCGCGGTTTTTATTATGCTCGGCATAGCGATGCGGTACCAAGGTGGGTGCCGTGTGATTTGTCCGTAATAACTATAAGTAGGTACTGTATGGATTTTTCACTGAGCGAAGAACAGCAGATGATTCAGGATGCGGCAAAGCAATTTGCTGACAGTGAACTGAAACCCATTGCTGCCGAACTCGACAAGACCGGTAATCGAGAGCTCTTGTTGGAAAAGCTCAAGCAATTGGCAGAGCTGGGCTTTATGGGAATCAATATTGATCCCAATTACGGCGGTACTGGTGCTGGTACTGTCGCATTCTCCCTGGCGATCGCCGAGCTGGCGCGGGGCTGTGCCTCTGTTGCAACGACCACCTCCGTAACCAACATGGTGGCAGAGGTTATTCAGGCGGTAGGTTCGGAAGAGCAGCGCCAAAAATACCTCCCCAAAATCTGTAGTGGAGAATACCCTGCGGGTTCTTTCTGTCTCACCGAGCCCGGTTCCGGTTCGGATGCGGCCTCTATGCGCACCCGCGCGGAAAAGCAGGGTGATGAATACGTTCTCAATGGCAGTAAGCTCTTTATTAGTAGCGCCGAATTTGCCGGTATTTTTGTTGTTTGGGCGGTGACAGATTCTTCCGCGCCTAAAGGCAAAGGTATTTCCTGCTTCTTGGTTGAAGCTGGCACACCTGGCCTGGTGATTGGCAAGGCCGAAGAAAAAATGGGACAGAAAGCCTCTGTTACCAATGAGGTTTCTTTCGACAATTGCCGTATTCCTGCCTCCCATCTTTTAGGTGAAGAAAATCGCGGCTTTCGCATTGCTGCAGGTGAACTTGCAGGAGGCCGAATCGGTATTGGCTCCCTGGCGCTGGGTATCGGCTTTGAAGCTTTGGATTGTGCCCGGGCCTATCTGCATGAGCGGGAGCAGTTTGGTAAAAAACTGGCGGAGTTCCAGGGGCTGCAATGGCAGCTTGCCGATAAATATACTGAGATGGAAGGTGCGCGACTCCTATTGCTGCAAGCCGCTTGGCAGAAAGATGCCGGAATGCCGTTTGGCCCTGCCGCTTCAATGGGCAAACTGTTCGCTAGTGAGAAGGCTAACGAGGCATGTTATCTAGCTCTGCAAATGCACGGTGGTGTGGGCTATACCCGTGAATATCCACTCGAACGTATGAGTCGGGATGTGAGAATCACTACAATCTACGAAGGTACCAGTGAGATCCAGCGCCTGATTATTGCCAGGCATTTACTGGATGTCAGATAATATTTAGTGACACATAAGCCGGCGCTCTTCGTCGGCTTTTTTGTTCTTTTCCCCATAAATTTGTCGGTTATTCTCCTGATGCCGGCATAAATACCCGCCCGTTTAATAGTTTCCTACCTATCCTCTACAAGGGACTCTGCCGCATCACTTTGCGAATCATGGAAAGGAAACAACTGATGAACGTTAACAAGCTGCCGCTGTTTTCGCTGTTCCTAGTATTCCTAGCCTGTTCGCTAACGATCGTAAGTGTCATGGCGCAAGAACCCAATCCCGCCAGTGTCGTCACAATGAAATCAAACCAGGCTGTACTGAAAGAGCTCCCCTTTGCAAATCGGAAGGACTTTGAGGATGTAAAGCGGGGGTTTATCGCTCCTCTACCAAATAATGGTGTTATTAAAAACAGCAAAGGCGATACGGTATGGAACTTGGAGCAATTTCAATTTGCTCGCGATAAAGAGGCTCCTGACAGTGCCAACCCCAGTCTGTGGAGGCAACTGCAATTAATTTCGGAGGGCGGTCTCTATGAGGTGATACCGCGAATCTACCAGGTTCGCAGTGCGGACCTCTCCAATATAACTTTTATTGAGGGCGATACCGGGGTCATTGTTATGGACCCGCTGATTTCTGCCGAGACGGCTGAAGCAGCGTTGAACCTCTATCGGCAGCATCGCGGAAACAAGCCTGTCGTTGCTGTGATCTACACCCACAGTCACGTTGACCACTATGGGGGGGTTCGCGGTGTTATCGATGAAGAAGATGTAAAATCAGGCAAGGTTAAGGTAATAGCCCCGCAAGATTTCCTGATTGAAGCTGTTAGTGAAAATGTCTTTGCAGGAAATCATATGGCGCGTCGTGCCAGTTTTATGTACGGGAACCTGATCCCTAAAGATCCCAAAGGTACCTTAGGGTCTGGCCTCGGTCTTGAAACCTCCACTGGCACCATCACACTGATAGAACCGACAGACTCCATTGTTGAGACCGGGCAAACTTTGGAACTGGATGGGCTTATCTTTGAATTTTTGTTGGCTCCGGGCTCTGAAGCGCCGGCAGAAATGCACTTCTATATTCCTCAACTCAAAGCCGTAACCGCTGCTGAGAATGCAACCCACACCTTACATAACCTTTACACCTTGCGGGGAGCAAAGGTCCGAAATGCTCGTGACTGGTCTCGCTACCTCAATGAAACCGTGCAGCGCTGGGGTGGAAAAGCCGAAGTTCTGTTTGCACCCCATCACTGGCCAACCTGGGGACCAGGGAATGTGGTGAATCATCTGAAAAAGCAGCGAGACCTATACAAGTATCTCAACGATCAAACCCTACGATTAGCCAATCACGGGTACAACATGGTTCAAACGGCTGAGCTGATGGAGTTGCCTCCAGAGCTCTCACAATATTGGGCCAATCGCGGCTATTACGGCAGTGTAAATCACGATACCCGTGCGGTATGGAATTATTATTTAGGGTTTTTTGATGGCAATCCCGCTCGCCTGTATCCAATGCCACCGACGGCCGCGGGAATAAAGTACGTCGAGTATATGGGCGGGGCCGCCAATATTATCAAGCAAGCAAAGAAAGACTATGAGGCTGGAGAGTACCGCTGGGTTGCGGAGGTGTTAGATAGATTGGTTTCCGCAGAGCCTAATAATCGTGCAGCAAGAGACCTATTGGCAGATGCATTAGAGCAATTGGGCTATCAGCAGGAAAATGGTACCTGGCGCAACTTTTTTTTAAGCGGTGCCAGGGAATTGCGGGATGGCATCCAGCGATACCCGGTTCCTCTGACTGCGAGCCCGGACACTATTCGCAGCATGCCGGCTGGTTTGATTTTTGATTACCTGGGAATTCGGCTCAACGGCCCCAAGGCAACTGGCAAGAATCTCTCCATCAATATCAGCATGCCGGACGTAAACGAAAGGTATGCGCTTGTGCTTGAGAATGCGGTACTGAACTACGGGCCTCCTGTTAAGAATCCCGGCAGTAGCGTGCAGATAAACCGCTCAGATCTCAATGACATCATCTTGGGGAGTGCATCTATCCAGGAGAAGATGGAGGATGGGAAAATCAAAATTGAGGGCGATGCGGGAGAGTTGAAGACATTACTTTCTTTAATGGACCGGTTTGATTTCTGGTGGAACCTGGTTACGCCTGAACCGATGGATAAGATGTCGACATCAGACTTCTAGAATCAGGGCTATTTAGCTTAAATGCGAAGGTGAAGTGGCTCCCAGTATTGGTGGTATTTTTAACTGTGTTTTTATGTCTGTTTAGTTGCTTCTAGTGCATATTTCAACTTCTTTCATTTATAGCTCTGCGAGTGGTGGCCAAATAAGTAGTTTCCAATGAAACTTGATGTGTTTTTAGCTGTTGGCTCCTAAGTCCGTCTATATCTAATAGAAAAAATATACAGTGCTGTTTCTCTCATTTTTAAACTTCCTCATTGTGTTCATATTTTTTTAAGTTACGCACAGAATTAAATTTCGTTTCCGCTAAAATTTCGCCCACTTTTGCATTTCATGACTGTCCGGAACTTATATTTTGGACAGTACCTAACACCAAAATAAAAAACACGGCACTTAAGGCGATTATGGAAAAGTTATTCGGGCAGAAATTATTGGTAATTGCACTAACCGCGGCACTTGCAGCTTGTGGTGGAGGGGGAGGTTCGTCGGATTCTGACTCCGATTCACCACCTGTGAGCGATGGCGGAGATGATTCCTCATTACCTGATAATGACCCATCGACTGTAACCGTTGGAGATGTGTCAACAGCTGAACTCGGGTTTGCAACAATTACCGCTACAGATATCACTTTGCCTAACGCAATGGTAAATGCTCAGGAAGTTTACCAGCTGGCCCACTATATTGGCCGTACGGACAGTGAGCAGGATGAGGAAAATATTGATATTCCTATCCGTAGCTATACGGCCTCCTGTGCTACGGATACTGCCCAGCCAAAAATGTATGTATCCACAACTTTGTCAGAGGGGAATAGTGCCTCTGATACAACCTATGGGTCCGTTTACGAGCTTCAATATAACCCAGATAGCATGAGCTTCGAGCAGACGGGTAACGCCACCATTCTGAATCAATGCTATGAGTCACATGGTATTACGGCCAGTTCGGATTGCTCCAGGGTAGCTGTTTTATGCAATACCGAATATAAGGCCAGTGAGCGATATGATATCGAGAAAGATCTGGTAGAAGAGTACGGTACAACCTGGATGAAGATTGAAGATAATCTTGACAGTGTTGCAGGTACCGATAATGAAGAGAAGTATAATGACCAGATCTGGCTAATGGAGTGGGATAACAAGCCTATAACAGAAACTCCAGATGCCTATGTTGTCAATAAAATGCATGGTGGCACTCATTTGGGGACTCAGGAGCTATTGTACGTAGAGGGTGATAGCCAAGGGCGCACAAGTTATGCATTTTCCGTGACTGCTCGTGTTCTTGTTAGCGGTTCGCATTATTCGGCAGGGCTGACGGTAATCAATCGGGATGACTGGTCAATGTCCTTCTCTGGAGATGATCACCGGGGTTGGTACTGGGCGTGTGGCCATGGCCACGTTCTGAATATTCGAGCCTTTTATAATCCGGGGAATGAGATGTACGGTGCTCTGTGTACCAGTGATGGAAATAAATATTATCCGTCACCGGGCCTGAATGCGATCGCCATTAAAATGGAGGACAGTGGATCTTCTGTTTATGAAGGCACCTATAATCATTTAGTACCATCTACAAGTGCGATGATATCCAACGGTGGTGGCCATACGGTTGTCCCGGTTGATGCCGATACAAATCTCTCAGTTATTGTCTCTCCAAAGTACATTGAAGATTCGAACATGGATATGTTCTTACAGGATGAGCTGGGCATCGATACAAGTGGTGATGGCCCCTTCGATGAGGAATGTGCTGATAACGGCATTCGCAATTGCTTCTTCTCATATATCGACAGTGGTGAATATCCCGTAATTTCGAGGCAGGGTCTCTACTCTGGAGATGCCTTGGATACTACTTCCCTGACACGTGTAGGTATTGCAAAAGTTGATGGGGAAGGCAGTATTGAAGGTAATGGCATTGAATGGCTGGCAACGGATTCTGACTGCCAAATTAGTGATCCCCAGTTGGTTGATCTGAAAAATGGCCGTTACTTATTTGGGTACGCGCAGTTCCAGTGTATCTCCGATAACCTCCCGTACAATCGCAGTAACAATAAGAGTGGTGATGCCATGCGTATGTTGGTGCCAAAAGCTTACTATGTAATGGAGATTGATGCAGACTTGAATGTACTTGAGGGGCCGGTAAAGCTGACTGACTACGGTTGGGGTGGTTTGGATGAGCCTATGTACTTGGGTAATGGTAAAGTTGCCTGGAGCTATATTAAGAATCCTACCCTGGATAATTATATAGGTGGCCAACAAAATGTTTGGCAGGCAATAGTTTATCATTCTGACAGCGTAAATTAATTGCGCTGATTTGGGGTAAGCTTAGGCTTGCCCCAAATTGAATTATACCTCTGCATCTGTAGTAATTTATCTCCCTCTCTTTAAGTTGTTTTCGTAACTCAGTTATACGTTCCATTACATTAGGATGCATCATTTTTTATTGTGCTCCTGTGTAATCCATTTCCTAATTTCCCCTCAGTATAATCGCGCGGCTTTCCCGTTCCGAAAACCACTTTTCGTTAACAGTGGTGACAGAAGTTCCGACTCCCTGAGTTGCGAAGACTGAAGTTGGAAAGGGCAGAGTACTTTTAGTGGACTTTATTTTGCTTTGAGCTAGCAGCGAAGGAATGTTGCATGGCTGGTTCGTAATCAATAAAGAGTGAGTTATGCAGCTATTTGTTGAGAATACATATGGAATTGTTTACCTGGCTCGAAGAGGGAGCGGTTTTAGCTCCGGATCTTCACTGCCAGCTAGTGCTGAGCAAACCCTGGAAATGTTCAGTGTTTCAGCTCTTCAAGAAATTTACGATTACTTCCTGGGTATGGGAGGGAGTTGTTCAGATCCTCTTCAACCAGGCAAGCAGCCTTATAGATGGGGTGACTTATCAGCCTCATTCCATTTAGATGCTCCTTCAAGCTACTCCTGGGTTGAGAGAGCTATTTATAAGGAGTTAGTTCAAAACCGCTTGGTAATCGAAGAGGCTCCATTTGCTGATGCGGTGCTAGCCGACAAGCAGTCCCAATTGATTCCTAAAATCGATACAGGCCTTCAATATATTGTTGACCTAGGGCGAGTTAATTCAAGGTTATCGAACAATGAATCTAATGATCAGAGTGACTTTACCGGAGGGCTAGCAATATGGCGTAAAGATTTATCTGAAGTAGAGACTTTGGTGAGTTCTATTCGCCCTTTGATGGCGCAGGGGTGCACCGCTAAGAACTATCTGCTGTATGAAAAGAACATTGAAAAGCAAGATGAAAAATCTATACCGACTTCTAGCAGATCCCTAGTAGCTGCGCTTGGTTTCGATGCCAATAAAGTTACCCAGCAGCACTTAGAGTTAGCCTTTGAAGTAGCTGAAACTTTATACCAGGATGCGAGAATACGTGAAACAAGTTTACGTTTCTTCCGCGATTACTTAAAAGCTCTATACCCATCGGAGGTTGCCCTACCAGAAAATGGCCTTTTTGAGATTATCTTAACATTCGCCATGGTAGCATCCGTGAGCGATTCCAACGCTGTCGAGATTTCCAAAGATAATGCGAGCTTACTGAGGTCTCTTCAGCGCGTTAGTAACCTAATGCTGGAATTTGCCAAAATCAAAAAGCGTCGCAATGTATTTCTCCATAAACGCGCAGGAAATGCTGAGGGTAATAAGGCGAGCTTCTCTGATCTGAGTTCTTCTGAAGTTGTAGTACCACCTTCCTCCGGCGGGCAAACATCAAGTTCAGGAGCGTCGCAAAGCGGTAAAGGAACAGTCAACGATAATCCTGAAGCGGGTTCTGACTGCAGTCAGGGTTCGCAGAGCTCCCCGAATACAAGCTCTGACCAGCCCGATAAAGCTGGGACCATAACCGGCACAAGCCATACTGGGAAGGAAGTTCCTAATAATAGTTGTGCTATTGAAGGCGGTGATCCCATTAACTTAAAAACCGGGGAAGAGCGTTTGACCTTAGTCGATGCGCTATTAGACGGACCGCTTCCCCTTGTTTTTGAGCGCACTTACCGCAGTAGTAATCCCAAAGATTTCGGATTAGGTCATGGTTGGACTCACACCTTGGGAGAGAGGTTAATAACGGCACCTGATAAAAGTGTTCAGTTTATGGATGCGGAGGGTCGGGTAATTAGTTTTCCCTTTCCGGGGGATAGTGACCGCAGCCACAATGTTGTTGAGCATTTAACACTTACTCGTGTCGCCGGCGATCATTGGATTATTACCCCTTACGGGGCTCCCAATGGCGTGCAAAAACACTTTAAGGCAACCGGTGTAACAGGAGGACTTAAGCTTGCGGAAATACGTGATGGCTATGGTAACTTCTACCTGTTCCACTATATCGATGAGCGTTTAATATGCATTGAGAGCAGCCTCGGTGAAGCCTTGCATATCAGCCCTCCGCAAGGGCAGTCGAACAGCCTGCGTATCGGTGAGCTTAAGAAGGAAACTCGCGATGGCCACATTAAAGTACTCGCAAGCTATGAGTACAGCGATGTTGGAGATTTGGTTAAAGCCACCGACGCCGATGGTTACAGTGAGCAGTACCAATACCATCACCATGTAATTAAGCAGCGCATCATAAAAACTGGCTACCGTTTCCATTTTGAGTGGGATGCCGAAGGCCCTTCTGCCCGCTGTGTGAGACAGTGGGGTGACCCAATCGATGGTCAGGCGACTTACAATTACCAGTTTGACTGGGACGATGATGGTAAGGGCGTTACTGTTACTGATACCCGTGGCGGCAAAGAGCGCTACCGCTTTAACGACCGGGCCCTGCCGATCTATCACCGCGATCCCGAAGGTGCAGAGACTCTCTACAGCTACAACGACCTGGGGCAGGTTACTCGGGTACAACTGCCCAGCGACGATGGCAGCCTTCGCGAGGAAATTTACCAGTACGATGACCAGGGCCGCCTGATACAAAAGAGCGATGCCGCCGGCAATAACCATCGTATCGAATACAATGCTGAAGGCCTGCCCGCCAAAGTTACCGACCCTGCTGGGAATAACTGGCAAAGGGAGTACAACGAAAATGGCCAGATCGTGGCCAGTAAAGATCCCCTCGGTAACAAGACCCAATACGGCTATAACCCCGTTGGTTTGATCGGTAGTCTTACCGATCCTCTCGGCAATACCACTCGCTATCTGTGGAACCCCGAAGGCAAGCTCGCCGCAGTAAAAGACCCAATGGGCCGTGCCCAGCACTACCGGTACGACAGTGCTCGCCGACTGGAAGAAGTGCAACACGCCCCCGGTCAGCTGACCCGCTATGAATACGACGCTCAGGATCGTATCCATGCGGTGACCACTCCAGACGGTGCCCGCACACAGTACAGCTACAACCCCCATGGATTACTTACCGAAGTTGTTGACTCTGAAGGCCGCAGCACTTGCTATGCCTACGATGGCCTCAGCCAGGTAAAAACCCGCACCAACCCGGATGGCAGCTGCCTGGAATATCACTATGACGGCGAGCGTAACCTAATCGGGCTCACCAATGAAAATGGCGAGCGCTACCAGCTTAAATACGACTTCAACGAACGCCTGATTGAAGAAGTAGGCTTCGACGGCCGCGTTACCCGCTATGCCTACAACCGTGCCGGCCACTTGGTAAGCTCCAGAGCCGTGACCGATACGGACAGCGGTAAAGGTATCGATACTATCTTTGAGCGCGATCCCTTTGGCCGGTTGTTGGAAGAGGTTACCCCGGACGGCAATACAAATTTCCGCTACAACCGCAGCGGGCAATTGATAGAGGCGGAAAATGCCCACAGCAAATTGCGTTGGGAATACGATGCCAATGGCCGAGTTACCGGCGACTGGCAGGGCAAAGAAAAGCTTAGCCACCGATACGATGCAGCAGGTAATCGTATTGCCACGACCTTGCCCGATGGAGAAGTACTTAAGTTTACTTTTAACCCTGCCGGACAATTCCAAAGCCTGCACCGTCGCCCTTTAGGTAGTGATACTGATGAGTTAATCACCCGTGTCAGCCATGATGAACAGGGTAGGGAAAGCCTGCGTCAACACGGCAATGGGCTGGAAAGCCAGAGAGACTACGATCCCCAAGGCCGCCTGCAAAAACTCAGACTGGGCAAAACAAGTAATGTAAATCAAAAACCAGCGTCCGATCCCACTTCAGGCACAAACCCAGTCCTTGAGCGTGGCTACCAGTACAACAAAGCTGGTCAGATAGCCAAAATTGAAGACAGCCTGCGCGGTAATCGCAGCTATCACTACGATGCCCTGGACCGCCTTACCCAGGTAGACGGCCCCAACCCAGAATATTTTGTACACGACCCTGCGCACAATATCCTTGCCGCTGCCAACTCAAAAGATGAAGCCAAACAGCAAGCCAGCGCTACCAGGGTAAAAGGCAATCGTCTCGCCTTTCGCGGTGATACACACTATCGCTACGATATTCATGGTAATCGGATTGCGGAGCTTCGTGGTAAAGGACAAAAACTGCAGACGCGTTACCACTACAACAGTCGCCAGCAGCTGGTACGTGTGGAGAAGCTAAAGGTGGAAGAGGGTGTAGAACACCTTCAACAAGATATCCACTACCAATACGACCCGCTGGGTCGCCGTATTAGTAAGGCTGTAAACAAAGAGAATAATGATTTCCTTTGGGATGGCGACACCCTTCTAAAGGAAACTAATACCGATAATCAAACCAGGCAGGACCTCAGCGCTCGTACCTACTACTTTGAACCGAGCACCTTTAAACCGGTTGCTTTAAAAGAAAGTAAGCTAGATAAAGAAGAGGTCTACTACTATCACCTGGACCACCTTGGCACCCCAGATACCCTTACCAACCAGGCTGGTGAAGTGGTATGGAGTGTTGCCTACAAGAGCTATGGCAATATTGCCTTAGCCTATCAGAACCAGATAGAGCAACCTTTTCGCTTTCAGGGACAGTACTTTGATGAAGAGACAGGGTTTCATTACAACCGACATCGGTATTTTGACCCAAAAGTTGGGCAATTTACTCAGCAAGATCTGATTGGTCTCCTAGGTGGAACAAATAACTACCAGTATGTGCCTAATCCTGTTCGATGGGTAGACCCGCTTGGGTTGACAGCAACGAAGGAAGATCCAAATAGAGCTAAAAAAACAGTTGCTGCAGTGCAATTACAGCAAGCTCAATTTTCAAATATAGAAGTGGGAAAGTTTGATGATGCTATTGCATTGGGACTGGAAGGAAAAAACTGTAAAGGCGCTTTGTTGCCTAAAAGCGAAGCTAGAGACGCAAAATTTGAGGCGATGGTTGCCAACGAGCTTCGAGATTACTTAGTTTCGTTCAGAAAAGCAATTCCTCATCCTTCGAAAGAGGGGCTCGCAGGGGAAATAGATATTGAAACCCCGAATTTTATCATTGAGGCAACAATGGGAAGGTCAAGCAAGGCGAATCAAGTGGGAGAGCGTCTGACAAATTCTATTGTCAACCCCAATGGAAAGCCTGTCATCGTAATAGCACCTAAGATGTCGAGTAAACAAAAGAGAGAAAATACGGTGAAAGCTGGTGCGGCTGTTGTGGTACGCTCAATTGATGAGTTGAATGAATATATGAAAAAGAATGGAGGTCCATAGGTGTCAACCTCGGTATATTTAGTTAGCAGTGATATTATATCTAACCAGGATGCTTTAGGTTTCATTATTGATATAGGTTCGATTGATATAGATAGTCAAAAAATATCTGGTCAATTTTTAAACGAGAGGGCTTGTGTCTGGATAAATTTTCTAGGCGGTTCTGTTCTTGATGAAAGCGATGAAGATGAAATTGATGCATGGAAGAAGGCACTCGGTGCAGATGCATGTAGTTTTTTCGAATTGACAGTTGGAAAGAGTCCTGGGTCTATGGATCTTGTGGCTAAAATAGCTGAGAAAGCTATGGAACGGTGGAATTTAGTTCTTGATGATTCATTTGAAACTATATACACAGAGAGAAATTATAAAGAAATACTTAAGCAATAATTATGTCCCCGATAGAAATATAGATTGTAGGAAGTGCACTATTCGACACCCGTAGGTTGGGGATTGAACAATAAATCTTTGGACTCCGCTTAACGAGGAGTTTTACAGGAGTGAAAGGGAGCTTAAATACATTCAGTCATGTTTAGGCAAGTATGACGTAGGGGTAGAATAAATAGTGTGTGATGGTTTGTCGGCCAAGTAGAATAGCTTTGGGGTTTCAGTTAGTAGCGTAAAGATAGTAATATTAGCCGTATATCCCATGTGTTCAACCGCTATTTAGTAGGGAGCAACCTTGCCCTATTACTTGTTTAGGTAACATGCCTTGCCACGAAGAAATATAATACAGTAAGAAAGTATACAAACATGTATCAATATTCAGATTAAATATTATCAATGAGATATATATTTCTCATACCCAAACATCTATGTCTGAATTTGTCGACTTTATGTCATTTGCGACCAGATTCACTAGCTTACACTTCCAGCTGTACCCCCAAAAGATATCTTGTTTATAGGTTTGGGCTTTGTATCAGATGCCCGATAAGCGCTTAAGCATGTATCTATACTCACAAAAAACAAAAAGGAAATAGTCATGCGTTCTTTAATCTGGGCTGGCCTATGCTCGCTAATTTTTAGCAATATGGTCTGGGCCCACTCTACATCTAAAGATGCCTTCCATATAGGGATATTATTGTACGACGGTGCACAAACCATTGATTATGCCGGGCCCTATGAGGTTTTTGGGCAAGCCAATTATCGTTTAACAACGGTTTCGGAAGATGGTGGAACCATTACTTCAGCTATGGGGCTTAGAGTGGCTCCAGATACCAGCTTCGATCAGGACAATCAATTTGATGCAGTAATTATCCCTGGGGGCAGTATTAATGAAGCAATGGAGAGCCCGGAAGTATTACACTGGATTAAAGATCAGTCCAAACAGGCCCAGTACGTTCTATCGGTATGTAATGGTGCCTTTATTCTGGCAAATACTGGGCTTCTGGATGGTAAGAAAGCAACCACCATTCGTGGAGCATTTGATTCTTTCGAGAAGAACTTCTCTGATGTTGAATTGGTAAAAAATAAAAAGTTTGTTGATAACGGCAAGTTTATTACTACAGCTGGCCTTTCATCTGGTATAGATGGCGCTTTATATCTGGTAAGCAAGGTTGATACGATTGAAAAAGCCAAAAGTGTCGCAGCGAAGATTGAGTACCTGTGGGTGCCAGAGGGGGGCTATATCCGGGGGATGATGGCGGATAAAATCATGCCAAACCTTGGTGACTTGCCTGAATCGATTCAGTTTGTTTCTAAGGAGTATAGCTATGGTAGCCTGGAAGAATGGTACACCGCGTTTCAGCTTTCCGGTGATGTGGAAACTGTAAAAGCCTGGTTTGGTGAGCAAATGAAAGAAAATCCCGAGTGGAGGAAGGGGCAGGGTAAGTTTATTGACAATAAATGGGTGTATCAGTTTTCTGATGATCGTACTGTATTGCAAGTTGACTTCGTTGCTCCCTCTGATATCAATCCTTGGGTGCTTAAGTTCAGCATATTGGATCAAGCGTCATAATTTGGTAGCTTTCGTTAAAGGTGGAGACGATAAAACCTAGAATATAGGAAAAGTATTTGCTTTCTGGTCTTCAGGTTGAACATACCGTTTGCACCGCCACATCGTCATTTTTGAATTACATTGGGAAGGTTCTTCATTCCGGCGATAGCATATTTGATAGGGCTTGGAAATTGACCAGCCTCTTTTAATGTTATTAAAAGTTTGGAAATTTGTGAACGACGGGTTTTTTCCGCCGGTAACTTGAATTTGACAAATTCTGTCCCAGTTTTCTAGTTGTATACTTACAGAAGACGCCATTGAAGCTATTGATAGCGAGGACAAAATTAAAAAAATACTCACAGCTCTCACAATAAGCCATCCTGTCTGGTGACCTAATATTCGGATTTGCTACCCCAAGATTATATGGTTTCGTGAAGCCCGTAACGAATTCCTAGAAGGCATCGGTGACGGATTAATTAGAAGTGTTTGTTACTTTTTTGTGAGGCGCGACTGTTAGGTCAAATAATGTTGATCGCGGTTGTTCACTTTGGGGTTTTAGTCTGGGCTTGGAGCTAGGAATTTTTGCAGTATCTATATCCGTCATACCTAATGAAAGGTAAAATAGAAGCGAGCCGAGGCTCGCATTCTTAATGCTGCCTGAAATTTAAATACTGCTTACTTCGATAGAGGATGTGTTGTTTTTATCTTGTGTCTTTTGAGTTTTCTCTGTGTCAAATTGATAGGGCAAAAAAGTTAAAAATTCATCCTCAATCGCTGAATCAAGGAGTATCTTACAGTCCTCCTCATAGTTATTTAACAGGCGCCATGGATAGCGCTTACCTTGTCTGGGAAGTTCTCCATTTGCCCGTTTTACATAGCCAGAGTCCAGGCTGCTCATCACCGAACCTTGCTCAGCACTGCCTTCGCTATCTATCGCTGTACACACCTGAAAGTTATGTGCGTCCATGTATTTTAATAGGCGGCAAATATAGCGAGCAGTAATGTCGGCTTTAAGAGTCCAGGGGGCGTTGGTATAGCCGAATACCCATGAGATGTTAGGAACCCCCTCCATTAGTACTGCTTTGTAAGTCAGCTTTTGATTGACTGCTACCGGTGCACCATCAATACAGAGCTTGATACCTCCTAGAACTTGTAACTTTAATCCGGTCGCACTGATAACAATGTCTGCGTCTAATTGTTGCCCTGACTTAAGCAGGATACCTTTATCTGAGAAGGTTTCTATTTCACCGGTGGAAACAGAAGCTTTTCCTGAGCAGATTGAGGAGAACAGATCCCCATCGGGTACAACGCAGAGACGTTGATCCCAGGGGTTGTAACTGGGATCGAAGTGACTGAGATCGTAATTAGCTGGAAGGCTTTTTCTTACATCTTTTAATAGTAACTTTCTAATAAAGTTAGGCCAGCGCTTAGCAGCTTTAAAAATCCAGCGCTGCAATTTGATATTGCGCCAGCGTCCTAGTCTGTGGACCCAGGGTGCTGGCAGAAATTTTGATAGTACACGAGAGATTTTATCGATAGATGGAACTGAAATGATATAGCTTGGGGAGCGTTGCAACATGGTGACATGTTGGGCGGTGGTTGCGAGCGAGGGGACCAGGGTAACAGCGGTAGCGCCGCTGCCGATCACGATAATACGCTTGCCGCGGTAGTTCAGATTTTCTGGCCACTGTTGGGGATGAATCAGTTTTCCTTGATAGTTTTCTATACCTGGATATTGCGGCAAGTAGCCCTCTTTATGGTCGTAATACCCAGTACAGGCAATCAGAAAACTACAGGTATATCTCACTGGGCTGCCAGATTCGGTGTTGTGACCTTCCAGAGTCCAAGCTCGGTCTGTACTGGACCAGTTTGCCGTAGTTAAATTTATTCCAAAGTGAATTCTCTTTTTAACGTCATATTGCTCTGCGGTGGTTTCAATATATTTTTGGATAGATGGGCCATCCGCGAGTATTTTCTCGCCGGACCAGGGTTGGAAGTCATAGCCGAAGCTGTACATATCGGAATCAGATCGAATGCCCGGGTATTTAAAGAGGTCCCAGGTACCGCCGACTTGTGCCCGCCGCTCGATAATGGCGAAGCTGCGCCTGGGACATTCGCGACTCAAATGACAAGCCATTCCTACGCCTGAGAGTCCCGCGCCGATAATTAATACATCGAAATGAGTCGATTTCACAATCCCTATCCCTGCAAATTTCTATGCCTTATAGACTGGGTAGATGTGCCCATGATTTATTGTTAGATTGCGACAAATAATTGTCTTTCCGCGCCACAAAGATGGGGAGCAAGTTATGGGTAGCCTTGTACGAGTCAGTGTTCTTTCCGGTTTCAGTGAATTCGTGGAGCAGCTTGGGGGCGGGGGGGAAGCCTTCTTGGCCGAGTTCGGTATGCCTTGTGATATCAGCCCGGCGGATTCCCGCTTGGTATCATTTGTTGAGGTCGCGCGCCTGCTGGAAACTGCAGCACGCCGGTTAGATCGCCCCGATTTGGGGCTGTGCCTCGCATCGCGACAAGGGGTGGACCGCTTGGGTGGGATAGGTGTAGTTGCATGCAATGCGGCCACTCCACGGCAAGCCTTGCTATCCGTTAGGCGCTTTCTTTCTCTTCATAGTTCATCCCTCAGTATGCAACTGGAGCCATTAAGTGAGGGAGGTGTACTACGTATTGTTTTTGATTGGAAGGACCCAGCTCTCAGTAGCTATCGCCAGATCCGGGAGCAGGTGCTGGGAAATACGCTGACGATGATACGGATGTTGGTAGAGACTGAGTGTTGCCCGCAAAACGTACTGCTGCCTCATGCTCCTCAAATGGCAGAGGGTGACTACTGCAATTACTTTGGGTGTGAGGTTCTGTTTAGCTCGGGCTATTGCGCGATGGACTTCCCAGCTGTATTTCTGGATACACCACTGAAGTCTGCCGATCCAGTGGTTGAGCGGTTGGCCATTTACCATTTGGAGGAGCAGAGTGCGACGCTGCCCGTTCCACTAACTGTAGAAATTCGACAGTTACTCAGCGAAATACTGCCCAGCGGCAGATCTCAGCTCGGCACTGTGGCAGGGGCGCTCAAGCTCCACCCCAGAACTTTACAGCGCCGCCTGGCTGCGGAAGGGCTTAGGTTCGAAGAGCTATTGGATAACGTGCGGCGGGATCTGGCGACTCGATACTTATCCGATCCGAATCTGGCCTTGGGGCAGATTACGGGTTTGTTGGGGTACTCCGAGCAGAGTACATTTCAGCGAGCTTGTCGACGTTGGTTTGCGGAGACTCCCCGGAATCACCGCTTACGCCTTGCTGGCAGCGCAATTGTGGGGCGGCCAGAATCTCCGTAAAAGCCTGGAGGAGTCGGTTCTTTCAATATTCAGTAGGCTCCACCTCTCCAGGGCGCCAGGTTTTCTCCAGCCATGGCCCCAAGGGTCCATACAGCCTCAAGATTACGAAGAAACCTTTGTTGGGTAGGGTCTCCAGCCAGTTTTTCTCAAACCCTTTTGGCGCCTCGGGTCCAAAATAAACGTCATAAGAACCATCGGAGTTTTGTCTTATCCCTTTCGACTGGCTGCTTACTGCGGGAAAGGGCTGGCTGGTTTTTAACATTGAGCGCGTTTGGCTGTCGTAGATATTCACTGCCCAAAAGGCATTGACCGGTACATCGGGGGGCAGGTGCAATTTGTATTTTCTAGAGCCGTCAAAGGGTTCTTTATTTTCATCGACAAAGGCAATGGCGTAATCAGAACCTTTGCCAGGTTCAATAGCAGTCATTGCTGGGCTGACACCGGTATAGGGGTAGAAGTAGCTGACTCGAGCGTCACTATTAATGGTTTTGCCATCGGGGCCATTGAAGAAGATGTTCTTGCCGGGAAACGCCATTACCCAAGCGCTATCTGTGCCTGGGTAGATTTTGATATCGGAGAGGGATTTGTCTGTCCGTGGATACCAAACAATTGAGCGGGCTATACCATTACCAATTGCAACTGCGTCCGTAAGAATTTTGGTCATTCTTTTATCTGGACTGAAGGCTTTCCCTTTTTCAATGCCTATTGAGGCAAAGAGGCCGCGAGTTTCTGGGTTAAGCATCCCAACCCACTCGTATTGAACGACTTCATTAAGGTGCTTATAGAATTGATAGTCATTAGGGTGGATGGTGTTGAAGGCCTTTCCAGACGCACTGATAAAGACCATCCTTGGCGGGTTACCTTTTTGAGCCAGGGGGTAGATTCTCAAGTTGTCTTTGATGTTTTGCACGGCCTCCGGCAAAGGCTGGTTACTTGGCGAGCGCATAAACACCCACAGTCGGAAGGAGCGAGGGTAGATGGGAATGTAGCCGAAGGGAATATTGCCTTTATAGTCTGGTGGCAGTAATAGAAACTTTCCCCCGCGCCCCTTATCCGGGCCAGAGGAGCCGATATCTTCAACAAAGCGGAACCAGGCATCATTAAACGCGCCCATAACGTCGGGCGGCGAGTGAAACACAGTTGGTCCGTCTCGTTTTAGATCTAAAAAAGCCAGCGTATAGATAGTCGAAGTATTGCCTGTGAGAAAAAGAGACTCAGAGTTCATTAATCGATCGAAAATTAAGACTTCATTGGCAGACTTGGCGCCAAGCTCTCTTCCCCCTTTCATCAGAGCATGTACCGATGCTCCCTGAATTCCTTTGAGGAAACTATCCACCGCACGCATATGATCCAAATAGTCGTAGAGCTTTTCTGCGGTCTGGGGGTAGGGAGCGCCATCGCGGAATTCGAGGGTGCCAATACTACTGTCCACCTTATCTGGAGTACTGATTGATTTCAGAGTCTCTGGATGTAAATCGGCGCAAAGCGGCAGAGGGCTGGTTAACAGAAGAAAAATTCCGACAGACCCAAATCCGTACTGAAGTAATCGAATCAAAATAGCTACCTCTATATGCAAGGCGTGCGTGATACGTAAGTGTGTGGTATTGCTTCCTCTATTGGGGTTATTTCGTGCCAATTTTTTGTGTTAACTGCCGGATTATAAAGATGGCTATCCCCAGGCTTAACTTGGGATCTATAGCGATAAGTTTGGCTTAATTTTGATCTGATGAGGCCGGTGATTTAAAAGGTCAACTTTATTGTAATTATTGGTCTATCACAGTTAGGCTGGCGCCCGTGTTTTGTCTGGCAGACCTGGATTTAAAGGTTTACTTGAAGCCAGTAATTTCACGCCGCTACTGATCTGACTCTCCTGTAACCGAAATTATTGCATTAACTTGCATTCAAATATTTATCTGGCTTTCAGTGCAGGTAGCCGATCACTTGTAAAAGAAATCTCTCAAGGTTTCATGGTTCTCAAAAACCACCTTCAGAAATAAGTTTGAGTGATTTTTAATATTTGCCCATCCTATTTTGTGACCATTCGGTTCAAATTTTTTGGGCTTTATAGGGTTTCACTACCAAAAAAATTATTTTCTTTTTTTTGGTCATTTGATGGAATTAAATCCTGAATAAATTGGTTTTTCATTGCCAATTTTTTTACTTGGTAGTGGTTCGAGATCAGAAAATGGGTTTATTAACTTCTTGATTTATTTGTCTTTTGGAATGTTTGTAATGTTTAGTCAGATCGAATAATTTCTAACAGGATGAAACTTTTCATGGATTGATAAAGAGGTTGTCATAAGCTTTACAGAAAATGCTTGTCATTATTGGGTCATCCGATTTATAAAATGATCGTCCCATGTAGCCGGTTTGAATAGTTTTTTTTAGGCTTATTCGGGCTAGATCAAAAATCTTAGAATAATAAATGGACTAAAAATGTTTTCTCTTGCCAGCCTGTTCGAGAAAGTTGTGGAAAAATGTTGGCAAGGTCGTCTGGAAAATCTGGATGGCGAGGTTTTGACCGCGGCTCACTGTGAGAATGCATGGCTCTCACTTACAAATGAAGAAGTTTGTTTCAGTGCTGGCGACCGCATTTTAGTGTGTACTCAGTCTGAAATAGAGGCGGTCGCCATTATGTTGGCGGCGTGGAAGATGGGGTTGGTGGTTGTACCTGCAAAGGGGGATCTGAGCCACTCTTCAATTAAAATGATCGCTTCAGACTGTAATGCCAAGGCGATATGGCGTGCTGGAAAAATTGAGGCCTTGCCCGATTATCAGCAGGAATGCTCAGAGTTTGAAGTGTCTTCTATTCCAGTGGTCACAGGCGTAGATCTGGCTCTGGTGATCTATACCTCAGGAAGTACTGGTAAGCCAAAAGGCATTATGCTTACCCATCAAAATATTCTGACCTCCTTGGCCTCAATATCCCAATATTTGGGCCTGACAGCACAGGACAGAATTTTGTGCTTATCCCCTTTATCATTTGACTACGGTCTTTATCAGGTACTATTTGCGCTATATAGCAACTGTACAACTATCCTCTACGACAAACCATTTAACCCCATACAAGCCCTTAAAACGATTTCAGAGCGGGATATATCTGTTCTTCCGATCGTGCCAGCAATGGGGGCTGCCCTGGTGAAACTGGTGGGTTTGGTTAAACCTGACCTCAGCAACCTGCGCAGTATCACCAATACTGGGGGCCATTTATCTGAGTACATGATTCGCGCCTGGAAAGAGTACTGCCCAAGTCTAAATGTTTTCTCTATGTATGGTTTGACTGAGTGCAAGCGAGCCTTGTACTTGGAGCCGGAGTTTTGGGAAGAAAAGATGGGTTCAGTTGGCAAGCCGATCCCTGGCCTGGATGCACGTGTATTTATACCTCACTCAGAGGTCAGTAAATTTAGAGAAGCAAAAGCTGATGAGATAGGTGAGCTTTATGTTCGTGGGACGGCAGTGATGCAAGGCTACTATAACCCGGCCGCTCAAGGTGGTGCAGAAATCTTTTCGGGCAGATATAGGGACGACAATTGGTTGGCGACGGGAGACCTTTTTACCCGTGATCAGGATGGCTTTTTCTATTTTAAAGGGCGTTCAAAAGACTTAATAAAACAAGGTGGATTTTGTCTGTTTCCAAAAGACTTGGAAAATCATATTGATATGTGCCCATTGGTGCATATCAATGCAGTCATCGGCACTAAAGATAAGCTCGAGAATGAAGTGGCTACTTGTGTTGTGGAGCTTCATGAGAATACCGCTGACAATCAGAAGCAGTTTCGCACTTGGCTGAAAGCGAACATAGATACTGACTACATGCCGAGAGATATCAGGTTTGTTGATGGAATTCAATTAACCGCTAATAGCAAGGTCGATAGGAAGTGCTTAGAACAGGATTTACAAGTCCATGCCTAATGATCTGAGTATATTTAGGCGGGATCCCGCCTAAAACATAAAACGCTAACTTAATAAAAATATAAACGATACGTTTAACCCTTGGGGGAGTTATGGGTGCACTGTCAGATGCGCTGGTTCAACAGTTGGGCCAAAATAAGAAACAGCTATCTACACCTTGTTATATTTATTCCGTTAAAACTGCTCACGATAACTACAAGCAGCTGAAGGAAGCGCTGGGCACGGGATTGATATACTCTCTGAAAGCCAATAGTTGCCTTGATTTAATACTTCGTTGTGGGCACATCTTTGAAGACGGTATTGAGATTGCATCTATAGGCGAACTAAATCTACTTCCCAAAGGGAATAGTCCCCGATTTGTCAATAACCCATCGGCAGATAAGGCCTTTATACGCGCTGCCATTGCGAGTAAGTGCCATTTAATTATCGACAACCTGAATCAATTAGCTTTGGTTGAGGAGTTGAAGGCAAGGCGGCCAGTAAACCCTGTCGTTTTAAGGCTTAATCCCTCAATCTTGAGCCACTTTGATAGAAATCAAAAGGGCCTAAGAAAAGATCATTTTGGTTTCGACTGGAATGGCTGTCTTGAGGCTTTGGATTTTTGTAAGAAACATGGGATTCCAGTTTTAGGTTTTCATTTGTTTAGGGGCTCATACTCCTTTAATAAAGGTGCTTTCGACACTGCCAAAGTGGCTTTACAAGTTGTTTATGAGTTTGAGGAAATACTGGGATACCCTCTGTCATTAGCCAATCTAGGTGGTGGGTTTGACCCCAATTGGCGAGAGCAGGAGTTTGATTTTGAGCAATATAGAAATTTGATTGCTGAATTTCCAGATCATATCAAGGTAGTTCACGAGAGTGGTCGAGCAATTATGGGCTCAGCCGGTTATTTCGTCACGGAAGTTCGCTATAAAAAGTCCATTAACGGTGACAAGTACGCCGTATGTGATGGGGGAATGGCCCAAAATTTTCTGTTGGCGAAAACGGAAAGTACCTTTAAACGATTCCAGCAACCTCATGTTTTGCGTAATGGGACTCCTCTAAAAGGGAATGATGAGGGGCAGAAAGTCCTTTTAGTGGGCACATCTTGTAATAAGGAAGATGTGATTGGGGAAGTCAACAATATTGACCTTCGAGAAGGGGACTTAGTCATATTTGAAGGATGTGGTGCCTATAACGCAAGTTATACCGTAGCACCTTTCCTTAAGTTGCCGGCTCCGAATTCTTATCTGGTGGAGTAGATCATGGAAATGCAATCGGTTGTAGGTGGTTTTGTTCTCAATCAATTATCCAGTATTTCACCAGTGCCCAGCACATTGAAATCGCTGTTAGAAAATTCTTGTGCTCGGCTATTCGATGCATCAATGATTATCGAAGATCCTTTGACAGAGCTTGCACCACTTAGGGACGCTTCGGTTCAGCAGCCATTAGAGCAGTTTGAGCAGACCTTTGTTATTGATCAAATTATTGACACTGTCCGGGATGAAGGACTGGATAATCACTTTCACAATATGATCGGGCTATTTGGCTCGATTATGTTGAGCCTGACTGCTACAGATGATCAGCTTGCCCAGGTCAATAAATGGGTGGAGCAGGGGATTTTCGGCCACTTCCTTATGACAGATCCCGGCGGCCCGAGCCTTATGGGTTGGAAGACAGAGCTGGTTGAAGCTGATAGCGACATGCTGCTGAATGTCGACAAGGTCCACGGCATTGAAGCACATAAGCTTGGCTTTGCCATGGTAGTTACCAAGCAACCGGGAAGGCCTTTTCCCCTGACAGTGATGTTGCCGCCAGAACTCTGTAACCAACTACGGCAGAGTACTGTAGGAGAGCCGTTTTTAAATGGCACCTTACAGCTGGGAAATTGCAAGGGTAAAGTATCAATTACCAAAGATATGTTATTGAGCAAAGGTGGGTTGGGTAGCGTCAATCGATTTTTAACACTGGTTCGCCCGCGCTTTGTCAAATCACTAATGCACTTTGTGCTTTGGCTACATGACTGTAAAGAAGCTCATTTAACCAGCGAAGATCAGGCTCATATAGAGTATCTAATTTATTTGTGTAATGAGCAGATAGCTGCAACCACTTTCTCTATGCACAGCGTAAACCGTGTTCTGGCAACGAAATTTACCAGCAATGAGCTTTTGCTGAACCTGGTCTTGTCAGGAAAGATCAAATCCGTGAATCGACAGCGCGATCTGTTGGCTTTCACAAAAATGGAAGGCAGTTCATATCGGTGCTTCTTTGAGATATATAGCAAATTTAAGGGGCTGCGGGTATGAGCCTGTATTTACGATCTGCAGCTTTTATCCCTATAGAAGGTATCACTGTCTCATCCAGTAGTGATGTATCAACTGCCTTTGGTGATATTGCCAGGATTATCCGAAGACAGACAGATAGTGTATTAGATGCTGCTCCAGAGATAAAAGATTCGCAAATAGATCGCCATTTTTTATGCTCTACCATGATTGAACTTCCTTTGAGTTCATCGGCGATTAGTGAGCAGGACTTCAATTACGGTGATAATGCAAGAGCGCCAATTACCAGTTTTGTTAATACCTATGAATGTGCATCTTGGGGTTATAGCCTTCGGCATTACCTGACACAAAATCCGGAATCGCGCTACTTACTGGCTAGTATTCTTGACGCCAATGTTTTAGATCTAACGTTTTGGCGAAAAAATGAAAATTGGGGCGATAGTGGTTTTGGTCTCTGTACACTGTTGTTTGAAGTGCGGGATCTTGACAGTGTAAACCTTAATGCATCCTGCACGATTACTTATAATACAACTCCGGAATTTGCCACTGTCATCCGAAAAATGGCTGTTGGACGAGATGACCTGACTTTATCTTTGCCATTCTTTCCAGAGAATATTCGCCAGATTTTCTCCAAATTGTTGTCGGCCAATCAAAAGTTACCAGACTTGCATGATCGATGGGGGCATTGTTTTGGTAGTGATCCCTGGCTGAATATTATTTGCCAAGGTGCTGAAAAAGGCTTTGACAAGCATGAAAATTTTCTGGCCTGTTCGATTGCATTGAATGGTTATTACTGCACTGTAGAAGTTACCGTTGATGAACAAAGTCACTTCTATCTAATGGAGGCCGCGTGATGAAGACTGTTGAGCTATCAACGTGTCTCGAACGTAACCCCTATCCGGACACATTGAAATCCTGCTTAGCACAAATGCTGCCGTTGAGTACTGAGCAGGACTATCTTGCATTATCCAGTCTACCAGTTAATTCCAGCCCGGTGCTACTGAATCATTCGGAGCACTATCAATTACTGCTGGATATTCTGCGATACTTTGAAGGTTCTGAACTGGATATAGACTTAATCTTGATAAAAATGCAGATGCCCGCTGGTGGGCGTATGCCAAGTGCTCTATTACAAGACACCGTTTTAATGCTTCATGATCTGGCTGGTGAAGAAGCAATATTGGTTAGAGAAGGAAAACGATATATAGCTATTGAAGATAGCTTGGTTCGCCACCCATTTGAAGCGGGAACAAACCAGCTGAAAATCAGGTTGGCAGTGGATGTTGATCGCCATGATCTCTTAATTGAGGGGCTTTCTAAATTACTTATCGAGTGCGGTTTCGGTGATATAACAATAAACACCATGGACGGGACAGCATAAAGATGTTTATTAAAAACCTATGGGTAGACAGTGGCGGGCAGGTTGATCGATTACTTGATGCCTTGAGAGGACACCTGGATCAATATGATTTGTTACCAGAACTTATCTATGTGGTTTCTGCGGGAGAGGCTAATGTTCTACAGGATAGTCGGATTGTAGAGTTTATAGCAGACCTTGAAGATGGTGGGCATAATATTCGATTTGTGGGTAGCGCCTGCACCAGCTTCCATGCTGCAGTATTGAGTTTTTCAAAGTGTAGTGAAGCCGAAGCTTTGATCTTAAATCTCGAACTGGGCAAAGAGCGGCAACAAGAGTGCCTGGATTCATTGGGAATTGGAGTTGGACCTGATCAAGATGGCTTAGATGTTCTTGTAGGTGTGGCGGCTACCTGGATCTGTCGAGAGTATTGTGAAACACATCTCTGTCAAATATCCAGCTGCGATATTCTCTCTCAAGCGCCATCTTTATCTGGCGCACCAGATTTAGTAAAGAGTATTAAGCAGGTAATCTCAACCAGCTCTAGTGATGATACTCGAGTAGTTTCCTTTGATATCCGCTCGAAATGGGCCAAGGGGCTCCTGAAAGGGTTTTCGCACAGCGATAAGGCCTCATGGTTACCCAGTATCGAAGAGGACGGCTGGCACTATTTGAGTATTAAACCTCTGTCTGAACTGATCAGTTATTACATTGAGGAAACGGTGACTGATCTATGGCTGTTAACTCTAGGGGGGGGCGGCAGGGTAGGTTGCCTGAAAATAGACATTCCTTCGCCCAATTTTCAGGGATTTCTTTCAAGACTGGTAAATGTTGAGAAATTGGTGTTGGAAGACGCCTATATAGATTTTAGTTCCGCCCAGCATCTGGGTGACACTCTAGGCCAGGATTACCTTTCGCATATTCGTGAGGCATTAAGGTATCCCAAGAGGATTTACCGTGGAAGACACAACCAGATATTTGACTGGGTATTAGGTGCAGGTAGTTGGCGTACGCTGTTGGAATATCAAGGAGCAAGACATGGATAATAATATTTATAAAACTGATATAAGAGAATTTCAATTCCTTATTGAAGAACAGTTCCATGAAGCCAAAACGCTGTTCAACGACCAGATGTTTAAAGGGTGCTCACCAGAGATTCTCCATGAAATTTTAGTTCGGGCTAAAAAATTCTCTTATGAGGTTCTCGGGCCGGGATATCAGGATTCAGATCGAGAGGGATGCCAGTTAGAGAATGGGAAAGTGAAGCTCCCGAGTGCATTCTCTGAGATGTGGCAGAGGTTTAAGGATGACTGGGGGAATATCTCCTCATTTGAGGGCGAACAAAATACAACTATTCCGCCCTTTGTAATGCAAATGCTCCTGGAAATGTTTATGGGGGCAAATCCAAGTTTTATGACTTATGGTGGTTTTTGCCTGCCGTCCTCCACCTTGGTGGAAAAATATGGAACTGATCTGCAAAAAGACCTGTTTAGGGACAAATTAGCCACCTCAGAGTGGACATCTTGTCTCTGCCTCACTGAACCCCAGGCGGGAAGTGATGTATCCCTTGTAGAGACTCGCGCTGCGAAACAGGAAGACGGCACTTATTTGTTAACGGGCGAAAAATACCTGATAAGTGCCGGTATGCACGACCTGACAGAAAACACCATTTATTTCGTTATGGGTCGTGGCGAAAAAAGCGGCTCGGGCACCTACGGTTTGTCCTGCTTTATTGTGCCTAAGTACTGGGTTGAAGAGAATGGGAGTCTCGGCGAGTTTAATAATATCGAATGCATTTCTCTAGCTGAGAAAATGGGCTTTAAAGGGTGTGCAAACACTCACCTTCGGTTTGGTGACAATGGCCCCTGTAGAGCTTACCTGCTGGGGAATCGTGAGAATGTAGGCTTGTTGCAGTTTCTTACCTTGATGAATCAGGCACGAATCAGCACAGGTGTTTACGCCTTGGGTATGGCTTCCTCAGCCTACTACAATGCACTTTCCTATTCGACAAAGCGCTTACAGGGCAAGAGATTTCACGAGAGCTTTAGCTCTACCGCAAGTCGGGTCAATATCGTTGAGCATACCGATGTCCAGCGTATGTTGCTGGAAATGAAATCCAAGGTAGAGGGCTGTAGAGCACTGATTGCTAAGCTGACATTGTCAGAGAGCTTAGTCAAAATCTACCAGGGGCAGGAAGACAAAAAGGATCGCATTGCTCACTACCAAGGTTTAATGAACCTGCTAACTCCAGTTGTTAAAGCCTATATCAGTGACCAGGCTTGGCGTATCTGTGAATTGGCGATTCAAACCTGTGGTGGTCAGGGGTATCTCAAGGATCTGGGTATAGAGCAATATGCCCGGGATATTAAAGTGTTGGCAATCTGGGAGGGAACGAATTATATCCAGAGCCAGGACTTGATCCGGGATAAGTTAGGATTGGGTAATTCCAGTAAGCTATTCCAATTCTATCAGGCAGAAATTGATAATTTCCTCGATCGGGCCACGGACTACCCTCAGTTTGAGATTGAATTTGAGCGCTTAAAGACCTCGTTTGGACATTTCGAGGCAGCACTGAAAGCTGTGCAGGTATGGGTGAAGACAAAAGAAATGTTCAAAATCCCTGCCTATAGCACACGTATTCTACATATGCTTGGTGATATAACCTTGGCTTGGCTTTTATTGGAGGCTGCATGCGCGTCATCAGATAAGTTGAGTCAGGACCTGAACGATACTGATGAGGAGTTCTATAGCTCGAAAATAGTCAGTGCTAAATTCTTTATTCGCAATGAGTTACCCCGCACCAAGCTGGTGCTGGATATCCTTCAGGATCAGGATTCTTTTTGTGAAATGGACGCTTCCTCCTGGAATTCATTATTGTCAAATGTGGAGGCTGTCTCATGAACAAGCTTGATCAGCTGGAATCCAATTACGATGTAGTGATTATCGGTGGTGGATGGGCTGGCTTAACCCTGGCCCGTCAGCTTAAACTCAATAATGATGCTTTAACCATATTGGTTGTTGAGGCAAATACTGAGTTTAAGGCCAAAGTTGGTGAAGCGACAGTGGAGATGACCGGCCACTACTTTATGAAGCAGTTGGGCTTGGTGAATTATCTCTATAGGAATCACTTGCCTAAAAATGGTCTGCGTTTTTTCTACGATAACCCTGAGCATACACTGTCATTAACAGAGATGAGTGAGCACGGAACCACCAGTATTCCGCCTCATCCAGCTTTTCAAATTGACCGGGCCAGATTGGAATCCGATCTTGTCGATATGAATAGGACGAATGGCATAGAGGTTATTCAGGGCGTAAAAGCAAAAAATCTTAACATACAGCCAGGTGATGAACTCCATTCTATAGAGCTTATGGAAGATGGCGCTAGCGGAGTGGTTAACGCCCGCTGGTTAGTAGATTGCAGTGGTCGAAATCGGGTTGCTAAGAAGCATAAGAAGCTTACCCGAGTTGAGAATGTCCCTAAACACTTCTCTGCCTGGGGTAGGTTTAAGAATATACAGGATATCGACTCCATGGGAGATATGAATTGGAGGAAGAAGGCCTTTGGACGCTTTCTTTCAACGAATCATTTTTCTGGAGATGGTTACTGGGTTTGGTTTATACCCTTAAGTGGTGGCTATACCAGTGTAGGTATCGTTGGCGAGAATAGTAAATTCGACAAGCCGCCCACAAAGAAGCAAGATTTCCTAGATTTTCTGTTGGCTTATAGAGCTATTTCGGAGCTTCTGGAAGGCGCCGAGCTTATTGATTTCGAGGCTTGGGGGCAGCTTGCCTATAGAGCGGATGAGTTTATCTTTGAGGACCGCTGGGCTACCTCCGGATTTTCCTCGATGTTCCTTGATCCTCTGTTTAGTGGTGGGGGCGACATGATAGCCCTGTTTAATGACCATATTTGTAAGTACATTGTTGCCGATATCTCAGATAGTAATCGTTATGAAGCTCAGCAGCGGCTTGCAAAAGAACTGCCGATCGCGAATCAAGTGGTCACAGAATTTTACCAGGGCCTCTATGCTCATGTAGCAAATGTATACCCGGTTATTGACTCTGCTGAACTGTGTTCTCCTTTGCTTGCCTACAATACCGCTGCTTATTTCCTGGAGAGTGCCTGGGATTATATGTCAGGTAATTATCTGGATCAGGAGTACTGGCTACGCAAAAGTTACCTGCGCCGTGGATATATGGCCCTTGAGTTAATCCTGCAACGCCTTTTAGTTGAAACGGCAAAAGAGCTTAAAGCTCAGAATCGATATTTTCGCAGAAATAGTGAAGGTTTCTTTGAGTCCGGTGCCGATCACTATAAGTACTTTGTATATTTAATGGGAACCCAAGGCCGGGATGGTTGGCGAATCGATCTGCGGGTCAAACTTTGGGTTGAAGTTTTCCTGAGTGTTGTCCAGGCGCGACTCGACCTCCCTAAACTGGCAAACCGGATGGTTGTTCAGCAGGCTATTACCCTGCCTGATCTTTTACAAAAGCCAAATATGAATGGGGCTGACCTCAATTGGCTGCTTGAGAAGTTATCTATCAAGCTTACAGATCTAGTCAATGAGGATATGGCAGATCCAGTGAGCGTTATTGTATCGGAAGAGTCCTTCCACACAGATACGATTGAAGTTATGGATCTTGCGGGTAGCTACTCCAATAAAGAACTTGCTGAGGTTAACAAGAAAGCAAAATCTATCTGGGTGCAGACTCAGGAGTATATTGCGATCCCTAGTATGGTTCCTGTATTTCTTGCTTTTGCACGCAGTCAGCCGGATAGCATAATGGATTCGGTTATTGACCAGCGTGAAGCTATGCGCACAGCTGAATTAGACTCTGCTCATGCGGATTCGGAGGTTGTGTGATTCAAGAGTTCTTTCAGGCGCGGGATGGAAAAAAACTCTCCTTTCGCTGGTTGCCGTGCGATGAATCTGACTTGGTGCTTGTCTGCATGCACGGGAGCACGTTCAGTAGCCAGTGGTATTTAATGTTTGGACGGATGGTACACCGAAACGGTATTAGTGTGTGTCTGCCAGACTGGCGAGGCCATGGTAAGAGTGAAGGTGTTCCGGGGGATCTCGATTATTCCGATCAACTGCAAGACGATCTTGCCGATCTATTAAAACACCTCAAAAAAAGAGGGGCTAAGGCCTTTGTTCTTGGAGGGCACAGCGCGGGATCATTGGTTGCACTTAAATATCTGCACCTATATGGCAGTAAAGATATTGCAGGTTTTTTTGCGATAGCACCGCCTCTGACTCAGTCAGAGGAAACAAGAAAGTACGATATTCCCGCATCTGGCTTTGAGTATTACATTCGTTACGGAAGGAAACGTCACTATACGCGGCCTAGGGCATCGGCTGGTGATCAGAATCTGCCAAAAATAAAAATGCTGAAATATTGGCTGGCACTTTTGTTCCCCCCATTGAGGAAGTTATCAGTGCTGAGCTTTCCCCCGGTGGGATCAGCAGCGGGAAATCAAGGGCGAGTTCTGGACTGCACGTTTAACTTACTCAGTGCCTATAACGTAAAGAGATACGCGGATCTCTTTGCGAGTTTAAATGTACCCTGCCACTTTTTTGTCGGTGAGAAGGACGAAGTACTTGATACCCATGTGCTCCACACTGTATTGAGCTGGTATCTCTCGCCCAGTATTAAGGCTGGACTCACTGAGTTGCCCAGAGCTACTCATATGTCAGCTATTTCTGCTTCGGCAAAACCTATTTCCAACTGGTTGACAACTTTGATGCGGCAACCTGAGGAGGCTGTTGCATGAGACCTAGCAAAGGCAAAACTCCCCTGATGAGAGAAAAAATGTTGCCCGTCGGTGGAGAGGTTTCACTGAGTTCATTTTTAAGTGATGCCGATTGGGGAGCAGGGCATGGCGAAGATTGGACATCTTTAGGAACTATAAAGAGAAGTGATAAAAACACTTTTCACTTGCAAGTTGGCAAGGCGTTTCGATTTCCCCTTTATTATTACCTGAAGGACGATCGTCTATTTGTTGGTCAGGATTTATCACTATTTCCTGCTGTTGGTGCCGATACGGTAGATTGCCACTACTTAATTGAAATAGAGTATTTTGGTTTCTCCATAGAAAGAAAGAGCCTTTTACAGAATGTTAAAATGCTCTTTCCAGAGGATGATGTTGTTATATCAGCTAGAGAGCTTATTTGGCTCTCAGCTGAACATCATCAATCTGGGTCATTTGATGCCGCTCTGGTAACTCCTAAAGAAGCTACCGATAAACTCTTCAACAGTTTACCTGAGGTAACCTCTAAGCTTTTCTCGCCTGTTGATACCACTTTTTATGCTCATATTGCCAATCGTTTGGCGGAGTCAAGCGGCACCAAATTAAAAGTGGGTAGACATAGCCTGCCTTTAACGGTTGGCTATCAGGAGAAGCGGGCAAAGATCTTTAATACGGCTCATAAAAATAGAGTCGTAGAAGGGATCGATCTACAAAGTTACACCGATATGGTACAGGAAGAGTTGGATCGAGCCTGGCAGGACTCAGAATCAAGTATCGATAGGGAACATTATATCTTCCAGACATTCTATCTGCCTTTTGCCCAGTTTTTACTCAATATACTGGCAATGAATACCAGCAAGATGGTGGAGATTGTTGGTGGTTCGGGAGATGAGGGTGTAATACCCCCGGCACTTTCAATAAGTGATAAACCTATCTGTAATGTTTACGAATCTTTTCAGCGGGTGTTTTTTTATGGACACCATTGGCTTGCAAAAGTCTGGTTCTATATACCGCCCATGATCAGTTCTGCTGCCATAAAACTGCAGCAAAAATACTCAGAACGAGAGCAGCATGTTTGTGTTTTTACTTTAACGTTGGACTACTTGCTGCGATTTAATAACTTAAAAATAGGAAATGTTACCGGAGAGTAAATATGTCTACAGCAGTTGTAGAAAGCAATGTACAAGAGCTATGTGAGCAAATAGCTCTTATGCTGAATGTTGATGCTGTCGATGCAGATACACCCATTGCAGAACTCGGGGTAGATTCCCTGAATATTGTCGAGGTGATTCTAATTTGCGAGCAGTTGTACCCGGGGGTGATGAGCCCTGAAAATCTTGTTTTCGACGAACATACCACCCTAAGGGAAATGGATGGTCAACTACTTGAAAACTCGGAAGAAGTCTAGCGTACTTCGGGAGCAGTCAATGTTTAAAAAAGTACTTACCATTCTTATCAGTAGTTTTTTTATTGGAAATGTTGTTGCCTGGTTTTCAGGTGCTGCTCCCATCGAGTTTGGCAAGATTGCCTATTCAGAAGGCGAGATGGAGCAGGTGGAGTTTCTCCAGCAGGAGATTGGTGAAAATAGTACAGACCCCGACTTGATGTTGGAGCTTGGGCAGTTATTTAGTCATCATAACGAGCTTGAAAAGGCTGCACACTTGCTGGAAGCCGCGTATCAACAGCGTCCAGACGACATGCTGATACGTGCAGCGTATTACTCCAATGAGGGCAAGCGCGCAGGTGCGATGTTTGACCCTGCGATGGGGCTTTACAAGCTTTACCGTCTGCGGCATGCGATGGACGAGGTGGATCAGGCAGGTCTCAGTGCCGATTCAGATTTTAATGTACGCCTGATACGGCTGATTACTTTTTCTTATGTAGGAGAAGTAAGCGGCCACTTTGAGCGGGTGTTCGAAGATGAAGCCTGGTTTAAGAATCTGATGGATTCAGATCCCGATCTATTGCCGACTGCTATGCAGCAGGTGGTGTATTTGTCTTTGGCTAATGCCTACTGGGTGAAAGCTGGAGAGGGCACTGAAGATTTGGCAGTGGCCATGGATTACTACCAAAAAGCAATAGCAATGGCTCCTTGTCCTGCAACGATGCAAACCTCTTGTGAGCAACTGGGGCAAATGGCAGTCACCCTGGGTAAAAGTTAATGTTGGTTGAGCTTAAGCGTGTTTCAAAGCGCTATCGATTGGGTGATCTCTGGGTCGATGCCTTGCGGGATATAGATCTTGCTATCGATCGGGGTGAGTTTCTGGCTGTGAAAGGGCCCAGCGGTAGTGGTAAGAGCACATTATTGAACCTTCTATCCGCATTGGATCAGTGTGATTCCGGATCAGTTCATATTGATGGCGTTAATCTTGGGAGTTTGGGAGAGCATCAGCGCTCCCTGTTTCGAGGTCGTCATATTGGGATTGTTTTCCAGTCTTTTAACCTGATTCCCGTGCTTACAGCACTTGAGAATGTGATGTACCCGCTGACACTGCGGGGGGCTAACAATGCCAGGCAACTAGCGTTAGACGCTCTGGAAGCAGTAGGGCTTGCCAAGTTGGTTAATCAGCGTCCTACCCAGCTTTCGGGGGGGCAGATGCAGCGAGTGGCGATTGCCAGGGCAATTGTCAGTAAGCCGGATCTGGTGCTTGCGGACGAACCTACAGCCAATCTGGATTCGCGCACGTCGGAGAGCATTATGAGCCTTGTGAAGCAGCTCAACCAGGAGCAGGGTGTCACTTTTATCGTAGCCACCCATGATGATTATGTAACCAGCTTGGCATCTCGTGTTATCACGGTACGAGATGGTCATTTGGTAGAGGATACAGCTTCGCCTCAAGGTATTGTTCAGGAGGCTTTTGCATGACAGCAATCATAAAAATGTTGCTGGCTAGGGACCCGCTAACTAGAGCGGCTTTGGCTATTTCAGTTGCATTCTTAATTTCTGCACCGGCTTTGGCTGAAGATTTCGTCTATCCAACTCCGATTCCATTCACCAATAGTGAAAGGGGAGCGCTGTTTGCTGCTGTTAATGGCGAAACGACCAGTGAGCAGAGAAAGCAGGCCTACTTGGCTCAGCTTGCGCGCCTTACGTCGATGGAAGATGCAGAGTTGCAGGATGTTGAGGAGTTAGAGGCTTTGATGCAGTCACTGGTGGAGAGTCTCCCGGATGACCCCGAACTCAATGCTGCATTGGGATCGACAACTTCCTTTAAATCCAGCTTCTACCTTGATCGATTGGCAAAACTATCGCTGTTCTCCAGACGAGGCAATCGCATGATGGACCGGGCTGTTAAACAATCTCCATTCAATCTGGGCGCCCGCCTTCAGCGGGGAATCAGCTGTGCCAATATGCCGGCCTTTCTAAAAAGAGCGCGCTACGCTGTTGAAGACCTGGAGCTGGTTAGGGAACAGGTGGGCAATCGGTTCGGTAAAGAATTTCTCGGCTTTGTAGAGTTCTACCTTGCCCAGGCTTACGAGCGCAACAAACAGCCCGATGATGCCCGGGTTCTTTGGGGAAAAGTGGCCGAGTCGGATACCGACTGGTCCGCTAAAGCCAAGCTGGCGCTTCGGAGTATTTAGTCATGGGCTTGGGTTGGAAAGTTGCACTGCTGAATATTATGCGTAACGGGCGCCGCAGCCTGATTACCTTGGCTGCGATCGTTTTCGGTTGTACCAGCCTGATTATTTTTGGCGGTTTTGTACAGTCGATGTATGAGGGGATGCGGGAGAGTATGATCCGCTCGCAGCTTGGTCATATACAAATCTATGCCAAAGGCTACAACCAGTTTGGCAAAGCGGAACCCGAAAAATACCTGATTGCTGATGGGGACCTTCAAAAGATTTCCGAGCTGGTAGAAAATGAAACCGATACGTTGGTGGTAGCGCCTCGCCTTAATTTCAATGGCCTGCTTAGTGATGGCAAGCAATCGATAGCCATCACTGGAATTGGTATTGATGCGGAGAAAGAAGTGATGCTTTCCTCTGCAATTCAGATTATTCAAGGGGACGATCTATTTCCTGAGGATATTTCTGCTGCTCACCTTGGAGAAGGATTGTTCAATGCTCTGGATGTTCAGATTGGGGACTACTTGACCCTGTTGGCAAGCACCCAGGATGGGGCAATCAATGCTGTCGATGTACAGGTGATGGGGGTAATCACAACCGGTGTTAAGGAACTGGATGATCGCTTGCTCAGGGTGAATTTGCCTCTGGCCCAGGAATTACTCTATACGTCAGATATTACACGGCTAGTGGTTTTATTGGAGGAGACCGAACTTACATCTCCCTCAATTGCGACTCTGACCAGTGTCTTTGAGCAGAACAATTTGAACCTAGAAATAAAAAGCTGGGAAGAACTGGCGGGTTACTATCATCAGGTTGTTGGCCTGTTTAACGGGGTTTTTGGTTTTATTACCGTCATTGTGTTGGTAATCGTTGCGCTGAGTATTTCCAATACCATGTTGATGGCAGTCATGGAGCGCACCCGCGAGCTGGGTACTATCCGAGCCATGGGCGGTACTCCCCGGCAGGTTGTAAACCTGATCTTACTGGAGTCGGTATTTCTCGGTTTGATCGGAAGTTTGCTAGGGTTACTGATTGGTGCACTGGCAGCCAAGGGCATTACCTATGCAGAATGGATGATGCCCCGGCCACCGGGCAGTACCCAGGATTATCCTATCCGTGTGTTTGTCGTGCCGGATATCTTATTGAAAACATTCCTGTTGGGTTTTTGTATTTCACTTGTTTCCAGCCTTTATCCAGCGATAAAAGCATCCCGGCTGCCGGTAGTAAAAGCACTTAGGTTTACTTGATTTGGGTCTTCTATGTATAAGTTGAATTCTTTTTATGGGTGGGTGTTGGCGATAGCCTGCTTGTTGTTTAGCTACTCAAGTTATGCATCGGTTTCGGCTGAGTCACTGGTTAATAAGCTGGATGACTTTCGCGGGTTCAGGGATCAGGGCTTTAGCTTTGATATCACCAATATCAGCTATAAAAAGGACAAGGAGCCCCGCACCAATAAGCTCAGTGTCAAAGTATTTAATGAGCAATCACTGATCCAATTTTTGGCGCCCGCCCGGGAAAAGGGCAGGGCAATGCTAAAAGAGAGCGCCAATATGTGGCTCTATATTCCCGGTACGCGCAGGGTTATCCGGATTGCGCCCTCACAGCGATTAATAGGCGAGACCAGTAACGGTGATGTAGTGGGGGCAAATTTCTCCCGGGATTACACGGCAGAGCTGCAAGGGCAGGAAACTGTTGATGGGGAAGATTACTGGGTGCTGTATTTATCGGCAAAATCCTCTGGCGTTGCCTATGACAAAGTAAAAGTTTGGATGGCACAGGGTGAGGGAAACCTGCCTTTAAAGGGGGAATTTTATACCCGCTCCGGGCGTCTCCTTAAAACAGCGCACTATAAAGAGTTCAAGCAGTTTGAAGGCGAGCTGAAACTTCATAAATTACTCTTGGTGGATGCACTCATTGACGAGAGTTATACCTGGATGAAGTTCGATGACTATCGTCTTGAGAGCCTGGACCCGGCAATTTTCCAAAAAGGCTCCCTTGGCAGGCTGAATTGAGGTGAGTCGGTAATGGTTATCAGAATCAGGACAATTCTCCCATTTATATTCCTTCCTCTCGCTTTTGCTGAAAAAGTTGCCAGTGCCGAAGACTATCAGGACCCTTTCGAGACCAACTCGGAACTTTTTGATGAAGTGAGCACTGAGGAAGGGGTTTCTCGAGTTGTTTGGGGTATTGATGCTTCGCTACTGGGGTATCACCAGCAGAATGAAGTTCGGGGTGATCCCTATTTCGATCCGGGTCTGTTTGTCTTTGATGAACAAGAGTCCTTGCTTGCTCTGGATCTCAGTGGCCAGTTTTCCCTGGGAGCACACTTCTCAGTTTACTCGCGGTTTGCGGCGATAGAGCACTATCGGTCTAATGAGGCTGGAACATCTGAAAAAGAGACAGAATCCCATCTGCTAGAGGGATATTTCTCTTCTTACACTGACAACCGAAGGTTTGGTATTAATGTCGGTCGGATAAAACCTCAGTGGAGCAACGGTTACAACTGGTCTCCGGCAAATCTTTTAAAAGCCACTTTTGATCGCCCCAATTTGGATGCCGATGAACTTACCCAGCAACTGGGCTGGGATATGGCCCATTTCGATTTCCGCTATGGTCGCTGGAACACCGGCATTTATATGGCTCAGGTTGAGGATGAGCTGGATGGTCACTTTGACACTAGCGTAAATGACCATGAGTTTCAGTACGCACTCGTAGTGAATCGTGAAGGTGACTTGGATACCCGCTTGGTACTACATCAGATAGAGGGGGAGGCAACCAATGTCGCTTTTGGGTTGAGTACTTTGGCTGGAGACAGTGCCACACTCAGGTTGGAGGGGGCTTGGGAACATCAGCGGGAGTTACCGCAGCCGGGCGAACTCTCCTATTTCCCGACAGAAGACGATGGTTATTTGAAGCTGGTACTTGGTACTCAGCTCAGCTTCAACCAGGGATGGGATGTTACTGCGGAGTATCTGTATAACCAGCATGGATTCGATGATGACGAGTGGGATTTGGTTCAAACGCAGGTAGATAGTGCAAAGAACGGATTGAACAGCGCGCGGGTTTATGAGGCGATTGCTTTTCTGTCCGATAGTTTTCACCTTTTATCTACCGGACAACTACGGCAGGAGTATTTGTTCTTGATGTGGGGTAACACCCGGCTGGATAAGAAGTTTCAATATCGCCAGAGTGTGCAATACAACCTGGATGACAAGAGCCAGTACCACAACCTGGAATTGATTCAGAACTGGACTGAGCATTTTAGTACTCGACTGCAAGCCCAGTTTTTCAGGGGCTGTGAGTCCTGTGAATTTGGTCTGCTGCCAACTGAAAGGCTTCTTAGGTTAAGTCTCTATTATGATTTTTAGCGTTTGCTGGCTAAAAGTGCTTCATATTTTTGTGCGATTTCCCGCTTGCCGGATTCCCTGCTAATAGAAATTAATGCCCGCAAAATATCCAGGTCCTGCGGAAACTGGTGATAGCCGTCTTCTAGAATATCCAGGGCGAGTTCGCTGCTGCCTTCCGAGTGAACGGCTATGGCATATACGTAGAGATAGCGGCTCTGGGTTTGCTCATGCTCAGCCGCCGCCTTTAGAAAACCCATTGCCTCCTGGTGGCGGTTCTGGCGAACCAGGGAAAGGCCTAAGGCATGTTGGATTACGGCGATATCCTCACTCTTCGATAGTGCTCCTCTGAGTAATAATTCCGCGTCGGTTTCACGTCCACTTGCCCGGTAAAGGTCGGCCAAGTTGATATAGGCGGGTGTGTAGTAGGAGGCCTTGGTTATTGCCCGGCGATAGAAGGCTTCCGCTTGTTGCGTATTTCCTCTCCGGAAATGGAGGTTGCCTAGGTTTACCAGGGATTCCGGCCGGTCGCTGTTGAATAATTCTGAGGTGGTATAGGTTTTAAGGGCCTTTGAGTATTGCAGCTGTACTTGCGCGGGCATAGTCCCGATCTGAGCATCGGTAACGCCATTGGCAGCCAGCGACCTTGTTACGGCCATTTTACTGAAAAGCAGCGGTACACCGATCATCAGTCGCAATTGCTCTGGTAGTTCATCCAGAGACTGCGCAAGGGCCAGGTTTAATAAGGGTTCTTCGCCCTGGGCAATTTGTTGGAGTAACTGAGCGGAATTTATCGTCAGGTAGCGCGGTAACAAACGGATTGCGCTGGCCCGGACAATCTCCGGTTGACTGCTGTCCTGAATAAGGTCCATTAACATCTTATCGGCCTCGCTATCCCCGCGCATAGCTGTGTGCAATGTCTGCCCGTAGTGAGGGGGAGGTGAGCCGTATTTGTCTTCCAGTATTTTCGCCGCCCACTGGCTCGATTTATCTTGATGGCAGCTGTTGCAAGTATTGGGGGTGCCCAGCGCCTCGGAAAGGTCGGGTCGGGGAACGCGGAAACTGTGATCCCGACGTCCATCCACCTGCATGAAATTTTTCTCCGGCATATGGCAGTTTGTGCAGCGGGCACCGGGGCTTTGAGTTGGGTGCAGATGGTGGTCAGTACGGGCAAATCGCGCCGGCATATGGCACTGGGCACAAACTGCATCACCAGCTGTTCTCAGTTGTAGGCTGTGGGGGTTATGACAGTGGCCACAGGTAACACCTGCTGCGTACATTTTGCTTTGCAGAAACGATCCGTACACAAATACCTCGCCATCGGCCTGGCCATCTGCGTGGTAGAGAGGCTCTTGCAGAAGTGTGAGGTTGAAATGATCCAGTAATTCGCTGTTAGCCTGCGCCCCCGGTAAATGGGTACTCCGCCGAGAATGGCACTGGGCGCAAGTTGTTATTTCACGCTGGATGGCTGCCGATGGCGCAAGCTTGGCAATCCCCGTTTGCAGATCCATTTCCCGGAGCTGTTGGGTTGGGTCAATAAGATGTGGGGCAAGCCCTTTATTCTGCAATGTCTCATTCTGTGTTTTTGCCCACTGAAGGTGTCTCGATCCCGGGCCATGACAGGATTCGCAACCGACACTGATCTCTGACCAGGATGTCTGGTAGCTATCGGTTTGTAGGTTATAGGCCTTTTGCAGATTGGTGGAATGGCAGTCGGAACACATAAAGTTCCAATTCTGGTTTATGCCGGTCCAGTGCAGGGGATGTTGATGGTCTATCGCTTGATCGGGATAGAGATGGAACCAGCGCTGGCCACCAGCAGATTTGTCCCGGTTATCCCAAGCGATACTCAGTGCCTGAAGACGTCCGCCTCCCAAATCAATCAAATATTGCTGTAAAGGGTGGACACCAAATGTATAGGCAAGGGGATAGTCCTGGAGGTCTCCACTGGGCCCATCAGTGCGTACGTAATAGCGCCCTTCCTTTTGATAGAAGTGAGATTTCTGCCCCAGATGCTCGAATGCCACCCCGGAAAAATCGCCTAGAACGCTGTCACTATTGGCGACTTGCATTGCCAGCTGGTGGTGGGAACCTTGCCAGGCACTGGCCTCATCTTTGTGGCATACGGCGCATTGCGCGGAGCCCACGAAAGTGGCTTCTGAGCTAATTGCTTCATCCTGGCGCTTGAGAGGTTGGGTATCAACCGGCTCTTCGTTACCACAGGCCACCAGTACGAGACAGATAAGGCTGATTTGGAGGAGGCTAGTGCCAGCTATATTTATCACGGTTTTTTTATTGTGATGAGTTCTTATCTTAGGGAGTTATTCAGAGGCTCCCTAGGCCAAAAGATTAGTTCATGTGCCGTAAATGTCATTTTGTGAGAGGGCCAGAATGCTGGATTGGAAATTTAGGGTTGCCCTGAGCCGAGGGTGTCTGCTGCTGGTTTTGGCAATCAGCTTACCGGCACTCAGTTCTCCCTTGCCATCCTGGCAAGATGGCGTTAAAGCCCAAATTATGGCCTTTGTTGACAAGGTTACCCGTAAGGACAGCGCCGACTTTATACCTGTCGGTGAACGTATCGCGGTATTTGATAATGATGGCACCCTCTGGTCTGAGAAGCCCGTGTACTTCCAGCTTCTCTATGCCGCTGATGAGGTTAAAAGGCTAGCGCCCCAACACCCAGAGTGGAAAACCCAAGAGCCCTTCGCTTCGATTCTAAAGGGCAATTTATCAAACCTGTTGGAGCAAGGCAGGGAAGGTTTGGAAGTAATGCTTACTGCGACTCATGCGGGATTGAGTACGGATGCCTTCCAGCGCTCTGTTGCCCAATGGCTCAAGAGTGCTAAGAACCCGGAAACTGGCAAACACTACAGTGCGATGGTGTTCCAGCCCATGCTGGAGTTGCTGGAATACTTAAGAGCAAATGGTTTTAAAACCTACATTGTTTCGGGGGGCGGCACAGATTTTATCCGAGTGTTTTCCCAGGAGTTATATGGAATCCCCCCAGAGCAGGTTATCGGCAGTCGCCTAAAGTCGCGCTATGAAAATGGGGGTGGGCATCCCTATATTGTGAAATTAGATAAATTGGCCTTCCTCACCGATAAACAGGGGAAGCCTATCGCAATCAATGACTTGATTGGCCGGAGGCCAGTTTTTGCCGCAGGCAATTCCGATGGTGATTTACAAATGCTGGAATGGACCACCGCCGCCAAGGGGCCGCGTTTTGCCATGCTGATTCACCATACTGATGCCAAAAGAGAATGGGCATACGATAAGAACTCCTCAGTGGGGCGCCTGGACAAAGCGCTACAAGCCGCTAAGGCAAATGGTTGGTTGGTGGTAGATATGGCGAAGGACTGGCGGACGGTGTTTCCGCCAGAAGCGCAGGATCAATCAGGCCAGGGGCCGGTGATTCCTCAAGTTCCCGCCTACCGAGACTAGTCTTAAAGCGGTGTATTGAGCCTGCCAATATCGAGGTGTGTAATGCTCCTGATCTCCCGATCCTGTCTCCGACTGTTCCTTTTGGTTGTACTGGCTGCTGTATCCCTTTCTCCTGGTAGCCTCTTCGCGCAGACTAAACCCAATATTTTGGTGATCTGGGGAGATGATATTGGCATCTGGAATATCAGCTTCAACAGTCGCGGCATGATGGGCTACACCACGCCCAACATTGATCGGCTAGCGGTAGAAGGGCTCTCTTTTACCGATTACTACGGCCAGCAATCATGCACAGCAGGCCGCGCAGCTTTTTTAGCGGGTAATGTTCCAGTGCGCACCGGCATGACTAAGGTGGGGCTTCCAGGTGCCAAAGAGGGTTGGCAGAAGAGTGATGCCACTATCGCCACAGTAATGAAAAGCCTGGGTTATGCCACCGGCCAGTTTGGTAAAAACCACCAAGGGGATAGGGACGAACACCTGCCCATCAACCATGGCTTTGACGAATTCTTTGGCAACCTCTATCACCTAAATGCCGAGGAAGAGCCTGAGAACCGGGACTATCCTAAAGACCCAGAATTCCGTAAGAAGTTTGGCCCCAGAGGAGTGATTAAGGCCAAGGCCGGCGGACCAATCGAAGATACCGGCCCCCTCACCAAGAAACGGATGGAAACCATCGATGATGAAACCCTAGCGGCAGCTATCGACTTTATCGAACGCGCACACGCGGCTAAGACCCCATTCTTTGTCTGGTGGAACGCAACCCGGATGCACTTTCGCACCCATGTGAGAGAGGAGCACACAAACCTTGCGGGCCCCAACAGCAATGAGTATATGGATGGCATGGTAGAGCATGACATCCTGGTAGGAAAGTTGCTAAGTGTGCTTGACCGCCTGGATATCACCGACAATACCATCGTGTTTTATTCCACAGACAACGGCCCCCACTTCAATACCTGGCCAGATGCTGCAACTACGCCATTTCGCAGTGAGAAAAACTCCAATTGGGAAGGAGCTTATAGGGTGCCAGCCTTTGTACGCTGGCCAGGTAAATTTCCAGCGGGTACTACTTTGACAGGTATTGTCTCCCATGAAGACTGGCTGCCGACTCTCGCTGCGGCCGGGGGGAACCCGAATATCAAGGAACAGCTCAAGGAAGGGGTCGAGCTCAATGGGCGCGAGTACAGAAATTATGTTGATGGCTACAACATGATGGATTACTTCACCGGCAAAGCAAAACTTTCACCAAGAAAAGAATTTATCTACGTAAATGATGACGGCCAAATTGTAGCTATGCGCTACGAACCATGGAAAGCTATTTTCCTGGAAAATCGCGGGCGGGGTTTTGAAGTCTGGCGAGAGCCCTTTACTGAATTACGAGTGCCACTATTGTTCAATTTGAGGCAAGATCCTTTTGAAAAAGCTCAACACAACTCGAATACCTATAACGACTGGTTTATAGACAGGGCTTTTGTCCTGGTTCCCATGCAGCAACTCGCATCAAAATTTTTGCAAACTATGAAAGAATATCCACCCAGCCAGGTACCCGGATCTTTTAATTTGGATAAGGTACAGGAGCAGCTGGAAGCTGGAGCGAGTGGTAGTAACTAAAAATGTAGATACCAACACAAGTATCAATAAAGGTAGGGCCCATGGATAAAATTCATATAGCACTGTCGACTAATCAGATAGAAGAGTCAGTTGCCGACTATAGTAGAAGGTTAAATACTGCTCCCTGCGTGCATGTGCCCAATGAATATGCTTTATGGCGAACTGCCACTGTTAACTTATCGATTCGCCATGATCCAAATTGTGAAAGCGGAACGCTTAGGCATCTAGGCTGGGAATCAGATGGTGCCGATACATTTACCGCAGAAACTGACATTAATGGCATTACCTGGGAACACTTTAATGCTGAGCTTCAGGCAGATGAAATCAACAAGGCTTGGCCCAAAGCCAGCTACCACCCAAAGGCATAACTGCCGGGGAGCGAAATTAGTCAAGAGGACTGGTAACACCGCGCTCATGTACGCCTATAACATGGGTGTAAATCATGGTTGTACTGATATCGTTGTGGCCGAGTAGCTCCTGAATATTGCGTATATCAGTACCAGCCCGCAGAAGATTGGTGGCAAACGAATGGCGAAATGTATGGCAACTCGCTTTCTTACGAATATTGAGGGCCGAAACGGCCTTGGCAACGGCCCGCCTAACTTGCTGCTCGCCAATATGATGCCGTCGCATCATATCGCTGCGAGGGTCTTGCGATAGAAATCGAGCGGGGAATACATACTGCCAAGCAGCACTCGTCGCTGCTTGTGGGTACTTTTTCGCCAGAGCGAAAGGCAAATAGACATACCCATAGCCCTCAGCCAAATCCTGCTCGTGTAGAGAAAGCGCATGTGCTATTTGTACCTTGAGAGGCTTAATCAGAGACCCAGGCAGTAGTGTTCTTCGCCACTTCTCACCCTTGGACTCGCGTACTATCAAGCATTGATCACTAACATCAATGTCCTGTACCCTAAGCCGCACAGCCTCCATAACTCTAAGGCCCGAACCATACATTAATGAAGCAGCAAGCTTATTTGGACCGCTAAGATGCTCTAATACGGAGGTTGCTTCATCATGGCTAAAAGTAACAGGCAATCGCTTAGGCCGATGGCTTTTTTCGAATTGTAGTTGCCCTAATTCAATATCCAGAAACTGCTTATAGAGAAAGACAATTGCATTTAAGGCGGTTTTTTGAGTATTGGCTGACACATTACGATTGGCTGCAAGGTGACTTAACCACTTATCTATTTCAGCTTTTCCGAGCTCCTGCGGATGTTGCATCCCATGAAAGCGTATAAAGTCCTTCACCCAAAAGCAGTATGTCTTTTCTGTTTTGTATGCCAAATAGCGAGACCGTATAAAAGCCCTAAAACGGTCCATAAAGCGGGATGGTCGCTGGGGTAGCGGAATAGGGATGTCGTCCATTTTTACAGTCCGGATACTGTATGGATTAACAGTTTAATGAACATTTGACTGGGAGTCATCAGGATTTTCGATCAGTTTGACCGTTATTTTTGGCCTAGGTCCGGAATGTTTGAAAACCTATTTTATTTCAATGGGTTAGGGAGCTCGTATAAAATGGGGATAGTAGTCAAAGTGATCGTTTTTACATTTGGTACAGTGGTTCTGAATCATGAATAATATATTGATTTTACTTGGGTTTTGTGTATTTTTTCGTTAGATTGATTCCAGGATAGTAATCAGGATAATAGTGATCAGAATGATTACTATATAAATGTTGTACAAACCCGCTGCGCGGGAGTGGTGCCACTTTTAAATTATAAGAGGCATTTTAGAAACTGCACAACCGGGTATTGCAAAATATATTTTCTGCGTACAGTGGTTATTTATCTAAAACTGCGCAACCACTAAAAAATTTGAAAGCTATCTCATCGATTCAGGAGTGCCGTACAAAAGCGATGGGAAGCAGTTATTATCGTTGTAAGCACAATCATGTAACTGAACAGTACCACTCTTGCAGACACAGAAGTTGTCCTCTCTGCTCAGGTCGAAAACAGCTACAGTGGGTTGATCAGCAACGTCGTAAATTATTTGATACAGAGCATTTTCATGTGGTCTTTACTATTCCTCATGAGTATCTTAAATTATGGCAATACAACGAAGAAAGGCTTACAGATATACTCTTTTTATCAAGTAAAGAAACGCTATTTGAATTGATGGGGAGCAAGGCTTATCAGGGAGTAACCCCTGGGATGCTTATGGCTCTGCATACTTGGGGAAGACAGTTAACTTTACATCCTCATGTACACTGCTTGATGACCGCTGGCGGTTTGACTTTAAGGGAAAACTGGAAAGAAACAGGTGAATATTTATTACCTGTGCGAGTGGTTAAGAAACTTTATAGGGGGAAATTTCAAGCGCTTTTATTAGAACAGTATCGTGCCGGGTTACTCAAGCTCCCTCCCAATTGGTCAATAGGCCAATTTGATATCCTCTTTAAAGCTTGCTATCGCAAAGAATGGTCAGTTCGTATTCAGGAACGATATGAGCATGGTCGAGGTGTTCTGCTGTATTTTTCACGCTATATCAAAGGCGGTCCGCTGAAGCCAACGCAGATATTAAATGTGGATCATAAGGGGCTGAAGTTTCGTTATTTTGATCACCGTGACCAGCGACGTAAGCAACTACGGTTAAAGCCTCAGGAGTTCTTAAGGCGCATTTTGCAGCACATACCCCCGATAGGTAAGCATATGGTACGAGGTTACGGATTATATGCTGGATGTAACAAAAAAAAGCACGATCTATGTAGCAATCTCGTGGGTTTAATGAAAGATCAACCACTCCCGGCTGGATTACAAATCCAAGATCTGGTGGTAGAGTGTGGTCAGTGCCACGAGCCCACAAAACTGAGTGGCAGGGTGTGGTCTAAGACGAAAAAAGAAATTTCCTTTATAGAAGGGGCGGTGCTGCCAGATAGCACCGACGGGAATGTACAACATGGCGATGAACCAGACACTGCAGGAATGGGCCTCTTTAGTTCGGCCTAAATTCAATGCCAAGTCATTTTTTTTACCGCCTGCAGTGCAGGTTATCTAAGCGTTAAATAGCTTATGAAATATTTATACACCCTGTTAATGATGGTTTTTCTTTGCTCTTGTGAGATTAGTAATGAAGGGCCAAGAAGAGTTGAGTACTGGAAGGCAGAAATGGAATCTGTCAAGTCACATAGGACGAAAATTGGTTATCTAATGGTAAAATATAAAGCGTTTGAGCCTATTTTTAACCCTTCTGAAAATACATTAACGATTGTTGACTCTGGTGAGGCTAATAGTATCGTCTGCAGTAAATGGCACTATATCATCACATTCAAGGCGGACTCTAAAGGGGTAGTTAATGAATCTACAATGGAGCAGGCTGGGACATGTTTGTAGGCCAGCTATTTAACAAAACCAAGCAGGCTCGTCCATCCCCTTCAGGTCTTGACTGGACAGCCTACGCTGCGTGCCTCGCACGCAAACGCTCCGGCTGCCCCTGTTGGCAACGTTATACATTTTACGAAAAGAATATGATTCACGGTTTAACATACATAGAAGAGTTTATCTCCAAAGAAGAAGAGCAATTTCTACTAAATTCTTTGGATAATGAAGAATGGCTCACGAGTTTAAAGCGGCGAGTGCAGCACTATGGATATCGATACGACTATAAGACTAGGTTCGTTGATAGCTCTCTTTATCTAGGGGCACTCCCTGATTGGTCTACCAAAATTCTATCTCGCTTACATGCCAAAGAGTCTATTTCAGAAACCTTTGATCAGCTTATCGTCAATGAATACGAGCCAGGTCAAGGAATATCAGCACATGTTGATTGTGTTCCATGTTTCAAGGAAACAATTGTTTCTCTAAGTATTGGATCACAAGCAGAAATGGTATTTGGCAATAAACAGGTCGAGAAGAAATCCATTTTATTAAATCCAAGATCGGTAGTAATACTCCAAAAAGATGCTCGGTATAATTGGACGCACAGTATTCCAAATAGAAAAAGTGACTTAATAAACGAGCAGAGAGTTCAAAGGTCGCGCAGAGTTTCTTTGACGTTTAGACAAGTAATCAAAAAAAATGTATAACAAAGCACTCAAGTTGATGCCAAAAGCCCCACTTTTAGCACAACTTAGTGCGGCGTTAGCTATATAAGGACTGTTTGTGAAGATAGCTCAGGAATTGAATTCACTCCAAGAAGATCTATACCTTGAAGTCAAAGCTTTCAATGGTGCATCTGCTTGGGTAAATTCAGAAGATTTTGGTATGGAAAAGAACATTACCGAAAGCTTCGAATTCTATTTCAAGTTTCATAAGTTCTGCTTCAAGCACGCTGAATTTGAGTATCTATATATTGAAACCACCCTTGGGATTGATTATCACGGAGAAGAAGTTGGGTATTACTCTCTTTTCAGTGATTTAGATGGTGAGCCTGTTGATGATATGCTCATAATTACAGATGAAGAGCTTAAAAATAGCTAACAAATTCAGGTTACGGAAAATCTGCTGCGCAGTTTTTCGCAACTAAAGGCGTTAGGAAATTTGAATGGATACAGTAGCATCTGTTACAAAAAGGGAATTGTCTGAAGACCCCAGTGCTAAGCTCTGGGCATTAATCATGTACCTAGCAGAAAACGTTGAAGCTCAATCAAGCGAGCAATTCAGGACGTTTTGGCTTACGTACATTTATGATGCACAAGTGATGAATGGTGGGCATTTACAGTATTTCGTAAATAAAGGGCTTGATGAAACTGAAGAGACGATAGCAGCTCTGATAGCCATCGGTGCTAAGGAGCAAGCTTTAATATTGGAGGAATGTCTTAAGGAAGCATTGCAAATGAATATACCAAAGATTAATACGCTTCAAGAGTACTCGTCTTTGGCTGAGGCAAGCTCCTTTTCGCAAGATTCTAAATACTATAGTGTTAAACCTGAGGTTCTTGAGGTATAAGAAGCAAAGTTTGGCAGTGAACTTGATGATTGGGTAGAGGTGTGTTCCTAACAAATGCATCAATGATCGCTCCACTTCGCTCCACTTCGCTCCACTTCGCTCCACTTCGCTCCACTTCGCTCCACTTCGTTCCGCTGGACCGCCTTACGCTGCGCTCCAGGCGGCCCATTATGCAGGAGTTAGCAATAATAAGTAATTTGGAGTTTTTATGAATGTGTCAATGGGGAAAACCAAGTGGCAAAAGTTCGAAAATTATGCCCTTTTAATTATCTTGGTACTGGTAGGCTTGGGTTATGCTGCTTCAAAAATACCATCTTTGTTTTCCCCTGATGAGCGGCAAGTTGCTGTATCCGGTTACATTACGAATGCACAACAGAAGGGTATTTCTTGTAGTTATTCGGGCTTTGTATTTGATCGTAAATCTGAAGTAGAGAGAACATTTCTTACTTGCAATCCCAATAGTGTTATTCCTGGCGAAGTAAACTCCAAGGAAGAATTATTTAGTTCAATTGGTGAGCATGTGATAACTCCAGCTATTGAGTATCTCCCAAAAAATGAAATGGGCTTTGTTATCGCTATTACACAAATTGATCAAAACATGGTCGTTTGTACTAATGTCGAGCGTCAGGAAATCACGCAACAGTGGTTGGACTCTTATGACAATTACTGCATGCCTGGATAAAATTGCTAACAAGGCGTTGCAGTGGACTCCCAAAGCTATGCACCTTTTTTGTGTAGTTCGCTGCGCTCACATTATACACAAGGCGGTGCGCCGCTTCGGTCGCCTCTGAACGCGGCGTTAAATTTCCCTGTGAATTATGGAAGATATTCCCAAAATTAAGATAATTGAGGCTCTAATCCTAGGCATTGTTCTCCCTGCGATTCTGTCGGGCTATACTGCTTATCAACTACTTACGGGCGGAGATATCGTCTTTGGCAAAGGAAATCCTATCCGCTACCACGGAATTGATGCCTACTTTGTTTCTCTTCTCTACTTTGGTGGCTCGGGTGTTTTCTTTAGCAAATACTTTTTAGACAACATACATCCACATAATACTGATAAAGCTAGGGGTTTTATGTATGCCTCCTTTGCATTGATTACAGCAGGGCTAGTATCTGCAATTGTGTTAGCATGATAAATTTAACAAGGCGCTCAAATGCGTTCCGGCCCGTTGGGCCTCCACCGGACACAAAAGGCCATGGCGCGTTTCACTCTGCCACAACCTTTTGTGCCGTTTAGCTTGGCGTTAACTACCCAAGCGCCCCACCATCTTTAGATCAATGAATTATGATAGATCGTGAAAAATTGAAAGAAGAAATACGAAATGCATTTGGAGATGTAGAGTTTCCTCGGCATTGTGGTATTAGGGCGGCAGAACTAATAGATGGGTGGGTTGATGATAAAGAATTGTTAGCCAATGAAACAAAAGCGAGAGATTTCTGTGGGCATTGGTGGGATGTGCCCGAAGAGCATATAAGTGGACAAAGTTTAGGGTTTAACTACCTAGATGCTGAAGGGGTAGAGTTTTACCTTCCGGCATTTATGGTTCTGGCCATTAATAAGCCGACATATAAAAACTTGTATACATTAGCATATGAGCTTGTTCCAACTGAAGAAATAGAGCCGGATGATAAAGGATTGTTTAAATACTATTGTCAGAAATATTCTAAAATTACTGGATTAAAAAGAGATGTTACAATTAAATTCATGCAGTACTTAGTAGTGGCTCTGCGTGAATGCACTCCCGATATTCCTGGCTGGGATGGAAGAGAGGTGGAAAAGGCTTTATCGCATGAGTTTTGGAGAGCCAGTAGTTAACAAGGTGTTCAAATTCGCTCCGGTTGCAAAAGGCGCAACCTCCACGGGACAAGCTACACTACGTTTCGCTTGCCCCTTAACACAGCGTTATACGGATACTACCTATGGATAGAAAACTAGCTGAAAAAACAAGCTTGCTTGCACTTAAAATAGGGGCTGCAATGGATAATAATCTTGCTCTTATTAAGGATGGATGCTCTGAACAAGAGTTTAAAAACTACCAGCAAGCCACAGGAAAAGTGATGGGTGAACTACTTACTAGCTTCATGAACCCCATCTACGAGCAACACCCGAGCTTGAAGCCCAAGGAAATGGGTGGAGAATATGAAGTCGATCCCAAAATCTACAAATAGCCAGGATATAACAAGTTTATTAAACATCGTTGCAGCCAGAAAACGGCTGCAACTGGACGCGCTGAAAAACGCACGCCGTTTATAAAGGCGTTATGAGTCATAAATGAAGCAACTAAAACTACTATCTATTAGCGGCTCGGCATGTGCATTATTTTGCGCAGTCGTTTCACTAGTTTTCTACTTCGGTGATTGGAATCGCTTATTGGTCGTTAGTGCTCTCGGATTGTTCATTGGTTTTCTGGCAGCTCCTGAAATTGACCCCAAAGCTTTTAAGAAGGCGTGGCTAGTTCAGTTGGTTTGTGGTGCCATTGCAGGTGTGTTAGCTGGCTTAGCTTTTAGCTTTGCGGCCAATGTTCTCATTTATACTGCAATTATCGGTGGCTTCATCGGGTGGTCAGCTAATCTGTGGGTGAAACATGTTACATTGCCATAAAATAACTCATAACAAACTGCTCAATGATCAGCCAAGGAAACCTTGGCTTGGACAGCCACTGCTGCGCATTAGCAGGGCGTTATGCGTAAAGGAAGAACATGTTAAGAATAACAATTACATTAATTCTATTATTAGCACAAAGCCATGCCTTAGCATGCAGCTGCCATCTTGGCTCCGTAGAAGATAAACTTAAAAACGCTGAAAGCGTCTTCATAGGTAAGTCTCGTGAAGTCATCGTATTGGATGAAAAAAACGAGCTTGATGAAGACCGTATAATTGTAAAACTAGATGTCCTGCAAACCTTCAAGAATGCAGATTCTCTGATTACTCTTGATACACTCAATAATAGTTCAAGTTGCGAAGGCTACTGGTTTAAAGAAGGTCAAGAGTATCTAATTTACGCTTATAAAATTGAGGACAAATTAAGCACTTTATATTGTGGTGGCGTCATTCCCAAAGACACCAATAAAGATTCCACCTATCTAAAAGAGCTTAACCAATTAAAGCAACTAACTAGCATGCATAACAAGTTTAGGCAAGGGACGCAGTAAACTGCGCCGCTACTAAAAGCGTTATATTTCTGTAGGAGTCAAAATTAATGAAGATTAGAGGTGGTTTTACGCTGTTAACTGGTGTTATTTTACTAGCATCATGCACAAAAGAAAGTGATCCAAGATTGGTTGGCAAATGGACTTCATATGAAAGAGTTTATATGAGCAGTGAAAAAACTGAACCATTTGACAAAATTAAATATACATTTAATAAAGATGGAACAGGTGAGATGTTTATGGTGGGAGATAAGACTGCTCAGGAGTTTAAGTATGACCTAGTAGATAATACGGTAAAGCTTAGTTGTTTTTGTTCTGATATTGATCTTGTATCTCTCAGTGCTACTCATTTTGAATCGCAGGGTTCAGTAAGTGTCACAAAGTTTAAAAAATTACAATAATATAACAATGTTAGCAACATCAGTCGCTTCGCTCCTTGGGCAGCCTTGTCATTGCGCCAGCTGTGCATGGCTTCGCCATTGTTGCACAGCTACCACAACAACAAGTCTGCCGTTGCTAACGGCGTTACATGTTCTATGGAATCTGAAATCATCATATTTATATCTGAGTTTACTGCGGTAAAAGCAGAGAAAATAACCCCAGACACATTAATCAATATAGATCTTGGTGTAGATGGAGATGATGGAAAAGAATTACTTGAAGAATATTCAAAGAAATTTAACGTAGATCTCAGTACAATATCTGAGGTCTATTTTGGCCCAGAGGGTATACCAATATCACTTATCATCTTATGGCCATACTATTTATTACGTAGGCTGTTAGGGTATAAAACAAATGATCTGACTCCTTTACCAGTATCGCAATTAATCAAATCAGCAGAGGCCGGAAAATGGGTCAGCATGTAACAAGTAAAGGCAGCATCGCCCTGCGGGCTGGACTCGCTGACGCTCGCCGCTGCTTTAGGCGTTAAGGCTCATAATGCATCGAACATTATTTATATTAGTTTCTAATTTTTTATTGAGTGGTTGCGTCGGCACGGCCACTCTTATAAGTTGTGCTATAGATTCTCCAGCAGAACCTAGGCCAACCCAAAAAGTTGGAGAATTTGAGTTTGAGCTTAACTACTCAATCGATGGCGAGAGCAACCTGGTTAGCGATACTCTTGTTTGCAGCTATAGAGGTCGAGCCTGTGATGGCAGGGGCTTACACAATGAATGGAGTAGGACATTTATTAGCGGTTTAGATAAGGTGGTTTTAAAAAGGATATCTGAGCAACAACTAATTTATTATCCTCTTGGTGGCTGTCAACAACTTATGGATGGCAATCTCCCCGGTAACAAAAAGGGGGCAGCAATTGAAACAAAGCTGGCCACATCTACAAGCTGGGGCCCATTAGCCGAAAATGAACTTAAAGAGTATGGCATTCAAATTAATAAATTTCGCATCAAGAAAAAGCCTTAACAAGTCAATCAACTACGCGCCTTCGGCGCCCGACAGCTTACACTTCGCTTCGCTACGTTCCAGCTGCGGGTTATTGAAGCGTTAAATGCCATGAGCACTGCAATCACAATATTTTTATCAGCCACACTCACACCAATAATAATGGTGTTTTGGGGTAGGCTATCTCCCGCTAGGGAACTATCTGAATGGGAACCAAGTTTTGAGGAGCTTACCAAAAGGAATCGTTTGCTCAATGGCATAGCTTGCGTATTTTGTTTGGCTGGTATTTTTGCACCACTGCCGTTGTTCAACTACCTCCCAGAGGAGGTTCATGGGTGGCTTGTAGGTCTTGGTTTCGGCCTTATGATTATTCTTCCCGTTCTGTTTATTTCATTGGCTACTTTGCCAAGAGGAATTTCGCGCTTCTATGAATTTTGGCGATTTTATGAGCTGCACTATAAGATTGGACTCAAAGGCATTATGGCAGTGTACATACCCCTAATGGCCCTCGGCTTGGTGTCAGTTTATGAAATCACCAAAAACATTTAACAAAACAATCAAAGGCGCCCCTACAGGGCTGGACCTCCGCACGAAACCTTCCCCCATTGAGTAGACGCCTACCTTTTGAATAGGGTAGGAAAAAATGCCGAAAATACTGAGTGAAGAGCGAGTTGTTGAATATTCAACAGAATTCAAAGTTAGAGTGGTAGCTCTCACTAATCAACTGAAAGTAGATACGACTACTATCGCCAACATTATTGGTTTGCATCCAGTAATGGTGTATAGATGGCGACAGGAAAGTAGAGAAGGCAAGCTGGTCGAGAAGCCCAGTCGTAGAATAAGTATGACAAAAACAACGAAAAATCGGTCTCAAACCGATGATAAAGAGATAAGACGTCTAAAAAAGCAGGTCGAGAAATTGCAAAAGGAGAATGATTTCCTAAAAAAGTGGGAAATGTACCTGAAAGATCCAAAGCTGAAAGATTCTCGTTCATAGCTCTTAATCGATCAGACTTTGGTGTCAGGTACTTATGTAGATACTTGAATGTTTCACCCCAAGGGTTTTATAAGTGGCTCAATCGAGATGAGAGCACTCGTGACATAGAGAATAGGCGAATTCTAGGGTGTATCGAAGCTATCTATACACAGCATGATGGTAATTATGGAAGTCCAAGAATTAGCGCAGAGCTGAAAGCTAATGGTGAACGAATAAATCACAAACGCGTTGAACGCCTTATGAGAGAGGCTGGAATCGTGGGGAAAGCTGGAAGGATCTATCGTCGACGCCCTTTGCCTGGAAATCCTTATATTAAGGTTGAAAACCTACAAAGAGAGCATGGTATGCCGAGTAAACCAGACTCTCAATGGGCTGGTGATGTAACCTATCTGAAGATCAATGGACAATGGCAATATTTAGCTGTGATTATTGATCTTTACTCCCGGAAAGTGTTGGGTTGGGAGTTGTCGGATACTCGAACTGTTGAGCTAACACTGTCAGCGCTAAATAAAGCTGTTCGTCGCAGAAATATAGAATCAGATCTAATATTTCACAGTGACCGAGGTTCTGAGTACGGTGCTTATGCATACCAAAGTCGACTCAAAGAACTGGGTATTGAGCCGAGCATGAACCGTCCAGGATTTATGAATGATAATGTGTATGTAGAATCATTTTTTCAAACACTGAAAACTGAGAGTTTCAAAGGATTTAATTTTGAATCCGTTGAGGAACTAAGAGCTAACTTAGCTTGGTATCTTGATAGGTACTATAACTTTAAAAGAAGACATGGTTCACTTGGGTTCAAAAGCCCAGATGAATATGAAAGAATGGCCGCATAAGATGAATATAAGGTGGCGTCTACTTTAAGGGGGGAGGCTTCCACTGCGTGCTCCGGCCCTTTATCGCGGCGATAGGTATACACGATGAATCAAGCAGTTAGAAAGTTGCTGAGCCAAGTCGAGGATGTTCCGGATTTTTCTGGAATTCAGCTGAACGATATAAACGATACCAATAGCTTTGGCGATAATGCATTACACTGTGTCTGTGTTTGGGGTGATCTCGAAGCGGCAAAAATATTAGTCGAGAATGGTATCGATATTGAGCAAAGGGGTGAAGGTGGTTTTACTCCATTAAAGGTCGCAGAAGATTTCGGTCATCAACAGATAGTGGACTACCTTATATCAAAAGGAGCCAGCCTTAAGGCCCTGGATGTAGAGTTTGAATTTGATCCAGAAGCTGACTCTAAGCATATGAAAAAGCTAGAGCAGGGAATTGAAGAGTTGCAAAACAAAATACAAGCGGAGTGTGGTAAGAATACCTAACAAGCAGCAGCACGAAAGCCCAGCAAAAAGCGCCGGGCCGGACGGCCTACATTGCGCTTCGCTTCATTTCGGCCGCCCGTGTGCTAGGCGTTAAGGCTCAATTATGAAAATCGTCATTTTCCTGATACTGCCGATATTAATTGCTCTTGCGTGGAAGTATATAAGTATTGCAAGTGAGACTTTGAGGCATCTCAAGCTGGGGAAAGATCCAGAGATTGACCCAATGCAGAGTGCGATATTGCCTGAAATAATAGCCGTGCTAATTTTAAGCTTTGTGTCTTACGTAATTGTAAATATATTTAGCCCTGCAAATAGCGTTAAATTTGTCGCATCTGGGCAGCTGGTATTCTTAATATTTCTTGCTCCTTTCACATTAAAACATTGGTGGGGGCTTAGGCAGGTTCAGCCTTAACAAAGCTGCGTATTCTGGCGGTCGATTTTTAGATGTTCTGTAGCTACTGCAAGCATCAATCTCTATCTGAGCACTTTTTCCTGAGAGTTTTCCTGAAATTTGGTACCGCAGTTTCGCTTCAGTGCCATCTTTTTAAGTCAGCAAGCCCTGCAAGCCAGCTACGCCATCATGGAGTGCCAATCAGATAGTTAACCGGTTGGGAAAGTATGGTATTTTTCCCTTTAAATTTATCGGGCAGTGACCAGCCAAAGTTGGCTGGTAGTGAGCAAGTAGGTGGTTCAGTGCGCGCCAGCCATAAACAAGCTAGTCAAGATCGCCCAACCCCTTCGGGGTTGGGCTGGACAGCCTACGCTCCGCTTCGACTGCCCTTGCTAGCAACGTTAAGTGCATGAGAGAATGAAGACGTCAGTAGCAATTGCTTTACTTATATTAATTTTGAATGGTTGCGCTACACCACAAACCTATACCGGAACGGTAACTGATTGCCAAGATAATCCGATTGCTAGAGCAGAAGTAGAAGCATGGGAAAACGAATGGATTCCTTTTCACTTGCCTGGCAAACATGGAGAAACCAAAACGGATGAAAATGGAACTTTCACATTAAGCACAGAAAAAGGGGCGAGCTTCTTCGTTTATTCAGGTAGTAAACTAGTATTTACAAGCTACCATGGGAAATCGGAGACCAAGTGTGCCAAAAATAACACTTAACAAATCGTGGCAGCAAGGGCGCTTCGCGCCGGGACGTCTTACACTTCGTTCCAGCCGCCCCTGCACTCTGCGTTAAGCATCATGAGTAGATACATAGCAATTTTACTGTTCTTCGTCAGCGCACATGGGTGGGCAGAGTGCCCCAGTACTGATCCCGAAGAAACACTAGAATGTTACTTTAACGCCGTAGATGCGCAGGATGAGCAGGGTATTGCGGAAGTGTTTCTAGATTTTCCAGGGTATCACTTTAATGTCTCGGAAAAGCCGGAGCGCGAAATACATAAAAAAATGACCTTGGCTAAAAACTTGGTGGGTCCCATGTCTAACGGTGAAGTTCCCATTTGGGCCCATAAAGGCAACAGAGAAATATGGATTATAGAAACCTACTCAAATTGGTCACATATAGTTTCGTTCTACTTAAAAGAAAAACAAGGCAAATGGTATGTTGCGGGATATTCGTCGCACAATCAGCCAGAGTAAATGCTTAACAAGCGGCTGTTGTCGCGCCTTTGGCGCTGGGAAGGTCATTCCGCTGCTTCGCGGCTCCACTGCCGCCCCAAAGCCGGTTGTTATGTTTCAGCATGAATAGAATTCTGATTACGATAATAAGCCTCTTGGCATCTTTTTCCTGTTCTGCACTCAGCATTCATTGCGGAGCAATAGATGAGAGCTTTAAAAAGTACGCATCAGAAGTAGATGTCGAGTACATTCGCGATGTTGATACCTGGGTCATTATAATTAGGGCGCCTTTAGTTATTGAGGGACTTCCTTTTGGCTTGGCAAACATTCATAAAGGGAAAGACGGAAGTGTTTTTAGTGCTCACCTCCGTACATATGAAAATAAAGGCAAAATCGAGGCTCATTTCTATGCCAATGAAGAAAGCTTGGAGGGTATGTCGCTTTGGATCTCCTACGGAGAGCAATGCCAAAAGGGTTTTAATGTACCACTAAAACATAACAAGCGGCTGTAGTCGCCATGCGAAAAACGCATGGCTGGGACGGCCTTTCCGCTGCTCCGCAGCTCCAAGTCCGCCCCTAAGCCGGGCGTTATGCATCTGAGATCGAAATCTAAGCTGGAGTAAGCATGAAGCGTCTTACACCATTAATTCATTTTAATATTGGGCTAGGGATTGTCCTAATCTGGTATTTCTGGCCGCCATTCATCGGCTACGCACAGAAATTGTCCAATCATCTTGCGGAAATTTTCGGCGGCGAATTTCTGACATTTGCAGGCCCGGCCCAATTCATGTTTTTAGTGATGGGGCTTATTACAGGTTATTTATTCAGAAAGGCCGCTTTCGGTCTTGCTTTATTGCAAGTTTTGCCTTCATTTGTATTGTTTGGGTTGCTGAACTTCTCAGATGCTCCATTTTACTTGAAACTACTTTACGGGGCTTCGCTTGTAGTCGCGTTATTATTGGGTGCATATTTGGGTGGGGCGGTTCGTCCTAGAGCTCCAAAAAAAGCATAACAAACGCAAGCAGTATGCTACGGCCCTTCGGGCCTCCGCGGGACGCCTAACGCTATGCACGTTTTGTGCGGGTCGCTGCGCTCCCAGTTTCGCGCAAAACGTGCACAGCATTGGTCGCCCCTGTTGCGGGCGTTATGAATTCATGAGAAATACTAAATCAATACTACTACTAGTTCTCTTGGGGCTGACCGCTTGTAGTAATAAGCCATCCAACGGTTTATGCGAGGAAATGTGCCTATGGTTGTCGGTATGTTTGAAAATTACTATGGCAAGCATGTTCAAGTTGTCGGTTATTTGTACAAACCGCCTAGAAGTAATGTTTTAGTATTAATCCCATCAAAAGATCATATTAATTTGCAGACACAGCCTCCAGCTAACGTATTGAGTTTACTGTTATTCTCTGACAAAGCAATTAGAAATGGCAGCGTTCACTCCGAGATGGAAGGGTGTATTGGTAAGACTACCTATGTGTCTGGGCTAGTCGGCATTTTTTCTGGGTTACCTGCAATTGAAGAGATTCGTGAAGTGGCGTGCTAAATTTATAACAAACGCAAGCAGGATGCTCCGGCCCTCCGCGGGATACCCAATGCTATTGCGGGCGTTATATGCAATGAAGAAAATCATTATTTCAGCATCTTTAATAATATTCGCAATATTAGTTAGTACGATTGTGTACTTTCTCAAATTTCTTCCTGGAAGTGATGCTGAAATTTTAGTGATATCCCAGGGCACCTTTAATGGGTTTCAGATAGGAGATTCAAAAAAAGAGATTATATCCAGAAATCCAGAAATGGAAATTAGCGCCTTCGGTGTAAAATGTCTGAATTGGTTGCCTGCTAATTCGGCAAAAGATGTAGTGGAAAGATGCTTCACTTCCTCGAATGAATGGAGTGTTAGTAAGCATGGAGAGTTTTGTTCAGAAAATAGAGATAAACATACTCTTTTGTATTTTCAAGAAATGAGACTAAGTAAAGTTGTTATTAGATGCACATATCCTATCTAGGTGCACATAACGAGTTACCGCATCCGACCACCTACACTTCGTTCGTTTGTGCTGTACGTTACGCTAGCACAAAGCTGCTCCATTCCGGTGGCGGTTGAAAAAGGTGTTATTGTTGTGGTCGGTTTTATTGATTTTTCGTGGTAACTGAAGGTTTAGTGTCACTAAAGAACAACCAGCATTGAGCAAATTTTGCTGGTTGCAATTCAAGCAGTTTCGTTCCTAGAGTGTTTGCTCAGGTGCGGTAGAAACCGGCAGTCCGCTGCAATTTCGCGGAGTGCCAATTAGATTGGAATTGGTTGAGGGAAGTGCGGTATTCTTCCCTCTTAAATATTGGGCAGGGGCCAGCCAAGCTGTGGCTGGCAAAGTGCCAGTAGGTAGTCCCGAGCGCGCCAGCCATAACCAGGCTAGTCAGGCTCGCTCACCCCCTTCGGGGCTGGGCTGGACAGCCTACGCTACGGCTGCCCTTGCTAGCGGCGTTAGGTACTTACATAGAATTTGAGCTTATGGATCAAGCAATAGATTATTCAGTAGTCGCTTTTGGAGAAACTGAAAGCAAAGATTTTCCATTAATTCTGGTGTTTGGTAGAGAGAGCAATGGAAGCAATAAGGCCATTCCTGGTGTCTCAATCTATGATGAGACGACCTCTTCTGGGTCATCCTTCTGGAATAGAGCCCTCACTTTTATGCAGCGTTGCGCCGAAACGAATCAACATCTAAGAAACCTGAGCATTCATAAAAACGCTGGACCTGTCTTATTTACAAACGCCTTCCCCCATCCAATACCTAACTCTGTTCTTGATAAAGACCACATTCGAGCCTCTATTGACCTTAAATCCATTGACAGTCACATAGAAGGCGTATTTGGTCTTGATGTCGTACAAAGAGTAAGAGTTGTTGTTTTCTCTACAGGCCCCGGTGAAAGGTTTGAGCCAGCACGAAAGCTGGTTAAAGAAGTCTGCTCTGTAAAAGGTATAACATTTGTAGAAGTTCCGTATTTTGCCAATCCGTATGTTACAAATAGCGATATAGACCAATCTATAAGTGTAGTAGAAAAGGAAAAAATAAAAGCCGTCATCACAAAATTTCTGTGAATCTACCATACAATCGTATTAAAATCGACTCATTACACGCTTGCTGGGTCGGCACAAGGCCAAAAAATACTAGCAAGCGCGTAATGGGCGCCTTATGCGGGCGTTATGCATACTAGATAATTATGGATATTGAAGAAACAGAAGAATTGGTTAAGAAAATGGACAGGAAACATCAAATATCGAGATGGGTAGCATTGCTACTAGGTATTTGGTTGTTTTCATTGCCTCTATTGCCAGATAACTTTCCGTACTTAAATTGGGTGCGAGCAGAAGATCCAAATACTTTATATACAATGCTAGGGGTATTCTTCTTTGTTTGGGCTATTGATAACTGGCGCTCTACAAAGGAGCTCAAAATTATCAAAAGCACACTCGCACTTGCAAAAAAATGCATAACAAAGCCATCAAAAATCGCGCGTTACGCGCGCTGGACTCGCAACAAATTGCTCGCCTTTCATGACGGTGTTATAAGCACAGAGATATTTTATGAATCGAATAGCAATATTATTAATTTTAGCTATTGGCCTTTCCGGTTGTGAAACCATATCAAATACTGTAGCTGATAGGGTAAGTGATAATGGCCAGCAACATGTCGCCATTGCTGTTCTCCTTGCGCAATATTACTGTGAAAATAAAGTCTGGCCACGAGAAATTTCAGAAGTACGTTCCTATCAGGAAGAGAAGGGTTTTCCACTTCCAGTTGAGGTAAATTGGCTTGCGCTTGATCATCCGGAGGTATCATTCAATGTTACCGAGCAAGTACTATTTAAAACACCTGAAATAAACAAAGAAATTGGTGACATTGCGGTTAGTTCTATTCACTCATTTCCGGTATGTCAAGGCGGCAATATTGAAGTAAAGGTTCATATTAACCTTGGCTCTTAACGCTTATAGCAAATTGGTCAATGATGCCTTCGGCTGGACTTCTTTGCGTTGCGCTTCAGTCGGCCCATTATCAAGGCGTTATGTGTAAACGATGAAGAAAGTATATCTCTACGGTTTTAATGGTACTTACTCGGGAGAATCGAAATACAACTGGAGTCCTCCCGAGAAAGGAGATAGTCATGACTGTCTTCTTTTTCTTCGGCAAACCGAAGAGGCAGTTAATTTCGAGGCCGCTACACTCGAAATTTCCAACTTCGGCTTTGAGGATGTTAGCGGACTAGAAGGTAACTGCCTAAAAGTCGAGGCTTTAAATTCTGACCTTCATAGAGAGTTTAGTGGTTTTTTCGAAAGTGCTCTTCAGGATGGTGGCTGCCTTGTATTCTACCCAAACACATAGCCAGGCCAGGCAGGCTCACCCAGCTATTAGCTGGGCTGGACGGCCTACGCTCTGCTTCGGCCGCCCCTGTTGGCAACATTAGGCATCAGAATGAAATTTAAGCTTCTTATTTCAATCATAGCTTTTGCTCACTTAACTGGATGCGCTTCCGCAATCGTATCTGGCGTATGCGCAGCGAACAAAGGCGAGAACGACCCTGCCGTTCGCACTTACGAGTTCACGGCCGAATTGTCCACGAAGAATGGCACGCTAACCAAGTCTGCAACGATGGAGTGCAAGCCATCGCATTACTATTGTGGCGGTGGAAGCTGGTATCCGTCCTTCCCAAAACGAGAAAATTCCGTATTCTCAATAGTGCTAGATCAGCAAAGAACTCTGAGTCTCTCTTACCCTGGTTGTGGTTACTCTGAGGGTGCTGGCATCGCCTACAAGGAAATTGATAACCTACCTATTTCCAAGCTTACCTATGATGAAGACACTTATCTTTTATCGCCATCAGAGCTTCGTCAGCGTACTTCCCTTGAAACTTATGGAGTAAGGCTGGATTCTTACAAAATTAGAGCGCGGAATTAGAAATGCCTAACAAACACATTAAACTCGTTCTGGCCGCGAAAAACTCGGCCTCCACTGGACAGCCTACGCTACGCTTCGGCTGCCGTTTATGTGGGCGTTATAGGTAGAAGGTTATGGAACCTGTAGACATCATTAGCAAATTCAATAGGATAAAATTAATTTGGATCGCAGTAACTGTACTGCACCTTGCTATTGTATTTCTACTAATAGGCTTAATGGATACCCTAGATGGAAACGCTAGAACTTACTCTGTATTTGGACTTCTTGCTCTTATTATGAGCTGGAGCGCGTATACACTTGTGAACTACCTTTGCCCATGTTGCGGGTCTATCCCCTTCCAATTTGAAGGGCATGGAGGTGTTGTCTTTAATCCAGACTCTTGCCATAGCTGCGGAGCAGAATTTAAGATTGAAAATCTATAACAAAGCCAGCCAGAGGGACGTAAACTCCCCTGTTAGCAGGCGTTAAGTTTCCAAAGTATGAATGACACAACACTAACAATACTTGCTGGTAGTTTCGAGTTCGGGCTTTTTGTTGCAATTATATTTATTGGTATCCAGCTTCGATCTACGAGGAATTTAGTCATTCCAGTACTGGGAGCTGTCACTCCATTCTGTTTGTTCATGCTTTATGGTTTGGTCCAGCACTATTTTCTAAATCAGTCAGAAAATAATATGCATATGGCAGGCTTTGTTATGGGTTTCATCCCATATATATTGTGCATTGTCGCTGGTATTATATTGGGGCAAGTCACGCCTCGACAGGTAGGCCCTATCGGGCGCTATTTTACAGGCCTTATTTTGGGGCCCAGTGCAGTGGCAATACTGCTAGCAAGCCTATGAGCTAAAAACTTAACAAGCCAAGCAGTTTGCGCCGGGCCTTCGGCCCTCTGTGGGGCGCACAAAGTTGGTCACCTCTGTTGACGGCGTTAAATGCAATGCGACCTTGATGAAATTTTCAGGCAGATAGAAAGTGTTCCGGATTTCTCAATGCATCAGATAGACTCGGTCTACTACCGAAATGGCTATGGAGATACTCCGTTGCATATAGCATCGTACCGGGGGGATTGTGAGGCGATAACCATTTTGATCGAAACAGGTGCTGATATAGACGCAATTGGAGTGTCCGGGTTTACTCCTCTTCACTGTGCCAGTCAGATGGATAATCCGGATGCCATTCGGCTTTTGGGAAGATTAGGGGCAAAAGTCATCAAAGATGTTGGTGGAGAATCTCCTCTAGAGTTGGCCCAATCCCTTGGCAATAAGAAGGCGACAAATGCCCTACGAGAAATCATTTAACAAATCCAAGCAGTATGCTCCGGGCCTACGGCCCTCCGCTGGACGACTTCCGCTTCGCTTTAGCCGCCCCTGTTGGGCGCGTTAGGTATCAATATGGAATTTGAGCTTTTAGATCCGTCTACCTCTTGGTCAAAGTTTAATTTCATGCTTTGGCTCTCATTGGCTGCATTTTTAGTCGTTTACCTAGGTGTACGTTTAGATGCTATAAGGAAGAGTAAAACTGTTAGTTTAGGTTTCACACTGCTTTTTAGCTCATCTCTCCCGGCAGCCCTTATTTATATGGGGTACAGCAATCACCTGGACAGCTTTTATTCAGTAAAGTTGGGACCAGCTAATTTTGTTGAGCTAGCTTATGTTTACCCTGAAGGAAAAAGAGTTGTATTGTCCAATGTGAGTGGCATAGTTAAGCCTCAACGAGGCAATGGCTGTACACTCGTTTTAAGGTCAGGTGGTGAGCTTTTTGAGAGTGTAATGGCTTCAAGTCGTGGTGTTTGTTCAGCAATAAAACACGCCTTAAGTACAAATACCTAGCAATCGTATCAAGTCGCTCGCTGGCTCGCTGGGGCGTCAAAACTATGCGGCGATTTAGTTTTGGAAGAGCCCTTAAGTTTAACAAAATCGCCGCGTATCTTTGCCGCCCCTTATGCGGGCGTTAGGAATCAGAATGAGTAAACAGCTAAAATTGTTGAATGTTAAAATATCAATATTGCTGTTACTGCTCGCTGGCTGCGCTTCGCGTCAAACTATTCCTGTTCGGGAAGCTCCAGAGTTACAAAACAAGTATTCAATTGGAATGGCGGAGTATCGTCCAAAGCAGCTTTTTCCAAGAAGTATGTTTGAAATTTAGCAAAATGGCTGGGTGTTGTTGAAAGTAGATATAAATTCGGAAGGAGTTACAGAAAACATAAGGTTTGTTGATTTTAGCCCGTACGAAGATTTTGTTCCGAGTGCAATAAAATATGTTAGTGAAACAAAATACAAGAAGTATAATGATACATATCGACTGGTACATGTTAAAGGCCACTTGCTACTCGTGAAGTTTAAGGTACATAAAAATTCCTAACAAGGTGCTGCAGCTGACGGCTTATTTTATACGCCTTTCGCGCAGTTGCTCCACTCCAGTTTTTACGCAAAAGGCGCATAAAGTAAGCCTCCGCTGCTCACAGCGGTAGGCCTCATGAGAGAACAATGAAATTATTTAAAATCATGCTAGTTTTCATCATTTTGGGTTTTATTGGCTGTGCTACAAGCCCACCTTCTTCAACTCTAAATATTCAGGCTGAAGTAAGGGCTGCATCACAAACCGATGAGCAACTATTCAGAGATGTTCTTTGGGCACCAGGCGGCGTAGGTTTCATCGATAAGGTTCTTTATCCAAACGCGAAATCCAGTGAATTGATAAAGATTGAAGTAATCACTCCGTACAAAGGAGAGGGCCAAGGAATTGAGCGTTGGCATATACAACATGATGGGAAAGATATAGTCACATATCTAGTTAAGCTAAACCCAGATGGTAATGGCGGCACATTCTTCGCCACTACGCCGGAAAGGTAGAGTAAATGTCTAACAAAGCCAAGCACGTTCGACAGCAAAGCTGGCTGGCCTACACTTCGCAGCTCCGTTTCGGCCCGTGTTGGCGGCTTTATGTGTACTGAAAGTTAAGGGTATGGCAGAGAATTACGTTCAGAACGAAGTTCCTTTATATGACCGTATAAAGAATATAGTTCTATCTGTAGGCATGGCAGTTCTTGGAACTATAGGACTAATTGAAAACGATCTTGCTGTTTCAGTATGCCGGCGTTGCGAGGAGGTATATCACTTTAGTGGTGTAGCTGTGATTGTAATGTATATTGCATTAATGCTTATGTGCGCATGCTTCGTAGCGGAGGTTATAGATCATTATGATAAAAGAAACAATGAATATGTATACCATAAGATCTCAAATTATACTTTGTTTCTAAGCATTGGCTTATATGTTCTCGCATTCTACCTTCAGTTTGGTCACACATAACAAGGCAATTAATTCGTTCCGGCCGCAAAAAACGCGGCCTCCACTAGGACAGGCTACGCGTTACTTCGCCTGCCCATTATCGCGACGTTTATATTTTATGATGAGAATACCGTTACTATTCAGCTTCTTACTTTACTCATCACTTGCGCTATCATGTGGGGATGATGACATATTGTCCTACTTGGAGTTCGAGCCTTCAAAACTCTCCGGTGAGGAGAACCTGATTCATGTTAAGCTCTCAGTACCATTAGTTTGGAAGCATATGAACCTTGCTGGGGCGACATTTGTAAGCCCGAGCGCGAAAATCGCGCTCAAGAATGCAGGGGAAGATACTGGCTTTCGCTCATAAAAGCTGAGTGGGTCAAAAGATTTTTTAGAGAAGTCAAAGTTTGTAGTGTTTTATGAGCCGCATATTCGTGTTGAAAGAAATAAAGACGAAAATGGCCATAGAGTATCTATGGGGCCTCTTTGTGAGATTTCATTCGATGTTCCACTACAAATATAATAATCACAGGCACATGACCGTTTTTTTGGCTGCTCCTATTAGTCGCACCAAAAAAATGGCATGTGCTGTAAGTGTTAAATGCAAGATGAGTAATTGCAAACTACCTGATGGGTGGGAACCAGAAATAATAAAAGAAGAAATTGTTGCTTCTGGCGATTGGTTTTATCAAGATGAAGTTAAATACTTTGCCAAACTAATCAAACAAACGTGCAATTATACTTCCTTCGAATTAAATGAAATGTATGATAAAGCAATTGGTCATGTCGGTTTTGAAGTAAGTGATGAAGGTGTAGTCTACTTTTGCCGATTCAAAAAAGGAGATAGCATAAATTACAGTGATCATTTTAGCGCCTACTTTTTGGCTAAAGATCACATAAATACATATAGATACAAATACGATATAACATGGTCATAAAGCTAGAATTTAACCTGATGCCTGCTAGCAGGCTGGCTCCGCGGGACGCCCGCAAGCGGTCGCCCTTGGCACGGCGTTAAAGGTACGTCAATGATTAGAGCCGTTCTCATAATAGCCTCTCTTAGCATAATGTCGGGTTGTGTTGGTTTGGCTGTTGGCACTTATGGGAAAAAAGAATGGGCTCGAACAGAGTTCAGTCTAGGGAATGAGAGAAATCAATTCTCATTCGAAAAGAGAGATTCGCCTTACTCAGAGATTGAAATTATCGAACGTTGGGGGAATCCTGATTCTGTAGATCAATTTGAGTATTGCAAAGTACTTAGTTATAAAGACGGAACGTCGTGGGCTGGTGCTGGAGCATTTGTTGGCATAGTACCAGTTCCGCTCGCAGTACCAACTGGAACGTATAAGTATCGCTTCTATCTTCGTAACAATACAGTTATTGGCTTAATTCAAGAGTGCGGAAAAATAGATCGTGCTGTTGGATATACGTGTGGTAGCAATGAGTGCGCGGCTAGCTCTGGTGAAAAGGTTAATGAGCCTGAGGTTGATCCCAAGGTGACGGTAACACAATGGTGTGGTAAGTCCTTTTAACAATCGCAGGCAGTTTGCTACGGTCCCCGGCGGGGCCTTCGCAGGACGCCCAATGCTTCGGGCGTTACGTTAAAAAATGGAGTAACAATGAATAAATTTGTATTGGTTTTTTTACCTTTTGTTTTAGCCGGTTGTGCTACAACCTATCAAGGACCTCAATCTGGTGAGATCGCAAAGATTAATTTTAAACTAAAAGAGGGTCTTAAAGATGGTCCTACTGTTTCAATGTTTGAGGGGCTAGAGTGTAATCCAAGCGAGTACGGAGAATATATCGGTGATCTTTGGGACGGAAACTGGACGGAGCCATCAACGCTTGAATTCACCGTGAATGTGCCTGCAAATAAACTTCTGTCTTTTGAGTTCTTTGATCGTACTGTATTTACTGGTGAAATGGTTATGGAGGGACAGTTCTGCCGGCATACATTTGCCTTTATCCCAGAGCCTGGTGCTCACTACACATTTATTTATGGGAATTGTGAATACAAGGGTGTGGTTACAGAAACCAAAGAAGAAATCACAACACAAAAGCCTACTGGGAAATGTCACAGTGGTAAGTATTTCGGTGCCTACTAAATCACGTAACAAAGCAAGGTACGGGATGCTTCGCATCCATACACGTGGCGTTGGACCTTCGGAGATTTGAAATGGACTTTCGAGTATTGGCTTCAATATTACCCGTTACACCTATGTTACTTATAGGCGCCCCAGTTGTACTCAAATTCACGGAGCAGTTAATGAGGGGGCACAATATCTGGCAAAATAATCTAATAATAGTTTGCTATATTTTTGGTTTCGTAGGTGTAATTGGTTTAGTTTTTGCGAGTCTCGAGCGAACCTACACAAACCCTATTCGCGCTAAACGCACTTTGAAGCTTTTAATCTTTGGGCTAGCTTCGGCCGTACTGAGTGTCATCCTCGTGCTGACCGCAGAGATAGGTAATAGGTTGATTCCTATTGTTGTAATATTCTGTGTTTCGAGTCCGTTTGTCACAGGGGTATACGTATTTCTCAGGCTCCGCCGGGTTGCCCGTGCCTAGCAAACACAAGCAGGATGCTCCGGCCCTCCGCGGGACGCCCAACGCTATGCACATTTTGTGCTGGTCGCTGCGCTCTCAGTTTCGCACAAAACATGCATAGCATTGGTGGCCCCTGTTACGGGCGCTATACCTTATGAAAGATTTAGCTAAGCTCGAAGACGAAGTACATAACGAAGAAACTTTCATTCTATTCTTGGAAGCCCTTGCTGCTGATAGACTAGATGAGGAAGAGCATGAGAAGGCCAGTCCAAGTAATCCACATGACCGAGGTCATAATGGATGGGAGCATGAGACTATTGGGCAGTATCTTGATGCGTCTGCTGCATGGGCAAACTCATCAATTAATGGTTTGCCACTCCTGCCTAAAGAGGTTAATCCTTGGAAACGTATGGCCCAAATATTACATGCTGGAAAAATATACGAATAAGGTATAGCAAGGCGAAGCAATTGGACCTCCGGCCGTTATGCGCGGCATTATGTGAAAGGCTTACCCACGTTTAGTAGACAGCCTGTATAGTTAGGTTTAGGTCTAACGCGGAGGTGTATCATGGGTAAGAAAAGAACTTAGGCGTATACAGAGGAGTTCCATAGAGAAGCAGTTAAGAGAGCGGAAAAGCCTGGAGTAACAACGGCTTCTGTGGCACGAGAGCTAGGCGTCAGCGCACAGCAGATCTACAACTGGCGTCGTCAATTTAATCGACTGTCTGATAAGCAGTTCAATAGTTTAGACGGTGTCGACTATTCCAAATAGGAAAGCGCTGAAGTTCGCAAGCTCAAGAAGGAACTGCATGAAGCTCGTCAGGAGGTTGAGTTTCTAAAAAGGCAGCTGCGTACTTTGCGAACCACCAAGAGTAAAGTACGCATTGATACAAGATAATGTAGGGTCATTCCCGGTTAGCTTGATGTGTCGGTGTTTAGAAGTCTCAAGATCGGGTTATTATCGATGGCGGGGGCGATTGCCATCTGCTCGCACGATTAGAAAGATACGAACAATCGAGAAAATCCGAGAGACGTCTGTTGAGTTTAAAGGTCGTTATCGTGCGCCTAGAATCGCTTGCGAGCTTCAAGAATTAGGTGAGCCATACTCGCGGAACTACGTCGCTAAGCTTATGCAACAGGAGCATATTAAAGCGAGAAACGGCAAAGGCTTTCGATATAGTCAGCCCGTAGAGGGGAGCATTAACGTCTTCGCCAACTTACTGAAGCGTTGCTTTGATGTGGATCGACCAAATTGCCGCTGGACCAGTGACATTACGTATATCCGGGTTCTGGAGAGGTGGCTATACCTCGCGGTAGTTATGGATCTGTACTCTCGTTGTATTGTAGGTTGGGCATTTGACTCGCAGATGACCGATGAATTGACACGTCGAGCATTGAAAATGGCCCTAGAGCGACGACCAATAAAGCCTGGACTGCTAGTTCACTCTGATAAGGGTGTGCAATATCGATCGCAGAAATACCAGGATCTCTTGTCCGAAAGCAAGTGCAAACCGAGTATGAGTCGCCCGGCTAACTGTTGGGATAATGCGGCAATGGAATCATTCTTTAGCAGGCTAAAAGTCGAGCTGGTCTATGCCGGAGCATTCGAAAGCGAAGAGCAAGCAAAATCTGAGGTGTTTGAATACATTGAGATTTTCTACAATAGGGTTCGTAGGCTCTCTGCATTGGGCTATGTAAGTCCAGCAGTGTGTGAGTGAAAATACGCATAGTTAGAGTGTCTGCTTTTTGTGGGCAAAACCAACAAAAGGAGAGTCATGAGACATTTGTTTTTGATTCTAAATCTCTTATTGGTCAATGCGACTTATGCGGAGATTTATAAGTGGATCGATGAAAACGGTAAAATTAGGTTTTCAGACAAGAAGCCTGCTTCAGCACAGGTCTCGATTATCAACGTAAAACAACAAAATAGATCTACACGAGATGAGCAGCCGATACAAAAAATTCTGGAGCAAAAAAAGCCTCTATTATTTCGATACTATAATGCAGCGTTGAAAACTGATCCTACAATTGAAGGCAGTGTCGATTTCATAATTGATATTGCTCCAAGTGGGGCGGTAATCAAAGCCAAGATCATTAGCACTCAAATCAATGATCAGAAGCTACTAAAGGAGTTTTTATCGGTAATAAAAAACGTTGATTTTGGGGCTAAAGATGTAAAGAATGCTCAGGTTAGGTGGTCTGTTCAGTTCTTGTCGATGTAATTGCATGACAAGAGTCGGCATGATCAAAAATGCTGTGCATTTTTTGGGTCTACGGTGCTTCGCACCTCCGGCCCGTGCGGCTTGGAGTAATGCTCGATAAAGAAGACTACTATTTTCGAGTTCGGTATAGAAAGCTTGATACGCAGTGTAAGCTTTCGAACGGTCTTCGGAGTGATTTAAAATTCGAATCTGACGCGGGAAACAGATATGTCTTTGCGCTTTATCCAGAATTCGAAACACTGCCTGATGAAAACATTGTAGGGGACGAGTGTGAAGCCCTGGGTGAAGATAGGGCCATTATTAGAAGGCCAATCTACGAGGATAAAGATGATTACTTCGACATGATTCGTGAAAGAGTTAAAGCAGGCCAAAGAGCATATTTGGTGGGTGGCTTGCATAAAGTTGCTGAGCTTGAAATTGTCGAAATCATCAACGAGATATAAGTGCATAACAAAGCTAAGCACGAACACCGGCAAAGCTGGCTGGACCTACATTGAAACTTCCCTCATCGAGTAGACGCCTACCTTTTGAATAGGGTAGAAAAAGTGCCGAAAATACGGAGTAAAGAGCGGGTTGTTGAATATTCAACGGAGTTTAACGTTAGAGTGGTAACTCTCACTAATTAACTGAAAGTAGATACGACTACTATCGCCAACATTATTGTTTTGCATCCAGTAATGGTGTATAGATGGCGACAGGAAAGTAGAAAAAACAAGCAGGTCGAGAAACTGCAAAAGGAGAATGATTTTCTGAAAAAGTGGGAAATGTACCTGAAAGGTTCAAAGCCGAAAGAGTCTCGTTTATATCTCTTAATCGACTGGACTTTGGTGTCAGGTACTTATGTAGATACTTGAATGTTTCACCCCAGGGGTTTTATAAGTGGTTCAATCTCGATGAGAGCTCTCGAGATATAAAAAATTGGCGAATTCTAGTTGTATAGAGGCTATCTATACGCTGCATGATGGTAATTATGGAAGTCCAAGTGTTACCGCAGGGCTTAAGGCTAAAAGAAGACATGGTTCACTTGGGTATAAAAGCCCAGATGAATATGAAAGAATGGCCGCATAAGATGAATATAATGTGGCGTCTACTTTAAGGGGGGGGAGGCTTTCCACCGTACTAGTTGTTTGCTCAATAAAATTGTTAATATGTCAAAATAGATGTGGTCGTATAGATTAATATGTTTATAAAAAAGATATTTTTTGTTGTTTTATTTACTTTGTTATCTGGATGTGGGAATGATAATAATCATACTTTGAATGAAGATGATATAATTCTTGCTTTTGGAGATAGTTTAACCGAGGGCGTTGGGTCAAAAGAATCTTCTTACCCGAAAATATTAGAGCAGCTATCAGGTGTTAAAGTTGTTAATGCTGGTATATCTGGTGAAACAACCAGTGAGGGGCTTGCTCGATTCTCGACTACTATTTTAAAATATAATCCAGCCTTGGTCGTATTGCTCGAAGGTGGAAACGATATTCTTAGAAATAAGAATCTAAAAAATACGAAACAAAATCTTTCATCCATGATAAAATTTGCTCAAGAGAACGGCGTTAAGGTTGTTTTGATTGGTGTTCCTGAGAAAAAACTTTTTTCGTCTAGCGCAAATTTATATGAAGAGTTGGCTGAAGAATTTAGTGTGCCCTTTGATGGGGAGAGTTTATCAAATTTGCTACGTCAACCAAAATATAAGTCAGATATGGTTCATTTAAATGATGAGGGGTATAGAGCTCTCGCCATCAATATACATGACTTATTAATTGATGAAGGCTATTTGAAATAGCCTGATAACTTTAACTATTAAATTTCGAGTGTTTTTCCCAAAACGTACAGCTAGCGCCAAATCCAGAGGATTGCCTTCGGTAGTCGCCGGATTTGGCGTTAGGCAGAAGACTTATCCACGTTTAGTAGACAGCCTGTATAGTTAGGTTTAGGCCTAACACGGAGGTGTATCATGGGTAAGAGATAAACTCAGGCGTATACGGAGAGGTTCCGCAACGGCTTCCGTGGCATGAGAGCTAGGCGTCAGCGCAAGGCAGATCTACAATTGGCGTCTTCAATTCAATCAGCTTTCTGATAAGCAGTTCAATAGTTTAGACGGTGTCGACTAGTCCAAACAGGAAAGTGCTAAAGTTCGCAAGCTCAAGAAGGAGCTGCATGAAGCTCGTCAGGAAGCTGAATCTCTAAAAAAGGTGCGGACCACCAAGAGTAAAGTGCGCACTGATACAAGAGCATGTAGGGTCATTCCCGGTTAGCTTGATGTGTCGGTGCTTAGAAGTCTCAAGATCGGGTTATTATCGATGGCGAGGGCGGTTGCCAGCTCCACGCACGGTTAGAAAGATACGAACAATCGAGAAAACCCGAGAGACGTTTGCTGGGTTTAAAGGTCATTATGGAGCGCCTAGAATCGCTTGCGAGCTTCGAGAGTTTGGTGAGCTATGCTCACTGAACTACGCCTCTAAGCTTATGTATAAGGAGCATATTAAAGCGAGAAATGGCAAAGACTTTCGATATAGCCAGTCCGTAGAGGGGAGCATTAATGTCTCCGCCAGCTTACTTAAGCGTTGCTTTGGTGTGGATCGATCCAATTGCCGCTGGACCAGTGACATTACGTATATCTGGGTTCTGGAGTGGTGGTTGTATCTCGCGGTAGTTATGGATCTGTACTCTCGTCGTATTGTAGGTTGGGCATTTGACTCGCAGATGACCGATGAATTGACACGTCGCACATTGGAAATGGCTCTAGAGCTACGACAAAAAAACTGGATTAATAGTCCACTCTGACAGGGGTGTGCAATATAGATCGCAGAACTACCAGGATCTCTTGTTTGAAAGCAAGTGCAAGCCGAGTATGAGTCGCGAGGCTAAGTAAGTCCAGCAGAGTATGAGCGAAACTCGCACAGTTAGAGTGTCTACTTTTTATGGGTAAGACCACAGTCCGAGTTACCATAAATGAACAAGAATTTGCACCTAAATGGAAGCAATTTGTTGTACGTACAGTAAGTATCAGTGGTAGATTTGCGGATGTTATTGAGTTCGTATGCAATGAGTTTATCGATTCGCGCCAAACGGCAAAGAAAATAATAAAGGCTAATGGTGCTCAGCGTGCTGTGCACGGAGAGAGTGAGGCAGCTTGGCATGTAGAGCATTATACTTAGCATGGTCTCAAGACGAAATACGAACTTGAAGATGAGCTATTGTAGCTGGATATGTCTCATAACATGCTGCTCAAGTGCACCCTGGGCCTTCGGCCCTCTGCGGGATGCTAGCTATGCAGCCACCCCTTAGTAAAAAGTTAAGTCTCAATATGGAATACGAGAGATATTCAAAGAGTGCATTCAGTTTGATACAGGATATGAATGAAAGATGCAGAAGATTCACAGAACTCGATCGTGATATTGGGGCTAAATTAAAGTGTATTATCGCTTACAAAATGCAGGAGATAATAGAAAACCTCAATCGTCATGGTCACTCTCTAGAGCGCAATATCTCTTTGGAAGGTATTGGTGAGATAGATTATTGTGAAGACCATGATGACCGAACGTGCGGCTTAAGAGTCGGGAGCACCGTAACAATATCTTCCGGCTACAATGGTGCAAGTGATTATCAAGCTAAAGAACGAGATACTTAACAAGTTTAAGCAGTAGTGTACTTAAACACTTACCTGCTAAAAGCGTTAACCCTCAAAACCAAGGAGTGGGAAATGAGCAACGTAAGAATCATTGCAGGATGGTTAATAATAATTTACTCGCATTTCATGACTCTTGGTTTACTATCTAGTTTCGTTATAATTTTGATCAATTCGGAGAGGCAATTGTAAGTCATCCTGCTAGCTTCCTCGGTGTTTCGGCGATATTCTTACTACTGTTTTCGATAATCAATGCCGTCGGTATCCTTGCGGGATATTTAGTAATTAAGGACTCTAGCATTGCTCAAAATTTAGCATTGCCATTTTCATAGGTGAGTATTTTCATTGTCCCAGTTGGCACATTGGTTGGCAGTTTTTATATATGGCAGTACCTAAAAGACCCTAAAGAGCACAGATGGTAAAGTTTCGACCTTGTGCGGGGCGAATTACCTGACACACATTTGAAATCCGAACTTTGTTCTCATCGTCGCACAAAGTTTGTATTCTTAGAATACTTACTTTTTATAGAGAAAATCAGCCTGAAGAGAGAAATACAACGAAAAAGTTGCGATATTCAGCGCCTTGTGTTTATCCGAATGCCTCATTCCCTCGATTGACCTGAGTAAAAAATCTAAGTACTTACATATCATCGAGCGATGTTAAAAGCCGGCTAAGCCTGCGTTTATATTTAAAGGGCGTTGTGCAGAACTTACGCGGTTTAATAATAGCGAACTATGCAAGAGTATCCAAGCACAGGCGTTAGAAGGTTTTCCTGATGGCTAGAAAAGTTACCTTTAAAATCGGAGTAATTTTGATAGGAAAAAGTTTGACAAGCTAGCCTTTGAGAAGCAGCGTACAATGCTATTTCCAGTAGGAGTAGGGACAGAGTTCTATTTCACAAAGCTTGTACACCATGGTTGGGGTACTATTGGGTACTATTGGGAGGTATTGGGTTGTTCGATGAGTGATATCAATCCATGGCTAAGATGTTGATATAGAGTTGCCATCGCTAATTTATGTGCACTATAAGCCATATTGGTTTGTAGGATGCTATGAGGCTTTATCTGGTGTAAGTCCTAATTTTCTAGTTCCATGCGATGAAGAAACTTAAGAAATCATTAAATAATGCGCTTTCGGGTAGCTAGTCTTATCGGACCGGTTGAATATGTATCCAAGAATGATGTTCTATAACACGAGATGATTATGAGCTACAGGCAAGGAAAAAAGGATGATAGTCACCGTATTGCAGAGCTTGACTATATGGCTTCCGGTGGAGTTGTGGAGTACTTATTTCATGATCTAGTGCCTGGTATGTCAGCTATATAATTGCTATCTGCTGGATTAAAGCAAGATGTATATCCACATACGTTCCGTAGCTGCATTGTTGCAGAATCTGATCATGAGATTGTTGGTATGGCGCTTTCATATCCCGCGCAGTTCCACTGTATAACTGACGAGCTAATAAATTTTCTGCCGGCGGATCGTTTAAAGAGGTTCCGTGAATTCTATTCCAGCAGGGTTGAGGGGAGTTACTTTCTCGGCGCTATGGGCGTTGGTGAAAAAAACAGGAACATAGGCATTGGCAAAGCTTTACTGGAGCGAACGAAGAGCAAAGCTATAGGTGAAGGCTACAGTGAACTAAGTCTTATCGTATTTTCTGATAATACAGCGGCTATTCATCTTTATGAGTACCGTGGTTTTACTGGTATTAAGAGTATTAAATTGGAGCCACATAAGCTAATTTCGCATGATGGAGGTTGTATATTAAGGTGTGTGAATTGTAAGAAATTGTATCGCGATACCTATTAAGAGTGTTCCATGCTTTGGGGGGGCACTGTATTCGGCGCATTGTGCATCGCCGTTTACGGTGATATTAGAGAATAAAAAGTGTGAAGATAGTTATCGCTATAGTTAAACCTGCACATGACTTTAGCATTTGCTAAAAGAGTTATTCATGAAAGAAAACCTTGATCAGTTAATAGATAATAGAGAAGGCTCACTAATAATGACATTTGCTTTTTACTCCCTAACTCACAATGATCCAAGTGATTGGGATAAACTTTCAGGCGAATTGAAAAATGGTGAAATAGGCAATATTTGTCAGAAATACATAGATACTAAAGGTGCTCAGTACCTTATGGAAGCGGGTGAGATGCTTGCAGGTAAAAATTGGTACACAGCTCTTGGAAGAGCATTTTGAATGTTTGTTATTTTAAGTTAGCATAAAAGTTGTAGTGTATCAAAAAGATGTTAAGTATTGCAAATTAAAATGAAACTATTTTCCTTAGATTTAACTCTGCCCGCACTCGAAAGAAAATAGTTCTCGATAAAGCTGAAACCAATCCATTGTTAGTTAGCTTGTTTCTGGAAATTACTATAAGCGATTCTTCCAGAGCCTTTCAGATGTGTATGTAGTATTTTCACCTTAGAGCTTCGTTTAACAGTATATTGTGCTGCCAAGGATTGCACTAAAGTATGAGGCTGTCGCTCATAAAGTTCTTCTATCTAATTATTTTTACTCCCTTTGATGGGTGGCTTGTTGTTCCGATCTATTCAGTGTGCTTGTTCAAGAAATATCAAATAAGTGCCTGCAATTTCCTAGTAAATATAATTCTAGTAGAATAAAATCAAACGGTTGGTGCTTTTGTATATGGCTTTGATGGCAGCTGCACGCTATCCGTATTCGAGTTAAGTGGGCTTTAATTATTTGGGTGCTCACAAAATAAGACAAGTAAATCCGATATCAGTAGAAGGTATAATCTAAGTAACTGAAAGGAAAAGCGTTGGTTTTATAGTGTTAAATGCTGTCGCATTAGTGATTTTGTTACTGTTTGTGTTGGGCCAGTTAGTGTTTGTGGAGTGTATATATTGGGTGAGGCCCTTTTAAATTCAAAAAGTATTCGCTAAGGTGTAACTTTTTTGACTTTGCAGTTTGTTAAAAGAAAAAATGGATTGTTGGTTTTTTAAAAGAGTTCGCTATTAATTTGAATCTCAAAAAATTACTGTTTCTGTGAGCTGGTATCTTTACAAGTAATTACTTTGCAAGTAGTTTTATTAGCTTGCCTTAATTGTTGTTTTTTAATATTGGTTCTGATAATGCAAGTGCTGTCGGCACTAAAAAATGTCAGGAATTATGGTCATTTACAATTGAAATGGGGGTCGAACAGTTTGTTTTAAAGTGTTTTTAGGTGTTTATCATTAGAAAGTGATCGGTGGTTGGGATGCTACATTGGTCACATGGATATAGCAAAAAGGAAAATCCAATGCTAAAAGATGTAACTTATAAAAAAGCTTTAAAAAGTATTATAGGATTAGTATTTGTTTCAGCAAGTTGGCAAGCACAGGCCATCAGTTGCCCTCAGTTAGAGGACGTTTCATTGCCTCCAAAATGTAGCTCTGAAGAGCTTGGAACTTGTAATGTTGCGGTACAAAATATAATCCCAGCTGCAGCCTGCGCAATCTTCGAAGTGTCTCCGGCTGCAAATGATGCGACGTTGGTACTCCGTTTTACAGCGCTTATCACTAACTCCTGGTTTGATGCAACAGCACCTTATCATCCGACAGCAAAGGGAGTTTACTCAGATATTAGTCGAATGACAGAGCCGACAGATAATACTGAGTTAAATATTGCATTGACCTATGCTTCCCACAAAGTACTAAGTGGTTTATTTCCCCATTTGGTATCTGAATGGGATGATATGCTAATTGAGCTAGGGCTAGATCCTGAAAATATTTCAGAAGATACGACGACACCAATTGGTATAGGAAATTATGCTGGTAGAAAAGTTCTGGAAGGGCGTGTCAATGATGGGATGAATCAGTTAGGTAATGAAGGTAACCAGCTTTATCATCGCTTGCCTTATGCCGATTATACTGACTTTAAACCCGCTAATTCTGCCTACAAGCTGCGTTTTCCATCAAAATGGCAGCCGGCAGTTTTAATGGAGCGACCAGGCGTATTTCGGGTTCAGCAGTTCGTCACTCCTCAAATCGCATTGACTACGCCCTACAGCTACGAATCTCCTGATGAGTTCACTTCACCAATACCAATTAAATCCAAAATTTGGAACTACCCCAGTTACGTAGCGCAAGTAAATGATGTATTGGCTACATCAGCGAATTTAACTGATGAGCAGAAGATGAAAGCCGAGCTATTTGATATGAAGATATTCAGCTTAGGCTTCGCTGCCGTTTTTGCATCTGAATCTCAAGGTTTATCTCTGATGGATTTCATACACTATGACTTCCTGACTAATATGGCAGCTTTTGATACTGCTATTGCTATCTGGAAGGAAAAGCGTCGCCATAACTCAGTAAGGCCTTTTTCTGCTGTTCGGTATATTTATAAGGATGAACCTGTAACGGCTTGGGGTGGTGCTGGAAAGGGAACTGTGAATGATTTACCCGCCAGTCAGTGGACTAGCTATCTGCCTGTAGCTGATCATCCCGAGTATCCCTCCGCATCAGCTAGCTTTTGTGCTGCGCATGCCGAGACAAGCCGCTTGTTTTTACCTCAAGGCGATACTTTGGGATATTCTGTAACTGCGCTGTCTGGCAGCTCTCAGATTGAACCTGGTGTAACACCACAAACTGACTTGAATCTATATTTTCCTACCTGGACTTCATTTGAAGAGGACTGTGGTAACAGTCGTGTATGGGGAGGTGTACACTTTGAGCCTTCAGTACCTGCAGGGCAGGCGATAGGTCATCAAGTGGCACATCGTGCTTTTCAGTTTTACCTTTCAAAATTAGAAGGTAACTAAGAGAGATGAAGTGAGGCAGAAGGCTGGCTAATTGATCAACATAGATCCAATTAGTATCTTCTGCCTTATTTGTATGTTAGAGGCTTCTATTCTGGGCTGAAATGAATCCCTAATTATCATTATACGACTCCTAATTTCAACCAAGGAGGACATGGCGGCTGTGATTTCTATGCAGTAGTTAATGAAGGTAGCTTATTTGGCTAGTGGAAAGGTTATTTCTAGTTTTATGTAAAGTTTTATATAAGAGGCTAGAACAGAAAGAGGTTGGAAATACTTATTTTGAGAAGCCCTATGGTTGTGACACGGTTTTTGGGAATATGAACGAGCATTACTTTACTAAGGGGCTGCCTGTTTTTGTTGTTGTCGAAGTTTTGGTTAAAGAAAAATTGGTGATAAAGCACTTTAAAACCTTCTATTTACGTCCCATTCTCTTATCTACCTGCTTTCTCTCCCAATCTTCACCAAAGAAATTAAATAAATTGAAGGTGCTAATTGCATGGGAGGCGAGGCCTATACCCCAGCCAAATGCCGCCCAGAGTGACCATAAGTATCCGGGGGCGAGTATTAAGTTGGCAATTACTAGCCCCGAGATAACTAATAAGTAGGTGATTAGGTGTTGGTAAAAGCTCTTCAGCTTTTTGACATGCTCAATGACTTCTTTTTCTTTGGGGGAGATCTGATCTTGGGAGTTCATATTGATGACCTCGGCTGATTAGCTACAGCAGTGGGGAATATCATTATTCGAGTTATTTTTAAGTTTGGATAGAGATATTAACCACAGCCAATGACATGTGGCAAGTAGTGAAATTTTCGAGTGTATGAAGGATGCCCGATGAGACCAGGCATCCATAAAAGAGTACTACACAATACAGTCTGGTTGTTCTGAAGGGTGGGCTTTAATAAAGGCCGGCAGTTCATTGCAAGCGTCTGTGATTTTCTGGATTTTGGGGTACTGGGTCATATTCAGGCCAAAGCGTTCCGCACTGTATACTTGTGGGAGTAAGCAACACTCGAACAACCCTGGATTGTCTCCAGCGGCGAAAGGCGCGGGCCTTAATTGCTTCTCCAGTGCGGAGAAGCCCAGGTGTATCCAGTGCTGAATCCATTGAATTTTTTGCTCATCACTGACTTTGAGTTCAGCCTGGAGGTACTGCAGAACCCTGAGGTTCTGTATAGGTTGAATATCGCTGGCAATACTTTGCGCGAGCGCGCGGATATGTGCGCGGGCTTCAGGAGCCTTTGGAAGTAGCGCTGGTCCTGGATGGGTTTCATCCAGCCATTCCAAAATGGCGAGGGATTGGGTGAGACTGGTTTCGCCATCATTCAGGGTTGGCAGTAGCCCGTGTGGATTCAACGCGCGGTAGTCGTCTCCGTGCTGATCTCCCTTGAGCAAGTTTACCGGGTGATACTCGTATTCCAGGCCTTTCAAGTTGAGCCCGATACGCACTCGGTAGCTGGCGGATGAGCGAAAGTATCCGTAAAGGTCCATTCTCTTTCCTTTTCTTTGTTTTGGCGTTTGGCTGTTTGATTGTCAGCCTTTTTGGTGTTGTCTGGATGCGCTGTATTCACTTTGGCTTCCAGGAGTTTACATAATCTGTTAGCTCCACGGCATGGGCATCCGGGAGAATATCCCAGGGGGTGCGGCTGTCGATCATTACAGCAACTTCATCGGTTTCCTTGCGCGCATGCCGGGCCCCGGTAGCAAATGCCTTGGGGTGGGGGCCGTGGGTAAATCCCATGGGGTGGAGGGTAAGCATCCCCGGATGAATATTGTCGCGGCTAAAGAAGTCACCACGGTGATAGAAGATGAGTTCATCAAAGTCATCATTGTTGTGAAAGAAGGGGACTTTGAGTGCGCCCGGGTCACTCTCAATCGGGCGAGGTACAAAAGTCGCTACAACAAAACCTTGTGCGATAAAGGTGGTATGAGCCGAAGGGGGTAGGTGGTAGCGGTGGCTCATCAGCGGGCGTATATCGCGCCAGTTGATGCGAACGGCCAGGTTGTCCCCAGTCCAACCACAGGCGTCCAGTGGGTTGAAGGGGTAGGTAATGGTCGACAGCTGTTGCCGGGCTTTAACCACAACCCGCCACTCATCATCGCCCTGTTGATCGAGAAAGGCTTTATCTATACGAGGCACATCCAGCATCGCCTGGTCAAAAATTGCATTGGGGCCAAGGATGCCTTTTTCGGGGAGCTGAAAATGGCTGCCTATCGCCTCCACCATCAATAGTTCCAGTGGCTCATCCTCGGTCGGCGTCAGGCGCCATAAGGTGCCGCGGGGCAGCAGGATATAGTCTCCATCGCGAATAGAGAGATGGCCAAAATCACAGAACAAGTCGCCGCTCCCATTGTGTATAAACAGGAGTTGGTCGCCGTCAGCGTTGCGCACCAGATGATCCATAGGCTCCCGGCAGGTCCAGAGGGCGACCTGACTATCCTGGTTTCGCAGGATCGGCTTTTGATCCCAGGGGCTTGTTCCTTTGTGCTCCATTTGCGTGGCATCAAAAGCGTGGGGACGCAGTGGACCTTCGAACTGACTCCAGCCGGTGGGGGGATGGCGGTGATAGAAGTGGGTGCAGGGCCCAAAAAAACCCTCTTTGCCCATTTCCCTTTCAAAGCTGTTAGGTGGGAAATCTGCATGGGCTTGGCGGCTTGTATTTCCTTCCGTTCGCGGAAAGCTGATCCACTGTTTCATGGCGTGGCCTCGCTTCTGTGCGGATGGTTCGAAGGTGTGGCGAAAAATTGAGCATCTCAGCGCCACTTACACGCAAATTTCTTGCGCCATAGACCCAATTAGTTCGCAAATATGGCGCAAAAAAACCTATACTGTCCGGCCATTTTTTCGTATGGCCCGGTAACTTTTCCAGAAAGTATTTGTGCCGATAGTGGTTACAATTGAAACCAATGTTAGTTAAATTGAGTATCAGGTACAACCGGGACACCCGAGCAGGCAGGTTTGAGGGCAGCTATGACAATCGAACAAAACACGCGACCCACCGTTGTTGAGAACGACGAGCTGCGCCTCGAAAAGTTCTTACCCTACCGCCTCTCGGTACTTTCCAACCGAGTGAGTAATGCTATTGCGCAAGCTTATGGTGCGCGCTTCCACCTCACCATTCCCGCTTGGCGGGTGATGGCAATTCTGGGTCGTTTTCCCGATTTATCTGCCGCCGAGCTGGTTGAGCAGACGGCGATGGACAAGGTCGCAATCAGTCGGGCCGTCTCTTCTCTGTTAAAGAATGACTACATTACACGCAGTGAAGATCCCGGTGACCGGCGCCGGCAAGTGCTGAACCTGTCGGAGTTGGGGCGTGATATTTATGCTCGCATAGTGCCGCTGGCCCATCAGTACGAGAATGACTTGATGGCATCCCTCTCCACTGAGGAGCGGGAACAACTGGATAGCATTATTGATAAGTTAATGGTACGCGCGAAGGAATGGTCTGAGCGCGGCCTCGTTGATGAATAAATGAGATAACTAAGAGGAGTTTTCAGATGTTTGAGCATTTAAACAGCCTTCCGCCAGATCCGATTTTGGGCCTTTTGGCCAGCTACCGCGCGGATGAAAACCCCAGCAAAATTGATCTCGGTGTGGGCGTCTACAAAGATGAGGCAGGCCATACCGCTGTCTTGCAAGCCGTCAAGGAAGCCGAAACCCGCTTATTGCAGGGTGAGGAAACCAAGGCCTATATCGGCCCGGCCGGAACTCCAGGTTTCAACACAGTCATGCAGGAGCTGGTACTGGGTGCCGGGCACCCCGCGTTGGTGGGCGGTCGCGTTCGCTCAGCCCAAACTCCCGGTGGATGTGGTGCTTTAAGAGTTCTGGCGGAATTGATTAATCGCGCCAAAGCTGGGGCAACCGTGTGGGTGAGTGACCCCACTTGGGCTAACCATGTGCCGCTTCTGGGTAATGCGGGCTTGCAAATCAAGAGCTACCCCTACTATGACCGCGCTACCAGCAGTTTGCAGTTCGACAAAATGGTCGAGACTCTGAAGGATGTGGGTGAGGGTGATGTTGTTCTTTTCCACGCCTGCTGTCATAACCCCTGTGGCGCGGACCTGTCCCGTGAGCAGTGGAAAGTGTTGGCAGAAATGGCGCAAAAGCAGGGCTTCACGCCGTTTATCGATATGGCCTATCAGGGCTTTGGCGAGAGCCTGGAAGATGACGCCTACGGCCTGCGCTTGATGGCTGAATCTGTTCCAGAAATGCTGGTCGCGGCTTCCTGCTCGAAAAATTTTGGCCTCTATCGCGAACGTGTCGGCCTGGCTATGGTGATTTATGCGAATGGTGAAGCCGCCGATAAAGGCCATAGCCAGTTGCTGAGCGCTATTCGTGGCAACTATTCCATGCCACCTTCCCACGGTGCTGCCATTGTAGAATCTATTCTTACTGATGCGGGACTGAAAGCGAACTGGGAAGCTGAGCTGACCGAAATGCGCGAGCGTATTAACGGTTTGCGTGCTGGATTGGTAGAAGGGCTCGCCGCAGCGGGTGCTGCCGGTGAGTTTGGCTTTATCCGCCAGCAGAAAGGGATGTTCTCATTCCTGGGTATCAATCCCGAACAGGTACAACAGCTGCAAAAGGACTATTCCATTTATATGGTGGACTCGAGTCGCATCAGTATTGCCGGCCTGAGTTCCAATAATATGGAATACTTCTGTAAGGCTGTTGCCAGCGTGCTGTAAATTCGGCACATTTGGGGGTGAGCAATATGCTCACCCTTAAGATTTATCCTTTAGAAGTAAGAGTGAAAGATGGAAGTTGAGCTAGGAGTCCCAGTGCCCGAATCCCCCACCCAAATTTGGACCCCCCAGAGCTGGCGAAACTTCACCGCACATCAACAGCCCCAATACACGTCTGCCGAAGATGTTGCCCAGGTGGCTAAACAGCTCTCTGGTCATCCGCCCCTGGTTTTTGCGGCAGAGGCTCGCGAGCTGCGCCGTCAGCTGGCTCAGGTTGCCGAGGGGAAAGCCTTCCTTTTGCAGGGCGGTGATTGTGCTGAATCTTTTGCCGATTTTAATGCAAACCGCATTCGCGATACTTTCAAGGTATTGTTGCAGATGGCTGTCGTGCTCACCTTTGCCGGTAACCTGCCGGTGGTGAAAGTTGCGAGAATGGCCGGCCAATATGCCAAACCCCGTTCAGCAAATACCGAGACAGTGAATGGAGTAGAGCTGCCCAGTTACCGTGGCGATATTATCAACGGCATTGATTTTACCGCTGAAGCGCGCATACCTGATCCACAGCGGATGGTAACTGCTTATAATCAATCGGCTGCCACCCTGAACCTACTGCGAGCTTTCGCCCAGGGGGGATTGGCCGATCTGCATCAGGTGCACAAATGGAATCTCAGCTTCCTGAAGAATAATCCTCAGCGGGAAAAATATGCCCAGCTGGCGGAACGCCTTCAGGAAGCTTTAGAGTTTATGGCGGTATGTGGTGTTACCTCAGAGAACTCTCCCGCAATTCGTGAGACTTCACTCTACACCTCTCATGAGGCGCTTTTGCTTGAGTACGAGCAGGCACTGACACGAACCGATAGTCTTACTGGCAAATGGTATGACTGCTCTGCGCATATGTTGTGGATCGGTGAACGCACTCGGCAACTGGATGGCGCTCATGTGGAGTTTCTCTCCGGTGTTTGCAACCCGATTGGGGTGAAAGTTGGTCCAAAGATGCAACCGGATGAGTTGCTGCGTTTGATCGATAAGCTCAACCCTGAGAACGATGCAGGTCGCCTTACATTGATTACCCGTATGGGCGCCGATACTTTGGGAGAAAAATTGCCTGCATTGGTGCGCGCCATTCAAGCGGAGGGGCGCTCGGTGGTATGGAGTACTGATCCCATGCATGGCAATACAGTTAAAGCGGGTAACGGCTATAAAACTCGTGATTTTGAAAAAATCCTGCGGGAAATTCGCGACTTTTTCTCGGTACACTGGGCCGAAGGAAGCCATCCCGGCGGTATCCATCTGGAAATGACCGGGCAGCATGTTACTGAGTGCACCGGTGGAGCTTGGAAAATTTCTGAGGCAGATTTAGCCAGTTGCTACCGCACTCAATGTGATCCACGGTTGAATGCCGACCAAGTATTGGAATTGGCCTTTTGTGTTTCTGAGTGGTTGCGGGCCGGGCGAATTGCTTGATTTTTAGTCCACGTTAATCAGGCACCCCTTAATCAAAAACCTCTTACATTAAGTCTATGGCTTGAGTAAGAGGTTTTTTTGTTTCCAGTATGGATTTTTTATTTAAAGCTGAATTTCATTGCACTTTTCTAACTACTTATAAAGAATAATTTCCTTTACATTAATGCTGGCTTTCCTTGGTGTGTTGGTAGTGGCACGATTGTCTAGCTATGACGGCGAGAATAGGGATAGTGACAGGTATGATAATGACTTAAGCAATTGCTTGAGCAGTAACTCGTGTTTGTCTGGATGTTCTATTGCACTGCCAATGTTAGCAGATTAGAATTCATTTCCTGTACAGGGGAGCCTTCATTTACATGATAATAGGCAGCTTTCCTTCTTTTTTTGGAATAGTTTTTCTCCTGCTGCACTTATTCTATTTATAAAATGAAAAATTTGGGGAAGTTATGACTAATCCGTATGTTGCGCCAAATTCGGATGTGAATGTTGATGCTGATAATAATTCTGGGCAGAAAAGTGATATTGTCCCAGAGGGAGTTAAAGGTTGGAGTTGGGGTGCCTTCTTTTTTAGTTGGATATGGGCCATCTTTAACAAAACTTATATAGGCTTGCTTGCTCTGGTTCCTTATATTGGTTTTATTTTTTCTATCTATTTGGGAATAAAAGGGCGGGAACTCGCCTGGAGGAATAAGCAGTGGGAAAGTATTGAGCACTTTAACTCTGTACAGAGAAAATGGTCCATTTGGGGTGTTTGTTTCTTACTCATTGCAATAGTGGGTATTGTTGCTGCTGTGGCATTACCAGCATATGTAGAATATAAGAATGCAGTTGGTGGTGTGTAATATAGTTGGCTAAACCCGCTAGTTATAAAATGAAGCGCAAGATAAGGAAGTAGCTTCTTGCTACTTCCTTATCTTGTAAGTTCCTCAACATCTCATCTCCGAACTTTCAGCAAACTTACCTATATCCTTCGGTGTGAATTCTTAAGCTTTACTTTTGCTATGTAGGCAGTCGGGGAGGGTTGGACCTGATATCTTGTTTGTATCATTCTTCTGTCTGGCAATGCCGTATGACCGTTACTAACCGGAGAAGTGGCCAGAAAGTGAGGCTGACTTCCTGGCGCCTGATTATGAAAGATGGCGCTGTCTTTAAGGAATATGAGGCCTTTGGAGGTGGGCAGGAGGTGAAAGGGGTGGCGTATCTGGAGCTTCCTCAAGGTTCAGAGGCAGATCTGGAAATAGTATTCTTTGAAGTGCCCGAGCAATATGGGGAAGTCTTGAACCTAGGTTTTAAAGCGGGGAGTAAAGAGTTTGACTTCAAAAATATTGTGATCAGATAGTTGGATTTGCTAAATATTGATAGGAGTCGCTGGCTGTACGCCAGACTTTTAAATGGAATTGACGTTCCGTAGCCGCCTTGCAGAGCATCAGGGCTTTCTACCGTACAGGTGTTATTTGCAGTGTTATCAAGTGTAGATTTGAAACGATATATACGTGAATTCTGGCTGTTCGGCTTGAGGCAGGCTTACGCCTGCATGTTTGGCGGTTTCCTGCTGGGAATTATGATTGTCACCAACTATTGGTATCCACTGGAATCGATTCACCGGTATGACTTTATTTTTCTGGCTGCCATAGCCTTTCAGGTCTTTCTTCTAGCGACAAAACTGGAAACATTTAGGGAGTCAATAGTTATTGTCGTATTTCATGTCGTTGCGACCGCCATGGAGATATTTAAGACCTCCGATGCTATTGGCTCATGGAGTTACCCGGAAGAGTACTTCTTTGGGATTGGTAATGTGCCACTGTTTACAGGGTTCATGTATAGCGCAGTGGGCAGTTACATTGCTCGAGTGTGGCGAATTTTTGAATTTGAATATTCTCACTATCCATCGAAATTGCTGACAGTTGTTCTGGTTGTGTTTATCTATGTCAACTTCTTTACACATCACTATATCTGGGATTTCCGCTGGGCATTACTAGCGGGAACAGTGTTAATGTTTTATCGAACCAATATTTACTTTAAGGTCGTTGAAAAGCATCGCTCTATGCCGCTTCTTTTGGGGTGGTTGCTGGTAGCACTGTTTATTTGGTTTGCTGAAAACATTGCTACTTTTGCAAATATATGGATTTACCCTAATCAATCCCACGAATGGCAAATGGTATCTCTGGCGAAGCTCAGCTCGTGGTACTTGTTAATGTTGCTCAGTTTTGTGTTGGTCTCATTGATAAGTAATATAAAGATCCGACCTGTGGCGGTAGCCAATCTGAGTGAGGAGGGTGGGTCGCCCGCTTAAGGCGACCTATCTGCAAATATGAAGAGGTCAGGACATCGTGGGATAATTGGTATAGCCGTTTGCACCGCCTTGGTAGAAAGTGCTCGGGTCTGCTTCATTCAAGCTGGCCCCTGCTTTAAACCGCTCAAGTAGATCCGGGTTGGCCAGGAATGGAACACCAAAGGCCACTGCATCCACCTGTTGCTGACCAATGGCTTCATTGGCCTCATCTCGCCCGTAACCCATATTGCCTATTAGGTTGCCCTTGTACTGCTCCCTGGCGGGGGTTAATACATCTCCAAGTTGCTCACCCAGGAAATCCGCTCGCATCAGGTGCCAGTATGCCAGGTTGTACTCATTAAGCTTATCGGCGAGCCAGCGGGTATGTCCCACAGGGTCGCTGTCACGCATGCTATTAAATCCGTTCAGGGGGGATGTTCTCAATCCGACCTTGCCTGAGCTCCAAACCTCGATGACGACTTCCAGAACTTCGAAGAGTAGGCGTGCACGATTCTCCAACGCCCCACCGTATTCATCTGTTCTTAAGTTTGAGCCATCCCGCAAGAAATTATCCAGTAGATAGCCGTTTGCACCGTGAACTTCTACCCCGTCGAAGCCGGCATCTCTGGCATTGATTGCTCCCTGCTTAAAAGCTGCAACAATACTTGGGACCTCCTCGATTTCAAGAGAACGAGGGGTGGTGTAAGGTTTTTTTCCATCCGGTGTGTGGACGCTATCATCAATGGCGACTGGGCTTGCGGCTACAGGTGTTGCACCATTATTGAGGTCTGGGTGACTGGCTCGTCCGCCATGCCAAAGTTGCAGAAATATTTTGCCGCCTCTCTCGTGCACGGCATCAGTGACTCGCCTCCAGCCTTCAATCTGCTCCTGGGAGTAAATGCCTGGTTCAGAGATAAAGGCCGAGGTTCCCTCAGCTACCATGGTTGCCTCGGCAATAATCAGGCCGGCGCCTGCCCTCTGTGCATAGTACTCAGCCATTAAAGGGGTAGGTACATGGTTTTCAGCTCTTGAGCGGGTCAGAGGGGCCATCACGGCACGGTTAGTCAGTTTTACATCACCCAATTGAATGCTTGAAAACAAGTCTTGTGTCGCAGTCATCTTGTTCACCTTAAATGTTGTCGCTGAATGCAGTTGTCTCTCGATGGCGCACAGACTATTCTCTTGGGTAATTTGAAACAATAAGGCGTTTGGAAATTGATTGTTCGCGATTTGGAAACTATAGACTTCCGAACTTTATCTATCTTTGTAACCACTTGTAGACTGATGAGTCTGACTCACTGCGCCGAAGAGCTGGGATTACCCAAATCTACGGTGAGCAAGGCCATATCGAAGTTGGAAGAGCAGTTACAGGCCAGGCTGTTGGAGCGATCTACCAGGAAAATTGAGATCACTGATGCAGGTAAAGTCACTCTGCGTCGCGCTTCTCTACTGGTAGAGGAGTTTAAATCCTTGCGCGAGGATGTGCGGGAGATAGAGCAGCAAGTACAGGGGTTGCTGCGTGTATCGGCCCCCCCGGCCATGGGGAGCTACCTGGCCCAGTATATTTTCCCTCCATTTCTCCAGCAGTGGCCGAAAGCCCAAATCTCGCTGGAGCTATCCAACACTTTTGATGACCTGTTTATTCAGGGTATAGACCTGGCAATTCGTGTCGGGCAGATCGCCGATGACCGTTTGGTGGCGAAAGAAATCGGGTATACGACTCAGGTTCTGGTAGCCAGTCCGGACTATTTAAGGGAGTACGGAATACCTGAGTCACCCCAGGAGCTCAGGCAGCACAATTGTATTACAGCCGGGACTGCCCCTGAGTCTGCTTTTTGGACTCTGGTATCCGAAAACAAAACGGAATCTATCGAAGTGCGAAGTAACTTCCATTGTGGCAATCCAGAAACGGCAATAAGGGCTGCTGCTGGCGGGGTGGGAATAGCTCAAATTCCGGTTAACAGCATGATCTGCGAGTTGGAGAAGCAGGAGTTAATACGAATATTTCCTGAATGGCACGCGATATTTATGCCAATTTATGTAGTCTATCGGCCCGGAGTCAATAAGCCCAAGAGAGTCTCGGCACTGTTGGAGTATTTAAATGAAATTAAAGGCCGGTTTGAGTTCGGTCCTGATCACCAGCTGTGCCAATATGAAACCTGCCCGTTGACTACTGGGAATTTGTAGATTTTAGGTAGGGGCAATAATCTGGAGGTGCCGTTCTCACTAAATAGAGACCTGATCACGGATTGAAAACTTTGAAATACAGTAGTTGCTTTAGCGGTTAGACCATAAAATCTTAGGTCTTACTTTTCCAATAGGGTGCTTTACGACATGATTTCTCATATAACATTAGGTACAAATAACTTGCCCAGGGCGGGGCTGTTTTATTGCAAGATTTTAGCCCCTATTGCTGCAGAGGAAGTTTATCACTCTGATACAGTTATTTTCTGGCAGTTTAAAGGCTCCTCCACAAAACTTGCTGTTACTGCTCCCTATGATGAAAAGCCGGCGAGTATTGGTAACGGTACAATGTTAGCCCTTAACGTTGGCAGTATTGATAAAGTCGATAAGATTTTTTCTGTAGCGCTTGGACTTGGAGGGACATCTGAAGGTGATCCAGGCTATAGGAATTCGGAATCTTTTTATGGGGCCTATTTTAGGGATTTGGATGGAAATAAAATAGCCGTATTTACTCGTTAGAAGGAGTTAAAGTGAGAAAATTGGTAAGTTCCGGTTCATACCTTGAGAATCCCATAGGGTTTTCAAGAGCCTGTAGGGTCGGGGGGCAAATCGCTATATCGGGGACCGCTCCTATATCAGAGGGCAAAACTGCCTTTATCGGTGATGTTTATGGCCAGACCAAACTCTGCTTGGATATTGCGGTCGCTGCTCTGAAGGAGGCTGGTGGACATCTGTCTGACGTTATTAGAACCCGGATTATGTTAGTTGATATAAAGCGCTGGGAAGATGCGGCCAGGGCACATGGGGAACTGTTTTCAGATATTCGCCCTGCCTGTACTTTTGTGGAGGTTAAAGGGTTTATTGACTCTAATTGGTTAGTGGAGATTGAGATGGATGCCGTTGTCTCTGAAAGTTAATTTGAAAAGGGGGTAATGCCGACCTGAAATAGTAGCATTGGCAGTAAAGGGGGGCGGGGTTATTGCCTTAGTTTAAAGGCTAATAACCCCGGCAGACGTAACTTAGGGTTTATTCAAGGCAGCTTGGCTCCGCGGATGTGAAGGTGTTGCCTGACCAAAGGTTATTGTTAACGCTACAATCCTCACTCTCAAAAAGATCTTCAAGGTCGAATAAGCCGTTTCCTGTGGCAGTGTTAAAGACAATGTTATTGCCAATGGCGTTAACACCGATAACTAATATACCGTAAGCTCCATTGTCACTGCTGGTATTTTGACTGATGCCATTGTTGGATGCGGAAAATTCTAATGAAATTCCAGAAGATCCATTTTCTACTGTTGTGTTATTCGAAACGGTGCATGAGCTTCCTTCAATTTCAATACCTGTATTGTCATTGTCTTGTACAATGTTCGAGACAAAGATTGAAAAATCCCCATCTAATTCGACTCCATCACCGTCGGACCCAGTAATAGTATTGCCGATTATTGTATTGGAAGTGCCGTCAACTTCCATGCCCTCGTCACCGGATAACTCAATTATGTTTTGGGAAATAAAATTAAGGTTACCATTGATATCGATTCCATCATCTGAGTCATTCCCGTCACCAAGTGTATAATTGCCTGTGACGATATTGCTATCACTGCTTACAACAATGGCATCGTCCAGTGGAAGTAATATATTGATGCCGTATACGGTATGAAGCCCACCTTCTGAAAGTACTACTGCGTCGTTACAGCCATTAATTGTGCCTGTGGATAGTTCACCGGATGAGCCTGTAAGGACTATCCCGTTTGACTGATCCAGTCCGGAACAGGTAAGTGAGAATCCTGCCATATATAGGCTGCCACTTGGTCCTTGAATAGTGAGAGCTGCGCTATTTGGGGCACTGATTGAACAGGTTAGATCTTCTGTTAGTGTTGCGGGCTCTGTAATGATATCGCCGCATTCTACAGCGTTTATGCTTGGTGATAGGGAAGCACCTAGAGAAAGTAGTGCCGCGGATAGAATTTGAAGGTAATGGTTGGGGTACAACATGTCTAACTCCTTTTAACAGATTTAATAAGTGTAGATATCTTTTTATTGAGAATATTTAGCGGAGTAATTTAAGGTGTCTGTATCTTTTAATCTGTCGGATATGGTCTCTTATTGTTGAGACGGATTTAAGTGTCTGCTAATGTCGACAGTAAAACTATTTATTAATGGTTGTGGGTGCGCAACCTTTTAATTGAATGGCGATTCTCTTTTTGGGAAAGAGAATCGCCTTAAGGTTTAAAGTGGGTTGACAAGGAGGTTTGCTATTTATAAGTTCTTGAATTGCTTGCTTGTAAATTCCCTCAAGTATTTAATCTAAACAAGAGGGATCAGATGTGGTAAATGTATTGTTTTGCCAGGTATTACTGCCTGTGCAATCAAAGTCAACTGCATCAAATAAGTCGTAGGTTTGGCCCTCAGAGAAATTACCAGAAATCGTATTGTTGGTAGGTTCATCGTCCGAAATAAATATTCCATAAGTGCCATTATCAACAACGTTGTTATTGACAATACTATTACTATCGCCTTGATCTAGGTCGATTCCCCCTTCCTCGTTATCAGTAACATTATTTAGAGAGATAGTGCCGTTGTCACTATCAATTTCAATACCGCTGCTACCATTGAAGGCGGATATGTTGTTGGTGATATTTGCAAAAATACCGTCAATTTCAATGCCATCGTTTCCTGAAAAATAGACCTCGTTAAAGGTAACCGTATTGTAGTCTCCTGCAACTTCAATACCTTCGTCACCAGCATTTTCAACTAGATTGTTGTTGACTAGATTGTTATTACCCTGGATATCGATACCTTCATCGGAATCCCACCCATCTCCAGTGATTGTCATGTTGCTGACCACATTGAAATCGCTTTCGACATATACAGCATCATCACCAAAATCAGTGATAGTGACACCTGTAACAAAATGGTTACCATCCCCTCCAACAGTCACAGCATCGCCGCAACCGATTACGCTACCCCCGCTAAGCCGGGCGCCACTTTCCAGTAAAATAATACCTGTGCCAAATTCATTGGTGGAACAGGTTAAACTGTAATCTCCCATTGAAAGGCTGCCAGATGGTCCCTCAATTGCTATTGCGACAGAAAATTCATCAGCAATAGTGCAGACTAAATCACTGTCGAGGGTGGTCGGAGAGGTTATTACGTCACCACAGCTAACCGCCTGAGCTTGTGAGCCTGAGGCAATACCCATTGATAAGACTGCTATAGCTGCGCTAAGTGGTAAAATGGATTTCTTTTGCATGAGTCTATCCCTAACTTTTAATCAGTTGAGCGAATGTATAAATAAAATAAAAAGCCAGATTTCCGGATTTGTTATTTGTGCCTGAAAAAGAGCACCTGCTTTTCGTTTAAATATTGCCCGATCTGTCTTGATTAGATAAATATTGTTTTGAAGTTTTAATAGTATTTTTTAATGGAAATAATTATAAAAAATTGCATAAGGTGGTTGAGTTTATTGAGCGCCCTTAGCTTTATTTCCGAATTTCATTGATATATGTGGTAAATATTCTGATAATTTTACGGATTGTCGCTAATTGCATTTTCTTATGGGGGAAATATTTCCAGTAATCGTGACTTTTATGTTGGAGAGGATTTTGTGAGTAGAAGAAAAGTTTCCACCTAATTATGAATGGGAATAGGTTTTTCTAAATATATTTAAATGTGTTTGTTTGTTTGTGTTGAGTTTAGGTGCGGCTTTATAGATCGTTTACTGTTGTAAGTGAAATTTTGATTGCTGTTCCAAAACTCCTCTGATTTAAAGGCTCAGTTTTAGCTGCAAGACAGCGCACTTTTATTTACAAAAGGTAAACAAAGGTGTGGAGTTGTATTAGCTGGCTGCTGAAGGCTTTATTTATGCTGAGTTTTAAGTGAGATTCCGGCGGTGACGAAAATACGCTGACTTTGACCGGGTAGGGGATTTGGGTCGAATTTACCGATTTGGTTACTTTAGAAAAGGACTATTAAGCGGCCGAAGTGTGGGCAGCAGGAGTGTCTAGACCATATGGTCAAAGTCGAAGGAAGTCGTCGTGTATTTCTTTCACTTTGTCGCAGCCTTGGCTGAGAATGGCGGTAGTATTGGCGGGCATAGGCCAACTGGGGTTAAACTCCCGCTCTTAAAACTATTACAAAGCTCTATCCTAGAGGAGATACCGATGCGTCAAACAATGATCGCACTATCCGTGGCCGCAGCTCTTGCGGTAGTGGGCGGTTGTGGTGAAAAGACACAACAGGCTGAGGTGGTCAAAGATACCGTGAATGCCGAGAAGTCCATGGCTGTTAGTCCGGAGCACGCCAGCAACATGCTATTGGCGGAGTGGACAGGTCCTTTTGGTGGTGTTCCTGCGTTTGACAAGATGAATCTTGAAGATCTCAAGCCCGCAATTGAGAAGGGTATTGAGATGAATCTGGCGGAGCTGGACGCCATCGCCGCCGATCCTGCCAAGCCTACTTTCGCCAATACTTTTGTTCCGATGGAGCGCAGTGGTGCAGAGTTGGGTCGTGCATCTTCTTATTATGGAATCTGGGCCGGCAATATGTCCTCCCCGGAATTCCGTAAGGTCCAGCGTGAACTGGCACCTCTGTGGGCTGACTACGAGTCCAAAATTTACCAGAACAAGGCCCTCTTTAAGCGCATCAAGTCTATCTATGATCAGCGTGAGTCGATGGATCTGGACGCTGAGCAGAAGCGCGTAGTCGAGTTGGTATATACCCAGTTCGCAACCAATGGCGCCACCCTGGAAGGGGAAAAGAAAGAGCGCTATGCAGAAATCAACAAGCGCTTGGCGGAGCTCTATACAAAGTTCTCCAACAATGTACTGGCTGATGAGGAAGGTTACGATATCTTCCTGACAAAAGATCAGCTGGGCGGCCTACCGGATTCCTTTGTCGCCGCAGCGGCAGCAATGGCGGAAGAGAAGGGCGAAAAAGGTAAGTACGCGATTACCAATACCCGTTCCTCCATGGATCCCTTCCTGACTTACTCTGACAATCGCGAGTTGCGTAAGCAGATTTGGACCAATTACTACAGTCGTGGTGATAATGGTGATGAGCGCGATAACAACGCCATTATCGCTGAAATCCTGAAGCTGCGCGATGAGCGTGTCGGCCTGCAAGGCTTTGACAACTACGCTCAGTGGCGCTTGCGTGATCGTATGGCCAAATCACCTGAGCGTGCCATGGAGTTGATGGAAGCGGTATGGCCGGCTGCAGTTGGTCGCGTGAAGGAAGAAGTGGCTGATATGCAGGCAGTGGCTGATGCTGAAAAAGCCAATATCACTATTGAGCCCTGGGACTACCGCTACTACGCAGAAAAAGTTCGCAAGGCCAAGTACGACCTGAACTCCGATGAAGTTAAACAGTACTTGCAGCTGGATAACCTGCGTGAAGCCATGTTCTATGTGGCTGGAGAGCTGTTCAATTTTGAGTTCACTCCAGTGAAGGAAGGCTCAGTACCGGTATTCCATGAAGATGTTAAGGTCTGGGAAGTTACCGATAAGACGAGCGGCGACCATATCGGCCTCTGGTACCTGGACCCATTTGCTCGCGCGGGTAAGCGTTCTGGAGCCTGGGCAACCATGTACCGCGACCACTCCACTTTCGATGGTAAGAAGAACGTTCTCTCTTCCAACAACTCCAACTTTATCAAGGGCGCTCCCGGTGAGCCTGTACTGGTAAGCTGGGATGATGCAGAGACTTTCTTCCACGAGTTTGGCCATGCGCTGCACTTCCTTGCGTCCAACGTTACTTATCCGACCTTAAATGGCGGTGTGCGTGACTACACTGAGTTTCAGTCTCAGCTGCTGGAGCGCTGGTTGTCTACCGATGCGGTAATCGATAACTATCTGGTGCACTACAAAACTGGTGAGCCGATCCCTGCGGATCTGGTGAAAAAGATCAAGAAAGCAGCCAAGTTCAACTCAGGCTTTAGCACTACTGAGTACCTGGCATCTGCACTGGTGGATATGAAGTTCCACACTGCTGACCCTGAAGGTATCGATCCAGACAAGTTTGAGCGTGAAACTTTGAAGAAGCTGGGTATGCCGGATGAACTGGTGATGCGTCATCGCTCTCCTCATTTTGGTCATATCTTCTCTGGTGAAGGCTACGCGGCCAGCTACTACGGCTACATGTGGGCCGACGTACTGACCTCCGATGCCTCTGAGGCTTTTGCTGAGTCCAAAGGTGGCTTCTACGATAAGGAAGTAGCTGCGAGACTGGTGAAATACTTGTTCGCTCCTCGCAATGCGCTGGACCCGGCAGACGCTTACCGCTCTTTCCGTGGTCGCGATGCCAATATCGAAGCATTAATGCGCGATCGTGGCTTCCCGATCCCTGAAAAGAAAGCGAGCACGGTAGCTGTTAAGGACTAATTAGCAATAGTCCCCGTGACAAAAAAGCCGCATCCTTCGATGCGGCTTTTTTTATTGGTTTAACTTAGTCTGTGAGTATTTCAGCTGGTTTCTGATCTCACCCTCTGTGAAGTTCTTTTACTTGTTTAGCCGCAGGCGCTAATTAACTTAGCTGGAAACATTAACACCTTGAATATATTCCCGGTGTATAACTTAATAAATGGCTTTCAGAATTGGAGGGTTTCTTGATAAGAGTTAGTGTATAGCTGGTACTAAAATAGGGTTTGGATACTGGGGGGGATCTGATGATAAAAGTTGGTTGTGGGGGTGAAAATAAGCCATTGTTTAGCTAACCCGAAACCTTAATACGGTTTTCAATTTTTCCGGTGCCACTTTTCTTGTGTCTGAAAGATAAATTTCCTTGTGTACCTTGGATAGGCGATTTAAGCCCTGATCTTTAGCAAAGGCTTCCATTTTCTCAAAGCTGATAGGCTCATCCTCAAATCTCCCTAAGTGGAGCATTTGTACACACTTCCCCTCTAAAATAGTCTCAAAGTTAACTTGATTCAGTAATGGATTTGGTTTTTTGTTCTTAACGTAGTTAAGTATTTCCTTGAAAAAGGGTAGCTCGACAAAATCAGGCTGACGTATCATCAGCTTATAGATTAAATCTTCTTTTTTGATCTTCCCTGAATAGCTCTCTTTGGCCTTTTCATTGATGTCCCAGACTCCCTCTAATGGATAGACTGTAAAATCAAAGTATCCAGTCGGCTTCTCATCCGTTTTTTTGGGAAGCATCTTGATGGCATAAGCCAAGGAATATAGGGTACCGATACAGTTCGTGAATGACTCCCCGGCAGGGCTGCCCTCTTCATGAATAGTAATGTAATTGAGTTTAGGGATGTCGATAACTTCAGGTAGAGTTTTAGGGAGATAGAGGGATTTTTCTTTTTTTCGCCATTCATGTTTTACTGGCATAGTATTCCCTTGGTTCTTTCTAGGTCACTTTAAGTTTACTGTTTATAAATACAGTATTCAAGGTGGGTGGTTTAATGTTGATGTTTGGCAGGTCAAGTTAGATTAGGCGAAAGGAAATTTTCACTTATAACTGAATGGCTTTATGACGACTTTGATCCCGGCGCGTTGGGTGATGATTGAGCGATGATTAATAGGTACAAGCCTGCCATTTTGGGTAGGCACTATGCCGCAGACAGTTTTATTGTCGTCTAATTGTAAGATCTAGTGAAAGTCGCAACATATCTTTGTGTTGCACTCCGTCTTCAACAATGGGTTGATCATAGTTGTGTAAAAAATAATCTTTAACAACAGATTCAACCCTGAACCCATGGCGTTGATAAAAGGTTAGTTGGTAACCGAATGTGCCAGTGCCCAGCTCTATTCGGTGAATTCCTTTGGTGGTGAGCTCTGAAAGAGAGAACTTTAACAGCTTTGATCCAATCCCTTGCTGCCGCACCTCAGGAGAAACTGAGATATTGAAAATCTCAGCGATTGCGGTATCAATTTCTTTTACTACGCATATACCCTCCACAGCGCCAGCATCAATTGCTGCGAAACACCAGGATTCAGGTAAATAGCTGTCTATTTTCTTCTTAGAGGGATCTGCTTCGAGTAGAAGATATAAAGGTGCATCGCTTACGGGTATTTGGATGTACTTCATAGCGCGGTCTATTTGTTTCTCTTTCAGGCATTAACCTATATGCGCTTTATCAATAAGGTTTTCTTGTATTCACAAAAAGTAGTATAGCAATACCGCAATACAAGGCTCTTGGTGAATTATGGGGCGGTCGTTGTTTCTGCGAATACCGATTTTCGCCGGTATTCGCGGTTTGAAGTGCGGGAAAAGTGAAGGTTAGTGACTGGCTAAAGGGGTTTACGGTAGACCTGTTCTCCTTCAACCCAGGTCTCCAGAACTTGTACCTTCCAGATCTCCTGGGGAGCTATCGTAAAAATATCCTTATCCAGCAAAATAAAATCGGCGAACTTCCCGGCTTCAAGGTTGCCGATGACTTTCTCCTGATGGCTGGCATAGGCTGCATCCAGGGTAAAGGCGCGCAGGGCTTGCTCCAGGGTCATAGCTTCTTCTGTGCGCCAGCCTTTACTGGGGTCTCCCTGGCGGTCGCGGCGGGTAACGGCGGCGTGTAATCCGAAAAGGGGGTTCGCGGGTTCTACAGGGAAGTCGGAGCCTGCGGCTATAGGAGTGCCTTGTTCCAGCAGGGTCTGCCAAGCGTAGGCGCCGATCAGTCGCTCATTCCCCAGGCGGTCGCCGGCCATGTTCTTATCGCTGGTAGCGTGAGTGGGCTGCATGGAGGCAATCAGGTTGAGCCGGGCGAAGCGCGGAATATCTTCCATCTCAATAACCTGGGCGTGCTCCACGCGATGACGATAGCTAGCCTGGCTCTCTGCCTTGTTTAGGGTTTCCAAATGGTTCAATACGATATGGTTAGCCCTGTCGCCGATTGCATGTACGTTAACCTGGAAGTTATTGTCGGTAGCCAGCTTGAGCAAAGCCAACATTTTGTCTTCCGGGTAGAGCAGCAGCCCCTTTTCCTGAGGGCGGTCGTGGTAGGGCTCCAGCAGGGCAGCGCCTCGGCTTCCCAAGGCGCCATCGGCGGAAAGTTTGATGCTGCGCATATACAGCCGGTCCGATGGCTCTCCAATATGCCCCGCCTGAAGTAACTGGGCATAATTGTGGCTATCTACTGAAAGCATGGGGTAAATACGCAACGGGATGGCTTTCTTATTTGCCAGGTCTCGGTAGGCGTTCAGGGTCTGTTCGCTGATACCCGCATCATGCACACTGGTTAATCCCAGGGAGAGAGCGGTGGTAAATGCATTTTGTAGGTTCTTTTTCTCCTGGGCTAAAGTAGGTGCGGGTATCGCCTTGTACATCAGGCTCATGGCGTTATCGATCAGGATGCCTGTCGGGTTGCCGTTTTCATCCCGTAGAATCTCACCGCCATCTGGTGATTGGGTTTCCTTGTCGATCCCCGCTAACTCCAGGGCCCTGGAATTGGCCCAACCTGCGTGGCCATCGACCCTGCGCAACCAAATTGGCTGCTTGATTTCCAATTTATCCAGTTGTTTACGGGTTGGGAAAGCTTTGTTGGGCCAGGTAACCTGGTTCCAGCCACGGCCCGATAGCCATTCGTCGGGCCCCAGATCCCGGGCGTACTTCTTGATGGCTGAGAGTGCTTGTGCAAGGGAGTGATCGCGTAAGTCCAATTCCCCGGTAAGTTGGCCCAGGCCCAGCATATGGCCGTGGGCATCAATTAGGCCTGGAAGTAGGGTTTTACCCTGCGCATCAATTCTATCGGCTGTAGGAAATTGCTTTTGCAGCTGTTGATAGCTTCCAGTTGCCAGTACCTTGCCTTGATCAAAGGCTAAAGCATCGAACGTGAGTAGTTGATCATCAGTAGTTTGGTAGCCGGAAACATTGTGAATCAGAGTGGTGGACTGAACACACAGTGAGGTGGCCATAAGTAGAGTGGCGGTAAGGGGGCGGAAAAAACGCATAGATAGCTTGCCTTATAGGGCGACTTTTGAACCTCGCCCCAACTAGTCGAATATCTTGAAATTCGAGTTATTGTTTTGCTGGATCTATGCGCAGTAAACGGCCTTTGGGGCCATCGGTCAATATGTAAAGACTGCCATCCTGGCCAACTTCTGCGTCGCGTACACGCTCCCCAATAGGTATCCTTAGCTCGCCAATGGCAGCGCCATCTTTTATCTGAATGATCCTTAAATCTTCGCTAACTAACCCGGCGGAAATAAGCCGTCCTTTCCATTCGGGGAAGGCATTGCCGGTGTAGAAGGCCAGTCCTCCAGGGGCATGGGTATCGAGCCAGGCCAGTGCGGGCGAGGTAAATTCTGGATCCTCGATTTTGAAGGCTATATTGGAGCCATCCCGGTAGTCCCGACCAAAAGTGACCCTTGGCCAGCCATAGTTACTGCCAGCTTTGAGGCGGTTCAATTCATCGCCTCCTGCGGGGCCGTGTTCGGAGGACCAGATCTCCCCACTTTGTTGATCGATCACCAACCCTTGGGGATTGCGGTGGCCAAAGCTCCAGATTTGCGGCAGGGCATCTGCTTGGTTTTTGAATGGGTTGTCGTCGGGAATTGAACCGTCCCCATTAATACGAATAATAGAGCCGAAGTGGGTTTGTAGGTTTTGGGCCTGTTCCCGGGCAAAAATATCGAGGAATTCTTGTGGGGGATTACCGCCATCGCCAATGGTAGCCAGCAACGTTTTATCGGGTAGGAAGGCGAGCCGGGAACCGAAGTGTGCGCCGTTATTTTTACCCTGCGCGGACTTGAATATCTCTTCAAAGTTTTCCAACTTGCCGTTATTCCATTTAGCCCGACCAATGGCAAGTCGGTTGTTGTCCATATTGCCAATGGCATAACTGAAGTAGAGCATCTGGTCTTGAGGGAAGGTGGGGCTCACAGCGATATCCAGTAGGCCCCCTTGGCCAAGAAACAAGATTTCTGCTGGAAACTTGATAGGGTCCGCCAATAATTTTCCATCTTTTACAATTCTGAGTTGTCCGCTGCGCTGGGTGATAAGAAAACTTCCATCGGGCAGGCTGGTTATACCCCAAGGGTATTCAAGTGGGCCGGCGACTGAAGTAAGGGTAACCCCTTCGGCGAGCGGGATAGTGCCTCGGGAAATCAAAGGATTACCCTGGCTATTGGCGGCTGTACTTAAAAAGATGCAGGTTGTGACAACTACAATAAGGGGGTATTTCACCACATGGCCTCTATCGATTTGTCTCGGGATTGAGCATAGATAGAGTAGTCACTGGGGAATGTCCAGGCAGTGCGCCAGGGTAATTGTCAGGGCGTTAAATCACTCTGTAGGGAGGTGCATAGATGTCCCGCTGGTTGATTATCGCAGGAATAATTTTAGTGTTGGTTGGGGTGCTATTGCACTTTTCCCCAGGGTTATTCAGCTGGTTCGGGCGCTTGCCGGGAGATATTCGTGTAGAGTCGGGGCGCACCCGTTTTTACTTTCCAATTGTATCGATGATTATCGTTAGTTTGGTATTGAGTTTACTGGTGAATTTATTTCGACGTTAATAAAAAACCGCCAGGGCAACTATCTCCTGGCGGTGAGAGGGAGTTTATGGAGTGTAGCGGAAGCGCATCAGCTTGTAGGGTGGCTTGGCATTACCAAGGCCAGAACTGAAAGCAGGATGCTGGTGAAGCTGATCCTGGGTGATATATACCCAGCCATTGCTAATAGCGAGGCTGTCAGGCCAAGAGAGTTGTTTGTCCTGTAGCAGGATTTGGTAATTGCCCTGGGTGGTCAGTCCAATGGCGTTATTCTGCAGGTCGGTAACCAGCACGCCACCTTCCGGTGCCATTGCAATGCCATCACTGGGGTTTTTGGGGCCAAATTCTTCAATTTGTGCGGTTAGTTTACTCTCGGAAATATCGGCGTCCGCCAACTGCGCCGCAGGAAGACGGAAGATTTTATCGCCGCTGAGGCTGCCAAAGTAGAGCCATTCAGACTTGCCGTCCAGGGCAATGGGATTGAGACCAAAGTGCAGGCTTTTATTCGTATCACCTTCAGTTTTAGCCGCTAGCAAAACTCCGCCGATGATGAGATCCTGCTTTGGCGGCATAAATTCATTAGCGCTTTCCAGTACGCGCCGAGAGCGTCCGGTTTTCAGGTCGACGACAATAATTGCCGGTTTGGTCGCGCCGTTAAAATTACCGAAGGACATATCGGCGATGTAGATTTTTTGGCGCTTTTCATCCAAGGCAAAATCCTGCGGAAATGAATTTTCCACTAATGCGGACTTGGAGATTTCAATCTGTTGGTGCAGTTTATTATTGACGCTGTCCCAGGCGACAAGTTGGACGGGTGTATTTTCACCGCCCATATCCAAAATCCAGACGATGCCTTTGCTGTCAGAGTGAATGCCAATTACTGATCCAAAACCCACTTCACCCTGCTCAGACCCATCCGCCCAATCTCGATTGGGAAAGGGTTGCTTGGAGCCGTTTGCCATTACCTCGAGTACTTTTAGTTTTGGCGCATCCAGTGGGTGCATGCTGACCAGTACCCGGCCATTGGGGGTGACAGTGACACCGGCAGCGCGGGATTCGCTGAATTCAGTGACTGTTTGCAGGGAATCCGCTTCAGCTGCGTGAGTGACACTGGTGGCTAAGCTGCCAACACCTGCAAGAGCCAGTGCGGCAAATAGTATTTTCGAGGACTTCATTGCGACTTCCTTAAATTTTACGGTGTTTTAGTTTTGGCTTGTTTGCGCAGAGCATCTTCCAAGGCGCTGAGCTTTTTGTTGCCGATATAAAGCTGGGACAGCGCAGCCAGGGCGGTGCTGCCAATCTTCTGTTTGGCATCTTTGCGCACGACGAGCGTTGCTTCATCTTGAGTGCCGAGAAGCCCTTTGGGATCTTTTAGTGCGCGGATGGTGTAGCGGTTGTGAAGAAATTGTGGGTGCCACAAGGGGATCACTACCCAGTGCTCCTGCGCTACGGCGTCTTCAAAACGGTTGAAGCAGTCCGCTTCTGTTCCCGGTCGGAATTCGTAACCTGCCTTATCGAGGCCATAGGCTCGGATCATTTCAGCGGAAAAGCGGCTAATACCCGCACCGGGATTGATTCCCTGGATCAGGCGATCCATACGGGTGAGGGCAGGTTCGCTGAGTAGGTCATCAACGCTGGCAATTGCTTTCTCGGGCACATAATCCGGCACACCCCAGATACAGTAGGGCTCATACAGCACGGTCACTTTTTCTACCTGGTCCAGTAGGGGATTCAGATAGACCTCGTGGCTGGAAGGCAGCCAGGCGGAAGTTAAAAGGTCGATTTCTCCGTTCTTTAGCAGCTCGAAGGCCGCTTCATGGGGGGCGGACTTGAAGCTGGTTTGGTGGCCGTGAGCCTCAAGAACCTTGGAGACTTCCCGAGCGCTAGCATCGTGGAAAGAGAGCGCAATGTGTCCGATGCGAATACTGTTATCCATAGCGAAACTCCCTAGTGTAAGTTTGTGACTGTGCAGTAGTGACTGCGATAGGGGTATTGTGGTTGCTTTGATTTACCGGATAAACTGCTATTAATAGAAATCAATATTCGGTATTTCCGATCAATGCTGGTAGATAATCTCAAGTTGTTCCTGCAAATTGTTGATAAAGGTAGCCTGGTCGCCGCAGCGCGGGACTCGGGCCTGTCTTCCAGCAGGGTTTCCGAGCGCCTTGCGGCACTGGAGTCGCACTTCGGTGTGGTGTTACTGAATCGAACAACCCGGGCAATTAGCCTGACAGAGGAAGGGCGCACCCTGATTGAGGGTGCTAAACAGATTCTGGGTGAAGTGGATGACCTTGAAAGCCGTATTCGATCAGGAGCGCAGACCCTGTCAGGTGGCATTCGCGTAAGTGCCCCCTGTGACTTGGGGCGGGCGATTGTGGCCCCGGAAATTGACCGCTTCTTACTGGATCACCCGGCTATTTCTATTGAATTGCTGTTGTCTGATGGTTATGTGGACATTGTTGGCCAGGGTATTGATATAGCCTTGCGTTTCGGCGCAATCACCGACAGTTCACTTCGGGTCAGGACCCTGAGCCAAAAGCAGCGCATCCTCTGCGCTTCTCCCAGATATTTACAAGAGCGAGGTACTCCACAAAAGCCCGAGGACCTGAAGGGTCACAACTGTCTGGTAATGCGTTTCGGTGAAAATCTGGATAACCACTGGCGCTTTCTCGATGGCCGCGATGGATCGGGGAGTGAGCAAACTGTGGTGGTACGCGGCGACCGGGTGACCAATGACGGGGAGCTGGCTCGCCAGTGGTGCCTGAAGGGAAGTGGCATTATTTTAAAATCAGAACTGGATGTAGGGCCGGATATTCAGGCGGGCAGGCTGGTTCGCCTGTTAGAAGAGTACACTCCACCGCCGGTACCGCTTCAAATGTTGTTCCCTCCAAGCCGGGCCCAGCCGCGCCGGGTGGCGGTATTTGCAGACCGATTAGCCATGAAATTTATATCCACTTCTGCGATCATTTAATCGCCTCTCTTAAATTGATTGTTATCTTTATTTATTTTGAATTCAGGCCGTAAATCTATGGCTTTTTTTTATTCTTCTATAATTAGGCTTGTGACTTTCTAGTTCATTTATATCAGTGCCGGTATTAAGTTTTTTAGTGGTGGAGGCAGTTGATGATACTAGACATCATATATGCGGTAATTATTCTGTATGTGTTGATTTGCCTGGTGCTGTATTTTAAAGACAAGTCCTACTTCTACAAAAATGCTGCCATTATACAAGCCCCGCCCGAAGCCTTGTTTGATTATGTGGTAGACCTGCGAAATTGGGAAAGCAAATATCCGAACACTTTATTTGCGGAATACAATCTGGGGGGCGATAAGTCTACTGTAGGTAGCGTGGCGATCGAAAAATATTGGGGGATTACTGGCTACCACGTAATGAAGCATCAATTAATAAATTATGAGCGGCCCAACAAAATTTCCTGGGAGGGGAAGACGATTTACGGTGGTGCGCTGGTTCTATTATTTTTACCAATTACTAAACACATCACGGGCCATTTCAGTTACACCATTACCGAAATGAAGGGTGGGGCAAGTCACTGGGAGAGACAGTGTTATTTCAAAATGCACTCTGCGAACCCAATTTATCAGCTAGTGTACTTGCTTTATATGCCGCTGTTCAGACTTGAGCTGTTAAAAGCGTTGCGGCTATACCAGGCAGAAGTTAAAGAAATGATGGAGAAGATTTACACGGATTAATTGTATTTTTTGACGCCGCAAAATAAAAAAAGGCCGCATGGGAGTACGGCCATCAAGGGACTTATTTGCGAGATAGGAGAGTGTAAAACTCGTTAATTAAAAATCGTATCTGATTGACGCAGAGAAAGTACGCCCCGGCGCCGCATTGACAGAAAGATCGCTACCTTCATCCCAGCCTGCAACATTCAGGTAGGGAACGTAGTATTTATCCATCAGGTTGTTAACTGCCAAGTTCACAGACATGGAGTCCATTACCTGATAACCCAGGGTCCAGTCTACAGTGCCATAACCGGCAGTTTCAGTAGCGCCGTCGTTCACTTTTTCCATGCGGTCTGCCCAGCGCACCAGTACCTGGCTGGAGAGTTTGGCGCCGCTGTAGCTTGCACCGACCACGCCAGAAAGTGGGCTGATGCTGGTTAGGTATTCACCGGTGGTGTCGTTTTCGCCGCGCTGGTAGCTGGCATTTGCAAACAACTCGATTGTTGGAGACAGGTACCAGCTGGCGCTCGCCTCTATACCTTTGATGGTGACAGATTCGATGTTCTGGTACTGGTACTGTTCAAATACATGGGAGAAACTGCCGTCATCACCATTTACAAACTCTTGGTGAATTAAAGTGGTTTCCAGGAAATCATCGTATTCGGTATAAAACGCTGCAGTACTAAAAGCTACCGGGCCCAGGTGCCCGCGCAGGCCGAGTTCGAAGGTGTCACTGGTTTCCGGTGACAGATCGTCGGCGGGTAGAACTTCGTATATGTAACTGGAGGTCGGCTGCAGGTAGTGCTCGATATAAGCTAAATCGTAGGCTGGCACTTTAAAGCCCTGTCCGTATTGGGCAAAGGCGGACAGTTTCGGATTGATTCGGTACAGCGCGCCCAGGTTGAAGGAAACATTGCTTTCTTCAATGGTGGCAAATGGAGTGTCATCTGACTTCAATGCACCGTTGGGGTCCATTTCGTACCAGTCGTAGCGCAGGCCCGGGGTAACGGTCAGCTGGCCATTGGAGAATGACATTTCGTCATTGATAAACAGGCCGGCGCGCGCCACCTCGTTTTCTGGGAATTTCTCGGTGGTGGAGTCCAGGGTGGAGCTACCCGCAACTTCACGGTATTGGTGAACGGTACGCTCGCTCTCGGTTTGCTCCAGGTCCAGGCCGTAACCCAGGGTGTGGGTCTCATTCAGGGTTTTGCTGGCGTTGGACAGCAGGCCGATAGTGTCCTGGCGGTAGAGGCCGGTTTCCCACATGTCGCGGATTTCGATCACACCGAACATGGGGGCGTTGATGTCCAGTTGGCCGTACTGCTCGTCTTCCTGTTCAGACTTGTTGTTGTACAAGCTGATATTTACCTGATCGTAAATCGCAGTTGGGGTCTCGCTGTGGTAGCGGAGCTGGTATGCAGTGGTCTCTTTGTCGGAAACAGATTGTTCTGCGACGATGTTGTAGCCGTAGTCGGCCAGTCCGCGAAAGTAATACAGCAGGCCATCGGCACTGTCGCCGACAGTTTCCTGGTTCCAGTGGTCGATGCTGAAGCTGATAAAGTCTTCGCCACCCAGGTTGTATTTACCTTTGTACAGGATGCTCTTCGATTCAATCTCGAAGGGGTCCTGGGTTTCGTCGTAGTTCTGCTGTTCTTCACCATCGCGGAAGGTGGTGTGCAGCAGTTGCTCAAAATTGCCGGTGCGCAGGGCGAGGGTAGGAGAAACATTTTTCTGGCTGGTGATGCCGTTGTAGCCAGTCTTGATAGAGCCGCCAAACTGCTCGCCATCTTCCAAGTAGTCGGAAGCATCTTTGGTGGTAAATACTACGATACCAGCAAGGGCGTCTGAACCGTATAGGGAGGAGGCTGCGCCTTTGGCAACTTCAACCTGCTTCAGGGTGTCCACTTCAATAAAGCCGCGACCAATAATGTCGTTTTGGCCATTGGCGCCATAACCCTCGTTCACCCGCATACCGTCTTTGATAATCAGTACACGGTCACCGCCCATGCCGCGCACCAGAATATTCTGTGCGCCGCCAGCCTCACCAGTTACTTCAACGCCAGGTTCGTATTGGAACAGCTGGTTCATGTCATTGAGCTGAAGCTGCTCAATTTCTTCATTGGTCACCACGGAAACGCTGCCCGCAACGTCTTTCAGGGGTTTTTCTGCGCGCCCGCTGACGACGATCAGCTCGAGTTCATTGCTGGACGGAGAGGTCGGGGTCTCTGCGTACAGGTTTGAGGCGGAGGCTAAGCCCAAAATGGCTGCTGCTAGTGGGCGACGTTTCATGGTGAATTCCTTGATGTCGTTGATTCGGTCTGCTCGTTAAGGGTCTCTGGTTGCCCTTTCGCTTGGTCTTGTCGACCAGTTCGGAGCGAGATTATATGGATACTTATTAAAATGTAAAGGTAAATGCGAATCAATATCAATTAGATTAAATTTGACCTTAAAAGTTTCTTTGGGTACTTTCCGCTCAAATTTGTGAACGGCATCAATAGTGGGGCTTGGGAGGCTTGCAGTGAATATTCAATCAATTGAGACCTTAATGGCGGATGTGGCCGACCTGTTTATGGCCCCAGTATTACTGGCGATCCTGGTACTTTTTATCTACTCGCTTTATGCCGCTGGGCGCTTTATTTCACTGTGGATGCTTCGCCGCAAAAATGCCGGAGCCTATCGGTTGGCATTGAAGCAAGGTCGGGTTGAGCGCCTGCCGGGCTACCAAGTACACAACTTTTACGTGAATAACCCTTTGGCATGTGACGACGAGTTGGAAGTTTTTGCGTTGAGAAAACTGGAACTTCTTCGCATGGCTACCCGGATCGCGCCCATGTTGGGTTTGATTGCCACCATGATTCCCATGGGGCCGGCACTTCGCGCCCTGGCCGATGGCAATATCCAGGGAATCAGTGAAAACCTGATTATTGCTTTCGCCGCTGTGATCTGGGGCTTGGTGATCTCCACGATTACCTTTTGGCCTGCCTCAGTGAAAAAACGCTGGTTTGCCTCTGAGCTTATTAATATCCGCAAGCTGAAGGAGGCCGACTGATGCGCTTCCTCGACGAAGATGAAGAACTGAATCCTATTCTGAGTGCGGTGAACCTGATCGATGTGTTTCTGGTCATTATCGCCGCGCTGCTGATTGCCATTGCGCAAAATCCCTTGAACGTTTTTTCCAATGAAAAGGTCACGGTGATTAAAAATGCCGGCGAACCCAATATGGAAGTGATCGTCAAGGACGGTAAGGAAATCAAACAATACAAATCCACCGGGGAAATTGGCTCAGGGGAGGGCACCCGTGCGGGAGTGGCTTACCAGATGGCCGATGGCAGCCTGGTTTATGTACCGGAAGGGGAAGGTAAAGATGCTCCCACCGGTGAAAAAGCTTCGGGGGGGAATTAGTGGTGCGTAATAAACTGTGGGCACGTTTTGTGTGCCTGTTGATGAGCTTGGCTTTTGCAACCTTTGCCCAGGCCAGCGATAAACCCAAAGTACTCTTGATGATGTCGAGCCACACGGCCAAGGCAAAAGGTACATTGCTGGCTGATCTCTCTGCAGACCAACCCTTTGAGCTGGAGATCTTTAACAGCAAAGGTAAGAACGATGAGGAAATCGACCTGGCTTGGTCTTCCGCTGAACTGATAATGCTGGATGGCATCAACCCGGCGCTTTCTGCTTTTATGTTTGGCAAGTTCCAGCCAATGCTGGCCAAGCATCCGCAAGTTCCGGTGATTTCCCTGGGGGATGCAGATAATAAGTCCATGAACCAGGGGTTGGCAGAGTCCGAGCATCGGGCGATTGCCGCTTATTTTAATAATGCGGGCCGCAAAAACTACCGTCATATGATGCAGTTTTTGTCGGCAGAGGTATTTGACCTTTCCAGTGGCTCAGTACCGGAACCGATAATTGTACCCAAGGTAGGTTTTTATCATCCCCGCCTGGAGCAGCTTGTCACCGACAAAGAGGAATTTTTCTTTGACTGGTTAAAGCCTGCTGAGAAGCAGCCAGTGATTGCCGTGGCTATCCATCGCTCCGTGGTGGATTACGAGCAGCAGCAGGTTGTCGACACCCTGTTGAATGGTCTTGAGGCTAAAGGTGCCAAGGCTTTCGCCTTCTTCTTTGAAGGCGAAGACTTGCCGCTTTCCTATCCAGACTTATTGCAAACCGACAGCGGCAATACCCGTGTCGACTTGATGATTAATTACCGCTCCCTGCACTATGTCAGCAAGCGCCGCGCTGAATTTGAGAAGTTGGGAGTGCCGGTTATTCACGCGCTCAATTACACCGAGGGCAGCGAAGAAGAATATTTTGCTGATAATAGCGGTGTATCTCCATCCCTGACTCCATTCTTCCTGGTAATGCCTGAAGATACTGGCAGCATCGATCCGGTGATTATCGCTGCTAATAAAGACGGCAATAAAGTAGTGATGGATGTACAGATGCAGGCCTTGATAGAGCGCGCCTGGAATCACGCCTCCCTCGCTTATCAAAGCAACACCAATAAAAAGGTGGCAACGTTTATTTGGAACTACCCGCCCGGGGAAAAAAATATCGGTGCGGCTTTCCTGGATGTACCCAGCTCGATTGAGTCGATTGCCCAGGCAATGCGCGAAAGAGGCTATGAGGTACATATCAGGGATTCAAAAACCCTTATCGATTGGGCCGGGCAGTTGTTGCGCCCTTATTATCGTCGCGAAGACAGCGTAGCCTTGATCGATAAAGGGCTGGCTGATTGGATGCCGCTGTCCACCTATCAAGCCTGGTTTGACCAACTGCCTGCAACTGTACGGGATCCTATTGTAGAGCGTTGGGGCAAGCCGGAAGACAATGCCATGTTGGCCGAACATAACGGCGAGCCTGCATTTGTTATTCCCCGGATGACCCTTGGCAATTTGATTGTGTTGCCGCAAGGCGTTCGCGCGGACAATGCCAAGGATCACTCTTCCCTATACCACGATATGAAAACCCCGGTGAACCACGCCTACCTGGCGGTTTACCTCTATGCGCGGGAAACCTTTGGTGCCGATGCCTATATTCACCTTGGAACCCATGGCTCCCAGGAGTGGCTCAGTGGCAAAGAGCGGGGCCTGTCGGTTTACGATGCACCTAGCTTGGCCCTGGGAAATATCCCGGTGTTCTACCCCTACATTATCGATAATGTGGGAGAGGCTATGCAGGCCAAGCGCCGTGGCCGTGCCACCATGATCAGCCACTTGACCCCAGGCTTTGCGAAAGCGGGCCTATATGCGGAAGTGGCTGAGTTGTCCGAGTTAATTGGCAATTACCTGGTATTGTCTGAGGGGCAGACCCGGGCCAATACCCAACAGCGTATTATCAGTCTGGCCGAAGAGCTCAATATGCTCAAGGATCTGGAAATCAGTGCTGAAGCCTTAAGTGCGGATTTTGATGGCCAACTGAGCCGCTTGCAGGATCATTTGGGTCAATTGGCAGAGATGAGCCAGCCGCTGGGCATCCATCGTTTTGGTCAGCTGCCCAAAACCGAACACCTCACCAGCACCATGCTGCAAATGTTGGGTGAAGGGTTTATCACCGCAGCGGATGAATATGAGGCGGAGCACGGGTTGCGTTTGCCGGAAGAGCAAACCCGGGACGAGCGCAATGTTGTGGCTTTGGAAGCGCAGGCGGGGTTCCAGTTGCTGGATACCTTCCTAGAGGGCGGTGAGCTGGAGCAGGTTTCTGAGCCCTTGCGGGCCCAGTTGGATCAGGCCCGGGAATACTCCGATAACTTTGCCAAAATTGCCGAGCTGGAAAACCTGATGTCGGCACTCGATGGTAACTACATTCCTGTAAGCCATGGGGGTGACCCGATTCGCAACCCGCAGGCGGTGCCCACCGGTCGTAACCTGATTGGCTTTAACCCGGCTAAGGTGCCGTCGAAGGAAGCCTATGAAGCTGGTGTTCAGCTGATGGACCAGACCATTGCTGACTACCATGCAAAGCATGGCCGCTTTCCGGACAAGTTGGCTTTCTCCCTGTGGTCCCTTGAAACCATGCGCCACCAGGGTGCCCTGGAAGCCCAGATCCTGCACGCCCTGGGCCTAAAACCCAAGTGGAACCAGCAGGGCAATGTTACCGGTACAGAAGTTATTCCCTATTCGGAATTAAAGCGCCCGCGTATTGATGTCGTAATCTCTGCGACAGGCCTTTATCGGGATGCTTTCCCCAACGTGATGCTGTGGTTGGCAGAAGCCATTGATAAAGTGGCGCAGATGAAAGAAGACAATAACTTTGTCTACCGCCACAGCCAGGCATTGCAACAGCAACTGTTGGAAGACGGCAACAGTGAAGAGGATGCTCGCTATTTGTCATCGGTGCGTATCTTCTCCAATGAAAGCGGCAACTATGGAACGGGCCTTGCCGCCGCCAGCCTGGCTTCTGACAGTTGGGAGGGGGATGACAAGCTCGCTGACCTCTATATGCGCCGTATGGGCTTTGCCTATGGCAAAGATGAATCCCGCTGGAGCGAGGATCAGCGCAGTGTTGAGCTGTACGGCAAGGTGCTATCTGGCACTGATGGGGTGATTTTTTCCCGCTCCACCAACCTCTACGCCATGATGACCAATGACGATCCCTTCCAATACTTTGGCGGTATCGGTCTGGCGGTTCGCAATCTGGATGGCGCAACGCCGGAAATGTATGTTTCCAATTTGCGTCGCAAAGATAACGTAAAAGCGCAAACCCTTGCGGAGTTCGTCAACCAGGAAATGCGCAGCCGTTACTTCCACCCCCGCTGGATTGAAGCGATGCAGGACTCCGGCTACGCAGGCGCTACCGCTATCCTGGATCGCGTCAACAATATGTGGGGCTGGGAAGTAATGACTCCGGAAACCATTCGCGACGACCAATGGCAGGAAATGTTTGAAGTCTACGTGGATGACAAATATGAAATGGACATGCGCGAATTCTTCGAAGAGCACAATGCCGAGGCCCTGGCCCAGATGTTGGAGCGAATGCTGGAAGCGGTGCGCAAGGGATATTGGGATGCGAAGCCTGAAACCCTGGAGAAAATGGTAGAGACCTACACCGAGCTGGCAAATCAGTTTGATGTGGCTACCGACAATGACAAGTTCAAGGAATTCGTCAATCAGCAGGCACTAGGGTTCGGCCTTGCGGCCCTGGCCAATGCCCAGGTATTGGATAACCCTCAGGTTAGCAGCGCCAATGCTGCGCAACAGGTCAGTGGCCAGAAGCTGGAGCAGGTTGCAGAGCCGACTCCCAGTGATAAGCCGGAAAAGCTGATATGGCTACTGTTGATGGCTATAGTGTTGGCTGGCTTTGTCAGCGGTTTCTTTGATCATAAGTGGGTGCGAACCAAGCCCGCTTAATGCCCTTCTTTAACGGCACCCGATCTGCTTAAGGCCGGGTGCCGTTAACCCCCCCTCTGTTTTACCCCTTTCGTGTAAATATTCTTAAAGCTGCCTCGGCTACAGGGTTAAGAATTGTTGACCCCGGCAACTATTACTCTCTTACTGTGTTAGCTTTCTATATAGAAGGTAAAAAGTGCATTTTGATTACTTTGTAAATCATTAAGCTTGCAGCTTGTCAGATTAATAGGGCTACAGCTTGGTGAGCTTACGACTATAGCTGTCTCTCGAAAGGAGGTTGGAACGATGGGAAAACGATATCAGGCGGCCTTCCTGGGCCTTATATCGATTACGGCAAATGCCTGGTCTCTGGAAAACCCTTACTCGAGCAATGGGGCGGTGGCTGAGGGTTCTGCCAAAGTAGAAACGGAGAACCTGTTTTCCTGTGCTTCCGGTCGCTCCCGGTTGTCGCCAATGGGGGTGAAGCAGGTAGAGGGCAAAGCCTTTACCGTTCCGGCTGAAGTGAATTACAGCAAGCGGTACTTTGCTGCAGATCTCTATAACCAGTGCTCTGGGGTCACTCCATCCTCATTGGATGATATGGATCTTACAAAGGTACCGGTGGTCGATATCGACAAAGAAGGCGAGGTGGTTACCGGTTATATCTTTGCCGACAATTATTTTGAGCTATATATCAATGGCAAGTTAGTTGCTGTTGATCCGGTTCCATTTACGCCATTTAACTCCAGTGTGGTTAAGTTCAGGGTAAAGAGACCCTACGATATCGCTGTAAAAGCGGTTGACTGGGAGGAGAACTTAGGGGAGGGCACAGAGAGTAATAGAGGTGTCCGCACTCACGCTGGTGACGGTGGCTTTATTGCCAGCTTTTCTGACGGTACCAAAACGAATTCAAAGTGGCATGCACAAACTTTTTATACTGCACCTATTTATGATTTGGGGTGCATGAAAGAGCGGGGAGAAGAGCGAACCTCCTCGGACTGTGCTGAGAGGCCCCCAAAACCAGGTGCACAAGTCTATTCTCTGCACTGGGATATTCCGAAAAATTGGAAAGTCGACGATCGCTATCTTTCTTGGCCTTATGCGACAGAGTACACGGAGCAGCAGATAGGTGTGGACAATAAAGCGGCGTATATGAATTTTCGGAAACAGTTTTATGGCAGTGGTGCTAAATTTATCTGGTCAAAAAATATAGTCCTGGATAATTTGGTGTTGTTGCGCTATCGAGTTGAGTAACGGTGTCACCATTAGCCAATTAACTGCTGTGCGCTGAAGTTACTCCGTACAGCTTTATCTCTACCCAATCAAGAATAAATAGATTGTCTGAATTGCCTGCCTAGTTACGATTTTCCAGTTTGTCCTTATATTCACTTTTTTCTAACAGAAAATTCTATTCCAAAATCGAAGAGAAATTTTGAGCTTCAACTTTTTTCTTCTATTGCCTTTCGTACACTGAAATTATTAATTCTGCTTAAAAATCTACCAAATTTGTTTCTTGTGAAACTTATTTTTTGGTTTTTGCAGGTGCTCCTGATCGTATTTGGGGGAATCTCGCCACTGGTATTTGGCTTGAACTAATTTGGTGCAAAAAGGGTTTTCGTGAAATATGTCTGCTTTAATTCCGACGTTCCCCACAGTTTTGAAAAATAATTTAGATTCTGTTCAATTTTTATGAAAATTATGTGAAAAATTTCCCAAAAAAAAGCTGCGTGATAATTAGGATCGATCGTCTCAACTAAATATCGAATGTTAAGAATCGTAAAGATGCCAACATGAGGTAGGGCTGGTTAAGCTGTCGATAGGACGTGCTTTGCCGTTGCACGTAGCATTATTTTGAGAGAAAAGCTTGTGAGAAAAATAATTCCTCTCGTCGCCATTGCAGTGGCAGCAGGGTATTTCGTTTGGTCCAAAAGCCAATCTGAAGGTCAAAAACCAGTCGCTGAGCTGGAAAAGCCCAAGCCAGCTATCAGTAAATCTACTCAAAAAGCAGAGCCGCTTAAACCTGAGGAGGTTCAGGTGGGTGAAGAGGAGCTCCTCGAAAGTGATGAAGAAAAAGCACTTTGGGTTGAGTCAGAGATGGCCAGGGAAGCTCTTCATGAAAATGGCCGCCTACCCGTAGATCTCAATGGTGAAACCTATCTCGAGCTGGATATTGATATGCTCCGGAATCTCACAGTTGGTGATTACGTCGACATTGACTTGCCAGGTATTGAAGGTGATTACGATGCTCAGGTTGGCAGTATCGAAGAGCATGCCAGTGGCAACAAAAGCGTACAATTAAATTTTCCGGGGATGACTCGCCTGCATGGCGCAACTTTTACACTCGGAGCAAACTCTGTTTATGCACAGCTAAACCTACCTTCCGGGTCATATACTATGGAAGGTCAGGGTAGTTATGCATGGATAGCGCCTAATGGTGCATTAATTAAAAACCACGTAGAGAAACACGATACGGATATGTCCTCGGAAGCACCTCGTGAAAAGACCTGGTCGGATGACGATGTACCGCTAAACGACTTCAAATAAGAATAAATTGATTCAAGGTAATTATGCTTTGAATTAATAATCAGGCAAAGGAAGGCCCAAGTAAATCCTGCAGATACCGGGGGCTCGTCTCCTCAGGCGGTTAAAAGACTAGGGATAGTTTTTTAATCGAGTCAGGGTATTAAAAGCGTATTGTTACTCCTTTGGGCAGCAATTTTAATTAATTGCTGGGGGAGGAGTGTGCACTACTTATTATAATAAAAGGAGTCTTATAATGAACCTGAAGAAAAGCCTGGCCGCTGCTATTGCAGCACTGACTGTTTCTGGCGCTGCGAGTGCCGATACCGTCGATATCGCTATTATGTACACTGCACCAGCTGCGGAGTATACCGGTGATATCTCAGCCAAGATCGATAGCTATATCAGCTATGCGAACAATTCCTTTTCAAGGAATGGTATTGATATCCAGTTGAACCTGGTAGACACCTGGCAAGCTACCAGCTCCGATCTCCGTGTTAACGAAGAAACCCTGGACCTGATTACCTTCCACGACACTGTGAATGACTGGCGTTCCTCTGAAAAGGCGGATATGGTGGTTTTCCTGGGTAAAGCTGAAGAAACTGTAATCGACGGCAACACCTACATCACCTGTGGTATTGCCTGGGTTGGACAGGGTAGCAATGGCACCATGTACTCCAGCGCAAAAGAGCGTGCTTACAGCGTAACTGGCGTTGACTGTGGTTATAACACCTTCGTTCACGAGCTGGGCCACAATATGGGTCTGCTTCACTCAACCAAGCAGGGTGATACCTCTGGTGGCGTTTACTCTTACGGTATGGGTCACGGTGTAGATAACAAGTTCTCTACCATCATGGCTTACCCTTGGAAATACGGCGAAAACGTTACCCAGTACGATTGGTTCTCTGATCCTGACTGGTACGAGTGTGGTGGCTTGGCCTGTGGTGAGCGCTCAAACGGCGTAGACATTTCTAACGCTTACCGTGCTCTCGGTCCTATCACTGATGATATCTCTGGTTACTACTAATCGGCGCTAATTTGCTGAAAGTAATTGTAGAGATTACTGGCTTATAGCCAAGGGAAATCGGGAGGTGCTCTCCCGATTTTCCATCTGGAAGGTACGGTTAACTATTTAACCAAAAAATCGAATACTGAGTGGGTAGCGCCAGAATTGGCCTTCATTAGCCCGGATTGCACCAATCACAATAAATATAACATTGATTATTGCTAATGCAATCAGCCCAAAAATACCGATAATAAAAAATATCAGTATGACGGAAATAATAGAATAGATAAGCAAGCTTAACATCCAGTTAAATATCATCTTGCCGTGTTTATCGATTTCTTGAGAACGGTCCCTTGTTGTTGCCCACATAATAATGGGTAAAACAAAACCAGCACCAGGAATTACGATCCAAGCCAATTGACTTAGATGAAGCAGCATTATGAAGGTATTTAGTTCCATATCCCAAGGGCGATAATCTTCCATTTAGCGAATTTCCTTTTATCCAATATCCTGTGTAAGCAGATTTACCTAGCTGGCTCGTCCGGTTGATAGATAGAAACCCCAGTCATCTCTCCCTTGCGCAATAGCAGCTCGGGCAGCTTTATCTGCATCATAACTTACCTTAAAAAATTCTGCGCTCCAGGCTCCATTTTTGCTTCTCTCTATCAGGGCGTAACTCGCATGGGGGCTAAAGGTTTCCATAATATGGGGTTGCGGTTCACTGTCAGTATAAGCCGGTAGCCCAGCGCTGCCTGGATTTACGACCAGCTGGCCACTACTGACAGAGATACAGCGTGGTTGATGTGTATGCCCACATAGAATTACTTTTGAGGAAATCTTTCCAAGGAGGTTGAGGATTTCATGGTTGGAACGTATCTGGGGGCGGCCGCTGCTGGTATCTTCCAGCAGATATATGAGGTCACTACTGGGTGTTCCATGGCAAAGAAAGACTTCATCGGTGATTTGTAAGCTGGGTGGTAACTGCTTCATCCATAATAGTGGTTCAACACCAAGGTCTTTCAGAATAAATTGCAGAGTTGGGTTGCTTTCTATTTCGGTAGGTGTGGCTTCATATATTTGCCGGTCCTGATTACCGCGAATAGTCGTGTAACCTTGCTCCATTAAGCGTTCATAGGTGAGTCGTGGCGCAATAGGGCCATATAAAATATCACCCAGGTTCACCGTTAGATCGGCGCCTCTCTTTTTTAGATCAGCAACAATGGCATCGAGGGCATAAATATTGCTATGGATGTCAGACAGAACCGCTATTCGCATTGAGCTCTCCGCTGGACTGCTGAAAGTACTTTGACTGCCGCTATATTTTCACAGAAAGCTTCCTGTCGTCCATAAAACTATAAAAAATCAGCGGTCAAAAGCCAGGCGAGAGGCCAAGCCGAGGAAAATAACTCCAAGAAAACCATCCAGGTGCCGCTGAATATTGGCCTGTGTAGCAAGAGATTTTCCCAGCTTGCTAAACGATAGAGATACCAGGGTGTTAAAAGCCAGCGCTGTAATGCTTAAAAGTACGCCCAATACAAGGATTTGGGTCGTGATTGCTTGGGATGGCACGGTAAATTGAGGCAGGAAAAGGCTAAAGAAAAGTAGGGCTTTGGGGTTCATTAGGTTATTGAGTAAGCCCCGGGCGATCAGCTGTGTTGCCGACAGAACCACGGTATCTGGTTGGTTATTTTTTGTCACTTTATTTGAACGCCAATTGCGAAGGAGTGACAATCCAAGCCAAGCTAAATATACGGCGCCTACCAGTTTTACTACCAGTGCTACCAGAGGCATCGTCTGCATAATATGTCCGAGTCCGAGAGCAACTAGCGCCGTTTGCACCATCCCGGCAGTAAAAATGCCCAATGAGATCATTGCTCCTGCAGTAAATCCGCGAGCCGAAGAGTAAGCAGATATTAACAGTAGGTCAGGACCAGGGGAGGCCGCTAGAACAATCGCTGCGATCAAGAAGGCGGGTAAAATACTGAGGTCGATCATATGAGGGGTGCCCTGAAATTGCGATTTTATCACAGCAGGTGAGCTTACTTCTATGATGGCCGTGCCTTGCTTTTTCCCTGGCTTCTACAATAGAAGTGAGTTCTACGACAGGGTGCAATGGTACCAGTGAGCCATATAGACCGGGTGTTAGTGGTTGGTGCGGGTCCAACGGGGTTGGCGGCAGCTTGTGCTTTGTCTTTCTATGGAATCAAATGCCGAATAGTTGAACGCCGTAGCAAGCCCAGTGAACTCTCTCGGGCAGTCGGTATTTTTCCCTGCACCATCAGGCGCCTTCTTAAGGTTGGTGTTTCAGATAATTTGGTCTCTGAGGCGATGCGACTCTGCAAAGTTCAATATCTTCAAGCGGGTAGGCCGCTGTTATTTTTGGACAACCGGGGCGATGCATATAAAGAGTATGTGGGCTTTGGGTTACCGCAAAATCGCACTGAGGAGATCTTGAAGGACGCTCTGCTCACGCAGGGTGTTGTAGTTGAATACGGTATTGCCGCTACTGAGGTGGACTCTAGTGAGCACAGAGTGGAAGTCACCCTGTCTGACGGTAGTGTCGAATGCTTTGACTGGTTAATTGCTGCTGACGGCGTTCATTCAACAATGCGTGAAAAGCTGGGCATTCCCTTTCCGGGTATAGATTTGCCACAACCCTGGGGGGTTGCTGATGTGGACACAGAGGAGAAGTGTGACCCTGACTTGATTAGTGTAGATATTCAGAAGCCCGGCAATCAATTTACGATTGTTTTGCCCATGGGGAAGCAGCGATTAAGAGTAGTTGCTACCCAGCCAGATGCATTAGCAGCCTTACATCAACCGTTAAACATCAGTAATATCCGCCGCTCCGGTAGTTTTCAAATTTCCATTCGCCAGGCGAAAAGTTATCGCTCCCAGCGCGTACTTTTAGTGGGAGATGCCGCTCACTGCCATTCTCCGGTAGGTGGTAAAGGTATGAACCTGGGTATTGCCGATGCGATAGCTGCGGTTGATGCCATTATAAACGGCACAGTAGATAGTTATTCTGATGAGAGGCATAAAATAGGTGCGGCGACTATCCGGAAGACGGAAATTATTAGGCGAATTATTAGTTCAAATGCCTGGGTGAATATTGGATTGGTTCGTATTTTGGCAAAGCTAATTGTAACTTTCCCTACAGTGCGACATGCCTATATCCAAAACCTGACAAAGCTATAGGTGGTTGGTTATTCTTTAAGGATTTTGTTGTAGCCATAGGTATCATTGCCGTAGACCTGGAAAGTGCTGACGTCGGGAATATCATATTCAATTAAACCCTCGTCAGTTGAATACATATCCTTGCCATAAGGGGCTACTTTTACGTGGTTAGCAGTGCATCTTGCTACAAAGGAAAATCGCCCTTGAGTCTTACTGCTGTTTGGGTATGAGGCATGCATGTTTAATGATGAGAAAATCAAGCACTCTCCAGCCTTCATCTTAATATCCTTTACTTCGAACTGGTCAAAGAAATCTTCTCCAATCAACTTGAGAGCAGTAAATAGGACAAGAGCACTTTTGTTAAACGTCCTTCCATAAAAAGCGACCTTTACTGCGTGGTATAGATAAACTGGCGACAGGGGTAGTAAGGATAAGTAGAATATCTTGTTATTGGGCGTAAAATTATAAAGATAGTCGATTCTGGCGTCGGTAAAGGAGCCTGCCAGTATCCGCAAACATCCATTTTCGGGGGTGGAATCTGTGAGAGCAACCCAAGCATTTAGTTGGATTATTGCTGGAGAAGTTTCTTGAGTAGGTTGTAACTTCGCATATTTCCCGGCCTCTCTAAAAGTTGCATTTTGGTGCCAAGGGGTTTCGTCGGTTCCTGGTAATTTATGAAAGAACTGGCTGCGCCAACACAAAACTTCATGTCCGAGAAGGCTGGCGAGACGTTGGGATATTTGGGGCTTTCGGATCAACTCCCGAAATGGCTTAAGTCGCAGTGCTTGGTACAGTCCCGCATAGTCTATGGACCAGCGTCCATGTTTCTTCTCTATTTGGGGGATGTGCTTCCCCAAATAACAAGTACCCTGGAAATCACTGTCGTACTCCTCTAGGGCCAGTGCCTTCAGTTGTTCGGCCCCCTTTTTGTCAATTGCTTGGAAAGGGGGGAGATATCCATTCTGCTCAAAAAACGAGAGGTCTCCATCGCTGAGAAAAAAGTTGTCATCTCCCCCTGCATTTGACCATTTTCTTGGTAGGTTTATCTTTAAGTCTTTTAGCTGATCAAGTGTTTCTAATAGCTTTTGTTTTTTAGTTTTCTGCCAGGGTAGGATGAATACTCGATAAAGTAGTATTGTTGTGACTCCAGCTAATATTTTGAGGTGCTGAATATTTGAGATTGGAAAATTAGCAGTGTCCGCCAGGTTGCTCATTCCTCTGAACATTTTTTTTAGTGTATCGCTCACCGATTTATTCCTGCGGTTAAGAGGTTGTCAGGCAAAATTTGGGGTCAATATTGAATCTGTCATGAACCTGTTTTAGGTGTCATTATTCGTTCATTAATACTAGGCAATTACTGAACCGCCTGTTGGCGCAATAGTTTGGAGTGTATCCTAGGACGAGGAAGACGACATGATCTATGGGAGAAAGGGGGGTATTATTGGCCCAGGTCTTGGTAATCAATTGCTAGGATTATTGATTGCCAAATTTAGGACCTGTTGGGGCATTCTGTGTTACTAGCAGCAGTTTGATGCTGCTGATTCTTTAGCGCAAACACGGTTTTCATTTTTCTGGCAGATACTGGTGTCATCCCCAAGAAAATTCAACTCCAGCCTGCGAGCAGCTTGATAATTTCCTGCCAGCTCATCTGCAATAGAGCGAACCTGCTCATATCCCGTCAGCATTAGGAAAGTAGGTGCCCGACCATAGGATTTAATACCAGCAATATAAAATCCCTTATCATGATGGGATAGTTCCTCAGCGCCATGTGCTTTCATCGAACTACATGAGTGGTGGTTTGGTTCTATCCTTGGAGCAAGGACCTTAGGCGCCTCTACAATATGATCTATATCATGTAACGAATAGCCATAATAGGTTTTGTTAATGTATTTTCATCCGCTTTGAAGTGTGATTTATGGTGCCAAGAGACCCTTTTACGGAATGCTTGTGATATTGTCATGCGATATTGAATACCAGTGAATCTAAAACGCCCTTGCCACTATGCACGCCACCCTCCATTTCCTGAGAGGATTTACTTCGAACTAAGTAGCCGGCAAAACCTTGTTCTGAAGTAGCTGGTTGACCATTGAAATGAACTGTAAACATACCTATTTCACTGATTAAATCGCCTACTAAATATAATTCAGAGTCTCTGACTACCAGGGCGGGGTTGCTTCTAGGGGGCGGGCTCAAGCGTGGCATTAGTGCCCAGGCAGGGTATTCGTCTACTGAGAGCTGTTTGAGTTTCAGCTTGATATCCTGGCCAAAGACACAGTGCCCGCCGCCTTCTCCCTGATTTTTGAGGACCCACTTGGAGGCGTTCTGCTGACCGAACCATTCTATCTTTTCTGATGAAATTGGTTGCATGTCGCCAAGTAATGACTTGATTAAAACCGCTTCATCCCGGGATACATTGAATCCGGTTAGCATTTCTACTGACATGGACGAAAGGATCATTTGTACACGTTTGCTGGTAGCCAGTTGTTGGCTTACGGTTGCATTAATTGCGATCCGATGGCTCTCAAGCAAAATTCGCGATTGCATCAGTGTTTCACAGCAGCGCTCGCCATCCAGGTCTTTGGCGACATAATCACAGTAGTTGTAGCCGGCTCGTAAATACACGCAATCTACAGGGCCTATTCCTTGCAGCAAGAGCCTATTGTTGGGGCCTGTTACCAGGCCCGCTTTGAGTTCGCGAAAGGTCTTTCGTACCGTACGAATGCCTTTTTCAGCTAAGGCATATTCAAGAAGGTGTTGGTCGAAGACATTGTCTTCATGCTCCTGTATCACCATTAGAAATGTTGGGCTGCCACCATCTCCAAACTCGCTTTTGATGGCTCTTGTCGCATCGGCAAGGCCTTGGGAGAGTCGCTCAATTGCTGGGTTCTCTATAGGTTGGCCGTTCGAAGTATTGGACCAATCGGAATAGGTCTCAGGACTTTGCGAGCGGATGAATTGGTGCAACTCGTAAATACGCTGCCCGAAGGGCCCCATTCCTGCTGCGATTCCATTGAACTCAATGAGCTTTGGTCCTTGGCTCACATCGTCCATAAAGTCACTTCTCATAATCAGGAGGGGGAGGCGGGGCGCATTTTTTATTTGACCATGCATGGCGAGTAAGGCACCGAAAAACGGGTCTCCATGTGCAACAGGCCTGATAGCTTCGTGAAGAAATTGGTGATCTTCTGAGACTTGATGTATCAGCTTTCCCAATAGGGGTACTGCTTTCTTTAACGTCTCAAACCGTTCCAGGGCGATAGTACTCGGGGTAAGGCTAAAAGGAACATGGCTCGCTGAGCCACGACTAGATTTGAAAGCTAAGCCATGGGCAAGCCCCCACTCTACCGCTTCATTGGCTGCCTGAATGGCGTTTGGTTGGCTCTTTTTCATGGTTTCCTCTGGCCTTTGTGTGCTGGGGTACACAACTCAGATGATATGAAATTTCTAGAATAATGGAAATATGGATGTTAAGTAAAGGTGTGTGTTCGAGTTATTTCCGAGGTATCTAAGAAAGGTATCAAGGGAAGGGAGCCAACTAAAGCTGGCTATTTCTGTAAATGGTCATTCTAGCGGTACTTAAAGCAGAATTTAGGGCCTAAATGTACCCATCGGGGTGAAGAGAGGAAAGTTCGGACGCCATCGATTGAGGTCGCCCAAAGTAAGAGCGGCATCGTTCAGTGCTGATCCGGTATTGCACATTTGATATCAGGACACTTTATCGGTGTATTGAAATCATCGTGACAGCATTCATCTTGTAAAAACTGAATAACCTCAATCAAGTGCTGATATTCGGCTACGCAGAAAAGGGTTCGGCTCTCACGCCGCTGGAAGATCAATCCCGCCGAAATCAGACTGGAAATATGGTGGGAAAGGGTTGATCCGGGGATATCTAACTGCTCCTGGATGTTGCCTACAGGAATACCCGGTAGGCCAGCTTTGACTACTTTTTTGTAGATCAACAAGCGGGTTGGGTGTCCCAGCTCTTTGAGTGATTTGGCTACTTCTTCGATTTCCATCATGATTTGGTCATAAGTTCTATATTCGTCGAAATATATACAGTTTAGTGCTAAAGATAAAGTGTCGTGTGGAGGACTGCTCAAGCTAGTGCTGCCACTAGTTTTTTAGGATATTGAGAGGAAGCTACATTACTTATATTTCTTTAAACTATATTACCAAACTTACCGAAATAATGATTTACTGCTAATTGCCCCATAGCAGAGGGGGAATATCTATTCTGAAGTAGACTCATCATCTTCATCATCATCCAGGATTTCATTGTAGTCGTAAGAATCTTTGCCAAACACCTGAATATTGCAATGTGAATTCCAGCAAGTCCTTAATGGTTGAAATGTTGTCTTTGCCATAAGGAGCAACTTTTACGTGATTAGCTGTATACCTCCTGGCAAACGAAAATCGAGATTTATCTTTTGATGTGTTTGTATAAGATGAGTGAATATTTTGGGGTGAGAAATAAGGCATTCGCCGGCTTTCATTTCCAGGTCTTTTACTTCCAGATCACCAAAGAGATCTCCTTTAATAATTCCCCTTGTGTTGAACAAAAGGATGGCCGCTTTTTAGAAGATCTCACCAAAAAGGAATTGCTTGGCAACAACTTTCGTCTTCAGCACTAGAAAACAGGTTGGCCAATGTACTTTTCTTTCTCTTCGGTGGAGCTTTCAATAAGTTGCCTAGAGATTTTTATTTCAGGAGTTTTTAATGCAAAAGTCTTTAGTGTTAATGAATTGATCTGAGCCTCAAATTCGAAGAAGTTTATTTAATGGCATAGGCATAGATAGCGGCTAAAATATGATCTGCACATTAAAGGGCGCCGTCAGTAGAAATAAAATCTCAGCTTATGTGATCGGCGCCCAGAGAACTTTGGGTTGCTATAAATCTTGGCCTCGCCAAGTTTTGGCTAGCAGGCTTACTGATGTTTAGCCAGTTCGACCGGCCCATGGTCATCACAGTGATCACCATGAACATGATGAAGCCGCCCGTTAACCAGGTAGTCAACATGATCTCCGTGGGGAACCTGCTCATGGCCACAGTTTTTGCCGTGGACATGGGAGCTGTCATAGCCCCCTGTAACAGGGTGGCAACCCTCCGGGTTTTGGGTGCTTACTTCCAAGACGTGCTCGTCGTAGTGGTCTTTGTGGTGATGGTGTAGGTGGCCGTCATGGAGGTAGCAGATATGGTCCCCATGGCGAATGGCTGTGTGGCCACAGTGGCTATTATGGGTATGTGAATGATGCTCCGCCTGTTGGCACTTGCCTTTTTCCATGATAACTCTCCTGGCCGCTTGGCACTTACATGGAACCACTCATCGTCGAATGCTTCTAGAATCAATAATTTGGCGCCACATTTGGACAGCCCTACATACTAAATCTAAGAACATCCGGGTGTAGTTTCCAAATATGAACTTCTACCAATGGCAGAAAACCTGCCCCTACCCCTCAATTCTTGATCTGCGAAGGTCTAACGAATGACTAGTCACTCAAATCTAGCCATTAATTCAATTTGCAATCGATTGCATTTGCACATTATAGTTAAAGCACGGTGCATCAAGTAGCGTTTAGCAACTCCTTATGCAATCGATTGCATAAAGCTTTATAAAAATAGCACCGAAGTATCAGAACAGATAAGAATGACGACGAGAGGGAAGAGTTGATGAGCAAGAAACCATTGGCGCAGGCCGTATCCATGGCCGCGCTCTCCGTTGGTCTTTGCGGCTATGCCGCAGCCCAAGAAATTAGCCCTGAAAACGATATGGTGATGGAGGAAGTCATCACAACTGGCACCCCAGGCGGTGCGGGCATGCGTAAGCTGGATGCCAGTTTTTCTATCACAACTTTAAGTGATGATGAGATTAGCAAAGCCTCTCCTTCAAGTACTGCAGACCTGTTGAAGTCCGTTCCAGGCCTGTGGGTTGAGAGCTCTGGCGGTGTTTCTGGGGCAAATATCGATGTTCGCGGTTTCCCCGGCGGTAGTGATGCTCCCTTTGTCACGGTATCCATGAACGGATTGCCTCTGTATCCAGCGCCAACACTCTCATTTTTAGAAAACTCTTCTCTATTTCGTGTCGATGAAACTATTCAGCGAGTGGAAGCTCTACGCGGTGGACCTAATCCGGTTTTCTCCAATGGCCAGCCAGGTCTGACTACCAACTTTATCTTAAAAGAAGGTACTGAAGAGACTGAGGGGCGCTTTAAGTACACTTTATCTGACTATGATCTGCAGCGAACAGATGCCCTAATGACTGGTAAGCTCGCAGATGATGTTTATTACATGATCGGGGGCTACGTATCTTCCTCCCCGGGTATTCGCGATGCGGGTTTTGATGCGGAAGAAGGGCATCAATTTACCCTGCACATCACCAAAGAGATGGATAACGGCAAAGCGGGTTTTTACATCCGGGATACAAAAGATACTGGTACCTGGTATTTGCCCAATGCTGCATTTCTGGAAACAGATTACACCCAGGTAGGCCCCAGTAATCGCAAGGTTTCTGTACCTATCACTCAGGCTGACGGTAATGGCGGCTCAGAAACTACCTGGGAAACTTTCGATATGGGCGAAGGGCGCGGGTGGAATGGTAATGTAGCCGGTGCTTATCTGGAGCTAGACCTGGGCGATGGCTGGAGTCTCACCGAACGCTTTGGACTTACCGCAGGTAACGCTGATACTTTGGGTTTTGTTCCTAATGGTGCGCCCGTATCGCTAAATTCTCTTACTGACCAAGCAGTAGTAACCGCCTCTGGAAACGAACTTAGTGGCGATACTGTGGTACAGCAGTTTGGTGCCTGGGTAGTACGCAAAGATATCGAGGCTACGACAAATGACATTAGCCTGGCAAAAGAGTGGGATAACTTTAAGGTAACTGCCGGTTATTACACCTCTAGCTGGGAAGTTGATGAATGGTGGTCCCTGGGTAACCAGAAATACTATGTATTGGGTCAAGATGGGGAGCTGATCACAGGAGCTGCAGATGGCTCTGAGCTCACAGGAGACCTTGCCTGTAATACATCCGCCGATATCTCAACTTGTGACTGGAAATATGATGTGGATGCTGTGGGTGATGCCCGTGAAAACGCGCTTTACCTTGCCGGCGAGTTTTACTTAGGAGATTTCACTTTCGATCTGGGAGTGCGTTCCGCAAACCGGAAAACCAATTACTCCGTGGATCATGGCGAACGTGACGGTAATTTTACCACCTATAAAGCAGACGAAAATGGTACTGCCTACACTGCGGCAGTGGACTGGGCATTTGCCGAAAATATGGGCACATTCTTCCGTATAAACTCCGGTTTTAAATTCGCAGACTTTGACAACTATCGAGAGTTTGGTGACAGCTTCATTGCTGGGTCTGATCTTGTGATCGACATTGAGCAATACGAACTGGGTTATAAATTACAGGAGCAAGATTACTCCCTCTTTGCGACGCTGTTCTACAACGAAACCCAGGGCATGCCTGACTGTATCATTGGCAGCAGTACCTGTACTCGTTTGGAGACTGAGGCGCTTGGTCTCGAATTGGACGGTAAAGTTCACTGGGGAGATTTTACCTTTGGGTTAAATACTACCCTACAAAAGCCAGAAATCACGAGTGGTGAATATGAAGGCAACCAGGTTATGCGTCAGCCTGAATACCAGGTGCGCCTGAGCCAGAATTATGATTTCACACTGAATGACATTGATATGGCTATGTATACCGATATCAGTCGGGTAGGTGATCGCTTTAATGGAAGCAACAATGAAGTAACTTTGCCAGCCTATACAAAAGTTGACCTGGGTGCGGTGGCTTATATCAATGATATTACTGTCCAGTTGGCTGTGGACAACTTAACTGATGAAGATGGTATCACCGAAGGTGATCCCCGCGATCCGCTAGCGTCTAATGTCCGCTACATCTTACCGCGCAATATCAAGCTTAGCTTCGCGTACGATTTTTAACCTCATGCCTCTCCCATAGGCTTCCAAGCTTTGCCGCACACTTCTCCAGTGTGCGGCTTTTTTATTTTCCAAAACATATAGTTTCAATCCGTAAAGGGCATATATGGAACGATAACTCCACTCGTCATTCTTATGATTTAGATCCTTGTGTCACCACACTAAAATAAATAGCCGCATCGCCTGTCTTATTCACTAATTCCCCAAATAATTAAATTTGATTCAGGAGCTATACAGGGGGTAAGACTGTCAAATTGGGGCTTTGGCTCTATTACATCTATTGAGTTCAGCTCTAAGTTAAATAAATTTGTGTATAGGTTCACAGTTTGGATTATTAAGTTTTTGGTGATATTTATGATATCTTCCACAACTTATTTGATAGTTTTACTGTATGCAATGTCCAGCCAACCCACCTAAAGCCCATCATCGAACGCAAAGATCATTCTGTACTTTATTCGAAATATGGTATAAGTTTTGAGAAAGGAGGGGGCTATCTTGCGAAGGACGGTGAGGTGAAAAAATGGTTGCTGATAGGTGTGAATCTAATTAGTATCTTTTGCCTCATTTGTAAGCTAGGCATTTCTAGCCCCGCTTGGTATAAATCCCTATTTGTCAGTGTTTTGAATGTAGGTGATACTATTGTTAGGTATGATTCTTTATCTCGTTACTTATAAATTCGGAGTAAGTTTCCGTTTCGGGAATCTAAGAGCCTGGTGATAAGTGCAAGTTAGATAACCTAAAGGGTCCATAATATTTTACAGTCTTTTGACAAAGGAGCTTAAATCTCAGTATTTGGACAAAGTCCATTGATGTATTTTTACAGTTTTTAGATGTTATACAGGACTTAATTTTAATTGAAATATAATCCGGTCTTGTTTCGACTTATGCTAATTACTCTACTTATAATAATTGGATTGTTATTGCCTGCAGTAGGGCAGATACTATTAGGATAATTGTGATGAAGCGAATCCCTGAACCCTTCCGTATAAAAATGGTTGAGCCGATCAAGATGACAACCTATAAAGATAGGGAGGTTGCACTCAATAAGGCCGGATTAAATCCGTTTTTACTGCGCAGTGATGATGTCTATATTGACCTATTGACAGATTCAGGTACTGGTGCAATGAGTGATAATCAATGGGCGGGTTTGATGCTTGGTGATGAGTCCTATGCCGGTAGCCGAAACTACTACAATTTGTGCAATGCAGTAGAGCATTTTTTCGGGTATAAATTGGTTGTTCCTACACATCAGGGGCGTGGAGCAGAACAAATTTTGTTTCCTGCTCTGATTGAGCGTATGCGTCAAGTGCGTGGAGGGACGGAGCCTGTATTTATTTCAAATTATCACTTTGATACTACTGCAGGGCATATAGAGTTAAATGGTGGAAAAGCAATTAATGTGGTAGATAAACGTGCTTTTGATACCACGACAGCATACGACTGGAAAGGTAACTTTGATTTACAACGCCTGGTTTCCACTATTGAGGAGCACGGAAGCCACAATGTCTGTGCGATTATAACTACTGTGACCTGTAACAGTTCTGGTGGTCAGCCTGTGTCCATGAAAAATATGCAGGCAGTTTATGAAATTGCTACTAAGTATGATATCCCAGTGGTAATTGATTCGGCTCGATATTGCGAGAATGCTTACTTTATAAAGCAAAGGGAAGAGGGGTATCAAGAAAAATCGATTTTAGAAATTATTCGCGAGATGTATCAATATGGGGACATGTTGACAATGTCCGCAAAAAAAGACCCTATGGTAAATATTGGTGGCCTTTGTTGTATTCGAAACAATGAGGAACTTTTTCAAGCCGTACAAACCCGCTGCGTCCCTATGGAGGGTTTTGTGACCTACGGAGGGATGGCTGGTCGCGATATGGAAGCGCTGGCCCGGGGGCTCTATGAGGCTGCCGATGAGAGCTATTTGAACTACCGAATTGGCCAAGTGGCCTATCTGGGAGAGCGATTGAGATCTGCTGGAGTACCCATTCAATATCCCACAGGTGGGCATGCGGTTTTTGTAGATGCATCGAAGATTCTTCCCCATATTCCATCAGAGCAGTTTCCGGCACAGGTGTTAACCAATGCGCTGTATCTAGAAGCGGGAATCAGGGCTGTGGAAATTGGATCTTTACTTCTTGGGCGGGACCCGGATACCGGTGAACAAAAGAAAGCAGATCTAGAATTAATGCGGCTTACTATTCCACGTAGAGTCTATACAAATGATCATATGGATTATGTAGCAGATGCGATTATTGAACTTAGCTCGCGGGCCAATGAATTGCGGGGGTTAACTTTCGAGTATGAGCCACAAGTTCTACGGCATTTTACTGCAAGATTTACAGAAATTTGAGCTATAAATAACCATTTTTTCTATTGTAGTGAGACCATTCTTTAGTAGATTTTATAGCCAAAATAAGGTGGATACATTGGATACTTGTATCCACCTTATTTTTTCTAGAAATTATCTTGTTGTCTTACCTGGTTCCAACTGGCCCCTAAGTCGGTCGATTCATAGAAATCACCATTGGCACCATCGCAGGAAACTAATAAACGATCGGCAACCAGAGGAACTATAGAGGTACAATAGTCTGTAGGTGGTTTATTGTCTGTAGATATCCAGCTTTTTCCGCCATCCGTTGTTGTCAAGATTCTGTTTTCTGTTTCACGATTCCTACCGGAAAAGTTACTTTGTGAAAAACCAACAATCGCAACGGCTTCATTGTCAGTTGAGAACCAGGGAACGGATCGAAATGTGAAATTTCTATTTATACAGCGATTTCTGGAAGATTTACTCTCTTTACATTCTTTAATATACGTAGTTATTTTATCCTGGTTGCCATTTTTATCAATTTTGTAATAGGTTGGCTTTCCTGTCCAGGACCAGAAGCCAGCTTCCTCGACACCTAACTGAACTGCGCCTGCGTCAACAATTGCATTTAGGTCAAAATCATCTACTGTTTTTTCAATCATCCAACTTTCAGGATCATAGATGAAGATTTCGCTATTGATTGGCGAAAATATAATACTTCCATACGTTGATTGCTCACGGACAATTATGTAATTCTGGCCGTTGAATTCAAAAATAGTTGTATTGTATATATGTTGGTCACTTTTAGTGTGGGCTTTCATTTCCCCTATTTTTACTTCCGCAATATGCTTCCATCCTTGACCTGATCTTGAGGAGTATTGATTCAAAAGTTTCCACTTTACTTGTGAATTTGCTACTACTCCCCTATAAATATTCACTTCAAAGTCGCGAGTAACTAGAAGTTCTATCTCTCCTGTATCTAGAAGTCTCAGGTTTTCAATGTGAGTATTGTGCTCCAATGATATGTCTAGCCAATCCCCTTTAGCAGAGCGCCAGAATAGGGCGCCTTCACTCCCCCCGACTACTAGATCACCATGATTGTTTTGTGCGATAGCCGTTAGTTCATGATTGGTGTCAACAGCATCAAGCTCCCAGTCCCCGTCGGGAGTACGTTTCATAAATACGCCGACCTTTCCAAGAAAGTAGATGGAATTATCAGGAGAAATATACTCTTCGTTGTATGTCAGAGGATTCTGTGCAATGGATATATAAGCTGACTCACGCTCTTCATCATTTTCATCGACATGCCACCCGTTGATTGATTGAGGATCGTATTTTATGAATGGAAAGTGCTTTGCAATTACCTCCCCTTCTTTTGATTCAGGCGCGCGAATCAAAAGGTCAAGGTATCTGTCACCTTGTGGCTTTGGGTAATAGATCAAAGTACCAAGATCAGTGACCTCACCCTGCGTAACTGAAAAGGTCCCCAGCTTCTCATCTGCACTTACGAAACGGCTGTACCATCCATTACCGTTTGAATAGAACGCCCGAATACTACTAATAGAGTAATTCCCTGGTTTGACAGAAGAGGCAAATACCGTTGTACCATTTAGCTTTGGTCGATCCGCAAGGAGGCGTTCCGGTTTTATGGATTTAGACTCGTTCAAGTTTTCCGGGTTAATTGTGAGTTGATTAAACGGCAGGGCAACTCCAGAGGCGTTAATGATTCGAGCGACAACAATTCCATCTTGTTCGCTAATAGGGACGTCTTCTTTCAATGTTGGTAGCATATTAACTTGCCCCGCACAACCTTGTAGAAATAATAAACAGACCGCTAAAAGAAGTGGGCAAGACTTAACGTACCTGAGAGGGTTCATCCCTGACATATTATTCTCCATAATTTTGACCAAAGCTTGCCAATTGTATTGCATTTGGCTCTGAGATAGTATTCAAAACGTTGTCACTCATTTATAAATAAACATATGGAAGTGTTATTTTGACACTAAATTTTAGAAGCGTGATGCCGGTAGGCTATCAGGTAAGTGGAGTAGATACTCTTCTTAAAGGCATAATATTTGCGGCAATCCTTGTGTCTGAATCAGTAATTGCTCGGACGCTATCATTGGTACCCTATGATAATCCACCTGAATTAGAGGGCGGGCGTGGGTATGTTTTGGTTAAGCTAGATGTAGGAGGTACTGCGCCCTCAATTGAGTTTGCTAAGATGTACGCTAATGGAAATAAATACCTGCTGAGTGGGCAAAAATATAAACTGCGAAAGAAAGGTCGTTATAAAGTCAGCCTCAAGGATAAGTCCGAAGGTTTTTACCTGATGACAGTCCCAGCTGGCCTGTACCAAATTACCCAAATAAATGCACCTTACTTCAACCTCCCCTACAAACTAGATACTGCTAAGCAGCGTACTTGGCGTTTTCATGTGGAAGCTAAAAAAACAAATTATATTGGTAGCTTGTTTATAGGTAAGGAAAGAAAGTCAGATACGGTAGAAGTCTATTTCAAAAATCGAATAGCAACAGATTTAGATGGAATTCAAGAAGCTATAAATTCATTAACTGAGTTGTATCCTCTTGTATCTGGTGCGGGAGTGCAAGATGAATTCTTGCAAAGTTGGTTAAGTCCTATGGAGATAAACCAATGATTGTTTTTTTTCGAGGGACTTTATTGGTTTTGTTGTGCATTCTGGTGAAAATTGGTCCAGTTGTAGCAATGCCAGCAGAAAGCTACTTTAAATCGATTGATACTATAACAGCACAAGTCAGTCCAGATGGAAGATTGGTAGCGTCCATTAAGCAGAGTGATGCTAGTCAAAAGTTAGATATTTGGAGTCGTGAAGATGGGTCTAGTCATACCCTGATTGATCTCGAAACATTGACATCCAGGGACGCATCAATTCAATTTATCCGCTGGGTTGGCCCACAGTATCTTGTTGCCCAGTTTAAGGAAGTCAAGAAGGGTGTTAAAAATTTATTAGATACCAAGCCAGCTTATCGACTATTAGTGCTTGATGTCTCAGGCTCCGAAGGCCAGCCTCCAGAAATATTTGAGGTAAAAACACCAGGATGGTTGGTCCATGCGTTGCCAAACAGGCCGGGCCATTTTCTGTATGCAAAAAGTGGGATTTACTCCAAGGTATACAGTATTGAGGTATCTAAGCTTAACCGATTTAAACAGAAGGCAAGTAAACTTTTACGAAAAGATGGAGGCCAGTTTACAGTTCAGAATGAAGTGGCTTCAGTTGAAGGGTATGCGATACGCTGGTTTTTTGATCCATCAGGGCAGCCAAAGTCAGTTCTGTTTTTCAATGACAGCAAGCTTCATTTGAGTAAAGTTGTTGATGGACACTCTACCGCCCCAATAAAGAGTTGGACTGAAGAAGAGTTGGAAGAGTTGGAAGAGGAGCCCGCCCCCGGAGCAGAGCATGGAATCCTTATACCGGTGTCTATAAGTCCAGAGTCTGGAACTTACTTTTGCTTAGATACTAATTCGGAGAAAGATCGGATAGTTTACCGCTGCAATTTCACTAGTGGAGAACAGAGCATAGCTTATCGATCTGATAGCTACGATATTATCGATCTGGTAATAGAGCAATCGACAGGGGAGTTAATTGGTGTAAAGGTCGTTCATAATGGACGGTTAGAATATCAATACATTGATGAGGATAGACAAGAAAAAAATGGCATGGCGAGTCTACTAAAAACAACAGTAGGAAGAAGCCTCGATAGTACTATAGAGCTTTACTATAGCGAGAGCCACGGCCAACCAGGACGTTATTTCATTAGTAGTAATGGCCAGAAAATTGATCAGCCAGTGGCCTCAAAATTTCCACATTTAGATGATCAGCTTGAGAGTCGCCAATACCACGAGCAGGTTAAAGTGGAGGGATTGGATATTCCCTATATATTGACCATGCCAAAAGGTAACGGGCCATTCCCTCTTATAGTTATGCCACATGGTGGTCCTCTTGGCGTTTTTGACCATCAGTATTTTGACTACTATACACAGTTCTTTGTGGCGAATAATTATGCCGTTTTAAGGGTGAATTATCGAGGATCGAGTGGTTATTCAACTGAGCTGGAGGAAGCGGGTGTTCAGCAGTGGGGTAACTTAATGCTTGAAGATATATTTCAAGCAACAAAGGTGGTAAGTGACCGAAGCGATATTTTGTCTTTGGAAATTTGTTCTGTTGGAATGAGTTATGGTGGATATGCTGCACTAATGATGGCTATCAAACACCAGCAATTGTTCCGCTGTGCAGTCAGTGTGGCCGGTGTCACAGATGTTAACCTCTACCTGAACTCACCCTATGCAACTGAGGCTCAAAGTAAGTGGTTGCTGGAGAATGTTGGAGATACTGTTAAAGACTATGGCAAACTGAAGGACATTTCACCGGTATATCTGGCACAAAACCTTCAAAGGCCTGTATTTATTATTCATGGTGAGAAGGATGAAACTGTTGATGTTGAACATATGTACCGCATGAATATGATGTTAAGTAAGTTTGATAAGGACTATGAGTGGAAACTATATCCAGAAATGGCTCATGGTCCTACTGATAGTGAGCACCATAGAGCTATTTTTGGGTCGATCATCAGCTTCCTTGAAAAGAACATGTAGGTTTCTGGGATTATGGAGGCTCGGAGTAATTTCATAGCTGTATTTGTGGGATTACTTAGAGCCATCTATTACCCAATTAGAGAGCTAGCTGAGACTTTAATACTCTCCTTTAAGATGGAAAGAAAACTGCGAGATACTGGGATAAGTGTATCTGTTCCGGAAAGTCGGACAAAATGGCGTCGTGACTGTAGCTTTAATTCAAGGATTCTATGGCTGTTAATGATGTAGCTTCGATGTAATCGGTAAAAAGTTTCCTTAGGTAGCTGCTCACTGAAACTGTCAAGTGTCATATCTGAAATAATGGTATTTGTATTGTGAGATTCAACTCCTGTCTCGGTAAGGTGGATACGACGATAACGACCGATACTGTCGATATAGTTAATTTGGTCGTATTCAAATATCTTCATTTGATTATAATCACTCAAAACCAATCGGTTTCCGCTTGTCGAAGACGTCTGTTGCCCTAAGGCATACATCTCTTGCCGTAATATCTTGCGAATGCTTTTCTTTATTAATTCTGGGTGAGCAGGCTTTGTCAAATAGTCAATTGCATTTGTGTCAAACGCACGCAGGGCATAGTGCTGATAGGCTGTTAGGAAGACAAGTTGATAGTTTATATGTTGAGTTGCATTAGCCACATCAAAGCCATTCACCTCTGGCATTTCAATGTCAAGGAATACGATATCAGGGCTTTTGGTTATGATCTGCTTTATCGCTGACTTTCCATCAGTTACTTGCGCCACAACTTTCAATTCATCGAAGGTGTTGATTACTTCTATTAGATTGGATCTTGCTGCAGGTTCATCATCGACAACAATTACTTTTTTAGTATTCATTTTCGCCATTTTCAACCTACGGGGTTATGGATGAATTTACTTGTGGGAAGCGAATTTTCAAACTTGCTCCTTCACCGCTTGAATTTAACTTAAGGGCGTGGTTGTCACTGAAGTTGACTCTTAATGTTTGAGTAAGAATACGCAATCCTTCACCATAAGTGATGTTCTTGTCATCAAAGCATGCCCCAGTATCCTGAACTTCCACTTCTATGTAGCTATTATTTAGTTCCACATTTACACTCACATGACCACTTTTGGCGTAGGGTGCAATACCGTACTTTATGGCATTTTCCACAGCTGGCATTAATAGTAATGAAGGTATATTCATTCCATTCAAATTTTGTGGGCAGTCAATATCAAAGGTAAATCGATCCTCAAAGCGCTTTTGTTGCAGCAAGAGGTATAACTCGATTAATCTTAGTTCTTCCTCAATAGTTATCCATTGGGTTTTGGTTAAGTTGATTGTGTCGCGCAATAAATCGGAAAGGCTGTAAATGAGCTCTTTAGCTTTTGATGGGTGCTGAATAACTTCTGATGCAATCAAATTTAGAGTGTTAAATAGAAAGTGAGGATTTGATTGCATTTTAAGTATTTGTAGCTCTGCCTGTTGTGCATGAAGCTGCGAGCGATAGAAGAAACTTTGCTGTTGAAATATATATATGGCAAAAATATAAACTGTGGATTCAAGTAGCATTATCGCCAATGGTAATATTTTAATATCAGGTACTTTGAAAGTTAATGGGGGTTCTACGATCGGTGCAATGCTTATAAATAGAAAAATGACTACAATTGGTCTAAGTAAGTAGGTGTGTTTTTCTTTTAATAATCGTAGAGGGCTGTTGGGAAGATTTTCAATAAAAATGAAAAGAAGGTGACATAAAATAAATGTTCCCCATATTTTAGCTGTAGCCAACAGGAAGAGGTGGGGGGTTAGTGACTCAAGTGAATAAAGTGTAGCAGAGACGATAAAGATATTCACCCATGGCCATATTAGAAGAAATATCCATGCTTGGATCTTATTTATTTTGCGAAATTCAAACAAGGTTCCTTGCCTATATTGCATTCAATATCGATTTTATATATCAAAATATCAACAGTGAATGATATAGGTAATCTCATATGAAAGAAACTTGCCATTTGCTCCATTGAGCTTGAAATATGCACCGTTCATACAAAACATTCTCGATTGCAAGCAAATTTTTAAGTATCTAAGCATAAGTTTATGTATCTCTAGTTTTTAAATTGGCGGAAGTTAGTCATGTGTTTTTTTATAGAGTTTTCCCTGTTTAATTAATGGTAAAACTTCCAACAGTTCTGGTCGTGCGGAGATTTTCACCATCCGCACAATTCTGTCATAGGTGGATGCTCTGATGGTGATATGAATATCCTCTCCAGTTAAAGGAATTTTTATTTAATGTAAAAGGAAGGTTTATATTATGAATTATTCTTTTGTCTCTATATCTAAAACTCCCCAATATATCTCTCTATTCCGGTGTCTGTTCGGTATCTGCTTTTTGGGTTACCTATTGGTTGCTTGTGACTCGGATGACTCTGAAGATGTCTCAGGGACAGAGATTCCCTTAGTTACAGGCCCAAATAGCGATGCTTGTAAATTGTCTGAAAGTGAAATACATGCAACCGCTACGGGTTTGGAATACATTGTTACTCCCGATGCCTGTTTTGACTCCCTTTCAGGATATGAGTTTGAGCCAAGTTACGTAGAAATTGACGGCTTAAATATGCATTACGTGGATGTTGGGCCTGATAATGGTGAAGTTATACTGTTACTACATGGTCAACCCAGCTGGTCCTATTTATACCGAAAAATGATCCCGATCCTTGCTGATGCCGGTTACCGAGTGATTGCACCAGATCATATTGGAATGGGAAGGTCAGACAAACCGATTGACGTCACTGTACATCAGTATGAACAGCATGTTGCTTGGAATAAGGCATTTATTAATAAATTGCAATTAACTGATATCAACCTTTTCGTACAGGACTGGGGCAGTCTTATCGGTCTTCGTATTGCGGGTGATATGCCACATGTAATTGCTAGGCTGGTTGTTGCTAATGGTGATCTTCCCCTCATTCCGGTGGGTCAAAACCCCTATATTTACCCGACATTTGAGATCGATGAGTCATTGGGTGATGCAGCTACATTCTTTGCGTCAAAAGAACCTGATGGGGTGGAGGGGTTTCAGCAGTGGATTGACTATGCTGCCGGTGTGCCAGAATTAATAGCTGGAGATGTACTGCAAGTAGTAACCAGAGTTGAGCTGAGCAGTGAAGAAGTCGCAGCTTACAATGCTCCTTATCCTGCTTTCGAGTATAAAGCAGCAATCCGGGCTTTTCCTGCGATGTCGGCAGGTATTGAAATGCTGAATTTTTCAGCTTGGAAAACACTTGGAGCCTTTCATAACCCCTTTATGTTTAATGCGGGAGCTTATGATATAAAGTTGGGTAGCTTAGAGGTCCAGCAGAAGTGGGTTGAACATGTACCTGGATCAGACGGCAATGATCATAAGCGGTTTATTGCCGGTCACTTTATTCAAGACGATGTAGGCGAGGAATTGGCCATACATTTTTTAGACTTCTTGCGAAATACTACGGTTGAGGAACCATTGCAAGCTGGCGGTCCACTCTTTAATTTTCGCTATTGTGAGATATTACTTTCTTATCTAGACGGGGCTGAGGAGTCAACAGAGATTTGGGGTACCCCGGGTGTTAATTTTTGTCCCCAAAATCAGTGGGATGCTATCAACTTCAGCGATATAGAAATTGAGTATGGTGCGCTTTTTGCAATCCCTAACGGGCCGCGTTTTTTTGTGGTGGATGAAATATTAGGTGGCGATATTGTCTCACCTAGTCCGGATGATGAACACCGTTTTTTCGGTGACTTAGAAATGCGCTTATTGACTACCATGAATTATAGTTCTGATCTCGGAGAGAGTGTTTCCTATATTCCTGGACAAGTACTAAGGAATAATACTTGGTTGTTTTATGAAGGCCGTCGTGTTTATGAGCTAACTGATATCAATGGGCAGGTGTATATTATGCAATCATTTAGTCGTATTGAGGTCTCTGATCTTCAGTTTGACGATTTAAAAGATCTGGGAAGTCGCCTCAATCTGCCAGAAGGCTGGACATTTAGAAGTCGCATTCTAAGTGAGCCATTAGAAGTCTCCGCCATCGATGGTATTGCTGAGGTGGTACAAGACGACTTAGGTAATAGCTACCAGTTAGTGCCGTAATATAAATGAAGTAACATTCTTCGGTGTTATAAGGAATTACTGTTCTTTAAGAAGCCCATTTTTATTAAAGTGGGCTTCTTATGCATAGCCATACCCTTCAAGTGCATAGGTTAAGGGAGGTTTAGGTGGTCTCTATGTCAAGTTGCTAGCGCTTGTTACTTGTGACTCTGCCAATTAAACGAGTTCCGCGCTCTATCTCTGGGATTTATCTATAAATATCCTCGCTTCGCCGATATTCCGCATTTGAGGTGTTGAAACTCATTTTGTTACAGTGCCTACTATAAAACAGGAAGTTGAAGTTTTCTTTGTAGAAACCTTTTTAATGAGTTTTATGTTGCGGTCTTATAAGAATGATTAATGTAAAAAGAGCGGGTTTAGGTGTATTGGTAGTTTCATCGGTCCTAATGGGATGCTCAGTTACTGATAACCAAACTGATGTGGCCGGTAGGGAAGCTATTGACAACTCGGCACTACTCCATGATCTAGCGGATCAATATGCCGAAGCTTATTTAGAAAACTTCCAGCCGTACGCTTACTTCTCAGATATGGAGCTGGACAGGCACAACCTTTTTTTAAGTAATTCCCCCAGTAACGCTGCCTCTCTAGCGGCATCTGAGGACAGAATACTCAATAAATTGGCAGAGATAGATCTTAATGGTCTAAAAAGTGATCAAGAGAAGGTATTCTACTTCAAACTGAAAGAGCGATTAGAGTCCAATGTTGGCCTAAGGGTGTGTAAGACTGAACTCTGGTCTGTTGATCATATGTTTGGGCCTCATATCATTCTTGGCTTTTTGACCGAGGTTCAGCCGGTTGAAACAGCCCAAGAAAAGGCAGATGCGATTGAACGTTGGCTTGACGCGGCTCGTTACTATGAGCAAGAAATAGCCAATCTCCGCCGGGGGTTAGAGCAAGGTTACTCCGCACCTCAGAGTGTGGTTAAGCGAGTCATTCAGCAAGTTGGTGGCTTGACCCAAGTACCTATCGATGAGCACCCGTTCTTGGGGTTAGCGAAGAAAGCTGGGGACCCTGAGTTTGAAGCTACATTTAAACAGGTGCTTTCAGATCACGTTATCCCCTCAATGGAGAATTACAAGAATTTTCTAGAGTCTGCCTATTTACCTGAAGCCAGAGCGGAGCTTGGTATCCATGCGATTCCTAATGGCCGTGAATGTTATATGGCTCAGTATCGTTCTTATACGACTTTGCAGAGAACACCAGAAGAAGTTTTTGAGTTGGGTTTAAGGGCTGTCAACTCAAACAAGAGCGAAGTGGTTCGCTTAGGCAAGGAGTTCTATCAAGTAGATTCCTATTCTGAGGCAGTGGCAAGGGCCAGTGAGGATAAAACTCAGAAATTTAATAGCGCTGATGAGATGCATCAGTTTTATGAGCGCCTGGTTGATAAGTCTAGAGATTTAACCGTTGATTTCTTCCATGAAATGCCTTTGATCGAAATGGAAGTAAAAGCTATCCCTGAGCATGAACAGGGCTCAGGTCGCAGCGCACACTATATTCCGGGCTCCAAGGAGCGCAAGGCGAGATTTGGATATGATCCGACAACTTACAGGGATGAGTCTTACGCTTCTGCAGAGAAGGTTACTATCCACGAAGGGTACCCGGGCCATCATATGCAAATTGCTCTCGTACAAGAGCAAGAAAAGTTTCACAAAATAGAAGATGCTTTGTCTAACTCTGCTTTTGCTGAAGGTTGGGGTAGGTACTCTGAACATCTAGCGGAGGAAGCGGGAATGTATCAGTATGGGTCAACCAAGATCCTAAGGAGAGCATGGCCTGCGCGAGGTATGGTAGCGGACACCGCAATGCATGTACTCGGTTGGAGTGATGAAAAGGTTGCGGAGTTTTTGCAGGATTCTGGCGCTTCATTTGCAAAAGGCCCGAGGACTCTGATGGACCGAATGGCGGTTATGCCTGCGCAGCTTACCTCTTATGATTCTGGTGCCCTCGAGATTTTCGCCTTGCGAGAACTGATGCAAAATGAACTTGGTGAAGACTTCGATATTAAGGACTTCCACGAAATCATTCTGAGAAATGGCAATGTTCCTATGGCCGTACTAAGTGAGCAGGTAAGGGATTTCATTCAGGATAAGAAGCAAGGGTAGCTGCGTTTAAGTCTGATCTCGGGCTCGTGTTATTGCGAGCCTGAGCTACACAGTTGGGTGCCAATTAATTTTTGACTAAGTGTCAGCGCTATATAAGTTGGGTTCCCGAATTGGGCTATGTTTAATTTTTTTACTATAGTGGTTTTTTCCTTCCCAGTTACGATTTTAATCAGTCACCTAAAGTTATCTGATCTGATTAAGTACCAATTTGAGAGGTACCATGAAAAATGGCTTAGGGATGGAAGTCCGATGGCTTTGTTTTTCAAACCGAGGGGTTCTTCCTCGTATGCCTTTCATGCTGTATGTAACAGGTTGGCTCGAGGGGAGAGGCCGGATTGGATCTTTGGTGATCCTTATGCAGAAATACTCTTTGGGAAAGTGAATTTTTGGGATGAATTTTCTAAATATCACACAATTCTCTTCGCTATCTCTATATTTTTATTCCTCTGGTAGTTATTAAGGTGGTTATAAAGTGGGTAGTTAATTGTTCTCTTAAGAAGTTGCTGCTGCCTGAGTCAAAGTAACTACCCCAAATAAAGCTTCGTAATTATTAATATGAATGTTTTCAGGGGGCCTTACACTTACTAAATCCCCATTTGCCTGGACGCTAGATCCCGCATAATTTCTTCAGATCCGCCACCAATCGCATTCACTCGCACTTCACGATATATACGCTCAACACGGCTGCCGCGCATATAGCCTGCGCCGCCCAACACCTGCATAGCCTCCCGAGCGCAGAACTCAAGGGTTTCTGTGGCTTGGACTTTGAGTAGTGCGATATCCGCTACTTTGAGCTGATGTTGTTGCTCTGCCCAGGCACAGAGGTCCAGATAGGCTTGGGTGGCATTGATGCGTTGAAGCATCTGGGCAAATTTGTGTCGAATCACCTGGTGATTGGCGAGACGCTTTCCGAAAGTTTGGCGCTCCTGGGCCCACTCAATGGCATCCTGCAAGCAGACCCGGCTGAATTCTACACAGGAAGCGGCAATGCCCAGGCGCTCGCGATTGAAGTTGTGCACTATGGGCAAGAAACCTTGGTTCTCACCGCCAATTAGATTACTCGCGGGGACGCGCACCTGATCAAAAAAGATACTGGCCGTATCAGAGCACCACCAGCCCTGCTTTTTATCGAGTAGCTGCCGGCTAACGCCTTCGGCATCCGCAGGGATTAAGAGCAGGGAGATACCGCCGAAGCCTTCCTCGCCAGTGCGCACGGCAGTAGTAAACCAGTTAGCGCGCATACCGCCGGTGATATAGGTCTTTTCGCCGGTAACGATATAGTCATCCCCATCACGCTCTGCGCGGCACTGGAGATTGGCTACATCGGAGCCTGCGCCTGGTTCGGTAATTGCCAGGGAAACATGCTTTTCGCCACGTAATACCGAGGGAATAACCTGATCTTTTAGGGCCTCACTGCCATAGTGCAGTAATGGGGGCAGGGCAATGCCGTGGACCATCAGGCTGGCGTAGAGGCCACCAGCGCCGGGGCGGGCTAACTCCTCTGCGGCAACAATCATATGGAAGACATCGGTTTCGATGCCGCCGTAGTTTTCCGGATAACTCATCTGTAGAAGGCCAACTTCTGCGGCTTTTTTCCAAAGCTCGGCGGGTAGTTGGCCGTCTTCGTCCCATTGAGTGATGTAGGGAGTAATCTCGCGGTCGACAAAGCGGCGCAACTGGGTGCGCCATTCCTGATGGTCTTCGTCATAGAAGGGGCTTGCCATGCGGGAGGCATCAATATCGTACATGCTGATCTCCTTTAGGAAGTAGCGTCGCTGGGGATTTTGGCGGTTTCCGTGGGAGCGGCTTCGATCTGAACTAACAGCTGGCCACCGCGTACCTGGTCTCCTTCACAGGCGCCCAGTTTAATTACGGTACCGTCGCGGTCTGCGCGCAGGGCGTGCTCCATTTTCATGGCTTCCATTAAGGCGATAGTGTCTCCCCGCTGAACTCTTTGATTGGGCTCAACCAATACCTGCACCAGGCAACCGTCCATAGGGGCCGTGATGCGGCCACTGCCTTCGTTAAGGCTCGATTTGGCCGGGGCGTGGGTGATATCGACAAAATGAAATTGCCTGCCGTCTAACAGGAGATGCAGATTGCTTTGGTTGGCTAGGAACAATCTCTTTTGGCTAACGCCATCCAGCAGGAGTTCAGCACTATAAACTCCAGTTTCTTTGTGTGATTTCTCAAAATGGACCCACTGAATCAGGAACTGCTCGTCGCCTACTGAGATTTGATAAGAATTATCTACTAACGCCAGCAGCTCACAGTTTAGGGTTTGTCCTGAAATTTCCAGTCGGTAGTTGATCGGCACGCTGTTGTCGCCACTGCGCCAGTCACTGCGGCCGCTACGCCGATCCTGAGGGCTGGCTTGGTGCAAGTGATTAAGTAATGCGGCTTGGGCTGCAATTACTGCTGGAACTGGTTCTGCGGATGTCAGCGTGCTGTTTTGGTCGAGAAAGCTGGTATCGGCATCGCCAGCGATAAACTGTGATTCGGCCAGGATCTTCTGCAGGAAATGGATATTGTTTTTGGGGCCGATAAATTCCAGCCGGGTCAGGGCCTGAGTTAGCTTGCGCCGAGCTTCTTCTCGATCCTGCCCCCAAGCAATTAATTTGCCGAGCATGGGGTCGTAAAATGGCGTAATTTCGCAACCATTTTTCAAAGCGTGGTCGATACGGATTCCTTGTCCCTTTGGCGCTACCCAGTGGAGTACTTTTCCGGCCTGGGGCAGGAATTGTTGTTCCGGGTCTTCGGCATACAGGCGGACTTCAATGGCGTGCCCCTGCTGGGTGACTCTCTGCTGGGAAACGCACAGGGCTTCGCCGCGTGCTACTGCCAGTTGCCAAGCTACCAGGTCAAAACCGGTTACCATTTCTGTTACCGGGTGCTCTACTTGCAACCGGGTGTTCATTTCCAGGAAATAGAATTCGCCGTTGGGGCAGAGTAGAAACTCTACGGTGCCCGCGCCTAGATAACCGCAGGCTCGCGCGGCGTCGACAGCGGCTTGCCCCATTCTTTCCCGCAGCTGGGTGTTGACCGCTGGGGAAGGGCACTCTTCGACCACTTTTTGATGGCGTCGCTGTACGGAGCAATCTCGCTCCCCCAGGTGAATACAGTTGCCATGACGATCCGCAAATACCTGGATTTCGATATGGCGAGCGTTGACCAGTGCCTTTTCCAGAATCAACTCGTCGCTGCCGAATGCACTCATGGATTCACTGCGGGCAGCGCGCAACTGGGAGGCCAGCTCGTTGTTTTCGTGAGCCAGGCGCATGCCGCGCCCACCACCGCCTGCGGCAGCTTTAATCATTAACGGGAATCCAATGCGCCTCGCCTCGGCGATCAGGGTGTCGTCGTCTTGGGCACCCTGGAAGCCTGGAATACAGGGTACGCCGGCAGCGGCAACAAACTCCTTGGCTTTGCGTTTGTTGCCCATCATTTCTATGACTTCGGCACTCGGGCCAACAAAACTCAGTCCATTCTCTTCGCAAGCCCTGGCAAATTCCGCATTCTCAGCGAGAAAGCCGTAGCCAGGGTGGACGGCAGTGGCTCCGGATTTTTTAGCTGCTGCGAGAATTTTTTGGATATCCAGATAGGACTCCGCCGAAGTCTGCCCGCCAATGGCTACGGCGATATCGGCAGTCTGTGCGTGAAGTGCATCGCAGTCCGCATCGCTGTAGACGGCGACTGTGCGATAGCCTTCCGCCCGAGCAGTTCGCATAATTCGCAGTGCGATCTCGCCTCGATTGGCGATTAACAGGGTCTCTGTTGTCGACATCAGTGCTGCCACTCCGGTGATCGTTTTTCCAGAAATGCACGGGCGCCTTCGCGCCCTTCATGGCCTTGAATTGCACGGGAAAACTGCTGCGCAGCGCCGTCGAGCAGTTGGCCGAGGGCAGTCTCATCGCTTACCCGTGCAGCATCCAGCAAGATCTGCTTGGTCGTTGCCAGGGCGCCGGGAGCGCAGGCATTGATCGCGCCCAAGTGTTCCTGCAGCGCGCCTTCGAGGGCTTCGGAATTATCGAGCAGCTGGTGGATTAACCCAATTTCCAAAGCCTGCTGAGCATTGACTTTTGCTCCGCTGAGGGCCAGGCGCCGGGCCTGGGAGAGACCGACTCGCGCCACGACAAAGGGAGCAATTTGTGCAGGCGGTAAACCCAGGCGGGTTTCCGGAAGGGCAAAGCGGCAACTGCGATCGGCGATGGCAATATCGGCACTGCAAGCGAGCCCGAAACCACCGCCCATTACGGCACCTTCCAGTACGGCAATGACTATTAAAGGGGTGCGATTAAATCGTTCCATCAATTCACCGAAACGACGGTTTAGGTGAAAAAATACATCACTATTTCCATCGCTCGCGCCCTGCTGAGCATTGAGCATATCGGCAATATCGCCACCGGCGCAGAAGTTGTGTTCTGCACCCCGCAGTACCAACGCTCGCACCTGCGGATCTTCTTCCGCTTCTGCGAGTTTTTGCAGAAGCTCATCTACCATTTGCAAACTGATGGCGTTGCGCTGTTGCGGGCGATTTAGGGTGAGGTGGCGGGCGATGCCGATGGTTTCATCAATAATTGTCTCCATGGCCTGACCTCACGCGGTGGGTTTGCGTTTGCTGGGCAGTATGCCCATCAGCTTACAGATAATGCCGAGCATTACTTCATCTGCACCGCCGCCGATAGCGGTGAGACGGCTATCCCGGTAAGCGCGGTTGATTACAGTCTCCTCGATATAGCCCATGCCACCCCAGAACTGCAGGCACTGATCGGGAATAGAGCGGGACAGGCGACCAGCCTTGAGCTTGGCCATTGAAGCAAGGGTAGTGACATCTTCACCGGCTACATAAGCTTCCACCGCGCGCCAGGTTAGAGAGCGCAGGCATTCCACTTCGGTCTGCATTTCTGCGAGGGCAAAGTGGATAGTTTGATTGTCGATCAATGGCGCTTTAAAGGCATGGCGTTCGCGCACATAGTCGATGGTGCTGGTTACACAGTGCTCCAGGCCTTTTAAGTTCAGCGCGGCGCCGGCGAGGCGTTCTTCCTGGAACTGAAGCATCTGCAATAGGAATCCGGCACCTTCATCGCCGATACGGAAATGTTTGGGCACCCGTACATTGTCAAAAAAGATGGGAGCGGTTTCCGATGAGCGCATGCCTAATTTGTCGAGTTTTTCGCCGATGCGTACACCAGGCGTTTTCGCCGGAATAATGACCAGGGATTTGTTGCTATGGGCTTTGCCCTCACTGGTATTGACCAGGGTGCAGAAAAAATCGGCGCAAGGGGCGTTGGTGATCCACATCTTGCTGCCGTTAATCATATAGTCGTCGCCATCGCTCTTGGCGGTGGTCTTAATCGAAGCAACATCGGAACCGGCGCCGGGTTCGGAAACGGCAATTGCACCGATCATCTCGCCACTCACAGCGGGAATCAGGAACTGCTCTTTCAGATCCTGGCTGCCAAAATTAGCCAGAGCCGGGGTGCACATGGAGGTTTGCACTGAAATTGACAGGGGTACGCCGCCACAGTGGGCGCTGCCCAGCTCTTCCAGGAAAACGGTTTCGTAACTGAAGTCGAGGCCCAGACCACCGAAGTCCGTGGACTTGCTGATGCCCAGCAGGCCCAGGTTGGCCAGTTGTTGGAAAATTTCGTGGATAGGAAAGCGGCCGGCCTTTTCCCATTCCGCCACATTGGGATTGATTTCCTGCTGTACAAAGTTTTGTACAGTGCGCTGCAGTTCCCGGTGTTGATCGCTAAATATCATTATTGTTTTCCCTGCCTTGAAGTGTGAACCCGGTGATTGTGTTAATGGGCAACCGCACTTCCTTGTTGCCCCGGTTTTTCGTTAGAACCTAGCTACGCCAAAGGTATTTTTATTGAGTTTTCTCTGCTCGGCCTCATTGCAAATTTCTAGCAACATGCCTAAAAGTTTGCGTGTATCGCGGGGATCGATAATGCCGTCATCCCAGAGGCGTGCACTGCAGGCGAGAGCATCGGAATTGCCATGCATAAATGCGCTGGTGTCATTTTCCAATTTGTCCAATACAGTCTCATCCACATTGCCACTGCGTTGCATTTTTTGCTCGGTGACGATGCGCATTACCTTGCCGGCCTGGGCTGCGCCCATAACTGCGGTGCGGGAATTGGGCCAGGCAAAAATAAAGCGGGGATCGAATCCGCGACCGCACATGGCGTAGTTGCCGGCCCCGTAGGAACCGCCCACGACAATACTGAGTTTTGGTACGCTGGCATTGGCCACGGCCTGAATCATTTTGGCCCCGTGCTTGATGATGCCGTTGCGCTCCACCTCGGTACCCACCATAAAGCCGGTGGTGTTATGTAAAAACAGCAGTGGAGTGCCACTCTGTTCGCACAACTGAATAAACTGCGCGGCCTTGTTGGCCCCCTTGGGGGTGATCGGGCCGTTATTCCCAATAATTCCTACAGGAAAGCCTTCAATACGAATATGGCCACATACGGTTTGTCGATCGAATTCCGGCTTGAAATCCAGCATGGCAGAGCCGTCGGCTACACGAGCGAGAATTTCGCGCACGTCGTAGGGCTTTTTGCTGTCTGCTGGAATCAGGCCGAGCAGGTCGTCGATAGGATGCAATGGGTCTCGGTAGTCTTTTTGTACTGAGCTTTTAATGGGTGAGGGTAGGGTGGCAATAATTTCCCTTGCTATGCGGATACCATCAGCGTCGTTCTCAGCTAAGTAATCGCCACTGCCAGATTCGGTACAGTGCATTTCCGCTCCGCCGAGGCTTTCCGCATCGGCAATTTCACCGGTGGCTGCTTTCAGTAGCGGCGGCCCAGCCAGATACATACCGGTTTGCCCGCGTACCATGACCACATAATCTGACAGGCCTGGCTGGTAAGCACCGCCGGCAGTAGCGCCGCCATGTACCACGGTTACTTGCGGAATACCGGCAGCGGACATTCGAGCCTGGTTAGCAAACCCCCGCCCGCCGGGAGCGAAAGTGTCGCTGGCATACATCAGGTTGGCACCACCACTTTGTGCCAGGGCGACAATCGGCAAATGATTCTCCAGAGCGATCCTCTGCATTCGCAGGGCTTTATCCATCCCGGCTGGTGAGATGGTGCCACCTTTTACGGCATAGTTATCCACCCGAACCATGCAACGTTGTCCGCTGACCTGGCCAATGCCACAAATGGCTCCGCCACCCGCACCGGTACCATCCTGGTCGTCAAAAAGTTTATAGCCGGCAAGGGAGCACAGCTCAACAAAAGGTGCGCCGGGGTCGAGCAATAAATTAAGGCGCTCCCTTGGCAGCAGCCAGCCCCTGTCACGATAGCGCGCAGCCTTACTTTTCTCTGCCTGTACCGGACGTTGCTCAGCTTCACGAAAATGGTTGATCTGCTCCAGCATGGCAGCTTGGTTGTCATTGAACTCTGCCGAGCGGTTGTCGAGCTGGGAATCAATCGGCTGCATTAGAGCTTGCCCTCCGCTTCCAATTCTTCCACTACCTGCGGCCGGCGTTTGCGGTGGAATCCGTTGAAGCGCTTAGAGTTACGGGCCGCCTGTGGCTGCCAAAGGGGAGAGTGATGTTTGAGACTCGAGCCACCATCGATACGCAGCGTTTGTCCAGTGATATAGCTGGCGGCATCGGAAAGCAGGAAGCACACGGCCCCACTAATTTCCGCTTCCTCTCCCAATCGATAGAGGGGAATACTGTCTCGGAAGCCCGGTAATAGCTCGCGCAGGAATTTGGGGTCGTAAGTATCAAAGCCGCTGGAGAGAATATAGCCTGGTGCTACAGCATTAACTCGAACCCCAAAAGGTGCCCACTCTAAGGCGGAGGTTTCGGTAATATTTTCCATGCCTGCTCGAGCGGCACCGGAATGGCCCATCATTGGCATACCGCCGGCGTTATCTGCGGTGATATTTACGATACTGCCGCCGTGCTGTTTCATAGATTGAACAAAAACTTCTCGGGACATTAAAAAGCCACCGAGCAGGTTACTGCGTACAACAGCATCAAAACCTTTTGTGTTGATCTGCTCAAGGGGGGAGGGGAACTGGCCACCGGCATTGTTCACTAATCCGTGAATTTGGCCCCGGGCCTGGACTATTTGCCCCACTGTCTCCTGCACTCCTTCTTCATCGCGGATGTCCAGGCTGAATAAACTGCACTCGCCAGCATCGTTGTTGATCTCGCCGGCAACCCTTTCCAGCTTGTCCAGTTTGCGCCCGATCAATACTACATGGGCGCCGAGGCTGGCCAGTTCGTGGGCGATGCAGCGTCCAATACCGCTGCCGCCGCCGGTGACGATATAGGTTTGCTCGCTAAAGCTGCCGGAGCGCAGCTGGCTTTGATAGCGCATGAAAGTTTCCTTTTTTACGGCCTTACGGCTTATTCAGTTTTTATTGTTCTTGTCGGCGCTTGCGCCTGCGTGTGGGAAAACGCAGAATAGCTTAACGCTACCAAGCAAGCGCTTGGTATTCAATACTTGGCGCCTATTTGATTAAAAATTCTCAGGGCCGTTAAGATGTTTGACTCAAATTGATCAATACGGGGAGTGGTTCGTGATTGAAAGTGGGCAGGATTTAGTGAGAGTTCCCGAAGAGTTATCGCCGCAGCAGCTGGTAGGTGCTTTGGTGGCAGAGGGAGTGCTAACAGATCCTGAATCTGCCCGTGGACGTTTGCTGAATGCTGCAGCGCGGTTGTTTGAGCAAAAAGGGTTTGCCCGGACAACAGTGCGGGATCTCGCTGCTGAAGTGGGTATTTTGTCTGGCAGTATTTTTCATCATTTCTCCAGTAAGGAGCAGATTCTCTGTGAAGTAATGCGGGAGGTGACGATATTTGCCGGTGCGCGAATGCGAACCGCGGCGGAACAGAGTCGAACACCGCAAGAGAGGCTTCAGGCCTGTATTCAGTGTGAATTAGAGGCTATTCATGGGTTGGCAGTACCAGGTTTTTCTATCCTGGTAGTGGAATGGAGAAGCCTATCCGAAGAAAGTCAGCAGGAGGTTTTGCGCCTAAGGGAGGAGTATGAGCAGATATGGCTGGACGCTATTGAGGCCGCCGAGTGTCCTGGTGGTGATCCCGCACTGGTAAGGCGTTTGCTGGTCGGTGCCTTGAGTCACACATACAGTTGGTATAAGCCGAGAGATAAGGGGTTGTCTATTCCAGATCTGGCGGCGCGTGTTCTAGCGATATTCACTCCCTGATTTCTTTCTAAATTGGCAAAGCGTGCCAGAAAAACTGTGAACTTTGCCTTCTTTCCTGCCATTTTTGTTTTTGAACTGGCTTGGTGAGAACTGGTGCGCAACTGATTTTCTCTGAATCTTTTACTCTCCGCGCAAGATGTAATAAATGTGACAATTTGCGTCACTTGGTGACAGGAGAGGGAGATGGCGGGCCAGGATTTGTACCAGGTGGTTTCCACGGGAAGGACACTTCACGCCAAAGAACCGGGTCCGGTTATCCGGGATGTGGCGAAGTTGTTCTCTATCTCGGAGCCCCAGGCGCGCAGGCTGCTACTAAAAGGCTGGGTAATTAAAGATCGGTTGGTTTCTGACCAGGCGCTGGAGTTTCGTACCAGTCTGCAGAAAATTGGCCTGCGAGTGGAGGTTTGTCCGGCGGGACGGTTTGATAACCGCGAGCTGATTGCAAAGATAAAAGTCGCCCAGCGGCGCAAGGCCCAGGTCAATGCTGCATCGGTGGATGCGCTGGATAAGTCGCGCGCTGGTACTGACCCTTTTGTTCCTGTTAGCCAGAAAACTCTCGAAGCAGACGAGCCCCAGAAAGTCGTTTCATCCACTACTGCCGCAGGCAACCCAGCAATAAAGCCGGAAGGCTCCCAGGGTTCGGTTGAGTGGTATTTATCTGATGCAGGCCGATTACAGGCTGACAGTGTCACCAGTCAGGGAAAGGCAGTTTGGGGAGTGGTCAAAGCAGTAATCGTGCCTTCAATATTCTGGTTGGTACTGTTCGCTTGTGTTTTCTCCAGTGGATATGCCCTATGGCAAATCCCTATGGCTGTTTGGCAGGGAGAACTTACCTGGGTGGGGGTGTCGCTGAGTATTTTAACCGTACTTCTCGCCCTGCTTGTTGGTCTGCTGTTTGCCTGGCCATTTTTCTGCTTATCCTCCCGTTTGCGAGAATCATCGGAGCCCCGTCAGCTGTTGCCCTCTGAAGGTAAGGAGGCCTTGAAGTTAATTAATTCATTGGTCGATAAGTTAGGGCTGCCAAAGATCAGCCAGGTCTTTGTAAGTGCAGACTCCCATATTCTGTCCCAGCCGGGATTTCTCCAGGTTTTTAGGCAGAATTTACCACTTACGGTAGGGCTTGCCAGCGTCGCCTCATTGAACGGAAAGGAGGTCCTGGCACTCGTGGGCCGGGGGCTCGCCTTTTATCGCGGCCGTTTGCTCGGCGCACTTGGTTGGTTGACTTACGGCACCGTGCAGCGATTGGAACTGATGCAGTGGGCTTTTGAAAATGAGCGCAGTGTTGTTAGCCCGGATAATGCTCCGGGAGCATTGGCCGCGCCATTTCACCGTATGCTAGTGACAGGTGGATATATTTTGCTCCCTATCTTGCAGCGCCTGGAGGCACTGCATTGCCGCTTAACCGCAGGCAGTGCCGTAATGCTACAGGAGAGGGCTGACGGTGTTGCGGCGCAGATAATAGGTAGTGATGCGTTGGCAGACTTCGCCTGGAAGTGGCACCGGTTAGTGCACGCAGATCTCTTAGTGACAGAAATTAATCGCGAAGCCCAGGCGCTGGGACGCAGTTGTGCAAATATTCCTGATGCCGTCCGCTGGATGCAGGAGAACCTGGATGTTGATACCTGCGATGTGGTTGAGGCTGCTATGACGCAGGCCAGGGATCCCTGGGATATTCAGCAGGCGATCGACAGTGAATGTGTAACGGTGTTGATTGAGCGGGAGTTTGTGGGGCAGGTTAGATCTGCGATACCCCTGCAATCCATGTTTGTGGACTTTGCCGGCCTGACGACCGCTGTGACCTCTGAAGTTGCTGGCAAAGACTGCGAGATGGTCGAAAACCGACTTTTACTGAGTTCAAGTAAGGAGTCAGAGGAGTCTGCTGAGGTACTGGACGAGTATTTCAATCGCCTGGCGCCCTTGACCCTGATGCCTCTGCGCAGGCCATCCTCTGCGGAAATGCAGGCGCTGGATCTGCAGGGCACTATCGATTGGCTGCGCAGTAAACTGGTGGAGTTGCGTGATTTGCGTGGACGCCGGGAGGACTTGCAGATCAGGGTTTTTACAATGCAGCTGGGAGCGGCGCTGATACGCGGCAAAATCCCTTTTACCGCTGAAGACTTTTGCTTGAAGGGGGCCAGCCTTGCAGGAGCTCAAGAGCAGATCGCTGTTAAGCGCGCTGAACTGGAGGAGTCACACAAGCAATTACAGCAGATTTATGGTGTTTTCTATCAGCGCCTGTGTCTATCCCTGGTAACTATGCCTACGGATCAGCGTCAGACAGCCAGGAACCAGCTGCGCCATTTGGCCGCCTACGATAGCTTGGCACCGCATCTGGAGCGGCTCGCCGGTTATAGCCACTCGCTGGCAATATTTGCCCAGCACCTATCACCAGAGTTGAATGAAAGGGAGCTGCTGCAAAAATATACAGCGCTGTCTTTGCGAGAGATAGATGCCATAGTAGCGGCAGTGGAGAGTTCGGCTCTATTAAAGGAGCAAGGGGTGGCTGCGGCAATAAATTTGAAAGCTCAGGGGGAGCCTTTCAGGCAGCTGCCACAAGGGCGACAGGAAGTGCTGGATTCTCTGAAGGTTATGGAATCGCGTTGCAAACACATTCGCGCTGCGATTCTGGAACACTATCATATCCAGCTAGCCGCCTTGCTGAGTCAGTGTTTGGAGCGGGAAAAGCAGTTGCAGTTAAAGCCACTGCGACTGCTTAAGGCCGGCTAACCGCCGGCCAGTTTTACCGTGTGGTTGCGAGATTCCAGGAGTGTTTTGATCTCAGTACGCTTGTCACCCTGAATCTCAATCACCCCATCTTTGAGGGCGCCACCGCAGCCACAGCGCTTCTTGAGCTCTGCCAGGAGCAGCTTGAGTTCGCTGTCAGTGCCTGGCAGCCCGCGTACGCAAGTCACCCCTTTTCCTTTGCGGCCCTTGGTTTCCCTTTGGATTCGAACTATGCCATCTCCATCACGGCGCTTCTCTGTCCTGGATTCCTCTTTAATTCGACCGAGGTCAGTTGAATAGACGAGACGATTCTCCTTAGCCATGGCTGGGAATACTCCGTTGGTATTTGCTGAAAATGCCGGGAATTGTGCCCGAGGTGCGCAGGATATCAAAGCCGCTGTAAACGATGTTGAAAATGGGGCGACCCCTGGGGCTTGAGAGGTTAGAATTTTGCCGCAATATGAAACAGCAGCGTAGTTGAGGTGATAGATGGCGTTGACGGGACGTCGCAAACTGCTCAATGAGGTTATTTTCGGAACCGAGACCCGGGCAGGGCGGAATTTTGATGTTTTTTTGATCTGGGCGATCCTGATCAGCGTGGGTTTGGTGCTCCTGACCTCCATAGGTACGGTGCGCGACCGCTATGAGCACTTACTCATCGGCCTGGAATGGGTATTTACTGGTCTCTTCACCATTGAATATATCGCCCGGATATATTGCACGGTGAATCGCCGCAAATATATTTTCAGTTTCTATGGGATTGTGGACCTGCTCGCAATTCTCCCTAGTTACTTGGCGCTTCTCTATACCGGCGCCACTTATCTTTTGGTGATTCGCCTGTTGCGGGTGCTGCGGATCTTCCGAATCCTGAAGTTGGTTCGCTACTTACGTGATGCCAACGTCTTGTTGCGAGCCCTCGGGCTGGCCCGGCGCAAAATCCTGGTCTTTTACTCCAGTGTTTTGGTTATGTGCATTATTTTTGGTTCCCTGATGTTTGTGGTGGAGGGGCCAGGCCACGGATTTACCAGTATTCCCACGAGTGTTTATTGGGCCATTGTGACCATCACAACCGTTGGTTATGGCGATATCTCTCCGCAAACGCCTTTGGGGCAGGGCATTGCTGCAATGACCATGCTGATTGGTTACTCAATTATTGCAGTGCCTACCGGCATTCTAACGGCGGAATTGGCTGGAGAAATGCATCGGGAGCGAGTGCAACAGCGCTGTGATAACTGCAGCCGTAGTGCCCATGACCCAGATGCGGAATACTGCAAATTCTGTGGCCATCGCCTGGAGGATATGGAAGAGAGCGAAGCGCTGTAAGTTATTCCCACTTTGTCACTGCCGGCCAACACAGGGCCGGCAGCGATTTATCAGCTTATGGTTTTACCATTCATCAGGGACGCGGACTGCTATGACTTCTGCCTTGGCGCAGAGGCGTCCATTGCTGGTGAGATTGCAGTGCAGAACAGTTTTCTTGGAGGAGCGCTGAACAATAGTGGCTTCGAGAATGACCGGTTTATCGATGGCAGCCGGTGCCAGATAGCTAATATCCAGTTTGCCGGTGGCATACCAGATCTTGTCACCAGTGCCGACAGCTCGTCCGGCTTGCAGGTAACCATCGGCGATGGCTGTGCATACGGTATGGCAGTCGATAACCGTAGCGATAATTCCACCGTTTAAATATTGAGCAGGTCCAGCATTGTGATGGGAGCTGGGAAGGAACTCGCAGCGGGTTTGATCCTTCTCGGTCCAGTAGCTTTTAATACGCAGGCCCTGGTCATTGTCTGGGCCACAGCCGAAGCAATGATTGCCCTGGATCTGATCTTGAATTGCGCTTTCCTGAGTCATATTTATCCCTCGCTATGAGCGCGCAATACTACCGATTTGCGCCGCAGAGTGGAAGAAACTACCCTTGCGGGCTTGCAACAGAGTTATCCGAATTATCTGGACGTAAATACATGGACATATACGGCTTTTGTGCCCCTGGTTTAGAGGCTCTTTACGATGCTTTTGCCAGAAATTTTCGCGAGTGCGGCGATACAGGAGCGGCCTTTGCCGTGCGCCAGCACGGAGAATTAATCTGTTCCCTGTGGGCGGGAAGTGCAGATCGAGGTGCAGAGAGGCCATTTACCGAAGATACGTTGGCCAATGTATTCTCTTCTTCCAAAGGTATTCTCGCAGTATTGGCGATGCAGCAAGTTGCCGCAGGCAAACTGGATTTGGATCGCCCGGTAGCGGATTACTGGCCTGAATTTGCCCCAGGCAAAGAAACTGTCACCGCACGCCAATTGCTGTGCCACCGCAGCGGACTTGTCGCTTTCCGAGAGCGGGTAAAAGACAGTTTGATTTACGATTGGCAGGCGGCTTGCGACCAGGTGGCTGGCAGCGAGCCTTGGTGGAAGCCCGGAAGTGCACAGGGTTACGCCCCATTTTTATACGGCTGGAGCTTGGGTGGGTTAATTGAAAGGGTTGCTGAAAAACCCTTGTTGGAACTTTATCGGGAATTGCTAGCCAAACCCCTCAATCTTGATGGGGGCTTTGGGGCAAACGGACATCGTTCGCAGAGAATTGCCGATGTCAGCCCGCTGAAACAACCCTTACCAGAGCTTCGGGAAAATGCCATTGGCCGCGCCATAAAAGAAGACCGCAAAGGGCCTGTTGCGATGGCATTTAGCAACCCGGTGAGCTTGATGATGGGTACCAATAGCTCCGAGTGGCGCGGTGCCTTAATTCCTGCAGCCAATGGCCACTTCAGTGCGAGAGACCTGGCAGCGGTTTACGGTGAACTCACCTGTGACGAGCCGACTATTTTGTCCAAGCGGTTGATAGATGAAGCGGCAAAGGAGCAGAGTCATGGCCACGATAAAGTATTGCAGGCTGAGGTGAGTTTTGGTTGTGGCTTTATTCGCAGCAGTTCCGCGGCGGACTTGCGCTTTGGGGGTAGCCAGGGCTTTGGCCATCCGGGAGCGGGTGGTAGTGTCGGCTTTGCTGATCCGGAAAGAGGGCTGGGCTTCGGATACGTGACAACTCGTTTGGGGCAGAGCTTATTTATGGATCGTCGAGCGGTCGGTCTGGTAGATGTTCTTTACGGGTTATTGTGATGACTGAAGAAATAAAGGCTCTGGTAGAGCGGGTCGATGAACTGGAGAGCCGTTTGGCTTTCCAGGAAGACACTATAAGCCAATTAAATGATGTGATTACTCGTCAGGATACGGATATTCGCACTCTACTCGCACATATGCGCGAGTTGGGCGAAAAGTATCGGACGATTGCTTTTGAGATGCAGGGGGCCGGCAAGCCGCTGGATGAAAAACCTCCGCATTACTAATTCAGTTGTTACAAAAGGGTTTTTATAGAAGTCCACAGAGGCTGGCATGAAATTTTTTTGTTACTAAGTGACAGACATAGAGGTATTCGCTGCCTCTTGGGGGTGACTTTAAAAACAAAAGCGTCTAAAAAAAATTGCCTCAGTGGAGCGTGAGGCTATTGACAAACTTTTCCACATACGCAGTTGGTAAAATTTGCCCTCAAACAAGAAGATATCCACCGCTATTTGACGTCAAGGCAGATTTCTAACTTGTTGTTTTTAAAAGGAAAACTGAAGAGTTTAAAAAATGTGCAAAACGCTGTAGGCGAGAGTTTACGCCGGCTGGCGCCATGGATAGCGTATTAGTGCACAGTTTTATCCACAGATTTTGTGGAAGACCGGGAAGCTGATCACTTCTTGCTCGCTACTTTGTCCGTCATTGGTACGTAGTTATGAATAGTTAGTACGTAATGGGGACTAGTCAGTAGAACTGACAATAAATTCGCTTTAGTCTATGGAAAATTTCATTGGGTTGGTTCAGCCGCCAGTCAGATAGTGTGTTGAACAATACAGAGATTGCACAAGACATGTGTAGCTCAATACCCGTTACTTAAAAATGCGTTAGGAGAGCCAATAATGAAATATTGGGTAGCAGCCCTGGCACTGGGTTCGATGGTTGGTTGTTCCACATTGGACCCTTACACAGGTGAAAGTAAGACCAGTAATGCCGCCAAGGGGGCTGGAATTGGAGCTGTAACTGGAGCGATCGTTGGTGTCGCTACTGCCAGTAAGAAAGACCGTGGTAAGGGAGCCTTGACTGGTGCCCTGGGTGGCGCGGCAATCGGTGGTGGCATTGGTTACTATATGGATCGTCAGGAAATGTTGTTGCGTCAGCGTCTGGAAGGTACTGGCGTACGTGTTGAGCGTGAAGGTGATAATATTCGCCTGATCATGCCGGGTAACATTACCTTCGGTACTAACCGCGCAGATATTCGTACAGATTTCTATGACACTCTGGAATCGGTCACTGTTGTATTGCAGGAGTTTGATAAAACTGCAATTCGAGTCAGCGGCCATACCGATAGCACTGGTTCAGATGTGTACAACCAGAGCTTGAGTGAACAGCGCGCTAATTCCGTTGCTGGCTTCTTCAGCGGTCAGGGCGTTTCTGCAGGTCGGGTGCAGGCGGTAGGTTACGGTGAGCGTTATCCTATTGCCAGCAATGACTCTGAAGCTGGACGTCAGGCCAATCGCCGAGTTGAGTTGGAACTACTGCCTTTATAACGATCAGGTCAGATAATTTCTACCTTTAGTCGTTCTTTTGTTGATAGTGCCCAGATTGTTCGGTTTGGGCACTACACCCCTTCATAAATTCCCTTTATTATTCTGCTCAATTTCTTAACTATTCCCTTAATCCGCTATTTGTTTGTCCCTGCAAAGAGTTTCCGGCTTTGATCCCTGGTTACTCAGCGGATGACGTATTGAGAGATAGCTTTCTCACTTATCCTCTTGCCATCTTCAGAATCTTTTCCGAACTGTTTTTGTAGTTGCCGCTCAAACCATTCTATTTAGATCAAGGCTCATCTTTGGATTTCCGTGTTGTCTTGTTTTCAGACTTATATAAATCTAACGACCCTAAGATTTAGCATTAGTTTGATTCTAGTATATTTTTAGAAAATTTTTTTTGAGCCAAACGATAGTGGTTGTCAGTTCTTTGATGTCTCAGTTTGTTCGACTGCTAAAAATTAGACGTGCCAACATTTTTATAGAGATTTTTTGCCAATCATATTTTCTACCTATGAAAAATTGATTTTGTGGCCATGTATGCAGAGATGGATTTTCTTACTTTTTAATTTTTAACGCATTGGCCGTCAAGTAAGCAGGAAAGTCCGAAAATTAAGTTGTCTAGTGTTGGGTTGGCGCTAATAATGATTTCTTAGTTTTATTATTTTTTGGATTTATATTTTTGATCAGCTTTTTATATTGGTACGCTTGTTCCAGTTGTGGTGGTGTGAGCCGTAAGTTTTTATTGTTTTTTCTGTTGCGGATGTTTTTAGGTGTTTAGTTGGTGGAATCAGTTTTGATTAGTACCCCCAGGCAAAGGATCGTATAAATACTTCTAATTCGAAGGGTATAGCGCCAGATTTTAGGGTTGTGTTAATAGTGGAGGTTGTTCCTTCCCTCATTCGCCACTTCGATTGGTAATTTAGTTGTTGGATGGATGTTTGTGTCTATCTCGTCGGAGAATTAACTCGATACATTGAGGTAGGTAAAGAATTCCATAAGTATTGTTTTTCATGGTTTCACTGCTGTAAATAGCTGATCTATACGCTGCAGAAATATAATAATGGTGATTGTGAACCTGACTGATTTTAAGAGGCGATAAAGTAAAATTTTGCAGGAAGCTTGTCCTTTTGGTTGGAAATGATGAGTCTTAAGATGTGGGCCTGTGATGATCGTCAAGCTTCATTACTTAAATGTTTTGTGAGATTCATATTGGGGCTGAGGGCTTCAAGCTCTTTTCATGAAGGTCTATGTCATTTTCAGTTCTTCACTAAAAGATTGTATCCATAAGATGGAAAGGCTATCTCTATAACTTTTGGTTGGTAATTAATAAGGGGTAGCGGTGATCTTGGCAGAAGGTGTTGGCTAAAAGTAGGTTCTGAGAAAAGTACACAATGAGTTCTTAACTTAAAGCCTTGACTCTCCTCTTAAGGGGAGAGTTTAGAATTTTAGTGGCTCAGGTAAAGATAGGGGTCTCACTTAACATGCGGTAGATGTAGTAGCTGCGCCTAATTGCTGAATCGATCGTAAAGTTATTGATTGAGTGGTTGGATGTTAGGGTTGGTAAATATTTCTTATCTTTAGGTTTTTATTGCAATTTTATTGCATTTAAATTTTTCTAGTAGGTTTTTATTCTTTTTTTGTTTGTAATTTGGAGTTTTTTTAATTTTGGGTGATTGTTTTACACCCAGTCCCGGCCTGTGGGGCGAGGTGGAAAAATTGAGGCAGTGTTGTGGGTCCTTAATTGGCATTTTATTTAGATTTGTCAAAAAAACAGTCTTCAATCATTTGCTGGTGTGCGTGCAAAAGGCGCCAAAATTTTTAGGGTTGAAAATACTATTTATCGTTGTATAAGCGAAATAATTATTGGTTCATCTGTACCAATTGAGGTTGTTAGTTTTATTGGTACAGCTTGTAAGTACAAGTGGGATGAAATTTGATCAGTTAAAAGGCCCCAAATTTTGGGTGACTGGTTATTCTTTAAGGTGATATCAATATTACTTTACAGAATATGCAAGGTTAGTACATCCTAACGCAAAGTCACTTAATTCCATCGAGTTATTTTGCCTTTTTACGCCAAGTTAGATTTGCGAGAAAACATAAAGAACCCTTCTGGGTTGATAAGTTAGTTGTAGGTGTTTGCCGTGAAAAGTAGTCTTCTATCGCCATACCAGGGCCTTAAAGAAAGTAAAAAGAGAACGATATCGATCATTATTTGTTCTGGTGCCCAGTGCCTGGATATCACAGGTCCAGCTGAGGTGTTTACGTTTGCTAATAAACAAATGGCCGATTTTGGGTATGGCGAAGATCAGCTGTATAAAATTGAATTTTTGGCTGCTAGCAAGGAGCCGAGGCAAGTAACTACTGGCCTGAAAGTACATCCAGATAAATGTTTCTACGAGGCTGATTCCATCCATACTCTTTTAGTTGGAGGTGGTACTGCGAAAAGTTGCCTTGATTTAACGGATGACAGTCTGTTTCTTGAGTGGTTGAAAGTTAAGGCAAAGGAAGTTGAGAGGATAGGGGTTAGCGGAAGTGGCACATTGGTACTTGCTAAGGCTGGAGTTTTATCAGGGCATCGGGCTACAACCCATGAAAAATATATCGGTGATCTAAAAAAATATAAAGATATTGAAGTAGATGACAAAGCGATTTTTGTGAGAGATAAGAAAATCTACAGTTCTGTAGGGCGAAGTGCAGGGATAGACTTGGCCTTGGCTATGGTTGAGGAGGACTTCGGTCGAAAACTGGCCCTTTTAGTTGCTCGGGAAATGATTTTGTACCTGAAGCGTGATGGTGATCAGAGTCAGTACAGTAGTTATTTACAGGCACAATTAAAAAATAATAGGTTCTCCCCGTTGTTGGAATGGATAAACCTAAACTTAGAGCAGTCTCTCAGTGTTGATTTTTTGGCTAAAAAACAAGCAATGAGCCCCCGAAATTTTTCTCGCTGCTTCACAAGCGAAATAGGTGTAACTCCGGCTCGGTATTTGGAGCAGGTTAGAGTTGAGAAGGCCTGTCAGTTAATATTGGAGGCAGGGATTAGTCAGGATGTAGTGGCAACCCAGTGTGGCTTTTCGTCGCAGGAACAAATGAGAAGGGCGTTTCTTCGGCAGAAAGGTATTCTTCCCAGTAAATACCGCAAACAGTTCGCTTGAAAATACTGGATTTCGTTGATTTTTGGCTTATCTTCGACATGGGAGGCGGCTTTTCAGGGTTTAAGCATGAATGCTCATGTATGTCTGAACCTCTGAGTTGATCAACATCTTCACTTTTAGTTAATATTTATATTTTGCAAGAATATAAATATGAAATACTTACTTTTGGCCAGTTTGCTATTTGCAGTTTCTGCAAGTGCTGAGATAGACCTTGATTACCTCAAGGTACCCGAGGGCTTTAAGCTCAGCTACTTTGCAGAAGATGTTGAGACGGCTCGTCAATTGGCACGTTCTGAGTCGGGTACAGTATTTTCTGGTTCTTTCAGCGCGAAAAAAGTTTATGCTTTCAAGGACACAGATAGTGATGGTGTAGCTGATCAGCGTTGGCTATTGATGGATGATTTAAAAGCGCCGACAGGTATTGCCTATAAAAATGGCGATTTATATGTGGCTGATGTCAATAAGATTATTCGCTTCCCCCAGATTGATAAAAATCTTGACAAACCGAAGTCTGAGGTTGTTTATGATCAGTTTCCAGCGGACAGGCATCATGGTTGGAAATTTTTGCGTTTTGATAGTGAAGGGCAGCTGATAGTGCCCGTCGGCGCACCCTGTAATATCTGTGATGCCAACGAAAATTACTCAAAAATATTTTCACTGGACTTGCAATCTAAGAAAACAAAAGTGATTGCAAATGGAGTGAGGAACTCCGTTGGCTTTGATTTTCATCCGCAAACCAATGAATTGTGGTTTTCAGACAATGGTCGGGACATGATGGGTGATGATATCCCACCCTGTGAAATCAATAAGGTAAGCTTTGCAGGAGAGCATTTTGGCTATCCTTATTTCCACGGTGACGATATTGCAGATCCGGAATTTGGTCAGGGTAAGAAGGCCGCTGATTATTCCAAGCCGGTATTAAATTTAGATGCCCATGTGGCGCCTCTTGGAATTCACTTTTATCGCGGTGGGCAGTTTCCCAAGGAATACCAACAGAACTTGTTGGTTGCTGAGCACGGGTCCTGGAATCGAAGCAAAAAATCAGGTTACCGAGTAATGATGGCGACAGTTAAAGATGGTGAGGTCACGGATTACAAGCCGCTGGTCACTGGTTTTATGCGGGATGAAACCACCTATGGGCGCCCTGTTGCATTTTTAGAAATGCCTGATGGCAGCGTATTAATTTCTGATGATTTTGCCCATAAAATCTATCGCTTAACCTATACCGGTATTTAAATGGCCGATTTTATAGCTATCAGGGCTGCTCATTGAGCAGCCCGTTTGGTTATCCACTGTATTGGTTTTCACGCTAGAGGAATTTCTGCCAAATTTCCTCACCTCTTAGCTATCCTTCAGACTCTGTAAAAAAGAGTAAGCCGATCCTAATTACTTGTGCTATGTCTACTGCGATAAGAGCATAAGTAAGGAGAGGGTTGTGACGCAAAAAATATCCTGTGAGACATTTTCCAAAATCGTGAGTGTTATTTTATATCTCCTAGTGAGTAGCACGGCGCATACGGCTGAGGACATAGCTTCGGCATCTACTGCTCATTTGGAATTACGTTTTGCCCAAGCTGAGGTTGTGGCGCAAGTAGAAATTATTGATGTTCACAGGGATGTGGATAGCGCACTGTCTGAGGAGGGAATTACAGCCATATCAGGCTATATCTACTCTGCCGTTCCCAGCCAGGTTTGGAAGGGGCCAATGGGTGGAGAGATCACCTTCCGCCTGGGATTTGAATCCTGCGATTTAAAGCTGGAGCAAGGTGAAAACTATCTGATTTTTGCGAATTTGGATAGCTACGGAAGGTTACACCTGAGGAGTTGTGAGGCGGTTATTGCTGAGTCAGACGCCACCGCGATACTTGCCCAACTTAATAAGTTTATTAAACAGGGCTAAGAAGTTACTTTCTTGCAGACCTGTTAGAACTATCAGTTGTAACTGGTTCTTTCTTTACAGCAATCCAACCTGCTACGAAGTGGCTCTCCCCCTTGAAGAACCCCAAAGGAGGGTTATTCTTATCAGTATTGGCGCGACCTTCTTTTACAGGCGCTGCATCTCATTAAGTTGCGCACCGTTGTAAACAGGCTGGAGTGTCAGGGTTTGGGATTGTTATCGAGAAAGTACACCGACCAGCACTGTGTAACCGGCTCGATTTTAATGATTAATGTCTTCTTTTGAGTTTGCCTGGGGTCGAGAGGTCCAGATATGAAGAAGTTACTGATTCCCCTGATCATTTTATTACTGATCATCGGTTATTTTATGTCGCGTAGCGGCGAGCATAAGGCTAAAGAAGCCTATAACTCGATGGAGCAGGAGCAGAAGAGTGAACAGATGAGGGGATCCTCTACCCCCTCTAGTGGAGGAAGTAGCGGTGGCTCAATGGCCCCAGCAGATACCTCGGATTCCCCTGATGGTATGGGCAATCCCGATTCCCAAATACCCCAGGACTCTGACTCAACCGATCCCGCTCCTCCGGGGTCTTCAGATAACGGGAGCTCACCTGACGCTACTATGTCTGGGTCCGACAATATGGGTGCAGATGGCAACATGAGCCCGGATGCTAATGATTCTAGCGCCATGCCAGACGCGAGCAATAACTCGGGCGGCGACCTAAATCAGCAAGCGGATAAGGTCGTAGATGATGCTACGAAGGAAGCCAATGATGCGGTAGAGGGCGCGACTAACGATATGGATGCCTCTGCCGATGGCACTGAAACAGATACAGAGGCAGATACCGGTCAGGATGAGGGAATGGAAAGTAATGATAACTGACCAATAGTAATGACTCAGCTACATCGAGCTAAGCGAAAAGCAGGGCCGCACAGAAGTGTGGCCCTGCCGCATTCTCAAAATATGATTGAGCATATCTGGCATCAGGGTGATCGAATACTCGAGGTTAGACCAGTTGGGAAGTTAACCGTTGAGGACTTCCAGTTGCTAGCCGCGCAAGTTGATCCGATCATCAGTAAGCGGGGACGTATAGAAGGGTTGCTAGTCAATGCGGGAGATTTTGCTGGCTGGGAGAGCTTCGTCGCAATGATCTCTCATTTTCGCTTTATTCGAGAGCATCAACGACATATCCGCCGGATAGCCGTGGTTACCGATAATCCTATCCTCCGCTTTATGCCCAACCTTGCCTGTCACTTCATCAGTGCTGAGGTGCGTCCCTTTCCCGAAGAGGAGTCCGCTCAAGCTCTGGAATGGTTACAAAAACCGGGTTAGCATCGCCTCCCTTTTTCAATGTTACCTGGAGGGCAGGTGAGTCCATCGTTGGCTATTGTCGCTGCGGCGCCAGAATATGTTTCCGCAGCGGAAGAACTATCCGCTCAGTTAGATTACCCCCTCCTTGGAGCTATTTCTCCTGCTGATGTGGTCGACTTTCCCCAAGTGTTGTGTCTCGGAGAGCAACTGCAGTTATGTGCGACCGGGCGCAAAGCAGCCGGGCCAGTATGGGTGGATTTTGTTGCTGGAACACTTGCTCATCGCCGCAAGTATGGCGGCGGTAAAGCTCAACCGGTAGCAAAAGCTGTTGGTCTACGTTCTGGTTTCCATCCCAAAGTCCTCGATGCCACCGCTGGTTTGGGTAGAGATGCTTTTGTTCTGGCGGCGCTGGGATGTGAGGTGCAGATGCTGGAGCGCAACCCGGTTGTTTTCCAATTGCTGAAAGATGGAATACGCCGGCTGCGACAGGCGTCTATCGGGGATGCTGAGTTGGCTGCGATTTCTGAGCGAATGAGCTTGGTGGATTGCTGTACGGCGGCGTCAGAGTGGCTCGCGCTGCAATCGGAGGAATCCATCCCTGTTATTTATCTGGATCCGATGTTCCCTGCGCGGGGGAAAGCTGCCAAGGTCAAAAAGGAAATGGCTGCCTTCCATCATTTGGTTGGGACTGATGAGGATGCGGATAGCTTATTGAGCCCTGCCTTGGCGGCCTGCTACTACCGCACAGTAGTTAAGCGCCCTAAGCTTGCCCCCTATTTGGCTGATCTGAAGCCCAACCTTTCCTTGGAGGGGAAATCCGGACGCTTCGATATCTACACCAAACATGGGGTTCCAGGCTAACTGCCACATACCGCTGCCCTAGCCGATTTCTCCTTGGGTGAAAGATGGTGTGGGCACCGACTTGCTATGAATTCTATGTTTCCATAAGTCCGTTACTAAAAGGGCGGCTTATGCCTTGGTAGAGGCACCTCTGTTATCCCATCTATCCCGCAGACTCCCACGATAGGCTTTGCTTCTTTGTACTGCCGCAAAAATATTGCACTCCAGGGAGGTCCCATCAGTGCGACCAAAAGGGAGCAGTGCATCGAGCACCCCGGATATTGCCAACAGAAAGATGTTTTCTGTGGCTGCTCTCGGGCTCCTAACTGCCGCAACGGTCGTTACCAGCTTGCGCACCCTGCCGATGATGGCGCAGGAAGAACTGACGATGTTTTTCTATATCGGCTTTGCGGCATTGTTGTTCTTGATTCCTGCAGGGCTCGTGTCGGCAGAACTTGGCAGCGCCTTTTCAGAGCGCACTGGGGGTGTCTATACCTGGGTTGGTGAAGCTTTTACCCCGAAGGTGGGTTTTGTCGCTATATGGTTGCAGTGGATCGAGTGCATTGTTTGGTATCCCACGGAGTTGGGTTTTGCCGCTGCGGCGGTGGCTTATGCGGTGGGCGATAATACCATCGCCCAGAATACCTATTATATCGGTGGGTTTTGTATTCTTGCTTATTTGCTAGCGACACTGATTGCCCTTACCGGAACCCGCTTTCTGGTAAAAGTGGCACAGTTTGGATTTCTGGTGGGTATCGTATTTCCCTGCTTGATTTTGATTATCCTGGCTGTTTGGTGGGTGGTGAGTGGTAATCCTATTGGCTGGGAGACCTTGACCGACCCGGAAGTAGCAGTGCGTCGGGATGGTTATGATCACCCGCGCTGGTTTCCCCATATTAACGGTTTGGGGGCGATTGCTTTTCTCGGGGGTATTTTACTTGCCTTTGCTGGGGTGGAAGCACAGGCCACGCATGTGTCGGAACTACGTGATACCCGTCGAGGATATCCAGCTGTAATCGCCATCGCCGCCGTTATTTCCATCCTGGTGTTCACTCTCGGCGCACTCTCTATTGCTGCAATTTTGCCCTATAAAGAGATATCTGTAGAAACTGGCTTATTTACAGCTTACGAAAGAGCTTTTGGGCAGCTACTTGGGATTCAATGGCCCGTGCAAGCACTTTCCTGGCTAATTGGCTATGGTGCACTAAGTGGTGCCTTGGCATGGTTGGCTGGACCCAGTCGAGGGCTACTGGCTACGGCCCAGGATGGGATGTTGCCGCCCTGGTTTCAGCGAGAAAACCGGGTGGGTGTACAAAAAAATATTCTCCTCGCACAGTTTGTAGTGGTAGCGGCAATCTCGTCCATTTATATTTTAATGGATAATGTATCTACAGCTTTTGTTTTAATTTCAGTGATGGCTATTAGCTTATATATCATTATGTACATAATGATGTTTGCTGCGGTTATTCGATTGCGGATCACGCAACCAGGCTTACCCAGAAGTTTTCGTATCCCGGGAGGGCTGCCAGGGGTTTGTATTGTTGCCGGAATAGGCTTAATTTCCGTTGTTTTTGCCTTGGTAGTTTCATTTTTCCCGCCAGAACAGCTCACGATAAAAAACCCTGTAACTTATGTTGCTCTCAACCTGGGTGGAATTGCTATAGCGATCACCGTTCCCTTGTTAATTTTCTATTTTCACAATCCCTCCTGGCGGGGGGAGGGTGGCCATCAACAGCAGTCATTTTCTGATATTGATGAGTGAGCCGGAGGTAGATAGTGAAAGAGCAATCTCCATTTGACAGGTTCTTTGACGAATACAATGAAGATATTCCAGAAAAGCACTTTCCCCGGTGTAGTATTTCAGCAGAGGCTGCCGAGGCTATTGTAACCAGTGAAACCTGGGCTGACGCAAAGCCTGCGATGAACTTATCTTCGTTTGTCACAACTTTTACTGAGTCAGAAGCATTTGAGGTCGCTAAGAAACATTATCTGAAGAACTATATTGATCACGACATGTATCCACAGCTGTTTGCGATGGAAGCGCGAATGGTTCGCTGGTTACACAACCTCTGGAATGGACCTGAGGGAGTAGAGCCATACGGCGCAGCGACCATAGGCTCGTCAGAGGCCTGCATGTTGGCTGGTTTGGCGCACAAGTGGAATTGGCGTAAGAAGAGGCAGCAAGCCGGCAAAGACGGCTCAAAACCTAACCTGGTTACCGGAGCCAATGTGCAGATCGTTTGGGACAAATTTATGCGCTACTTTGATGTGGAGCCGCGCATAGCACCGTTAAAGCCTGGTCATTACCGCTTTACCAGTGAACATCTGGATGAATTGGTCGATGAGAATACCATCGCTGTTGTCGCTATCGCCGGGCAAACCTTTACCGGTGAGGATGATGCATTTAGGGCGATTCAAAACTGGTTGGATAAGTATGAAGAGAGAACAGGAAACGATATCCCTATGCATATTGATGGGGCGTCGGGAGGATTTGTTAATCCATTTCTCTATCCGAATTACAAATGGGATTTTCGTTTGCCAAGAGTGAAATCTATCAATGCCTCCGGGCACAAGTTTGGCTTGGTGCCGCCGGGATTGGGGTGGATAATTTTTCGTGAAAGAGCAGTTTTTGATGAAGACTTGATGTTCTATGTTAATTACCTGGGTGGGGAGATGCCTACAGCCACATTGAACTTCAGCCGAAATGCATCGCCGGTTGCCTACCAGTATTACAACTTTATACGTCTAGGCTATGAGGGTTACAGGCAGATTATGCAGCACACCTTGGAAAATGCGCAGACTCTTCGTCAACTTCTGGTGGCCAGTGGGTACTTTGAAATAATGAATAAAACCCAGAGAATCCCGGTTGTTGCCATGACCCTGAATAAAAAATATAAGAATTTTAATGAATATGATATATCCAATAAAGTACGTGAGCGGGGATGGGTTCTTTCTGCCTATTCGATGCCGCCAAACGCTCAGTCTGTAAACTCTCTGAGAATTGTTGTTCGCCCTCATCTCAATCAGAATGCAATCAGTGGCCTTGCAAAGGATATTATCCATGCTTGCGATTGGCTGAGTGAGCATTGTGGTAATGCAACTCCGCCCAAGTTGCATGACCCGCAAAAAGTGGCCCCCAGTAAGTGTTAATTCTTACCGGACTTTAACGATCCTTGCATTCAATGACTGGATAGATAAGTGGGCTATTTTGGAATCTCCGAGGCATCTTTGACAACTCTAACATGCTGCATCATGCCCCCATCCTCATGATAAAGTAAGTGGCAATGCAGAGGATACTTCCCGGTAAAATCCTTGAAACGAGTACGGAATTTGACGTGCCCATGAGGAGGTACTTGAAAGGTGTCGCACCAAAACGGTAGTTTGAGTGTGTGGTGCATGGGGTCTTCTCCAACCACCTCGATAACATAATACGGATTAACATGAATATGGATTGGGTGGGGGAATTCACTTTCATTGACCAAGGTCCACTCCTCTACTGCATCAAGCTCTACGTAATGATTAACCACTTCACACCCTTCGAATGGTGAATGGTCAATACTGACATTCAGCCCGCGATAATATTTTTGGGGGTCATCAAGCGTGTTGGCCTGGAAAGTGAGTCGACGTGTATTGGTGATCTCATCATCTGTAATAGGTTTCAGTAAGTCCACTTTAAAACTGCTGGGGAAGGGTGGGGGTGCACATCGGGCGGGTGGTTTGCTGGGGGCATAGATTGCCGTTCCGATTTCCTCTCCCTGGGCAATGGCGATAACAAAAAGTGGACTGTTGTTATGGTACTTATAATGCGGCATTTGTTGGAACTCAATCGCATTATTGTAAATGTAAAAATGAGCTCCCGGAGTGGCGGCTTCACTGATTTTTAAGAAAAGGGAGGCTCGATTAGCGGGGCCCAGGCTTACTCCGTCTTGTAGGCGATAGTCATCAGTAGGGTTTCCATCAAACCCGTAGATGTACATTTGCGCGAACCAAGGGCAATCGATATCTATCGATGTCCTGGTGGTAGCATTGAGAAGTCTCAGATTGAGAAGCTCACCCACCGTTGCATGAATGATAGGGCAGTATTGTCCGTTAACGGTAATACAGTATTCACTATCTGGGAACTTAGCGACCTGGTGTTGATCCTCTACTTTTCCGTGCTCATCTACGGCAATATTCTGGAAGACAAGAATATGTTCCTTAACTCCCATTGCCTCAAGTTCATCGTCAAATTCATCCCTTACGATTAGGGCACCTGCCATCCCGCTGCCGACTTGTATAGCGACAGAGCCGTGCTTATGGGGGTGGTACCAGTAGAGTCCTGGGGGTTGGTTCTTGGGAATGTCGTATTCGTAGGTATAACTTTCCCCTGGTTTGATCTTCATGCAGACATTGTCGGCCGGAGATTCTGGGGAGACGTGGAGCCCGTGAGTATGTAAGTTGTAGGTATTGAACTCATGGGGGAAGTTTATTGTAGCGGGTGTATTGAGGGGGTCTTCCTCTGGCAGCAGGTTGTTTGTCTGGATAGTAAGGTGGCTATCAGCGCGAATTTCAATGGTAGGGCCTGTCAGTGTGAAACCTGCTTCTTGAGTGATTGATGATGAAAATACACGGGTCCAGGTTGGTGTGTTATGGGTTTTGTAAAAACTGAAAATGTTATTCTTTTCGTACTGTACATCAAGTTTAAGTTCTAGTTTTCTATTTTTTTTATCCATTGAGTAAGCGGGTGGATTTTTTATTGGTTCTAGAAAGGAAATATGCTCTCTATTGCTCACTGTTAACTCCGGGGACTTTGTGGGAAGCGAGATTGGTAAGAGGTACTTTATGAACGAATATCAGTTTAGATTCTAAGGCGAGATTATTTGTGGAATTGCTCGCCATATAATCGTTAATTGAGAGGTAAGTTAGGGTGGCAATAATCCTTCTGCAAAATTCATAATAATTCTCGCGACTTTGTTGGGGTGTGCCTGAGCAATAAAGTGCCCACCTGGAATATCAATGACATTGAGGTTGAGGTATATCGCAGATATATCGATGACAGCTTTTTTACTCACAAGTCGATCTCTATCCGGGCGGATATAGACGGCAGGGATTTCCAATTTTTGGGATGGTTTGGAGATAGAGGCGATATTATGAAGCCTTTGCTTTAGTTTGCCTCTGTTGGTATTTAGTAGGGCGTTATAGGTGCTGTCAATGAGTATGTCACTGCCTTTGCCATTGAAACCAAAGAAATTTAGTGTGATTTTGGTTAAAGATGGGCAGTCTATAAGCGAGATTGGAGCTAGTTGTGCCGCCTTGGATAGCAGCGAAGGAGAGCTTATAAAGCTAGCTATAAAGGTAATGCCTAAAATTTTCTCGGGAGCTAAAAGGGATAGCTCATATGCAACTCTTCCTGAATAGGATTCAGCAATAATGTAAGTCTTCTCATTGAGATAGCTCTTGGCGATTGATTGAGCTTGAGCCAGGTAACTATCCCCTGGGAGCTTGGAAAGGCAGATGGTTTCGGTTGTCCATTGTTTTGGCAGTGCCTTAATCAAACCTGAAAACAGTGTTCCTGTTCCATCAAGTCCTGGTAGAAGTAAAACTTTCAATTCCGAATATCCTGCTGGAATTTCCTATTAATTGAATATTAACATGCTTATGTTTGGTGTTTATCTATATATGACATTTAGTCAGGGTAATTCTTCTTGATGTTTGTACGGGACAAGCAATCTGGTAGTGCCGAAAGGTGAAGTTTTCTATCGTGAGAGGCGGTTTAAGTTGCTGTGAAAGCTGTTGGGTCTGCATGTTTTAGATAAAAATAATTTCTTTGATTTGGGCTTGTAAATATATTTAATTATTCTAATGGATATTTATTTATACTAATACGTTATTTCTAGTTATATCGATAACGAAAACAGAATTGCTAGGCCAATAAGTTGTCTAGGTGGGTAAGTATTAGTGTTCGTTAGTGTAACTTAATGACAGGCCTAAACGTAACTAGAAAGTTAATTGAAAGTCATTTGGTCAAAGGGAATATGGCTCCCCAAAGTGTTATCGAGCTTAAAATTGACCAAGTCCTCAGTGAGGATGCCACCGGCACGTTAGTGATGTTGGAGCTAGAAGCTTTGGGGGCGAGGCAGGTGAAAGCAGAAATCTGTGCTCAGTATGTGGATCACAATGTATTGAGGGCAGACCATAAGAATGGCGATGACCATGTGTTCCTGCAAAGTTCCTGTCGAAACTACGGGATATGGTACTCGCGACCAGGAAATGGTATTAGTCATCCTGTCCATATGGCTTGTTTTGGTATCCCCGGTAAAACCCTTTTGGGTGGGGATAGCCACTCATGTGCTGCGGGCTCGTTAGGTATGTTAGGAATAGGAGCCGGAGGAATTGAGGTTGCGCTTGCAATGATGGGATTTCCGCTTTCTCTGGTAATGCCAACTATTTTGGGGGTGCGTTTAGAGGGGGAGCTACAGCCATGGGTAAGCGCTAAAGATGTTATTTTGGAGCTTGTACGTAGATATACATTGAGAGGTTGCTGGAACAAGATTGTTGAATATCACGGCCCTGGATTGGCAAACCTTACAGCAATGGATCGTCACGTAATCGCCAATATGGGGCAGGAAATGGGGGCCGTAACAAGTGTCTTTCCTGCTGATGATCAAGTGAGGCTTTTCTTGCGGCAGCAGTCGCGCGAGAACGACTTTGTCGAGTTGCTTGCCGATAAGGATGCAACCTATGATGAGGTTGCAACTTTAGATCTATCGAAAATTGAACCAATGATCGCTTGCCCCTCGCGGCCGGATAAGGTTGTTAAAGTTCGTGAAGTTGAGGGTAGGCCAGTTTCTCAGAGCTATATCGGCTCTTCGGCTAACCCTGGGTTGCGTGATTTTTCTATTCCCGCCCGGATGGTAAATGGTCTCTTTGTACCGCACGAGATTTCTTTAGATATTAATCCCGCGTCGCGCCAACTACTTCATGAGCTGACTCATAATGGTGACCTTGAAAAACTACTTGGTGCAGGGGCTTACTTGCATGAAACCGGCTGTGGTGGCTGTATCGGTGTGGGGCAAGCCCCAGCTAGCGGGCACAATAGTCTTAGAACTGTGCCGAGAAATTTCCCTGGGCGTTCGGGAACTAAAGAAGATAGCGTCTATTTATGCAGCCCAGAGACTGCGACGGCCAGCGCCCTGAAAGGAAAAATAACTGACCCCAGAAATTTAGACATGGATTATCCGGTATTTGAAGAGCCTGAACATCTAATGGATATGCGATCACTATTGGAGCCACCGCAGGAAATACCAGTGAAAGTTGAGGTGAGAAAGGGCCCCAACATCAAGCCTTTGCCAGTTCTGGAAAAAATGTTAAGTGTGATCGAAGGCCCAGCTCTTTTAAAGCTGGAGGATAATGTCTCAACCGATGATATTATTCCCGGAGGTGCGGATGCTTTGCCTTATTGGTCAAATGTCCCAGAGTTAAGCCGCTTTGCTTTTTCAAATGTAGATGAATCTTTTTATCAGCGGGCTTTGAGCACCAAGGAGGATATATTTCTTATTGCCGGCAACAGTTTAGGTCATGGGTCGAGCCGGGAGCATGCCTCAATTACACTGCGATACTTGGGAGTGCGCTGCGTCATAGCCAAAAGTGTAGCTGGACTCTATCGCAAGAATCTTATTGACCACGGAATTCTCATTTTAACATTTTGTAATCCAAGCGATTTTGACGCCTTTAGTAAAGATGATCAACTTCAATTTTATGATCTCTCAAGCTGTACAGGGGGTAACAAGATACTAGAGCTGAGAAATGTGACTAAAGGTATTAAGATTTGGTTGGAAAATGACCTTTCTCAAGAAGAAATTGAAATAATTAAATTTGGAGGCCGCATCAACTATATTAAGGGGTTGTTTAGCCGGTCTCTGGAAGAAATGGGTTCTTATTAAAAGTACGTGCGTGAATTAAAATATAGTTTGGCTTGTAATGAAGTTATATTTACAGCATGCGATTGGGGAATGTTGTTCTAGATTGGCAGTTTGAGCTAAGCTGATGGTCTGGTTTGAGTGTGCGGGCTTGATTGCTATTAAAAATGTATCTTAGGCTTTATCTCCAATTTATATTCTTTTACATTTTGCTAGGTCGGTGTATGCTAATTGTTGTATGTATTGACTGAAGATGAAGAGAGAGTATGAAGTAGAGGTAAACCTTGAAGGTCGGTTAAATACCTGTAAGTTAGTTATGGTTTTGCTTAAAATTGCGATACTCTTTTTGTGTGTGATTTAGATGGTGATCATCAGTTTTGGGATAGGATAAGATTTGGGTGCCTGATTTCATAGTTTTGGCTGGAATAATCAACAGTGTTAGGGGATGGTTGGCAAAGGTTGTGAGTAAATAAATCTAAATCTGAATTGTACAGCTGGGGATGCTGCAGTAGTGAAAGGTTGGTTTAATACTGTAAGCTAATGAATTAACGTGCGGAAATAGATTTTACCAAAGGATTGCATAGCCTTTGGGGTTTGATATAGTTAGATTTAGCTAGTGAAAGGTGCATTTTGTTGTACCTCGGGCAGGGTTGGAAAAATTGTGGAACGTGTTGGTTCAATAAACGATGAGCTGAATACCCCCCCCACTTTACCATGCCTAATAAAGAATTGTGTAGATATGGAGCGCTATACGTGACAGATGAGGAGTTAATAACATTTATAGGTAAGAGTGTTGTTAATAATTGGGAGTATATCGCAGGTATTTATTTTGCATTGCTAAGCGGTGGGGTTGCGCTATCCTGGATGATTTCCAATCTAATACATAAAAAAGAGATCAAAGTCCTACAGTTAGAAATTGCTCATCAAAAGGAAAGGTTTTCTCAGTTTGAGTCAATCATGGAGCAGAGGATAGCATCCATCCGATCAGAGGCTGAAATGCTACAAAATAGGTTGAGCTTCATAAGTCCGGCAGTTCCTGCAGCAATTCCATTGGATGATCCTCTTGCTAATTTGGATCGAAGTGTTAGTCTTGAAATTGACTGTTCAGTTGCCGCGCAAGATCACGATATTGATTATCTTGATTTCCCTGCATCTATGGATAAAGCAGCGCCTTTGAGCCAGGGTTCTGTGAGTGATCCTATTCCTGTAGATAATCCCGTATCCATTCCCTTGCCGCAGAAAGGTTCTACCCCTTTGAGTGAGCCACCTCCGGTCAAGAAGAGTTTTAACTACCTGAAGAATAAGAGTTCTTCTGGGAATAAAATGTTATCCCTGATAGAGAAGGTTGATTCTGTAAATAAAATAATCAGGGAAATAAAGTTACCCAACTAGATATTATTGTTTTATCTTAATGGTGATTGTTTTGAGCTTTGGTTGGAAATATGCAATTGAGTAATGAAGCCTGTTTTCCTCGAATTTAGTGTAGTCAGCTTTTCTATGTGCGTGAGATACGCGCGAGATCTATAGCTGGAACAGCTTGCTAGATAGTTCTATGCCGTATGGCTAGATTCATCAGTCTCTATCATTGGTTTGGAGGGGCGATCTTAAGAGGTTAAACTCTAGGTGTCCTCTCCAAGTGGTACCGTTATTAAACAGATATATTTATGCGTTTCGAACGTTTTGCTGAAATTATTTCATAACTAATGAAATTTTAAGGGTGCAGTAAGAAACAACCGCAGTATGATACTGTTTCTATTTCTTATGTACTTTTTCAAGTCAGCGTATGCTGATTAGTCTCCAGTACCAGTTGGGTCTATGTAACCTACTATTCATCCTGGTGACTTTTTGTGGGTAGATGAGACGAGCTATGGGCCAACTTTATTTTCCTTCAATAAGCAGGTTGCTCAATGGGAGAGCCCTTCCAGAGGATATGTTTGATCCTACCCATCGACAACGGACACACTACTAAGTGACTAGTTGTTCATAAGACGCCTCAGGGTTTAGGAGAGAGCCATTGGCGCTGTGCAGGCGATTTCGATTGTAGTCTAGCTCCATATACTCAAATACGGTTTCTCTCATGGGGCACCTTGTGGGAAAATGGTTACCATGAATTGCTTCTACTTTAAGTGAGCTGAAGACAGGTTGCGGCTGGCCACCTTGAGCCAGGTACAGCTAGCCAGCTATTTTGCTAGTTACTCAGATATTCTCTCTCTGTGTGAGGAAACCAAACGAAGAATTGGGAAAAATTTTGATCTCAAGGCCTTCCATGAGGAGTTTCTAAGTTTTGGTAATGCGCCAGTGCCAATTATCCGAGAGTTAATGCTGGCAAGATTACAGGAAGAAAATCAAGATCAAAGGCAGAACCTAGTGCGTAATAAGGTACAAGTAATCTACAAACTATCAGTCGCGAAAATCGTCAAAGGAATCCTGCGGCTCCCAATAGAAAGTGCCTAATAAAAGGTCGAATAGCGGAAAAGTTAAATTGAAATTATTAATTTTCATTAGTTTACGGTGATGGTGAATTCTGTGTAAGTGGGCTAACTCACGAAATACTGGCACTTTATGAAACCAGTGACTCTTGGGTTGGTGATAACCGATATGCATTAGCTCATAAGCCAGGTGATTTAATATCATGGTTGCCGCTGTGATATATCCCATATTACCTGAAGCCACCCAGGATAGAAAAAAACCACAAAGTGGAGCCAGAAAAAAAGTGATAACAGCTGTTAGATAGATTGGAAACAGCACTATACGCCAATCACGAGTTGATTCAAAAGACAGCAATGGTGCAGAAAAGAAACTGTGGTGATCGCCAGTATGCCTCTTGTAAAACAGTTTGGTAAATCTCAACTTATTATGCCCAGACCAGCGATGGGCGGCATACTCTACAGCGTTGTAAGCAAGAATTCCCAGTGGAATTATTAGCAGTTCATGCGCCCTCAGCTCACTTATTTGAAAAATACAGTAAATAGCACCGATTAGGCTGATCAGTAGAATACTCCCTAAATGGAGCCAGCCACTATAGCGGCTATGGGCATAGGCTCTATATTGCTCTCTGAAAGCCGCCGTATCATGCATGTTCGACATATTTCACCTGACTTTTTATAGTATTTACGGTTTTTCATGCTGTTGACGATAAATATAATTAGGGACATTATGTATCGTCTAATAAATAATTATTAAATGCATTATTCATCAGGTTGATAATGTCTACGCATCTTAGATCACTGGATTTAAATCTGCTTCCCGTTTTTGAAGCACTTATGATTGAACGAAACCTGACCAGAGCCGCAGTGAAACTGCATATGAGCCAACCGGCCGTCAGTGCTGCCCTCAAGCGGTTGAGAGCTACTTATGAAGATGAGCTTTTTATACGGACCGCTAAGGGATTGCGCCCCACTGAACGCGCACTGGTACTGCACCCCTCTATTCACCAGGCACTCAACACCGTCCGTTCAGGCTTCCAGCAAATGTCTTTTGATTACCGGAAAGCAGAGCAGGAATTCTCCATCGTTATGCCCGATGTGGTGGAAACTCTGATGATCCCCGGCTTCTGCAAATGGCTTCGAGAATTTGCACCCGGCATAAGGCTTACTGTACTCCCCGATGAGTCAGAAATGACAGCCAGAATGGTGAGTAATGGGGAAGTAGACCTAATCATTGACTACCTACCTGTCAATTCCCCCAGCTATGTTAACCAGCCTATCGCAGAAGAAGAGCTTGTGATTATTGTCAGCAAACATAATAAAAATGTGGGTGAGACAATCAGTGAAAAAAAATTCCAATCGCTGCCACAAGTATCCCTATTAAGAGGAAACCCTATGGGCTCTCCAATGGAAAGGCTAGCCAGGCCCAGAAAGTTACAGCGTAATATTTGTTTGCGAGTCCCACACCTCTCGTCTTTCCCCTATGTGGTTTGCACAACCGATTTAATTGGCGTTGTACCAGCAAGAATGATGATTTCAAGCTATTATAAAGAGCTTCCCATACGTATGCTCAAGCTGCCAATGGCATTTCCAAAGGTAGTACTTCAGCTCACCTGGCATAAGTCGCAGACAACAAATCCAGCTCATCGCTGGCTAAGGGAAAAGATTTTGGAGCTTTATCCGAGTTTATAAATGCCGTGTAATACGAGTGCCCTTTGATATTTATGGCTCCCTTTTTTAGTACGGATGTGCTGAAAATAGAGTAATCCTTTTCGAACGTTCTGATAAGGATAATGTCCCACCTAATGAAAGCTAGAGGCTGATTTTTTAGTTTTCAGAGGTTCTGTTATTTCTGAGTGATCAGTTGTAAGTGGTGCGTTGCCCTGGGAAAGGAGTTTAGGGAATGAGTGGGTTTAGTTTTAAGGGTGCGGTAAGAAACAACCGCAGTGCAATATTGTTTCTATTTCTTATGTACTTTTTCAAGTCAGCGTATGCCGATTGGTCTCCAGTACCAAGTGGGTCTATGGAGCCTACTATTCATCCTGGTGATTTTTTGTGGGTAGATAAGACGAGCTATGGGCCAACTTTATTTTTCTTCAATAAGCAGGTTGCTCAATGGGGGAATCCTTCCAGAGGAGATGTTATTACCTTTTTGCCACCTCACACTGATCAACTATATGTGAAGCGTGTAATAGGCGTCCCTGGTGATAGCTTACGTATTGAAGGGGCGAATGTGTTTGTTAATGGAGCTCAGCTTGAGTATCACCTGGAAAGTGGGGTGGGCTCGGACATCCTGGGTAGGGAAGTCATTGATGGCAGGGAGCATCGGTTCAAGCTTAGTGGTAATAAGACATTGCCATACATTGGGAAGACTATTGAGATCCCTGAAGGTAAGTACTTTGTCATGGGAGATCATCGCAACGATAGCTTGGATTCGAGATATTGGGGCTTGGTTGACCGTGATAGGGTTATGGGCAAAGTTACATCTTTAGCGTTTTCCTTCTCTAAGGAAAGAGATTTCTTTAGTAGTGTGGCGATGCCTCTCAAGTAGGTAGTCAATGATATTTCTTTAAATGGGTGCAGCTGTTCACTGGTAATACTTGTGCTACCAGAGAATAGAGGGAGGGATAAGTGCTCCTCCTTCCCGGTTAAGGATTGCAATAGCAGGGAGTTGCTAACATGAAAGTGATTGATGTTTGGGCCCAGCATCCTACAGAGCGTTTTCTTGCTGAACCTTTCTTTGATACTTTGAGGCGTTGGATGGGGCAGGATTTTAAAGAAGTGCCCCTTGAGTGGACCCTGTCAGCTATGGATATGGCAGATGTGTCCAAGGCATTGATTTCTGCTTGGCATGGGCCGAGCGGGGCCTTGATTAGCAATGATGAAGTACTGGATCTTACTTTAACTCATCCTGACAGGTTTTGCGGTCTGGCATCAGTGGACTTGCGAAAGCCAGTAGAGGCTGTGCAAACCCTGCGCAAGTACGTTTTGGAGCATGACTTTAAAGGGCTGCGCATTGTGCAGTGGCTCTGGGAGTTGCCTTGTACTCACCCTTTGTATTATCCGCTATATGCGGCTTGTGTTGAGCTGGATGTACCAGTTTGTTTGCAAGTGGGTCTTACCGGGCCGTTGCGCAGCTCTGATTCTGGCCGTCCTGTTCATATTGAGCGGATTGCTCTTGATTTTCCGGACCTAAAGATTGTCTGCGGCCATATTGGGTACCCTTGGCACAATGAAATGATCGCTTTTGCGACCAAGTTTCCCAATATCTACATAGATACTTCTGCTTATAAGCCAAAAAGATACCCCCGCGAGCTGGTTTCATTTATCAAGTCCCACGGTAAGAATAAGGTGATGTTCGGGACTAATTATCCCATGCTGACACCAGAGATGTGCTTAAAGGAAATGCACCTTCTGGAGTTGGATGATGAGGTTGCGGAACTCTTCTTGTATAAAAATGCAGAGAGAGTGTTTAAGCTTTGATCGGCTGTTTGTCACTGTGGTTGATTCTGGCGGTTAACTTAACTGCTCTATTGGAAGAGGCTAAGAGGTTTAGTCTCTTCGCAACTCATCCTTGATTGCAATGGGGTTGGGAAAGTTCATCACCACAATGTAAGACGACACCAGGAATGTAAGAATCGCTGTTGCCTGGATTAAATGTGATGCTGCGCTGCCAATCAGGTTTTGCGTATAAGCGAGCAGGGCGATTAACAGGGAAAATTCACTAATTTGCCCAAGTCGAAATCCAATATCCCAAGAGAGTACTTTGTGTTCACTGCGATTTCCAAGCAGGAAGTGAAATACTACGGGTTTTATTACCAGAACTGCGGCGGCTGTGACCAGGGCAGGAAGTAGAATTTCGGGCAGCATGGCCAGCTTGAATTGTGCTCCGAGGCTGAAAAAGAACAGGATCAGGAAGAAGTCTCGCAGAGGTTTAAGGCTGAGGGCAATGTACTGTGAAATCCGGCTGGCTGCCAGCGTGATACCACCAATAAATGCGCCGATCTCTCTTGAAAGGCCCACAACTTCTGCCAGCTCTGCCATTCCCATACACCATCCAAGTGCCATTAAGAATACGTATTCGTGGAAGCGGTCAAAGCGGGTAAAAAGTGGCAATAAAATATATTTTACTATTAGCCAGGCAAAAAGGATCAGCAGTGGCAGCGATCCAAAGGAGAGAGCCAATTGCCAGATCTGTTCATCACCGGTGTTATCACTCAGCAGTACCATTAGGCAGACTATTGCCACAAAGTCCTGAAAAAGAAGAAGTCCCACCATAAGTTCACCCAAGTGCTTGTGGTGAAGTACCGTCGTGGGAAGCAGTTTGATACCGATAATGGTGCTAGAGAACATCAGCGCCATGCCGATTACCCAGGATTCAACGGTAGTAAATCCAAACAGCAAGCCTATGCCAAAGCCAAGGCCGAGGAAGATCGCACAGCTTACAACCCCCACAAATGTAGCTTTGCGCAATACAGCTACCAGCGCTTGAGGCTGCATATCTAGACCCAACAGGAAGAGCAGGAAGATAATCCCGACGCTGGACATATCGGATAGAAGTCGCAGGTTATCGATTACTGCAAAGCCGGATGGGCCGAGTAAAACACCGAGAGCGATGTAAGCTACCAGAAGCGGTTGTCGTCCAAAAAGAGCCAATGAGGCAACAATTGCTGCGCCACTAAAGATCAAGAAGAATGATTGGAAAAGGGAGCTGTCCGCCACAGGCCATCCTTGTGTGTGAGCGAGATTTAACCATTATCCATAGATGTGCGAACAGCTGAAAGGTCTATGTGCCTACCAAGTGGTTGCGCTGAGACTTTACTCACCGGATGGAATCGGTAACTCGGTAGTGCTTTTGATCTGTTCCAAGGCAAAGTTGGAGACAATATCGCTAATGCCAACATGCCGGATTAACTCCTTGTAAAAGCGGTCATAGGCCGTGATATCGCTAACTACCACTCGCAACAGGTAATCGTAGTCGCCTGCCATACGGTAGCAAGCTACTACCTCTGGCAACTGTGCCATATGTTCGGCAAAGTTGTCGGCCCACTCCGGTGTGTGCTGGTCAGTTTTAACCTGGGCAAACACTGAGACCGGAAGTCCTAAAATCTCGGCATTAAGCAAGGCGACTTTGCGTCGAATGATGCCGCTCTTTTCCAGTTTCTGCACCCTGCGCCAGCATGGGGTTTTTGTCAGGCCCACACGCTCCGCCAGCTCCTCGATCGAAAGGCTGACGTCAGATTGCAGAATCGCAAGAAGTTTTCTATCAATCGCGTCAAGTGAGGACATAGTGCTATGCGCTCCCTATAAGGTAGGGGTTTTGTGTCCTTGCGCTGATTGCATTGCCTCCCTGGCTACCCCTAACGGTATTTGGGCGAGTGGGTGTGGGGGCTATTGGATGAAAGTCATCGAACTACCATCACACCTACTGCAGATACGATAGGCTCAGGGGGGGAGTGCTGGTAGTGGAATTTCCCTAGATGTGCAACGCTTCTGGGGGAGCTTTTTAGCAGAGGTGAGATTGGGCGGAAGTTGGCCGCCCAATCTTGAATGCAGATCAGGCTGCGTCTTTGGGCGGGAAGCGGGGTTCGAATAGTCCCAGCTCAATGGCCTCGCGGACCTTGGCCATCAGGTCAATTTCTGTCAGTTCCTGCAGCTGTTGCAAGCTGTTGAGAACATAGTAAATGGGTTGAACAATATCGATGCGATATGGGGTGCGCAGTGCGGTAACCGCGTCTAAATCGTAGCGCTCTGGTTGGTGACTCAGTGCGTAGAGTGTCTCTTTCGGGGAAGACAGAATGCCGCCACCGTAAATGCGCAAACCACCGTCGGTGTTCAGCAGGCCGAACTCCACTGTAAACCAATAGAGGCGGGCTAAATAGGCGCGCTCTTTGGGTGAGGCTTTAAGGCCCAGTTGTCCGTATTTTTGCGTGAAGTTCGCAAATGCTGGGTTGGTGAGCATGGCGCAGTGGCCAAAAATTTCGTGGAAGATGTCCGGTTCTTGCAGATAATCAAACTCATCGGGAGTGCGTATAAAGGTAGCAACTGGGAATTTGCGATCCGCTAGAAGACCGAAAAAGGTTTCGAAGCCGATAAGGGCGGGAACCCGGGCGACTTCCCAGCCAGTTTCCCTGCGCAGCACGCTGGAGATTTCCTCGAGCTGGGGTATGCGGTCTTTCGGTAGGTCCAACAGCTCCAGGCCGTGCATATATTCATCGCAGGCGCGGCCAGGTAAGACATCCAGTTGGCGTTCAATCAGACGCTGCCAAGTTTGGTGTTCAAGGTCGGTATACTCGATAAAGCCGTCTTCATTGGGCTCACGGGCAACGTACTTGCTTGCCTTCTTTGCTTCTTTCTTCATGAATGTCTCTCCTGCGGCTCGGTAGCTCTCGCTGATTCCCAGTGCCCAGCACCTGCCGCTGAACCTGTTGTTGTTATGTTTCGACCTCTATTTTTAGCCAGGCGTGCCCTTGGTGGGGAGGGGTAGCGGCGAGCTATTGCGCCTTCCGGGGAGTTCAAATTACACTTTCTGTAAACATTTCTTTACAGGTGACGCTGTGCGGGTAGAGATTACTTGTGCAAATCGTGTCGGCATTTTGCACGAAATTATGCAAATTTTCGGAAAATATCGGATAAATGTGACCTCTGGTGAGCTCGGGGGTGACAGTGGAGATAAGGTTTATCTGATAGCGCCCGGGATGCTTGCCACTCAATACCAGACTATCGAGAAGTCCCTGCACCAGGTTCCTGGAGTTAAGCGGGTGCGGAGGATCTCTCTATTGCCCCTGGAGCGACGTCATTTCGAGTTGGACACTTTGCTGAGTCATGTGACTGATCCGGTTCTTAGTGTGGATCGCGAGGGCAGGGTGGTCGCTGCCAATCTGGCAGCGGCAAGGGCCTTCGGTGTGAGCTTGGACAAGGTGCCTGGTCTACAGCTGCAGAGATTCCTGCCGCTTATGCAGGTCGCAGAATTGCTGCGGGATTTTGCAGTGCCTCGCTACGGACTGCCTCTGGTGGTAAGGGGGCAGAGTTTTCGTGTGGACTGGTCCCCAATCACTCTGGAGGGAAATCCCGGAGCGGTTGACTCACTGGCTGGGGCGGTACTGCGTTTACAGCCTCGGGATAGCAGTGAGTTTGTCACTGAGCTGCCAAGACCGATGGTGTTGTGGGATTTTGATTTGCGTCGAAGAAGTTGCCTCCAGCTGCAGGACTTATCTGAACTCAGTGCACCTCTGTTGATACTGGGTGAGCGGGGCACAGGAAAGACAACGTTTGCCTGTGCGGTGCATTACCTCTCCCCGTCGGCCTCAAGGGCTGATTGCTATCGAATTATCCCACGTGATGGGACTATGCAACTGCCTTCACATCTTCGTCGAACGGGTACTTTGATTCTTGAGGATTTACATACTCTCAAAACAGAAGCTCAAGTTGATTTATTGAGAAAACTCCGCAATTTGCCGGCATCGCTGAGATTGGTGGCCACCGCTATTGATAGGGAATCTATTGCGCCGCCACTTGCGCAGCTCTTTTCGTCGTTAGCGATGTCCTTGCCCCCGTTGCGAAATATGCGACCGGCTCTGCCGCGCTATGCTAGTACTTTAATGCGCCAGGAGTCTCCAGAGGCTAGTGAGCTCAATTTTGATAGCGAGGTGATGGAGTTGATCAAACTCCACGACTGGCCGGATAACTTCAACGGCCTCAGGGACTATTTAATGGCCGCATCCAGTCAATGCTTGATTAGAGGGGCGGCGTCGATCAGTTGTGCGGATGTGCCGGATTTAATGGTTAAGGCGGAACTTCCCTGGCGGGACTGGGGCCGTGGACTTACCTATAAGGAAATGATGGAGCAGCTGGAGAGGGCGTTGCTGGCGGACATTATCAAAGGTCACTCCTCAACCAGGGAGCTGGCTAAGGAGCTGGGTATTTCTCATACCGCTGTGGCCAACAAATTGCGGAAATACGGTTTGTCGGCCAATAAAAAATAGTTTGTTTAGCGCTCGATTCGTCCGATCAGCATATCTTTAAACATAACAAAGTCCCCGATAAAACTGTAGAACGGATACTTAAAGGTTGCCGGGCGGTTGTTTTCAAAGAAAAAGTGCCCGATCCATGCAAACCCGTAGCCCGCGACAGGAGTAACTGCTAGCCACAGCATATTGGAAGTTACTACAGCCGCAATTATTGTCGCGAACACCAGACTGGTACCAAAGAAGTGCAGCCGACGACAGGTGAGATTGCTATGTTCCTGTAAGTAGAATGGATAAAACTCGCGAAAAGATTCAAATTTTTGCGCTTCTATTGCGGCCATGCTGTGCCTCCTTATTTTTATTGCACAATCAGGGGAGCCGCTGAACAAAACCGTAATATCTCTGCGTTGCGAGTTCTTGCAAGGTCCAGGCATTGCTGCGAGGTCGCGCCTTAACTATGAATCGCTCCGTAAGCTAGCCGTATCGCGGGTTTATTCAGAGACTCCTAAGTTTAAGACGAATATCTACAGACGCCAATCAGGGCGCGGGCACAAATTATCTGTTAGGCTGCCGCAAAAATATGCGGTTAACCCGCAAGTAAGCGATATGAGGAAGTTATGGCAGGTCCACTCGCACACTTAAAGGTACTCGATTTAAGTCGTATTCTCGCCGGACCCTGGGCTGGGCAGGTATTTGCTGATTTTGGGGCTGAGGTTATTAAAGTAGAGCGCCCGGAGCGAGGGGATGACACTCGCCACTGGGGTCCTCCCTACCTAAAGGATGAGAAGGGATATGACACTGCTGATGCCGCTTACTACCTAAGTGCCAATCGCGGAAAAAAATCAGTTACCGTAGATATCACTACTGAAGATGGCCAGGCCTTGATCAAGGAGATGGCAGCCCGATACGATATTCTTCTTGAAAACTACAAAGTAGATGGGTTGAAAAAGTACGGCCTGGATTATGAATCCATCAAGGCGATCAATCCTGGTGTTATCTACTGCTCGATCACAGGTTTTGGGCAAACTGGCCCGTACAAAAATCGAGCAGGCTATGATGCGATGATCCAGGGGATGGGTGGTCTGATGAGTATTACTGGTGTGCCGGAAGGGCAACCGGGTGCGGGCCCGCAAAAGGTGGGGGTGGCAGTAGCCGACCTGATGACAGGGATGTATGCAGTATCTTCTGTATTGGCAGCTGTTGTTCACCGGCAGCATACGGGCGTTGGCCAGCATATCGACCTCGCCTTATTGGATACCCAGGTTTCATGGTTGGCTAACCAAGCCCAAAATTACCTTACCTCTGGTAAAAGCCCTGAGCGACAGGGTACCGGCCATCCCAATATAGTCCCCTACCAGGCAGTCCCTTCAAAAGATGGCTATTTTATGTTGGCAGTGGGTAATGATGACCAGTTTAAACGCTTCTGCGGAATCGCAGGTGTAGAAGAACTGGCAGAAAATCCTGCCTACGGGACTAATTCAGCGCGGGTTATGGCCCGTGAAGAATTGGTGCCGCAGATTGAAGCTGCGACTCGTAAGCACGAATCCGCTTGGTGGCTCCAGCATCTTAGTGATGCTCATGTTCCCTGTGGGCCTATCAATACATTGGAGGAGGTTTTTGCTGATCCTCAAGTACAGGCCCGGGGTATGGTGGTTGAGCAGGATCATCCGGAAGCTGGAAAGGTGAAGACCGTGCGCAACCCTGTAATCTTCTCCGAGTCCGCACTCGACTACACCCAGGCGCCGCCAGTATTGGGTGAGCACACTGAGGAAGTATTGCGAGATTTGCTAGGTAAAAGTGACGAGCAAGTAGAAGAGTTGCGGAACAAGAGTATTGTGTAAGTTATAGATAGATAACTTGCTGATAATCAGGCACAAGGATGTGCCTTGTAAATTAGGGAAAACAGATGGAACTCGACCACGTCAATATTACTGCTCCTATGGAAACCCTAAAGCAGGTACGGGACTTCTATGCCCAGGTTCTCGGTCTGACCGAGGGTGAGAGGCCAAATTTCAAGCGTAATGGATTTTGGCTCTATGGCAATGGTAGGGCTATTTTGCATTTAATTGATGGTGAGGTGAGTGGTGACCAGCCTGAGAAACCCTACCTGGATCACATAGCTTTCCGTACAGATGCGCTTGAGCCGGTTAAGCAGCGTCTGGATGCATTGGGAGTCGCCAATCACCTAATGGATGTGCCCGGGCGCAATGTACGGCAATTAGTATTTTTTGATCCAGTAGGGAATAAGGTGGAAGTTAACGCGGTGGTGTAGCAACTTCTTGAAAGGTCTAGACATTCCTGCGAAGCCGCGCCTTGATTGTGAACCGCTCTGCATGCCAAAGATATCACGGAGTTGTTCAGAGGCTCCTTAAGTTGTTTTAGTCCTTTCAGAGGCATTTGAGTCTCTTAGGTTTAGAAGATGCTTTGTAGAGCATGTTCTTTATAGCCCCTGGATTTAACTTGGTCCCCTGCCAGAGAAGCTATGGCAATCACTTCCGATTGGTTGTTTTCTCTGATTGAAAAGTTGATATGCTTCATGTTTTATTGCAAATGACTAGGTCCCTGATAAAGATAATAATTTATGCCAGATAGTGAAGAATCAGTTGTATTTAAAATACAAGGGAAAATGGTAATTGGTCAGCGTAAATTCAGGGCACCGTTAAGTTATCAAGACCGTTTGGTTGATGAGGCAAGGTTGGTTTACGTTATCAGTGGCTGTTCAACCTTGGTTTGTGGTGATGAAACCCTCACCTTGAGTCCAGGTGCCACTGTGCTAATGAAGACAGATAATTTTATTAATCAGTGGCATGAAGATGGAATAAACAATGAAATTAATTTCATCGGTTTTCGGCTAACGTCAGAGCTATTACAGCGACTCTACCCAAGTGGTATGCCTGATGTCTTTGGTAATAATGGCGAAAGTAGGGCTGCTGTTAAGGAGGATAATAAGTCCAATAATCAGCCCCCCTCGGCTGAGCGCCTGCAGGAATCTGTACTGCTCTCCAATTATATGCGTAGCATAATTGACTATATCCAGCAGCCAGAAGTATTCAGTGAGCCACTGGTGGTATTAAAGGTTCGAGAATTAGTAGAGCTCATCCCCAGGCTCGATAGCAGTGGAACAGTTGTGAAGATGTTGGGGCAGTTGTTCATCAGGCAACAGCCTAAACTTCAGGAAGTGGTGCAAGCTCACTTATACTCCTCTCTGAAGCTGGCGGATTTAGCTTTTCTATGCCATATGAGCGAGTCAACATTTACTCGTAAATTTAAGCAAGTCTATGGCAGTAGCGCCACGAAATATATTACCTCGAAACGGATGGAGAAAGCACAGCAGCTGATTCTCAATAGCGATCTTAGCCTGACTGAAGTTGCTTTGGAGTGTGGTTTTGATGAGCTTAGTTACTTCTCCCGGGTGTTCAAACAGCACTATCAAGTAGCCCCTTCCCAAATGCGTAAAAAGGCGATTTGACGGATTTGTACAAATCCTTGACTGGATGTTCCAAGTAAAGTGTTGGCTTACTGCTTAATCTAGTCTTTGTCTTAACAGCGTACTTTTCTAACGATATGTCGTTATATTTAAACCCTCTTGTTACTGAGGGGCTAAAGAATGAATACATGCTCATTGGTAGTGCTAATGGTGATGTTGGTTTTGCGTTTAGCCCGACGAGCATTAGTTATCGTCCTGGTGGTTTGATTAGAACCCTCCTAGGGCGAACTATAGCTGATACCGCTGAAGACTATGAATCAGTCACTTTTCATTACTTGCTGATGTTTGCTGGAAGCCTGAAGGCTAATCACTCTGTCCCCTGTGCAATCAAAAATAGTGAAACTTGATACAGTCAATTAGTAGCACTGCCTTGGCCTGTTGAGGTCTCGCAGAGATGATAAGGAATTTTTCAGGGGATCTTTGAGTTCTCGTTCTGTTCATTTAATCAACCAAATGGAATATTTAATATGATTCGTTTCGCACAATTTCTTTCCGGTATATTTGTACTTATATTGGGTTCGGCTGGCTTAGTGACCATGCTTTTCCCTGAAGTTGTTAATGGTCCAGCCGGATTTGATGCAACAACTAATTATGGTTTCACTAACCTACGTACTCTCGGTGCCCCCACGCTTAGCTTAGCGATCATTACGGCAATTGGTGCCTTTCGCAAAGAGTGGTTGTTAATACTTCCTGCCTCGATGTACTTTCTATTTAATGGTTCTTCGCGGCTTATTTCTGTATTAGTTGAGGGCTACGAGCCCGTAATGCTGACTGGCTTGGTAGTGACATTTACACTATTTATTCTGTCTCAGGTGGCTGTGTACAACTTCCGTCGTGCAGCTTTGACGTAGGTTCAGAAAATGCAGGGTGTTGGCGGTGTTTACTGTAAATGTCACACCGCCTCTCTTTCAGAACGTCGCTGAAATGAGGTTGACGCTATGGTAATTGTGTACTTGATTGATGGTGAGGTAAGTGGTGTGTTGCTCCCGCAGGTTTTGTATTCTATTTCCTGAAACGAAAGCAACCAGTTTTAAGTTGAAAAATGTTTCTAGTTTTTAGGGGCTTTGTCTGAAAACAGCTTTCCAAACGCATCGTAAACAGCAAGATGCAGAGTGTCACCATGGTCTAGTTGTTCAAAGTAGCCGAAGTGTATTTTTGTGTTGTTTTTCTTGTTATCTAGCTTCTTGTATAGTGTTCGCGCTAGGCGCTCCATCACTTCCCCCTCTTTTCCAACTCCAATATAGATCTGTTTGTCCTCACAGCAGTCTTTAGGGATGCTTGTCAGAAGAGATTCTCCACTCCACCATAAGCTTGGGCTGATAATAATATAGTTGTCGAAAAGGTCCGCATGCTTTAACAGAATTTCTGTAGCTACAAGTCCTCCCAGAGACTGACCTATCAGTGTGGACTTTTCTTTTGTACGGAAATTGCTCGCAATAATGGGTTGAACCTCTTTGCCCAAAAAATCAATAAATTCCTTTGATCCGCCTGATGATGGAAATTCTTTTTGATCTAAAGCTATTTTGGATGGAAATGTATAGTCGCGTTTTCTATCAATATTTTCTATGCCTACAAGAATTGATTCTGGAAGCATATTAATCCAAGAGAATGAGCCGAATTGGAGCACTCCCGCTATATGGATAAAGTCTTCGGATAAGGAGCCATCTAAAAGATAGATTACGGGGTAGTTTCTTTCAGGTTCACGATGGTAGCTCTCGGGTAAGTAGACATTTAAGGTGCGCTTTTCCTTTAATATCTTTGATTGAAAACTAATTGAGTCGCCAATTACTAGGGGAGAACTCTTAAGGTCTGTAGCCTTTGCGAAAGTAGCCATAAGAAAAAATGAGATGAGAGCCAAATACTTGACCATAAGTTATATGCCCTTTGAAGGTTAAATTATTCTTGAAATAGATAGGGTCTGTAGAAGATTCATATTGAAACGGCCTAATACTAACACCGGGAAGGGTGGTGGTTGTAGTAATGCTTTATCTAAAGGTTAAAATTATTCATCACTCATCATTTATACATAAAGTCTTGTTGGGATTGGCGTTCGGACATGGAAGGGGATGAGATTGCGACGTTTTTCTTCTGCTCCAGCTGAATGACTTTCCTGGTTTCATATTCAGGTCGCTTTAAGTAGAAATTTGGATGTTTGGCCTGAAAATGTACAAATTTAATGGGTTGGAGTTGTCCTGGTAAGTACCGCTGAATTTACTAAAGGTGGCCACTTGCAGGTGGTCATTATTACGACCTGTTTTGCTAGTCCCCCGTCAAATCCTTGATCATTGTCACGTATTGCGTCCCAAGATGTTCAGTTTGAGGGTCAGAAATTAACCCGGCTCAGCCTGACTGCCTGGTCGGTTTTTGGGGTTGTTGCATGTGTGTATTTCCTATTTAATTAATCAATTGATTAATTAAGGGCGTATGCCTGTGACTGATAAGCCACCCACCCGAGGGCGCGGGCGCCCAAAAGATCCTGAGCGTGAATCCCAGGTGCGTGAGGCGCTTATGAAGTCAGCGTATGCATTGCTTCGGGATAAGGCATTTCGCGATATTTCTATTCGAGAGATTGCCCAGGGAGCAGGGGTGAACTCGGCAATGATCAGTTACCACTTTGGTGGCAAGGAGGGGCTGATTATCGAGGTAGTGCGGAACCAAATAATGCAGTACGGCCCTGCTTTCATCACTGCCGGGCTGGATGGGAGGGAGCCCACTTTAGAATTGTTGAGAGAAGCAATGAGCAGAATGATACGCCTATATATCAAGGAGCCTTGGATTCCTCGCCTAATTGTTGATGAAGCAGCTTCCAAATCCGGTCGAATGCGCGAACTCTTTGCCGATAGGTTGGCCTCAAAACTGATACCCAAGTTACGTACTCTACTGCAAACCCTTCAGTCCAATGGCCAGTTGCGAGAGGATCTGGATATTGACCTGATGCCAATCTCTTTTTCCAGTTTGATCGCCTTCCCCTTTATTGCTGGCGCCCGTTTTAAGGAAGAATTTGGCTTTGCTCTGGGGGAGGAAAGTGGGGAGAGATGGATTAACCATACCGTTCAACTCTTACTCCAAGGTGTTTCTAAAAAATCTATATCCAAAGGCGAGGAAGTCAGCAATGGAAATTAAGAGTCATATAAAAGCTCTGATGAATAGCCGGCTCGCATTGCCGGTACTGATTGCGGCGGCGGTGGTTGTATCCTTAGTGTTGGACGTCACTAAAAGTGAGCCTAAACACGATGCGATCACGTCTCCTATAACAACGGTAGACGCAATAAAAGTGCAGGAGCTGCCGTTGCGAGCTCAAGCTATTGCATATGGAGAGGTGAAACCCAGTACTTTCCTGGAAGCCAATGCAGAAGTCAGTGGTAGGGTGGTGTATACAGCTCCGGAATTGGAACGGGGAAATATTATCTCTGCCGGTACGCTGGTTTTGAAAATCGATGATACCAGCTACCAGCTTGCCCTGGCGCAGGCTGAAAGTGACCTGGCTGCAAATCGCGCTAACTTGCAAGAGCTGGAAGTGGAGGAGGCCAATAGTCAACGTTCTCTGGAAATCGCCGAGCGCACCCTCAAGTTGGGTGAGAAAGAACTCGCTCGCAAGCAAAAGTTAGTTGCGAAGGGAACCGTCTCCCGCTCTACCGTAGATACTGAAGAGCAAAATATGCTGCGCTTGCGCCAGGAAGTGCAGAACCAGAGCAGCCAACTTTCCCTTTTCCCTACCCGCCGCAAGGTGATTGAAGCACAGATAGCTCGCTCGGAAGCTCAGGTACGGGATAGTAAATACAACTTGGAGCGCACCAGGGTGACCCTGCCATTTAATGCTCTTATTGGTGAAGTCCATGTAGAGGAAAACCAATATGTTACTGGCAGTGCTCGCTTATTTGATGCAAGTGGACTCGCCCAAGTAGAAATTGCAGCAGAGCTTCCCATGGTGCATGTGGCTCCACTATTGCGTAATTTAAGGCCTGGCATAGATTCCAATCCGACTCCTGATGATCTACCCAAGATGTTGTTGGGGCTGGAAGCTCGGATCACCCTGGTGGGTGGCCCGGGGAATAGTGAGTGGCAGGGGAGGGTAGTGCGCTTGGGTGGAACCCTGGATAGCACCAGTCGAACACTCTCCGTTGTTGTAGCTGTGGATGACCCCTACGGCAAAGCGGTGACCGGTGAAAAACCACCGCTATTTCGCGGTATGTATGCCCGTGTGGAGTTATTGGCTCCCGCCGCACCAGCACTCGCCATACCCCGCCGTGCCCTCCATGAAGGCAAGGTTTATCTGGTAGAAAATGGTCAACTAAGAGTGCGCCCCGTACAGATTGACTACCACCAAGGCGACACCACTGTGATTCGCGAGGGATTGAATCCCGGTGAGCAGGTTATTGTGACTGATGTAATCCCTGCGATTAATGGAATGGCTGTTTCCGTCGTTAGTGATGAACAATCTGTTACAGCTAGTGCTAGAGGTAACCAGTAGTGATTCGTTATTTTGCCGGTCACCCAACGGCGGCCAATTTATTGATGGTTGCGCTGATGCTAAGCGGGCTTTTTGTTCTGCCTGGCATGAAGCGTGAAACGATGCCGGAAATCGATAAGTTTGAGGTTCAGGTTTTGGTCCCTTATGCCGGCGCTGCGGCGGCCGAGGTGGAAGATAGTATTTGTCTTCCCTTGGAGGAGGCCACCGATGGAATCAGCTTTATCGATGAGCGACTTTGTGAGGCGAAAGATAATCTGGGCCTGATGACTCTTAAAATGCAAGAAGCGGGTGATATGGACCAGTTTGTTGCTGATGTGGAGTCCGCAGTTGACGGTATCGACTCGCTTCCTGCAGAAAGTGAGCGCCCGGTGATTGAGGAACTGGGGCGTACTCAGGCTGTGGTTAGTATTGCTATCAGTGCCGATCTGCCGTTGGTTCAATTGAATCAACTGGCCGAACATTATCGCCGTGAATTACTCCGCGACCCCGCTATTCCTATTGTGCGTATTTCCGGTTTTTCTGATCATCAGCTCCAGATCGAAGTCTCAGATTACAACTTGCGCCAATACGGGCTTAGCGTGATGGACCTGGCCAATATTATTGACCAGCAAGCTATTGATATGCCCGCCGGTAAGGTTTCCACTCCAGATCGAGAATATCAGGTGCGCTTTACTGAAGAGCGCCGCACGGTTGCAGAGTTGGAAAACCTTGTGGTGATTAAAGGTGGTGATGGGGCGGAAGTTCGACTTGGGGACATTGCAAAAATTTACGATGACTTTGAGTTGGCTGAAGACAAAATTACTTTTGATGGTCATCGCGCTGCGCTTCTCAATATTGAGAAGAATAGTGTGGATGATAGCTTGCGTGTGCTTGAAGCCGTGCGCGACTTTGTCGACCGTGAAAATGAAAATCTGCCTGAGGGCATGAAGCTCACCTTAACCCAAGACAGCGCCTCTATAGTTGCGGATCGTTTGCAGATGGTCATAACCAATGCTTGGCAGGGGCTGATCCTGGTAGCATTGGCTCTCTATCTGTTCTTTAGTGGCCGCTATGTTTTTTGGGTGGTCATGGGATTGCCGGTTTCATTCCTGGGGTCGTTCGCACTGATTACGGCCATGGGCGTGTCCATTAATATGATCAGCCTGGTGGGACTGCTGATTGCCATTGGCATCCTAATGGATGACGCCATTGTGTTATCGGAAAGTATTGCCAGTGAACACAGCGAGGGAAGATCTCCGCTGGAAGCGGTTATCAATGGCACCAAGCGGGTGGCCGGTGGCGTTTTGTCCTCATTTGCAACTACGGTAATGGTTTTTGGGGGACTGGTTTTTATTAAGGGAGACATTGGGCAGGTCCTCAAGGTGTTGCCCATTGTATTGATTTCTGTATTGCTCATTAGTTTGGTGGAAGCTTTCCTGATTCTGCCGGCACACTTGCGTCATGCTCTTGAGCACAAAAGCTCTATCCCCGCCTGGAAGCTGGGTTTTGCTAAACGCTTTGATGGTTGGCGAGAAAATATAGGGCGCGCAGCGGACTGGGCGGTTAAATATCGCTACGCCTTTGTCGGGGGAGTGTTTGGCTTATTCCTGGTCACTATTAGTTTGATGACATCGGGGATCGTCAAATTTCAGGGTTTCCCCACCTTAGAGGGCGATTTATTACAAGCCCGGATCTTGATGCCCCAGGGAACCTCTTTGGTTGATATGGAGAAGTTAGTCGATAAGCAGTTGAAGGCGCTGGATCAGGTCGCCACAGAGTTGTCAAAAGATGAAAATGCACCTCTGGTGAATCATACGAGTGTCACTTTTGGTATTAATGGTGATGCCTTTGAGTCGGGCCCCCATGTGGCCACCATTAATGTCGATTTGCTTGCTGCTGAAGGTCGTACTACCAGTATGGATGAATTGCGCCATGCCTGGCATAAGGCTGCCGGCGATATGGCTGGAGCAATCGCTATTCTTTATAAAGAGCCGGCCTTAGGCCCTGCCGGCCGTGCTATCCACTTGCGCCTTGCCGGTTTGGAGCTGGATCAACTAAAGGCAGCGTCCATTCGCTTGCAGAATTGGTTGCGTGGATACGACGGCGTAGTGAATGTGGTGGATGACTTGCGTCCCGGCAAGCCGCAACTCACCGTCAAAATGCGTGAAGGCGCCTATGCCTCTGGCCTGGATGCCAGCAATGTCGCCAATCAGTTGCGAGCTGCTTACCAGGGGATGGAGATAGATGAAATTCAATATCGGGGGGAGGTCTACGAGATACAGGTTCGTATGGATGCAGATTCCCGCGGAGCGTTGAGCCGTTTCGATGAATTGGTCATTATCCATCCAACTACCAAGCAACGGGTTCCGCTGATTGCCGTTGCCGATATAGAAATGAATCGGGAGTATGCGCGAATTCAACGTATTGATGGCGCGCGGGTAGTGAGTGTGTTTGCTGATGTTTTCACTGAGAAAGCGAATGCAGGACAGGTACTTGGCGACACCCAGGAGAAGTTCCTGTCTGAGCTTACCCGCGAGTTCCCAGGGTTGCGCGTTGATATGCAGGGGGAAATAAAAAATAGTGAGGTTACCGCTAAGTCCATTGGTCGGGCCTTGTTAATAGGTGCCATTGGTATCTACCTTCTCCTATCCATGCAATTCCGTAGCTACGTGGAGCCTCTGATTGTATTGGTGGCTATTCCCCTGGCACTGATTGGTGTTATTTGGGGGCATCTGATCATGGGCCAGAATATGTCTATGCCCAGTATGATGGGTTTTGTCTCTCTCGCCGGAATTGTGGTCAATGACTCAATTTTGCTAGTGGAGTTTGTGAAGCGGCGAGTGCGTGAAGGAATGGATGTACATAGCGCGGCAAGTCAGGCCAGTCGCGATCGTTTCCGAGCAATCTTCCTTACCTCGCTGACCACAATTGTCGGTCTGTTGCCACTGCTATTTGAAACCAGTCTGCAGGCACAGGTGTTGGTGCCGCTTGTTACCAGTATTGTATTTGGTATCAGCAGTTCTACTATTCTGATTCTTCTGGTGCTACCGGCGCTCTACGGAATACTGGAGGATTTTGGGTTTACTGAACCTCAAGAAGAGAGTGATGGCGAAGACGTATTAGTACCGGCGCCTATGGTAACTGCGCCAAGTAGTTGATCGTTTTATATGAAGGGAAGCTAGTTTCCTAGGATATGCCTAGCTTATTACACCTAATAATGGTGCTAATAAGTTAGGCAGTGAGTGTTTTGGGCTAGTCAATCCACAGATCTACGGTCTATCGTTATTGCCAATATTAGTGTAGAAAAATAACTCATAGCCTCCAAAATGGTTTTAGGGGCATCGTCATTTCGGCTTTGCTCCACTGAACTCTTGTAATCCCGCTTTAGCGATTTCTTTAATTTCCCTCTCTGTAGAATTAACAAGCGTATTTCCACCTGGCCCCAAATAAAAATGAACTATCTTCTCGGGAAGATTGGAAGTGCTAAAATCCCATGCTGCTTCGGTAGGTTCCAATATTTCTCGCTTATGTCTCTTAACAGTTTGGTGGACATTAGTAATTTTGAGTGTTAATTGCGCACCTTCATAAATGTCTCAGTCCATAGTCACTTACTTTGCCATCGTGTGTGTATAAATATACAGTCCTGTATATTAAAATGGAAAACCGATAAGTAGCATTTTAGACTTTCTTAGAGCCTAAGTTGTTACTGGTAAAGCCAGACACGTACTACTTCAATCTAGATTCGCAAAGGAGCAAATATGAAAATTTCAGGAAAGTTCGAGGTTACTGTAAAGCCGATGGATCCGTATGCGAAAGGCAGTGAAGGAAACAGCTTGGGGCGTATGTCAATTAATAAAGTCTTTTACGGTGATCTTTCAGGAGGAAGTCGAGGAGAAATGTTAAGTGCAATGACTCCCGTAAAAGGATCTGCGGGGTATGTAGCTATAGAGCAAGTTGCCGGTACTTTAGGTGGTAAGCGAGGCACGTTTGTTTTACAGCACTTTGGGACTATGAAGAAAGGAGAGGACTTCCTTATTTTAGAAGTTGTGCCTGATTCTGGCACTGGAGAACTAGTGGGACTCTCTGGGAAAATGTCTATTCAGGTGGATGGTGGAGTTCATTACTACGACTTTGAATACCAACTTGATTAATAGGAGTTTGCTGTCTGTATAGCGTCATGGAGAGGTTATTCGATCGAAATTTATACGGTCTGTACTCGTCTTGATTGAAGGTGCAACCTCGGATTGAATATTTGCTAATAGAAATTCAATCTGGGGGATCAGTGTCGTTTTCATAATATCTAAGTTTAGAAGAAGGGCTGAACAGGTGGGTAAGTCTGCGGGGATATATTGGTGAGTGTATCGTCAAAGAACTTTCTTCCTGTATAGAACAAGATGATATCGCCAGTGGAAATCCGCTGACGATAAATTGCTAGGTCGCTAAAAGTCATAGGAAAGCTGGGCGATTAGCTCTCGTGGTTGGCCGGGAAAATGTCCTTGCCGCTCATTAAAACCGCTCACTGCATACGTTTTATTCAAAAGGTTTTTCACGTTGATACTCAGCTGAATATCATCCCAGCGAGTTGCCCAGCTGGCATCGAGTACAGTGTAGGCCTTTACTTTTTGATCATCGAAGCTTATTTGATCGCTCACATAGTCGGCACCAATGGCAAATGCTGAGTCCCATATACTGAGGTCATAGCGGGCCCACAAGCCTGCTTGGTGTTTGGGTGCATTTACGAACTGACCTGAGTCTGACACATTGCGTGAGTCACCCTCAGCGATATACGTATCGTTGTACGCATAATTAGCTGTTATGCTGAGCCTCTCAGTTATGTCACCGACTAAGGTGAGCTCGCTTCCACCACTTTGAACCTGCCCGAGGTTGATAATTTCGGCTTCATTTGGGGTCTCTTCGGCACTGATATAGGCGGGGTTGCTTTGGGCCATATTTGCTTTTTTTATCTGATAGAATGCTAGAGTGGTCAGGATACGCCCATCCAGCCATTCCTTCTTCACACCAATCTCCACTTGACTGCCAGTACTGGGTTCAAGCTCCCCGGCGCCACCCTCAAAGTCGTCTGCGCTCACCGGATTAAAGCTCTGGGAGTAATTTGCATAGAGGGATAGTGTATCTACGGGCTTATAAGTGATGCCTGTACGGTAGCTTGCATCATTATCTTTGTAGCTATTGCCGCTTTCTTTTTCAGTTTCGTCGAACTGATCAAGGCGCGCACCTAGCATCCAGAACCACTGATTGGTCAATTCCACAGTGTCCTGGATATAAATGCTGGTACGGATGCTGGCCGTACCATCCTTATTCATATTGATAAGGTTGTAAGTTGACGGGTCAGTTATGCCGTAGTTGAGTTCGTAGATGTTGAGGTTTGTAACACCCTCTGCTCCAGGGCGCGCTCGCCAATAGTCATATTTTGTATCAACATCATGATAGTCACCACCAAGCAAAATCTGATGATTCATACCTGAAATGTCTGTGTCATACACAAAATCCAAAGTAAGGCTCAGCTCTTCATTTGCCCGGTACTGATCGCGGTACTCACGGCGGATGGTTCCATCTTCAGCATTGGCCATTCCATCACCATTGATGTCTACCCAACCGCGTGATTCGTGATAAGCCTGCTCCCTTTCATTTTCCATGTAACGCAATGTTGCGTTAAAGTTCAGGCTATCTGTCACCTTATGCTTGACTTTAGTTCGAAGAACCAAGGCTTTTAGGTTTTGATAATCAGATTTTTCGTTGGTGTTGTAGGAAGGATCTACCAGGAATTTGCCGTCATCATTAACGGGTACGCCGCGCAAGCGGTTACCGCCTAGGTTTTGTTCTATGTGCTCGAAGGTGGTCGTCAGGTGAGTGTCTGCTGAGAGGTCAAATAGTAGTCCCCCGGCAAGTTCAATGTTCTCGCTCTTCGCATTATTGCGAAAGCTATCTTGAGATTCATAGAAGCCTCCTAAACGATAGGCGATATTTCCAATTACACCGCCTGTTAGCTCGATAGAAGCTCCTTTTAGCGATTCGCTTCCGGAGGTGACTGTTAATTCACGGCGCTCATCGAAAGTTGGCCTCTTGGAGGTGTAGTTAATCATCCCTCCGGGCTCACCGCCGCCATAGAGGGCGGAGGATGGCCCTTTTAGTACCTCGATGCGCGCTACATTTGATACTTGAGGAACACTAAACCCTGAATAGGGATCGCCGCGGACTCCATCGTAAAATATATTTTTATTGTCTCGAAATCCCCGAAATGTGACTCCGGAATAGCTGAATTCACTAACTCCTGCGATGGAGCGGTACAAGTCAGTGATATCGCGGGCAGCCTGGTCTTCAATAAGCTGTTCACTTAGTACCTGAGCAGACATCGCAATATTTAATAAGTCTGCGTCTGTTTTAGTTCCAACTTGTGTATGAGAGTCCAGATAAAATTGTTGGGCTCTACCAATAACTTCAACTTCTTCTACCGTTTGAGTTACTTCCTGGGCAGACACCAACGCAGCAGGGGCTAGTGAGGCCCATACTGCCAAGTTGAGTTGTTGAGGGTACATATCGATAGAATTCCGTACAAATAGGGTCGATTATAATTGATAATGGCTGACAATTTTGAGATGTAGTAATAAATGGGAGGCAGTCGTAGGAAGCTAAAAAGCTATTGTGCAGATTGGAGAGTAGGTAGGAAGAGTTGATAGCTTAGAACCCTAGCCGTCAACAAAGCATTGATTTTCCTTGAAAGGGTGTCAGTAATTGGTTAAAGAATTGATGGTTTGTCCGAATGATTGAATTAAGAAACATTGAAAAGAATGATGAAGCACTTCTGGTTGAGTACTTAAATGATGAGTCAGTGCTTAAGTATTTGTCATCGAGAATTCCTCACCCTTATACATTGGAAGATGCGGCTTGGTGGGTTGATAAAGGTTGTGGGAAGGATGGGGTTGTAAAGGCAATAGAGTACAGAGGGGCCTTTTGCGGGATTATAAGTATGCGCGAGCAGCTGTTTGAGCATTCTCACTCCGGTGAGGTTGGATATTGGGTTGCGCGAGAATTTTGGGGGAGAGGAATTGCTACTATTGCTTTGACTCAGTTTACTCGTGCGATTTTTTCTTCACAAAATATTGTCAGGCTTTATGCCTCTGTCTTTTCTGGAAATGTCGGATCAATGAAGGTTTTACAGAAGGCGGGGTATAAGCATGAAGGGACTTTAAGCTGCTCAGTAAAAAAAGGGGGTATTTATTTTGATGAGTACATTTTCGCCAAGGTGAATGCCCCATCATAAAATTTCGAGTTATATTCTTAGTTGTGGAATATTAGAATTGAACAGAGATACTGAATTCAGTAGAGAGCTGAGCAGGATATCAAAATACTTCAGCTACCTGCTCAGGCATAAGCCTGAAGCCATCGGCTTGTTTATGGATGAGAATGGATGGGTGGCAGTTGATGAGTTGATTCAGAAAACTGTAGACTTTGAGCTAAACAGGGATTTGGTTTCTGTCGTTGTGGAAACCAATGATAAGCAGCGGTTTTCTATAAGTGATGATGACCTTTCTATCAGAGCCAATCAGGGACATTCTGTAGATATTAATTTACATTTAAGCCCCCTTGAGCCACCAGGTGCGCTTCTCCATGGCACTGCAGAGCGTTTTGTTGAAGATATCCTCGCGCAAGGACTGAAGAAAATGCAAAGGCATCATGTTCACCTGTCAGAATCCGAGGCAGTTGCTCGATCTGTTGGGGCCAGGTATGGCAAGCCCGTACTGTTAAGGGTGGAGGCTAAATCCATGCATCGAGATGGTTTTGATTTTTATCGCTCTGCTAATAATGTGTGGCTGGTTGATCATGTGCCAGTCAAGTATATGAAGTTACTTTAAAGGCAGGGATTATCAGTATTGTTATATGGGTACTGTTAGTGGAGGGATACTCTAGAGTCAGCTTATTTATAAAGGAAGAGCCATTGATCAAGATACACCCCTTGAATGGATAGGCCTATTGGGGGTGAAGATCGCTTTATAAATTTTTATGCCATAATAAGGAATAATTATAATTTTTCTGTATACCAAATTTTTGGAGTTACAAGCACGCCAGCCTTTTTTCTAGATTCTTCAAGCTCACTACTATTGACAAACTTGATAGCATGCTCCTTCGAAGGAAACTCATGGATCACTGTTACATTGTGATGGTTGTCAATTTCTCGATATACAGATGTAGCTGTAGCGCCCATTTGCTTCACTATAGGCATAAACTCTTCTAGCACTCTGTGCCATTCGTTGAAGTCCTTAACATTCGCGTGCATAAATAGATGTATCATATGGATACCAGTTGGTCAGTAGATGCTGCGTGTTATACAACCTTGTGAATAGTTATAGTAGTTAGCTATTCAGGGTCAAGTTTTAAAAAGGTTCCCAATAGTAGCCTTTGGGTCGCAAAGGAGATGTTTGGCAGGTATTGGGGGTCGGTTGTTATAATAGGCCTTTAAATTTATTAATTGTATGGAGTCAGGGGATTTGACTTAAATAGTATAGTTAGTAAAGCGCTATCTTGTGAGTCAACCTTTGCCCCTTATTGCGCAGCCTACTTTCTAATTAAATCCACAGGAAAAGTACAAGCTCCGTATATTGCTATTTAATTCTGTGCGATGAGGTGAGCCCAAATGGGTACGATTGTTTTGTTTTGGGTTTCTTATAAGGCTCCCGTCTAGAAATAGTAATTTTAACTTATTGATTAGCTTTTCTGAGTAAGTGTATCTTTCTATTTGTTCCTGCCCATTAATGAAAACAGATAGTTTGGCGGTGATTTTCGCAATGTGGCGTGTATCTACTGTGTTGGGATTTTCTGGTATTGGCAGATAGTGATACCAAGATTTGATTTTTAGTGCATATTGAAATTTGAGTTTTTTCTGGGGGAGCTTATGGATCTGACTATTTCTATTTTAGGGCATGCACTTACAGCTATCGCGGCTCTTTTGGCAATTCATGGGAAGACATGGGATGAAACCCAAATTGGCCTGAAAAGGGTAACCAGGATAGGCGGTGTTGCAGCCGGGGTGGCAGTTGTTGGTCTGGCGCTTTCAATCTTTCAGACTATCGATAAGCATCAGGAAAAAGCTGCTTATAAGGAATATGCAATTTCAAAAATTGAAAAGGGGTGGAGCAATCTTTTTGTTCCCTTTGAGGCGCTCCACTACCAGGTGACAGGCTTGAAACCCAAAAAGGGGGAGCACCTGGAGTTTGCCGAGTTGGTATTGAAGGAAAATCTATTGGCCAGCTTTGATAAGGTGGACTTTAAAGAAGTTCATCGATTTCCCAAGTTTGGGACAGTTGGAAATATGGTTTGTGCACAAACACTTTCAGGTATGGGGACGGTTTCCAGATATATTGAAGAGTACTCAGATCATTTGGATTTAGAAATCAAGGCTTCGGTAGAGGAGTTGCAGTTAATGCCTGCTTTTTCCACACTAATACGATTTGGCGGCTGTCCCGGTATTAAGGGGCGCTCAGTCAACGATCCTGATCGTTATCAGGGGAAATTTGATACTCCGGAAATGCGAGCTTACATCAGGAAGCTAATCGCATTTCAGAAATTAATAGGCTAGGGGGTAAGTACTTAGTGGAGATATACAAAACGGCAGCTCAATAGCATACCGTTTTGCAGTCGGTCGTGACCAGGGTCATATATCAGACGGCTCGACCTTGCTTCTTGAATATTGTGATGGCGCTTATAGTGAGTTCCTTGACTAAAGCCTCAAATTTTTGCAACGGCATATTTCTAGCCGGAGCAATATTCAATAGGTGCTCGCTGACTTGAACGAGTTTCAACCCTTTGGGGGGGTGAATGTGGGCAGGAAATCTACAAACCCATCCTGTTAATGGTAGTTTGTTGATAGCTTCTCTATCGAGAGCTTGAATTCCTTTGCCGTTAGCAATGATTACTTCGATATCATCAAGGTGGGTGGTATCAATGTTTTGTGGTTTTCTTGGTGTTGAGTTAGGTTTTCTAAAACTCTCGAGTTTTAAAAGTTCTTCGTAGGTGATATAGAGCTCTATTCCAGACATTCTGGTCTCCTTCTCACGGTCATCAACTAAAACTTGTGTCCGATGCTCCTGAGCATTTTGGGGTGAATCGGATCGCAATTATTTTTTAGTGTTTATTAATCTAGTTGTTATTCCAAAAATCGCAATCAAATTCGATGATATGCATCATATAGACATATTGATACTTTGAGCAATGTTTTAAACTCTCAATAGGGGGGGTAAGAATATTACAGCGACTGATTGTGTAGAAAATTCACGAAAACCGCCGTTGTGAATTGAGTTTGTTACTTGCCGGGCTGGGTAATTTATTATTTTAAGCGTTGGCGTAATGCTTAAAATAATAAACTGCCTTGCAGTTATTCAAATTTATTTATATTTCCTTTTTGATGTGGTGCTTGAAGGTTTATCTGGTTGATTGGACTTTGAAGCATGACCGCTGGTTTTGGTCAGCTTAAAAACTCGTTTGCCTTTTATTTGATGCCTCACAGGTGGTTCTCTTCTGGGGTCTCCAGGTGGAGTGGGAGAGGTTTATTTAATTTCATTTAAGAAGCCTTGCGTCGATATATCTTTTAGGCATGTGATACATCCTGGCGCTGGTAAGTAGGTCGAGTTTTAGATTAAAGCAATCCCTGTAAGACAGAATTGCAAAAGCTGGCGTGCATAATGCTATCTCGGATACAACGTATAAAAATGGATAAGCACTATGGAAGAGAAGGATTCGATTAACAAGAAAGTGTCGAGCAAAAAAATTAGCCGTAGAAATTTTACTAAAGGGGCGATGCAACTGGGTATTGCTGCCAGCGCGGCTTCAACAGGATTGGTTTCCGCTCTCTCAATGTTGGATCGGAATTTCTATGATCAATATGACTACGTGATTATTGGGTCGGGTGCGGGTGGAGGGCCATTAGCGGTAAATTTGGCAAAGGCGGGATTTTCTGTTTTGGTGTTGGAAGCTGGTGCTGATGACCCCAGTGATGACACCCATAATATTCCAGCATGGCACCCCTTTGCTTCTGAAGACCCCAAATTGAGCTGGGACTTTTTTGTTAAGCATTATGCGGATATCAATCAGCAGCAACTGGACGAAAAATATGTTTCCGGGAAGGGAATCCTCTACCCACGGGCGAGTACTATCGGTGGTTGTACCACGCACCATGCACTGATTACGGTCTATCCACATAACAATGATTTTGACCGCATAGCACGGGATACAGGGGATATTTCCTGGGATAGCGCAAATATGCGGCGATATTTTGAGCGTTTAGAGCATTGTGAATATGTGCCCCGCCCAATTTTCTCCAATCCATCCCGTCACGGTTTTGATGGTTGGCTGCCTACGAATCGCGGCAACCCCGCGTTATTGCTGGAAGACCCGGCGATCTTGAAAGTTGCGCAGGCTGCGCTGGCCAAGTATGGGCTCGAAGGGGCTTTGGAAAAAATTATCAGTGGCAATCTTCGCTTGGATATCAATCATTGGGACGTGGCCGGTGGCCAGGAAGGGCCTTTTATCGCCCCTATGGCAGCAGATAGCCGAAACCGCCGTACCAGTGTGCGTGAATACCTCTTGGATACCCAGTCAATTTACCCAAATTTGCTTCATATTCGTACAAATTCACTGGCAACTCGTGTGTTGTTTGAGGGGAATATTGCTGTTGGGGTGGAGTTTTTAGAGGGGGCGAGCCTGTATAAGGCAGACCCTTACCATGACGAAAGTGGTACTGCCGGAGTCTTGAGGCAAGTGCGGGCAAATCGCGAGGTTATCTTGTCTGGAGGGGCCTTCAATAGCCCGCAACTTCTCAAGTTGTCAGGAATTGGTCCCGCCCATGAGCTCCGAGATCACGGCATAGAGCCCCTGGTAGATCTGCCTGGGGTAGGAGAGAACCTCCAGGATCGCTATGAGGTCGGAATCGTTAGTGAGATGAGTGAGGATCTTGCCCTTCTTAAAGATTGTACTTGGGGGGAGGGGAATGATCCCTGCTTAAATCGCTATCGCTATGGTTGGTTCAATCAGGGGCCCTACAGTGGAAATGGTCCGGTATTGTCTCTGGTCAAACGTTCCAAACCGGAGCTGGAAGATCCCGACTTGTTTATTTTCGGAGTGCCCTCCGACTTCCACGGATACTTTCCCGGGTACTCCCAGGCGTTGCGGGACTACAAGGACCGTTTCTCCTGGATTGTACTGAAAGGCCATACGAACAATACCGCCGGGCGTGTGACCCTGCAATCTGCTGATCCCAGGGACACACCTGAAATCAACTTCCACTATTTTGGTGAGGGTAATGATGCTCTGGGAGAAGACCTTCAGGCAGTTGTTGAGGGGGTAAAAATTTCCAGGGATATTATGTCGGGCCCTATTGTGAGCAAGCAGGTCTCCAGGGAATTATTGCCCGGTAAAGAGGTTCAGTCAGATCGGCAAATTGGCGATTTTGTTAAGAACCAAGCTTGGGGGCATCACGCTTCCTGTTCCAATAAAATGGGGCCTGCCAGTGATCCTATGGCAGTTGTCGACAGTAAGTTCCGGGTTCACGGCACCAATAATTTAAGGGTGGTGGATGCTTCGGTGTTCCCCCGAATCCCCGGTTTTTTCATTGTGGTGCCGGTCTATATGATCAGTGAAAAGGCGAGTGATGACATCATTGCTACAGCAACTGGGCTGAGCGCTTGAAGATTTGTATGTGAAATAAAAAGCCCCGCAACGCGGGGCTTTTTATTTAGAATGAGATGTTCTTCGGTGTGCGCGGGAAGGGGATTACATCGCGGATGTTGCCCATGCCGGTCACGTAGGACACGATGCGATCAAAGCCCAGGCCAAAGCCCGCATGAGGCACTGTACCGTAGCGGCGCAGGTCGCGGTACCAGTCCAGGTGTTCCTTGGGTACATTCATTTCATCCATACGCTCATCGAGCTTCTCCAAACGCTCTTCACGTTGGGCACCGCCGATAATTTCGCCGATTCCCGGTGCCAGAACATCCATTGCGGCAACGGTTTTGCCATCGTCGTTCATGCGCATGTAGAAGGCTTTAATGTCCTTCGGATAGTTCATCACGATAACTGGCTTTTTGAAGTGCTTCTCTGCCAGGTAACGCTCATGCTCAGAGGCCAGATCAATACCCCAGGATACGGGGAACTCGAACTTCTCTTTGCAGCTTTCCAGGATTTCAATCGCTTCGGAGTAGTTGATGCGGGCGAAATCGTTGTCGATGATATTCTCCAGGCGGCTGATAGCCTCCTTGTCGATGCGCTGAGCAAAGAAGGCCATATCATCGGCGCGTTCTTCCAGTACCGCCTTGGATACATACTTCAGCATTTGCTCAGAGAGATCGGCTACATCCGCCAGGTCTGCAAAGGCAACTTCCGGCTCAACCATCCAGAACTCTGCCAGGTGGCGAGTGGTATTGGAGTTTTCTGCACGGAAGGTGGGGCCGAAGGTGTACACCTTGGACATGGCCAGGCAGTAGCTCTCAACATTCAGCTGGCCGGATACAGTGAGGAAGCTCTCTTCGCCGAAGAAGTCCTTGCTGTAGTCCACTGCACCTTTATCTGTGCGCGGTAAGTTCTCCATATCCAGGGTACTGACCCGGAACATCTCGCCAGCACCTTCACAGTCAGAAGCGGTGAGAATTGGGGTGTGCACGTAGAGGAAGCCGTTCTCGTGATAAAAACGGTGAATCGCTTGGGCGATACAGTTACGTACGCGGGCTACGGCACCACTGACATTGGTGCGCGGGCGCAGGTGAGCGTGTTCGCGCAAGTGCTCCATAGTGTGGCGCTTGGGGGACATGGGATAGGTATCCGGGTCTTCCACCCAGCCGACAACCTGGACTTCGGTGGCGAGCAGTTCGATAGACTGTCCCTTGCCTTCGGATGGTTTGATGGTACCGAGGATATCTACCGCGCAGCCGGTAGTCAGGCGCTGCACTTCTGACTGGTAATTGTGCAGGTGATTCTCAGCAACGACCTGGATCGGATCAAAGCAGCTGCCGTCGTGTACGGCCAGGAAAGAGAGGCCGGCTTTGGAGTCGCGGCGGGTTCTGATCCAGCCTTGAACGCGGACTTCTTCGCCCTCGCGACCGCTGGATTTCAATAGGCTATCTACGGATTCGACTTTTACTGTCATTTTCTATCGGTTTCTCATTAGTCCGGAAGGTGGTGTTCTGTCAGCTTGCCTAAAAGTTGACCACCCCACCAAGGTGAAGTTACGGCGGGCATATTGACTGGTTGTAGAGGGGAAATCCAGTCCCTTGGCTATCGGACAGCTCTTCAAAATCTCCCTAAGGACTTTGAAGAGCTGTTATGGCCTCTATATTGGTGATGTCTCACCAGCGGATTGCAATGGGGGTGCCGATTTTTACGAGCGCCATAAACTCATCCATCTCGTCATTGGTAAGGGCAATGCAACCATCAGTCCAGTTAAAACGTTGGGTGATTGGAGCGAGCCAGCCGAGTCGATTGCGCTGGCCATGGACCATAATGAAGCCACCTGGCGAGACTCCCCGAGCCTCAGCTTGAGCGCGGTCTTCGGCATTGGGGTAGGAGATATGCATTGCCCGATAATAAGAGGAGTCTTCTTTTTTGTAGTCCAGCGTGTAGTGTCCTTCGGGGGTTTTTTCATCGCCTTCCTGCTGCTTGTGTCCTTGGGGTTGCCCGCCGAAGGCGACATGGTAGCTCTTTATGACCTTGTCGCCATCGAGCAAGTGCATTTTGTTTTCGGACTTAATCACTTCCACCAGGGTGACTTCAGCCTGGGCAATAGTGGTTAATGCAAAAAGCAGAATGGCGATATAACGCACAGTTTGTAACTCCAGTTGGAGGTGGTTGATTCAGGTTACTGTGATATAAATTTTCCGAATCAGCAAAAAGGCGGGGCTGAATTATCTTGCAGCTGCAGCTAGAGTGGGGTGCTTCACTTTGGGTGAGGCAGGCAGCTTCAGTTGAGTGCCTGCCAGGATGCGCTAGATCAGCCGCTGGGCTTTTTCACCGTGTGTAGGACGGTGTCCTGCTCAAAGAAAACGTAGAACTCGCCGTATTCCCAGCGCGTGATAGCGGGTTCGCCAATTGGCCCCTCAATACCAAGGGGTTCCCCCAGGCGTGAGGTCACATCATGTTTTTTAAGCCCACGGACTTCTTCAATGGTGAGCTCCCCACCCTGGGTGCCTACGGGTACTTCAATGGTTGTCGCCTGGGCGCCAAAAGTAAGAAGTAGTGCCATTGAGCCAGCGAGACAATTCAATCCGCTGCGGAGTCTGCTGAACATTTTTTGTTCTCCGATGTAGATGTTCCATTAGCCGTCCCATTAAAACAGAATTTCCGCCAATGCTCCTGTTCTTCTTCACGTTTTCGCGCCAAGAATAGAAATAAATGCGCCTCTTTGGAATGTTAGGTGCCATGAGTTGACGGCTAAATTCTTGCAGCGCTACTACTTCGGATTTTGATGCGATTTAACAGAAGACGGCTTGGCTGGCTGTATCGGCGCCTATGCTAGGCTGTTAATTATGCTTGGCTTGTCGAGCGGACAAGAATGAGGCTGGTTAATACCTTTTCAATTCTCGGCCTTCTTATTGGTTCTATCTGCTTTGCGCTCTCCCTTACGCCATCCCTTATTCCTCGCAGTGATGTAATGCAGGGAATACTGGGCGGCGTTGCATTCTTTGTCGGCTATGTTTTCGGCGTCTTTCTGAGTTGGCTTTGGAAATACCTGGGTATCCCCAATCTGCCGATTTCCACATGGCAAAGACGTCTATTTGATCGAAGTGTATTAGCCGTATGTCTCCTTCTTTTTCTTGTTTCTCTCTGGCAGGGAGTGAAGTGGCAGAACTCTATCCGCGCCCTTATGGGTATGGAGCAGGTTGGTACCGTAGAGCCTATTACGATCGCTGTAATATCTCTCCTCATGTTCCTGGTGTTGTGGTGCCTGGGAAAAGGGTTTCAGCGAATAGTTCTCCTGGTGGCCTGCTATGTGGAGCAGCATGTGCCGGAGCGAGTGGCGATGCTTGTGGGTGTGTTGGCGGCTGTGCTCCTTTACTGGGCTGTTTTTAATGGAGTGCTATTGAAAGCAGGTTTGCATGTGATCTCATCGACCTATCAGCGGCTAGATAATTCTTATGCGAAGAGTATTCCCCCTCCGGCAGACCCCAATCTTCCTGGTGGCGCCAATTCGCTGATTAAGTGGGATGACATTGGCAATCAAGGGCGCCGGTTCTTAACGCTGGGGCCGACAGAGGAAGAAATAAAAGAGGTGGCTGGTTCTGCAGTACAGCCCATCAGGGTTTTCGTTGGGCTTGATAGTGCTGTGACGCCCATGAAGAGCGCTCAGTTGGCGCTGGAGGAATTAAAGCGGGTTGGTGCATTCAGGCGTGAGATCTTGTTAGTGGCAACTCCAACCGGCGCCGGCTGGGTTGATCCCGGTGCTGTAAATTCTTTAGAGTTTTTGTATCGAGGTAATACCGCCACTGTTGCGGCGCAGTACTCCTATTTATCCAGTCCAATAGCGCTGATGGCGGATGATTCTGAGGGGCTTGAGTCGGCGCGAGCACTGTTTAAGGTCATTTATGATTATTGGGCGGAGTTGCCAGAAGATGAGCGGCCCCGAGTTTACTTGTTTGGCCTCAGTCTTGGCGCTCAACTTTCCGAAGACTCCTTCGACTTCTATGACATTATCGATGACCCGATTGATGGAGCCCTTTGGGCTGGGCCGCCCCTCGGTGTAGGCATGTGGAGCCGGATTGTCAGAAATCGAGATCCGGGCACTCCCGCCTGGCTGCCAGAGTTCAAAGGGGGGGAGGTGGTGCGCTTTGGTAATCAGTACGGAGGCTATATTGGTCGTGAGCCATGGGGTGAGTTCAGGATTGCATTTTTGCAGCACGCCAGTGACCCGATAGTATTCTTTAGTGTGCGCTGGGCGCTGGAAAGGCCCGACTGGTTGAACCATCCCAGAGGGCCTGATGTATCGCCGGATCTCCAGTGGTACCCTCTAGTTACCGGCTTGCAGCTGCTGGCAGACTTAAATGTAGGGCTCGCTCCGTTATCTTTTGGCCATCGGTATACCCCGTGGGGATACACCTTGGCGTGGCTCGCCCTTACAGAGCCAGAGGAGTGGGATGAAGAGGCGTTGAAGCGCCTGAAGGCCCAGCTCAAGACATACAACGTTCGGTAAACTTGCCTAAATCTTTGGATTTCCTGACGTTTTTCCGTTTAAATCGACCCTATGTTAAAACCTGTTCCCCTATTTATTGGTCTGCGCTACGTGGCTGCCCGCCGCAGGCAGCAGTTTATTTCCTTTATCAATGGCTTTTCTCTACTGGGGATGGCCCTTGGTGTTTTTGCGTTGATTGTTGTCGCTTCTGTTATGAACGGCTTCGATCGTGAGCTTAAAACCCGAATACTAAGTGTGGTACCTCACGGCTTTGTCGAGCGGGAAGGCGGTCTTGTGGACTGGGAGACACCTGCACGGCATTTGGAAGCTCAGCCACATGTCGAAGCGACCAGCCCTTTTGTGAATGGCTACGCCCTCTTGAGTGCCCATGGCAGCAGTCACGGTGCCCAGTTCCAAGGTGTGGAACCGCAAGCGCTGCGCAAGGTGTCTACCGTCGGTGAGCATATGGTGATGGGTAACCTGGATTTGCTCGAGCCCCGCAGCTACGGGGTGGTTCTGGGGCGAATCCTTGCTCATCAGCTCAATGTGATTCCCGGAGATTCGGTAATACTGACCCTGCCAGAAGTCAGCGTTACCCCCGCTGGTATATTCCCCAGAACAAAGCGTTTCACGGTTGCCGGTGTTTTCTCTGTGGGTGCGCAGGTGGATCAGAATGTCGCGCTGATCAATATTGAAGATGCTGCGCGCCTGACCCGGGTGACGGGTAAGGTCCAGGGGCTGCAGTTGCGCTTTGACGATATGGACAATGCGCTGGGGCTTGTTTCTGTTTATGCAAATGAGCTGGGCGAGGGTTTTCAGGGTGAAGATTGGGGGGATTCCCAGGGAAGTCTTTTCCAGGCAGTTAAAATGGAAAAGACCGTTGTCACGTTGATGCTGATGATCATTGTTGCCGTGGCCGCATTCAATATTGTCTCCGCATTAGTACTGATGGTTGCGGATAAGCGCTCCGATATAGCGGTGCTGCGAACATTGGGGCTCACCTCCCGCCAGATTATGGCGGTGTTTGTGATTCAGGGGAGTGCCATTGGCATTATCGGCGCTTTTGCCGGTGCTGTTTTAGGTATCGTGATAGCGATGAACCTGACTGAAATGGTGACCTGGATTGAGTCGGTAGTGGGTGCCAAGATATTTGATCCCCGTGTTTTCTTTGTTAGTTATCTGCCTTCTGAATTCCGTGTCGGCGATGCAGTGGTGGTGCTAACGGCGGCAATTTGTATGAGCCTGTTGGCAACGATATTTCCTGCCTGGCGAGCGGCGCAGATTGAGCCAGCGGAAGCTTTGCGTTACGAATAATTTATATAAGTCGGCCTGTTTTGGTGTGATTTATAGATGTTGAGAGACAGCGAATAGTTTGATGAACAGTCGAGTGGAAATAGATACGGAAAAAGCGCAGCCAGCTCCGGCCCCGAATGGTGCTGTTTTGGCTTGTCGGCAATTGCGCAAACATTATCGCCAGGGAGGCCGGGACCTGGAGGTTCTGAGTGGTGTTGAGCTTGAGGTAAAGCGGGGCGAGAAATTGGCCATCGTCGGCGCTTCCGGCTCTGGTAAATCGACACTGCTCAACTTGCTTGGTGGTCTCGATACCCCAAGCTCCGGTGAGGTCTGGGTTGCGGGTAAGAATCTCGCTGAACTCAACGCCAATGAGCGGGGCTGGTTGAGAAATAGCAGTCTCGGTTTTGTATACCAGTTTCACCATTTGCTTAACGAGTTTTCCGCCCTGGAAAATGTCGCCATGCCATTACTGATAGGTAAGCGTTCAGTTGCCGAAGCTCGCAAAGAGGCCGAGGCGATGCTCACAGCGGTAGGTCTGGGTGAGCGCATGGGCCACAAGCCATCACAGCTTTCTGGCGGTGAACGGCAACGGGTGGCCATTGCCCGAGCACTGGTGACAAGGCCTGCCTGTGTTTTGATGGATGAACCCACCGGCAATCTGGATCGGGCTACGGCGGCAGAGATCCATAAATTGATGGATCGCTTGAATCGGGAGATGGGAATTAGCTTTGTGATCGTTACCCACGACCCGGATCTGGCGGCAGCCCTGGATCGCTGCCTGCATTTGATCGATGGGCGACTGACTGCTGACTGGCACCAGGGTGATCATGTTTAAGCCTCTTCCCGCCTATATTGGGCTGCGCTATGCCGGTGCCCAGCGTAGAAATGACGATTCTGCCGGGTTGGTCTCATTCATTTCCGGTTTATCGATGATTGGTTTGATCCTCGGTGTCGCCTTGATGATTGTGGTGATGTCGGTGATGAATGGTTTTGACCGGGAGTTGCGCGAGCGAATCCTGGGAATCATGCCCCATGTCACTATTTACAACGGGAGCCCTGATGTGGATTGGGCCCAGTTGCGCCAACAATTGGTTTCCGACCCTGCGGTTCTCTCTGCGGCAGAAGTGTGGCAAGTCAATGCGCTTGCCAGGCGTGGGGCTGAAGTGACGCCGCTGTTGGTGCAGGGGGTAAACCCGGAGACAATTACTGAAGTTTCCAATATCGGGGACTTCCTTGAATCCTCATCCTTCGATGCCTTGCTTGACCCATCTGAACCGGGTGTGGTTCTGGGTAAAGGGCTCGCTGAGAAGTTGGGGGTTGAGGCGGGTGATTACCTTTCCCTGATTGTACCAAATAACGATAGTGCCACCGGTGCACGTAAGGCAGCCAGGGTTGCTGGATTTAAAGTGGCGCAGGTTTTTCACTCTGGCACTGTATTGGATCAATCTCTCGCCCTGGTTGCCTGGCAGCAGGCCAGGACTCTGGCTGGAGGTAGCGGTGGGGCAGGGGTCCAGTTACGGGTCAATGAAATGCTCGAGGCCAACTGGATTATGCGGCGTCTTCTGCAAGACCTGCCTCGGGGCAATTTCTACGGCACTGATTGGAGCCGAACCCACGGCAACCTCTACCAGGCTATTCAGATGTCCCGCAACCTGGTGGGGTTACTGGTTTTCCTGATTATTGCGATTGCCGCTTTTAATGTGGTTTCCACTTTGGTGATGGTGGTTATCGATAAGCATACTGATATCGCCATCCTCCGTACTATGGGTGCCAGTACCCGGCAGATTTTGCTGACTTTTGTGAGTCAGGGGGCGCTGGTCGGGCTTGTGGGGGCTGTAGTTGGCGGTGCGTTGGGGGTGTTAGGCTCTCTGACGGTGACCAAATTGGTAGCGGGGCTGGAATCAATGCTCGGCATCCAGTTCTTAAAGTCTGATGTCTATCCCGTGGATTATTTGCCGTCCCAGTTGGTATGGGGAGACGTGGCACTGGTTGTGGCGGCGGGCTTTCTGCTTAGCTTGCTGGCAACTTTGTATCCGGCCTTGAAGGCCAGTCGGGTTCAGCCGGCAGCGGCCTTGCGCAATGAATAAGTTGGGTAGGGTCTCAATTTTTAGAAGATATCTACCGGTGCCCGCCGCAATTTTGGCTTGGGTGCTGGCTGCCTGTTGGAGCCTGCAGAGGGTTTACAGCGGGAAAAATTAACTGACCGCTGATCGCCTTTGGATTCGCAATTTCCATCTTTTCACAACGTGCCAGCGCCAGAGGGCACGCATGGCAAAATAGGCCACTGTCGCAAAGAATGCCCCGGCAATCAGAGAGCCGGTAAATAGTGGTAGCCAGATCTTCCCGACTTCACTGGTCAACCATTCCCACGACAGTTCAATGCTGAAATCCACCGGTGGCGCCCCCAGAACCCAGGCGCCGAGCTTGTAAGTGCTAAAGAAAATAGCCGGCATGGTGATCGGGTTACTGATCCATACAAGAATCATCGATAAAGGTAGATTGCAGCGCAGCCAAAGTGCGAGCAGGGCGGCTATAACCATTTGCCCTGGCAAAGGGAGGAAGCTGGTAAATACGCCAACCGCAAATGCGACCGAGACTGAGTGTCGGTTCAAATGAAAAAGGTTGGGGTCGTGGAGAAGAGTCCCCAGAAATTTGAGGCCATTGTTGGCTCTAACTTCTTCGGGGCTTGGCAGCCATCGCCTGATAATACTCTTCGGCATAACTCTGTCTGTAACCTGGGTGGTGGCAGCCTAAAACAAGCGCTGTTCCGAGGCCTGGATATTCTTTCTGTGGGATTTTCCCTAAGCCCCAAATAAAGCATAGAGCGCTCGCGTTAGTCGAACAGGCTCATCTGGCGCGGGCGCTATTATGCCCACTTAAACATGGCAAGACTACTGCTCTGTTGAAAGTCACCTATTTTGCCCTATTGTCAACAATCCTTAATGTTTAATCGGGGATGCCTGCAGTTGACGAGAGAATGCTGGTGATTTAATGTCATGCCCCATTAAGATTGTCGACAATCCAGGTCTTGCATGACTGTAGTTGGTACTGCCGGTTCAGCTTCAGAGGAGCGCCAAAGTCTTGCTGAACGCTTATTTCTGACTTTGCGCGCTGAAATTGTGGAGGGGCAAATTGCCTCTGGCAGCAAAATTAGCGAGCCGGAACTGGCGCGCCGCTTTAATGCCAGTCGCGGGAGTTTGCGCGAAGCCGTGATGCGCCTGGAGTCTTTGGGGCTGCTGGAACGCAAGGTCAATGTCGGAGCCCGGGTTGTAGAGTTAAGTGAGCGCGGCTTACTGGAACTCTATGAAGTTCGCGAAGCCCTTGAGGGGATGGCTTGCCGTCTGGCAGCGGAACAGCGCACCGAGGAAGACCTGGTTGAGCTGCGCCAAATGCTCTATCACCATGAGCAGCAGGAAGAGCTGCAGGCCGGTAAGGCGTACTTCCAGCCGGAAGGGGATTTTGATTTTCATTTCCGCATCGTGCAGGCATCAAAGAATGATCTTCTGATCGATACCCTGTGCAATCGACTTTATTACCGTGTTCGTATGTATCGCTACCAATTGGGGATGGCCAGTCCCCGGGCCCAGCGGGCTTTCCGCGAGCACAACCATATTATTGAGGCCATTGAGGCCGGGGATGGTGAGCTGGCGGAGCTGTTAATGCGCCGGCATATCCGCGCCTCGAGAATAAACATTGAAAAGAAACTGAGGTAGAGCATGAGCCAAAAGCCTTCTGCTGGCGCGCGTTTCCGCGCTGCACTCGCCGAGAATCAACCGCTGCAAGTGGTTGGTACCATCAACGCCTATTCCGCCATTATGGCCGAACGTATTGGTCACAAGGCGATTTACCTGTCTGGCGCCGGTGTTGCCAACGCCTCCTACGGTCTGCCGGACTTGGGTATGACCAGTCTCGATAATGTACTGGAGGATGTGCGCCGTATAGCTGCTGCCAGTGAGTTGCCGCTTTTAGTGGATATCGATACTGGTTGGGGCGGCGCTTTCAACATTTCCCGCACCGTTAAAGAGATGATCCGCGCTGGTGCCGCTGCGGTACACATTGAAGATCAGGTAGCGCAGAAGCGCTGTGGCCATCGCCCGAATAAAGAGATTGTTTCCAAGCAGGAGATGGTCGACCGTATCAAAGCGGCAGTAGATGCCCGTACCGATGATGATTTCTTTGTAATGGCCCGCACCGATGCCTTTGCACAGGAAGGGCTCGATGCGGCTATTGAACGCGCCCAGGCCTGTATTGAGGCTGGCGCCGACGGCATTTTTGCGGAAGCGGTTACTGAGCTAGAGCACTATCGTGCCTTTAAAGACGCGCTAAATGTGCCGATTTTGGCGAATATTACCGAGTTTGGTAAAACCAAGCTGTATAACGCCAAAGATTTGGGCGAAGCGGGCGCAGATATCGTACTGTATCCACTGTCGGCGTTCCGTGCGATGAACCGTGCGGCGGAAAATGTTTATACCAGCATCCTGCAAAATGGCGACCAGCAAGCGGTTGTCGACACCATGCAGACTCGTGAGGAGCTGTACGATTACCTGAATTATCACGAGTTTGAACAGAAGCTGGACGAACTTTTCAATAAGTAGGCATTACGGAGTTATTCATAGGCTCCCAAGCAGCCCGGTGCGAAAGCCGGGCGCTGCGCTTTCAATTGGATGAACACAGCAAATGTGTATACAACAGGGGAAATAAGAAGATGGTAGAGAAAGCATTGGGCGGTGCTGGTCTGCGCGGCCAGGTAGCAGGTAAAACTGCACTTTCTACAGTGGGCAAATCCGGTTCCGGCCTGACTTACCGCGGTTACGATATTAAAGATCTGGCCCAGCACTGTGAGTTTGAAGAAGTTGCCTACCTGATTTTCTATGGGGAATTACCCACTGAGGGAGAGCTGGCGGAGTACAAGGCGCTGCTGAAAGCCAAGCGTGGCCTGCCGCAAGCATTAAAAGAAGTGCTTGAGCGCATTCCGGCTGATGCCCATCCTATGGATGTAATGCGCACCGGTTGTTCCATGTTGGGTAACCTGGAAGGTGAAGAATCCTTCGCCCAGCAGTTGGATAAAGCCAATCGCCTGCTGGCCGCATTCCCCTCCATAATCTGCTATTGGTACCGTTTCACCCACGACAATGTGCGCATCGAAACTGAAACCGATGACGACAGCATTGGCGGCCACTTCCTGCATATGCTGCGCGATGAGAAGCCCAATGAACTGCACGAGCAGGTCATGAACGTTTCCCTGATTCTGTATGCAGAGCACGAATTTAACGCATCTACTTTTACCGCTCGCGTTTGTGCCTCCACTTTGTCCGATCTGTTCAGCTGCATCACCGGTGCTATCGGTACTCTGCGTGGTCCTCTGCATGGTGGTGCCAACGAAGCGGCAATGGAACTGATCGAGCGTTTCTCCAATCCAGACGAAGCAGAGAAAGAACTGTTGGGTATGCTGGAGCGCAAAGAGAAGATTATGGGCTTCGGCCACGCCATTTACCGCGAGTCCGACCCGCGCAATGAGATTATCAAAGGCTGGTCTGAAAAGTTGGCTGAGGATGTTGGTGATACCGTGCTGTACCCAGTATCTGTTCGCTGTGAAGAAGTGATGTGGCGCGAGAAAAAATTATTCTGTAATGCAGACTTCTTCCACGCTTCCGCATATCACTTTATGGGTATTCCCACAAAATTGTTTACCCCGATTTTTGTAATGTCCCGGGTTACCGGCTGGGCTGCACATGTATTCGAGCAGCGCGCTGATAACCGCATTATTCGCCCGAGTGCAGAGTACGTAGGTGTTGAGCCCCGTACAGTAACTCCAATCGCTGAGCGCGGTTAATTTTCATTTCACTTTTGAAATGAGGCACACCCGGTGTGCCGGCTCCAGGTTGCCTTTGGTGATTGGCCTGGAGCCACCCTCAGAAGAGACACGATTTTAAAAAAAGATTCGACTGATTTACCTGCTATGAATACTGATTACCGCAAATCACTGCCCGGTACAGACCTCGATTATTTCGATACCCGAGCCGCTGTTGACGCGATCCAGCCCGGAGCCTATGCCAAACTGCCGTATACCTCACGTATTCTGGCGGAAAACCTAGTGCGTCGCTGCGAGCCGGCAAAACTGACCGACTCCCTGAAACAGATTATTGAGCGCAAGCGCGAGTTGGACTTCCCTTGGTTTCCAGCCCGAGTGGTGTGCCACGACATCCTCGGCCAAACCGCGCTGGTAGACCTGGCCGGTCTGCGCGATGCCATTGCCGATAAAGGCGGTGATCCCGCCAAGGTAAATCCAGTGGTTCCCACCCAGTTGATTGTGGATCACTCCCTCGCGGTAGAGCACCCCGGATTTGAGAAGGATGCTTTTGAAAAAAATCGTGCGGTAGAGGAGCGTCGTAACGAAGATCGCTTCCACTTTATCAACTGGACCAAAACCGCATTTGAAAACGTCGATGTGATTCCCCCCGGTAACGGCATCATGCACCAGATCAATCTGGAGAAAATGTCTCCGGTGGTGCAGGTGCGCGAGGGCGTGGCCTTCCCGGATACCTGTGTCGGTACCGACAGCCACACGCCGATGGTAGATGCTCTGGGTGTGATTTCTGTGGGTGTTGGCGGCCTGGAAGCTGAGAGCGTGATGCTTGGCCGCGCCTCTTATATGCGTCTGCCGCATATTGTTGGAGTGGAGCTCACCGGAAAGTTGCAGCCGGGTATTACTGGTACCGACTTGGTATTGGCTCTCACTGAATTCCTGCGCCGCGAGCGTGTGGTTGGAGCCTACCTGGAGTTTTACGGTGAGGGGGCTTCCAACCTGACCCTGGGCGATCGCGCCACTATTTCCAATATGACTCCAGAGTATGGCGCTACTGCGGCCATGTTCTCTATCGATGAGCAAACCGTCGACTACCTCAAACTCACCGGCCGCGATGATGAGCAGGTAGCTTTGGTAGAGAAGTTTGCCAAGGAAACGGGCCTCTGGTCCGACACCTTGAAGGATGCCGAATACGAGCGTGTACTGAAGTTTGACCTGGATACAGTGGGTCGCAACCTTGCTGGCCCCTCCAACCCCCACGCGCTGCTGCCGGCCTCAGAACTGGCTAATCGTGGAATCGCTAAAGCCTGGGAAGAGAAAGCCGGTGAGATGCCCGATGGTGCTGTGATTATTGCCGCGATTACCAGCTGCACCAATACCAGTAACCCGCGCAATATGATTGCCGCAGGCCTGATTGCCCGCAATGCGAACAAGCTCGGCCTGACCCGTAAGCCCTGGGTCAAGTCCTCCCTGGCACCGGGTTCCAAAACGGTAAAAATGTATCTGGAAGAGGCCGATCTGCTTCCGGATCTTGAGCAGATGGGCTTCGGCGTAGTGGCTTTCGCCTGCACCACCTGTAACGGCATGAGCGGTGCCCTGGACCCAATAATCCAGCAGGAAGTGATTGATCGCGATCTGTATGCTACTGCAGTCCTGTCCGGAAACCGCAACTTCGACGGTCGTATCCACCCCTACGCCAAGCAGGCTTTCCTGGCTTCACCGCCGCTGGTCGTTGCCTACGCTATTGCCGGCACCATCCGGTTCGATATTGAAAAAGATGCGCTGGGATACGATGCCGATGGCAACCCGATTACCCTGAAAGATATCTGGCCCAGCGATGAAGAGATCGATGCGATTGTACGTCAGAGCGTGAAGCCACAGCAGTTCCGCGATGTGTATATTCCGATGTTCGAAGAGCGGGATGCCGCAGAAGAGCAGGGCCACGCACTCTACGACTGGCGTCCGATGAGCACCTATATCCGCCGCCCACCTTATTGGGAAGGTGCCCTTGCAGGCGAGCGCAGCTTGAAGGGGATGCGCCCGCTGGCGGTGCTGGGTGATAATATCACCACCGATCACCTGTCTCCGTCCAATGCCATTCTGGCCAGCAGTGCTGCCGGTGAATACCTGGCGAAGATGGGCTTGCCGGAGGAGGACTTTAACTCCTACGCGACCCACCGCGGCGACCACCTCACTGCCCAGCGTGCAACTTTCGCCAATCCGAAGCTACTCAACGAAATGGTGCGCGATGATAACGGCGAAGTCCGTCAGGGCTCCCTGGCTCGTGTCGAACCGGAAGGGCAGGTTACCCGTATGTGGGAAGCCATCGAGACTTATATGGATCGGAAGCAGCCTCTGATTATCATTGCAGGTGCTGATTACGGGCAGGGTTCTTCTCGTGACTGGGCTGCGAAAGGTGTGCGCCTTGCCGGTGTGGAGGCGATTGTTGCCGAAGGCTTCGAGCGAATTCATCGCACCAACCTGATCGGTATGGGTGTATTGCCGTTGGAGTTTAAGCCGGGCACTACTCGTGAAACCCTGGGTATCGACGGTACCGAGAGTTTCGATGTAATCGGTGAGCGCACTCCCCATGCCACGCTGACCTTGCTTATCCACCGCGCTAATGGTGAGACGATTGAGGCTCCTGTTACATGTCGTCTGGATACCGCAGAAGAAGTTTCCATTTATGAGGCTGGGGGTGTTTTGCAGCGCTTTGCCAAAGACTTCCTCGAAGCAGAAGCGACGGTCTGAGTTATGAAGTTTGCTCCTCAAATAAAAATCCCCGCGACTTATATGCGCGGGGGAACCAGCAAGGGTGTTTTCTTCCGCTTACAAGATCTGCCCGAAGCTGCACAAGTGCCGGGGCAGGCCCGTGACAATATGCTGCTACGCGTGATTGGCAGCCCGGATCCATACGGTAAGCAAACTGACGGTATGGGTGGCGCTACTTCAAGCACCAGCAAAACGGTAATCTTGTCGCCCAGCGATAAAGCCGATCACGATGTGAACTACCTGTTTGGCCAGGTTTCTATCGATAAGCCGTTTGTTGATTGGAGTGGTAACTGCGGAAATCTAACCGCCGCTGTGGGTGCCTTTGCGATCAATAGCGGTTTTGTAGAGCTCGCGAGAGTGCCAGAAAATGGCATCTGCACCGTGCGCATCTGGCAGGCCAATATTGGCAAGACCATTGTTGCCCATGTACCCATGACCAATGGCGAAGTTCAGGAAACCGGAGACTTTGAGCTGGACGGAGTGACTTTTCCGGCGGCTGAAGTGGAAGTGGAATTTATGGACCCTGCCGACGGTGAGGGTGCCATGTTTCCTACTGGTAACCTGGTCGATGATCTGGAAGTGCCCGATGTAGGTGTGCTCAAGGCCACCATGATCAATGCTGGAATTCCGACGATTTTCGTCAATGCAGAAGATATTGGCTACACCGGCACTGAATTGCAGGATGCCATTAATGGTGACAGCAAAGCGCTGGCGATGTTTGAGAGCATTCGCGTTCACGGTGCGGTAAAGATGGGATTGGTTTCTACCGTAGAAGAAGCTGCAAATCGTCATCACACCCCTAAGGTTGCTTTTGTTGCTAAACCGCAGGATTACGCTGCATCCAGTGGTAAGGCAGTAGCATCTTCCGAGGTCGACCTCCTCGTGCGCGCTTTATCTATGGGCAAGTTGCACCACGCCATGATGGGCACGGCAGCGGTAGCCATTGGCACCGCCGCAGCGATCCCTGGGACTTTGGTCAACCTTGCCGCCGGCGGGGGTGAGCGCAACTCCGTTTGTTTTGGTCACCCATCAGGCACCTTGCGTGTGGGTGCTGAAGCCAAAGAGGTCAAAGGGCAGTGGACTGCTACCAAGGCTGTTATGAGTCGCAGCGCTCGAATCCTAATGGAGGGTTGGGTGCGAATACCTGGCGATAGCTTTTAGGACTTTAGTGATTTCTTTATAGGGGGCCTTTGGGCCCCTTTTTATTTTTCTTCTCTAAAAATTGATTAGGAATCGGTTTTAAATTTTTACTCCAGTCAAATTTTATATTCCGCATATATTTAGCTTTATAGGAAAATATAAATTTCAGGTATTCTGACAGCAACTTTTCTTTCGGTTCTCCTGTGTTTTCAGGTAGTTTTTTATCTCAGAGAAAGCTGTATTTTTATCATTGTGAGACAGGGCTTGCCTTAATAGTCACATCTAGGTCTGTTTAGATATAGCCTTTATTGCTCAGCGTACGTATATTTAAGGCCTGCTGTTGGGATGCGAGGCGTTGGGTAAGCAAGCAGATATTCTCTAAAAAACTCCCAATATTCGTAGAAAGCTGGTGTAAGAATCCTACGGTTTCAGTACTTATTTGACTTGCTGGTCGCAACTAGTGACAGCAAATTGTGAACTAGTCCTCTTTGTCCTAGTCGCGATCCGCTCTATCGTATCTGAGTTTCTAACGTCCCTTCTTTTTGAGATTTTAGCCTAGCCGCCGTACTGCCGACGGCCCTATGGGATGGCCATTCATTAAAAAATAAATGTGGCTTTCCTTTTGCAGCAGATTGGAGAGACATCAATGAGAATTAAAAAACCACTTACCTTTGCAATTGCAATGGCAAATGTCGCGGTAGTGTCGGCTTGGGCTCAGGAAGATAGCCAACAAGATGACGATTGGGCGCTGGAAGAAGTAACGGTTACCGCTACCAAGCGGGAAACCAACCTGATGGAAACCCCCGTAGCAATCAGTGCATTTACGCAGGAAGAGCTGGACCGCCAGGGGATCAAAAATATTAAGGACCTGGGCAACACTATCCCCAATGTGGATATCGGCTACGATGCCTCCCAGTCCTCCCCAGTAATTTCCATGCGTGGTGTGCGCTCTACAAACACCAGTGAATTGGGTGATCCGGCGGTAGGGTTACACTTTGACGGTATTTACTCAGCGCGTCCCCAGTCTGCAATGGCAATGATGTTTGACTCCGAGCGAGTTGAAGCTATGCGCGGACCTCAGGGTACCCTGTATGGACGCAACTCTACCGTTGGCGCCATAAATGTTATCTCCAAGAAGCCAGTAATCGACGAATTTGAAGGCAACGTCGGCGTTGAATACGGTAGCTGGGATCGAGAAATGGTAAGAGGGGTGATCAACATACCCGTCTCCGACACCTTTGCTCTTCGTGTATCTGCCATGAGCGAAACTCGGGACTCCTACCTTACTGGTTACTACGATGCTAACCAATATGACAATCGTTATTTTAGCGCGGATAGCCTAGGCGCAACCCCTCTCGCTAATGATGCTGAGCGTACATTTATTCAAAGCAATAACTGGTGGACATCTGAGGATGTTTCTCTGGTAAAAGCCGACCCTGAAGACTTCTACGGTAATGTTGATCAACAGGCGATTCGTATTGGCGCCTTGTGGGAGCCAACGGAGGACATCTCCTGGTACACCGTTGTCGAACATTATCAGGATCAAAGTGCCGGTGGTATTAATACCATTGACTGTGAAAAGGCCGCGAAGCGGACAGATGGAACAACTTGTGAAACTTATTATGGTCCTGGTGCTGATGAGTACACAGTAGCAGTAAACGTTCCCGGCAAGCTCGATCTGACCATGGATGCATTCCGTTCCAACTTCCGTTGGGATTTTAGTGACAGCATGGCGTTTGTATATAATGCAGGTTATGCGGTACAGAATCGCAGTAACTTGATTGATGCTGATGCTGGTCGCAATAGTTGGGATATGAGCATGAGCATCACTGATGCAGAAAATGTTTCATACTCTCATGAGCTACAGCTGCAATCTACTGATGATGGCCCCCTTGAGTGGATCACAGGTCTATTCTATTTCCATGAGTCTAACGACCTAAATGGCTATTTCTTGGCATCACTGGATAATGCCGTTTTCTGGCGTCAACCGGAGAGAAATGTTGACGCACTTGGGGCATTTGCTCAGACAACCTATAGTCTTACCGACACTCTACACCTCACATTTGGCACTCGCTATACTTATGATGAGAAAAGTGATGAGGGGGGTAATAACCTAAGTTGCCGCCGTGATTGGTCACTGGATACTGAAGCTACTGGTGAATACGGGTGTTTTCCCGCTTATATCCATCCGACCTTCAGTGAGCTACCCTCCGACTACTTTGCGGATGACTCCATTTATTCCATCGATACTTACAATGATGTCGATGATAATTGGGAAAATGTCGACTATCGTCTTGGGGTCGATTACGATCTGACTGACGATATAATGCTCTATGCTTATTTCGCAACCGGGTTTAAGTCTGGTGGCTTGGGTGATGTTGTTTATAAATACGCGCAGGACCCTGAGACTGCCGAGGATATTCTCGATGCAGATGGCAATCGTGTTGTAGAGCAGACTTTTAAAACCAATTACGATGAAGAAACGGTTGACACCTGGGAGTTTGGGGCCAAAGGTAGTTTCCTCGATGGTCGTTTGAATCTTGCCGGTACATTCTTTTTCTCAAAATATAAAGATATGCAGCTGGCCGCTCCAGATGTTGCCTATACGTTTTTGGTGAGAGAGGTTGATGATGCAGGCGAACTTACAGGGGAAATTACTTCAGAGCCCGCGGTAATTTATCGAACCAAGAATGCTGCGCATTCAGAAATCAAAGGCTTTGAGTTTGAATTTGACTGGGCTCCGTATCCAAATGGCCATATCAGCGGCTTTGCAACTTGGATGCAAACAGAGATCACGTCCGATTTCGTAAACCGCTGGAACTATAACAACCCATCGCTGTTTGAGATTACTGATTGGGCTGCGGCACATGATGACAGCAACCCTGAGCTCTACCGTAACCTGAAGGGTAACGAACTGCCGGTATCGCCTGAGTACAGCTTCACTATCAACTACGACCATACCTTTGAGCTGGCTCACGGTGGCGCAATTATTCCGTTTATTAGTGTTCACTGGGAAGATGAGTCTTACCTGACCTTCTGGAATGTTGACAAGCATGACTTCCCAGTTGGCGATACCTCTGCATTTGATGATAGCCGTGATTCGTTCTGGATGATTAATGCCTCTATTAAGTACGTAAGCCCCGACGATCAGTGGAATGTTGAAGCTTATGGTTACAACCTGACCGATGAAGTTATTCCGTACTATGCGGAAGGTAGCGATGCACTGGTGTCTGGACCATTCTCTACCCCGGCTAACTATGGTGTACGTTTCAACTACAACTTCTAAGTAGTTACTTCTGCTCCATATTTAAAAGCCGGACCATTTTAAATGGTCCGGCTTTTTTTATATCTCGAGTGTGGTGTCAAAGCTTCTTACGAGTTCTTTAGCCCTGTTAAGGCATGCCAGTATCTTGGGGTTATGTAAGTAGCTAGGCTCTGGTTTTACGCCAAATTATGCGAATCATGTAAAATAAAAATAGGGCGATAAGAGTCCAAGGTAAAAGGTATGCGATTGCAGTAATTGCTTCAGATAACCCGTCAGACAAGTTTTCACCAAAGTGAGATAGGGAGTCTGATATGGGAGCCCAGAAAGAAGTGTAGGATTTTGAGTGTAACTCAATTTGAACCATATCCATCTGAGTTCGCTTGAACAGTTTAGCTTTTTTCCCCTGTGAATACTCAATATCAGATTGTACCGATGCTAACTTTTCAGCAACCTTGATTAGAGTATCGATGTCACTGGCAGATTTTTGTTCCAGCTCTACAAGCCTCGACTGATACTGGAGTAACATTTCAAGACGCTTTTGGTTGTCGATAATGACATCTTGTAAATCTTCTGCTTTGGTTTCTCGCTGTATCACTCCTCCTTGCTCTGATGCCAGATCAATGATTTTGTCGACCCCGCTGGGGTGAATTCTAAAGTGAATCCTTCCGTAGGGCTTTTCATCATTGCTGAGACTAGAATGCAATATTGTGCATTCTTTCTCCACCTCTTGTTGGCAGAGTAATTGGAGCTTGTGGAATACAGGTTCAACCTCCTCAGTATGTAGCTCGGTTGTCAGGAAGTGTTCGTAAGCAATATATTGACCTCGCCCACTTTGATTGACCCCTGAAATAGGTTCCGGGAACCGGATGTCTGCAACTACCTTACTGGAGGCACGGGCATTGTTGTATGAGGTTACTGAACTTTCGCTGCCTGATTCTGAGCAACCGTAGTTACTGCCCAATATAAGAAGGGCAAGTAAGTAGTTAAAGAGTCTCATTTGGATCCTGTTTGATTTTAGTTAATCCGAATAGACTTGAATCTAGCATCGCTCGGTTTACTGATAAAGGTTGACGTCGGTGTGTATGCTGCATATTTGGGTTTCATTAAGGAGACTCAAGATGTGTGTTATTCTTCTACGAGTCTGAGCGTTTGTTATAAATCTGTGTATTGGTGGAAAATAGATAATGTCTGCAATAGAGTTGGAAGAAAGGCGGAAATTAGAGCTAATCGAAAAGGTTAGGGGTTATTTGTCTAAAGAATTTGAGCTGGAAATTGGCGGTTTTGAAGCGGAGTTCTTTATTGATTTCCTCGCAAAGGAGTTGGGGGCCGGATTTTATAATCAGGGTTTACATGATGCTCAGGTAATAGTGTCCTCTAAGTTGGAGGATATTTCTGATGCAATTTATGAGATAGAAAAGCCTGTAGACTAGAAATATTGCACTTATTGATAGCAGCACCATTCTATCTCTTATAAGCTGTTCAGAGATATTAATTCTTAGGTTTTTCTGCCTGGATAAATAGCATGGCTGCAAAGACCAACACTATTCCAGGTATAAAGCTGATATTAAAGTTTGTCATTTTCAATACTATGGCCACTATTAGTACAAATATCGGATTCAAGAAACTATATGCTGCAACCTTAGTTGCCCCGATCCTTAATGTACTGAATTGCAGCAGAAAAAAACTAATTAAAGTTGAGAATAAGGCTAAATAGAATAGCCCGCCGTAAGTCTCGGTGGGTATATTTCGCCATTCTATCTGGTTCAAGTTTGGAAAAGAGAGCAATAGTAACCAGAGCGCGCCAAATAGAATAACCCAGAATGTCATGACCTCTGTAGGTTCCCCTGAGTGAACCTTCTTGATAAGCGGGTTATATAAACTGAGTGATATAGCACCTAGGGTGAATATCCAATCCCCTTTGTTTAGGTCTAGCGTTATCGCTGTTGAGATACTCCCCTTGAATACAATCCAGGCTGCACCCAGAGTCCCAAGGGTTAGGCCGATAACTTTTCGGGTGCTGCTTCGCTCGCCATTGATGATCAAAGTAAAGATGGCAGTCATCGCCGGGACGGTTGTAAAAAGAGCGCCGGTATTCACTGCGGTGGTGTATTTGAGTGCTTCAAACATACACCAGAAAAAGATAACCAATGGGATGCTGAGTAGAGCATATCCCAGCAGTTGTTTGGGTTCTGGAAGCTGAATCCCATGCTTTAAAAATATGAAGGGTGCAAATAGTCCCGCCGCAATTAAGAATCGAATCAACATCATGGAATCCGCCGGGAGTGAATCGGCGATTAACTCCCCAATAGGAAATGATCCTGCAACCAGTAGTGTACAAAGTATCATCAGGCAGTGAACCCACCAGAGCGAGGTGTTGGGGCTTGTAGTTGATGGGGTTATGTCCCTGGTAAGCTCACTCATGATTCTTCCCTCTATTAGCGAGAGATAAGTGTAAGTCGTTTCTGGTAAACTGATAATCCAGCATTATAGATACTCACTGTTGAGGAGAAGGAAACAGTCGCCTATGGAGACAATTGCAGCGATTCCAATATTTGTGACTGTGGCAGAAACCGGTGGCTTTTCCCCGGCGGCAAAGTTACTTGGCATCTCAAAATCAGCGGTAAGCAAGCGGGTTACCCAGTTGGAGCTGCAGCTTGGGGTGAAGCTTTTGCACAGAACTACGCGAAAGTTGAGCCTGACGGAGGCTGGGGAGCATTTTTATGAGCACGCACGCATTGCTTATAAATCGGCCAAAGATGCACAAGACGCAGTTCTGCAGCTACAGGGGAAGCCTCGGGGGCGCTTGCGGATCAATGCTCCTATGTCCTTTGGTAGATTGCATCTGGCTCCCTTAATTCCCGTATTTATGGAGCGTTACCCCGAGATTAGTATCGACATGGTACTGGACGATAAAGTTGTCGATTTAGTGGGGGAGGGCTTTGATATCGCTATTCGCGGAGGTGACCTTCCCGATACCAGCCTGATTGCTCGCAAACTTGCACCTTTGAAAAGTGTACTCTGTGCATCACCCTCCTACTTGAAGGAATTCGGAGAGCCCACAGAACTGGAGCAGTTGAGTGCCCATAATTGCCTGATTTTTACTTATTCCAGGGATGTGAAAGAGTGGGGTTTTTTCAAAGACAATCACTTACATACCATCGAGGTGAAGGGTAACTACCAGGTAAATAATAGTGAGGCACTGAGGGAGGCTCTTCTCCAAGGAGTAGGGATAGGCCGCTTGCCCACCTTCGTGGCAGGACCAGACATTGAGGCTGGAAAGCTAATTCCTCTTTTCGAGGAGTACCAGATGCCTGCCAAGTCTATCTACGCGGTTTTCCCTGAGCGGCAGTTTATGCCAGCCAAAGTCCGCGCCTTTATAGACTTTGCAATAGAGTACTTTGGCGGCGATACACCTTATTGGGATCAGTAAACTGTTAACCTTTCGTCAACAGTAAGTCTCCGCCGAACCCCATTATCAACGATAAGGAAACCCAATAAGCTTCTTCTCATCGACATTCAATCAACGAACGATAGTCAGAGAGAAACTTATGGAATTGTTTAAAGCTGTTGAATCCCGCCGCTCGGTTAAGCATTTCGATGTCACAGCAGAGATGCCTGCCGAGGACTTCACCCGTCTGGTCCAGGCGACTATGTTGTCGCCGACTTCTTACAATATCCAGCATTGGCGCTTTCTGCGCATCACTGACATTTCCCTCCGCAGCCAGCTTAAAGATGCAGCCTGGGGACAGCAGCAAGTAGAAGATGCTTCTGAGTTGGTCATACTTTGTGCAGATATTAATGCCTGGAGCGATCGGCCGGAGCGGTACTGGGCCGATGCGCCGAAAGAGGCCCGGGATGTATTAGTGCCAATGCTAACTGAGTTCTACAAGGGTAAGCAGCAACTACAGCGGGACGAGGCTATTCGAAGCTGCGGATTGGCAGCACAAACCATGATGTTAGCGGCAAAGTCGATGGGATATGACACAGGTGCAATGGTTGGGTTTGACCCAGAGAGAGTCTCTGAGCTGATCAATTTGCCCGAAGGTTATTTGATCGGGATGATGATAGTGATTGGAAAAGCGGCAAAAGTTGCGAATGGGCGTGGTGGACAGCTGTCGATAAATGACGTCCTGTTCGAGAATAGCTTTTAAGGTGATGATAAATAGGGGTGAATCGCTATTGAGGCTCTTTTAGTAGGTCTCAAGGATTAGTTGGGTAAATTGTAAAGGCAATTACAGTGTCTATTTGCTGACGTTATCAAAGTTTCGTTATGCTTGCCTACTTCAAATAATAGATATGAGATAGAGCAATATAATGAAAGCCCCCTTAGGCTCAGAATGAATTCTTTTCATTGATATTGGAAACGTGAAGTGTGGCTTATGCCTACAATTTTCTTATATCAATGAGAGGGACCTGCTATGAACACCTATTACCACAAGTTAGTCACAGCTTTCGTCACAAGTGCTACTTTATTCTCATCACCACTTGTTATGGCTGTTGATTGTGGCGATGTAATAACAACAGCTGAAACCCTGTCGGAAACGCTGAATTGTGAACTGAGCCTGGCGAATCCCTATGCGGTAACAGTAACTGGACCCGGTGGAAGCCTTACGATGGCAGAGGGCGGGGAAATTATTTGTGATAACCCAAATCTAGAAGGTATCGCTGGAATTTTGGTTAATGGATTATCTGGTGCCGTTTATGGTGGGACGATAACCGACTGTCCAGATGGTTTAAACCTGGAGGGAGATGGATTTCATACCATAGATGGAATTATGATCTTAAACTCTCCACGAGAGGGAATTGTTATTGATAGTGACTCCAATAATATTGTTGGGAATCAAATTATTGATACTGGCAATGATGATGGTATAGATGTTAGAGGCGATCGAAACCAAATTATCAATAATTATATTGAATCAGCCGGTGATCAGGGGATTACGGTAAATGGTGTGTTTACACTGGTTCAGCTAAATACTGTTGTCGGCAGTACTGATGGTGATAACGGAATTGATATTAATGAAAGTAACACAACAGTTATTCAGAACTTTGTTACCGGCAGTGCGAGTAACGGGATTGAACTCAATGTGGATGTATCAAGTACTTCTATAATACAAAATATAGTCATGGAAAATGGGACAAATGGCTCGCCTGATACAGCCGGTATCAATATCGCTGGATTCAATAATGAGAATAATGTGGTGGTAGGGAATACATCGCTTGATAATTCTGCATTTGATTTACGTGATCCTACCGATCCAACTTGCAGTGGAAGTAATACTTGGATTGGCAATACTCATGTAACAGCAGAACCTGCCTGTTTGGATTAAGATCGGGGAGGCTTTTAATCTGGGGGAAGTAGTGAGCGTGTAAGTGTTACTGCTGGAGAAGCCGAAAAGATATACTGCGTTTAAGGTGTGCTGCGGATCCCTTTCTTCCCTATTTTGAGTAAGTTGTGGAATTAGCTAAGTTGAGCTTATATTGCGATGTTACGCATTCATACTGACCATCCTATTGACAGAGAGGTCTAGCTAAGCGAGCTGATCGGCGGCAATTCAGGAACTGCCTGTAAAAGGCGGGTGAGAATTCCCTCGGTGATAACCAAAACTTTGGTTTTATGGGGCACTTGACGTCCCCCTCGAACTTGAAAGCCAATTGTCTCCCCGGTCTTCTCTCTGAGCTGGGCAGCCATTCGAGCCGCTGCTGCCCGCACTGCTATACGACGCGGATCTAACATAATAATTTTCTTCCTTTTTAGTCATGGTATATCAAGCAGAGCGAGGGGGACTGCGGTTGTTTTACAGGCACCAGGAGGCGCTTGAAGAAAAATCTTATTGTGCGCATCTAAGGTTTGGAGTAATTCAGGAAGGATACTTTGAATAGGTAATACTGACATGCTCGTGATTATGGTGACTTCGCAAGGTAGGTGATACCAATATCAAAAGGGACATTTGGTCTGAGTAGTATCTTTAGCGCTTAACCCTAATGTAGGGAGCTAGTTTAAGTCAGGGTGGGGGGGATTTATAGGTGCTATATTACCCTCAGGTGTTACCATTTCGTTAAGGATAGACATGTGTGTGTAGAGTTGGAGATAGCTTACAGGTGGTGTCTGTGGCCTGAATGGACGGTTGCGGTTCACATACAAACTAAAACAGCTGGCGACCTCATGTTACTCAGCAGCATTTGTGAGCTATCGAGGATTTACCAGTAAATTTAACTGGAGATGATATGAATGAAGTGGGTGTAAATTCGCCGGCACTACGACATTCGGTGGTTCTACTTTCAAATTTGTTGAGTTTATCCCCGCGTACCCCCTCGTTTGCATCGAACCAATAGTTTAATTATGCAGTTGTACTATTTGGTAGAGTTGAGATCGCGTGAGTGTGAAGCTTTATGTAGCTGACACGCTTGCTCAGCGCGGTACGATTCACAAGTGGATCAATAGAGGTGAAAAACTCTGTATTATCGTAATCTCTACAGGACATTCTGCTTTTGGTTAGCTCCTAACGGCTGAAAATGGCCCCTTTGCTTTATTGTCATAGATGCTAGCCTAGGCATATGCCTCAAAGATAAACTAGTTGGCTTTCTTCTATGCTATCGTAAATTGCGTTAATTGAATCCCAAACAAAAATATTATTAGGTCAGCTGTTGATAGAGAGCGGCCAGCAAGGCTTTATAGTCGTGAAACTTAAACCTGAAGAAATCGAGTAAGTAATAGAAGTATTTCAGCTCTGCCCCAGTATTGATACGTAGAAGGTGATATAGTCGCAAAGTAGATTTTTAATGATAAAATATTGAAATAATAGATCACGATGAAGTCTAAAAAGCAACTATGGAATTATATTTTGGTTAATACTCAATTATGATTTTTAATATTCTCCTATGATCGATTGGCCTCATAAACTGATAGTAATCTAAGACAATGAAGCTACTTCTTTAGTCGCTAGTCGCAGAAAAAAATGGTTGTTTAGGTACACTGTCAGTAAAAGCTGCTAAAAGTGAGTTTTACTAGCGGTCTTTACGATTGCATGAGTAGGTCAAATATTAAAAGTTTTATTTACTGGCAGATTGCGAATTCTGGTTCCTGTTGCTGCAAATATCGCGTTGGTCAATGCAGGGGCTACGGGTGGTACACCAGGCTCACCAACGCCTGCTGGAGCAGAATTGGCACTCACTACCGTTACCGAAATATCAGGGCTCTGCCCCATACGAAGTACAGGGTAATCATGGAAGTTGGACTGCTTAACCTTCCCATCTTCAAAGGCTACCTCTCCCATCATCGCCAAGCTTAAGCCAAAAATCACCGCGCCTTCGGTTTGTGAGACAACTCTATCAGGGTTAACAACAAGTCCAGCATCAATAGCTGCAATTGCTTGCAGTACCTTAAGGTTTGTGTTTTTCACCTCCACCAGAATCGCTATAGCTACATAGCTATTAAAGCTTCGATGAACGGCAAAGCCCCAGCCTTGATTTGACTGGTTAGGTGCAAATTCAGCCATATTTCTTTCAACAATATCAATCACCTGATGGTAGCGACCAACATCGACTGGGTGACGTGATAGATCCTCTCCGTAGTTTCCGTATTTGAACTGTTGACCGGAAAAGTCGATATGCCTAGGTTGGCCCAAAATTTCTTTCCACATCTTTGGGCATGATACTTTGGCATTGTGTGCCAGTTCATCCACGAAGCTACCAATACCAAAGGCGTGTTGAATATTACTCACTGAGCGCATCCAGCCGATACGGGTATGCGCCAATGCTTTAACCGCTTCACAACGATGACTTGGCACAATAAATGGAATGTCGACAAAGCCAAGGTCCAGTTCTCCAGCTGAGGGGTACTCCACGTTCTCGGCAAAGGTAGTGCTAATAGATGGAAAGGCGGTACGTTGTAGTATTGCCGTTGGCATTTGATCGCTATCAAGTTTTGCTTGATAAAATTGGGCACTAATTGCGTGCATGTAGCCGTTTTGGATATCGTCCTCGCGGCTCCAGCTAACTTTAACCGGCCGTCCAAGCTTTTTAGACAATAGTGCCGCTTCCACACTAAAGTCAGGCTTTGACTTCCTTCCAAAGCCGCCCCCTAATAGCGTGACGTTAACTTTCACTTGTTCGTCATTGAGCCCGAGGTTTGCTGCTACATTTTGCTGCGTACTTTGCGGTGTTTGTGTTGATGCCCAGATTTCACAGCCATTTGGTGTAACTGAAGCTACAGCAGCAGGAGCTTCCATCGGTGCGTGGGCCAAATAGGGCACTGTGTATATGGCTTGCTGGGTAGAGTCCTCCGGCCAATCGGTGTTTTCAACTCCTTGTTGGCGAACTAATTTACCAGGCTCCTTGACCCCCTGAATTAACGACTCCATGAAACTTGTGCTGCTGTGGCTATCATTCTTACTGGCAGTCCAAGTTATTTCTAATGCTTTACGCCCTTGCAAGGCACTCCAGGTGTTAGTAGCAATAACTGCTACACCACCTAAAACTTGAAACTTAGGTGGTCCTTCGGGCACAGGTAATTGAATCACATCCAAAACCCCGGGAACCTTGCGAGCCAGGGTATCATCTAAACTTTCTACATCACTACCGAGAACCGGGGGCCTGCTTATACTGGCATACAGCATGCCATCTATTTGAATGTCGTAGCCATATCTAGCTCTTCCGGATAGCATATTATCCATGTCGACAATCTTGTGAGATTTGCCGATATGTTTAAAGTCCTTGTTTTCCTTCAGTTTCACGCGGTTCAATTCTGGTATGGGAAGTTTCGCAGCAGCAACTGCTAGCTCTCCATAACTAAAGCTTCTGCCCGACTTTACATGCACAACTTTATGATTCCTGGCTTCCACTTCTCCGACAGGCACTTGCCATGAGTCTGCTGCAGCTTGTTCCAGCATGGTCCGAGCTATTGCCCCCATTTGTCGCATTTTGTCATAATGCTTACGAATACTGCGTGACCCATCGGTATTCTGGCTTCCATAGCGCTTATCGGCTAACCCTTGAATCACAACGACATGTTGCCAATCAGCCTCAAGCTCATCAGCGAGTATCTGAGGTATCCCGGTTCTAATACCTTGGCCCATCTCTGAACGATGACAGGTAAGATAGACTTTATTGTCTTCGCCAACAGCAACAAACAGGTTTAACCTCGGCTCCTTTCCTTGTGCTATGGCCATCGGACTCCAGCTCATCCCACTTGCACCTAAAGCTAAGCCCCCGCCAGTTGCTCCAAATAGTTTAAGTACATCCCGGCGGCTGAAATTTTTTACGGCTGTAAAGCTACTCATTATTAAGTTCTCTTTTTAGCGGTGTCTTGAATAGCAGCTCGAATTCGTGTGTAGGTACCACAACGGCAAATATTTCCAGCCATGGCAGAGTTAATCTCTTCATCACTTGGTGATGGGTTTTGGGTCAATAGCGCGGCAGCAGTCATAAGCTGGCCAGACTGACAATAGCCACATTGTGGAACGTTATTGTCGCTCCATGCTTGCTTCAATTCAGCAAAATGCAGCCCCTCGATGGTAGTTACTTTCTTGCCTTTGGCTTGCGAAACCGTCGTTAAACATGCTCGCGTCGGCGTTCCATCCAAGTGGATTGTGCAGGCTCCACACAATCCAGCACCGCAACCATATTTAGTGCCTGTTAGTCCAAGCAAATCTCTGATTGCCCACAAAAGTGGCATCTCTGGTGCAACATCTAGTGCGTAACTTTCGTCGTTGATGGTTAAGGTTAACTTCTTATCTGACATTACCCGCTCCTTGATAATCCCGCTAGTAATTGCGTATCGGTGGCGAAATCGCCTCTTTTCGTTAACTGGCTCTGACTTAGAAATCTGTGTATCGCACAGCTAGTTTTACGGAAGTAATTAATTATATTGATACTCTCACTAAAAACTGAAAATAAGCCTAACTGAGATTCTCCACAATCATTTGTTGCCATTTATCTATGTCAGCTCTACGATCTATATCTATGGCGACACCTTCGATCTCAACAATTGATAAAGCATCAAGATTAGATTTCTTTTTCAATAAGTGCTTTGCGCCCGTATCGCCTGTGAGAGATGCGAGATCAGTAAAATCTGAGGAGTTAAATACTGCAGGTACGCCAAAACTATTTTGATATTGGGCGCAGCAAGTTTGCCCATATGACTGCCACGCAGTGATTAATTGTTGATAATCATCCAAAGTTACGCCTATGTGATCAGCCAAGGTAATTAGCAAACCATCTACCTTAAGTTCCTCGGCTTCGATAACTGCTTCTTTAATAGAGCTTGCAATACCACTTTGCCAGTTAGGGTTAAATCTCCGGTTCACATCGGAAGACAACAAATTAGCCAGCTTCTCTTGATACGCTCCCAGAACTACCAATAACTCTACTTTTAGCCCGATTGATGTTTTTGTGTTTAGGCTGGTAAGTTTATCAAGCGTTTGTAACAGCAGAGGCTGACTCTTAATCTTCCCATTTGAGTCAATCACATCTACTGTTGCTTGTAATTTTATACCATTAAATCTACGACTTTCTCCGGCAGCGAGCAATGCTACCAGTATCCGTTTTGAAGGTTGTCTAGCTGTCTCCCGGATAAATTTATTCACGTTGCGACCTTGTCTAGGGGTAACAATCTAGCTTGATGCAATACTCCGTGACATTGAGCCAGGATGCTCAAAGCAATGGACTCAGGTAGCTCACCACCTAATGCTAAACCTGCCGGTGCGGAAAAGACACCATAGAAATCACTTACTTTTATCCCCGCTTTATCAAGAACTTTATCACGTCTATGTGGAGGGCCGAGCAGCGCAACATAGTGTAGCTTCGTTAGGCTTACAGCTTGTAACGCCTTCGCATCCAAGTCCAAGTTGTGGTGCATCACAATCGCCGCATCAAACTGATTCAGCAGCGATGTAGTCAGCTCTGAATAGGGTTTCTTTAGAATATTTGCACCAGGGAAATCGTAATGACGTGCAAAACTTGCGCGTTCATCAATCACCGTAATGTGCCAGCCTAGTTCTTGAGCAATTTTGACTACTGGCTGAGCATCTAACCCGCCACCAAAAACAGCAATATGAAAGCGGGGTAGGCAGGGAATAATTAATCTCGGATGCAGAGTATCTGTTTTTCCATTTTGTAGTGATAGGGTAGCTTTGGTAGTGCTATCAATCTGGTAGCCCATTGCTCCTGGGGCAATAACTCTCGCAACAAGATCTCTTGAATTGGTATTTTGAATAGGTAACTCCAGTTCGTAGAAAGCGGAGTTTCCCGAGTTCAAATATTCTAAAAGGCAATGCAACTGAAGATATTGGTTCCTATGCGTGAGGGGAAATAAAATTAGTTCTACAATGCCACCACAGCCTAATTGATAGCTAGTATCCGACTCATCACTGGCATCGTAAATCACTTTAATCGAAGTATCATACTGAATAGCGCGTTGAGCGTATCGTTTTAAATCGGCCTCTAAGCAACCACCACTGACTAGACCAATACTCTTACCTAGTGGGTGAAACAACATCATCGCTCCCGCCTTACGATAAGCTGAGCCCTGAACTTTGGTGATTACGGCAAGTACCCAATCATCCTCAGGCGATGCCTGCCATTCACTTAATAGGGCTTCAATATGGTGTGACATAACTCTGTGCTCGAATACATGAAAAATGACCTACAAACCTATTTAGAACCCAGTAAACTGTAAAACACCACAATTTAGCGATACTCCAAGAATGTGAATAAAATGCAAGGTCGTTCCCAGAAAATGCGGTAGCTGTACTGTTAAGCGCGATAGTCGGAAATTGATGTGTGCTTTCTTTTAATAATGGGCTGCTTCTATAAGGGTAGAATCTGAGGCGAGGCAGTGGAGTTTTGTCCTAAATGTCCTCTATTCGATAATTTTCTATTTTGGCAGCTTCTGAAATAGTGGTGCCAGCTCACTAGCTTGTTCCGAGTCGAATCAGTAACTTACTTCCTAGTGATACTTTGGGTAAGGAAAGGCTTAGTGCGTAGAGGTTTCTATAATTGATCTTTGGTAGAAGAGTAAAACAAGGCAAAAGGGTTATGGATGTAGAATGGAAAATTACATATTAAGCTGCTAGTGCTGGGAAACCATTGGTTACGTCAATATTTATAAGGTTAACTAAACGTTAGTATTGCAATGCCAGGAAAAATTCGAGATTCATATGAAATTCTATCGATAGCCGGTCTTGTTTAAGCGATAAGTAGTGTTTGATTCAAAGATTGTAACAGATAAGGTTAGAATGCGGTGAATTTTAAGCCCATTTAGTTGTGTTTTGTGGTGTGCCATATAAAGATAAATTGATAAGGGTGATTATGAATGCCAAGTCGATTCTCAATTTTCTCATCGCAGGTATAATATTATTTGGTGTTTCAATTCTTACTGAAAATAGTGGTATTTTAAAGTATAGAGTATTAAAGGTGTTGGATTGTCTATTTCACCGTATCGTGAAGTTTTTTGGTTTGGATTATGTAGTTGATGGGGAGTAATTGTGAAATGTATACAGAGTTAATTTGTTAAGTCTTGCCTTGTTTTATCGTTCATTTTCTACAGTGCGGTAATTCTGGTACAGAACTATAAAATAGATTATTTGGACATTTTGATTATTGATGGAAAGGTTATCGATGGTTCAGGTAATCCATGGATACAGCAAGACATTGGAGTGGTCGATGACAAGATATTCTTTGTAGGGAATGCTGATAGTCTTAGGAGTAAGACTAAATTAACCATTAATGCTGAAGGATTATATGTTACTCCTGGGTTTATTGGCAGACATAGCCATGCAGATTTCAATGACCCGCAGGGTGAAAAAATGTTACCCCAGATCTTTCAGGGCGTTACCTCGGTAATTGTTGGTGTAGATGGATTCGGAAAAAATGATGTTCTAGAGTAATATAAAATCGCTATGGTTCCCTGAGAATTAGTTTTCTAGAAAAACACATTGCTACTCGCCTATAAATAAATGGTTGGTTAAGGCTGACCCCGAGGGTGAGCCTTGATTGTATTAATTCGGATATTGATTGGCAGGGTGTTTTCCATAATAGTGGTAATTGGAAAGTCAGGTTTGAATTGGTACATGTAAGTATTTATAGTCTTAAATTATAGTTTGGGCTTTTGCCATATAGTCAGGATTGGCTAATTTAGAAATCCAATCTCAGGTAAGTCAGTCTCCTTGTATGAGAAGTTATTCACCAATATTTATTAGCTATAGCTCCATACGAACAGAGATTTCTCTCAACATAGGCAATAGCTTTGAGCTTTCGCAAAGTCCACTACGTAGCCTTGCAAAGCCTATATCGTCACCTAAGTCTCCACTATAGTATCTGTTTCATCTACTAAGCTCTATACCCCTTTAAAAGAGCATGGTTTTTCATACTTCATTTCGATGGCTTTTTGCTCGCGATATTGGCCGAGTAATGAGATACCTATTCCGGACATAATAATGATACCCCCAATAATTTGAGCGAAGTTGGGAACCTCTTGCAGGATAAGAAAGGCGAAGAAAGTACCGGCTACGGGAGTAATGGCTGTGGCGATAGAGATATCAGCAGAGCTCGCCCCTCCTTGGAGTCCTTTAAACCAGGTGATCTGCCCAAGGACAATAATGATTGCCCCGTATACAAGCATCCACACCCAGAGGAAGGGAGAGAATAGGTCGTCAAAGTGGTGGGGGCCAAATACAGAGAGGACAATGACCGAAAAGAGTATCGCTCCCGCAAGCATGCGGAAAGTTGAAAAGACGCCAATAGGGACGCGATCAAGCAGTTTCCGGCTCGCCTGAACGGCAATGACTCCTAAGAGTGTTGCTACAGCGGTTAAAATTTCTCCAGCTTTGGGAAGGTCTTGAAGAAATTGGTTCATGGCTGGATTTCCAAGGTTCAGCATTTTCATGCTCATTGGATCTTCCATCGGGGATTGGTGTAGGACAAAAATTGCAATAACACCAACCGTTACCACAAGGGCTCCCACTATTGCGAACCCAGTAGGCCTTTCCCTGAACATCAGATAAGCGAACAAAAGCCCCAAGGGAGCATCTAGAGTTGCAATTAAAACGACATTGGTCACTTCTGTGAGCATCAGAGCAATAAAGAAGAAGGCGGGGGCAAGAACTCCAGACATCAAAATAAGCACGAACATGTAAAACCAGTCTTTGAATGGATATTGCTTTAAGATGCTGAGACGCCAATCTTTCCTATAGATTATTAAAAGAGTGATACCCGCCAAGAGATTTCCAGCGAACAAAAGGTTGCAAAAAGAGATTGGGTTGTTTCCATTAATGGGGTGGCTGGCACCCAGTTCCCCAATTTTCGCAACGACTGCGTTGGAGGCAGCAAAAATAAGAATCGAAATCCATAACCAAAATCGAGTACTTCTTACGGAAGATTGATTTTCCATTTGATGTTCCCTGGGCACTACAACATGTTCCACTAAATTTAAGTCGTTCCGCACTAAGTATCCCCCTACAATTAAGTAGTGGTAAGTGGGACAGTCTGATCTGGATTAGTGTAGACCAATTCTAATAACTGATAGTGCTTGAAAGGAGGGTGTCCACCCATATCAAAATACTGTAGCGAATTCTGCTCTGAGTATTGGGGCCATTCTTACTCATTTTTATTTAGGGATCAGGTTATACCGGAGTTTAGTGAGGAAAATATGATTGTGAAATTCTAGTACTGGAGACAGGCTCTTAATATATGCTGCTGGAAGTAGAGCTTACTACAACGGCGTACGATATTTTAAGGGAAATATAGATGGTTATGAATTTGCCCCTTCTAGAGATGGATAGTGTATTGTACTCCATGAATGGCTGCAAATTAGAGAAAATTAGAGCCAAAGCTATTTGTATGCTCAGATCGAGATTCTCAATATGTGGCACAAGGATATTGGACTCTAAAATATAAGAATTAATGCTTGCAATGCAAGGTTGGTTAGGTGTAGGCCAATTCCCCCATTTTTCTTCTGGTTGTTAGTCTTTAAAGTGTATTTTACGAGTGTTTAAAATTGCATGTTTTCGGGAATTTGCAAATTCTTATTAAGGGTAAAGGTAAGGGTTGCGCTAATACTGATAGCAATTCAATATCCATCTTCCAGACCTACAAATCTGTCTGTTTTATTTATCTGTTCTGTTGAGCCCCAACTTGTCGGCAATTAGATGATCTAAGCTAAATCGGCCGGGACCAGTAGTTATTAACCATATAAATAAAATAATATACAAAACTTGGGGTAAATAAAGAAACCAGCTCATCCAGTCTAGCGGTCCGATGCCTTTAGGGATGGCGTGTTCGATTTCAACTGTGGCAATAGCAACAATCATTACAATGGATAGGATAATGGCAGCAAGTGTTGACAGTAGGCCCATAATTAAAAGTAATCCTCCGAAGAACTCTACAGAGGCTAAAACCAGCGCCATAAATTTATGGAAGGGCATTCCTATTTCGCTCATCAAATTAACAAGGTCTGCATGTTTCTCAGAATCAAATAGTTTGTTATACCCAGACACTGAAAAAAATAGACCCAGAGATACGCGTGCAACTAAAATGGGCACCCATTCCCAGCTGCGATTACCTATAAGTATTTTTTTAATTAAAGAAGAAGGTTGAGTAAACATACATGCCCTCTTGCATGATTGCGCCCCAATTATGAGTGCCCAGTTAAGAAGTTTTATGCACCTTAATTTTGGCTTTACACTGTATGGCTAATATTGAACCTAAAATATTTATAGAGCAGTAATCCAAAGACTCCTTAACTTTTCAGACGTAGGCGCAAATAGTGTTTCGGATTATACATAAACTAAATGTGAAATATGCAATGGCAATCTCTAGTGAGCAGTCTCGATTACGTGCCGTACTCGAATGTAGCGGATATAGGGCTATCTAAAACTACAGTAGAAACGTGATACTCCACTATCCCTCAAACATCTTAGCCCATTAGTGTGTAAGGGCAAGCCAAAAATACACTGACCTTTATATTGGCGCAATACAGTAAGTCTGTGAATAGTTTGATAGTTTTCCACAAAATCTGAACCAAGAGTATCCTTGCGCTATTTCTTGCCCCGCCCTGATAGGAGTCGCTTGAAAGATAACGATAATAATGGCGACGGAAAAACCGAGTAGTGCTGGCAACAAGAAAGTGGGCTGTTCGTCATGAAAAAAATTAAACGTACGCCGATAGCTCTGACATAAATTCTCCAACTTTTAGAAATTTAAGTGGCTCAGAAATAGAGAGCCTTTAGAGTCAGATTATCTATATGTCATCTTAATTGACCCTGCCTGCTTGTTTATTGATCAGATTTGGTGCACACAAGGACCCCTTCATGGTGGGGGGGGAAGGTATTTAGGAGTCGACTTTTACTAGATTACTTTCTGCTGCCACCGCATCTGATGGAGCGATTGTACCAGATATTTGACTCTTACTAGTTTGGTGCTTTAGGGTTTCATTTATGATAAAGCTATGGGGCTTGGGAAAATCTCTCTGAATTATGTTCTAATCAAGATACAATATGCTGTTCTAAAGGTAGTTGGCATATGGAAGTTGGTTTTGTTTTTTTGTATCTCACCAAATACATAACCAGGCCATGCCGTGATCGATCTACTGATATTTGCGATTATGCATTGTGTAGAGGTCTGGAGGTTATGAGTAAAAAATTGATTTTTATAATGGCTGTTTTTATGGCTGTGTGTGGGACAGGGTGTGCGAGCCAGGAAGATTTGCTTGATGCTGAGCTTTGGTCCGGCGATCCATATATAAACATTCCTGGTAGCGATGGGGCTACCGAAGATCTTGGGAAAACACCTCGGGCTAAAATGCTGGAGCAGCGAGAGATTGATACAGAGAGAAAGAGTAAATTGTCAAAAGATCAAGTCCTAGAGCATTTAATTTTGGGTGAAGATGGGAAGATCAATTTTTAACTTAATACCAGTAACATTCAAAGTTCGGAGCCTCCGGTAAGTCCATAACAAGATCATTGAAGTTGTTTTGGCCACAAAATACGGGGCTCCACAGGACCGGTTACAATTTGCTCTGGTAGCGGTTGGTGGTGGCATAGCCTTTAGGGGCGTTGAGTGACGTTTGGCAAGTTCCAGTTGAACTTGCCCTTGCTAAGTGGGCGGAAGTGATCAGTTTTAAAGCTAAACTCTTTATAGAGGAATGGTTTCTATACTACTTGCGTATGGGCGACAGTCGCACAAAGAGAGACTTTAATATCCTATATTAACCAAATGATTATCCAGGGTAGCTGGTGATCGCACTATATCGTGCGGTAGTGCCAGCCAACCAGGATATAAATCTCGTCCTAGCCATTTACATGGCTTTTACTGAACCTGTATTATTTTTTACCTGTGGCTGGTTATGTTGAAGTCAGCACGATAATCATCGCCTACATCTCTTGCCATTCCCTGCTTCTCATTCCTTTTAAGTTTGTGGTAAATGCTGCTCTAGCCAAATTCTCTCAAAATTCTGAGCTAAAGCAATTTTTGCTTAATACAAAAGACAGAGTATTAGTTGAGGCTAGTCCAGTAGATAAAATATGGGGCATTGGTCTGGCCCAAGATAATTCTGCGTCAGAAAATCCCAACGATTGGAAAGGCCTTAATCTTTTAGGGTTCGCACTTATGGAAGTGAGAGCCAGGCTAACAGGCATCTAAAATAGCTTGTGGGTGTAGAATAGGGGAAGGTGGGTGCCGAGCTTTCAGTACGAGGTAACTCCTCGGATCACACAAATGCATAGTGCCAAAATTAATATAGTACTCTAGTTTCTAACTCTTCGCTCAGAGCGGGATTTCCAAGTCGTGAACCTCTAAAGTCAAATCAGCATAAGAAGTTCACGATAACCAGCTCTAGTAGCCTTAGATCCGTGGCAGCCACATTCCCATCGTAGCAGCAAAAATACCAATGGCCATAAACACGGTCAGCGGCATTAATGTACTGACAAACGCAATCTGGGTACCCTGTGCGGCTCCACGCTTTTGACAGTGAAAATACCATTCCAGCATGGCCAGTGGGAGCAGGTATTGGCCGAAGCCCAGTGCATATAGGAAAGGCCCGGTAAAGGATTTCCAGTCAATCCCCCAGCCGCCGGTTAGCATTGCCCAGCCCATCAAGGCTACACGAAAAAACCACACTGCACTTGCTGCCATAAAAAGGCGCAAGGCCCAGCGGCGGTGCTCAGCAATGCGTCTGGCCATCGCAGTCTGCACTGCCAGAAAGGCAAATAACAGAATCAGTATGCCGTCCATTGTAATGCTGATCTGCGATACCAGATTACCAATAGTGTGCCGCGTCCAGGTCATGTAGAGCCCCGCAATACTGGCTATGACAGCGGTCAGCAGATAGCTGCGTCCCAGCCAGCGGTGGAAGTTAGGGGCATGGCGCCGCACCGAGGGGATTAGCTGAAGTGGACCACCGCCAATGACAATCGCGGCCAATAGCACGTGGCTCACCGAAGCCAGGTTGCCTAATATATCTCCCTCGCGGAAGCCTGCCGGTAGGTGCAGCCCTTTCAAGCCATGCACTCCTGATTCGGCAATGGGTGGGTAGAAGACGGCCAGGATATAGGCGAAGAAGATCGCATGGCCGATAGCCGCGATGCAGAACCAGGTTTTTACCGACAGGTTAACTGCCCGCCGGGTGTCGAATGGTCGCGGTAGTGTTTGGCTGAGTACAGCGTCGTTCATGGGGTTCTCCAGGCGATTATGGTCCGCATTGGGTCTGAGTGTGCTTGCCGAGCATGTTCTGCTTTTTCAGACCTACGCACATCGGCCGCAGGCAGGAATCGAACTCCCCCAAAAGGTGGAGAGTTTGCCGTATCCATCTCCCCCGAAAGTCCCATGACAGTTGGTTGCCCCTGGTTTAGCATGCGGAAATGAAATCTTCGTCCCTAAGTACGCCTGCGCCGAATCCGCCCAATGCCAGCGCGGAACTGCCCAAGCTCCCTATGTGGCGGCCCTTACGTGGGCCGTTTGAGCGATGGCCGCACCTGACCGACTTGTTTATTGCGTTGCTTATGTTCTTGCTGACGCTTTTGATGTGGTCGCGCAACGGCTCCCCCGAAGTACTATCCATGCAGAGCCTGTGGGATGTTGTTGCTTTCCAGTGTGCATTCGTTGGCTCCTTCGCTCTGTTGTGGCGTCGCACCCACCCTTGGCAGGTACAGGCTGTTATTCTCGGCGCAACAATATTGCTGGAGCTGGGTTTGCCGGCAGATGGCATCGTGGCTATGGCGATTTCGCTGTATAGCCTCGGTCGTTACGAGGCCAATACCCGGGCCAGCTTTTTTGGCGTTATCGCGACGCTGGTTTTTGTGGCGCTTGACCAGGGTATTCCGGTTCAGCCAACTGCAGCAGGCACAGTAACGGTGATGCTGGTATGGGCGCTGTGGTATATCGGCCGCCGGCTGCGCTTTCGCGGTGAATATCTGCGCTTGTTGGAAGAGAGGGCCAAGTATTTGGAGCGCGAGCGCAATGCCGAATCCGAGCGCGCAGTTGTGGCTGAGCGCACTCGAATCGCCCGTGAGATGCATGATGTGGTGGCACACCAAGTGAGTCTTATGACTGTGCAGGCCGGTGCCGCCAGGGCTATCAGCCGCAATAACCCGCAAGCTGCCAATGAGGCTATGGCTTCTGTAGAGGCGGCTGGCCGCCAGGCCATGGCAGAAATGCGTCATTTACTCGGTGTACTGCGACCGACTAATAACGACACTGCGCTCACTCCGCAACCAGAACTCGGCGATTTGCCAGATCTGATTGAAAAGGTCCGACAGGTGTTAACCCAGGTTGACTACGAGGCCAACGGTGCACTGGAGAAAGTGCCAACCAGCGTCGCGCTCGCCGCCTATCGCATCGTTCAGGAATCCCTCACCAATGTCATCAAGCACGTCGGTGCCGCAGCGCGAGTGCAAGTGAGTGTGCGCGCAGACCACGGCACTCTCACAATTCGAGTGCGCGATGATGGAAATGCTCTCGGCGAGCGGCCCATGAGGGAAATAGCTATTGATGGGCAGCCAGGCAGTGGGCACGGCATCGCGGGAATGCGCGAGCGTGCGGAACTGCTCGGTGGCTATCTGTATGCGGGGGTAGTCGATGGTGGCGGTTTTGAGGTATATGCACAACTACCTACAGGAATGGTGAAAACATAATGTTGCGAGTGATGGTAGTGGACGACCAGGCTTTGGTGCGACGCGGTTTTGCCCTGATTCTGGATAACCAACCCGATATCGAGGTGGTCGCCGAGGCCGGTACCGGTGTCGAGGCAATTGAAGCCTCGCGAGTGTACCAGCCGGATATCATCCTAATGGATATCCGTATGCCGGAGATGGACGGGCTGGAATCCACAGCGCGCATCCTGGAAGCTAGTGATGCAACTTGCCGTGTCATTATTTTGACTACGTTCGATCCTGATGAATACGTGTTTCGTGCGCTGCGGGCTGGCGCCAGTGGCTTTGTGCTCAAGGACATTCCCCCAGAGGCGCTGGTACAGGCAGTGCGCACCGTAGCAGAGGGCGGTGCCATGCTTGCACCGGGCATCACCCAACGCTTGATCAGCCAGTTCGCACAGAAACTGGGAACTGGGCGCAACCTGGCAAAGCGGCTGGAGCGCCTGACCACCCGGGAGCGTGAAGTACTGGAAGCCATCGCCGCAGGCAAGAGTAATGCAGAGATTGCTGAGACCCTGTTTATTGGCCCTGCTACCGTGAAAACCCACGTTTCCAGTATGCTGTCAAAATTGGAGGTGCGCGATCGTGCGCAGGCAGTCGTATTTGCCTACGAATGTGGCCTAGCCACAGTGGGGGAGCGTGATGTCGGCTTCTAGATCAAAGCCTGCTTTGCAACGCAATGCACTTTATCGCCTTGCCGCCTGTGGCACTGTGGTTCTGGGGCTGTTTCTCTTCCTTGGAGCCCAGGGCCACTTTTTTGCCATCTGGCCGTTGGTAACCAGCGATGGTATCGGTTTATTCCGTCGTTTGTTGTTGATGTTACCCGGTGTGATGCTCGCCGGAACGGCGGTGTTGAACCTCCTGCTCTGTAAGCCACTCTGGCAAGAACGTCGCTATGCCCTCAACGTTACTCTCGCGGTAAATTTGCTTACTACAAGCTATTTGTTCTACCTAATGATACGCGGGGTTCCCAATCACCCTATTGGTATATTTCTCGCATTGGAGATGTCTTTTGTATTATTGCTCCTAGTAACAAGAACTGGACTGGTATGGCCTATGTCAGCAGAACCGCCGGTTGAGATGGACATTTAGCAGCACAAGCGCTCGGCGAGTTTTGCTAACATTCAACACCATAAACCTCAAGGTGTTTTATTCAAAAACAACTCCATCGGTTAAATTGGTTTTGGTGGAGCATCACTTTGTTAGATCCATTTCAAATAGACTTGAAGAGAACCCTTCCGATTACTTCATGGCGTCTTCCTCAAAAGATGTAGCCTGAGTAAGGTAACAGAGTTATAGAACTTAGCTAACATCTTTCCTTGAGCATATTTACTTGTTCAAGATGATTTCCTACATTTTTTAAATTCTTTGGCTGGTGAGATTTTAAATTGTGGGGAGGTATGATATACAAACAATGCCTTTAAATTATTAGTTCCGCAGAGGAAGTTATGAAAAACTTACTTGTTGCTATTATATTTTTAATATCGATTGATTCTTCTGCTTGCGTTGCAGTTGTCGGTAGAGGCGAGGTAAAAGTTACAGGTACTTTAAGTAATGTTGAGTTCGGCGGCAATAAAGTCCTAATTCTTACTCCAGAGGTCACTACGGCTGTACTAGGATATGGCCATATAGAAAGTTATCCTGTGATATCTTCATCAGAATTGTCAGAGTATGTTGGAAAGCGCTCCGACTTTCATGGTGAACTCAAGGATGAAGAGGGTACGGTTGTATTTGTATACAGGCGCCATTTTCAATATTAAGAGCGGTGGGTGGATAATTTGCGGAGGCATACTAAGGACGTAAGCTTCGTAGGCTTCAACTACTTAAAGTCTCCAAGCTTTTCTCGCTGGATTGGTATGGGATAGCCGTAAATCTATAGCTCTACTTACGCATCTACTTTTTTACATCGCCATTAATTCCACAATTATCAGATTGTCGTTCTATAGTAAAAAATATAGTAAGGGAATTTAAGTTGTCGGTGAGTTTGCTGGATATCAAATTTGTCACATGTTTGTACTTTTATAGTACAAAACAAACAATTGAGTTTTAGTTGTTAATCGGGGCACTTTGTGAACAAAGATGTTTGAATTTCTAGGGGTGATGTTTGGAGTTTGGTTTGTTAGTGGGGCAATACTAACCCTCACGTGTTATTCTTACTCAGGGAATATAGACAAGAGAACTCAATCCGAAGCTGTGAAAGAAATATATTTATGTATTAAATATAGACCAGCTAAGCACGGCATTACTCCGGAAACACTTGCGCGTGTTCGGCCGGTATAAAATATCAGGTTGGGTGCTATTGTTTTTGTATATAGCTATGATTATCTGAGTGTTAATTGTTGCAATTACATAGAAGCGGCTATGTCCGATCAGTATACGATTAACCCATATTGGCATCCAGTAGATATTCTTTCATTATGATGTATAAGGTAAGCTATCGCTGCGTTTCTATTTGTGTTTGAGATTCATATCGCTATTGAACTCATGTATAGTAAATGCCTGCTGTGTTTCTTTTTCTAGTTGTTAGTGGTCTTTATAATTCAGCGCTATATTCACTTCCGGCGTATTTGCGCCTATATAGCTGAGCTTAGCGTTATTCGGCTCTTTCGCGAGAATCAACCAATGAGAAACTTAGCCATATTGGTATTTCAAACACTTGACGGAATAATGCAAGCACCGAGTGTGCCTGAGGAAGATTTTTCAGGTGGCTTTAGTCATGGAGGCTGGGCCAAGGATTATTGGGGTGAAGTCATGGAGCAAGTGAGAAGGGAGGCCATGGCGGAACCTTATGATCTGCTATTAGGACGTAATACATACAATTTATTTGCCACAAGTTTTTCAAATGCCAAACCTGGAAGTCCAACTGCAGACAAACTTAATCAAGCAAAAAAGTATGTCGTAACATCAGGTAATGATGATCTCACATGGAATAATTCATTCAAGCTAAAGGGTTCGGATGCAGTCGTCGAGATAACAAAAATTAAGAAAATGAATGGGCCTTTACTACAAGTTCATGGAAGTTGGCAGTTGGTGCAGTCACTTCTAAAGCATAACTTGGTAGATGAGCTTAGGCTTTGGACGTTTCCAGTAGTTGTTGGAGAAGGAAAGCGACTGTTCGAAAGCGGTGGAATTTCATCAAAATACAAACTCATCAATTTTGCGAAGTGCCCCTCAGGGGTTTTTATGCATTTTTACAAATCACTAGATGGCAGGGCTGTATAAAGAGCGTTGTTAAATAGAAAACTCACTCATGCGACTATCCTTACTGAGATTGTTGTTGAAATAAAAGCAATATTGTCGAATTTATCAAAATGATTAGGTTATATAACCGTAACGATCTGCCTACTATATTGGATATTTGGTTGCAAGCTTCTATTCAAGCTCATGATTTCATGCCTTCAGATTTCTGGGAGGCACAGTTAAGTGATATGAGAGATGTTTACATTCCTACATCAGAGACATATGTTTATGAGATGGAAAGTAAAGCAGTAGGCTTTTACTCACTTAGTGGCGATACGCTTGCAGCTATATTTGTTTCTCCCTCTCTACAGGGAAGAGGAATAGGCAAACAGCTCCTTAACCATGCAAAATCGAAAAGAGATAGGCTGATACTTTCTGTTTACAAAGAGAACGCTTCTAGCTATCAGTTTTACTTGTCTCAAGAATTTAAAGTAGTAAAAGAACAAAGAGATGAGCATACTGGTCACCCGGAATACTTAATGAGTACTAAAATATAAAAAGGAGTTCAAGTCGGCTTAACTTCTGTCGTTTAGCGCGACGTTATGCATAAGGCTAGAATAAGATATCTCAAATATGAAACCTGAAGAGAAGAGTTGTATAGAGAAAAGAGTCAGGAATAGGATCATCGAAGTTCTAGAATTTTTCTCAGATGAATTTAGATTTGATGTTGCAATCGCTAACCTTGAATTCTGGGGTGAATGGTTTGATGCTAATTCAATAACTCAATTTGATAAAGAGGTATTTGTGAGAGAAGCAATTGAATCTCTATTAGTTGTAAATAAATTCTGGGAGAGAGTTCAGCCAGATTCGAAATAGTTCTCTCAAGAGTGGTGTGATCTGCTGTTTGAGTCAAAGCATGCTTTAAATATATTTCTCAAGCGTGGTAAATTTCATGAGAAGTCCTTAAAATTTATTGCTGCTTACGTCAGCCATGCAGCCTACTTAAGATTAAAGTAATAATACATGAAATACACACTAGCTTTATTTGCTTTGGCAATTTCACTTGATGCCTATTCTACGAGTTGTTGGATATCGTTACATGACAAGGCAGTTTCACGTGAAAGAGGTACTTCTGAAATAGAGTTTGTTGTTGATAGAAGCAGAATAATTTTTATAGGTAGCGCTGAGAGTATTGGAAAAGAAGTAATCGCTGAGGGTAGTGGTAAGGGCGGACATGTTTCAGAAGTAGTCACTTTGTTCGATGTTGAAGAGTCAATAAAGGGAAATATCGCAGGTAAGAAGCTAGTTACTTCTGGAAATATTTGCTCTTGCAAATATGATTTTGAGGCTGGAGTGAGCTATTTAATCTTTTCTACTGATAGAAAGGGGATCCTGTACCTGGACAGTTGTGTCTAGCAATACTTAGTCTCTAGCCTGGTCTCGACTACATCCTTATATATGACATCTGTTCACAGATGCCTCGTGTTAGCTAATATTTGGTCTCATTTGGTACATTCGCGGATCTCTTCTCTTTGGACCAGCAGGGAATTGTGGGGCGTGGTTGTATACTATTACTTGATTTCTATTCACTTTCTGCTCTATGACAGATACATTTGTACCGACTCTTCAGCTTTTACTAGTTCGCTGCTTCGTACCAAAGTATTCGATACCGGATGCTGCTCCAGCATACAATTGATCTTGCTTTGACAGGCAAGCTTGGTACGTATGCAATAGGTGTACCTGGAAGATAGTAAGCGGAGAATAGGGAGGTCCCATTTCGAAATCGCTACTAAGGCGTTTTTGATGGTCGTGATCCGGGCGATTTTATTGTGTGCGATTGGGTAGGCATATTTTGTAATTTTTGATAATCGTGCTATATAAACTCTGTTTTTGAATTTACTATTAGGCGCTCAATCAACTTATGCATGAACTTAAGCAATTAGCAAAGCAGATACTAAAGGAGAGTAAGAATTTACCTTTTTCAGTATATTCCTCATATAAAGAGCAAAATATTTTTAGTGTTCCTATTGTTAATCCGACCTTGATATGTGTGCTTGATGGATGCAAAGAGCTGGGTGGTGACAGGCAAAAGAGTTGCTCAACAGGGGAGTTTATATTTTTATCTAATAGCCCTAAAATTGATATGCGAAATATCCCAGGTGATTCAGAATACTTCGCATTACTTATTGAGTTTGAATGCAACGATTTCGATAGATTAACGCCTGTAAGAAACAAAGAAGAAAAATATTTTACGGGAGATATAGATTCTACTTTAGAGTTAGCCCTTCATCAGTTTATGGAATGGAGTTCTTCCGTTCCTTTTGATCTATGGCATATTCGAAGACAGGAAATATTACAAACATTACTCTATTTGGGATACCAGGAAGTAGCTTCTGTTTTTGAATCGACAAGTGTAAGCCAAAAATTATATAAAATTATCAGTGAAAATCCAGCTGCTGACTTAAGAGTGGATATGTTGGCTTCAAAATTGTCAATGAGTGAGTCAACATTAAGAAGGAAGTTAAATAGCGAAGGTACGAGCATTAAAGTCATTATAGATGACATCAGGCTTGGCTTGGGGTTGCACTTACTTCAAACGACTTTTGAGCCAGTAGGCCGTATATCAGAAAGATGTGGCTATAAATCCCAGTCTAGATTTTCAGATAAGTTTAAAAGATCTTTTGGTATAACACCTATAGAGCTGAGAAAAACACGAGTGAACGTTTGAGGCGAAAGTTTGCCTGTTTTTGATATATTACTCAGAACATAATGCTCCTATGATAAGTAATCATTTTTAATATGTTTGGAGTAAATATGTTTGGCCTAATTAGTAAAATTAAATGTGCCGTCTTTACAGTGCTTATATCCGGCGTAGCCTCTGCAGAATCATTTTTGCTCTCGAGTAATGATATAGATACTGGGAAGTATATGAGTAAAGAGCAAGAATTCCAGGGGTTCGGTTGCACTGGTAATAATACTTCACCCCAATTATCTTGGGCAAATGCTCCGAAGGGGACAGAAGCTTTTGCTGTTTTTGTATATGATCTTGATGCACCAACAGGCAGTGGCTGGTGGCATTGGCAAATTGTAAATATTCCCAAAAATATTAGTTCACTGGAAGCTGGCGCAGGAAATTCAGAGCAAAATCGCACTCCTCAGGGTAGTGTACAAATAGTAAATGATTATGGAGTAAGAGGTTTTGGTGGTGCTTGCCCACCAAAAGGGCATGGTGCGCATCGGTATCAGTTTACGGTTTTTGCGCTATCAAAGAAACTAGATTTACCAAGCGATGCATCAGGGGCACTAACTGGATATATGGTTAAGGCTAACTCATTGGGGGAAAGTACTATTGAAGCTTTATACATACGGGAGTGACTCTCCAGCAAGCAAATTCAGATGGGGCTTTTGGCTGATCTAATCTGTGCGAGAGCGAAATAATCGAAGCTCGTTGTTACTTGTTATCGCATAAAGTTAAACCTCTTAAGAAAAAGCTGTACTAGGCCTCCTTTGGTGAGGCTGTTCCCTCAATACTTCTTTTATATATGCAGTAAGATTCTATCCGTTTGATGACGGTGGTGAAGCGTGGATTCCTATCTTTAATTGGCATCCATCCACCAATAGTACTTTGATTGACAGATTGATTCCAAATCTTAGATTTCGTAAGTTCGGGTCTCTTAGGTCAGCATATTTTTTTACTGATATGCGATCTATGGGTACAGAATCTTTGAAAGACAAGCTTGGAAAGCGGCTTTTGGAAACGGAGTAGCTGGGTCTACTGGTGTGGATTAGAGGGGGAACTAAAACGCCTCAAAAATATGGGTAAAAGCTGTTTCGTTGATTACGCTACGATATAAATATCAAAATTCAATAGACGCTGTTCTACATCTTACTTTGATTATTAGTGCCACCTAATGGTAGCTTCTTTATCATTTATCTCTTTTTTTCGATCAGGCTGAAAAGCTTAGGAAATATAGAGAAGTGTGATATATAGGTGTCACTTGCCGATTGATTGTTAGAACTTTAAGGTTAGACCATGGAAGTATCACTTCGTCAGATTACCAAACAGAATTATGAAGCAGTATGTGATCTTGATGTTGCACAGGGTCAAGAAGATTACGTTGCCTGCAATATGTGGTCACTAGTTGAATCGATGTTTAACGAAGGCTATGAAACTCGTGCTATTTACTTGGATAATGAAGCCGTTGGATTTCTAATGTGGGTACAAGAAAGCTTAGAAAAAATCTCAATCTGGCGGTTTATGATTGATCAAAATTACCAACAAAAAGGTATTGGTCGGATAGCTCTGGATCTTGCTTTAGGAGAAATTCGGGATGTCCTGGGACTTCAAGAGATTGAAATTTGTTATAACCCTGATAATCCCGTTGCAAAAGCTTTTTATTCTAGTTTCGGCTTTGTTGAGGTCGGAATGGATGATGATGGAGAAGATATGCTTGCCGTAATTGACTTAACCAAATCTAACGACAGTCACGAGATGAGAAAAAGAGCAGCTTTTCTGTAAGTGTTTAATAAAATTATAAAACGATAGATTGTGGTTCTATTATTTTTTTCTGATATCGGGTTTACTGAATAGCAGCCTCCAAATCTGGTATATGAGATAATCTTAATGGGGTGGTTTAGTAGGTGATTCTTGGTTACGGAATAGGAAAGGAATTCATATTTGAAGTGCTAAAAGACGTCTTTTAGGTGGTTTTATCATCAGAATATAAGCGCAGCTACCGTTGTTTCTTGGATAGGACGAGTCTTTCCATAACTCGTAGAGCGTCATCATAAGATATAAAGTAGGGTGGTCTCAGGATTATGGATGTCTCAATCAATATTTTGTGTTGAACATTTGTACCAGTTAAAGGCTATTCTTTGCTCCTCTTGATTTTATCTCATTGGGCTAGCTTTGGAATTCAAGAGAAGCGTGATATATAGATGCTGTACTTGAATTAACTATTAAGAGTTAATAATTGCCACCTAAGGATTACAAATGACAAAGTACTTGATAGTTATAATTGCGATACTTGTTACAGGTTGCGCTACTGTAGCTACATCTCATCGACCAAGCGATTACTATAAGGCTGGGGGTAATGAAGCGAATAATGGGCCTCTATTTGGCTCCACTGGTGAATCGCTAGGGGATATAGACATAGACCGCATCCTCAACTATGAGTTAAAGCTTCCTGCACAAAATAGAATTGCAATACTCAAGTTGTCCAATGATAGCTACTGGCGCCATTACTCTAATGATTTTACGCAACTAAATGAAACTATTGCTAGGGACTTTGTAGGGCAGTTGAGAGAGTCTGAAAGGGTTTACGATGCTTCATTCTTACCAAGCATGCTCGTTCCAGAGCAACGTACAGTGCCTTATCTTCGAGAAGCTGCTGCACGCTACCAAGCTGATTTACTATTAGCCTACCGTTCAAGTTGCCGTACTTTTGAGAAGTATAAGTTTATTGATCCGAATGAAACAAAGGCATACTGTTCAGTGGAAGTAGTCTTACTTGATGTTCGGTCGGGTATAGTGCCATTTACGGTTGTGTCAAGTAACGAATTCTCTGCCCGCAAAGAACTCGGTGATACTAATTTCAATGAAACCATAAAGAAGGCAGAGATCGCTGCCGTAGCCGAGTCATTAAAGGATTCCGCAACTCAGCTAACGTCATTTTTAAGCAGTATTGGCACACTGTAGCAAGAACTCTAACTACTATATTCAGGTGGCGCCAGCTTCGCACCTGAAATAAAGATTAGGACTTTCGTCGTATGCGAGAGCCAAAGGATAATTACTGATGGATAATACACAATCATCACTTAGCCTATATGCGAAGCATCTAGGTGCTGCATACTTAATTTATATCGTTTTAGGGATGCTCAATTCATTACTTGTCAAGAAAGGAATATATGATTTTGGGGCTTTTGCTGAGACAGAGGTGAGATTCAGGTTCGCTCAGATTATAGATATAATTATGTTTATCGCTGTTATTTGGGCATCTTGGGCGCAGTACTTGGTTACAAAAACAATCAATAAAAATATTGCTTTTTTGGCATTGCTTTTCAGGTTTGGAGAAGGGCTTCTTGGCTTTGTAGCAACAATTATTACATTGACGGTTATAGTAGTTTTAAGAAACCAGGAATATTCGAATACATTTCAAGAAGAGCAGCTACATGCGTTAGCGAGTATATTTGTGAATATGAGTGGTTCGATGTGGGATGTTCTTTTAATCATAATGGGCATAGGCGCGACTATTTTCATGTACTTATTTTACGTTTCAAATTATGTGCCTAGGTGGTTAGTTCTTTGGGGAGCTTTCACTTATATGTCGATGGTGGTTTATGGGTTTTCAAATATTTTGTTACTCGAGCCGCCCCAAATACTGAAACAATTCATGCTTCCAGGCGCGTTTTTTGAAATCACATTTGGGCTATGGTTATTAATCAAAGGAATTAACATCAAACCTAGTTCAATCGATGCTCCAGGTTTATACAAAAGTAATGCCTGAGTAAGCATTAATGCATGACTGACAAGGCTGTGCAGTTTTTGTACAGATAATCGTATCTTGTTACCAAGCAAAGTTTAATTTCATGAGAGGGGATTTGGCTAGGGCCTCCTCTCTTGGGAACTTGCCTTTAACGTCCAGTTGTCTAATATTTGGTCGATTCTGATGTGGATATAGATCTCTTTTCTTTGGACGCGGAAGGATTTGGGGATGTCAATTCCTAACGTGACTTCTTTTCACCTCTATTGTCTTGATTGAGGCATGCCCTCAAACTGTTAGACGTGCGCTGGTAGTGCTCTTAGGGATCAAGCTATTTGTTTCCTATTGAAATTTGAGCGTAGGTGAGTATTCCTGATTGGGAAAGACTGATAAGTTAAGTTTGATGGAGGAATGGGGTACGGGGTCTCAGAATAGGAAAAAGCAAATGCCAAGCTGCAAGAGACTTGGGAACCCCTCTATTTGCTAACTTCTGTGAGTCATCGGGCTGACTAACTTTTAAGTTATGGGAAAGTGTGATATTTAGCTTGTGCTATTGAACAAACTGCTATCACTTATAGTGTTTAAATACTGGGATTCAGCTTATGTTTCATTTACTGGATCAAGTCCAATGGCTGTATGAAAAACGGACTACGAATTGCCCTCACTGTGGAGCTGCACACGAGGAGCGTAGATTTGATTGCCATATTTGCGGTACTGATTTCAGCAGCGAAGAAATTGAAGCAATGGATGAGCAAAGGATAGCAAATTTCAGGCGTTCGGCAATTTTTGGTTTGCTATTCTTTCCTATATTTATTGCTTTCTTGATTTTACTTTTATTGAATTACTAGTAGCTTGTGATATTAAGTTCACTTAGACTCGTTCCTGGAAAAAATTGAGATTCCTATCGGGCAGTCTATTTGTGTTCCGGTTGCCGTTTATTAAAGCTTTGGGTGTTTATAGCAATGGCACAGGTAAGTCGGTCTAAAGCTACGTTGAGATTGATTGGAGATAAATTGCAACCACAAGAGATTTCAGTGCTATTGGGGTGTGAGGGTACAACTATGTACTCCAAAGGTGACTTAAAAGTTGTAAAAAGAAGTGGTAGAGAATATGTGTGTAAAAGTGGGCACTGGTCTTTGGCAGCAAAGGAATGCAAACCTGAAGACTTAGATGGACAAGTGAAGGAAATTCTTGATCGTTTGACAGATAATATTGCCATTTGGGAGGACCTTTCACAAAAATATAGTATTGACCTTTTCTGTGGCATATTTATGGATAAGGGCAATGAGGGTATGAATATTTCTCCTAAAACACTGTTGGAACTTGGTAGTCGTGGGATAGTGCTTTCACTTGATATTTATGATAGTGCTGATTAGCCCATGCCTAACAAGTGTTTCAAAAATTATGTTTGGCGAGGCATCTTAAGTAGGTCCTATAATTGTAGGGAAAAAGATGGTAGTTTCTGAAGAGGTTGTTAAGAGTATCATCAAAGAAACAATGGGTTATGCAAATTATCCATATGATAAAAGTATCAGGCGTGATTTTTTAATATTGAAAAGGTAGTAAATAATAGGTGAAAATAATTTCAGGAAAGCCGTTGATTTTGTCATGGAGTTTTATAAAAAGTATGACCTGGAAGCCCCGTTTTTGTCCGTTCGCCACTCTTAATCGATCGCTATACAGGGCCCTATTGGGGTAATTAAAATCTAACATCTAATTAAGTTAAGCTCGCACCGAGCGTATGGGCCACCTTCCTTCGTTATAGAACCAATTAGTATCCCCTTGAACTGGCTACTTTTCTTCTCTCCTGATGCGCACGTTGGTCACTTCGCAGTGGAGATGGGGGGACCTGGGGACGCAGATGCCTATCTTTACTTGATTGCCGTTCATTTTCAGCACTGTGATTAAGATATTCGTACCGATCCCCAGCCTTTTGCCGGTTTTGTGCTCAATATTCAACCTGCTTACTGATAATTAAGCTGGGCTCACGGCTCAATTTTTGTGCGTGGCATAATTACCGCAGAATTGTTATAGGGCGGTGCTCTAGGGTTAACCTATCTGTTTTTTACTGACACTCAAGCCACAGATAGGTATTCCTTGACAGGGAAGTTCGATGGCGAGCGGGGTTGGGTCCAGAGTAAGGAAAGGCGGGTGCTGGCTTCCTAGAATTTAGGGCATCACTCCAAGCTGTTGAATGCACCTTTAATTTGTGACGTTCATTTAATTAGGAAAAATGGCTCCCTGTATTTGTTTAACGCTACGATCCAACCGCTTATTTTGGCCAGGTTCTACTTATTTGGTGTGTGTCCAGTATTACTGACAGAATTTACGGAAAAGGTACAGTTGAACAATGTGGTTGTCTTGTGTTATTGATTTGGTACAAATCTCTCGTTTGTAGCTAAGGGGCTTCAAGCAGTGGGAAGTGCTTCTCAGAAATAGCAGGAAACCGATTACATATGATTACACTTCGGCAGTAGACAGCTGTTGGTTTTTTGTCCAAAAAGCAGTTTAAGTAAAATTCCACTCTGGCACCAATTTTACAGCCCGCAAAATCTTGCTGCTCTGACCGAGCGGTCTACTTAATGGTGAAATATAATCGATTTTTAGTGATCTCTCTCAAAATGTACTTAGAATGGTCTCACTGGTAAATTGAGGCGCAAATTACCAGGCAGAATATCTTTATGTGACTGACTTCACAGGAGAAACTGCGCCTACTGAATAAGGATGATCAATGAACTCTTTACCTTCATCAGCTACGAGCTTGGGACTTAAAACCTTTGGTCAATCTGGATCTGGTCGTTCGATAGTGGCTAATGACCAGCTCCATCATATGCTGGAAGGGTTTCAGGAACTCAGTCGTATTCCTAGTAGTGAGGGGTATCACGCATTAGCGTTGACTAATGCTGTGAACGGGTTGAGAGGCGGGGCTGTACCGGTTAACTCATATTTGAAGAATGGCAGTGCAACTCGCCGCTGTATTGTTGGAGATGGTTTTGAGATTGAATATGAGTTAATCAATTACTATGGTGGGCCGCAGACTGATGTTGTGATTCTTGATGTTAGACTATTAGGGCGGGAAGCGGAAAAGGGAAAACGGGCTTCCCTTTGGGAAGTTGAGTGGAAATCTGGAAGTAGTGGTAGAGGTAGTTGGTCTCCCAAAGAAGAGCCTACTATGTTTTTACGCACTAATGGTGCTGTGACAGGCAAGGAAGATTCAAGGTTAAAAATCGGTATAAATGGGTATTGTGATGATTTGGTCCATGCCGCAAAAATACTGCCATCTCACATTGTTCGCGGTGACACTACAGAATTAGAAAAATTGCAAAGCAAAGGCTATACCCTTTTTTATGTGCCGCAAGAGGGGGCTGCGAAGGCGGGCTGGCGCTATGTCAAAAACTTGGGACATGGTACAACTGCTAGGGACATGGAAGCAGCAAGGATTCTTGCAGGGCATATGAAAGAAGCACATGACAAAGGTGTATATGTTGATTGGATAAGTCATAGGGGCGGCTCAAAAGTTATAACCAAAGCTATGGAGTTACTTGCAACAAGGCAGGTGAATGTGGGGGAGAAGCAAAAAATCTTCCTCAGCGATGCTACCTCGAGCCATTATGTAGCTGATAACTTGCGCCGTAAGGTAGGTATGAATACTAAGGATTCAACCTGGTATAAAGCCACACCCGGTGTTGCCCAGATTGTCGGAGGTTCTGAATTAGGGCTTGGAAAGGTAGCAATGGAGGTAGGTGAGCTGTGCAAGTCACGAACAAGAGAAGCGTTTGCTAATAAACTTGTAGATGCTTTTGATTCTGCTGTAAAACTCTATAAAGGAGCTGATTCGACTGTTGTAGTTTTTGCTACTTTAGCGGCTACTTCGGGTCTTTCTTTTGCGGGAGCAAAAGCATTGTTTGGGATTCTAGCGGCCGCTACAGCCAATACAACGTTAGCAAGTATTCCAAGCTTAAATGAAAAGTATCATAGTGGGTCAACCATGCCCTTGAAGCAATTGTTACAGAAAAGTTTGGTCAAAAAATAGGTCTCATATGAATTTTTTGAAAGATGTTTTTCCTCGTGGGCCAAACTTTCGTAGTGCGAGAAGGATAGAGAAAACTCTATCCGGCTCTAAGCTTTCTTTCATGGCCCCTCCTTCAGCGGACCCATTTTCCTCTATTCAAAAATGGGAGATGGAATCTGACGAGTTTGATATTTTTGATGCTAATAATTTTCGTCCAATTTCATACCGTTCGAGTAAGAATTTGGACGATGAAATCGAATTTCCAGATATTACGTATCTAAGACTATTCTCAAGCTGTTGGGGATTTAAGGGGATGCCCTTCTTTGGAGGGTATAGGGGGGAAATTGGTCTGACTGTAGATGTCATTAAGGTAGAAGACCTTCCCATTAATGAAAGCTTATTTGATACGAGGGTATTAGCAAAAGAAGTTTATCGTAAGTATGAGTTAGAGGATCTTCATGATTTTCATCGAGGATTGAAAGACGATCCCTTTGATTTAACCCAGTATCGCTGGCCTAACTATTTGGGGCCTATTAATTGCCAATGGGTAAAGCAGGCAAATAAGAGTTGGTTGTACTTTGAAAGTCAGCCATTAAGAAGAAAGTTTGACAAGCTTAGCTGGTATACAGCATTGACAGATAAGCACTTTTTGAGTTTTAGATTTGATGTAACACGCTCAGCTTCGAATGCTGGTAACTCATATCAGATAAATCAACGTGTATCATGGCAAAATTACGTCAGCTATGTGCAACGTATTGCAGACTCTTTAGATTTAAGTCTCACTTCTGATTTATCTAAACGACTTGTTCAAGTTCAGAAGCAGCCCGGAGCTAAAGATAAGCAGACTTTATCCTTTACTTCCAAGCAAGTTAAAGATGCAAAGTATGTGATGAGAATGTGGAGTGATTCGGGATATACAGCTCCAGGTAAAGGGGAGGATGAGGATCATAGAGCTTCTATTGATGAGGTTTCTAGTTTTATCGACAAGCGTATTCAGCATAGGCCTTTACATAATAGCTATCCTTTGGGGGATAAAATAGAGGTTGTGTCAAGAATTCCCACGGAGCATCTCAATCAACCCTTAATTTATCAAGGGTGATACATTTAATAGCTTTTGTAGGTCATTATAAAACTTATTTAGGCGCCAAGTTGTGTTCTGCGGGGTAATACTCCGCAGATGAGCTACTTTATTCTTGCGATATCTTGTCTCGATCCCATTACTTTGAAGATTAGTTTCATATGAATTCTTTGAAAGATATTTTCCCTCGTGGGCCGAGCTTCCGTAATGTGAGAAGGGTTGAGAAAACGCTTTCCGGCTCTAAACTTTCTTTTATGGTGCCTCCTTCAGCGGACCCATTTTCCTCTATTCAAAAGTGGGAAGTAGAACCTGACGAATTTGATATTTTTAAGGCTGAGAATTTTTGCCCGATTTCATACCGTTCGAGTAAGAACCTTAACGAAAAAATAAAATTTCCTGATATTACATATCTAAAACTATTCTCAAGCTGTTGGGGATTTAAGGGGATGCCCATTATAGGGGGGTATGGTGGCGATATTAGGCTGATTGTCGCTGTTACTTCAGTAGAAGATCTTCCTGTTAATGAGAGTGTATTTGATACAAGAGTGCTGGCAAAAGAAGTTTATCGCCGATATGAACTGGGAGATCTTCATAATTTTGACCCGGGTTTGAAGAGTGACCCGTTTGATTTGACTCAATATCGGTGGCCCAGCTATTTGGGGCCTGTTAATTGCCAGTGGATAAAGCAGGCTAATAAGAGTTGGTTGTACTTTGAAAGTCAGCCTTTGAGAGATAGATTTGATAGAATCAGTTGGCATGTTGCATTAACAGATAAACATTATTTAAGCTTTAGATTCAATATTACTCGCGCACCCTCTAATACTGGTAATGCATATCGAGTTGCTCAATGTACATCATTGGATAATTATGTTGGCTTTGCGCAGCACATTGTAGATTCTATAAGTTTAGATCTTACTTCTGGTTTATCTGATCGCCTTAGCCAAATTCAGGAACAACCCGGAGCTAAAGACAAGCCCATCTTATCTTTTACATCCCAGCAGGTTAATGATGCAAAGTATGTAATGAGAATGTGGAGTGGTTCTGGATGCGTAGCTTCTGGAAATGGAATGGGTGAAGATAATAAAGCCTCTGCTGATGAAGTTTCTAGTTTTATGGATAAGCGTATTCAGCCCAGGCCTTTACATAATAGCTATCCTTTGGGGGAAAAAATAGAAGTTGTATCAAGGATTCCCGCAGAGCATATTCGTCAACCTTTAATTTATCAAGGATGATAAATTAAATAGTTTTTGTAAGCCATTATAACACTTCTTTAGGTTCCAAGTTGTATTCTGCGGGGTAATACTCCGTAGATGAGCTGCTCTATTATTGCAATATCTTGCCTTGATCGCATTGCTTTGAAGATTAGTTTCATATGAATTTTTTGAAAGATGTTTTTCCTCGTGGGCCAAGCTTCCGTAGTGCGAGAAAGATAGAGAAAACTTTATCCGGCTCTAAGCTTTCTTTTATAGTGCCTCCTCCAGCAGATCCATTTTCCTCTATTCAAAAGTGGGAAGTAGAACCTGACGAATTTGATATTTTTGAGGCTGAGAATTTTCGCCCAATTTCATACCGATCGAGTAAGAATTTAGATGATAAAATCAAGTTTTCAGGTGTAACATATTTAAGGATTTTCTCTAGTTGTTGGGGATTTAAGGGCGTGCCTATTATAGGAGGGTACAATGGTAATATTAAGCTGATTGTAGATGTCAATTCAGTTGAAGATCTGCCTGTAAATAAGAGTTTGTTTGATGTAAGGGTATTGGCAAAAGAAGTTTATCGTAAGTACGAGTTAGAAGATCTCCATGATTTCCATAAAGGATTAAAGGATGATCCATTTGATTTAACCCAGTATCGTTGGCCTAACTATTTGGGACCTGTTAATTGTCAGTGGATCAAGCAGGCCAATAAGTGTTGGCTGTACTTTGAAAGTCAGCCCTTGCGAAGAAAGTTTGACAAGCTTAGCTGGTATACCCCGTTGACAGATAAGCATTTTTTAAGTTTTAAGTTTAATATTACACGACCAGCTTCGAATGCCGGTAACGCTTACAGAATAAATCAGTGCGTATCATGGAAAAATTACATTAGTTTTGCACAACGTATTGTAGATTCTTTAGATTTGCGCCTCACTTCTGATTTGTCTGAACGCCTTGTTCAAGTTCAGAAGCAGCCTGGAGCTAAAGAAAAGCCTATTTTAACTTTCTCATCTAAGCAAGTTGAAGATGCAAAGTTTGTGATGAGAATGTGGAGTGATTCGGAATATACGGATCCAAGTAAAGAGGAGGGCGAGGCTCATAGAGCTTCTACTGACGAAGTTTCTAGTTTTATCGACAAGCGTATTCAGCATAGACCTTTACATAATAGCTATCCTTTGGGGGATAAAATAGAGGTTGTGTCCAGAATTCCCACGGAGCATCTCAGCCAACCCTTAATTTATCAAGGATGATAAATTAAATAGCTTTTATAGACCATCAAAACACTACTTTAGGCTCCAGGTTGTGTTCTGCGGGGTAACACTCCGCAGATGAGCTTCTCTATTCTTGCGATATCTTGCCTTGATCAGATTACTTTTATGATTATTTCCATATGGATTTTTTGAAAGATATTTTTCCTCGGGGGACAAACTTCCGTAGTGCGAGAAGGATAGAGAAAACTCTATCCGGCTCTAAGCTTTCTTTTATAGTGCCTCCTACAGCAGATCCATTTTCCTCTATTCAAAAGTGGGAGGCAGAGCCTGACGAATTTGATATTTTAGAGGCTGAGAATTTTCGCCCAATTTCATATTGTTCGGGTAAGGATTTGGATGAAAAAATTGAATTCCCAGCTATTAGGTATCTAAGACTATTCTCAAGCTGTTGGGGGTTTAAGGGGGTGCCCATTATAGGGGGGTATGCGGGCAAAGTTGGGCTGGTAGTTACTGTTACTTCAATAGAGGATCTTCCAGTCAATGATAGCTTATTTGATACAAGAGTACTGGCGAAAGAAGTGTATCGCCGATATGAATTGGGAGACCTTCATAACTTTGAGCTAGGTTTAAAAAGCGACCCATTTGATTTAACCGAGTATCACTGGCCTAGTTATTTGGGGCCCATTAATTGCCATTGGGTAGAGCAGGCGAATAAGAGTTGGTTGTACTTTGAAAGTCAGTCTCTGCGAAATAAGCTTGATAAAGTTAGCTGGCATACTGCACTTACAGATAAGCATTTTTTAAGTTTTAGGTTTAATATTACTCGCTCTGCTTCGAATGCCGGTAATGCATATCGAGTAAGTGAGCGTGTTTCGTGGGAAAATTACATTGGGTTTGTGCAGCGTATTGTAGATTCTTTAGATTTACGTCTCACCTCTGATTTGTCTGGTCGTCTTGTTAAAATTCTGGAGCATCCTGAGGCTAATAGTAAGCCGATTTTGTCTTTTACTTCCAAGCAAGTAAACGATGCAAAGTATGTGATGAGTATGTGGAGTAGTTCTGGATATATAGCTCCTGGCAAAGGAAGGGATGATGATAATAGAGCTTCTACTGACGAAGTTTCTAGTTTTATCAATAAACGTATTCAGCCGAGGCCCTTACACAATAGCTACTCTTTGGGGGATAAAATAGAAATTGTGTCAAGAATTTGCACGGAGTATCTTCGTCAACCTTTGATCCATCACGAATAACAAGTTAAGTCCCTGCGGGCTCTCAGATTGAGCTACGCTCCGCAAACAGCTTCTTGGTAGGTCTCTATATCTTTGTGGATACACATCTTGATGTGTGTCACTCTGAAAATAGGTTTTTTATGAGTTTTTTGAAAGACGTTCTCACCTTTGGGTCGAAGTTCCGTAGTGGGAGAAGGGTTGAGAACTATTATGATCAAGTCCCATCGGACACCTACTTAAACACATTTCTCAAATTCGATGGGGGTTACATTACGGTTGGGGAACGGCCGTGGTGGTGGAGAATAGGGAAGTCTGGGCCCCAACCTTCCTATGACAATTTGGTGCTTCACGAGCGTTTAGAGAAGCTCGGTTAGGCTAGTTTTGGAGTTGAAGAAGTGATCATTATAAGCTTTATCAGTTGAGTTTAAGCCTACCTAAGAGTGCGCAATGGCTGAAAAATGATCATGGGAATCCTTTTCAGAGTTCTTTATGTTGAATGGGGCTAGCTTAAGATGAAGGGGGATTGATGTTTAACGTTTAGGTGACCTTATATGTTGAGCTCATCCCTGAGCTTATTATCTATAAACTTTTCAAGCCGGCTGATGTTGCAAAGGAATAGTTAGTTACTCAAGAAGCGCCAATAAATAAAGTAAAAGCTAAAACCTATCATTAGGCACAGGCAGGCATAAGTGTAAACTAAGTACCATCCCTTTAAGTGATGTTCTCTTGGTACCCATTTCCCGTTCATAACAAGAATGTTGAGTAAAGCAAAGATTGGAGCACAAACGAAAGATAGAGTAGTTACAAAGTCGATTAAGTTCTTTAGCTGGTTGGCAAATAGGGAAATAATAAACCAGCTTATGAGGCTTAGTATAATAAGAGTGGATACGTAGACTCTATTTTCGGGAATCTTAATACTACTCGATGACCTCAAGGCACTTCGCCAAACTTGAGGAAACCCATCGGAGACTGCAAAGGTAGTTGAGAAAAGCGCGATAAAGCAGATAATACTGATTGTTAGATGGCTCCAATCACCTAGAGATTCGGTATAAATATTGATTAGCTGACCAGCAAATATGCCTGCAGATTGAGATAGTTCAATATCTTTCCCGAACATTACTAATGCGCCTAGCCATACAAATACAATAGCTAATATCAAGCTGGTGAAATAACCAACCTTAAAGTCAAATACGAGGGATTTCTTGGCAAACCCTCTATCCGGTCTCTCCTTTATCCTTCGCTCTGACCAAATAGAGTGCCAAACAGAAACTTCAATTGAAGTTGGCATCCAGCCGACTAAGGCGACAACAAATGCGATACTCACAGCTGGTGCCATATCGGCTGTTAAATAGGATTTAGAGGGAAGAAGCCCATATTGACTTATTGCGGCAATGAGAGTGATCAAGCTGGCAATTGCCAGAATGAGGACCATCCACTTTAAGCTTTCATTCAGCCATTTAAATTGGCCAGCAATCAATATTGCACATGTAATGACCAAAATGATGGCAGACCACTCTGAAACATTTAAGATATCGCCAAATAAATTGAGGGCTAAAGCAGCTGTGACGATCGTAACCGCAGCTTGAACAAAGAACATTGTTAGAAATGTGAGAGCCATATAACTATAAAAACCAAGTCGACTGTGTTTTTTATAGCCTTCCAATAAACTCTCACCGGTGACAGCAGCGTACTCTGGTCCGATTTTGAAAAAAGGGTATTTGACTAAATGAGCCAGGAAAATAAAACCAATCAAAGCGAAAGCGTAATCTGCACCAGCGCGGGTAGACTGCACGATATGAGATACGCCAATACTGCTTGCAGCCCAAATGATACCAGGGCCTAGATTTGAGAAAGTACGTTTGAATACATCCATTGAATCAGAACTGCTCGGAATGATTTTGCTCAAAATAGCTCTTAGCCACATCGATAAAGGTTTTAACCTTCAGGGAAAGTTCGCAGCGATGAGGGTAGAGCGCAAAAATAGTTAGTGGCTTTATTGTGAATCTAGGTAGAATCTCAGTGAGTTGACCAGAGTCGACATAAGATTTGACAGAGTAAAAAGGGCTTGGATTATTCCTTGTCCTTCAGCAGCCGCCTCATTTAATAGCCTCCCATTGTTAGATTGCCAGGCCCAGGGAAGTTTGATTTTTTTTGTTTCTTTTTTGTCTTGAAATAGCCAATGATCCCCTCGAATACTGTGGTTAAAGAAGAGTAATTGATGCTTCTTTAATGACTCTATGCTTTCAGGGAGCCCATTCTTCTCTATGTAAGAGTCACTTGCCCAGAGTGCTAGCTTAGTTTTTGCGATAGATTGGACGATATAGCTAGAGTCTGGCAATTCTGGTGCGATTCTAAAAACGAGATCGATTTTATTGTCGAGTAAATCGAGTGGGTCATTGCTGAGATGAAAATCCAAGAATACCTGAGGGTATAGATTACGGTAATTGGCAATCAATCCTGAAAAATATTGACTGCCTAGCTCTATGCTAGTCGATATCGATAGTCTGCCTCTAGGCTCTTGATTGTATTCTGACATCGCCTGGTCGACGGAGTGGAGTTTTTTTAGTATTGGTGAAACCTGTTTATAGTAATTTTCGCCCGCTTCGGTTATGGATACTTTGCGTGTATTGCGCATCACCAATAGGCAGCCCAGCTCCTCTTCTAACTGCTTAATGTACTTACCGACCATTGCTGCTGAAATGCCGAGCTCGCGAGCAGTAGCTGCAAAATTTTGCTTTTCGCACACTAAACAGTATGCCTCAAGGGCGTGTAACTTGTTCATTGACTCCCCTGATGGCTAATCCGCTTCTCTTCTTACGGTGGGCATTAGCTGGAGTATACAGACAAACATAATAAACAAATAGTTTATACACTATAAACCTAAATTACATTTAAAGTGCATCCTAAATGACGCAAAATTTTGCTAGTAGATTAAAAGTCCCACGGTCTCACATTAGATAAGTACATGAAAATAAAACAAATTTTTATTCTGGCGGTTCTACACATTGCTACCAGCGGCGTTGTATCAGCAGAGGATGGAAAGCTAGAGCAAGTTTTGCTCATTAACGCCAATATAGTGGACGTTAAAGCGCTTAAAGTTGATGAAAACCAGTCGATTCTTATCGAAGGCGATAAGATAAAGAGAATTTCTTCAACGAAAAATATCTCCAAGGTGAGGGGGGCCAGTGTTGTCGATTTAAAAGGGAAGTTTGTAATCCCCGGCTTGATAGATGCGCATGTCCACCATGCGACAGATCCGGATAGCTGGGATAAGTTGTCTATCACTACTGAGCGACTTCGATACCTGCTTCGTGGTGGTGTCACATCTGTGAGAGATATGGGCGGTGATGCACGAGCATTGGCCTACTTAAAACGTCAAGCAGAGGTCGACTCCATCGCTTCGCCAGACATCTACTTTTCAGTCATTATTGGTGGAGAATCCTTCTTCTCGGACCCGAGAACCATTGCCTCAGCTAAAGGGCGTACTCCAGGTCACACAACATGGATGAGAGCGGTAGATCAAAATTCAGATATGGATTCAATAATGCTCCAGGCCATAGGCGCTGGTGCAACAGGCATCAAGATATATGCTGATGTTGAGGCCGAGACGGTGCCATTACTCGCAAGTGCAGCCAAGAAACATGGTTTAAAAGTCTGGTCGCATGCTTATATAGGCCCCTCCAAACCTTTGGATATTGTCAATGCTGGTGTTGAGACTATTTCACATGCCTCAGATATGTCTGCTCAGCTAGTTGATAACTTCAAGGCGTGGCGCAGAAAAACTGCTGAGTTCGATGATTCAACCTGGGAAAAAATGCTGCAAAAGGATAGCTATTTAGACCTTTTTGATGCAATGAAAGAGAAAGGTACAATTTTAGATGCGACGCTTACAGTATTTGAAAGAAGGAATACCTTAAACGAAAAGTACAGGCAACTTGATCAGCTCAGTACACAAATGACACAATTTGCCTATCAAAACGGCATCACTATAGCTGCTGGTACGGATGCATTTAGTGACCTTGAAAATGACACTACACCGATGATTCATCATGAGCTTAAGCTGCTCGTAGATGAAATCGGTATGACACCTCTCGAGGCAATTCAAGCTGCAACTATAAATGCTGCAAAAGTGATAGGGATAGAAGGTTCTGTCGGTAGTATTGAAGAGGGAAAGAAAGCAAACATTGTTGTACTTTCAGAAAGTCCCGAAAAGAATATCGAAAATAGCCAGTCGATAGCTCATGTGGTTAAGAACGGTCGCTTTATTTTTATTGGCGACGATCCACAGTTGCCTTTCTCCTCTTCACGTGAAGTGAATGGAACCATTTGGTTATCTGGGCAGATCGGTAATCACCCTTCAACTTTAACCTTGGCAGGTGAAAGTCTGGAAGCTCAGATGCATCAAACAATGAAGAATATTGGCCAAGTTCTCGAAAGCAAAAACCTGGATTTTGACGATGTGGTTAAGTGTACTTTGATGCTCGCTGATATTGATGATTGGCCTGCGGCGAACGAAGTCTACCTCCAGTACTTCAACGGAAAGAAACCTGCGAGGAGTGCTTTTGCAGCGAGTGGCCTGGCACTTGATGCCAAAGCTGAGGTGGAGTGTATAGCTTCACGAATCGCCGATTAATTCTGGAGCGGGGGACTTATGAACGATATAAATAGAAGAGCACTGATTAAATCTCTAGTATCAGGTAGTGTTGGTTCATACTTGGCCATTAACTCAGGTATATTAAATGCCTTTTCTGGAGTTGATGCAGAAAAATCAACGTGGAATCAATACGGTTCATCGATTGTAATTGATGGCCTCAGCGGAGCATTCTCGCTCAGGGAGCCAATCTCTGAAGAAGTCCTGGGAATATTCAAGAACTCGGGGATTAGTGCCTTGAATATGACAGTCCCCTATCCAGGTGATGACTACACAGAGACTTTAAAGAAGGTTGAAAAAACCAAATCTATCATCGAACAGAATTCAAACTACTTGAGTTTAATTCATTCTGCATCAGATATCCTGAAAGCGAAGCAAGAGAGTAAACTCGGTATCATAATGGGATTCCAATCAACTGAAATGTTTGATGAGTCACTTTCAGGTATTTCAGAATTCGCCAAAATGGGCGTCAAGATAATGCAGGTATCCTACAATGGGCCCTCTATCCTTGGCAGCGGCGGTCTCGTTAAGGAAGATTCAGGGATAACTTCCCTTGGCAAGAAAGCCATAGAGATCATGGAGGCGGAGAAGATTCTGATTGACCTCTCGCATTCTGGAAAGAAGACAGTGTCCAGTGCAATCAGTCAATCAAAAAGACCGATTGTGATCTCTCATACTGGCTGCAACGCAATTTATTACCACCCTAGAAATAATGACGATACCGAATTAAAAGCTGCAGCAGACACCGGTGGCTTGGTTGGAATCTATTTAATGCCATTTTTGGAGGGTGGGGAGCATGAAATAAAGGCCGATGTGGTGATAGAACATATACTGCATGCCTATAAAGTATGTGGTGAAGATCATATTGCCATAGGTAGTGACCAAGGCGTAGTACCGGTCAATGATGGCCCTGAGTATCGAGAAAGTATCCGTAAGGAAGTTGAGCGTCGTATTGCGGCTGGAATCTCCGCGCCCGGAGAAACACCAAATCGTCCACCGTTTATTCCTGAGCTGAACTCTGAGCGGCGGATGGAGCTAATTGCCTATAGGCTAAGCCAAAAGGGAATTCCTGATCGAGTGGTAGAAAAAATAATTGGTAAAAACTGGTTGCGTGTTTTTGCTTCGGTATGGAATTAAAGGAAAGTAAGATTAAATGGATAATTATCTAAGGCTTGATGGCGTTCTAATTCGATTGGTGGCTTGTATTACTTTCCTCTTTTCACCTTTGCTTTTTGCTGAAGGACTTAGTACTTATTCCGAATTCCCAAAGAGTTCAAAGACTGAAGTGATTCCTTTCCCGATCGAATTTGCTTCAGATATCACCTTGAATGGTGTTGAAGAGCTTGTGTTTCTGCCTGGTATGTATAAACAAGAAAAAGAGGATTTCTTTAGTTATGCTTTTTCATGGACTCACAAGCCAGAGAAGAACCAAGTTTTTGGGAAGGTCGAAATCCAGGATTTTATAGCCTCCTACTATAGGGGGTTGTACAAGGCCGTCACTCAAGGCAAAGAATATAAGCCGGCTATTACAATTGAGTGGGATGATGGCAAGTATACTGGTCAGATAAAGTGGATTGAGCCATTTGTAACCAAAAAAGAGCAGACCCTCTACTTTAAAGGGAATCAAGTTAACTGTGAAAAAACTGATGAGCTTCGTTGGTACTTTATTGTTTCTCCACAAAATTCCTCTCACCCCGTATGGGTGGAACTCCAGTCGATAAAACCCAAAAACTGTTAGTGATAGAATCCAGTTGCTCTCAACTCGGAAGCCTTACCATTCAACTTAAAATTATCACAAGTCCTAAATCAATCTGTTTGAATAAGTATCAGTCCTGTGCCTGCTACATTAGGTGAGTGTCCAGAATTTCTGTTAACTGTCAGATCAATCCTGAACCACTTCACTTAAAAAGAGGTCATATCCAATCGATATGCTTAGTTTTAGTAGGCACGTATGCTTTCCCAGGCATCTTCAAAACCATTAATAAGCATATAGCCAGAAAGTTTGTTAAAGAGTTAATGGATGTTGGCATTATCCTGTATGTGGTAGCCTTGAGTTGGGGGGCTCCTGCTTACTTAGAGGATGGTAGTGGCTCTTTCCAGATATGTAGCTGCGGATTTGAGTTTGGTTTCGATGATGAACCATCGGCATCCGGTACAAAAATTGACTCTGTCATTGGTAATTGGGAAGTTAAAAGGCATCGTAAGTTACAATACTTATCTTCCAAGTCCGATCAATATAAAGAACTGCTAACAAATTTAAGATGTATCGGTATTGAGCTAAGCACATAGTAAAAGTATGTATCTCTGCCCCCATCGGGTGATTCCGGCGATGTGTATCTTAACTGGTCCTGCATTTCATCTAAAATAGAAAGTGGAGAAGACCTTTAACGTTTGTGTTCAGTAACTTGAAACGAGCTATGCAGCTTATCGAACCAATAGTTGAATACATAGGTATATATCACGATATAAATCACCATGACTATCTCAAGCATAAATGCTTCTAGGATAGTCAGATTAAAGCCCCAGGCGATTACTGGCAACGTCAGTACCAACATACCCCCTTCAAACAATAACGCATGCATGGCTCTAACGATAAACGTCTTCTCCGGGTTTTTACGTATATTCAATAAGTACCAGTCAAAGGCGTGATTGAAAACCATATTCCAGACCAGCGCAAACAGTGATAGTCCAGCCGCAAGTACTAGCGATTGGTGTACCTCCAGATCAAACACTGGCACCACCAGTAAGCCACCTGTCAGCAGCAGAAAAAACTCGTAGGAAACCGCATGGAATAAACGATTCTTCAATGATTTAGTCATCAGCCATACTCACTCTGGTTGAGAAAATATGCCTGAATGATATATAGTTATTTTAGGTGGGATAAGTTAGATACTATACCTTAAACAGATAGGTTGGGCGCGTGGCAGTTTCTATTGAGCAACTGGAAGCATTTGTAGCAACCGAGCAGGCTGGCTCGTTCTCAGCGGCTGCACGTAAATGTGGAAAGGCACAGTCGGTAATCAGCTCACTGGTATCGAATCTGGAGGTTGACTTGGGAGTCAATCTATTTGATCGTAGTCAACGATACCCGCGATTGACGGACGCAGGTGAGTCACTGCTGGAACGCGCACGGAATCTTATCGAGCAACGCGAGCGTTTGATGGCGATCGCACAAGGGTTGTCTCTGGATGTCGAGGCCCGGTTGACGTTAGCTATTGCCCAGCATGTGCGGATTAAAAACCTGGGTGGACTCTTTCAAGAGTTTGAGACCAAATATCCAAATGTTCAAATTACGCTCAGAGCGGGAAATGTTCAGGATGTACAGACCTGGGTCGAACGGGATGTTGCCCAACTCGGGATTATCACGCAGCAAGAAGATGTGCCCACTGGGTGCGATTTCAGAGCCCTGGGCCATCTGAAGCTCACTGGCGTCGCCTGTGCTGAGCACCCGATAGCACAACTTACTGAAGTAACCTGGGAAGACCTGAAACAATACCGACAAATCTTATTGCAGGAGTTTGAGATATCCAGCCAAACTCGCTGGCTGGTGTCTCCCGACGTGTGGAGTGTGTCACGTGTCGATGATGCACTTGACCTTGTCGATGCCAATTTGGGCTGGGCAGTATTGCCACTACACGTGGTTGCGAAGGGGATAGCGGCGAAAAAACTGATACAGCTCCCTCTGGTATTTGAGCAGGAGAAAGAGCTGTCACACGGTGTAGATATTATCTGGTCCAGTAAGCGTCCACTGGGTCCTGCAGCCACTGACTTGATGAAGCGGCTGAGCACAGAGGACGCAATACTGAACAAGGATCAGTCGCTATGAAGCGTTTGACAGATCTCGGGCAAAATCTGTGATAGTTGTATCTGGCTTACCTAACACCTGCCAAGTTTTTTGACTCACTGGTTGCTCCTTTAGCTGTTCTACGTAATTCAGCATATGTTCCATAAATACTGCCTGCTCCTCGGGCAGTCCCATTTCTGCAATGGCCGCGATAGGGTGAACGGCAATTTCTGTTCCCGGAGAATATGCCTCTACAAACGTTCTGGCCGCCTCTGGTAAAGACATCCCCTCAGTACCCTGAACTGAAAAACTCTGGTTGTAGGCCATCTCATTCCCGATAGCATTACCGATCATCTCTGCCAGATCTGTTGTATTGGTGTAGTAGATAGGGTGGACATGATCGCCGATGATAGAAAATTGGCCGTTCTCGATGAATGTGGGGAAAGAATCCAGGAAGAATGAACAGAAGAAGAAAGTGAAATTAATGCCCGAACTTTTAATGGCCTCTATGCCTGATTTACGGATTACATTGGTCTTGTACTCAAGCCCCTTGTCCGCAAACTCTGGGTGGAGATAATCAATACCAGCAATCTGCATGATGTGTTGCACACCATTGACCTTTGCAGCCTCCACGATATTAATCACACCTTCACGCTCACTATGAAAGGGTAAAGTCGGGTCGAGTGACGTGGTATTCAGGGTGATATAAAGTGTTTTGGTACCAACTAGTGCGGACACCAGGCTCTCTTTATCCGAGACATCTGCCTCGATAAGCTGGATACTCTCTGGAAGGATAGTGCGAGCGCTAGCCGCATCCCTTACGAGCGCAGTTACCTTTACACCTTTATGATCCAGTTTTCGTGCTACCTGACGGCCTAAATGGCCTGTGGCGCCAATAATCGTAATAGTTTTCTGCATAGTTCAACCTTTAAAGCAATGAATGAGGTAGCCCATACTTTGCCCAAGAGATAGAAACTCTTAAAGTTATGTACCATCTATCAAATAGATACTACAGCAGGACCTTCTAGTGCCTACGTTCTGTTCATGTATGACGCGCACCTAGATCTCCTCTCGGTGGACGACAAGGGATTTGGGGGGGAGCATATCTTTACTTATTTTCCAGTTACTTCAACACTGTGAGTGAGGAATTCGTAACAATTTTTAGGTTTTTGCCGGTTCGTTACTTGTGGGTAGCCTCATTGCCCCATAAAGCATTTCTAAAATATACAGAGCAAAGAAAGTACAGAAAGATAAAGAGGTTGCTCTATATCTTTATTTGACATACTTATCAGTTAAAGGTGGTTTCTTGATTCTCTGTATTTTTTTGTGTTCTAGGATATATGAGTTTTAGAATTAGAGAGAAGCATGATATACAGATGTAGCTTTTGAACTAATTGGTAAAGGTATCCGATCGTGTGGTTTTTAAAATTGTCAAGTAAACGCAAGGCCATACGGATCTTCAAAAGGGATTTAAGGCGTAAATTATCAAATGACTGGGGGAATAAGAGAAAGTATTTAGCCTCTGAGGTGGCTAATAGTGTTCAAAACCACTACCCCAAACTGACTAAGTATCAAATGTACGCAATATACATGTGGTCAGATAAAAAGCAGTTTGATAAATATTGTACAGAATCTGGCGTAAGTCTTAGCTCAATCGAGGCCAGGAAAGAAATTGATTCTGTTGTGATTTCTATGAATAGAAGTGATTCATCCCTAGTAGAATCCAATTGTAGCAACGAATTTTCTGACTCAGGAGGTTCGGATTGAGCTCACATTTAAAACGAAAAGGCATACGGTGTAAAAACCGTTGCTTCGATTTGATTTTACTGTAAGTGCTTTAGGCGTCAAAAATCCTGAGTTCGGAGAGAGAATGAGTGGAAGAAGTAATAGGCAGTGTATTTAGATTTCTCGGTCGATTTATTGTTGAGACTATATTTACAATCATTGTCGAGGTCATGTTCCATTTCCCTGGCAATCTCATTTGTAAACCTTTTACAAAGAAAGGGAGAGAGCCAAATGGGTTTCTGGTGGTGATTGTCAGTATTTCATTTTGGTTGTTAGTAGCTGGATTAGCCTACACAGCGTACATCCTTCTTTTTGGTGAGCCAGATGCCTAACAAGCACAAGTAGTATGCTACGGCTCTTCGGGCTTTTTGGGAATAACTTACTTTATGTACATTTTGCACAGTTTACTCAAGAAAAGGCTGGAGCAGAGCGTGTAGATATGCATCTCGTTGCCAAATAAAATTTAACTTCTACAGAGAGGGGTAGGGCCTTCTTCCTTGGGAAGCCTGACCTGGACAACCCCTATAGCCTAATTTTCGTTCGCTTTTGATGTAGACATAGATCTCTCACCTGGGGGCGTGGATGCCTATCTTTACTTAATTTCCTTTCACTTGCAGCACTATTGCTGAGACGTATGTCCCAGCTTGTAGGATTTCGTCGGTTTAGGGTTGTGGACGTGGATCAGTAAAAGACGGGAATTAGGTACTGGGAAGTTGGGGAGTCGCTTCAAGCTACTGAGTTAACTAATTGGATTCGCTATGGCTCTAATGGCAATGGGGATCGGGTTTGCGGTTGGCTGTGGCTCGTCGTTAAGCATTGAAGTAATATCGCTTACCAACATCGGATTGAAACTTATGGAGTGAGTCAATGGGTCTAAATGTTTTGAGCTTTACACGGGATGATGCCATAGGGCACGCAAAACTACACAAACGTGCCAATCAAGTCTATATGAAGAGATTTGATGTGGATGTGGTGCTTAGGAAAGGAAAGCTTGATAATCCGCAGATCGATAAGGTTAGGTATCGTGAGGACCATCGGCCAATGATGGTGAAAAACAACAGAACGGGTGAAGAAAGGCCCAAGCGAAACGATATCGTAACCTACCGGATGCCAGGCTCTTCAGAGCCGTATATTTTGGCTAAATCGGGTGGGGTATCACTTTTCGATGGTATCAGTAGCAAAGTTCCATTTAGAGAGGGAAAGGATGCTTGGTGGATAATTACCAAAGATGCGAGATTGGAACCAGGGTTGATTATTGCAAAAGATATGTTTCCCGATGCAGAAGGCAATACCCACTACTCGATTGAAGCGGAAATCGACATGCCTGTTTCCGAGTATTTTGAAAAGCTTGCCGCCTTAAAAAAATATATGAGAGTTAAGTGATGTCTTATAACTACAAAGATTTGAACTATATACGAGAAGCCCTTGCTTGCTACGAAGAAAAATTATGTGATGTTGATATTAATGAATGTGATGATGAAGAAGCTGAAGAGCTTCAAGAAGATATTCTATACATGGGGCGTTTGAGGGCGCTGACCGAAAGAATGATTGACGAGTGGGAGAATAGGGGCCCCACTTTAACCTCAGTCTAAAGGTCAGGACATAAAGTAAAAAGGTTTAAGTAGTTAAGGCCCCCCTTATGTGGGGAGGTCGTATTGAGCTAATTATTTAGACAAATATAGGTACAGGTTGCATCTGCCTTCAACTGCCTAACCTGGTTTTTGTTTTATGAAGAGATTTATACTCCTGGCATGCAAACTTCTATTGGTAACCGCTGTATTTATACTGCTGCTGTTAGTGTCATTTCTAACTACTACGCTATTGGTGCAAGGAGATCAACACCCAGAAAGCTGGGTGATAAATGTCTATGATATTTCTGCTATGGCGATAGTAATTGCCCTTTATATTGCCGTAATGGTATATACGTTCAGAAGATTTATTAAGGCAGAAAAGCGCCTCAGGGAGTAGAAGTATAGTGATGTGATTAGCTTTCACTGTGTGTCCAAAAGAATTTACGCTTGGGCTTAAGGTAGATTGACCTTTATATATGATGTAGATTGTGGAGATTCGTTTGAAACTTAAAGTAGTAACCTCTAAAGCTGACCATAATAATTTTTGTGACTATGTGGTATGTAGTCGTTTGAAATCTCATACATGGATATCGATTCTTAAGATCTTAGTTGTTTGGTTGGCTATCGGTTTAATTTTTATGTCTTGTGTTCAGTTTAAGGCTGGGAAAATTGAGCTGAGTCCGTTCATATTAGTTATGGTAATATCAGTTGCGTTTCTTTTTTATGTTGCTCTTAGTAGGTTGTTGGCTGTAAAAATAGGTGAGTGCTTTACACCAAACAAGGATGGAATAATATTAGGCTCTAAAGAGTATGAGATTTCTCCAGAGGGTATTAAAGAAACTTGTCAACATGGCCATAGTTTCTATAGTTGGGCAGTGGTTGAGCAGGTGGAGGAAGTTAATGGGGCAATTTATGTTTTTGTGGATCAAGCATTAGCTTTGATTTTTACAGCTGAATCATTAGAGCAAATTGATTTTAAAGATGATCTTTTAGCTACATTGAAAATGCATACATAATACACCCAAGATACATTTAGGCCAGAATGTGGTATCTGGCCTTTTTAAGAAAAATACTATTTGTAAGAAGCCCTAGCTTCTAAATAAAGTAGAACACATGGGAGTCGCCAAGTACAAGAGTAGTTATTTCCAAAATACTGACAGCCCAAGGGGGTGTGGGAAAGCCCATACTCCCTTAAATTGGAGCAAGGCAATACCAGGTTTTAATTAGCACGTATCTTGCTTGATGTACTTTCCCAAAGTTCTTCAAAACCATTAATAAGCATGTAGCCAGAAAATTTGTTGAAGAGTTTATGCATCCAGAACTCTATATCAGTAGTTTCCTCTATGACTTTTTGCTCTTCATTATCTTTGATTGCTAAGTCTGTCATTTTCCAAAATGATTCTGTTAATGACGCTGCCATTTCGTTCGAATTAATTTTTACTTTTGAATTGATAAACTCTTCAAGAAGTTCATCATTCATTTCTTTAGCGTAATGTAAAGCGAGGCTTTTAGTATCAGACTCAGATTCTTTAAATTTAAGCACTTTTATAAGCCTCCAGTTGCAGGTCTGTCATGATGGACATTCTATCGGATATAGATCAAAGTTTGAAAACGAGTTCATCAACTCGCATGCGTTCTGTCACTCCCCGTAAATAATGAGATGAGTTATCAGGGGCTTATACAAATTTCATCCCGGAAGGGATATGCTGACTGTCTTCTATAATCCAATAGTCCCAGTTAACTTTAGTTCTCTTTTCTTAAAATCTGCCTAGAAATCCCATTGTTGAGACAGCATGCTTAACCGTTGAAGAGAAAGACAAACCGTGCTCGTCACGGGGTTCAATCCACATAGGATCTGAATTTGAGAATTTGTCGTCACAATGCCTAACCCCTTTACTTATCCCGCCTCTACCATGTGAGCCTTCCTTATATAATAGCTTCATTCGGATCTATGACAGTTCTAAAGAATGCTCTCTCCTTTCACTCCAGTGCTTCTAAATAGATTCTGGATATGCGGTCAGTAATGTCTTGTACAGTTTTTAGCTGATGTTTGAAAGGTATCTTCTTTTTACCTATTTTTGAATTCCATTTCGATGGTATTGATTGTAAAAGCATAATATTTGCCATTCGGACAAGCAACTTATTGCGGGTTTATCACACTCAATAGAAACATTCGTACCAGATTCTAGGTTTTCGCCGGCTTACTGGCTCATGGTCAAAATGCTCCCCCCCTCGCGCTGGCTCTCAAGCTGTGTGTAGGCATTCCTTGGTAGAGAAGCTTGATAAGTGAAGCCCTTAGAGGAATGGGGTGGGTGAGGAGGTGGTAGGTCCAGAGTAAGAATATGCGAAGCTAGGCCTCTAGAGCCAGCTGTCCCACGGTGCTTTATTTGAGTCTACTCTTCAGTCTGATAGCTCTTGCGGTTTATACTTTCAATTTAGTGGGTACCCAGAATTGCACAAATATGGAAGTAAAATTAGAAGCATTAATAGAGTTGCCAATATCAGATCAGGCTAACGATCTTAGGAAAGAATGCAGCTCGACTGCAAGAGACGAGCTACTTACAGTTAGTGGATATCGAGACTTGGTCGGGTATTCAGCTGATCATCAATTTCATTCATTAAGTAAGCTTGATGACAACAATTTGGCGCGCGCAATTGAACTGCATATATCAGATTTTGAAGTCAAAGATTGTTGCGCCTTCTTTGGCGGCTTTGCTCTAGTCATAAATGGAGTTAATAAATTATTTCCCCAATGTTGTGGGACTATAGCTGATCTTGAGTCCTGGGTGCGATTGAGGTCGGAATCCGATCTCTACATAGCCATTGAGGGGCATCCAAGTTCGCGTGCGTTTAGAAAGGGCGATAAAGTAATAATTGAGTGCATTGATGACGAGCCATTCATCCCCGCCACAGATAGAAAAATTGAGGTTGATTATCAGGCTGTGTATGAAGCGATAGGGGTGGCCGAGTCAGAGATTACCATGGTGGCTAATCGTATAGATGGTTTGGCAAGCTCAATGGGGTTGCCAAAAAATACATCTATTCACTTGCTAAGAGAGATGGCGTAGGGCATGTAATAAGAAAATACAGCGGAACTGAAACTCCGCTGATTTGGGCGTTATCAAGCAGTGAAATAGGTGCAACAGTTGAAGATGATGGAAGAGAAAGTTATTTTAGCAGTTAAGGACTTTGCGAACTCGATAAATTCGGGGAGCAAGGTTGTAGCTGATATGTCTGCATTAGTTGATGTGACGAGTCAGTTATCTCTTTCCAGTTTTGACTACTGGGAACGGTTTATACGCACTGAGTTCTCTTCAGCACTAAGAGAATCCACGCCTTCCAAGTGGAAGCTTTGGTCAAAACCTAAGGAGCTGACAACTTGGCTTGACCTAATAAGTTGGGATGGTTACAAAAGAGAGAAAGCTCTACGAGCTCTTTCGGGAGGAGCGCCAAATACATTCTTTTTCTCGCTTGCCGTTCGTAGGCTGAATGATTGGGTGCCTCAAGTGCGTGAGGTTGCAAGAGAAAAGCTTCCTGAGATAGCAAAATTAACTGATCCAAAATGTGTAGTTGAAGCACTATGTATTGCACTATCAAATTGGAACTCATGGGGTAGAATCAAGGAAGAAGACAAGCAGATTCTTCTTCAAGTCATTTGTGAAAAAGATATAGCAGAGTCGCTTCGGCGTAAGTTAATTTTGTCTGCGTCTGGGCCCATGCCATCACTTTTTTCCCAGCTTGGGCGCACACCTATTCTTGATGAGAATTTAGAGGAAATAGCGAGATTAGCTATTCAACCTTCGGTTAGAGCTAAGGCATATCGTAGTTTATTTGAAGGCCGTATTGTATGGATGGAGGGCCGGAAATGGGAATGGACAGATATACGCTATTGTGAAGGTAGGGTAAGGCCCATCGTAGGTGAACGAAAACTAGACATCAAGCTCCCTATACTCGATTTTTTGAAATTATCATCTACTGATCGCTCGTCTATCGTTAGACGAGTTTCAGCTGAGATTTTGATACGAGAGCTGGGTAAAATTGAAGCAGTTATTGCTAAGGAGTTAGCTAACAAGTTTGCTTCAGATGAGTCTCACCCTGTATCAGAAAGGGGTAAGTTTGCGAAAAGAAAACTAGAGGAAATGGCATCTGTCAATGAGTCTTAACGAGTGTATATTGATAGACTCGCTTTTAGTTTTGCTCCAACAAGAAGGCTGTATTACTAAATGGGTAGCCATACATACAAGGTAACTTGCTATGTTTAAAGTATTCTATAATTTTAATGTAAAAATAATAGTTTTCATGGTATTGACAGTTTGTTCCCACATTGCAAGCGCCTGCTTGTGTTCACATGAACTAGCTCTTGAAAAAGGGGTTTCCGAAATTGCTACAAAGTTTCCGGCCAAAAGCGCAAAAGTTGGGGACTACAAGTTGATTGTTGATGGCAGTTTCTATTTAGTGATTCCGAAGGAAGAATCAAAGTATAGACGTGGCGGTGGTCAGCCGACTGTGAAACTACACCGTGAAAACTGTCAGGTAGTCGATATTTCACACGCTCGTTAGTTGCATTGCTTGCTTGATTTATAAGCTCCGCCTCAGGTTCATTCGTTAACTATATTAACCTTAATTTGTTGATAGAAATTTCATGAAGCGCCAACCAAGGTACGAGAAAGTAAAAAGGAATGCTGAAGGGAGAGCAAAAGAGTTGTTCAAGTCACTTCCTGAAGATATCAAGAAAGAGCTTGAAAAAGACAGTACCTTGGGTTCACCAGAAAACCTAATAGATCGTATTGATGAGAAGGAGTAGGTTGAAAAACGATCAAAGTCTTCTGCTAAGTAGCTAGGCTACTTGTTCACTCTAACTTGTACTGTCTTTTCCGCTTTGTAGAGAGGTAATTCCTTGTAGGTGTGAAAAGGGTTCTATGAGCATACCGCCCGTTACCTGAAAGATAGCTAGCTATCAATAGCGCCTCTCTGGAGCCCTATTGGGGTAGAGTCTCCTTCCTTGGAGAATTCCTTCTATTGCTTACCTTTCGATTCGCACATAGATCCCTTTACGATGGGCTGAGGGGATTTGGGGCGTGGATGCCTATCTTTTCATGATTGCTTTTCGCCTCCAGTACTGCAGCTAGCACACTTGTACTAGCTTATGGGCTTTCGCCGGCTCGGTGCTTTATGGTCAACCTACTTACTTCGTGAAAATACTCAAGATGTGGGGGGGATTCCTTGCTGCGGGAGCTGGGTGAGTGATGCTTTGCGGATGGGGAGCAGTCGTAATAGTGCAGAATAGGGAAGGGTGGATGTAAGTGTTCCTGAATTGATTAGCTAATATAACTTTTTGAATTTACAACTTTCTATATTTTCAATGCCAATTTTCTTATCCGGCTACTGTTGCTCTGCTCGCCATTCTACTTGGTGGGTGTCCAGAACTGCCCCGAAGAAATGGCCCTTAGCGCCACAAGAGTTTTTAAGAAAGAAGGTAGAGTGGTATGAATGACTTTCAATTAAGCCTAGTAGAATCAGAGCTCAAGATTATCCTGGAAGCGCTGATAGAAATGGAACAAAAAATGTCCAATATTTGCGAAACATCGGATAATGAAGATGAGATCGCGGATGTTGGTAATGATCTTATTGAAGTAAGGCTCCTACTAAAGCCTCTTAAAGAAAAGGCAGTTGAAAAATACGGAAAAAATATAGTTAATTTTTCACGCGAACTACTATGAGTTTACTAGGGTATTACAGTCGGCGATCAACGTTATGCGCCTCTTTATGGCGATAGTACGGTAACCAAAGTTTGATACACCAAAGTTAAATCTCTATAGAGGAAGCACGAGTGGGTGATTCCTCATAATCAGATGGGACTCAGCTTTTCGGCAAACTGGCAGCACCTCAAATCAATATATAAGCTTAAAGCATCTAAAAACCCTGGGAAAAATGTCGACGTATTTTGGGTTTTGGAGAAGTCAGATTTGCCGCCTGATCTGAAATTTGTGCAAGATCAGAAAGATAATAGACACTACTTCCTAACCATAACGAGGAAAATGACGGTTTCTCAACTAGTCCAAAAGCTCCAGATGGTTGCTGATCGTATGAGTGTAATAAGAGATGGTACGAAGGTGATAGGATGATTAATTATAAATTGCCCGAGGAGAGAGAGTTTCTTTTGCATTATGCAGAGCTACTCAATGATAAAAAAAGCCTTGAGATTATCAATTCAGGATCTTTGGCTAGTAAAGAAGAGGCTATTCACTTCGCTGAGTTTTTCTGGAGAACTGTCAGTGAGTCTAATAAGCAAGATGAAAAGCAAGGAGAGAGTAGTGAATATATCCTTGAGAAAATCATCATTACGCTGATGGCCTATTTTCGTTCAGCCGGTTATGAAGATGAATGGGAAGAGGTAACTGATAAAAATTAGTGTGAACAGATTGCAGCAATGCTAGCTATGTCTTGAACTCAGTTGATCTCCCCAGTTAGTGTCGATTTTCACTTATAGAGTGTGTGCAGCTGTTTTCTAATACATTTGGAAGTAACTGTATGGCTGTGACATTTCTCATCATAGAAATAGTGTGCGCTCAAAGGTGCCACTATGATGATGAAAGAGGGGAGGAGATTTGGGTGGGATTCCCTCCATTGTGAATCTGCTCCCACCGCACTTTCAGTGCCTACTTTTTGTTCTCTTTTGATGCGCACATAGATCTTTCCACTATGGGCTGATAGAGATTACCGTTCACTCCCAGTATGTTACTTGATACATTTGTTCTATCTCTTGGGCTCTCGCCGTTTCGATGCTTTAGGCTCAATATATTTGTTTCCTGATGACATTCAAGTGGTGGGTGGGTATTCCTTGGCGCATTGTTTTTTCTCATGAGGAAGTTGGTACAAAGGCTATTTTCAAATCAGCTTTTAATATTTTTACCTGTGCTTTTTGTACAGATATCCTTAAAAAGTCTATTCAATAAAATCATCTTACTGGTGTGCGGTTTGAACATCGCTTAGCTTAACTCTTGAGGGGGCTCATTTTATTAATTAAGGGCCCCCGCGATTCTCAAGATTAATAGGCTCTATGGTGGCAGAGCCCCAGTCATCTTTTCCTATCAAAATACACGAAGATCTTCTCCCGATGAATGGGGTGAGATTTGGGTATTGTAGATATCACGCTTTACATGGTTGCCGGTTACGTCCAGTAATGTAACCGAGACATTTGTACCGATTTTAATGCTCTCACCTTTAGGAAGCTCTAAGATCAGAATTTTTTAGTGCCAATACTTAAGGTTGTGGCTGGGCATTCCCTGCTTCAGAAGTTACAGGTAGAACGGAGTAAAGTGTGAATGGCATAGGCGCTAAGTTCCTATAGTTTGAGGAATCACTACAAGTGGTTGAATTCACAAAGCTTTTACAGTTTTGTGTTATTTTGCTTACTAGGCCACAACAATATTGCACGGTGCTTTAGTTTAAGATTTTCTAAAATTGGTTTTTAAATGATGATTTACTGGCGGACGCACCGGGTATTATGCTCCATAATAACGACCTAAAGAACCATCAATATCTATATTCAGGGAGGATCGTAGAAATTGAACATGATATCAGAAAGGATTTGGTCACTAAGAACGTTAGACTGGAACAGGGTTCGTCGAAAACGACTGATCAATGTTAAACGCAACAGTGTCTCTTCTAAAGGAAAGTTTAATTTAGGTACTAGCGTTAGAAAGGGACCAACCCCACAGCCATTTTTTCTTGGTTTCTATACAGAGAGCGAGATAATCCAATACTAAACAGATCCTTCCAAGACTTCCGTGTACAAAGTATCTCCTTGCTCGATGTTAATACAGGGAGTCGGTATACTCGGTTGCTAGCTTGGAATCTCATAGTAACTTTTAAATAAACACTCTCATTAGGGGAGCATTCATGAAGCTACCAACACTTATTTTCTCTTTGGCCCTGGTTTCTATCGTGAGCGGATGTGCGTCTAATCAGCATATCTACTCATCAGACGGTAAATGTCTTACCTGCTGGAATAATCCGGTTACTGGCGACCCCATCAATCACGATGGAAATACTCGCCAGCAACAAGCTGCACAGGAATCCCAGATGGAGCAGACAAGCACTACCGACAAAACTGCGGTGAATACATCTGCCAATAAGCCTACTAATCATAAAATCGCATTTACCGTGCCTGTGAATGTGGACGTGGTGTTCATGAAAATTAAAAGAGAATTTGAATACCAATCAACCAGTGAAATCCAGCAAGAATTTGGTAGCTTGGCAAGTACAAAGATGCAGAATTTTGAGTATCACTACGATATTATGCCATCTATGTATTACCACATGAGGGATACTCGTATGCATAACGGTGTGATTACAGTAATTGATTTTAGGGTCGAAAAGGTCGCTGATAAGGAAAGCTCTATAGAAATTACTTACTGGCCACAAGCCAAGTCAGTTAATGCCATTCATTTCGGGGAATCTCTGAAAGATCGTACACGAAAGGCATTAAATATCTAATGGAAGGAAAGGGACGCCAATCTGTTTTTATATTGTCTGAATGGCCTTTTTCCAGAGCGCTGCCGGAGAGTCTAATAGGCAAGATGAGAAGCAGGGTGAGAGTAGTGAGTACACCCCTGAGTAAATTATGAATCCTCTGATGGTCTATTTTCGTTCATTGGGTTATGGCGATTAAAGGGGGGAGGTAACTGATAGACGTTAGTCTAAGCAGATTGCATTAACGCTAGCAATGTATAAACTCAGCTGACCGTCCCAGTTAGAGTCGATTCTTGATTTATAGAAGAGCGGGGGACACATGTAAAGATAGCTTTAAAATAGCGACGTATCTATCTTGGAGTTGTTGTGTCCTTATGGGCGCGATTACTATGAGCAAAAGTTGGATGCTAGGATGGGAGATTCTCCTTCTATTAGGAATCTATTTTCAAAGCCCTCTATTTTTTAATTTTTTCTATTTTGAGATCCACGTAGATTTTTTCATTGTAGTGGCAAGGGAGTCCGGGCATGGATACCTATCTTTACTTGAATTCCTTTCACTTCCAGTACTGTGATCGAGACACTCGCTCCAATTCTTAGGTGCTCGCTTGTTCGGCGCTTTAGGATCAACATGTATATATCAAGTCTTGGCTGGGTATTCCTTAGTGGGGAAGCTTGGTAAGTAATGTTTGGAGGCGGCATGGAGTGCGGCACAGAGGCGGTGGTCACGGAATAGAAAAGGGCGGGCGCTACAACCTGTAAAATTAACTCCGTTTTTTAAATACGATTTTAACTAAGCTAGCCGAGGCCTATAGCTCTAGCTCTCTACACTATTTGTTGGATGCCCAACAAATTTTCTAAAAGATAATCTTAGATGCTGCTTGCTTTAATACATTTGCATTGAGGAATATAAATTTTTTTGGGTGCCTAGCATTTTTCCTATCTATCCCCTTTAGTCAATGGTCGAGGCGATTTATACTTCTATTTGGCATGTCCCCATTACTGTAAAAACAAGGAAGAAACATGAAAATAGGGAAAATTATAATTTTAATATTATTTACAGGGGGCAATGCTGCCTGCTCAATTACATCCAACCCTCCAATCACTATCGAGCGTGCAGAGCAATTTTCTAATTTAGTGGAGTTTGTTGAAAAGGAAATTGGCTCATATCAACTATTTGATGAGTGGAAATCTCAAGTAGAGTCGCCAGGTGTAATTAATTATCGGGCTTACTTTACATTCGTTAATACTAAATCAATTAGAAAACCAATTGATGATGTAGGTGGCTATTGTAGAGTAAAAGGTGGAAAGTTTTATTCCATTGGTTCCAATGAAATCCAAGTTTTGCGAGATAATGGAGTTAGGGCAGCAGTTACATCGGCCTCTTTCGCCAAGTCTTTAGGCGCCTCTGATGAAGTTGCTATGCGATCAGCAAGTATTGCTACTGAAAGACTTCATAAGTTTTATCGAAACTCAGGCTTAGCTGAAGATCAGCAAATAATCTCTGATTTGTCAAAGAGGGGTTATTTAGGTACTGCGGTATGTAAGCTAGAGGATAGAACGTGGTCAATATCGGTTGTACCTACCGCATACCACCCGAGAGATCCAACAAATCAGCTGACTTCAAGTCACCTGGATCTGAACATTTCAGTAACGGAAATCTGAGTTCAGTACCTGAGGAACCTATGAGCGGATTGTTTTGGGCGTAGCATCAATGTTGCTCCCGCAGGAGGTGCCAGCTCAGAGACCGGCAGCTGCATCTGAATGCTATCGGGCAAGGTCAAATCAACAGAAGCCTGAAAAGCCGCTATAGTCACCGGGATCAACTTGGGTCGTCGCTTGCTCTGCTTGTTGTGCCAATAAGTATAGGTTCTGGGTTTCAGATCGTGTTGTTGACAATATACTGTCTGGGAAAATCGCTGTTGTTCCTGGCACTGATATGCTCCTCCAAAATTCGGATTTTCTCTGGGGGTTCATTGAGAACTCCTGATTATTGAAAATCAGGAGAGTAGAGAAAAGTTGGCTGATTTTTAGATGAGGTTGCTTGATCGCTTACAAGATTTGGGGGCATGGATGCCTATCTTTTCTTGATTGCTTTCCATTTCCAGTACAGCAGCTAGGATATTTGTTCCAATTTATGAGCTTTCGTCGGTTCGGTGCTTTATGGCCAACCTATTTACTTCCCTTTGGAATTCAAGCCGTGGGTAGGTACGGCCCCTATTTTTTGCCTAATTTGGAGAGGGCAGGATTTTGACTGGACAAATACACCAGCCACAAGCATTTAATTAATCTATCTAGGTACTTTGATTGAGTTGCTTTTAAAGTTATAGTGAGGAGTGGTGTAAATAAGTTTTAGGTTAATCAATATATTTAAGGGAGGCGAACTATTAAGTTTCTAGATAGTGCAGTTATTTTAGCTTGTATTACAGCATTTCTTTACTCGGCTAGCACGGCGTTTACACACGGATTCTTTCAATTTTTAGATTTGGATGGAGAGATCCTGGGCAGAAACTTTCATCAAATTCTATATCATGGAATGATTCTCAATATATGGACCATACTATATGTTCCGTTAGTGGCGGCAGGCTTGGTGACTTTTTATTCATTGTACAAAATTTGCCTTAGTGAATATGTAAATAAAGACACTGCAAGCGCAAGGAATATAGTTAATTTTAAAAAAAAGATCAAATTGCCGACCAAATAGAATAGGCCTCTTGTTTTAAAATATGAAAGAAAATATAAAAATTCATGGTCCATCCTCATTGGGGTAGTTATTTTTATCATGGGGATGGCTCATTTTGAAAAGAAGGGTGTGCAAGAGGCAAGAAAAATTTTGCAAAATATCAAGGCTGATAAAAACAGTAGAGTGATAGTGCAAATTAACGGCGCGAAAAAGGAGCTATTGTACCTTTATTGCGGTTCAAGAAACTGTGCCGCTTTTAATAAAAAAACAAATGAGATTGTCTACTTTCCACAAAGTGGGCATAGTTATGTCCGGCAAAAAGAAATTTAATAGATGAGCATGAACTGTCAATTGAGGCTGTGCTGCTTCAGTTGGCCCTTGGGTTTAGCAATCTGAAAATGGGATGGCTAGCCAATACAGGAGCAATAATTACAGGCATGAGCTAGCGGAATCGGTTCAAAATACCACTTAAGAATCAGTTTAAACTTCTATTGAGCAAGTACGAGCGCCTCCTTCCTTGGAGAATCTGCCCTTAATGTCTTCCATTGCTTGTTTTTTGTTAGTTATTGAGTTGTACATAGATCTCTTCACGGCGGATAGGGGGGGATACCTGTCTTTACTTAATTTCCCTTCACTTTTAGTGTTGTGATCGAAACACCCATTCCAATTATTAGGTTCTCGCCTGTTCGGCGCTTTAGGATCAACATGTTTTCTCCTACCGATACTCAAGCAATGGGTGGGCATTCCTTGGTGGGGAAGCTTGGTAAGTGATACTTGGTGGAAGAGTGGGGTGGGGCGCGGGGGCGGTGGGCGCAGAATAGGAAAAGGCGGGCGCTAGGCTCAAATGGTCATTCGCGTTATCATTACCCATCCATATCGGGCTTTCACTTATTAACGTCCATGATTGGTCGGATCGCAATGAACCGGGAAAATACTGCCTTCAGTGACAGCTAAAGGCGGATCTCAACAGGCAGATTCAAGGAGAAGAAATGCAACCGTCACATAAGGAAACGTTAGAGCGGTATGATGTATTTCGAGCGCAAGCAGAGATATAGCAAAAGAAAGTTTGCCCGGAAACCTGAAGGGCGTTCTAAATGTTGAAGGTATAGATCACAAAACCTTAAATGCTTTCCAGGCTTGGAAGGATACCGCTGAACGAAAGGTTTTATGGAATTGGGAATTTTCCCGGAGCTATAAGATTTTCTACCCGAAGTCATTCGATATGTCAGTTTGGTTGGGAAATACTCTATGTTCAATGTCCCTTGGTCGCCCTACATTCAAGGGCACCGAAATGCGTTTAGATTTTATAGAGAGAGCCCCTAAGAATTGTCCATACGCCGGTGAAATGTTCAGTATTTCTCTATTGGCGTATGAAATTTATGGGGATCTAATTGGTGCAAAGAAAATTCGCATCATGGAGCCTATGAATGACAAGCTCATTAAGTACTATATGTCTCATGGTGGGTTTAAATTGGTTGGTTCAAAGAAAGGCAATCCACATTATCTGGTAAGAGACTTATGAACGATAAAGAAAGATACGAACAGGCAAAAAAGAAAGCCGAAGAGAGGGCAAAAGAGTTGTTCAAGCCACTTCCTGAAGATATTAAGGAAGAGCTTGAAAAGATAGCACTCTGGGCTCACCGGAAAACCTAATAGATCGTAGTGATGAAGAAGAATAGGTTAAAAAACGACCACAGCCTTCTGCGAACTAGTTATACTGCTTGTTCGATCGAATTTGTGTTGACTTTTACCTTTCTGTGGAGAGGTGAATTTTTGTAGTTGTAAAGAGGGCTATGTAAGTTCACTGCCCTATACCTCGAAGATAACTGGCTATTAATAGTGACTTTATTGAGGTGGAGCCTCCTTCCTTGGAGAACCTTTCCTCAACGCCTTCCGTTGCTTATTTTTCGTTCTCTCTCGATACGCACATAGATCTCTTCACGATGGACGGGAAGGGATTTGGGGGCGCGGATGCCTATCTTTACTTGGTTTCCCTTCACCTCCAGTACTGTAATCGAGACGTTCGTTCCAATTCTTAGGTTCTCGCCTGTTCGGCGCTTTAGGATCAACATGTTTTCTTCCTGCCGATACTCTAGCTGCGGGTGGGCATTCCTTGGTGGGGAAGATTGGTAAGTGATACTTGGTGGAAGAGTGGGGTGGGGCGCGGGGGCGGTGGGCGCAGAATAGGAAAAGGCGGGCGCTAGGCTCCCAGAGCTTGGAGAATCGCTCCAAGCTGCTGATTGTGCTCCACTTTATTGAAGACGAGCGGGTTTCTAGCGTAGTATGCATACAGCCATCTTGATAGTGTCCTTATCAATTTGGTTAGCTGGCCCCTGGTGTTGCAGCACCTTGGGTCAGCGCCTTTTCTCTATTCTTACTTCACGTTGCGGCTCTCTTATTGATAGTGTGGGTGCTTCAGAAATTTTGGGATCTTTTTGGGGGGAGCGACTCTAGAAATTTGCTTAATCGCAACCCGTCACACTGATAGATACCTATTGATTTTACGCAGCTTTGACGTCGAATAAAACTTAATATATTCCAATAAAGGAATTTGCGCGCCTATATTTTTACTAAATTCCGCACTGGGAGGCTGGTCTCCTCAATTGCGCGTTGCATCCCGTACTTGGTACTGTCTTCTGCTTTCATCGATGAGATTGGCGGATTATACCTCTAATTGGTGGGTGTCCAGAATTGTTTTAGATAATCCGGTAAAAATCTTTTAACTACATCTACCATGGGTGAGTACTGGGTTAATTGGATTTGAAAGCCTTATTTTTTAGCATCTATTCATGGCTTCTACCACGGTTTTAATTTTATGACCAAGAGCTGTTCAAAGTATAGCAATAAGGAAGCGTTTAATTATCGACTTAACTCTCTAATTGGTGGGGTTAGTTAAACCGGATCCTGCTTAATCCCTGGAGCAATTATCAAGTTCTCAACTCCGTAAAGCGCCATGCGGTTTTTAAGCCACAGGTGATATTCGTTTCCTTCTAATTCCCCATTTTCAGTACAATCAACGTTCCAACGTCTTAAAAGATAACCTGCAACAGCGGCTCGTACATTCACATTCAGAATCCCGTTCGTCATGCCGTAGTCAATCTCAATAGTTTCTTTGTGATCCAATTTCGGGTGAGCCACTAGTTCAAGTTCGGCGATTCTATTCCACTGAATATCAGATTGAGGCTCTTCGTTGTTAAGGACCTTACTATCGTGCAAAATTTTAGGTTTTGTAATCCGTGTAATCACAAAATCAGTAAAACGCTCTCTACGCCTGTCGTATGCTCTTATGTGCCAGCGCAGCCCGTTATCGACCAAACAAAACGGTGCTATTTCACGCTTGGTAAACCCGCTACTTACTGATCTATATTCGATAGAAACAATTTTCTGGTTATAGATAGCCTTGGTTAAGGTCGCCAATATGGATAAATCAGGTTTGCTTAGCTGAGAGGGTGTCTCACAGGGAATGAAACTCTGTTGATCGCTGATGCTATCGTCGCCTATCCCTTGAGAAAGCGCCGCAAGAACTGACTCAGCTTTGTGATTGAATAGAGGGTGAAATACATCTGTTGCGCGATAGAGTTTTGCACTTCCATCATATTCAATATTCTTCGCAGCGTGCTCACGATAGAGAGAAATATCTCTTGTAGCTGCAGCCTCTTTTATACCAAACCTCTTCACTAAATGGTTTCTTCCGATTGAGCCAAGAAAATACAGCCGGAAGTCAATATGGGCTAGGCGCTTTTTTTGATGGGGGCTAATTTCTTCCACGTGCAAATTGCTCGACTCTTTCATTGTATGACAGTGTTATCGTACCAGTGAGGATGTTTCCGTATCAAGAAGAACCGTTGACATCATCAAAATGATTAGTATATCATGTTGTTATGGTTAGCATCCTGGGTGTTGATCTATGGGGTCCATTGCTTTGGCGTTTGGCCCTGAAGGGGAGAAGAGGGTATCACTGACAAAATTATTTCAACTATTGGTTTTTATTAATTGATTGTCTAAGACAATGATTTGAGTTTGCCGTAGCGGGGCTGGCCTGCTACCAACGCCATGTTGACATTCGGCCTGATTAGTTTTTATACAGGATGTCCTAGTGCTTTAGGTGTTTCCTAGGTTGTTCACTTTACAAAGTTAACACTGCTGCTCAGAGTTTGTGGCAGAGAGGAGGGGGAGATGCAGCGGTATAAGGTTCAGAAACTTTTGAACAACAATTTAAGTGAGTTGGACTTTCTAGATCGGCTCACCATCACGGAAGAAGAGAAAAATGACCTGATGGAGTACAGGAAGGATGTCAGGGAATGTTTGCGGAAAGGCTTTAGGGCTCTCGCCAATCAGGCCAAAATTTCAGGTGTCAACCTTGATGTCATTGCGTCCCTGGAACCTAAGTTCTGGACGCAAGGAAGCTTTTCCTACAATACACTCAACGACCCTGCCCATAATCCGCCACAACAGATAGATTTGGATGATGGCGTGTACTTTCCTATGGAGCTGGTTAGTGGGAAACCTGTTGCAGTAAAAAATGCTCTTCTAAAGTCAGTCTCGGGCATGCTGGAAGTTCTTGCACGGGAGAAAAGCTGGACGCTGAGCAAAAAGTCCACTTGTGCCAGGTTGACGATCAATCAACGCGTTCATCTGGATATTCCTGTATATGCGATCCCAAGGGAACGCTATGCCGTTATGGCGAAGGCCATATCTGAAAGCCGCCACTTTGGCAGTCAACTGGATCAATCCTCTATTCGTCTGGATCCGAATGAGATTTACCTTGCCCTCTGGGATGATGGGGAGCATTGGGTGCAGTCGGATCCCAAAGAGCTAGAGAAATGGTTCAAAAAAGAAGTTGCTATGCATGGCCAGCGCCTCCGTAGACTGTGCCGATATATGAAGGCATGGCGAGACTACTCCTGGGAGAAAGGCGGCCCTTCTTCTATCGCCCTTATGGCTGCGGTAGCAGAGATTTTTGATAATCATCTTGGAGGGCTAAGTGAACCGTTCAATACCGATTGTCAGGCGCTTCTGGCGGTTGCCGAGCGGTTACCTGAGCTATTCTCGGCGAAAATTATGAACCCGGTAGGGGAGTCAGAGCTGTTTCCTAACGGTTTGGGCGGAGATACGGTTTGGGAGATCAGGGCTGCGGTTGAGCAGTTCTCGAACCAAATTACAACAGCGCTATGTTCGCCTGCCAACGACCACGAGGTTGTAGAAGTCCTGCAGGGTGTTTTCGGAGATCGAATTCCGTCGAAGCCTCATTGGGTTGAGCGCCTATCCATTGCTGAGGTTGTCAAAAGTGTACCGGTGCTACCACAGGTACAACCTAAGCCATCTCAATCGCACCGGTCTGCATGAGCGGAGAGGGGTTAAGAGGAGACGCGATAAGCCTTATTACGAGGGCGCTTTTAAGTCGCGGCTTGAAGTTGGTCAAAGGCGCCGATTTGGTATTTTCGTGGTCAATCTCTTTACGAGATATTGAGTTTAACTTAGAGATATCCTGTATAGATCCGAACTTTCTGGAGCTTCCGATCGTACAACTACAAGGGTGGCCAAAGGAATTGCCATCTGTGTTGCCGCACGTAATAGGTAGCAATGGATATCTTTGTTACCTTGATAAGACCGGTATATATTTCGATCCCTTTGAACCTGTTGCTAATGCCAATCATATAGTCGATGCTGTAGAGCAGACACTTTTACTTCTTGTTGATGGTGACAAGCGTAAGAGAGAATATGGCGCTGAATTCTCGACATACTGGGATGGTAGATACACGGGATATTTGGCAGCTTCTGAAGGTATGTCTAAAGCCGCTACGTTTAATGTCGCACGGTTGAGTGGTGATACTACACAAGAGACACTGTTTTATAACGCTGAAGATACCCTGGACCGTTGGAGTAAGAATCGCAGTATCGTAAGTCAAGCCTTTAGCTCTCCTGCTATTGTTATTAGCCTTCGTGAGCCACCACATATTCCAACTGGTCGAGATTGGCCTATCGCTACATTCCGAGAGTTTCAGCTTTGGCTGCAAGAATGCCATCCATCCGCAGAAGCTCATCTAATTGAAAAATTAGCGAATACATTGAACCAATCATTAACGACTTTTATTGTGTTGGTTTGCCCTGTAAGTGGTCCATTTGGTGTCTATGTGTCTTTTCATTCTAAAATAAAGGAAGTTTCCTCTAGACTCGCAAAGAAAAAATTTAAACGGAAATCAAAGTTTGGTCTGAAACATTTTCGCCAAGTTTTGAGAAGTAACCTGTATGAAAAAAAATTCGAAAGAATCAGAGTTGATGATGTAACCGAAGACTTTTTGGTTGATAGAAACCTACAGCGGAGCTCAATTAAGGGTAAGAAGATTGCATTAGTTGGCTGCGGAACGGTCGGATCACATTTGGCCAATCTACTCGTAAAAATTGGAGCTGGGGCAGGGAATAACGGTAGATTAATGCTTTATGATGGGGATTGGCTTAAACCGTCAAATTTAGGGCGTCATTTTCTTGGAGTTAAGTATCTTGAGGAAAACAAGGCTATCGCAACTGCTGATTTGTTAAATAGCCGGTCCATTTATCCCGTTAATATTGAGTCACAGGGAGAATTGCGTCCAAGTCAGATAGCTCGTGTTTTTTCACATGACCTTGTAGTTGATGCAACTGGAGATGAGCAGTTCTCTACAGTTCTAGCGTATGAGGCGCGTAGGGCCAGAAAGCTTGGGAGAAAAGTAGCTATTCTCCATATCTGGGTGGATGCGAATGGTTTAGCTGTCAGAGCACTTTTGGATGACGGTACTGGAGGATGCTACCGCTGTCTTCGTGTATATGAAGCAGGTGGTGATTTTCAATTGAAAGAGCGTTTTGAATTGTTCAAGCATTCGAGTGAAATTCCGGATTATGCGACAATAAACTTCCGTTGCGGTGAGAGTTATATTCCATTTTCGGAAGGTGTATCTGTAATTGCAGCTGGAGTTGCCCAACAGTTAACGTCAGAGTATTTTTCTCAAGATCCAAGTCCTCGTTTTAGACATATTGGACTTGATTCATCGGTTAGAAGCGTAAAATCACAAAATGTTTCTCAGTATTCCCAATGTCCATGCTGTAGCGGAAGTGAATGCTGAACTATTACACGATTTTACCAGCGGGTGGATTCCTCTTGGTTCCAGAGAAGGTTGTGGATGTATTGGATACATATAGGCAAATTAGGCCTGGTGATACTGAAGCTGGTGGTGTACTGATAGGATGCTGGAGGAGGTCTACCGTTAGCCAAAAGACTTTTCATGTCGAATTGACATCGTGCACAGAACCCTCGGGCCAAGATTATCGCTCGAGATATGAATTTGAACGAAGAAGCCAGCATCATGTCAGGTATGTTCAAGAAGTATGGGCTTCTACGCAAGGCTTACAAACATATATTGGAGAGTGGCACACGCACCCGGAAAGTCATCCCGAACCTTCTCAAGTTGATATCCTCAACTGGAAACGTAACTTGAGAGGAAATATTGCTGTTTTGGCGATTGTTGGAACTAAGTCTATATGGCTTGCCTATTGGGATGGCTCGAAAGCGACTCACCTTCCGAAGTTAGTCGAAGATAAGTAGCCAATGCCAAAAATTTTGGAAGACCAGAAGGATAGAAATAGTCATGTGGAAAGTACTACCCCAGTTTGGGCTGCTTAAGTTACTAATTTTTTTGTTAAGTGCAATAGCTACTTCTGCGTTGGCCTGGGCTACAGGCGGTTGGCTGAGCTTTGTATCTTTTTTTTCCGCTGAAGGGTTTGGAAAACTTATTGGCGTACTAACCCCCATTTTCATCATTTTCCTCGCGGTCGTTTGGCTTTTTGGTTCAATATTTTGGAAGTGGGTCTGGGCGATTCCAGGGCTCGGAGATATGCTCAACAAGAACGTTTGTCCTGATATAAATGGGGAGTGGATTGGTTTTACAGAGTCTACCTATAAGGATGAATCCGGGAACCCTGTAAAAACTGAAGTCGAGTTGACTGTTAAGGCCTCTTTTTTTAGCTTGGATATGAAGCTTAAATCAACGAACGAATATCAAAGAAGCACTGTAATTCAAAGTGAAATTTACAAAGATCCAAGAAACGGGTCATTTTATGTGTCGTATATATTTGAGTCAGTGGTTGATCGGCCGGAGGCTAAGGATGATTCGAAATTCGATGGTGCTGCTAAGTTGAACGTTCGGTTCAAAGATAGTGAGATCGAACTAGTTGGAGTTTATTGGACTAATAGAACATGGCAAAGAAGCGGGCAGACAGCGGGAACCATTCACTTAACTAGAAAATAGTAGCGACACTAGATTTCTATAATTTTATGGTTTTAAGTAACAGGTATTAAAATTTATTATGTTCGATTTATGAAGGTGGATCAATTATATTCTTTTTCGGTAGGCTTGGGCGTTGTTCCAACTTTCTTGCTGAAAGAATTTTAAATGACTTTTTCGTGGAGTATTTGATATAGAGCGTTATTTGAGTATCCAGTCAGTCGATAATGTAGAGATTCAAATCCAGATTTCTCAATGACTTGTACAGAGCTCACACTCTAGCGTTTTTAATTTATCGACGGTGATAATGGACTTCTATCTTGTGCGAGCAGGATTGCTTTTGGGGACTATGATTTCAATGGGGCGTAGGAGTGGTAGAAGGTAATGAACTATCTAAACACGCAATAAACTCCAACTAAATTTAAAATTTGTATTAGGTAAGGTATTAACTGTTGGTGGACCTACATCACGATACATGGTCGTTACCTTGAATCGCACTCATGTGAGTCCACCACTATATATTACCGCTTCTAACCCAACTCAACCAACCTCTGCATCAATGGAAAATACAGCGCACACCGAATATTCCGCTCCCCCTGCGCATAGAAAAGCTTGCGGTAATTCTCCAGCTGATTCCGATACTGTTCCAATTGAGCCGCAACAAACTCTTCCTGGCTTTCCTCACCACTGGGCTCTGCGGTTTTGTAATCGACAATCCAGCGAGTGCCTTCGTTATCGATAAATGTACGGTCAACAATGGAGCGCCGTAACTGTCTGCCGCCGCTGTGGAGTTCCAGTTCGCAGGCAGATTCCCTTAATGAGCCATCCAATAGCCAGCGGCCGGTGGGGCAGTTGAGGCTGTTGCGTACGGCGATCTCCACTTTCTCGGCGGCGCGGTCCAGGCTGATGGCGGATAGCCCCAATTGTTTCAGGCGCAGTTGCCATAGAGGGCGTTGGGCTTCCAGTTTGCTGGGGGTCCAGTCGTTAATGTTGGTCTCGGCAATGGTGGCGAGGGTTTCGTGGGCTACGGTGCCGGCGTGTTTGAGCCAGCGCAGGGCAACCTGGCCCAGTTCGGGAATATTGTCTTCTTCCTCGGTTTTGGGTTGGTAGTCTGGCATGCGGTATTGGGCCAGCCATTCCTGCCGGGGCATGGTTTGGGGTTGCCATTGGTTGGGCAGGCGCAGCAGGTAGTCGTGATCTCTGCTGGTTTCTTCCTGGTTTAGCGGGGGTTCTTCCGCTTCCAGCCAGTGACACCAATCGCTTTCCTGGTGGTGCAAAACGCTGGGCCAGATGCCGGCGAGTAGGGCGGCGCTGCCCGGGGGTTTAAGGTGGCCCTTTTTTTCATCCCGGTTGATGCAGGCCAAAAGATGCAGCGAGCGGATGGCGCGGGTGCAGCCTACATACAATAGGCGGGTGCCTTCCAGGCGTTCTCGCTCGCTGTTGTCGTGCTTCAGGTATTCAAAAACCGGGTCACGGCCGCCGCGCGCATTTTTGGGGGCGAGCAGGAAGCGGCTTTCGCCTTCGCGGCTGAGCCATTCGCTCCAGCGCAGCAGTTGGTCGCTGCCGGGTTTGCCGCCTTGGTCCAGTCCTGGGATCAGTACGTGTTCGAACTCCAGCCCTTTAGATTTGTGAATGGTCATCACCTGCACTTTGGCATCCTGGGCGGGGCGGGCGTAGAGCTGTTCCAGGGCCAGGGTGAACTGTTGCCAGTCGGTAATGGCTCCGCCGGTATCGAAGGCTTCTAATAATTGCAGAAAATCCTGCACATTATTCAGGTCGGATTTTTGCGCTACGGTGGCGGGGCCGCCCAGTTCCAGCCAGAGGCCTTCAATCCAGGTGCGCAGGGGTTTGCGGCCGCGCTGTTGCCAGGCGTGCAGCAGTTTGGGAGCCACTTGGGCCAGGCGTGTGCGCCCTTCATCGCTGAGCAGGGCGATATCGTCTACTTCCTGCAAGGCCATTAATAATGGGCGCGCGCTGGTATCGGTTACGGTGATATCCCCATTGCCCCAGTTGGCCAGGGTGTAAAGGTCTGGCAGTTGCAGTCCGCACCAGGGGGCGCGGAGTACGGCCAGCCAGCTGATTCGGTCGCTGGGGTCGAGTAGGGCGCGGGTGAGACTGAGTAAATCCAACACCACCATTTTACTGGCGAGCGGCGCCAGCTCTGGGGCCTGGAAGGCGATATTGGCAGTACTTAGGGCCGGCAGAATCTTTTGTAGATGCTTTTTCTTGCGCACCAGAATGGCGATACGGCTTTCAGGGTCTTGCGCTTGTAATTGCTGCACCAGTTCAACCGCTTGAGTGGCTTCGCGGTTGCGGTCTTCGTCATCAATGCAACCGTAAAAATTAACCGAGGGCTCGGCCCATTTGCTGCCTTTAAACGCTTCGGATTGCAGATAGCGCACGGCGCCGCGACCGATATTGTCCGCTTGCGGAAAAGCCCTTTGGAAAGTCTCGTTGACCCAGTTCACCACTGCGCTTTCGGAGCGGAAATTTACCTGGAGGTCGAGGGCTTCCAGGGGCACTTCACCGATACCGCGTTTACGCGCATCCAGGAAAATACCTACGTTGGCATTGCGGAAGCCGTAACAGGACTGCATGCCGTCGCCGACAATAAATAGGGTGCGGCCGTCTCCCTGCTGCCAGCCGGCAGTGAGTTTTTCCAGCAGTTGTAGCTGGGTGTGGGAGGTGTCCTGGAACTCGTCCACCAGAATATGCTGGGTTTGCAGATCCAGTTTCAGGGCCAGGTCTGTGGGGTTATCGCTATCGCCCAGGGCGATCAGTGCGGCTTGGGCCACTTCGGTATAGTCGGTGGCGCCCAGTTGCTGGAATACCAGCTTTAATTCTGCGACCAACTTGGGCAGTACCTGGGCGAGCCCTTGCAGCAGTTGCCATTGGCTCTGTTGCAGTCCGCTGGGGAGTTTGCCTACTTCCCGCAGGGCGGAGAGCAGCGGTTCGTTGCCGGCCAGTTCTGCCAGCAGGTCTTTCATGCGCTGTTTGTATTCTTCGGCGATGGGGCGCTCGGGATCTTTTTTATCCGGCAGGCCAAAACCGAGTTTTTTATTGATGCCGCCGCCTTTGCGCAGATCTCCAGTGGTGGTGAGGAGGAGGCTGCCGAGGGCGAGCCAGGCGGGCAGGCCGCTGCTGTCTGCGCTGGGGAAATCGTCCAGTTCGGCGAAGAGGCACAGGCCGTGGCTGGGGTTTTCCTTTTGCAAATTGCCGCCGGCATAACTGGCCAGCTCCAGCAGTTCCCCGGCGTAACTGCCGAGGGCTGTGGTGAGATCTTGCAGCTTTTCTGCTACCAGTTCATCGATGACAAAATGGAAATAATCCTGGGCGCCGTCGAAGTTAACGCTCAAAAGTGGGCTGAGCCATTGCTCGCGCTTGTCCAACAAAATGCGCAGTAGCTTATTGAGCTGGCCCAGGTCGTTGTCCAGGTGGAGCAGTAGTTGCTGTAGGTCTGCATCTGGGGTTTCGCCATCGAGGTGTTTGAGCAGGTTCACCACGGCCAGTTCGAAGGCGATTTGGGTGCGCTCCAGGGGTTCACCCGGTGCGCCAAGGCCGCTTTCGATCGGCAGTTGGCTGGCGAGGCTGCGGCAGAGGCCGTCGATGGTTTGAATACGCAGGCGCTGGGGTGTTTGCAGCAGTTCCCATTCCAGTTCGCGATCCCGCTCCAGCAGGGCGCGGGCTAAATCCCAGGTGATGGCATCGTGGGGGTTGTCAGGCCGGGCTTGGTCGCGGGCGCTATGCAAGGCGTCGATCAGGCGCTCGCGCATTTCACCGGCAGCTTTGCGGGTGAAGGTAATGGCCAACACTTCTTCCGGTTGCTGGCAGGCGGCGAGCAACTTTAATACGCGCTGGGTGAGCAGGCCGGTTTTACCGGAACCCGCCGGGGCAGACACGGCAAAGCTACGGCTGATATCCAGGGCTTGGCTACGGGCGTCGGCATCGATGGGGCGGCGCAGGGCGGGAGTGGTCACAACTTCGTTCATTCGGTTATTTGCTCCCTTTCCGGCCAGCGGTTTAGGGGCCAGAGTTCACTGTTGTTATCGGTGGGGCGATCAAAGGCGAGGGTGGCTACACCACTGCGATATTCGGTGGCGAGGGATTCCAGGCTGTAGCGCCAGTGCTCCACCAGATTGCTCCAGGTACCGTAGGGGGATTCCTTTTCGGTATCGCCCACGGCTTTAATGCCGGTGATGGGGTGCTCTAAATCTCCGCAGCCATTCCATTTGCAGTCGCCGTTGCGCACTTGGCCGAAGGCGATGGCGTGGGCGTCCGGTTGGAAAAGGGCGTAGAGCGGCAGCTGGGGTTCGCGGATGCGCTGGGTAAGCCAGTCGCGAATACTGGGGACGCCAGTTTTGTAATCGATTACCAGTTGTTCGCCGCTGGCGAGTTGGTCCAGTCGGTCCAGGCGCAGGTTAAAGTGCAGCCCGCCGATTTCCACGGCTTGTTCCCATTCGACTTTTTCTACGGAGAAGTTGGGCCTGTCCAGTTCCACGGACAGCCATTGTTGCAGCAGGCGCTCCAGGCGCTGCTTTTCCATGGCCCAAAATCCGATCGGCAGGTGATTGTATTTTTTGCGCACACTGCCGAGGGAGCGCTCCACTGCGCGTTCGATTTGCGCTTGGCGTTGCTCGTCGTCCATGGCTTGCAGTTGTGCGAGGGTGCCGCACTGTTGCCAGAATTCCGCTAGCACCTGGTGCACCACATTGCCGCGCTCGGCGGGGCCGAGGCCGATATCCGGTTGGGTAAAACTGCTGGCGCCGAGGCGGAAGCGCAACTGCGCATTTAATGGGGACAGGGCCTGGGCCTTGAGCACCGAGGCACCGCCGCGCACCTGTTCGCATTCGGCGGGGGTGAGTGGCGGTAGCTTTTTGTCTTCGACTTTTTCCAGCTGGCAGGCTTGCGCCAGTTGGCTGTAGTGATTGTGCAGGGCGCCTTCGGCAAAGTGCTGGGCTTGTTGCGGGCTTTCAAACAAGCTGCTCAGGCTTTGCTGCACACCGTCTTCTTCACAGGTGTAACTCACGACGATATCGCCGCTGGCATTCTGCAGGTCGTCGGTGAGTTCGCGGGCCAGTTCCAATTCCCGCTCGGCGCTGGCGCGGGGCATCTTCCAGTGTTTTTGCCATTGAATCGGCAACAGCGGATTGGGTGCCGGTGCCGGCGGCCATTGCTGTTGGCCGAAGCCGACCAGGCGCAGGTGATCGAAGGCGAGGCCGCCAGCTTCCAGTACCCCGAGAATTTGCAGAGGGCCATCGCGGGTTTCCGCCTGGAAGGGGGTGCGGCTGGCAATCTGACGCAGCAATTGCAGGGCCTGGGTGAGAGTAAGGTTGCCACCGCAGGCACTGAGTGCGGCGAACTCCTCCAGGGTGGATTCCCACTGCATCAGCTGCTGGTATTCCTGGCTGTCGGGATTGCGTGTTCCCGGCCAGCCCATGGCCTTCAGCGTTTCGGAATAACGCGCTGCCCAAATTTCTGCAGGGGCTCGCTGCCAGCGGCGGGCGCGTTCGGCCATTTGTTCCAGCTGGCGGGGCAACTGCGGTGATTCCAAGTGGAGTAATTCTGCGGTGCGCTCGGCCCAGTAGCGCAGGGTTGCGCCGTCGATGCGGCGCAGTTCCAGTTTTTGTAAGCGGCGGAACAGGGCACTGCGCAGCCAGGTTTCACCGTCGTCGCCCCAAAAAGGACTGAACAGGATATTTTGCAATTGCGGGTAATCCCATTCGTCTTGGAGTAGCGATAGCAATTGCAGAGCGGCGCTGCCGACCGGAGTTTGCGCCAGGGGTGTACCGGCGGAGAAGTTAAACGGCAGTGTGTAGCGCGGTTGCTGTGGGTCCAGGTATTGGGGTTCGAGTACGCGGGAAAATACCGCTTCCACCTGGGCGCGACATTGCCCGAGATTGTTCACCACTATACCGACGCTGTGGCCGGGGTTTCCGGCGAGCTTTTGCCCGGCCCAAAGGGCTGCCTGATAGAGTTCTTCATCCAAATCGGCGCAGGCGGCTACGGACAGCTCGCTCTGCTGGGTAAGTCCCGGCCTTTCATTAACGGCTGTTGCACCTGCGTGAATCAGGGCATTGGCGAGGGGCGAAATCTGGGCAAAGCCGGCGGTATCAATTTGCGCGACGGGTTCCAGAATGCCTTCTTGGAATGCGCGCAGGATCAATTGATCGCGCTGGTCTGGTGTGATGGCGCTGTGGGCCTGAAGCTCAGTAGCAAAGGCCTTGATCATTGCGCACAGCGGCAGCTCGTCGCTGCGCATAGAGAGTGCGAACTGCTCTAATAGAGGAGTTAGCGCCTCATCTATTTGCGAGAGATCGGAGATCAGCTGCCATTGGAACAGCTGCGCCAGGGCGCTATCGGCATCTCGGCACAGTTGCTGGCTGTTGAGCAGTTGCCGGTCCAGGGATTCATCCAAGGCGCGCTGCCAGAGCAATTGCCGTTGCTCGCGATTCAATACCTGCTGCAAGGCGGGCTGCCAGTTGCGCTGTTGCAGTTGGAACCAGAGCTTGTCCAGCCAGCTGCGCAGGGATTCCACCGGCGGAGGCATCCAGCAGGCACCGGGCGACTGCTGCGCGGCAAACACCTGTTGGCAGCGGTTGCGCAAACGGTTGTTGGGGGTGAGCAGCAGCCCTCCGGGGGGCAGCTGCGCAAATATTTCGAGAGCGGGAAATGCCGGCTTCAGCATGAATTCGGGTACCGGTTAGGGCTTGTTATTCGGGGAACGGTCGCGGTTTGTGACGGAGCTGTCAACCCAAGTGCGCAGTTCTCATCATTTTGGCGATCTTAGGTGTTGGGTTCGAGGGGTTCAGCAACTGGGGCGAACTCGCGGAAGGCCCGTTCGATATTGCCGGTTAGGTCAACCGTGCTGGTGATCAGGCGGCCAGTATTTGGGGCATCCGGCAGCATCAGCTCAAGTTCTTCCAGCCACCAGCGCACTCGCCGGGCGATGGCTTCGCCGGAATCCAGCCATTGGATTGAGCGAGGGGCGAACTGGTCCAGTTCTTCCCGCAGCAGGGGAAAGTGGGTGCAGGCCAATACGGCAATATCCACTTGGTCACCGCCGGCGGTGTGGAATACGCGGTGCAAGACCGGCTCCAAATCCTCTGCGGTGATGGCTTCGCCGCGCAGTTTGCTTTCCGCCAGATGCACCAACTCTGGTGCGGGCACATTAATTACCCGGTTGCCGTTTGCAAATTGCTCGATTAGTTCGCGGGTGTAGCGGCGATTGACGGTACCTTCGGTGGCAATCAGGGCAATAGTGCGGGAACGGCTGGCGGCAGCGGCGGGTTTCACTGCGGGCACTACGCCCACTACGGGTTTCTGTAGGGATTCGCGCAGCTGGGGTAGGGCCAGGGTGCTGGCGGTGTTGCAGCCCACCACTAAAATATCGGCCCCGCAGTGCTCCATCATGGCTTGGGCCTGCTGGACGATGCGGGGGCGCAGTTCCTCTTCGCTTTTGTTGCCGTAGGGGTAAAAGCCGTTGTCCACACCCAGGTGCAAGGTCAGGCCCGGCACCAGGCGGCGGATCTCCCGCGCAATGCTGATGGCGCCCACGCCGGAATCAAAGATCAGGGCGCTGGGGGCAGGGCTATCTGGGTGGGCGCTGTGTTTGTGCATGCGTTCTGGAGTACCAACATCGAAACCAATCCTCCAAGAATACCTAAAACCCCGTAAAAATTCCCGCTGGGTCTTATCGGGCGCAAACCTATCCCTTGATACTGAGGTTATCGGCCGGGCTGGCGCGGGGTACTTTCCAGGGGCAAGCTGGTAGAATGGCGCCTTCGCCTGGGCAATTTCCCGGGCAGGCCAGTGGGCGAGGCCCCTGGCAAAATCCTGATTTATCCATCTCTTTCCAGGTCTGGGAGTACCACTCTATGCCAGCGTTCCCGCTGCAATTGAATGCCGATCATGCGGTGATGGCGGCTGTTGCCATCTTGTTTCTGTTGGGCTTGGTGTTTTGGTTGGCGCGAGCCAGTAGCCGCCGCGCTTTACTGCAGAGCGAAGCCGCTTTGCAGGTGGCTCAGGCGCGTATCGAAAGCAGCCGCGAGCGGGAGTCCCAACTTGGGGTTGAGGTGGAATCCCTGCGAACCGAGTTGGCGGACAAGTTGCAGCAGCTCACGCGAAGCCAGGTGCTGGTAGAAAAAGGGGAGGCGGCCCTGGCGGAGCAGCGCAAGCTGATGGAGCAAATGCGTATAGCCATGGGTGAGCAGTTCGAGAATCTGGCCAACCGGATTTTTGAAGAGAAGCAGCAAAGCTTCGTGCGCCGCAGTGAAGACAGCCTGCGCAAAAGTCTCGATCCGCTGGAGCGCCAGCTGGGGGATTTCCGTAAGCGAGTAGAGCATGTCTACGATCGCGAAAATGCTGAGCGCAACAGCCTGCTGGGGCAGATTAAAGCATTGCGCGAGCAAACCCAGCGCATCAGCGATGAGGCCCTGAACCTGACTTCGGCCCTAAAAGGTGACCGCAAGATCCAGGGTAACTGGGGTGAAGTGGTGCTGGAGCGCTTGCTGGAGGAATCCGGCTTGCAGAAGGGGCGCGAGTACGAAACCCAGGTAACCCTGACGAGCGATGGCCGCAGGCGCCAGCCGGATGTAATTGTGCGCCTGCCGGAAAACAAAGACCTGATTATCGATTCCAAGGTCTCCCTGGTGGACTACGAGCGCTACAGCTCGGCGGAAACCGATGAGGAGCGCACCCAAGCCCTGAAACAGCATGTGAATTCCCTGCGCGCCCATATCACCGGCCTTAACAAGAAAGCCTACGAGCAGCTGGAGGGTGTGCGCACCCTGGATTTTGTCTTTATTTTCGTGCCCATTGAGGCTGCGTATATGTTGGCTATGCAGGCGGACCCAGACCTGTTCCGTTTCGCTTATGAGAAGCAAATTGTCCTGGTGAGCCCCACCAGCCTGATGGCGACCCTGCGCACCGTCGAGAATATCTGGCGCTACGAAAAACAAAATAAGAATGCGGAAAAAATCGCCGACGAGGCCGGCAAGTTGCACGATCAGTTTGCTATGGTGCTGGAGTCACTGGACATTCTTGGTGACCGTCTGCGCCAGGCTGATGACGCTTACCAGCAGACTTACAAGCGATTGGCGACAGGCCGTGGTAACGCGGTGAAGCGTATTGATAGTCTGCGTAAGCTTGGTGCTAAAACCCGTAAACAGATTTCTGCGGACTTAAGGGAGCGAGCGGATCAGCCTGAGGTAAAGGGATTGCCACAGGCTGAGGAAACTACTGCGGAAGAATAACTTTTTATGGAAAATCTTGTATTCGCGCTATCAGTCACAGGGCCGATTTTCCTGATGATTATTGGCGGATACCTGCTCAAGTATAAAGGGATAGTTCGGGACAGTTTTATTGATGATGCTTCAAGGCTTGTTTTCCACGTAGCCTTGCCTGCATTGCTTTTTATTAATATCTATTCCTCGGATACCAGCCCCGCGCAAGAAATAGACCTACTGGTAGCAGGGGTTCTCGGCACTTTTGTAATGCTCCCGTTGGCATGGTTGCTGGCACGGCCGGTAGCGCCAATGGATCGCAGTGCATTTATCCAGGGAGCCTTTCGTGGAAATGTGGCGATTGTCGGCCTTGCCTGGATCGAAAAAGCCTACGGAAGTGAGGGTGTTTCCAATTCCGCAGGGTTGGTAGCGGCACTTACGATTCAGTTTAATGTTATCGCCGTCGCTCTTTTCGTGCTTTACAATAAGGACAGAAAATTTGGCTGGCGGGTGATGCTGTGGGAGCTGGTCAAGAACCCTCTTATCCTCGGTGTAATCGCAGCCATTGTGTGCCGTTTGTTGGCTATAAGGTTGCCAGAGGTGCTGCACGATACCATTCAGTATCTCGCATCTGTGGGCTTGCCATTGGGGCTTATTTGTATTGGTGCCAGCATGAAAATGCGAACACTGATGCGCAGTTCCCCTACGGCGCTGGCGGCCTCATTACTTAAACTGGTTGTTGCTCCGATTGTCTGCCTGTTGATTGGTTTGGCATTGGGCATGAGCCCTGAGTACTTGGGATATTTGATCCTGATGACGGGTGCTCCCTGTGCGATCTCGGCCTTTGTAATGGCCCATGCGATGGGCGGGAACAGCCAGCTTACGGCGAATATTGTGGGGCTCAGCACATTGCTTTCTGTTGTTACTGCCAGTATCGGGCTGGCATTGCTTAAGGTGTACTTTTAATGACCGTTTTCCCAACCTGGTTGCTTATTCTTGCAGCAGTAATCATTTTTGCTCTCGCTATTGTGGCTGGCTACTATCTGCGCAAACTATCAGTAGCGCAAAAGAAACAGGCTGAACAACTGGCGGAGCTAGAGCAAGCTGCCGAAGATCAGCGAGAAAGAGTAAACGACAGCATCCAGATTATTGCCCGCACCCTGTTGGATGATGGAGTAGGGCTTACCGAAGCCTCGATTCGTATTCGCGTTCTTTTGGATGCACTTCAGGTGGAAGATAAAGTGCGTGAAGAGTTTGTGGCCTTCTACACCATCGCAGAGAAAACCAGTCATATCCCAATTCTTAAAGACTGGAAAGAACTGCCGCGTAAAGAACAGTTCAAGTATGAGTTGGAGATGGCGCAAGTAGAGGCGGACTATAAGGATTTTGCGATGGATGCTGCCAAACGGATTTTGGGGCGTTCTTTTTAGTACTGGGTCATTTCCTGTTTGGGGGTGGCGTTTTGGATCAGCGGGTAGGGGGCTGCCTGCTGATTTATAAGCTTTGTCTGATCCTGTCTTGTCTGTGCTTGCTTCGGTTTTATATTTACAATAGTCATTATCAATTGGCGCCTCTACTTATACGAATTGACTTCAAGTCTCGCATTTTCCATTTCTTTGGTTTATTAGACTTATAACAAGATGTTGAATACTTTAGTGAAGGGTGATTGACTTTTTAGTGGATGGCAATATGATCGAGAGTGGATGGTCCTGAAATAGTGGCTATATATTCACGTAATGGAATCGCTCTTGGTGTTCTTCGTTTATATTGCTATGGATTGATTTAGGGGAATAAGCAGAGTGAAATATAGGTGCGCGGTATAAATTAACTATTAATATGTCTAGGCTATAATTACATATAATAAAGGTTGGCAGGCAAAAAAATGAAAAGGATCTTTGTCTTTTTGATGGTTCTGATTTCAGGGTGTGCAATATATCCGGATAGGGGTGAGTATGAAAGTAGGCTTAGATCTACCTCTAGCTCGCTTCAGTCTTTTGATCAACTTGAATATACACTTTTGACACTAGGTGAAACCAATAAGTTTGAGTTGGGTGATGATGGTAAAGTATTCGACTTCGGAAATGGACTTTCCTTTTACAAAGGATTTTCTTTGCCCGAAATTGAATCCAAAGCTACAGTTGAAGTGATTTCCTTGTTCAATACTTTCGCCCAAGCTTTGGGGCATGTTCCATTTGTGACTATATTGGTGTTGAATGAAGATTATGAAGAAGTTTTTCGCAAAGAAAGTAGTATGAAGCCAGGTTCAGAGTGGGATGGTTCAACTCATTTTAAGGATTCATTTTCTATAAGCGAAGAAGCTAGGTCTATCATCGTATACGTTGATCCTAGCAATATAGATAAATTGATACCTTGGTATTATGATGCCTTTCACATGGGGCCGATAGGAGAAGTATTTTCTCATAATTCTAACGCCAAGGTAGGCTTTGGTGGCCCAATGAAGTTGAAAGTAAACCTATAAAAAGTTACTGCATTTAATTCTTAGCTCATCCTTTAGGGGATTTCTTTAAAGTGTTGTGTAAGTGTAAATTTGATGTTGAGTCCTAGATTCCCACAATAACCGGCACATATGGCGATAGCGAAGGAGGCCAGCTGGCTGTAGGCTGGTAAGCTTCCACACAAACAAGCCAGGAACTTCATGGGTGCTGGGGGGCGTTGTGTTAATGAATAAAACCAAAGCACCCGAGGGACAGTTGGTAGTCTAAGGTTGTGCCTTTAGTAAGTAAGTAGAATTATTTATTTCACTACTTCAGTAGTAACTATGTATATTAAGCAGCAGTGAACCAAAATTTTGTATAAATTTATAGTAGCTTTTCGAGGCGGCTACGTAAGAATATTGAGATGGAGAATACGAATAATGTGGCACGCTTGTATTTGTCATTGTCGGCAAGGGGCTGCTCTGTGGTAGGTGGCGACTGGATGAAAAAGAAGAGAGCGTGAGTGTGTTTAGTCATTCTAAGGTGTATCATTCAGAGCTAGCCAAAAACACATCGCCTTTATATAATCATTCAAACTGGGGTTAGCTTTTCACGTCGGGTAGAAGTTTCAAAACTCTAATGGATTGCACTTTTATTCTGAGGATGATATCTGCAAAAACCTGACTTGAAGTTAAGATATTATCAGTCGTTATTGAGTGGGTATTTAGGCTTGAAGCTTTAGCACCTTTTTAAAGGTGTGGGGCGTATCTAGTGGTCTCAATTAAAGGTATGTAGATGTTTAGATGAATCTATTTGGTATATAAGTACTTTAATAGCGGATGGTAACCGCTGAGGTACCCTGTACAGGGTTGATTTGATTTTTTGGGGAAGGTCTTTAGGTTTGAAAATGGAATTAAATATGATTTATAGCAATATAAGAAAGACAGGTTTTTTGTTCTTTTTGTTCTTCTTGCTTTCGGCTTGTGGTGGGGGTGGAAGTGGAAGTGGAAGTGGAGGAGGTGCTGGAAACTTGAGTCCGGTGGCGTCTGCCGGAGACGATCAATATCATAACTATTCAGAAGGAATGGTGATAGAGCTTGACGGTAGTGGGAGTAGTGATCCAAAGGGAGGAGAATTGACCTACTCTTGGGAAATTATTTCAGGTCCAGAGGGTGCAGGTATTATTGAGCCTTCTGTCGATCCTTCTATTGCTGAATTTTTGGTATTTTCAAGCGGTATATATGAAGTTCAATTGACTGTTACTGATGATAGTGGAAGTTCTGATACAGATATTGTCGCTATCTCGATAAATGCTATTCCTGTAGCTGTTGTGACTGGAGATGCTTATAGTGTAGTAAATAACGAAGTTATTTTTGAAGGTATAGATAGTTTCGATGAGGATGCAGATGCACTGACTTATAGTTGGCGCATTGTTTCTATACCAGAATTTAGTACTGCTGTTGTTTCAGCTGAAGATACGCCTGCGATTTCAATCTTGCCAGATGTTGAGGGTATTTACTCTGTAGAGCTTGTAGTAAATGATGGGAAATCTGATAGTGATCCTAGTCAGATCACCTTAGAGGTGCATCGAAAAATCGAAAATTTGAGCTATAGGCCGGTTGATGCTGAATATAATGTTTCGACCAATGAAATAGTTATGGTTTCTGAGTCACCCAATCAGCTTCACATATATGATCCTATTTTAAATAAAAATATTGCTGTTGATTTACCGTTATCTCCATCGAGTGTTTCTGTTGGTCCGAATGGTCAATTTGCAGCAGTGGGACACGATGGTTGGGTTTCCTATGTGGATCTAAGTTCTACATCCCTGATAAAAAGCATTCCTGTATCAGCAGATGTATTAGATGTTGTTCTGGCTGGTAATGGTTATATTTATGCATTTCCGCGCATTGATCAATGGGAGACAATTCGAAGCTTAAATATTGATACTGGAGTAGAGACTACAAATTCCGGCAGGAGTATTCGTGCGGGTACGTTGGCTAAATTGCATCCAACAATGGAAGTTATTTATGGTGCTGATAATGGTCTTTCTCCATCAGATATTGAAAGGTACGATATATCAAAGGGTACGGCTGAATATTCATATGACTCACCTTATCACGGTGACTATAGCATGTGTGGCAATCTTTGGATATCTAAGGACGGGCTACGGATTTTTACACGATGCGGAAATGTTTTTAGATCATCACAGTCCGAGTCAAATGATATGGTTTATAACGGCTCTTTGAGTGATGTAGTCAATATTCAAGAATTAGATCATTCAGTTGCTGCAGACGAGGTCGCTTTAATTCCAGGTGTGTCTTATTGGGGGGATGATAAAGAAGATACTAAGATAAAAAGGTATGATTATGATTTCTTGGTTCATAAGGATGACTTAACTATCCCTAAATTTGTAATGAATGGAAATGCATATGATGGTAGAGGTCGATTTGTTTTTTACCATAGCGATGGAGAACGACTGTTTGTTGTTGTTCAGGCAGATGAAACATCTGGGATGCTGAATGACTATGGTGTTACCATCTACTGATGCTTATTTAATCCTAGATTGCCAACATAAGTGACATACTTCTGCCCGCTAGAAGCTCTAGTGGGCTCAAGTAATTTAGAATCTTTCTTGGACGAGTGCTTATTCGGACCACCGCATCGTCAATACGGCTTTTGAGTATCTTGCCAATTTTCATATTGATCCTACACACCAATGAAGGACACTCTCTTAAGCGATAAACTGCGCAACAGAGGTGCTCTATGACAAGACCAAGTAAACCAACCAAAACCACTCGTAAACAATACTCATAGAAGTATAGAAAAGATGCCCTAGCACTGGCGCTCAAGTTCGGTGTAAGCGTTGCCGCCAAACAACTTGGGTTGCATCCTTTCCAGATTTACGGATGGCGAGTAAGGCTAAGCTACATCGTAGCCGAGGGGATACCGAGAGAGAGCTAGCCACATTAAATACTCGACTTAAGCGGCAGCTAGCTGAGCAGGCAGAGGAGCTGGTGATCTTTGAAAAGGCCGCAGCGTACTTTGCAAAGAGCCTGAAATGAGGTACGTCTTCATACAAAAGTACAGGCATGAATTCAGGCTCAAAGTGATGGCCAAAGTATTGGGCGTATCTCGCAGTGGGTTTTACAGATGGGGGTCAAGGTCGGCTGACCAATCCAAGCACCGGTAGTATCGAATACAGCTTGATAACTTGCTACGGCAGCGCTTTATAGCCAGCAAGGAACGAAGTGGCGCCCCTCGCCTGACGATGGGGTTGGTCAGTGAGGGGAGTATATATAATTAAAAAACAATTGCTGCCAGCATGCGTCGACAGGGCCTACGGGCTAAAGCAGCAAACACAACCTACTCGAAACACGGTTCGCCAGTGGCCCCAAATCTGCTCGAGCAAAAAATCAATGCTGACAAGAGAAACTAGTATTACTCTAAAAATTATCAATCTTTAATTACAGCGTATGATCTGCGGTGCAGCATGAGTGCCAAAGGTAATTGCTATGATAACGCTTGTGTAGAAACGTTCCTCCACTCACTTAAAATAGAAGCAATTCATGGTAACCGCTTTCCCACAAGGTACCTCATGCAAGAAACCGCATTTGAGTATATAGAGATAGACTACAATCGAAATCGCCTATACAGCACCAATGGCAATCTCAGCCCTGAGGCGTTTGAGGAACAATTAGTCGCTTAGTAGGTAGTGTGTTCGTTGTTGATGGGTAGGATCATCTGGCTATAGGTGACGGCTGCAAACCTGACAGGATGATTTGATCACTAACTATGGTACAGATATGGTTGTGTCCGAGGAATCCCATAATATTGTTGGCGTTAATGTCGCTGATAATATGATTCTGAGCGTAGTAATTCCTGGAAATAACAGTAACTTGTTTCAGTCAGTTATTATGAATAATGCGAACGTGGGTGTTGTTGTGACAGGCAGTATCAATGCGATCTCTTCAAATAAGCTGGGGCTAAATGAATTTGAGGGGATTCTCTTGGAAGTCATATCTAATAGCTCTGTGATTCTACTAAACCTTATTTATTCAAGTTTGAATTCAGGCAAAGTAATTGAATTTTCCAATAAATTAATTGCATATAATTTTGTTGAGGATAATGTTCCTGGGAGCGTAGGTATTTATATGTCTGCTTTAGGGCAATCAGGTAACAGGATTATAGGAAATCAGGCAGCGGATAACGTTGCTTTTGATTTGCAAGATCTTAATTCTGCACCTTGCCTGAACATTTGGACAGGCAAGGTGCTTGATACTTCAGGCGGGGTTTGTGTAGACCCTTGATGTGATGGTTTGGGCTGTGCGGCCAACACTAAGAATTTATGTTGGGAGACGGCTTCTAACCATGATCAATCGCCAACTCCCACAAAAATCTCAATCCGATCGACGTTCCCGCTAGCATCCAGTACAGCAATTTGGTGCTTACCACTTCCCGGAAGTAGTGCCAGGTTTTCGTTTCCGAGGGTTTCGCCCTTGGGCTCACCGTTTAGGAACCAATAGCGCTTTCTCTGTCCGCCAATCGCGCTCAGAGTTAAACGCGGAAGTGGGGCATTTTTGCCGGTAGGTCGATACTGGTTACCATCTCCAGCTCCGATAATCTTTAGTGGAGTCCCTGTTGTTGCAGTCGGGGTGTAACACTCGGGAGCCGTCGGAGGAATTTGTTGGGCCCGGGTTTGGTTTGCGGGTAGCCAGGATTCCAGTTCTTTTGGCCAAAGGGCTAGGCTATGCCTTTGAGTAGTAGAGTCCATACAACTGGGCTTTACCCGCATACCTTGCCGGTTTGCAAAGAAACTGAAGGTTTGTGCTGCCCGCAGAGGCTCACCTTGCGGCGATAGTGTTCTGGGTGTGCGCCCTTGGATTAACCAGGCGTTGTGTTGCAGATGGCAGTGGCTGGTTTGTGTGAGCGTCTTCTGGCCACCAAGCGGCCAACAAATAGTCTCTTGAGTTACTGAGTCTGGCTTTTTCAGGTGCTGTTGTTTGTTGTCTGGTAATGCGGCGACAACTGCGTTCAATAGAGGTGTGGCACTAATGGAGCCATAGTAACCGGGTAGGGGAGTGCCATCCGGTCGGCCTACCCAAATGCCGACGGTGTAGCCCGGAGTTACGCCAATCGCCCAGGCATCCCGATAGCCGTAGCTGGTGCCTGTTTTCCAGGCGATATCTGCCTTGTTTTGTCGCACCAGATTGCGCCAACGACGAGAACCTCCGCGATTGGAAGCGAGCATTTCAAATGTAATCCAAGCCGCCTCAGAAGACATCAGATGCCTTTCACGTACCGGCTCCTCGGGTAAATAGCGGGGAGCTGCAGTCTGGCCTCCCCGTGCCAGTGCGGCATAAATGCCTGCCAGCTGGTCAAGACGAGCACCTACGCCCCCCAAAATCATGGCCAAGTTGGGTCTACCGCCACTGGGAAACTCTAGTGCTAGTCCGGCATTTTCCAGGGCTGTGGCCAATCGACCGGGGCCGTAATGTTCCAGTAGCTGAACTGCAGGAACATTGAGAGATTTCTGAAGGGCGGCAGTGGCGGTGACAGGGCCGGCGAAGCCTCGATGGAAATTTTCAGGGCGGTAATCGCCGTAGATGCGGGGCGCATCGCTGAGCAGGGAGGCGCTGTGGATCAGGTCCTCATCAATGGCAAGTCCGTACAAAAAGGGCTTGAGCGTAGAGCCCGGTGAGCGCACAGCCCTGGCCATATCCACATAGCCATAGCGGCGTCCGTTACCAAAATGAGAAGCTCCCACGTAGGCACGCACGGATAAATCGGAGTTCTCCAAAACTACAACAGCTGCAGATGTTTTGGCTGGATAGCTATCCATATGATCGCGTAGAAAATCTTCCAATCCGCGCTGGATGTTGCCGTCGATTGTGGTGCGGATAACTTCTTGATCGCTGATGGTATTCACCAGCCTGCGGGCTAGGTGCGGGGCGTTTTGTGGGAATTCCAAGCGTTCCGCATAGACCTGCTCAAGTTGAGCGCGCTCAACATCCTCTGCGCTCCAGACGGTAAATGACCGCAGTCTATCCAGAACTTTGTCCCGGGCTTTTTGTGCCTTAAGAGGATGCCGATCTGGCCGGAGGCGACTCGGAGCCTGAGGCAGTACAGCTAGAAGTGCAGCTTCCGCATGGGTAAGGTCGGAGGCTGATTTACGCAGGTATAGACGGCTGGCTGCTTCCACGCCTTCAATATTGCCGCCGTAAGGTGCGAGGTTCAGGTATAGATCGAGAATTTCATTCTTGCTGAAGTGCCACTCCAATTGCAATGCACGCAATATCTGCTTGGTTTTGCCCGGCAGAGTTTTGCGGTGTGGGTCCAGTAGTCGCGCTACCTGCATGGTGAGAGTGGAACCGCCGGAAACGACTCGTCCATTGCGAAGGTATTGGAGTGAAGCTCGCAATAGGGCGAGCGGGTTTACGCCTGGGTGACGGTAGAAGTGTCGGTCTTCGTAGGTGAGAAGAGCTTCGATAAAGCGCGGCGATACATTTTCCCGAGATATTGGGTATCTCCAAACTCCGCGACTGTCGGCAAAGAAACGTAGTGGTTTACCGTAACGATCTGCAACGACCCGTGCAAAATCTTGAGTTTCGGGAAGAGGTGGAGGGAAAGCAAAGTCGAGCAGTAGCAGTACCGCTGTGAGGGCGGCGGGCGCAAGCAGCAGTGTGCGAACTCTGCGACTGCTGCTTTGCCAGGCTCTCCGGATAGTGGCCAACAGCTTCACTGTTTACCGATTACCCGCATTTGCGTTAGGGGATTTTCACCGATAGCGAAGCGTTCCGGTTTGTACATATCCTCTACGTAGGGTGGGGGCACCTGATAGTTGCCGGGGGTTACTGCGCGGGCAATATAGAAGAGATTGGTGGTTTTGTATCTCAGCTGATCCAGTGCCGCCACAAAGCGGTCATCGCGATATTCAGTGTGTTGGATATTGTCCTGGGTGTCCTGCCACTGGGCAATACTTTTGCCATCGAACTGGAGTTCATCCACTTTGACACTGTCGGCCAGATTTTGATTCTCCAGCTCAAAACCTGCGGGCAATAGGTCCACTGCAAGTAGGTCGGGCAGGCGTTGGTCCGCATCAATTTGCAAACGCACCAGGTAAAGCTCACCCTCTCGAACTTGGTTGGGAATGACTTCCGTGCCATCCAAATTGTGGTAGCTGCGTTTGATTCTGACACCTTTATCCATCACCGGCTCAGGTGACTTCTTGCTGTAACCATTGATGGTAATTGCTGAATAGAGCTTTTCTATCTGTGCAGTTACCTCAAGTGCGCTGGCGGCTTCGCGCCCGCGGAATAATGCGCTGTGCGGGTTATCGCTATTGAGCTCGCGCAAGCCATTAATACTGGCCAAAGTCGCGGACCAGTTTGCGCTGCTATTGAGTTGCAACTGTGCTCCAGCCATAAACACACTATTGCGCTCCTGGGTGCTGAGGTATTGGCGACCGTGGAGAAGATCGGCCAGCTCGAACACCAGGGATTCCGTTTTATCACCTGCGAAATTGTGCTCTAGGAGCAGGGAGATCATTTGGGCCGTATCCCGTAGGTCTGACCCATAATCGCCATAGTAGCTGCGGCGTTTGCGCTCGATTTTAAGCGCTTTTTGCAGGGCCTCCTGGGCCAGGGTGGCATCGCCCATGGTGTGCAAAGCGATTGCCATATGCAGATTTGGCAAGGGAGATTGGGTCAGGCTAGAGCCGCTTTCATAAAGGGTACGCAGTTGCCCGAGAGACACTTTCTGTACTCGTGAGAGCACATAGGCAGCGTAAGCTCTTGAGGCATAAGCATAGAAATCGGGACTATAGCTATAGCGTTGCTGATAGAAAGTACCGCGCTCACGGGCGTAATCCTGCAGGCGCTTGAGTGCGGATTCCAGGCGGTTATCGTCAAATACGATTCCCTGGTCCCGGGCCCGCAATAGAAGATCGACTACATAGGCGGTTAGCCACTGGCTTTCGGAAGACTCGGAATTCCATAGGCCAAAGCTGCCGTTCCCTTTTTGCATGCTGAAAATGCGTTCAATACCTGCGTCGATACGCTCGGCCCGCTCATTCTCATCCAGAGGTTCAAGGCCCAGTTTTTGCTGTCGCTGCGGCGTTGCCATGACTAGCGGGAAGGTCCGGCTGGAGGTTTGTTCCAGGCAGCCGTAAGGATATTGCAGGAGGTTGGATAGGTGATCCTGTAACTGCAGTTGCGGTCGGCTGTCCAGGGATACCAGGGTTTGAACAGTTCCAGGCATTAGGGAATCCAGGAAGCTGCTATCGGCACTGAAGCTCTCGCCCTGGGACAGGAGTCTGCGCTGGTTGCGTGTGGTTGCCGGCCAAGCGGGGCGCACGCCCAGGCGCCACTGCTGTTCGATATCGATATTATTTCCATCTTTATCGACGGCACCCTGCACGACCAGTTTGAACTCCGCATCTCCGGTGGCATCTTTGGCGGTGATAGGGAAGCGCAAAGTTTTGCGTTCACCATCCGCCAGTTCCAGCATCCGCTCACCCATTTCCAAATCTACCGCGCCCACTGATTGCATATTTACAGTGAGTTTCTGGGAGCGGCCACTTAAGTTATTGAGGTCAAGGGCCAGTGTGCTGCTATCACCAGGGGCCATAAAGCGAGGCAAGGCGGCTTGGGTGACAACCGGTGAGGCGACTGTTACTTCTCCGTCGGTGCTACCGAATCGGTCTTTGCTGAAAGAAACCGCCATCAGGCGCAGCTGTCCGTTAAACTCCGGTAGTTGTAGCGCGACCTTTGCTTGGCCCTGAGTATCAAATTCAACGGGTCCTGAGAATAAAGATACTATTTGAACGTCGGAGTTGGGCTCGTCGCCGCCTCGGGCCAGTTCCGCATCGCCGCCAAAACGTTGCTCCACCAGTTTGCCACTGTTGGATTCAATAATGCGATGATAAATATCCCTTACATCCACACCGTAACGGCGCTGGCCAAAAAAGGCCTCGAAGGGATCCGGGGTTTCGAAGCGGGTGATATTAAGTACACCGACATCGACGGCGGCCAGGGTAGCCCAGGCTTTGTCTCCGTTTTGTTCGATAGAATTTTCGTTGGCAGAAATGGTAACTTCAATTTCCGAGCCGGGCAGGGCACTCGTGGGCGCTTCAAGTGAAATGGGCAGGTGCCGAGGATCGCGATCCAGGGGCAGATGGGCGAGACCAAAAGCGCGATTGGGGGCGATACGCTCATTCTTGTCCGCAGGGCGCAGAGCCGTAACAGAAATATAGGTGTCGTGGCGATCCCACTCAGGAGAGATTGGGATTTCGATATTGGTGCCCGACTTTTCTACAGGTAGTCGTTTGGACCACAATAGTTGGTCGCTCTCCACCAACACCAACGCCTCTCCGTCAGCGGGCGGTACTATGGTGAGTTGCGCCAGATCTCCAGAAGAGTACCTAGGTTTATCCAGTGATAGGGCCACGGTATCCGGACGCGCAGCCTGGCCTTTGGCTACTTGATCCTTACGCCACCAGTAATACCAGTCCCGGCCGGCGTGGAAGCGTAAGCTGCTGGTTGCTCCCGTATTGGTATCAGTGACTTCTAAGCGGTAGTGGCCGTGTTCCACTGGGACTGTGAGCTTCAGGGGCTGCTCTTCGGTGAATTGGAGCTGGCGACTGAAAGTTTCAAATTCAGCACTTGAGTATTCATAGTGCCAGCCCCGATTTGCAGAGTACTCCCAAAAGTACTGGCGGTCTTCGGAAATTAACACCGCTTTGAGATCCCGCCCGATAACAGGCTCGCCCTGTGCGTCGGCAACCACTATTTCAAATTCAGGCCTGCTGTTGGCCGATGGGTTTTCCTCTCCAAAATTTGGGCGAATACCTACCACCGGGTGTGTGGGCCATACCAGGACTGGATGTTGGCGAGTTACCGGGCGGCCGCCGGATTCGAACAGGCTGGAAACCAAGTTGATTTTCAGCGGGCTCTTAGCTCGTTTCCAACGGGAGCGCAAGGTCAGATTGCTCAACCCTTCCTCATTGAGTTCAATCGTAGGCGCATGAAACTGTCGCGTGGGCAAAGATTCATTAGTGTTCCCAAATAAGAACCCTTTCCACTGGGGGAAGGGCTCGCGATAGTGGCTAATTTGCACCAGAGTTTCCAGGCGGTTCTTTGCCGCTGGCGCACCATAGAGATAACTACCTTCTACTTGAAGTTCGAAAGATTCTTTGTGGCCCTCTACCAGACTGCGCTCTTCACCGTCTTGCAAAACCAGCTTCATTCGCTCTGGCAAGAATTCTTCTACCTTAAATGGATATTTCACTTTGCGCCCATCGGCTAGCTCAACATCCAGGCGCCAGTCACCGGTAGGTGCATTTTGTGGAAGTGGGATAAGCTTTTCGTAGTATCCGGGCGCGCTGGCGTGCCATGTGAATGCGCGCGCGCTGGTATTGTCCGGCTTTATGAGTTCTGCCTTGATCGGCAGGTCTTTGATATAGCGACCATCATAATTGCGCAGCAGCCCGCTCACCTGGATCGATTCATTGGGGCGATACAGATCTCGCGGGCCATACATGAAAAACTCCATCGGTCTCGAAGGGCGCTGGCCCAACTGAAAATCCGAAAGGTCCAATGCAGGTTCACGTAGGTCGAGTATGGAGAAGTGACCGGTATCAGGATCTCTTGCGATGAAGAAGCGCTGTGAGTCTTCCTGCTCCTGCGTCAGAGCAAAGCGCACCTGGCCGTCTTGGTCGGTTGTGTATTGCTGGATTAACTCCCCTTTGTTGTTGAGCAGCTCAACCTCAATGCCCTTAAGAGCCTGCCCTTCATCCAGAGATGAAACATAGAGGTCAACACTGTTTGGATAGTACCGCGCATGAAGGCCTAAGTTGGAGATGGAGAAGTGGGTGACATCATAGAGATTAGTGTCATACACGCCTGCCGGCTGCATAACTGCGACATAGATTCCTGGTTGTTGCAGGGGCTTTATATGCCCGATAGAGAGGTCGAAATCTCGCTGGACGTATTTCTCCTTGGTGAGATCGAACTGGGCACTATAGACAAAATCGGCCACTTGATTGAGGGACTTTAAGCGATAGTAGTATTTAAGTGACTGGCTTTTGATCAGCCTGAAGAACTCGGAATAATGCTCAGGTTTCACTCTATGGAAGTGAATCTGTGCAGCCTCAACACTGACTGCAGTAACAGGTAGGCCGGGAGTTACCGTCGCGGGAAAAATACTTCCATTGCTGGCAAAGCTGATACTGGGCTCAATCCGTCGGGTGCGAATCCTCTCCTGTTTCTCTTCCTGTAACTCCAAGCCGTTTTCGCCGGGCAGACCCGGGAGCACGGTGAGTTTATAGCGAGTATCTGGTTCAATATGAAGAAAATAGAGAATTTTCTGGTTATCGGAGAGAACCCAACCACCATCTACACGCTCGCCATCGTCACGGGATAGATTCAAGTAGGAGCCAAAATGGGCATTGCCCAGTAAAGGTTCAGAAAAGATAACAGCGATGGCCCGTGCATCTTTAAACGTCCGCTCCCCAACATGGAGGACCTTTAGAAAGTGATCCCCGGAGATTTGAGTACTGGCACTGGCTGTGACTTGTGCAGGGGTAGCATCATTCTCTGTCAGCTCAGTAGAATTAGTTTTAGAAGTGCGCTGAACTTCATCAGCTTTCGGGCTTATTTTACTAGAAGAGGCCGCTTCTTTTTTATGCACTTTCTCAGTGGGGCTGAGAGCTTGTGCCTGGTTGTTACCCTCTTCAAGGCTCCCGCCTTCCGCAAGCTTGGGGGTGTCAGCGAGTTTCTTCTCTGACTTTTCTTGTGAGCAAGCCATAGCAATAAGACAAAGAAGAATGACCGCAATCCAGCGTGGTGAGCGGTGAAGGGACATGGGTATTTCCTTATAGAATCCATTTAGCGACGCACAATTTAGTCCGTCTTTAAATATGTCTCAAGTTTCCTCCATGGTTTCCGTGCTCGGTATCTATTCCTGATGCAAGTGTGTACCAATAGTGAGGTGGGGATTACTGATGGCTGGAAAATAAATTTATAGAATGATGGGATGGCAATTAGGTGGCTTAGGGAGTAAGCGACCTTCCTGTTCTATGGTGCCAGGTTGAGGCGTGTAGTTTATTCGATAATCACTAGTTCAATTGAATCTAGCCGAAATAACGTTGTATCACTACACCTATGTTGGCTTCTTTTTACGTTTAAATAGCTTAATCCAGAAGATCCCTTCAAAGATAATGCCAAGAGCAAGGAAGATTACTCCTCCCACAGGGACTCCGAAAGCGTAGCAGGCAATTGCCGCAAATAAAAATAGCAGTGCGGTGGCAATTCTTTTCACTTTGATATTCCTTTGTTATGCCTCAGTTCTAGCCTAAGCTTGTCCTACTACAAAGACTATACTGAATACCGGACTTAAACCCAACATAAATAATACCCAAGCATAGAGCTGTGGAACAAAAAGCTAACGGCAGATAGAGTTTGTGATGGCCATGCCTGACCCTGTAAATCGTCACCACTATCAGCGAACTTAAGGCCAAAAGTGCTGATAAGCCTAGAGCCATCAAGATGACTTGAACTTCGGTAACACCACCATTTCCGGCAACTAGCGTCGGTTCTAAATACTTTGGGCCGCTTTGCCTGGCAGCTGTTACAGCGGAGACACTTTTGGCTAGAAGTAGTTCGTTATCATTAAGCCCTCGCCAGTACTCCATAATGGAAATAAGAGTTGCTATTGAACTTGCTATAAGACAAAGGCTGATTTTTGAAGCGGTAGCCATGATGCTTGAAGCTGGGGGCATACAGAATGTCTTATTTTGTCTTTCTATTGAGTTTGTTTTGCCAGAATGTGGCTAGTAAGCAGGCAGTGAATGTAGGTATGAAAACGACTGAAGCTTGAAACATCAATATAGAGGCCTGGAGCTTCAGAATTTCACCTTCACCAAAAGAGTTATCGTAAATGTAATGTGCAGCCAGAGTGTAACTTAGGCTGACTAATATAGAAGTAATCAGTGATCTTAGAATCATTGTTTTAGTTAACTATGATAACTCAGCTTGGATGGTCTTTAAGGGTAAACTAAACCTGTATAAGATTTCTAAGGAAATTGTTAATGGATTCTTGTAGTTCATAATCCTCTGTACTGACAGAATAGATACGTGCTTTATGGGCAAATTTCAAGGCTTTATCTTGATTGTTTAGTCTCAAAAAACATTCAGCCATTTCCAGGGCAATTGAAGCTGAATACAAAGGGAGATCTAATTTTATGGAGCAGTTAAGTCCCTGGGTGTATGCCTGTATTGCATCCTCACAGCTTTCTGAAAAATCACCCAGAGCCTCCCACTGTAGGGGATGGTCTAGCTCGCCTCCGGCATATTTTGCGCATAGTCTCTCTAGCGAGTTGAGGGAGTCTTGGCACCCAGCTTTATCCCCAGAGGCGGATTTATTGACTATCTCAAGTGCGAGTCCATGTACATCATCGTAAAGTGGTGTAATCATTTAGAAATTATACCCTAGAGCTGAAACATAAAAAATATCGATATAACATTGGGTACTTATTGGCAAGACGAGTCTTCTGTAGATCGTTGCCAGATATTAGAGGTTTCGACTTCGCAAGTTTAAGCACGTACTCACCAAGCGGTGACTGGTATTGCTGTGAAGAGATCACAGATAGCGGCCGAGGTTTTTTATGAAGAGCCTCAGACCAGCTAGTCACCCTTACTCTTTCATATGTACTATCTTACTGTTAGGTGGGGTTATTTGAGGTAGCCTGTGAAAGTACTGATTGTTGGGGCTGGGCCCACGGGCCTTACAACAGCGGTCGAGCTTGCTCGGCGAGGGCTACTGCCAAGAATTGTGGACCGCCGGGATAGCGCGTCAACCCTTAGTCGAGCAGTGGGAGTTACTTCTCGCAGCCTTGAGTTGCTTTCTCACTCTGGCGTTTCTGAAAAGTTGATTGCTGAGGGGATCGCTGTTCAGAGCGCATGCATTTACCTAAATACGCATTTAGCACTAGAGTTCCCCCTTCATTCCGATCGGACTTATTTCCCCGCCATTCTTGGACTTCCTCAAGACAGAACTGAAGCTCTCATGGCTCAGGTTTTATTTGGTATGGGAGTCGAAGTTGAATATAGGAAAGAACTCAAAACCCTTACCGAGGAAAAGAGTGGGGTAGTGGCTTTTTTTGATAATGGTGAAGAGGAGCAATTTGACCTGGTCGTAGGAGCGGATGGTATTCGCAGTACTGTTCGTGAAGCTGCAGGTATCAGTTATCCTGGATTTGACTTGGAAGAAGTGTGGTCAATCGCGGATGTTGATACAGGGGATTGGCCTCCTAAAAGAAAGTTTACCTTGGTCAAAATGGAATCTGGCGTGGTCGCTGTTGCCGTGCCATTGGGAGAAGGCCGACACCGTCTGGTAGCTAGCTGTGATAATGCAATTAAAGCATTTCCGATGGCGGTGGATGTTAAGAGGGTTCGGCGGGAGGGAACCTTTAAAATCTCAATTCGGCAAGCGGAAACTTACTCAAAGGGCAGGATACATCTAGCTGGGGATGCTGCCCATTGCCACTCTCCGGTTGGAGGTCGTGGTATGAACCTTGGGATAGCTGATGCAGCCGAATTGGCAAAACGGATCACTGAGGGGCAGCTCCTAGGCTACTCTGATTTGCGCCACCAAGAAGATAAAAAGGTTATTGAGGTTACTGAGCGTGGCCGGAAAATGATCACTGGACAATCCCTGAAAGCAAGATTTGAATTTCGAGCGTTAATCGCTGCCGCCAGTTCTATTCCTGCGGTGCGGAGAAAACTGGGGCAGTTTGCGGTAGAACTTTAGGGGCATTCCAACCTATTTTTTTAGTTTTACAGCTGTACCAAAAACAAGAATTTCTGAGGAGCCATCCATAATTGCACTTGTAGTAAAACGAATTCCTACCACGGCATCAGCGCCTTTTTGCCGGGCACTGTCACTCAATCTTTGAAAAGCTTTGTTTCTCGCTTCGGTCAGCATTTCCGTATAGCCTCGTATCTCTCCACCGACAATACTCTTAATACCTGCCATTAAGTCACGGCCGATATGTTTTGATTGAACAACGTTGCCCGTAACGATATCCAGCACCTCCGATATTTCTCTTCCTGGTACTGTTTCTGTAGTTGAAAAAATCATATCATTCCCTTAATTATAATTACCTATATTTTTGGCTCTATTGGTGATCTTACCCTAACCTGGATCCGTTATGCGAATATATTTAATTGTTTGATGGTGGTCGAATGTTTGTTTTTAGCTATTGTGTCTTTTCTGGATTTTAGCTTTAATCTTACATTAAATGAGGTAGGGTTCCGGGGTGAAAAGTGTAATGATCATACAATCCAGTAATTGCTACAGTTTTCTCGATCGTAAGTTGTCCACTTTTATTTTGGGTATAAATTGGGAGGGAGATCAGTGCCCTCAATAAAGTCTCGGCTACTCAATGTAATAGCCCTTGCTGCGCAAAAGCGCGCAGTTATGACCTTAGATTAGAGAAAATTTGGTAAAATTTAGGTTAAAAATCCCTAGTGGGGTTAATGTGGGTACATAAAAGTTGCTTAAAATGTACTCCCTCATGATGTGCTTATTTCATGCTTTCTCCTTTCTTAAGGGGAGTAAGCACTGCCAATAACCAACATCTATCCACTGGTTAAATTTTCGGCCGACTTCTCTGAAATGAGCAACTTTTTCCATTCCAAACTTCTCATGAAGTGCTACGCTGCCTGCATTTGGTAGAGCTATGCCGCAGATTACTGCGTGGACATTGAGTTCACTTAACTGTTTAAACAGTTCATTATAGAGCTTCGAGCCCCAGCCTTTAGAAGAATAGTTTGTGTCCAAGTACACGGTAGCCTCCACCGAATACTGGTAAGCACAGCGTCCTTTCCATTTACTGGCATAACAATAGCCAATTAAACGGCCCTCATTCTCAGCAACTAACCAGGGAAGATTGTTTTTTGAGCATTCTTCGACTCGGTCGGCGATAATTTCTGCAGAAACTGGCTCTACCTCAAAAGTGATACAGGTATTCTCCACATAGTAATTGTAGATTTTAGCAATCCCAGCAGAGTCAGAAGCTTTAACTGCTCGTATCATACTGTTGTCTCTCCCTATGGTTGATAGCATTGGCCAGAGATTGGTGGTGAACTGACTAGCCAGATACCCGCTGGCTGGCTCTGTAAAGCTTTATTAATGCTTACTTTTCTTTTTACTATTTAGCGACTTTTCCATGGCTTTTGATTCTTCTAGTGTACGAACGGACCAATCTATTCGCTGTTGATCAGAAACTATATCAGAATCAATGTTATAAAGGCTCCAGTTTCCAGAGTCATCCTTAACAAACTGAGTGCCGTACCACTGTGGCCGACCAAGATTCATCATTAAGCGATCCCAAGTGGCCGCTTTTAGCCAATTAGCTTTATTCTTATCCTCTATCAGGGTTGCTGCAATAGTGGCAAGAGCATGGGCCAGTCTTATATCTTCTGACTTATTACCATGCTGGAAGATAAGTGCTGCATGATAGTAATCCTTTGACGTTCTAATATGCCCATTCTCAAGCATTTTTAAGACTTTTATCCGCCGGGTTTTGTCTTCATGATTTAGTGATTTCCAGTCAATGTCACGGTGGGGGGCAATGCGCGCGCTTTGGTCTTGGGTGAATAAATCAGTGAGCAGTTTATTTTCCTGTGCAACCTTCTCCTTTGGTATTTCATGTATTGTTACTTCATTACTAGCAATAGAATATTGGGCCGAAATGCAATATAGAATAGTAATGGCTTTTGTCGTTAAGTGTCTCATACTCAAATGTTGGGTCTCGCTTTTCGTGCGTGAAGTGTAAGATAAATGTTGTGAAATTTTGCAAGTTTCATCGCTAAAGGGCTGCTATAGCTTCTATTTCTACTAGTAAATCTGGATGTATTAGTTTTGAAACTTCCACCAATGAACAAGCGGGTAAACTTTCTTCGTAAAATTGAAAAAGTAGCTCTCGAATGGATGTTAAACTGCCAATATCGCGAACAAAGATTGTTAGTTTGACTAAATTATTTTTTACCAGTCCCTCGCAATCAAGGATTATTGAAAGCTGGGAAAGTATTTCAGTAGTCTGAGCAATCAAACTAGAAGATTGTACTTCGGTTTCATACGCTGTAAGGCCAGATATGTATAGGGTGTTGTTGTGCTTTGTTGCGTGTACATAAGGGCCTGCAGCTTGGGGAAGGTCTTGGTAGTTTATCCTTTCGATCATTCTATCTACTTTTGTGCTCTGTAATTGGGTGATTTACTAAATTAAAACAGGAAGATTCCAGTCTTAGTTATTACTACTAGTGGCTAGTGTGTCGGCATTGCTACTATGATTAGCTCTCATTACCCTAGTAGTTTACTTTAATCCGATAGTGTAGAAAGTAAGAAAGGGTTGTTCTGGTGTATTTTTAGGAATTTTAGATATTCATTCCCAACATTTTCAGGAGCCTCCCACTGGGGATAATGCCCAATCGTTCCCAGCTCAACAATATCTGCTGGACGATCAATCACTTGACGAAATCGATCCACCATATGCTTCCCTGAAACTGGGTCCAGTGAGCCATTGATTAGCAATAGGGGGCCGGGGTATCGCTTTAGGGCGTCGACCCAGCGCTGACGATGTTGGCGCCTGTCGCGCATATAGCTGATTAGTTTATAGAGGAGCCGGTTACCATTCTTATATTGGAGAATTTGCCACAAGTCTCGCAATTCTCTGTCAGAGGGTTGTGTGTCGGGTCCGAAAATGGCGCTGAAGCTGCGGCAAAACTGCCGGTAATTCATCAGTTTGTTGATCAGGAAGCCTGCGGGAGAGAGCAGCAGTTTTTGTACGAAACGCGCTTGATGAGTTTCTGGAAATAGACCGCCATTCAGTAGGCATGCTGAGGTATACCTCGTGGTACCACCGCTATTGGCTCTGGCGAGTAACTCCTGGGCAACGGTATCCCCATAGTCATGGGCCAGCAGGTGGACCTTGTTGATGTTTAAATGTTGAAGAAGGGCTTCATGTAAATCAGCTTGCCCGTGGATACTGTAGTTATGCTGCTTGGGTTTGTCTGAGTAACCGAATCCCAGCATATCCATAGCAATACAGCGATAGTCCGCTGTCAGTTGGGCCCATACCTTTTGCCAGTCAAAACTACTGGTTGGAAAACCGTGAATCAAAAGCAGTACTGGTTTATGTCGGCAGCTTGGGTTGCTATCGACATAGAAGAGTTGGTGGTTTTGATAATCAAAAATCCTTCCGTTTGATAACCACTGCTGAGGCTGCATTGGCTGTTCCATTTCTTATTGTTGTATTTGCTGTAAAGATTGCACGATGAGCGCGCAACCTCAAGCAGCGGCTACAGGTGGAAAGTAATTATCCTGTTCCTTGCAATGCGTAAATCGCGGGCTTGTTGATTATCTTCCATACTGAAAGCAGGGTCACCGAGGCGGTTAGGCCGATAATAAGCAATGGTGGTAGCAGCCAGCCCCATAGGCTGGTTTCAATACTGAACTCGCTTTGCTCAAGCCAAAGCGCCAGAGGGACTAGGACCAAAGTCGCTACAGCGATACCGATAACGACGGGAATCAGGCTATCGATCAGGGTGTGATAGAAAATCGTCGCTGGGCGGGCGCCGATTGCCATGCGCACGCCAAGCTCAGTACGCCGCAGTTGTACACTGTAACTGAGCACTCCAAAGATACCGATGGCAGCGAGGCTAAGTGCCAGTAATGTCAGGGCGGTGGTTACCCAAACTGAGACCCGGTCATTGCTTAGGAGTAGGTCTCGCGCCTGCTCCAGGGTGAATAGCTCAGAAACTTTGTACTGCCTGTTTACTTCGGCAAACTCCCGATTAATCTCTGTGGTGCTGAGCGGTTGGTGAGACTTATGTCTAAGTACGAGTAGGGGATAGCTCACGTTGATACCGCGCACAAATAAGCGGGCGGGTTCCTTTTTGCCGGGCAGGCTTGCGTTGCGTACTACACCGACCACTTGGTAGGGCAAGTCACCTCGCCAGTAGTAGCGATTGCCTAATACTTCTCCATCCGGCTCCAGTTGCTGGGCCAGGGTTTCGTTGACGAGCATCATGTGATTGTTATCGGAAAACTCAGCCGCATTGATATGGCGGCCAGCTACCAGTGGCATACGCAAAATGGAAAGGTAGTTTTCGTCGACAACTGTGGTCTTGGCCATCACCGGGTTTTGTCGGCTGGCATCATGACTCAGGGATGTGGTCCAAAGTGGCCGGCTGATAGAGATAGGAGTGTTTAGGCTCAGGCTGGCATTTTGTACTTTAGGGTGCTCCAGCAATCTCTGCCTGATGGCCTTCAGGTAACTCTCCCGTTCGGCAGTGGGGGCGCTCCTAAGATTGCCGATATTCAGAGTCATCACTTGAACGTTGTCCAAGGGGAAGCCAAAGGGCTGGTTAATCAGTCGGTTAGCTTGCAGGAAAATCTGCAAGCTGGCGACGATAAGCAAACTGGTCATCGCCACTTGGCTGCTGATAAGGACTTTGCGGATCAGTGGTGAAATTTGTACACCGGAGCCTTTGCCGCTGCTCTGCAACATTTGATTCAGTGCGCGGTAATTAACCTGTCGACTGACTATGGCTGAGAAGAACAGGGCGAGAAGTGAGGCACACAACAGTGCAAAAACCAGTGTCTGCCAGTTTAAGGTGAGCTCTTGAATGCGAGGAATCTGTTCCGTAGCCATCACCTTTAATACTTCCGTCGATCCCAGGGCTAAAAGTAGAGAAAGTAATGCAGCCCCTAACATAAGTAGGCCGATTTCACATAGCAGGGCCAAAAAGATATGTTTTTTGTGTGCGCCCAACGCGACCTGTATCGCCATATTGCGTTGTTGTTTGGCTGCGCGAGAAAGAATCAGGTTGGTAACATTGGCGCAAGCAATTAACAGAAGTACCAGTGTGCCGCCCATAATCATTAGGGTTCGCGTGGCGCTGTCACCAAGGATTTTATTGGCGAAGGGGGTGAGTCGGTATTCAACGGACCTTTCTACCGAAGAGGATCTCCCGGCTAGGGCCGCTTGATACTGGGCATCCATTAATGTGCTCAATTCATGCCCCGCACTGGCGGGGTCAATGCCCGGCTTCAGCTTTCCTGTGAGCATGCGGAAAGGCAGGAAGCCTCTCCAATTATTTCTGCGCTCTACTTGTGTATCGTTAAAGTCCCAGGGCAGCCAGACCGCCGTTTGCCGGCCCTGCTTATAGATTTGGGGTTCAATGAAGTCTTTGGCGGTGACGCCGACAATGCGAAAGTCCACCTCCCCAAATTGCAGGCTTTGCTCCAAGACATTTGGGTTGCGCCGGAACATCTGCTCCCAGGTTTGATAGCTGATAACCGCCACAGGGACTCGGCTGTCGAGCCCTTCATCGGCATTGAATTGTCTGCCCAGGGCCAGGGGTGCTCCAGCCAGCTGGAGATATTCCGGAGAGACATAGGAAACATTAATCCGTGGTGATCCGGATAAATTGCGAACCACATCTTCCCAGAAGTACACCAGGGCGCTGGACTCGAAGAAACTATCGTTCTTATAGATTTCAACCAGGGCAGGGTATTGGCTGTTGTTTTCCAGCCGCAGCTGCTTGTTCTGGTAGAGATTACCATTCACGACATACAGCCGATCTTCGTCCGGGTAGGGTAGGGGTGCGGCTAACAGTTGGTAGTTGAGATTAAATAGTGTTACCAGGGCGCCGAGAGTGATACCCAGGGTCAGAATAATAGTGGTGGCGTAGCTCCGCGCCCGATTGAGGGACTGGAGGGCAATGGACAGGTCCTTTGTGGTGATCATAGGGCCATCTCATGGGGCTCTAGTATGGGCTGCGGCGTTGAGATTTTTCCATCCAGCAGATGCAATTGACGGCTGGCCATATCTGCATAGCGAGGGTCATGGGTCACCATGCACAGGGTGGTACCTTCACTATTGAGCTGCCGCAGCATTTTCATTACCGCATCGCCATTGTGGGAATCCAGGTTGCCGGTGGGCTCGTCCACCAGTAGCAGGGATGGATTGCCAACTAGCGCGCGGGCTATGGCGATTCGCTGCTGTTGGCCACCGGATAACTGATTAGGTTTGTGAGAGGCCCGGTGACTCATCCCCACCTTCTCCAGGCAGTGTTTCACTTTTTTGTCGGCTTCAGACTTGGAAATCGGATTGCGTCGGTATCGCAGGGGCAGGGCGATATTGTCGTAGACAGAGAGTTCGTCAATCAGGTTAAAGGACTGGAAGATAAAGCCTACTTTCTCGTTACGAATTGTTGCCGCCTCACTTAGCGTCAATTGAGCGACTTCAGTGCCTTCAATCTCATAGCTGCCGCTGGTGGGGAGGTCCAGCAGGCCGAGAATCGAGAGAAGTGTGGATTTACCGCAACCCGAGGGGCCGCAGATAGAAACAAATTCCCCCGAGTAAATACTCAGGTCAACGCCCCGCAGGGCGTGAGTTTCCATTTCTTCGGTGCTGAACACCTTAGTGATCCCGGCCATATGAAGGATTGGCTTGGACATAGCGAACTCCCTGTTCTCGCTTTGGGTTTCAGGCTTTAGTCAATAATCTGGATATGCTCAGCTTCATTAAAATTGGCCATATCCGAGAGGATGATGCGGTCCGCTTCATTGACGCCTTGGGTGATCTGGATGTATCGGCCCGACTCCTCGCCGAAGCTGATGGGCTGGAGTGCCGCTTCCTCCCCGTTTTCGTTAATCAGGAAGAGGTTGGTCTCACTGTGCCTTTGCACATTGATAGGTCTCTCGACGAACAGTGTATCTTCCATCGTGGCGGTGAAGATCCGGGCATCGACATTGAGTTGTGGCCTGGCAGACTCTGGGGCGCCTGCGCTAAAAGCAATTTCCACTTCAATATTGCCGTCCCGAACCTCAGGAGTAATACGGGTTACCACGCCCTCGACTTTTTCTCTGCGGGTATCAATTTCAGCGGGCTGGCCAACCTCCAGTTGCTCTGCTTTGGATTGTGGTACTTGAACCAAAGCGAGAAGATCAGTCTCGCTGCCGATCAGTGCCAACTCCTGCCCGGGATCGACACCTTGCCCCAGCTCTACTGGCAGCCGTTGTAGTATGCCGTCCAGGCCGGCGCGTACGGTCAGTCGATCTGTTCGTTGCTGGATACTTTGCAATTGGGTTTGGGCTTGGTTGATTTGCTCGCGCTGGATTAACTCTGATTCGACGGCGACTTTGCGCAGGTGGTTGATACGCTGTTTTTGCAGGTCCACACGTTTTTTCATCTGTTCCTGGCGTAAGACGGTGGTTTGGTAGGTGAGTTGGGAAACCACCCCGCTTTTTACCAGCTCGTCCTCAGCTTCGCGACGCAACTTGATCACTTGGTAATTGGAGTTTAGCTCCGCGAGTATGGCTTCCTCCGCGAGCACATCGCGCTGGTTGTTCAGAACAAGCCGGCGCAGATTAGCTTCCTCTTGTTCCAGGGAGGTTTCGGCTGCATCCAGGTCGCGCATTAACTCTGGATTACTCAGCTGCATAATGATGCTATCACTTTGTACTTCTGCACCGGGACGCAACATGATTTTTTCAACATTCGCTGCGGTTAGTGCAGTAATTAAAGTCTGCTTGTCTGAACGCAGCCTACCGTAGCCATCTACCACAACCTGCAGGTCTCCCCGTTGGACGGTACCCAACATCAGCTGTTCCCGCTCAACCTTATAGGCGCTGTCAGGAAGTAACAGGAGGGTGCTGGTAAATGCCACAAAAGCAAGAGCAGCACCACCTAGCATTAAAGGGTGCTTAATCAGGGGGCGTTTCTTAGGTTTAATAATATCCATATTGCGGCGTTTCCTTGGTTAAGCAATCGTTGCACGCTTTTCTACTGTGAAACCTTGATGCGGGGGCGAGTTAGAGGTGGAAAATCATAACTATTTAAAACGGGTGTATTCCTGTTGGAACTCCGAGGTAGGGCGGATTTTTATCTTGTAATTAGTACTGTCGAGCATATTTTTGTGATCAAAACTCAGGGCTTTAAAAGGGTTTTAGGTGAGGCTGAAAATGCAGGAAAATTGGTACAAGAACCAGTTGCTTGCGGTGAATGGTGGGGAAATACAGGACGATTTGAATATTATGAGGTGGGCAGTCACTTAAGAAGTTTAACGATGACCCAATGAATTTTGATGATAGGTTCACAAGTAAAATTGTGGAAATGTAGCGGGAATAAAGGTGTCGTGGCTTAGTGAATCCGGTAGATTGTCTAAACCACTACATCTTTAACAAAATATATTTGCAAAACGAAGAGCTTGATAAGCCATAGTGCAAATTACAGGCCGAGGGTTATCCCAGAGCTTTGACCAATAGCGCCTGTTGAAGTTGATCGTCATCAACCCCCTCTGGTCGGGGTATTTGCACGATATGCCCGGATCCCGGAGCTACATCGATCGCTTTGCCTTCCGTATTCTCCATTTGCTCCAAAGGGAAGAACAAGCTACCGCTGGGAGTCATTAACTCCAATTGATCACCGCGTTCAAAGCGATTTTTTACATCAATCGTCAAATACTCAGGACTGCCGTCAATAAGCTCGCCTACGAACTGTTGGCCCGGAGTTGATATCAACCCCTTTTCATATTGCTGGTATTCTGTTGGTGGATGGCGACGGTAGAAACCTTCCGTGTAGCCCCTGTTCGAGAGGGTCTCCAATTCGTCCATCATCTTCATGTCAAAGTCTTTTCCTGCCGCAGCATCGTCTATAGCGCGACGATAGATCTGAGCAGTACGAGCCACATAGTAGTGGGATTTAGTGCGACCTTCGATTTTTAAAGAGTGAACGCCCATTTCCGTGAGGCGCTTGACATGCTGTACGGCCCGCAGATCTTTGGAGTTCATGATGTAGGTACCGTGCTCATCTTCGTAGGCCGGCATATATTCTCCAGGGCGACCTTCTTCCTGTAGTAAAAAGGCCTGAGAAGTACTGTCACTGGCGGAGGTGGGTTGCTTGGTGGGTTGCTTGGTGGGTTGCTTGGTGGGTTCCTGGGTTTGCACATGAATCAACTCGCCAACTTCATTCTCTTTGGCTTCATGAGCTTGGTATTGCCAGCGGCAGGAGTTGGTGCAGGCGCCCTGGTTGGCATCTCTATGGGTCATATAACCGGATAGCAAGCAGCGCCCGGAATAGGCGATACAGAGCGCACCGTGGACAAAGACTTCCAACTCCATCTCGGGCACTTTCTGGCGAATTTCTTCAATCTCATCCAGGGACAGTTCCCGGGAAAGTATCACCCGAGATAACCCCTGGCGATGCCAGAACTTTACGGTCGCGTAGTTTACCGCATTGGCCTGTACGGATAGGTGGACTGGCAGATCAGGCCAGCGCTCCCTTACCATCATTATCAGGCCTGGATCGGACATAATCAGGGCGTCAGGCCCCATTTCGACAATTTCTTCCAGGTCCCGCAGGTAACTGCGAACTTTGTCGTTGTGAGCGGCGATATTAGAGGCGATATAGAACTGTTTTCCCTGCTGGTGTGCTTCTTCTATGCCTAGGCGCAGGGTTTCAATATTTTTAAATTCATTATTGCGCACACGCAAGCTGTAGCGGGGTTGGCCGGCATAAACGGCATCGGCTCCATAGGCAAACGCATATCGCATATTTTTTAAAGTCCCTGCGGGGGACAGTAACTCAGGTTTAAACACGGAAAAACTCATAGTGGAATAGTCGGACGCGGCCGCATGTTAACGGTATTTAAGATCGCGCTAATTGATATAAATCAATTAGCGCTGGGGTGGGGGTGATAAGCTGTTATGGAGGGAATCTATGCTGTTACTCTAGCCGAATAATAGACCTCTAACCTCTGATTTTTGCTGTTTACTTTTTAGTTCTGCAGGACCTGCTGATAACCCTGTGTGTATACCCAGTCATTATTCTTGGCAGGCAAATGACATCCAAAACAGTTGTTAAGCCCGGTGCCTTTCCAGGTTTCAGTTTCACTTTTGGCTATTCCTGGCTTAAATAAAGCCCATCCCCAGCCTTCGGCCCAAGCCGGGTTTTCTGGGAAGCGGTTGTTATCGTCTTTTACCATCATAAAAGTGAATTGAAGGTCTGAAGAGTAATAAGCCAACCCTGTGGTTAAGGGCTCCGATTGGGTGCTATTAACATCCTTTACCAAAACTGTCCCATCGGGAAACTTCCCCTTTTTGCGATACCCTTCTACTGCCTCGGGTTGGGTATAAACATTATGAGTATCCCATCCATCGCCACTCGAGGACTTTACCTGATAGGAGCCCAGGAAGACCCATTCCCGGCGGTAATTATCCGGCAAAGTAATATTCCCCTGGCTATCAACCATGCTTTTATAGGTTGAATTGAGGTTTTCATCGGCCTTTGCAGAAATACCCAATACGAGTGTCAGAACTAAAGAGGTAAATAAGTAGGCGCTGCGCATAATCCTTTTCCATTGCTGTTGATGTGGGAGAGCTATACCCGGGTTTCAGCTGCTGGAAAGTATATGAAGGCGGGAAGGGTAAAACTGTCAGCTGGCTGACACTGGCGCATATATTTGGTTCTCTGCCAGGCCTTTTAACGCGGTTTGATCGAGAAGGCAGATATATTGGCGCGTATAGTCGATAACTCCATCAGACTTCCACTGTTTAAGCTGTTGGCTGACTGTTTGCCTGCTGCCACCGGCCATGGCGGCCAATTCGGACTGGGTCAACTTGATGTCTAGTTGATGTCCATGGCCACAGGGTTGTCCGCGGTAATTAAATAGTTGTGCTAACAGGTTGGCCAACCGGACCGGTAAGGGGGCGGTGATGTGGAGGAAAAGACGTTGCTGAAGCTGAGATTCCCTTGTGGCTAGTTGTTGCAATAGACCACCGTGGGTCTGTGATTGGCGCTCCATCATGGCGTTTAGATGTTGAATGGATGTAACTTCCAGTTCACTGCCGGATTTGGCGCTTGCTTGAGTGTCCAGGTTTTTCCCAGTTAGACCTGGTCCAAACCATGATCCGGGCCCATAGAGATCGACAATGGCTAGGTTGCCGCAGTAGTCCACTTTTTGGATAAGGACGTAGCCGGCATGAATAAAATAAATCTGGGGACCAGAATCCCCTTGTCGGAATAATACCGTTTCTTTGAGGAATCGAAGTTTTTTTATTGGGCCGCTAGTTCGTTGCAAGTGGGTTGATTCCTGTTTTTAGAGATTCCTAACAATATAGAATTCTTCGGTCGTTTGTTTAACTATCTGAAGTTTAGGAAGCAGCTAATCTTACTCCATCTGTTTTTCCCTCCGACAATTTCACGGGCTATTCAATCATGATTGCTGACCCCGCTCCGAATATCCGCCCCGATTACGATCAGGTGATACAGGATATCGCAGATTATGTGCTTCATTTCAAAGTGGGTTCCAGTGATGCTTGGGAAACAGCACGGTTAAGCCTGATGGACTCCTTGGGGTGTGCCTTTCTGGCGTTGAGTTTCCCTGAATGTACAAAGTTATTAGGACCCTGGGTGGAGGGGGCATGGGTGCCGAATGGGGCCCGGGTACCTGGCACCCGGTTTCGCTTGGACCCGATAAAAGCGTCATGGGACATCGGCTGTACGATTCGATGGCTCGATTACAACGACACTTGGTTGGCGGCTGAATGGGGGCATCCCTCTGACAATCTTGGGGCAATATTGGCCGTTTGTGACCACCTGTCGCAAGGGCGATTAGTTAAAGGAGGAAGCCCAATAAAAATGGGCGCGGTACTCGAAGCAATGGTCAAAGCCTACGAGATTCAAGGTGTCTTGGCATTGTCTAACAGCTTTAATCGGGTTGGGCTCGATCATGTACTACTGGTGCGGGTTGCTTCTGCCGCTGTGGCTGCCTGGCTTAAAGGTGCTGGGCGGGAGGAAGTAATGGCGGCGGTGTCTCAGGCGTGGGCGGATGGTGGAGCATTGCGGACCTATAGGCATTCCCCGAATACTGGATCACGCAAGTCCTGGGCTGCAGGTGATGCCAGTTCCCGCGGGGTTCGCTTGGCTGATTTGGCGATAAGTGGAGAAATGGGGGTGCCCGGAGTACTTACGGCAAAGCAATGGGGTTTTTATGATGTCCTGTTTAGCAAGACAAATGCTGAGCAGCAACTGAAACCACCATCAGAACGCAATTTTCAGTTCCCCAGAAGTTTTGGCTCCTATGTCATGGAGAATATCCTGTTCAAAATTTCTTATCCGGCTGAGTTTCACGGTCAAACAGCTTGTGAGGCGGCAATCATTTTACATCCACAGGTTGCAGAGCGTATCGATAATATTACTAAAGTAGTGGTGACCACACACGAATCAGCCCTTCGCATCATCACTAAATCAGGTCCATTAAATAATCCGGCAGATCGGGATCACTGTTTGCAATATATTGTTGCTGTGGCGCTTATTTTTGGTGACATACAGCCAGGTTTTTATGAAGACGGTTTTCATCGCGATCACAAAGAGATCGATATCTTGCGGGACAAGATTGAAGTGATAGAAGATAAAGGTTACTCAAAAGATTATTTAGACCCAGATAAGCGTTCTATAGCCAGTGCGGTACAAGTATTTTTTAAAAGTGGTGACGCATCAGAAAAGATTGAAGTTGAATATCCGATGGGGCACCGCCGTCGCCGACGGGAGGGGGTTCCGTTATTGGAAGATAAGTTCCGTAGTAATTTAGCTACGCGATTCCCTCAAGGGCGGGCTAACAAAATATTTGCAGCTATTAATGATCTTCAAGGGTTAAAGCAGTTGTCAGTTAATCGCTTTATGGATCTATTGGTTATTTAGAAAACCTTTTAGGAAATTCCAGAGTGAAAAAGGCAGCCAAAGGCCGCCTTTTTCACTGCTCAATCTTCCCTATGCGACAGAATCGCACTTCCCAAATTGGATCGCCGCACCTCAGGAATGATTAAAACTTGTATTCAACACCAACACCGGCATAGCTGCGATCGTAGTCGTCGTCAGCAGTTTCGTCGGTGTAGAAGCCGAAAATTTTGGCTGCACTGTTGAACTTGTAGTCTGCGCCCAGGCTGAAAGTTTCACCGCCTTCTTCTTTGATATCAGACTGGCCGTATTGGGCTTTCAGTGTCCACTGGTCCAGTTTGTAAGCAACAGAGCTCATCCAGCCATCAACAGTTTCGCCGTCGTCAGCGTCTTGTTCTTCGAACAGCGCACCTACCTGTACGGGGCCGATGTTGTACTGGGCTACGAAACGATGAACATCAACGTCCTGATCTTCAACGTCCTGGTCCATAGCGTAGGCCAGGTAAACACCGTTGTTGTCGTAGGCGACAGACATGGATACGCCGTTGTTGCGCTCTTTACCAGTTACGTCGTCAATAACTTCTTCTTTGTTGCTGATAAAAGCAGCGGAAGCTTTGAAGCCACCGAAAGAAGGGGTAGTGTACTGAAGCGCATCTTCTTCGCGGTTATCGCTGTTGGTGATCAGGCTCTTGATGTCGCCTTCCAGATCGTTGAACAGGTCAACTTTTTTCTGGGCAACTTTCAGGGGAGTATCGAACTTACCAGCGATGACCTGGCCGAAGCCGCCTTCCAGACCTGCGTAGATGTTGCGCTGGGAGAAAGTATCGTCAGCGTCACCGTCCATATCTACTTCGTATTCCATACGGTAGATACCTTTAACGCCTTCAGTCAGGGCTATTTCGCCCTTAACGCCCAGGCGGGAAGCGTTGCTCTGAACGTCAGTGACGGAATCGTCACCTTCGTCAGCTGCCTGGAAAGTGACATTGGCTTTGCCGTAAAAGTCGAGTACATCGCCTTCATCTTGGGCGTTGGCCAGAGCAGGTACCATGGCAACGATGGCCAGAGAGAGAGCGGTCTTATTCATAATCGTCTCGCACAGTTTATGGTTTTGGGTTGAAAGGTGCCTTCCGTGTCGTCCTAGTTGGCTGCCTTTCGATTTGGTGCGGATTCTGCGTTTTGAATATTACAAACATGTTAAAAATGGCATTTTTCTTAAAAATATGTGACCGACCGGTGCTATGAATGGCAGGTAAGCTAGTTATAGTAAGGTTTTAGGCGCCTGAAGCGGCGGGCCGCAATCATCGTTGATTTAAGTAGAGGTGGTCAATAGTTGAACAAAAAGGGCGGTGCAAGGGATGGCGCAGGGGAAGGAATTATGGAGTTTTCGGGAGAGAATTTACGGGCTTTCTCGCCTGCTGGCTAAGGCGAGAGGCATTCTCGGCTACACGGGGCCCAGCATATACCTTTGGGTCTACTCGCTTTCTATTATCGCGGTGGGTTGTTTTGCCCGATTACCCGCTGAAAACACTCTGTGGGCACTGTATCTCTCTCTAGCCTTGTTTGCCTGGATGGTAATACGCCGCTGGCGCCCCCTTGCTCTGATCTTTCTCTCCTTTATTGGTGCGACCTGGGCACTCCACTCTCATGAAGCATCGCTGGACCGCCGGCTCCCCCTCGGTGCACATGGTGCGGACTTTGCACTTCAGTTGAACCTGGTCTCGCTGCCTGAATTAACTGAGGGGGGAGGGTTTGGCGCTAGTTCAGAATCACACACGGTGCGTTTTCGCGCTCGAGTTGTGGATATTGTTTCCAGTTCTTTAGGTGAAGAGGGTGGCCAGTTAGCACCGCCAGAGCTATCTATCGGAAGCCTTCTCAACCTAACCTGGTACCGAGTTGACGGTGAGGCTCTGGCTCGTCTGCGAGGTGGCTCTCAATGGATATTGCCTGTGCGATTGAGAAGCCCTAGGGGAAGTGTGAATCCACATACATTCGACTATGAAGGCTGGCTGTTGCGAGAGGGAATTACGGCAACAGGGTATGTTCGCCCCCGCGATTATCCTCCTCAGTGGCTGGGGCAGGGGAATGGCATTATCGAGTTAAGGGATGAATTGCGCTCCCAAATTAGTCAGTTACCGATCCAACGACTGGACCTGATAGCGGCGCTATTACTAGGGGATCGCAGTCAGTTGAGCGAAGGTGATACCGACCTGCTTAAAAGGACAGGTACGGGCCACCTTATTGCCATATCCGGCTTACATGTGGGCATGGTGGCCGGTTGTATTTTGTTGATGGGCACCATACTGGCAAAAGGGATTGGGCTTTTTACGGGCACCAGCCGTTTTGGTATTGCGATAGGACTCGCCTTGGTGGCGAGCCTTGTTTATACCTTGATCGCCGGCGTTCCTCTATCCGCGCAACGTGCGCTTGTAATGACCTGGGTGCTATTACTGGGTTGGCACTGGCGGCGCAGACTGGGAGCCGGTTTTGCTTTTTCATTGGCACTGGCAATAGTGCTTACCCTGCAGCCACTGGCTTTTTACAGTGCTGGTTTTTGGTTGTCCTTTGTGGCCGTCGGGAGTCTGCTTTTGGGGTTCAGTGGGCGAATTAGCTTAAGTCGAGAGCCGCAATGGAGGCCGAAGGCTGAGGCCCCTGGTGCTGTAACCTCATGGCAGCACCGATTTTCCCAGTTATCGTTATGGCAGCTGTTGCGAAGCCAGTGGCTGATTGCAATTGGCCTGTTTATCCCATCGATAATATATTTTTCTGGCTTTAGCCTTTCAGGTGTATTGGTCAATCTTGTAGCGATTCCCTGGATGGGCCTGTCTATTTTGCCATCACTTATGTTAGGTGCTGTATTTATTGATACTCAGCTGGGTGTTTGGCTGCTGCAGTTTGCAGGTTGGCAATTGGATCTGCTGATGACTGCGCTCAATATTGTCGATCATTCGATACCGGGGTTCCGCGGTTTTGCGATTGCTTCCACTGCATTGGCGATAGTCATTGCCGGGCTTGGCGCGGTGCTACTTTTGCTGCCTAAAGGGTTGCCAGGGCGCAAGTTGGGCTGGTTATTTTTTCTTCCAGTTGCTCAGCCCTGGCTTTCTACATTGGCACCGGCAGATGAGCGTTTGAAATTATCAGTGCTGGATGTTGGTCAGGGGTTGTCAGTAGTTATCAGCACCGGAAAAAGCCGTATTGTTTACGATGCAGGGCCTTCAATCCCCTCGGGCTGGAGCGCGGGAGGTTCGATAGTGGCTCCCTACTTGATGAGTAGCGGAGGTAGTGAACTCGATGTGCTGATCGTCAGCCATGGCGACAGGGATCATGCCGGCGGCGTGTCGGGTTTACTTAGAAACATTGAAGCAAAAAAGCTCTATGCTCCGGGGACTTTAGCTAGCAATTTACCATTATCGCCAGCCACGATTACTGAGCAATGTCGGGCAGGAACGGAAGAGCAACTGGGAGATATATCATTTCGATGGTTATGGCCTTCCTTAACGGCACAGGGAGAGGAATTACTGGATGGTGAGGAGAACGATCACAGCTGTGTAATTTTGGCTGAGTGGCAGGGGGTGCGTTTACTGCTTACTGGGGATATCAGTCGTAAGGTTGAATATCAACTGTCTAAAATGTATCCACAATTTCCCGCTGTTGACGTACTGATTGCGCCCCATCATGGTTCCCGCTCTTCCTCATCGGTCGCTTTGCTCGAATGGGCCAGGCCTAAACGGGTTGTATTTAGTGCCGGTTTCCGTCACCACTTTGGCCACCCTCACACCGATGTTGTGAAGCGCTACCAAAACTTCGGTGCCAGTATTTTCAGTACTGCGGAGAGCGGAGCGGTAGAATTTTTCTGGCGAGCTGGAGATCAAGAGCCGCAAATTTTACAGGCTCGTTTGGCACCACGGTTTTGGTATGCGAGTCACAACAGGGAATAAGGATGCGCGGGAGGACTTAGCCGCCGGCACCAGCTGTGATAAAGTGCTGCTCTGCGTCGAGGACGCAGTAATAATTTTCCAAAAATTCCCTCTGGTTTTCTGGGGCTAAGAAAGTGTTTGAGATAATAAAATCCGGCGGCCTGCTGATGTGGCCAATCCTGTTTTGCTCTGTAGCGGTTATTGCTATTTGTGTCGAGCGTTTCTGGACTTTGCACTCGCAGCATATTGCACCACGTACTTTATTAGGTGAGGTATGGGGCTGGCTTAAAAATAACCAGGTCAATGCGGAAAAATTGAAGGAGCTGCGCGACTCCAGCCCACTGGGAAAAATTTTTGCTGCGGGCCTGTCCAATTCCCGCCACGGTCGCGAAGTAATGAAAGATAGCATCGAGGAAACTGCCAGCCAGGTTGTGCATGAACTGGAGCGATTCCTGGGTGCTCTGGGCACGATTGCTGCCGTAGCACCGCTGATTGGTTTGCTGGGTACTGTGATCGGTATGATCCAGGTCTTTACCGCGATTATGGTGGAGGGTACCGGTAATGCAGGCGTACTGGCCGGTGGTATTAGCCAGGCATTGATCACCACTGCCGCTGGCCTGACTGTCGCTATTCCTGCGTTAATGGCACACAGATACTTCCAGCGTCGCGTTGACACGATTGTTGTGGCAATGGAGCAGGAAGCTGTCAAGCTTGTGGATGCTCTGCACAGCGATCGTAAAATCGAAGATGCGGCCTGAGCGGGGTAGCAAGCAATGCAATTCCGCCGCCAAGCCACAGAGCAGGAAGGGGTTAACCTGACACCACTTATCGATGTGGTATTCCTGCTGTTGATTTTCTTTATGGTGTCTACAACCTTCACCAAGGAAAGCCATCTTAAGCTGAACCTACCTGAAGCAGCAGGTCCTCAGTCTGTTGACCAACCTAAATCTGTAGAGATTTTAATCAGTGCTGATGGTTCTTATTCAGTAGATGGACAAGCTTTGATCAACAAGAAGATCAACACCCTCAAATCTGCGCTGTCGGAAGTTTCCGCAGGCGAGTACAATCGCCCGCTTGTGATAACCGCCGACGCCACCGCTCATCACCAAGCCGTGGTTCGGGCAATGGATGCCGCTGGACAGCTAGGCTTTGTCAACCTAAGCATTACTACACGGCAGCCGGAAGAAAACTAGCGCGGAACCCTGTAGGGAGCTGACTTACCTTCGGTTTCTGTGCCCACTCGCCCCAGTTGGGGCGAGTCCATTCATTGGTCTGTATGAAGAAAGTAAAAGCGCCCCCCAGCAAACCGCAAAATGGGGCGGAAACTTACCGTCGATTGCTCACTTATGCCCGCCCGCACATGGCGATTTTCGGGGTTGCGGTACTGGGCTTCTTCCTGTTTTCGATCATGGGCGTCAGCCTGATTGCTGTGACCGAGCTTTTGCTCGATGCAGTGGGGGCTGGTATCCAAGAGAGTCGCGGGTTTCTCTCAAAGTTTGTAGCATCCTATTACCCCGATGGAGTAATGCCCCAGGAGACTGCTCGTTGGCTTGTACCGCTTGCAATGTTGCTGATTATTGTCCTTAGGGCTATTGGCAATTTTGTCGGCAGCTATGGTTTGGCCTATGTGGGCCGTGCAGTGATCCACGAGTTGCGAACACAGCTATTTGAGAGAATTGGCCAGCTTCCCAGCTCCTATTTTGACCGCTATACCGGCGCTTACCTGATCTCAAAGGTTTCATACAATGTTGAGCAGGTAACCAACTCCATCACCAAGGCGGTGAAGGTACTCTTCCGCGAGTCGTTTACGGTAATCGGTCTCTTGACCTACCTGTTACTGGTGAACTGGAAGCTGACTTTAACCTTCTTCCTTTTTGCCCCCTTGATCGCCTTTATTGTGCGCATCGTGGGTAAGCGTTTCCGCAAATTAAGCCATCGCATCCAGAATTCCATGGGCGACGTTACCCATGTCACTCAGGAGGCGATCAATGGCTATCAAGTGGTGCGGATGTATGGGGGGCAGGATTACGAGAAATCCCGCTTCCTCTCTGCCAGTGACAATAACCGTCGGCAGTTTATGAAGCTCGTAGTAGCAAACAATGCCAGTGTTTCTGTGATTCAGATACTGGTTGGTTTGTCTACCGCAACTATTGTCTGGCTGGCTCTGGCACCGGGTATGGTTGAGTCCATGACTGCTGGGGTTTTTGCCGCCTATATTGGTGCGGCTGCATCCCTGGCCAAGCCGGTGCGCAGCCTTTCCGAAATTTTTGCCGATATCCAAAAGGGTATTGCGGCAGCGGAGAGTATCTTTGAAGTAATGGATGCTCCCAGAGAGCCCCAGGATGGTGAAGCTCAGCTACCTAAGCCTGTGAATGGCACAGTAGCTTTTGAAGGGCTTGAGTTTAGCTATGACCCGGCAGCACCCAAAGTACTCTCCGACATCAGTTTCGCGGTAAATCCGGGAGAAACGGTGGCCCTGGTGGGTGCATCTGGCTCCGGCAAGAGCACGCTGGTAAGTCTGCTGGCTAGGTTTTACGAGCCGACAGGTGGACGTATCCTGGTCGATGGGGCTGATATTTCCAAGGTGCCACTTAAAGAGTTGCGCCGTCATATCAGTATGGTTTCCCAAAATATCGTGCTGTTTAACGACACTGTATATCGCAATATTGCCTACGGTGAATTGGAACATGCACCCAAGGAAAATGTTCTGCGTGCTATGGAGCAGGCACATGCAGCTCAATTTATTGAAGAGCTACCTGAGGGGGCGAATACGGTTCTGGGGGATAATGCGCAGATGCTCTCCGGCGGCCAGCGCCAGCGCTTGTCTATTGCCCGTGCCCTGCTTAAGGATGCGCCCATACTGATCTTGGATGAGGCCACCTCAGCACTGGATAATGAATCGGAGCGCCATATTCAGGCGGCTCTGGCTGAAGTCATGAAAAACCGCACTACGTTTGTTATCGCCCATCGCCTGAGTACGATCGAGAATGCCGATCGCATTCTGGTGATGGAGAAAGGTCGAATTGTAGAGAGTGGGAATCACGCAGAGCTGCTCGCCCAGGGTGGTCGATACGCATCTCTGTTACAGCAGCAAACAATGGGGTAGGGCACCTGGATGTCACTGGAAGACTGGTTTAACAAGCGCTGGTACCCGGAAAAGGGTGAAGGTCGCTCGCTCTCCCTGCTCACTCCGCTGGAATTACTCTATGGGGGGGTGAGCAAGCGGCGCCGGGTAATGAGTTCTCGCACTCCACCGGAGCCCTTATCAGTTCCTGTCATCGTCATCGGTAATATCACCGTTGGCGGTGCGGGTAAAACACCATTGGTGGCGGAGCTGGCTCGCTGGCTAAAGGAGCGGGGTCGCAATCCGGGGATTATCAGCCGTGGCTATGGTGGTCGTGCAGAAAAATATCCCTATCAGGTGACTGCCCAATCCCACCCCCTGGAGTCCGGGGATGAGCCGCTGATGCTGCACTTGATCACTGGTGTGCCGGTGATGGTTTCCCCTAATCGCACCGAGGCGGCGCAGGCCCTGATCGACTATCACCAGTGCGATGTTATTTTGTCTGACGATGGGCTACAGCACTATAGTTTGTGGCGCAGCTATGAAATTTGTGTGGTTGATGGTCATCGCGGTTTGGGCAATGGCCATATGCTGCCCAGAGGACCTCTGAGGGAGCCGGTGACGCGCCTGCAAAGCGTTGACATGCTGGTTAGTAATGGAGAGCCAGAAGCCAAAGTCAGGGATCAGTGCGGTGGGCTTTTAGAGTTTGAAATGACACTCGAGCCTTCCTGTTGGCACCAGTTTAACCTCGATCAAACCTCCACATTGCGCCTGCCATCAGGGCCTGAGGTGGGGCCTTGCCACGGGGTGGCAGCGATCGGTAATCCCAAGCGGTTTTTCCGGTCACTGCAAGCGCTGGGGTTCGAGGTGACAGAGCAACCTTTTGACGATCATCATCAATTCAGCCCCCAGGAACTGCATTTCGATGGAGAAACCCCAGTGATTATGACCATGAAAGATGCGGTGAAATGTCGTGATTTCTGGGAGAGTCATTGGTGGGCGCTCGAGGTGCGGGCCAAGTTGCCAGACCTTTTTTATCAAAAAGTACACAAGCACTTGCAACAATTTAGTGAAAATGAAAAGTAACTCTTCTTTCGACGTCATTATTCCCGCACGCTATGGCTCGAGCCGCCTGCCAGGCAAGCCCTTGGCTGATATCGGCGGCAAGCCGATGGTGGAGCATGTTTATTTACGTGCCCGTGAGAGCGATGCTCAGAGGGTGGTTATCGCCACCGATGATATGCGTGTAGCGGAGGTGGCTCACGGCTTCGGCGCCGAGGTGTGTATGACATCTGCCGAGCATGCTTCGGGAACTGACCGACTGCAGGAGGTGGCTCAGAACCTGGGCCTTGCCGAGGACCGCATTTTGGTCAATGTGCAGGGCGATGAACCCTTGATACCCGCCGAGGTGATAAATCAAGTAGCTGAAAACCTTGCGGCTAGCAAGCGAGCCGGCGTTGCAACCCTGGCGGAGCCCATCACCTCAGTGGAGGATTTTCGCAACCCGAATATCGTCAAGGTTGTGACAACAGAGTCCGGGCTGGCCAGGTATTTTTCACGAGCGCCAATCCCATGGCCCAGAGATGCCTTTGCGATGGATAGCAGTGAACTGCCAAGGGGCTTGGAACCTCGTCGCCATATTGGTATCTATGCTTACCGTGTTGCGCTATTGCGCCAGTTTGTCTCCTGGCCTATGGCCCCGCTAGAAAAGTTCGAGGCTCTGGAGCAGCTGCGTTTTCTTTACCACGACCAAGAGATTCACGTAGCGGATGCTTGCGCAGAAGTGCCCGGTGGCGTAGATACTGAGCAGGATCTTCAGCGTATGCGAGAAACCCTGGCCTGATGTAGAACCTAATGATTGAAGCCAATATTGATTTACAGCCCCACAATACTCTCGCAATTTCAGCAAACACCGCTTACTTTGCGCGTGTGGAAACCCTGGATGAATTGCGTGAGGCTTTGAGCTTTGCGCAGCAGAAGCGTTTGCCAATTCTGCCGTTGGGTGGGGGTAGTAATATCGTATTAACGGGAGACTTTCCCGGGCTTGCAATTCAGGTCGGGCTGCGAGGGCTAACAATTACTCCCAATGGTCGTGGCGGTACGATTGAGGCGGCGGCCGGGGAGGGGTGGCACCAGCTGGTTATGTCTACTGTTGAGCAGGGCATGGGAGGCTTGGAAAACCTTGCGCTGATTCCAGGTAAAGTGGGGGCAGCCCCAATCCAAAATATCGGCGCCTATGGCGTAGAGTTGCGCGACTGTTTTTGCAGCTTGCAGGCCATGGAAATTTCTACAGGTGCACTACATAACTTTTCCGCGTCGGACTGTGAGTTTGATTACCGGGACAGTGTGTTTAAAGGGCAGTTGCGCGATCAATTTATTATTACCCAGGTTAACCTTCGCCTTGCACAAGATTGGCAGCCCAAGGTAGCTTACCCGGCCCTACAGCAATTTATTGACCAGCAAGGTTGGGATTGTGACTCTTTAACACCCGCACAAATTTCCGCTGCGGTTATCGATATTCGCAACAGTAAATTGCCGCTCCCCGATCAAATCCCCAACGCTGGCAGCTTCTTTAAAAACCCTGTGGTGAATGCGGACATTTACCAAAACCTAAAATCGGAACATCCCGATTTAGTAGCTTATGCCAGCGGTGAAGGTTGGAAGCTGGCGGCAGGTTGGCTAATTGATCGCGCTGGTTGGCGGGGCAGGCGGCAAGAAGCGGTTGGAGTTCACCACCAGCAGGCATTGGTTTTGGTTAATCCCGGCCGGGGCCGGGGTGATGAAGTGACAAGATTGGCTCGCGCTATCGCTTCTGATGTGCAGGCTAAGTTTGGTGTTACCCTGGAGCCTGAGCCGCGCTATTACCCTTAATCTATTCAAGATTGTTTGCATGAGGGTACGGACAATCCCTTCTTTTATTCTTCACTGAATTGCAGTTAGCAAGTACCCAATAGAAAAGTGCAAATTGTTGGGTGGGGTTGGCAGTTTTCAGCCTGAATATCAGTAGAGAATTGTTCTAGTTGTTGACGATTATTTTGTTATAACGAATTCAACATCTTACATTTTCTCATATTCCGATTTCTTTCATAAATATTTTCTGCGATAAAATGAATCTTCTATCGCAAATTTTGCGGAAGTGCTCATCTTGATCGCAGAAAAATTAATTGGTACGTTTTTACGCTATAATTAAATGTTATAAAGGCAGCAAGATCCTGTGGCCAAATGTCTGTTCAGCAGCATTTGAAACGGGGCTTCTGCTTTGCAGTAGCGTTTTTGTCTGGTATGTTGCGGTTGGGTTCCGGGGGGACCTACACGGGGTAGTTTCACCGTGAGCTAAAAAGAAGAACGCAGTTTATAGAGCTCGTGCGTTGGGGATGTATACGCGGCGTAGCCACTGCACTTATCCGTAGTTGGGGATAGCTTGATCAAAGTCTTAGTGGTGGATGATCACGATCTTGTGCGAATGGGCATTTCGCGCATGCTGGGTGATGTTGAGGATATAGAAGTCGCCGGAGAGGCAAACTGTGGCGAGGAGGCCCTGGAATTCGTTCGCCGGTCTAATGTTGATGTCATTCTGATGGATGTAAAAATGCCAGGAATGGGCGGCCTTGAAGCGACTAGAAAGCTGCTGCAGCGGTGCCCGGAGGCAAAGGTTGTTGCCGTTAGTGCACTCGATGATGATTTATTCCCGGGCCGCTTGATGCAAGCTGGGGCAATGGGTTACGTGACTAAGGGCGCGGACCTTGAAGAAATGGTTCGAGCGATACGGACGGTTATTTCAGGTGGTGTTTTTATCAGTAATTCCATGGCAACCAAAATGGCGATGCGCAGTGTCAGTGGCCAGGATGATCAGCAATCTCCGTTTGAAAAATTATCTAAAAGGGAATTGCAGACTGCAGACATGATCGTCAATGGCGCCAAGGTTGCGGATATTGCAAAGTCTCTCTCGGTAAGCCCCAAAACGGTGAATAGCTACCGCTACAGGATTTTTGAGAAGTTGGATATTAATAGTGATGTAGAGTTGACGATCCTCGCTGTTAAACACCAAATTCTCGACCCAGATGCTGCACTTTAATTGAAAAGTGGCTGATTTCTTAAAATATTGAGGCCGGTTGCCAGATGTTCGACAGCAAGCGTTTCCTCGCGACAGTAACTCGCAAACCCGGCGTCTACCAGATGTTCGACGCCGAAAATAAAATCCTCTACGTAGGGAAAGCCAAGAACCTTCGCAATCGGTTGTCGAGCTACTTTCGGAGCTCCGGACTAACGACAAAAACCATGGCGCTGGTGCAGCGTATTGGAAACATCGAAGTCACCGTTACGCGCAGTGAAACCGAAGCCCTGGTGCTTGAACAAAGCCTGATCAAGTCCCAGCGGCCCCCATACAATGTGATGCTGAAGGATGATAAAGGGTACCCTTATATCTTTCTTTCCAGCAATGACACTTTCCCCCGCATTGCATTCCACCGTGGTGCCAAGCGCAAGAAAGGCCGATACTTCGGACCTTTTCCAAATGCATCGTCGGTTCGCGACAGCCTGAACTTTTTGCAAAAAACTTTTCGAATCCGCTCTTGTGAAGATAGTGTTTTTCGCAACCGTTCAAGGCCCTGCCTTCAATATCAGATAGAGCGCTGCACCGCTCCCTGTGTCGATTTTATTTCTCCCGAGGACTATCGCCAGGATGTTCGCCACGCAGAGATGTTTCTCACGGGTAAAAGTGACAGCATTATCCAGGAGTTGGCCGATCAAATGGATGAGGCATCCCGGGCGCTGGAATTTGAAAAAGCCGCGAGACTGCGGGACCAAATTTCCGCGCTGCGTCGTCTACAAGCGGATCAGGTAGCTGAAGGTGCAAGTGGCGATGTGGATGTGCTGGGGATAGCCAGTGAGGGCGGTAGCTGTTGCGTACACGTTCTGTTTGTCAGGCAGGGGCGAATTCTGGGGAGTCGCAGTTATTTTCCCAGTGAGCGCCTGGGACTCACACCGCCAGAGCTACTTTCCGCATTTGTCCCGCAATTTTACCTGGGCAGTCCCCGAGAGATCCCCCGTGAGATTTTAGTTTCAGAGGCCTTACAGGATTTCGAACCACTTCAACAGGCTCTTAGCGAGCAGTGTGGTCGCGATGTCGGTATCACCCATAAGTTGCGTGGCAAGCGGGCCACTTGGGTTGAAATGGCGCAACAGGCAGCGCAACAGAATTTGACTAGTCGAACTGCAGCCCAGCAAAAACTCTACAACCGTTTCGAGAAGCTCCAGGAAGTATTAGAACTGGAGCAGCTCCCGGAGAGGCTTGAGTGCTTTGACATCAGCCATTCTTCCGGTGAGGCCACGGTTGCGTCCTGTGTTGTATTTGATACCGGAGGTCCGGTGAAGTCGGATTATCGCCGATTCAATATTGAAGGTATCCAGGCGGGGGATGATTATGCGGCAATGGGGCAGGCGCTAAAGCGGCGCTATACGCGCCTTTCCGGTGGCGAGGGCAAATTCCCAAATATCCTGTTGATCGACGGGGGGAAGGGCCAGGTTACACAAGCGGTCGAAGCTCTGAATGAGCTGGGCATCGTCGGAGTGCAAATTATTGGTGTTGCCAAAGGAACTACACGAAAAGCGGGCTTTGAAACATTACATGTGGTTTCCAGTAACAAAGAGCTTGTACTCTCCGCCGACTCATCAGCGCTGCACTTAATTCAACAGGTGCGAGACGAAGCGCACCGCTTTGCTATCGCTGGCCACCGGGCAAAACGGGATAAAAAACGCAGGGAGTCTCCATTGGAAGGTATCGCTGGAGTAGGGCCCACTCGCCGCAGGGCGCTGCTGCGACATTTCGGAGGTTTGCAGGAGCTTAAGCGCGCAACAGTAACGGAGATTGCCAGCGTGGATGGCATCAGCCGGAAATTGGCTCAGGATATATACTCGGCACTACACCACGAGTAGAACAGGATTGAGCTGGCGATTAAATGGCCAGTTTTTTCCAAAGCGTTTCATTTTGCGCGATGGCTTGATAACGTACGCCCTCCGCAAGAATAGAGAAAAGTATGACAATCGCCAATCAACTGACACTGTTACGTGTTGCTTTGATCCCATTTTTTGTTTTGGTTTTCTATTTGCCGTACAAGTGGAGTTACATTGCTTCTGCTGCAATTTTTGCAGTTGCCGCAATTACCGATTGGCTTGATGGCTATCTCGCCAGAAAATTAAATCAGAGTACTGCCCTCGGTGCCTTTCTGGACCCGGTTGCCGATAAGCTAATGGTGGCTACGGCATTGGTCTTGCTGGTGGGACTGCATGACAATCCGCTGTTTGCGATTGCTGCGGCGGTGATCATCTGTCGAGAGATCGCGGTCTCTGGGTTGCGGGAGTGGATGGCTGAGCTGGGGCAGCGCAGCAGTGTTGCCGTTTCCTATGTAGGCAAAGTCAAAACCACCGCACAGATGGCAGCAATTCTTGTTCTGCTTGCCTTCGATGTTAGAGAGTTTCCGGTGATGGAAACTATTGGATACCTGCTGCTCTATATCGCTGCCGGCCTCACCTTGTGGACGATGGTGATGTACTTGCGCGCCGCATGGCCGGCCCTTATGGCCGACAGCCGGGATAAGTAGATAGAGGGGAGTTCCTTCTCTCACGAAATTGGCGCCTCGATTCTGGCATTTGCTGGAAAACGAGGCGCTCTTTACCCCGCTTAAACTCGCTCTTCCTCTTCCAAACCCCTGCGCTCCTCTAAATTGTTAGATACTTTTCTGCGATCCATAGGAAGCCCATGTCCGTCAAAAGCCACCTGATTATGATCTGGCTGCTTTGCATCACTCTCAATGTCGAGGGGCAAGTTGTACACGATGCCGAGTTTTATATTCTCAAGATGCAAAACGGCGATCGTTGGGATCAAGAGGATGCGGAGCTTGAGCAACGCTTACAGCAGTTGCGGCAGAAATATGGACAGCCACCGAATATCGTATTTCTGCTGTGGGATGACACTGCATTTGGAGCTGTTGGCTTTCCTGCGTTACAAAAGAACTTTGGCTACTCAACGCCAAATCTAAACCAGATGGCTGCAGAGGGTATCAACTTTACCCGCATGTACTCTGAGCCCTCATGCACACCAACCCGCGCCGCTGCGCTCACCGGACGGCTACCGGTGCGCTATGGCATGGGTGAAGTGGGTATGCCCCATGAGTTTTCCGGTCTGCGCGCTGAAGAAGTCACTATTGCCGAGGTACTTTCGCAAGCGGGTTATACGACAGGCTTTTTCGGCAAGGGGCACCTTGGAGATATCGAGGAGAGTTATTTACACAATCAGGGGTTCGATGAGGCGTTGTTCACTCCGATGAACCAGATTACCTCTCTGTTTAACCCCCAGGCAAATGTGGCGAATGCGGTGCTGGGAATGTTCCCCGAAATCTATCCACCTGATCCCTACCAGTTGGACAGCCCTGGTCTGATTCCCGCTGGCTGGGTAATGAATATTGAAGGGAAAAAGGGACAACCCGGGCGGGAATGGTGCGGAACATCCAACGAGTGCTTCGCTAAGTTTGATCCAGAAGCAGAACAGAGAACGCTGGCGTTTATTCGTCGCAGTGCGGAGCAGAAGAAACCGTTTTTCGTTGCCTACTGGCCCAATCTCCTTAATTTCATGGCGATGTACAACCCCAAGCGCTCGGTGGCCGGGCTGATGGTTGCCGATGCTTTCCCGGCGATGGATAACTTTGTCGGGGTGCTGATGCAAGAATTGAAAAGCTTAGGGCTCGCTGAAAATACCTTGTTCGTTGCAATGGCGGATAACGGTCCTATGGTCCACAGTCCGCCGGCGGGGTGGGGAATGCTGCCCATGTTGTATCGGGGGGGCAAAGGGGATTTTACTGAGGGCGGCGTTCGCGTACCTGCTTTTGCCTGGTGGCCAGGAACTATCGAAGCGGGACAAACGGCAGGAGATATCATTCATATCACTGACCTGTATACGACTTTCGCTCGCTTGGGTGGAGCAACTGATGCTATTCCCACGGATCGCGTCGTTGACGGCCTCGACCAGACCGCTCTGTTCCTAAACGGCGATACTCATGGCCGCCGGGATTATGTATTCATTTATACGGGTAAGGAATTGGGGGCAACAGTAAAGGGGCGATATAAGAGGCATTGGCTGGGAGCGGGGGAGGTGGCAGGGTCGGGGATGCCGGAGGCTTATTACGATTTATATATGGACCCCCGGGAGGAGTCCCCGCAGTTGGTGCCGTTAATTTACACCCAGGGCCAGTTCAATCATATGGTGGCTCGCCACCGTTTATTCAAACGTAAATATCCAGACGTAGCCAGCGGCAAAGGCATACCTTATACCGGGCTGGCCAATGCGCGCCCTGAGACACAGGCTATTGGTGAGCGCGTGCGCGCAGTCATCAGTGAGATGCCATTCACTGTTGAAGACTATCTCGAGTATCAAATCCCCGGTGCCGACAAGGTCGGCGACTGGGGAGATTAAAACGCTATATCCAAAGTGAGTAGGCTTGGACTAGTGGTAGAGGCCCAGATTCTGATTTAGTCGAACTTCGCCACTTCGCTGCACTGTAATGGAAGGCACAATGGACCTGCTAAGGCCAATCTTTGCCTGAAGTTCATAGGGTACCGATTGCTGCCCACTATTCGCTAATTCAGCGGCGGCGAATAGAGACCCCATCCAGCTCGCAGTTGCGTCTACCGCGATGTCATCCTGGCCATAGGGGGCAATGGGCAATAAGTTGTTTGAGGTTCCTGTCATCACTTTGTGGCCGGCAAGACTGAGCTTGTAGTAGATCCCGGAGAGGGGTAGCTCTTGGTTGTTGGGGTTGAAAATGCGCAAATGGATTCTGAAGCGCAGATCGCTGCCGACGGCAGGAGGAAGCGGCTCCAGCCCAATAATCTCAACCTCTGGCTGCTGAAAATTGGGCGATAAAGCGGCGCAACCACCCATGAATAGAGCGAATAATACGAGTAAGTTCAGTTGTAAAAGTTTAATCACTGCTTGTCCTTCATTTTTCTCTCTTCTGATAAGTGCGAGGTTGGTGTCCCAGCGCTTATTCCACGACCACCACAGTTTTATTTCTCTTGCTTGCTTATTGAGCAACCGCTCGAATTGCTTCATTCTGCGATCCTGATGGATCGAAGAAGGTTGTTGCCTCTGTGCAAACTTCCCCATGGATTTCTACTAACGGAGACAATAGATGAGCAAGTGGTTCATTCTTCTGACAACAATGGTGGTGATATTGTTCGCCAGCTGGAAATGGCTTTTGCTTCCGGCTATTGAAAAGTCGATGAACAAAGTAGAGCCGGGCAAAATTGCAGCGCTGTCATCTGAGGCTAAAGCGCTACACCAAAGTCTATTGGTAGGTGATCTCCACGCAGATAGTTTCCTGTGGGCCAGGGATTTGAGGAAGCGAGCCGACTATGGTCATCTGGATCTCCCCCGGGCGCGAGAAGGTAACCTGGGTATCCAGGTCTTCACATCAGTTACCAAGTCTCCCCGGGGGCAGAACTATCAGAAGAACTCCAGCAAAGCTGGCGATAACATAACCTTATTGGCCATTGCTCAGGCGTGGCCAGTAAAGGCGTGGGGCAGCCTGTATGAGCGGGCGCTCTATCATGCAGAGCGTGTTAATGCGCTACAGCAATCTGCGCCTGACCAAATACGTATCGTCAAAAGTGCGGCAGATTTACAAGAGGTGCTTGTAGCAAGGAAGCAGGGTGGAGAGGTTTTGGCCGCACTCCTTGGCACTGAAGGTGCCCATCCTTTGGAAGGGAAGATCGAAAACATCGGTCGCCTATACGATGCTGGCTTCCGAGTGATGGGGTTGCAACACTTTTTCGACAATGAGCTGGGTGGCTCCCTGCATGGAGAAAGCGGGCAGGGTTTGAGCGCATTTGGCCGGAAAGCAGTGCAGGAGATGGAAAGGCGCTCTATTGTGATTGACGTCGCCCACTCCTCCGAGCAGGTCGTCCGCGAAGTTTTGGATATTGCCGAGCGCCCAGTGATTGTTTCCCATACCGGGCTTCAAGGGGCGTGTAACTCACGCCGGAATATCAGCGACGAGCTAATGAAGGAGATAGCGGGTAAAGGAGGCTTGATTGGAATTGGTTTCTGGCCTGGTGCTGTCTGCGATACAAGCCCCACGAGCATTGTTAAATCTATTCGTTATGCCATTGATACACTGGGTGTGGATCATGTCGCATTGGGGTCGGACTATGACGGTAGTGTAAAGGTTGCATTTGACGTAAGTGAACTGGGCGTGCTTACCGCAGAAATGCTTTGGCAAGGGTTTACTGAAGAAGAGATCCGTAAAGTAATGGGTGAGAACCTGAGAGATTTCTTCCTTACTCAACTTCCCAGTTAATATCATATAGGAAGGTTGAATTTAGATTCCGCAGCTCTCTCAAGAGATATATTAGCGCTGGCATTTGATAGCTCACTGTTCTGATGAGTTTGTTATTACCAGCGCAATACTTGCACTCGTATATGGTTAAAAATAAATATACGTTCTGCACTTATCCAAACGCAATTTCAACTGGAAATTCGTATCATATTTTGACTTTAATGCCCTGAATGGCCAATTGAAATTAAGTGTAATCAAATTCCGGTTTACTTTTTAAAATGGCTTAAAGCTAAAAAAGCTGCAAACAAATTGATAGAGATAAAACTGTAGGTGAGAAAAATAGAACATGGACCGCGATACTGCGGATAGGCAAAAGTCCACTATCTCTAAAGAATAGGGAGACCTCCATGTTCAATCCGAAACTAACAGAAACAGAATTTCTATTGGATCAAGCAAATTACATTCAACCCGGTGTCCACAATGATGTAAGGCGCGGAGTTTGTTACGCATTATCCTACATGTGGGTGAGACTCGGCTTGCAACCCGGCGGCCATATAAATATGCACCTCCAGGCAGGATTGCAACAGCGTTACCACAATACAGGAATTGGAAACGCTCTTAACAGAGCAACTCCAGGTATGTTTTTAAGGGCTGTTGGCGGGTCGACCACCACCTTTGGGCAGCCTATCTATACAATGCAAAGGGCAATTTCCGCGCAACAGCAGATCCAGGGAAATGTGATGGGTATATCGTCAGGGTTAAGGACGATTTGTCGGACAGATGGGTATACCGAGCACTGTATCGCCCGTGGGCATCAGTTGAATCCATTTGAGCCTTTTTCCACATTTTTGCGATGGATACGGCAGGGGATGGCCCGCCTTAATCAAGGCTTTGCATTGATAGGATTCCTGGGCCCCAACAGCGGCCATGCAATTGCAATTCAAGTACAGAATGGTAATACCTGGAGGCTTTTTGACCCCAATTTTGGCTCCTTTGTATTTAACGGATACAACCGCTTTAAGGCCGAATTACATCAGCTGGCTTTGATATACCTGGCGATGGGCACTGCTGGTGGAAGCTGGATGATTTCAACTTTTAGATAAGTTAGTAGGCTTGTTTTATTGTCTAGGTATCACAGGGTCGCTTAGGCGACCCTGTGCGTTGAGTTTAAGTGCAAGCGTATATTAGAGAATTTAGACCGCAGTAAAAGTCCTGATGAGTCAATTAGGGGGATTAGTTTGGCACTCCCAGTTTTAATATTGATTACTTGGCAGCGATGCACTCAATTTCAATTTGGGCGTCCAGCGCTAGGGACTCCACTGCAAAGGTAGTCCTTGCAGGGTAGGGGGAGGCAAAAGCTTTCTGGTAGATGTTGTTGAATTCAGGGAAATTCTTGATATCTGTTAAAATGACCGTGCATTTAACGACATCTTTCATTTCGTAGTCGTAGTGCTCTAGAGTTTACTTTATGTTGTCTAGAGTCTGTTTGGTCTCCGCAGCGAATCCCCCTTGGGCTAACCGCTTAGTCTTCGGTGAAAGCCCTATTTGGCCAGAAAGAAATAGCTGGTTGCCAACTTTTACAGCCTCTGAAAACGGTAGCTTTGAGACTGATCCTGTTGGGTTCAGAAATTCAACCTGCCCAGCGTCCTTTGCATAGCTGGCATTGGAAAGTGAAATAGCGAGAATTGCGAAAATTAACATTTCTATAGGTGATGTCTTTATCTTCATGGGAATTTTTTTGTAAGTTATGCATAAAAACACGGCTCTTGCGATTAACCACTTTTTACCCTTGGTGGGTACCACACAAAGCTTGAAATGCTTCCTGGGAGAACTGCGTATCGCAACTTATGAGTAGCCACCTTCTCTTTAGTGAAGTATAACCTGCCAAATCAAGCTAATTGAACAAAGACATTAAAGGGCATATGTGCATATTAGGTGATGAATCTACGCGAGATCTGTATATAAGTTGTATGCCTTGAAGGTGGCGATAGATACGAAAGCTCTCTTGTACTCAGAGTAGCTCCGCTCCACTGCTTACCTGAGTTTCGCACGTTACAATACTGGCTCGTTAAACAATAGCGTATCCTGGATACCTGAGTCCGGAGCGCTGCTATGCAAGTGCACTCTTTCCTCCTTAAACAAATCAGATTTTAGCGCTGTATTGAGTGGGCCGATTTCTTTAAATTGAAACCAGTTCACACATTTCATTTAAGGAAATATAGGTTTTCCAGAATTTCGTCCCCACTACAGTGCCTGGGTTCTGAAATGTGATAGCCCTCTCCAACCCGTCATCAAAAGAGCGGTAAAGCTCGATGCTAAATGCCCCAAGCCCGCCCCTCAAATTGGCGTGTAAATCACCGTCAACTGTATTTATATACAGCTGTATGTATTGACAGTATTTTGATTTGAGGGGTAATATATTCGTAGCTGTTTTGGTTTTTATGCAGCAACCATCCTTTCTTGAACCGGCCCCCAAGCCGGTTTTTTTATTCTCATCCGTGCAAACTATTTCATTTCTAGTTCTGGAGGCCGTACTATCTAGTCCCGAGGACGTCCGATGAGTGTAGTAACTCAAGTGGATTTATTTTCCGGGATTGATATTTCTCGGATGTCCGGTAAATCTACTTGCTGCTTTCCCCGTGGTCTTCAAGGGTTATTCTGGATTGAAAACAGGTGGAAGCGTTACGGGTTTGATTGCCGCCAACTGAAGTGGTGGTGGGGTAGAGCTGCAATCAATATTAACGAATACCTCCTTGGTGTGGCCTTGGTCGACGGCTGCATCCTTTAGTTCGAATCGGGCTCCTCATCTAAGCTAAGCGCCTGTCTTAAATTCGCTAGACTGCCAAGAAAACAGTAAGTGTAACCACAGTGTAATAAATGCTTCTCATCTTGCTTTCCCAGGTACAGGTGATATTTGGCTCCCTGCGGTGAGAAAAATCCCGGTCGTAAATGGCGATGTCGTGTTAGTTGTTATGGATCAGTGGCTTGGCTGGAAAATCTTTGATGGGTGGCGGGGGTGCTCTCTGGATGTGTTTATTAATCCGGACAGGGAAAGTTGGGGATCGGTAACTCATAGAGTTCTGCCCAGCCAACAAAAATATTAACTGGTGAGATTCGTATTTATAAAGGGGGGGGAGAGCCGGCTCAAAAAAGCCTATATCGTAAGGTTTGTAACTGTGAAAGTATAAGGATCTAGTGGTGCCCGGGGCCGGACTTGAACCGGCACGGCCGTGAAGCCGGGAGATTTTAAGTCTCCTGTGTCTACCAATTCCACCACCCGGGCAGATCCTTTGCGAGAGAGGGCGATGTTTAATGCTTGCCCTTCATTCTCACTTTCATTGCATTCAACAGGATATTGCAATGAAGAGGAAAATGGAGGCTAGGGTCGGAATCGAACCGGCGTACACGGAGTTGCAGTCCGCTGCATGACCACTCTGCCACCTAGCCTTTTTTATCCGCCTTTGGCGGAAAAGAACGCTGCGAATTCTATCTGATAAATCTGAAAAATCCTAGCGTTTTCTTATACTTACGTGCGTTTCGCTGTGTAAGTGGGCGCCATTTTAGGGACTCTAGAGGATTAGTCAAGCATTGTTTTCATCAATGTTGCAAACAAGTGAAAAAAAGTAGGAAAAGTTACCTTCTGATGGTGGGGGAGGGCTGTAATAACTTTTAGCGCTGGTGCTCAAGAACCTATTTCCATTTGTTCTAAATTAATCTTCAGGTGTGCTGGCAATCTGTGACCTGTGTTCGATACTGTCTTTATCTGGCTAACACATCTCCCCCAACGTGTTTAGTAATGCTGGTAGGGTGGCTCACATGGCTGCCACCCGGAAGCAAGGATGAAATCCTCCAAGTTTCACTCCTAATGGTCTTGGCCCTGACGCTCTCCCCCCCCGTCGTCAGGGCTTTTTTTTGTCTGCTATTTATTGGAACCTTTCGCCCGGTCTGTCAGGTTTTCTGTGGCTAATGCATCCACGGGTTTACCGGCTGCTTTCTCAGACAGGGATCTAAACCTTTCCAGAGTCACTTCACCGCGTGTTCGAGCCAGTTCTCGTGCCACGTCATCAATACTTGCCTTGCCATTGCTGGCCTCGCGAATCTCTTTATCCAGTTGCTGCATTACCCCGGCCGCACGGGCGGTAATGGGGCCGGACGAGCGTTCGACTAATAGTGAAGGAGCCTTCTTACCCCATTTAATCAGTTTATCCATTGCCTCCTGATAGCGGGTTTCACTGATGCCACCAGTTCGCCTTAAAATCTCCAGGGAGTAAAACTCAGCCAGTCCCTCTACAATCCAATCGCTCTCATCGTCGCCGTGAATTCCCGTGCCCACATGAACTAACTCGTGGATCATGCTGCTGGTGCGGTTGCCGCTAATTAATGGTCGATCAGCATGCATATACAGAGAACGTGTCCCCGACAGTCCACCGCGCCACATGGGGTCGTCAGCGGTTACGATCAATAGATGGTCAGGGAAGAGGGGGAAGATTTTCTTGAGCTCTGGCAGGTTCCAATTTAGGAAGGCCAGGATGTCTTGCCGCCGAATGTTCTCATTTTTAGGGCCTGCAACACGGGTTTCAGTGCCGGCAATCATATCCTGCCGACTGCCAATTTTCCCTACAATCATCCAGCCCTTGGGTCTTACAAACTTACGCTTGGGGTCAGATAACTCGTATAGGTTATCTTCGATCTCAGGGTAGGGTAGGGCCGCATACCATTGGTCAGGAAGTTCCAGCTTAAGGCGGGCGGTAGAGCGGCCACGGCTGGTTGCCGATACCGGTGCAATCAATTTATCGCTGCGGAGAATTGCCCAGTCTTTGGTGATCCGTGAGTCGTAGCCACCGTTGCTACGCTGGTTGTCTATGACAAAGCGGTACTTGAGGGCGGGGTTCTTTCCTTCGGGGTGCCAGGTTGCTTTGTCGCCCTCGATCTTTAGGGGGGTGTCACTTTCCAGGTCCTGATAGCGGCCAGAGCGCAAGTTTAGAACGAGCTTACTTGGCATATCATCACCGCTGAGCGCCATTTCCACCTCAGCCAGCTTGGAGTTGGGTGAGATCTCTGCACTGTAAAGAATCTCATAAGCCTGAACAGCAGGGGATAGAGTGGCGAGTAATAGCGGCAGTGTTAGTAATCGTTTAAGCATCATTTCTTCAGCGGGAAATCCAACAATTAGTCGTTTCGACAGTATCTAAGCCTACAGGTGCCCTTGTGTCATCTTCAAGCAAACTGGTCACAAGCTAGCCAGTTATGAGGTGACAGTTTTGTGCCGTCAGGTTTCATTGGATTGGTTTTCAGATATGTACCACTTAAAAAGAATACACTTACAAAGTCGTTATCATATAACCACACATACTAGTAAGCATCTCCCGTATAAGTAACCAAGAAGATAGATATGGGTGGGCCGTCACAAACATCTTTTGAGAGGGCTGGGCTAGTGGGCAGGCATGCTGACTAAGTGGGAATTGAGCGCTACGAAGGATAAGACCGCAGCATAGCTGCGGTCTTGAAAGGTCTTTTGCAGTCTAACTAACGATGGCGACAGAGCTACCAATATCTGATTGCACGGGGATCAACGAACTGCATAGCGTAGGCGCTCAGGGCAAATCCATCTGGAAAACTGCTTACCATTGGTTGCTGGGGGTTAACCGCGGCTATTTCGGAAGGGTAATAGCCTCCCGGCACAAACTGCCCCTGCCAACTGGGTGTAGCTTGAGGGGGGTAGCCCTGTAACGGACTCATGGTAAATCCAGAGTATGGAGTGGCTGGGGAGGGGCCTTGCGCGGTTGCGGCATGAGTACCCGCGGCCCTTGCTTGCTCTTTAGCGGACTCAAAAGCGGAGTTGATACCGAAAAGCTTGGGAACACCTGCGCCAACTCTCTCTGCCCCGAGGGGCATTGGTGCGGCCAAGGATTGGATCAGTTGGAATAAGGCGGTCACTCTGGATACATCTTTCTGCCGGAGCGTACCTTTAAATAATGGATGGTGGGCAAGTAGTAGTGCTGCCAAACCGGTAACATGCGGCGCGGCCATTGATGTACCTGACTGAACATCGAAGCCTTTGTCAGGCACAGACGAAACGATACCCACACCAGGTGCGGCAACAGAAATTTCTTGGCCGAAAGCGCTAAACCTAGGAACAAATAGACCGTCGGCTGATGCTGTTGAGGGTATTACTGTTTGCGCTTCCCAGGAATCTTTGGGGAATTCATTGAGCATTCCAAGAGCGCCTACAGCCATAGCATTTGGGGATCTGGCTGGATACTGGACTGCCCCGCCATTGTTGCCTGCGGCAACTATACAGGCGATACCATGTTGGACCGCTTCCTCGATTTGCTGCTCAACGGCCTCTGATGAATCAGAGCTGCCCAGGCTCATATTCACCACATCAACGCCGAGCTCTATGCAATGTGAGAGCGCATCAATCAAGCTACTAAATTGCCCGCCGGGGAAAACTTTGAATACGTAGATTTCGGCTTCAGGAGCAAATCCGCGTATTGCTTCGGAGCCAGAGGGTTGGCCTGTAATAATTCCCGCACAGTGGGTTCCATGGCCGACGATATCTTCTACCCAGCTATCGGTATCGTAATTATTGGTGACATCGATACCATTCTTTAAATGGCTCAGTATCGGGTGCTTATTGTCCGCACCGGAATCGATGATTGCGATTTTGATACCTTTGCCTGTGTATTCATCGGGTAGCTGGTCCAGGCCCATGTACTTTTGCCCCCAGCCATAGGAGGCATCATTGGGGAAGTTGGGTATGGCTTCGCTTAGGGGTTGGAGTTTCACCAGGTTCACACCGGCGAGCGACAGGGAAGGGCTGCGAATATATTTGTTCCAGAAATCTTTTGCGGGACGGATCAGAAGTGATTTCACTTGAGCGCCGCCGCTTTGCGCAAAAATACTGAGCGCAACTTCCCCTTTATTGTTAGTGACCCCCTCCTGGGGAAAGCCCGCGCTTTCAACAATTATTTGAGCGTCGCGTATGGGCTCACCTTTTGCGCCGATAACGCGGAAGTGCACCTGCTGAGCCTGGATATGGTATTCACGCAATAGTCCGGGTTGCTGTGCAAAAACTGCGGAAAAGGTCGGTGAATAACTCGCTTGCCCGTAAGAGAGAAGTGAGTCCAGTTCAACGGCGACGTTTGGTGGTGTGGTCTGGTAAAGTGCCGCAGCAGCATCCACATCCATTCGGACTTTGTAAATATTGGTGGCCTCATCGGCGGAGGACAGCGTTTTTAGTTTTCTGCCAGGGCGTATTTCACGCAGTACCTCACAACCTGCCTGCCTGGCAATAGTGGAAATCACATGGTGCATTGAGCCCGAGCTCAATGGCTGCACGCCCATGGATTTAGCCATCAGGCTGCGGCGGGGTGAAATAAGTAACTCGACTTTCTCTGCAACCTCGACCGAAGGTTCTCCTGCGGCCTTTTCTTGTCGGGATTCAGTCATGTTCATGTTCCTTCGCTTTCAGTGCGGTACTGATTTAGTACGCGTGTGAAACGTCTGAAAGTGGTGAATCGAGTGGGTTTCAGCCTCAATTGAGAGGGTGGACAGGTTGATCCGGATCAATAATTACTTTGCCTCTCAATTTCTTTCTCAGGTCGTCGACGGCATCGGGTGTAGCCACAAGGGTGACGTTGCTTTTGCGCAAAGTAACGTCCTTAACATCGGGGCAATTTGAAGCTTCCTTCACCAGCTCCTCTAGCTCCAGAGTGCTAGCTGATACCTTACGATTGGGTACGGCTACATATTGCTCAAACTTCTTCATTTTCTTCTCATTGTGACTGCGCCATCCAAAATAGGGCAGGGTCGAACCCACCCCCAAGAAAAGGGGCGTGAAGCCCCTTTTTTTGCATTTTTAGTGCAGATAAGCCTGTTGCTGAAAGGCTGAGTTGGGTTGCGGCATTGCCTGATAGGGCAGTGGCTGCCCGATGCCACTCAAATTCTGGAGGGGCTGCTGAGGTGGTTGTGGGAAAGCCTGGAATGGCACCGGTTGGCTCAGTGGTGCAAAAGCCTGCGGGGGAACCGATCCATACTGCTCCGGAGCCACAGGTGCCAGTTGATTTACCGGTTGGCCGATGTAGGTCTGAGGAACGAGGTGTGGCGTGAATTGCGGTGCGGCCTGGTAGGGCAGCAGGTGGTTGAGGCGCGCCAAGTTGTTAAGGAGTTGACCTTGTTGAGGTACGCCAATGTAGTTGCCAAGAGCAGGTGCGGCACGACTAATCAACTCACCGAGGAGACCTTGCGGTGGCAGTTGCGGAGCGGCTTGATAGGGTAAGAGCTGCCCTAGTTGGGCGGCTGCATTGATTAGCTGTGCCTGAGGGTTATTGATGTAATTGGCCAAAACTGGGGCCGCGCGGTTTATCAATTCGCTGAGATAGTTTTGGGGGGCAAACTGATGAGCGAACTGAGGTGGAATTTGTGGAGCAAGCTGCTGAGGAATGTGGGGCGCTAACTGTTGTGGAAGCTGCGGTGCGGCCTGGAAGGGCAGTACTTGGCCCAATCCGCCGAGTGCATTGATCAATTGACCTTGTGGTCCACCGACAATGCCGCCAACTACCGGGGCTGCACGGCTAATAAACTCTCCCAGCAATCCTTGTGGTGCTAACTGTTGAAGCGGTAGGTATGGCTGGGGGGGAGTGAGTCCGACGACCGGATTAATCGGAGGTACGGCATAGTTTTGTGGTTGTCCAAAGATCCCTTGAGCATATGCATATGGTTGGTACATGAACGTACTCCTCGAGTAGACCAATGACGATAGGGGGCTATCGCCCAGGTTATTTCATGGTTTACGGGTGAGAATTTTGGAGCTTGATAGAGCCCCGTTTTTAGGATCAGCCTGCTGATAATAAATCGGTAATGAGCTTTCGAGTTGTTGCATCTTGCGACGGACACTCAGCCGGCTGATCTGAGTATAGAGAAGCTTTTCAGAAGCACAGGGAAAGTTTGAAAAAAAATGGAGCGGGAAACAAAAAGGTAATGGGGGCGCAATTGTAGTCACCATTTTTCTTAAAATTCTGTAATTTTCCCAAAAGGAATATTTTTTAAAAAATAAAGTCTTACTCGGGATTTTCTACTTAAATGAGTGGTTAATATTCTTGTGGCGTGCAGGGTGCTGCTCCCTTGTATTGGTGTTAGGGCTCGGGGAAAATCCCCTCGGGTGCCCGGTGAAAAATAGCGGCACTTGTAGAAATATCCGTAAATAGCGAACTGGAATTTAAAGGTAACTGTTTATATCGATGTCTTGGAAAAGCAGCTTAACGAGCTTGTCAGTTCGCTTTTATGTAAAGATCTACTTACTCAAAATATCAAAAAACGATATCTAGCAGCTTTTCAATGTAATTTGCTATTGCCTCGCACTGTATGCCCTTCTTGGTTTTTTCTGCTCCAAACTCTTGCATCCTCTGTGGAGAGCTTTGCATTTTTTATACGTGTGCACTCAAAACTAAAAGTACTTGATAGTCGTTGAAGATACGTAAATACAAGAAAGTGGATAGAAATAATATCGGTATTTCTTTGGCGACCACAGTTTGCCGTATACGTGAAGAGGGTTTCAGAGAGTGGCTAAATCGGTGGAAAGTGTTCGACCCCAGGACGAGTAAGGGATTGGTTGTTAGTTGGCAGACTAAATGGATATGTCGGAGATTGGGGCAATTACTAGCAACCGTAAAGCTTGAATCTCCAGTGTAGAAAGAGGCGCTTGGAGCCGGGGAGGTCCAGCTATAATGCGGATTAGACTGCCTTTGAGGACAACTCAAAGATCGGTTGTGTCGGCAAAATGATCAATGATGACATTCGCGCCAAAAATTACTTGATCTTTGAAAAATGGATGAGTAGTATTCGCGGCCTCGGTGAGTAGCGCAGCCTGGTAGCGCACTTCGTTCGGGACGAAGGGGTCGGAGGTTCGAATCCTCTCTCACCGACCATACAAAAAGAAAAAGCCCGCTTCTGCGGGCTTTTTTGTGTTTATGATTTCACTCCTAGTAGCGCTTTTACTTTAAAGGTTTACATAGGCAATAACAGAGCTGCCTTGAGGATGTAGATCTCTTAGTTGTTCATCGGTGCAAATAGCTAAGCCAACCATACACAAAGCCCCATGCCTCTTCGGTATTTCTGAAGCCAATTCCTTATCTGCCCTCATCGCTTCTGACTTTTGTAGTGCACTCCCGCATTGAGCCGGCAAGGTAGATGTAGGAATTGCTTGTACTTTCCTGGTGCGATGAGCTGAGGGAAAATGAGGGGCAATCTGAACGGCTGATCGTCAGCTCAAGCTAAAAAAGTTCAGGCACAAAAAAAGCCCGCTAAAAGCGGGCTTTTAAAATCTGGTCGGTGAGAGAGGATTCGAACCTCCGACCCCTTCGTCCCGAACGAAGTGCGCTACCAGGCTGCGCTACTCACCGTTTTTTGTTTCGCATCATTTGCGAAGGGGCGGCACTATAACAGCAATTTTTCTGCTGTAAACCACTGATTTAATTTTTTATTTGTCGAATCAGTCCCTCTTGGCAGGTAGATGCTACCAACGTTCCGTCGCGGGTGAAAATCTGGCCGCGGGTAAAGCCTCTGGCACCGGTTGCCGAGGGGCTATCCGTTACATAGAGAAGCCATTGATCCAGGCGGAAATCGCGGTGGAACCACATCGCGTGGTCAACGCTCGCCGGCATCAATTGGGGGTCGAATAATGATATGTCGTGCGGCTGTAGGGAGGTACCCAGGAGTCCCATATCGGATGCATAGCAAAGTGCTGCCCGGTGCTCCATCGGGTCATCCGACATCTCGCCCTCTGCCCGCAGCCAGAACATGCATTTGGCTTCGCGAGTTTCAGCGCCAAAGTAGCTTTGCGGGTCTACCGGACGAAAATCGATCATATAGCGCCGCTGATCGTACTGCGGGCTAACCAATCCAGCTTCCAGGGCCAGCTCCTGGGTGTTTTTCAGGCTCTCAGGAGAGGGAATCTCGACACAAGGCAGGTCGGCCTGGTGGTCAAATCCGGGTTCCCGAATTTGGAAGGAGGCGGACATATTGAAGATCGCGCGCCCGCGCTGCTTGGCGACTACGCGACGAGTGGTAAAGCTACCGCCATCGCGGATTGGGTCTACTTCGTAGATCACCGGCAGCTCGCTAGAGCCAGGGCGGAGGAAGTAGGCGTGCAGGGAGTGGGGTAGGCGATGCTCAACGGTACGAGTTGCTGCCATCAGTGCTTGGCCCAGAACTTGCCCGCCAAAAAGCACTTTACGATAATTTTCAACGTGATGACGACTGCGGAAGAGATTTCGATCCAGCTCTTCAACATCCAATAACTTACCTAATTTTTCCAACATAAGGGATTTTGCCCGTTACCTATTCCACTTAACAGAGTTTGCAGATGGGGAGCTTTGCGCTCTTAATCAAAAGGATAATAACAGCAAATCCCTTTAACCCCATTCATATTTTGAACGTTAGGCCCATTTTGGTCACAGGTGCCACCTCGTATAGCTATCCAGCTCTTTTCCATACACTAGCTACTGATTTTCTCAGTCAAGTTGAAACTCTGTGCTATTGACTATTGCGACTTGTCGAATTCTTACTTATTTCTGTGGTATAAAGCGCCAATAGTTGTTGGGACAGTTGGACTAATTCGTTTGCAGCTATCCAACAAAGATTGAATAAGAGAAGTAGGAGATACCACAGGTGCCACACAACAATATTGATATACGTCCACCACTGAATTTCGGCAAGGTTGTCAGTCGGCACCGTACCGCAAAGGCTGTGGCTGGAGGGGTTGGCTCCGCTGCTTATTATGGGGTGTGGGGTGCACAGACGGCTACAGGTGCCACACTAACCGGCCTGGCTACCGGTGCAGCGGCCGCGACTTCTGCAACGGGTATTGGTTTGGTTGTTGCTGGAACAGCATTGTCCATTGGTTACGCTGGTTTGGCGGCCCGATCCGCATACAAGACCAATAATCACCTCAATGCTCTGAAAAAAATCTACGAAAACAGGAAGTCGTATAGCTGTCCTTGTAAAGGATCGGTCGCCCACGACTATGTTTCTGGCCAAGTGCTTCCTTATATCATCGAACAGAAAAGCAAAAAGTTGCATCGCAAGATGGTTGAAGCGACTCCGGGAATCGCCTCAGTAGAATATGCGCGAAAGGCAGTAAAAAACCTGTACAAGCGTTCACAGGGTACGCTCGGTAAAAAACGTACCTTTGCTGCAGAGTGGTTGGCGCAGCATTTGATTTCTCATGATTGTGAATTAGCGAATGCGATTGTTGCAGAGCTCTACTCAGAGGAGGAAATGCTCTGGATACGCACGCAGGACAACGATGTAGTCGCGCCTCTGTTGGAGCTAAAGCTGAAGTCCGTTTAATAGTGGCTTCTTGTGTTCTGGTGTAGTTCTTGATTTCATTCGGAAGTATTGGGGTAATGGACTACCTCGCAATCACTCAATCGTCGAATTTTATGTGTTATGTGCAATGCTTGGGCTCGCCAAGCGTCACCACATGCTAAAATAAAAGGTCTGCTCTCAGCTTAAAATTGCTCATTTTGAGTAAATTTTGAGCAAAATGGCCTAATATTTTTAATATTAGGCAGTCTAATTCCCCGATTTACTTTTCCAACCGACTTGAATTGCCTATCATTCATGAATGAATAGTCAATTTCAGTCCCCATTTTTACGGGCAAAGAAGGTCGGAAGTATGGATAAGGCAAAAGAGAAGGTTCAGCGGTTCCGCGCGCGGGAGCAGCGTATCCTGGATGCGGCTCTGGAGCTTCTGTTGGAGCACGGTGAAGAGAAAGTCACGGTCGAACAGATTGCCGAGCGTGTGGATATCGGTAAGGGCACGATTTACAAGCACTTCATTTCCAAGACAGAAATCTACATGCGTTTGCTGATGGATTATGAAAAGTCCCTTGCCGAACGCCTCAAGACCGCCGTAGCTCTAGCTGAGCAAGGTGATATCACCGCTCCAGCCCGCGCCTATTTTGAATCTCGTATGGCCGATCCTGGCAAAGATAGACTCTTCCAGCGCCTGGAGGAGAAGATTATCGCGTTGAACCTGGCTCCAGAAATGATTGCGGAGCTCCACAATATTCGTAATTCCAATGCCACCTCTCTCAATCGGGTCTTTGAGCGCCGTATGGAGCAGGGCATGCTGAAGAACGTTCCTGCATACTTCTATTACTCAACATACTGGGCGCTTGTGCAAGGGGCGGTAGAGCTTTATCACTCCAAGTCTTTTGCCAATGTAATAGAGGACAGGGAAGGTTTGATGGAGTTTATTATGGATGTGGGTGTGCATATCGGTGATATGTCCTCTCGCAAAACGCCAGAGGGAAGCCAGACAAGCCATCACAGCGATTCTGCGGGGTCCGCCCTTGGCTGAGCCCCTGTTCCAGCAGCTGCAAAAATTACAGGCTGAATTTCATGGGCATCCACCTGTAGAAAGGTGGAACCCAGAGCTTTGTGGGGATATGGATATGGTCATCAAATCTGATGGCCGTTGGATCCACGAGGGAACAGAGATTCGTCGTCACCCTCTTGTGAAACTGTTTGCCAGCATTTTGAAGCGTGAGGGGGATGAATACTTCCTTGTCACCCCTGTCGAAAAGCTGCGAATCACAGTGGAGGATGTTCCATTTGTGATCACTCAGGTAGCCCGCAACCCCGGAAGTACTCATCAACAGCTACTTTTCACCACAAATGTGGGCGACGTTGTTGAGCTGTCGGAAGAGGGGCAGTGGCAACTGAGAGACTTTGGTGCTCCGCCGCAGCCAATCCCTTACCTGGAGATTCGAGGGGGGTTACAGGCTCGCGTTTCCCGTGATGTTTTTTACCAGTTGGTAGACTGGGCGCTTGAAGGGGGTCGCGATACCGATAAGCTTTTTGTGCAAAGTGACGGAAAAGATTTCCTGCTGGGTTCTTGCAATTAGATAGCTCCAGGTTCCTGCTGGCGGATTCCTCGCGCCTCAGCGCTGATTTGTAGCTGGGGCTTTAATTTATAGCCTTGCTCTTCACTGTTCGAGTTTAGAAAGTATTTACTTGACTCTATAGCACCTGACCTTACTCTCTCGACGAACTTTCCTTATTTATATCTTTGGTATCAAACTGTTTAGTGGATGCCACTATCACTTCTTTATTTTGATTAGCACTATGGGGTTTATACTTGATTACGCCGGTGCTTGCCTGAGTCCGGAAAATAGCCCGGGAACATACATGTCCGTACCATTTATTTGTGGTGTTGCTGTATTTCATTTCTATTAAAAAAATAGTGTTTGAAATCTTATGGAAATATAAGTGTATTTGTTCTGAAAGGAATCGAATATTAATTCGATAATTTACGGAAATATCTAAATAAGTAACAAATCCGCAACAGTGTATTTCTAAACTTCCCTCCGTCCAAATCGCTACGGCGAAACAAAAAATATAGTTTTTATTTGCTTGGTTGTTGTCATTTATTTTTTTTAAAAATGGCGGAGTTGAAGCAATTAAAGTTTTGGATTGAAATTCCTATAGGGGGAAACATGAAGCGAGTACAGAATAAGCTCTTACTGGCAGCTGCGATTGCTGCGCTATTAGCGGGTTGTGACGGTGGCGGTGTGAGTATCGAGCCGGAAACAGTAGATAACTCGGTGGACAACTCGGTAGATAATTCAGTGACAAATCCTGGCGGAGGTTCCACTGATGAAAATCCATGTGCCACTATAGAAAGTTCAAGTGTACAAGGTGAATTTAGCGGTGGTAACTGCTATTACACAACTGATTTTGTTTCTGCTGCAAACCCATTAACTGAAGATTTATATCTCACTGCGCTGGATAGCAATGGAGCTCATGTCTTTAGCGGCAGTTTGTTTGTTGGAGAAAGTTACTCCAGCGATTCTGACCTAGCAGCAGCCGGTATTTCTGAGGGTGGTGACGGCGTAAAACTGGAAATTGAGGCGGGCGCCACTATCGCTTTTAAAGATAATTCAGCATTTATGGTTGTAAACCGTGGATCGCAAGTCTTTGCTCGCGGTACAGAAACATCTCCCATCACTTTTACGTCAGAAACTGATGTTCTTGGCACTGTAGGTCCGGAGGATGTTTCACAGTGGGGTGGAATGGTTATTAATGGCTTTGGTGTAACGAACAAATGCCAATATACAGGTTCTATTGGTGGTGGTGATCTGACTCTTGATGGCGAGTGTCACGTAGCTGCTGAAGGATCCACTGATGACAATACTTCCTACTACGGCGGTGACAACAATGCCGATAACTCGGGAGAGCTTTTGTACGTTGTTGTCAAACACACTGGCGCAGAAGTTGCTAGTGGTGATGAGTTGAACGGAATTGCTTTTGATGCTGTAGGTAATGGCACAACGATCCGTAACCTTCAAACATACTCAACTTACGATGACGGTATCGAGTTCTTCGGTGGCGCTGTAGATGTCGAAAATTATGTTGCACTCTACGTTCGCGATGACTCCATTGATATTGATGAAGGTTATCGTGGAAGTATTACCAATGCTTTGGTGATTCAAAGTGAGACTGACGGCAATCACTGTATAGAGGCCGATGGCATCGGTTCATATAGTGATGGAGCTGATTATTCCACCTTGATCAGCCAGGGTCTCAACAGTCGACCAGTAATTGACGGGCTGACCTGTATTGTTTCCGCTCAAGAAGAGGGTACTCATGACCCCGGTGCAGGCTGGCGCCTGCGTGAGGGTATTTATCCAATGATCACTAATTCTATAGTTGTGGCCTCCTTCTTTGCTGATGAGACTGGCGTGGCCGGCGATAACTACTGCCTGCGTATTGAGAGCTCTCAAACTCGCGGCGAAGCATCTGCTGGGACTGAGGTGGCTCTGACTTCCAACATTTTCGCCTGTGAAGATCGCACTAAAACCGATGAAGACAGCTTCAATGTTGAGACTTGGGCTGTGGATAGCGGTAACCAATTTGCCACTATCTCCGGTGAAGTTAATCCAACCTCTAATGCCGATACTGACTTTGTTTTACTCGGCGGTTCCCCTGCAATGTTCACAGTTGATGCATCTGCTCAAGTGATCGATGGCGTTGCACCTACGGTTTCTGCCGAACTGGGTCGTGCCTATTTGGGTGCGCTTGAGCAGGATGGTACCGATTGGACTCAGGGTTGGACTTACGGTCTTCACCAGGGTGATCGCGCTCAACCTCTCTGGTTTGAGTAATAGATCGAGGTAGCGGTTGGGGATGCTAATCCCAATCAATTAAGGCGCCGCCTTCGCTGATGGAGTCGGCGCCTTATTTGATTTAAGACCGTGATTCTTAGGAATGAAAAGAGGCCTGAGAGATGGTTAAGTGCGAAAGATTTCAAAGGGCGCCGCTTGTTTTGGCGGTAGCTGCGGGCTCCACATTTGCAGCTGGAGTGTATGCACAGGATGCTGAACTGGTTGATAGTGCCACTCCTGGGATTGAAGAGGTTGTAGTCCAGGGGCGGCTGAAGGACTCTGCTGAAGTCCTAATCAGCGAGCGCCTGGAGGAGGAGGTAGTTACGGATATCCTCGGGGCTGAGATGATCAGCAGGGTGGGGGACTCTACCGTAGCCGCAGCGCTGCGACGAGTATCCGGATTATCCCTGGTAAGTGACAAGTTCGTTTACGTAAGGGGCTTGGGTGAGCGATATTCAAGTACAACTCTCAATGGTTCGACGGTGCCATCCCCGGATCTGACCAGAAATGTCATCCCACTAGATCTATTCCCGACCTCTATCGTGGAATCGCTAGCGGTACAGAAGAGCTACTCAGTTGATAAGTCTGCCTCGTTTGGAGGTGGTAATGTCGATATCCGCACCAAAGGGATACCTGATGATCTGACTTACGCTATTGAAGTTGGTACGGGCACCAATAGTGAAGTCAATGGTGATGTGCTCAGCTACAGCGGTGGAGATGATGATATTTGGGGTGCTGATGATGGTACCAGGGCGATGCCGGGTGAGATATCTGCGGCACTGCAACGCTTCAAGGGTAATATTTCAGTTGCGGATATCCGTGATACCTTGATTGCTGAGGGGAATGAGTATTCAAGTAACCAGGAGGCGGAAAAGGCGGCTCAAGCGCTAAATAGGGAACTCGCCCTAAGCTTGAATCGTGATATTTCTATTAAAGAGGAATCTAGCGATCCTGACCAAGACTACAAGGCTAGTGTAGGGAATCGCTTCTACTACGGGGACGATTGGGAGTTCGGTTTCCTGGCTGGAGCCTCCTACAAGAGTAAGTGGAGGGAGAGTGAGCGCACTATTCGTGACTACGGTAACCCACAGGAGCAGGTTGACCGTCGAACCGAGTCTACTTACTCCGTAGATATCAGTGGAAATTTAAACCTAGGTATACGTTTTGCGGACGAGCATTCGGTTGAGAGTATCAGTTTGTATTTGAGGAATACGGACGATGAGACTTCAATCAGGGATTACTTTGACTCAAATCGTCTATTGTCTGATGGCGCTGGATCGAGAAATTATGACCTGAAGTATGAAGAGCGGGAGCTGGTGCTTCATCAAATAAAGGGAAGCCACTCTCTTGGTCCAGAAACAAAAGGCCTGCTGTCCGTCAGCTCCCTAAGTTGGGTGCCTGAGGATTTGGTGGTTGACTGGTTCTACTCCGATTCAACGGCGATGACAGATATCCCCAATCAGGTTGAGGTGATTGCTAACACCGAAACTGACCCTGAAACCGGAGAGGTTATTAACTCAACGGTGGATATTGCTTCGCGGAGTGCGAGTTTTCGATTTACCGAGCTGGAGGATGAGGTCCGAAACTACGGTTGGTCCGCAACATTGCCCGTTGAGTTTTCCTCGTCTTCGTTGGAGTTGAGTGGTGGGTTTGCTCGAATTGAGAAGGGGCGCTCCTATAAGCAAACTGAATTTGGATTGGATATCTTCAGTGTGGCTGACCCCTCAATTCTTGATGACCCTTTGAGTGATGTGTTTAGCGATACCAATATCACTAACGATGAAAATAACTTTGTTTTTGCCAAGTCTGGCAGTAACAAGCAAAGTTATTTGGCCGCTACTTCGACAGATGCGATCTACGGTAAATTCGATTGGACTCTTGAGGAAACCTGGCGTATATCAGCCGGGGCCCGATGGGAGGACTATAGTCAAGCTGCTTTAGAGTGGAACCCCTATAGTTTCTCGCAAAGTGAACCACAGATTACGAATGACCCCGAGGAGTTGGCTGAAGCGGTATATACGGATGATGATATTTATCCTTCATTATCCTTGACCTATATGGGGTCATTTTGGGCGGAGACATTCCAGTTGAGGTTCGGTGCATCCAAGACCGCTGTTCGGCCCGACTTGCGTGAAATTACCGACGCTATTTATATAGATCCGCACACTGATGATCAGATCAGGGGGAATTCGAGTGTTCGGCCGTCGGAGATCGACAACTACGATATTCGCGCAGAGTGGTTTTTTGATAGCGGCGATAGCCTGACTATTTCGGCTTTCTATAAGGATATTGTTAATCCTATTGAGTTTTTTGAAGCTGCCTCAAGTGATGACAATATTGCGCGAGAGATTATAAATGCTGAGTCTGGTGAGATTACCGGTATAGAAATAGAGGGTATGAAAAGCCTTGGCTTTATCTCTGACCCAATGGATAGCTTCTTCCTGCAGGGCAATATTACGCTTCAAGACTCGGAAATTGTTGCCGGTGATGAGGCTGATGCACCGACTAATGCAGTCCGCGAAATGACAGGGGCATCTGATTATGTGGTTAATATGCTACTCGGCTTTGATAGCCCGGACGGGAACCATTCTGCCAGCTTGGTTTACAACGTATTTGGTGAGCGCCTTTACAAAGCGGGGCGAGATCCTCATCCCGATTCATTTGAGCAGCCATTCCACTCTCTGGATTTAACTTACTTCTGGTATCCAACTGATGAGGTGACGGTGAAGGCGAAAGTGCAGAACCTTTTGGGTGAAGCCATTGAAATTGAGAGGCAGGGTGTCACCGTTTTTGAAGAGGAGGTTGGGCAGACTTTCGCATTGAGCGCGCAGTACAAATTCTAGGGAGGTCAGCTGGCTGTGCCTTGGATTAAGTGCATGAAAATATGCGTTCTCAAGCAATAAAAAATGGCGCCATCGGCGCCATTTTTTATGTGTAGACCCAATTACATATTTGGATAGTTGGGACCGCCGGCACCTTCAGGGGTTACCCAAACAATATTTTGGGTTGGGTCCTTAATGTCACAGGTCTTACAGTGTACGCAGTTTTGAGCGTTGATCTGGAAGCGCTTACCGTTGGTATCTTCAATAACCTCATAAACACCGGCAGGGCAGTAGCGCTGCGCGGGTTCATCGTAAATCGGCAGGTTGTGACTCAGCGGAACTTCTGGGTCCTTCAGGGTCAGGTGGCAAGGCTGGTCTTCTTCGTGGTTAGTATTGGAAATAAACACGGAAGATAGCTTGTCAAAACTGAGTACGCCGTCGGGCTTCGGATAGTCAATCTTTGCGCAGTCAGCAGCAGGCTTGAGCTGGGCGTGGTCAGCCTTGGTGTCGCGCAGGGTCCAGGGAAGCTTGCCTTTAAAGATATTGATATCCACAAATGCATAGGCAGATCCCAGAATGTTGCCCCATTTGTGCTGGGCAGGGCCGAAGTTGCGCTGCATGTGCAGCTCTTTCCAGGCCCAGCTATCGCGATACTTGGTGGTGTAGTCTGTCAGCTCTTCGCTATTGCGCTCAGCGGCGAGGGCTTCAACTACAGACTCAGCCGCGATCATGCCGGATTTCATCGCGGTGTGATTGCCCTTGATCTTGGCAAAGTTCAGGGTGCCGGCGTTATCACCGATCAACAGGCCGCCAGGGAAGGTCATTTTCGGCTGGGATTGAAGGCCACCTTTTACTATGGCGCGGGCACCGTAGGCGACGCGCTCGCCACCTTCCAGGTACTGCTTGATTACCGGATGGTGTTTATAGCGCTGGAACTCGTCAAATGGACTCACATGGGGGTTGCTGTAGGCGAGGTCAGTAATCAGACCGACAACAACCTGGTTGTCTTCGAGGTGGTAAAGGAAGCCGCCACCGTGGGTGGAGCTTTGTTCCAGCGGCCAGCCAGCAGTGTGAACAACCAGGCCTTGCTGGTGTTTGTCCGCAGGGACTTTCCAAATCTCTTTAATACCGATGCCGTAGTGTTGTGGGTCGGCATCTTCGTCTAGCTTAAAGCGTTCTATCAGCTGCTTGCCCAGGTGACCGCGACAACCTTCAGCGAAGAGAGTGTATTTGGCATGCAGCTCCATGCCTGGCATGTAAGAGTCTTTCTGCTCTCCGTTCATGCCGATGCCCATATCGCCAGTAGCGATACCTTTTACAGAGCCATCTTCGTTGTACAAAATTTCGGCAGCGGCGAAGCCAGGGAAGATTTCCACTCCCAGGCTTTCGGCTTGTTCTGCCAGCCAACGGCACAGGTTGCCGAGACTGATAATGTAGTTGCCCTCGTTGTGCATGGTGCTGGGCACAAACATGTTGGGGACTTTTATAGAGTTCTCTTCGCTGCGCAGGACGTAGATGTCGTCGCCTTTTACCTCGGTATTGAGGGGAGCTCCACGTTCTTTCCAGTCGGGGAAGAGTTCATTCAGGGCGGTGGGCTCAAATACAGCACCGGATAGGATGTGAGCTCCTACTTCTGAGCCTTTCTCCACGACACATACAGAGACGTCTTCATTGAGCTGACGAATACGACAGGCCGCGGCCAATCCAGCGGGGCCGGCACCCACGATCACTACATCGTATTCCATTGATTCGCGTTCCACGGCACTCTCCTCAGCAGTTGTATTCAACTTTTTTGCGGCCAATCCGGCCTTATCATTTATATTGCTGGCGGATTATATAGGCGTTTAATCAACCCTACCAATTGCATGACTATTCATTTGCTATGGCAAATGCGCTGTATTTCAACGGCTTACTGGGGGTGGATAGGTGGTTCTTATTCCCGGAAATAGATTTTGTGAATGGCAGGAGGGACTTCCATTTGACTATTGATTTTGCGCTATAGAACCGCCACCATACACGCCGTTCAAACACTTGTTTGACCAGAACACCGTATCCGTTCGCGACGTGAATTATCAGTCGCGGCTGTTAAAAAGCATATTTGAGACGGGATTTCCATGAAAGTTCTTGTAGCTGTGAAACGCGTTGTTGACTACAACGTCAAGGTTCGCCCCAAGGCGGACGGCTCTGACGTTGATACAGCCAACGTCAAAATGTCTATCAACCCCTTCTGCGAAATCGCAGTAGAAGAGGCGGTGCGCTTGAAGGAAAAAGGCGTTGTCAGCGAGATAGTCGCCGTTTCCATGGGCTCCAAGCAATGCCAAGAGCAAATCCGCACTGCACTGGCCCTGGGTGCCGACCGCGGTATCCTGGTTGAGACCGATGCTGAGCTGCAGCCTCTGGCAGTAGCCAAATGCCTGAAAGCGATTGTTGAGAAAGAAGAGCCTCAAATGGTAATTCTGGGCAAGCAGTCCATCGATGGCGATAACAACCAGACCGGCCAGATGCTGGGTGCTTTGACTGGCATGGGGCAGGGTACCTTCGCCTCTGAAGTTGCCGTAGAAGGCGACGCTGTTAAGGTAACTCGTGAAATTGACGGCGGCCTGCAGACTGTTGAACTGAAACTGCCTGCCATTGTTACTACTGACCTGCGCCTGAATGAGCCGCGTTACGCCTCCCTGCCTAACATCATGAAGGCAAAGCGTAAGCCTCTCGATACCACGACCCCGGATGAGCTGGGCGTTGATATCACTCCCCGCACCAAAACCCTGAAAGTTGAGCCGCCGGCTGAGCGTCAAGCAGGCATTAAGGTTGCTGACGTTGCTGAACTGGTAGAGAAACTGAAAAACGAGGCGAAGGTAATCTGATGAGCATTCTGGTTATTGCTGAACACGACAACGCCGAACTGAAGGGCGCTACGCTCAACACCATCGCTGCTGCCAAGGCTATTGGTGGTGATGTTGCTGTATTGGTTGCTGGATCTGGCTGCGGCCCTGTAGCGGAGGCTGCTGCTAAAGCTGAAGGCGTTTCCAAGGTACTGCTGGCAGATAATGCTGCTTACGAGCACCAGTTGGCTGAGAACGTTGCCAAGCTGGTAGCGGACCTGGGTAAAGACTACGGTCATATCCTGGCTCCAGCCACTACTACCGGTAAGAACATGCTGCCACGCGCTGCTGCGCTGCTGGATGTTCAGCCGATTTCCGACATCGTCGCTGTTGAAAGTGCAGATACTTTCAAGCGCCCGATTTATGCGGGTAACGTCATTGCCACTGTACAGAGCTCCGATGCCATCAAGGTAATCTCTGTACGTACTACTGCCTTTGACGCCGTGGCGGCTGAAGGTGGAAGTGCAGCGGTTGAGTCTGTAGATATCGCGGATGACGCTGGTGTTTCCTCTTTTGTCGGCGAAGAGCTGGCTGTATCCGATCGTCCTGAGCTGACCGCTGCGAGCGTAGTCATTTCTGGTGGCCGCGGCATGCAGAATGGCGAAAACTTCGAAATGCTGTACAAGCTGGCCGACAAATTGGGCGCTGCAGTTGGTGCCTCCCGTGCTGCTGTGGATGCAGGTTTCGTACCTAACGATATGCAGGTTGGTCAAACCGGTAAGATCGTAGCTCCTGACTTGTATATTGCCGTTGGTATCTCCGGCGCGATCCAGCATTTGGCAGGTATGAAAGACTCCAAAGTTATCGTAGCCATCAATAAAGACGAGGAAGCACCGATCTTCTCCGTTGCTGACTACGGTCTGGTAGCTGACCTGTTTGAAGCTGTACCAGAGCTTGAAACAAAGCTGTAATGTCCGATTGCTATACTAGCGGGCATTGAAAAAGGCGGCGTCATGCCGCCTTTTTTCGTTTTTTGGTGACAACCTGCGGAACTAGTGTGCAATTTAAGGGACGAAATGAGGGTTTGCGGCGTTTAACTTGAAAGAGCGTTGCCTTTCCCGGGCTGAGGCAAGAAAATAGGCGTCAAAAACCAATAACCTCAGAAAGTTGAACTTGTATGTGGGTATGTTCATGTCCCCTCTAGCGCGAGCCGTTGGCTCAATTGGCAATAAGTTTGCCCAGGGCGAGTCGAGCAAAGGTCTCTCCCGTGGCACTATGGCGGCGTCAGCTATTGGCCTGTTGTGGTTGTCTGGCAATTTGTTTGCCTATGGCTCCCTATTGGTCCCAAGCGATCCTCAGGAATCCCTGCTCGCGGAGCGCAAAAGCCCGAGAGGTGCTCCTCCCCCCAGCGCTGCCAGTCTTCCCAGCACGCCGTTCTTTGGACGTGCTGAACCTAAAAAGGCTACAGAAGCCCCTGAAGTCGACCTCGAAAATATTCCTCTGACCCAGCTGAATATTGTTTTATCCGGTGTTTTTGACAGCTCCAATAAAACCAAAGCCAGTGCTCTGGTGTCGGAGAAAGGTAAACCCTCCAAGCGTTTGTATGTCGGTGATCGGCTTCCAGGTGGCGCCGAACTTTATTCTGTTGAGGTTGACCATGTGGTTCTTCGTCGTAATGGCAGGATGGAAAAACTGACATACCCAGAAGTGGACGGAAGGCCAAACGTACCATTGAGAGGCGTCAGCAGCTCCAGACAGAGAACGTCAAGTTCCAGCTCCTCCAGAAGAACTGCTCAAAGAGATGAGAACCAGCAGAACATTCGGGAGAGAATGGAGCAGCTGCGTGAATTGGCCCGCGAGCGTCGTGCTCAGCGTGAGCCTAAATAAAAACTATCTACCTAGATTGTTTTGATTTTTTGAACATTTACTAGAGCCAGATAAATAATGATGAAGATGTTTTATCGACGGCTGCTTGCGGTCGGATTGAGTTTTTTTGTTTGTACTGCAACGCTGGCTCAGGGCCCGGAGCGGGTTACCCTTTCTCTCGACAATGCAGACATTCGTGATCTGATCAATTGGGCTGCTGATTTCACTGGCAAAAATATTATTGTCCACCCGAATGTTAAGGGTAAGGTTACCGTAGTTGCCGGTGACCCAATGACTCACAATGAAGCCTTTGATGTATTTATGTCGGTGCTTCAAGTCAATGGCTTTAGTTTGGTGGAACAGGGCGGAACCTGGAAAGTAGTTCCCGATGCGCTGGCCAAGCAGCAGGCGATACCTGTCGCAGATGAGGCCACTCGAGCTCCCGCGGAATCCCTGGTTGTTCGCACTATAAGGGTTGAGAATATTTCCGCTTCACAGCTGATTGCTATGTTGCGCCCGCTGATTCCGCAAACTGGGCACTTGGCTGCTTATGCTGATACCAACACTCTGATAATTGCTGACCGCGCTGCGAATATTGACCAGATTATTCGCCTGGTGAAGCAACTTGACCGCGCCGGCGCTATTGATATTGAAGTGGTGCCGTTGATGTTTGCTTCTGCGAAGGAAGTAAAGCAAGTTCTTACCGATCTACTTCAATCGAGTGGAGGCAAAGCGGGTAAGGAAGTGCAGCCGCTGCGTATTTCTGTGGATGAACGCTCCAATAGTATTCTCCTGACCGGAGACCCTGTTACCCGCCAGCAGATTAAGACGGTAATAGGCCGTCTCGATGCACCGCTGGATGGCGAAGGCAACACCGCAGTTGTTTATATCCAGTATGCCAATGCAGCAGATCTGAAGCCTATCCTCGAGGGTATGAGCGGTAGCATCCAGAACACAGAGAAAGACCAACAAGCGGCGAATATCGAAGTCAGCATTCAAGTTAACGAATCGCTCAACGCACTAGTGTTAACTGCTCCTCCCGCTCTCCTTGAAACGATGAAAGGTGTTATTGCCAGGTTGGACGTGCGCAGAGCGCAGGTTTTGATTGAGGCAATTATTGTAGAGGTAGTTGAAGGTACAGGTAGCGAACTGGGTATTAGTTGGATTGCTGGTTCCGGCAGTAATGCTGTTGCCGGCTGGAATAACCAGTTAGGTACGGATTCCGATGGGGAGCCCAACCCATTTTCACTTCCTGTGACTGATTTGGTGGGAGCTGGCGCATTGCACCTGGGCTACCTCAGTGGCGGTGATATCCGTGCTGCGATTAATGCCGTAGCGTCAGAGAGCAATACCAATATCCTCTCTACACCAACGATTATGGCTTTGGATAATGAAGAAGCTGAGATTTTGGTGGGCCAGAACGTACCTTTTATTACCGGTGAACAGCTGCTGTCTGGTAGCAATGATGATCCGTTTACCACTATCCAGCGTGAGGATGTGGGTACCACTCTTAAAGTGATTCCCCGTGTGAATAACAACAACTCGGTAACTCTCGAGATCGAGCAAAAGGTTGAAAACGTTTTGTCTTCTGCTACGGCTGCAGCGGAAGGTGCATCCGACATCGTTACCAGCAAGCGTGAGATCCGCACAAAAGTATTGATCGATGATGGCGCGATCCTGGTACTGGGTGGTTTGATGGAAGATCAGGTTAATGAAACCGTGTCCAAAGTGCCTCTCCTCGGTGATATTCCCGGCATTGGTCGCTTGTTCAGAAACACTGAGAAGAGTGTTAGCAAAACTAATCTGATGGTGTTCTTGCGTCCCAGAATCCTCAGTAGTCAAGTTGCTGGCTATGAGGAGACGCGCAAGCGCTACATGGATATGCAGCAGAAGCAAATATTCCTGAAAGACCGCACCAGCCTGATCTGGGATTGGCACCGCGGTGATGTACTACCTGACCTGATGCCGCCAACAGGCACCTACAACGAGAGCCCTGCGCCAGTAGATGGTTCTATAGATGGTGCTGCCATTGAATCAGTCGAAGAAGACGTGGATGTTGAGGTTGAGGTGTTGGAGGTAGAAGAAGCTAAATGACGGCTGAAACAGGAACAGGGACTCCAACAATTCGCCGCCTTCCTTACGCTTTCGCAAAGCGTCACAAGGTTCTGTTAACCGAGCAGGAAGGCAAACCCCTCTGCCAATATGTGGCGCCGCTGAGCCCATCAGCGGTTGCCGAAGTACAGCGCATCAGTGGTGCGGCTGTATCTTTGGAGGCTGTAGAGGAAGATGTTTTCCAGGGTGCTTTGCAGCGCCTGTATGAAAACAGGGAGGGTGGCAACCTCTCCGAAGTCGAAGGCCTGGGTGAAGACCTGGATCTTGCAGCGGTCGCCGATTCGCTGCCTGAGACTGAGGACTTGTTGGAACAGGAAGACGATGCACCTATCGTCAAATTGATCAACGCAATTTTTGCCGAATCGCTCAAGCAGGGCGCCTCGGATATTCATATTGAAACCTTTGAGAAGCGCCTCGTCGTGCGCTTCCGGGTCGATGGTGTACTTCGTGAAGTACTGCAACCCCGACGCGCTCTGGCTCCATTGCTGGTATCCCGTATTAAAGTAATGGCAAAACTGGATATCGCCGAGAAACGCGTGCCTCAAGATGGCCGGATCTCCCTTTTGATGGCTGGCCGAGAGGTAGATGTACGTGTCTCTACCATGCCGTCATCGGCGGGTGAGCGGGTGGTAATGCGTTTGCTGGATAAGCAAGCGGGCAAAATGGACCTGAGTAAGCTGGGGATGGCAGATCGCGACTTGCGCGTGATGACAGACCTGTTGGGACATCCCCACGGCATTATCCTGGTGACCGGACCAACGGGCTCCGGTAAAACCACCACCTTGTATGCTGGCCTCGGTAGTATCAATAACCGTGAGAAGAATATTCTGACGGTCGAGGACCCGGTGGAATACAACCTGGAAGGGGTTGGACAGACTCAGGTTAATACCAAAGCTGATATGACTTTCGCCCGAGGGCTTCGCGCGATCCTGCGTCAGGACCCGGATGTAGTGATGGTTGGTGAGATTCGAGACCTGGAGACTATGCAGATTGCAATCCAGGCGAGTTTGACCGGACACTTGGTACTTTCAACCCTGCACACCAACACCGCTTTGGGTTCGGTAACCCGTCTGGTGGACATGGGAATTGAACCCTTTCTGCTGTCGTCCAGCGTGATTGGTGTTCTTGCCCAGCGCCTGGTGCGAGTTCTGTGTCCTGAATGCAAGCAACCTCATGTGGCTGACAGTAGCGAGCGTGAGGTTTTGGGCGTCGGGCCTGAAGAGGAAGCCATCATCTATCGACCTAATGGCTGTGAAGAGTGTAATCACAGTGGCTATGTCGGTCGTATCGGTATCTATGAATTGGTGCCGCTCAACGAAGTGATGCGCCAATTGATCCACGATCGCGCTTCAGAGAGCAAGTTGGTTGCGGAAGCACGCAAGCTTGGCCCCAGCATCCGTGATGATGGCGTAGAGAAAGTACTAGCGGGTAGGACCTCCCTTGAGGAAGTACTACGAGTTACGCAGGAGTCCTGATTGTGGCAGCTTTTGAGTATACAGCGCTGGCAGCATCCGGCCGCAAGAGTCGCGGTACGCTCGAGGCGGATAGCGCGCGCGCTGCGCGGCAGCAACTGCGCGCGAAAGGCATGGTGCCCCTGGAAGTCAGTGCAGCTACCGAGAAAGAAGAGAAGGGCGGCGCCAGCTTTCTATCTGGTAGCCCTGGGCTGAGTGTTAAAAACCTGGCCCTGCTAACTCGTCAGATGTCCACCTTGCTTCGAGCGGGAATTCCCCTGGAAGAAACCCTTGGGGCTATTGCCAACCAGACTCGGAACCAAAAAATCAAACGCGTGGTATTGGCTGTTCGGGGCAAAATTCTTGAAGGGCACAGTTTCGCCTTGGCCCTGAGCAGTTTTCCACGGGCATTCCCCAAACTCTATCGCGCTACGGTTGAAGCAGGGGAGCACTCTGGTCATTTGGATGCGGTGCTGGATCGCCTTGGTGACTATACGGAAGGGCAGCAGCAATTTCGGCAGAAGGTGCAGCTGGCTCTGATCTACCCAGTTGTTTTGGTATTTATCTGTGTATTGGTTGTAACCGGTTTGATGGTGTACGTGGTACCTGATGTTATCGAGGTATTTACCGGCACCGGGCAGGTTTTGCCGCTGGCTACCCGCATCCTGGTCTCCATGAGCGATTTTATTTCTGCCTGGGGCTGGCTGGTGCCGCCGGCACTTGGGGCGCTCATTTTTGGCGCTGTGATGATGCTGCGGCGCCCGGCAATTCGGTATCGTTTCCACCACCGTTTGCTGGAGCTGCCAATTATTGGCTGGATGATGCGAGGGACACAGAGTGCTCGCTATGTAGGGACCCTGGCGATTCTTACGGGCAGCAGTGTGCCGCTGGTTCAAGCCATGGGTATCGCTGGTGGAGTAATGACCAATACCTTCCTTAAAGACCGACTCGATGCGGCTCAAAAGAGCGTGCGCGAGGGCGGGAGCCTTCGTAAAGCCCTGGAAGATGTAGGCTATTTCCCACCGATGATGATCTATATGATCGCAAGTGGTGAATCTTCGGGCACTCTCGATGAAATGCTTCAGCGTGCGGCGGATTCGCAAGAGCAGGATTTGCAGGGTGCGGTAACTGCCTTTGTGAGCATCTTTGAACCTCTGATGCTGCTGATAATGGCTGCGATCGTGTTGTTCATCGTTATGGCTATTATGATGCCAATTCTGAGCATGAACGAATTGGTTGTTTAATGCTCAAATTAGGTGTAGGTCAAAGAGAAATTGCGTAGCTGCTTCAGGAGGTTGGTATGAAATCCTTGCGCAACAGCGCCGGCTTTACACTGCTAGAGGCGTCGAAGATTCTTGTTGGGCTGGGAGCGGCAGTTTTGCTGGGCATGTTGCTGCTTTAGGCTGGGGAATCGTGTAATTTACTGATTTGGTGACTTTTAAATAATTGGGGTCACGAAGGGTATCGTGACCCTTGGGGTTCCCAGAGTTAGAGTGAACTAGGAGAGAAAAATGAAAACCCTACGTAAAAGTGGTGGCTTTACCCTGATTGAAATTATGGTGGTGATCGTAATTCTCGGGGTGCTTGGTGCACTGGTTGTACCTAATGTTCTTGGCAAGACCGGCGAAGCTCGAATGAAAGCGGCCAGGGTTGACCTGAAAGCTATCGAGACTGCACTAGACCTTTACCGCATGGATAACTTTGTCTACCCCAGCTCTGATCAGGGCCTGATGGCACTGGTATCCCGCCCATCCGGCTTCCCCGAAGCGAAGAACTGGACTGAGCCCTACCTGAAGAAAGCGCCAAAAGATCCTTGGGGCTATGAATATCAATACATCAGCCCAGGCAGTGCCGGTGCCTACGATCTGTTCACCCTCGGTGCCGATGGCAAAGCGGGCGGTGAGGGCGAAGCCGCTGATATCTACGTTACTGACCTGTAACACCTGAAATTTGCACTTGATGTATAGCATCGGTCGAAGCCGTGGCTTTACGCTGATCGAACTGTTGGTAGTGATTGTCATCATCGCCTCTCTGGCGGGCATGGCGACTCTATCGATGGGGAATTCCGGCGGGCGCGTGTGGCAAAAAGAAGCCCAGCGCTTGTCGGCGCTATTGCAGTTGGTTGCGGATCGAGCCCTGATTGACAAAATGCATTACGGCGTTGTTTTTGAGCAGGGCACTTATAGCGTGGTGCATTTTGAGCAAGAAACAATGACCTGGTTGCCGATAGATTCGGTTGCGTCGGGGAGGCGTGCTGCGCGTTTTGCCACCCATGAATTGCCGGAAATTGTTCGCCTTGAAGTGATAACTGAGGCGGAGCTGCCGTCGACAGAATCCACGGAATTTGCAGAAGAGACCAATGAAGATCGAGTCGTTCCGCAATTTGTTGCTCTCTCCAGTGGAGAGGTACTTCCCGTAGAAGTTGCCATGTACCTTGTTGAGAGTGGCGACGACGTTCGAGGTGCGACTATTTCTTACACCAGCCTGAACGGATTGCAGCTAGAGTGGCAGGCCGATGAATTTTAAGAGAGCCCAGCGCGGTTTTACATTGGTAGAAGTCTTGATAGCCCTGGTTATTTTTGGGGTTATTGCCGCCAGTGTTCTGAAGGCAATGCAGCGCAGTGTTGGCCAGCAGCGGGTGATGGAGGATCGCCTCTCGGCAAACTGGGTTGCCCAACAAGTGCTCTCCCAAGTCCGCGTGCAAACTCCTTGGCCTCCTTTAGGGGAACAAACAGATCAGGTGGTCTTGGGGCAAAGGGAGTGGGAGGTTAGTGCCCGAGTGGAGGCCACCAGTAATGAGCGCTTGCGCCATATCATTATTGAAGTAGGCCACCTGGATGCTGAGTACCCAACTCTGACCCTGGATGCTTGGGCTGCTGAGGAGTAACTGATATGTCTTTGCGCCTTTCCAGCCAGTCGGGCTTTACCCTCATTGAAGTCCTCATAGTTTTAGTTCTTGTCGCCATTATCAGTGTCGGTTCCTTTTCGCTGTTGGGACTCTTTTTTGACACGGAAGAGATGGTGGACCAGAGGGCCGAGCAGCTACGTCGCTTTTCTATGGCGATGTACCGTATAGACAATGATTTTCGCCAGGTAACTGCCCGCGCTGTTAAGAATGCCTACAGCGGTTATGAGCATGCGTTACGTGGTGATGAAGATGAGTTGGAATTTACGCGCCTTGGTGCGGCAAATCTCACCGGGGAACCTCGGGGCGAGCTATTGCGTTTGAGTTATAGCATCGGATACGCCGAGGATCTTGAGATCGATTCCCTGACCACCGGCACTGGCCGGGAGGGCGAGGACGATATAGGTGGATTATTACTGCGCAGTCGCTGGCAGGTCTTGGATCGGTCTCCCGATTCTGCGCCCATCGCCGAGCCTCTGCTAATGGGAGTCGAAAGTTTAAGCCTTCAATACCTGGACCCAGACACTGATGCCTGGGTTGCTCAGTGGCCACCGATCAGCTCGGACGGTTCCCAAACAGAAGCGGATATACGGCTTCCGCAAGCTATTGAGTTTGTCATCGTTACCCGACAGTACGGGGAGGTCCGTCGTGTCTTCCAGATACTGGCAGCGGAAGACAGTTCCTCTTCTGATGACGATGATGATGACGAGCGTTAGGCGATGAAAGGTAGAAAAATGCCGAGGTCGCTGGCTCGTCAAAAAGGGGTGGCTCTGATTGTTGTACTGCTGGTGATGGTGATTGCCATTGCGGCGGTATCCCACGCTATCTTGCGCGATCAGATTGCGATTTCCCGCAGCGGTGCACTGTTGGCCAACACACAGTTGGCAGAGTTTGTTGAAGCGGCAGAGGCCTGGACACGGGTAGCGCTGTTGGAGGATTTCGAGGAAGACCAGGAAGAGGAGGAAACCGCAGACCATGCCTTGGAGGCCTGGGCATTCCCAGTTCTGCAGTTCAATCCTGATAATGGCAAAATTCGCATGAATATCAAAGACTTACATTCATGTTTTAACGTGAATAATTTGTCTGATAGCAGCGATAGTGATCAATTCGAGATCTTCCAGCGCCTGGTGAATAATGTTACCGGCAAGTCTGACCTGGCCAAGTCAATTGCAGATTGGGTGGACGATGGCGATACCCCGCGAACCTCGGGGACAGAGGATGACGGCTACCTGGGAAGGGAACTTGCCCACAGAACACCGGACATGATGATCACTGATATTACTGAGTTGTCATCGGTAGTAGATATGGAATTAGAGGACTGGGAGAAACTTGTGCCTTTCCTTTGTGCCCTCCCGGAGACAGGAACCCTGGTGAATATCAACACGGCTTCTGAAGAGTTAATCGAGGCGATTGAGCCTTCCGCAAGTGTTTCCAAGTTGGTGCAACTCCGCGAGTCGGGTGGTTACATCAGTGACTCGAGTGAATATGCAGATTATGAAATCGCTAACTCGGGGCCTTTTACTTATCAAAGCCAGCACTTTCTGGCGCGAATTGCTGTCCAACTCGGAAGCGATGGCGAATACAGGCAGTATTGGGAGTCCGCCCTGGTTCGGAATAGTACAGATGGCAAGGTTCGGGTGCGCCAGCGCCAGCGCCGGGCCTTTTCTGGTCAAATGATGCAGGAGTTGCTCGAGTACGAAAGCACTGAAGAGAGCGAATAGTTAGAAATTGTATGTTTAAAAAGAAAAGCATTAACGAGATTGAAGCCCCTACAGCGCCTCCCCAGTCGTCTCTGGTTCTGCTGCGGCTGAGCGAAACTGCTGACCTGACTCTGCGCTTGCATCAGTGGCAAGAGGGTATTTGGCAACAAGTAGCCTTGGATTCAGAATTTTCTCTGGCATTTAATCCCGAATTTGAAACTGTCGAAGAGCAGCCAGAATTCCCTCAGCTCAACCTTCCTGATGGCGCCAAAGCGCTACTGATGGTGCCTGGTAACTGGGTATGGAGCGGTCTCGAAACTATACCTAAGGCAGCTCGTCGCCAGGCAAGTGCCATTGGTTACATGGTTGAGGAGCATTTGGCCCAGGATGTCGAGGACTTACACTTTGCCTGCAGACCCCGCACCGGTGATCTCTGCAGCGTATACGCCATTGATGTTGAAAAAATAGAAGCGCTTCACTCCCAGTTGGAGCGGCTCCAGTGGCCGCTGGCTGCTGTAGTGCCGGAGTATGAATTACTTAGCTTGATCGAAGGTGACATTCGCCTGTGGCTGGATGGCGGCCAAGCGCATATCTGGAAAGGTGCCGGGCAGGGTCTAACTGTTAATCGCGATTTTTTACAACCTCTTCTTGGTTCGCTATTAGTTGATGAAGGTGATGAATCCGAAGGCGAAGATGATTCTGAAAGCGGCGAGCCGATCGATAACAAACAGGTAGTACTGCTGGGGGCTGGCGAGCAGGATGGGCTGCTGATTGCTGAGTTGGAATCCCAGTTTGGCGATGGCTTACAGCTAAACCAGCGCTCAGCGGAAGAAGTCTTTATTGAACGGTTCAAGCTGGGGCTGCTAACAAACTTGCTAACTGGAGATTATCAGTTATCGAGTAATAAGAGCGCTGCGGCTTGGTGGATACGCCCGGCTAAAGTTGCTGCCGCTTGTTTTGTTATCCAGCTACTGTTTTTCGTTGGTGCCGGTGCTTTTTATCAGTGGAAGGGCAACCAGTCTGAAGAGCAGGCCCGGGCGATGTTTACGGAATTGTTCCCGAATACTCGACCGTCTGCCCAGATGCGCCGACAGCTTGAAGGTTTCCTGAAAGGCGCGGGTAATCAGGGTGGTGCTTTCTCTACCCAGATGCAACAGTTGAGCAAAGTCTGGATTGCTCACAAAGGGGGCGCATTAAAATTGCAATCCCTTCGTTTTGATGGCCAGCGTGGAGAAATGGTGTTGCAGCTTCAGGCAGAAAACCTGTCTGATCTCGATGCATTTGTCAGCAAGCTATCTGGCGGTGGGATCAAGGCGGACCTGTTAGGTGCGAACGAGTTGAAAAAAGGCGTTTCAGGCCGTATTCGCTTACGTTAGAGCCAGCGGTTTATATAAAGCAGCCAGGCGTAAGAAGAGATTGGTGGTAGCAATATAATGAAAGAACAGATCGAACAGTGGCGCCAGAAATGGCAGGCACTTCCGCCCAATGACCAGAGAGCCTTGGGTTTGCTGAGTATATTCGGAGCCGTAATTTTTATAGTTTATGGCCTGTATTCCCCGGCAAAGGGCTTCTTTGATGAGTCCCGCTTGCGAGCGGAAGAAAATCGTGAGCTGGTTAACTGGATGGAGGGCCAGCGCCCGACGCTGGAGCGAATAAAGCCCGCAGGCGGTGGTGCTGGTAGTGCTTCAGGAACTCTTCTGCAGCGCGTTACTGGTGCGGCCAAACAAAACCAGATTGTGATTAAGCGCTTTGAGCCTGAGGGTGAAAACCGCATCCGATTGTGGATTGAAGAAGTCCGTTATCAGGATTTGCAACCCTGGTTGAATCGCCTAATGCAAGAGAAAATGGCTGTTCGCACGATTAATCTGGATGCCCTTGCGGATGAAGGCATGGTCTCCGCTCGATTGACGATCGAAGGCTAGTAGCCTCCCTACTGACAGGCTCGAATATAGAACTCGAGCCTACTTCTCCCCGGTAACCACCTCTTTAGCGCACTCTGTCATCGGCGCTCCCAATCGTGTGCACCCTCACAGAAGGAGGACGGTTTTAGGCGGAAATGTCATCTTTAGCCCTATACTGGATTAGTAATGAGGAAAAAGGTGCCACTATGCTTTTTAAAGACATATCCACCAAGCATTTGGTAGAAGTGGCTGATATCGTCACACTTTCGAATCCCTACGAGCTGACTGTGGTAGGCCGTTATTTGTGGGGTGAAGAGATTCAGGACCCAGAAGTCTTCGATAAAACTGACTTATGCTTCCTCTCTGGTGAGCCACTTCCTAGATGCTGGCATGACAGCCGCTACCGGGATAAAGAGGTTCGCAGGCTTCGTTGCGGCACTCACGCTTCAGAGGATGGCGACTACTATCAAGGTGCTTGAATTTATAGTTTTACCAAATGGTACGGTGGTCGACTAGATTTTGCCAATGACTTACCAGTTGCCCTTAAGCACTGTACAATGCGCGCCAATTTTTTAAGCGAATGCACGCATGACATTTGAGCAGTTTGAAGAGTATTCCCTGTGGTTGGGAATCGGTGCACTAATTCTATTTATGGTGTTTATTGTTTGGAACCTGGCAAAAGACTCCAAGGCTGGTAGATTTGGAACATTTATTCTGTTCCTCGCTCTGGGGCTTGGATTGCTGGGATTTCTAATAAAGACCGTTTTGGTTGAAGTACTCGGGATAGGCTAGGGAGCTTCAATGGCACCGGATACCCAGTCTCTCAGGGAAGGTCGCAATGTCTATATTTGATCGCCCTGAACTCAAGGTTCAAAAAGACAGACGTATTTGCCGCGCAACTGATATGCGTATCGCCAAATATACCCGGCGCGGCATGGTGCTCTCCCTTTTTGCATTTCTGATCGCAGCCTCTATTGGCGACATGCGCCTAGAAGCTCCGCGCCTGTTATTAACAATGGGAATCGGCCTGGTAGTACTAACCCTGATCAGGGGCTACTACGTTTTTCGCTTCGACCACCTGTATGGCTCGGGACCAAATCGTTGGCGCAATCGTTACTTCCTGTTCTCGATTATCGGCTCAGCCTGGTGGGGTATTACCTTATTTTACTTTGTCTATTTAATGGGGTTTGCGCCTGAGACCCACTTCCTGTGGATCTACTCAGTAATCTTTTGCTCCAGTGTCACCACCGTATTTTCTCCCTACCATCGTTTCCTGACTTGGTTCACCGCAACCTCACTACTGCCAGCAGCGCTAATGGCACTGTTCTCGGGCATGATCCTGGGGACCATCTACGGGACTCTCACCCTCGCTTTTATTTGGCTGACTGCCCACCAGGGCCGTCGCGAATCGGAGAACTATTGGGAGCGTCTGTCTGCGATGCAGGAGCTGCAACAGAGAGCGAGTAGCCTGGCTGCAGCCCGTAAACACTCTGAAGCTGCAGTTGAACTGACCAATGAGTTCATAGTTAATATCGGACAGGAATTCCGCAGTCAGCTGTCTGATTCCCTTGGTGCCTTAGCGCTGCTCGAAGCTGAGCCATTGAGTGACCGTCAGCGCGAATGGGTAGAGCTGGCCAAGGTTGCCAGTAGCCAGCAACTCAAACTGGTTGATAATGTGGGTTTGTTTACCCGGGTGGCTCGCAAAGATATTCGGTTGCGCCAGGGCCCGTTTAACCTGGTCAAGACAGTAGAAAAGTCATTCAAGTTTGCAGCGAGAGCTGCCCACAGTCAGGAGTTAGAATTTAACTTCCAGATTGATGACAACCTCCCGGTGATGGTGACAGGGGATAATCGCAAAACGGCCCAGCTGATTCGTAATCTGGTGGACTCCGCTACTGGCATTGCCCAAAGAGGCGAGCTGTGGGGTGAGGTATCTTATAACCCGATCACCACGGTAGAAGGGCAGCTCTCGATCACTTTGATGGATGATGGGCGCGGTGAGATATTGCCGGACGAGAGCGAACTTTTCGGTGCCTTCTCCCGTATGGATACCACCCAGGTAACTACAGGTCTCGGACTCTCGATTGCTAAAGGCCTAGCCGAAGCAATGGGCGGTTACCTTCAACTGCATTCAACCCCAGATGGTAACCGCTATCAGGTGGTGATCAAGTATTCCACCGAGCCAAACCAGCGAACCTACCTCACACCGGACAGAAAGTTACAGGATATTGAAGTCCTGTTAATTCATCAGAAAGGCCTATTTATTTCAGGTTTGGTGCAGGTGCTGCGTTCTTTTGGGATGGATGTAAAGTCGATCCGCTGGTGTGAAGGTTGTGAGTGCGAAGTCCAGCAGCTGCTACGCCAAGCGGTGGAGCGCAACCAATTGGTGATGATGGCGCCGGCAATGGGGGACTCGACTCTTTTCGACTCCATTACGCCTTTCTTTAACGAATTCCAAGAGGCAGGGGAAAAAGAGGGTCGCTTGGTTTGCTTGGGTGGCTTTGGACAGAAGAGTGAGTTTGCTCACCTGCAGCAACTCTTACCATCGGCACAGTATCTGAGTCGACCGGTGACCCGTAAAGAACTGCACGATGCGTTAGTGGGATTACTGTTTGGCGGTGCGAAAAGAAGTTGTCGAAGAGTGGTTACCGGTGGGGCGGATCAGCCGCGTCACTACTCTTTGTTGTTGGTGGAGGAGTCTAGGCCTCATCAATGGGTGACTGAGGAAATGCTTCAGGCCCTGGGTTACCAGGTAGATATAGCGGTAGATGCTGATGATGCGTTAGTTCGCTTGTCTGAAGGTCATTATGATTTGGTGCTAGTGGATTGCCAGCAAAATACGGATCACAGTGCGCAGATTATCGAGATACTGCGTCGCTGGGAGTCCGAGCATCGCCCGGATGATCGCCTGCCTATTGTTGCCGTAACCAGTACTACTGAAGAGCAATTTGAGGGCCGTTGCCTGGCAGCAGGAATGGATGATTTTCTGACTAAGCCTCTGAGCAAGGATCTTCTTCGGGAAACCTTGGCGCGTTGGCTGGGTAGTGCTTAGCTTACAGAGCTTGCCTTAATGCTGAGTAAAAAGCTGTAAGTAAATGCGGCTTTTTTATTTCCAATCGCTCAACCTTTACGCCTTACTGCTTTTGAGGTGAAGAAGTTTAGCCCCAGAAAAGTAATTATCTCGGCAGCTATTGAAGAGAGAACCGGTTTCTGGAAAGGCGAAACAAAAAAGGCCGCAGTAAACACTGCGGCCTTACGGGGAAAGGTGGGATTAGAACTCGTAACGAATACCCATACGGGCACTCCAGAGAGAAGCATCAGCAACGCGAGTTTGGCCGGAGGGTTCCACAAATTCTCCAAATACGTAACGGCCCTGATCATCAACACTGGCTGCAACTGCAGGCTGATGGCGTGGGAAGTCGGTTTGATACATTACGCCCCACTCATCATTTAGCAGGTTGCCCAGGTTCTCGATAACAAAGTATGCATTTACGCGATCTTCAGCACGCCAACCTGGCAGCTCCTGATCGATACGCAGGTCGAACTTGGTCCACCAGTCGCTATTCAGAGAGTTGCGCTCCATGGTGCCGCTGTCCAGATCTTCTGATTCAACCCATGCAAAAAATGCATCAGTATCAAAGTCATCCCCGAACACTACATTGGGATCATCTATTCCGGTTGGGACGTAGAGCAGCGCGTTATCATAACCCGCAACACCAGTTAAGTTACTACCGGCAAATGTATAGTTATAGGGTAAGCCTTCGTTGGCGCTACCGAACAGGGTGAAGCGCGTTTCGTAACCGGCAAAAAACTCTTGGGCGTAATCAAGCTTGAGAGTAAAGCGGTGAGGTACTACATAGTTGGAAGTGGCTGTACCTGGATCTTGCGCGTCGGTAGTCGCGATAGTGGTGTAGTTGGAGTAGGCCACAGAGCTGGTCATCGGGTTGACGTCTTCAGCTTCAGTGAAAGCGTAACCAACTGCTACATTCAGTCCAAAGTCGAAAGACTTGCTCAGTCCAAGGGAGAACACGCTGGAGAAACCAGAGTCCCCGTCCACGTTGGTAAGCATAAAGTCTCCGCTACGGTCATTGGAGCTATCATAGATGGCGCGGCCATCCAAGGTAGTGCCAACTTGCTCAAGCGAGATATCTTGAATGATTGCAGCATCCTGGTAGTCAGTGTACAGGTAATCTGCAGACAGCAAGTAGCCAGACTCGAATTCGTAGCTAGCACCAATTGCATACTTCCAGACAGATGGGACTTCGAAATCCGGATCCATCAGGTTTACGCCGCCCAGGTAACCATCACCGCTGGCAACCTGATCATAGAGGGACTGGGGGATATCGTAGATAGGATTACCATTGCCAGTCCAATCCATACCAAACAGGGAGGTGCCAGATCTATCCTGAGCTTCGATCTGTATTACACCGTTATTGGAATAATTGTTGGAGATCCAAACGTTGGGGTTGCCGCCAGAGTAGAGGCCGACACCACCGTGAACCTCTAGGTTGTCATCGACGTTCCAGCTTAGACCCAAGCGCGGTTGCAACAGGTCCAGGCCATCCATGGTGTGCTGGTTAGAGAAGCCGTAGGCAGCGGTGATATCAGAGTTTTCCACAGGCTTATCATCACTGCTATAGCGGTCATAGCGCAAGCCAGCTACAACGGTAAGGTCCACGTCTGCAAAAGTGTATTCGTCTTGAACATATAAAGTATCAATGTCGTAGGCGAACTCTGCAGCAGCATCCAGAATATTATTGGTACCGGTCGCATTTTCGTAGGTGATACGGCTTGGGGTGCCGGCTTCAAAGTCTTCTACACTACTGAAGCGATACTCACCGGCAGCTTCCTGAATAAACAGGTTGTATACATCGAAGTTTTCATGCTCGTAGCCGGCAGTCAGGTTGTGCTCCCCCAGAAGGAGCTTGCCCGCTAGCTTGAAGGTCAGGTTATCGTAGCTCAGCTTGTTCGCATGTCGAGAGTCATCTGCACCGAGGTAAACAGTGGCACGTGAATCGCTACCATTATTATCGTGGTCATTGTAAGTGGTAATCTGAACTTCACCGAAGTCAGTGCCGCCGAGAGAAAGTTGACGATTATCTAATTCAGAATAACCGAGCTTCATTTCAGTCGAGAAGATGTCACTCCAGTCAGAGAACATTTGCACGACGTAGGAGTTCAGCTCAGCACCGCGCTCGTAATAGTGGTTGGACAATTCCAGTTCGTCGGGATCGCCGTCAGATTCTGCGATAGAGAAACCATCATTGTAGTTGTAAGTAAGAGAGGCGCGGTGATTATCATTTATATTCCAGTCAAGTTTGACTAACAGTTTTTCGTCTTCCTCTGGGATACCGGACGGAAGGCTGCCGGGATTGTAGTCGTAAACTTCATTGGCGATACGAGTAATTTCATTCACCTGCTCCTGAGAAACACCCTGGATTTCGGTGGCTGCGCCGCTGCCAGCAGGGCCGCGGTAGAAGTTGGCTACACCTTCCAGTTTTTCGTAGGCAGCAAAGAAAAACAGCTTGTCTTCAATAATGGCACCGCCCAGCGCAGCATTGTAACGCTTCTCATCAAAACTGCCTGTGTCGATGTCTTCTCCTTCTAAGGAGTCACCGCGGAATCCGTCATCAGTATAATCATAGAAGAAAGAGCCGTGCCATTCGTTGGTGCCGGACTTGGTAACAGCATTGATATTACATGCGCTAAACCCACCATACTGAACATCAAAAGGTGCAAGTTCTACGGCAACCTGGTCAATGGCGTCGTATGAGAAAGGCATACGCTCTGTCGGGTAGCCCCATCCGTTCAGGCCGAAGTTATCATTCATGCGAACGCCATCAACAGTCAGGCTGTTGAAGCGTGAGTTTGCACCAGTGCATTTAATGGAGTCGTCACTGGCTTCATCGATATAGACGCGTGGGTCTAGTCGAACAAGGTCTTTAATATCGCGGTTTACAGAAGGCGCGCTCGCCAGATCATCACTATTAAAGTGAGAAGAGGGGCCGACAGCCAAGCGAGAATTAGTTATAGCTTGGCCAATTACGCTCACTTCTTCCAGGTTGGAGTTGTCTAAGGTTAAGGTTAGCGGCAGGGTATCGCCTACAGACAGGTAGATATTTTCTAATACCCGATTACCTTCGTCGGACTCTATAGTTACAGTGTAAGGTCCACCTACACGTAAGCCACTTAGGTTGAACTGGCCGGAATCGCTCACCTCTACAACCCGACGACTGTTTGAGGGGGTGTGAACTACCGTTACCTTGGCATCGCTAATTGTTTGCCCATTGCTACCGGTAATAGATCCGCGGATACCCGCTGCGGTTTCTTGTGCATAAGATACCTGCGCCATACTAGCTGCAGAGATAATCGCCGCGGATAACAATACGCGCGGGAACAGAGAAGGTTTCATAGCGTTTTCCTGGTCTAAAGAATTGCCAACTCAAGTGGCCCAAGTAATTATCGAGTTTTGCTCTTGCAACTTAGGTTCCAAGTTCCAATGGAGACTGTTATGTGATTTTTATTGGGTACTGTCTAAGAGCTGAAGCGATTATGTAGTGCACATATAAATAAATTATTACAGCCGTGAACTTGTCACATACTGGCGTTAAAGTACGCAGCAAATTCACTCTGGCGGACATGCCCAATGAGCATACGATTGATAATTTCCCGTATAGCGGTTGCACTATTCGGACTCACAGCTATGACACAAGCACACGCTTGGGGAGATGATGGTCACAGGGTCGTTGGAGAAATTGCATGGCATTACCTGGACCCGGAGGTAGCCGCCGAAATAGAGTTGCTCCTTGATGAAGTCGGTGAGCCGCATCTAGCTGAATCCACAACTTGGGCTGATCGAATTAGGTCTGATGAGACTTATAACTGGGCTGCGCCGCTTCACTATATAAACTTGTCTCGAGACTGGTCTGCTTATGTTGAGGAGCGGGATTGCCCAGCTGCAGGATGCATATTGAAGGCGATTCAAAGATATCAGGAAGTATTGGCCGATCGCTCGCGCACCAAGACGGAGCGTGCAGAAGCACTGATGTTTATTGCCCACTTTGTTGGCGACCTTCATCAGCCATTACATACCGGATTATTTTCAGATAAAGGGGGTAATGATGTGGAAGTCCAATTCTATGGGGTCGAAACGAATTTACATGCGCTCTGGGACATCCATATGGTCGCCCGTTTGTTTTTAGACTGGCAAGATTATGCTCAGGAGCAAACGGATAAAATTAGTGCGGCTGAGAGGCAGATCTGGCAGTCTACCTCGGCCGAAGTTTGGGCCCGGGAGTCTCATCACTTAGCCCATGGTCTCGCCTATACCAGCGAAACACAACTTGGGGAAAAGTACTTTCTGCGCTGTCAGGACTCCCTTGAAAAGCGTTTGCAGCAGGGGGGAGTTCGCCTGGCCCATGTTCTAAACAGTGCACTTGGTAACCCTGCGATCGATGTGGCCAATAAGTAAATTCTTTCTTGGGGCTCGCTTCACTCTACGCTATTGATGTGGTGAGCCAAAAGTGCAGTTTCAAAATCAGTCGAATTGTCCTCTTTTATCTTTGTTCTCTTGATGTCTATTGGTTAATTAATTGGAATGTCATCAATTTGTCCGATAAGCAGTCGGTAATTGCCTAGAACTGTAGATATGTAAAGTTATCTATTTCGAAAGATGGCTGAAATTTGCAATCATTATCCCCATTTAAATGTTTGCTCAAGTAAGTAGGAGGGAGTGAAATCTTTAGCTCAAGTAGCTCGTGAGTAATGCGATTGAGCAGGTTGGAGAGGGAAAGTTAAAGGCGATTGTGGATGAGAGAAAGGGTCTTTAGAGTAGCTTCCCCTCAGCCTTTTGAGTCTTCCTTGTGTAGGTGTGCCTATAAAAGGAATCCTTTATGCGGGAGTTTTTAGTATGTGAGTTCTCTTATGGTTGTTGTTTTGTAATTTCCTAATAATTTTCATGATTCAACTATACTTGGTGATAAGCAAATAATATCTAATAACTGCTTTATATCCTTTCATATCTTGAGTTTTATTATGGACCCATTGGGTTGTTTGAGATTCTCTGATAAATTTTAGAGGATACATAACTCCTATTTTACTTTGCCTCTCAGTTACCCCTTCTCTTCAGCTTGAAATATTTTCCGTGTTGACACAGTAGTACCAGATTTGGTATCAAATAATCTCGAGTCATATAGAAAGTCTGTCAATTTTCATTAGGTCCTGAGTAATAAAAATAATAATTCAGTGGCTTTAGCGATGAATTGAAAGAGTTCTTGAATTGTCAAAATATTAAATAACAATTTTGGTAAAAAATTTCATAGTCGTTATGGAGGATGTGGGCGATGAGCGGAAGAGGTTTTAATCCTAGGGCGTGTGAAGGATACTTTGCAGGTATTTGTTTTGTATCCAGTTTGAGGTCATACGGTTCTCTTTTTTCCAGGTTTTACGCGCAGTGGTGGAATAATGGTGGGGTGGAAAGTTCTTTGGGTAGAACATGGAATGGGCACACGGCATTAATATCAGGTCACAATGGTGTTATTGATACTATTGTAGGTTGGGACCCCAACAGTTCTTGGGATGCATTTAAAGGCTCAGTGGGCGGGCGTCACAATAGTATGAGGCCTATTGCTGGTCGTTGGCGTGATGACACGGGGATGAACGCAGACCCAACAGCGCAGTATTATGGTTTGCAAGTCACCCAAAATGAACACAATGAGTTCCGGAATTTTTTGAGGCGTGAACTTTTGGGAACCCAAGGCTTCGGCAATGCCTATAATGACCCTAATTGCGGAGAGCTTTCATTTCAATATGCATTTGCCCCAGGAAAGTGGATGGAACGTTTGAGTTCTCTGGAGGGAAATAATAATGGGCAGTTGCAGATTATTTCCAACTGTTCAGATGCGGCATTCCATGTATTGGCGAGCTTTCTCTACGATTGGCGCAAGGGTAACTTAGTTACCGAACTTGCATCTTTTATGAATAATGGGGATGAAAAAAATAAAAATATGTCCCAGGGGCGCTTGATGCAGTGGTCAAGCCAGATGGGGCCGTAGAGCAAATATACTTATCTGGTTGATGGGTGGTGTAACCGAATTAAAGTTACACCGCCCAATTGTTAAGCAAGAGGTTAGTCTTAATAAATTATTTTTTGCGTAAGCCAAGTAATCAATAATTTGTTAGGCTGAAAGCTGGATCTAGGGAACTTCAATCCCCTTAGAGGCGGTCCATATTCTATACCACTGCTCTCTACTCAAATTGAGTTTCAGGCTTTCTATCGCCGACTGAACGCGCTCAATTTTTCCCGACCCCATAATTGCTAGGGGCTTGGAGGGAAAACGTCGTACCCACGCATAGATTACCTGGTCGATACTGGCTGCCCCGATTTCCTGCTTGATATCTTCCAGGGTGATTCGTAACCGTGTTGCCTGGGTGCTTGATCCACTAAAAATTTCCCCTCCAGCTAAGCAGGACCAAGCCATAGGATGAATTCTATATTGCTGCAGTTGATCCAGAGTTCCATCCTCCGCAGCGCTAAAATTGATAGGATTAATCTCGACTTGATTTGTCACCAGTGGTGAGCTCAGGCGGGACTGCAACAAATCAAATTGCTGGGAGGTAAAGTTGGAAACGCCGAAATGTAATACCTTACCGGACTTCTGCAGTTCGGCGAATGTGCTGGCAATTTCATCTGCATCCATCAAAACATCAGGTCGGTGAAGAAGTAGGATGTCGATGTGCTCTACACCGAGGTGGGCTAAGGAGTTATTAACCGAGTGCTGAATATGTTCAGCGCTGGAGTCATAGTACTTAACTTTCCTGTTTGGATATTTTTCAGAAAGCAATTTGATATTGCATTTGGTGACAATCTCGATGTGATTGCGAACAGATCTATCCAGCTTAAGGGCCTCGCCGAATAACTGTTCGCAGGAGTAATCTCCGTAAATATCAGCATGATCTACGGTGGTAACCCCTATATCTATATGTTGCTTTAGGAATGTCAGGCGCTCCTGAGGGCTTAAATTCCAATCACTCACACGCCAGTAGCCTTGGATCAACTCTGACAGTTCTGGTCCTTTTGGAGAAACTAGCACTCTATTAACCACTGAATACCTACCTGATCGAAAAGCATTAGGGTATTCCTGTTCCTGTTGATACTCAACGCCTAAAGTAGAAGGGTAGGCAGCCCAAAGTCGCCATCGGTGTCATAAATGTCATTGAGTCATGTTGATCGTTGAGCTAGCTGACAACTGAAACCGGAGCAACTTTAGAGTCATTTCTCAATGCCCTGATGTTCTCGGTCTCGGGATCACTAAAGAGGCTTGGGCTTTTACCTTCACAGGAGCACCGCATGGTTAGTACCGAGGAAAAAGTTTCCGGCTGGTTGATAATTACTTACTCAATTTTGATGTTGTTGATATCCAGCGCAATATTGTTATTCCTATACGCAGTTTTTGGGAATTCAATTTTGAGTATGCCATTCAATATATTCAGTCTAATGGGGTTGATGATAATACTGTTTGCGTCTTTGAATATTTTGGGGGTCTTTGCTGGCATTGCTGTCCTTTTGGATAAAAGGTATGCCCCAGAGTTAGCTTTAATATTTTCAACAGTGAGTGTGCTAAATGTTCCGCTGGGCACTTTGGTCGGCGGTTTTTATTTATGGCTATATATTCGTAAATATAAATAGCTCTTTTTGATGTTTGCAAAGCCTGTCTACTGTTAACAAGAGTCATTTTATCTCTGTAATAAATGCTGATTTTAACTTCGAGATGTACATAGGCTTTAGTTCTCTAAGTGGTACGCAAATAAATTACGATAGAAATAATTGAGAACAGGCAACTCAAGTAGTTGTTTTAGCAGTCATCATGATTAACAATAGTGCCAGCGATATGTACACGATAGCTTTGGCAATAGCCAAAAAGAAATAAACAACAATAATGTAGTAGGTGTACGCATATGGAACTGGAAGTCTTGCGCCGGAGCTTTAAGCTCTTGTCTCTTTTTTTGGTACTAAATGTCATTCAAGGATGTTCTGAGCCTCCACAGGATAGTGAAAAAAGCCGGGCAATGTTGACCCAAAGAGCGCTGTCTCTTGCGCCCGCTGATCCGGAAATCGCTGAAATATATACTCGCACTTGCCGCAGCTGTCACAGCACTGGCGCCAGCGCCGCACCCCTTACCGGAGATTTAGCCAACTGGAAGCCCCGTATGGAGAAGGGGATGGATGTGTTGGTGGAAAATGCTATCAATGGGTTCCAGGGTATGCCGCCACTAGGCCTTTGTTTTGAGTGCTCCCCCGAGCAGTTTGAACAGTTGATTGCCTTTATGGCTACAGCGGAGTAAAGGATATGGGGTTCAATCGTCGCCAGTTTATTAATTCTATTGCGATCGGCTCCGCATCATTAGCGGCCGCGCCCATCTCATCAGTTGCACGCACCTTATTGCAAGCTGCAGCCCCACCGACAAAAAAAGCGGGTGTTCGATGGCGGAACTGGTCTGGTTCACAAGAGTGTCTGCCGGCCCATCGTCTGGCACCCAAAGATATTCCTGCACTGCAAACGATAATTGCGGAAGCGCAAGGTACGGTCAGGGCGGTAGGTGCGGGTCACTCCTTCACTGCACTGGTACCCACTGACGACACAATTATTTCATTGGGCCGCATTACTGGCGTCGCCGACCACGATTCCGACAAGGTCCAGGCGACAATCTACGCTGGCACCCGTGTAGCAGACATTGGCCAACCCTTAGAGGACATCGGTCAAGCGCTGATTAACCAACCAGATATCGATGAGCAGACTTTAGGTGGTTGCCTGGCAACCGCGACCCATGGAACCGGTGCAGGCTTGGGTTGTATGTCCAGCTATGCAACGGGTATGGAACTGGTGACCGCTGGGGGGGATACGCTCTGGTGTGATGGTGAGGAAAACCCCGAGGTGTTCGCGGCAGCGCAAGTATCCCTTGGCAGCCTGGGTATGGTGACCAAGGTGCGTATGCAGAACCAGCCCAGCTACCGTTTGCGTCGTGAATCTTGGGTAGCGCCCCTGGAAGAGGTGTTGGATCTGGCTCCAGAATTGGCAGAGGCCAATCGGAACTTTGAATTTTACTATATCCCATTTTCTGGGATGTGCATGGCTGATTCCCACCAGCCGACCACAGAGGAAATCTTCTCTACGGAGCGGGAAGATACTAATGAAGCGGTGATGACCCTGAAATCCGTGCGGGACTGGCTGGGTTGGTCACCGAAGTTGCGCCAGTTTGCGCTGCAAAATGCGATGGAAGATATCGAGAGGGAAGTCGTTGTCGAGTCCTCCTGGCGGAATTACGCCAGTGAGCGAAACGTACGTTTCAATGAAATGGAGTACCACTTGCCCCGCGAGGACGGTTTGAAAGCCTTCGCGGAAATACGTCGAACGATTGAGGAAAATAACCTGGATGTTTTCTTCCCTATCGAGGTGCGTTTCGTTAAAGCTGACGATATCTGGCTGAGTCCGTTTTATAAGCAAGATTCCGTGTCCATCGCCATACACCGCTACTTTGAAGAGGACCACCTACCGCTATTTCAGGCCATTGAGCCCATTATGCACAAATATGGGGGCCGCCCGCACTGGGGCAAGTTAAACAAGCTACAAGGCTCGGACTTTGCCGGGCTCTACCCTCAGTGGCAGGATTTTCTTGAGGTTCGCCGAGAGCTGGACCCCAGTGGTAAGTTCTTAAACCCCTATCTGAAAACGCTTTTTACCTGAGCAACGCTGCTCAGCAGTGAACCCTCAAAGAGGAAAGCACAATGGATATCAAGCGACGAAAGCTAATACTAGGTGGGGTCGCATTAGGAGCGGTGGCAGGTGTCGCCGTTCTTCGCCCTAAAGCGCAAGGGCAGGGAGGGCACAGCAAATACTTCTCCAGTGTTTCTAAAGCTCTGGATAATGCCGGCTTTTCTGGTCCCACATTAGTCATAGACTTGGAAAATCTGCAAAAGAACGCCGATATATTAGCCGGCCACCTCAGAGGTCACTATGACTACCGGGTAGTGGCTAAATCTTTGCCCTCGCTAAACCTGCTGGATGCTATTACTCAGCGAACAAATACCAATCGCATCATGGTATTCCAGCTGCCATTTTTACAGAAACTGGTTAAATCTCATCCAGCGAGTGATATTTTACTGGGTAAACCTCTGCCGATTTCTGCGGCAAAGGCCTTTTATTTTGGCACTAGGGCGGAGCATTTTGATCCTACGCGGCAGTTACAGTGGCTGGTTGACAGCCCCCGCAGACTTAATCAATACGCCGATCTGGCGCGATCGCTCAAACAATCCTTGCGAATTAATATCGAGATTGATGTAGGCCTACACCGGGGTGGCATTGCCAGTGCGGAAGATCTCTCCACGATGCTTGGTATCATTCAGCGGGAACCCTATTTGGAATTTTCCGGTTTTATGGGTTACGACGCCCACGCCGCAAAAATGCCAAGTGTTCTCGGTGGACCTGAAAAGGCAATCACTCGGGGGTTGGATATTTACCAAAGCAGGGTGGAGCAAGCTAAGATCCAGCTGGGAAGTGCATTCCCGAAGGCGGCCACTTTGAACGCTGCCGGTAGCCCAACCTACCAACTGTACAAATCCCGAGCAGACCGGGCTCCCTGTAACGAGATTGCCGCTGGCTCGTGCCTGGTTAAACCGGTGGGCTTTGATATTCCCACTCTGTCTGATCATTTACCAGCGGCGTATATCGCAAGTCCGGTATTGAAGAAATTGTCACAGACACAGATACCCGGCATAGAAGGGCTTACCGGACCCTTTAGTTGGTTGAACCCAAATCGGGAGCAAAGCTTCTTTATATCTGGCGGCTATTGGAAGGCGGAGCCAGAATCACCAAAAGGTCTATCGATCAACCCCATTTATGGCCGCTCCAGCAACCAAGAAATGCTGAATGGCTCAAAAAAGGTACTGCTGAATGAAGACGACTGGGTCTTTCTCCGGCCCACACAGAGTGAGTCCGTGTTCCTGCAGTTTGGTGATATTGCGGTCTATAGCAAAGGCGAGATAGTGGATCTCTGGCCGGTAATGAGTAATTCCTGAGGATTCAACCCCTGCTACGGGGTAAGTACAAATTTGTTTAATAAATGTACTGACCTTAGTGGCGGGCAAACAACAAGTCTTGGAGATATTGATGATCTATGAAGTTGTTTTGGTGTTAAACACGATTTGGTTTCTGATGGGATTTAACGTTTTCTCTTTGAGAAACTATATATTTGCGAAGTTACTGGTACCCAGGGAACAAAGGGATACCCCCGTATTTAATATCTTGGCAGAATCGGGAAAATTTCTGGGTGGTTTTAACCTGTCGTTGGCGCTACTCAATATCCTACTGCTAATCAGCCCCTCAGTATTTGCTACGGAGGTACAACGCGCTACGTTGCTGCTGGTGTTTGCTGTCACTCACGGAACACAGTTTATTTACAATGTCCCGGTAGCCCTACAAAACCGAAAAGGTGAAGGGCCGTGGCAAGTTAAAGGCGTGATGCGTTTTATCTTTATCACTGACTTTATAATGATGTCACTGAATCTAATAGCCGCACTTTGGATACTCCTCTAAATTTTAAACCCTTTGAAATTCGGTCACGATGTTTGTTGTGGCCGATAATGATCAGCATGCCAAATCAGTAGTGAGAATGTCATTGCTAAAGTCGATGGGCGAACTTTAATTTCTACAGAAAATGTCGGCGTATAATGTCTCTATGGCAGTTGTTGGGTCAAACTAAATAGGTACCCAATGATGTGTCGGCGGTGTTTATATTGGTTTTCGCCGGAAAAAATTTGAATCATTTCTTACGGCGCAGTACACAGGTGATTGTGTGCTCAGGATTGCTGATATTATATTCAGGGCATGGGAGGGATTGTTAGTTTTCCCCCAATTCGACTATTTGCTTATCTGATTTCAGGCGGATAATTTCCCTCGCTTTCCAAGTTTATGAGTTGACAACTAGTTGCTAACGGAATTTCCTCAATTATAGGGGCGACATAATGTACTTTAGAGTTAGTTCTGCGGGGTATAATATTTCAGGCGATATTGAATGGTTTGCGAGCTCTAAGCCATTCAATCCTCCGCAAGGGATTGTGCATAGGTCACTGCATAACCAAGCAGGAGTTATAGGTCCATTGCCAGGAGATATGGCTCGCTCTGCTATGGGGCTAATTAGCGGTGGTTTGGGAGAAATAATTGGGGATCGAGATTCTGGACTGGGGCGCAGCTGGGAGAGACTTCACCTAATTGGAGTAAGCGCGGGTATTTTACATGAACGCCGTTACTCCAATTACAATACGATCATTGGCAGTCATGGTCTCAATACTGCGATGATCCCCTTTGAAGGTATTGCGAACTGGGTCTTAAATCAAAATCGTAAATTTTTCTACATTGTCAATGTGGACAAACAAAAAGTACTTAACTTTACGGATCGAAATGGAAATGTCAGAGTAGAGTCTGTACCCACGAAACTCCGTCAGGCCATCACATATACATCGGAACTGGACCCTAATATTTGGATTACCATACGACAAGAACACCATGACTCTCGGACGGCAAGTTTAGCTGATAAACAATCTATTGATTACAGTGCAAGTATTACTGATGAGCTGAAAATGAAGAAAAGTAATTGGGAGCGTATTCGGGGTCGAATAGCCGCCATTGATCAACAGATTATAGATTGCCAAAATAATGCTCGCTGGAATCTGATAGACCTTTGACTTCTTGCTGATAATTATGTTGGAAAAAATAAGCTGACTATATAGTTTGTGACTAATTATGGTAACTTGGCGAATTAAGGTGGCCCGATTCTCTAGAGAATAACTAGATTAATGAATTAGTATAAAAGGGGTTTATATATTGCTTCACTGCGCTTATCCAAGTAACCGATAAATAGCGAACTAAATGCCGATATTTTAATGGCCACTCTTAGAGTCACCTTCCTTGACTTAAGTGTTGAGCAACATGCGACTCAGTGGCGTGATAGGATAGCTAATAAGGGCCGCTTACTGGACTTAGTAGGTATCTAAAATTAACCAACCAAGTAGTACTTAAACTGGGTATGCAAATACCTTATATATGTTAGACAGAATAGTATGACCAAATATCAACAATATGTTAATATTTTCATGAATTCCTAGAATGCTTATAGGTAGCCTACGAGCATCTGGTAGTAATTGAGATGGATAAGGGCTGGCGATGTCGTACGATCCTGTGACCTGGTTCAGGATATCGAAAAGCTCATCCATGAAGTATCATTTGGGTTTACTGAGTATGAGAATTCTAAAGATTTTGGTCATATCGGGCTCGATTCTGTTCACTGGTTGTACAGTTTTTCTTGGAGAGCCGGACACTAGAGTTAAGCGATTTGGTGATTGGGAGCTTTGCACAAAGCTGGCCGATAAAACTTTTAAATATCATTCTCAATGGCACTGGGCTATAGCCAATGAGATTAAGGCTAGGGACCTGGGGACTTCACAGCGATGTAAGTCAACGTATACCGCAAGGATGAATCGTTTTACAGCTAGGAGCGTGATTAAGTCTGTTTCATTTGAGGATGCCTTGAACCATAATTTTGAGTAATTCCAATACATGCCAGCTATCAAGCGTCCTTTATTTGTAGTTGACGATGGCTGGCAATACCTGCCACATGGACTTGTGTACCTCTTTCAAATCAAGTTACTTAAAAGCTTGATCGGATAGTATTATCAAGTCTTATACTGGGGAGTAGGGCTGTATTGTTGTTTCAACAGCACCCAGTAATAGCTTCTTAGGCAGTAGGAAAAACATGACCCGGATGGCATAGCTGTGCCGGGCCTTTAAGTTATCAATTGACGACGGGTCAGTTTTATCCTTTCATTTATTCAGGCCTATAGCTTGATTTCATGGTGCTGTGCAGGTAGAAGCCATCTTTCTAGTGATTGACAAGCTTGCTTTGGTATTCTGCTTTACGCTAGTTTGATTAGCGATGGATAGAATGGTTGATCTATATATTCACTAGGAATGTCTTTTTTCGCTTTTACTTATTCCAGTAATGGGTTAGTTGTGTGCATTTAATCAATTATCGTTGGATGGTAATCTATTTTATGAGTAGGGTTTCAGAGGTGTTCTGGTAAGGTTGCCCTTTGATGTTATGAGGCTTGAATTTACTATTTACCTTTGAAGTAATTCAACTCGACTCTTTTTCCTATATCTTTGACATATATCTGTGAGACTCTTCACAAAAGGTAGTGTGCCACCTAATGGTACTTCAGCTCATTTGCCTAAGAATATAGTTGATATGGTGATTACATCGATGTTTAAGCATGCCCGGTTGGTTCTTCTATTTGTTGCCTTGCTTTCCAATATGGCGGTTGGAGAACAAGTAAATGATATCCAGAGTATTAAAAGTAATGACACAAATTTGTATGTGGAAGTTGCAGGGCAAGATGAAGGCAAGCCTTTGTTGCTATTTTTACATGGCGGGCCTGGGGATGTGGAGTTGGGGTTGGTTCCATTTCAGGTAAAAATTGGGAAAACTCTGGAAGCTGATTATTTAGTTGCTTATATGCATCAAAGAGGGGCAGGGAAATCCCCTGAAGTTAAGGAAGATACCTTAACGATTGATAATAATGTTGAGGATGTGCGCAATGTAGTTAATTTTCTCCGGACCCATTATAAAAAAGACAAGTTTATTCTGGTTGGCCATTCATGGGGTGGTGCTTTAGCTGCTCTTTATGCAGGAAAATATCCAGAAGAATTAGCTAGCATAGTATTTATTTCCTCATTCCAAAATGGAAAGGTTCAGTCCAAAACAAGCCTTGATGCAACCCTAAAATGGGTAATGCAGGAAAATAATGAACATGCAATGCACGAATTGAAGCAATATCAAGAGAACCCAGGAGAGAACCATCTTTTACTCGCAAAGTGGGCAAGTAGGGCGAATAATGGTATCGCAAATGGGGTGGATATTCATGGCTTTATAGCAGATCAAAAGATAAATGAGCAGTTTCCTGGGTGGCAACAGAAACGGGGAAGCTTGGCAGATAAAATGGAAAGGGAGCTTCAGGCGTTAAATGTTAATGCTGAAGTCGATAGCTTGGAGATTCCAGCATTATTCATGGTAGGTGAAAAGGATACAATAACCACTCCTTCTCAAGTTAAAGATGATTTTGCGCGATATCGTGGGCCAAAGTGCCTCACTATACTTAAAGACAGCCATCATCTTCCATTTTTTGATGCCGATGAAGAACTTGGTGAAACCTTACTGCAGTTCTTAGAGAGTGGTCGTTGCTCGAAAACAGTTATTTAGCTAACTAGGGGCCTCCGAATAACTCCGTAATACCTCTGCGGGTCTTGAAGGCTGCAGATGTTAGGCGCAGCTCGCCGCGAATGGCCGTAGCCCTTTGCAAGAGCTGCAACGCAGCAGATGCGGCCTTCAAGGCCCACCCTTCGGGGCTTGCAGAGCGATTCACACTCCGCGTTGCGACTTCTTGAAAGGTCTAGACATTCCTGTGAAGCAGCGCCTTGATTGTGAACCGCTCTGCATGCCAGAGGCATCACGGAGTCGCTCAGAGGCTCCCTAGATGTTTATAGTGCATTTTTTATCAGAATTAGACACCTAACATATGTGCCATGTTTATTTTAAGTTCTCTTTCAATTTATTGATTGATACCCTCATTGTAGTGATGAGGGTACACATAAGTCTTAAAGGAAGTTAGACATTATCCGATATCTAGGGGATTTATTCAGTAGTATATAGAAATTGATAAGATATCTACTACCAAGAGAAAATATAGCTAATTCAATCTGGCACTGGTAATACAGTTTCCTTCATGGGTGGAATGGGATCAGCCGCAACGACTTTTTTCGTGCGGCTCTATTTGATTAGATTCTGGGCTGAGTTTAGATTGTTTGTTGCAAAGAATTATGTGATTTCGAAAAAGCCCAGCAGCTCATCCTTACGACCGATATTTTGTGTATAAAATGCCCACTGGCCGTTTTCATCTCGTACCCCGAATACTCGTGCACAGGTATCGTAGTATGAAGTACCAAGTTTTGCCTGCTTTTTCTTGAACTTCGCTCCTTTATTACCTCCTTTAGGGCCACCTATTGAGAGTCTCCTCTCCTTGGTTACAACGGGAGTTTTTACCATCTGCTCCAGTTCGTCTCTTTGTTTGCTTCCCTCGATGGTCCCCCCCTGGGAAACATCACCTGCAACATGGATAACCGTTACACTTTTGCTTTGGTCGTCATGGTACTTGAAGGTCATTCGACAATTACTGAGATGGGAGGTGAAGAAGTATGGGGGACTCTTACTATCTAGAGTTACAGGTACAGCTGTTTTTCTAGCCCAAGTGAGGTATGTTGCTTTCTTGCCAGAATCTCCGCTTTTTACCATCATGATTTTATTGGGTTTTACAAATTCAAAATCAAACCCAGTTTCGTAAGCTCCTGATTTGTTGTCGAAGGCCTCCGTATTAAAATCAAGTTCATAGGTTTTGAAGGCTGATTCAATGTCTTTTTCTAATAGGCTGATGAAGTCTTCATAACTTGGCATGGCTCAATCCTTTTGTCGCCGGCTGTTCTGATATAAGCGGTTTGACCTGGTTTTATCAGTGCTAACTTCTCCATTTAGTTATTCATAGTTAAAGGTACTTTTGGCATGATTTCTACTTTTCAAACTAGCATACCTATCAATATGCCTCCAAATAAATCTAAGGGCAGCTTGAAGTAGATCAATTTTTAGTTTTATGAGGTTTTTATATGTCCACGGGGTGCGGGATATAAGCTTGTAGTCGAATATAAATTTTTTCGAACAATAAAGAAGGGGGAGTGCTTTTTTTAATGGTAGATTTGTTCAAGCTAGCATTATTGGCCCATATAATTTAAGTAGCACTGCGAAAAATTTTGGTATTCTTCTATCGTTCATTCAAATTTTCATAGATAAAATCTACGCAAAGCTTTATTTTGGGAATTTGGTATTTAGTGCGCTCATAAAGAAGAAATACTCCCAGATCGCCACCGGGGCTGACTGAGACTTTACCCTCGCAAGGTACCTGTACAAGCTCCCCTGTATCTAGATAGTTACAAATACTCCAGGAAGGTACGCAGAACATACCGCGGTGATTGAGGGCGGCTGCTGTTAATGCTTTACCGTTATTGCTGATAACTTTTGGAGTCAACTTCAGGGGCTCCCAGTGCTCGTCATTGAGTATGTACCACTCAATGACGCCACGAGGCCCCCGGTATTGCAAGGTAGCAATTGACTCAATCGCCGACTTGTTTAAGGGGAAGCTATACTCCAACTTGTCGATAAACTGCGGTGTAGCCACGAGGGTGAACTCATTATCCGATAGGCGTTTGGCAATAACATGCTCATCCGGCGCAAACCCTCCGCGAATCGCAATATCAACGGGATCTTTCCCTAACTGGGACAGGTCATCGTTATAGGTTAAGTCGAATACGATATTGGGGTAACGTTGGGCAAACTTCTCAAGAAGGGGGGTTAAATGCTGCTCTCCATAAGTTGGGAGGCAGCTGATACGTATCAGACCGTTGGGCGCTTCAAATGTCTGGCTAACCAATTCATCAGCCTGTTCAAGCTGGCGAATTGCTTTACTTATCATCGAATAGTAGAGCTTGCCGAGCTCAGTAACCTTGACTTGGCGGGTACTGCGTTGCAGTAACTCCACTCCTAAGGACTGCTCCAGATCTTTTACGCGGCGGGAGATTGATGAAGCGGGAACCTCAAATTCCTCAGCAACTGCAGTAAAGCTATTCAGTTCTACCACCCGCTTGAAGTAACGCAATGCTCTGATTTTGTCCATAATCAACTTCTAACTGTTTGTCATCGGCTCAAAATATTCCCCATTATTGCCAAAATGACAAAAGACTTATACCTATTACCACCTGTTTTTATGGTCGCAGTATGGGCACTATCGCTTTCAATGTTTGTTGAACCGATTGTTAGGATGACCAATGAAAGCTTTGAAAATGACTCGCTATGGGGATATTGATAGCAGCCTGGAGTTTCAGTCAGCTGAGGTTCCCACCCCCAAGGCTGGTGAAGTTTTGCTTCGGGTGCATGCGGCTAGCGTAAATCCAGTTGATAACATGATGGTGCGGGGGGAGCTTAAATCGGTACGAAAGGAAGTATTTCCGGTTGGTATTGGCCGGGATGTCAGCGGTGAAGTTGTAGCAGTGGGGAATGATGTTGCTGGATACAGTGTAGGGGACCTGGTGTTTTCCAGGGTGGGGGAGGATCATGTGGGCACTATTGCAGAATATCTCACCGTTAGTGTTTCCCACTTGGCTGCAAAGCCCGAAAACTTGTCACACAGTGAAGCAGCGGGTATTCCGCTCGTTGGGCTGACCTCCTATCAGTCTTTGATCAAAGTTGCGGGTTTGAAGTCTGGCGAGAAAGTGCTGATACATGCAGGCTCAGGTGGTGTTGGCTCTATGGCGATCCAATTGGCGAAGTCTGTAGGCGCCTATGTGGTGACTACAACAAGTAGCGCGAATGTGGAGTGGGTAAAAGCACTCGGTGCCGACCTTGTTATTGATTATAAAAAAGATGACTACCGGCAATTACTATCTGATATGGATGTCGTGTTCGATACTTTGGGTGGTCAGTATGCTTTGGATGCATTTCAGGTCCTGAAAACTGGTGGGCGTGTTGTCTCTGTTAAAGGGGCTTTAGATCCGCAGACAGCTGAAGAGCTTGGGCTAGGTTGGTTGCTTCGCAAGCTAGTGGCGCTTAAGTCGCGAAAGCTAATGAAGGCAGCGAAGGACAAATCTGCGCTCTATCGAATGGTTATTATGGAAGCTAATGGAGGACAGCTGAGTGAGTTGGGGGATCTGTACCGGCAGAAGATTCTTTCTCCAGTAATAGACAAGATCTATTCTTTAGAGCAAGGCAAAGAAGCTTTTTCATATCTCGCTTCAGGACGCGCTAAAGGCAAGGTGATTGTATCAGTTATAGCCAGTTAATAAGAGTTGAAACGATCAATAAGTGTCAGTGCCGCCTTGAAATATAATGGCGCGCTGGCTCTTGTCTGTCTCTGTGCTTTTTAAACTTTGCATCTACTTCATTATTGAGGTTGCACTAGAGAAATTGATATTATTGAGTTTTCGTAGATGACACACCTATGTTCAATTGATCTTCAGAAAGTCTGATATATTGCTATAAAGGGTTACGATCTGGGTTGGATAGAGAATGTATATGAAAGTGTGTCGACTATATTCGAAATAGAATGACTCTAGTACATGGCGAAATAGACCTATTAACTGCAATTACTAATGTCGGGCTGGCTCTGGTCGCATTTATTGGCGCCCTTTATTTGTTGGTGTTTGTAAGGAGGAAGCAGTGGAAAAGAAGTATTTGGCTTATTTTTTTCACTATCATGTTCATAGCCTCATTAGTGGCAGCTATCTATCACGGGTTTGAAATCCCTCCATATTTTCGAGTTTGTTTATGGTATGGAGTGCTTGTTTTACTTGGTTTTCTGATTTCTTCTTTTGTTCTTGCGGTTAGTGTAGATTTGGTGAATGAAGATTTTTCCAAAAGAGCCATTTTGCCAGTATTATTTATTTTTCTGATAGTTTTTGTTTTCTCGTTTTCACTTAAAGATAAAATTTTTGCCTTTGCTGTTTATCAGTTTTTAATCAGTGCAGTGGCTTTTATAGGGTATTCTATATTAGCCTTAAGGAGACAAAGCTCACCGCGTGGCAGTTGGTTTATGGCACTTGGCTCGATAGTTAGTATTGTTGCAATGGCTGTCCAGTTAGATGGAAGTTTATCAGTCAGTATCATTTGGGACCTTGATCACAATATTATCTATCATTTTGTCCAAGCGTTTGGTGTTGTACTCTTTATTTTGGGTTTACGTAGATTCTACTCGGAGAAATAGTAGGCGAATTGCCGATAGAATATAGTTTTCGGAAGTGGGAAAGAGATAGGAATGAGCCTGAGAAATCAACCTGACAGTTACGGTTCAGTAGCCAAGTGGCTACATTGGTTAACGGCCTTATTGTTTTTGGGTTCCTATATTTCAGTCTACTACCGCCAGTGGTTTACCCAAGAGGAAACACCGGCGAATTGGACTGCCTTGCAGTTACATCTATCTATTGGCGTCACCATTGGGGTGATCGTCATCTTAAGAATCGTATGGCGTCTCACTAATCCGCCACCGCCATTAGAACCAGGTAGCTCCCTGGAACACTTTGCCGCTCATACCGGTCATGTTCTTCTCTACTTGATTATGGTCGTCGCTCCGCTAACAGGGTATATCGGAACAGGTGTGGATACGGATTACTTTTTCCTGTTTGAAATTCCTAAGTTTGAGAGCACCCAAGCCTTTGTGGCGATAGTTCAGGATCGGATGGGGATGACATTCGAACAGTTTGAGAAGCCGGTCGATTTTATCCATAAAGAGATCCTGGGAGAGTGGGTGGTCTGGATCTTAATCCTGGGGCATGTAATGGTCGCTCTATATCACCACTACATCAAAAAGGATCGGACTTTGCTAAGAATGACTGTGACTAAAAAGTCATAGTTCTTGCGATGGTTTTGGCAGAAAGTAGTGGCAAATAGGCATTGAGTGCCAAATCCAGACATTTTAATCTCGAGTTTTTGCAGCTCCTGTGGAACTGTGTACTTGGACTTGAGGTGGGTGTTATATGAGGTATTTGGTCCTTGCTTTGATTCTATTTCAAATGGGGTGCATACCTGAGTCCAAACTGTATCGAATCGTGCAGGTCGAAATGGTCCCTCAGCCTACTTGCCAGCCTTTGCTGGCAAGTAGCACTCATACTGCTATCGGATCAGCTCCTACTTAAGCTGCCAACCTCCTGAGCCCCGGTTTTGTGTCTGGGCAAACCCAGTGAAACCAGTGCGGTTAACAGAAGAAAAGCACTGGAAATAAGCAGGCAAGCCACCAACCCCTGAGTTTGGAATACCCACCCCGAGAGCAGTGTCCCGAGCAATCGCCCAGCGGCATTTGCCATATAGTAGAAGCCCACATCCATAGAGACGCCATCTTCCCGGGCATAAGCTACTATCAGGTAGCTGTGTAAAGATGAGTTTACGGCGAAGAGTACAGCAAATATCAAAAGTCCACCCAGTACGGCGAGCTGTGGATCCACCCCTTTGTGTAATGCGATTGCGATTAATGCGGGCACTGCAGTGAGCGCTATTGCCCAGAATAGTGCGGTTCGACCATCCGGAGCCTGGGCTGAACGTGCCGCTGTGACCTTTGGGGCCTGGGTTTGCACTATGCCGTATCCGATCACCCAGGATGCCAGGAAGGTACCTACCTGCCAGTGGCTCCAACCGAACTGGCTGGCCAGGAAAATCGGTAGAGCTATAACAAACCAAACATCCCGGGAAGCAAACAAGAGTAAGCGCGCGGCCGACAATATGTTGACTGCGGGACTCTTGGAAAAGATATCTCTGAATCGGCTTTTTGCTTTGGCTTTCCCTAAGTCCCGCTTAAGAAATTTGAGACTCAATATCCAAACTATTCCAAGAGCTAGGGCCATCGATACAATCGCGCCTTGAAAGCCAAGTGAGGCGAGTAGGGCACCGCCGAGAAAGAAGCCCAAGCCTTTTAGCGCGTTTTTCGAACCGGTAAGAAGGGCGACCCATCGATATAAGGCACCACTGGCTTGATCGGGCACCAGTAACTTGATTGAGCTCTTCGCACTCATTTTATTCAGGTCTTTGGCGATACCGGAAAGGGCTTGGGCGGCCATAACCAAGGGGACCGAGAGATACTGACTGGGTGCCAGCAGCATGGAAAGAGCAACAACCTGTAAGGCCAGCCCCAAATTCATGGTCCGGTTGAGTCCAATCCGGGCACCGAGCCAGCCGCCGATAAGATTAGTGACTACGCCAAAGAATTCGTAGAAAAGGAAAAGCAAGGCTATTTGCAAAGGGCTGTAGCCGAGTTCGTGAAAGTGCAGCAGCACCAGCATGCGCAGAGCGCCGTCAGTCAAAGTAAATGCCCAGTAATTGCCTGTTACCAGCAAGTATTGGCGCACTGGCGACGATAAATTGTGAAGAAACTGCATGATCTTGTTCTGTGTACTGCTATTTACTAAAAGCAGGAGGAAAAAATATGAGCTCATGGAGAGGCGTACCCCTCAGGTGCAGTGTGTTCTTTCCTTCCGGCCCCGTTGTACTTTGGCTGTTTAGCCCATGGTGCCAATCATTCGAGCCAATTCCGCCGTGCGGTTGGCGTAACCCCATTCATTGTCATACCAGGCGTAAACTTTTACCTGGGTGCCGTTAACGACCATGGTCGATAGAGAATCGATAATGCTCGATCTGGGGTCGGTTTTGTAATCCACGGAGACGAGGGGCCTTTCCTCATAGCCGAGGATATCTTTTAGTTCACCCTCTGCAGCGTCCTTAAATAGCTGGTTTACTGCCTCTGGGGTAGTGGCGGTTTCCACTTCGAAAACACAATCGGTAATGGATGCGTTGGCGAGGGGAACACGAACTGCGTGGCCGTTTAGGCGGCCGGACAACTCTGGAAAGATGGTGGCAATAGCTGTAGCTGAACCTGTTGTTGTGGGAATCAGGCTGGCACCACAAGCGCGGGCTCTGCGCAGATCTCCATGGGGTGCGTCGAGGATAGTCTGGGTATTGGTGATATCGTGAATAGTGGTGATTGAACCGTGACGAATACCCAGGTTTTCGTGAATAACTTTTACTACTGGAGCAAGGCAGTTAGTCGTACAGGAAGCGGCGGTAATAATCTGGTGTTTGTCCGGCTGGTAAATATGTTGATTCACTCCAAGGACAATGTTCGGAACTCCAGCCTCTTTAACTGGTGCAGAGACCAACACCTTCTTTACCCCTTGATCCAGGTAGGGTTGAAGAAGTTCGGTAGTTTTCATTTTACCGGAGGCCTCTACAACCAGGTCACAGTTTTTCCAATTGGTATCTGCAATAGCGGTATTGCGGCTACAGGTTATTGTTTTGCCATCAACCTGAATTGTGTCATCAACGGCTTTCGCCTCTCTGTGCCAGCGTCCGTGTACAGAGTCAAAGTTGAGCAGGTGGGCGAGTGTGGTTGCATCACCGGCAGGATCGTTAATCTGGACAAACTCAACTTCAGGCCAATCCCAGGCAGCGCGCAGTACCAGCCGGCCAATTCGGCCAAATCCATTGATCCCAATTTTGATGGTCATTGTTAATTTTGCTCCGTTTCTGCCAGGCACATATGAAAAATCATATATATCTGGATAGTTTAAATCTTAGGTCGGCAGGCGGTATCAGCAGCACAGACTTGTGCGCTCTGGCCGGTCTCCCATTTGAATCAGGTTGTTGAGGTCTTCGGTAATAAAGTGCTGGTTCGCCTGTAAGGTGTCGAACAGTACAGACTTTGCCCAGGCATTTAAGTCCGGGTTGATTCGGTAAAACACCCACTGCCCCTGGCGGCGGTCTTGGAGTAGGTCTGAACTTCTCAGCAAGGCGAGGTGCCTGGAAATTTTCGGCTGGCTCAATTCGAGGGCTGCCGTTAGCTCGCATACGCAAAGCTCTTCCTCGTGAGCAATAAGGAGCAATGTGCGTAGCCGTGTATCATCGGCCAGGCATTTGTAAAACTGTACTGGGTTCATGCTGCTCTTTTTCGTAAATCCGCCTCGGCTTGGGCCAAGACTAGTAGTTTGATGCGAGTGCTCAATTCACGTGCCGTGGTGTAAAAAGGGCAGAAGCAGTGTCGCTTTGTCGGTTCCTTGAAATTCCAGGCAATCATCTTGTCAACTTTTGGGGAGGGTACGTACTCTTCCCGGCTTTTGTCGCAAAGTGTGATGACCAGGTCAAAAGGTTGGTCAGCTACATCTTCTACAACTTTGGGAGTGAGTCCCTCTGCTGAAACCCCCAATCGCTCCAGCGCTTGTAGAGCGCGTGGGTCCACTGTATGGACATTGGTTCCGGCGCCAACGGCTTCGTATGAGTTGCCTCCAAAATGCCGCAACAGTGCCTCAGCCATCAGTGAGCGGGCAGAGTCCCCGGCGCAAACAAACAGAACACGCCTTTTCATTGGAGGGCTCCATTTGGCTTTTTCACAATTATATATGGAAAACCATATATTCATAGTCTTAAAAATAGCCCACTGAACCAGCGGGCTGTAACCTGTGCTTATAGCTTAAACTCGGCCCATACAGGCGCGTGGTCTGATGGGCGTTCCATAGCCCGAATATCGTAGTCCACGCCAGTCCCGACACATTTTTCCAGAAGAGGGTTGGTGGCTAGGATCAAGTCGATACGCAGGCCGCGTCTGGGCTCGCGATCGAACCCACGACTGCGGTAGTCGAACCAGCTGAATACATCGTCTGTTTCTGGGTTTTGTGCGCGGAAAGTGTCGGTGAGCCCCCAGCCTTCAATTTTTTGAAGCCACTCGCGCTCTTCTGGAAGGAAGCTGCATTTGCCATCGCGCAGCCAGCGCTTGCGATTGGGTTCACCAATACCAATATCCTGGTCGCTGGGTGAAATATTCATATCGCCGATAACCAATACAGGCGCTTCCGGCTTACACGTGGTTTGCAGGTAGGTATCCAGGTCGGCGTAATACTTTTGCTTTGCCGGAAATTTAACCGGGTGCTCGCGATTTTCACCTTGCGGGAAATAGCCATTGATAACCGTGAGGGGCTCAGGACCGCCGATATCAAACTTGCCGGCAACCATACGGCGCTGGGCGTCGCTGGCATCAGTTGGGAAACCGTATTCGCGATCAATAAAAGGTAGGCGTGAGAGCAGGGCAACACCGTAGTGTGTTTTTTGGCCAAAATAAATCAGCTCATAGCCCAGGTCTTTTATCGCATTTACTGGAAAGTCTTCGTCGGTGACTTTGGTTTCCTGTAGGCCGATGATATCGGGCTGATGGTTGTCTACCAAGGCCTGCATCTGGTGCAGGCGAGTGCGAATACTATTGACGTTAAAGGAAACAACCTTCATCTCTTCCCCCAAAATAAAAAAGGTCGGGCTAGCCCGACCTAAGAGTTAGTTCGCGGACCGGGCGCACGCCGCGCCCAGTGCCTATCAGTATTTAGAAGTTGGCAACTTGGGGCGGGGCCTTGCTGGCCTTATCGGCGAGGCCGATAAAGTCCGCCATTATATAGCCCGCTTCATTCAAAATTGGATCTTTTTCCAACTTGATCTCTACAGGACCACCAATGTTAGCCACCTCTTCAGATTCGCTTTCTTCGTATGCCTCAAAGTTCTCGTAGGGTTCAAGGCCTTTAGCTTTGCGGCGACGGTTTTCCATATCCAGCAATCGCTGGTTGACGGACTTGCGCTCATTCTCTCTAGTTGATTCGTTGAGAGAGACATACTTCTTGTCAGCCCGCTCGGCGTCGAACTTGAACTGATCGCGCAGGAAAACAAAATCTGGATCTGTTTCCGTGCGCTTGTTGTGCTTGGTAATCAAGTTCGGGATCAGCATCTTCAAGTTGAAATACTTCGCATGAGGCACAGCGTGGATACGGTCCCAGGGCAGGGCAGTATCGTAAGCACTTTCACCGACATTTTCGGCATCAATCAACTGTGGCATATCGATGTCCGGCTTCACACCCGCGTGCTGTGTGCTGTCTCCGGAAACCCGGTAGAACTTGGACTGGGTAATTTTCAACTGGCCTTCCTTCAGGGGAGCCATAGTTTGCACAGTACCCTTACCAAAGGATTGGTTACCCACTACCAGGCCTCGGTTGTAATCCTGGATTGCACCGGCAAAAATCTCGGATGCTGAGGCCGACAAGCGATTAATCAATACCATCAGCGGCCCGCGGTACATGGCACGGGAGCGCGAGCGGTTATGGCGGGAAATCTGCTCATTGGCATGACGGATCTGTACAACAGGACCCTGATCAATAAACAGATCGGTGAGCATGGTGGCTTCTTGCAGTGAACCACCGCCGTTGTTGCGAAGATCCAGAATAATACCGTCAACCTTTTCCTCTTTAAGTTCACTCAGCAGACGGGCAACGTCTCGCGTGGTGCTCTTATAGTTGGGGTCGCGGCGGCGATAGGCATCAAAGTCGATATAGAAGGTCGGCAGGTTAATCACACCGATCTTGTAATTCTTGCTGCCGTCAGAGAATTCAAACACTGCCTTCTTGGCCGCCTGATCTTCAAGCTTCACTTTGCTGCGCTTGATCAAGATAGTCTTATGAGTGCCGTCACCACCAGTGGGGATGGTTTCCAGGCGAACATAGGTACCGGCCTTGCCGCGAATCAAGTCGACAACATCATCCAGGCGCCAGCCCACTACATCGACCATTTCGCCTTCTTTATCCTGGCCAACACCCACGATTTTATCGTTGGGCTTGATCTTGCCAGTGCGATCGGCTGGACCACCGTGTACCAGGCGAGCAACTTTGGTGTATTCCTCGTCTGCCTGCAGCACAGCACCGATACCCTCCAAGGAGAGGGACATGCTCATATTGAAGTTTTCCAATGAGCGCGGTGACAGGTAATTGCTGTGCGGATCGTAGAGACGAGTCAACGAATTCATATAGAGCTCAAAAACGTCGTCGCTCTTCTGTTGCTCGAGGCGCTTCTTTTGGCCTTTGTAACGGCGCACAAGAAGGTCCTGGATTTCCTCATCGGTCTTACCGGTAAGGCGAAGATTCAGGATGCTGCTCTTTAAGCGCTTGCGCCACAGTTCATCTGCAGCGCTGATCGAGTTGGGCCACTGGCTTTCCTCCCGATCCAGCTCAAGGGTCTCTTCCCGAGAAAAGTCATAGGCGGGCAGGCCTTTCTCTAGTTGGGACAAAATATTATCTAGCCGATCCCCCATACGCAGGCGGAAACGGTTGTAGATACTGAATCCAGCGGTGACATCACCAGCGCGAAGCTGGTCATCCATCTCCGCTTCCCACGCGCGGAATTCGTCGATATCAGAGGCGAGGAAGTAACTTTTAGTGGGGTCGAGTGCATCGATATACTCGTTCCACAAGTTCTCGGACATTTCGTCGCCGATTTTGATTTTGTTGTAGTGCAGCATTTCAAGCTTGCTGACTATCTCTTGTGCAGTACCACCTTGACCCTCTTCGGGGGCTATTCGCTCTGGCTCTGCCAGAACGCTTGTGGAAAGAAGGCCAATGACCAAGAAGCCGGAAAAGTAAGCGGCGATCCGATTGGTAAGCATAGGGAGTCTCTTTATACGTCCTACTTCATAGGCGTCCGGCCCTTATGGCTCGGCGACCTATAGCTTAGGACAAGTATAAAGGCTGAAAGCTCCAAAGGGCATGAAATACCTCTAATCAGAGATGGATCTTTTTCTTTAACACTGTATTTAGCAAAATAGCTTTCCTATTGAGTGTGAAATTGAGGCATTTTTTCTCGTTTTGAGGGCTTGAGTATGTATGGTCATCATAACTATTGTGTAACTGCAACTGTAAAAAAGCGTTAAAAATAAGCACTTTGACTAATAGGTCAGAGCCACTTTGATGACTTTGAAGGCTTTTAGGGTCATGAAGTTGCACCAGTTACCACTTTATTAATTCGAGTGAGCGCTCCTCGGCTAGAAGTGTTGCTCCAATAATCACTGTGACCGCAAAAATGGTGTTTTGATTTCGGAGCAATAGGCGAATATCGGGCGAGTGCCAGTATCTGTATCTGCGAATCGTGTTTTTACCACTTGGTCCAAACAGTGGTAACATGGCCAGTAGATTTGTTTGAGGTGAGGTGCTTATGCCTTGGGAGAAAAGTTTCGATGTCGATAGCGCAGTCGATAAAGCGACGGAAGCCTTTTGGAAAAAAGGCTTTGAAGCGACTTCTCTGGCCGACCTGCTCAAAGCTACTGGGCTGACTAAAGGGAGCTTTTATAATGCCTTTGGCAGTAAGAAGCAGCTTTTTACCCTGAGTTTACTCAAGTATGAGAGAGAGCAGCGGCGCGACGTAATGGCCCGGCTTGAGTCGTTGGAAGATCCTATCGGCGCTATCAGTCAGCTTTTCGACTCCCTAATTGAACAAAGCCTTGCAGATCCGGAAAAGAAGGGCTGCTTTTTGGTTAATACCGCACTTGATATGCCTAACCTGGATAGCGATATTGGGGATGCTGTAAAAAAGGGCTTGCGGGATACTGAGTCATTTTTTGCAAGGCAGGTTCGCCTGGGGATAGAGAAAGGTGTGATATCTGATCGAGTAGACCCGGAAGTCTGCGCCAATAGTTTACTGACTCTTTTAGTCGGCTTGCGAGTGTTGGCACGTGGAGTTTTTAATAAGGAAAGCCTCTCCAGAATTAAGGTACAGGCATTAGACTTGCTGCGTTGACCTGATCTTTCTTCTGGCGTTGAAAGCTCTTCGTAGGGTCTTGGCGCCGTCCTCTCGGTTGCCAGGGCTGCACTGTGATTTCCCTCTCCTGACCTCCATTGATCCTTCCTGTCAATTTTTGCATTGGATAGGGCTTCATATTTTTTCTGTTCATTCTCAGTAGGCATTAATGCATAGCAAATAGTTATATGAATAATCTTTACCGATCGGTACAAACTCATTAGCATTGTTTGTAGCAATCGGTACATACAGTTTACAGGGGTGTCTCCCCTTATTTTTTAACCAGGTTTGGACCGATCGCTACAAACAAGTGAAACTATCTAGTTAGGAAAAATATGATGGCTACTTTCAAGACTCACACGATTGAATCCGCTCCTGTTGCTGCTCAGCCTCTTCTTGCAGGCGCTAAGAAATCGATGGGCTTTGTGCCCAATCTATTCGCAACTATGTCAGAGGCCCCCGCATTACTTGAGGGTTATACGACCTTGGCGGGAATTTTCGATAAAACCAATCTTTCCGAGACAGAGCGCCAAATCATCTTAATGACAAACAACCGCCTGAACGGGTGTCGTTACTGTATGGCTGCACACACATCCATTTCCCAAATGGCCGGTGTTGAAGCGGAAATTATCGAAGCATTGCGTAGTAACACACCGATTGCAGATGAAAAGCTTGAGGCATTACGTACATTTGCTGCGGTAGTGAATGAAAGCCGTGGCTGGCCGTCGGAGGAACAAGTTAACGCTTTCCTTGCTGCTGGCTACACGCAGCAGAGCGTACTGGAAGTGGTTCTAGGTACCGCTTTAAAAGTTATGTCGAATTATACAAATCACATTGCCGAGACCGCCCTAGATAGTGCCTTTGCAGTTAATGAGTGGACTCCCGAAGGAGAGACAGTGGCCTGATTTCTGGCCTGGGCTTGATTGGCCATCCAGCCCTCACTGAGGAGACATGGGGTGGCCATCAACAATTCGTAGCGGAGCCCGCAACTGTGTTGCGAATCGAAATTTGAATTTATTCGACTTAAGTAACTGAGGTATACGAAATGACTCTTCAAGCTAGCAATATCACTGCATTAATCACAGGGGCAAATCGAGGTATTGGCAAGGCCATTACAGAGGGGCTGTTGGATGCGGGCGCGGTTAAAGTGTATACCGCTGTTCGCGACCTAGCCTCGGTGAGGCAGCTCGCTCAAAAGTATGGTGAAAGGGTCGTCCCCATTGAATTTGATCTTTCACGTGAAGAAACCATTCAAAACGCTGTAAAGGTTGCCGGTGATGTCAATCTGGTTGTCTCTAATGCGGGCGTAGTGAAGCTATCGACACCCTTGGACGATGATGCTGTGGAGAGCTTCAAGTATCAAATGGAGGGCAATGTTTACCCACTGATAAACCTGGCCAAAGCGTTTGGCCCTGTTTTGAAATCTAATGGTGGGGGTGTCTTTGTCCAAATGAACTCACTGGCATCTATCAAAAATTTTCTCCCATTTACTGGTTACTCCGGCTCAAAGGCGGCTGCCTATGCAGTAACTCAGGGTTTGAGGGAGGCCTGGGTCGAGCAGGGGACTCAAGTTATCAGTGTTATTGCTGGTCCAATCAAGACGGATATGGCCGACTCCGCAGGCATGGGAGAGGGAGCCCCTCCAGCGAGCATCGTATTCGATGGCATTATGAAGGCACTAACAACGGGTGATTTTTTTGTTTATCCAGATGAGATGGCTCGAGAGGTCGCAAAAATTTACGCTCCCTTTGCCAAGAGCGTACTTGAGATCGAAAGCTAACTTAGAACCCAAGAGAGGATCGGGCAATGTTACTAGATACACCAGTATGTGATTTCGGATGGAAAGCCCCAGACTTTACCTTGAAAGACCCTGACGGCAAGAGCTTTCGAATGTCGGACCATCTGGGAGGCAAGGGGTTGTTGATTGCATTTATCTGCAATCACTGCCCCTATGTTCAGGCGATTGCAAATCGTCTAGCTGAGGATGTGCGAGAGCTACAAGGGCTGGGCATTAATGTTCTGGCCGTTATGTCAAACGATTATCGCGATTACCAAATTGACAGTCCTCCTTATATGGCGAAGTTTGCCCGAGACCATGGGTTTACTTTCCCCTATTTGGTTGATGAAGATCAGTCCGTAGGGAGAGCTTACCAGGCGGTATGTACACCGGACTTCTTCGGGCTGAATAAGGATGGAGAGCTCCAATATCGAGGCCGCATCGATGATGCGGGAATGGGAAATCCGGCTGGCCGAACCAGGGAGCTGGTCAATGCAATGAAGTTGATCGCAGAGACTGGGGTAGGGCCGGAAAAGCAGCTGCCAAGTATGGGGGTGCTCTATTAAATGGAGTGGTAACTATAACTGATATGGGTTGCTAGCTGACAGGAATGCTCTGGCGAACATAAAGCACACAAAATATAAGAAAACACATTAATATAATGAGCTAACCTATTGATTATAAAGAATTAATAAAAAGTTAATGTGGTTTGTTAAGTGGCGGGTGCCAGAAGTGTGACACCCGCTTTCTTATTTACTCAGTAAGCTGGCGGGTCATGATGATGTGGTCAATGTTATAACCATGCTTTGTAACTGCCAGGTCTAGTAGATAGTCTGTAATAGCTTCATCCAGCTGGGGAGTGCGGCTTAACAGGTAGAGGCTGGAGCGGTCCGGATCACCAACGAGTGACCACTGATAGCCAGGATCTAGCTCTAGTATCCAGTAGTCGCCGGCAGCTTTACCCTCAAAGAAGGTGATAGCGAGTTTGCTGTTCGTCTCGTCAATGGGGACTCCAGTGCCCTGAACACTGATCGGGAACCCATATTTTGGGTGTAAGATTCGACAAAAATTGAAAACGCTGATAGATCCATCATCATTGAGGCCGTAGTCCGCTGTTACCGCAGTACAAGCTGGCTGGAAAATTTGCGGTAGCCGGGCAATCTCATACCACTTGCCGAGATACTGATTCACATCGACATAGGGAACCGTTTCCAGTTCATCATCTGCCAGAACGGCCTGGGTACTGAGTGCAAACAGTACAATTCCTATACCTCTCAATAAGCTCTTCATTTCCTTGCTCCTTGTGTTCGCAGTTTTTTAGGCCGCCAGCTTCATAGCTGAGCGACAATCTCTTTACGGGGATATAACTGGAACGGATTAACCAGGTTCTGTGTTTAATCTGAATTTCAAAAAAGTGTCACCTAGGTGAATGAGCTGAGGTCTTAGAAGTTGACAGAAGTCCAGCCTTTGCTAAGTGGTGATAGATAGGATTTGTTTGAGGCTGACCATGGCTAAAACGGTAGACGTAGACGTCCTGGTATTAGGGGGCGGAATTCAAGCGATTTCATTGTTGCGAGAGCTATCAACAGATTTTTCTGTGATGGCAATAGACCAGGGGTTAGACGATGCTGAGTCGTTACACTTTCATGGTTATTTCTCCTCAGGCTGGAATGCGGCACACCCAAGTGCGGCAAAGGCTTACTTAAAGGCCGCACAGTTTTGGCGCACACAACTGGAGAGCGATGGTGTTGATAGCCACATAACAGATTTCTATGCCGCGCTTCCCCGAGAATTTTTAGATACTGTCGAGCCCAACTGGATTGCGGCGGGTATTCCAGTGGAAGAGGTTCCGATACCAGCTCCACTGGTAACAACTAGCTTGCCGTCGCATCAGTGCTTTCGATTTGCTGATGACCTTATGTTTGACGGCGCTGAAGCCTATCGACGTTTTAGTGCTCCTGTTAGCGAGAAGCTGGTGAAAGGGAGTATCCGAAGGTTCGACAAAGATAGTGGTGGCGTGACTGAGGTCTCTGCCGATATCAATGGTAGCTCCCACCAAATACAACCCCAGTTGGTTCTCTCAGCATGCGGGGCGGGCAATGCAGCAATACTCGAAAGTCTTGGAGTGCCAGCTCAAGGTGTGCGGGATAGCCAAGTTGTTCGGCCCCTACATATGTTGCTGGCTAAGGGGGCTAATACCCCTCCAATCTCAGCCTTCCTGATGGACATGGTAGTGGCATATCACCCGCTGGAAAGTGGAGAGGGACTTTGGATACTCACCTTAAATCCAGAATACCCCAGATTTCGCTCTGGTGTGGTTGACATGAGGGTGGCCCCGCCCATAGAGAGGGCGTTAATCCGGGATACCCTGGATAGATTGGCAAATTGTATGACCGGGTTTGAGGATTGGGCAGCCGGCTGCCATTGGGGTGGTTACGCAGGTTGGAAAACTGACGCTCCAGGGCCGGATGGGGATGCTCTTGTGCAGTTAAACTATCCGCGTCCATACCACATCCACAGCTTTGATATAGCCAATTTCTTGGCGGTTTGGCCGAATCACTGGGGTCTCGCCGTGGAAGCTGCAAAGGAGGCCGGGAAATGGGTTCGCTCAAAAGCTAAGCCTCGGCATCCTCAATCTGAAGCGATAGGTAGCTTGCTGTCGCAGTCAGTTGATCATCAAACTATTTGTAATAAATGGCAAAGCGATGAATTGAAGTGGCACTCTTGGGCTGAGTTTGTCCAGAAAATGGGCCTGCCAATCAGGTGATTTGCTTAGTATTTCAGCGTTGAGCCATCAGTCTATGAGTCCAATAAGGCGATATTAACAACGTATTTCGCTTGCAAAGACATTTTTTTTCTGTATCTTAAATTGAAATGTAACCGGTTACATTCTGTTTCAGGCAGTGGAGTGCTACGAAAACCGCAGTCTGGAAACAGCGCGTCCGCTTACAAAACACGGAAAAAAAATAAGTAGGCTGTTTATTCAGCTGGTTCTTTGAGTGGCCCGAGGGGATGGGGTTTGGTTAAAAAAATAAGAATGGGCATGGTTGGTGGTGGAGAGGGTGCTTTTATTGGTGCAATCCATCGAATGGCTGCAGCTCTCGACGGTGAGATAGAGCTAGTCGCCGGCTGCTTTAGTAGCGATTCCGAACGCAGTCGTAAAGCTGGTGAAAAGCTGGGGCTACACCCGGACAGGATTTACCAAAGCTATCAACAGATGTTCCAAGAGGAATCCCGTCGCAGCGCTGATGATCGAGTTGAATTTGTATCTGTAGTAACTCCCAACCATCTCCATTTACCCGTTTCTATTGCTGCGTTGCGGGCGGGATTCCATGTCCTCTCCGACAAGCCAGCCGCCTCCACTTTGGAAGAAACACTTGAGCTTAAAAAGGCAGTGGAGCAAAGCGGGCATCTTTATGGTTTGACCCACACTTATGCTGCTTACCCTCTGGTTATGCAAGCGAGAGCAATCCTGGGCAGGAGAGAGTTGGGGTCTATTCGACGAGTTACCGTTGCCTATCCGCAGGGGTGGCTGGCACTAGCCGGTGATTCCACGGGAAGTAAGCAGGCGAGTTGGCGAACAGATCCTGCACGTTCGGGAGAAAGTGGCTGCTTTGCGGATATAGGCACCCATGCTCATCATCTGGTGGAGTTTTTTACTGGCCAGCATATCTCTGAAGTCTGCGCAGACGTGCAAGCGGTAGTTGATGAAAGAGCGTTGGATGATGACGGTGCAGCGCTATTTAAATTAGATCAGGGCGCCCGAGGAACACTTACAGCCAGTCAAGTCTGTGGAGGAGAAGGGAACAACCTGAATATCAGCGTTTACTGTGAAGACGGTTCGCTGTTTTGGGAGCAGGAAGCCCCAAACCAATTGCAAGTAAAGCGCAGGGGGCAGCCTGTGGCGATTTGGAAAGCCGGTGCGGATTGTGAGTATCTGGATGGAGACGTCAGGTCTTTCTGCCGGACACCTCAAGGACACCCGGAGGGCTATATAGAGGCCTTCGCCAATATCTATCGCGATTTTGCTGGTCAAGTCCGAGGCCGCCGCGAGGGGGTAATTTCAAAGAACAGTCCTGCCGTTGGCAACATTGATGCAGGTGTTCGCGCGATGGCATTTGTGCGCGGTGTGCTGGAGAGCAGTCGCGCAAAATCCTCATGGGTTTCCCTGGCGCCTTTTTGGAAGTGAGCGGCTAGGTCCAACCTCACAGAATTTAGGTATCTCTGGCAGGGTGGGCGTCCGGCAGCTAGTACGGCACAGGGAGGTGCCGGTGTCGGCCTGCGGCCAGTTACCTTTTGAAGAGTTTTCTCAAAAGGTGCAAACCAATCGCTTGGAAAGGGTTGGTTGCAGAATTAATAAGTACAGCAGTAAAAAGGATAACAATAAATGAAGGCACCCAGAATTCAGGGGCCCGGAATTTTTCTCGCCCAGTTTCTCCCATCGAGCGAACAGCCAGCTTCGCTTGAATCTATGGCTCGTTGGGCATCAGACCTGGGGTACAAAGGCATCCAGGTTCCCACTTGGGACAAGCGGATTTTCGACCTTGAGCTGGCCAGTAAAAGCCAAGCTTACTGTGATGATGTACTGGGAATCTGTGAGGAGGCTGGGGTACAGATTTCTGAATTGTCTACGCATTTGCAGGGGCAGTTGGTCGCAGCTCACCCAGCCTATAAGGAAATGCTGGATATTTTTTCTCCAGAGGCAGTACGCGGAAACTTGCAAGCCCGAGCAGAGTGGGCGAGCAATCAATTAGTTCTTGCTGCTCGGGCCAGTGCCAACCTGAAGCTCAAATCCCATGCAACTTTCTCCGGCGCTTTACTCTGGCACACTTTTTATCCATGGCCCCAGCGCCCAGCGATGTTGGTTGAAGAAGGTTTTCGCGAACTGGCCCGTTTGTGGCGTCCGATATTGGATGCGTTTGACAGCGCGGGGGTCGATGTCTGCTATGAGCTGCACCCCGGTGAAGACCTGCATGATGGCTTGACCTTCGAGCGGTTTCTTTACGAGGTGGAAGATCACCCTAGAGCCAACATCTTGTATGACCCAAGCCATTTGCTTTTACAGCAAATGGATTACCTGGCCTTTATCGATATCTATCACGAGCGAATCAAGGCTTTCCATGTGAAAGATGCGGAATTTCACCCGAGTGGAAGGGCTGGCGTATACGGCGGTTATGCCCCCTGGATTGACCGGCCCGGTCGCTTTCGCTCCCTGGGGGATGGTCAGGTAGATTTTCGTGGGATTTTTAGCCGACTGACCCAGTACGGTTACGATCGCTGGGCGGTATTGGAATGGGAGTGTTGCATTAAGGATCAACAGCAGGGGGCCAGCGAGGGTGCGCCATTTATTCGAGAGCACCTGATAACCGTGGCTGACAAAGCTTTTGATGATTTTGCCGGTGCTGAAACAGATCGCGCTCGAAATCGTAGGATTTTAGGGCTGGACTAATTTTTGCCAATCCCAGTGAACAACGAATAACAATAAATCATGCGGAGACTGGATAGATGAGTACACAGACAAAGGCTTTGCACAGGAACGTCTTCCTGGTGGGAAATCTGTCAATCTTTATGATTGGCCTTGGGTTTGCTGTGAGGGCTTCGATCGCCGGCAACTTACAGTCGGATATTTATGATCATATTGATCTTGCCAACTCCACCGCAATGGTTGGAGAAGCGCTTGGATTTACCTTTACAGGGTTTGCCCTAACCCTGCTATTTGGCAGCGCATTGGTAGACTTGGTCGGTATCAAACGGATGTTAATGCTCTCATCAATAGGCTACGTGTTGGGGAGCCTGCTTATTATTGCAGCATCCTTGGTAACCCCCGGGGAGGGCGTTGAGAACTTGGTTCTTGCGGGGCTGTTACTTACCGGTTTGGGCTGGGGGGCAGTGGAGGCCGCCAGTAATCCAATGGTTGCTGCGGTTGATCCTGAAAATAAAACTCAGCGCCTAAATGTACTACATGCCTGGTGGCCTGCCGGGATTGTGGTGGGGGGATTACTTGGGTTAGCCATTTCTGCGCTTGAACTTCCCTGGCAGTTGAACCTGATTGTTTTGGCCCTACCGGCTGTGGTCATGGCGTGGCTTGTGTCCAGAACAGAATTCCCGGTAACTGAACGGGTTTCTTATGGCATCAGTTATGGCGAGATGTTTAAAGAAGTTTTCAGGCAGCCGATGTTTATCGTGCTATGGGTCTGTATGTGGCTAACCGCTGCAACAGAGCTGGCTCCAGGGCAGTGGGTTGACCTGACGCTCTCTCGAGTAGTCGGTATGAAGGGCATTCTCATTCTGGTTTATGTCAGCATGTTGATGTTTGTAATGCGCCACTTTGCCGGACGGCTGGCCAAAAAACTCTCTCCCATTGGACTCTTGTGGCTCAGTAGTTTACTTGCAGCTGTTGGCCTCTATTGCTTAGGAATGGCGAGAACCCCGGTAACTGCATTCTTAGCGGCAACAGTTTGGGGCATCGGTGTCTGCTATATGTGGCCTACCATGCTCGCTACGGTATCCGAGCGTTTTGTACGCGGCGGTGCACTGTTTTTGGGGCTGCTGGGGTTTGCTGGGGGAATGTCTATTCAGTTCGTACTGCCGAAACTTGGAGAAATTTTCGACAACGCCAAGATTGAGGCTGCCGGTGGTTTGGAAGCCTTTGAAAAGTTAACGGGCGATGAGCTAGACACTGTGTTGGCGACTGCCTCTATCGAATCATTCCAGTCACTAGCCGTGGTTCCCCTTATCTTGCTGCCGATTTTTGCGTTTATCTGGTTTTGGGATCGCAGGCAAGCAGCGAGCAAAGTGCAAGGTGTCACTGTAGTAGGCAACCAGTAGGCGTTTTCCATTTGTGCGAAAATAGTCGACTACTAACAACAAAGTAACGGAAAAGTATGTCAAACATTCGCGAAGTTGCACGGCGCTCCGGTGTTTCCGTCGCGACCGTGTCCAGAGCCCTGAAAGACCCGCAAATGGTTTCTCCGCGGACCAGGGAGCGGGTGCTGAAAGCGGTGGAAGAGGCCGGCTATCGGCCCAATATGTTGGCGAGAAACTTTAGTTCCGGTAAGTCATTTGCGGTGATGGTTCTGGTCCCAAATATCGCCAATCCATTTTTTTCCAAAGTTATCCGAGGGATAGAAAAGGCAGCTCAAGACCAGGGTTATTCCGTATTGCTGGGAGATACCAAGGGCGAACCAGCTCACGAGCAGTTCTATGCGGGAATGGCGCTGACGAATCAGGCAGATGGGCTTATTCAACTGGATAGCCGCTATCCATTTGCAGAGAAAGATGCAGCTTTGGCAGCGTCGATTCCAATGGTAAATGCGTGTGAGCGCATTGCTGAAGACGACCGCTATCCGGTTGTTGAACTGGATAATTCCGGCGCGGCGCAAGCTATGGCTCGCCATTTGATTGAGCTGGGTCACCGCCGGATCGGCATAGTGACCGGCCCGCTTAACAGTCCTATTGTGCGTGATCGCCTGGCCGGTTTTGAGGAGGAGATGCAACGGCATGGTCTAGAGTTGAATTCTGACCTGGTTGTAAACGGAGAATTCACTATGCCGTCTGGTGCGGAGGGTGCAAAAAAACTGCTTTCTTTAGCCAGTGCGCCTACCGCCATTTTTTGTATGAATGACGAAATGGCTATTGGTGCTGTTCATCAAGCGAAGGAAATGGGTTTGCAGGTGCCTGCGGATGTATCGGTGGCGGGCTTCGATAATATTGAGTTTTCGCAATTTACGGACCCGCCCCTGACAACAATTGACCAGCCCGCAGAGAAGCTGGGCAGATATGCGATGGAAACCTTGCGCCGCATTATTGACGGAAAACCGTTAAAAGCGAGTCGAACTATTTTGCCCTTTGATTTAGTGGCAAGGGGAAGTACTGCCCGCTATCAGGATTAATAAAGTACGGATGTAAAACCATCACGGCGAACTGATTAGATAAACACCAATTCATGTGGAGATAACAACGATGAAAAAATTCACTGAGACAAAATTTTGCACGTCTATATTGGCCTCTGCAGCACTACTAGTCACACTAGGGGGTTGTGAACGGATGCCGGAAAAGTCCGGTATACAAGCGGATAAGGACTGGAGGCATTTATTCGACGGTAAAACGTTGCAGGGTTGGACCGGTGCCAATGGCTCTCATGTAGGAGAGGCCTGGCAGGTCGTTGATGGCAACCTGGTGCTCACTGCTGGTGGAGCAGGGGATATCGTCACTGCAGAGAAGTTTTCTGATTTTGAGCTGGAACTGGAATGGAAGATATCTGAAGGCGGCAACAGCGGCATTATTTATCGGGTAGCTGGTGGCAATGCACCAGTCTGGATGTCAGGTATGGAATACCAGGTACTTGATAACAGTGCTTTTCCCGAACTGGAAAAACTGAGCCACAGCGCAGGATCAGTCTTCGACTTGTATGCACCCAGCGAAGATGAGGTAAAGCCGGCAGGAGAATTCAATAAAACGCGTATTCTAGTGGAGAATGGTCGGGTTGAACATTGGCTGAATGGAAGCATGATTGTCAGCTATGAACTCTGGTCTGAAGATTGGGATACACGTCTTGCCAACAGTAAGTTTTCCTCTTACCCCGATTTTGCCCGTAGTGAGAGTGGCTTTATTGCTTTACAAGACCACGGCGACAAAGTGTGGTACCGCAATATCAGAATTCGGGAGCTGTAAATCATGGGTATTTCAGGCGTGGGTATTTGGCAGGTACTTATTGTTCTTGTGTTAGCGGTTCTACTATTTGGTAGTGGCAAGATCCGCCGTCTGGGAGAAGACCTTGGAGGAGCGATTAGTGGTTTCCGCCGCTCATTGCATCAAAGCGATAAGGATGGCACTAGAGAAGATTCCCCAGGTAACTTGTCTGGCAATCTACTCCAAGCTGGGGAGCGGGAATGAAGCGTAGAACTTTGCTACAGGTTGGTGCCGGCTTGGCTGCAGCTGCTTTTACCGCCCCCTTGTTTGGTAATAGTGGGCGAATCATTACCAATACCCCGGGTAGCCCTGTGAAAATTTCCCTGGCCCAATGGTCCCTGCATCGGCAATTGCGAAGTGGCGCTCTCAAGGTATTGGATTTCCCTATTAAGGCAAGAAAGGCATTTGCAATTGACGCGGTAGAGTATGTCAATCAGTTTTTTGCCGATAAGGCCAGGGATCAGAATTTTCTTTCAGCGTTGAAAGTGCGTGCAATAGATCACGGGGTTAAAAGCCTTTTGATTATGGTTGATGCAGAAGGTGATCTTGGCAACCCAAATGCTGGCGAAAGACAACAAGCGGTAGAAAATCATTTCCAGTGGGTTGAAGCTGCCAAATATTTGGGTTGCCACTCTATCAGGGTGAATGCTGGCGGACAGGGTAGTAGCAGGGAGGTTAGTTCTGCTTGTAGAGATGGGCTGAGAGCCCTCTCAGAGTTTGCCTTGGACTTCGGCATCAATATCGTGGTGGAGAACCACGGTGGCTATTCCTCAAACGGACTTTGGTTATCCCAGTTATTACAGTCAGTGGATATGCCGAACTGTGGAAGTTTGCCAGACTTTGGAAACTTTGGTGACTACGACCGCTACTTGGGAGTAGAGCAGTTGATGCCCTTTGCCCGCGGAATCAGCGCAAAGAGTTTTTCGTTTGATAAGCGGGGAAATGAGACCAATACGGATTTTGCCCGGATGCTGCGGATAATTCAAAAGGCGGGTTATAAGGGGTATATCGGTATTGAGTATGAAGGCGCCGGCGATGAAGACTGGGGGATCAAAGCAACGAAAGAGCTTTTGCTGCGCTTGTCGCGACAGGGTGAGCTATATGGTAAGTAAGTAATAATTATTTGGTTAAAATGTAACCGGTTACTCTCATTTTTTGATCAAAGTGTTTAGGGATTTCTAGGTTCGTTAAAAATATTCATAAAAATTAATCTTTTTGGTTAAAAAAACATAAGTTAGACATTAGATGTAACGGATAAGTAAAAATTTTTGGAAAAAAATGTAACCGGTTACAGATTTATCTTATAAGTTATTTAAAATTAAACGAGTAAAACAAAAATAATTGATGAAGTAGGAGAGAGGCGATGCCGAATGATGACTTCGAGAAGAAAGAGTATGACGCACTGATTGTTGGGTCTGGTGCTGGCGGCGGTATGGCTGCCTATGTACTAGCCACTGCAGGGCTAAAGGTTCTACTGCTGGAGGCGGGGAGATCCTATGACCCGGTTAAGGAAACCCCAATGTTTAACCTCCCAAAAGATGCGCCTTTGCGTGGGGGGAGCACACCGGAAAAGCCGTTCGGTTTCTATGATGCAACGGTTGACGGAGGTTGGCAGGTACCCGGCGAACCCTACACTCAGGGCTCCAGAGAAAGAGGCCGCCGTTTTGACTGGTGGCGTGCTCGTATGCTGGGTGGCCGTACGAACCATTGGGGACGGATTTCCCTGCGAATGGGTGAGTATGATTTTAAACCCTACTCAAGGGATGGGCTCGGTTTTGATTGGCCGATCAATTACAACGATCTCGCTCCCTACTACGATAAAACCGAGATGCTCATTGGTGTTTATGGCACTAACGAGGGGTTAGAAAACACTCCTGACTCCTCCGAAGGAGTGCTGCTGCCACCCCCGAAGCCCCGTGCCTATGAACTTCTGGCCAAAAAAGCGTGCGATAGGCTGGGGATCCCTGTAATTCCCTCTCACCTGGCTATTCTCAGTGAGCGTCTGGATCACGAAAATATTCCGCAGAAATTATTCCCAAACAATAAATTGGCTCAGGACGTCACCCGGGAATCAATGAAATCTCGCGCAGCCTGTTTTTGGGCCACGCCCTGTGGGCGCGGTTGCTCAATTAAGGCGAATTTCCAGTCCACGACTGTACTACTGCCACCGGCATTAGCGACGGGCAACCTGGATATCATTACTGATGCCATGGTGCGTGAAGTTACCATTGATAAAAAAGGTAAGGCAAACGGGGTTATTTATATTGATAAAGATACCCGTCAGGAAAGATTTGCCAGTGCCCGCGCTGTGGTTGTTGCAGCCAGTGCAGCTGAAACTTCGCGCATTCTCCTTAATTCCAAAAGCACTTTATTCCCCGATGGTATCGCCAATGGCAGCGGTGCCGTAGGGAAATACCTGATGGATACAGTGGGAGCTGGTATCGGCGGGCAGATTCCCGCTTTGGAAAGTATGCCTGCCCACAACGAGGACGGCGCATCGGCGATGCACATGTATATGCCCTGGTGGTTGTACAAGGAACAATTGCGTGGTGACCTGGATTTTGCCCGTGGTTACCACATTGAATTCGGCGGTGGTCGCAGTATGCCGGGCGCAGGTGCTTTCGGCGGTATGGGTGATTTTACCAGTGGCGCTTATGGCAAAGACTTGAAAGAAGCCTGCCGGCGTTACTACGGCTCCTTTGTGTGGTTTGACGGTCGCGGGGAAATGATTCCCAATGAGGACAGCTACTGTGAAATTGATAAGGACCAGGTAGACCAATGGGGCATCCCGGTGTTGAAGTTCCATTGGAAATGGAGTGACCAGGAATTGAACCAGGCCGCTCACATGCACAAAACCTTTGCTGAAATCATTGAAGGCATGGGCGGTAAGGTCACCTCTACCGTGCAAACCGACGGTGCCAAGGCAATTATCAACGGCGGTGCGATTATTCACGAAGTCGGCACCGCGCGCATGGGCTCAAATCCGAATGATTCCGTGCTCAATCCTTACTGCCAGTCCTGGGAAGTACCGAATCTCTTCCTTACTGACGGCGCACCCTTTGTCTCCAATGCTGATAAGAATCCAACCCTGACCATTATGGCGCTGGCCTGGCGCACCTGCGACTACATCGTGGACCAGTTCAAGAAGAGGAATATCTGATATGAGCGAGGAAAAAACCAATCTGGGTCGGCGCAACGCCCTGCGTTTGATTGCTACCACCGCTGCTGCAGTTCCAGTCATTGGCTGTTCTGAGAAAGTAGCGCAAAAAGTTGTAGTGAAAGAGGAGGTGCCAGCGGCTGAACCGGTAGTAAAGAACCTGGACGCCCCGAAGCAGACTCTTGCCAGGGGCACGCCGACAGATCCGGATCTCCTTAATCCCGTTGTGCCTTGGGAGATGCAGCTTGAAATGGGTGAGTTAGCGGTATTGGCAGCACTTTGCGACGTCATTATTCCCGCAGATGAAACTTCTCCGAGTGCCTCTTCAGTAGGGGCCCATCACTACATCAACGAATATGTCAGCGCCCCATATTCCAATAATAAAGCAGATCTTGTCACGATTCGGGGAGGGGTTGTTTGGCTGGAGGGTGAGTCCAAGCGCAGATTTGGAGGTTCCTTTGTCGATCTGAATGAACCTCAAAAAGTAGCCATCTGTGAGGATATCAAGTGGACTCGCACGGCGAAGCCTGAGTTCCAGGCTGGTGCTCGTTTCTTTGCCAAAGTTCGAGTTCTCGTGTCCACCGCTTTCTATACCACCGAGGAAGGTATGGCGGATATTGGTTATGTGGGTAACCGACCAATGGCGAGTTTCCCTGGAGCACCCCCTGAAGTTCTCAAGCGACTTGGCTTGGATAGCTAAAAACGCTTTATACGCACATATTGCTTTAGCGCTTAAAAATATCGAGACAGAATTGGATCGATAAGAGTAGGGCATATTCCGGTGGCCCGGCAAATGATATGTCGGGCTTGTAGGGTGAACGGAAAGCTAGAAAAAAATAATAAAAGAGAAATTTGAGCAATGAGAGAGATACCCTTAAATACAAATCGCCAACTAGACCTATTGAGGACGTCTGTTAGTGTTCTAGTGTTGTACAGTGTTGTCGGTATGGCAAATGCACAGAGCACCAGTGAATCTGATACAGAGAGTCTGGTGCTGGAGGAAGTAGAGGTATTGGGTATTCGCCGGAGCATGGAGAAAAATCTCGATGTAAAGCGTTTTTCCAATGCGGTAGTAGACTCAATCACCGCTGAAGATATGGGTAAATTCCCCGATAAGAATGTTGCAGACTCTTTGCAGAGGGTTCCGGGAGTATCCATCGTTCGAAGCGGCGGCGAGGGTGCCGAAGTAAGTATCCGAGGAACTGCACCTGAGCTCACTTTTACCCAGCTAAATGGAAACTACATAGCTACTCCCGGCGATGATCCATCCCGATCATTTTCCTATGCGTTGCTACCCTCAGCGATGATTTCCCGAGCGGATGTGTATAAAAGTCCAGAAGCAAAACTGGATGAAGGCGGGATAGGTGGTACTGTAATTTTACACACCCGCAAGCCACTGGACCTGGATTCCGGGGAGGGCATGTTATCCATTGAGAGTACTTATGCTGATGTTACTGGGGAGTACGAACCTCAGTACACCGGTTTTTACTCATGGAAAAATGATCAGGAAACCTTGGGCGTATTGTTTGGATACTCAAAGCAGGATCGTCAGAACCGGGTAATTAGCACCTCGGTAGAAAACTGGGGTTGGCAGGGAGATGAGTCCCCCCAGACTGGCGTAGAGGCCAGGGGGCCGATGGTGGATATTGATGGTAATGAATACCGGGATTTCTATGCGCCGCGAGCCGTTGTCGGTAGTGTCTTGGAAGAGGAACGGACCCGGGATGGCATGCAGCTAAGTGCCCAATGGCGTCCGGTAGAACAGCTGGAATTTGGTGTCAATTATTTCCGCTTTGAGCTGGGCGGCAACTCAGAGAATTATCGTATCGTATTCCCTGAGTGGAACTACGGGGATGCAATAGCCCCGGGCAGTCTCAAGTTTGATGATGATGGTGATACTCTTCTCGGCATTGGTATGCTCGATCGGGGCCAGGCAGAGTTACAGTCTCCACAGGTAGCTGGTGACTACACTCGAGCGGAATATGTTTCGGATACGCTGGATTTCAATATCAGTTACGAGGGAGATGGATATAGTGCTCGGTTGATAGTCGGTAATACCAGTGCAGAGGGCGGCCCCTCTGAGAAATTGTTTGCATCAGTCAATTCCCGTTATGGCACTGCAACCGATTGGAGCTGGGATCTTAGCAGTGGTACTGCTGAAATTGATACCAGTGCAGATCTGGGAGATCCCAACACTTATCCTTTATACGACTGGTTCTCATCCCATTGGACCAGCAGCGAGGACGATGAGAGTTACTACCAGCTGGACGTTTCCTTCGATATGGATTATGCCTGGCTTACCTCCCTGGATGTTGGGGTTAAGTACCGGGACCATGAGATAAACCGCCGCATCACCAAACAATCCTGGGATGATAATAATCCTCCCTGTCCAACGATTAACTGGGGTGATGTTGATGGAGCTTGTTACCCCTGGTGGCCAAGTGATTCATTCCACACTGATCCCGATGGTGTGCCCGACACAATCGATATCCTTTCAAGCGGCCCTCTCGATAATATTATCGGCGGTGTGAATGTGCCAAATTTCGCTTATCTGGAGTTTGATAAGTTAAAAGAGTTTCTATACGCAACCTATGGTGACCCTACGGTAATCGTCGAGAAAAATCAGGTTTACCGGGTTGGTGAGGAAATTACGGCTGCTTATGTACAGCAGAATTTTGCCTCGGCAGTCCTGCGCGGAAACTTTGGTATTCGAGCAGTCCAGACCAAGCAGTATGCGAGCACCTACGACAATATTGATGGGGTCTTACAGGACGAACCCAATATTCGTGACAGCAGCAATACTGATATTTTACCTAGTGCTAATATCGCTTGGGATATCTCCGATGAACTGGTTATGCGCGCAGCTCTCGCTAGAGTCGTAGCGAGAGTGGAATACGATAATCTCGGGGGTTCTGAAGTGATCCACGCTCCTTTGCCCGGCTCAACAGTCAGTCAAGGGTATGCAGGCAACTCTGAATTGGAGCCTTATAAAGCTGATCAGTTTGATTTGGGGCTGGAGTGGTATTTCGATGATGCCTCTGCTGCAGGACTGACCTTGTTCAGAAAAGATATTGCTTCGTTTGTAATCAACGGCAGTTCTATGGTGACAAGGGATATCGATGGTGTTACCCGGGCAGTGTCTATGTCTATGCCGGTCAATGGCACTGATGCTACCGCACAAGGTGTAGAACTGTTTGTTCAGTATGCCTTTGATAATGGCTTTGGAGTCTATGCAAACTATACCTTCACAGATACGGAGCTAGCTGAGATTGACTCTGAAGGTATCAAAACCAAAACAGAAATTGCCGGCACTTCAAAGGACCAGTACAACCTATCCCTTTACTATGAAAATATCGACTTTAGCATTCGCGCTTCTTACAATTATCGCAGTGACTATGCAGACGGATTCCACAATGGCATGAACACTTTCACTGATGAATACGATCAGTTGGATGTTAATGCATCTTATCGCTTGATGGATAACCTGACGTTGACCGCCTCAATAATCAACCTTACCGAAGAGAAGGTGGATAGATATTGGGGTGAGGAAAACCGGGTCTGGGGCTCCTCATATTCAGGCCGACGAGCTTATATGGGGCTGACATATAGTTTCTAACCTCATTGCTACCCAGTCACGCGGACACAGGGACGTGTCCGCACCTTTCTGTAAATTTTTAATTTCATATCAGCGTACTCAGTTTAGGCGCAATTGAGTATTTTATTAGCTCTCATATATCAATTCGATCTAGGAAATGTGTGCATTTTATACTAGTACTCAGTTGAAGGAGTAATTTAAAGTAGTTTGAATGGAGGGATTTATCATGAAAAGGGTATATATAGAAGACGCAACACCCTATGCTCTGGGAGTTTGTGTCACAGTCTACACTACCTGTTAATAGAAGGTAGTTTTTCACAAAAAGTGAGATGGCCCTTGAACATGAGGGACGTCTCACTCAGGGCTAATACAGACAAATCAAGAATTTATCGATTCTGCCTTTCTAGTTTTTTTACCACTTCTAGTAAATATGATGGTTAAGCGATGATGAAAGGCGCTGCTTTATTAGATAATTTCTTTCTCTATTTCAGTGAAAATGAAGTCATCTTGTGGGATGTTGTTCATCACGATCAGTGGGCTTTGGATAAAGAAACCCTCATAAATATTCTGGATAAATTTTATTCCGATGTGCAGACAGGAGAAACTAAGGCAGCAGATTTCCTTCAAAGTAATGGAGCCTTCATCAGTGGTGATTTAGCTCGGAAACAATGGGGTTGGGATGTACTATCCTGGTTTTACCATTATGGCACCAAGCTTTCGTTACCGCCCTCGACTGAGGGCAAAGAAGGGGCTAGTGAAGATCCCAGGGTATCTTGGGTAAGACAGTATGTTGACTACTGTAAACAGGTGCCGGAAAAGGCTAAAGGCAAGTACAATTATCCAGAAGTGGATATTCCACTGAATAGCTTTCCTACCACCAATCAGTTGGAGTCTGTGTTTGGGACCCGGTTTTCTTCACGAAAATTTGTACCGGGTACCACTTTAAAACGTGAGCTTTTGGAAAAAATACTTTTTCATTGTGTAAAATTTCGTACTTCTCCGTTTGTTGAAAAGTTTTATAAGGCCCACTCAGACAAAATAAATTATTTTGGATATTTTCGCAGCAGCCCTGCTGGCGGCGCCTTACAAGCTACAGATATTTACCTGATAGTGCATTCGGTACAGGGGATTGATCCTGGTATTTACCTTTACAATCCAATTGATCATGGATTGACCAAAGTCGGAGGTCCTGTTAGCCATGATAAGATCCGCCGTTTGCTGGTCGGTCAGCCCTATGCCGAGGGTGCCGCAGTTAATATTTGCTTTGTCTGCAAATTTAATCGGTTCTGGTCCAAGTATCGTCATTCCCGTATCTATCGGATGGCTTACCTTGAAGCCGGCCATCTATCTGAGAATATATTTCTCTATGCACACTCTCTTAAGCAAGACGTATTTATAGCGGGCGCTTTTTACGATGAAGAGTTTGAGAGTCTGCTGAAGTTGGATAAAGACAGTGCCATGGTCTTTTTTATGGCTATTGGGGAAGGAGAGCATGCCTGTTTCCCGGTAGAGTACTTGCCTTCTGATTCAACAAAATTGGATTAATGAGTAATAGTTAAATGTTTTGCCTGAAAAAAGAAGTTTGACATTGCGGTAATCGATGATTTCAGGGCCAAAATAACCAGTTTGGGACTTCCAATGAGCATAAAAGAGAAAAGGTACTTATGGTGAGGTGAAAACTGCAAAGCAGTATGCCCCACCGAAGTAGATAAGGATAAGGCGCGTCAGTGCAGGGTGTGGACCAGTTGTGAACTTAAGCGCATGGTGGGGGAGAAGCGGATCATATCGATTAGAGAGTCGATATAGCGTTCACCGAGTTCGCCGATATCTTCAATTCTTGAGGATAAGAGCCAAGTTTCAATCACACCGAACAGGCCACCGTGTAACATCTGCATCGCGAGGTCTGTATCAAGATCTTCGGGCAGTTGGCGCTCGGATACTGCGAGGGCAATCAGTTGTGCCATTCGCTCAAGCCCGCGGGTGCGCCCTTGCTTCATACGCAAGTGGGCTTCATTATTCTCGGTAACCTTTTCTTCACAGGGATGGAAGATAATCTCAAGTACCTGCTGCCACTCTGGGTTACAAGCAATTTCCTGAAACAGCCACACCCAGCGGGTTCGCAGTGTACCGAGGGGATTGGCGTTGAGTTGCTCGCCGGCGTTATTACAAAGTTGTTCGCCGGGTAGTACCATGCGTTCTGTCAGAGCGAGCAGCAAACCGGTTTTGCTGTGAAAGTGGTCGGCAACAGCACCGCAACTAACTCCAGCCAGCTTTGCGACTTCGGAAAGGGAAGGGCGACACACTCCATATTCATGAAACACATTGAGCGCGGCGTTTAATATACGCTCACGGGTGGTCAAAATTTGCTCATCTCTGCGTTTGGTCATAAGGAACAGCGGCTTCTTTAATCAATTATTAGTTTCACTCTGGCTCATTTTTGCAGCGTTTAACCGCAAGTGTGCAAAGGGGTTTTATGTGCAAACCCTTGAATATACTGGGTGAAAGTGCATGTTAGATGAAAATTGCACGATTATGAACAGTTGATCCTGTTTCCTACGTACTCATAAAATGCCACGCTACTTTACTCAGATTTCCTTGTCACTTAAAAATTCCGCTAACTGCCAATATTTTGTCCGCGCAGTCATTTTTAGAGGTAACCATGTTAAAAGCCCGAGCTCTCACCAGCCTTTTGGTCGCTTCCGCATTGTTGGCGGGGTGTAACGAGGAAGCTTCGGCTCCACCGGGAATGGCCCCCCAAGTGACCGTAGTCACACTTCAGCCGGAATCCGTCACTCTTACCAGGGAGCTGCCGGGGCGGACTTCCCCCTTTAAAGTGGCTGAGGTTCGTCCGCAGGTTAATGGCATCATAAAACGCCAGTTGTTCCGTGAAGGTGGCCAAGTTAGTGCAAATCAGCCACTTTACCAGCTAGATGACGCTCTTTATCGTGCTGACGTCGATAGTGCTAGGGCAAGTTTGCAAGGCGCAAAGGCGGCTATGAACATCGCTCGCCTCAAAGCCGAGCGTACTGCGAACCTGGTGGGTAATGGTGCTGTTAGCACGCAGGAAAATGATGCTGCGGAAGCCGATCTTCAGGAGGCCCGAGCCGATGTAGCCGCAGCTCAGGCGGAGCTGCACAGGGCGGAAATCCAGTTGGAATATGCAAGGGTCACCTCTCCGATTACAGGCCGAATTGGCAAATCTACAGTTACTCAAGGTGCTCTGGTAACGGCCAATCAAGCCGGAACTTTGGCTACTGTGCAGCAACTAGATCCGATCTATGTTGAGGTTACCCAGTCGGCAGCTGAGCTTGTTAGCCTTCGCCGAGCGCTTCAAGCGGGCACATTGGCCGACGCCACTCATCTACCTGTGACAATCCTATTAGAAGATGGCAGCGAATTTGAACACCAGGGCAAGCTGGAGTTTGCCGAAGCCAGTGTCAACCCCTCAACGGGCAGTGTGTTGTTGCGAGTAGTTGTTCCAAACCCGGATACCATGCTGTTGCCGGGTATGTATGTACGCGCAATTGTCGGTAGTGGTGTCCGTAAAGACGCAATTCTGGTACCTCAGCAGGGAATTGCGCGGGACCCTAAAGGCAATACCTCAGCCATGGTTGTTAATGAGGAAAATGTGGTTGCCCAGCGATCTGTGCGGGTTAGTCGTACGATTGGCAATCGCTGGCTAGTGGAAGATGGGCTCGAGGCCGGGGACCGGGTCGTAGTCGCCGGGCTTCAGAAAATTCGCCCGGGAGCACCGGTACAGGCCAGCGAGCGCGAAAATGAGCAGCTGCCGGCGGCTGAAGGCGATCAACAAGCTGGCGAAGCGCCTGCACAGCAGGGGTCTTAAGGGTAGGGGTTATGGCAAGTTTTTTTATCAATCGGCCCATCTTTGCCTGGGTGCTGGCAATTATCACGATACTGGCAGGTGTGTTGTCTATCGGCGAGCTGGCAGTTGAGCGCTATCCAAATATTGCGCCACCGTCGATCAATATTGAGGCAAATTACCCGGGCGCTTCCGCCAAGGTGGTTGAGGATTCGGTTACTCAAATCCTTGAACGCAACATGAAGGGCCTAGATGGTCTCCTTTATATGTCCGCCACCAGTCAATCCAACGGTGGCGTTTCAATCTCTTTAACTTTCGAGAACGGAACTGACCCGGATACGGCCCAGGTCCAGGTGCAAAACAAAGTGCAACTGGCGATGCCGCTGCTGCCACAGGAGGTCCAGGTACAAGGAGTAAATGTTAGTAAGTCTCGAGGTGGCTTCTTAATGGTTGCCGGCTTTGTGTCTGAAGACGGCAGCATGAACCGCAATGATATTGCTGACTATATCAATTCGGCCATTGTTGACCCGATCAGCAGGGTGCCAGGCGTGGGCAATGTGCAGGTATTTGGTTCCAAGTACGCGATGCGGATTTGGCTCGATCCCAATAAGCTCACCACCTATGAACTTACCCCTGGTGATGTTACCGACGCAGTGCGGGCCCAAAATGCACAAGTTACGGTCGGAAGCCTCGGTGCTGCTCCCTCTATTCCAGGGCAACAGCTAAATGCGGCAATTACTTCCCAGGAACGTTTGCAAACCCCTGAGGAGTTCCGGGATATTATCGTCAGAGCCAATGACGACGGCTCGCTCTTGCGCCTCGGCGATATAGCTCGGGTCGAGCTAGGTGCGGAGAATTATGAGTTTATTTCCCGTTACAATCGCCAGCCTGCAACCGGCATCGCTATTAACTTGGCGACAGGGGCCAATGCCCTGGAAACTGCTGATGGGGTGAAAGCCAAGTTGAAGGAGCTGGAGGCTTACTTTCCCCGTGGCATGACTTCGGTAGTACCATTCGATACGACACCGTTTGTTGAGGCATCTATTAAGGGTGTTATCTCTACCTTGATTGAAGCGATCGTCCTGGTATTTCTGGTGATGTATCTGTTTCTTCAGAACTTCCGTGCCACGTTGATTCCGACGATTGCGGTACCAGTGGTGCTAATGGGTACTTTTGCCGTACTCGCTTCGCTGGGATTCTCAGTCAATATGCTCACGATGTTTGCCATGGTGCTTGCAATTGGCCTGCTTGTGGATGACGCCATTGTGGTGGTGGAGAATGTCGAGCGGGTGATGCGGGAGGAAGGGCTCTCCCCTAAAGAAGCCACTAAGAAGTCGATGCACCAGATTACTGCGGCACTGATTGGCATTGGCGTAGTTTTGTCGGCAGTGTTTGTGCCTATGGCATTTATGGATGGCGCCACCGGCGTGATCTACCGTCAGTTCTCCGCCACGATTGTTGCAGCTATGGCGTTGTCAGTGTTGGTGGCGATTATTCTGACACCAGCGCTTTGTGCGACCTTGCTGAAGCCAATATCCAAAGGGGAGGGGCATGGGGAGAAGGGCTTTTTTGGCTGGTTCAATCGCAACTTTGATCGAGGTAGCCAGCGCTATCAAGGTGGAGTGCAAGGTATTTTGAAGCGCAGCGGTCGTTTTATGCTGTTGTTTGTTGCGCTTTCCGCAGTCATGGCCTTCCTATTCCTGCGGTTGCCCAGTTCGTTCCTGCCGGATGAGGATCAGGGTGTGCTGTTCTCCATGGTGCAGGCGCCGGTGGGGGCAACCCAGGAGCGCACTATGAACTCTATCCGAAAAGTAGAGGACCAGTTCCTGAACAATGAGCAGGGTATCGTGAAATCAGTATTCTCGGTACAGGGGTTCAGCTTTGCCGGTAGCGGGCAAAATACCGGTATTGCTTTTGTAAATTTGGAAGATTGGTCCCAGCGTGAAGAAGAGTCTCAGAGCGCTGGGTCTGTCGCCATGCGCGCGATGGGTGCCTTGATGCAAATTAAAGATGCGATGGCTTTCGCTTTCGCACCTCCGCCGCTCCCCGAGTTGGGTTCTTCTGGTGGTTTCAACTTTTATCTTCAGGATAATGGCAGTTTGGGTCATGAGGCTTTAACAGCAGCCAGGAACCAGTTTCTGGGAATGGCCGGGCAGAGTGAACTTTTGGCTAATGTTCGCCCCAATGGCCAAGAAGATACCCCGCAATTCCGTGTAAAAATTGATAATGCAAAAGCAGCTGCGCTTGGCTTGTCTATCGACGATATTAACAGCGCTTTGAGTACAGCATGGGGCGGTTCATATATTGATGACTTTATCGATCGCGGGCGGGTAAAACGCGTGTATATGCAGGCTGATGCTCCCTTTAGGATGGTCCCGGAAGACTTCCAATTGTGGTCAGTGCGCAACGATAAGGGCGATATGGTACCGCTATCATCCTTTGCCAGTTTTGGCTGGGAGTACGGTTCCCCCCGCTTGGAGCGCTATAACGGCGTTCCATCAATGCAGGTTAATGGGCAGGCTGCACCCGGAGTTAGCTCTGGTGAAGCAATGGAAGAGGTTGAGCGCCTAGTGGCGCAGCTACCCGCAGGTATTGGTATGGAGTGGAGTGGTCTCTCATATCAAGAGCGCTCTGCTGGAGCACAAACCCCATTGCTGTATACCTTGTCCCTTTTGATCGTGTTCTTGTGTTTGGCTGCTCTCTATGAAAGCTGGACAGTACCGACAGCAGTACTATTGATGGCTCCTTTGGGAATCCTGGGTGCAGTACTGGCCAATAGCCTAAGGGGCATGGAGCGCGACATTTACTTCCAAGTCGCGATGCTGACAACAGTGGGGCTAACCAGTAAAAATGCCATCCTGATTGTGGAGTTTGCGAAACAGAATCTGGAAGACGGTATGGAACTGGTAGATGCCACGATGCGAGCTGTACGGGACAGGTTACGCCCGATTTTAATGACATCTCTCGCTTTTGGTTTGGGGGTGTTGCCCTTAGCCATAGCAACCGGAGCTGGCTCAGGTGCCCAAAGGGCAATCGGTACCGGTGTGTTCGGCGGCATGATTGTTGGAACTCTACTGGGAATCTTCTTTATCCCACTGTTCTTTGTTGTGGTGCAGCGGTTGTTTGGCAAGAGAATCCATAAGCAGGAAGTGGAGCTGGCTAAACAAGACATCTCGTCAGAAAAAAATGAGAGAGCAGAAGCGGCCGAAGCGCTTTAACAGAGCTTTAACTATAAAGTAAGTAAAGCCAGGCCAGGTTAATGGGCCTGGCTTTTTACTTTCTGGCCCCCATAAGCCACAAGATCGCTGAATAGGGTGCTACTGCGAGTCTCAAGATACAAAGCGAACCTCTTTAGTTCCAGCTCCACGAACATGTCATCGTTTTAAATTATTCGCTGAAGTAATGAAGCATCAGCAATGATTTAAATCAAGAAGCCGAATAGTGTTTGGAGTCAAAATGCTAATCCCAGGCAAGGTGAGTAGCTATCCATACATGATTGAGCCTCACTTCCAAGCTAGATAGAGTGCAGTATAGAAGCCTGATATGGACGTTCATAGATTATTACTTCTATGGGGCCTCCGATATTGCATAAATGTTATTAGCAGATAATTTAAAGTGAAGAGTCGGGATGGATTTAAAAGTTAAAGAAGGTCAAGTGTGGAAATATGATAATCGAGAGGGCGAGGAGAATTCGCGGGTTATCATATTAAAAATTGAAGAGTCTAAGGACGATTCAATGGTGGTACATGCTCAGATTTCAGGCATTAAAATTTATAACCCTAATAGTGGAGAGGTCATTGAGGAAATTACTCATATGCCGTTTTCAATTGAGGCACTAGGGGCGAGTTTAAATGAACTGATGGAGGAGTCTGAGATACCTGATTTTGAGGAGGGCTATGATTCGTGGAAGCGAGAATATGATAACGGTAAAGCGGGCGTGTTCACTATTTCTATAGGAGAGGCAGTCAAGTATATGGATGATGCGGTGAACAGCTAAATAATAGATTTGCTACCACATTTCAGCGACAAATGGAGGGTATTCAAAACTCTGTGTCAGCCATAGCCTCAGAGGCTGATGTATTTCTCCAAACGATCGGGGAAGTGGATCGTTAGCTGTGACAGCGTCAGATTCCAGTTTTGAATTGGGTGCGTCCGGCGCTCGGAGGCTTTTAGTATACCGGCGTACAGAAGCTTCAGTAAGCTATTCTCACTGGCGGAGCCTCCCTTGGTTTTGGCCAGCTTGTGGAATTGCCTGTGGATGGCTTCCACTGCATTTGTCGGCGGATAGATTCCGGGTAGTTAAAGTGGATAGAGAGAATTGTCCATTTACTGCCCCACGACTTGATTACCATTGGATATTTTCCTCCCCCACTTAGCTTCCAGCTCATCTAAAGCGTTCTCGGCAGCATAGAGCGTTTCCACTTTGTAGATGCACTTAATATCAGCTATTAAGGTCTTCTGATTTTTTGAAGCTACATACTTCAGCGAGTTGCGGATCTGGTGAATGATGCAGCGCTGGATCTCGGTATTTGGGCAGATGATCTCTATGGCCTCGGGAAAGCCCTGGATGCCATCAGGATATCTTTGACCCCACGGTTATGGAGGTCAGTTAGGACGTTCAGCCAATGGTGGGCGCCTTCTTCGTCGGATAAATAGAGTTCCAACAATTCCTTCTTGCATTCGATATTGAGACCAAGAATCGTGTAAATGGCCTTGCTAGCATAACGACCATTTTCCTTGATCATATAATGAAAAGCGTCGAGCTAGACGATTGGGTAAATAGCCTCCAGATCACACTCACATCAGGCTTTAAGCCCAGGCACAGCTTGTTTGTAACGGTGTTGTTGGTACCGTTGGAAAGCTCCATTCCACAGATATCGGCAATATATGTACGAATGTTCTGGTAGCTGTTACCCAAGGCAAACAGGGTAGTGATTTTGCGCTCCAGTTCGTCGGTAAGCTAGGCTTGATGCTTCTTAACGATTTGAGACTCAAAAGTACCAGCACGGTCCCGTGGCGTCTGCAGTTCGAAGCTACCGGCGGGACTTTTCATGGTTTTTGAGGTGTTACCATTCTTGCGGTTGGGCTTGTACCTGCTGGCGAGGTGCTCCTCCAATTCCGCCTGCATGGCCGCCTGGTTTGATCCCCGTGGTAGATCTTTCTCATTACCTTTAAAGCCAGATTCTGCGAACCTGTTTCGCTATCTAGCAATTTCATGGTCACTAAAGGGCAAGCGTTCAGTAATTTCTCTGTTCGATAAATCTTCATCGCCAAGCAATACAATTGACAGACGCTCTTTGATTCCCGCTGGAGTCTTACCACTGCGACAGAGACGTTGAAACTCTTTACGTTCCTCGTCTGTGAGGGCTATTGTTACGGGGGCGGACATTGTCTGTATACCAAAAGCAGCCAAATTATATTTAAATATATTGTTCGTTACACCACTACTAGTTAAGTAGAGACCGCTGATCAAACTACCTGAGAAACATCCTCCATACCTCGAAACAAGCATGCGCTTTGGCCCTTGCAAAACTATGGTCTTTCCAGCAAGTGCTCAGTGGAGGGTAAGGTGAAGGATGGTCCTTCTATCGTAACCTGATAGCAAAATCCATAAGGTAGCCTCAAAACATACTCAGTTATCAATAGGTTTCAGGCCTACTTTTCTACATTGTAGCTGGGGAAGGCAAGGCTCAATCAATTTATGAGGCAACTTACAGTTCTTAGTTAATTTGAGCGCAAGCCTGTTCACATTCTTAATTTTTTACATTCTGTGAATACAGGAAAGAAATTAATTCCAAGTGGTGAAGTGTCGTATGTTGGTGGAGGTTTTAGCAATTCTTGATGGCGGTATGGCCACTATTTCAATGAATAACCATAAAATCCATACTTATTTTGTGAGTTTTAATAGGTATATTTGTAGAGAGAAATCTACAGTATGACTTTAGTATTGCTCCTTTTTTTCCGATTTTGAAATGTGCACGGAAAATTCCTTAATTGATAAATTTAATGCTCTAATCCATATTATGAGATGTTTATCCTAATGTGTTTGTTATGTCAGGTGTGCATGATTATGTTGTTGTTCGGAAAGCAGGTTGGTGGCTATTAATAGCGGGCGAGGTGATGCCCTTACGGATCTTGCCGTTGATCTAAATTTATTAATCTGTAAATATTGAATGCAGCTAGACCCGGATAGGGAATTTTAAATAACCTTTTAATTGATAGAGATTGTTATGGAAACTCTTGAACTCGGAAACGTAATAATACATAGGAAAGATAACTCGACTGGGGGAGAGGCCATTCTTTATGCGCATGGTTCATTTGATAAAGGCTCCAAAACTGTGGCGCTGCCAAAAGACGTATCAATGTACTTTTACTCCTTTCATGGCTCTGCTTCTACTGATCATGCAGTCAAAAGTTTGACTAAAACGGGTAAGCCTGCCGACACGGATAACGAGAATGGTTTAGTCGAATTTAGCAAAGCTAAAACATTTCTGAGAATGGGATCTGGAAAAGTGATCTCTATTGCTGGCTGCGGTGCAGAGGTTCGCAACTATAATCTTTCGTATAACGAAAAAAGCCTTCCACATCTGGATAATATCAAAACCGCTTGGGAAGGTGGGCTTCATGCCCACGATCTGATTTTAGTGAAAGAGGGTGCCAACATTAAATTGGCTGATGTTTTCGAGGTTATCACTAAAAACAGCTTAAAATACACTAAGATACATTTCACTGCTTGTCGGTCACCTAGCCAAGGTAATGATTTTGACCAGCAGAAGCCGTACCCGTACTAACTTATAGAATTTCCGCTCATACCCTAATTCTATGGGGTATGAGTATTAATGGCGCTTTACCGAGGGCAGTCCCAAGCCTTTTACACTACTTTGGTGACATGGAAGATCCTAGGCTTGGTCGACGCAGGCAGCACGCCCGACCCGATATTTTACTTATCATGTTTTGCGGTGTCATCTGTGGTGCGAAAATCTGTAGAGATTTGTTGATTTCGCAGAGTCGAAGAAGGATTATCTAAAAAGCTTCACACCGCTAAATAACGGAACATCCTCAAAAAACACTTTTAACCGAGATGTTTCGTAAGCGATTAAGCAAGCCCACCTAAAACACCCACCAACTTTTCTCTACTCTCCTGTTTTTTAACGATCAGGAATTCTTAATGAGCACCCAGAGCGCTAGCTAGATTGCCGACATAAGTGACAGGCGCTTACCCACTAGAAATTCCAGCGGGCTCCAATAATTTAACATCATTCTAGGTTGGGCATTAATACGATACACTGCATCGTCAATTTACCTGTTCGGTAACTTGCTAATCTCTATCCCTTTCGGAAAAAACGCCTCAGCAGTCCATTGGTAATTTCGCTCAAACCACGCTCCCACGAGTGATACGGTTTGGCAATATATATTGCAGCCTAGTTTCCGCACGGTCGACTGATGCCCCGCGAATTCACCTCCGTTGTTGTAAGTTATGGTTCTACACACGGCCTGATAAGACTTTAGCATCTGTTTGATTGCACGGCCCACTGCCTTCTTACTCTTATTTGATATTCTGCGAGTGAGCAACTTAAAAATTGAAGAGTCTAAGGACGATTCAATGGTAGTGCATGTTCAGATTTCAGGTATAAAGATTAATAACCCTAATAGTGGAGAGGTCATTGAGGAAATTACTCATTTGCCGTTTTCAATTGAGGCACTAGGGTCAAGCATACCTGAACTGATGGGGGAGTGTGAGATACCTGATTATGAGGATGGCTATAATTCATGGAAGCGTGAATATATTAATGGCAATGCCGGAGTGTTCACTATTTCTATAGGAGAGGCAGTGGAGTATATGGATGATGCGGTGAACAGCTAAATAATAGTCTTTTTACTACATTTCAAAAACAAATATCCTTTTATGTGATAACCGTCTCAAACTTATAGCCCCTAATTAGAGTTGCAGGGGCTCAACGCATTGAATTATATCGAGAAGGCAACTCTATTCGTTTAGTAAAAGCTCACTATTTCTGATAGTTCAGTTGGCAAAATGCATATTGTGGAATCAAGTTGCAGCTAAACAGGATTGGGATCTCTGTAAGAAATACTTAACCTGAATAGAGCTGACTTGCCAAGGCCGTCAACATGCTTTGAGTTCCCTGAGGATGAAGTGGTACACCGGTACCCTATAAGTATTCGTTTTGGAAAGACATTTCTTGATACAATCGTCTCGTATTCGTGGTGAAATGGAATTGCTTATTTCAAATGGCCTTAGATTTGGAGTGAGTGAGGTAGTAGCGGGAGAATGTCGATGTTTATTGCTGACTCTGACAAAGAGTGGGAAAAGTTTGGCAAAGAAGATGCTTATTACGGTGTTCTAACCGAAGAAAAATTTAGGAAGGAAAACTTAACAGATAGCGCAAAGCAAGATTTCTTTAAAACGGGACAAAGCCATGTTCACAATATACTGACAAAAGTGAAACAACATGTAGATGATGGCTTTGTCGTCAAGAGGGCGCTTGATTTTGGCTGTGGAGTTGGAAGAGTAGCGATTCCTTTAGCGTATATTACTGAAGATGTTACAGGTGTTGACATATCTGATTCGATGCTTATGGAGGCTAAAAAAAATAGTCATGAGCAAGGCTTAAAGAATATTGAATTTGTGAAAGCTGATGAGAAGCTCTCTCTAGTTCAAAGGAAATTCAACTTCATCCACTCCTTTATAGTGTTTCAACATATCCCTGTTAAAAAAGGGCAAAGACTATTTAGTCTTCTGCTTGATAAGTTAGAATCGGGCGGGGTTTGCGTTGCCCATTTTTCATATGCCAAAACTTCAAAACTAAAAAGGTTGACTTCATTTTTGAGTAGTACTGTGCCTTTTTCAGGGAATATCCTTAACCTTCTTAAAGGCGAGCCTTTTATGGCTCCAAGAATGCAGATGAATAACTATGATTTAAATAAGTTGCTTTCCCAAATTCAAAGGGAGGCTATGTCACATTGCTATTTGGATTTTACAGATCATGGCGGTGCGCTTGGGGTAACATTCTATTTTAAGAAGCTCTAAATAAGATTTGATATATGTAAGATAGGTTAAGCAATAATCTGCCGGTTTTTTTTAATAGAGGGGGAGGATTAGTTTCCCCCTACAGGTACTCAAATAAGAGCTTGTTTATCTCCGTATCTCACACAAGTTCAGCAATACGCTTCTTCGCAGCTGCCAACGCCTTTTCTTTTGCTTCATCTCCCATTGCCAAGCCTTCAGCATAGACAAACTCCACATCAGTAATACCAATAAACCCCAAGAACTGTCGAAGGTAATTACTTTGGGGATGATCATCACCATAAACACCACCCCTTGAAATAAAAACGACGGCTTTTTTGTTCCTTAATAAGCCCTCAGGGCCGTTTTCGGTATATCGGAATGTTACCCCGGCACGTGCAATAAAGTCGAAGTAGGTGTGCAAATTAGACGGGACGTTGAAGTTATACATCGGGATACCTAGCACCAGCAGATCTGCCGATGATATCTCCTCTATCAACTTGTCCGAAAGTTCTGCAATTTCACTTTGCTTGTTTGAACGGCTATCAGCTGGCGTATTGTGGGCTTGAAAGTGCTCCAGGCTCAGATGAGGTACAGGCTCGGATACCAAGTCACGATGGATGATTTCATCTTGCGGGTTATTAGTCTTCCAGCTCGCTATGAAATTGTCCGCAAGTTGAGATGACTGACCGTTCTCTTGAAAGAGGCTGGACTTGATGTTGAGTACCTTTGCCATGACTGTTTCCTCGTAACTAACTTTGTATGACGCTATTGAAACATTCATTAAGTTGATTAAAAATTAGAATTATTTGTTTGTTTTTATCTAAAAATTCGATCATGAGCCAACAGTTGACACAATTATCAAACCCAAAGATCACTCTTGAGCAGTGGCGTTGCCTGATAGCGGTAGTTGAAGGGGGGGGGGTATGCAAAGGCCGCCGAGCTTCTGCACAAGAGTCAGTCGTCGGTAAGCTATTCGGTGCAGAAGTTGGAATCACTACTGGCTGTAGCGGTTTTCACTATTAGTGGGCGCAAGGCGATTCTGACTCCCGCAGGTGAGATGCTCTACCGTCACGCAAAGCAATTACTGGAGGATGCTTCTGCATTGGAGCAGGCCGCCAGCCGAGCCTCGGCTGGATGGGAGTCCCAGATTGCGATTTCCGTGGAGGTGCTATTCCCAATTTGGTTGTTGTTGGACTGCCTAGCGCTTTTTGGCGAAGAGAGCCCTCAGACTCGTATTGAAGTACATGAGATGGTGATTAGTGGTGCTTTGGAGGCTTTAAATGAAGGGCGGGTCGATTTTGCGATCAGTCCTAGAATCCCCCAGGGCTACAACGGTGAGTTACTGCCGGCTCCTGCCCGGCTTGTTCCCGTGGCGCACCCCAGCCATCCCCTACATAAGTTGGATCGCCCGTTGACAATGAAAGATCTCCGTAATCACCGGCATTTGGTGGTTCGGGATACTAACCCCCAGCGCGGAAGTAAAACGCTTACGGTTGACGTCGCTAAGCGATGGACGCTAAGCAGCATGTCTTCTTTGATCAGAGCCGCCTGTCAGGGGTACGGTTTTTCTTGGTTACCGGAAGATAAAATTCTTAATGAGCTTATTGAGGGAAGTCTAAAACTGTTGCCCCTTGAAGGAGGAGGTAAAAGAGAGGTCCCTATGTATCTGATCTTTCCTAACCGGGATGATATCGGCCCCGGCGCACTGAGATTGGCAACTATTATCAGGGAGCGTTTGCAGGATCTGTCTTCCCCGGAGAGTTCTTAAGTAAGAATCAGGTCGGTCGGCAGGGCCAACAGCTCGCTTACTCATTATTCAACAAGCCAATTTCGTGAGCGGTCTCGACGATTGGCTGGTACATTGAGTTGTCGGCTTTGATAAACCCTTTGCGGGGAAATGCGGCAAGTAGTTTAGGGTCCCGCATATTCAAAATCGCCTGCTGGACCTTGTCTAAGAAACCGTTGCCCCAGGTTTCATCGACATCCCCACGAATTGTCCAGTTGTAATCTGGATATCCTGGGGTTTTCCAGATTACTTGCACCTTGCTCTCATCCACTTTGCCGGCTTTCTTTTCGTTCTCCCACACTTTGTGATTCAGGGCGCCCACCTGATATTTCCCAGACTGCACTAGATCGAGGGTATTGGAGTGGTCGCCGGCAAAGCCTACACGGCTGAACACCTCGGCCGGGGGCTTGCCCAGTGCTTTTCTAATAAAATACTCCGGCATTAGCCGCCCAGAAGTGGAGTGCTCTGAACCAAAAGCAAAGGTCATACCCTCAATACCACGGGGGAACTCTTTTGAGGGAGTGAGCCCAGTACTTTTATTCGCAATAAAATAGGAGGTGAAATTTTGATCTCCTTCTCCCTGGGCAATGGCCTTGGCGCCAGGCTCCGCAATACGGGCCTGTACTCCAGTAAATCCGCCGAACCAGGCCAATTGAACTTTGTTATTTTTAAAGGCTTTAACCGTATCGCTGTAGGACTTCACCGGTAAGTACTTAACTTCAACCCTAAGCGTGTCGGACAAATACTGTGCAACTTTGCCAAAGCGTTTTTGTAAGCGCTCCGGGTCCTGGTCTGGAATGGCAGTGAAAACAAAAGGTTTTGGGTTTTCTTGAGATAATACGAAGGGTACGCCGCACAGAATTACGAGGCTTAGAATAGACACGGTTAAACGCTTTAACATTCTTTTGGTCCTCTGCGGATCTGTAGTTCAAAATTTGTAGGATAAAACTAAAAGTTTAACTATAGGCGTTATATATAGATCAGAATGTTTGGAAGAAACTGTATTTCTCTGTTTGGGCTAGCAAAATTGAGATGGCTTTCTACCATTTATCCGCAATATCTGAGTTGTTGAAATAATTGACACATATTTAGGCCTCTACAGGTGTTTATTATTATAGGGTCTCTTCCTTTGTAGGATGCTTTCTGTGCTAAATAGGCCCGCCACACAAGCCAGGGGAGTTACGGAGTTGTTTAGAGGCTCCTTAGACTCTAGAAAGAACCTTTAGTGTAAAATAGGCAGTTTATGCCAGCACTTGCGGAGTCGAAACATAGAATGAGTGAGTATGATGATCAGTTTAATCTGCGCAAGCGGCACCCATTTGGTAGAGTCCATCTGCTAATCAATGAGCTACAAAGCTATTTGGCCACGCAAACCCTGAGAAACTCACTGGATATCAGCTACGGAGATAGCCCCGGTGAAAAGGTTGATATATTCCCTGCTAAATCTCCTAATGCACCGGTTTTTGTGTTCATCCACGGCGGGTATTTCCGGGCGCTAGATAAAAAGCAATACCGGTACATTGCCAAGCCCTTTGTAGAGGCCGGGTGTACAGTTGCTTTGGTCAACTATGATTTGGCGCCCGCCGTCAGTGTTAAAGAAATTAATGAGCAAAATATAAAGGCATTCTTATGGATATATAAGAATATTGATCGCTGGAATGGCAACCCCAGTAATATAGTGGTCTGTGGTCACTCTGTTGGGGCCTTTCTTGTCGCTAAAATTTTAGAATTTGAGTGGACACCTGAAGTCCGCAGCTCTATTAGCGGCGCTATTATGTTAAGCGGGCTCTATGATTTAACAAAGATGAGGCAATCTTATCTCAATGAATCTCTGCGTTTATCAGAAGATGACGTTACTAATTTGAGTCCCATTTTTGGCGATATTAGATGTTTCACCAAAACGATTGTTGCAGTAGGTGATGATGAGACTGCGGAATTTATTGATCAGTCAAAAAGATACTGTGGGAAGCTACAGCAAACGACAAGCCCGTGCGAATATATACTTTTGAAAAATAAAAACCACTATACTGTATCGCGTATGTTAAGCAGTAGAAATAATGATCTAATGAATAAGATACTGGATATCTGCGGTGTGAATTGAGAGAGGGTATGACTTAGCGCTCAATTTATCTAGTTTTGAATATATGTTGGGATTAGTTCTAATCAGGGAGCCTCTTAAGGCCCTCAGGGATAATGCTGAATTATGCCGAGACTCCCTGACTATCAACTAGCTTTAGTTTCTCCAGCAAGAGATTGTAGGTAGGAGCAGCAATAGCCAGCGATTAACCCTAAAAACCAGGCAATGATATTACCTACAAGTGGCAGTCCTCTTAGCGATACCACCACAAATGCAACGGAGAAAACTGTAACTACAAAGGCAATGCCGCCTACCACTGGCTGCAAAAGGGTATTGACTATAGCTGCTGTCATTCCCATCAATATCCCTAGAGCAATACAAACCCCGCTGGAGATTGCACTTGAGGCAGAATTTGGTTGGGTAAAAAAAGCAACCCATCCAACAAACATGGCCCAGGGAGGAAGTTCTAGCATATAGCAAGTAAATGCTGCTGCACTGGCTACGGTCGCAGCGATAAGGGTGTCCCTGATGTATTTACCCCATAGTACCGGTGATTGAGCGGTCATTGGCTTTTTAGTCCTAAATCATCCCAGCTCGCATAACGCTTAGCTGAGGAATGTTAAATAGAAGGGTGATTGCTTGTGAGGCTAGACAAGTCCACCATTGGCTCGTATGACCTGTCCATTGATCCAGCCACCTTGCTCACTGACTAAAAAGGCAATGGTATTTGCAATATCTTCAGGCCTGCCCAAGCGCTCAAGTGGCGACATTTTGGCAAGAGTATTCACCATTTCATCGGTCTTCCCCGACAGGAATAGCTCGGTAGCGGTGGGCCCTGGGGCGACGGCATTCACAGTGATATCTCTCCCCCGCATTTCCTTGGCGACTACCTGGGTCAGAGCTTCAACAGCTGCTTTGGTCGCCGCATATACGCTGTAATTCGGCATACACAAGTCGACGACACTCGAGGATAAGTTGATAATGCGGCCGCCTTCTTGAAGCCTTGCGGTGGCTTCACGCATGACATTGAAGGTGCCCTTAAGGTTTACAGCTACCTGACGATCGAAATCATCTTCTTCACATTCTGCCAGAGGGGCTAGCTTCATAATGCCCGCATTATTGATGACACTATTGATTCCGCCAAAAGTGACTTCTGCCGAGTTGAATAGGCGCGAAACCGCCTGTTGATCACTGATATCGGCTTGGGCAGTAACCGCCTTGCCACCCTCGGTTTCAATGCGGTTTACCAACTTTTCGGCAGCTGAAATATTACTTTCAAAGTTCACCAGAATGGTAAAGCCATCCTTTGCCAGGCGAGAGGCGATCGCCGCGCCTATGCCACGGGAAGCTCCTGTTACCAGTGCCACTTTCTCCATAATGATCTCCGTAGTGATTACTGGAGCCGCCCTTGCAGCTCCCTGATTTGGCTGTATTTCCATACTATTCGTGTTATTCATGTAGATAATCCGGCTAAAATGGAATCTATTGTTCCAAATAAACAAACAATAGGGCGATATGGATAAGCTGGATGCGATGCGCTTGTACGTGCGGATTGTGGAGCGGGGCAGTTTTACAGCCGCTTCTACTGATCTTGGGATTCCGAGGTCGACATCGACTCAGGTGATCAACCGGCTAGAGAAGCGGCTGGGAGTCAGGTTGTTGCAGCGATCGACTCGCAAGGTAAGGGCAACACTGGATGGGGAACTGTATTATCAGCGCTGTATTTCAATACTTGCGGACGTAGAGGAAGCAGAAGGGGCATTTACAGGTTTATTGCCAGGCGGTGAGGTGCGGGTAGACGTACAAGGGACTATTGCCCGTCATTTTGTTATGCCGCAACTCCCCCAATTTTTTGCCCAGTATCCTGACATTTCTTTGGTAATGAGTGAGGGGGATCGATGGGTGGACTTAGTCCAAGAAGGGGTCGACTGTGCTATTCGCTATGGACACTTGGCGGATAGTGAGCTGATTGCCAGGCGTTTAATCATGCTGGAACGGCTTACATGCGCATCGCCGCAATACCTGGAACACTACGGCCACCCAAGCTCTTTGGAACAACTGAATGGTCACCGTGTTGTAGCGCTGCGCTCTATAACGACTGGGAAGTCTACGCCGCTCTCTTTTTGTCTTGGCGATAGGGTAGAGACGTTGCAAGTTCCGGCGCAATTGACGGTAACTGGGACAGAGAGTTACTTGGATGGCGTTAAGCGGGGGCTCGGATTAGCTCAATTTCCAAAGTTTCATGTAGAAAAAGAATTGGATGCTGGAAATTTAGTTGAAATATTGCCCAATTTTCGCCCGCCCAGCGAGCCGGTATCGGTTGTGTTCACCCAGAATCGCTTTTTATCTCCCAGGGTTAGAGCATTTATTGAGTGGTTAAGTAAAATATTTTCAGTTTCCATTTAAAGGATTGTGATTAAGCTTTCATTTGAATTTAATTTTCCAAAAAGTTATCTGCTCTTCAGATAGTAACTTGTCAAAAATTTGCGAAGTTAAATTATTGGTAGGCGTAAGAATATTTTTTTAGTTAAGAATCATATAGAGTAGCCGCGCACTGTGGATTTCAATAAATATTTCTATTCAGTATTTTAAAGGCTGCATTAATAGATTTATTTTTATCTTTAGTGCGGATCTTTCTAAATTGATTTTCCGAGAAGCGGATACAGGGAGTATGTCTGTGAAAAGCTTTAAAATTCTTGCGCCTTTCGTGTTGCTATTTTCTACATTTGGCGCTTATTCAGAAGAAAATGTGAATGTTGTTTTTGAATCTTCCATGAGTGAAAGTAGATCAAATATAATCTCACATAAAACTAAAAAAAGTTTAAATAATAAGATTTTTAGCTTGAAGCCCGGTAGTACCCTTGAGGTTCCCAGTGAGCTCGGCAAGCAACGGTTTACCTTGCAAAATATTCGCTCAACAAAAAATAGGGCTTCACTATCTGCATTTTCTGAGGATGGAAAAGGGTTTATCACCTTAGCCGAGAACAACGGTAGAATTGTTGGCTCAATACAATCTGAAGGTAGGCTCTACAAAGTGAGACCTGCCGGAAAAGGCGCGGTTACAATCGCTGAGGTTCCAGACAATTCACTTGTCGACCATGATAGTAACTACTTCGAAGAGATGGATTTTACTTCCAAGGTTGGCGCGCTAAACACAACCTCAGGAATTGCGACTACTGACTCTGGTGGAAAAATAACCGTTATAGTTGCTTATACCGATGCCTTTGAGGCAGACGCCGGTGATGTACCCGCCTACATGGATTTATTGGAAGAGGAAACCAATGTTTCATTTGCCAATAGTGAAGTCAATACCTCGGTAGAAATTGTTCACTCTTATAGAACCAGCTATGCAGAAAGCGGTAGCTTCTATGTGGACCGCGAGTACTTTTCGAATGACGCATATCCAGAAACTAAAGAACTATACGAACTTAGAGACTTGTATAGTGCAGATGTAATGATTGTTTTAACCGGCAATGATTTGTACAGCGGATCATGTGGATTAGCTAAGACGATCTACGCATCGGAATCAACAGCCTTTGCTTTCGCAAGGGAAGGGTGCGCAACGGGGTACTTCAGCTTTGCCCATGAAATTGGCCACCTAATGGGAGCCCGACATATTATCTACAGTGATTCGAATATGGAGCCGTTTGAATATGGCCACGGCTACTGCAATACCACCCCTTCAACTTGGAGGAGTGTGATGGCCTACAATTGCCCGTCGGATCGAGGCGGCCCCAGAATTCAGCAGTGGTCCAACCCGGATATCACAATAGATGGAGACCCTACAGGCACCTCCAACCTAGAGGATAATGCGCGGGTTATCCGTGAGCGCGCCTGGGAGGTTGCGAACTTCCGGGTCGATGGGGAAAGTTAACGGCAAATTCATACAAGAGCCGCTAGTTAGGCAGAACTGCTAGCGGCTTCAATCGGCGATACCTTTTAATACGACTGCGTTAAGCTTTAGACCCCACGTCCTTGGTCTTCTCGAACCAAAAGTTATAGAAGTCTTCAGTCACCAACTGTTCGATATTGGTGGCTTCCTCTCGGGGGCAAAATACGGTTACCGTGGTTACATCGTGGCCGAGCTCATTGGTCGTGATACAGACTTTGGCATCCGGTCCCGAGAGCTCAACGCCCATGCGGTTCTCAATCAGGTTGCAGTAGCGTTCGGCAACTTCACGGAAGGACTCGCAGTGTTCTTTAAGTCGCTCAGAGATAAACTTCTTGGCTTCAAATGGATTCATTCCTTTGCTTTCTCGGGTAATCGAAAAGGTGTGCTCGATATACCGGCGCATAAAGTTCAGGTTCTTTACCGGTTGGGTAAAGAAGGCATTGTTAGGGATGTACAGAGTTGTTCCTGTATAGCCATTGCCCAAACCGTGCGGATCGATTTCTAAAAGGGTGGTGCTTAGCCAGTCACTATCGGTGACTTCACCAAATTGATTGCCGACTTTGATCCAGTCTCCCACAGTAAACGAGCGCATGTTTGCCTGGTACAAGCCACCAACGAGGCACTGCACACCCTCTCTCAATGCCAGCACAATTGCCACAGAGAAAGCGGCAATGGATAGGGCAAAGTCCCGGAGTTCGCTTACCCAAATTGCTATCAGGCCAACTACCAATAACAAGTTGCCAAGGTTATGTATGGTATTGATACGGCGGCGCTTATCCGCTTTTTGCCAACTACTTCGTGCTATTACTAGCGTGAGCAGGCCACGTAATAACATCACTACTGAGATCAGGCATATGGTGATAAATAATTTGCTATCCAGGATATGCGCTAAGAACTCTGGTTTCATTCGGGACAGGGACCTCACAGGAATTACTGGACCACCAATTCATATGGCAACGCCTAGCATCCCTTTATGGAGAAAGGAGTGCTATGCCGGGCAGGTGGGTGTTAATGGGAGCAAAGAAGGCGGGAATTTATCCCTGGTGCTACATCTTGTAAATAGGATTTTGTAAATACGGATAGACTTGGCCAAACAGCAACAACTTTAGGCTGCTTAGCTCTATAAAGTTAAAAATGCAGGATGTTTCTATCGATAATCAGGGTTAGGGAAGTCGGGCTTACAGCCGGCATCCCAGGCAGAGCGCTGATTACCGTGGGCGGGAATGCCCCCAGCATCTTTTATCATTCGCGCCATATGCATCAGGTTCCAGGTCATAAAAGTGGTGTTGCGATTGGTAAAGTCGTTTTGCGGACCACCGGAACCAGGGTCAAGATACGAGGGGCCGGGGCCCGCTTCTCCCACCCATGCCGCATCTGCCTGGGGAGGGATAACATAGCCAAGGTGTTGCAGAGAGTAGAGAATATTCATGGCACAGTGCTTTGCGCCATCTTCGTTGCCGGTGATAAGGCAGCCGCCCACCCGACCGTAGTACGCGTACTGGCCTTTAGAGTTCAGGTCAGCTGAGTTCGCATAGAGCCTTTCTATAGTTTGGGTGCAGATAGAGGATTTCTCTCCCAACCAGATCGGCGTGGTTATAACCAGGATATCTGCGTCTTCAACCCGGCGATAGAGCAGTGGCCACTCATCAGTGTCCCAGCCATGCTCCGTCATATCCGGGTAAACACCAAAAGCGATATCGTGATCAACAGGGCGTAAAACCTCAACTGAGACTTTGTTGCGCTCCATGATTTCCCTGGATATGCGAATTAGACCGTCTGTATGGGAGAGTTCAGGCGTAGGCTTTAGAGTGCAGTTGAGGAATAGCGCCTTGAGGTCGGAGAAGTCCGACGCACTAGACTTGCAGTCTTCAATTTGCTTTTGATTTAACGTCGTCATTTTGGGCCTCCTTGCCACCACTTAGATAATAGCCTGAGTTCTAATCCCGTGATTTCAAAGAGGATCCGTTGAACTTTACCTAAATAGATCTGCGACACGGTGTTAGTCCATATAACTTACGGGTATCAGGCTTCGACTTATCCATCCAGGGTCCGCTGGGGGTCATTACTATTGGCGTGATTCGGCTTGCCCCGGGATTATCTAACCGTAAAGCTGCGCCTATATTTGACTGACTACCACCTTGGAGGTCACCATGAAAATAATCAATCAGCTATTACTCCTGTTGTCCTCAGTACTTCTGACTCTTGTTGCCACTCACGCCAATGCCCAATCGGAAGCTAAAGATTCCTTGGAAGGAGTCTGGTGTGCAATTGAAGGTGAGTCGTTTATTTTTTACGAGCACAGTCCAGACGCCTTTACCTTAGAAAAGGAGCAGATTTGCCGAACTTATAAAGTTCTCAAGCAAACAGGGGTGGGTGGTGGTGGTCGCTATCTTGAGGTAACGAAGAAGCCGGATGTTAAACACCAACTAACTGCAGTTGAAGAGAAGGTGAATGAGACCACTATAGCTAAGGATATCGGTATCTTTGCCTATATGAAGAGTGGCAATAGAATTCAAGTGGTAGCTGTTGATGTGTCCGATGAGAGCGTTACAAATTTGACCCTCGATGGCAGTGGCACTATGCGAGGTTTTATCGAGGAGGTTACTGCTGACAGCACCGCTAAGAAGGGTCATGAAGCTCATGTTGGTGTGTTGTTCTTTCGGAGGACTTCCTCGTCAATACCCGAGACCTTTGATCAGGACTGGGAATCAATCTTCAATGAGACCCATATCAAGCAATAAGTGCTTGGGCCTAATGATACTGCCGGGGATGCGATGTCATTACCACAACTAAACAATTCAGCAAATTAGCTAAAGATCGTAATTCTATTAAGGCGGTATCGTCGATACCTTTGCGAAAGGCGACCTGGTGCGATTTTTCATGCCTACTCTAGCCAACCATTAAAGACATTTATTAGGAGTGTTAAAAATATAGCTAAAACCCAAGGGCATAATTGATTCTATATTAATCTAACCTAGTATTATCAACGGCCCATCACTCTCAGCAAGAAATGAAGATATAGATTATGCAGGTTAATTCAATGGAGTTACCAAAATATTCCGAACTTAAGGCGGTGCTAAAAGATGTCGTAAAAGAACAGAATGGCGGTTTTAGCTTAAATATGTGGGCAACGGTAGTTGATAGAGATGGAATAGTTAGAGCTGTTGTATTTTCCGGCGAAGATAGAGGCGACCAATGGCCCGGTAGCCGCGTCATTTCAGCGCAAAAAGCAAATACAGCAAATGCTTTCAGTCTGCCAGGCCTACCCTTATCGACAGCAAACCTTTTTACAGCTGTTCAGCCTGGTGGAAGTTTGTATGGTTTACAGCATAGCAATCCAGTTGATACCAATGTTGCTTATAGCGGGCTACCCAATGATATTGGTACAGAACACGACCCAATGATTGGTAAGAAAATTGGAGGCGTTAATGTTTTTGGTGGTGGTTTAGCGCTGTACAAAGACGACGGCAAGCTTCTTGGAGCAGTTGGGGTAAGTGGTGATAGTTCATGTGCGGACCATAATATTGCGTGGAAAGTTCGTCATATGCTCAAGATGGACTACATACCTGAAGGGGTGAGTCCTAGCAAGGACGATAACATCGTCAATGACATTGTGGGTGGTGTTAGCGCTGGTGGTTGGGGGCACCCTGCCTGCTCGCCTGAAGCAAGTGACATTGCCAAAAAACTACCTAAGACACATCCGACTAGATCTAAAAAATAAATTACTTTAGAGCAATTCAGGTAATGAACTGACTTGGCTCTCCATATGTACTTAAGTTGATCGGCTAGTCGCCGATATCTACTAGTGTAAACTGATGAAAAAATCTAGCTGCAAGGGTGATAAATAGGCTACCGATCCAATCAATACTAATAAACAAGAGCCTCTTATATTGCGGCTGTAAACGGGAGATAAGATGGTGGCGACGCCTATAGGCGCCGCAAACGGGTAGGGGGATCTATTTATTAGTCGTACTATTAGTGAACTCCCGAAGCTGAATATGATTGCCTTCAGGGTCAGCTACATTGCAGGCTTTGAATATTGGATTTGACCACTCTCCGCCAAGGGATTTGCCACCTAACTCTATTGCTTGGTGCCGTGCCTTTGTAAGGCTTTGTACTGCTATAAATACTTTGACTGTATTAAAATTTTCCTCGGAAAGTTCAATAGGGGGAGTATGCACAACAATATTGAAACCCTCTCCGCCCAAACTAACCAGTTCGTTTGTTTTATGAAGTACAGACAAGCTGAACATATTTATATAGAATTTTGACAATTCATTGATATCATTTGCGTATACAACGACACCAAATTTTGCGGGTCCGCTCATATTTCCTCTTTACTCATACTTAAATTCTTCGTAGCGATAACTTCTATGTTAAGTTATCAATAGTTATTTTTAGCAACAACAAATTGGGTAAGGCTTTTCAGTGTGCCTTAGCGCAGAGCAGCTTGGTGCATATTATATTGATCTAGTGTCAATTAGTTGAGAGTTGTTAATCAATCAAGAAAGTTGAAACTGCGCTAGAGCGTTTGCCTTTCGTTCCACTGTATACGCGTTGAAGACTGCCAAGGCGTTTTGGATTTCTGGAGTTCGAGAATGAATGTAGTAGAAGGTGATTTGATCAAAATGGCACTTGAGGGCCATTTTGATGTAATTGTTAATGGGTGTAATTGCCAGTGCCAAATGGGAAAGGGGATAGCCTTAACTATCAAGAAGCTTTTCCCTGAAGCCTTCGCAGCAGACTTGGGTACAGAAAAAGGCTCACGACTTAAACTGGGCACCTATTCAAGTGCTTACATATCACAGTTAGAGGCCAGCTTTACGGTCGTCAATGCTTACACTCAGTTTCACTGGAGAGGTAAGGGGGTAATGGCGGACTATGAGGCTATACGCAGTGTATTCACCAAAGTTAAGAAAGATTTTCCGGGGAAGAGGATTGGGTATCCTCTAATAGGTGCGGGGCTTGCCGGTGGAGATTGGGAGGTAATTTCCAGCATCATAGAAAATGAACTTGAAGGCGAAAATCACACACTTGTTAAGTTTGTGCCGTAACAAGCCCCCAGGCTGATTACTTCCGCACATATACTGCCCGCCTGAAAGGCGGGACTTGCCAGTAGGCCAATAGCAGCTTCTTAAGAGAGTAGTTCCGACATCTTCTTCATCAAGATAGCTGAGGCATTGTCGGTAAACTGTTGCCCCTCCTCAATATACTCCCAGACAGTGGCATCACTCTTCCAGCCACCTTGCTTCTTGATCAGCTCAAAGCCAACTTTTTCTCGCGCAGCGGAAGTAGACAGGCCTCGGCGAAAGCTGTGGCTGCTGAGTTCGGCAACAAAATCAAAACCGCAGGCCTCCCCGAGATTTTTCAGTAGATCGTTGATAGCTGTGGGGTTTAACTGTCGACTTTGCACCGTATCCCAGCGATTGACCGACCGAAATACTGGCCCAGTTCTAATGCCACTAACGTCTAGCCAGGACTTAAGTGCTCGTGCGGGGCAGATTTCAGGGGGCCCGTAGGGAAGGGCGCGCATCATTCCTTGACCACTTTGATCCGTTTTTGATTTGGGCAGGCGAATGATCAAGCCTTCCTCCTCCCATATCAGGTCTTCTACCTGGATCGCCACCAACTCACTACGCCGGAAGGCACCGAAGAAACCTACCAGCACCAACGCCAAGTCACGGGCCTTCTTCTTGGAATCAGGCTGAGAGCGCAACTGTCGGGTAAGGGTGGCAATGTTTTCGAGGCTCAGCGCCTTGGCTTTTTGCTTGGGCTTACCGTGGGTGCGGCGAATACCGCTCATGGTTTTCTGTACCAGCGGTTCAGTAACTGGGTTGGCGATGCCTTGATAAAGGTGCCACTGGCCTATGGCGGTTAAGTGCAAATCCAGGGTGCGTGGGTTCAATTGCTCGGCCCGACTCAATAGATAGCTAACCAGTGAATGGCTATCGGTGGGGAGTCGGCCTCCCCATTTCTCGAACTGGCGAATGGCAGACCGATAGGCTTTGCGAGTGCTGTCTGAAGTCGCTGCTCGCAGGTACTTCTGAATGTCATCCTCAGTCAGAAGTACTCCAGCCCCGTTAGATGTACTGCTGAGCGGGGATTGAGGTTGGATTTTGGTTGAGGTTAGAGGCTGTTTTCTCATGAATTTTGTGTCACCTGAAAAGCACCATTTGTACTGAGAGTACGTTAAATGGGGGCTTCCTTACTTTTATAACCTTCGATAAGAATCATTATCGAAGGTTAGCTGGGTTAATTCAAGAATTGGTTTATTTTTATATATTATGTATTATTACGTAATACGTAATTTGGTACAAAATAATCTGAGGAAAGATTAATGGCGCGCACAGGGGTCACCTATCTGGATATTTTTGAAGCAGCAAAAGCGATTAAGGCCCGGGGCGAGGAGCCGACAGTTGATAGGGTGCGCGCTCATCTGGGGACTGGGAGTAAAAGTACAATTGCGCCGCTTCTAAAGCGGTGGAAAAGCGAGAGTTCCAGCAGCACTGATGTCAGCGGCTTGCCTAAAGATTTGGTGGAGGCACTGAAAGGACTTCATCAGCGTATCCAGGGCGATGCGGACCGAAGAGTGGAGCAGGTTCAGCAGGAATTTGAAGCGAAAGAGCTGGAGATAACAGAGAGGCTAAACGAAGCTCAAGAGACCAGTAGCAAGCAAGCCGCTTTGATTCGCGAGCTGGAGCAGAAGCTTTCAGCTTCTGAAGGTGAGAAGCGCCGCCTCAAAGTTACCCTGGGTGAAACTCAGTCAGAACTGGAAAAAAGTGAGTTTCAATTGGAGCAGGCCTCGGTTCGAGCTGAGGAGCAGAAGGCCTCAATTGAAGAGATGAAGCAGGAGAATCGCGATGTGCGCGAACACTTTGAGCACTTCCAGCAACGAACAGCTACAGACCGGCAGCACGAGCGAGATCAGTTTCGATCTTCCAGTGAGCAACTTAAGGGGCAGGTGGCCTCACTGACGGAGCAATTTGGGTTGGCGGAACAGAGGATTTCTGAGCAGGATCTCCTGTATAAACAGGGGCAGGCATTAATTACTGAACTCAATCGGGAAAAGCAGGAGTTGCGTGAAAATATAGGCGCCGCTCAAGCCGAAGCGGCAAACTACAAGCGGCAGGCTGAAGAGCAGGCGGCAAGCGCTGAGCTCCAATCTTCTGAAATTACACGATTACAGGATGAGGTTGCCCGCCTCCAGAGCAGCGGTGTAGGGCAAGCTAAGGAGATTCAGCTTCAGCAAGTATCTTTGGAAAGGCTGGATGCTGAACTGGGTGCTACAAAAGACCGGATAGAGACCTTGTCAGACGAGAATCGTATCCTTCTACAGGAGAAGGCAATGCTGCAAGGGCAGTTTGCCCAACTGGAAAAATCTTTGGGTAAGCAGTAGTTCAGAACCCGGCAGGTTGGGGTCGTCGTCAGTTGATAGCCCCAGTTCAATTGGTTGTCGCATCTAAACAGATGTGACAACTGTCAAATTGAAATACTTTGACTAGCTGGTACTATTAAAGATAAGTAAGAGCAAATTTAGCTGTAGTTGATCTACCTATCCTTATATAAGTCCTACTCACTAACACCGCATAATAAAGTTCCTTATATAAAGTCCCCCTTGCTTTTATTTGCCGCGGTTCATAAGGCATTTGGGAGGCAAGTGTTGTCCAATCATTTCAGAGAAATCATCGATAAACCCACGTTTTTTGGTTCGCTGGCGCTGTTGTTGGCAGTGACAATTCCACTGGTGCTGTTCCCCGAAGTTGGTGCTGCCTGGGTTTTAGCCGCTAAAGGTTTCGTCACTGACAAGCTAGGGGTTTTCTATCTGGCATTGGGTGTCGGGGCAATCCTCTTTATGGTCTATATCGTGTTTAGCGATATCGGCCAGATCAAGCTGGGGACGCCTGAAGAGGACCCAGAGTTCTCCACGATATCCTGGGCGTCAATGCTTTTTTGTGCGGGTATCGGTGCTTCGATTCTCTACTGGTCTATGGTTGAGTGGATCTACTACTACCAGACTCCGCCGTTCCAGGTTGAAGGAGGCACTCCCGAGGCTGCACGCTGGGCTGTTGCCTACGGTATTTTCCACTGGGGTCCGCTGGCATGGTCCATCTACCTGATTCCCGCTTTGCCGATCGCTTACTTCTACTACGTTCGAAACCATAGCGTGCTGAAAATTAGTGAGGCGCTGATGCCCGTTTTGGGGGAGCAGCGCGCCCAGGGCGGACTCGGCAAGCTGATCGACGTGCTGTTTATCTTTGGTATGTTGGGCGGCGGTGCTACGACCTTGGGGATTGCTGCGCCGCTGATTACCCAGGGGGCCCATGAACTACTAGGTGTACCCACTGGGCTGGCAACCCAGGTTGTGGTGCTGATGATATGCACAGTAATCTTCGGCTATAGCGCTTTTGTTGGACTGAAGAAAGGTATCCGCGCACTTTCCAACCTGAATATGTGGCTGTCTATTTTGCTGCTTCTGTTTGTTTTCCTGGTTGGTCCCACTTTATTTATGTTGAATACAGGCCTGGATGCCTTGGGCCGTGTCTTGGATAACATCTTCCATATGGCTGCCTGGACTGAGCCGTTTGCAGAGTTTGAACAGTTTCCAGACACCCATTTTCCTCAAGACTGGACCATCTTTTACTGGGCATGGTGGTTGGTTTTTGCTCCGAGTGTCGGCTTATTTATTGCGCGTATCTCACGGGGGAGGACCATTAAGACCATGGTGGTTGGCTCCATTTTCTACGGCACCTTGGGCTGTTTCCTGTTCTTTATGGTGTTGGGGAATTACGGCGTTTACTTGCAGTTCTCTGGTGAGTTGGATGTGGTGCAAGTGCTAAATGAGCAGGGCGCTACCGCCGCGATTTTCGCTACACTCAAAACCCTCCCCGGCAGTAAACTGGTGATTCTGGTGTATACCGTGCTCGCCCTGATCTTTACTGCGACTACATTCGATTCCATCTCATACATTCTTGCTGCCGTTGTGCAAAAAGAGGTCGATGAAGAGCCAGCGCGATGGAATCGCCTGTTCTGGGCATTTGCGCTTTCGCTGATGCCGATAACACTCCTGTTTTTGGGCGGCCTGGACACACTGCAAACTGCCAGCGTGATTGGTGGAGTGCCGCTTTTGGTTGTCGCATTGTTGCTGTGCATATCGATTGTGAAAGCTGCTCACTATGACTTGCGCTACCAGCCGAGCTACGAAGAGAAGGAAATCTATATTGAAGAGTTCCCAGAGGATGATCCCTGGACGGAAGAGGGCAACTGGGACGTTCCAACCCAATCGGAACACGGTGTCTCCCACGATGACAAACCCCATATAGAGGGCGATCCGGGAAGCCATCCCTCTCGACTATAACAGTTGGTTCGGCAGGAGGAGGGCAACCGTGCTCACTCCTGCTCACTATCAAATTCTGATACGGTCTTCTCGACACAATGTTTCCTGAGGTGAGCAACACTTTTTATAGTGTTGTTCTCTTCAAAACAATGATTCAACTGCTGGCTATATCGGTCAAATAGTTGTTTTGCTCTTTCCTTTGGCAAAGTTACAAGGCGGTTAATGAATTGACGGGAACCAACCTGGAAGTGCATATAATCAATCGGGACATTCCAGTCTCCACCCCAGACAGCGAAGCCATGCCTTACAAAGATTGTGGTTACATCTTCAGACATCCCCATACGGGTTGGCTTTCCCGGGCGAAACTTTGCCCGGTTTAAATATCCTTCTGTTGCATCCTTAGGGATTACTTTGGCTCGGGTGTGTTTATCAATATACAGGTAGGGATTTTGTAGGGGGTTAATATCAATAGCAACACCATAAGCGTGCTCAGACCATCTGCTTCCGCCAGTAATAGGCCGGGAATCAAAAGCCAGTGTGTTGTTTCGATCATCTGCCATTCGCTCTTGCAGAGTAAAATATTCAACAGGAATGGCTGACTGTATTGGAAAGCTAGATCGGTAGATCTCGCCAAATAGAGACAGGACGTTCTCGGCAACGATATCAAGTACAACAACAGCGCCTCTGCGGTATAGATCAGCTTCGATGCCAACATTATCCTGAGCAGGGGGATCTAAGAGAGGCGTATAGTTGAAGACGACTCTCTTCAGCCTTTCACAGCCAATAGGGGAGTTGTTCCGAAGAACCTGCCGGAGCTTCATCAGCTCACAGTCTTCTTGGGAAATGTCGTAAATCCCTATCTTTGGTTCAGGTTCAAAATCATTAACACTCCTATCCTTGTCCTTGGTGCATGCAAATAGCGCCAGGCCCGCGATGGCGGCGATAGCCTTCTTATACATATCGCTTCTCGGTATTCCTTTGGGAAAGCCCCGTTTCAAATAGTATTTGAGTATGCACATCCTGTTCACACTTGAATTGCATTTGGCCTGTTAAATCAGCACTCAAAAGGATGCTAATCACGTCATGCCAGCGGTTGGTAAATGGCAGTGCAGTGCTCGCCTTAAAGATTGGCGTCTTTAGTTTCAGCAACTTTGTTCCGGCTGGTCAAAAAATAGCCAGACTGTAATTGATTTAGCTCCCAACTCCTTCCCGTTTTGTAAGAACATCTTTTCAGAAGGAACCCTTGTTGAATAAGGGAACAAAGGATCTCATAGACAAGCCCACCTTTTGGGGCTCTTTTGCATTGCTACTAGTGGCGACAGTGCCCTTGATCCTCTTTCCCGAGGCGGGTTCTTTATGGTTATTGGCAGCTAAAGATCTGGTAACAGAGAAGTTGGGGGTCTTTTATCTCCTGCTTGGCCTAGGTGCGATGTTATTTGTGCTGTATATCGCCTTCAGTGATATCGGCAGGATAAAGTTGGGAGGGGGGAAAGAGGGCCCCGAATTCTCAACTCTATCCTGGGCTGCCATGTTGTTTTCTTCCGGTATTGGCGCCTCTATTTTGTATTGGTCGATGGTTGAATGGATCTACTATTACCAACAGCCGCCGTTCCAGGTTCAAGCAAGCTCAGCTGAAGCTGCGCGCTGGGCAGTTTCCTACGGTATCTTTCACTGGGGGCCACTGGCTTGGTCTATCTATCTAATCCCCGCACTACCAATTGCCTATTACTACTATGTGCGTAAACGCAAGGTTCTCAAGTTGAGCCAAGCGCTCGCGCCAGTATTGGGTGATTGTAGAGTGAGCGGGCCGATTGGCAAGCTTATCGATACTTCTCTGGTATTTGGCATGCTAGGAGGTGCGGCTACACGGCTTGGTATCGCAGCGCCGCTGATTACTTTGGGATTGCACAAGCTATTTGGAATTCCTACTGGGGTGGGATTTCAGGTCGGGGTGCTGATATTTTGTGCGCTATTGTTTGGTTATTGTGCTCTTGTCAGGGTAAAGCAGGGCTTTAGCGTTCTATCAAACTTTACAATTTTTCTCTCGCTTGCCTTGCTGCTCTTCGTGTTTATCGCAGGGCCGACACTATTTATGCTCAATAGTGGGTTGGATTCCCTGGGTAGAGCGTTGCAGAACTTCTTGCAAATGGCCACTTGGACTGAGTCCTTCTCTCATTTTAAACAGTTCCCCAGTACTCGCTTCCCCCAGGACTGGACTGTCTTCTATTGGGCTTGGTGGTTGGTTTTTGCTCCGAGTATTGGCTTATTTATTGCGCGTATCTCCGGAGGGCGGACTATCAAGGCGATGATTCTTGGGTCACTATTTTTTGGAACTTTTGGCTGCTTCTTGTTTTTTATGGTGCTAGGCAACTACGGCGTTTACTTGCATTTTTCGGGCGAGCTGGACTTGGTGCAAATACTGAATCAGCAGGGGGCCAATACCGTGATCTTTGCCGTTTTGGATATGTTGCCCGCGAGCCAGTTAGTTGTGTTGCTGTATACGCTGATCGCACTGGTTTTCACGGTCATTACTTTTGACTCCATATCTCATATTCTTGCCGCAGTTGTGCAGAAAGAGGTTCATGGCGAGCCGCTTCGGTGGAATCGAATTTTCTGGGCCTTCGCGCTGGCAGTAATGCCTATTGCTTTGTTGCTTATTGGCGGGCTGGAAGCATTGCAGGCGGCAAGCATTATCGCTGGTGTCCCTTTGCTGCTAATTGCCCTCTTGCTTTGTATCTCAATGGTTAAAGTTGCACGGCATGACTTGAATTTACACCCAGTTATCCTTGAAAAGGAAATTGTTTTGGTAGGGGTAGCTGAGGAAAGTGCCTGGAGTGGAAATGCTGAATCAGGGCAAGTTGTGATGAGATCTGCAGAGGAGATTAGCGGGGGCGGAAAAGAAGAAGCGCCTTAAGAGCAGACTAGTAAGATATGCCGGGGCTGTCTAAAGCCCCGGCTGCATTTATAGTTTAAAGACTAAAAGTGCGGGCAACAGAGAAGACAATTCGCTCGTCAGCAGTGCCCACGTCGAGATTGGTATTCTCGGCGGCAACATTGAAATCAAAACCTTCCAGGGAAGTCATATACTCCACTCGGTAGTGGTTGTAAGATTTTTTACCATCCCAGGTCCATTTGTCTTTATTGACGCTAGTAGAGCGGTCAACACTGAAGCGAACGTTGTGACCTTCTGCAAACTCAAAGGTATGCGCCAGCATCATAATGTAATGACCACCGCCCGTGCCAAAGTAATCCCAGCTATACCAGCCATTGACTTCTGATTCGCCTAGAGCAGAGCTGTAGCCAAGCTTGGCATAAGCTTCCGGATAGGCGTAGTCATTAGAGAGATCATCATCGCCGTGATAGGTGTAATAGGCGAGTCCTGTGTCCAGGCTTACTTTATCGGTAAGCTGCATGAACTTACCTGCGTAAAAATCCCACTCCAGGTTGGTATCGTCTTCTTCACCGAAGTCTACGTTGGAAGCCCAGGTGCCGATATACCAGCCGCTATCAAAACCGTAGTCCAGACTGGCTTGCAGTGCTGGGTCGTTTTGAGTCTGGCTGACACCATTAAAGGTGTAGTCAGTAGTCAGGTTAACAGTAGAGGACAGCTCTGCCTGGGATTGTTGGGCAAGCACCAGCAGGGAAGCACAGGTCAGTGCAGAAAGTTTCAAAGTTGATTTCATTGTTCAATTACCACTTATTTATATTTTGTAGCCCCCGCCAAACCAGGCGGGGGATTTCAACAGTTAGCTCGCCAGTTCGATCTTGCTAAAGTCGATCTTGTTTTCTTTAGGCGAGGAGTCGATAGCTGCTACCGCCCTGAAGCGTTTCACCAGGATGTAACCCAGGCAGCAGAAGAAAATGCCAATTACCAGGGCGCCGATCCACTGGATTTGCAGGAAGTTGAGCTTGAACAACAGGGTGAGCAGGCTCATCGCAACCAGGTTCAGGACGAAGTATTTCCACTTGCCCAGACGCGCAACAGTCATACCCAGGTTGTCGGTGTACAGGCGAATCAGGGAGTCCAGCGAGTTGATCACGAAGGTAATGCCCACAATGACCATGGCCAGGTTGTAGAAGCCGCTGGTATCTAAGCCTTGGCTGGAGTAGTAGTAGAGCACGGTGAACCAGAGCGCGATGGGGATGGATGGGAAGATCAGCATCGCCGCCAGCACTTGGTAAGTGCGCAGGCCGCCCACAAAGCGGGAGGTAAACTGGCCAATCATAATGCTCCAGGCAAACCACCAGAACAGGTAGAACTCGTGGTAGTCATTCAGCGGCAGCACGAACTGGTGGATATTACCGAAGTAACCGCCGAGCAGCGCAAAGGTGGAAGCGAAGTCGCCAACGCTACCGTTCTCACCGGTAAAGGCGCCTACCCACATTACCGCGATCAGGCCAATAAACATCCAGGTAGTCGCCAAGCTGAGGAAGCGCACATAGCGCAGGCTGGTGGATGAGTAGACCGCAGCGGCGATCACGGCAAAGACGATCAGGTAGAAGGTGCCAACAATGGTTTCACCATCGCCAACCTGTGGCAGATACCAGGGCAGGTTGCTAAGCAGCAGGTAGGCGGTAAACGCGCAGGTACCGATAATCACCACGTTGTTGATCAGCTTTACCAGGCCGATCTCAAAGAATTTAACTTTGGGCTCGATAATGCAGAAGTAAAAACAGGTGAGGAAGTAGAAACCCCAGATCAGGAAGGCCCAAAAACCAAACTCAATCGCGAGTGCGTTGGTGAAGCCGTATTCTGGGTTTGCGGTTAGGTCTGCATAGCCACCGAACTCGGTGAGGGGGAACATGATCAGGCCTACATCGAGGCCGGAGGTGAAAAGGATCGCTATAAAAGTGAAGGTTTTGACCGGGGTCACCCCGACCATCTTCACATTTCCCCATTTAATCAGCGAGAAAATTATTGCCGTGAAGGTAAATAATAATCCCGCAGAAAGCCAAGCTGTCATGCTGAGTCTCCAGCTAGTTATTGGTATGCCGGCGCCCCTCAAGGGCGTTGCTGTGCGAGATTTGAGTATCCCCGTCGTGTTTGAAGGGGGCAGTCAAATCTCTGCCAGAGCGCCGACGAAAAATCAGCTAACTGAGCGCGCAGGGCGGCCAGGTCGCTGAGTGCTGGTAGCTTTGGTCGCTACCGGTGCCTCGGAGGGCGCCAATACTGGGCGCCCTAAAATCAGGTCAGCAGCCCGCTCCGCCACCATAATGGTGGGCGCATTCAGGTTGCCGTTGGGAATGGTCGGAAAGATGGAGGAATCTACAACTCTCAAGCCCTGCAATCCGTGTACACGGGTTTCCGGGTCTACCACTGCCATTGCATCAGTGCCCATCTTGCAGGAGCAGGATGGGTGGTATGCACTCTCGACGGATTCCCGTACGAAAGCGTCAATTTGTTCATCAGTCTGGATATCGGTGCCGGGCTGGATTTCATCGCCCCGGTACTCGTCGAAAGCCGGCTGATTGATAATCTCGCGAGTTAGTCGCACACAAGCACGGAAACCCTCAATATCCTCTTTCTCCTGTAAATAATTAAACAGGATGGAAGGGGATTGCTTGGGATCACTGCTCACCACTTTGACTCTGCCGCGACTCTTGGGCTTGTTGTGCCCGATATGCACCTGGAAGCCGTGGCCGTCGAAAGCTTCGCGGCCGTCATAGCGCATGGCTGCTGGCAGGAAGTGATATTGCAGGTCCGGCCACTCCACATTTTCTTTGGAGCGAATAAAACCGCATGACTCGAAATGGTTGGTGGCTCCGAGACCATCCTTCTTCAGTATCCAACGAGCGCCGATCAGGAATTTATTCCACGGATCGAGCTTGCCATTCAGGGAAATCGGTTGGTTGCAGCGGAACTGGAAATAGAACTCCAGGTGGTCCTGCAAGTTTTGGCCGACGCCGGGGAGTTCGTGTTGGAGTTCGATACCGGCTTCTGCCAGTGTGTCGGGATCTCCGATTCCGGAGAGCTGAAGAAGGTGAGGGGAGCCGATGGGACCTGCGCTGAGGATGACTTCCTGCCGCGCCTTGAATTCCAGGATCTTTCCCTTGCGTTCAAGTTTGATTCCGACTGCCCGTTTACCTTCCAGAATCACCTTATGCACAGTGGCGTGGGTCAATACCGTCAAATTGGGGCGCTGCATTGCCGGCTTCAGGTAAGCGTTGGCGGTAGACCAGCGCTTACCATCTTTTACCGTCATATGCATGGGGCCAAAGCCCTCTTGCTGCTCACCGTTGTAATCTGCGGTGTAGTCGTAGCCAGCTTCTTTGCCAGCTTCGATAAAGGCTCCATAAAGGGGGTTGGCCATTTCATTGCCGTTATTGACCCCCAGAGGACCTTCGTCGCCACGGTAATCGTCACCGCCGAAAGCCCAGGTCTCAGAGCGTTTGAAGTAGGGTAGGCAGTGGGCGTAGTCCCAGCCTTCGGCGCCGTGCTGTGCCCACTCATCAAAGTCTTTGGCGTGCCCGCGCACGTAAACCATCCCGTTAATCGAGGATGAACCCCCGAGCACCTTGCCTCTGGGGCAATGCATGCTGCGGTTGTCCAGGTAAGGCTCTGGCTCGGTCATAAACTGCCAGGCGTACTTCTCAGTATTCATGGGGATGGACAGCGCGGTGGGCATCTGGATAAAGATGCTGCGATCGCTGCCTCCTGTCTCTACCAGGAGGACTTTTTTATCTTCCTGGGCAGACAGGCGGTTGGCCAGAACGCAACCGGCAGAGCCGGCGCCGACAATGATGTAGTCAAACTCACTCATACAGGGTACCGCTTAAAATGGACTTTCCAGTGGTGCCAGGCCCACATACACCGCTTTTAGCTGGGTATAGTGCTTCAGGGTCGCAAGTCCATTTTCGCGTCCGATTCCGGATAACTTGTATCCGCCCACCGGCATTTCTGCCGGGGAAGCGCCGTAGGCATTAATCCAGCAGATACCCGCTTGCATCTGGTGGATCACACGGTGGGCGCGAGTGATATCACGGGTAAATACGCCGGCGGCCAAGCCCAATCGGGTATCGTTAGCGCGGCGGATCACTTCGTCTTCATCATCAAAAACCAGTACCGACATTACCGGGCCGAAGATCTCTTCGCGGCAGATGGTCATATCGTCATGACAGTCGGTGAATACGGTGGGAGCAACGAAGTAACCGTTAGGTGAATTTTCTGGTGAAAGGGTGTGACCGCCGCAGAGCAGGGTCGCGCCTTCCTCTTTACCCTTGCTGATGTAGTCCATTACCAGTTGCTGGTGCTTGGCAGAAATCAGGGCGCCGAAGTTGGTGTCCGGATTCATCGGATCACCGGCAATAATATTTTGCTCAACACGGTCTTTCAGACGAGCGAGGAACTGATCGTGGATGCTGCGGTGTACAAATACCCGGGTACCGTTGGTGCAGATTTCGCCCTGGGTGTAGAAGTTGCCCAGCATGGCAGCAGAAACGGCTTGCTCCAGGTCGGCATCATCAAAGATCACCAGCGGGGACTTGCCACCCAGCTCCATGGTAACTTCTTTCAGGTTGGAAGCTGCTGCGGCCATCACTTTCTTGCCGGTACCCACTTCGCCGGTAAAGGAAACCTTGGCGATATCCGGGTGGTTAGTCAGCCAGGCACCCACGGCGCCATCACCCTGGATTACGTTGAACACACCAGGAGGCATGCCCGCTTCAATAAAGATTTCAGCCAACTTCAAAGCACCTTTGGGGGTCTCTTCGGAAGGCTTGAAGATCATGGCGTTACCGCAGGCCAGGGCCGGGGCGGCTTTCCAGCAAGCGATTTGTAAGGGGTAGTTCCAGGCACCGATTCCGGCGCAGATGCCCAGGGGCTCGCGGCGGGTGTAGTAGAAGTCCTCACCGACTTGCTGCTGATTGCCTTCAATGCCTGCAGCCAGGCCGGCAAAGAATTCGATGGAGTCGGCCCCAGTCACTACGTCCACAACACTGGCTTCCTGCCAGGGCTTGCCGGTATCAGCCACTTCGATAGCTGCCAGTTCGTCGTTGCGCTCGCGCAACAGTGCTACTGCTTTCAGCAGGATGCGACTGCGCTCGACCGGCATCATCGCTGACCACTGGGCAAAACCGCGCTTGGCGCTCTCAATAGTTTCTGCCAGTACCTTTTCGTCGGCAACCTCAACCTGATAGCTGACTTCGTTGGTCGCCGGGTTATATACATCAAAGCACTCGCCGCTCTCATTCGACAGGTAGCGGCCGTCTACAAAATTCCGTTGTTTGTCCAGTGACATCTGTCTCTCCATACTGCTTTAACAGAGGGTCAGTCGGTTGTTCGTTGGCGATGGACTTGAAGGGCGCAATGGGCCGATCGTGAAGGTCCAGTCATCATAAAAAAGGGCCGGTCTGACGAAGACATTTGTCCCTAATCGTCAGATTCCAGCCCGGGCTCGATAGTCGTTTATCGAGCGATATGACACAAAATGTAACATATTTTTAATTTGAACTCTAACTGTTAGCACTCAATGCAACAAAGCTGGCGGATTCGTAGGAGGATTTATTTTTCAGCGACTACAGAGTTAATCCGTATTTTCAAGGGTTAAAAGTGGGCTGGGTTGGGCCAAAAATCTCATTTGAACTCTATAAAAAGCACTGTATGAATTTTGCTCAACCCGGCTATCTCGGGGTCAAGTCAGGTGCCCGAAAGGCGGGGACTTCGGGCGGCAGGAGATAGGATTTGTCGCTTTTGGGGGAGGAGGCTCTAGCTGGTGAAGGTCTGGCAGGTGGGGAGGCTCTACCTCCCCAGAATTACGTTGAGTGAATTTAACTGTTTGCCTCGCGTAAAGTGGAGGTTTGGCGGTTCAGGCTGGCCAGATATAGCACTGCTAACCCAGCTGCAATACCCGGCAATCCCTCATAGATCACGCCGTGATACCCCAGTAGCCGCCAGGTAATCGCTGCTGTAAAGCCGATAATCACTGCTGCGATAGCGGTTGCCTGGGATGGCTTACCCCCAAAACACAATACGAGGAGTAGGGGGCCAAATGCGCTGGCAAGTCCCGACCAAGCGAAAATAACCAGGCTGAACACACTTTGGCTGTTGGCGAGCGCCAACAGCAATGCGCCGCCAGTTATCGCAACTGTGACAAGCTTGAGAAACCAGGTTTTTTCAATCTTGTGCGGAAGAATATCGTGGGTAATGGCTGCGGAGCAGCTGAGAAGCAGGGAGTCTGCGGTGGACATGGTTGCGGCAAAGATACCAGCCAGGATCAGCCCAACAAAAACAGGGGGCAACAAATCCATAGCCATGGTGGGAAGAGCAAGCTCCGCATCAAAGCTCCCTGTGTCAGCAATAAACACTCTGGATAGCAGGCCGACCCCGGTGGCCATACAATAGAAAAGGATGAACCACAGATAGTACCAGGCCCTTGCCCGGTTCATCTTGCTGGAATCCTTCAGGGTCATAAATCGAACCATAACGTGGGGTTGTCCAATCACAGACAATCCAGCAAACCCCCAACTGATCACAAAGAGTATCACCCCGCCCCAGCCCGCAAAGGCGAGCCCCTCGGGAAACCAATGGGTAAAACCTTCAATAGCCTGCATTTGTATCGCCGCACTGGTGATGCCACCCAAGTTGGCAAGGGCGACGGCTAGAAGTGCTGCCATAGCCCCCATCATAACGATGGATTGGGCCGCATCAGTCCAAATGGACGCGCGGATGCCGCCAGCTAAACAATAGAGGCATACAAGCACAGCTCCAACTACAGCACCGGACCAGAGAGGCCAATCCAGCAGTACGTGCAGGGCTTTGCTGCCGGCAACCATTTGGGCAGAGGCATAAGTTAGTAAAAACAGCAGGGAAATGATGCCGATCAGGCGCTGCAGGGCTGAGTACTTCTGTCCGTGCCAGTTACTGAGAACACCTGCGTAGCTGACTTCACCACTTGAACTGGTAGCGGTCCTCAATCGCTTGTGTACATAGAGGGAAGCCAGAAAATCACCGGCAATCCACCCCACCATCAACCAGATTGAGGCCAACCCAGTGGTGTAGGTATAGCCGATAACCCCGATAAACATATAGCCGCTATTGTTCGTTGCCACGGCAGACAACCCCACCAGCCAGGGGGAGACACCACTGCTGGCAAGGTAATAGTCGGCTTTGGTTTGACGGCTGAACATCGCAGAAGAGAGGCCGACCAGAGTGAACAAAAGTAAAAAACCAAGAAATGAATAGATCATCGGCAATCCTATTATTTTTATCCCGTATTATTTTATGGGTTGGTCTTCAGAGGTTATCCGAATATTTCTAGCTCCCCTTGCCACCACTTTGCGGCGAGGGAGTATTGGCAATAACCTGGTCGAGTTCCTCAAATACTTCACTTTCCGCTAGAGGCTGTAAGGCACTATCAACCAGAATTTCATCGCGGTAGCTTTCCCGCCTTTTAATGGCTTCCGCCAGATAACGCAGCGCTTCATCAAATTGACCCATGGCAGTATGGGCGCATGCCAGTTGGTAGAAGGCATGGCTGTTATCTGGATCAATACCCAGGGCCTGGTGACAAAGATTGGCGGCCCACTGGGGTTCATTGAGCTCCAGCACTGCATCAGCTTTATAGGTAAGGGCTTCTACATCCTCGTGGCGGAGGCGCAAAATCTCGTCGTAAATGGCAATTTTATTGGCCACTGAGGATTCCTGTTGAGCGCGCAGCCACAGGGACTGTACTTCCTGGGTTAGCTCGATTTCCTCGCGGTTTTCTTCAATATGTTGTGTTTTCTGTTGAAGCTGCTTCTCTATAACTTCCAAGCGCTTTTCGTATTCCTGGACCAGCTTTGAGATCTCCTCATCGGCCAGGGAGTGTACCCGCTCTTTAATGTCCTGGAATGACCGCCAGCCAACTAAAACCAAAATTGAAGTGGCGGCGGCTATCAAGTAGAAAAAGTAGGTAACCGTATCGGTTGCGTAGGCTACGGCTCGATCGACAGAGTTGTGTTCACGATCGACAATTTGCTGGATCAATTCCTGCTTGGCATTAGCCTGATCGATTCGCAGCTGCTTAATTTCGTCGAGCATATAGCGCTCGACGAAGGGTGTGTACAAGGGCTTCTCAAGGGTGTCGACCTCGCTTTGCGCACTGTCTTTTTTCTTTTCTTCCGCTTCCTGGGAAATAGAGGTGGCGGAAGTAAATAAAAAGAGCAGGGCACAAAGGCTCAGGATGCGAGGCATATCGCCGTCCCGTGATTGTAAATTTCTACCAGTGCCTCGTGTAGAGTCCGAACGGCTGCGTCATAGTCTGGCTCGTTAACGATGAACTGCATATCCACATGACGCAGGGACTGGTGCATGGCGAGCACGCGGATATTGCTTTTGGACATCGACTGCACCGCTTTGGCCAGCACGCCGGGGATTTGCATATCGCTACCGATGGCTGAAACTATGGCGACTTTGCGCTGGTTCAGTTCGGCTTCGGGAAAATGCTCTTCCAATGCAGCCTGAATCCGCTTGATTGTTTTCAAGTTGGTGGAGAGGAAGTGGGTAAGGGTATTGGCATTAGTGTTTTTGGAAATAATATGGGCTTTGAAGCGCTTGATCACCAGTAGCACTTCGCGATCATAATCGTGGATGCTGCCCGCCATATCCTGGTCAAACAACTCCAGGGCGTAAACCCCTTTACAGCCAGCAATAATTTCCACTCGTGGAGAGTCGCTGATGTAGTCACCAGTAATCAGGGTGCCGGCGTGTTCGGGCTCGAAGGTATTTTTCACCCTGAGAGGGATATTTTGTTGGCGCAGCCCCTTGGCGGCTTTGGGGTGAATCGCTTCCATCCCCAGGTTTGCCAGTTGGTCGGCCACATCGTAGTTGGTGCGGCCGATGGGCACTGCATTTCCCTCTCCCACCAGGCGGGGGTCTGCACTGCTCAGGTGAAACTCTTTGTGAATCACCGCCTCCTTTGCCCCGGTGAGGACGGCGAGACGACTGAAAGTCATCTCGCTATAGCCCCGATCAAACGAGATCAGTAGGCCCTTATCGCTGTGGGCATAGCCGGTAACAATAGGCAGCTGTTTGCTTAAGTCGATGGTGGCAAAGGCATCCCGGATACGCTCATCCAGGGGAATGTGCTTGTTGGTGCGCCAGCCAGTCAGATCGACAAAGCAGGCATTTACTCCATCCCGCTGCAACAGTTTCGAAGTGTTCCATGCGCTGTGGGCCTCGCCGAGGCTGGCTAACATCTCCCTTACCGTGCCCAAGTGGGCGTCAAGGGAGAAGTGGCCGTGCTGACAGAGGCTTTGCAGGTCTCTCAGGCATTTTTTCGCGCTCTCCAGCCTTTCATCCAAAAACAGGTTCGCTTCCGCGAGAAGATCGCCATGTCCGAAAAGACGCTCGTTGATTTGCCGCAGTGCTGCCCGAAGCTCATCAAACTTAACCAGCCAGCTATCGTCCTCAATGCTGCTGGAGAAGAGGGCATAGATACCTGGTTGACCACTTTTCTTGTGTTCTAGAAGCAAGTCAGTAATACCGCCGTAGGCAGAGACTACAAAAACACGATTGTAGATCCCCTTGGAGTCACCTTTGATAATATTATCCCGGACCGCTTCGTAGTCCGTCATAGAGGTGCCGCCAATCTTTTCTATCGTATGCATCGTCTCTTACTGGTCCTTCTTTCTCTTAAAAACTGGGTGAGTGCTTTGAATTGAGATTTGCTTCAGATAGTAGAAATTGATTTCCTCGCACAGATGTATTCCGGCCTGGGAGGCAAGCCGCAAAACGGAGCCTCCACCTTGTTGCTCAGGGCATTAAAAACAAAAAACAAATTAGACCTCGGGTCGGGGCTGATATTGCTGCTGGAGCCATGCATTAAGTTACAGTCAAACACAACAATGCTGCCGGGCTTGCCTGTAATAGCTGATATTCCGCCATTGGATACCAGGGACCTCAAATGGCTATCTGAGGGAATACCAAGTTCTTGCTTTTTCAGTGAGCTGAGGTAGTTCCGTTTTGGTGTTTCCCCATCGCAAGCAATGTAATGGTGGTGGGACTTGGGAATCAGCATCAATGGGCCATTAAAATGATGATTCTCTGTTAAGCTAATGGAGATGCTGAGTGCCCGCATACGGGGCATGCCGTCCTCGACATGCCAGGTTTCAAAATCGGAGTGCCAATAAAAATCTTTCCCGCGAAAACCAGGCTTGTAGTTCGCGCGAGACTGATGGATATAAACCTCATCACCCAAAATACATTTCGCAATACTTGATAGCCGCTGATCCCTGGAAAGCTGGTTAAAAATTTGGCTGCTTTTGTGGATACGAAAGACTGAGCGCACTTCGTTACTTTCAGGCTCGGTGATAATTTCTTCCGACTTGTCAGTGTGACCGCGTTGTTTAATCTCCGCCAACTCTTGCGTAAAAAGGTTAATCTCCGCCTGGGAAAACATATTCTCCAGTACAACAAAGCCCTGTTCTGCATAGCGCTTGAGTTGCGATGGTGCCAGTGGGGGGAGGGACTGGCAGTCCCCATACACAATTGGATCTTTGCGCACCCTGGTACCACCCAGAAGGCCCGGTTTTCGGGAGGGGTAGCAGTCTTCCCTGGTAACACTTGAGCTATCTGGAAGGTACTTCATGGATACTGCCCTATGACTGACTAATTATTCATCAATCTTGTCAGCCTCAAGTTCGTAGGCTCCCTCAGCATTGTGTACTTCCTTGCCATTCAAAGGGGGGTTAAATACACAGGCCATAGTCATTTCTTCAAAGGCTCTTAAAATGTGCCGGTCATGCTTATCGAGAATATAGATAGTCCCAGGTTCGATAGGGTGCTTCTTGCCATCCTCAAGAGTTTCTACCTCACCTCTGCCGGAAATGCAGTAAACCGCTTCCAAATGGTTTTGATAGTGCATTTGGAAATCAGCATCTGCATAAATAGTGGTGATATGGAAAGAAAAGCCCATTTCATCATCTTTAAGCAGGAGTCGGGTGCTCTCCCAGTTGCTATCCGGTGAAACAACCCGGCGGCCGGATTTTTTAGCTTCCTGTAAACTTCTGACAATCATTGGTATTTCGCTGTTTCGTGTGTATTCGAGTCTGGCTGGTCAGCAATATTCTTAGTTTGCAGCCCGCGCAGTTGGATCTTTTGCGTGAACCTTTTCAGAGGCCCTTAAAGTCTAGCAGGCTTCAAAAAAGACTCTTTCCTCAGGCATATCCCGCTCTCCGGCACAGACTTCCCGGATAGCGGATTCAATAATGTCGATCCCTTTTTTAAGGTTTTGATCGGTGATAATCAGTGGGCAAAGGAGCTTAACGATCTGGTCATCGGCTCCGCTGGTTTCAATAATCAGCCCCTGCTTGAATGCGAGTTTGGTGATTTTTCCTGCAAGTTCGCCGCTGATGCAGTCGATACCCTGAAACATACCCCGGCCTTTAGTGGTGAAATTGCCCTCACCATATCGGCTGACAATTTCATTCAAACGCTCGGAAATGTATTTGCCCTTGCGTTTAATCTCCCGTGAGAAGTTTTCGTCAGACCAGTAATGATCGATAGCGGCTTTCGCAGTTACAAAAGCCAGATTGTTGCCACGGAAAGTGCCGTTGTGCTCACCGGGCTTCCACTGATCCAGCTCTGGTTTCATTAGCACCAGCGCAAATGGCAGCCCATAGCCACTAAGGGATTTGGATAGCGTAATGATATCGGGTTCGATACCGGCCTCTTCAAAGCTGAAAAAGTTGCCCGTGCGGCCGCAGCCAGCCTGGATATCATCGACAATAAAAAGTAAGCCGTGTTTTTTGCAGACGGATTGAAGGTTTCTTAGCCACTCGATACTGGCCGCATTGATACCGCCTTCCCCTTGAACTGTCTCAACAATCACTGCTGCGGGAGAATTAATACCGCTGCTGGAATCTGAGAGGACTTTATCGAGGTATTCTGTGGTATCGATATTTTTGCCCAGGTAGTCGTCAAAGGGCATGCGGTGCGTACCATTGAGGCTGACACCGGCAGCATCCCTGTGATGCGAGTTGCCGGTGGCGGCCAGCGAGCCAAGGCTTACGCCATGGAAACCGTTGGTAAAGGTGACGATGTTCTGCTGCCCGGTTACATTGCGGGCAATTTTCATCGCAGCCTCTACCGCATTCGTCCCTGTCGGACCGGTAAACTGCACCACGTACTCCATATTCCGCGGCTTGAGAATTTTCTCATTCAGTGACTGTAGGAATTCACCCTTGGCCCTGGTGTGCATGTCGAGGCCGTGAGTAATTCCATCGGCCTCGATGTAATCTTGCAGTGCCTGCTTGAACAGCGGGTTGTTGTGCCCGTAGTTGAGCGTGCCGGCACCCGCCAGGAAATCCAGATACTGATTTCCCTCCTCATCCCACATCAGCTCGCCTTTTGCGCGATTGAAGACTCGCGGAAAGGAGCGGGCATAGCTTTGCACTTCTGATTCAATCTCATCAAAGATCTTCATGATTTTCTCTTTTATGGTGTTTCTTCGAGGGCGAAAGGCCCGATGCGGACAAGGGTTTCGGAGTCGTGCAGCCCATCAAAGTGGGCTTGAGAGTCCATCCAGGGGGAGGAGTGAAGATCGACCGATAATTTATCGGCGACACTGTGGAAGAGCGCCCAAGACGGCAGGTTGTGTTCTGTAATCGTGGTCTCAATAAATCTGACCGAACCACAGTGAGGACGCTCGAGGATGTGACTTATCATCCGGGAGGCCAGTCCAAGCCCCCGGGCCTTCTCGTCTACGGCCACCTGCCAGACAAAGAGGGTATCTGTACGGTCAGGGATGATATACCCGGAAATAAAGCCCAGCAGCTCTCCATCAACCTCTGCGGCGACTGAGGTGTTGGCGAAATGGCTGCAGTGGAGGAGGTTGCAGTAGCTGGAGTTTGTATCCAGGGGAGGGCAACGTTTGATCAATCGGTAAGTGGCCATCCCATCTTCAATCAATGGGCTGCGCAACAAAATATTTTCTGAGCTAGACAAAAAACCTTCCCAACCGACTAAATATTTTTTCACCTCTAAATATTTACTTGCACAAGTGTTGAGCAAATGGCGTAAATATAGCTTCTTAGAGGCATTTTTATGCCGGATTACTAGTAAAAATGCTTTGAATGCTAAATATCGTACACAAATTAAATTCAAAGTCCAGGATACTTGAGGCGAATCAAGTCACAATATTTGGCCTAGAAATGCCTGGATATGTGGGATATACAGCCTATAGGCAGGTAAAAATAATATTTTGAGGTCGATAAAATTTTCTATTGGACATGCCGGCTGAGAGATCGCCTGGCCATAAAATGGACAGTTTTGTGATGGAGCCTGAGGCTCTTGTTGGGGTGATGTTTCGCAGTCGGGTTATAAGCGCTTAGTGATTGAGGGGTACGGCGATATAATTCCGGCAATCACCCTGACTCCATGATTGAGAGGTAACTTTGAACAGTATCGAACAAGTGCTAGTGGCCCTGCGGCGGGTAATAAGAGCCACGGACTTGCACTCCAAACACCTGGCTAAAACCACCGGCTTAACGGCCCCGCAGGTGTTGTTGCTACAAGCTATTCGCAATAAGGGTGAAGTGACGATCGGCGAACTGGCCAACGAGGTCAGCCTGAGCCAGGCAACCGTGACCAATATTCTTGACCGCCTGGAGAAGAGAGGCTTGGTTTATCGCCAGCGCTCCCAGGCGGATAAGCGCAAAGTGCATGCTTACCTTACTGAGGAGGCTGCGGAGACTTTGCGCGATGCCCCCATCCCGCTTCAGGACCAGTTTGCTCGTCAGTTTGGTGATCTAAAAGACTGGGAACAAAGCATGATTATTGCTTCACTACAGCGCGTTGCCCAAATGATGGACGCTCAACATATCGATGCTTCCCCAGTACTGGATATCGGGGTCCTGGATCGTCAGGGTGCCTCAATGGATAAGCCCGCAGCGGTAATGGGTTACAGTGACATTCCCGACTCCTCCGACAGAGATAAAAGTACTTGAGTCGCGGCACCGGAGAAGAGGGGCTGTGTGCACATTTAGAGTGCATAACGCCCCTCTACAGCGGTAGAAATTTGTCTAAGCTTGCAGCAACAAGCTCTCTGTAGCGATCGAGGCATTCTGTGTCGACCGGTTGAGCTTTCAGGTTGCAAGTTGTATCGATGGACATCCTGGTAATTGGTGCCGGTCCGACCGGATTGACTGCTGCAGTCGCCCTCACTTCCTTGGGGCTGAAGTGCCGTATTGTTGAGCGCAAAGACAGCCCCTCTGAACTCTCCCGCGCTGTTGGCATTATGCCAGCCACCATTGATGCCCTTCGGGAGCTGGGCGCCGCAGCCCCCTTTCTTGCAGAGGCAATGCCCCTGAGGAAAATGCACATATTGCGCGATGAGAGAACCCTGGTTTATATCGACAACAGCGGAAATGAGTTTCGCGACAGGGTGCCTCTGGGGTTGCCGCAAAACCGGACCGAGGGAATCCTCCGGGACACTCTTGCCGAGAGGGGCGTCGAAGTTGAGTACGGGGTCTCAGTCACTAACATCACAACCACCCCAGACAAGGCGGCCGTTAATTTCTCAGACAATACCAGCGCCTCTTTTGACTGGGTGATTGCCGCAGACGGTATACAGTCCGCCGTGCGACAACAGCTGAAAATACAGTACCCTGGTATTGATTTGCCCAATAAGTGGTCAATTGCGGATGTGGATTTGAGGGGAAACTTCGATCCGGAAGAGATTGCCCTGGACCTGTATGGCGGGGAAGGTGAGTTCACCTTGGTGCTCCCTATCGAACAGCGCCGCGCTCGCATCGCATCATCAACCGAAGATGCCCTAGCAACCCTCAGGCTGCCGATAGAAATCGCCAACATCCGAAGGACCGCAGCCTTTAAGATCTCCATCCGACAGGCAGAAACTTACCGAAAGCACCGGGTGTTATTGGCTGGAGACGCAGCCCATTGCCACTCTCCAGTGGGAGGGAAGGGGATGAATCTGGGTATGGCTGATGCCATAGCCGCAGCATCTGCTATCGCTAACGGTGCGGTCGATAGCTACTCCACCTCCCGGCATGAGGCAGGGGAGTCCGTGGTTAAGAAAACAGAGCTGGCGAGAAAGCTGATCTCCTCGAGCAATCCTTTGGCAAAATCGGCATTGTGGCTATCGGCACACTGCATCGCCTCAGTGCCTCCGGTTCATCGCGCCTTTATGCGGCAGTGGACGGCGGTCTGAGTGCCAATATCGAGGGTAGGTTTAGGCAAAAGTGGACATAGGTGACAGGCTAGTGCTACTATTCGTCCGCCGGTTTAAAAGCCATTTTTTATTGCAGTTTACCTCGTAGTTTTAGTCATAATCCTTCGTTCGGTCTCGTTTAAAATAATACTTTTTGCCCGCACAACTCCATTCAATTGGAGCGCAATTGTTCAATCAAGGATATCTATTATGTCTAATACAGTTACTGGTACCGTTAAGTGGTTTGACGAAGGGAAAGGTTTTGGCTTCATCGCCCAGGAATCCGGTCCCGACGTTTTTGCTCACTTCAGCGCAATTTCCGGTGGCGGTTTTAAAACCTTGGCCGAAGGCCAGAAGGTAGAGTTTACCGTGACTCAGGGCGCTAAAGGCCCACAAGCAGAAAACATTGTCTGCCTGTAAACTTTAGGCTTCGCCCCCAATAAGGGGCGAGACCGTCCGCTTCCCCAGCCACACAAGTGCTGGGGAGGTACCCCTCCTGTTATTACCCCTCTCTTTTCTGTAGTGACAGCCAACTCTTAGGTCTATCACGCATTGTCGATCTAGTAGCCTCCAAAAATTGACTAGCTTTTGTCAAAGACTTAGGGTATTTCTCGCCCCACGACCCGGAGCCGATTACAGCTCATCTACAGTTTCACGGATATAAAAATGAAAGCAGTTTGTCTTGCGGTTTTGTTAATCGCTTCTTTCGGTGCACTCTCTCCACAAGTCTGCAGTCATCCCTCCCACTCGGATTACACCAGCGCTGAAAGTTTGCTTAAATCTGAAGGTTTTACAGGGTCATTTCTCGTCAAGCGTGATGGCACCGATATTTTGAGAAAAGGGTTCGGCTTTGCCAATGTAGCCCAAAAGATACCTAACCGAATTGATACCCAGTATCGAATTGGCTCTCTCTCCAAGACCCTGACGGCATTAGCGGTTATACAGCTAAAGAACACTGGAAAAATTCCCAGCTACGACATGCCTGTTTCACATTTTGTGAAGGACTACCCAAGAGGAGATGAGATCACCCTTAGACACCTCCTCACTCATCGCTCAGGTATCCCGGAGTTTTTTTACGGCATTGACCACAATGAATCTTTTAGCCCTTTGGAATTGGTCAATCTGACTAAGTTTAAGCCTCTGGAGTTCGAGCCTGGTGAAAAATATAGCTATTCAAACTCTAACTATATTTTACTGGGATACCTTATTGAGTTGATCTCCGGGTACACCTACACGCAGTACTTGTCCCAACATATCCTAAAGGGGCTAGGCTTGGATCATACAAGATATGGCGAGAGTACAATCTCCCAAGCGAACCACGCTCAAGGCTATGCAACCGCTAACCAGGCTGAGCTGGCAAACTACATTGATATGTCGATTCCTTATTCTGCGGGAGCCTTGTCCAGCAACCTGGCAGACTTGGAAATCTGGTCCGAATCCATTGCCACAGGCTCTTTGATTTCTGCCGCTGACAAAGAGGATGTTTTTGTCGAGAGAGGGTATGGTTTTGGCTGGGTTACCTCCACTGTCGCTGGCAAAAAAGTGTATACGCAATCTGGCGGAATCTATGGCTTTAGCGCCCTAATCGTCATATTTCCTGAAGAAAACCATTTAATAATTGGGCTCACCAATATCGAGGGGCAGCAGCCAAAGCTTAAGCAGCTGGCAGCAACTATTGCCCAAAATGAGTTTTAACCAAAATTGTAATCCAGCAATCAAATAGCCTTTTGGGGAGAGGGACTATAGATCTCGTATTTATAGTCAGGCTTGCTCACAAGCAAGCTTTATGCGGGTGATCAAAATTTCATCACTTTTACACTTGTTTACTTACCGTTTACCCATTGAGCCTTATTATTCCAGGCTATCGAGAACTTTTGAGTGACTAGATCAATGGGGCCTGACTGTAAAACGCCATTATTGGTACTCTTAGCTGAAGACAATCACGCACTGGCGTCCAATATTATTGAGAGCCTCGAAGAGTACAATATTCGATGTGACTACGCTGACAATGGAATAATGGCCACTGAGCTGGCCTCAAAGCATGACTTCGATGTAATCGTACTTGATGTCATGATGCCGGGTAGAAGCGGTTTCGAAGTGAGTTCTAAGTTGCGCAATGAAGGAAGCTCGACACCAATATTGATGCTGACCGCGCTGGACCAATTGGACGATAAAATCACCGGTTTCCAATCTGGAGGGGACGACTATCTGGTTAAACCCTTCGAAATGCTTGAGCTGGTCGCGCGGATTCGGTCTCTATCAATAAAACGACGCGTTACCCAAACCCGGTATAAAGTTGAGGACCTGGAAGTTAATTTAGAGACCCATGAAGTCACCAGGCAGGGAAAATCTATAAATCTGCCCCCAATCTGTTGGGAATTGCTCGTGTTTTTGATGCAACAGAGTCCAAAGCTGGTTACTAAAGAAAAAATTGAACAGCACTTATGGCAGTTTCTTTCCCCCGAATCCGACGTAATCAAAGTACATCTGTATCGGTTGCGGCAGGGAATTGATAAGGATTTCAGTTTTCCACTACTGCACACGATCAGAGGGAAGGGCGTTATCCTGGGGAAGCGTGATGAAAGCCTTTGATCGCTCCATTCGCAGAAAATTTTTCTTTCACTATATTTGGATTCTTGCCGCAATTGTGGTGTGCAGTGCAGTTGTCGTCGAGAGATCCAAAATCAAAATGGTTAAGCACGCCTTAGGTGCGACACTGATATCTGTAGCTGAAAAACGTATCATTGAGGCTGGAGGGGTTGTTGATGACCCTTTTTTTGCCCAGTTACAAACATATGATGAGTACAGTTCACTGCCAGATACGGCAAAGCGTGTGTTAGAGGAAGCTGACGGCGAAGAAAAAAGGGTGCACTTTAGCAAAGACTTAATTGATGATCGCTACTATTTAGCCATTATGCCTTATGCTGAAAGCGCCCTTAAGACAACTTACTACGTGCTGGAAATAGAAGAAGCTGCAATACCCAGCAAGTACAAAAAGGTAGAAATTGAAGTTCTTATCGGTATCTTACTAGCCTTTACTTTAGCATTAAGTGTGCCCCTTATTCTTGCAAGACAAGTGATATCACCATTAAAAGACCTGGAGAAATTTGCGCAAAAGAGTCGGCATAAATTGACTCCGATCCCGGAATCTTTAAAGCAAAGGAAGGATGAATTTGGTCGTGTAGGACGAGTACTGCAAGAGTCGCTACAGCAGGTATGGAATCATCAAGAGCAAGAAAAGCAATTTCTACAGAATGCGAGTCATGAATTGAGAACCCCCTTGGCAACCATTGGCAGTGCCTTGCATGTGGTGAAGGTAAGGCAAAAAAAAGGTAAGCCAATCGATACTCAACTGGAGCAAATTGAGCGCTCCTATGAGCAGATGACCCAGTTAATACAGGCACTTCTGCTGCTATCTCAAAGCAAGGTAAATCTGGAATCAACAGAATTTGATTTCAGTAATATGATACAAACTCGAGTTGAGCAGCTCAAATATCTCTTGGGGCAGCGAGATGTACAAGTTCATCTCAATTCGGATAGTTCGGTCAACTTGAAGCAAGTACAAGTGCTATTGGATATCGCTATAACCAATCTGCTCAGAAATGCCTTTGAGCATACCCTTGAGGGAAGTATCGATATTAATTTTGATGTAAATGGAATCCGGATTCAGAACCCCATACTGCCGGAGCAGCAGGTGCATTTTGACAGGGGGGAAGGGCAGGGTTTTGGTTTAGGCCTTCATATCCTGAAGCAAGTGGCCGATCAGCAGCAATGGATCTTTTCTTACAACAAAAATGAACAATACTTAACCGTTAACCTGGCCTGGGCATGAGTTTATTTACCTGGCGTTTACCTTTATCGGCATAGAATCCACTCCAGAAATAACGGAACTTCAACCAGTTCAAATTGGGATTCAATATGTCTAGTTTGCGAGATCAAAACCATAAGAGTTCTCTGCCATTAACTTTGAGTATGTGCACTGCGCTGGTGAGTTCGGCATTATCCAGCCTAGCTTTTGCAGATGAAGTTACCCAAAAGCCGCCAAAGCAGGATGAGACGGCACTTTCTGTAGGTATTGGGACCTTTAGCGTTGAGTCAATCTACGTTGATGGAGAGGACCAAAACAACATATTTCCACTGATCTCAGCCCGCTACAAGCGCTTTTACTTTCAGGGTTTTGAGTTGGGTGCTGATCTGTACCACGACGATAAACTTCGAGTGAAGCTTGGTATTGGCGGCGACTTCACTGGTGATAGAGACAGAGGGGACAGTGATAAGCTCAGCGATATGGAAGAGCTTGACCTGGCGATTCTTGCCAACTTATCTATGAACTATAAAAGCCCTTTGGGCCTTTGGAAGGTTGGCATCTCACAAGATATCAGTGATACCCACGACGGATACAGTCTATCGGCTGGATATAGTCTGCCTTACAAGCACCAAAAGTGGATCATCAAACCCGACTTCACTATTAGCTGGCAAAGTGATAGTGCGTTGGATTACTACTATGGCGTGGACCTAAATGAGGTAACCCAAGATAGGGCAGCGTATGAAGCAGATGCAGATATCATTACCCGGTTAGGTGTACAAGTGGGTTACAGCATTAGCCCAAACCTCATTCTTATGGGAGGCGTATATCAAATCTGGTATGGCGATGAGATTAGTAATAGCCCAATCGTGGACACTGATAGCTCTAGACGTACGTCATTAATGGTGAGTTATAAATTTTAACTCTTCTTACGGTATTTGATGAGTGTAGATTATTTAGGTTAGCCGGCTATTCAATACCAAGTAGAAGTTACAGGCCGAGGCAGGAGCCCCTGCCTGTAACCAAAACCTGTTTGCATTACAATGCACACGTCATAGCAAGAGGGCTTCTCTATTTAGCATCCCAATAGCAGGGATTACCGTATTTCTCCTTAAGGAAATCAATAACAACACGTACTTTGGGAGCCAGGTTATCCGTAGGTAAGTAGAGTGCATTAATAGTTTGGTTTTCTGCCGATGAAGATGCGCGGTAGTCAGTCAAAATAGGAACCAGCTTGCCCAACCGAATCTCTTCATTGATTAACCAAGTTGGGAACATAACAACCCCAGCTCCCCCTATAGCACTGGAAACCAGTGTTTCTGCATTATTGCTGTAAAGTGATCCCTTAACTTCATAGGGTGTCAAACCATCTTTACCGATAAACCAGCGCTGTAGCCCATTGGTTCCCTTAAATACCAAACAGTTGTGAGCAATTAACTGCTCTGGGGTTTCCGGAACCCCATTTACCCTCAGATATTCCGGGCTGGCTGCCAATACAAAGTTATGATTGCCAAAGCGATTCATTTTCAAGCCTGAATCTTGGAGCGCTCCAATTCTGATAAGTAAGTCAATACCCTCCTTAGCAGGGTCAATAAAGCTATCTGTCTGCTGCATTTCGATTCTAAGCAGCGGATAAAGCTCTAACAAATCTGGAATATAAGGAGCAATATGAAGCCGCCCAAAAGCAACGGGGGCGCTGATTTTAACAACTCCCCGTGGTGTGTTGGCCCTTTGCTCAATTTGCCCGCAAACTAACTCATACTGACGAACAATATCGCTACAATACTTTGCAAAGGCCGTACCTTCATCCGTCAGTGATATTGCCCTGGTATGACGGTGTAGTAGTTTGGTTCCCACTTTCCCCTCTAGCTGGGCCATTTTTCGCGATACAGAGGACGGTGTCATTCCCTGCTGCCTGGAAACCTCAGAGTAGTTACCCAGTTGGGCCGTCATTAAGAACAGTTTTAACTCTAATATTGATATATCGTAATTCATTAGCTAGCGGTCGATAGTGGGTAACTGTTGAGTGATGTTATGGACCCTCCGAGTAATGCTTTACTCCTGTATATTCAGCTAACTTTGGATAGCGGGCTGTAGCGTCTCATTACTTCGAACTGGCGCTCTCCGATTAGCAAGGTAATTACAGATCAACGCTAGAACTACGCAAACCATTGCGGCAATTCGCCAGGAACTTAACGGGATAGACGGATTCGTAAACCATCCCTGGGTATCAATAATCAAACTCATGCTCATCTGCCCAAAAATCGTTGCAATTGTTGTTGATGCCACACCAATTCTGGGAACAACAGCAACTACGACTATCATGTAGAAGATACCAAAAAGTGCACCGGTTAGTTGCCACTTAGGTACGGAAAGAATTGATGGGCCGCTGTGTTTTCCAAAGAAAAACGCGAGTAAGCCCATCACTACAGCTCCGATACCAAAGGTAAAAAGGGCGCTTTGGACAACTCCTACACTTTCTCCAAATTTTCCATTAATTGCCGCCTGGGTGCTCAACGCTACGCCGGATAGTACTGCGAGTAACATCAACCCAATCATCATTTGGCTCCCAAGTAGGTTAAATATAATGCAAGGCATAAAAATGTTGCCCCACATATTCTTAGGAGATTAATGGGCTGTTTACGCACCCCAAACCAGCCCAGGGAGTCAATTAGGAAGCTTTTGGCTGTTTGCCCCACAAGAATCCCGATCATCGTCATAGCTACTCCAAGTATAGGAGTGGCTAAAGTTAGAACAACAACGTAAACAGGCCCTAACAAGCCACCTGAAAGCTGCCACTTTGGAACCTCTCGCCAGCTTATATATTTTGCACTGGGGACAAATAGACTGATGAGCCAAAGTAGGGCTGTCCCAACACCAAATATGCTTAGGGTGGCCCGCAAGTGACCAACCTGCATACCTAGGGGCCCTAACAGTCCCGCCTCGACGGAGAGCCCCATACCTGCAATAACAACCAAAATAGTGGCGAGAATATTCATCGAGGGTCAAATAAGCGTACGTTAGTCAAATGCTCATAGGCCTTTCCATTAGGGTATGAAACGAGTTCAAGTTGCATGCCCCATGGAGCCATGAAATATACCCAGGTCTCTCCTTCAGTTGGCCCTTCAGTCATTACCGTAGGGGCGCCGAGCACCTCTATATTCTGTTTCTTGAGGTATTCAACCGCAGCATCAATATCTTCAACATAGAATGCTAAATGATGCCCCCCAACATCAGCATTGTTTGGTGCCACCTTATTTCGATCTATGTTGTCGGCATACTCGAATATTTCCAGATTGATGCTGTTAGCATTCATAACAGCAATTTTCTTGATCTCTGCACGAGGATTTACATTAAGGTGATCCGCCATCCAGGTATCGTCTGAGGCAAATGGCCCAAACGTATAAGCCAACTCAAAGCCAAAGTGTGTACTAAAGAACTCAACGGCCAAATCAACATCGGGGACGGTGAATCCTATATGATCTGCTTTTTTAAGTCCGGGGATAGCCATTAGATATCTCCCCGATCATGGCGAAGCTTATTCAGTGCGCCCATGGTGGTAGCCCCTTTATTGAAGCCCGTATACATTGAGGCAAAAACAATCAATTCCTCAATCTCTTCATACGTTGCCCCTTGTTTGAGTGCCATATCAACATGGGCTCCAAACGGGTTACCTTCACCATTTACATTGAGCGCCATTTGGTCAATAGCGATAGTGATTAGTGCTTTGGTTTTTTGATCCAGAAGCGGCTTTCCCCATACCTCGCCTGCGACTCGTACAGCTAGATCTCCCCATACCGGGTTAATAGACTTAAGTCCCTCGATCAATGCTTGATCATCCAAAACGGCATTTTCGTACTTGGTAGTCATAGTTAATAGTCCTGGTTATCTAGATGATATTTCGCTTTAACAGCTGGAAGTTATTATAGGGAGCTGTACCCTTCTTAAAACTTATAAGCAGGAACATCACTTTTGCAAATTATGCACAGATGAACGCTTTTTATGAGGTGGCACAGTCTGTTGTTGGGACTTATTTTAGTGCCTCAAACAGGAGCGAAAGAGAGAAATAGTAGCGTTACTAAAATGGTATTAGCCGGAAGGGAAGAGCGTTTTGAAATGGCGATTACAGCATGTTAGCTAAAGCCTCTAAAAATATTCCAGGTGTCCCAACTAGATAAAAGCTACTAGCAACACCGGTGCTGCTTATAATCTACCCTAAACTATGAATATCCATTGAAGACTCGATATTCATATGTCCATGACTCCTATAGATATCGAACGCTGGAATAGAAAGGCCCACTTTGAATTTTTTATGAGCAGTGCAGGGTCAACTCGGATAGGCTTAACCCAGCCGGTCGATGTGACAAATCTGGTATCTTTCTGTAAAAAAAATACACTCCCTTTTTATTACAGCCTTATTTTTCTGGTCACGCAGGTGGGAAATGAAATAGCGGGTTTCAGGCATCGTATCGTCAATGGCCAGCCCATCGAGCACGATATGCTGCATCCTTTATTTTCTGATTTAGGGGATAATGAGTTATTCAAACTCGTTATGGCCAGAATGGAGACGAATCTGACAGAGTTCGTCCACAAGGCAAGGGAACTTTCACGGGCGCAATCTGAGTACCTCCCTGTAGAAAAGTTCATCAGTCGCCATGATATCTTGAATATCAGCTGCTACCCCTGGGGTGACTTCTCTGGTCTACAGGTAAAGCCTGTACAGAAAGAAGGTTGTGATCCAGGAATACCTTTTATTTTCTGGGGTAAATACCATCGCCAAGAGGGGCGCCTTGTCACCTCGATGTATGTTGAAGTTAATCACTGCTTTCTGGATGGCATCCATCTTTATCAATTTAAACAGCAGTTGGAGGATAAGATTTGTCAACTTGCTTAAAATTTTTAAGCTTGATCTAGGAGACTCTGAGTAATTCCATGAACCCGCTCTTAAAGTTGCTTATCGCAGACCTTTAAGAGCTATAGAGGTACTAGATTGTTACTCAGAGGCTCCCTAACTAAAACTCCCTTAAGTGACGGGTTTCAGCCCCCTATAAAAAAGGCAGCTACCAGCGCAACAAAACCGAGAGAAGTAAATTGTATAGCGGTCTTCCTGAATTTTGGTACCGCAAAGGCGACCACTAATCCACTAATCAGGCTAAATAACAGACTTGCACCAAGCATAATGGCTGAGAACCAGAAGAGGGGGCCGGCATGACCTTTATGAATCAGCAGGAATTGATGCCATAGATCGTGTTCTTTTACATGAAGTATCGCTGACTTCTTATCCTGGCTTGGCTCCAAATAGACTTGGCGTTTGTAGCCATACCAACCGATCCACTCATCTTCCAAATAGAAATCTGCCGGCAATGATACTTCAGTGGGCTGAACAAACGGAGATATGGTATCCAAAGTCTCCTGCTCATTGTTTGGTAGGCCCTTGGGTAGAGAGACTGTGTACTCAAATTGTTCATCGACGCCCCCCTCTATATCAAATAGATAGAGCACACCCGTGGCGATATACAAAATGGCAATGGGTAGAAAAAAGCAGGAAAAGTAGGTGTGGAGCTTGATCCACAGTAAACGGTATCTGGATTTCATAGGCAACAAAGGGCGCAATGCAAGTGCATTGCGCCCTGATAGTAAATAAAACAAATAAAGGAAATTAGAAGCGGTAGTCTACTGATAACCTGATATCGCGGCCTGCTTCATAAAGTCCAGCTAAATCTTCATAGATATGGTCATAATCCGCGACACTGGAGTGATCCCGATAATGCTCATTAAACAGGTTTTGAACTGCTAAATTCACATTCAGACTGTCATCTGCCAGAGGCTCCCAGTGCAAGTAAAGATCGTGTACCTGGTAACCGGGCTTATCGACCTCTGCAACACCATCGGCCCAGCCAATCTCAGTCGAGCGACGTAAAACCTCAATATTGTTCAGGTCCTGTACTAGAGTATAATTCCAGCCGAATTCTAACTGAGACGAAATAGCGTAATTGGCAGTCAGGTTCCAGGTATTGCCGCGGGCATTTGCCAGACCGTTGTGTTCGTATCCCTCTACAGTCTCTCCATCCAGCTCAGAATCATTGTGACTGAAAGCAGCGCTGATGGTTAATTGATCCCACACATAAGAGGCGCTGAGTTCAAATCCTTCAGTTTCCAGTTCACCGACATTTTCGTAGTAGATGCCAGTTCCGACCTGATCAAAAATAACGTCATCGATAGTGCTGCGATAGATTGCAGCTTTCAGATTGAGATCATCCAGGCTGTATTCTAAACCTAGCTCGGTATTATCAACGGTCTCGGCATCTAGGTCAGGGGCAAGCGTTGCCTCCCATAGCGTAAATCCATCTCCCACTTCCTTTCCACGCATCGCTGTTGCGTGGCCTGCGGTAAAGGTGAGCGCATCAGTAAGCGAATAGCTCATACCAATATTGGGGCTGAAACCTTGGCTATCAGTCTCGTCATCATGAGTTACCTGCTCCAACTCATACTCGTCGTAGCGCAATCCAAAACTTAGCAATAGTGCGTCCGTAGCCTGCCAATGATCCTGGATATAGGCTCCGCGAACATGTCCTTCTTCAAGCCAGGAGCTGAGGCCGCCCTCCACCCCTTCCACTTCATCCTCACGGGCTTCGATACCGTAAGTGAAGGTATGTTGGCCAATACTGCTGGTATTACGTAAATCAAAGCCAATGGATTCCACGGAAGCAACGTAGTCGTATAGCTCCCGCCATGCTTCTGATTTTGTATGATAAACCGTTGTTTCCAGATTGATCAGATCGCTGGGAGAAAACTGATGGTTGACAACAAAGGTCTGGCGCTCAGTTTCCATCGGGTAGAGTGGATCGCCCTGAAGGGTGGGCCAATTGGGATGCTTTCCGAATTCTCCGGATTCTTCTCGCTGTTCAAAGCTGACACTTAGCTTTTGATTTTCAGATAGATCGCCACTCAATTTTATAAATGCTAGATCCTGTTCGGAAGCTGTGCCAAGGATAGTATCGCCATCGCCATCTTCCATATTATCGCGGTCAACGGTCACAAATGACCCAAGCAGCCCCCAGTTGTCAGTGATCTTTCCATAAACTGAAGCACTGGCTTTGTCACCATCGTTACTAAAGTAAGCGCCTTTCACTATTGCGCCAAACTGCTCACCGTCATCAAGTAAGTCATCTGCATCTTTGGTCTCAAAGCGGATAGCACCGCCAATAGCGCCAGCCCCACTGGTAGCTTCACCGGCTCCAGCTTGCACCTCAACTTTCTGCAACAGCTCCGGTTCTATAGATACACGACCAATATGGTGGAAGAGGGTGCTTGTTTGTGGAGCACCATCAACAGTCACATTAAGAAGTGTGTCTTCCATACCGCGGACATAGACTTTTTGCGCAATACCCAGTGACCCACCAACAGATACGGAGGGTATCTGGCGGAATATATCGCTGAGATCATTTGCCTGCTGCATATCAAGCTCTTCAGGCGTAACCTCGGTATCAGTTGCCACACCGACAACAACTACGGTTTCCATTGGGTTTTCAGCAGCATCCTCTTGTTTCTGCACTTCCTGTGCCTGGCTGATGCCAGAGGCCAGGGCGCTGGATACCATCAAGGGGAGTAACGCGTACTTATTGCGGGAAATGTTGCGGGCCATTGGCTGTCCTTCACAGAGTTACTTATTTGCAAATGCGAATTATTCCTATTGGCGACTGTGAAGTACAGCAGTGTTGCATTTGTTACATTTAGTTGCATCAGTGTTTTGGAGAGTTACCTTATGCAGGCTCTAAAGATTGAGTGGGGAGGGTTACTCTCATACACAACCCTCCTACAGAGCGGTTGGAGGCTTCTACGGTTCCGCCCACGCTATGTAGCTGGCGTCGCGCCAACGCCAGGCCCAGCCCAAAATTTTTCGATTTTGATGTGCGAGACTGATCTGCTCGGAAGAAAGGCTTAAAGATACTGTCCAGTAGTGCTTCGGGAACTCCGGGGCCAGAGTCTTCAATATCAATAACAAATCTATTTTTCGTATTTCCCTCCAGAAGGACATGAACGGCTTGTCCCTTCGGGGTATAGCGCATGGCGTTGCGCAAGATATTTTCCAAGGCTTGTCCTACTGCCTTGTGATTAGATTGTCTTATTTCAGCCGAGTCTGGTAAATGAGTGCAGATAGTACGATCGGGAAATTCGAAACGGGCATCCTCGACAATCACATCAATAAGATCAACCAGATCCAAGTCCTCGATACCTATTGAAGGCTGTTCGTTATCCAGCCAGGCAAGGGTGAGGGTATCATCTACCAGGCGCCTGATATGAGCAGACTCCCGCTGAATTCTCTGGATATTTTTATCTTCAGCGTGAGTGGCGCCAGCTCCCTCTATGGCAATATCCAGTCGGGTGAGGGGGGTTCTGAGTTCATGAGATAGGTCAGCGATTAGCTGGCGCTGGTTGACGATCTGCTCTCCTATACGAGTCGCCATTTGATCAAAAGTTTTGGCTAACTCAGAAATTTCATCGTCGCGGTTGCCCAATTGACGATGCACTCGTACGTTAAAATTACCCCGACTAAACTCCCGTGTTGCCTGCTCAAGTTTACGCAGCGGGTGCATAATATGGCGATAGAGCATCACAGAAACTAAAGCTAGGATTCCCATTGGTAGGAGTATTTGCAGCAAGAGTCGCGTTGTTTTCCAGTAGCTGCCGGGGCGCATCCTATCTGGAAGAAGTACTAAAAGACTGGTTTGCTCGGTTGCAAAAGGAATTTCCATCACCGGGTTTTCTTCAAAATACAGGTGGACTTTCCAATCCACATCCCGGCCGAGGTTGTAGCCGATGTAACGATGTTCATTACCCGTCTCACCAGCTACATGGGTTAGCTCATATTGGGTAACTGTGGCCCAGGTGTTTTCCTTCTCCTGTAATTCTTTTAACCACTGTTCCAATTCCCCCTCGTTGCCGGAGAGAAACCGCGCTTCCGCCTCCTTTCCCCACTGTTTCAATTCCTCTCGATGAGATGCCTCCAGCATACTCATCTGCTCCTCGGTGCGAATAGTCAGGGAATTGATCAGGTAAAAGAGAGAGACAATGCCCGCAGTAATCAGAAGGCATAGTTTCCAAAAAAGTTTGCGGTTCATTTCAAACAGTACCCTCTGCCATGTACTGTTTGTAGCCGGTCTCCACGCCATCCTGCTCCAGTCAGCTTGCGCCTGATTCGACTCAAGTGCATGTCCAAACTGCGGTCATAGGCACCCAAAGTACGGTTGAGAACCTGCTGTGAGAGATAGGCTTTGCTCAATACCTCTCCCCGGTGAACTGCTAACTCCCACAACAATTTAAACTGGGTCGCGGTAAAATCAATTGCCAGACCGCCGGTGAATGCTTGCTGAGCATTCAAATCGAGTTGCAGGTTGTCGATTTCTGTATGGTGGACGGCTTCCATCATCACTGGTTGACTACGGCGCAATAGCGCCTCAACTCTCAGTAACAGTTCGGTCTTGTTAAATGGCTTCGCCACATAATCATCTGCTCCATGGCGAAAGCCTGCGATCCTCTCCTCTTCAGCGCCTTTGGCAGTTAGGATGATGACTGGAACCTGACTGGTTTTGCGTAAAATTTTGAGTAGAGAAATACCGTCCATTTCCGGCAGCATCAAATCGAGCAAGATTAATTGAGGTTGTTGCTTGGCAGCCTCCAGCAATGCGGTATTGCCATCAAAGCAGGCGTTGACTTGGTATCCTGCGCTTTGGATCATTTCGCAGAGCTGGTCGTTGAGACCGCGATCATCTTCAACGATCAGGATGTTGAATTGTGAGGGCGATTTTTGGCTCATGAAGACCTAACTGACTATTTATTAAGCACAAAAGAAATGTAAATTGGTGGAAGATACCACAGGAATTATAAATTATTGGCATGAGATTGTTTAATAATAACAAAGATCGGAGGTTAGACGTTGACATGCTGCCCCAACTTGACAAATATCTAGAGCCACTTTTATACCTTCGATAACAAGTAAGGATAATAAGCCGGATGTAAGTAAATTACACAAAGGAAGAGGTTTTATGAGCAAATGGACAAAATGGAAATCATTTCCTGACCCGAGGAAAAATGAGCTGATAACCGCCCCTTTTGGCCCAGGAGTCTATGTTTTAAGGAATAGGAAGACTAAAGAGCTTGTTCTATTTGGCAGCGGAAAGAATTGTGCTTTTAGAATGTCTAGCTTATTACCAAAAGAGCTTGGGTCAGGAACTAGAAATAATTTAGAGAAACGGGATTATGTTTTAAATAATATAAGCCAAATAGAATATTGCTGCCTTCCTTGTGAGAACATAAATATAGCCAGGGAGGAAGAAAAGTCGTTGAAAAATAATAAAAGCAGAACGTATTTATTTCCTACTTAAGCATATTTCATGTTTTAGTAATTTTCGGATTTCGTACATGAAACTGAATTCGCATCGATCATTTAGTACTCTATTCAGCCAATAGAGCTCTCCCTAAGAAAGTAAAATACTTATTAAAGGCTTGATTAATTCTCTGTCGTTGCTGCCCCTGTGGATACAGTCCCAACTTTGCCTCTTGACTAGCCTTTGAGCCAGCAACCAAAAAATTATTGTTGATGCTGGCATCCTGAATAAATGCTTCGAAAGCCCGAGCACTCAACTCTACAGGCTCACTGTAGTAGACAGAACCATTTACTTTATCGGCACTGATGGAAGCAGTCACCAAGTCACTGGGGTTATTACCACTCTCATCCAGCATCACAGTTTTAAAGCACGCAAAAAGTAAGTCATTGAGCGGGTGGGGTACTGGAGTTGCATTCCGCAACCAGGCCTCTGAAGCATACATGGTACTGGACGCATCACTGAACGCTTTTTGGGCCAAGTAATGATCAAATGCATGAAACCATTCATGGGCAATAGAGCCAGGCCCTGCGTTCTTGGCGAGAGAAAAGCTCCGGGCAGTAGGGTCATAAAAGGCAGCCATCCCCGGGCGCCCGCCGATTCCATATTGAAAAGACAATGTACCTCGGAGGGATACCAACGCTTCCGGTCCTTGAAGAATGGCCATTAGATCAACAAGTGCATCATAAAAAAGCCCAGCGGCCCGATCGCGCTCCTCGCGAGTGACCCATCGGCCAACAGCAATCGAGCGAAAGCCGAATCGCTTCCTGACATCCACAAACGAAACGGGTTGTCGTTGCTGGGTTGCAGTGTGACCACTGCGATAAAATGCCCTGGTCAGGACCATAATCAATGCCAGTCGATTGGAGGAGGGTAGATATTAATCCTCCGGATTGAAGGCTTGCAAGAAGTGGGAAATGCTTCTATTCCTTTCAACGAATCCAATCGCTTTCTATTCCACCCAGTCAGAAAAGTAATCAACCAAATAGTCAATCGCCATTCGCGCTCGCATGGGTAAAAAGCGACGATTCTGATACACGATCCAGCTACTGGCTCCGCGCCCACAAAAAGATTCCAAGATAGGCTCCAGTAAGCCCTGCTGAATTGAACCACTGAAACTGCTTTTGGGCATATAAGCTATACCCAGGCCTTGCTCACAAGCTTTCACGATCGCGTGGGCATTATTTGTTCTCCAGCGCCCACTAACCTTTACGCTTACAGGCTCTCCATTCAGGTCAAAAACCCATTCATCATTGTTAGCCACCAAGCAACTCTGCGTTTTTAGTTGATCGGGGTGATTGGGTATACCATTTTCTTTCAAGTAACTCGGGCTTGCGACAGCCATCATTTGGCGGTCGGCCAATTTACGAGCAACTAAGCCGGAATCCTCAAGGCGACCATAGCGTATGGCAAAATCAATCCCATCCTCCACGAAATTGACCATCCTGCTATTGAAGTCCATGTCGATTTTCAACCCCGGGTGTTTCAAGCCAAACTCCATCAGGGCAGGGGCAACATATTGCTCAGCAAAGATACCAGCACCGCTAACTCTTAGTGTTCCATTGAGCTGAAACTGTTGCTGGCTAACCTGCTCATTCGCCTGTTGCAGGCCAATCACTAACTCTTTACACCGCTGGTAATAGGCAGTCCCGGCCTGGGTCAGACTTACCTGACGTGTTGAGCGGGCCAAAAGGGATGAGCCCAAGCGCTCCTCCAGACGGGAGACCTGCCTACTCACATGGCTAGTACTGCAGCCAAGTTGCTTGGCAGCCGCTGAGAAACCTTGGCTCTCTGCCACCGCTACAAACTCGACTATACCGTCAAAATTTTCCATGTTTCTCAATCTCGATTGTTGCCATTCTGCAAAGGTATTTAACAGGTTTTACGCATTATCAGCACGAGAGGGACAATCTACAATCCATCCCCACTGAATACTGACCAACAGAGGAAAGAAACATGAAGAAAATACTAATTCCAGTGACCAACCACGCCACCCTTGGTGAAACTGACCAGGCAAATGGCACCTACTCACCTGAGTTGACTCACGCGATTCACGTATTTATGGAGAGTGGAGTCGACTATGACATCGCCTCCATTGAAGGGGGTAAAGCACCAATCTATGGCACCGATATCGAGGGTGACGATGTCAATCAAAAAGTACTAAATGATTCTGAATTCCAAAATCGTATCAATAACACCATTCCTGTGAGTCAATTGAATATTTCTGACTATGATGCGGTCTTTTATCCGGGCGGATTTGGTCTGCTTTCTGACTTGGTAACTAATGAAGATTTCGCAAAGTTGAGTGCCAAGCACTACGAAGAGGGCGGTATCTTAGCAGCAGTATGCCATGGCCCTGCCGGTTTCCTGCCTATCACTCTCAGTAATGGTGAGAAGCTTCTGGCCAGCAAATCCGTAACTGGTTTCACCCGTGAGGAGGAGATCGACTTCGGCACTATTAATGATATTCCGTTTTTGCTGGAAGAATCTCTGGCAAGGGGAGCTGCACGTTATAGCAAAGTACAGCCATGGCAGGAATTTGTTATTGAAGATGGGCGGGTGATTAGTGGCCAGAACCCAGCGAGTGCCCACGGTGTTGGCGTTGCCATTGTCAAGCAACTGGCTAACTAAGTGACCTTCGCAGCCGACCCTCCTGGGTCGGCTGCGATTCTGAGTAGAGGTATCCCAAGTGCAAAATGCGATTATCTACCCATCTCTAATGCTTATTGCAGGCATCGGCATACCGGTAATGGCAACACTAAATAGCGGACTGGGTATCAAGCTTGGTAGTTCAGCCCTGGCAACTACACTGCTATTTCTCGTTGGACTTGTAATCTCCGCAGCCTATCTCTTGAAAACGGAGGGGTTACCCAGTGCTGTTTTTAGCAAAGATATTGCCTGGTACTTTTACTTGGGTGGGATTCTGGTGGCTTTCTATATATTGAGTGTGACTTGGGTGTCGCCAAGGTATGGTGTGGGTAATGCAGTATCTTTCGTTCTTCTGGGGCAACTGCTCGCCATCAGCGTTATCGACCATTTTGGGTTACTGGGTGCGCAGCAAACCAGCTTGGATACCAAGCGCCTTATCGGTCTTGCCATGATGGTTGTTGGCGTACTGTTGGTAGTGAAACGCACTTCTTAATTTCAGAAAAAATGGTTATGTACTGAGATCATATGACTAATTTAATCGTTATGGCAAAAGTCACAGTCCACCCACAATATACTTCTCAGGCATCAGCACTTTTAATCGAACTGGCGTGTAAGTCAGAACAAGAGTCTGGCTGTTTATCCTATAAAATTTTACCCTCACTGGATGAAGGCAATGTTTTCACTACACTAGAAGTTTGGGAGTCTTCTGAAGCTGAAATGAAGCATTGGAATACAGATCACTTAAAAACCATCATTGCAAAATTGAATCCACTTCTTGCTGCGGAGGCAAGAATCGAAAAATATACGGAGGTAAAAACTATCTAGCACAACCGTTATTTTATATTGCAACTTTTTGTAATCTTACTTTTATAACATCAATACCTTCATTTTCATTGAAGTGAGTCTAATCGGACATCGGCTTAAAGAAGTGCATATATACCAATGAGATAGCCTTTTTGTTAGGTTATTTTTTGATTTCATAATTAGGAGCGTGGCCTTTCTTATAAACCAGTACTGTTCGCTGAAAGCTCATAAAAGTATCTCCTCGCTGATTAATACCACGGGTTTCTACGCTAACAATACCCTGTGTTGGTCTAGACTTGGACTCACGCTTAGAAATGACCTCACTTTCTGCATAAACCGTGTCACCTTCAAAAACAGGTTTGAGCAGTTTAACTTTGTCCCACTCAAGATTGGCAACAACTTTCTTGCTAATAGTATTTACAGTCATACCCGTGACAATAGCCAATGTCAGAGTACTATCTACTAATGGAAGGTTCCATTCAGTGCTCTCTGCGTAATGGGCATCAAAATGGAGTTGCGCCGTATTCATAGTTAACAGGGTCATCCAGGTATTGTCTGTTCGCGTCAATGTCCTACCTGGGCGGTGCTCGATAATGATACCTTCTACAAAGTCCTCGAAGTAGAAGCCAAAATCTTCGCGATATCGATTGTTGTCAATCTGTTTATAGGGGTTAAATTCCATTTAAGATTGCCTCCTTGATTGAGTGATTGTAAGTTCGCTTGGATATACCCGGAGCACTGGCAAATTTGCGCTGGAGTAGCCTTTAGCTAAGATTATTAAATTTTGAGATTACTTGCTGAGCCTTAGAGTAGATCGGGATATCTATCATTCGGCCTTCATATTGGCAGGCTTTACCTGAGGATTCATTGTAGATACGAACGATTTCCTTTGCTTCTTTATACTGGTCTAGTGTGGGCCTAAAAGATAACTTGATAGTTTTTACCTGTTTAGGGTGAATAGCTGCCTTGCCACTAAAGCCAAGCGATTGAGCCTCATTGAGTTCATTAACTAGTCCACCTTCATCCTTAAAGTTAAAACAGGGGGAGTCATAGCAAGCTATCTGTTTGAGCGCGGCAGCTTCGACCATTTTCATACGCGCCCATATGAGTGCTTGTGGGGTGCATTCACAATTCAGATCGGCTGCATAATCAGCGGCCCCAAACATCAAACCTTGCAACTTTTCAGAACTGCAGTTAACGATATCATATAAATTGGATGTTCCTTGAGCGGTTTCAATTAAAGCTATAATCGAAATATCCTTATAGGCTTCGCTCAAGAGTTCACTGAGAAGGTTGATATCATGTTGAGATTCTGTTTTCGGATAAAGCACCACATCTATAAATGGCTTTTTATCAATAATTTCGGCCAAATCTTTTATTCCATTGATCGTTGACAAACTATTTATCCGAATTGCACTTATAACACCATTCGACCTTGGTCTTGAATAAAAATCGATCGCGATATCCCTGGCTCTATCTTTGTCCTCCACTGGTACGCTATCTTCAAGATCAACAATTATTCCATTTGCCCCAACTTCAGACGCCTTAGCAAAGCGTTCCGGTTGGCTTCCTGGGGTGAATAACAATGCGGGGAAAAGCTTTAAATTGATCATTTTATCGCTCAAATAAAGTTCTGCTCTTTGGCCTGCTCCAATAAGCTCTTACGGAATTTAGGGTGTGCGATTTCAATCAAGGCAAGGGTCCGCTCTGTAGTTGATTTCCCCATCAGTCTGCAAGATCCGTACTCGGTTACCACGTAATCGATGTCTAACCGAGAGTCTGTGGTTATAGATTTCAAACGTGGAACTATCCTGGAGGTTTTACCACGCTGTGCCGTTGAGCTACTGGCCAGAATAGTCTTCCCATTTTTTGAGTAGTAAACTCCCCTCACGAAATCCAGTTGCCCGCCAACACCCGAGAATTGATGTCCAATGAATTCCGCATTGACCTGTCCACTGAAATCAATCTCAATAAATGAGTTAACTGAAATCATATTATCGATCTGGGCTATTATTTGGGGTTCATTCACATATGACACTGGCAGGCAGAACATAGATGGATTGCCATCTATAAAGTCAAATAGTTCTTTGTTCCCAGCTGCAAAAGTGAATACGCTCACATGAGGGTTAATTGTTTTTCGGGCATTAGTTACTGCTCCAGACTTAATAAGCTTAATCATACCTGGTGTTATCACCTCGGTATGAATGCCCAGATCTTTCTTTTTAGTTAGTTGTTCACAAGCTGCATTCGGAATAGCACCAATACCCATTTGGATAGTTGCGCCATCAGGTATTAACGGAACAATGTAGTCACCAATTTTTCTATCTAAATCGGTAATCTCTTTTGGAGATTCCTCCGCTAATTCCATAGTGTTTTCAACAATGGCATCCACTTCACTAATGTGCAACAAGGTGGCCCCCGCTGTACGTGGCATATTTTCATTCACTTCCACAATTAATCGATTTGCGTGGCGCGACAACTCAATAGCATAATCACCATTAGTACCAAAATTGAAATAACCATGCTTATCCATCGGCGCCACAGTTACCAGGAAAGCATCTATTTTAACTTGCTCTCTGATTATTTGAGGGTATCGACTAAAAGATATAGGGACATAGTTAATATATTTTTCCCCTTTTGAAAAACCAGCATTTGCTAATTTAACTTCGTCTTTAGTTAGCATTGAAGAGTAAGGCCTTACCCGGTCCATTAGATCTTCTTGAAAAATAGTTTCCGTCGCGACCTTCCCACAACGCATATAATAGACTTTTAAATGTGTAATAAATCCATTTCGAATATGCTTCTCTAGTGCTGAAAGTAGGGCTGGTGGGCTAGCGGTGCGCATGCCGATAGAAATAACGCTATCGTCTGGGATTAAATTAACTGCTTCTTCAGGTGTTAGCTGTTTCTTTTTATACAGGGCGTTGTTATCCATAGCAGATTAACCGATTATTTGGCCACACTGTGATCCTTGAAGCGGCTGCTGTCGCTCTTACGGTCCTGTTACAGAGGCGCTAATAAGCAGAAAACGTTCATAGACCTGCAATCAAGCGCTGATAAGGAAGTAAGAGCTACTAAGCCCTGCGATTATAGTTTGTGAATTAAAACTTGTTTCAAAAGGGCTAGTGGCTTAACGATGAACATCATGCAGCTTGTTTGAGCAGGTTCGATTCTATGTAGTCGGTATGTTCTAAAAGCTCTGCAGTTGATCTTTATGCCACGGTGGTACTCATAAAGTACCTAAATCTCTTAATGGTGTTCCATTAGCTTTAAGTGCTATTCACCAAAGATTACTGCCTATCAGCTGTCTATAAGAAAGAATGATGTGACTTTAGCTGATCCATCAAGCAGTGGTATGCCAAACCTCAGCAACTACACTTTTGCAAACACTCGTAGATGCCGCACTGGTACTATTCCAAATAGTTCTTTAGCGGTTCCTAAAGCAACCGTTGGAAGTCTATTCATGACAAAGTCAAAACGTCCACTGATTTCCGTCAACCCCTTGAACGGTAAAACTCTGAAGACTTATCACGAAATGTCGCAAGAGGATCTCGACAAGGCGATCGGTCGCGCAGACAAAGCCTTTGTAAGCTGGAGAAACCGAAGTTTTAGTGATCGAGCAGTGATACTAAAGCGTGCAAGCAACCTATTTGAGGAGCGATCCGAAGAACTTGCCCGCCTGATGGCGTTAGAAATGGGTAAGAAGCTCAGTGATGGTCAAGGTGAATTGGCACTTTGTGCTGAAATTTTTGACTACTACGCCGAAGAGGGCGAAAAAATCTTAGCTCCACAGCAGCTTTCCACCCGCGAAGGGGAGGGTACTTTAGTCTTCCAGCCCTTAGGAGTGGTCTACGGCATCCAACCATGGAACTTTCCCTTCTACCAACCGGCTCGCTTTACCGCCGCCAACTTGATCGCCGGCAATGTTGTACTTACTAAACATGCATCTAATGTTCCCCAGTGTGCCGAAGCTTTCGCACAGCTGTTGTTTGACGCAGGGGTACCGGAAGGGGTCTATACCAATCTACCGATTACATCCGGTGGAGCAGCCTCCATTATTGATGACGATAGGGTCAAAGGAATCTCCTTTACTGGCAGCAATGCCGCCGGGGCAATGGTCGCAGAGCAAGCTGGCCGCAATGTAAAGAAAACTGTTATGGAGCTGGGTGGTGTTGATCCATTTATCGTGCTCGAAGATGCGGATATGGATTTAACGATACAGCGATTTGCAGAGGGAAAGCTGGGCAATTGCGGGCAGATATGTTTGGCTGCGAAGAGAATTATTCTAACTGAGCCCATTGCTGAAGAATTCCTAGACCGAGCTACCAAGTTGTTCCAAGCGCTGAAACCCGGTGACCCTCTTGTAGAAAGCACAGATTACGGTCCGCTATGTACTGAAAAGGCCGCTGAGCAACTGGAGGATCAAGTCAGCAAGTCCGTTAAGGCTGGCGCCCAACTGCTAGTGGGGGGTAAGCGCAATGGCGCATTTATCGAGCCAGGTATATTAACTGAAATACCCGCTGGTTCCCCGGCAGCAGTAGAGGAGTTGTTCGGCCCCATCGCTTGTGTTTGGGTGGTTCCCGATGAGGAGGCAGCGGTTAAGCTGGCCAATGATAGTCCCTTTGGCCTGGGCGGTTCTGTCTATACCCAGGACCATGAAAGAGGCCGCCGTGTCGCGGAACAGTTGGAATGTGGTACTGCCTTCGTGAACCATGCCGCTTCAAGCTACGCCAGTATGCCTATGGGAGGAGTGAAGAAATCCGGCTATGGCCGGGAGCTGGGAGAACTAGGTATTAAAGAGTTTGTCAATCAAAAGCTGATACGGTACTTCTAAGTAGCTCAATATAGACGTGGGCAGAGCAATGAAAGTACTTGTGGCGGGCGCTAACGGTGCAATCGGTCAAATCCTTGTGGGTAAACTTGTCGGCAAGGGGCACGAGGTAACCGCTATGGTCCGCAAGGAATCACAACAAGATAATTTACTTAGTACAGGTGCGCGCCCCATTCTTGGAGATCTGACAAAGAAGGAGTCCCTAAACAATGTGGTAAAGGGGCAAGATGCAGTCATTTTTGTTGCGGGCTCCAAGGGTAAAGCATTGGAGTCTGTGGATCGGGATGGTGCTATCCATCTTTGTGATGCAACGAAAAGCGCGGGTATATCGCGCTTTATTCTATTGAGTTCCATTTTTGCCGGGCGACCAGAGCAGGGGCCTGAAAAGCTCCAACCCTATCTAAAAGCCAAACATATTGCGGATGAATATGTAAAAAAAAGCGGCCTCGATTACACGATATTGAGACCTGGTGCCCTAACTGACACCTTGGGAACGGGGTTAATCAGCATAAGCGATTTATTTGCTGGGCCAGACATAGATATCAGCCGAGCCGATGTTGCAGAGGTAATTACCACTGCGCTGGATGAACCCAAAACGGTCGGTGCGGTTTTTGAATTCATTGGGGGCGAAACCCCGATTCCTGACGCATTAGCACAGCTAAACTAGGTTTTATCATTCAAGTTAAGAACCTCAACGTCTGATCAATCGCTTGCTCCCTATTGCAGCGCTGGATCTCCAACTTTTCAATGCCAATACCATAAAGCTTCTCCTGCATTTGATTCAATTTAGTCTCAGTCGTGAGGTTTGGGTGCTTACCCCACACGATGAAGACTTCGAATTAGATATTCCAGCCTGAGGGGTACATTCCCATCATATGAAACCCCAGTTCCCTAACTAGGGAAATAGCAGGTTACAGAGCCTTCTGGGCGATGGGCTCTACACCGGAAAGTACAACGGCATCCAGCAAGCTCCAGTGACTGTCCAGAAAAGTACTTTTAACAGAATGCAAGTGGTTATTACTCGAGACCTATCCTGATTGCGATGCCACAAGAACTCTAGAAACTAAACGGCAAGTGCTGCAAAAGATACTGTTCGATCCATCCCTGCAAGATACTTTTCCGGATTAGCTCCACTTCCACAGATAAAGTGTTCAAGTTTCTCAATGAACTCTGCTTCACTAATTTTTTCAGTATTCTCCGATACTGTCATCCGACTACCAGATGGAGGCATCATTTTATTCAGTGAAAGGTCATACTTTTTTAACATGGAAAGAACGCCACTTTGGGTGAAGAAGCTGCCTTTACCAGAAAACTGGACTCCATTCCTAAGTGTTTCCAGGTGTTGCTGCGAGTCCTTCCCGTTAGAGAGGATTATATCTGCGAGCTTACCAATTCCGGGAGCTTGGATTACTCTGAGTTTTCCACCCTTTTTTAGTTGTTTAGGCAAGCCAAATAATATGTCATCACGGTTATAGCTTTCAAAAATCATTCCATCCAACCAGATCGCATCATATAAATCGGGGTGAGTAGGATTGTCCTCCAGCGATTGATGTTCAAAAAGTGTTAACTTGTAGTTATCAAAATCCAAAGTTTGTAAAATATCTTGGACAATAAGGGATTGCCCATGTAGCGGTGTCAATATATGTACAAATTCGTTTACTTCTGCTAGGAATGGCGCCCAAATTGCTGGAACACGTGCAAAAATCAGCACTCGACCAACATTATGAAATCCATGTTGGAAGATGGCGTATCGATAATATGACAGCTCCTTACTGTAAGGTGAGACAGTTCTCTTGTCGGGCAGTGAGCTGGTAATCTCCCACCTATATAGCGGCGACTCTATCTCATCGAACCTTCCTTGGGGCTTGATACCAGATAAGCCAGAAATAATCTCATAATAGGTCTTTTGGCTTGTTTGCATCGCGGAACGTTTCTCATCATCGTTTTTTAGATGCCTTTTGTCCGTTGCTTTGCACAAGGTACAATAGGGGACCTCTTCGGGAGTTCCCATTGTTGCCCTTAAATGCTGCATATAAGGGTGATTCCACATGTTTTCTTCGTTGTGGAAACTCTTGGCATTTGTCCACTTGAAACTCGGCAGTTTCCTAAAGAAGTTACAACAGACTTGAGTTTGCGAAAAAATATTAATTTTCAGCGCTCTCCAAGGAGCCCAGCAGACGGGCACCAGGTTTTGCCTATCAAAAATGGACCATTCGTAACTAAGAGACACATCATCTCCGCTGCTAAGCGTGGACTCTATATCAGAGTAACTGGCAGCAATTTTGGCTATATTTAAACCTGTGGCCTGAGGTAAAGAGACCGGTGGGTATTTTTTCCTCGATTCCTTTCGTGCAAATTCCGCTTTAGCAGCTGCAACTATATCACTTAGATTTTGATCTGAATTGTGTAGCTTACGAGGGGCAACTGGTTTTTCCAGCTCTGTGCTACCGCCTGAGGCAGTATAGATGGGTTTATCGCTTGCAATGATTACAGAATCGTCTTGAGTTGGAACGCCTTTATCTACGGGTGCACCCAGTAGTTTTTCCAGGCTCGGCAGAGGTTTTGTAATTGAAATATTATTCCGCGCACATTCTTGTTCTAATTGACGGAAGATAGTGTTTGCCCTATGAGGTGTCCTAAAAATACTAGCTTTTTCTGTCAGCAAGTGATTACGACCATACTGGGGTGGTGGCACCATCGGGTTAACATTTAGGTCCCTAAAACCAAATCGGTGTAATAATGAGGGTAATTCTGGTAATTCATCAAGATTTCCACTGTGTACAACGTATCCAGCTCTAAGCCATGGACGCTCTCTACCATAACGCTTCTTTGAATCATTTAGTCGATCCATATTAGCTATAAACCGCTCCCATTTTAATGGAGTCATTGTCCATTCATAGGTTTCCTTACGAGCTGCATTTACTGAAACATAAAGATATGAAAAGTACTGAGCCACGATATCCGTCACTTCAGGACGCATGATTGAACCATTAGTAACTGAGCCCAAGGACAAATAGGGCGCAGTCGACCTTAACTGTTCTAAAATCTCCAAAATTTTGGGGTGAGCAAAAGGCTCACCCAAACCGCCACCATTGGGTGTAAAAGAGCGACAAAACTTCAACCAGTCAGCTCTTTGCAACTGTTCATATGACAACTTTTGGTTTGAAACTCGCTCAGGTAAGTATGCGCAAAAATTGCATCTGGCATTACATACATCTGTAATATTTGCACTAACGCTGACTGGAAACGATGCTACTTTTCCAATGCCTAGAGATGTCTCCCAAGCTGCTAGCATTTCATTAGCTTCAATCAACTCAGCACTTGCACAAGCATCTTCAGAAACAGCATCTTCAATGAAATTTTTCCAGTCCTCGTAATTCAGATGTCGTATATCCTTATCAATATCATAAAAGCGTTTAACAAATGGATCAGATGAGCCGGAATCACCGAGACTACTAAATTCAGGTCTAGAATATACCCCTTTCATTAGTATTGAGCCTCTTTCTATATGTGAGTTAGTCAATCCCTGATAATACCCTTTATCTAAGGAGTAAACTTATATGAGAGAGTCCATTGTCGCTCTTTGTAACTTAGATAATAAGTACTTATTTCCAACCCGAATGATAGCTATAAATTTCAAAGTAAAGGGGAGTTATTTTTACTTATATTCAGTGGGGTCAGATTGAAGATAGGGTTTTAGATTCAAATTTTGCAAGTGCATTGAGTATATTTAAATCAGATATGAATCCTATGAATATTTCTGTGATATGTCTGGATTTCAGAGGAATTCACGATCTAGGGAGTCCCTTAAAACCCCGTAGGGAGGGCCTTTAAGTTAGAGCTACGGCGATTCTCCTGGCTATATTAGTGAACTATTAGTGACTAATACGAGATTACTGTTTTAATGGGACATAAATTTAAGTGTCTGATCAATCGCTTGCTCACTATTGCAGCGCTGGACCTCCAACTTTTCAATGCCAATACCACAAAGTTTCTCCCGTATTTGATTCAGTTCAGCATCAGTTGTGAGGCTCGGATGCCTGGTAAGGCGCACTTGCAGAGGTATCTTGGACTGAGCGAGAAGCTCCGCACATTGCCAAGGAGCCGCACCACTGCCATCAACACCCGTAATGGAAGGGTAGTTTTCCGGCATTGCTTTGATATCCAACCCCACCCAATCAAGACTTTGGATCAGGCGTTCCAGCCTGCGGGGGTAGATTCCCGCAGTATGAAGCCCGACCTTGAATCCCAGATCCTTAACTTGGGCAATCGCAGGTTCCAGGGCATTCTGGGCGGTGGGCTCTCCGCCGGAAAACACAACGGCATCCAGCAAGCCCCGGCGACTGTCTAAAAATGTGAGGATCTGATCCCAGTCATAGGCACTGGGTGCTCGCGCAGGCAGTAGATCGCCGTTATGGCAGTAGCGGCAGCGCCAGGGACATCCCTGGCAAAAAACCACCGCTGCCAACTCGCCGGGGAAGTCGATTGCCGTAAACGACGTGAATCCACCGACACGTAACTTATTACTCATAAGTTTTTAGTGCATTCCTGCTGTTGTCCGCCACAAAGAACTGGCGCTCCCGGTGCTCTGATTGTTTTCCCGGATTCCAAAATGAAACTGGGCGGTGGTACCCCATTACCCGGCTCCATACCTCGCAGCGGGTGCGATCTTCTTCTCTCAATAAAGTATCTTGTTGGCTCATGGTCTTTCTCCTTGAAAGTTTGGTTTAGTCGCTACAACAGGATTGCTCTCGGGCCAGGAGAGCTTCATCACAGCGAGGGCAGAATTCGTGTTCACCGCTCAGATATCCATGGACCGGGCAAATAGAAAAGCTCGGGGTCACGGTGATATAGGGCAGGCGGTAGTTTTCCAGAGCACGCCGCAATAAGCGGCGGCAACTATCGGCATCAGGCAACTGTTCGCCCAAATAAAGATGAAGCACAGTGCCACCGGTGTAACGGGATTGGAGGGATTCCTGTCGGGCCAGGGCCTCGAAGGGATCATCGGTAAAGCCCACTGGTAGCTGGGATGAATTGGTATAGTAGGGCGCTTCACTACTACCTGCCTGCATAATATCCGGGTAACGTTTGCGATCTTCGCGGGCAAACCGATAAGTAGTGCCCTCTGCCGGAGTTGCCTCCAGATTGTAGAGATGCCCGGTTTGTTCCTGGAATTCAGTCATGCGCATACGGATATGGTCGAGTAATTGCTCGGCCAGTGCTTTCCCATCTTCCGTAACCACACTTTCGTTATCCCCACTAAAGTTTCTCAGCATCTCATTGATGCCATTCACCCCGATCGTGGAGAAGTGGTTGCGCAGAGTCCCCAGGTAGCGGCGAGTGTAGGGAAACAAACCTGCATCCATATGCCGCTGGATGACTTTCCGTTTCACTTCAAGGGAATCACGGGCAAGTATCAGCAGTTTGTCCAGCTGGGTGAGAAGAAGCTGCCAGTTTCCTTTATAGAGATATCCAAGGCGGGCACAGTTGATAGTTACTACGCCGAGTGAACCTGTCTGTTCGGCGGAGCCAAAGAGGCCGTTGCCGCGCTTTAACAGTTCGCGTAGATCAAGCTGTAAGCGACAGCACATGGAACGGACCATGTTTGGGCTCAGGTCTGAATTTATAAAGTTTTGGAAATAGGGCAGACCGTAGCGAGCGGTCATGGCAAACAGCCGCTCAGCATTTTCGCTCTCCCAAGGGAAATCCTCACTGATGTTGTATGTGGGAATAGGGAAGGTGAATACCCTTCCGCGCGCATCCCCCTCGCTCATGACTTCGATATAGGCGCGGTTGATTAGATCCATTTCCTCTTGCAGGTCGCCATAGGTGAAGGGCATTTCCTGACCGGCAATCACAGGCACCTGCTCGCGCAAATCCTGGGGGCAAACCCAGTCGAAAGTGAGATTAGTAAAGGGGGTCTGGGTACCCCAGCGGGATGGCACATTCAGGTTAAAGATCAGCTCCTGAATGCACTGGCGTACGGTCGCGTAGTCCAGCTGGTCCTTGCGCACAAAAGGCGCAAGATAGGTATCGAAAGAGCTAAATGCCTGCGCGCCCGCCCATTCGTTTTGCAGTGTTCCAAGAAAGTTAACAATCTGTCCGACCGCGCTGGTCAAGTGGGCCGGCGGTGCCGATTCGACTTTTCCCGGAATACCATTCAGCCCTTCATGTAATAGGGTGCGCAGCGACCAACCTGCACAATATCCAGCCAACATATCCAGGTCGTGGATGTGTAAATCGCCATCCCGATGTGCTGCGCCGATCTCAGGGGAATAAACATGATTTAACCAATAGTTGGCAATCATTTTACCTGCGCTGTTCAGGATCAACCCCCCTAGGGAATATCCCTGGTTCGCATTGGCTGCAACTCGCCAATCCGCTTGCTCTAAATACTCTTCAATAGAAGCACCGACATCCACCAGTGTTTGCCGATCAGTGCGCATTTGCGCATGCCGCCCCCGATAAGCGATATAGGCGCGGGCAGTATCAATGTAATCGTTATTGATCAATACCTGTTCAGCAATATTCTGAATCTCTTCAATATCAATGGGCTCACCACTATCAAAGCGGTGCTTGATCACTTTAAGTACAGATTCGGTAAGTTGTTCCGCTTCCTGTTGATCAAAAGATTCCGTTGCCTGGCCAGCACTGAGAAGAGCCAAAGTGATCCTGCGAGCATCAAAAGCCAGTGTCCTGCCATCTCGCTTACGCACCAACAGTTGATCTGAACTTACCTGCGAAATCTGTTCTGAAGCTGGTGCGGCTTCGCTGTCGGGTATAGCGGTACTGGTCATCGGACTTCCTCACAATTTGTGGGGAGAGCATATCGAAGAGACAGGAACGCCAATTGATCCAGATCACTATATATGGCGCGCTGATTAATAGATAAACACAATATGTTGTGCTCTTGGTGTGGACTTAGATTAGGTACATACCTACTCTCGGCAAGTCCGAAGGCGAGTTCAGTGCCAGTCGGATGTACCTAACTATAGGGAGAATCGCGAAGTGCTTCCTTCAGCCAGGTTATGAAAGCCAACACATTTCCATTTCTTGAATGGCGGCTAGGTATTAATGCGGAATAGGTAAATCCCTCAATCCCTGAAAGCTTGGAGTCTCCTCTGTAGGGGACCAGCCATTGATTGTGCAAAGGATTTTGAACAAGAAGCGAACTTACTAGCGCAATACCCTGGCCAGCCAAGGCGGCCTGGATTACATGATGCTCCTGGTCAAACTGCCGCACGCGAATGCCATCAAGTTTTCTTTTGAGGAGAGTTTGCCAGTTCAGCGGTTGAAGTGATGAGTTAACCCATTTTGTTTCCAGAAGTTGAGCTTCAGAAATATCCCTAATCTGAGTCAGGTAGCTTGGTGCAGAGTAGACACCGATTGTTTCGGTGGCCAAGTGGAGAGCATTTTTTGTACTTTCATCATATTTCCCGTACCGAATAGCGATGTCGATGCGTCTATCTCGCTCGATATCACTCACTTCTTCCCCGGTCACTACTGAAACAACGATATCTGGAAATTTCTGATAAAAATTCTCCAGATGGGGCACAAGCCACATAGCAGCAAAGCTTGAAGTCGTACTAACGGTCAGTGTTTTCTTTGAACACGTTATTTCACTCACCGTTTCAGTGAGCTGCTGAAAAATTTGAGAGGTAGTTTGAGCGAGCATCTGCCCTTCACTGGTCAACTGCACGGCACGGGTTTTGCGCTCGAATAATGTTGTACCCAGGGACTCCTCCAAACCCTTTATCTGATGTGATACGGCTGTCGGCGTTATAAAGAGTTCTTCCGCAGCTCTCTTGAAACTGCCCAGCCTGGCGGCGGCATCGAATACTTTGAGGGCGTTGAGGGAGGGCAGGTTTGGGTACACCGATCAGAATCTCTTATAGATGAGTTTTCCTCATCTATAAGAAGAAATAACTCGTTTGTCAAGGATACTCCCCAGCATCACCATAGATGAACCTTCAGGCGGTTTAGTAAAGGTTCCAGACTATGAAAACACTATTACATATTGACGCTAGTGCCCAGAAGTGGAGCGGCTTAGCAGCACCATATGAAAGTGCGAATATCCCCAGGCATACCTCAATCTCCAAAGCAGTTGCCGCGAGTTTTGTAAGCAGCTGGCTAGAAAAGAGGCCTAAAGATAAAGTTATCCATAGAGATGTCGGTTTAAATCCACCAGGTTTTGTTAATCAAGATTGGATTGCCTCGGTTTTTACGCCTGAAGCGGATCGCACCAAGGAGCAACAGTCCTTGGTCGCGCTTTCTGACACCTTAATTGATGAGCTATCCCAGGCGGATATCATTGTTATGTCCACTTCGATGTATAACTACGGCATGCCTGCCGCACTTAAGGCCTGGTTCGATCAAGTTGTTCGTATCAACAAGACGTTCACCTTTGATTTAGACCGCGGTGACTTCCCCTTAGAGCCTATTATGTCTGGCAAAAAGCTGGTGCTAATCACCTCTGCCGGGGAGTTTGGCTTTGGACAAGGAGGAATCCGTGAGCAAATGAATCACCTGGGGCCACATATCCGAACCTTAAGCCACTATTTGGGGGTTGAGGAGTTTCATGAAATCAATGCGGAGTACCAGGAATTTGCTGATGAAAGGCATCGGGATTCGATTAAACGAGCTTTCCTCAAAACCCAGGAGTTATCCGCAACGTTGGCTAACTGCCTTTAAAGTTTGCCTGCCAAAGCAGCTTGTCTACCCAATGAAGTGGCCAGCGACTTGTCAGAGTGGCCTCCCGATACTTACTATGCGGAATAGGCGCAAATAGCGTCTTTGTCAGCTCTCAATTTGTACTCTGGTACAAAAAAGTAAATAAGTATCTGAGGATTCATGAAGCAGCGGGTATTTGGCAATTCATCGAACGACAACGCGAATATTACTTTAGCCTCTGGAAACAATTGCCGGTTGATCAGGGTTCGTAGAGACCTAATACCGAATTACCACCTCTTGGTTTTTCCAAAATCCCAGGGAGAACCAAGTAAGGAGGAGGTTAGTGAGATGGTTTCACTTGGCATTGAGCATGCAAGAAGCATTGCCGAATCAATAGTCGATGACCCAGAAGCCTATACTCTCCTTTACAGTGCTCGACGGGAAAAAGGCTGGCATATTCATATCGTATTATTGGGGAATCGATGGAGAAAGGCATGGCTTTATTTGGTATTGGCAGGGAAAAACATTTTACAAGCTACGGGTTTTCGGAAAGATGACGCTCCGAGGATTAGCCAATGAACCAAAATAGATGGCTCAACCTAATGGGGGCACTCAATCTTCCTGAATCCCTTCAGTGCTTCGAAAAGTTAGTTTCTTCGTATGCAGAGAATCACAGGCATTATCATACAGGGCATCACATTGATGCGATGCTGAAGCACTTTGATAAAGTTGCAGAGCTTGCCGAGCACCCCCATGAGGTCGAGTTGGCTATCTGGTTTCACGATGCGATTTACAAGCCATTTTCCTCTAAGAATGAAGAAAACAGTGCTCTATGGGCAAAAAAGTTCCTGATCAATTCCGGGTATTGTCCCGCAGGAGTGGATAGGGTGTACCAATTGATTATGGCAACCTGCCACAATTACACGCCAGTTAGTATTGATGAAAAGCTAATTATCGACATTGACCTAACGATCCTGGGTGCCAGCACAAGCGTTTTCGAAGCTTATGAAAAACAAGTCCGTAAAGAGTATCGGCTGGTACCGATTATGATTTACAAAAAGAAACGCAGGGAACTATTAAGGGAATTTTTGTCTCAGAAAAGGCTTTATCACACCGATTACTTTCACAGTCACTTTGATGCTCAAGCTCGAAGTAATATTAAAAGAAGTTTACAGGCCTTTTGACGTACTCTTGCGTGGTTTAAATGATAATTCAACTTCCCTTAAGGCTCGTCTACAACTACTGGATTCTGCTAACAGTGGTGTTTTTGTGCATTATTACGAGCCTATCCCTGTTTCCGCTTCCCGAAGTACCCAATATACCCGGCACCGACAAAACCAATCACTTAATTGCCTATAGTGCACTGATGTTCCCCGTCGCTCTGCGCAGGCCTAGTTACTGGTGGCTAATAGGGTTATTTTTTGTGCTGTGGAGCGGTGGCATAGAGTTACTTCAACCTTACGTGAATCGCACAGGTGAGTGGTTGGATTTCGCGGCTAATACGGCAGGGATATTGAGCGGCACACTTATCGCTTGGGTGCTGGGAAAATTTGGGCTGAGGGAGTACAAATCCTAAAAACCTGGATTAGCTCAAGCTCCAGAACTGCTCCAACTTGCCCGTTAACTGATCGGTATTGCGACAAATCACCGGTTGCCAGTGCTCGGGGAAAAGCTGCCAATAAAAAGGTTCTGAAAAGCGGCTATCTACCAGAATGATCACACCTTTATCAGATTCGGAACGTATAACCCGACCGGCAGTTTGCAGTACGCGAGTCATCCCTGGATAGCGGTAGGCGATATCAAATCCATGGATGCCAGTGGTTTCTGCAGCACCGCGCTGCAGCTCCCGCTCAATATTAATTTGCGGGAGCCCGGTACCCACGATAATAGTGCCAACCAACCTTTCCCCAACGTAGTCGATGCCTTCACCAAAGATCCCCCCCATAATAGCAAAGCCAAGGCTCTTACTACCTTCGTTGAATCCAGACAAAAACTCAGCGCGCTCCGTCTCTCCCTGTCCCGGCAGCTGTTGTAACAAGGACACTTCCGGGAATCTAGCCTTAAAACTCTCAGCAACTTGCTCCAGGTAACGATAAGAGGGAAAAAATACCAGGTAATTTCCGGTTCGGCTGTAAAAGGTACGAGAAATAATGTCGACGAGGTTCTCTATTGAGCGGTCGCGGGCTTGGTAGCGCGTATCTATATATGGACACAGGAAAACGCCCTGTTGCTGCGGCTGAAAAGGCAAGGGCAGTCTTAGGTAGGGCGACTCATGCTCTACACCCAGCTGACTATATATATAGCTGGCTGGGCGCAAAGTCGCAGAGAAGAGTATAGCGGCTTGGTTTTGCTGATAGGATCGCTGTAAAAACTGTGCAGCATTTAAACAAAGTAGCTTAATTTCCTGCTCCTGCCAGGGAGCATCCCGGTCAATCACCCGAGTGACGACTTTATGCTGATCGGAAAGCTCCTGCTCAATAACGGCGTAACGATAGACAGACCTTAACCACTCCGCTATTTCTTCTGGGGGCGACTGAGAGCTTTCTATAAGTTGGCTGACCGTGGAGAGCACTTTTTGCACTGCTCGGGAAACCGATTCTGGATGCTCTTCTTCACCTGTTGCTGCAGTGACCCAAACTTCACCCCCTTCAAAAGCACTGTGGCTTTGAGCTACACCAACTTCCCGCAATCGCTTGATCCAATTTTCAATTGCCCGAACCAGAGACTGGATACTTCTCTGCAATGTCGGAGAGTGCCCTTTGCAAGCATTAGCTGCGCGGCGACTATCACGGCGGGATAACTTTGCACTGTACATTTCCTGGGCGCGGTCGATCAAATTATGAGCTTCATCGACTAACAGTACGCGGCGATTGCGCTGGTCCTGAAAACTGGTCAGGCGTACCAAAGGGTCAAACACGTAATTGAAATCACATACCACCAAGTCTACCCAAGGCAATATTTGAAGGGAGAGTTCAAACGGGCAGATTTGCTGCTGATCCGCCACATCAGCAATCTCTTTGGGAGTTAACTGGGGCCGGCCGAGCAGGGCATCCATTGCAACTGGAAGTCGATCATAAAATCCTTTTGTTCTCGGACAGATGCCGTCATCATCACGGGTACAAAGCCCCAGGCTACAAGCACAGGCTTTTTCCCTTGCTTGAATTTCAAGTAAAGATAACTGCAAACCACTCGCCTGAAGTGCCTCAATGGTTTCCCGCACCATTTGCCGACCGGAATTCTTTGCTGTCAGGTAAACCAGCTGATCCAGCTCTTCCTCGCCAATTGCCTTTATGGCTGGGAAGAGGGTACTGATTGTCTTGCCGGTTCCCGTGGGTGCTTCAGCCACCAGCTCACCACCGTCCCGGAAACACCGGTAGGCTTCCACTGCCAGTTGGCGCTGGCCGGGGCGGTATTGCGGGAAAGGGAAAGCGAGCTGTTTCGCCGTATCTATAAGCTTTTTCCGATGTTCCTGCCAAGCCCTGTGCCAACACAAATATTTTGTGAGAACCTCAAGAGTGAAGGCCTCAAGCTCACTAAAGCGGTACTCTATGCATTCTGGATAGGCCTTGCGCTCCTTGAGGTTATACCAGACAACTTGCAGGGCAACTGTATCTGTACCACCTGTAGCACCTTCATTTACCAAGTGGCAATAGCCGTAAATTTTTAGCTGGGCCCAATGCAATTTCTTGGCGGCTTCGGGCAACTTCGATGGGGGTAAATAAGTGGTCTTAATTTCATCCAGCTGAGCCGGTTTATGCAAATCACTTTTCGGGTGAAAAATGTCAACCCGGCCGCTCAAAGTAACCTGCTGTTCCATCCAATCTATTTGGGTCTTGAGCTTGTATTCTGCCTCAGCGCCTTTGGGCCGCTGATTTTGTAGCTTCTGATGAGCCCGAATCCCTTCCTGGGCAGAGGGCCCTGAAGTTGGTTCCCGAATCAAATCTCCGTTGCGGCAGGAAAAAGCGACTAGCTCTCCCACAGAAAGATTCAAAATCTCAGCCGACTCTAAGCTATCCAAAGCTAGCGCCACTCCACATGAATTACCCGATGAGGGATCGCCTCTTCAGCAAAAAACGCCAGCCAGCGTTCTTGGTTTTTTTGTAAGCGATCCCCAGGACCTTTAACCTCCACGAGTTCATAGTGGCCGGAGGGAGTAAAGCAAATAAGGTCTGGCAGCCCATTTCTATTCTGTGTGATATCACTGAGCATGCGAGTAAAAATTGAACGCCAATGACTTAGGGGGATTCTATCCAGCGCCTTCTCAAGTAGTTCTGTAGACAAAGCCTCCCAAGTAACCAAAGGGTTGGCAATACCTTGTTTCTCAGCAAAGGTAGCGAGGACACGGGACTTCAAGGGCTCATGCTCTATTTCAGCCAATCGCTGGGTGAATAGCGCTTGTCGGGAATAGTAAAAATCCGCGGTGCAAAAATCGGCTGGGGCTACCTGGAAGGGGTTGAAAAAAGCACCAGGCACAGGTGCAAACAGTATGTCCCAAATATAGAGGCCCAACACACCAGTGAATAGGGTGTTCTCTACATAAAAACACTCACCACCGCTAGAACCTTCAAGGTGCTCTGCCACCTGTAGCTCAACACAGATTTCCCCCTGCGCCAAACTTATCACTTCAGTGGGGGCTTGGATTTTATGAGGTGCCTGCCAATTGTTGAGGCCTCCACTTCGTTTGGCTGTGCGGTAACCAAAGCTAAGAGCAAACTCTCTTTCTGCCTGGTCCATAGGGAAGGCTATTATTTCCTCGCATATTTCCAATGCTAGAGTGTCGTACCCTTGCTTTACGGCAATTCGTGCGCGGCGCTCACGGGCGGGAGGGGTTTTACAAAGTTGATATAGTGCATCGGCCTGCTCAAGAGCATTGAGCCGCTCAAGCTGCCGTGCCAACTTAAGACGTATTCTGTTCAGCCGACGAGCCAGGGTTGAGTCACCATCGATACCTTCTGGCAGTTGAGCAGATAGGGCCAATATGGCTTCCGCATCTTCCAGTAATGGCTCTTCTAACAGCTCCAGGCATTGGTAGTAAAGCAGATACTGATCAATTTGCGAGCGGCTTTGAAAGGGGAGATTTTGCTTATCCAGTGGATAGGATTCATACCGATAAAGCCCAAGATCCCGCAATACATAGTCGGTAAGATCCTGATTCAAGTTGCCAAAGTAGCACAGTTTGAAAGTCTGGAAATGTTCGGCACCCTGGACAGCTAGTACCCTGTCCTCAGAAAGCAACTTCACAAACCAGTCACTCGAACTGGAGTCTTCAAGCAATAGTTGCTCGAGGGAAGGCCGGCTGAGAGACTTGGATATACCCGAGGGTCCTGCCGCAAGCAATTCAGCTTTGGTAAATAGTGGTAGATATTCTTGTGCCGTTAACACCGGATTAAAACAAAATAGTCCAGCGCGATCCAAAACAGCTGCAGCACTTTCAATGCTCTCTATCTCGCCATAGCTAAGCTTCCCCAGGCGGAAAAGCGATCCTCTAGAGGAAGGTACTCCTTTACGGGACAGCAAACGCACATAGAGCCGCTGGCTATAAATATCCAACTCTTGGAAGGTTTTAAAAAAATTTTGCTCAGATGTGGTGATAAGCCCGGAATAATGTTGGCTAACAAATTCAATCAACGCTTTGAAGTTGTCCAGGTAGTAGCCATTTGGCAATTCTATCGGTTGGGTCATGGCACAAGCGCTAGTTTTTCGATCTATCTATCGTCGATGCCGCACACCAGCTCCTTATGACGTGATATGCAAACAATGAGGCAGAGGTTACTCTGGGGCTGTATGGTTATACAGCAAGTTAGCCCGGTGAACAAACAACAATCCCAAGCTTTCTTCTTAGTTATTCAGCCATTTTTTCCTATGGCAACTCCCTTGATGCTCATCCAGGCTTGCAGTCGAGGCTTATAAGCGGTCGCCCCATAAGATTTAACCAATAAGGGATTACCTCTATGAAAGTGACAAATTCTGTGACTGCAGTCGCGCTATTTGCCGCCAGCGTATCTGCTCTAGCTGATAATAATGTCACCCTGGTATTCCAGGAAGGTACTGGCAATAGTGCAACTTCTGATCAGTCCGATGGTACTGTGCATAACAACTTGATTGTTCAGACCCAAATCGGCGATTTCAATGACTCGGATGCATCCCAAACTACGGGCACTTCTGAAAGCACTATTGAACTGGTGCAGACGGGAAATTTGAATCAGGCCTCAGCAGTGCAACAGAATGCAACGCAACTTACTACGTCTTCCCTGACCCAGAATGGCAGTGATAATACAGCGACCTTGCTGCAAGACGATGCTCAACTCAGCTCCTTCACTGGCTCTCAGTCTGGAGACTTAAACGACATCCAAGTCCTGCAACAGGAAGATGTTACTTCCACCACACTTGTTGCATCTCAACAAGGAATGTCTAACACATTGGTTTTAGATCAGCGTATAAGGGTGGATAGCACTAGTGCCATGTTCACCCAAGTTGGTGACTCCAACTTCGCCAATATAGATCAGGATAGAGATGTAACCTTTACCTTTGCTATGGCCAGCCAGACTGGCTCTTCCAACTTTTTAGATATCGAGCAGGATGAAGTCACGACGACGAGCACTGCAATAATAACGCAGATAGGTGATTCGAATACCGGAAGAATAGAACAGGAAACTGATGTTTCAGCTGCTACTGGGATAGTCACCCAGATTGGTGACAATAACATTGCAAATGTGGATCAGGAGAATATTACCTCAAGCAGCGGTGAAGTAATGCAAACCGGCTCTTCTAATACGGTAAATCTTGATCAAGGGAACGAAAATATTGCTGCTATTGAACTTATTTCCTGTACCACTCTAGTAATCCAAGATGGCTCAGCCAATACAGCACAAATAGATCAGGGGCAGGACGGGTCTTTGCTCACTAGTTCACTGGTGCTCAATCAGTTTGGTGATTCTAATTCTTCCCAGATTAATCAACATAGCGGTATTAGTAGCAGCATTCTGGTGACGCAAAACGGTGTTTCCAATACTCAAACAACTTTGCAGGTTGGCAGTGGTGAAATCGCATTAACCACGCAAACTGGCACAGGTAATGTTGGCAATACCTTCCAATAAAACACCTGCTGAAAGTGGTTAAGGCTAGCGTAGATATTATTTAAAATATCGCATCACCTTTTGATACCGGTACACGGCGTACCAAGTAAAAAATATCACTGAAATCCAAATCATAGTAATGATTTGGATTTCCAGTACCGACATATTGAACTCATCGATGACGGAGAAAAATTCAAATACGTCAGTGCAGATTAAAATAGGCAAATAGATACGCCAAGCATTTGGGAAGGCAATCCTTTTCGAGAAAGCCAATCCAAACAAAGCAACAAAAAATGCAATATAAACTAGCAGACTAAAAATCATCCACCAAATAGGAAGATCCCACTCATCGGCGGCGAAACCAAGATATTGGGAATAGACTTCCAGCGGGGCGAGAATAAAAAGGAGTACCTTCCAACCCACACTGGGTTTGCAGTGTGGAATAGAGTCTGTAAGAGGGCTATCTGGTGTCTGATACATATCCTGCATCTCGAAACGTCCTTATTATTTACCACTATTCCAGATAGGCACCAATTACCAATCCGAAAGTTACTTCTCGCCATTCCCTGAGCTAAATAGAGGTCATCATTACTTGCCAGTTAGACTCTCTGACTATCAAAATTTGAACAGCGAGGATATTGTCTGCAGTTTCAAAGTCAATAGTTGCTACATATAGTTTATCGATAGTGTGAGGCAGCTCATCGCATAAATGTGACAACTTAACCTGCTTTTTTGTAGTGTTAGCAAGGTAAAGCCATGATGTCAATCTTTAAGCTCTGAATGCCAAAGACTAAACGATTATCGGCAAACTACTTCTACATTTGGGCTGCAGTAATTAAAAGCCGGCAAGAATTGCTTATAAATGCACTAATCCATAGGATTGAAGTCGCTGACAGTTTTAAATTTCAAAGGCCAATAAAAGGGCAGAGCGTGCAAAATCCTTATCAAGCACCTGAGAGCGAACTCGACAATCGCCCTCCCGTCTATAGTCCTAGTGTAGGCTGGAAAATTGTCTTTTTTATCCTTCTACCACTGGAGCTGTATTCCCAATATACGGTTTTGACCGATGGCTCCACAGGCATCCCCTTTTGGTGGTTGGTAATCAGCTTGGTTGTTTCCACCCTTTTCTACGTCGTACTGTTTGGATTAGCGTTTGCCAAAAGAATAGGATTCGAACAACTTTGGATCTTTTTTATTCCAGTTATTGTGCTTATCGATATTTTTGAATTTTCTTTACTCGCCATCAACTTAAACAAACTCGGGGCAGGTGTAGCCCTTGTGATGGCAAGTACTGCGCCAATCATCTTGCTTAGATGGTATGTCGTATATAAGTATCAGAAGGTTATGAAATACTTTGCCTAAAGGATGTACCCCACCTCAATAAGTAGTCAGGGCTATAGCTTTTCTCTAAACTTTCTTCTTAGCATTTTGGCACTTTTGTCTTAGTGCAATTAGCCAGTACAGACCTAAAAATCAGTAGGTCACCAACTACTGCTCTTTCGGAGTCGGCTCTCGGCTATACGTGGAAATACTTAAACTGGCAGCGAATGACCTGAATTGTTTGATTCAGGCAATTCGCAGTGAAGGTTACCAGCTCTTTGGCCCGATACTGCATAACGGGGCTATTACCTATGGTGAGATTGAAACTTCCACAGATCTGCCCCAAGGATGGACGGATCAGCAAGAGGCGGGGCAATACCGGGTAGAGCGCCGCAATGACAAGGCTCATTTTGGCTACGCCGTTGGCCCCCACTCCTGGAAGCAGTTTCTTCAGCTGCCCCAGCGCCAGCTCTGGAGCGCTAGCCGCTCTGGAGAAGATGTTCAGATTCTGGAAATTGAAGAGCCTCCGGTCAAGTTAGCGTTTCTCGGTGTTCGCAGTTGCGAGCTACACGCCATTGCTATCCAGGACCGTGTCCTCGCACAGGGGGATTACGCCAACAGTAGCTATAAGGCACGTCGAGCACAGCTGTTCACTATCGCTGTGGAGTGCACAACAGCAGCAAAGACCTGCTTCTGTACCTCAATGAACACAGGCCCGCAGGTGCAACTGCCCAGTGATCTGGTAATCACCGAAGTTCTGACCTCCGATACTCACTTCTTCCTGATACGCTGCGGCAGCCCTCAAGGCAACCGAGTGTTAAAGCAACTACCCACTGTTGATGCCTCAGAAAAGGAGAAACAAGAGGGGCAAGCTGCCGTTCAGCAAGCCGAAAATCAAGTGAGTAACGGTAGCCGCAGCTTTGACAGCTCTGACCTGAAGACACTGCTTTATCGCAATTATGACAACCCAAACTGGGATAAAGTCGCGGAGCGCTGCCTCTCCTGCGCCAATTGCACTATGGCTTGCCCCACGTGCTTCTGCTCAACCGTTGAGGACACAACAGATTTAACCGGAAATGAAGCACAGCGCTGGGAGCGTTGGGATTCCTGCTTTACGGCTGAATTGAGCTATTTGTCTGGCGGCCCGGTAAGAGCGGATACCCGCAGCCGCTACCGGCAGTGGATGACTCACAAACTTGCCACTTGGTATGACCAATTTGACAGCTCTGGCTGTGTCGGCTGTGGACGTTGTATTACCTGGTGTCCCGTAGGCATCGATATCACGGAAGAGATACAGAATATTCGCGCCCAGGAACAAAAATGAAAGTTGTCACCACCTTACTCAAGGAGCACCCTTTCTTTACCGGGCTGGCAGACAAGGACCTGGCATTCCTCTCCGGGTGTACAAGCAATAGTCACTATAAGGAAGGCGAATACCTTGCCAGGGAAAACACTCCGGCTAACCATTTCTTCTTAATTCGATCTGGACGTGTCGCCGTAGAAACCTTTGTCCCCAACTATGGGCCCCTTTGCCTGATGACACTGCATGGTGGAGATATATTCGGCTGGTCCTGGCTGTATCCTCCCTACTTGAGTGCCTTCGATGCCCGGGCCCTGACCTCAGTTCGCAGCCTTAAACTCGGCGGGCAGTGCCTCCGAGATAAGTGCGAAAAAGAACCGAGACTCGGTTTCGAATTGATGAAACGGTTTACCAAAGTTGCTACAGAACGACTGCAGGCAGCACGAATACAATTGTTGGACCTTTACGGGCCACATCCGTCACAGGGAATCCCTCGCTGTGATCCCTGAATTATGGCGTGTTACCCATCGACGCGAAGAATTTCCTGGCACTGTCACTCTATCCCTGACACGAGAGGCTAGGGGCCCATCACCCATTCAGCCCGGGCAATTCAATATGCTTTATGCCTTTGGTGCCGGGGAGGCTGCTATCTCCTTAAGTGGCCCCAGCACGTCATCGGCTGACCCACTTACCCATACGATTAAAGGCCAGGGGCTTGCTACCCAAGCGCTTTGCAAACTGGAAGTTGGAACGCAACTGGGCATCCGGGGACCATTCGGGCAGGGGTGGCCAACTCACCTGGCGGCAAATCGTCCCTTAGTGATTATCGCCGGCGGACTCGGGCTAGCGCCTTTACGACCCCTGATCTACAGCTTTCTTAACGGGCACTTGCCGGCCAGGAGCCTACAAGTTTTCTATGGGGCTCGTCGCCCCGAAGAAATACTTTACCGGCCAGAGCTTGGTCACTGGCGCAGCTCATTTGAACTGGTGACATCTGTGGACCACGCCAGCACAGACTGGAACGGGCATATTGGTGTGATTACCGACCCTCTGCGTGTCACTCATTTGGAGTGCAATGATGCTTTAGTGTTTGTGTGTGGACCGGAGATCATGATGCGCTTTTGCATACAGGTTCTTCTCCATAAAGGTGTGGATGAATCCAATATCTATCTATCCATGGAGCGCAACATGAAGTGTGCCATTGGAATCTGCGGCCACTGCCAGTGGGGACCTAACTTTGTTTGTAAAGATGGCCCTGTCTTTTGCTACCGGGATATTCGCTCATGGTTTCAAATCAACAGCCTATAGCGAGTAGTAATCCTCCCCCCAAACTTGCAGTCTGGAAGTTCACCTCCTGTGATGGCTGCCAACTGAGCCTGTTGGATTGCGAGGATGAGCTTCTTTCTTTGGCAGCCCAGGTAGATATCGCCTATTTCCTGGAAGCTTCCAGTGAGGTGAAAGAGGGTCCTTTTGATATCTCTCTCGTCGAAGGCTCCATTACCACGCCAGCAGATGAAGAGAGAATCCTAGAGGTCAGACGTCAGTCCCGCTTTCTAATCAGTATTGGCGCCTGTGCAACAGCTGGAGGGATTCAGGCACTTCGCAACTTTGCCGATGTGCAGGAGTTCACCGATGTGGTCTATGCCCACCCGGAATATATCGCCACTCTTAAGGAATCCACACCAATATCGGGGAGGGTAGCAGTGGACTTTGAATTACAGGGGTGTCCGATCAACAAGCATCAATTGCTTGAAGTAATCAGTGCATTCCTGCACCGGCGAGCCCCCCAGGTTGCCAATCACTCGGTGTGTATTGACTGTAAATTACGCGGCAATGTTTGCATCTGGGTTGCCCATGGCACCCCCTGTATGGGGCCTGTTACACACGCGGGATGTGGCGCTATTTGCCCCAGTTACAACCGCGGTTGCTACGCTTGCTACGGTCCCAAGGAAAATCCCAACACCGAATCACTTTGCCATTGGTGGGATGAAAAACTAAATGTAGAAAATACTTTAATTGTTGAAAACCTTAGGAATTTCAATCCACTAGCGTCTTCTTTTAAAGTGCAAAGTGAGGATAGGCAAGAAGATGGGGAGCGTTAATCCCCCCCAAACATTGGTGATAAATCTGCCCCCAGGTGAGCTTTATGGCGGATCGCAGCAAAACGATTAAGGTAGATTATCTCGCTCGGGTCGAAGGGGAGGGAGCCCTCCATATCGACTATGACGATAGCGGTGTACAAAATGTACAGCTCAAGATTTTTGAGCCCCCAAGGTTCTTCGAAGCCCTTCTCAGAGGGCGCGATTACTTGGAAGCCCCAGATATCACCGCACGCATATGTGGGATCTGCCCGGTGGCCTACCAGATGAGTGCTGTGCATGCCATGGAGGATGCCCTGGACCTAAAGCCCTGCGGCGCTTTGCGCATGCTTCGTCGATTGCTCTACTGCGGTGAATGGATCGAGAGCCATATGCTGCATATCAGCATGCTCCATGCACCGGATTTCCTCGGCTACCCCAATGCAGTCGCAATGGCTAAGGATCATCCAGAGGTTGTTAAGAACGCGCTGGAGATTAAAAAGGCGGGCAATGCCCTGGTTCGCCTTATTGGTGGCAGGGAAGTACACCCGATTAATGTGAGGGTAGGGGGTTTCTACAAGGTTCCGGAAGCTCGTGAACTCACAGCCTTGGTAGTGCAGCTAGAAATGGCCCGGGATCTCACCGAGCGACTGGTGCGCTGGTCCGCAGCTTTGCCTTTCCCCAGCTACGAATGGCGAAGGGATAATCACTACGAATTTGTCGCTCTAACGCACCCGTCAGAATACCCAATGAACGAGGGCAGGATTACCTCCAGTGCGGGACTCAATATTAGCGCCCAAGACTATGAGAACCACTTTGAAGAAGAGCACGTCGCTCATAGCACCGCGCTGCACTGTACTTTACGGGAGCGGGGTGCCTATCTGGTGGGCCCCATCGCACGCTACAACCTTAATCGCGAAAAGCTGTCGCCTCGAGCATTGCAATTAGCGGAGGAGATCAAATTTACCGCCCCCTGTTTAAATCCCTTCCAAAGCATCCTCGTTAGGAGCCTGGAGGTACTACATGCCTTTGAAGAAGCTCTGCATATTATTGATAGATACCAACCCCCAACCGAGCCTCATTTAAAGACCGAGCCGAGAACCGCAAGCGGCTGTGCAGCCACCGAAGCACCCCGTGGGCTTCTGTATCATCGCTATGGCATTGATGAGAAAGGCAAGATTACGACGGCAAAAATTGTCGCTCCCACCTCACAAAACCAGAAGACCATCGAAGATGACCTCCGCTTGATGTTGCCGAGCTTTATGCACTTTCCTGAGGATAAATTACAGGGGCTATGTGAACGGGCGATAAGGAATTACGACCCCTGCATTTCCTGCTCCACTCACTTCCTACAGCTACATTTGAATTATGGGCAAGCGCAAAGTAAGCAATCCATGGTTAATGGTAAGCCTGGGGAACCCCCTGCGCGGTGATGATGGAGTAGGGCCACATATCATCGCTCGACTTCGCCAAAAACTTGGAGGGGCGGTGGAATTCCTCGAAAGCGGCGGCGATATTTTACATTTGCTCACGCAATGGAAAGGTCGATGGGTTTGCCTTGTAGACGCCATGGTAAGCGATCAGCACCCTATCGGGGAGGTTGTCACCATTGATGGACTTGGCAACGCTCTTGCTCCATCGATGTGCAATACATCAAGCCATGGATTTGGGCTGACCGAAGCGCTGACCATGGGAAAGCATATTGATTCGCTGCCGGCACATCTGGATGTTTTTGCGATCAACTCAGAAAGTCTGGCAAAAGGGCAGGGCTTATCACCCAAAGTGGCCAGTGCAGCACATCGAGCAGAGCAAATGATTATCGCGCACCTAACGCTATACAGCGGAGACCACTATGCACGAACAAAATCTCATCAAAAACCTGATCGATAAAATCCAGGAACTGGCCTCTGATGAACCCGGCAGGCCGATCGGCGTTCGCTTACGCTTGGGTGCCCTGGCGCATATGTCTGCAGCGCATCTGAGGGAGCATTTTGACAGGGAGATACTCGGGACTTCTCTCGAGGGGATTAAGCTGGAAATTGATGAGCTTAAGGATATTAATCACAAGGAAGCCCAGGATGTAATCCTGGAGAGCTTAAAGTTTGAGGAGACTGATGGCCACTGAACGCCGCCGGATTGAAATCGCCGGATTGGTGCAGGGAGTAGGATTCCGGCCCTTTATCTATCGCCTGGCCGATAGCTTTCAATTGAAAGGCTGGGTGGCCAACTACAGCGGCGGCCTGAGAATTGAAGTCCAGGGCAAAAGCCGGGAAATCGAAAAGTTTATCGATAAGTTATCTTCAGAGAAGCCACCCTACAGTCGCATCACTCACATTGAATCCTACCCGGTGGCTCTTCAAGCAGAATACGGTTTTCGAATTTTACCCAGTGTCCGTGATGCCAGTAGTTCAACCATCGTTTTACCAGATCTGGCTCCCTGTGATGATTGCCTCAGGGAATTATCAGACCCCAACAATCGCCGCTACGACTACCCATTTATCAGCTGTACTCTTTGCGGCCCCCGCTACAGCATCATTTACAAACTGCCCTACGATCGTGTCAACACCTCCATGCACCACTTCCCTTTGTGCGGAAAATGCTCGGGGGAGTACCGGGACCCCCTCAATCGGCGCTTTCATGCAGAGCCCAATGCCTGCCCCCAGTGCGGCCCTCAATTGCTTTTCTGTAATACTGCCGGCGTTACAATTGCGAAGATGAGTCGGGCACTATCCAAAGCCCTTGATGCCCTTGCCCAGGGGAAAATTATTGCCCTTAAAGGGGTAGGCGGCTTTCAACTGTTAGCCGACGCCTCCAATGGTAAGGCGCTCGCCAACTTGCGCCAGCGCAAACAACGTCCGCATAAGCCGTTCGCGCTTCTATATGACGAGCTGAAAAGTGTCTGCCAGGATTGCTGCGTCTCGGAGCAAGAGGCGCAACTACTATCGACCCGAGAAAGACCGATTGTTCTACTGGAAGCGAAGGATGACAGTCACTCCAGGATACATCCGCTGGTCGCTCCAAATCTTGCCGACTTGGGGGTGATGCTGCCTGCATCACCTTTACATTACTTGCTCGCCCAAAAGTATCGAGCCCCTCTTGTCGCTACTAGCGGTAATCTCGCAGAAGAGCCTATTTGTACAGAAAATGATGAGGCGTTTGAGCGCTTGGGTAAAATCGCTGACTACTTCCTGGTTCACAATCGCCGAATTTTGCGCCCACTGGATGACTCTGTACTCAGGGTGGTCAATAACCGTCCGCTGATGTTGCGTCGAGCCCGGGGCTACGCGCCACTTCCCATTACCTTGCCTAGCCCAGGCCAAAAGGGCGAAAGTGAACGAGAGAGCTTCCTGGCCCTGGGGGCGGACCTGAAAAACACAGTTGCACTGTCTCACGCCGGGTGGGCTTATCCCAGCCAACATATTGGCGACTTAGGTAGTGCCAACACCCTGAAGCACTTCAACCAAACTATTGGCGATCTCACCAAACTACAGCAGTGCCGCCCGAAAAAATTAATCCACGACCTCCATCCAGGCTATACCTCTCACCGCTGGGCTATGAAGCAAAGAGCTGTGCGTATTGGCGTTCAGCACCATATTGCCCATCTATTCTCCTGCATGGCAGAACACGCTCACTCAGGACCTGCACTGGGAATCTGCTGGGATGGAACTGGTTACGACCGCAGTGGCATTGTTCGCGGTGGAGAATTCTTTCACTGGAATGGACAGTCTCCAGTCAAACACATCGCCAGCTTTCGTACATTCCCGCTGCCAGGCGGTGAAAAGGCCGTGCGGGAGCCCAGACGCTCTGCGGCCGGACTTTTGTATGAAATCTCCGGGTTTGTCGCCCTGGAAAATCGACAATTAAAGCGCTGCTTCACCCGTGGCGAGCGTCAAAACCTGGTCACCATGCTAAAAGGTGAGATTAACAGTCCACCATGTAGCTCTGTCGGCCGCCTTTTCGATGCGGTATCCGCACTCCTGGGACTGACTACGCATACCAGCTTTGAAGGGCAGGCAGCCATGGCTCTAGAACAGTGTGCCCGTGGCGTCAGCTCTAAAGACAGCTACCCCTTTAGCCTTGTTCAAAAAGGGGACCTGCTGGAACTGGATTGGACACCCTGTATTAGTGCTTTGATCTACGATGAAAACCGATCACTGCCACAAAGGGCCGCTGCATTTCACAACACACTCGCGCAGATGGCGCTGGCAGTAGCAACGCAACAAGGTGAAAAGAATATCTTTCTGTCCGGCGGTGTATTCCAGAACAAGCGGCTTACCGAAACCGTCACTGCTCTTCTGGAAAGTCAGGGCTTTTCCGTTCACAGCCACAGTGAGGTCCCCCCAAATGATGGCGGAATATCGCTGGGCCAGATCCACTACGCACAATGTATGGATGCTGCTGGGCAATCATTGGGAGAGGAGAGTTCCTAGTGTGCCTGGGAGTTCCCGGAAGAATCGAATTAATAGAGCAAGAATCAGCCATGGAGCGCACTGGAAAAGTTTCCTTCGGCGGTATCAGTAAAGCTGTAAATTTATCACTGGTACCCGAGGCTGAAGTAGGAGACTACGTGATCGTTCATGCTGGAGTCGCGATCAGCAAGTTGAGAGCAAAAGAAGCAAATAAGGTTTTCGAGTACCTCAAAACATTGGGTTGAGTCAGCCTGTAATGAAATACCTCAAGGAATACCGCAACGGCGAGAACATCAAGCTAATTGCGGCAGAGATTCAGAAAGTCACTACTCGCCCATGGACTCTAATGGAGATCTGTGGAGGGCAAACCCATGCCATCGCAAAATATAACTTGCAGCAATTACTGCCTGAGGAGATTCAATTAGTACACGGACCCGGTTGCCCGGTTTGTGTCACACCTCAGGAAATCATCGATAGAGCTATTGCGATTGCTGCAATGCCGAATGTTATCTTCTGCTCCTTTGGCGACATGTTGCGAGTCCCCGGTTCAGATCGAGATTTACTAGAGGTCAAAGCTGCCGGAGGCGATGTCCGTATTGTTTACTCGCCGCTGCAAGCGCTCAATGTGGCAGAGCAGAACCCCACCAAGCAGGTCGTATTCTTTGCAGTGGGTTTTGAAACGACTGCTACCGCCAATGCCCTGGCGCTGTCCCTCGCCAAGCAAAAGCAAATCGACAACTTTTACGCATTGATATCCCAGTTTTTGGTTACACCGGCGATTCAATCGATATGTGCCCGTGAAGACTGCCGGATTCAAGGTTTCCTAGCTGCCGGTCACGTCTGTGCAATAACCGGATATCGTCAGTACCGCAGTTTGGTGAAAAAACACCAGATTCCAATAGTGATTACAGGCTTTGAACCCCTGGATATTCTTGAAGGCGTACTCCGGTGTGTCCGTCAATTAGAAAATGGTCGCTGTGAAGTAGAAAACCAATATCAACGCGCGGTTACTAAAACAGGTAATACCGTTGCCCAGGACTTGATTAAAGAGGTTTTTAAAGTAGCAACACAACAGTGGCGCGGTATAGGTGAAATTCCTGCTAGCGGTCTGGTATTGAGCGACGATTACTCAGGGTTCAATGCAGAACAAACATTCAATCTTCCAGCATTGAGCATTTCTGAAAACAGGGGATGTATCAGTGGGGATATTATGCTGGGGCTAAAGAAGCCCGGGGATTGCCCTCACTTCGCTAAGACCTGCCAACCCCAGCAACCGCTGGGGGCGCCAATGGTTTCCACTGAAGGCGCTTGCGCGGCCTACTATCGCTACCAGAACCAGGTGGAATCGAATGAATCTGCAGTGTCCAATTCCACCAACCGCTGACGAGGTCGTACGCCTTGGCCATGGTAGCGGTGGGGAGATGACCCAACGCTTGATAGATCAATATATTCAACCTGTCTTCTCTAATCCCTGGCTATCCCAGGCCCATGACAGTGCAACACTTCCATGGAAACCGGATCAGCTCGTATTTACCACCGACTCCTTTGTAATCTCACCGCTTTTCTTTCCCGGAGGAAACATCGGTGAGCTCGCCGTTTATGGCACCGTCAACGATTTGGCGATGGCAGGCGCGGAACCCAAGTTTCTAAGCTGCGGCTTGATTCTCGAAGAGGGATTACCCCTGGAAACTCTTCAACGGGTTCTGATCTCGATGGCTGAGGCTGCCCGGAACTCAGGAATTACCTTAGTCACCGGCGATACCAAAGTGGTAGAGAAAGGGAAGGGGGATGGGCTCTATATCAATACCAGTGGCATCGGTACCCTGATAAGAGAACAACCCATTGATCCCAACCGTATTTGCCAAGGTGACTCTATTATCCTGTCCGGCGATCTCGGCCGCCATGGCATAGCGGTGATGGCCAGCCGAGAGGGACTCGAGTTTGAAAGTGATCTCCTCAGCGATTGTGCGCCACTGAATGGTGTAGTTGCACAAATGATCAATGCCGGAATTGAAGTTCATTGTCTGCGAGATCTCACACGAGGTGGGCTAGCCACCGCATTGGTGGAGCTAGCGGAAAACTGCGGACGGACCTTTGTCTTGGAGGAGAGCAAGATACCTGTTTGTGATGCCGTGCAGGGCGCTTGTGAGCTACTGGGGCTAGACCCACTCTATGTAGCGAATGAGGGGCGTTTTGTGTCTTTTGTCCCCGAAGCAGGTGTTAAGTTGGCACTTTCCATTCTTCGAAAAGCAACCGCATATAGCAGCTTTGCGGTTATTGGTACTGTTGGGGGAGGAAGTAGCTCCCAGGTTATTTTAAAAAACAATTTGGGATGTGATCGGTTATTGCAGCGTTTACCTGGGGAGCAGTTGCCAAGGATTTGCTAGCCAGAAGCCTCAAAAGCACAATTTACGTACAGTTTTTGAGCATATAGAATCAATGCATAAAAGCTCTAACTATCACTGAGTACTTCATGACAATCTCTACATCCTTAGCTCTGTTCATTTCAATGCTAGTTCTAGCACTGATACCTGGGCCGGGAGTATTAGCTGTTGTTTCCCGGTCAGTGACACTCGGCTTGCGCCAGGGGTTAATTACAGTAGTGGGAATTGTTGTAGGTGATTATTTCTTTATTTTGTTAGCTCTGCTTGGCTTAGCAATGCTAGCCGAAACCTTGGGGAGCTTATTCATCGTTATTAAATATGCTGGAGCAGCCTATCTTATCTGGCTGGGAGTGAATCTCTTTCTCTCAGCAAAGAAAAGACAAGTCGACCAAAACCAAATAGCAACAAGCCACTCCCATAGCAGCTTTTCAAGTTTTCTACTGGGCTTAGTCACCACGCTGGGTAACCCGAAAGCTATTCTTTTCTACGTAAGCTTCTTTCCAGCCTTCCTCGATCTAACTCGCGTTGCTTCTTTGGACATTGCAATTATATTTGCAATTGCAACGCTAGCCGTAGGCAGTGTGATGGCCGGTTATGCGTACCTTGCCTGCAAGGCACGGTCAACAGTCAGTCAATCAGGAAAGACCCCGGCTTTAAAATACGGCTCCGGGGCTTTACTTATAGGAAGTGGTGTTTTTATTGCGGCAAAAAGTTAGTGCCTCCACAAGGTGCAGAAGTAATAGACCTAAGGAGCCTCTGAGTAACTCCGTAATGCCTCTGCGGGTCTTGAAGGCTGCAGATGTTAGGCGCAGCTCGCCGCGAATGGCCGTAGCCCTTTGCAAGAGCTGCAACGCAGCAGCTGTGGCCTTCAAGGCCCGCCCTTCGGGGCTTGCAGAGCGATTCACACTCCGCGTTGCGACTTCTTGAAAGGTCTAGACATTCCTGCGAAGCCGCGCCTTGATTGTGAACCGCTCTGCATGCCAGAGGTATCACGGAGTTACTCAGAGGCTCCCTAATTACTGCTCTCTGTTAGTTAGTCAAAGGAGGACGACCGTTTTACTTAACTCCAAAGCTACTCACTCATATCAGCCTGCTAATGCTACTTTTAGTGCCTTCCTGATTATTTTTGCATCATCCAGCGCTCGATGAACTGTGAATTTGTCAGAGTCCTCCAGCTTTTCGCGCTCATTAATGAATGCTCTTAGGTGATTTTCAGAGCCACCTATTAGCTCCTGAATATCCCTTAGTTCAAACTCCTGATGAATACCAGTATCAGAAAAAAGGGCATTGCACCAAAAACTGTCCCAGTGCAGGGCATCGCAATAGACAACCTGACCTGAAAGAAACCTGTTTAGGCTATAAGCCACTATAGCTGGATCTATACCCTCGGATTCCAGCTTTGACCGGGAAATGTTATGTATTGATTCAGCACCATCGGACCAATAAGACCAGTGTGGCACTGGTTTTATTAGCGCTTGGTATTCCACTGTTTCAGAGCAGAGGCCAACTTCTATAGGGTAACTCTGCTTGGATAAGCCACTGGCTTCGAAGTCAATAATCCACACGGTAAGAACGATAAGATATGGAAGAAAGGTAAAAGAACTTAGCACCTCTCCCTTGCCACCTTCCAGTCTGTCTGCATTTTCAAGCCAATTGAACAAACATGTATCTTAAGATAGACTACAACTGATAATGATTATTATTTGTGACTTAAATTTAAACCCGGTAGATCGCTAAATACAAAGCTTCCCAGTATTGAAGGCAATATTTGCAACTACGAAACTCCATTTCTGTAAAGAATAAGCGCAATGTTCAAAAAATCCGCGACCTCTAAGCAAAGAAGGCTGGAAAACTTCAATGTCTAACCTGGTGGCTTTCCTACTTACTTATTTGGCTGTACTACTTATTTTTGTAACCAGACATAAAGATCTACAGCTCAGTAGTTTTAAGCGCTTACAAAGAATTACCTGGTGGGTGCTTCCGGTGAGTTCAATTCCTTATGGATTCCTATATGGTTGGGAGGTAGGGATACCCATCTGGCTTTGTGTCGCGATGTTCTGCGCTTTATTACAAGCACTGCTCGCCCCAATCAAACCTAATTGGCTGCTTCGCCATTTTCCGCTGTCAGTAGTGGGCTTGTTGGTATTAGAGCAGGCTCTTCTGACTATCGGATAACTCTATGGCTGCTTCAATAAAAATCAGTTGGCAACAGGTCGCCCTGACCATTGTGCTGAGCATTATCTTGATGTTTTCCAGCACAGTGATGTTGTCGATTTACTGGCCGTCCGCCGAGCCAACAGAACGGATGGCAGCGGGATCTATGTTATCGACACTTTTATGGGTCGGGTATATGAGTATGGGGTTACTCGCCGCCTCCACTTGGCGCGCAGCGGCATACCTATTATCCCTGTTGCTGGTCATGCTCGGACTAAGCGCTCTTTCTTTTTTATAATTTTCGGTCTAGCCAACTTAAATGCAACAGCGTAGCAATATCCTTTTTTACGAAATTCACTCCTGGATTGGGGTGTTATTTTCTATTCTGCTATTCGTAATTTCCTTTTCCGGCGTGGTCGCACTATTTGGCCATGAGCTGACCCAATGGGAACGCCCCGAGCATCGTATTGCCTTCGATGCTGAAGCGCCTGTGGATGTAGATCAACTGGTCGCTCCGGTGCTCGCTGAGGCAAATATCGGTGAGGACAGCTTTTTTATGATCTCAATGCCAGACTACTACCATCCTATGCTGGAAGTGCTCTGGACTGATGCTGAAAGCGAGGAAACCGAGGTACGCCATATAAACCCCAATACCGGTGAAGTGCTGCCGCCCAGCGGCTCTGATTTCGCTGAGCTATTGACGTATATGCACACTGATCTACTGTTTCCCAGGCCTTTTGGACGCTACCTGGTTGGACTGATGGGCTTGGTGATGCTGCTCTCCATATTAAGTGGCATCATCATTCACAAGAAAATCTTTAAAGAGATGTTTAAATTCCGCGTGGATCGCAGCAGGCGGCTCAAATGGACAGACCTGCACAAAGTATTAGGGGTCTGGCCGCTACCGTTCCATATAGTGATTGCTTTTACCGGCGCAATACTTGGCCTGAATGGCATTATGATCCAGGTTGCTGCATTTTCTGCTTTTGAAGGTAATGTGGAAGCTGCAGTCGCCTCGGTAGTGGGGGAACATCCTGAGATAACTGGCGAGCCTTTGGAATCCAGTAGCTATAACCAAATACTGCTGCGCTACCAGGACCAAGTGCCTAATGCGAAACCCAAAGCCATTTATGTGGAGGCCTACGGGGATCGCAATCAGGTTGTCCAAGTCTCGGGCCAAACAAACGAGGCGCTGGTGCGCTTTGTTGATGTCAAATACCGCAGTGAAGATGGCGAAGTAGTTAACATCAATAACCCCGTGCAGGACTCAGGTCCGTTTATGCGGGTGTATTTTTCACTGACTCCACTTCACTACGCACTCTACGGTGGCTTCCTGATAAAAGCCCTGTACTTTGTATTGGGATTGGCATTGTGTTTGATGATGGTAACGGGCACCGTTATCTGGCAGGTTCGCAAGGCACAGAGGCAAAAGCTCCCCTCTGGTGATATTAATACCCGAGGTTCCGGCTGGTTCCTCAGTTTGCTCACGGTAGGGGTTTGTGCCGGTTTGGTTGTCGCCACCGCGGCCACTTTCTATGCCAATAAGCTGTTACCTCCCGGTGGTGGTGGCGATCAGCGCTTTCACTGGATTGAAATGGTGTATCTCTCTGTATGGGGAGTGGCCATAGCCTGGGCGATGTTGCGCCGCCAGATAAAACCCGCATTAGCAGATCTCTCACTTTGTGCAGGCTTGCTGCTGTGCGGCATCCCGCTGCTGAATGCGCTGGTAACTGGAAATGGTCTGCTGATCCCCTGGAAGTCCGTCACTTTGCCAGTGGTCTTCACTGACTTGGGCGCCCTGGTAATGGGGGTCATTTGCCTCTATTCGAGCAGATATATCTATAGACAGGTATCCCAGTCAAAGCAGTCTGCAGATATACCCCAAGCTGTTGCCGCCCAATAACGGGCTATTTCCTGCGAGATGGCGAATGCCATCTCGTAAACTCTATAGAATCTGTACAGCACTGGAATAGGGCGCTGCAACCTATCCCAACTACACACTTTACCTTCCACTCAATTACTCTCGAAGAGAGTGGTATTTGCTTTCAAGCATTCAGAGGACGCTACTTTTTTCACAACTTATATATGAGATGAGTGTGTCGTTGGGCTGGATAAACCTAGAACATTCTTGCCCCCTCCCGAACCGAGATTTTCCCTAACTCCCGTCACCAGGTATGGAAATATCAAAACCATTTAAAATGGCAGAGACCTGATGATAGCCAGCCACGAGAAAGACTAGTTCGGCGGCACCCTCGTTACCGAAAGCAGTCACGGCCATCTCCCAAGTAGCCTTTGGCAGGCGGCCTCCAGCTGCAAGTGATGCGGCGACATCATAAGCAGCGGCTTCCTCAAAAGTTAGGTCTATCGGACGCTGGCCTGCTGCGATAGTGGCAATTTTGCTCCTTGCCAACTCACTTTTCTCACCAATAACCGTATGGGAGTACAGCTCATAACCCGCTTTAAAATGAGCTGCGGTGATTAGAATCGCAACCTCCCGAGCGGTCTTAGGAAGCGTGGGTTTGTCTGCAATAGCCTTGATATTGTCCCACCAGGGCTTTCCAAACCTGGGATATTGCAGTGCTGGTGCCCAGGGCCCTAGTAAAGCGCCATCCTTGCGCTTCTTGATGAAACCTGTGAAATACCCCTTCATCTCATTACTCATATCTTCGTAAAGGGGTTTCTGTTCTTCGCTGAGTTCTTCAGGTGGGATGGCAGGGATACGCAACTGACACCTCTCTTGTCCAATTGGCGATTCAGATTTATCACACACAAAGATTCTAGCCCGACAGAACGCAAGATTCGGGATGCCTGTTTGAAGAGTTGCATTCAACAGCAGATTAACTGCCGAACTTTGGCTCAGGAAGCCCCTGAACTCCAAGCCCGTGAACGGCTAAGATACAGCCCGGTTGAGGATGTCGAGCCAGTTCCTCTTTAGTGAGGAATGACTGCTGAGATGTGACAAACAGTGTCTCATAATTATTACCGCCAAAAGCGATGCAGGTAGGGCTGCGAATCGGCAGGTCGATCTCTCTATCAAGCCTTCCTTTGGGATCTACTCGCAAGATTTTGCCCCCAAGATTCAACGCAAACCAGTAAAACCCCTCCGAATCTACCGTTGCACCGTCGACAATTCCTGGTTGTCGGTCTTCTATGGAAAAGAAAGGGCGCCGGTTGCTAATCCGGCCGTCAATGATATCCAGATCGAATACGTAAACCATATGTCCAAAGGTATCCCCGAAGTACATTCGCGTATCTTCAGGGTCAAAAGCAATGCCGTTGGCTACAACAAAGCGAAAATCCTTATCGGCCTTTCGGTAGGTTAGATCGGGTTCCAAACAATAGAGATAGGAAGATTTGTCTTTAAAACGCACATCCATACTACCGCACCAGAAACGCCCATAGCGGTCCACTTTGCCATCATTCAAACGACTGTGGGGCCTACCGGGTTCAGGATTAACGATTGTATCGACACGCCTGTTTTCCAAGTCGATCGCAAAGAATCCGGAGCATCCACCTCCGATCATTCCGCCTCCACGGCGGAAGCCAAAGGAGCCTATTTGTTCAGGCATCTCCCAGGTCTTGCGTTCGCCTGTTTCGATATTGAAACTTCTTATGGATGGAGGCCGGGCATCAGCGGGGTCAGGTTCGGGGTTAACGTGATCAGCCCAATAAATAGACTTGTCTTCCGCTGACCAAATCGGTGTCTCGCCCAATCCATCATTGCACTCCCATAGACACTCGATTTCTACCACCGTAAATCCTCCAATATGAAAAGTGCGCATTCAGCAGATGAAGGGAGCGAGTACCTATTGAGTCGTAAGGCTAATTTTGTGATTCCAAGTTAAGAAGGCCGAATAAGAATACCCGGCCCGTAAAAACCAATATGGCTTGGCTTACCACTAAAAGACCATCAAAAACTGAAAGTCCACTCGGGAATCCAATTCAAAGCCCAGGCTTCCATTACTTTATCAAGCCCACTCAAGACCAGTACCCCGAGTAGTAATAGTATAAGACCTAGTACTGTTTTGCCTCCAATCGCGAAAGCCCCAACTGATGGTGACAGTCGAGTATAAATCTGCCTCGATAACCCCCCAGCCACTAAAAGCGCTGCACCGGTACCTAGTCCGAAAGCAAACATCACCATAAATGACTGCCCCAATTGCTGGCCCATGGAAGCCAGTGCTATAGCGGCTCCCAGGGTAGGGCCAACACATGGCAGCCAGATGATTCCGGTAAGGAAGCCAATACCAAACTGCCCAGCCCAAGCTCCATCACCGGTAATGCTCGCCCCTGCGGTGATTTTTGATAAACGTAAGGTCAGCCAATCGGAAAGTGGTTTGATCAACAAGACAAGTGCAACCGCCACTAACATTATCGCGGCAATATAGCGGAAGAGTTCTGGGTCTAATCCTAAGGAGACCAATAGAAAGCTCAGCACAGTACCTGCCAATGCAAATGACAGGCTGAGTCCAATCGCCAACGCGTACGGCCCCCAGCGCCCGGCACTATTAGAAGCACCGACAACCATTGGCACCAACGGCCAAACGCAGGGAGAGAGAATACTGAGAGTACCCGCGATCAAAGCCAGGGGGATGGCGCTAAGCTCAAGCATTGTCAGTGCAAGCCTTAACTGAATCGAAGATATTCTGCTGAATTACATCGGCACGAGTTTCGGCAACACTGAACCACACTTGTTGCTCCCCATTAAACAGTAGTAGCGTTGATTGCCGAGGAGCGCGGAAGTGCTTAACCCACTTTTTCTGGGAGTCGAAATCCACATTCAGGATCGTAAGGCCACACTGGGCATTGTCCCTCTGAAACTGCGCCAGAATCTCGCCCTGCTTTTTACAGGTTGGGCACCAATCTGCTCTCACATCGATCAAAATGGATCGTTTGGCGGCTTGTAACTCCTTGAATCGTTCTTCGGAAAATGGCTCTGATGCTAGAGCGAATGGCATAGAAAAAACTAATGTAGCGGCGATCAAGGTGCGAAGAGCTAAGCGGATAAATTTCATACAATCCATATCCTTAGTGGCAGGGTATAAGCCCTAATTTGAAGACAATCTGTTTAGATACCCATCTTGGTCGTACTGGAGTGCAAATTCTTACAGTAAGGCTACGAGGATTTGTTCGACTAGGAACCCTGGGCCGACTCTCTGTGTGTTCAGGAGCGAAGAAGGCTAGGCATCGAGATGGAGAAGGGTGATGGCCTCACTGTCATAAAGTAACAACCAGTTGAAGCTGGAGCCTCCAAAGAACTTATAAGATCTGTGGGAGTCCTACCTGTTATCGCACTAATCACAGAGTTTTTCGGAAAAGGATTTTGGCCAGGTCTATTGAGATATGGTCTACGAAGTAGATGGATTTTAATACGGCGACACCTTCACTCTCCAACATCAAAACCACCCAAAATTGGCGCTTTGCAGTCTCAGTACTTATTGCTATTGGAACCCATATAGCACTGATAGTTGTTCCAGTATCAATCGCTCCAGGTCCAACTCCTAGGACCAACACGTCGCTAGAAGTCAATTTACTGGCCCCATTTACTCCTATGCCTTCTACGTCTCCGCCAACTGCTAAAGAACCGAGCACAGTATCAAAGCAGGATACCGCTCCGACAGATGCAGTAACCGTTACTAGCCCGCCAATACCTGATAGTTTGAATAAGGTGAAGCCAGCCAAAATAGAAGAGCCACCACCCAAATTGGAAGGAGCATTAGAGGCAAGGCCCCATTCCGGGGAATTCCCAACTGCGCCAAGGTCAGGGCGACAACCGACTGTATTCAATCCCGCTCTTGAGAGAAAAATAGCCAGGGAACGCAACAAAGTCCGTCGATATCAGCCTACAGAAAACAGATACCAGACCTCGACAGGAACCTTTGTTCAAGTTGGAGACCGCTGTTTTGATGTTAAAGAGCTACCTGCTACAAATACAGATAGTGATCTAAACCCATGGTTTGGTGCGAAGTGTCCAGATAATTCCAGATCACAAGCAGAAATCGATCGATTGGCTGAGAAATATGGGATTCCATGAAGCTGCTGGAGTAACTTTTTATAAATGAAAGGGTACCCAACCTTCACCAGTTGTCTTGAAACATGTAGTTATCAACTCAACTGGTGAAAGTCTTACACCTTTACTTTCTTCCCTAAACGGTTAGTGAGCCTTACCGCCTGAACGTTCAAATCCAGCGTAAGGGTGGTATAGAGTTGATTGCAGGCCTGAGTGACGCTCCCGAAGATCTTGTGGCATATCTCCCAGGTGGACTAAGCGAGTCGGTTCAGCAGCCGCTATCCAACGATCGGCAAAGTTGTCCCACGAGTCAATATGCTTATGAGCGGATTTGGAATCCTTGAAATGCTCATAGATAAGCACGTTTCCATCATCGGTTACGTAATACTGGTAGTTCAGGGTTCCACCTTCTTTCTTAGTTGCTGCGACCATCTCATTCACAACAGCTTTGAACTCCGCTTCATGTCCCTTTCTTATCTTTCCCTCGATAATCCAACCTACGTTGTTAAACATGCTTGCTACCTCACTACCGAAAGTATCGTTTAACCATATACACCGGAATAGCTTAGAGTACTACCCACGGCGCTTAAGTGGTGTGTTGAATTGTAGATGGTTTTTGGGGAAGCACATTCAATCACGGGTATGAAGAAAATCTAATAAGCTAAAGCAGACTACAGGCTTCTGGTCAGAACGTGACAGTCAACTAAGTAGCACTACAATATATCGAGCTTACCTGGTAACTGTGTATTGCCCATGGCTTATTCTGGATAACCTAAAGTTAATAGTATATTTATGACCGTGAACAAGTGAGCGGGTAGGGTCAATTACAACTTATTCAGATTAAGAAAGATAATGGATAACCCCTTTGCTAATCTCATACACAATATATTCTAATTTCACTTGGCTCAAAATCTGGCAGCCACACTAACTAATTCGAATTAAGGCTGTAATAGAGATACTATGACAAAGCCAATAACTACAAAACTCGGAAATTGTCTTGTCAGTATCTTCAGAGGAATTAGCCAGGTCATCCTACAAAGAAACGCCTTGAGTGGCTTTCTATTCATACTCGGAGTAACAGTTAACTCTATTACCATGGCTATAGGGGTCGCAATTGGGGTTATCACCGCAACTGCCTGTGCAAATATCCTTAATTATCCCGTAAAACAAATTGAGGATGGACTATTTGGATACAATGGAGCATTGATCGGTGTAGTCATATTCTTATTATATGCTCCATCCCTAATGACTTTTTTATTGATTGTCGGTGGAAGTGCTTTAACAGTCTTAATCATGCGCTTTATGCTGCTTCACTTTATCCTTCCGCCTTATACTGCACCCTACATTCTGGTGATATGGGCTATATGGATATTGGCTCCAGCACTAGATCTAGCGCCAACTGCAGCATTCATTAACGAAAACACCTCAACCTGGGGGATATTCGAAGGTATTGGTCAAATTATCTTTCAGAACAATGCCATTACAGGTATTTGTTTTTTAATTGGGATTTTTATCTCGAATAAATCTCATGCGTGTTGGAGTATTATTGGTGGAATGCTGGCCACATCACTGGCCATGTTCCTGGCCTTATCACCCATATTAATTCTTGCCGGGCTCTTCGGTTACAATGCATCTTTGAGCGCTATTGCATTATCAAATGGTCGTAAGCGATGGCTAGCCCCAATTGCAGGGAGCATATTAACCGTTCCAATCGCAATGGCTTTTATGAGCGCTGATATTATTGTATTAACCGCACCATTTGTTATCGCTAGCTGGATTATATTGTTGATCCAAAGAAAACTTACATTAACTCATTAATCCAGCCCATTAGAGAAAACACTAGCTCGTGATAGATTCGGTAAGTACAGCTTCCATTTGGCAAATTGATTGAGTCCAACTGGCTTTTGCCAGTTTTGCGTAGTCAGTGTTGAGAAGCGTATGTGTCAGAGTAACGATGGTACCAAGCTCACTGCCCCTGAAAACAACTTCGACCAAAGATGCATTCTCTTGCGGCTCGGTACTGTTTGGCAGATTAAGATTGCAATGCTCGTGGACTTCAAAAACTAATCGCTTTGGCCTGTCAACGCTGCGATACACACCAGACATAATGCAGGAACTGCCGTTTGGAGCAGTCATCTCAAAAGCAAAGCACCCACCAACCTTGGCGGTGAGGTTGAGTACACGTGTCGTGAAATCGTCAGGCCCCCACCATTTTTCAACCATGTTGGGTATGATCCAGGCATCAAAGACCTTCTCTGGCACTGCCCGGACTGTATAAGAGATCGGTTCGGTTCGAACATCCTTTTGATATGTAAAATCGATCACTGTTGCACCTTATTCTTTTAAGTAAGGGGGTTCCAGCAGCCTGTTAACACTGAAACATTTTATCTTTGCCCTATAACACCATTTAATCGACTCCACCTGATTCTATGATCATAGTAGGGAGCCAAACCAACGCTTGCAGACGCTCTAGAGCATATCCATTATCGTTGAGGCGGCAAGGCTAATCGAATGATTGAATGAGCGGTTTCCAAGCAACCTTAAGCTGCTTTTAATACGTAGCTACACCCAGTAGCCATTGCCTAACAATTTTTCACCGATATACTTATTCAAATGGAAGAAAATCACGACAACCTGAATACTGTTTTCCAAGCTCTGGCTGATCCAACACGACGCGCTGTCATTCAGCATTTGATAAGCGGACCAGCGTCGGTCACCGAGCTCGCAGAACCATTTGAGATGGCACTCCCTTCGTTCATGAAGCATATTGGTGTGCTGGAGGATGCGGGCTTGATTCGCTCCAAGAAAACCGGTCGCGTGCGAACCTGTGAGATAAAACCCAAGCAACTGACAGCGGCACAAAAATGGATCAATACACAAACGGCCATATGGGAAAGCCGGATGGCTCGGATGGCGAGCTATGTCGAAACGCTTGATGCAGAAGAGCAGGATGACTTAGTACAAAAGGGGTAGATGCCCCAACAATACGGATCCCATAGGCATAAGCCAATTTCTCGCCCTCCATCCCACCTAGAGTTGAAGTTTTAACCGCACGGAGCCATTCGCCGGTTATCCATTGACCTAACAATTACTGTTAACTATAGTTATCCAAAAAGCTAACTATCGTTATTTTTTGCACTCGGCTGTTCACGCTTTGCAAACATCGCAGAGGGATTCGCATGAGCCAAGATTTATCCCACGACACCATATCGATCAGTAGAAGGATCAAAGCACCGAGAGAGCGGGTATTTTCCGCATGGGAAGACCCGCAAGCCCGCTCGATATGGGGGCCTCCCTCTGAAGATGAAACAATTGAATTTCTCGAAAATGACTTTCGCGAAGGAGGCATTGACATACATCAATGCGGTCAAAGTAGCGATCTGCGATTCAGGGTTGAAACACACTATTACGAAATCAGAAGGCCACATCGGCTTCTGTTCACCGAACGTGTAACTACGGATGGCTCTCCACTGAGTATCTCTTTGATTAGCGTGGAGATCGGCAATAGTGAAAGCGTGACAGAACTCAAGGTAACGATACAAATCGCCTCCCTGGTCGGCTCGGGAATAATCGAGGGAACTCGCAATGGGTGGCAGCGCGCTCTTTCTAATCTGACTGCATACATGGAAGCAAGAAAAGTAGAAGCCGAATAGAGAAGGGCAATATTGCTTCTCTTCGGGCTTCAATAGCCATTGAGTAACAGTCCAAATACAACCCGCAGCATCATTTGGGCCAATAGAACCAACAGGGAAGAACTTGTGCGGAAAATAATTGTAAACACGTTTATTAGCCTGGATGGTGTGATGCAGGCCCCTGGCGGCCCTGAAGAGGACTCTTCAGGGGGCTTTGAGCTTGGTGGATGGGTAGCTTCCTATTTTGATGAAGGTGTTGGTGAATTCATGGGCAATGTGTTCGCAGCGCCATTTGAGTTACTACTTGGCCATCGGACTCACAATATTTTCGCTGCACATTGGCCAAAAGTTGCTGCTGACCCTCCGCCTGAGGGTGTTGATGAAAGTGAAATCCAGCTGGCCAAAAAAATCGACGGTACAACGCGATACGTGGCTTCTCGCACGAAACCTGAGTTTACCTGGGAAGGCAGCGAGTGGCTGGGGGATGACCCAATCTCGAGGCTTCGTGTAATCAAGGCTAGCAATGGCCCTGATTTGTTGGTTCCAGGCAGTGCTGACTTTATTCAAACTCTACTCAAAGCGGACCTAATTGATCAGTTCAAATTACTGATTTTTCCTTTGGTCCTGGGTAACGGGAAACGTCTTTTCGGTTCAGGTGTGATCCCTACAGCGTTCCATGTACAGCAAGCCATGACGACAGATAGCGGTGTAATTTGTGTGACCTATGTTCGAGGCGGAAGTATCACGACTGGAGATTTCTCCCTGCAACGAGAATAGGGCCGGCAGTCTCAGCGCAATTTGGGATAGATAAGCAGAGATAGGAACTCGAAAGTTATGGAGCCCGTCACTGACTTGGTATTCAAGGGAAGCTGCGCACATTATGCCGATACGTTCGGCAGTAAGATCAGATCTGGAACGCCCACCAGATGTCCCGACATAACTATCAATGCCAGAGCCTTTCAGCAGAGTAAATATTCGACCCGTTCAAATCCCAGGGAGATATCAAAATGACAGAAATCGTTACCTGTCTTTGGTTCGACTACGGCGAAGCAAAGAAAGCGGCGGAATTCTATGCAGCAACTTTTCCTAACAGCCATGTCGACCGCGTTAATGCGGCCGCTGCCGACTACCCCGGCGGCAATGAGGGCAGTGAGCTAACCGTTGAATTGACTGTCCTTGGGCGCAAGTTTATAGGTCTGAATGGCGGTCCAAATCTAACTCCGAATGAATCAGTTAGTTTCATGGTTATCACCGAAAACCAGGAGGAAACTGACCGTTACTGGAATGCGATTGTGGATAACGGTGGGCAAGAGAACGCCTGCGGTTGGTGTAAGGATCGCTGGGGTCATTCGTGGCAAATTACGCCAAAACTGCTACTCGATCTTACAACGAACCCCGACCGTAACAAGGCAAAACGCGCCTTTACCGCGATGATGACCATGAGAAAGATCGATATTGCGACAATTCAAGCTGCTACAAATTCGGTTTGAAGTAACAGAGAGATATCGCGAAAGAGTATTTAAACTACGCATGGCCAAACCGCCTCAGAAACCCAGAGCTACTAGCGCAAGTCCCTAACAAACTGAGTGACACTGCCCTCATCAAGCTCAGTCCCAACAGACAATGCAAGAGACAAATATATGAGGATCAGATTGTGAGACGGTTAGTGGTTTGGAATGTGATGTCATTGGACGGCTGCTTTGAAGGCACCACCCCATGGTCATTGGACCATCACGCAACAGTGTGGGGCGACGAATTAGAAGCCTTCTCTCTTCGACAGGGTGATGAAATCGGCACCTTGCTATTCGGATGTCGCACCTATAAAGGGATGGCCGATTATTGGCAAAACGAAACAGGGGCGATTGCGGACATGATGAACTCGCTTGAAAAAGCCGTCATCTCTCGCACGCTAGAAACCGCCAATTGGTCAAATACTTGTCTACTGAAAGGCGAGGCGGCCGAACATGTTCGCGCGCTGAAAAAAGAGACCGGGAAGAGGGATATCTTCGTATTTGGTAGTTCGAATCTTGTAGCTACTCTGCTCAGAGAAGGTCTAGTAGAAGAGTACCGGATATGCCTAGCACCTATCGTACTAGGAGCTGGCTCACCTCTCTTCAAATCTGACGGTATCCAGAAAAATTTTGAGCTGATGCGGGCAGATACCCTTGAAACGGGCGGAGTAGTCCTTCGCTACAAGTGTCTATAAAAGGGCGGAGCGTTATTGCAGCCAGCTTCTAGGCATGGTTTGTATCATTAACCTAAAAGAGTCTATGGGAAGAGGGTCATGATGAAGTTCCAACCTCTTCGATTGCCACTTGATCTGGATAGAAGGCAATACGCCCGTTGATCACCCCGGCAAAGTCAAAAGCAGCTTCATAGGCCCATGCAATAGCTTCTCCGCTATCATCGATTGAGAAGTAGCTGGCATCGCCTTTCAGTGGGCAATAGCTTGTCTTTCCCTCTATAAGGGAGAGGGGAGCAAGAACATCTTCTTTTGGGAAGTAGAATACGGGGTCGAACATATCTTTTGCGAGTTCTGTAACTCTCAAAGCATTTCTACTCTCGGCAATCACCTTGCCACCACGACGCACACGCACTGTCCTAGGCACAATCTTGGCGCGCATAAGGTGTCGGGGTTCTTTCGGGTTGTGGATTGTGTCACTAGACATCGTAACTTCTGGATAGGGCATTGATCTTTCCTTTCAAGGTATTGGCCTGAAGCGATATGCGGGCCGCATTTACCCAAATAGAGATACACACTTATAAGAGTAAGCGAACAGCGAGGCTTCATGTCACCTCACTTGGACTCAATAGTTAGCGCTGATACGATCTTCGATGCATAAATTGTGGACGATTGCCGCCGAATTACGAACTCTCCAGATCCCGTTGAAACAATAGGGTTTGCATGGTCACGACTGATTTCGATGGTATCACCTGCTTCGCACGCGTTAGCCAACTCCCTAAAGTACCTCTCCAATTCCAGCGATAAAATCTGAGGTAGTAACAGTGTAAATTGCTACCGTGTACTCGGCGTACGGGAAGTGGTGACCAATATCAACCAATCCTTCACCACTCACGCATTTGCCCGAGCATCTACACCCCAAATATAGAAACCCTTGGGTTTCCAGGGACAATTCTCTGATTTCGGGATAGGACCCCAAATTGCAGGAAACGTAATCGTCTCAATTAATTAGACTGCCCCCTGGGTTTCCCTTTAATGATTAAGTAGGCTTGGGTGCACTTTTCGTTTACCTACCATCCCGGTAACAATTCTCCCAACTTCCTGCTCAGAGGGAAGCTGTGCTACGTCATACGCGAACCATGCCACTGAGTCTGCATTTTCCACCGCTTTGACTTCAGTGAGTTCTGCCATAAGTGTTGCCGCTGCATCTTGTCCGCGTAACTGATTGAATGCCTGCTGTACAACAAGCTTGAACGCTTGATCATGGGTTTTACCATTGTCCTGATGGAACTTCATCCATATAGCGCCACCTTCACTGATAGCTTTATCCAATTTATCCGCAATACCTTCATCATTAAAATATTTATGATCCACGGTTTGCGCATATTTATGTGTTCCTTCATGGATCAGAGTAACAATGCAGAAAACCTCACCTTTTTCCCAAATTTTACTAAAACTCAAACAGATAGGATTTTGATTGGGCTTCATAAAGCTCCCCCCCTTAAGTTGCCCTCCACCAGCCCATGACAACTTACAGAAGTTTGAAATTGATCTGCCCCAACTTTCCGTAAAGGGCACAAACACAAACCCGGCCGCATTTTTCGAAGGGTCCTCAATACCAAATGGATATCCTATCGTCGATATGGTAGAGCATTGAACTTTACACAAGGTGGGCATCATTTTTACATCCGCACACTCCACATCACCACTCAAGCCTATCTGAGTTTTACTGAGTTTTTGGAGTATCGCATTTACGCAATTTGAATATCTTTGTGGCGGGCAATCCATAGGAAGGCCGAAGTAGTAGGAGACTAAATTTTTAAACTTATCAGGAACCTTATCAGGGTATGTAATCGCTACAGTGCACATATCTATCGCTCGTTTTAAGATAGTCTGTGCTTCATCCAGCCAGTTTTCGAGTGATTTTTTGACCTTCGTTTGAAAAAGTATCGGCGAATTATCCTCTACCAACACGGTAAAACTCACTTCCCGGTTGATACTGCGGCTCACTATTTTTGTCATAATTATTCTCCTGCCTTTTCCTGCTACTTTCAGCGATGGAATTCACTGTTTTTGCTCTGATGCCAAACCAGAGCAAAATAGAATATATAATATTACTTAGCACGTCTGTACATTAATATTCTTAAAATCATTCAGGAATAGCACTTCTTAACAATCCACCTCGGATTAAAGTGTCTTGCAATAATTCTTCTGGAAATTACTCATAGATTAATATTGTGGAGGGATTGAGGTAGTTCGCAGTATTTTGAGTCACTTTAACTGATTTTTGCTGATTTTTAACTGGGCTAGTAATTACTGAACGTCGGCCACTACGAAACCCTGCCTAATCCAGCCCAATTTAGATGTGGTATTGATAAATCAATTTGCAGCAATGACCTGACTGACATAAAAAATCTCAATTTATCAATAAGTTAAACTGTTTCGTCCAATATTCCCCTAGGTTGTACTTACTAAAAAGGGAGAAGGGAAAGATACACCGCGCTTAGGACCCTATGAGGCATGGGTGCCGATTAGGAGCTTACAAGGATGTATTCTCAGCGTGTCTCGAGTGCGATGTATTCTTTCCTTCCACCCCAGTAGTAACTAACCGACCATTCAAACTAGGGCAGTCGCTTATAGGAATAAGCTTTTCCACCTTGACGAAGAATAAACGAGCGGGCAGGGCTCGTATCGCCCTCCTCAAACTCTATAGTCAACCCTGGAACCATCTTCGATGCATAGATTGTGGGCGATTGCGGTCGAATTACGAATTCTCCATATTCCGCTGAAACTATAAGACCTGTATAGCCGCGGCTGATTTCGACAATATCATCTGTTCCGTGCCCATAGCGCCCAACACCTCTCAAAAGCACCTCCTCTGGTAAAGTGATGAAATCTGGGACAGGGACAATCTTGGTAGATACCGTCTGCTCGGGGTTCAAGAAGTGATGGCCAATATCATCCAGACCTTCACCGCTGGCAGTATCTGCCAAGGCAACAACACCCGCTCTCCGCGCTGGGTTAAAGCCCATAAATGTACGCGATCCATCACTGCTGCCATTGGACCAGTAGTAAGTCTCTCCATTGGTGGTTGTCCTGCGCCAACCCAGGGCCATACGAGTGATATCACTGCCTCCCGGCCTATCAATTGACAGCATTAGCCGCGATGCTGCAACCAAATCCTTAGGGCCTCGACCGTTGATAAACAAGTCGAGAAGTGTGAGGAGGTCGTTGGCTGTAGATCGTAAACCGCCAGCCGGCGAGAGCACCCCATCGCTTGTTGGGCCGATCGGGCTGAGATAAAAGTCATGGCCTTGAGCTCGCCGAGCAGACTTCTTGGGATCATCCTCTAAAGTGGTATCACTTAGCCCTAAAGGTCCCGTCACACGATCTTGCAGTATCGTTGCAAAAGAGCGGCCTTCCTTCAAAGCAAGTCCTTGACCTAAGAGCCCAAAAGCCAGGTTTGAATAGCTGAATTGAGTACCCGGGCTAGCTTTCAGATGATAGCTTGGCAAGCCACCATAGAGCTGATCAAAGGAGTAACCAGCGTACTTATTGGGTGCATCGGGCGCTGATGCAGCAAGATTATTTGGTCTTAGAGGAAGAGAAGCACCATGGGTAGCCAGGTCGGCGATAGTGATTTGTTGCCCTTCAAAAGTTGGAGCTTTTACACCGGCTGGTACGTAATCCTGGAGAGGGTCATCGAGTTTCACTCTCTTATGTACAACTTCAACAGCCAATAGCAAGGCCGTAAATATCTTAGTTAACGACGCAATTTCAAAAATCGTATCGTCCCCTAGTTGATAAGTATCCTTGGCTTCAGGCACTCGGACAGTAAAAATTCGACGATCAGAAAAATTTAGGGTACCTGCAACTGCTGCATGTGCCGCGTGTTGCTTAAGAATACGATGGCGAATGAGACGTTGAAGCTCATCATCATTCACCGGTTGACTTGATAAAGCATCTAAAGCGATGAGTGGTCGAGGGACAGCAAATACAGAGGTAGCCCCAAGAAATAATTTTGCGAAATCACGTCGTTCCATGGCAATCAACACCTATTCAAAAACTTTCCAGAGTTTAGTTGGTAAACTTTGACTATCAGAAAGGCATAAAAGTTCTTGTGATAGATACGCTGATCACTAACAGAGATAAACGCATTTTGGGCAAACGGAGCCTAATCGAGGATAAGCAGAGCTATGGAGCTGGTGGAGCAACCAGTAAAGTTAGAACAGTTAGATTCTCAAAAAGAACTACTGCCAATAACCTGTGATGCTGAATAAAGAGGCTCAGGGGATAACCGAGCTTTTTACACTAGTAAAGCACGTTTATAAAAACTCTGAAATGAATTTGATAGAAAATATTAGGTTATTGGTAGAGTCAAGGCACTGACGGAAAGCGAGTTGACACTCCTGAAAATCTCGTCCTTATGAGGCTATTCTCCAGCTGGTAACTGTAATAGATGGAAGGTTAGGATGGCCCGAAAAGTTAAGGGCCCGTCTTCTGCGTTATCCATAAATAAAAAAATAGTTTGGAGTGTATTGGGCCACATCAAACATCTATAGCCCTTCCTAACGGCATTATTAAATTTTTACGATTATGCCAAGGATGTAGAGGTTAAAATGTTGACTAAAAACATTACCCTTTTTTCTTAATAAAATCTCTATGGTTAATAACGACCGTAGAACAGCTATAGCGATTGATTTAAGAACTTATATCTCTGTGTTGTTACTCAGACAGAGCTGCTTCAGTCTCGAAGTCCTTTGAAAGTGGCATTGAAAAAATGGCCCTTAAATCGGGAAAGGGAAGTACGTGGTTTTACTGATGGTTACGTAATAACTCGTAATCTTATTTTTCACTCCATTTTATATATTACTGCCTATCAAATTGGTACATTGGACTCACTACTCTCACTGTCAAGCACAACGAAAAAGGAAATTTTGATGTTGAATCTTAAAACTTTACCGAGTCAGAACGGCAATTCTTGCGCCGCTCACTGCACCGAGATCGCAGTATCAGGATTTGATATCCGTGCGCCAAGGCCACAGAGTTTTGTGGAAGACACTTTGTGGCGCGCTATCAAATGGCAGAATGCGGACCTACCTCCTATGCCAAACGGTGTTGACCATCCCTTAGTGGCGGTCAACAATAGTTCGCCAATGCGTGTGCGAAACTATGTGAATACCCAGTGCGCTGGGCGTACCAGTCGGATTTTATATGACGCGACCCAGAAAGACATGTGCCTTCAATTCGCGCAGCCGGGCAATAGAGTTGATTATAATGCGTTGTTTACAAATCTCATACAGCCAGCTAGTAATGGGGGAATGCCGAGGAACTTGCTTACCGACACCTATTACAATTGCGCTTTTATGATGTTTAGAGGCCCTTCCCCTGGGTCTGCTCATGAAATGGGTTTCCATAATATCCTGGTTGCCAAGGATGGGGCCACAATCAAATATTATAACCCGAATGAAGATCAACCAGTTTGGAGGTCTGATATTGGATGGCGAACGCTGCGTCATCAAAACGCTGGAAGGCATAGTTACGTTTGGAGTGGTATTGCAATCGAAATCACCTAGCAGTTAATGTTTGATGATGCGATCATTAGTATGGATCATGGGGTTTATCCTTGGTTTTGCTTTTAGGTTTAGGTACTTTCATCAAAACCGGTAAACCCTTCTTATTCAAGACGATCTGTCAGATGTGGTCTGATCTTGTCTACATCTTTACACCTTCTTCCAGCTTACTAGCTCCATTATTTGTTAAGAAATACTAAATTCCTGATAGAACTGAGTGTAAGTTACTCATGCCAGCCACAACTAATAGATCGATAAAATAAATTCAATTGTATCCGTTTTCGCAACATTGTTTCTCTATTCGAACTGATTATTGAGTCAATGTGATGTACTAGGATAGATCGCAAGTTTTGGACATTAACCCAACGCTTCAGGAGCTTGAAATGAAAGCAAAACTTATTTTACCAATGATTCTATTAAACATGCTTGGCGGAGTAGGGTCCGGCATCATGATCTATATATCTGGTGGCGATCCGGTTTGGGTCGGCGCACTTTTAGCGACCCTGCCTTTACCATTTTTCTTGATGGTCTTAACAAATGTGTTCAGCATTTCAAGAACGTCAGAAAGATTACCAGTTATTCAAGTCGTTAACTTTATAGGAGTTGCACTGGTTGCATATTCAACTTATTCGAACCAGGCTCCAATATCCTTGCCTCAGTACATTCCTATTGCAGCTGCTGCCCTGGGCTTCGCATCCCTTCACTGGTATATCTGGTCATTCTCCGTCTACAACCGTAAAAAGAGTAAAGCTATATCAAAAGGCCAAAAACTGCCTGAAATGAACTTTAATCGATTAGATAAAACAAGTGTGTCTTCCACCTCTTTTGACGAATCTAAAACACTATTAGTGTTCTTTAGAGCCAACTGGTGCCCATTTTGTATGAACCAGTTAAAAGAAGTGAAGAAGTATGCTGAGACACTTAAGCAATATGATGTGAAGGTAAAGTTTATCTCTAACCAAGGCTACGACAACTCAAGGAAGTTAGCCGACAAGCTTGACCTGCCTGGTCATTTTGAAATTCTTCAAGATGACAACCTAATGGGTGCTAAAGCCTTAAACATTGAAGATATTGGCGGTTCTCCTGCAGGAATGCCTGGGTACCCTAAGGATACTGTTATGGCTACGGTGATAGCACTGGACGAAGGTGGCAAGGTTCTATTCGGAGATGAGACCGACAATTATCGCAGACGCCCAAACCCTACGACTTTCCTGCATGTTTTTGCTGACTCAGCACCACAGCTAGAAAAGGACAAACCAACCTTTAAAAGCATTGCTTAGCGAAAGGCCCAAACTTAACAACCAGTAGGTTTTCGTCAACCAATCTCCCCCTTTCTAGAACTAGAGAGGGGGGTTCTCTTGATGAAATTATTCTGCGATTTCACCTGACACCCTAAATCCTAATCCAGCACGCTTTGTAGAAAATCGATAAAAACTCTCGTTTTCGCAGGCATCGCTCTACCACTGGGAATCAGTGCACTAACCGGTGGACCGGGTACTACTTTCTCAGGAAACAACTCAATAACTTCGCCAGTCTGAATAGAAGAACCGAGAGCAGTATCATATACCTGAGCAATACCCATACCAGCGACTACTGCATCTATCAGTGTTCGTCCATCTCTAAAAATTGCCAGCGGGGAAGGGGAGAATTCAGTAATTGAGTCATCATTTTCTCGAAATGACCAGGCTCTTACTTTTCCTGTAGGCGCTCTGAAAACAAGAGCATCATGCTCTCTCAGCTCCTCCAAATTCTTAGGTTTACCTTTCTGGGAAAGGTATTCAGGCGAAGCACACAAAATACGTCTAGATTCGCATAATGTTTTTGCGACAAAAGAACTATCCTCTAGTTCGCCAATTCTAACAACGACATCCCATTCACCTTTAATAGCGTCCTCCAGGCTATCTGAAAGAGAGACCTCGACCGTAACCTTGGGATGCAACTGCGTGAACCCCTTTAAAGCACTGACAATATTTCGGCCTATGCCTATTGGCAAATTGATACGCAATCGTCCGGCAGGCTCATCCTTCCTGGCATGCAGCAAAAGCCTGGCCTCATTGATTGTTTCTAACGCATGTTTTGCGGCATCCAGAAATATTCTGCCTTCTTCTGTCAGCCTGATACTTCGTGTGGTTCTGTTGAATAGCTTAAGACCCAATTCCTCCTCAAGCTTCTTAACTGCCTTACCAGCGCCTGATTTGGTTGAGTTCAATGACGCCGCCGCCTTTGTAAAGCTTCCGTGTTCGGCTACGGCAATAAATACGACTATTTCGTTCAAATGGGCTTGTTGAAACACAGATTGTGTCCCTAATGGATACAATGAGTTTCAAAATAGCATGTTTATAGCGCAAATCAAAGTAACTAATCTTCCCAATAGTGGTTTGGCGTAAGTACCTGCATAGAGACCAACTGGAAAATTAGCCAGGTCACCTTTTGGTCACATCGAAGGCTTACCCAAAACTCGAGCTTCCAAACTTTAAACCATTAGAGGAATAGGTTATGTCTCTTCAAGACAAACTAGATGCTTTCAAAGAAGTATTTAAGCAACAGGCCCCGGAAGGAGCATTTGAAGCCTTTGCCAGATCATCCAAGGAATTGGCTGCTAGTGGCCAAGTTGAACGCTCGATTAAAGTAGGGGAGAAAGTCCCATACTTTACATTGCCAGATTCAGAAGGTAACGACGTTGCCCTGGAAGAACTCCTTGCCAAAGGACCCGTTATTCTAACGTTCTATCGAGGCGTGTGGTGCCCTTACTGCAATATTGAGCTGCAAGCGTTAGAAGAAGTTGCTGCAGAGATCAAAGCGCGTGGCGCAACCCTGGTTGCTGTTTCCATGCAAGGGCCCGCTGAAAGCCGCAAATCTCAGAGAGATAACAAGCTAAGCTTCCCAATTCTGACTGATCAAAGTGGAAAGCTTGCTGAAAAGTTTGGTATCCGCTGGACATTACAACCTTATGTAATTGAGTTCCACAAGGTGTTCAAAGTCGAACTCCCGACCATCCATCGTGACGGCGAGTGGAACTTACCTATGCCTGCAAGATATGTCATAGATACCGATGGAACAATCGCATATGCGGAGGTGAATCCTGACTATACGCGTCGCCCCGAACCCAGCGACTTATTTCCCGTACTTGAAAAGCTGACTCAGTCTACAACTGCATAGTATGTAAACACCTCCACCTCTTTAGCGCTGACTGGCGCCAAAGAGGTGCAAGCACTCAATGCAAACCGATATCGAGCACTGTAAAACCCAACTTATATGGTAAGACTCATGGTCAATTTTACACGTTACACAATTGAAACCGCACCAGAAGCCTCTAAGCAAACTCTAGAAGCCGCTAAAAAGAAAATGGGATTTGTACCCAATCTAATGGCAACCATGGCCGAATCACCTGTAATGGTAGAGAGCTACCTAACGCTTATGGGATTATTTGATAAATCTCGCTTGAGCGAAACGGAGCGAGAGATAATCCTGATGACAAACAGCCGTCTGAACGGTTGCACCTACTGCATGGCTGCGCATACCGCAGTTTGCAAAATGGCCGGTGTAGATGAAAATGTCATCAAGGCGCTGCGTAGCGGTAAAACACTCGATGACCCTAAACTCGAAGCGCTCCGAGCATTCAGTGTCATTATCAATGAGAAACGTGGATGGGCTACAGGTGAGGAGGTTGAGGCGTTTCTTGCAGCAGGTTATACAAAAGAGACGGTTCTAGAGGTGATAGTTGGAACTAGCCTTAAAGTACTCTCGAATTACTCTACCCACAATCTGAATGTCAGTCTCGATGATGCGTTTTTGCCAATGGCTTGGAGTAAGGATATGGATTCGAATGGTTGAGCGTAACAGCAAATAAACAACATGTATCCGATTCATGCGTCTAATAAAAACTGGGCCTTGGGAAGAGGGCGGCTGTCCAGATCATAAAAGTGACGATAAGAACCCCACTGATTCACCAAAGTAGTGAGGCCCATATAGCCACTATAGGCCTCTACTACATTGCCCGAGATATATTCGTGGTATCTAAGCCCCTAAACAATACATCCTCTTGAATACAGCCTTCTTTTGGCTTATCACAATTACTCCATTTCGCTACGAATAATGCCGGGCGTTTTGGCTTGTCCTCGCACTCGGTCAGGATGATCGCGCTCGTTAAAGCGCCTCAAGCCTTCGGACAGCTCTTCTTTGGATTCAGAGTCGCTGAATAATCGGTTAAAGCACTCAGCCTCAATTCGTAGACCTTCATCAAGATCCTTTCCATAACCACGAATGGCGGCTTCTTTATCAGATTGAATCGCTGGCTGGGGAAGGGTGGAGATATACTGTGCTAGCTCAACGGCACGATCTAATGCGGCTCCCTTTGGCACCACTTCGTTGGCCAATCCAATGCGATAAGCTTCTTCAGCATTAATAACTTTTCCCGTGATGATTAACTCCAGCGCTCGTCCCATACCAACAATACGCGGCAAACGCTGAGTACCACCATCGGCTAAGCCGATATTCCAACGACGACAAGTCATTCCAAAGGATGCATGTTCTTCTACAATCCGCATATCGGCAAAACATGCCCACTCAAAGCCACCCGCATAAGCGATTCCGTTCACAGCCGCAATGATAGGCTTATAAATATCGGTCCAGCGGGATGGACCTATAATGCCTGGAGCTTCACCTCGATTATGTCGGGCAATATCAGCAGGTTCTACAGGACATAAAACAGCCACGTCAGGATCGGGGTGGTTGGTAGGTTCGGTTGCAGCAAGATTGCTTTTCAAATCACCCCCTGCACAAAATGCAGAATCGCCAGCGCCGGTGATTACCGCAACTTTAGCTCCGTCATCGGTACGAAAGCGATCGAATGCATCCACCAGCTCGCGGTGAGCGCGAGTACCAATACAGTTCTTAACCTCTGGACGGTTAAAAGTAACGATGGCTACAGGGCCATTTTGCTCGTATTTAATATGATGATATTCCATATCATAAGACCTTTATCATGTGGCGTTGAAGTAATATTTAAAATCTACCCTTGATACATCAAGTGAGAATTTAATCCAGGTGCCGATTAAGAATGGATCAATATATACCGCAATAAGCTAGTACGAATGAACCTTTTTCAGATAATAAAACTTTATTTGCTACCGTAATAAAAACTTGTACTTTTCATCCTGCAATGATTAGATGGTTACACAACTATTCTAATATCCATTTCTTAAAACTTTAGCATCAATTTAACCTTTGCTCGAGGATGCGACAGGAAAGGCAAAGTGCTCTTTCAGCACCTGTATCAGACTCGAAGACCTTACAAATTTCTGAGGAATGGAAATTTCAGACTAACAACGCTACTTGCAATATTATTTCAACATCAGAAGGGGCTTTGGCGCATATAACAGCTCAAGCTGACAGCCAACTATTTATGACTATTGATATTGACCCATCAATTTTCCATAAGGGGCCAACAGAATTAAAATTCAAAATCAAGGCGAATGAAGTTACTAAAACTGGCCACTTCATCGTTAAGGTTGAAGGCAATGGATCACCGCTTTATCTGTACGAGATGAGAAATGATCCAGTTAGTGGAACCCACGATTGGCGTACAGTTTCCGTGAGCGTCCCACGCCTTAGTAAAGCGACAAATGCAATAGTCGGTTATCTTATGTTTTCATCTGGAGAAGTGTGGCTGGGAGATGTGCAATTATTGCAAGATAAAACTGAGGCTGAATCGAACACGTCCTACGACAAACTCAAAGAATATGCGCTTTCACTAATCAAAGATCACTACATTTTGCGGGACACGATCGATATTACAGAGTTCGAACAATTTGCAGACGACGCTTTTATGGGAGTCCAAAACGATGACCAAGCAGATGCGGCTCTCACCGCATTATTTTCAAAACTCAATCATAGACATCTAATAATTCTTAATCGTGCTGAGAGCTTTGCACATGGGGAGTCAAGACAGCAGAAGAGTGAGTTAAGTTTAGTCGGCAATAAAACTGCCCTAATTTCTCTCCCCAAGAAGTTTGGTTCTGAAGCAGCTCGACAGGCGGAATTCACCCGCACAGACACACTAATCGAGAAATATAGTGAAAACGGAGTACAGAGTTGGATTATTGATTTGCGTGATCAACCAGGAGGCAATCTGGTCCCGCTATTTAATCTTACCAGACAGTTTTTCTCAGATCAGCAGCTCTACTCAACCCAATTGGTTGACGGATCGGAAGAATTTTTCTGGTTAAAAAACGGTAGTGTTGAAGCTGGTAATAGGGCATCAATGGAAAGATCTCTAGCACGGAAAGATAATTCTACTGTTCATGATCCTGTCTCAAAAGCAAGAGTAATTTTACTAATAAGTGATGATACTGGTAGCGCGCCAGAGATGCTCGCCCAAGCTTTTTCAGACCGAGAAAATACTATTCTAATAGGATCAGAGACAGCCGGATTGATGTCTTCGAATCATACATTTGAATTTACAAACGGTACGACCATTGCGCTGCCAATAGGGCAATCAACCTCGATACGCGGAGAGCTAGTATATAAAGTCCAACCCGATATCAATACAAAGCCTGATGAAGCATTAAATGTAGCGCTAAAGTACCTAGAGGACAATCGGCTGTAACCCCGTATCAGATAATTTATAACGAAATAGGGTGGACACAACCCACCCAAACACATGTGACTCAAGGTCAGAGTGGCTCATTTGAATTTAAGTGTGCATTGCAAAGGGCCATTCATCTACCGAGAGGAACGAAAATTAGATGGTGTATGAGTTACCAGTTGGGGCAAGCCTTGAAGTTGGAAAGGGCGAGTAATCGAGGATAATAAATGGATTCGGTTATTACATTTCCTGTAGTGTGCTTTTTAAATGAAAAAATTACAGTGCACACAAAAAGTAGCTTCAAAGCATTAGGGGCTCGTTTTTTGGACGAGCAGACATTTGTCACTCTGGAGAATCGGCGATCAAAAGCAAAAGATGGTTGGATACTTGACTCTAGCGGGAAGTTTGTACCTTTATCTTATAGCGGCAATTTGCGAGAATGGGCTCGTCCTATTTCCTTCCTCTGGAATGCAGTGCTGACTAAGTACCAAGCTAATATGGAGGGGGCTGTGAAGGTAGGCTTTGTACTGAAAGACTTAGATTCGATGTCCAAATCCTCGCCGGGAAAGCTTGGGATGGATTTCAAAAGATTTCTAAGTAAGTATGAGCCTGACCAGTATATTACTAGTGATATACTGAAAGAATGGCCCCTTTAGTTTGATATTTTATAAGCCTCACACGCCAGATATACTCTGTTATTATATTTTGCCCCTCCAAAGAAGCTTCCTCTAAAGTCGGCAAGACCGAAATGATTCAAATTAAGACCAAAGTTGATGATGGTCCTGGTTCTGTGAGGCTTTGTAGTAAGTGCGCAGGGACAGGCATTGATCGACAGTGGAGAGTTTGCGACGGATGTGCAGGAGCTGGAATCTTGGTAGATAACCCAGCCATGTTTGATGTGCAGCTAACGATATTTGCTAACGAAGTTCAGCCGCTCCGGCAGTTCCTCGCGAGCATAAACACCGACCTGGTTAACCTTGTTGTCCAGGACCCAAAACAAACGGGGAGCGTCATGGGAGCACTACAGGAAATCATCGGCGAGTTGGATTGCATCCAGATTAGACCTGAGCACAAGAACCGCTCATACTCAGGCCAAGGGGAGACATGGATATCGGAAAAATCCGCCAAGAAAAAACTTCAAACCTAGGCCCCATCAGGGCTCCTGCTATTTCCGATATTTGTGAATGTCGGATATTTTATAAATACCCGATTTTACGTATAATTTGCCGCATTCCAACAACAACTCCATATATCTATGCCTGCTTCCAACCGGCCACCAGCACCAATCATCGACAACCTGAACAATCTTGAGAATCCATTCCGCTGCACCAGCTTTTCAGCTAGCCGTTATCTCAGCAAGCAGATTCCTGGTGCTGATACCGATCTGGAGTTCACGCTTAAGTTTCTTTACAGCTACAACGGTAGCCAGGCAACGTTTAACAGCTACCGCCGTGAACTTGAGCGTTTGCTGCAATGGGCGTGGCGCATTGAAGAAGTCTCAATAATGACTCTGAAGCGCGAACACATTGAGGAGTTTGTGCAGTTTTGCATTGAGCCGCCAATTGCCTGGATCGGAACTAAGAATGTTGCCAGATTCAAAACACAAAATGGCGAGCGCGTTGTGAATGCCGATTGGCGGCCATTCGTAGTCAGTGTGTCCAAAGTTGAGTTTCGTGCTGGCAAGACGGCTTCCCCCAAGGAGTTTCGGCCATCCCAGGCAGCGATCAAATGCATCTTTACTGCATTGTCATCCTTCTTCGATTTTCTCTATCAAGAAGGCTTGGTCCCAGCCAATCCTGTGGCACTGATTCGCCAGAAAAGTAAGTTTGTTCGACGTGAGCAACAAAGCCAGGTTGTACGTCGAATCAGCAACTTGCAGTGGGACTATGTCCTGGAGACTGCTGAGATCATGGCCGAGACATCACCAACAGATCACGAGCGAACTTTATTCATTATGAACGCCCTATTCGCTATGTATTTGCGAATCTCTGAGTTGGTTGCAGATGAAAGATCGGCACCAGTTATGGGTGATTTCAAGAAAGATCGCGACGGAAACTGGTGGTTTCATGTTACAGGTAAAGGTAACAAAGGCCGGGCGATCACTGTTTGTGACCAAATGTTGAAGGCCTTGAAGCGCTACAGAAATTATTTGCAGCTCCCTGCTCTGCCCAGCATTAACGAGCAGACACCTCTGGTGCACAAGTCCCGTGGCAAGGGACCAGTTACCAGTACCCGACAGGTTCGCCTGATTGTTCAAAACTGCTTTGATGCTGCCCACCAACGGATGGTTGAAGAAGGCTTAGGGGAAGATGCTGAAGATCTTAAGGCTGCCACTGTGCACTGGCTCCGCCATACGGGTATTTCTGAAGATGTGAAGTACCGCCCCCGCGAGCATGTCCGTGATGATGCGGGCCATGCAAGTATGGCTACGACCGATCGCTACATTGATTCCGATATGCGAGAGCGACATGAGAGCGGGCGGAGTAAGCGGGTAAAGGAAGAGCGGTAATACTACCGCCCTACCCCTACCCTCATATAAATGAAATAGCTTGACCCGCAATAGATACGATATATCATTGCACACCATCTGATTAACCTAGTACACATGGATGAATACTCAGAGTGCGGAGAGGCTAATGGCACATACAAACAAACTCCCAGTCACCGTCCTTTCAGGTTTTCTAGGTGCCGGTAAAACTACCGTACTTAGCCACATACTGAACAATCGCGAAGGCAAAAAAGTTGCTGTAATCGTCAATGACATGAGTGAAATCAATATTGATTCGACGAAAGTACAGAGCGAAGTTTCTCTTAACCGTAGTGAGGAGAAGCTTGTTGAAATGAGTAATGGCTGTATTTGCTGCACTCTGCGGGAAGACCTTCTGGAGGAAGTCACTAAGCTTGCGCAGGAAGGACGGTTTGATTATCTCGTTATTGAATCAACAGGGATTTCTGAACCCTTACCCGTTGCAGAAACCTTCACTTTTGCCGACGAAAATGGTGTTTCTCTCTCTGATGTTGCCAGTTTGGACACAATGGTGACGGTGGTCGATGCAGTCAATTTTTTAAAGGACTATGACGAGGCCGTATTTTTACAGGATGCTGGTGAATCATTAGGCGAAGACGACGAACGCAGTGTAACTGACTTGCTGATCGACCAGGTCGAGTTCGCAGATGTCATTCTGATCAGTAAAACAGATTTAGCTGGCCCTTCTGATGTTGAGCGCCTAGAGGCCATTCTGCGAACTCTAAATACGCAGGCAAAAATAGTTCCGGTCTCTCAAGGGCAAGTCGATATTGACGAGGTTCTAAGTACCGGCTTATTTAACTTCGAGCGCGCGCAGCAAGCACCTGGTTGGCTTAAAGAGATGCGAGGTGAACATATTCCTGAAACGGAAGAGTATGGCATTAGCAGTTTCAGCTACGAAGCACGTAGACCCTTCCATCCAGAAAAATTTCATCAATTTCTGCACAATACTGAGAGGCACGGCAAGTTAATTCGTTCCAAAGGGTATTTTTGGCTGGCGTCCCGCCCTGATTTTGCAGGCGAATGGAGTCAAGCGGGAGGCATTGCCCACTATGGTTTCGCTGGGATGTTCTGGAAAGCTATACCCAAAGAAAACTGGCCCACAGACGAAAATTATCGCAGCTCCATTGAAAAACAATGGGTAGAACCCTTTGGTGATATGCGGCAAGAACTAGTATTTATTGGCCAGAGTTTGAATCAAACCAGCATGACAAAAGCGCTTGATGACTGCCTGCTAAGCGAGGACGAAGTGCTACGAGGCAAAGAATACTGGGCGACATTGAATGATCCATTTCCCGCATGGGAACAAGGATGAATATTAACCTCACCCCTGTACTTGACTAGATCCTTTAGTGGGAAAGTGTAAAAGACCGACGAAATGTCGGTCTTTTATTAAGCTAGCGCCTTTCGACAGTTCAATTCTCTATAGCGGCCTCAACGGCTGCCGCCGCATCAACAATGCCTGACCCACAGCGCCGACATGAGCCTGTAAAACTTCGGGCTGTACTGGTTAGGATGGATTCAACCTCATCTGGTGTAACATCGGGCTTGACTGAATATATAAGTGCGGCTGTACCGGCAACATGTGGAGCGGCCATGCTGGTGCCGGCGTAGTAAGCGAAGCTATCACTACCGGGAGTTCGCGCGCCGCTGTTTAATGTAGAGAGAACGCCATCGGATTCCACCGAGTTAGTTTCACCTCCGGGGGCAGCGACATCGACCACATTGCCGTAGTTGGAGTAGTAAGCAAGTCCTCCGGAGCGGTTGGTCGCGGATACTGTAATGACTCCTGAACAGTTAGCCGGCGAAAACCAGAAGGCATTCCGCCCAGAGTTACCTGCGGCAACAACAACTGTGGCGCCCAGGCTACGGGCTGTATTGATGGCACTTTGAGTTGTGCTTCCACAGAGGCCAAAGCCCCCCAGGCTCAAGTTCAACACTTGAGCCGGAGTTTCATTGGCTGGTGCACCACTAACCGAGCCGCCAGCGCTCCAGACAATGCCATCAGCAATATCAGATGTGTAACCGCCGCAGCGGCCGAGTACTCGAACGGGGAGCACTTTTGCTTTATGGGCTATCCCAGCGATACCCATATTGTTGTTGGTGACGGCAGCAATGGTGCCGGCCACATGAGTGCCATGCCAGCTGCTATCAAATTCGGGATACAGTGGGTTTCCGCAGTAACTATCGGTATACCAATCCCCGGGATCACTGGCATCACTATCACGGCCATCCCCATCTACAGCGATATCGGAATCCGAAATCATGTCGTAACCAGGCAGCAAGTTGTCCATGAGGTCTGTGTGAGCGAGATAACCGGTATCAATAACTGCTACTACCACGCCCTCCCCCTGAGTTATATCCCAGGCTGCGGGCAAATTCAGTCCACCATCAGCTTCAAAGTAGTGCCACTGGTCGTAATAGCTGGGGTCATTAGGGACCGCCATAGGGTGCATCATCAAGTCGGGCTCAGCGTACTCAATATTGGGGTCTTGTTTTAGGCGGTTGATTATCAGGTTGATCTCGGCTTGGCTTTTTCGGCTCCCCAGGTGCATGACTTGTGCACCCGTCGCCATGCGCCGCAAGTGGCGCAAGTTGTGGCCCGCACGGCGAGAGGCTTTCTCCACAGTTTCCTGAGTCATGCTCGCTGACCGTCCGATCGTGGAATCCTGCTTGTATTTCACAATGATCCGGTCAGTTGTTGGGGAGCTACTTAGGTTATCCATTTGGGTGGCGAAGGAGCCTGTACATAGAAGTGAAAACACACCTGCTAGAGTGGATTTTTTCAACAGTGACTTCATTATTGTTATCTCTCCATGATGATTTAGCCGACGGGGTGTAACATCCTAACCATTAGTACCACTGTCCCTGTTGTGACAGGGCACGTTAGGCTTTACGCAAGATATATGCCTGAGCAAGTCATGGCTGGATATCGAGACAAAATTAGTACCAGTGTTTCAATTTTGCCCACAGGGATAGTAGTGGCAACCGATGTATCCTTCTTAGGTGATTGCCGGCCTCTTTCTATTCTTGTGACAGCCTCCACCTAAACAAACTTATTTATCTGTCTTTGCACCGATATAGAGATAACTAAGGGCTTTCCAATCACTGTGCACAGAAAGGCTGCAAAATACTTTTCGAAATTTATCAACTTTAAAGAAAAGGCTGGAGCTTGAAGTTAATCCACTCTGATAAAACGAGCTTTAATCGAGCAATGGAAATGATCATCACAGAATTGGTGATATTGCCGGCAATATAACTGGGAAAGGATTCTGCGGAGATCAACGTGTTAAATGAAAATGCCAGTCAGCTTAACTGACTGGCATTATTTGAGTAGAACAGCTATCAACCCACCCCACAGGAACCTGTCGAGTGGGAGTTGGCCCATTTACTCAGTACTAGCACTCAAAGAAACTCCAGAGTAGTCAGAGTAACCGCGGATACTGATATACCAGGTACCTGCGTCTGGATTGCTGATGCTGCAGCTTTCATCATTACCCCACTCGTAAGGACGACAATCGTACGCTGTGCGGGTGGGCTCTTGGCCAAAACGAACATAGAGGTCTGCATCCCCACTGCCACCAGACATTACGGCGCTCAGTGTTGAAGCTCCGCTATCAACGTCGATAGTGAAGTGCTGCCAGCTGTTGCGGGAACCACTGAGATTTGTCTCTTCCCAACTGTCGCTACCGCCACCGCCGCCACCACCTGCGGTGTAGCTGCCTACGAGGCTAACGTTAGAAAAAGAACTATAGCCTCGCACCATGACGTGATAGGTCCCTCCCTGTACGTTAGCGATATCACAGGTTTCATTATTGCCTGAGGTGTAGGGCCGGCAATCATAGGTGCTGGTTGTTGGTGCGCTACCGTAACGAACGTAGAGGTCAGCATCACCGCTTCCGCCAGACATTACAAAAGACAAGTCTGTAGCATTTGCAGGTACATCCAGCGTGAAGTCAATTTCTTCACCACTATTACCTTCAATACCCGTCTCAGCAACACCGTTTTCAAGTTCACCACCGTCGTTACCGCCACCACCACCACCGCCGCCGCCACCATTGGCCGAGGCTACGGCCGCTGCTGCATCGACAATACCTGAGCCACAGCTGCTGCAAGAAGCCGGGAAGCTCCGTGCGGTACTGGTGAGGATTGATTCAACTTCATCTGGGGTCAAGGTAGGGTCTACAGAGTAGAGCAATGCTGCGGCACCGGCCACATGAGGCGCCGCCATACTGGTGCCCTGGATGTAATAGTAACTATCACTGCCTGGGTCAGTAGCACCATTGTTATAGGTAGAGAGGACGCCGTCGGAGTCATTGGCGAAGCTCTGTGCTCCACCCGGTGCTGCAACATCTACTACATTGCCGTAGTTAGAGTAGTAAGCACGACCGCCACTGCGATTAGTCGCAGCCACTGAGATCACCCCATCACAACTGGCAGGAGTAAATTGGCTTGCATTAGCATTGCTATTGCCAGCGGCTACAACAACCGTGGCACCGAGACTGCGGGCAGTATCGATGGCATTTTGTGTAGTAGTACCACAGCTTCCGCTGCCGCCAAGACTGAGATTGAGTACGTCGGCGGGATTCGCATTGGCTGGCAGGCCACTGACAGAACCGCCAGCCCCCCAAATGATCCCGTCAGCAATATCTGACGTATAGCCACCACAACGGCCGAGCACACGGACAGGAACGATCTTGGCCTCATAGGCAACACCAGCGATACCAAGATTATTGTTGGTAACGCCAGCGATAGTGCCGGCAACATGGGTACCGTGCCAGCTACTGTTGCTTGAGGAGCTATCTCCACAAGTACCAGAGCTATACCAATCACCCGGATCGGTGGCATCGCTATCGCGACCATCGCCATCTACGGAAACGAAGGTATCGTCGATCATGTCGTAGCCCGGCAAAATGTTGGCTGCCAGGTCTGCATGGGGTCGATAACCAGTATCGAGTACCGCGACCACAGCCCCGTTACCCGCAGTGGTATCCCAGGCTGATGGAAGGTTCAATCCGCCAGTGGACTCGTAGTAGTGCCACTGGCTCAGGTAGCTCGGATCATTGGGCGCAGCCACCGCTTTCATGATTAGATCCGGCTCTGCGTATTCCACGTCCGGGTCCTGTTTCAGGCGCTCAATTATTGCGTTTACTTCGGCTCTGCTTTTGCGGCCTTCGAGGCGCATTACTTGAGCACCGGTGGCCATACGACGCATGTGGCTCATTTTGTGTCCGGCACGGCGAGAGGCTTTTTCCACAGTTTCCACTGCCATAGTGGAAGCCAGGCCAACCTTGGCACTTTCCTTATATTTCACGATGATGCGATCAGTCAGCAGTGTGTTGCTCGCCTCATCTGCATGGGCAGCGAAAGGCGCTGTACACAGTAACGAAAATGCACTTGCCAGAGCTGTCTTTTGCAAAATAAATTTCAAAGATAAGTTCATTATTGTGGTTTCTCCGAAGTTATATTTATCCCAATACCAAAAAATAATTCGATATTGGCTACTCCTAAACCGCCCCACTATGGCTAAATAAATTCGATAAAGGGAAAGCCCAAAAACTGCTGAATTTAGGATCATTTAGTTAGCTTGAGCGAAATTGGTACCATTGTTTCAAATTGGTACAAATGTATAACGACTTGGAAAATATTGTCCTCAATAGAGATCTTGAAACTCACGTGGCTTGCGATGACAAGTTTTAAATCTCTATAAAAAACTTAGGTAATAAATATTTTTCCGCAAAAAAGTGTGGAATGGTTCACGGGAGACACCACCAAAGAGGATTAACAGATCACTTATGACAAAAAATACGGCCTTATCCCTCAAACATAAAGCAATGTTATATCACATCAAAAATATTTTATTTAACTATGACTTTTGATGACTGGTAAGTTGATTCAATGAGGGATGGGCGCTCTTGCGAGTATGAAAGAAAAGAAAAAATCTACTACTTTAATCGGCGCTAGTTATCAGCCTCTTACTTGAGCTAACCATTCACCGTTTGACAAATCGGCAGCAAATCTAATCCCTCCGAGTTGTATAATTGCTATATCTTGACCTTTATAAGTGTTCTTTCGCCAGTGAAATTATACGATTACACCTGGCTATCGCTTTATAGGCATAGGCCTCTTTGCTGTCACGAGAACTATCAAGCTCAGAGAGAACACTCTTTTTAAGAGCAGTAGCCACTTCAATCGCAAGAGGATACTTTTTGTGGTTTAAACAATGCCGACAAAAAATTGTTTCAGGCGTATCTTCGCTATCAATGTTTAAATACCCCAAGTCGCGCACATCCTTGTGAAGACCTTGGATAACTTCAAAAGATAAGCCTTTCTCTGAGAGCAATAAGAATTTCATTTCAGCGATACGCCGCTTTGTTTCTAATACTAAATCTGGATATTCTTGAATATGCGGGGTAAGTGTGCATTCAACCTTGTCAAACTCAGTAACTATCTCATCATAACCAAGGTCTTTTACCTTTAGATATGCTTCCGTCAAAAGGTTACACAATCCTCTAGATAACTCGTCTTTGCGGAAGCTGCTGACCACTTAAAAATTCTCCGTAATTACATTACCTATCGTAAGAGCCTTAGAACTAATCAGATTGATCCGCTTTATATCTCAAACAGACTCCTCCATATACGCTTGAGATATATCAACCAGTATCAGACTGATGAAAAAATAATGTGCTGGTTCTCTCTGGCTTCCAACCTTTTATGAATGGCTAGTCGTCATATAGGTGTCTAATCTAGTGCCATGGAGACACCGACTGCCACACCTGTCCCTTTGTTATAACTTGTGAGGTTTGATATGAGAAAAGCAACTGGAGAAGCGGTAGGCACACAATCCAGGCTAGCCGCCCCGTCTGATTTAAGTGAGAGTGCGAGGGCCAGCATTACTATCGCCGTTAATACCCTGCTGGCAGATACTTTCAGCCTATATATGAAGACCAAGAACTTTCACTGGCATGTCAGCGGCCCCCACTTCAGGGACTATCATTTGCTTTTCGATGATCAAGCCGAGGAAGTATTCGAGATGACTGATGCCCTGGCGGAGCGCGTGCGCAAACTGGGAGGCACTACACTTCGCTCCATTGGCCATATCGCTAAGCTACAACGATCTTCAGATAATGATGCCGAGTATGTAGATCCGCAAGATATGTTGTTAGAGCTAGGCGAAGACAACCGGGAAATGATCGCAAGTATGCGTAAAGTTCACGAACTTTGTGATGAGCACAGAGATATTGCTACAGCAAGCTTGCTGGAAGAGTATATTGATCAGGCGGAAAAGCGGTCATGGTTTTTGTTTGAGGCTAGTCGCAGCTCTGGTTTAACACACCACTGAGCCCTGTGGCCCAAGCTTGATCTGGCAGACAGCGCTACTTTTTGAATTACCCTGTCAGATCAAACTCAGCCTATACGACTTTCTTTTTTCAAAGCGACCTGTTCCTTTTCAGGTTAAGAGCTACAATTCCAGCTTCAACCTTTCCCCGACCGAATTTTCGAGGAAACCTTCTCGGAGGTAAAAATCAATTGTTCGTTGCCAGTTTTCTCTTTCCGGAGTACTAACTTCCAACCGTGGCCAGCCCTCTTCCTTCGCAAATCTGATCACCTCATCCAAAAGAGCCTTACCAATAAACTGTGAACGGAACTCTGGCTCAACATACAATTCCTCAATTACCCCATAGTTGCCACCGGCATAAATAGCAGCAGACCTTGATAGGGTAATAACGCCCACTGGAGCTCCATCGGCATAATATAGGAAAGCATGGAACCCATTATCTTGTGAAAGTAACTTCGTAGCCGTTACTGCCATGACCTCTGGATCGATGTTGCGCTTATGACCGACAAGAGCTTGCAGCAATTTTGTTACCAGTCCTGCGACCTCACTACTCTGCTTCGCCCCGGCCCTTACAATCGGACTCACCATAAACTATCCCTTCCCTTTAACTTATTTACATTTTTGCCCAGCTGAAATGTGATCACATTTAGAATCTATCAGCAATTTTTACTGGCAGCAAGCTGGGTGCGTAGGAAAGAAAGCGGACAACTCTCTATTGAATAATGGTCACAAAGAGCCAATGGATAGAAATCATTAGAGCCGAAGGGATTGATGAAGCCTCAACGCTCGCATAGCACCATAAGTTTGAAGAAATGGAACCTGAACAACATCAGAGGCTTTTTCAGTCTTTAGGTATGAAACCTGAAGACTGAAAAAGTACAAGAGGTATTTATGAATTTTACCTTATCCCAAGTCTAAAAAATTCAAGGTAGGACAGCTGGAGCTATTTTATAAATTTAAGCTCCAGCAGACCCCAACCATACCTATAGAACAGCTTTCAACCGCTCTTTCAGAGAGGATATAAACACCTTATCCTTCCCCCCAAGATTGGAAACATAAAGTATAAAATCACTACCATCTTTTCTGACAACAGTTACTGTGGTGGTATCGCCTAATGAACTGGACCAGTCTACTTGTAGGTCCTCAATATCTTCGTAAGATGCCATTTCCTTTTCCAAAATATCCCCATCTTTCCAATAGGAAAATACATGGCGTTGTGTAAAGCCATTGCCATCTTCACTCACAAATAGAAGCGCGTCACTATAGAAATATGCTACCTCATCTGTAGCCTTTAGGATCCCCTTTCTCTGCATAAACTTGAGGTCCCTATCTGATATCTCACTGCCTTCTACAACCTTGTCGCTAGCTAAAAAACCAAACTCTCCACCGACCACCAGCCCACACACAGGCAAGCTCAACACCACTAACAAAGCATGCCTAGCACGCCATTTGGAACCCTCAATTACCGCTGGTGACTTATCACCATTCACAAACAGTAAATAGTTTGCCATTGGCAATACTGTTAGCACGGTTAGAAGCTGGAACACCAGGGGGTAGCCCGTATATCTACCCAAGACTGGTGAGATCAAAAAGGTAATGGCCAATACAACTGCAAATCCTTTGTTTGGCAAATATGATTTACCATATCGATTTTCACTATCTTCACGGAGTTTATTCCAAAGGGGGAAGTACCAGAACTTGTTAAAAATACCTCTAGCGAGCGGCATGATCGCACTACGTTCCTGCTCCCGGATATATTTGAAGTTTCTATAAAACCAGTAAATACCAAAAATTCCGAATGTAAAAACCCACAGCGCCGTCAGCTTACCGAGCGAGACAGGATAAAAAATCGTGTCTTCCTTTACTGGATTCTTCCATCGATCAAAACGCCACATAAAGACCAGGAAGACATACATTGCTGCATAGATATAGATATACGTAGCGGTCGATAACTGTGATAAGAAACCACTCTCACCCTCAGAGCCTCCTGAGGTATTTGCATAAGACTGATAGATACCGTAACTCAATTGATTATTAAGTTTATTGATAGCTTCTACGTAGGCTTGAAACTCACTGGGCTTAACATGATCAACCTTACTGCGGTATATATATTTCAGAGAAAGCGTCTTACTGTCTTCCTGAAAGGAAACTTCATTTTTGAAATAGAAAAAGCTGTTGTCTTCTTCAAAATACTCACTATCAAAAAACCAATCATCTCCATTGAAGTGAACTTCAATAACCTGTTCTATATGCTCTGGATACGATAAAGCCAACGGATGGTGCCTATCCTGGTCATCCGGCTTAGATACCCAAGGGGTAACAATGTTTGCATAAAAATCAACCTCGTGGCGTTTTCTATCTGGTTTATCTTCCCAGAAATTTTCCAGCTTATATTGCTCATGAGAGGTGAATATATTGCGTTCTGAGTCATCTTCAAGCTCAATTAGGGCAGTGACCTCAATACCGGGGTAATAATCTTCAAAGAAGTCCAAGTACTCTGTCTGGATTTGATCTCGCCCATTGCTGGCTAAACGCTGCCTCTGCCTTTCGGCATCCTTACCATAATTTACAGTGGTGGTTGTAAAGGTTGCAGGTCCATCATCCAGTACTGTGAACTGGTCTTTTACAAATACTCCATACTTTGCGGCATCTGGCTCCATATTTACCAAGTCGTCAGTGCCCGGCCTAAGTACTAATGCTTTTCCATAATCTGGCTGAAAAATACTCCTCAAGTCACCATGTTGATAGCTACGCGTTGGATCTACCCAATACTCTTTATCATTAAATTCAAAATAGCTGATAACATGATCAAAGGACCTAACGCTGGGGATTCTATCTTTAAGTCTTGTTTCGGTATTGACTAGAGCTGGATAGCCAACAACTCCAAGTTCTTTCAATAGAGTTAAAAACAGTACGGTCTTATCTTTACAATCTCCATATCTATACTGCAAGGTCGTGCTAGCTGGCCTGGGCTTGTGTGAGTTTTCCCCCAACTCTATTCCTAAGTAACGTATCTCCTCCTGGACAAACCGAAGTGCGGCAGAGATTTGGGAACTCTTATCTTTGTGATTTAACTTGATGTCAGCGACTAATTTAGCTATCTCCGCATCAACATTAAAAACTCCTTGATATAACCCTAACCCCCAGACACCAACAGCTTCCCAGGTTGCCTGTTCACTAAAGTAAATAGCGCCCCAAGGACTAAACCAGGAAGGAGTCCCATCGTCAGATTTAACTGGATCAAGTTTATTGTCCTCGATGACATACTCTCTGGCACCACCCAGATCTTTTTGTTTGAGTTCCAAATCGCTATTTAAAATTGAACTATAGAGAGGTGTTTGCTTCTCCCACAATATACGCAAATAGAGTCTCTCAAGTGGGACAGACCAATTCAGACTGGAGCTATATGCAAATATCCCCTGATAAACAGGATTCACCCCCGAACGCGTGTAGCTATACTCTACAACATCACCCACCCTGATATCGTCTAACAAAATATTGAGTGTTAATTGACCATGGTAGACTGACTCATCCATCTCCTCTTCGCGCCGAATATGATCTATTCGCGCAGTATTGAGTTTATTTAAAACCTGTCCATCGCGGATCACATTAAGAGTATGTAATGTAACCTTTTGATACTCTGGGTCATAATCAATACTTATCTGTGAGCTTTCATCAACCCCTTCAGGGTTAATAATGTATTCAGCCATTCGAAAGAAGTATTCAAATCCTGGCTCATCCCCTGCTTTGATCTGGGAGTCCAGCAGAAGATAGTGAACCCCATCCTGGATCTTATCCACAGGCCGCTCATTTACTTCAGGAACTACTACCTTTGTAACCCAATCTGGTATGGGAGACGTAGCAACTTCTTCCCTTGCCCAAACCTTGCCTACGGCCAACAATGAACAAATCACTAATACTATTGATATAGCCGCATCAATTTTTTTCTTCATTATCTACTTTTCTACAATACTTAGAGTGGCTTTCAAATACGAAATGGATGCGCACCAGTGAAACTAGACTGCAAACCCAATTAACTCAATACCTGCTTGTACGAGGAGCTTAGTAAAGGCGTTTTTCACTCGAAAGTCCAATATGGAGTCACAATGCGAGCTATCCCGATATTTTTTGTACGATAGTCCATTAACTAAGAACCTAAGACAACGTAAATAGCAGAAGATATAAGATTTAGAAGAGCTGACACTCTCTATACTAAAACTGGTATTCAGATTTATAAAAAGTTAATCACAACCAAACTTCCCCCACAAACTACAAGTAAGCTTATAAATAAGCTTTCCTATTAACTAGGAGTTAACAGGGATAAATTTTGTAACGGTCAGCTACTGTTGGTTTACCCATAGAACAATATAGGGAAACAATTTGCTTCTAGTTAATTTGCGGCCACTGTTCATGGCAGTAGCTAATGTAAATCTCCATAGAAACCTCTTAGTTGTTCCCATTTGGCAACGGCAAGAAATCTAATAGCAGCAGTGGAGCCTAATCATCCCCGAGGAAAGTAGTCGCCCGCCTATGGCATCAAATCTTATGTAGAACAGGTGTTTCTCTTATCTCCAGCAGAAGTTGGGTTTCCGGTAAAGGCGAGCCTCTATAGAAATTAGAATTAATACATATAACAGCCGAAAAAGCACCTGTAAACGATTAAAGTTAGCCTTAATGGCTATATTCCCACCTATTAACACTTTTGACCTATGCAGGCTATAATAGATCAAAAAGCACCCATTAACTTAACAAAGCCCAATTAAAGGGTGGAAAGGCAACTATTATGGGCTTTTACGGTCAATCAGATAAGCAAATACTTGGGAAGCTGGGCAATCGCCTCAAAAAGTACCGCTTACGAATGAACCTTACTCAGGATGACATGGCTGAGCGTGCAGGCCTATCCACCTCCACCATTAAAGGGCTGGAGGCTGGTCGTGGCAGGCTTGATAGCCTTGTTGCTGCACTAAGGGTACTTCGCCAACTTGATTCATTGGATAACTTTTTACCTGAACCGGCAGTAAGTCCGATGCAAATTGCTACTCAAGGCAAGCAACGGCAGAGAGCCAGCCGTAGCTCACAGAATCAGCGCGATACTCTGCCCGTGAACAACAATAAGAAAAGGAGCAAGCCAGAATGGTAAGCCAGACAAATGCCGCAACAGTTCACTTGTGGGGCGAGTTGGTAGGCGCTGTCCACTGGGGTGACAGTGGTTATGGTTCATTCGAGTATGCACCGGAGTTCTTGCGTCGGGGGCTGGATATTGCTCCGATAACCATGCCAATTGAAACTTCACAAGAGCCATATACATTTCGCGGCCTCGGTCGGGAAACATTTAAAGGATTACCGGGACTCCTCGCCGATTGCCTGCCTGACAAATTCGGCAATGCGGTGATTGATGCCTGGCTCGCACGCCAAGGGCGAACTCCAGACAGCTTCAACCCTATTGAGCGACTCTGTTACACCGGTACTCGTGGCATGGGCGCGCTTGAATTTCAACCAGCGGTGGACGGCACCTTCAAAGACTCTGTCGACCTGAACGTTGAAGAATTAGTCAATCTAGCTGCCGCAATTACCAATAGGCAGACGGATCTCAATACGCAATTTGGACATAGTGATACTGAAAAATCAGGCTCCTTGCTGGACATTTTGCGCGTTGGCACCAGTGCCGGAGGCGCTCGAGCAAAAGCAGTTATTGCCATGAATGATAAGGGGGATATTCGCTCTGGTCAGGTCCCCGCCCCTAAAGGCTATGACTACTGGCTTTTAAAATTTGACGGCGCGGGAGATCTTGAACTCAGGGCAAGCGATGGCTATGGGCGGGTTGAATACGCCTATTATCATATGGCTCGCGAAGCGGGTATCAATATGGCGGAGTGCGGGCTACTGGAGGAAAATGGCCGAGCGCATTTTATGACGCGGCGCTTTGATCGGGTAAACGGGCAAAAGCTTCATATGCAGTCTCTATGTGGTATTGCGCACTTGGATTTCAACATGGCAGGCGCCCACTCCTATGAGCAAGTATTCAGCATAATGCGTGAACTATATCTGCCTAAAAATGAAGCCGTTCAGCAATATCGCCGTATGGTCTTCAACGTATTGGCCAGGAATCAAGATGATCATACAAAGAATATTGCATTTCTTATGGACCCAGCCGGAGAATGGTCTCTTTCACCAGCCTTTGACCTGACTTATGCCCACAATCCTGGCGGAGCTTGGACAAGTCAACACCAGATAAGTATTAACGGAAAGCGTGATCACTTCAATTTAGATGACTTAATAACATTAGGGGAATCCATCAGTATTAAGCGCCCAATGGAGATAATTGATCAGGTCGCAAGTGCGGTAGCAAATTGGGAGCAGTTCGCTGAAGCCTCCGGTGTCTCTGAAAGCTGGACTATTGAAATTGGCCAAAACCACCGCAAGCTAACTTGAATTTTATCTATATGTCATTGACCTATCCGCTACCCACTTCTTTTGTGGCCCCAAGGATGGAGCCAGGGCTCGATCCCAAATTTTACCGCTAAAACCTTCAGCCTCCCAACCATACTCCCACGGCGGCCCCAGTGTATCTTTTAACTCCAAAGATCCCTTGTCGAATAGAACAGAGGCACCGTAAACGGGCTGATAGTCCATGAGATATCGAGCGGGATGAAGTCAAGTCCAATCGAAAAAACGACACTTCAATCGTCTTCATCTGAGAAATATCAGCTTACATTCTATTTTGGCGATTAACGTATAAAAGAGCTGCTCATGATGAAACTGTCACTTCTATTCACAATAATTTTGATTTCCCTTGCTTTTATGGGAGCTAAAACGGCAGCAGAAGAGAATAGTCATAACTCAATCAAGAATAGTGAGGGCATCATTTGTAATAATGAGTATGTTCTATGCACATCTGCCCCATGCATTCCAGATCCCAGTAATCCAGATTCAAATGCAATTTGCAGATGTGACGTTAATAAGGGGTTGAACTTCGGGTTTTCTGAATGTAAAAACCGGACTCCTGTGACTGACTCAAACGACGTCAAAAAAGCCTTATCGACATTTTCTTTCGCGCAGGCTCCCACCAAGCCTGTACTTTCCTGCCCCAAAGGTAAACCGTGGACTGATTGCCTGGATCAACCCTGCATTGTCGACCCGATGAATCCACTTAAAGCCATATGCACATGCAAGATTGTACGGGATAAGTCTTTTGTAACTTTTGGAGGCGATTGTGTTTCCCTGAGTTGTGATACGGGTTACTGGTCAGGTGCAACGGCAGAGTCCTATGTGGGAGCAAGCAGAAAACTGATGAAGGCATTTAGCTTAGATGAGGTTCCCGCCAAATATTGCGTGGGGATCAAACCTGAGGTTTCAGAGTAATTTCTGCTCGGTCCAAGCCACATCAATCTTTTGTGTTTTTAGAAATAGACACCCGATTCTCACTACGGAGCGTTGACCCCTACACTGTTTAGCGGCCCATACAATTCCTGAAAGAATCACCAAGTAGATTCTATTACTTTCATAATTGTTAAAATTTCGGCAAAAGTTAAATCACCCTTATCGTAATTTCTGGTATGGTTAAATCAACTACAAAAAATGATTAACTAACAACTGCCGCCTAAAAAATAAAAACTAAACAAACAACACTATTTTTAGACAAAGGGCACTCTTATGAGAACACGCTGTAGCCATGTTTTACTCTGGGTTAAGGATATTCATCAAGCCGTACAGGATTTTCGCCAGCTGGGTTTTACCGTAGATTATGCAACGAAAGAAAAAAGTGCTCAGCACGCACATATTTGGTTTCGTGAGGGAGCGATTATTGAGTTACTAACATCACCATCCAATGCTCAATACTTCAAGTGGATTATTGATCTCTTTGCCGGCCGGGGCGCAGGACGTAGGATGATACGTTGGTCGCAAGAAGGGGAAGGTTTTTGTGATGTTGCCTTAGTCAGTGACGATTTTGATAATGATCTTTCAGCGATGAAGCGTGAGGGTGTTCAAACCGGGCGAGTGATTCCCTGGCAACGAACCAAGCCAAACGGACAAAAAACCAGCTTCCGCTTTGTTTATCCTCGCTCTGAGCGACTGCCATTTATTGTAAGTCCATATAACCCACCTCAGTACCCTCAAGAAACAAACCATAAAAATGGTGCTACTGGCCTGAGTAAAGTGCACATGGAAGTCAGTGAACAGGACTGGAAAACTGTACAACGTTTAATCGATAAAGATTCCACATTTAATATCAAGCCCGGGCCTACAACCAAAGTTACGGGTATAGAGGTTAGTGGACTGAGAGAAAATTTGGACCCGACTCTATTGCATGGGAGTACAATCAACCCAGCAAGCTAAAGAGCCTCTGAGCTATTTAGTGGATCAATCTCTACAGAGATTGATCCACTCACCATCAAGATAGATAAAACAGTCGTTAACTAAACTGTCGAAATCTCATTACAGACGGTATAGAACTCCAACTCCCGCACGACGTCCTTTTGCCGGCGCCCCTATTCTGGCATCAGGGGCAAATATCGCATTGGTGTAGCCATATAACTGATACTGCTCATCAAGCAGATTGTCAGCAAACAGATAAAGCTCCATAGAGTCCGTTTGCAGTGCTACACGAAGATCCACCTTGCTGTAAGCATCCAGGTTAAAGTGGTTTTGTGCATCTGCCGGGCGCTCATCTACATGGCGTACAGTCAAGTTAGTATTGAGAGCCGGTGCGCTTAACCCCATAAAGTCTGGCAGAGGCTGGTAGTAATTCAATGCCAGGCTAGCACTCCAGCTGGGTACGTCAGGCACTTCATTACCGGCCAAAACGTCACCGCCGGAAACACCATACACATCTTTTGTAATTTCCGTATCCAGGAAGCTCAAGCCACCGGCAATACTAAACTGCTCGGTTATAAACCAATCGGCCTCAAGCTCTGCACCAAATGTCTCCGTATCTGCATTTACTGCAGCAGAGGAATAGGAAGCAAAATCAAAGCCTAACAAATGATCATCTTCCACTGAGCTAAAGAATACAGCACCACTGATATTCAGACTGTCTGACTCATTTTTAATGCCTAGCTCGAAGGTGTCGACAGTTGCGGGCTTGTAAGCAACGCTATCGGCAGACTGCAAAGCAAAGTCATTGAACCCACCGGATTTATAGCCTCGTGCGGCAACTGCATAGATATTTGTGGAATTGGACAGCGAATAACCAAGAGCCAAGCGGCCAGTTGTATAACTATCGTCCAGATCTCTTTGATCTTGAGAAACGTAGAGATTGCCATCCGTACCGTAGCTGGAATACTCACCGGCGTACTTCTTACTCTCTTGGGTGTAACGTAGTCCAGCTGTAAATTTCAGGGAATCAGTTACAGGTAATGTAGTCTCACCGTAAATAGCTTGGCTATCAGTATCGTAATCCCGGTATTGATTGGCGAAGGACACCAAATCAATTGAGTCAAAACTTCTTTCACCTTCTTGTAGATTGAGTCCAATCACCCAGAATGTAGTTGCCTCAGGCAATGAGGACAAGCGTAGATCCTGGCTGATAGTCTGCTCGTCCTGGCTATCGCCACGAAGATACTCCATTGGGAAATTGAACACTGCTTGGGCAGTCTCTTGGTCAAAACCGGTTAGGTAACTAAAATCCGTGTTGACCAATGCAGTGATAGAAGTCAGTTGAGTATTAGCCCATTGGTGATTGATTTCAGTGGAAAATCGCTCAACGGTTTTTTCATTATCGTCAAAAGCTCCTGGTGTGTGTTCACTGCCAGGGTCATCACCGAAAGGTTGTAATAACTGAAGGTTCAGAAAGCCTTCCTGTTGTTGCTTCTCAGCAATAAATAAGGCTGATGTTTTCGCACCCAAATCCCATTCCAGACTACCTCTGAAAGCCAGGTCTTTGGGTTCAGTCATTGGATCGCCGTTAGTCGTATTCTCAACCCAATGGTCCTCACTGATATGTCGGATGGCTACTCGGCCACTGAGTGATTCAGAGAATGGGCCGCTGATCACAGTTTGATATAAACTCTGGTTATCCTCTCCGAGCTCTACACGTCCGTAAGCTTCAAACTCTTCGGTTGGCTTGTTAGTGGTAATATTAATAGCGCCAGCTTCACTGTTGCGCCCGAATAAGGTCCCTTGAGGCCCCTTTAATATTTCCAGTCTTTCGATATCAAGGGTCCCAAGGGACACATTTCCCGCAGGCATAGATACGCCATCAAGGTTCACTACAACGGAGCCATCATCCTTATTTACCTGAGTCAGTGAACCAACCCCGCGAATACGGATATTTGCATCCACCGCACCACTGGAAGAATAAACATCTACTCCAGGTGCACTGCGCAATGCATCTTCAAAATTGAGCAGCAATCGGTTTTTCAAATCCTCTTCGCTAACAACACTCAAGCTGAAGGGAACATCCTTGGCTTTCTCTTTTGTAAGCCGGGCAGTAACTTCAACGACTTCCATTTCTGTTTCGGAAGAACTCTCCTTTTCCGCTCCTTCCGCCGCAGAGTAGGCTCCGGAAGCGTATAGCAGACTTGCCGATATTAGCGAAATTTGTTTCGCAAGTACTTTCTTATCAAGGTTTAAGCTGAGCATAAATTGAATTTCCTTTCTATTACTTAGGCTATTAATTGATATTCGATACTTCAGAACTCTCAGCCAGTAAATTCTGTGCAGGGTCCCGCTGATAGGAAGGCCAGATATCCAGCGCTAGAACTTTCTCCGAGGGCAGACGCTCAATCAGCGTTTTTCCATTGATGACCTCAGAATCCAACTCATTGATATCGGCTAGCAAACGGTAGCTGGCCGTTTGTGCGACCGGTTGCCATCCACCCTTCTCCCAGCGCCAACGCTGTCCGTCCAGGCGTATTTGACCGGACTCCAGGTACTCGACCGTTAGAGCTGATGAAAGAGGAGCCCCGAGCATATTTTGCGTCCGTGTCTCACCGACATAAGCGCTCAGTACATTTTCAATATTCTTCTGCTGCTTGATGTCATCGAGTAACGCGGACAGGGACTCAGGAGATTGCAGAAGCGTCCAGTCCAGTGCGGCCACCGGCGCATAGTAGCGAGTCCAACCGGAAATCGGTGCGGTGCTCAAGCGCTCAACGGGTACCTCACTGCCAGCCAAGTCTCTGGTCGTCTTATCGGAGTATCGAACCAGCACATCATCAAGCACTTCGATGCCGTCGATTTCCGCTACACAAAGCAGGCCAATCGCTCCGGAAACTCCATCGCTGAGCCACGCGGAGCCGGCAATACGTCGTATGTCCGAACTTTCCAGTAAATGCTGGCGGGCCAAAGCTCGGGCGATATCGACCCGCCGCAGCCAACGCCCTGTACCTTCATCGGCAATATCCCAATGAGGCCCCTCGGACAATTGCAGCAAATTACCGCTGGCCCGTGTCTCTCCAAGTCCTCTTGGCCATTGGGCAATCCGTTTAATTTCGATATCAGTACCCAGCCGCTGGCTCACGCAGGCCTGCATCTGCCCAACGTCTTTAGCAATGGCAGAAACCATATTTGAGCGATCGGAATCATGGGAAATATCAAACCCATCGAATACCGCTAGTTTCGTATTGGGTGCCCATTGAATGGAGAAATCCAAGGGGCCATGGGTACTGCCCTGCTCACTAAAGACACTTTTATTATCTCTTTGGATTTGGATCTGCCAGCGCCAGTCCCCCGATGGGGCCGCGCCCTCAAGGGTTGTGGCCAGTTGCGAAGTCGGCAGACTGAACTCAGGGTTCAAGCCCAGTGCTTCACGTTCCGCTGACACACGTAAGATACGCTCGGGGTCAACACCGATACGCGGAACAATATCGCTCGCTTGTAACCAGACTCCACTGGCAGTCAGCCCTGAGGGTTCTCCCTCTGCGGACCACCCCGGCGCCTTCATTTGCCACAACAGTTTGATATTACAACCCTGATCAGAGCAGCCTGATACTGGCAGCGACATATGGTCGTAACGTTGATCCGGTGTGACTTCACGCCCGCCCACTGAGGCCTTAACCAATACAAATCCGTGGGGTAATTCAAACTGCAAGCCCTGCCCTTCGACATGAACTTTATGCAATAACCACTCACCTTCTACTGTTTGGTTATCCGGGTTGATATTGATATTCAATTCACCACCGGACACCTCAAACCCACTCGCTTTCGGCAGCCAATAAGATTCCCAGAGGGCATCTTCTTGTTTGAGTTGCTCTGGTGATTGATACCCGCCCTGCACTACCAGCCTATCTCCCAATACAGAACCGAGACCGAGAAGAAATAAAGCGGAACAAGCCACCAGAGCGCCCTGAGGGGCCATAAGACGTGAACGTATCAGGGCAAAACCCTGAGACATGCGGCTATCCAGTCCACGGGGAATCAAAAGAGCAGACAGGCCGATCATCAATATGGCAAGCGCAACTTTAAATCCATCCAAGGCCAATAAATAACCGATCCAGGGTTCCCAACCACTGAGTGCTGACAGTTGAATATGAGCGGTGATACCCACTTCATAGGGCGGGTAATGCACCAGCTCCAGCTCATGATTGAGGACCAGAATAAAGGTCACAAACATTGACATGGAATAGGCAAAGCCCGCATGGCGGAACAGTGCATGCACCAAAAGCACCATCATCGACAACTCCAATAAAGGAGCTGTCACTATCAGCAATTGATAAGTGAACGCCTGTACGATATCGACAGATGCAGGAGCGGTGAGAAGCACAGCAATAATGCCCGATAGACCCGGCAACAGGGCCAACAGCACCGTCATGGCGAATACGGTAAGGGCAACGCCAAATAATCGTGTGTAGTCGGGCGCGGGGGTTGCAGACAGCATGTCGTCAAACCCAGGCACCTGATCCCTGCGGCACACCAAGCCAGTCAATGCGGCGATTACAAAAGCAATAACCAGGAAAATAACATCCTTGAGAAGCGGCAATAGCATTTCCAAGCGCGGTGCCATAGGCCCTTCAGCGTGCCAGATGATCTGGGTAAACGAGCTAGCCACCCCCATTATTACCAGGACCGCAACACCGACCCACCAAGCGCGACTACTCCATACGTGAAATAATCTCCAGCGAGCTTCCAGCATGAGTTGACGCAAGGCGCGGCCAACCGATGCGGTATCGGGCTTAGATGGAGAGAAATCTTTAACCTTGCGAGTGGCTGCCTTTTTAGCGGCCTTCGCCCGGGCAGGTTTGGCAGCCCCTTCCAGTACCAGTGTTTCCCTTCGCAAGTATTTCAGGCAAGCCGCCAAGGCAAGCAAAGGAACAAGACACCATAGAATTCGATTCAGTACCGAACCCAAAGTAAACGGCAGTAGCGAGGTTGATTTTTGCAGAGGTGTCCAGGAAGTAACCTCCGTATAAACGAAAGTAAATAGCGAGGGGTCCATTACCGCAGCCAGCTGCGGATTAATATTGCCACCCCGAAGAACGATCACAGCAAACATCCACAGCATCATTAAAGCCGCTGCGAGTCCAAAAGGACCGGCCAGGCTGCGAGTTCGCAACGTAGCGACAAAATACAGAGCGCCAATACCGATGCTCGCGGGAATCTGTAACCAGATCCATGCAAACCCAAGGGCTTTCCAGGGCGCTGGGCCAATCGCTGTTTCGGGCAGCAAGCCCATCCACACCAATACCGGCGAGACCAAAAATCCTACCAGCGCAGATGCACTTAATATGGCTCCTATTACCGCTGCGCCAAGAAACCGCCCCCAAAGCATTACGCTCAGGGAATTCGGTGTTGTATAGATCACTTCATGCAGACTGGCTTTGCGGTCCCGCAAAATAGGCTGCGAGAAAACCCAGGCCCAGGCAAAAAACTGAAAGAACATACATCCCGCACCCATCAGGTAAATGAGTGATGGTGAGTTCCGGGGAATATCTGTGGCCCCCATTTTTTGCATGTAGTCGGCATTGACCAAATTCAGAAGCAGGTAGATCACCAGCCCCCAGAAGGCTAAAGCCACGATGCCGCTGCTAAATCCGGCTCTTATCTCCAGCTTTGCCTCATGGGCAATAAGCGCCAGCTTGTTCATGCAGCCTCCCGCTGGTCTTTTACCTGCTCAATAGCCAGATGATAAATATCTTCCAGGCGAGGCGTGTGGGCAGTAAAACGAGAGTCTGCGGGTTTTTCCCCGTGTACGATTACCTGGGTACCATCGGGTCTGGCAATATTGTGCAGGGATGCGGGAAGTGATTCGCCACGGGGAATCAGTGCTTGCCACATCTTGCCTATATGAGGGTCTGTGACCTCCGGGGCTGTGCCCTCAACAACAATACGCCCAGAGGCCAATATGGCCAGGCGCTGGCACAGGTTTTCGATATCTTCAACAATATGAGTAGAGAGCAATACAATGGCATCCGCCGCGACATCCGCCAAAACACAGTGAAAGCGATTGCGTTCAGCCGGGTCCAGGCCAGCGGTTGGCTCGTCAACGATGATCAGGCGCGGCTCGCCAATCAATGCAATGGCAATACCAAAACGACGCAGCATACCGCCGGAATAGGTTGATACGGCTCGATCGGCTACATCGGCCAAATTGACCTGCTCCAATAGCCTATCCACTTCACGGCGTCTTGCGCTTGTTTCAGTGAAGCCTTTGAGCCAGGCAAAACGCTCCAGCAATGACCGCGCTGCAATTCCAGGATAGGCGCCGATATGTTGCGGCAAATAGCCCAGTTTACTGCGCATAAAGTCCGGCTTTGCCAGCACATCCACACCATCCAGCATGATCCGACCACTGTCCGGGGTTTGCAGGGTAGCCAAGGTACGCATCAAACTACTTTTCCCGGCACCATTAGGCCCAAGTAATCCGTACATGCCGGGGCCAACTTCCAAGTTAACGCCGTTTAACGCCTTCACCCCATTTTTATATGTCTTAAAGAGCCCTTCGATGATCAACCCTGATTGATTTTGCATCTCTCCTCCTAACCCCGTTTTATAAGTAAAAATTCCGTAATCACTTTTTTTGTGCTGTTCGTGTTTTCTTAAAACTCTAGTCGCAAGCCTGACCGACAATATCCGCGAGTGCCTGAACTGATACCGGCTCCGGTTCCCCTGGCTGGATCAACGTCGGCATACCGATTCGGGCCGTTAAATCACTCCACGCCATTGAGACACTCAATGCCCATTGACCACTTTGCTTGCGCTTCTCGGGTTGTGCGATATCAGTACAAAGGGAGTGCAGAGCCTCAATAACCGCCTCCGGCCAAGTGAGGGCAAAAATATCGTGGTAACTACGCATTTCCGTATCGCCCAGGGTAACCATGCTGGGAACGGCCAGCCGCTCTGTACCCTCACCCTTTAAAATAAGCCGGCCGGTTTGGTCCCTTGCCGAATGCAACCTGGGATTCCAGAGCACGGGGCCGTGAGTATCAGTCAAAGTCAAAACCCCAGCCTCGCCACCTATAGCAAGCCGATGTAATAGCAGGGAATGATTATCAGGGTCCTGTGGATGAACCTGATTCTGAATACGCAAAGTCATGGGCACACCACCAAAGGTAGCCGACAGACTTTGAAAAGGATGGCCCTCTGGTTGCACCGGCTCGCTAAAAGACCAGGGGCGAAGCCCGCCCACTGCACGACCAATAACATCCAATAGCGGATAGGCCATCTGGCTGTTGCAAATAGCATCGATCATTTCCAGGCGCTGGTGCCGACGCAAGTATTCTGCCGCAGCCAGGAACTGCCTGGTGGGGCGCAAATTGGGGTAGAGGGTGTTAACGGCATAGGCCGAATTCCCCTGCTTTGCAGCTAGCAGATTGGCGGTAATTTCCTTGGTGTGGACCGGATGCTCCTGCAATACATGAATGCCTCGTTTAAGAAACGATTGCGCTATTTCAGAACCCTCGCCCCCGGTTGCACCAGAACGCACAACAACACACACAATATCGATATCATCGGGGACCTGCTCTGCCTCGGTATAGAGCGGTACTCCATATTGCTCGGCACAGCTCCTGGAATAATCGCTGCCACGAGCCAATAATCCTGAGAGTTCAAAATGTTCTCGGCCGGGTAATCTGAAAGATGTCAGGGCTTCAAGGTAAATGCGGCCAAAGCCTGTCCCTGCAACGACAACCCGCTTGCGGTTATCAATTCCCATTTGACTCTCCCCGGTTTTCAGCCATGGACACGGCCCATTTCTCTAATTGGTCCTTATCTATCTGCCCCTCAAGAGTCAAAGGCAATTTGTCCAAAACTTCGATATAAATTTCTGACTTAAAGTGACCGAGATATTCGGCCAGGCAATCTGCTGACAGTCGCATTTGATGTTGCTTAGCTCTACAGGCGAAGAAGCGATGCCCCTGTCTGGACAAAGGGTGTTCGGAGACAGGCAAATCCATGACCAGCTGTAAGCCGGCAGCATCCAAGGCATTGTGCCACTGGGAAAGTGACAGAAAGGTTGTACCGGTATCTGTGCGCTCATCGACGGCATCCACCAACATAAACGCCTGTGATGCCATCACCCAGAACTCCTCACTGGTTGGCTCCGTCATAATGAACCAACCACCAGGGCGCAATAACTCGGCTGCCCTGCGCAATGACGCATCTGTGTCGCGGGCAGCGTTAAAAACACCACCGGCAATAATTACATCGAAGCTATTGGGGGAAAATCCCTGGCTGCGCGGTGAACGATCAATATCAAACAATCCACGGTGTAACCAGGGGCGCTGCTCCTGATCCCCATGTTTTGCGAAAAAGCTGTCGAGAAAAGCCGCAGAGATATCCGTAAACTGGTATTCAAAGTTGATATGGCCACTGACACTATCCAACACTGGCAGTAGAGCCTGGGTTGTCGACCCAGTGCCAGCGCCAACTTCCAGTATTTTCAGAGTCTGTTGCTGGCCTTCCCAATTATTTAAGATGGACTTCAATAAAGCTCTTACTGAATGCTGCTGGTACCTGGCCGCTATACCCTCCCGGTAAAGCGCACTCGCCAACTCAGTGCTACCACGGGGGAACAGCAGGTGCACAGCCTGGACTTTGCCCCGAATTAGATCCGGTAATTGTTCCGCGTTAGCGCGGGCGTAATCGATCGTTTTACTGGCTCCAGACAGCATCCGCCATTCCTGTTCCAGCCGAGTCCATGCTAGAGCCAGGGCAGCATCACTGTAGCTGTCTGGATCTATCTCTGGCGACCAATACTCGCCATCAGTACGAAGTAACTGCTGCTCCTGCAAAACCTTGATCCAGCGCTTGATCAAAGCTCGGTGCTGCTGAGCCACCGGAGGGGCTTCAAGTATTTCCGCTAAGCTGTGTACTGAATGTCGATCGCAAAACAATCCCAGGTGGCTGAAAGCATTCAGCATGGATAGCAAAGCAGTAGCGTTAAGTTGTTCCGTAATCTTTACCGCATATTCCAAATCAATATGGGCAAATTCCGCATCCAGCTCGCTATTAATTCGCTCGAACAACCCTGCCATATCAAGGTTACTGGCCTCTGCCCGCATTTTGGGCTGCGCAAAGACCGCCCAGCGATTCTCTCCAGCAAGGGGAATTGTCACGGAGCTGGCAACCGCAGGGTGTTTCGCAACACTTTCAACAAGAGTCGCAAGCTTTTGGGTCTGGGCTTGCTGGACCTTTACAACGGGTTCTATACCTTTATCGGTACAGACCCAACCGGAAATATCTTTTGCCAATAAGCGTTGAATATCCCGCAACAACGATTGTGATAGCAAGACATCGGTTTCATACAAAAGGCATTGCAGGCTTTTGAGATTGGTCAAGGCCAATGCCGGGTGTGCGACCAAGCCTTTTAGCAAAGTTGACGTCAATACCACACCGGAAAACCCTGAACGCTCCAGAGCAACCAGCGCTTTAGCTGGGTTGATAGCGGGGTCCTGCAATCGCACAGGTAGCCCACAACTCCATGCTGCGAAAATACCAAAGCGAGCAAATTCATTAAGCGGAGAAAATACGGCGACCTTTCCCTGAATAGGCCCCAGAGCTTCTTGCTGCGCTTCGAGTAAGGTCAGGTTTGTCTCCACGGTGGTGTTTTCTGCCAGCAATACCGAAAACTCACCTCGATGGCCTTCTAACGCATTCGGGATTTGTACCTCTAAGGTCAAGCAATCCTTCTCTGGGTTCGCCTCAGGCACAAGTTCAAACCCGATACCCAGCCTTAGTGCCACCAAGTGCATCAGCAGAGGCAACCCATTCCCAGAATTATCAGCTTGCCAGAGTAGTGTTTTGCCTCGCTGTGAGCCCTGTTCTGCAAGCTGCTCACTGAGCTTTGCAACCACGGAACCAGTCCAAGTCAGCACCTGACTGCCACTCCAGTCACAGCCTTCAAGTGATAATGCGGGATCTTCACCCAACTGTTCCAAACCACTTAAAATATTTGCTGCTATTGCTTCTATTTTCATCACAGTCCCTTAAACCGCCCTTGCAACAAATAAGGTTTGGCCGGCTACTGATAGCGGCGATGTCGAGGGTGCCAGGAAATACTTAATCTCAAAGCCTCCGCTTACCAGCTCTTCCTGCCAGGCTGCGCTATCGATAAATACCTGATCCGAGCCCCCTCGCCGATCTTCACTGCCCAAAAGAGTCCCGGATTCAGCAGGGGAAAGCAGAAACTGCATTGCCGTTAACATGGCGTGGTTATCCCGAGTGGATTCGCTAAACAATAGCCAGCCACCAGGGACAAGCGACCTGCGAATACGCTTTAGCGTTTGGCCAATATGAGCAGCGTTGTGCAAAACATTGCCAGCCACAACGATATCGGTACTTGCCGGTGCAATTGACTGCACAGAAAAATCAACATTGATATCGAGCAGGCTGCAACGCAAACCGATGTGATTGCGAAATTTTTTCTGTGCCGCAGTGGTAAATACTGGCGATACATCGGTAAAGCGATAATTAACCGGCCTTCCGGCTAAAGTATCTAAAATTGCCGAAGTGGTTAGGCCTGCACCTCCCCCCAATTCAAGCACTCTCAGCATAGGCCCTGGCTTGACGGCCTGTTTTACCATGTACGCTGCGGCATAATTGAGATACGTCGTAAACCAGTTGTTCTGGTAGGCGGCCAGTGCCGTTAGTATTTCTCCATTCTCGAACAGCAATTGATTAATGGAGACTTGATCCCGCACCAGTTCAGACAAATGCGTCAGGAGCTTTTGATGTGACTCGGCCATTTCAGGGGGGAATCCCAGCGCACCGTAGGCCTCCGGTAATTTATCTGCTCCGACTGCACTCTCAGGAATTTGCTCCCAGGAGTAGTTGCCATTACTGAGCCTCAAAAACTCTCGTTCAACCAAGGCCACCAGCCAGCGGCGAACCAGCCAGTGGTGTCGGCAGGCCGCACCTAGCGTATTAATAATTTCCTCACTGCCGCGCCCAACACTCTCTGGAGTCAGCGCTCCGCTGGAGGAAAATAACTCCATAATCGCCCGCAGGCTGATGAACTCAAGCCTCTGCATTGCAGCCGGCAGTTTTGCCAAACCACTGTCTGTAGCAAGCTCAGCGGGTAAAGCTGCCAGCCCAGCCTCATGGGCGGTATCGGCGGGTGGAGGTGTTAGGTTTTTCAAATGGCTCCCTCCTCAAGGCACACCATATCTTCAATACTTGTTTCCAGGGTGGTTAAAAAACTCAATGCCCCAATCTTCGACATGCGTTCCATCGCCAATGCCGGCGGCAATACTTGGGCGCAGTAATGACAACCCGGTGGGATTTCATCGCGAAGTACAGCCATAGTGGTGACTGCGGCTACCGCTGCTGTTAGATCTGCATTGCCAGTGCCCCGCAACGCAGTTGTGCGAGTGCGCTCTTGCTCGTTGTATTTACCGGTAAGTTGCAAAAGCATCAGCACATAGGGATCGCGCCCCGCCAGATCCAGTTCACTGGCCCGACACAGGGCTGCACGCGCTTCATCGCGGCTAAAACCATGGGCAGTATTAAAGGCGGATAAAATATAAGAGCCGCTAACCGCGTTATACCAATCACCATCAGAGAGGGATAAATCCTGAGCTAGGCGCTCGCCCTCGCTATTTAAATACGGAAGCACAGTGGTAGATTCAGGAAAAAAGGGCAGCTCGACATCGGAACGGCGTTTCAATATTCCACTCACCCGGCGTCCATTGCGCCAGGCTGCCAAGGGTTTACTGTGCTGTTCATTGGCACCTTGCAAATAATCATCGGCGGCGACATCGGTAAATCGATCGCGCAAGCCGAAATAGCTGATCAGGCTCTCTACCTGTGAAAACTCCTGCTCTGCCAGCCAGCGTGGTAGCAGACTACTGAGCCCCGGCTGTAAGCCGGCTGATAAAACTGCGGTCAGTCCATGGCTCTGGTAATAGGATCCATCGAGTTGCTCATAGAGGGCTTCATCGCCAGCAACATCGATATAGGCTGCTCCCACTTGTGCCGCAACTTTGGCAACCCTGTCGCCAATTAAATGTGAAGGTCCTGCACAATTGATCAGAACCTTGCAGCCTGAAACAAACTGATCAAGTGAATTTACATCCCGATAGTCCACAACCTGACAGGAAATATCTGAGCTATTTGATAGCGGCTGTTTATGTGCATTGCGACCACCAATACGCATAGCACCCAACTCGAGGGACTGTAAATAACCGGTAACCGCTGCGCCCACATCGCCATAACCACCTAAAATCGCAATTGTCATAGGCTTACCTCCGTATCGGACTCAACCAAACGCCAGCCAGTAGCACGGCTGCGCTGGTGCCAAAAATGTGCATACAGCCCCTGCTGTGATAACAACTTGCGGTGATTGCCAACTTCAGCCACCGCACCTTCTTCAAGTACGATTATTTGATCCGCGTTCATAATGGTGGATAATTGATGGGCGATCACAATGACAGTGGACCCTTGTTTTAATTGCTGCAGGGAACTGTTCAGGTACTTTTCATTGCGCGGATCGAGTGCTGCTGTTGCTTCATCCAACACAACAATAGGTGCAGCTTTTAATAGGGCACGGGCGATAGAAACCCGCTGGCGTTCGCCACCAGAAAGTGCAGCGCCCCCCTCACCTACCTGCGTCTGCCATCCCTGGGGCAAACGCTCGATAATCTCATCCACGCCAGCCAGTTTCGCCACACGTTCCAGTTCTTCCTGACTGGCTTCGGGACAGCTCAAGCGAATATTCGCTTCCAGGGTGTCGCTGAACAGATACACATCCTGCATAACGATAGAGATCTGCCGCATCAGGTCTTCTGTGCGCAGTTGCCGCACATCCACCCCGCCCACTTTTACCTGGCCCTGGTCGGTATCAAAAAAACGCAATAACAAACGGGTGATGGTGGTTTTACCCGAGCCTGATGCACCGACTATCGCTGTAGTGGTACCCGGAGAAACCCTAAAGGAAAGATCCTTCAATACCGGTTGCCCCGACTCGTAGCTAAAATTCACATTTGAAAATTCAACCAACCCACCCTGCTCGGTAAAAGGCTGAGATCTGGATGGCTCAGGTAGCGACTGCTCAAAAAAGATAGCGGCCAGTCTGTGCAAATCATTACCGGCCATGCGCAGCAGACCACTGCGCCCGGCGAGTTCCGCCAGAGGACCGGTAAATCGGGCCGCTAAAGCTAGCAAAGCCACCAATTCAATAGGGGGAAGTTGTTGATTGAGCGTGAGCCAAACACCCACGGCAATCACTGCGGCAAAGGCGAGTTGCACCATAAATCCACCGGCAAACAAGCGGGGGAAGGTCTGCTGCAACATGGAACCCGCCGCTCTGCTTTGCCCGGCAATCGCCTCTTCCAGTGGGAGATAACCACTGACGTTTTTACCAAATGCCCTCATTACCGCCTGGTTGCGCGCAAACTCCACTACCCAGTTGCTGGCGCGAGCACCAGCAGCATCCACTTCCGTTTCCATGACGCCGATCCACTGGGAGGACCAACGATGGCCGACATAAATCAAGGGCACAAACAACAAAGCGGTCAGCCCCAGTCGCCAGTCAAACCACAACATTGCCACCCCCACTGTCAGCGGAGTGACAACACCGCTGACAACAGGGGGCAACAGGTGGGCAAAAACGTTAGTCACCATCAAGGTGCCCCCGGTTGCGCTGCGGGACAAACGACCGACTTTTTCTGCACTGAACCAACCGAGGGGAAGTTGAGAGAGGTGTTCACCCAAGCGATTGTGCAGGGTTTTCAATACCAGGATGGCCAGTGCAGCCCCTTTTACGGTTTGCTGGTAACGGGCAATACAAGCAATCACAACTACCGATAACAGGGAAAGCAACCAATACCCAACCGCCTCCATCTCAGATGCCAACAGTGCGCTGAGCAGAGGTACCAGAAGCGTCACCGCGATTCCCTGCAACACGCCATAGGCGAGAAGCCATACTGTATAAGTGCCAACTTCACGGCGATGCGCGGGTCCGAGAATGGCAAGCAAACTACGAATCATGATGAGACCCCGCTAATAACCTGAGCCCCACCATTCATTGCTTCTTCGTTTTGTTCAGCACTGTTGTACAAACGCCATAGTTCCGCGTAGTGCTTGCTCTCAGCCAACAGTTGTCGGTGACTTCCGCATTCAACCAAGCGGCCGCCGTCCAGGACCGCAATCTGATCGACTTCGGTGATGGTGTGCAGCTTATGGGCAATCACCAGTACCGTGCGATTGCGCACCAGGCAGGACAATGCCTGCTGAATTTGGGCTTCGGATTCCGGATCGGCGTGAGCTGTGGCCTCATCCAAAATCAACACAGGGGCATCTGCTAAAAGCGTCCGCGCGATACTTAAACGCTGCGCTTCTCCACCAGAAAAAAAGGCATCCTTGCCAATAACCGCCTGGTAACCTTGGGGGAAACTTAAAATTTTTTCATGGATGCAGGCACTGCGCGCTGCATCTACCAACTCCTGGTCACTGGCATCCGGGCGCCCAAGGCGCAGGTTATCTGCCACAGTGCCAGCCAATAGCTGAGTCTCTTGAAGTACAAAGCCAACATGTCGATATAAATTGTCCGGATCTATATCACGGACATCGACGTCTCCCAGAAGCACAGCACCTTGGGCCACGTCATAAAAACGGGGAACTAGTTTGGCCAAGGTGGATTTCCCGGCACCGGAGCTCCCCACCAAAGCTGTGATCGAGCCGGGGTGACAGCGCAAAGTAATATCGCTTAATACCGGCCGATCCTGGGTATAGACAAAGCTGACCTGCTTAAAGAGCAGCCCTGCATCTTTGGGCTCTTTGGGTTCAGAGGTAACAGCCAGAGGCTCAACCTCCAACAATTGATCGATCCTGCCTGCGGCAGCTTTGGCTTTTTGCTGGGCGGTCAGCCCCTGACTCAAGGTGAGAATCGTCTGGGGAATCATCACAGCGATCAGCGTTGTTGCGAGAACATCAATCGGCTGAATGCCTGTATTCACCACCAGCCAAGCGCCTCCGGCCAGACTCACCAACATAATGACCGGCACCGACAGGGCCAGAGAGGTGACTGCCTCCAGACGCACAAGCGGTGTAACCCAGCTTGTATAACGGCGACTGAAATCCTCGACGGCCTGTTGATAATTCCTGTGGGCGCGACCGGTTTGCGAGAAAACCTTGACCACCGCAATGCCGTGGACAAATTCAACAATCGCAGCACTGACCCGGCCAAAGTCCTTATCCAGCTGCTGCATTTTTTCCCCGAAACCACGCATCATCCAGGCGTAGGACACGAGGTAAATTGGCAGGGTAACTACCGCTAACAGGGCCAAGCGCCAGTCGAGCCAGAATAAGTAGCCCAAGCCCGCCAGCGGCAGTGCAAACGCAGCGGCCAACTCCACCTGATGATGCGCAACCATATGGTGGAGATCATCGAGATCATCTTGCACGGCCTTGCGGACCGCACCGGAAGTGTGCTCGCTGTACCAACCCAGAGGCACCTGCCCCAATTTCCGCACCAGGGCACGTCGCAGTTCCGCCTGCATACGCTGGTCGGCAATATGGGTTAACCACAAACCGATTACGGTGCAAATCCAGCCCATCGCCAGCCCGGCAACTATCGCCAACACAACAGGAATAATCGCCTCGGCAATATCACTGATATCCGGCGCAAGGAGCAGGCGAGCCAACTCAACGATACCGATAAAAGGGATCAGCGAAGTGAGCGCACCACAAGCACCGAGCGCCACCCCCAGCCCCACGAGGCCACGAAATGGACGCATCAGTTCCCGCAGGTCAGACTTTGGCAAAATTTGCTCAGCCATCTATTTACCCGCTTTACCGCGCTGTAATGGTTTTGCCAAATGCTCGACGACGGTGGCAACCTGCGGCGGTTCCATAACGCTAAAGTGATTGCCCGGCACATCGATTAATTCAAAATCACCCAGACAAACTTCCTGCCAATAAGGCGCAGCCATATGCCCTACGCCGGCGGTGACACCGAAGGATTGCTCTTCCTGGCAGCGCAAATACGTCATATCGCCAATATAGGGAGGAAGGTCAAAACAGGCGGCGCGCATACTGTGTCGGCACACCCGGAAAAGCCCCGGTATCATCGCGGCTTCGACCGGCACACCCGCTTGGGCAGAGGCTAACTCGGTATAACCGGTCAGGCGCTGTTCCTGGGTAAGTTGTGAGCGTTGTCGCACAGCTTCAGCGACCGTTTTAAGCCCTGCATCACCGTCGAGTTCTGCCATTGCACCGGCGGGAACACGACCGTTGTGTTTCTGCATTAAGGTCTCGATCGCGCGGGAAATATCTTCGCTCTCGATATGCTCACCAAATACCGCTTTTACTGGGTCGAGATTTAGGTTGGGGGCAAAAATCGCTTCGAAAGCCAGCTCTTCATCGGTATCGACAAACATTGGGATACTGTCGATCAGGCTCAGGTCAATCACATCGACCCCGCACTCCAGCAATCTCCGCGAAACTTCCGTCGCCAGCAGACCACCCAGGCAGTAACCAATTAACTGGCAGCGCTGGTAGCCCTCGTCAATTATTCGCTGGGCGTAATCGTCGGCGGTGCGCTCGATTAATTCTTTTGCATCGATCGACAAATACTCTTCCGTATTCGCTACCGCAATCCCAAATACTGGACCCAGATCTTGAGCCGCAAGCGCTTTGCCCAAGTGCTGGAAATAATCCAGGGTACCCAGGGCCGCATGGAACATAATCCGTACCGGCGCCCCTTCTTTAGAGGCCCCTTTACCCTCGCCTATATGACTGAAAGGAACCATCAAGGAATTGCTGCCCTCGCGGGTAGTGGCAACCAAAGTGTCGCTCTCAGTATCTTCCTGCCCCTCGGCAACAGCATCCGGCTCAACTCTCAGGGCTCTGGCCAATGCAGCAACCGTTGGTCCGTTGAGCATGTGTCGCAACAAGGCGTCGTAAGTGAAAGGTTTCGCTTCCGGAATTTCTTCCAGCAATCGCCCTGCAACCCGCGCCATAATCAGCGAATCACCACCGAGATCAAAAAAGCTATCCTGGCGGCCGACATTATCGAGACCCAACGCATTCGCCCAGAGTTTGCACAGAGCAGTTTCCAGTGGGTCCATTTGCTCTGAGTTCGCAGCCTCTTGCGTATCCCCCGTTGCTGGACGCCAACCAGCCAGCTTTTTGCGATCGATCTTGCCATTGGCGGTGAGCGGCAGTTGGTCGAGAACTTGCAAATGTGCGGGCACCATATGTGCGGGCAACCGATTCGCTAAAAAGTCCCGCAGTGTCCTGGCACTCAAATCCTGTCTGTCAGTTTTCATCTGCGCGGCCAGTAGATTCATGCCGAAAGCAGACAAAAGATGGTCATCTTCAGGCAGGGAAAGAATCTGTCCGGCTCCATTGGCTTTCAACAGCGACTGCCATTTCCCGATAGAAAGGAACTTGGTCGCACCACAAGAGCGATCATCACCGGCGGGGTCCATCATAAAACCCTGGGTGAGTAAGATATGGGCGTGATCCACCGTTGGCTCAGTCAGGATTAACCAGCCTCCGGGTGCCAGTAACTCCACAACACTGGCAATAGCCGCCTCTGGATCTCGGGTACTGTTGAGCATACCTGCACACAAAATGACATCTGCGCTATTAGGAGCCAAACCCTGGGCGCGATAGTCGGTATTGAGATCCATTAATCCAAAGCGTACCCAAGGCCACTCTTTAAATTGGCGGCGAGCCTCAGTCAGGAAAAATGCGGTCATGTCAGTGAATAGATAATCGACGTCATATCCATCCAACATAGGAATAACAGAAGCGCTGGTAGCCCCTGTGCCAGCGCCCAACTCAAGAACCGTTAACCCTCTATCGCTCTGGGCGGCAATACGGTTAATTAATGCGGCAGCGGCGGCATTGTTATAGCGGGCGATAAGGTCATCTCGATAGAGAGCCAAAGCCACCTGCTGGTCGCCTTGGGGGAACAACAACTCAAATGGGTTTTGTTGATTCGCTAATAACTGCGGTAATAACTCGATATGATCCCGGTGATATTGCAGGAATTCCCGATTACAAAAGCTGCTTTCAATCCCCTGCTCAACTCGCTTCCACACAGCATCAACAGCGGAAGCATCAATTTCTTGGGTTCGCGTGTATTTTTCCTCAGTACTGGAGCTGGCAGTGGATAAGCTGAGCAGCTTTGCGTTAACGAGAAGGTCCAACCAACGACGCACTAACCAGTGATGCTTTTCATGTACTTTGGCTAAGGAGAGAACTTCTTCTGAACTATATCCCTGCTCACAATTTGTAAACGCCCCTAATTCCACCAGACCGTGAAGCATCGATAACAGGGATGCATTTTCAAGTGCCTGCACATAATCGCCGACACTGACAGCTTCTGGCTCACCGGCCTGGTAGTGCGCAAACTGACGCACTGAATTTACCAGCTCGGGATCGATAACCGCCGGCTCGGCATCATCCATGCGACGACTTTCTACAAAGCCCAACAGATTTAAATCCGCTCTCGAGCCTCCCTCTTTCTTCTCAATTACCGCCGCTGCTGTTGATACTGCGGGGTGGGCCAATAATGCAGACTCCACTTCTCCCAGCTCAATACGGTGTCCGCGAATTTTTACCTGTCCGTCTTCACGGCCCAGGAACTCGAGTTCACCACCGGGTAAATAGCGGCCCAAGTCACCAGTGCGATAAAGGCGCTGGCCATCCACCGGATGAGAAAAGAACTTCTGTTCAGAGAGCGCCGCATCACCGAGATAACCATCGGCCAATCCGAGGCCAGTAATCATCAGCTCACCCGCTACCCACACAGGGGCATCGCGCAATTGGCTATCCAATACCCTGAAGCCCTGGTTCGTCAGCGGCACGCCATAGGGAATACTGCTCCAAGCAGGGTCGACTCTCTCAATACGGTGGTAATTGGACCAAATCGCAGCTTCTGTAGCCCCACCCATACCGATCAGGTCGAGTGCTGGCACATGGCGCCTGATATGTTCCGGTAAAGTAACCGGAATCCAGTCTCCCGACAGCATTGCCAATCGCCACTCAGACAATGGACGAGGTTCTGTATCCAAATAGGTAGCCAGCATTTGTAACTGCGCAGGAACAGAGTTCCACAATGTCACCCGGTGCTCATCCATGACCTCCGCCCAGTGCGAAGGGTCTGCGCCACGGGCCGGATCGGTCAATACCAAAGTCGCACCCACTGCCAAGGGGCCGAAAATATCGTAGACCGACAAATCAAAACTGAGTTGAGCCAAACCCAAGATACGATCGCTCGAGCCCACCTCGAAACGCCGATTAATATCCAGCACCGTATTCAAAGCGGCCCGATGATTAATCATCACCCCTTTGGGATCGCCGGTAGAACCGGACGTATAGATAACGTAAGCGAGCTGCTCCGGGTCACCGTTGCTGGCCAGAGGAATTTCAGTTTCAGGAGCCAGGGTATCGACACTGATCACCTGTACTTCTGATGGCCACTGAACTTGGCTGGCGAGGTCACTGAGAGTCAGGACCTGTTCCGCCTCTGCACTGAGCAATAATTTATTGAGCCGTATTTCCGGTTGTGCCGCATCCAGTGGCAAATAGATACCACCGGCCAGGAGCACACCAAGAGTCGCCGCTATTTGCTCTCGCCCTTTCGGCATTGCAATAGCAACGCGGCCCCCCAGCTGGAAACCTTCTTTGGCCAGAGCTTTGGCGATGCCCGCCGCTTTTTTTGCCAAGTCGCCATAACTGACACTGCCATTGCAATCAATAATGGCGGTAGCTTCCGGCGTCGCCGTTGCCTGTGCAAATACGCCCTGATGCAATAACGCTGAAGGAACAGGTCCATCGGTTTGATTAACCTGATGTCTCTCCTGTTGCTGCCACTCGGGTAAAGAAACCGGAGATGTACTCAGCCATTGCCCATCGCCACTCGTGGAAAGCTCATTCAACAAGCCGGTAAATGCCGCGAACATATCTTCCACCAGGCCCGATGGAAAAACGCCCTGGCGCACATCCCAGTTGATTTCCAGACCATCGGCGTCATCTCTCACCTGGCAGTCCAAGGTGACTTGCGGTGTCTGGGTAATTCCTCTGCCAGACTCTCTACCGCTGGCAGGTTTTTCTGTATCTCCCAGGCCAATAGCACTGGTAAATACCACCGGCATCAATGCGGCCTCCGGTCCTCGTGCACGGGATAGCTCCCGCAGTAATTCCACGCCGGAGAACAAGCGGTGATCAATATCATTGAACAGCTGCTCGCCGATACTGGCCGCCCAATCGCGAAAGGACTTTCCTGTGGAATGACCAATCGCCAATACACTGACCGAAGTAAAATCCCCGATCAGCTGATTCACCTGAGGGTGTAAGGGCAATCGATTCAATAAAGTAAGACTCAGGCTGAAGCGTGGCTGACGACTCCAACGTTGCAATACCGCGGCGTAAGCAGCCAGTACGGCAACTGATGCGGTCAGTCCAGCAGCACCGGCTCGCTGCTTCAGTTTCTGCCAATGGGTAATATCCAGGCGGTAGTGATGGCGATTAAAGCGCACAGATTCCACTTCTGAGGCTGGCGGCAATACCGGTAGCTCAGGTGCTGCCGGCAGTTGATCGAGGCGGTCCAACCAATAGCGGCGATCGTTTTGGTAACCCTGGCTGTCCAGTAGACTCCGTTCGGCCAGTAGGTAATCGCGAAAATCGATTTCCAGTGCAGGTAGGGACGCACTGGGATTCGCTAGCAGAACATCAAGCTCGCTAAACAATATGCCCGCACTGGCCCAGTCTGCGATCAGTGCATCCATAGAGAAATGTACGATATGTCCTTTATCCGTGCGGGTATGGCGCAGCTCGAACATCGGCCACTCACCAATGGTGTACACACGGTGGTCCAGTTCATCTCTCACCGATTTAAGGGCGAGCTCCAGGGCTTCCTCATCCATGCCGGTGAGGTCCTGACTGATCATCTGGTAGTGCGGCACTTCCTGGAGGACCCGCTGATATCCCTCCTGCTCAATAACCGCCCTCAACATAGGGTGACGCTCAATCAGCTGGTTCCAGGCTTCCTGCAAACCTTTTGGGTTTAATCCGGGATATTCCAGCTCCAGGTAACCGTGACAGGCAACGCCACCATAGCCAAATGCATTTTGCCGCCCCAACAAATAGGCAGTCTGTACATCGGTTAAAGGGAAAGGCTCATGCCGATTTTCTGTGTCGGCCTCGACCACCACCCCCAAACCAGAGTCATTGCCAGCGCCTGATTGAGCAGCGTTTAATATTTCAATAATTTGTAACTTATGCTCCCGTAACCTTTGCTTGTGCTGCTCGGTCAGCAGGCCTTTGGCTGCGCGGAAACGCAATTGTTCAGACTCGGTCCAAAGTTCAACCCCAAGCCCTTGTAGTTCGTCGATCAGTTCCATAGCCGTCATGGGGTTAAAACTCCGTCCAATCGCTGAAAAATAATTTACTTATCAAATTCATATCACGCCCTCTTCCACCATATCCGCATCAATATCCACTGGCGGTTCCATTGTGCTTAGGGCACCGGCAACATCTGCCAGTCTCGGAGAGGCAAATAAACGTCTGAGGGGAAGGAGCAAACGGTGCTGCTGTTTTAGGCGGTCAATAAAGCGTGTCGCCAATAAACTATCGCCACCGAGTTCGAAGAAACTTTGATCGCGGTTAATCTTTGGCAAGCTGAGAAGCTCCTGCCAAATCTGCGCCACCAAGCGTTCGTTGTCTGTTACCAGTTCAGGGGCTTTTTGTTTTTCCGGTTTTTCTGCTGCATTTACTTGCTTTAAAACCAAAGCGCGATCCACTTTGCCATTTGCACTCAGGGGCATTTCCGGCAAAGTCACAACGAAATCCGGGACCATATAAGAAGGCAGCTGGGAGCGAAGGTATTCCCGTAGGTCGTCAGTATTAAAATCTGTTGGGCACTGGGGCCCGAGCACAACGGTAGCAACCAACTTTTGTGCATTAGCCAGCACCAGGGCCTGCTGCACAAACACTTGGCGAGTAAGTACGCTTTCGATTTCACCCAACTCAATACGATGGCCACGCACTTTGACCTGGCTATCGGCACGTCCCAAAAATTCCAGGCAGCCATTCGACCAATAGCGCCCAAGATCCCCTGTGCGATACCAGCGCTCACCATTGACTGTGACAAAGCGCGTTTCGGTTAACTCTGGTGCTGCGCGATAGCCCATGGCGACTCCGTCACCGCCAATCCACAGTTCACCTGTAACCCAGTCAGGGCAATCGCGCCCTTGGGTATCCACCACCCTAAATTGCTGGTTGGCCAGTGGGTATCCATAGGGAATCGAATGCCAGCTTGGGTCAACTTCTTTTACTTCAAAACTGTTAGACCAAATAGAAGCTTCAGTGGCGCCACCCAGTGCGATAAAACGGCATTCGGGCTGTACTTGTTTTAATCGCTGGGGTAAATCCAGGCCAATCCAATCGCCGGAATTTAATACCAAACGCAAATTGCCAGGCGGTGTAGCGGCACCGACAGCGAGTAACATATCCAGTAGCGCCGGTACCGTATTCCAGATGGTGATGCCGTACTGACATACCCGTTGATGCCAGCACTCGGCATCCCGTCGGTCCTCCTCCTCAATCAAGACCAGCGCACCACCGACCGATAGCAGTCCAAAAATATCGTAAACAGAGAGGTCAAAATCCAGGGCTGAAATGGCCAATACACGATCATTTCCATCAACAGAGAAACGTTCGTTGATATCGGAAATGGTATTCCAGGCGGCACCGTGACTGATCTCGACGCCCTTGGGTTCGCCCGTGGAGCCGGAAGTGAAAATGATATAAGCCAGTTGCTTGGGTTCTGTTGCAATAGGCTTATCTATAGGAGCGAACTGTTCGGCCTGTTGAATTGCACTTTGGTCGAGTACCACTTTTACATCGGCACGGCGCAACATTGACTCGCGCCTTGCCTGCGGTTGATCGATACCGACAGGTAAGTAAGCGGCTCCCGCTGCGAGTACTCCCAGAACAGCGGCAATCTGGTCGGGCCCTTTCGGCAGGTTGACGGCCACCACCTCGGCAGATGAAACCTGACTTTCCAATAACCAGGCAGCGATACGTAAAGCACGCTCTGCCAGGACGCCATAACTCAGGGAATTATCGTCCCCCCAATACAAGGCGATATTCTCAGGGTTCGCTTTTGCTTGCTGGAAAAATCGCTGCGACAAATTATCCGTTGGGTCAATCGCGGTACGCTTTTCAAGCTGGGTTCTCAGTTCCCGTTGAGCACTGGGTAATAAATCAGGCGGTGTGGAATCCCATTCAGCGTCACCCGCCCATTGGAGCAAGCCGATATAGGCCTGGAACATTTCCGCGCACATCCCCTCTGGGAAAAGCGCTTCGACAACATCCCAATTTAAGAAAACGCCACCCTCGACTTCGACCACTTGGTGATCCAGCCAGACTTGCGGTGTTTGTGTCAGGGCCCAGATAGGTTTCCGCAGAGGCCCATCCTCCGGTGCCGCTGTGCCACCGGGAATACCCAGGGCACTGGTGAAGACCACGGGCATTGTGGCTTCCGCATCGCTCTGTCGGCGGGCTAATTCCCGCATCAGGCTAACACTGGAAATATCGCGATGTTCCAGGGCCGCGCCAACTTCCCCTTGTATTTTTTTCGCTCTCACCAACCAGCTGTCACCGGCCTCTGGCCGGTAACCCACCAGTGTCAGGGAGGTGAAATCCCCCATCACCCGATAGATATCCGGATGGACTTCACGGCGATCGAACAAGGTAAGGTTAAGGCTCAGGTCGGGGCGACTGCTCCAGCGGCTAAGCACTTCGGCAAAAGCGGTTAGAAGCAGACTTGACGGCGTGATTCCCTGCTCAGCCGCGCGTGCAACCAGGTTTTGCCAGGTCCCTTTATCAATATGCTGTTGATGACGCACAAAGTGCGGGCGCTCAATGGATGCCGGCTCCCGCACAATGGGCAGCTGGGGCGCGGGAGGCAGCTCCGATAATTTGTTCTGCCAAAATGTTTTTGCGGCAGCCAGGGGACCTTCTGGAAGATCACTATCAAATACTGCGGTAGTTTGCGGCAATACATTGCGCACATAGTCGCGGAAAGAGAGTTCGATAGAAGGTAGATCAGTATCGGGGCTCTGATAGAGGATATTTAACTCACGATAAAACAGCAGAATACTGAAAGCATCGAGAATCAAATTATCCAAACCGATAGCCAATCGGGTATTGCGGCCACACCGCACAGCACGGACATCAAACAGTGGCCACCGGCTGGGCTCAAACACCTGCTCCGCGCACTCCTGTCGCAGTTGCGCAAAAGCAGAAGCTGGATCGCTGTCTACCTCTGTAACATCAATGGAAAATCTCGGTACATTGGCAAGGACGCGCTGTCGACCTTCGCTGTCGAATACAGCCCGCAGCATTTCATGGCGGGCAATCATGGCATTTAGCGCAGATTCCAAGCGCTCCAGATCGAGATCAACAACGTCATATTCGCGATAAAAATGACAACCGATACCACCCAAAACAAATTCTGGGTCCCTTCCCAGCCAATAGGCCCGCTGGACATCGGTAGGTTCAAAAGCGGCGTACCGATTGGCCTTATCCGATTGCCAGGGTGTAACAGTAATTTCGGTAGTGCCTTTATTTCGCTGTGGGTTCTCAGTTGAATCTTGAACTAATGTCGCAGCAAAGTCGGCCAAGCTGGGCTGGCTAAATAATTCCGACAGTGTGACACCTTCAAAGCCAGACTCGCGCAGATCTCGCACAACACGGGTTGCTAACAGGGAGTCACCTCCAAGTGCGAAGAAATTATCATCCCGGGCTACATCATTAACATCGAGGAATTTGCACCAGGTGGCAGCCACCTGCTGCTCTAATTTACCTTGCGGTGGGTTCTGCTTTGCCTGGTGTTGCGCTATAGATTCATCGGCAAACTGCTGTAAACCGCCGCGATCAATTTTGCCATTGGCGGTAAGAGGTATTTCAGCGAGATAGCAAAGCTCACTGGGCAGCATGGCGCTGGTCAATCGCCGGGTCAGGAATTCACGCAGGTCGTTCAAGGGTTCCTGCAACTGCTGCAAATCGACAAAGCACTTTTCTGGATTTATATTCCCTTGCGATAACTTGGATTCCAGAACGACAACCGCAACCACACCTCGCTGAGTCAGCAGTGCAACCGCTTGCGCAATCCCTTTGTGTGCGGTCAGTGCCGCTTCAATCTCGCCGAGTTCAATGCGGTGTCCACGCACCTTGACTTGGTTATCGGCGCGGCCCAAAAACTCCAGGCACCCGTTCGGCCAGTAACGGCCCAAGTCTCCGGTGCGGTACCAGCGCTCCCCTTCGTCTGTCACAAAACGGGCTGCGGTGATACCGGGAGCACCGCGATACCCTAAAGCAACGCCAGCACCACCGATCCACAACTCCCCTGTCACCCAGTTGGGGCAATCGCGCCCCAGGGTATCCACCACTCTGAATTGCTGGTTGGCTAAAGGGTAACCATAGGGAATAGATCGCCAAGAGGGATCAACTTCTTTGACTTCAAAATTGTTCGTCCAGATAGAAGCTTCGGTGGCGCCGCCCAAAGCGATAAAGCGGCAACCTGGGTTTACGCGCTTTAATCGTTCCGGCAGGTCGAGGCTGATCCAGTCGCCAGAATTTAATACCAGGCGCAGCTCTCCAGCTGGGGTATTACCACCCGTGGTCAGCAGCATATCCAACAGCGCCGGCACCGTATTCCAAACAGTAACGCCATGTTGGCACACCAGCTGATGCCAGCGCTCAGCATCCCGCCGGGATTCCTCTTCAACCAATACCAATGCTCCGCCGGCGGACAAGAGCCCAAAAATATCGTAAACGGAAAGGTCAAAATCCAATGCCGATACGGCCAGCACGCGATCATTTTCATTAACCGAAAAGCGCGCGTTAATGTCCGCTATGGTGTTCCAGGCACTCCCGTGACTAATTTCGACGCCCTTAGGTTCACCGGTAGAGCCAGAGGTAAAAATGGTATAGGCGAGATCTTTTGCCTCTCCCACAACAGGCTTGGATAAAGGCGCGACACCGGAGAGCACAGACAAGTTATCTATAACCAGCTTGGCTCCAGCAAGTTTCAGTACGCGCTCTCTACGCAACGGTGGCTGGTCTATACCCAGTGGCAGATAAGCCGCTCCTGCCGCTAATACGCCCAAGGCTGCAATAATCTGCTCCGGCCCCTTGGGTAATAAAATACCGACCAAATCACCGGGCTCAACACTTTGAAGCTGTAAATACGCGGCCATCGCCAAAGCACTGTGGGCCAACTCCCCGTAACGGATTTGTTCACCGTTCCAATAGAGAGCCACTGCTTCCGGGCAGTTTTTAGCATTGCTAAAAAAATGTTCGTGTAATTGGTGAGACTGGTATGGCTTGGCTGTGGAATTTACCTGCTGCCGCTGGTGCTTTTGCTCCGCTGGCAGCAGCGATGGTATGGGCTGGGCCCAGAATTCCGGGCTACCGATCAGGCATTCCAGTAACTGCGTAAAGGCCGCAAACATGCCATCCAGAACGCCGGGAGCAAAAGCAGTTTCCCGCGCATCCCAGTTTACAGACAGGCCGCCTTTGAGCTCCATAACCTGTACGTCCAGCCACACTTGTGGCCCTTGGGAGATAATCCAATTGACATCTCCAAAGGCACTGCGAACTGACTCGCCAAATAATTCTCCCAGCCCAAGCGCACTGGTAAAGACAACCGGCGCAAACACCGTTTGTCCCTGTTGCCTGCTGAGGTCACGCAGCACCTCTACGCCGGAATAACTCCCGTGCGCTACATCCTGACGGAAGTTGTGTTGTAAACGCTGTGCACGCTCAACGAAGGTTCCACTCTGGCTGCCCTGCCAGGCAAGCAAGATCGAAGAAGTAAAGTCTCCTACCAGGGAGTTGACATCCCGGTGCAGGGATTCCCGGTCGAACAGGGGGAGATTCAGCAGAAAGTCTGATTCTTCGCTATAGACCGTAAGCACTTCAGCAAGCGCCGCTGCCAGGGTCATGGACAAAGTAATACGGTGACGGCTCGCAAGTTCTGCCAGCTGGTTTTTCCGATCAGCAGACAGACTATAGTGGCGACGAACAACGCGACGAGTGTCTTTAGACTCAATACCTATTGCAGTGGGTAATTGAGGAGCACCGGGCAAATCTGCCAGGCGATCCTGCCAGTGCGCCTTAGCCCGCAGCTTCTCAGCCTGCCGCTCTTCCTTTGAGTGAAGAGCGCTGCGGTCAGCCTGGTAGCGCGGATAACTGTAATTAAGCGGTACCAGAGACTGCTCTGGTTCCAGGTAAAGCTTGGCCAGGTCATTCAGTAATACGCGCAGACTAAAGGCATCTGCAGCTACCATATCCAGATTAATATGCAGGCGTGTGCCGCCAGCTTTTAATTCCGCAGGTAACAATGAGAGCTGTACATCAAAAACCTCGCCCTGCGATATATCCAGCTGCCGATGGGAGAGTTGCTCCCTAACAGCGATAAGACTCTGCTCCGCTTCTGCGGCAGCCTGATGCCTGAAATCATGAACCTTTAAACCGGGCCAGCTCACTTCTGTGGGAATCTGCTGTCGACCATCATCGAGGATTTGAACACGCAGCATCCCATGCCGCTCGAATAGGGAGCGCACAGCCTGTTCCAGTTGCTCAGGTACTACATCCTGGCCATCAAACTCATGATAAAAATGTGCGGCTACACCCCCTAAATATTGGTTCGGGTCTCGTCCAATCCAATAGGCATGTTGCATCGGTGCCAAATCAAAGGGAGTGCCTTCATCAAAGACTCCCTGCACAGATAAATGTTCACTGGTACTTTCTTCAGTTCCAGTAGCCAACTGAGGTAGAGAAAGCCAGGCTTCCAATTGAGGCACTGCAATAAGATCAGCAAATTTTACTTTGATCTTTTTCTGCCTTAATTGACCAGCCATCTTCATGATTTGTACTGAGTTAAGCCCCAGTGCAATTAAGTCAGCTTGCGGATGAATGCCATTAATATCGGCATCAATAGCCTGACAAACTAAATCCTTTAACAAACTGGCCGGACTGATTGGCTCTGATTTATTCTGCGGCTTCGGCGACAAGAGATACGCTCCTTATTGCGTCTCGGATAACACGCATTTTGATGCAACTTTCACGATACTCGTGGGTAGGAAGGGAAGCCTCAACCAGGCCACAACCGGCAAATAGTGTTACCTTGCCCGGAGTAATAAGTGCAGAACGCAGCGCAACAGCAAACTCCCCTTCCCCCTCGGCATTGAGCCAACCAACAGGTCCGGCATACCAACCGCGATCCAGGTCTTCATTTTCACGGATATACTTCAGTGCTTTTTTCCTCGGCAGGCCTCCCACCGCAGCACTGGGGTGTAAATCCGATAAGATATCCAACAGATTTACACCATCTTTCACCAAGCCCTCTAGAGGCGACAGTAAATGCTGAATTTGCTTTAATTTACAAAGTTGGGGCGGTTCAGGTTCCGCTACGCTGTGGCAGTATTTGCGCAAAATAGAAAGGAGATGTTGGACAACCAGGTCGTGTTCAAATCGGTCCTTCTCGCTGTCAAGCAGAGATATCCCCAATTTGTAATCAGTTGCCAGGTCTTTTCCCCGAGGTGCGCTACCGGCCAAAGCCACTGTGCTAATACGCCCGTCTTTACCAGCCGCTAAGCGCTCAGGCGAAGCCCCAAGAAAGCAACTTTTTCCGCGGGAAAAGGCAAATAAATAGGCATCGGGGTAAGATTCTTGTAAATATCCGAGAATACTTCCCGGGCAGCAATCCGCGCTCAGTGATTCAGAACGAGCGAGAACTACTTTTTGAAATTCGTTGCGCTTGATTGATTCGACCGCGCCTACTACACGCTGCTGCCAAGCCATTTGGCCTGCATAATTTTGGCTAAAATCAGACTCCACCGAAAACAAATTGTCATTCGCAGAAAAGTCAGAGCTACGAGACAAAATATGCTGCCACCGCGCCTTCAGCCGCTCCGCAGCCTGATTGCATTCTGTTTGATCGGTAACGATAAAATTCATTACCAGATAACTGCGATCCCCTTCACAGTAAAGGGCCAACTCAGGCAACGTAAGCGCCCCTGCGGGAAAGTCTTGCCACAAGGATGAGGAATCTTTTTGGCTATCAAAAGCAAACCCACCACACAAAACCGGCCGATGCCCCCCGCTTACCACAGCGGAGGACATCAATTTTTGCCAATTGGCTTGGATTTCAGACCAAGATTCCCCTGGGGCACAACTAAATTCACAGGCAGAGCCAAAGGTCACAGCATATTCATCTCTAGAGGGCACACCCCACAGAGACGCGAACCTTTCATGCTGATAGCCGGAGGCAAACAACCCTATTGGGTTGCGTCTATGACATGGAGATGAAAAAGATGCCAGAACCTCTGGCTGTCCCCGGCTTACCCTGGACTTCGCTTCCTGCAAACAGGCTTCCAGGCCAGCATATTTAGAGCGGCCCTTCATACACCTTCCTCAACGGGCAAGCCGCGCTCAGCGCGCCAATGCAGCTTTTGCTGATTGATAAACCAGTGAATAATCCCGGTAAAAAGCTGCTCTATATAATCTGCGGAAAGTTGTTCTTTCTCAGCCCAACGACGGCGGTCAATCAACATCTCCGCAACCCGGTCTGGAGCAGGAATACTCGTTTCATCCGGCTTGAACTGGGCTGCTGACAAAACATACCCCATACGCCGCTGCAACAGCCTGATGATCTCGCGATCAATGGAATCGATACCTTGGCGGATCTCATTCAGATTTTCACACTCCATTGGTAGCTTCGTTGCTTGCATAGAAACTCCATCACCTAAGCTGTTCATCTTCCCATCGATAATGAAACGTTATAACATATCATTTGCGAAATCAACGGGATGTTTGTTTTGGATTTGGGCGTCAGGGTGGAGAGAGTGTGTGCTACTTGTTACTAAAGAGAAATAATTCGAACATCATCAAAAATAATGATCCCGGATTAATCGAGGCAGAGATCCGCTATCTATTGAACGATGGAGAATATAGGGCCGCTCAACAGCCCTATTCTCCCAACAATTAATTTCGATAGCGTTACAAGAAACAGAAATATTTTATACGGCCAACATAACTTCACATACAGTTAGGCCAAGCGGAGCTTCTGAACAATATGGCCAACCACCAGATCGGGGCAATCTGACAGATAAAAATGGTTACCTGCGTATTCATTCAATTGGAACTCACCATTGGTCCACTGCTGCCAACCCTGAGCTTCAACGGTACTCAACTCAGGATCATCCCGTCCTAGCATCGCGGTGATGGGGCAATCTAGAAGTTGGTCCGAGGACATATTGCTGGTTTCGATCAATCGATAATCCTGGCGTATAGCAGGAAGTAGTAGAGCCCTTAACTCAGGAATTTCCAATAATTCAGGAGAGGTGCCGCCAAGCTCAATGAGTTGTTGGCACAGAGATTCATCACTTAACTGGTGTATGTTTCCACTCTTTTGAAATTGTGGCGCTTCACGCGCAGAGACAAATATGTGTTCAGGACCGTGCAATTTTTCGCGATACAAGGAGAGAGCCAATTCATGAGCAACTGTAGCTCCCATACTGTGCCCAAATACTGCCCAGGGTTTATCGATGACAGGTTTGATAGCCCTACTTAACAAAGCAATTAAAGTTTGCATATCTGCGGGCATAGCTTCATTACAGCGTTGCTCCCTACCCGGTAAACATACGAGAACCAATTCTATGGAATCTGGCAATAATTTCGCCCAGGGCCGGTAAAGTGATGCTGTACCACCAGCATGAGGCAAACACAAAAGTCGGATAGCCGCTTTAGGTTGAGGGCGAGGGATTTGTAGCCAAGCGCCGGACATAGATTTATCTCAATAAGAAATTTGAAGCCGTGAATACTAACTGTTAATTCTTAATTTAGAAATCTGAAGAAGATTCAAAAAAACACTCCCCTGCTCCACCCAAACATTTCAGGAGACCAGCATGGAAAATAATTTACTTAATGGTTACACGCCTCACCCAAAGGAACTAGAGGATTTCTATCAGCAACAAGGAATTTGGGATAACCAACCTATTTGGGAGCTGATCACACGTAATGCGAAAAACTTTCCCAATCAATGCGCAGTTCGGGACCTATCGGATCAATTAACTTATGCTGAATTGGTTAATGAGGCCGATAGCATTGCTGCAGGCCTGGTGGAACAAGGCTACAAAGTTGGGGAGCGGGCAATACTCCAGTGGAGCAATAAAGTCAGTTTCATCACAGCCCTACTCGGTTTATTTCGAGCGGGATTGGTTCCTGTATTAGCTTTGCCAGCACATCGCCAAAATGAAATATGCCATTTTGCACAAGTCTCGGGTGCCAGTATCTATATCACTTCAGGAGCTGAAACTGATGGAAGTCGCCCCAGCATGATAGAACAAATTGCTTCGCAATCTCCGACTTTGCGAGGCATATACAGTTCTGATGAAAATGACACATTCCCCTCCCTGCCCAGAAGAGAATGCCAAGGCTTCACCCCTGTTCCCGTAGACCCCAACGCCCCAGCTCTATTCCTCGTTTCCGGTGGCACTACAGGACTTCCGAAACTTATTCCACGCTCCCACAATGACTATCGCTACAACATTACCTGCGCTACGGCTGCTTGTAATTTAGGAAAAGATGAAATCTATCTGGCAGTACTCCCCGCCGCCCATAATTTTCCATTGGGTTGCCCCGGCATTCTGGGCACGCTATCCATGGGTGGGCAGGTAATATTCACCAAAGATGCAAGCCCGGACTACTGCTTTGAGCTGATAGAGCGTTACGGCGTAACCGCCACAGCCCTGGTCCCAGCACTGGCTCAAGTCTGGACTGTAGCGACAGAATGGGAAGATGCTGATTTAAGCTCTCTCCGCTTACTTCAAGTTGGTGGCTCAAAGCTGAGTCCAACTGACGCCAATGCTGCGATAGATGCTTTTCCCGGTGCACTACAGCAGGTATTCGGAATGGCCGAAGGGTTGATTTGTTACACCCATTGCGAAGATAACAATGAAACCATCACCAATACTCAAGGAAGACCTATGAGTTCCCTCGATACTCTAAAAGTGGTTGATGAGTACGGGCAGGAAGTGAAAGCCGGAGAAGAAGGAGAACTGCTTACTCGCGGCCCCTATACACTGAGAGGCTATTACCGAGCAGAAGAACATAACCGACGCGCTTTTACCCCAGATGGTTTCTATCGCAGCGGGGATCGTGTACGCATTCTAGATAACGGCAATATTGTAGTTACTGGACGCCTCAAAGATGTTGTAAATCGGGGCGGGGAAACTTTTGCATGTGACGAAATTGAAGAGCATCTACTCGCCCATCCCAGCATTCAACAAGCGGCTATCATTCCCTTGCCAGACCAAGAGATGGGAGAGCAAGTTGGAGCGACTATCGTATGTGCAGATAAAGCGCCAAGCTTGCAAACGTTGCGCGACTTCTTAACCGAAAGGGGCCTGGCCAGCTTTAAGCTACCTGAACAGCTTAAAGTGTTATCTCGTCTGCCGGTTACCGCAGTCGGGAAAGTTGATAAGAGTAAGCTCTTAGATCTTATCGATTAGTACTATTTGAGAGATTGAGCTCCCATATTCATGAAAGTATGGCTTTAATCCATACTTTCATTTTAGATAAACAAGAAGTATAAATCAGAATATAAAGGATATACCAACTTGCAACACATTAAGATTCCTTAAATCAAATTCTATATGGTCAAAGTCATTTATATAATACTCCCCCACCTTACCAACATTGTGCAGCATGTATTCGGCACTTATACGTAAAGAGTTATTAAAGTTGTATCGCGCACCTAGACCTACATGGAAATAGCTTTTACTGAATTCATTTGATCCATAATAGTTACCACCAGCGTAAAATTCATCCATGGTATATGACCAGTCCAGCTGCGCAAAACTATACCCCAACAACAAATACATGCAGGACCTGTCGCAATACCAAGATAAATCCAAAGTTCCTGTAATTGAAAATACATCCAAGCGATGTTTCTGATCGACCTGGTATCGCTCAACAACTGTAACTTCGTCATCAATATAATCGATATTTTCTACCGTTATCGATCGCCCTAAATTTGTTCTGCCATAGCTAAAGCGAAGTTCAAATGGGTAGCCATTGAAGTCAATCCCGATATCGACGCTGCCCCAAGGCTCACTTCCTGAACTTGAGGTTTTGTAGTAACTATATTCGTAAAAATAATCGTAGTAGAAATATGGGTCATAAAATACCCCTACAGTACGATAATCCTGCTTAACCTCCAGCCTATTAACTCCACCATTCAGTGAAACATATGGACGAAACCCCCACGGGTTTTCTAGGCTACCATAGTCAGCAGCTATGGCCTCCATGGAAAAAATAAGTGTTCCAATAATGACAGCTGAGTGCAGGCGCATAGTAACCTCCTTGTCGCTTTACACAACTCAAACCCCACGCAATATCTAATACAACGATTTATCGATATGATTCATTGCCCTTTACGGCGTAACAAAACACTATTTGTCAACACTCTCATCTTAATATCGATAAATGACTTTCTTCTGCAATGAACAGCTATGGATTCAAAGCAAATCTATACTCCTATGAATTTAAAAGTAGCAGTAACTCCAAACTTCCAGGGCTCAATTTACTGCCAGGGTACCGAAAGGTCTTAACAATGTGATGAACGGGCATAAACCAACAATATATGAGCGCAGCGATTAAATTTATACACCCCGTTTAAACACTCTGAATTTCGATATAAACTACATTCAAAACCGACACGCTAACATTACCGATACTTTTATATCGGACAACTCAAGGAGGAAGGCTGAAAATCGGAACACTCCGCGACCACTTATCTTTTCATGTCATTTAGCCAGCTATTTAGCACAGAGTTACACTCTACAATTAATGTACAACTCAATCAATTCCTGCACGTTACATCTTAGCAGGTGCTCTATACGCTTCAATTTCGCCCTCAGACATGTCGCCAAATTGGGACGACAGATAAGCTCCTGTTTTAACACATAGAATTACCAATATAGGAAGGAGAGGGATTACAATTAAAACGGGAAAAGATTTTAGCGTATCCATATCGGCGTTAATAAATAAAAACACAATGGGTATCACCGTTAGCAATCCGCACCAAAAAACTCGATATGCCGGCATAACATTTGCCTCAGCATCAAGATTTTTTGTGACAACCCCGGTCAATGAATATGAAGTTGCATCCAAGGTTGTCACGCAAAACAGTATCATTGACAGCAGAAAAATGGCTATCGCCAACTCAGGAAGCGGCAATTGACTTAAAATATCATGGGCGAGACGTAGAGGCTCCCCACTGGAAAGCTCTTGCACTGCATTAACAGCCCCTTGGTTCATAAGATCTACAGCGTAAGTTCCCGCTATCCCAAAGATAAATGCGCTACTAAGCCCTCCTCCAAGGATCAAAGTTAAAATCACATCTCTCAGACGGTGCCCCTGAGAAATTTTTGTAACAAACACACCTACACCCGGCGAATAGGATATCCAGGTTGCCCAAAAGAAAATTGTCCAATACTGAGGAAAATGAGTACTCCCATATGGGTCTGTACTCAAGGACATGCGGAAATATTCAGAAAACAATATCCCCAAACTATTCGTTACATTATTTGCAACAAGAGCACTTGGCCCAACAATAAACGTATATAAAAGTAGGAATATTGCTATATAGATGGTCCACCCAGATATACGTGACATCCCCTTCTCAATGCCAATAAATGACGACAATGAGAAAAGGAGAGACAAACCTATGATAATGGCTATTCCTGTAGAAAGACTATCCGGAATACCCGTTAAGGCGCTGACATTATACGAAATCATTGGAATCGCAAGACCAAGGGTTAATGTCGTAGCCGAAAGCGTGGTCACAATGAACAATAAATCTACGCCTTTTTTCAACCACTCAGGCATACGATCATCAAGCATATTATTTAATACAGAGGACAACTTAAGGGTTCGATTCTTTTTAATATGAAAACTCACAGAAAAAGGGATCGCCACCATCAAATTGATAACCCATCCTGCCGACCCCCAGTGGAAAATGTTGAAAGCCGTTGCGTACTCCATCTTAATTGATTCGGCAGAAATACCGAACTGGGGGTCCATATAGTAATGAATTACTTCAATATATGCCCAATACATCGTCGAAGCTCCCATACCTGCACAGAGAGCCATAGAAAAAAGCTGAACAAGAGAATACTTTGCCTTCCCCTCTCCCAAACGAAGCTTGCCATATTTTGAAAAGGCTAAAAACAAAAGGGCCAAGGTCCCTAAAAGGGTATACCAAAGAAATATTGCCCCTAAGTCTATTATAGTTAGAGCTAACATTTCTTTCATAAAGTCCTTAGTACCTTCAGGATAAATAACTGCAACAACACCAAGAAGTAAAACCAAAAAGAAACTAACCAATGTTAACTTATTATCCATAATATATTTCTTGGCATCCGATTCCTGCATAGTCTAGATCACCCTACTCAAACACATATTGACAAAAACAGTTATCCTTTACCTTTTCCCAATCCATGGCTATTCCCAGCCCATTTCCCTGAGGGGCATGGACATAACCCTCCTTATCAGTTCGAATAAACACCTTACTCGCAAGCTCAAAACCTTCATAAGGGAAAAACTGCTCAAAATAATTGCAATTTTTATGTGCAAGGGCAACGTGTAGGTTAGCAGCTTGTGTAAGCGTAAATCCCATACTTTGTATCTCTAACGTTTTACCAAACCCTTCCGCAATGGCAAAACATTTATTTAAATGCGTAATTCCTCCACAAACAGTGGCATCCAGGTGAACACTAGTCCAGGTATCCAAGTTCAACGCATTAGTTATCTCATGTGGTGTTAACAAGGAATTACTATCACTTAATATTCGTATATCGAATTTATTAACAAGATCTCGATAAGTCCTACAATCAGAATCTGGAACTGGAGCTTCAAACCACTCCCAGTTGTTTTCACTCAACCACTTGGCCATGCCCATAGCTTCAGCAGGAGTATATAGAGAGGCTGTATCCAGCATGAAACGCACACACTCCCCCTCAAAACGTGCTTGAATTGCTGAAACTAATTCCATATCTCTCTCATATATACAAGAGCAATGAAATTTTATTGCTGTAAACCCCTCCGCTATACAATCTTCGATATATGTTTCGTATTCCTCCACAGTGTCAAACATAGGAGAGGATGCATAAGATTGTATTTTTGAGCGTGCCCCACCTAAAAGTTCATAAATCGGCATCTCGGCCTTTTTGCCTTTTATGTCCCATGCAGCAATATCAAAAGGCGATTTAGCAGGCAACCCGCCCCAAGTACACCGTTCCATTAACCAGTTATATAATTCCTCTGTCCTCAATGGGTTTTTACCCAAAATACCAGGTGCAATTGTGCGCATGGATTCAATAATACATCGATCAAAACCGTTCTCGGTATAACTCAATGTCGCACCAATACCTTCGATACCATTACTGGTTATAATGCGAATAACGTTGTTGGTGTATAACAACGGAGTTTGATTAGCAGTCCAACAAATTGGCGGCGCATTTTTATCGGCTATCGCATATAGCTCCACCCTGCTGATATGAAAACGATCCATATTCACATCCTTAAAAGCTATTAACTGGATCTCAAGGAGTCTAGTTCGCAATGCCCAGTTGTGCGTTGGTGGCACATACTTAGACTTACTACTAGGTAAAAACTATTCCTCGGATCGGGATACTATTTGTCAGCCAAACCTATAAGGAATAATAAAACACTCAATGTCCGCCGTAACTTAAATAGATCCTAATAACCAATGCAAACTTCGTACTCTATTTTCCCACATCAGATTTACACAGTGATCTATAAACTAATACCCACTTGTAACTAAGTGGCAAAACTTGGCTGGCCATTAATTTGTTTGCGCAAATCAGGTATATCATAATGCTCCCTCTCCACGGAAAGCGTATCCTTTCATTCGAAACCTGGGGCGCAGGTTCCTTTCATGGCACTTTACTAGCTTTTCTGGGCGCAGAAGTAGTCAATATTGAAGATCCCAAACAAGGTGGGAATCCACTTAGAAAAATGGGATCTATCTATCTTGATGAAGCTCGCGAAGACAATGAGACAAGTGAATCGACGCTCCACAACAAGAAGAGCTTGGCCCTGGATATCAGGGATCCCACTGGCAGGGAGGTATTCTTGAAGCTTGTGAATAACTCACATGCTGTTATCGACAACTTTCGAGGTTCTTTGCCCGAAGAGTTAGGCGTTACCTATGCTGATCTCAAAGTGGCTAACCCCAAGATAGTTTGTACTCATCTCTCAGGGTATGGCAGAGACAACAATAGAAAACACTGGCCAGGATATGATTTCCTTATGCAGGCAGAAACTGGTTGGATGTCAGTGACTGGAGAACCAGGGTCAATCCCAACCAAAGTTGGCGTGTCAGTAGTGGATCTCCTGGGGAGTGTCTATTCAGCCCTCTGTACCGTTTCTGGGTTACTGCGGACCGAAGTCACAGGAAAAGGTGGTGATTTTGACACTAACTTATTCGATATAGCGCTAAATTGCCTCTGCTACCAAGGGTTATGGTTTCTCAACGAGGGGATAGTTCCAGGGAAGCAACCTCGCTCAGCCCACTCATCCCAAGCACCTTGTCAATTAGTAAAGACAGCAGATGGTTGGTTTTATGTGGCCTGCTTAACCCAGAAATTCTGGGAATTGCTTTGTCACGAGTTAAGCTCCGATATTTTACAAACTGATGCCCGCTTTTTGACCAATGAAAGCAGAATGCAAAACAGAGAGCTACTGACAGAAGCTCTAGACCAGTACTTCCAGAAGAGAACAACAAAAGAATGGTGTGCTCAAATGGAGGGTAAAATCCCCTGTGCCCCGGTCTATGATATCGCCGAGGCGCTTAACAACCCCTATGTCCGAGATAACAACAAGACTGTATCAATTCCCTATACACGCAGTACAAGCCGTGACTCAATACAATTTATAAACGCCCCCTTCTCTATTCCCGACACTCCTCCAGTGCCTTTTCAGCAAGCACCACTTTACGGAGAGAACACTCGAGAGATCCTTGGTGACCTGGGTATCCCACAAGATGAAGTGGAGTCCCTGGCAAAAGCTGGCGTGATCTATTGCTGCTGAAATGCATCGGTACTGATGAGGATAACTCCCAATTGGCCAGGCCACTCTCTACCTAGGCGCCCTGTTACTACAATTTCCTCAGTTCCATCCGATACCTCACCACCCCAGGAAGACGGGATTGAACGGGAGCTACCTTAACGCTATGAACATTGGCCACCTGGATTGGAATGCCATTCTCGCCCACGCCCGCAGTCTTTCACCCTACGGTGGACCAGATATACCTGTTTCTGCCGCCTGTCTCGATGACATCCCCGTTTGTGGCCCCGCTGAGCTTAAACATATCAGCCAAAATGCCGCGCAGGAACACGGTGCCATTATCATGTCTAGCGGCGGAACAACTGGAAAGCCGAAGCTGGCCTATACACCTTATCACCAGGCAGCTCAAAGATTGCTGAAGGAATGGCGCCCGCTCAGCTCTCAAAGTGTTCTTCTTAATCTCTTTAATCCAGGGCGGCTATGGGGTGCACACTACTTTATTCAAACATTGGCAGAGGCTTCCAAATGCACCATTGCACCTACAGGCCCCTTTATACCTGGTGAGGTGGAGAATTGGCTGGAACTTCTACATAACATCGATGTGGACTCACTCGCTGGCGCACCCACGGGACTGGCAGATTTTGCCGAAGGTATACTAAATTCAGGCAGCCAACTCCCAATAAAGACAATTATCTGGATGGGGGAACCTTGGACCAAAGCAAAGTTGAAGGTCATACGTAAGGCTTTCCCTAATGCTGGGCTGTGGTGCGACTATGGATCGGTAGAAACCAATAGCATTGCTGTCAATTCCCCTGAGTGTGACCTGGAGAAGTACCACTTATTGGAAGGGCAGCTCATTGAAACCGACGACCAAGGCGCCCTTCTCACACGAATTGGTGAAGGCTGGACAGTACCGATTATTCGCTATCGCTTGGGAGATCTGATCAAGCCAACAACATGCCGCTGTGGCCGCCCCAGAGCACTTTTGATTGAAGGGCGAGCAGACGATGCTATCAGCCTCTGTAGCGCCCTTTTAAGCACCAGTAAGATCACAAGCCTCGCCTATGACTGTACTGGTGTAGAAGAGGTCCAGCTTTTACTCAGTTGCCGCTCACCCGATCAAAAGTCAGCAGACAGGATTACCTTACAGTTTACTGGCAGTGCGGATGCCAGCAAAGTCAGTGAATATGTGCGGGCAAATATCCATAACCTGGCCTCTGTAGTCAAACAATACCCACAGTCCTTCAACGCCAAAAAAGTACACCAACTCAGACGTATTCCGCGGACTAACAAAATCCCCCAGGTCATATGGGTAACAGACGATGAGCAATAGTAAAACCCACAAGATAACACCACCGACAGTTTCCGATGGCCCTATGTGGGACCGGTTGATGGGAAACTACAATTTTGCCTGTCTAATGGTTTCGGCTCAGCTAGATATTACGGGGTTGATTGAGCAGGGATATGACACCTGTAAGTCGCTCAGTCATAAGTTGCAGCTCAGCGATAAGGGAATGAGATTTTTTCTTCTGGTTTTAAGTCATTTAGGGTACGTCTATTACGATAATCATCGCTTAAAAAATACGGAATTGAGCCAGTCTTATCTATCAAAAGACAGTCTCTACTACTGGGGCGAAGTGTTACTAGACCCCTTCCATATCTACAACGTCAATCATCTAGATAAAAAGATACTAACCAGCCTGGAGCGAGAGTATGAACTTGAGTGTAAAGGCCGTTCGGTAACCGATATGTGGCAAAACAACGATATGGACTCAGAATCCGCTGCAGCCTTTACACACCTGATGCACTCCCAAGGATTTTCCTCGGCAGTCACAGCTGTCTCTAATGGGATTTTTGAAGAGGTTCATTGCTTAATGGATGCGGGTGGTGGCTCAGGGGCAATTGCCCTACCATTTTGCGATTCCTACCCGAAACGCAAGGCAGTACTATTTGACTTAACGCCCGTGTGTGCAGTAGCAAGGGAGTATGTACAAAAATTCGGCAAAAAAGAGCGGGTTCGAATTGTACCCGGCGACTTCTTTACAGGCTCTTGGCCAGAAGGCTGTGACGGGATTTGCTTAAGTAATATTTTGCACGATTGGCGTGCTGAAACCTGCCAATTTTTAATTGATAAAGCCTTCGCACTCTTGCCAAATGGGGGGCATCTCTTTATTCACGACATGCTTCTCGATGAAACCCGCCTGACCCCGAGTTTGTTTTGCTTTCACCTATTTATGAATCACGGATCTCAGCTCTATTCTATCGATAAGCTATATGAGATGCTTGAAAAAGCCGGCTTCGAAGACTCTCAGTGCAGACGAGCATTGGGTTACTTCTTTGTAGTGTCCGCGAGAAAGCCATAGACAGAAAAACTATCGATTAGTACTAAATCAGAAAGAACACACTGCACCTTCATACGCTATAAATCCCCCCATAAATTCAACATTAACATCAATACCTAGTACGCTTCAAAACATAACGAGCTACATCATTCAGAATTAAAGGAATTGAGACTGCCGTTTATTTGCTTCCAGCTTCCCCACTATTGGAAACTCTTTAAGGAGATCTTAATCATAATACCTTTGACCACTTTCCATTCAGTATATTCGAGGATTTCAGTTGCAAAATAGCAAGCATCGTCAAGATGCTAACAAATTACTTAATTTCAGTGCGAAGCTTCTAGCACAAGGATTGCCTTGCGACGTGAAGGTACATTATTTGCAGATCTAACTTTTTATGAGCATATAAGCTAAAATTTTCTTAGTATTAAGATGAAATGAAAAGGAAGTCAATGAAAGTCAGGAACCTCAGGAAAGGCAAAGAGCTCTTAGCTTTGATTTCAGCATTGCTAATATTTCTACCTAATGTCACAGGGTGTTCTAGCTCAGCAAGATTAGCCAATTCTAACTGGTTTGAAATTGAAACATCCAACTTTCGTATCGTGACAGATGGCTCTCCACGGAAAGTTGAAAAACTCGCAACAGACCTCGAGAAGTTTAGATATATCACCAATAAGTACTTAGGTAATGGCCCCGACAATCAGAAGCTAACGATCTTTGCATTATCCGATAAATACTCTTTCAGAGAAGCATCAAGGCGCGGGGAAAGTCTAGGCAATCAAATCATAGGAACTTTTAATAACACCTCTTATGGCAGCTTTGCATTAATAGATTTAACCGGCAATTCGCATCTCCCTGGAAACCCCGCCCGAGAGACCCTATTTCATGAATACACACATTTCCTAACGTATGCACGAAGCTCTCAAAATATCCCCTATTGGTATAGCGAAGGAATTGCGGAGTTATTCTCTACGGTTCAATTAAAAGGCAAAAAAAGGTTTGAATTGGGGAAAATCCCAATTGGCCAAGCATATTCTATACGCCAAGGCAGAGTTCTCCCCCTTGAAAAATTGTTAATGGCAAAAAAAGGATCATTAAATGATGAAGAGTTTTTATCCTTATACTCAAGTGGATGGATGCTTACTCATTGGATGCTTTTCGATTCCAATCGACGTCAAGCGCTACTTGACTACCTGAATGAGTATAATAATGGTACAAGTACAGTTAATACACTTGCGGACTCCCTCAATATGTCCCTTGAGGAATTAGAAGTAGAGTACCAACAACTACCCAGGTCCAAGTTTGGATATTTCACAAGTACTCTTGAAGGTTATGATGCAAATATAGGCTTATCGATAAACTCAATAAGTCCTCAAATCGCACTTAGGGAAATAGCCCGCTATATATCAATCACTCAGCAGTCAACGAGTGAGACTCAAGAATTTATCCGATCCACCGGAGAGGATGGTTTTTATGATAAAGAGCTAGATATCGCCCTAGCGTCCTCTGAAATTTCAGCAGGGAATTTTACACGAGCCAGTAAAATACTCAGCACTATCCCAAAAGAGTTTCACAGCAAGAATTGGTTTATTGAAGTTCAAGCGAGAGCAAGTTTATCTGAAGAGATGGCTGCCGGGCCTGCAATCAGTATGGATCGGTTAAGTGATATAAGAGACCAATATATTCGATTAATTGAATTAGACGATAGCATTGCTGCGTATTGGCACGGCCTTGCTATTTCCATGCAGGTATTAGGAAGCCCTAGAAGCAGTTATCTTGAAATGCTAGAGCAAGCATATCTACGCGCCCCCAGGGATCTCGACATTGCCTGGTGGTATGCCCATGAACTCTATATAGAACGCGATAAAGACTACTTTGCAGAAGTTAGCCGCCCTCTATTAATGCAGATCACCAACCAAGATTCGCAAGAATCATTAAGGGCAATGCTAAGGGAGCTACAACAACAAGCTGGTACTTTTGAGAGCGATTCAGGACTTGTTAACATGATTACAGAATATCGAAGCTTACCTGGTATAAAAGCGCTGGCCATAGCAATTGATCATAGAGGTGCCTTATCAATAGGGTACATTTGGAATAGATCCAGCCAAGAACAAGCAAACCAAGAAGCCCTGAGTGCATGTGAAAAACACAATGAACATTATAGAGTTTTAGGAAAATGCCACCTCTATGCAGAGGGCAATCAAATACTAGTTGCTAGTGGGGGCACCATACGGATCTGACACGAATCGGCTTGACTCATTTGCTATGCCCTTGAGTCAAGCCTAACAACCATGGAGGCAGTATGGTCCTAAATACTCCCAAATTCTAAGATAACTTCTCTCATAATCTATCAAGTATGGATGTCCATACTAGCATTGTCCCAAGAGTATCTAGCAATCGATAAGCTAGTAGAAGAAAACCCTACAAGCAATAAAGGGCTATTGAAATAATAGTGGGCCGTATAAACTCAAAAAGTACAATCGTTAGCCAAGATTACAAATACTATCTCGACCGTCACTGCAGCCATCTTCAGCGCGCTTCTTTCGAACCGCTAAACTGATAATTTATAAGCCTCAGCTTACAGTTTTGCCTCAATTCTCGCCAAACGAAATAATTGTACTAACTTCAATATTTAGTTAAAACCTCCAAACCAATTGTGATATTTTACAAGTCAACAATGAGAGTGCCTTTATCGTGTAAAAGGTCAATGCTATTCGCGGATCCTATCCGGGCCAAAATGACAAAAACTTTAGCAAATTCTCATCGCGCCGTTATTTAGCAGTGTATTTGAACTGCGATCTTAGAAAAATAGCCTAGAGACCTAATACGCTTACGGACTCACACTCATCTTTGATATTATCGATAACCACTTTTGCAGACAAGAATAACAAACCTAAACAAGCAAAAGCAAACAACCATAACAAAAAAAAGGAGATAGGCTCACATAACTCGCTCCTAAAATCTATTAACAGCATAGAAAAATTAAATAAGCATATCCTTCTTACCAAAGAAAAGATTCTACTCCAAATCTTTTTTTACGGTATACAAATAGCTAAACCAAGACAAAATTGTACTGACGCCTCTTTGCTGAAAAAACTTATGTTGAGGTAAGAATTGGTATTCCACAATTAGAATTGCACTTTGTTAGTTTAAGACAACGGCAACCTTTGAACCAATATAGCCTTGGTGTTACTTATTTTATCGCACTGAAACTAATTAAGCCTCCAGAACCCCGCGAGGCCGGCTTCGCTAGGACCTACCTTACATTAGCAGCCCTGGATTCCATTTAATATTTATTTCCAAAAAAATATACTGCAATAAGGGCAGGAAAAAATTGTCAAGTTGACTTTTGAAAGTATATACTGCTTAGGGACTATTCTAATGAACCGGATACTGTATCTCTTTAGCTATCACCCACATTTTATAATCTGCAGGCATTTCAGATAAGTAATCGAGAGTTCGATAAATAAGATGTTTCTCCATTTCATCGACCCCAGAAGACTTGCTCCAGCCTTCTGCTGCTAACCGGTACATAAAAGTAACCAAAAGGAATTTCTGCTTGCTCGATAACCCATTTCCATGACCATTGATCATCATATGCATAGAAACAAGGTCATAATCCAAGTCAAAAATTGACTCATCAACCTGGACGGATATCTGGGCCGAACGACCCGATACAGAATTCCCCCGCGCAATCACCTGCATTTCATCAAGAAAGAAGGAGACATGAGCACTATTAGCGGCAGAGCTGTTTTGATATCGGCCTCTTAGTGCCAAATCCCTTATCTGACGATTTGATATTTCACCCTTTAGCCAGAGTTCTGTCATCTGGGTAAACGGGTCGTAGTCCTCACTCTGGACTATGTATTCATCTGCAAAGGGGGATAAGGAATAGAAAAGCGCGACAAGCCAAAAACAGATCCTTGTTACAGTCATTACAACTACCACTCGAAGTGAAGACCATGCCACGCGGTCGATTATGATGGGAAATCTATTAAATTAAGTATAATCAAGAATTGTTGTAGGAACATTGATCGGGAGGACACTTGCACTCATTTACGGGCGAATCAACCGGGGGCTTAAATTCCACATTGATCTTAGCTTTTTGAGCCAATCTTCTTTCCCTATGACTTTCCAAACCCTCCCTCATCATTGCGCTGATCTCTCCAGAGAGAAATTGATTTACAAACATTTCGGCCTCTTGATCCAAACTGTAATCACTGGGCCCCATTCCATTTCGTGACTTATATTTCGATAAGCTATAGGTCAGTAATATCTCTTGAGCCTCATTATCAAACTGGCTGAATAAGTCTATGGTCCAATTAGTTCCCACCAGGTGTTCAAGAGCTTCAATATTATCTTTAAGCTCTAGATAAATAGCGGAAAAGTCCTCACCGCCCTGAAGAATTCGGCCAATGTAGCCAGCTTCCTCTTTGTGGAAGTAATCCAATCTTGCCTGAATACTAATTTCTTTGATGTCATTGGCGATAACATAGCGACCCAACTTTTCCACTTCAGTCACAGTCATACCAAGCTCATAAAGCTCCTCCTGATTCATCGGCAACATATGCCAAGAGGAGAGTATCCTCAGCAGCCTATATGATGTCACCCACTCAGGATTCTCTCCTAAATCAATTTCGTACCAAGCGGACTTCTTCTCAAGCCCATACTTACTGAGGTAAGACAAGTCTTCCCCCCTTTCAGCAGCTTCCCTAACAGCCCTCATTCTTTGCCAGGCAGCCAAGTTCCGCTCCCTACTCAACACCCACTCCCTGTTAATCTCTTCATTGTGCTTATAAGTAGTCGTAAATAACTCCTCTAGAGATATGCCGTTGGAGGCTGCAAAAGAAGGTACCGCCAACAAATAAAGCAGAAAGAGGAAAGCCGATGGAGTTAATTTCATAGAGACACCTTGTGGTGCTGTTGTAGTGGCATTTATCGAAGGGAATCTACTAACTATCGTCAAGAAATCTCTGCCGAAGGGTTAACCTGTGCCGTAATTACCCCTAATAGAAGAAAGAAAAACTTAGAAGTGCCCCTTGGTCACATAGCGAAAGCAACCTTTGTCGTGCAACCGGCCTCTGGTGTATGATTTATCAGTAATGAAGAACTATTCGTCCACATTTCGCGCCAAGCTGATAGCCATGGCGGCCCTGCTCCTGCTGATGTTGCAGGTGCAGACTGTGCTCGCCTGCGAAATGATGGAGGAACCCAAGCCGGCAGCGGAATGTTGCTGCGATGATATGGCCAAGGGGTCAGACTCAGATGATGACTGTTGTGGCTATGATGCCCAGGTCTCCCTGAAGACTTCGTTGGACGACCACCAAGTCGCCGTCACCGCCGCACACTTGAATCTGGAACTTCCCCAGTTGGCGCCACCGCCAACTTACCAATGGCCCCAAATTCTGGCTCCGCCTTTCGGTACGCCTGAATTATCTCCTACTGCGACAGAATCCCACCCCGGCAACCGAACCTGGCTTGCCACTTTGCGCCTGCGTATTTGATCACTCCCTTTCTCTCTGACTAGCGAAATATGCCCCCAGCCCATGTTTGCTGGCGGCTTCAGAAAGATTGTTCTAGGAGTGAACCTTTTGATTTCCCAACAAGCTATAGCGGCCATTGGTGGCCTGCTCATTGATAACGTGCTTTGCGCGCAGATGCCCCTTTCCTTCATTCAGGAGGGTGCCCTATGAGCCAGCAAAGAACATTGAGCTTAATCGCCCTTACCCTGCTGTTGGCGGCTGCCGGCGCGGCCTTTTATTGGAAGAAAATTTCTGCACAAGCAGAAATTCCAAATGCCGATTTTGTGCAGGCTGGACCCTTCCAAATTGCCGTCTCGGTTGATCCGCTACAACCCCAAGCGGGTAAAAACCAAATTCGAATTGAAGTTCGCAATGCTGACAATGAGCCAGTAGCTGGAGCCGAAGTTCGCGCGGTAGCCGAGATGCCCGCCATGGGCGCCATGCCAGCTATGCGTGCCGTCGCCGATATCAGTGAATCCAGCCCCGGTATCTTCACCGGTGAAATTGAGCTGGCCATGGTGGGCTCCTGGCCCATGGTGGTAGATGTAGCGACAGGCTACGATAAGCATGTCGATTTGGCCTTTGATATGAGCACCAATCGCAAAGGCCTGCGCCTGAAATCTGCGCCTGAGGCTTCAGATACTGCCTATTACACCTGCTCAATGCACCCATCGGTAAGAGCTGCCGAAGCCGGTACTTGCCCTATTTGCGGTATGAACCTGCAACCTGTGAGCCACGATGAACTGCAAAGTGGCAGCATTGTGGTGGATAGCGGCCGGCGCCAGGCCATTGGTATCAAAACCGGTATCGTCGAGCGACAGCCATTCGCCTTGCCCATTCACCTGCACGGCCAGGTCACCTATGACGAAACCCGCTTGCGCGATATCAGCCTACGCTTCGACGGCTGGATTGGTGAGTTAGATGCAGATTTTGAAGGAAAGCAGGTTAAGCGCGGCGAAGTACTGTTTTCTGTTTACAGCCCCGAGTTGCTCGCAGTCCAGGACGAGTATCTAAAGGCCCGCCGCCGTGGCGATGCCTTGGAGAAAGCAGCACGAAGGCGTCTACTGTTGTGGGGTCTCTCTGAAGAGCAAATCGACTGGCTGGTTGAACAACAAAAAGCGCAGGACTATATCCCGATTTTTGCACCCGCCAGTGGTGTGATTATTGAGAAGAATATTGTCGCGGGCTCTGCGTTTGAAAAGGGCGACAACCTGCTGCGTATAGCCGATCTCAGCCAGGTTTGGATTGAAGCCCACGCCTACGAAGATCAGTTGCCACTGATAGAAAAAGGCATGCCGGCCAAAGTGCGTTTAACCAACGTCTACCACGAGGAAATCCCTGCCACCCTCACCCAGATTGATCCCTTCCTTAATCACAATAACCGCAGTGCACGGCTGCGTGTGACCCTGCCCAATACCGATGGTGAACTGCGCCCGGGACTGTTTGCGGACATCATGTTAACCGCCGAACTGGGAAACCTCCTGGTGGTACCCAGGGATTCAGTATTGATCTCCGGCAAGAAACGCATTGTTTTCCGCGACTTGGGCCAGGGTCGTCTGGAGCCGGTGCAGGTACGCACCGGTTATGGCGACAGCGACAGGATTGTTATCCGTTCTGGCCTCCAGGCAGGAGATAAAATTGTCACCTCTGGAGTATTCCTGATCGCGGCGGAAAGCCGCCTGAAGTCGGGGGTACAGCAGTGGTAAATTCTGAACCCAAAGGGCTGATTGCCCGAATTATTGGGGCCTGCGCCGGTAAGCCGGGGATCACTTTGATTCTTGTAGCGATCGCAGCCCTGGCTGGATACCGGGCGCTAACCAGTGTCCCCCTGGATGCTATTCCGGACCTGTCCGACGCCCAGGTGATTGTGATGACAGACTGGCCGGGGCGCAGCCCTGACCTGGTCGAGGATCAAATCACCTACCCGCTTTCCACCGCAATGTTAGGGCTGCCCAAAGTCAAATATGTGCGAGGCCAGAGCTTTTTCGGTCTCAGCTTTGTCTACGCCATCTTTGAAGACGGCACCGATATTTACTGGGCCCGCTCACGGGTTCTGGAGTACCTCAACCAGGTAGCCGACCAGCTCCCAGAAGGTGTTCAGCCAAAGCTTGGCCCGGATGCTACCGGAGTGGGCTGGGTGTTCCAGTACGCGCTGGTTGATCGAAGCGGTAATAACGACCTGCAAGAACTGCGCGCACTACAGGATTTCAAGTTGCGCTATTGGCTCACTTCTGTTGAAGGCGTGGCCGAAGTTGCCTCCATTGGAGGCTACGAAAAGGAGTACCAGGTCCAAATCGACCCCCATCGCTTGCAGATGTTTAAGGTTCCGCTTGGTAAAGTGGTCGAGGCCATTCGCCGCAGTAACAACGACACCGGAGGAAGAGTACTGGAGATCGCGGGCCACGAACATATGGTGCGTGGCCGTGGCTATATCCGCAGTGTTGACGATCTCGAAGAGGTGGTGATCGGGGTCAATGCGGCAAAGATTCCGGTGACTTTGGATCAGGTAGCGGATATTACTCTGGGGCCTGCGATGCAGCGCGGTATTGCCGAGCTGGACGGCGAGGGCCAGACCGTAGGTGGCATCGTGGTGATGCGCTACGGTGAAAATGCCCTCAAGGTTATTGAGAGAGTTAAAGAGCGTATCAAGCAAGTCCGTGCGGGCTTACCGGAAGGCGTTGAGCTGGTAGTGACCTATGATCGCTCAAAATTAATTAATAGTGCGATCGACAATCTCAAGAACACCCTGATTGAAGAGATGCTGGTGGTCGCCGCTGTGATCGCTATTTTCCTACTCCACGCCCGCTCCGCATTGGTAGCTGTAATCACTCTGCCGATTGCAGTTTTACTGGCCTTTATTCCACTGTCCCTACAAGGGCTTACCGCCAACATTATGTCACTGGGAGGTATTGCCGTAGCCATCGGTGCCATGGTGGATGCGGCAGTGGTAATGGTGGATAACATCCACAAAAAGCTGGCAGCCGATGGGGATAAGGAGTTGTCTCCAGGCGAGAAAAGAACGCTAATCGTTCGGGCAATGCAGGAAGTCGGGCCGAGTATTTTCTTCTCCCTGATTATTATCACGGTTTCATTCCTGCCGGTATTCGCGCTGGAAGCTACCGAGGGCCGCCTATTCAAACCCCTCGCCTACACCAAAACCTACAGCATGGCTTTCGCCGCCCTATTGGCAATCACCTTGATTCCAGCGCTCGCGGTACTGCTAATGCGCGGCAAAATTCGCAACAGGGAAAACCCGATTTCCCGCGTTTTAGTCCATACACTACAGCCAGTGATTCACTTCTGTGTGCGGCAACGCAAAGTTGTAGCCACTCTCGCGGTATTAGCTCTGGTTTCTGTGGCCTACCCCATTAGCAAGCTAGGTGGTGAATTTATGCCACCGCTCAATGAGGGCAGCATCCTGTATATGCCTACCGCCCTACCCGGCATGTCGGTTACCGAAGCGGGCAAGGTGCTGCAACAAATGGACGAGGAACTGAAAGCCTTCCCAGAAGTAGAGCATGTCTTTGGCAAGATCGGCCGCTCCAATAGCGCCACCGATCCTGCACCGCTCTCAATGGTAGAAACCGTAATCACCCTGAAGCCTAAAAGTGAGTGGCGCCCCGGCATGACTTGGGACGACCTGCTGGCGGAAATGGATGAAAAGCTGCGCTATCCGGGCATGCCCAATATCTGGTGGATGCCCATCCAAACCCGCACTGAGATGCTCGCCACCGGCATTCGCAGCCAGCTCGGCATCAAAGTGTTTGGAGATAACCTGAAGGAAATCGAACAGACCGCTTTGGCTATCGAAGAAGCATTGCGGAGCGACCAACGCACTGCGGAACAAACCCGAAGCGTCTTCGCCGAGCGCCTAACCGGCGGTTACTTCCTGGACTTTGATATCGATCGCGCACGGGCCTCTCGCCACGGCTTGAATGTACAGGATATCGAAGATGTGATCGCCGCAGCGGCTGGTGGCCTGGCCGCAACCCAGACCATCGAAGGCCGCGAACGTTACGATGTGTTAGTGCGCTATGCCCGCGACTACCGGGATACTCCTGAACAGCTTGAACAAATTCTGGTCCCCGCCTCTGATGGTTCCCAAGTGCCCCTGAACCAGCTGGCTGATCTGGACTTCCGCACTGGGCCGCCCATGATCCGCAATGAGGATGGGCAGTTGGTGGGCTTGGTATTTGTCGACTTGAAGGGCGATATCGGCGTTGCAGAATATGTTAATCGCGCAAAGCAGGTTGTTGCCGATCAGGTTAATCTGATTCCCGGGCAACGTATCGCCTGGGCCGGCCAATACCAATACCTGGAGCGCGCCAAGTCCCGCCTGCAATGGTTAGTGCCCCTGACCTTATTGGCTGTGTGCTTCCTGCTGTATCTGCATCGAGGCAGGCTATCCGACACCCTGTTTGTACTCACCGCCATGCCAATGGCACTAATCGGCGCCTTCTGGCTGTTATACCTGCTCGACTACAAACTGAGCGTTGCTGTATGGGTCGGCATGATTGCTATGGCTGGTCTCGCCGCTGAGATGGGGTTATTAATGCTGCACTACTTATCTGCCGCTGGGAATAACTCGGAGCGCGGCAATACAGCGACTGTTGCCGAAGCGGCAGCTGGCCGTATTCGCCCGATGCTAATGACCAGCCTGACACTGTTAATTTCATTGATACCAGTCATGGTTTCCGATGGCACCGGCGCAGATGTTATGAAACGGATCGCAGCACCAATGGTGGGCGGCACCATAACCACACTGCTGTTTGTATTGTTAGTGATGCCCGGGGTTTTCTATCAGTGGAAGGCCCGCGAAGGAAAGCAAAGCTGACGTTAGTAAATTGGGGCACCGGGTTTATGCTACCCAGTGCCTCAGTTCTCATTTCACAAGAAGATAATCTGAATAGAAGAGACTATGATGGGAACAAGGTGATTCATAGGTTTCTTCAGGGTTAACTGTTAAAATTCCATACAGATTTTGTATCGCACAAACTGCAAAATTGCAGCGATCACAAAGGCTAAGTAGGTGACGATCACTTTCCCTACTGCTTGTGTAATACGCGTATTTGACATTTAACGACTCCAGGATTCACCTTGACTGCACCTTTTTCCGATCTTCCCCTAAACCCCGCCCTGCTGAAAAACCTGGCGTCACTCAACTACAAGTCCATGACCGAGGTTCAGGCCAAAACGCTTCCGATCATTCTTGACGGCAAGGACGTTATCGCCAAGGCAAAAACCGGTTCCGGTAAAACGGCCGCCTTCGGTTTGGGGGTGCTGCATCGGCTCAATGTCAGCCGCTTTCGGATTCAATCGCTGATTCTGTGCCCAACACGGGAATTGGCGGACCAGGTTGCGCAGGAACTGCGCCGACTGGCACGGGCAATTCACAACATTAAGATTCTGACTCTCTGCGGCGGCATGCCTTTCGGCCCTCAAATCGGCTCCCTGGCCCATGGAGCCCATATCATCGTTGGTACTCCAGGACGCATCGAAGAACACCTGCGCAAAGGAACACTCTCCTTAGAGCATGTCGATACGCTGGTCTTTGACGAAGCCGACCGAATGCTCGATATGGGATTCCAGGACGTTATCGACACTATTCTGGCGCAGGTGCCAACTGGGCGGCAGTCGTTACTATTCAGCGCTACCTATCCCGATGAAATTGAAAAGCTCAGCGCCCGAGTGATGCAAAAACCGGTGATGGTTAAAATTGATTCTGCCCATAGCGACGAGGTGATCGAACAACGCTTTTACAGAACTGAGAGTTTCGAGGATCGCCTGGAGATGACTCGGCGTGTCCTGCTCAATGATAAGCCAGTCAATACCCTGGTTTTCTGCAACACCAAACGCGAAACCGATGAGGTGGCCGATGATCTGAAACAGGCTGGCTTCAATGTCCTCGCCCTGCATGGTGATATGGAGCAGCGCCAGCGCAGTGAAACCCTGATTCGATTTGCCAATGGCAGCGCTTCAATTCTGGTAGCTACTGATGTGGCTGCACGCGGCCTTGATATCGACAAGCTGGATGCCGTTATCAACTTTCATATCGCCAAAGACCCGGAAGTTCACACCCACCGCATCGGACGGACAGGCCGCGCCGGTGAGCGCGGTTGCGCTTACTCCTTTTTTGCCGAGAAAGAAGGCCACAAACTGGTTCGTATGGACCTAACCCAGGACCCACTATCCGATCCAGATACACCGCCACCCGCCAGCATATTAAGTGAACCCCCTTTCCAGGCACCGATGGCTACCCTGCAAATCGATGGCGGCAAGAAGCAAAAGGTCCGCCCCGGCGATATCCTGGGAGCCCTAACCGGAGGTGATCGCCCGATTGACGGTAAAGATGTTGGCAAGATCAACGTACTGGACATGACCGCCTATGTTGCGATTAAACGCAATGTGGCATCTCAAGCACTTAAGAAAATAGAAAACGGCAAGTTGAAAGGGCGCAAATTCCGGGTGCGGCGTATTCGAGGCTAAGTCGAGTGACTATCCCCTGGCAACGCCGGGGGATTGCCCTTTGGCGCTCGCTTCGGGTTCATGGTTATCCTGATTGTTATTTCAAAAGCTGACGAAAAATATAATAATCAACTATGAATCAAAGAGTTACAGAGTGACATAAGAAATGTGGTAGTAGTCAAAGTGATCCTTTTTGCAGTTTGCACGGCCGTGACAACTAAATTTAATCCAATGACTTTATAACAATATTTTCGTTTTAGCGAAGAAATTGATTCTGAAATAGTAATCAGGATAATAGTGATCCGTATGATTACTATATAAATGCTATACGTGGGCAATACACAAATACATGAAAAATACAATTAACACAATTAACAATGCCTTTGACATTGAGTTACCATCTTTCTATACCGATACTCTTATAAATTATCCATTCCCACAATCTGATGTTCTAGACCGGATTGAGGGAGAACTTGTAAAAGACTTAGACTGGCTTATAAAAACTAATCGGAAGCTTCGTGAAGATGGTTTCTGTTATCAAGATCATTGGCCAAATCATTTTTTTGCAATAGGCTTCGACGGCTTCGGAAATTATTATTTTATCAATTTAAGCCAACAAGATACCTCTATATATATAGCAGACCATGAAGAAGATTTTAACCACAAAGAAATTTCAAATATGAAGCTAGCTTCAAACATTGAAGAATATATCAATGACTGTCTTGAAGAGTAGAAAATTTCAACCAAAAACATTTAACAAAGTCATTAAGTACGTTCTGACCAAGAAACAGCCTCCACCGGACTGCCTATGAGTTACTCCGGCATCCGTTTATAGCTAATTTTATTGATAGGATCTCAAAACTCCAACTCCCTGGAATCCATAAAGAGCCCAATCGAGTATCCCCCACGGCTTAATTTTTAAATCCATCAGTTCCCCAATCTTGCATAACAACTCCATATAAGACACAGTTAAATTGAGATAAAGCTACAAATTATTGATTTACATCAAGAAAGCGCAAAACGTCTGTGTATAAAACTTAGTGGAGGCGTTATGGTAGCAGACCATATAAATTGTTGATTATGCCAACATAGAATATTAAGTACTAATTTGGCATTCAGCGTTTTGCTAATTGCCAGATTGAAAGTCAAGCGGTTTCGTTCCTAGGGTGTTCGCTTGGGCGTGGTAGATAGGGGCAATTCGCTGAAATTTCACTGGGTGCCAGTAAGAAAGAAATTGGGTGGGGATAGTTTGGTATTTTTTCCTCGTAAATATTGGGCAGTGGCCAGCCAAGCTGTTGGCTAGTACAGTGCTAGTCGTCTGCCTGAAACACGCCAGCCATAATCAGGCTAGGTATGTACGAGAAAGGCATCCCGACTGGCTTCGCATCGTGAAGTAAAAAAAGGCCTTCAAGACGCATAAGTACGCTCAAGATAAACGTGGTAACTAAGGTCTTACAGAATACGAATTGGTATACCCGCATTGTTTCACGCCAATGTATGAAACTCTCTTGGCTTTCAAGGCCTCATAAGTTTCAAGTATAAACAGGGAGTCAAAATTGAGATTACTAGTTGAAGGTCAGTTGGTCGAATAAATAGATTGTCCCACTGCACGAAAATCAGAATTTTGAGAAACAGTGAAAAATTACAAAAAAAGAACTCACAAGCAGCTGTTATCACGCTTTCGGCTTTGGGATGCTTATTCCGCCGCTTTGCGGCTCCGCGCCTGCTACAAAGTCGAGTGTTACATAAAAACCTGGTGAAGAAAAATGAGCTATTGGTCCTGGGATGCGTCGTTGTCAGTGGGTATAAACCTCATTGATGAGCAGCATAGGAGAATCGTAGATTATATAAACGAGCTTGATTTGGCACATATTGAAAATGATAAAGAGAGAATATCAAAAGTACTTATAGGCCTTGCCGATTACACGTCCACCCACTTCGATTTCGAAGAAGATTTGATGGAAAGATCAGGTTATCCTCTGTCGGACACTCACAAGAAAGTCCACAGATCCTTTGTTGCGCAGATAGACTCATATGTTGAGCAACACGAAAACGGAAAGGATATAACTCGTAGACTTATGAGTGATTTAAAAATCTGGTTGACAAATCACATTAAGAACGACGACAAAGATTATTCTCCCTATGTGAGGAAAGAAATGACTAAACATCAGGGGTGGATAAGTCGCACCGTTCACAGATTGTTCAAGTGAAATTCATGTACTCAACTATTAAATGAGATTTATGATAACTTCAATAGAAATGAAAACCCGGACTGGAAACCTGGTACTTATGTACAGATTTATTTTTCTGGAAAAAATTCTCCGTAAAGAATGGATACTGACCTCATAATAAGGTTAAAGCTGACTACCTCACGACTACAATTCATTGGTTAATTGATACAGGAGTTGCGGCACCCAGGTGCTTGATAAATTCACCACACCAGAGGCATATCTAAAATGCTTCGAGGTAGGTGCCAATCTAAAGGCTCGAGAGGGTTCAAAGGTAGTTGGCCATGCTGTGATACAGGAAATATGTAGTGAGCAACTACGAAAAAGTGGCTAACAATTACTGATAAACTGCCAGCGATTCACTTACACCTATGCGCAATAAGTTTCGGACTTTCGCTCTCCCTGCGCCAATTCTTCCAATAAATCATTCTTAATCTCTGCCGTATCCAATAGTCCAAATCAATACATTTTTATAGCCTTGGACTATACCAAAACAATTGATCCAACCACGGAGAAACACGGTAAGCTCTTTCAGAGTCTTGCCAATCGAAATACCGCGGGATCGACTAGCAAGCTGACGAAAATGGTATTTTAGTTGGAGCAGAGACTTATCATGCCAGGCAAGCTTTGCCCCAAAAAATGAAAACTCTTTAGTTTCAGCAAGCACCATAGTATACCTGAGCGCAACTACCCAATGATCCCTCCTGAAACTGGTATCATGGTTTTGTTTGAGCACCCTCGTTTTAAACTAACAAATCAAGTAAGCCAGCTCCACATTATAGAGATCCAATCAGATAGTTATTTAGTGGGAAAAATATGATATTTCTCCCTGTGAATTTAGCAAGCGGTGGCAGCGCTTGAAAACTACGCGCCACTTCGACTGCTCTTGCTAGCAACGTTATTTTTTTAGGAGGGAACCATGAAAACACTAAGAAAAATTGTATTGGTTTTGTCACTGTTCTCTGGACCTGCTGTAGCAGAATCAGATCCAGTATTTGAACCGGTTGTTGCACTCTTTTCAGCTATTTCTAAGTTTGATCATTCTGCTATGAAGAGGTCCGTAACAGAAAAATTTGAGCTTCTTGAGAATGGAGAAGTTTGGGGTATTGATGAACTTATCGCCGCTGTTCCACCTGCTGAATACAAGAGGGAGAACTACTACAGCCTTATCTCTACTGATGTGAGAGAAGATATTGCCCTTATAAATTACTGGAATAAAGCTGTGTTTTCCTCTGAAGAGGGTACGCGGGACGTTGTATGGCTGGAAAGTGTTGTGGTGGTCAAGGAAGATGGTAAATGGGTTCTACAGCAGATGCATTCTACACACGTTGAACCCAAGAAGGTTCCGGCGTCGATTGCATATCTAGAAATGCGCTGAAAAACATAATGAATGAGGGGCAACGCCTACATTTCTACTTCGCTTTTGGGTTGCTCACCGGCTTCGCAAGTTAACATAAAACTAGTGCGTTAGTACGGCGTGCCTTATCCAGTGGTTCAGGCTGTAGAAAACTAATGTGTGTTTTTGCTCCCTTAGGTGTGATCAAATATTAACCTCAAGTGGCGATTCTACGAAAATTCTGGCTGAGTTTTCACTGGTCAGTAGGCTATTTTTCACGTAAAAGTACAATATAAAGTGAGGGGTGAGTTTTTCTACACACTCGTTAGCGGCACTTAGCAGAAAGGATTCTGAATGGAGTTCAATGCAATAAATCTTAAAGAGAAATACGCAAAATTTACCGAACATTGGTCTCCGCGTGTTATCGCAGAGATGAATGATTATCAATTTAAACTGGTTAAAGTTGAAGGTGACTTTGCATGGCATAATCACCCTGAAACAGATTAAGTGTTTATTGTAATTGAAGGGTCACTACTTATTGAACTCCGTGATGGCAAGGTTGAAATTAACTCAGGTGAAATGTTTGTTATCCCAAGGGGTGTTGAACATAAACCATCTGCAACAGATGAATGCCAAATCATGATTGTTGAGCCTAAAGGTGTTGTTAACACTGGCGGTACTGAAAGCAGGTTAATGGCAGAAAATGATGTATGGGTTTAGTTTACTGCTAGCAAACAACTCAGATGGATAAGCCAATATTATGAAGTTTTCGCTACGTATCAGTTTGGGGTAATATCGGCCTACCAATTAATCGGGCGTCAACAGCCTTTCTTCTTTGAAATGAAAATTGAATTAGAAAACTACAATAGTGCTTGGCCTGATGCATTTGAGAAGGAGAAAGGAATCCTTCTAAATGTAGCTGGCGAATGGCTGTGCGGAGCTGTCGAGCACGTTGGTAGCACTTCAGTTCCGGGTCTATCTGCAAAACCCATCATCGACATAATGTTTGGGGTAAAAGACTTACCCAGCTCCAAACCTGCTATTGAAGCCCTATCGGTGATTAATTATTGCTATTACCCATACAAAGATGATGTTATGCATTGGTTTTGTAAACCTAAACCTGAATACCGCACGCATCATCTTCACCTTATCCCATTCAAAAGTAATCTTTGGCAAGAGCGCCTTAAATTTCGCGATATATTGCGTAATAACCGTACCATCGCTCAGAAATACGCAGTATTAAAACAAAAGCTTGCCCAAGATAACCCTCAAGACCGTGAAGCCTACACTGAAAACAAATGGCCATTTGTCAAGGCTGTGCTATCGGGCAGGATACGCAGCTAAAAAAATAGTTAACCCGACTTCCACTGCGTTGATTCGTTCACTCCGTAATACTACGCTAGCGTGAAAAAACAACTCCGTTTCAACCGGTTAAGCGTTATTCTGGCAGTCAATTTTTAGGTGGCTTGTATTTTCTGCAAGAATTAACCTCTACCTGAGCACACGATTCCTGAGAGTTTTCCTACAATCTGGCACTATAGCTTCGTTTTAACTCAACAAGCCCTGCAAGATCACCCACTCGATGGTTGGGCTGCTTATACTCTACTTCGGCTGCTCTTACTCGCGACGTTGGTACAGACATGAAAAAAATACTGACTTTAGCTCTACTATGGTTGGCTTCTGGCAAGGCACTTTCTGATTGCTCTTTTGAATCGAAAAAGGATAGTTACAAACCTGAAACTGCAGCGATCTTAGCAGAGAAGGCGTTTAAAGAGGATAATGTTTACTTCATCGTAGTAGCAGATGGAATTGGCCCTTCTCGCCCAGGCTTCGATATTCCATTTACTTCATGTGTTTTTAAAAATACTAAATGGGAGATACTTTGGGTTGGAGCTGATTCTCAGTATTGTGTTAACCATGAAGATCTTATAGCGCAGGCCAGAAGCTTTGCTCAAAATTTCAACAAGAGTATGGTGCAATTGGCAAGCAGTCAACTTCGTGAAATGTGCCCAGGATTCCATAAACAATAACAATCGCAGACAGGATACTCCAGCCCTTGGAGCATCCATAAGTATTATGTGAGAAGGATTTTTATGATCCCTTCAGTTTTTGAAGTGACAAAGATTGGTAACGGTACGCTTCATGCAATGCCTAAAACCTCTTCAAAATTGTTGACTGAAGACGCCAAATATTTTTCTAAGATAGGAATTTCTAAAGTTGTATCCTTGTTAGAAAATAGCGAAGAATATGAGCTTGGATTAGCTAAAGAACGTCAGGAGATAGAGGCGCATAATATCGAATTTCAGAGCTTTCAAATCTAGGGCTGAGTTATTAACCACTAACGACATCCAGCTAATCATATTTCCTGCCCTTACACTCGCTAGTTTTGCTAGTGGGAATTGGTTGTGCAGCTCATTCGCTCCAAAAGTACCAAGTACACTTTATGACTCGTTGGAGTTTACTTTGTCAGTAGCTGGGTTTTAATCCTAGTCTTTCTTGCATGGCAATTTTAATGGCGGCAGTATAAAGTTTAAATATAACTGGGTGTTCAACTTCAGCGCCCGACAGCTTACACCGGAGAGCATCATGCAAGGAATTCTTTCAGAAAAGTTGATTCTTACTGAAGCGGCCATACTCGAAAGAGTCAGGCGTAACAAAGATATAAGCCTTTGCAGCCATGTCGACCATGCTAAATTAATCTATAGCAAAGCTGGTGCTGAAAGCCTTAAACGAATCTACAGTGAATACATAAACCTTGCAATTGATGCAAAACTCCCTCTTTTGCTTGCAACTCCCACATGGAGGGCTAGCTCAGAGAGAGTTTCTCTAGCCAAGGCACCTACGTCTATCAATGAAGACGCTGTTAATTTTCTTTCGAATATCTTGCCAAAAGAAGGAAATGTATATGTAGGAGGCCTAGTCGGCTGTAAAAATGACTGCTACAAACCAGAGCAAGGCCTAACTTACAAAGAATCTCTTTCTTATCATCGTTGGCAAATTGATAAGCTCGGAGCCTCTAATGCTGACTACCTCATGGGAGTAACCCTACCATCTATACCAGAGGCACTTGGCATTGCATCTCTAATGTCAAAGCACTCTAAGCCATATTTTATTAGCTTTGTCATTGGCTCAGATGGTCGCCTTTTAGATGGACATACCATTCAAAAAGCAATTTCACATATTGATCGCCAGGTTTCGCCTAAACCTTCTGGGTACTTTATTAATTGTTCTCATCCTTCTTTTATAAACGCTTCAAGTCAATTACCTGACAGACTAATCGGCATACAAGCCAATGCTTCATCACTAACGCACAATGAACTAGAAAACAGCAAAACAACGCACTCCGACAGCATATCAGAATGGGGTAATCTTATGCTTCGCTTAAATCAGAATAGCGGGTTCAATATATTGGGCGGCTGCTGCGGCACTGATACAAGGCACCTGGAATACATCATAAATAATCACAACTAACAAATTTAGCCCGCTTCTTTCCGCTTACGACTACCCTGGGCAGCCACTCTCTTGGATTGGCTATTATTGCAAAGGGCATTAGCTGGACTGCTGAATTATGAATAGGGGAAAGGGAGCAACACTGAGACTCGCAATTGCCTGAGCGCCTCAATTCTGCTGGCCACCGAGGTGACAGTTCGCGGTCTGGATATCGCCAAAGGTCCGGAAGTACATACCAACTGGGCCGGCAGTGTCATTAAGCGCAATGTGGCAGCACAGTCACTAAAAAATGGAAGATTGAAGATATCGGATGCAGCGTACTCTAGTATAAGGTACTTAATTTTTATTCAGTGTAACTAAAATGGGCCCTGCCGGGCCCATTTTCTTGTTTAATGTAAAATATCATCCTTATTAATTTTGTACATAACACCCCCAAGCACGACAAGTAATTCATCTTCATTAAGATCAATGAGCGCCCTGCCTTCCCCCAGAAGAATCGCAAATGTTGGCATTTTTACTGAAGCTAACTCTTCAAATGTATCCAGACTAAACACCTTGAGTGCTGGATCATTGGCGGATGTCAACATTGATGCATACAAATACATCACTCCCCGGTTTTCATCAATTACAAAATGATGGCGTGTCCAATTATCTGTCGACAAGCCTTCCATCTGTCCAACTAGCTCCATGGAATCAGTATTAATCACATATCCAAGTGAGCTATATAGTCTCTCGGAAGAATAAGCGATTTCATTTGGAAATCCCCAAATTAGATCATCATACTCATTGACGAAGGTGACTCCACTAGAATCAACTTTGAATTCACTCACTTCAAAACCGGTACTATCAGTATTATAACCAAATACTAAATTATCACCTGCGAAACGGATTCGATTTGCACGGATTCCAGCAGGAATGTCACTTGATTCTGTCGATAGTTTAATGCCATCCACATATACCTCCATTCCTTCAAAATCTGTGGTATACCCTTGCCTGGCTGTAGAAATAAGCACACTGCCTTCATCTGTAGGGAAAGGTTCTAGATCACCAGCAAAAATTGGTCCAGAATAGTTATCCCTTGTTCCCAGGTCTACATTCATTTCGAGGGATAAATCGTTTAAATTAAGTACAGAGTATTTATTCGTGCCCAGATAAGAAATGTAAAGGAATTTGTCATTCTTGCTTATTTCTAGTTCGTAAGGTTCAGAACCAACAGGTATATATTTTTCAAAATTCAGTGATTCTCTATTTATAACAGCTATAGAATTACCATTGACACCTGCAACTCCCGGAATTGATGCATAAATTTTATCATACTCTGCACTGTAGACTGCATCACCGAACAAACAACCGGAAAAGCTAATATCGAGATCAACTCTCATATCGGGAATAAAATATTGCCCACAATTCGCATCTCGATCAACTGGAACATCCTGATGACTAAATATCTTAACTCCAGCATCAGTTACGAAAGCAAATTTGTTATCATTAATGTTAATTAAACGTAGAAATTTACCTTCCACACCTGGATCGAATACTCCCAAGTAGGTATATCGATCCCGGTCATATATCTCAAGATATTTAGCAAATATATAGGTATATTCACCACCCGGTGTAATCAAAGGCGCAAGCTTTCGATATTCCTCATTATCATATCCGTTAACAACTGAATTCCTACCATACAATTCCCCAGAGTCTGGATTAACTACAGTTCCAATTCCATTATAAAGAGCCCCGTCATACATAAGAATGTCGGAAGGTCCACTTGCATAATCTTTTAAGTTCAGTACATGATCCAACCCATTTATACCGACCGAAAAAACGTCAATATCATAGGCGGTTGAATCATCTGTGTATGTAATTAATCTGCTTCCAATCTCATCAAAAGTGATTCGTGTTGGACTAGAAAACCAGTCTCCCACAACCGATTGCTCAACCCCATCTCGGAAGAATTTTATTTTTGCCGAATATTTACTATCCGAGTCAAATCCTAGATGGTAAGTCGCAACAGCAACCGTATCGTTAGCAGCTGGAGATACTGTTATATTGCGTGGATAATGCAGTCTCCCATCCTCTTCTCCCAAATCAAGTAAAGTTGATAGGGTAAAATCAGAAAGATCTACACGCTGCACTTCAGGAAAATTAATATAACCCAGATACAAAATTGCTCCATCACCAGATATTGCCAGCGGACCAGCCTCCCCCTTTAGTGCAAGACTACGGGTGATACTCATTGACGATAGCTCATACTCTATCAAGTGATTGGCATACTCTGACCCATTGTCAGGTATGGCTATATAAAAATAGCCCGAACTCGAGGAGTAAACCGCATCATTGATATCCATACTGAATTCAATAGATGGGAGTCCAGGAACTTCAAAGGTTGGTTGAGGAAATCCAGGTTGATACTCATAAACTGACTCAAACTCATTCCAGTACATGCCTAAAACTGGGCGATACTCCTGGCTATCTGCGTCAAGAATTGATACATCCATAGTCCCTCCAGCATACCCCTCACTAAGAAGCAAAACATCAGGGTTACTGTCAGAACAATAAATTTCAAAATCTTTCGGATTCCACGCTCCCATACCATATGGCTCTTTGGTATCACAACTGATCTCGCCTCCTAGTAAACTACTATTTAACTTCACAGAATATTCGCCAAAGAAGTTCGACCTAGGCCACATATTTAAACCTTGATCTAGGTCATATTCAATATTTGCCTCTATCTTTGAAAAAGTAATACTGTTTGACTCATCTCTTAGTTTGAGTGGGTTCTCAGAAATATGTTTCACATCAATAACATCACCGTACCAGGTTGCCTGTAAACCGAGGGTGAAGCTACCTAGAACAGATACGTAGGTGTTATCATGTAAACTTAAATCCTCATCAATATTGACCCGTCCTTGAAAGAAAACTTCTTGAGCAGAATTAGAATATACAGATTCGGGGATTAACTCAGCCTGCCCACTAAATCCAATCTCTAGCTGCGAGTTCTCGCAACTGTTAAATTTTACAAGCACCTCTGCTTCGCTCACCACATCAATGGAGATACTTCCAGAACCGTCACAGTAAAACTCATAACTTTCCTCTCCAGATAGAATTGTGGCATCAAGAGCTTCTTGTAGCTGTATTCCAAGCTTTAATATAGTGGCAGTTGAGTCCATGGCTTGTGAAGCAACCACATTGGCATTCTCCTCTGTGATTCGAAAACTGGATCCACCACCCGTATTACCGTCACCATCTCCGCCGCCACTGCCGCCGCATGCAGATACAAGAAAAACGGCTAAAATCACAAGTACTTGCTTGTAGATGCAATTCATAACTGCCCCAACTTATTAGATATAAAGGAATAACAGAACTACCGGCATAGTCGACCCAAAGGTTTAATTGCCTAGTTCCACGAAACAAAATCACTTTGACTTTAAATGTTTAATACTATCAGATAAAAGCTTATATTTCTTTAAGGACCTCAAGTATCAAATTGTATTAACCGTACCAAAAATTTTGGCACTTCGAACATTTTGGCAGTTATGGTTAGTATATTGCATACTCCTAATATGAGTGGTTTGCATTCTATTCTTGCATTTAACCCCCCCTTAAGAATAAGTCCACTCATGTCATTAATGATGAAACAATTAAAAATCACCTTTAGTTCTGCCTTTAAATGATAGTCAGCCATATAAATGGTACAAAAATCAGCTAAATACAGCTGCTCAACTACAATTTAGTTTGACTTACACCAGCAATCCTTATCCAACTCAAATAGCATTCAAATTGGCACAAACATTTTCGCAATGCACATTAGCTATAAATTATTAAAGACGAAAGATACAAAGGTATATTTTCAGTTTTAAAAGCGTATAGATAATCTAACTAATTTGGAGTTATATCAATGCCCAACATATTGATTCCCGTCGCCGATGGTAATGAGGATATCGAAACCATTGCCATCTACGATATTTTGAGCCGAACGGATGCAGAGCTTGCCTTAGCATCGATTATGCCAAGTAGGCGTATAACTACCCTGCGTAACCTTGTTATTGAAGCCCCCTGCTCCATAGAGGATTGTTTGGACTCTACGTGGGATCTAATAGCTCTGCCAGGCGGCAAGGAAGGTGCCGAGCAAATGCATAACTCGGCCCCCCTAATAAAGCTCATCCGAGAGCAAGTTGAGTCGGGCCGCTGGCTAGGGGCAATTTGCACTGCTCCGGTAATCGTTCTTGGTCGGCAAGGGTTAATTACCAATTTCAAGGCCACTTGCTACAAGACTTTTCGCGGTGAACTTAGTCAATATGTAAAGGAAACTAGTGATCAAAGAGTGGTAGTCGACCGGAATTTGGTGACCAGTCAATCACCCGGGACCGCTATCGAGTTCGCTTTTGAACTCGTCACCTGCTTATTTGGGAAAGAACTATCGCAGGAGATTGCACAGACGGTGAATGTCTATCTACCGCCAAATTAGCTGGGCTTTTTCCAGGAACCTGGGGCACTGACTTCTATCACCAAGATAATCAGCTTTTCTGATATTTCTGCCTAAATTGACTGGGACTCATCCCCACATGCGACTTAAATACACGTCGGAATACTGCATCATCGGAATAGCCTAATTCTTGCGCGACACTGGCAACCTTATTGGCTGGGTTTAGTAAAAGGCTGCGTGCATATTCCATACGGACGCTATCAATGAATTGCTTAGGCGCTTGGCCTGTTAATTGTTTTAGACGCCGGTGTAATGTTCGCTCAGATATCGACAGTTCTTTTGCCAGCAACTGACTGCTTAACTGTTGGCCAAAATATTGGCGAACTACATTCTCTGCATCCACCAGAAACTGCTCTTTTGATACCTTGTAGCCTTTTGGTACATGCAAAGTTTGCGAACGCGGGTGGGAATCCACAACAGCGAGATCAGCCACTTTGGTTGCAACTTCTTCACCAGCTAGCATCTTGATCACTTGTAGAGTTACATCTACCCAAGATAAAGGGCCACCCGCTGTCACTATATTTTCGTCTACTAACAGTCCACTGGCCCATAGCGGGCAGGCATTGATAAAGCGGGATTTCAACTCATTGTGTAACCACCAGGTGGTTGTGCACTGTCGTCCATTTAGCAGACCCGCTTCACCCAGCGCCAAAACGCCACTACAAGAACCCGCGATAATTGCCCCGCGCCTATATTGGGTTCGCAACCATTCGCAAGTCGATTGGTCCAGTAACTTTTCAGGGGGCACACCAAACTGGTTGGGCATAAATCCGGGGACTATCACGGCATCGCAACTGGATATTTGTGATACCCCATGACTTACAGCAAAGTACCTGCCCTGCCTGTCTATAATGTCGGCGCCATCAGAACTGGCGACCAGGATTTCGGGGGACCAGGACTGTTGATAGGCAGGGTCCAGGGAGTGCTGGCTTTCAGATAAGCGGAGGCCACCTAGGGCAAACATATCTTGAACGCCAGCCAGAGCCGACGGCAAAACTCCCGGCATAGACAAGATGACTATCTGGGCCATAAATCCTCAAAGTGGCGAATTTTGTCTGATCATTGTCTTTTTGGACACTGATAGTCAAGCCTGAGCTTCCCCTAGGATACTCATCACCAAACAACGTGAGAGAAAACAATGACTGAAGCTAAGCTGGCCATCGTGGCACTGATCGACGCCAAAGCGGATAAGGCTGATGAGGTAAAGGCGCTGCTCACCTCAGCCCAACCGCTCGCTGTGGAAGAGCGAGGAACCCTGAGCTGGTATGCCGTACAAATCAACGCTACGCGATTTGCTATTTTCGACACGTTTAGCGATGAAGGCGGCTTAACTGCACATCTTAACGGCAAGATCGCTGCAGCATTGCTTGGTAAAGCGGATGAACTGCTCGCATCAGAACCACAAATTATGACTGCGGATATCCTCGCATCTAAAGTCTAAGGAAGCCTTGAAAAACCGGGAGCTGGCTTTGGATACCCCTATCGTCTTTATCCACGGAACCAATGCCGGCCCCTGGACAATGGAGAACTTCCACCAGCATTTTGAAGAGGAAGGATTCTATTGTCACAGCCCAAGCTACCGCTACCATGAAGATCTAAAGTCAGAACAAAATCAGCAACACCTTAAAGGACTGAGTATTGCCGACTACGTTGATGACATCCGGGCATTTGTACAATCTTTAAATCAAAAACCTGTTGTAGTCGGCCACTCCCTGGGCGGTGTTATTGCACAAAAATTGGCAACTATGGATTTGGCACGGGCAATCGTATTGCTTAACGGAAGCGTGAACTGGGGAATACTGCCCACCACAGAAGAAGAGCGTGCGCTGGGCAAGTTGTTTATGGCTGCAGGTGAATTTTGGAATGATATCCTGTTACCGGATTTCGCAACAATGGCGAAATTCGGGTTGAATAAACTTAATCCAGGCGACCAGCACAAGGTCTTTGATCGATTAGGTCCTGAATCTGGGCAAGTCCTATTTGAATTGTTCTTCTGGATTTTTGACAGTAATAAAACAACCAGAATTGACTATCAAAAAATCAATTGCCCCACCTTAATGGTTTCGGGAACCGATGACCTGGCAATCCCCCCTTCCACAGCAAGGTTAATTGCTGAGTGGCAAGGAAAAAATACCACCTTCTACCGAGCGGAAGGTTATGGTCACTATTTAATGCTGGAGCCAAAATGGAAGCGGATTGCGGAATTCTGCAGCAAGTGGGTAAGCCAACAAATTGAAGAAACCACCTCCGCTAGTAATAAACCACTGTGAACCCTTTGCTACACCAAGCCCTAAATCTTCCTCTTCCCTTTTCTCAAGTGAGATGCTCGGCAAGATAATCGATCAGTAGCCTGACTTTTGGCGCGATATATCGATTGCCGGGGTAAACTGCGTACACCCCTTCATCCCTATCTTCGAGCTCACTTAAAAGGGTGGTTAAGTTTCCTTCTGCGACATGTTGCTCGACATAGTAATCGGGTAACTGCACAACCCCCAGGCCTTTAAGCGCAGCATCTAAAAGCGCCCCGCCGTTATTGTAACGAAGGCTACCTTTGACCCTAAGGTTTTTTTCTCCTTCCCTGGTATTGAATCGCCAGTAATCCAGTGTACCCAGCAGGCAGTTGTGCCTGTTCAATTCTGACAAGGAGTGTGGAGTCCCATGCTCTTCAAGATAATCCGGTGAGGCGCACAGATGAATTCGCCGGTCCGCCAACTTTCTTGCCATCAAGGTTGAGTCCTGCAACTTACCCAGGCGTATGGCGATATCGTAACCCTCATCTATAAGGTCAACCTGGCGATTGGTGAAATAGGCATTGACCTCAATCTTAGGGTTTTGAATCACAAAATCATTGATCAGTGGTGCAACCTTCTTTTCAGCATAAGTGACCGGTGCCGTCAGTTTGATTTTGCCCTGTGGGTGGCTCTGTAATTGAGTTACTGCTCGTTCCGCCGCTTCCAGCCCGTCGAGCACCCCCCGGCAATGCTGGTAAAACAGCGTACCTTCTTGTGTCAGTGACACCTTGCGCGTGGTTCGATATAGCAGTTTGACATTCAAACGGCTCTCCAAAGCACTGACCTGGCGGCTGACTTTAGCGGTGGAAATAGCCAGCCTCTGCGCTGCGAGGGTAAAGCTCTCGCTTTCAGCGACATAAACAAACTCTGTAATACCTTCCCAGTCTTTCATTATTGCAAATATGTAAAAGTAAGTTTCAAAAACACCCAATTATAATCAATTTTGCAATCAATATAATGGCTCCCCAGTCGTCACAGCGGGGCCAACCAACTCCAGGCCCTGAATGACATGATTTAACAGAGAGTAATCTTATGTCTGAACAATTTATCAAGTCGAAGGCCGCCATCGCTTGGGGGCCTGGCCAACCGTTATCGGTCGAAGAAGTGGATGTCATGCTGCCTAAGGCTGGTGAAGTATTGATCAGGGTCATTGCGTCAGGAGTGTGTCACACCGACGCTTTCACCTTGTCTGGCGACGACCCGGAAGGCAAATTCCCCTGTATTTTGGGTCATGAAGGTGGAGGTATTGTCATGCAGGTCGGTGAAGGGGTTACCAGTGTCAAAGAGGGTGATCATGTTATCCCGCTGTACACTCCAGAATGTGGCGAGTGTAAATTCTGCAAGTCCGGCAAGACGAACCTCTGCCAAAAGATCCGTGAAACTCAGGGCCAAGGCCTAATGCCTGACGGCACCACGCGCTTCTATAAAGATGGCAAACCTATCTACCACTATATGGGCTGCTCGACATTTTCGGAGTACACCGTATTGCCAGAGATTTCACTGGCAAAAGTAAATCCGGCTGCGCCGTTAGAGGAAGTCTGCCTGCTGGGTTGTGGGGTCACTACTGGTATGGGCGCTGTGATGAACACCGCCAAAGTTCAAGAAGGCGATACCGTTGCGATTTTTGGTCTTGGGGGTATCGGCCTTTCGGCGATTATCGGCGCCACCATGGCGAAAGCTTCACGAATCATTGCCATCGATATCAATGAAAGCAAGTTTGAATTATCCCGCAAACTGGGGGCGACGGACTGCATCAACCCCAACAACTACGATAAGCCAATTCAAGAAGTCATTGTCGAACTCACCGAGGGCGGTGTGGATTACTCCTTCGAATGCATTGGCAACGTCAATGTGATGCGCTCCGCTCTGGAGTGCTGCCACAAGGGCTGGGGTGAATCGGTCATTATCGGTGTAGCTGGTGCCGGCCAGGAGATCTCCACCCGTCCGTTCCAGCTGGTAACAGGCCGAGTCTGGCGCGGGTCCGCATTCGGCGGCGTTAAAGGACGCTCCGAATTACCAGACTACGTAGAGCGCTACCTGAATGGCGAATTCCAGCTCAACGACTTTATCACCCACACCATGAGCCTGGATGACATCAATAAATCTTTCGATCTGTTACATAAAGGCGAAAGTATCCGCACCGTCATTCACTTCGATCAATAACCAGCAATGATCAATTGGGCCATCTCTTGGAGGTGGTCCAATTAGGGCTATCCAGCATGTCTATTGAAAATATCAGTGCCAACCGGAGTTTTGGCGGCTGGCACAAGCAATACCTTCACGACTCACAGTCACTAAACTGCAAAATGCGTTTTGCTATTTATTTGCCACCGCAAGCTTCACAAATACACAAGGTTCCGGTGCTCTACTGGCTGTCAGGTCTGACCTGTACCGATGAGAATTTCATGCAAAAGGCAGGAGCCCCGCAGATTGCCTCCGAACTAGGGATAGCCATCGTTGCTCCCGACACCAGTCCCCGTGGAGAATCTGTTGCCGATGATGAAGCCTATGATCTGGGGCAAGGTGCTGGATTTTATATCAACGCCACCCAAGCGCCCTGGAGCCGCCACTACCACATGTATGATTATGTGGTGGAAGAACTGCCGGCACTTATCGAGACCACCTTCCCTGTGACAACACAGCGGGCCATTGCAGGACATTCAATGGGGGGCCATGGTGCACTGATGATCGCCCTACGCAATCCGGCAAGTTATATTTCCGCATCAGCCTTCAGCCCCATTAGCAATCCTTCTCAGTGTCCGTGGGGGCAAAAAGCCTTTGAAACCTATTTAGGCAAAGATCGGGATAGTTGGCGAGACTACGATAGCAGCGAACTGCTCAAAAATGCCGAGAAGCCTGTGCCGATGTTGGTGGATCAAGGGGAAGCCGATAGCTTTCTTGTTGAACAGCTGAAACCCGAGACGCTCGAAGAAGCTGCCAAAGCAAGCAAATACCAGCTCCAACTTCGCCGCCATTCTGGTTATGACCACAGCTATTACTTTATCGCCAGCTATATTGAGGATCATCTTCGGTTTCATGCCCAGCATCTCAGCCAGACATGCCCAAACTAATAAGTAAGGTCAAACATTACTCCAAGTCCACAGCTGCAGGGAAAGTTGTGGGCCTGGTGATCTATTAATTTTCTAGCTATTTAACTCACGCACCACCATCAGCCTCTCCTCGGTCATATCCGCAATAGCCCAGCGTACCCCTTCCCGACCAAGGCCCGAATCCTTAACACCACCATAGGGCATATTATCTACCCGCCAGCTGGGTACATCACCAATAACTACACCACCCACTTCCAAGGTATCCCAGGCTTGCTGGGCTTTGTAAAGGTCACGAGTGAATATGCCAGCCTGCAGACCAAAGGCACTGTCATTCACCTTGTCTAAAACATCATCAAAGCTATCGAAAGGCTCCAGAATTGCAACTGGGCCAAATGCCTCCTGTTGTACAATGGAGCAGTCATGGGGCACGTTTTCCAATAGCGTTGGATCAAGCATGGCGCCATCTCGTGTACCTCCACAAAGCAGGGTTCCCCCGGCTTGAATCCCCTCTTCCACCCAGGTATGCAAGCGGGTAGCCTCTCCCTCAGAAATCATTGGGCCAATAAATGTATCTTCTGATCGAGGATCGCCTTTCTTAAGCTTTTTGGTACGCTCAACCAGACGTCGCTTCAGGTCTTCATATAGACTGCAATGTCCATAGATCCTCTGGACGCCGATACAGCTTTGGCCCGACTGATAGAAAGCACCGAAAATCAGCCTCTCTACAGCATCATCAAGATCTGTATCCCGATCGATAACGCAGGCTGCATTACCTCCCAACTCCAAAACCACTTTCTTTCGCCCCGCTCTGGCCTTTAGGTCCCAGCCCACCGCCGGTGAGCCAGTAAAGCTGAGCAGTTTGAATCGATCATCCACAGTAAACAGCTCTGCTCCCTCTCTATGGCAAGGCAATACAGAAAAGGCACCTTTCGGCAGCTGTGTTTCGGCCAGAACTTCAGCGATAATCAATGCCCCTATGGGCGTGCGGCTTGCAGGTTTCAGTACAAAGGGGCATCCAGCAGCGATGGCAGGCGCCACCTTGTGAGCAGCAAGATTCAAAGGGAAATTGAACGGCGATATAAATGAGCATGCGCCCACCGGTACTCGCCTGATATATCCACGGTAGCCCCGTGAGCGCTTGGATATCTCAAGATTGATAATCTCACCATTGATACGCACTGCCTCTTCAGCGGCCACATGAAATGTATCGATTAGACGCAGCACCTCGCCCCGCGAATCATGAATCGGCTTACCAGCTTCAATACACAACGCTTCGGCCAGCTCTTCAAACCTTTCACGAAAACGTACAACACAATGCTGTAAAACTTCCTGGCGGGTGTAAGACGGCAAATTAGCCATCGATTTTTCAGCCAAAAGCGCCCAGTCGATGGCACTGTCAATAACCTTGGCATCAGCCATTGCAACCCGGGTAGCTAGTTTCCCTGAATACTTGTCAGTAACTTCCAGATCGGTGTTGGCATGCACTGCTTCATTGGCCAGGTAGTAAGGGTAAGATTCTTGCAGCAAAGTAATATCCTTTTACTTGATGTCTTGATCTATCAAGAGCGCCCCAACGCCAGATACAGCATTGTGCCCATCGTCGGGTATAGATGACCCGCAGGCATATATCAAATGCGTGTCCATTGGCTTATTAGTTTTGCTACCGGGGAAGGACTTTCTTACTCGTACAAGCTAGATATGATGAAGAAGGGATAGAAATAGTGGAGTCTTGTGAAGTTGGGGGCAAGCGCCCCACAACTTCATATTGACTGGGAACCAGCTACTTTTCGGTTAACCACATGCCAACAGGCTCATAATTAAACTTCTTATATACCGCCTTTTCGGTATCCGGGTTATCACTCTTCTTATCGATGTTGTATACGGTCCAGTTCAGTTCGTTGACATTGAATTCGATCACTGCATATCCATAGATATTACTAACAAAATCTTTGATATGTGGGTTATTGACCTGAACCCCGCCATTTAGCAATGATGTAAACACACTGCCAACATCAATACCTTTCTCAATCGTATCGTTCATATTGGGAGAAGATATGGAAGGGGTCATCAGCTCAACGCCAACCAGGTTGTCGTAGTCCCAGTTGCTAATTTTGCTGAAATCAACTTTCAGGTATGAAGCGATACTGGAGTGGAGATCCCCTGTCAGCACTACAAAGTTATCGACATTGCTGTCCTTAACAGATGACAGGATCTTTTCCCGCTCCCACTGGTAACCATCCCAGGCATCATAATTGGCGTACACCAGCGAGCGCCCCAAAATAGTACCAGCCAATTGTGCCAGCAAAGTCTGGTTGCCCCACACTTTCCAGCGGGCATTGGAGTTAACAACTCCATCAATCAGCCAATCCCGCTGAGTCTTACCCAGCATGGTTTGGGTATCTTCTTCATAATCTGTGCACCAGTAGTTTTCCCAAGCTGTACCATCCTTGCACGGCTCCTTGGTTCTATAGGTGCGGCTATCTGTCATATACAGATCAACCAAGTCACCGAACTGGAAAGAACGATAAATCTGTAAGTAGTCAAAAGCGTGGCTTGCGGATTCATCGACTTTTACCCGTGCAGGGACATATTCGATCCAGGCCTGCTGAGCATCGCGACGCAACTGGCGCAGCTGGTCAGGGTTATTATCGCCGGTCTGGTAGGGATGAGATGGCACACCCAGAGTATCCCGCTCGTAATCCCAGTAAGCATTGTCTGCAGTTTCATGATCATCCCAGGTGATGATAAATGAGTGCATTTCCATCGCTCGCTGCAGGTTCTTGTCCTTGCGATACTCTCTGTAAATATGACGATAGTCCTCAAGATCCATCGCAACAGAGCCGCCAGAAGGCAGGGAGAGTGAATGCACTATCGAGCTTTCAAAGCCTTCGTATTGGGCATATTCATAGATAAAGTCACCCAAATGCAGTACGCAATGTACATCTTCGTCCGCGATATGGTTGTAGGCGTTGTAATAACCGGTGGTGTAATCCTGACAGGTAACCACAGCCATCTTTAGATTCTCTAGGCTACCGGTAGGCAGTGTGTGACAACGCCCAACACGGCTACTGATAGTCCCGTATTTGAAGCGATAATAGTAACGTTGGTCAGAAGATAAGTAGCCTTCCAGGTCAATGTTAACGGTGTAATCACGGTCTGCCGTGATATCGCTAGCATTAATCTCAGCACTTAGAATTGGCTGGGTAAACTCCTCATCCAGCGCGACATCTACATACAGAGACTGACCCGCGATATAGGAGTCAGGGTTAATGTGCGTCCAAAGGACCACTCCAGTTTGACTGGGATCTCCCGAGGCTACTGATAAATCAAAAACAATTCCGTCGTTGTCAATTTGATCAGCAAATGTGGTGCCGCCCAGTACAAAACGTGCATAGGTTTCACTATCAGTGTCCGCGAGAGAACGGACCGTAAAGGGGGTTAAAAGTGCAACCCCCATAGCCTGGACAAAGGTTCGGCGGGAGATGGTCATATATAAACTTCCTGTTATCGTACGTATGAAGAATCGGAAAGGGAGCGGATTCTATAGAAGAACGTACCAACAAAGAAGTTTGACTTTTTAGCTAGTAATCTCTTTTTCTCTCAAAATTAATACTTATGGAGTTAATACACAAAAGTCAGATTAAGGGAAGCAAAATCCCCCTCTCTATCGGCTATAAACATGAAAACTTAGCGTTGTTAACCATTAGCAATCTGAAATCATCTCTGGCCTGAGATAAGCAAAGGCGTGCTGTACATAGTCGGCTTTACCTAAGGAAACACCTTGAGCTCTCAAGATTGCATAGGCCGTGTTGATATGGAAATAAAATTGAGGTAGCGCCCAGTCCCTGGCATATTGCTCATTAGTCATATCGAAAGTCATCCCGTTCGGGAGCTTAATCGTCACAGGCTCACATACTGCTACCATCACTGTTTCTGGCGTAACGCTTCTTAAAAATGCCAGTGCCTCTCGAATTCGCTCTTGAGCTTCGGGAATAGATCCGGGGTTTTCACCAGCTCCCTGCCCTTCACGAGCCAATTGCTCCAGAAAATCTGGAAGCGCACGCCGCTTCAATCGAAATATTGCCTCTTGCGCCTGTAAGCAACTAAACCGAACCTGGGATGATAAGGGAAACATATCTGGAGCAAGCCTCGCTTTAAGGAGGGCTTCAGACTCATCTTCTGGCAATTCTGTTTTTGCCTTATCCAACCAACTAGAAAGTGCTTCCAATAGTTGTATATACGTAGGTAACAACAAATCTGTCAGGTTCATAATATATTTCCACTAATTTTTATTGATAAGCGACAAAATATATCTCTGGTACCATTCTAAAATAATAAGGGAGGCACAAGCATCATTTAGTGTCTTCTTGCCTCCATGTCTAAGCTAAATTCATAAGGCGTCAACTCGAGATAAATAAATGCTCAGGATACTCAGATATATTGCTGCTAGTTTAATGGTATTGGTGTCACTAGCGAATGCTGAATCTATTGACGTCGCAGTTAATGGCACGCTAATGCGTGGATTCGCCCTCGAAAAACACATGCATAAAAACCATGCCACTTTTGTACGAGAGGCTAAAACGGCGTCGATCTATCGCATGTGGTCAGTTGCAGACAAATACCCCGCAATGGAAAGAGTTCTCAACGGCGGCACATGGATTACACTGGAGATCTGGTCGATTCCGCAAGCCAACTTGGTCAACCTATTAGAGGAGGAAGCCAAAGGATTGGTTTTAGGTAAAGTTGCTTTAGCGGATGGAACACAGGTATTAGGCATACTGGGTGAAAACTATATTGTCCAAAACCAGAAAGATATATCCAAGTGGCATGGCTGGCGAGCCTATGCGGAGAGTATGGGTATGAGTAGTAATAAAACCGGTCAGTAGCACTAATATCAAATATTTGATTTAGACAATCGAAATGAGTACACATACAGAAGTCGCGGTAAATGGACCATTGATGCGCGGCCTGGAGTTAGATAAAAACTTAATACAAAACAATGCAACATTTGTTAGGGAGGCTAAAACAGAAGCCATTTACCGGATGTGGGCAATCAAAGGCGAATATCCTTCCATGCAGAGAGTGCGTACAGGTGGAACATGGTTCAACGTTGAAATCTGGTCCTTACCCAAGGCCAACTTAATTGAAGTGCTTAATTTAGAAGCGGCGGGACTAACTTTGGGTAAAGTAGTCTTAGAAAATGGCGTGCAAGTTTTAGGGATATTAGGAGAAAACTATTTAACTCAGCAACAAGAAGATATTTCCCGATTTCATGGATGGCGCAACTATATACAACAGAAATCTAAAAACTGACTTTGAAGCTGCTTTTATTTAACCCTAAACAATATCATTAGGTAGACAATCCACTTAGTCTATATCCTTGGGCGGTATAGCTGCCTACCACGGCACGGTATTCCCACCCACTCTAAGCACCCTGCATCCAGAATTGTTACTACCGCCCCACCTCTCGAGTCTTCGCAAAAGGCTATATTCGTGGGTCGTTTACCACAGGTGGGTATACGTTCGGCCACCCTTCCCTCACCATCAAGAACGGTCACATCACCTTGGCCAAACACTGCACAATACAATCGCCCGTCACTACCGAAAGCCATCCCATCTGGCCCTACAAATCCCTCTGGCGCCCCAACAACTACATTGCCGAAAAGCTCCCGTTTGGGGTGCGTTAACGAAGCGAGATCGTAGCGGTAGATATTACCGCTAATAGTCTCCCCTACATACAGCTGGCCCCGATCATCAATGGCAATACCGTTGGGAAAACGCAATCCGGAATCAAGCTGTCGCAACACATCTCCATTGCGAGGATCTATCTCTAATACCTGTCCATAGTAGCGACAAGATCGGCAATCAGCTCGAATCACCTGCCCCTGAACAAAAATATCCGGGTCAATCCCGGAGTCTGTTATGTAAAGTAAGCCATTATCACCAAAAACCAGATCATTGGGCCATAAGTAGGGCTGATCTTCTGGTCCGTCATAAGCTTCAATAAGATCACCATTTAGCCCCATGCGAACAAGCTGCTTACCCCCTCCATCTGCAATCCATAAATTGTCATACCCATCGATTGCCATGCCATTAGGTCGCCGAGCAGGATACCCTATCTGTTGGTATTGCCCACGCAAATCAATACGGCTTATACAGTTCCGGCCAGCTGCCATTTCGGTGACATAAATGTAGCCATCAGGCAGGCAAACGGGCCCTTCTGGTTCTTGTAAGTCTCTACATAGTACTTGTCTTTCCATGCTAACGACCACAGACTCGAGCTGGTTAAAAAGGCATCATTTGTGATACGAGGGCGTATCAACGCCAGGAGGGACTAGTCCAGCCAACCTAATACGTTTCGCCAAAGACTCTCCTTGAACTCCTTTCGGAAAAACCCAAAGTGGCCTATTGATGTATTTCCAATAGAGCTGGTTTGAATAACCTCAATATCTGTATTCGCATTACAGTAAAAATCTCGCAATGCATGGACAGCCTTCTCTGGTGCAAAGTCCTTATCGTCATCTATAAGCAGGAACTTCATATCACACTGCAAGCGCTCGAATCCCTCACGAATCGGCCGACCATGCTGATCGACAACGTAATCCTTATGTCGAGCCCAGTAAGCCCATTCACGAGCTATTCCTGCAGGTAGGTTCTCTCCCCCCCAAAGTACTCCAGGCACCCATCCCAAAACATTCGATAGCAAAGGAAATGCGCAGTACCATCCAAACAACAGCTTTGGCTGATACCTTGCATCCCAATGCCCCCAATAGCCACTCTGAGAAGAAACACAATACACACTCGCAAATCGGGTATTATTTGATGCAAGACCTACAATTTGACCACCGACACTATGGCAAATGCAGTGCCACTCCAAGCTTTTAGCTCGTTTGCTACACCAGTCAATCACTGCCGCCAAATCTCTCTCCCCCCAGGCTCTTAAGGTCAGCCGTTTGTCCCTTTGATTCTCGATAGCGGACTTACCGATACCTCGGTAATCATAAGTAAGAACCAAATAGCCATTCCGAGCTAAGAAACAAGCAAAATCCCGATAGTAGCTCTGCTTAACCGCCATAGCAGAATTAATAATGATGCCAGCTTTAGGCGCCTCAATAGGGGAGAATAGCCTTGCACCAAGCACTATCCCATCGTTAGTGGGGATTTGCTGTGCCTCAATCATTTATTCAAAGGTTCCCCCGTGTAATTCAACACAAACTATTGGGTAAGTTAAAATTCCGCCCAATACTTCCGGTCTATCGCATGAGAGGTAATTAACAAGTTGATCCCTAACAGGTATTTCCTCCTTCCAAGAGCAGTAAATTGACTTGAATATTCACTTCTCGACATTTACCACCCCCTAAAGACTAGAGCAAGTTAAAAGCCTTAATTATATAGCCCTATATAATTAGATTTGATGTTCCAGTTTATGAATTGAAAGGAGGTAGCTTTACCAAAAAGTCAAATAACATGGCAGACTATTGCTCTAGCTTTCCACTATTTCACCTGCAAATGTCCACGTGAGCTGCACAAAGATATACCCTGCCAATAATCCTCATATTCACTATCAAAAGTGCTAAAACTTCTAAGTACTCTAAAATGCAAGGATAAGGTTTGATAGCCGATCAATCCAGTCGCCAAGTTAAGGAGATTCGATTTATCGCTCACCTTATATTCCACCTGATTCACTTAAAATGATTTTGAGCTATAGACAACAGGAAGTTTAGGTGCATGTCCGATCGATTCAGTATTATTATGCCATGCTACAACGATTCTGACCTTCTGTATAACCTATTACAAGGCTACACTTTACAAACCTTTCCAAAGGAAAATTTTGAAATCATTATTGTAGATAACAACTCGCAAGACCCCAACATCCTGTCATGTTACAACCAGTTTAAGAACCACCTTACTTTAACTTTACTATTCAGACCTCAATTACCAGACCCATTTGCACTTAACTCGGCGCGAAACTTAGGGGTAAAGATTGCTAAATACGAGTGGTGTGTATTTACAGATAGTGATTGTATCCCCGCCCCGAACTATCTGGCAGAGATTCAAAAAATAATCAATGATTATGGGCCTAGTATCTGCATGACCGGGATAAGGGAATTTATTCACTCTAAAGATATTGACCCAGCAGAAATGGACGGCGACGGCAAGTACCTTGATGCATACCCTAGATTTAATAGCCCATCAAATTATGGGCTCAGTAAAGATAGGCGCCTAGGGAAAATAGAGCAATTACCCAATACAGAACACCCCTGGGGGCACTTTTATGGCTGTAATATGGTGTTTAAAAGGCAGGATGTCATTAAAGTTGGTTTTTTCGATGAAAAATACGATGGAACCTGGGGTTACGATGACATAGACCTGGCTTATCGAGTTATCAATGAGCTCAAAGTTCAGCCAATTTTTATGAAAGAAGCCATTGTCTACCACCAAGACAACATAAATTTAACAGAGACAATCAATGGCAAGAGGAACAAAATTAAAGATTTGAGCAACCCAAACTATCAATATATCTGCAAGAGAATTTCCGGGTATTATGAGTTTAGTAATCGCGAATTCAAACGATTTGGGCTAACAACTACTGCAAGCTAACAATTGACCTGAGTGACCAACTTAAACGCGCCTAAATATTATTATACATTTTTCAAGCATCTATCAGATATCTGATAGTTCAATCTCGCTAGAGAAAGATTTCAGAAACAGAACAACCTTATCAAGAGAGAAAATAGCTTCATTAACAGCAACCTCAATATGATAACCATCAGAAGCTTTACTAATAACAAAAACCAGTGCATCTCTTGTGATTGAATAGGTCGCGATACAGTCGACCTCTCGAGCAGGCAAATAACTAAATGTAAAGTCTTCGTTGATACTTGATGTAACTTGTTTCTCTACTTTTAACATATTGAGGAGTACCATTGCATAATATGCAATGTGGTACCTTTTCAATAGGTATATTTGATACCTAGAGAGTTTATTTAGAGAAAAATAGAAACCAGACGCCGTATTTCCTACCCCGGCCAGTCTTTCACCCTGATCCGGAATGTTGTGAATAAACTCTTGGGTAATCAATATGTTTGCTCGCTGCCTTTCGAAAGTACTGACAAAATTATCTATAAAAGATTTCAAGACATTTTCGAAAGATATCTCGCTAGATTCAACTTTAGCTGACACCAATACGATGTCATCGAGATCTCCTTTTATACAACCCTTTTCCTCCAAGAGAAATGGATTTGGCTTGCTCTCCTTCCTATTAAACATTCTCAGACTTAAACCTATAAATATAGCTTGAGCCAGCCCTATAACTCGGTGAAAATTTGAGTATTGCCCATTACCCTTATATATATGCACTATTGAAGAGCAATATGCATCTGACCTTTCCTGATCTTTCTTCAACAAGCAATTGGCATATTTAGAAAAGAGCAGGCCAGTGTAACCGGAAAAAAAGTCATGATTTGCTATAAAGCATACAGATGTGCTATCAAAGTGTATGTAGAAGGGGATCTTTTCAACCTCCAACCTCTTATACAGGGCCTTCCTTCCAACGACACCTGTCAGCTCTTCCCTCAGCGCCTCTATCTTTTCTAAGTAAAAGCGTTTCGGGTGAGGCGCGGTAGTCAATGCAACTAAGTCATAGAGTTTGTCTAGACAATCAGTAATTTCGCGCTGGTCACTTCTAGTGACAACATTTATAAGCAGAGTAGATACACTGCCATAACCTTTTAAGTGCTGCTGGACAAAGCTCTCTGGCGCTTCTATCGGCGTGAATAGTCTGGACAGAAAGTTGGATTTATCAGCCACGATATCACCTTAAAAGGGAGGGTTTGCCACTTAAATCGATCACATATCATTTAAATTTGGTCAACTCATCTTATGGCCCCAATTACTTCAAGAGTTTCCTTTTAGTAACTTAGCATAAAGAAGACGTAGAAAAATTTAATACAAGCAGTGACTATCAGCCGACAACTCTTAACACAAATGTGTTTGTCCTGGGATCCGTATCTAAGTAATAATTAAAGCAAACTACACGCCCATAGATTCCTGAAAGAGTTATCGCAAGACGCATATTTAATCAAGTTAATTTATTAAATTTAAAGCTAACGAAGCCTTATCCGATGATAATTTTCACCATCTAGAAAATTGGTATACCAAGCTGCGAAAGTGGGCCTACAACTCTTTAAGATTGCCTTATCCTCACTTAGAGATAATGAAGGGAGCGATCAATATTCAACCTTAGATGGTGAGGCTTTACTGTTACAAGTTTTTAGCCTTACCCTAAGCCAGGCTGAAGCCCCATATTGATGCCAACTCCATAAAGGCTAGGTGGCGCCAATAAAAATCGTGAGATAGCTACACCTTGTTGCTCAAATACTGATTGCCAAGCGTTCATGCTTTTCATCACTTTCATTGTAGTAGCAACATAAATTGAGGTTACTGATCATCAATGGCCTCATACCTTGATATTCAGCGCGCCCCAGTCGCTTCAGTGCCCGCTAAATAGATGTGTGCTCTTCACTATCTTTTAGGTTTCATTTATGGGGATGGCGCTGATTATCAAGGTATAAATATATATTTCTTGAGCTATTGGTGGTTATTATTTTTAATACTATTTTCTGTATCAATAGGCTTTAACGGAAAGACCATTTGTGCAAGTTAGCGATCATTGTGAGCCAACAACTGAAACCCTATCGTTGCGGATGTCCGGTATAATCTGTTGCTGCTATGGTAATTTTCATACCACTTTCGAAACTGTGCAAATTTTAAGAATTTGAACTCACCCGCATTAGGGTCAAAATAATATGTGGTTTTATCTGCAGTGGGCTCAATCCTGAATGCTGTTGCATGTGCCCACTTAGCCCCAGAAAACCTTAACATGCTATAAATTGTTTGTGTCTGCTGGGTAAAGCATTGTTCTGCTTCAATGCCGTCAAACACAATGGAAAATTGTTCTTTTAAAGGGGGATTTCCAACCTTGTCTTTTTGTTTTGAGGCCTTCCCTACATGAGTTATATGCTTGAAGCCTTGAGACTCCAAATACTTTTGGGATTCTTTTATCATTTGGAAACCCTTTAGTGGATCTCCCTCAGTTCCATCTTTAAATTTGAATCGATACATGGAGGCAAAACGTTGAGCAACTACTGCCACTTTCGTTTTGTCAACGTCTCCTCCTGTAGACAATGCATCCTGAAGACCAGATTGAAGCCCCTTACTAATCCAACTTACCGCTAGAGCTTCACAAATTCCGCCCTTAGAATTTGGGTGCTTTTTAAGCATACTATTGTAATTGCCCTGGTTGAAACTCCAAGTTTTCTGACCTCCAAAATTGGAGGCTCCAGCATCATTTGGCATAGTTTGTCCTTACCACAATATTACATATTACATTGCTGATTCTATTTGTGAATCATGCAAAGAATATGAAAGGTAAATTTTGCAATGCTTAAAGCAACCATTATTTGGTGCAATAAGTCGTCTTTGCTCTAGCCTGAAACGTATTTTGAATTATGCAGATAAGGAAACTTCAATTTCCTTTAAGTCCGGACAGGCAAGTATATTTTGTGATCCTGGTAAAATACTGATAGTTATGATTCCCTTGCTTTCTCAGGTCTAACCACACAAATAAACAAGTAAGGTGAATTTCATCAAATGCCAAAAAAAACCAGTGATTTCGATACCTTTTAGGCTAAACACCGATCAGTGGTAATGAGGCCTGAAAATAAGTAAATAGCTTGCTGATCTAGCTCAAGTGCCAGCTTAATACCGCACCTATACAGTCCAATATAAGCCCCGTCTAGAGCTCAAACTTGACAGGTGCGAATCCTACCGATGCACCTTCCTCCATTTTTTAATGGACGTTCGAATACATTTTTGAATGCGTCAGTTAACTGGATCCCAAAAATCATAAAAAGCAATTTAATGTATCAAACAGCTCGATTCAGTGTGTTTGGTTAGCTTCAAAAGTGACTAGACTATTGCACTATGGAAATGCTATTTGTTTACTTGTTACTCGGCGCCATCGCGGGTACAGCGGCAGGCCTCTTGGGGATTGGTGGGGGCTTGATTATCGTGCCTGCTTTGGTGTTGATTTTTTCTGCCACGGGTATCTCCCCCCAGGTGCTGACCCATATGGCGGTGGGGACCTCGTTAGCGACCATTATCGTGACTTCAGTCAGCTCGGTCTGGGCACATAACGCAAAAGGTGCCGTTGACTGGCGCCTATTCTGGATTATGACTCCAGGGATACTTGTGGGGTCTTGGCTGGGCGGCGTGACAGCAGACTTGTTACCTGGTGCTTGGTTGCAGCTATTGATTGGCGTGTTTGCCATATTTATGTCCGTGCGTATGGGCTTAAGTGGATTGACCTCGGCAACCTCACAAGAAAATGGCAGTCACTTACCCGGGGCAGCACCCCTGATCTGTTCCGGAGGAGTAATCGGCTGGCTCGCAGCGATCTTTGGTATTGGTGGAGGGGCCTTGGTGGTTCCCTACTTATCGCACTTCGGTACAAAAATGCAGCTCGCTGTCGGAACCTCTGCTGCCTTTGGTCTGCCAATCGCGATTTCTGGTTCAATCAGCTTTGCCGTGCAAGGGTGGGACAATCAGTTACTACCAAAGTGGAGTAGTGGTTATATTTACTGGCCGGCTTTTGTGGGAATTGTACTTACCAGCGTGCTCTTTGCCAGGCTTGGTGCCAGCGTTGCTCACCGAATATCTGCTAAGCGCTTAAAGCTGTGTTTTGCCTTACTGCTTTGTATTATCGGGGTTCGTTTTATCTGGCAAAACTTCAATCTCTTAGCTGGACTAGGCTAGACCTACCCTCTGGATTGTTTTTAGCGGATTGGAAGTAAACAGTCTATTCCTCCCAAGCATCTATTATCAGATGCTCGCAATAAACATTCTGGTCTTAAAGGCTCCCGGTCGAATTACTCTTGCCAGCCCTTCAGATTACGCGACTGAAACATCCTTATAGGATATTAGTAATACAATGATTTGTATTTCCCCCCAATACATGCCAACCAAAAATTATGCGTTCAAAGTGGCAAAGATAATTTTTAGCCATTAGTAATCTCTATTTTCAAATTAGAAAATACTTCGATCCAAGTTCAAATTGCCAGCAGGAAATTGAAATTTAAAAAATGAAAGCCCATTAAAATATAGGCACGAAAATAATCTTATTGGATTTTATTAAGTTTGTTTTAGTGTCAAAGCCGCGTAAAATCGATAGATATTTATCAGTACTTGGTTCGCAATTCAGGGGTTTTCTACAGGGCTAATAGTCCAACAGAATCAATCGTTCCAAGATTTTTTATCAAAGCTTCCCCCCCCAAAAGGAGAACGGTAAAGTGACATAAGAGAAAAGTAAAAGCGCTGACCCAAGGTGCGCCAACACCAGGGGCCAGCTAACCAAGTTGATATCAGACCTATCAAAGTGGCTGTATGGATAATACGCTAGAAACCCGCTCGTCTTCAATAAAGTTGACTAGACTCAGGAGCTTAGGGTGTTTCATTAGGCTCTGGGAGCGTTACATCCGTATTTTCTTCTTTTATGCCTACCGTTCTCGTGCGCCTCCTAACCCTCCTCCACACACCACTTTCCAGCTTCCCCTCGTGTGGAATCCGCACATAATTTAGCTTCCGAAGGAAATGAGCATGTTGATTTTAAAGCGCCGGACTGGTGAAAACCTGAGAATTGGAACAAATGTTGTAATAACAGTTATTGAAGTAAAAGGCAGTCAAGTGAAGATAGGTATAGATGCACCCAAGTCTCTACCCATTCATCGTGAAGAGATCTATATACGTATCAAGAAGAAACAGAAACCTTAAAGCTATTTATCAGTCGCCGCCTCAACCAAACCACTATTCAGATTTTATACATACGGGCTGGAGATTTTTAGACCTCAGACAAGAATACCGTGTTGCCGAGAGCGCAGCGCCTATCTCGGCACAGCCCACTATATCAACCAGGCACTGACCATTTCTGAATCGGAATTCTTTGAGGCTTTGCGAAGACTTTGTGAGATAGTGGGAGCAGCACAACAAACTTATATTTGCTTCAATAAATGCTGATATCTTAGCGCGAGCTATTGCCGATGCTTCCTCCCCTACGCACGCTGCAACTTAGTTCAAACCGTTTAATACATTTACCTCCAGCCGCATCAGCTTTAATGGAATTTATTCCGGTAATAGATTAACCCCCTACCCTTTCACTCTTGAAATCCTTATCAAAGCGCTAGCCAGAATTATTGGTAAAAACTATAGAGTCAGCAATACCAATTAAGATAACAGTCGCCCTACTTGCCCTTCGACAAAAATTCTAGTGATTCCATGTAAAGCTTCTTCAGATGCTCAAACAGAGGGACTTCACCAGATTTCCTATCAAAATAATGCCCCTTTAGAGAAATTATTAAGTAATCCACAGAAAGGTAGATCAAGAGAACTAGAATGGCGCTCCCAATTCTAATAACTCAAAAATGAGATTTTGTCGACAATTTCACAGATAACAATCGATTCCAATCGCACATTTACGGGCAAACTTATGAGCAAGCTATTCAGCAAGAAAACTTTGGCACTGGCATTTACAGTCATACTGGCTTCATGCGGTGGAGGTGGAGGCTCTTCTTCAGATTCGGACCCAGCCCAATCATCTGGCGACAATGGCGGGGGCCAAGGCTCTGGAGACGGAGGCGGTTCAGGTAGTGGTAGCGGCTCTGGGGATAGCGGATCGGGGACCCTTCCAGACAACGAACCTGGCACCGTGACTGTTGGCGATATAGAAACGGCAGATCTTGGGTTTGCACAGATTACTTCCCGGGATATCACATTGCCAAATGGCCAAACCAATGCCGAAGAAGTCCATGGACTCCCACACTATATAGCCAGAACAGATAGTAACCAGGATGACAATCTACAGTCTGTGCCCATGCGAAGTTACACCACAGCTTGCGCAACCGACACTGATAGACCCAGGATGTTTGTTTCCAAAACCCTTAGCGAAGGTAGTGGAGAAGATGAAACCACTTATGGCACTGTTTATGAGCTGCAATATAATCCTGAAACTCTAAGCTTCGACCAAACCGGCAATACCACAATTCTAAAACAATGCTACGAAGCCCATGGTATCGCAGCTAGCGCTGATTGCTCACGGGTTGCGGTCTTGTGTAACACTGAATACCAGGCAAGCGAGCGCTATGATGTTCAAGGGGATCTGGTTGAGCAATACGGTAGCGACTGGATGAAGATGGAAAATAATATCAGTGCTATTGACGGACGTATTGAAAGGGATATCGGCCTGATGATATCTACCAATCACAGTCAATACATTGGCTATTTTACGGACCATCCCACACTAAAGTTCGAGGACTTCCTACCTGGGCTAAAAGAAAATTTCCCCGAGACCGACTTCGGCGATTCCCCGACCTTTAAGACAATTAAAGGTAACGAAATGCAAGAGGAGATGGCTTACATTGTCGATCAACTCTCTGATGCCGACTATAACGCTATGGTCGAGTATATTCGCGAGAATGGCTATAAATATAATGATCAGATCTGGCTAATGGAGTGGGATAACTTAGCGCTTAGCGAGAAGCCTGCGGCCTACGTTGTAAACAAGATGCACGGTGGTGGCCACGCCGGAGCCCAAGAGCTTATCTATGTCGAGAATGATAGCCAAGGCCGCACCAGCTACGCCTTCTCAGTAACTGCTCGGGTTTTTGATAGCAGCTATGGTGGCTCCCACTATTCTGCTGGAATGACTGTTATTGATCGCGATAACTGGTCCTTAAATATGAGTGGCAGTAATAACAGAGGCTGGTATTGGCTTTGCGGCTACGGTCATGTCTTGAATATCCGGGCATTTTATAATCCTGGTACCGAAAAATATGGAGCGATTTGCACTAGCGATGGTGGTCAATATAATCAATCGCGCGGATTAAATACTATTGCCATCAAAATGGAGGATATTTCTTCTACCAGTAGATTTGAAGGTTACTACAATTACCTGATCCCCTCCGACAATGCATTTTTCTCTAACGGAGGTGGACATACTGTAGTCCCTGTGGATGAAGATACTAACTTATCTCTCATCGTCTCCCCCAAGTACATTGATGATGAGGAAATGAATCGCTTCCTGCAAAGCGAATACGGCATTGATACCAGCACTGAAGGGCCTTTTGACCAGCAATGCTCATCCGATGATACGAACTGCTTCTTTTCCTACATGTCAAACAGCGATAATCCAACCATTTCAAGACAGGGGCTACGCAGTGGGGATGCTCTGGAATCCTCATCCCTGACTCGCATTGGTATTGCTAAAGTGGATGGTGAAGGAAGTATCGAGGGGGAAGGCTTTAAATGGCTTGTAGAAGAGCCCGACTGTCAAATCAGTGATCCACAACTTATCGACTTGAAAAATGGGCGTTACCTATTTGGCTATGCGCAATTTCAGTGTATTTCCGACAACCTTTCTTATAACCGGAGTTCCGCTAAAAATGGGGCAATGCGGATGCTTGTTCCGAAAGCCTACTATGTTATGGAAATTGATGCAGACCTAAATGTATTGGAAGGCCCTGTAAAGCTGACGAATTTTGGTTGGGGCGGACTTGACGAACCTGTCTTCATGGGCAACGGTAAAGTCGCTTGGTCATATATCAAGAACCCTACAATTGATAGTTACGGCGGCGGCAAGCAGAACGTTTGGCAAGCGATGATTTACCACTCAAATAGCGCCAATTGATTCATTCATAAAAAGTAAAACTAGCTGTGATAAAAATAGAGGCTTTTGCTTTCTATTTTTATCACACAACTGTTAGACCTCCAGAAGCTACAAAGATAAAGAAGTGCTATTCATCCATTTATCGATCGATGGCAAATCCTTGTCGAATATAAACTCAAAACTATTGTTCCTTCACACAATGACTACTGGATCGGCAGAATAATACGGCACCAGATCAGTGTAATTGCCTGAAACTACGTACCCAGATGCAAGTATGCTAACCTCCCACCTAAATAAAATAAGTCACTGAACTACAAAAACTGAACCGCTCTTTCTTCATTGAGTATTGAATTTAGAAGTCGCTAAGCAATAAGGAAATGGCTATTACTGTTCATGTCTGGAAGCAAAAGACCGGGGATGTCGGACATGCTTCCATCACTATTGATAACACCTATATCAGCTACTGGCCCTCTTCAGTATCAAGGAAAAAGGACTTTAAAATCGCGCGATCGCACAGCCCTCCTTTCCAAGTGGTTATCGAGTTGATAGACGCCTCGAGGGCGGTGATGCGGATCAGAATATTCTTATCGATGAGCTGAATGAAACAAAAATGATTGAAGCCTGGGAAAACTTCAAGGTCGAGCAGAAGCATTACAATATGAAGGATCAGAATTGCTCGACGGTCGTTGCCTGGCTACTTGAGACTGGCTCAGGATTCACATCACCCTGAAAAGGTGGAATCAAGATCAGTGACTGGGCAGCGAGCCCTATTTACCGTATTCTCTTCCAGTTACGCTTTTTTGGTAATCATATTGATATGTGGACCCCCAATGATGGGTTAGCTTATGCGCTACAAATTCGAAGCCAAATAACCTCATGAGCCTACCGCTATTCTACTCGCCAAATTACAACATCAGCTTGCCGCTGCTTTCCAGCTTGCACCCTTTTGATGGCTGTAAATATGAGAAAGCATTGGCACTGATTAATGCCGAGTCAGAAGCGAAAATTGAGTTAAAAGTTGTTTCAGAGCCTCTTAGTCAAGACTGGCTATTATCTGTACATACGCAGCCCTATTTAGATAGCTTACATCAATCGAAAACACTGGCTCGCGTTATAGAGATGCCGCTACTGCGCTTGCTGCCCGCAGGCGTATTAAATAAATATTTCATGAAGCCAATGCGCTTTGCAGCTGAAGGCACTTGCTTGGCGGTACAGGAAGCCTTGAGTAAGAAATCCTCTACCTTAAATCTCGGTGGAGGCTATCACCACGCATTCGCTGGTCACGGTGAAGGGTTCTGTGCTTTCGCCGATGTAGCCATTGCTATTAATCGTGCCCGCGAACAGCACCTGCTCTCACCAGATGACAATATCTGGGTAATTGACCTTGATGCCCATAGAGGGAATGGGTTTGCTGATTGGGCCATGGAGGACCCCAATATACATATCTTTGATATGTACAATATGCAAGCCTACCCCGGCTTGCACTCCGATGAGCAGGAATCTCGCTGGCCATTTTTAGTTCCCCTAAAGCAAGGAACAGATACTGAAGATTACCTCAGTCGGTTGGAGTCGGAATTTTCGGACTTCATTAAGCAGAGCCCACTGCCTAAACTGGTTATCTACAATGCAGGCACAGATATTATTGCCCAGGACAATCTGGGGGGGCTCCAGGTCAGTATCGATGGGGCCAGAAAAAGGGACCAATGGCTGGTTGACCAGATTCAATCGCTGGATGTGCCTATGATCACCGTAACCAGTGGCGGCTACTCCGAAAACTCCTATCGTCTAATAGCTGACTTAGCGATTTACCAGGCAAAAAAAGTAACAAATTGAAGCTCTGGAGAGGCCTCTGTCATTGAGAAAAGTGGCCTAGCAAACAACCGCTCCCTAACCCACCAAATTTTTCCATAGATTTTTGAGTATTTAGGCACTTGATTGACGCTGGAGTACTGAGCACCAAGTTACTCTTTGAGCTCTTTCGCCCGCAACCAAGCCAACCCGAGACCAGCCGCAACCGTAATACCCATGCCTATCACACCACGGATACCGAATTCTGTGCCAAACATAAAACGATCAGCTAACACACCGACGAGGATCGCACTGTAAAACAGTGCCCCAACGAGGTAAGCAGGTGCAACACGATTAGCGATCGTGTAAGCAAGATTCTGTGGAACAAACAGCAGTGCGGGAATCGCGAGAATCCATAGCGACGATGTCTCTACCTTCGCCCCCTCCCAGAATACAATAGATAAGCTAAAGACCAACATCCCAACAGCGAAATAGAACATGATGCGCTCAGGTGGCTCGGTCCGGCCTGCGACACCGGTTGTGATACTACCCGCTGCACGCGCTACTCCCGCCAGCAACGCAAGGAGTGAGTAGGGATTGAAAATGCCCTGAACACTGTGCTGGATCAAAATGAGGCATACGCCCAGGAATGCCAGTATCGCAAGAAAGATAGTGGCGATACTAACCCGGTGACCGAGGAATACTCGGGCCATCAACATGGCAAAGAATGGATTCGTGCTTTCCAGCACCAGGGCATCTGCGATGGGTATGCCCTTGACCGCCCAATAGAAGGCAGCAAAATAGACAAAACCTGATATGGAGCGAAGAATAAGGATCTGGGGATTCACCGGCCTTATCCCCGCCACCCCTTGTCGCATCAGAAGAAACATACCCGACAATGGAGCAAGCAATATGACCTGTGCAGCCAATAGCAGAAATGGGCTAAGGCCTGCACCAGAACCCAGCTTACCGGCAATACCAAGACACCCCATCAGCACTCCGCCGAGAAGAGCTAACCCAACACCCAGGGAATGATTTTGATAAGTGGATGGCAAACTGTCACTACCTTTGGCAAATAGAGGTCAAACCTGCCTGAGAGGCAATAATGATGCCTTCATTTATGCATCGGGCAGGTCATTACAGAGCAGAACACTATGTAACATTAGCCCTCCGATTGATTCATTTCCTATTGGGCTGGCCAAAGATTTTGACGCAGCAATTCCTTGCCTGCTGGCGTCAGTTTCCCTGTTGCAAAAAATATGAACGTCATAATTTGAAAGCTGAGTTTTGACCACTTTTAGATCGAGAGTATTAATCCTGTCCCCAGTTCTACCTCAACAGATATACAGCGTGAGCGACTGTCGGCACTTCCTTTCCACCAGACCTAATCCCAACCCAATATCTCATTACTTCTCCTTGCGGTTTATATCAAACCCTATGGGCTTTATCGCACAAGGATGGTTGCTAGCCCTAAATTACTTCAAATTGGCGGTGGAGCGTAAGAATCTATAGACGTTCACTTGAATATGGAGATTGTACCTACACCCTATTTATTAAACTCGCGTTATGCCTTGCCGATCTCTAACTTATATAAATATCACTACTCTCGGAAAACTCTCTTAGTATCTTCATATATTTTTCTACATACTTTAGAGCGCTTTCTTTGCTAACTAGCGGTTCGCAATATCCAAAAACAAACACCCCTTCTCCATCTATTGTACAAGTCACTAGCATTATGGGGTGTTCTCCATGTGTTTGAACGGTCATAACCACACCAAAGTCAAAGAACGTCAAAGGGCCTGTATACTCACCTATATCCCCTACATTGGATACGCAAATCCCAGATGGAAAGTAATCTTTCGCAGTACTAGAATCTTTAGCCAAATGTTCGATCTCAACAAGGCTGTAATCGGGCACAAGTGGAGGTTTAAAAAAATGCCCACTTCTCAACTGCAAATAGACTTTTCTTTGAATTAAACGCGCAAGATCTAACAAGTCGAGACTAGTTTCATCTGAGGATAAGGATATAGTTAATACAGTTGTACATTCCCCGATAACATCTCGATCTATCTGGCGTTTACACAAGTACTGTGCATTTATAGGTAACATTAACTCTGTTGTTGAGCGGAAAACTGGTAATGACCGGGCAGCGATAACAGCAATGGCATTATAAATAGAGGTAACCTGAACATCCCCATGCTTTGAAAGTAAGTGTAAATGGGAGCATAATTTTTTGGGGAGGACACGATACATAGAACATCCCTTTCGAAGGGAAGCGTTTACTGCCTGCTCTACAGGCCACTTTGAAGAAACATCATTTTCGTCACCAACTGCCGATTTTCTTTTTTTAAGATGCTTTATGGAACTAACATAATCCACCACCGATTTTTGCATTATCGAAGCAGAGAATTTATCTTCCGCCCCCCCTCTCAAGTACCGATCCAAATCTCTAACCAAGAGTAATAAGGAGCGTCCATCCATGGCAGCATGGCTTACCATAAAAGCAATCCACTTTACTTCTTCATCCTCATTCACATAAACCGTGAAACGATAAGTATACTTATCTAGCTTAAGAACTTTACTTCCTAATCGCTTGAACTCTTCCTGATAATTTAAAGGCAATGCACCATGCTTTATTTCAAAAGGTATCGCCTTAAAAGCTACATCACAGAACCAATAAGCATGATGATTTTTTTCTATACGAGAACGGAGCATTGGGTGCAGGTTATGGAGGTATTCCATTCCCTTTAGCAATTCTTCGACGCCGAGAGACTTACATGCCCTGAAAAAGACAGCCAGTTGAACCGCACCGTTTGACTTTTCGGTCAACTCTACAAAAAGTGCCTCCTGAGCCCCAAGCTTACGAAAAGGTTTTACTTTTTTCATTGCAGGCTCTTCCCAGTAGGGAGATCACTGCCGATAGTATAGAACGAGAAAGCGCTATTGCCACATAACATCTATAAAAATCGATTCAAGATAACCACGAGACATGCACAAAAAAACATAGCTGTAAACGCCAAAAACAAGGCTAACATAGCTTAAGAAACTTGCAAATCGCCTAGAAAACCCACATCGCCGCACTCCAGATATACTCGAATATAGTTAGACAAAAATAAAACTATACGCTAAACAACCTTCACCGCCATCTACATTCAGTCGAAGTACTAAAGCTTATATCCGTATATCCTAGCAACAATAACTGGGCACGAAGTTGATCAATGGCAACTGGAGTAGGCCGATAATGACCAGAACAAGTGTTAACGAAAACTATCTTTCCACCCTCCGCTACGATCTCACCCGCTGCTGCAACATTATCTCCTGCCAGAAACGTCGAATGAGCAAAGACTGGCTTTGGATAAAAGTAACTTGAATATATATTCCCATTCTTATCCATAACATAGATAGCGGCTCTACCATTATAATCTTCTGCCTGTTGTGCACGCCTAGTATCAAAAAGCTCACCAGTAGAGTCATAAATCTTCCCGTCCATCACCGATAGTTTCGTCCCCTCTCGCTGGGCATCTGTGTAATAAATAACATATGCAGGACACATATATTTAAATTTTTTAAGGCACCTTACATCTTCACCCTTGTATTTTGAATGAAGTTCAAAAAGCCTGTAGTTTTTTATTTTTGAATTACCATGTACCGCAACACTAGAGCTACTTTCATTAGCCCTATTCGTATCGTTCATAGTAAGAATCCACTGGGAGATTCCTTCTGGTGCACATCTGCTCGCATTAACCCCATGGTAATTACATGTATTTTCACCTGACCACCAGTCAGTTGGTCTAGGCAATACACTATTGGAAAGACCTATTTCCATTAAGTATTCTGGTGTTTCATTTACATTTCTGCTCTCAACTATAAATGCCCTATCACGATAAGCCATACCGCTTGAGGGCTGGCCACAATAGAGCGCAGTCAAAAGTACGGCAATTACTTTCTTTAGATTCTTAACGACCATTAACGGCAACTCTTTCGTAACTGAAAAGGACGGGAGAATACAGTGGTCTCAAAACGCGCTGTGAATAGGTGTTTATAAGCTTTCAGCCGGCATCTTTGCCTATATTGTCCCGCACGCACTGTATTTTCCTTCGCAAATTTAGGTTTTTCAGTCATCAAAACCCACTCTAAGAAGAACACCCAAGACTAACCAGCAGGACCTGATACAGAAGAGTAAATAGTATGACGAGTGGGGCGACTTCCAAATCAAAATAGAAATGGTCCCCCTAGATGCTCAAGCCGCAGCATTCAACCAACCTAAAGTGTCCCTCCACAAACTATCTTCGTAGCGCGCCTTGAAGAAACCAAAATGACCTATTGGCTTTGTATCCACGGCTTTAGCATTCACAATCTGTATTTCAGTATTTGCATTACAATAGAACGCCTTGAGAGCCTTCACAGCCTGCAGTGGAGCAAAATCTATATCATCATCTATGTATAGAAACTTCATATTGCACTCTAGACGGGAGAAGCCATCTCGTACGGGGCTACCTCTCTGGTCAACAATATAATCTTTATGGCGCGCCCAGTAGGCCCACTGCCGGGCAACACCTGCGGGTAAACTTTCACCTCCGAGGAAAAGGCCTGGAACCTGCCCCAAAATATTTGATAAGAGCGGTATCATAGCGAACCAAGCAAACAATATTTTGGGCCTCTGACGCAATCCCCAGTGACCCCAATACCCGCTTTGGGAGGATACACAGTAGACACTAGCAAGTTGGGTATTGTTATCTGCGAAGCCAATAATTTGGCCCCCTACACTATGCCCCACGCAATGCCAGGTTAGCGTTTTGTATTGGCTAGTAGACCAATCGATAACAGCGGCCAAATCGTACTCTCCCCACGCGCTCATAGATAGTCGTGAGTCTCGTTGATTGGCAACCGCAGATTTACCTATACCACGATAGTCATAGGTCACTACCAAGTAGCCATTCTTAGCCAGGAATTTTGCAAATTCAGCATAATAGCCCTGCTTGACCGCCGTAGCCGAATTTATGATTACCCCCGCTTTAGGCGGACCTTTTGGTGAAAATAGCGTTGCCCCGAGAGATAGGCCATCCTGAGTTACTATTCGACATTCTTCAATCATTACTTGAGACCTCCATGTCTTGGTCTAATACAAAATTTATGAGAGGACCCAGCACCACATCCGGAGCCTCCAGCTCAGGGAAATGTCCAGCTTCTGCTATGCGTAGTAGAGAGGCCTCCGGGATCATATTCAAACTTGAATGCTTACAAGTACATCTATGAGAAAGGTCCCGCTCCCCCCAAAGAAATAAGGCTCTCACTGTTAAGGGTTTGGAGAAAAGAGTACCCTGCAAAGGAGATTCGCCGACTAATAATCGTTGAAAAGCTGACGCCAGATTAAAAGTTGCTCCATGTTGGTAGGCTTGTTGGGCCAATTCATTAAACGGTGTGATCAGCTCACTCCTCCCTAGCGCAGCTTCAAACCAGGCAAGTGTTCGCTTACGTTTCAGAGCTTTTAGCAACAGCTGACTTAAAATTGGCTTGCTCAGCAATCCTCGTGGATCTCTCCCCTCCTTCCATCTCAACATTTCTCCCCAGCTCGGTACTTGAGATAGCACTATGTGGTCAAGCAAATCTGGGCGCTTGTACGCAAGTGCAATTGCTCCAAAGCCGAGTACGCATGGAGCAACAAGCGTCACACATCCAAGGGCAAGGTTTTGTAAAAACACCTCGGTAAGGCTAACCAAAGATGCAAAGTTATAATCAAGACTCGTTGAAGGAATGGAAAAACCAAAGCCAGGTGGTTCAAATATTACAACGGTGAAATCACTTGGAACTTGGCTTACAAGATAGTCATAATGCTCAATAACAACTGGCGGATCTGCTTCAAAAACAATTACACGGCTGCCTCGCCCTATCTTTCGATAGCGAATCACACAAGAGCCCAAATCCATAAACTGAATACCATCTCTTGAGTGAGCTGCGTACCCTTTAAGGGTTTGACTTTTAAGCAAACTCGGCACAAAGCCATCTATAACTGCCGATATCATACTCTGGCCACCTGATTACTTTAGATACTCAATCAGATAATCCTAGGGAAGTGACAACACTGCGACAAATGGGTTTTTCCTTAGGCTCAGGCAAGAAAATCTTGTCTGGGAAAATAAAGCTAGGTGATTAACCTTCTAGGGAATGGACAACTTCTATAAACCAGCGAACAAATCCTTCAATAATTTCGTTACCCTCCAATGACTTGCTAAAGGCAAGATACAAAGGAGCCAGCTCACTGAATTTTTCAGGGTAGAGTAGTTCAAGCTCTCCAGATCTGACTTTAGGCGTTAGTGCGGGAAAGTATCCCATTGCGACTCCCAACCCTTGCTCGGCCATCTCGAGTACGGGTTGTAAGCCATCACAAGTCAGCGTCTCATTGAATTCAACTGATAAGCCCCAATCTGCCGACCATCTTTGCCAACCCAGCTTATCTGTAGACAATTGGATCTGATTTGCTCGATCGTTCTTCAAGTAACCCGGCGCGCAAACCGGTGAAATTCGCACCCTTGAGATCTCCCGGTAACACAAATCATCATTCGACTCCTTGTCATAACGTATAGCAACCTGCAGCTCGCCAGGGTCTATGCTAGCGCGGGCGATTTGAGACTCGATACTAATACACACTGTGGGGTATAGCGCTTTAAAGGATTTGATATTTGGGGCGAGTACTGTATTGGTCAGAAATGGAATACTGTGGATGGTAAGTGTTTTATTTTGATCCCGCGCAAGTAAATCCAAAGTTGCCCGTCGAATCACTTCCAGTGCCTTGGCAATTTTCAGATGGTATTCCCTACCAACACCCGTAAGTTCAATAGTTCGATTGAAACGAATAAATAGCTTGGTTTGCAACTCCGCCTCCAGCGTTCGTATCTGGTGCCCAACAGCGGAAGGTGTTACATGAAGCTCTTGTGCAGCGTCCTTGAAGCTTAAGTGCCGAGCAGCCGCATCAAAGGTTACCAGCAAGTTAGTCGAGGGAAGTTTCCGCATGAAGAATACTGTGATGCCATACCATTATTTTGTGAATGGCAGATTATCATGGGTACTACAGGCTCCCTCAACGTGTTAGCTGCCAAAATTGAGGAGAATCTAGCCCAAAACAACCCCTCCCCTTGGAGCGGTTACGCTTGAAAGCAGCTCCAAACTCACCTCCCTCCTGCAAGCCCCTCTATCTGATCTAATGTAAACACATCCCCTCCCCGATCGTGTGAGCTACACCCATGAGAGATGTCGCCGTTGTTGCCTATTGCCGAACTGCCATCGCCAAAGCCAGGCGGGGTGCGCTGAATGAAACTCACGGTATTTCTATGGCTGCCCATGTCCTGAGGGAGGTGGTTTATAAGGCGGGTTTAACGCCACAGGAAGTGGAAGACGTTGTGTTGGGGTGCGGCTTACCCGAGGGGGCTACTGGGCACAATGTCGCGCGCAACGCGGCACTATTTGCCGGCTTTGGGTCTCAAGTGCCGGGTTTTACTATAAATCGCTACTGCGGCTCTGGCCTCAATGCGGCTTCTATTGTGGCCAACCGTATTGCCGCAGGCGAAATGCAAATTGGGGTGGCCGGTGGCGTCGAGAGTATCAGCCTGGTGCAGTTCAACTTGAACCTGAACCATTTTGTCTATGAGCCCTTACAAAAGAAAGTGCCGGCAGTTTGGTGGACCATGATCCAAACGGCCGACTATGTCGCCGATCAATACAACATCAGTCGTGAAGATCAGGATCGCTATGTGGTTGAATCACAAAAGCGTGTTGCCGAAGCTCAAAAGGCCGGAAAGTTTGCCGAGGAAATCACGCCGTTTGATACGGTAATGGCAGTGAAAGATAAGGAGAGTGGCGAAACCAATCGCCTGAAAGTCACCTTGTCAGAAGATGAAGGCCCCCGCCCCGGCACAACCATGGAAGCCCTGTCTGCGCTGGAACCGGTGAACACAGGAGGGACGATAACTCCCGGTAATGCGTCCCAGTTATCCGATGGGGCCGCAGCGGTCGTCATGATGGATGCTGAACTGGCAGCGCAGAGAAACCTGCCTATTCTGGGGCTGTTTCGCGGTATGCAGCTGGGAGCGGTAGCGCCAAAAGAGATGAGTATTGCGGTAGCGCCAGCGGTCAGTCGCCTTATGAAGCGCCACCAACTCACCCAGGATATGATTGACCTTTGGGAGCTACATGAGGCTTTTGCCGTAACCACCCTATACAACCAGGCTGAACTCAAAACCCCTTGGGACATTACCAATGTTAATGGCGGTGCTATTGCGCTCGGCCACCCCTACGGTATGTCGGGCATCCGCTATCTGGGTTCAACCCTATTAGAACTGGGCCGGCGCGACGCCCATCGGGCAATTATTGGTGTCTGCACTGCCGGCGGTATGGCGACGGCTGCTTACTTAGAGCGATAAGGAATCAGCCCATGAACACCTGGAAGCCTATGGCTGCCCTAGTATTATTGCTACTGCTCCCCTTGGTGGGTTATCTACAGGAAAATATGCAGGGGGTAAAATTTGACACACTGGTAGAATCGACCAAGGATTGGGCCGGAGATACCCTACCCCAATATCCAGAGGGGCAGCCAGAGCTCTCTGTGGTGCGTGTGACAATCGAGCCAGGCGCACGGCTACCAGTGCACAAACACCCCGTACCTAATAGCGTCTATGTTGCCGAAGGCACTTTAAGAGTTACCCTCGTTGACCAGGATAAAAGCCTAACTTTGGATGAGGGGAAAGCCTACGTTGAAGTCACCGATATGTGGCATTTTGGGCGCAATGAAGGCGACAAGCCGGCGACACTTATCATTTTTTACGCTGGTGCTAAGGGAATTCCGACAACGGTCTTTCAAAAAGATAATTAGGAAGCACCCTACTCTAATAACTTGCCAATGAATTGGCAGCTAACTGACGCGCAGCAGGGCCTCTCTAAGATAGCCAGGTAATGGGGTCTTTAGCTTTTCAGGGGATGACAGGGTGACATAGGTAACATTGGCGGTGAACGCTAGTATCCCATTATCCAAAAAGCCTTTCGTTTGAAACGTAAAAGAGTGATTACCAATATCCGCAACAGAAACATGGATATTTAATTCTTGATCCCAGGTTACAGGGGATAGAAATTCCAGGTTAAAAGCTCTTACAGGTGTAAGAAAACCCAGTTGTTTCATTCTGGCGATAGCAGGCCCTTCAAGCAGAACAGCCATTGCATCATGGGTTGCCTCAAGTGCAAACGATGAGAACCTTGGGGTGTATACGATTCCCTCGGGATCACAATCCCCGAACAGTACTTTTCGTTTGACTGTTATCATCGTATCAACCCGTTATTTCTTATCTGGGCTGGAATTATATGTGAAGGTCCCCGCTCCATTCCTACCAAACCACCTACCCAAATCCATCATTGAGAGATCAAACCTCAAGGACCAAATATGGATAATACAGTTACTTCTGGTGGCACCAGGAAACGTACTGGCAAAATACTGGTCCCTACCCCAGGGCTTACATAGAGGTGTTTATCACCTTCAACAATATGCCCAATAGCAAAACGCTGCCCGTAACTTGAAGGTACTATGGGCCGCCCAATAAACGGCAAGTAGACCTGGCCCCCGTGAGTATGCCCGGCGATAGTTAATGACAGCTCCGCAGGCAGTTCGGGGAAAATATCCGGATTATGAGTGAAGGCCAATATCGTCTCACCTTCATCTATCCCTTGCATTGCTTTTTTAACATCGTGAGGCCCCTCCCAAAAATCACTGATTCCCACTAGTCGTAATTTACATTCGCTACTAACCAGACTTACTGACTTATCCTCAAGCACTGAAATTCCCTGGTTTTCAAGGGATTGCTCAACCCGCGCTGCATCAAGCCACCAATCATGATTTCCCAATACGGCAAACACCCCCATCGGGGCCTTGAGTTCTTTAAGAATTCCCGCTGCATCCTCCGGCGGAACGAATTTACCTCCAACAACCCCCTGAATAACAAAGTCACCGGGTAGGAGAATAAGGTCGGGTTGGCTTTTATTAACAGCCTCAACCAGCTTTTGTAAGCTCTTCCGCCCCTTGTAAGGGGAACCTACATGCAGGTCAGCAAGTATCGCAACCCTTAGCCCGTTACATTCCTTTGGCCAGGTATCTACGACAATATCATCTTCATTAATTCGGAAACTTGCTGGCTCAACGATAAATGCCCATACGGCCAACAACAAACCAATACAAAATAATACGATAAAAGTTATACGCCACTTACTCAAAACAAGGCCCAAAATTTACGACTAACACTCATTATTATTTGCCGGATGGCCATGACAGCTACAATCTGTCAGCTCCCGCATAATGTCACAGGCATTAATTGCCTGGCCACCCTCACATCGATTGCGTAAATCTACCAAGCTTTTTCGCAACTGCTTGAGCGATTCCAGTTGTTTTTCGACTCGTTGAATTTGATCATCAACCACGCTATCTATATCAGTGCAGCTTTGCGATGGAGCCTCTTTTAATCTCAACAGGTTGCGAATATCCTCGAGGGGGATATCCAGAGAACGACAGTGGCGAATAAAACGCAGTTGTTCCAGGTGAGACTCTGAGTAGAGCCGGAAATTACCCTCTGAGCGAGCGGGCTCTGGCAGTAGCCCTGCCTGCTCGTAGTAACGAACCGTTTCCACTTTGCAGCCCACTCTCCTGGCTGCTTCACCAATCTTGTAAGCCATGCCACTCCCTCTTGACTCTATAGTTACTAGAGGGATTGTAATACTGGCTCACTGACTGATCTATCCGAGAGTGAATAATGGTCAAGCGCGATTCCAGCTGTGGCTGCAGCGGGGCAACCCAAGCCACAACCATGACGCCGATTCAAAACACCAATAACAACAGTGACAAAGGTGACCTGTCCCTGTTCTCCATCAGCAAGATGGACTGTCCCACTGAGGAGGGGTTGATACGCGCCAAGCTCTCCGGCATACAGGGAATTTACCAGCTGGACTTTAATCTGGTGCAGCGAATCCTACAGGTGCGCCACGCGCCCGGTATGGAGAGCAAGATCCTCAACACTCTGACCCCTCTTGACCTGGACGCACGCCTGGCCACCGAAGATGACATCGATTCCGCGCCACCTACCACCCATGCAAACTGGTGGTTATTGGGCGCTGCCGGTTTGGCGGCGATTGCCTCCGAGGTCGTATTCTGGTTACAGGGGGGAAACAATTGGCTGGTAATGATGCTGGCTCTGGCCGCTATCGCTGGCGGCGGACTCACGACCTACAAAAAGGGCTGGATCGCGCTCAGTAATCGCAACCTGAATATGAACGCGCTGATGTCCATCGCGGTCACCGGCGCCCTGCTTATCGGTCACTGGCCCGAAGCAGCAATGGTGATGGTGTTATTCACCCTGGCAGAATTAATTGAAGCCAAATCCCTGGATCGTGCCCGCAATGCGATTCGGGAGTTAATGGACCTGGCCCCGGAAACCGCCACTGTACAGGGGCCAGATGGCGAGTGGGTTTCCATGTCAGCCAAGACTGTTCCGGTTGGCACAACCATCCGGGTGCGCCCCGGCGAACGTATCGCTCTAGATGGGGAGGTAATACGCGGCAATTCAGCAGTAAACCAGGCCCCAATTACCGGGGAGAGCCTTCCCGTAGACAAAGGTCCTGGAGATGAACTTTTCGCCGGCAGTATCAACGAATCCGGGGCACTCGAATACCAATCTACGGCAGCTGCCAACGATAATCTGCTCGCCCGAATCATTCATGCGGTGGAAGCCGCACAAGGTAGTCGCGCACCAACCCAGCGCTTTGTCGACCAATTCGCCCGCTGGTATACGCCCCTGGTATTTGCAGTGGCACTGGCTACTGCGGTAATACCGCCGCTGCTTTTTGCCGGCAGCTGGATGGAATGGATCTATCGCGCACTCGTGTTACTGGTAATCGCCTGCCCCTGCGCACTGGTGATTGCAACTCCTGTCACCATCGTAAGCGGCTTGGCATCGGCCACCCGCCACGGAATCCTTGTCAAAGGCGGGGCCTACCTTGAGCAGGGGCGCCACATTCGCTGGTTGGCATTGGATAAAACTGGAACCATCACCCATGGCCTGCCAACCGTCACGGATTTTAAAGTGTTAGCGCCAATGCCCGCGGAAGAGGTACAAATTCTGGCGGCAAGCCTTGCCGAACACTCCGATCATCCGGTATCCAAGGCCGTATTGGATTTTGCTCAAATTCCCCACGGACGTCTGCATGAAGTGGATACTTTTGAAGCCCTGGCCGGGCGCGGTGTCAGGGGTAGGATTCACGGGGATCAGTGCTACCTGGGTAACCACCGACTTATTGAAGAATTGGGCATTTGCTCCGTCGATCTGGAGCGAGAATTGGGAGCCCTTGAGGAAGAAGGGAAAACTGTTGTGATACTGACCCGGGGAAACTCCATATTGGCAATATTTGCCGTCGCCGATACCGTGAAGGAATCGAGTCAGCACGCCATTGAAAGCCTCCACAAGTTGGGCGTGAAAACACTGATGCTTTCCGGGGACAACCAACACACAGTAGATGCTATTGCAAAACAAGTTGGCATAGACCGGGCTGAAGGCAACCTATTACCGGAAGATAAGCTGCGCATGGTGGAGGCCTTGTCTGGAAAGGGCCAGGTTGGCATGGTTGGCGATGGCATTAACGATGCCCCCGCCTTGGCCCGTGCTGATATCGGGTTTGCGATGGGAGCAACGGGAACCGACACAGCGATAGAAACCGCTGATGTGGCCCTGATGGACGACAATCTGGGCAAGATCGCCACCTTTATCCAACTATCTCGTTCAACTGCCCACATTCTTTGGCAGAACATTATCTTGGCGCTGGGCATAAAAGCGGTCTTTCTAGTGCTTGCTTTTGCCGGCGAGGCAACCATGTGGATGGCTGTTTTTGCCGATATGGGGACTAGCCTGCTCGTGGTTTTTAATGGGTTGAGAGTGATGAGGAAATGAGCCGGTTTGATATACGGTTTTTCTAGTTAACCGTACTAATTCAGCAATACAGTCTTTCCGTTAACTCCGCTAGATACCGGATAGATTACTTGCTATTTAACAGCTACAGAGAAAATCTATAGGGTGTTACACTTGCCATTTCAATAAGTGTAAAGAAGATCAAAAGTTTTGAACAAATTAGCCCTGATATCTATTATTTTTCTTCTTTGCAGTTGTACTGACTCTCCAACAAGCAAAAATTGCAGCTCTTACGACGAATGCCCCCAGTACATTGACTTTTATAAATCCAGCATTGAAGACAGGGAAATGGCAAGAGAGAAAGGCGGGCCTGTTCCTGTTTACAAATCACTGCCAATATACCCACAAGAAGCGCTGGAAAAGCAGATGGAAGGCTACGTAATTGTTGAGTATGACATTAATAAAAACGGCGATCCGGTAGACCCCCGAGTTATTAAAAGTAAGCCCTCGGGTTTCTTTGAAGAATCTGCTATCCAGACAGCAAAACACTTTAAATATGAAGCAACTCCAGAAGAGTTCAATAACATTAGAACCAAAGTCATTTATAATATTGCCGAGAATCAACCTGATAGCCAAGAAACATTTTTTGCATATTTATTGTGGCTAGCGATTTAGTTATTTTTATACAAGATCGCAAGTATAAGTATTTACAGCTCTAGCCTTCTATCAAATGCTTGGAGTAATATCACATGCAAATCGTAATACCCCTTATCAATTCCACCAGCCTCTAAAGCTAATAAAGCTACGGGCCAGCAAAAAAGGAACCAGAAACTGGCCACTCATCTGAAGTGCAAACTTTGGCCAGAAATCTATTTCTTCAGAGAAGAATGACAATACAAGATTGCCTGGAAATAAAAATGTACCGAAATATGGCCAACCCCCACCAATTATTTTCCAGTTATACGCAAATGCCAGTAAGCCGATAGTCAGGGAAATTACCCCTACAACCAGTGAAAGCCGTAATCCTTTATCGCTAATCAACATTGCAACTCCTTGCTTCATATAGATTACTTACCTCGAACAACCTCTTTCTTGATGTAAACACCCAACCTTTTAGCTAGACGCACCAAGTTCCCTCGGTCTACGGATAGTAATTTGGCCGCTTTACTCCAGTTCCCATCGGTCTCAGCCAGGGCACGCCCAATAAGTTCGCGCTGATAGCTTTCCGTTTCCACCCTTAAATCAATAGCCTCAGACAGCGACTCTACCGGTTTCTGCGGAGGCTTCTGAATAACCAGGTCATCGGGAATTTCAATTTGTGCTGCAGTAATGGCAACAATAGCTTCTGGAGAGCTACCTTTGCGGGCCCTAAGGGCTGCGCGGCTGATAATATGTTCCAGCTCGCGAACATTACCCGGCCAAGCGTATCGATGTAGCTTATTGGTGGCCTCTGTACTGAGACGCAACTGACGAAAACCCAGCTTCCTGCGGGAGCGCTCCAAGAAGTAGTCTGCCAACAGCAGGACATCATTACCCCTCCGGCATAGAGGCGGGACTTCAAGGGGATATACAGAGAGGCGGTGGTAGAGATCAGCTCGGAAAGTACCGTTTTCAATCCCCTTGCGTAAATCCCTATTAGTCGCCGCTACAATACGAACATCTACATGCTGCACCGTATCTTTGCCTACCGGCTGAATCTCACCACTTTGCAATACACGCAACAGTTTGCTCTGCACCACAAGCGGTAACTCGCCAACCTCATCCAGGAAAATAGTGCCACCGTTCGCCAGTAAAAATTTACCGGGCCTCTCGCGATCTGCGCCGGTGAAGGCCCCTTTTGAGTGGCCAAAAAGTTCAGCTTCCGCCAGGGTTTCAGTCAGGGAAGCGCAGTTCAAATAGACTAAGGGCTTCTCCTTGCGAGTCGACAACCTGTGGACGGTACGGGCCACCAGCTCTTTCCCCACCCCTGTTTCACCGAGAATCAGCACGTTGTAATCCGACCCAGCCACCAGCTCTATCTCACTGCGCAGGGACTGCATTTCCGCGCTCTCACCAATTAATTCACCTCCATCCCGCTCCAGTGCCTGCTGGGTTAGGTCTTTCACCAATTGCTCGGCATGCTCGGCGGAGTGCGACAGAGCTTTTAGCTCTAAAGCTGTGCGTAAAGTGGCCGCAGACAGCGCGGCTATCAGCTCAAGGGTTCGATCACTGATTCGGGCATAGGCATCCGCAGACATGCTATCCACTGTTACCAGACCAATCAGGTGGTTATCTGAATAGAGAGGCAAACCCATACAGGAGTGCACGGGAAGATCCCCCTCCCTATCCAACAGCAAACCATCAAAGGGATCTGGTAGCTGACAGTCAGATGGGAAGCGGACTGGGTGTTCCGAAGCACAGATCTGCGCAAGCCGTGGATGCTCATCAATCAGGAATCGCCGCCCCAGGGTCCGTCGGGCAAGCCCTTGGACTGCGAGAGGGGTGAGTGTATCGCCGTTGAGCCCAAGCAAGGCAACGGCATCGCATTTGATCGCTTTGCGGATAGTAGACAGCAGGCGCTCAAAGCGATCGCTGTTGTTAAGGCTGTTAGCCAGGTCCAGAGCCACTTCGAGCAGTAAGGTTGCGTTGGTATCTACCATAGCCAAATCAGTCCAAAAGACCTTTTAGAGTCATTATGACACAGCAACGATAAAGGTCAATTTGACACATAAATACCAGGAATAATCCGTAACTCCTTGTTTTTATTGGTATTTATATTTGGCATAGCAGTTGCTAAAGATAGATTGACGCCGTTTGAACCTGAGGCCGATATGCTGAATACGGAAAACCCCTTACTGCGTGAGCGTTTCAAGCTTCTGCTAAAAGCCGGTAACTTTACGCTGCTTCTGTCAGTTCCCCTGCTGATTCTGACAATTGTTATTTGCTACCCCCTATCACACCTGTTTTCCATTCCCGCGCAAGTCGCAGGACATATCTTTATGGTGATTAGTGCGACGTTTCTAAAACTGGGCTATATAGGTCGTGTGGTTGCTCAATACAACCTGGACCTTGAGGTTCGATAAAGGCTGAACCGCCGCCTCCGAATTCCCCCTTCCTAATAGCAGCGAATAAATCAACCCAGAGCCCCTGCTGGCTCTGGGGTTCAGCATTGCCCGACACCTCAAACCACCGTGGACTATACTGACAGTCTCAGAGATAGCATTTCCTTCTAGGGAGACTTATGGCTGCCCCTCTGGTTGAGCCAAGGTCTCTTTTACAGGCTCTATAGCATAAAGGGCCAAAGTCAGGGGGTATCAAAATTGGGCTTAGCCTTTACAAGTAGTGAGCTGATAGCCCTTACCAGTGATTGGAAGCCAAGCGTAAGACCAGCCTTCCATGCTCGCCCCCTAGTCCACCCAAGCGAAGTGCCGCAAGACACTCGCTGTTCTCCAAATAAGATCACTACCACATCACAGATAAGTAACAGCAATAGCCGGGGCCTGTATTCGCCTATTCAGGAGCAGACCTAAATGTGGGAAATGATCGATGATGGAATTACTTTCTTTGCCACTCAGAGCTACGCCACCCTCTTTACGATGTTTTGGATCGTAGTGGTATTGGAATTCCCTAGATATTTAATGTCGTTTTTTACCTCGGTATTCTTTTTTGCCACAAAACCAGAGTACGAGGAGGACATTGAATCCTTGGGCAGACTCACTGCAGTCATCGCCGGTCACAATGAGGAAAACTCTATTGAAAAGTGTGGCGAGCGCTTACAGGAGCAGAGCTATATCCCCTATGAAGTCATCGCAATCAGCGATGGCTCCACAGATAAAACCCGAGACGATATTCACTACCTGCAAAATAAAGGTCGCTTGGATGGCGCTCATGCAACAGAACTGCGTGGAGGCAAGGCCTCAGCCCTCAACTTAGGACAGAGATTTTCAACTGGCGACTTTATCGCCTCAATTGATTGCGATTGCACCTTCGATCGCCACGCTATGAAATACGTGATGCAAGGCTTTGCAGATCCCAGGGTTGGCGTGGTTTCAGGTAATGTAATTGTCCGAAACTCCACAGAAAATATACTCAGCTCATTCCAGGCCATTGAATATGTAATCAGTATTTGCTTGGGGCGACACTCACTGGCAATGCTCGACCAAATGTGTTGTGCCTCCGGTGCCTTCAGTGCTTTTAGGGTATCCGCAATGAATCAAATTGGCGGCTTTGATGCCGGCGGAGGAGAAGACTTAGATATCACCTTTCGTTTGCGGGATTACGGTTGGAAAGTGGAATTTGCACCTGAGGCGATTTGTTATACCGATGTTCCCACCAGCATCACCGTTCTAATGCGCCAGCGCTTTAGGTGGGAGCGGGATGCTATTCGTCTTCGCTATCGCAAGTACCTGCATTTTATTAATCCGTTCCGCCAAGGAATGCAGCTAAAAGAGTTTTTTCATCAATATGAATTCCTGGTTTTCAATGTTATTGCCGCAATAGCTTTACCAGTCTATTTAATCTGGCTATTCGTGCGTTATGGCGAAAATGCCTGGTTTATTTTGGCTGGGGCTCAGGTTGTATTAATTGCGCTCGATACAATTACCTTTGCTTTAGCCTCTTATGCGACGCCAAAAGTTAAATCACTTCCCCTTTGGCCTTATATTCCAGCTTACAGCATCTTTTATGTAAACTTCATGAGAGTTGTTCGACTCTACGCATATGTGCAGGAGTGGATTTTTAGAACATCCTATAAAGATTCTTTCGCCCCTTTAAAAGTACACCGTGTTCGTGAGTAGCTTGAATGAAGGCTCTGCGAAAACGACTACGCCCAGATAGCTTCGAAAGCGAGCAGCGAAAAACCCGGGGATCTGCCAGCCGACGAATATATCTGGCTTTGTTAATCTTATTTGGCATTGGTGTTATCCGATATATATGGGGCGACTGGTTTTTACTGCGAAGCGATGGGTTGGTACTACGCGATCAAAGCGTTATTGAAATGGGCTACTTGGTAAAAGTGGTAGAGGTTGCCGTAGATGAAGGGCAAGCTGTTCGAGAGGGCGAGCTACTCTTAAGGATTGAATCAATGGAGCTACTGGAGCGAATAGCCGATCTCTCCACCCGCCAAGCTAACCTAATACAGATTTCTGCTGAATTCACTTTATTGGCAGAGACTGCAAAAAAACTACTTACTCCCGCCAAGGAGCGTAAAGTACAAATTGGCCGAATCGTAGATAGAATCAATAAACTTGCAAATAGAGGAGTAGTCAGCGAAGTCGGTTACCAAGATGTATTGAAAGATAACTTCGAGGCCAGTGAGACCCTGGTAAAATTACAAGTTGAAAGCGCCACCCTGGAAGGAAAACGTAGATCTGTTGATGAGGCAATTTATCGCTCCGAACAAGCGCTAAGAAAACTGGAGGAGCATTACAATAACGGTATTATTCAAAGCCCCACTTCTGGTCTAGTTGGGGCTTCAGTCCCCCATGTCGGCAATGTCTATGATGCTGGGGAGCCCCTTATGTCTATCTACACCGGGGAAGCCTATGTCCTAGCCTATCTACCCAATCAATATCAATTCGTGATCAAGCCTGGAATGGAGGTATTGGTTACTGGTGGACGCTTTAAAGACAAAGGGGTACTTGTTGAAATGATCCCCCTCTCAGCCGCACTACCCCAGGAGTTCCAAAATACATTCAAGCCCACATCGCGTAATCAGTTAGCGAAAATAGTCTTACTTGACCCATCAAAATTTCCGGTGAACGAGAAAGTTACCATAACCCTAAAGATTGACTGGATTGATGTCATTATTGATAAATTTATTAATTAACTTCCCCAGATGACGACTACCTTCTATGTCATACAATTATTCCTAATTCCCGCCAGGGACGTAGGGCACCTATCCCTGCCTATTGCCAATTTTTCACCTATCTTTTCTTAAATACTCAACAATCTATTCAGTTAAAGGGACGCCATATACACTACAGGCTACACAGTTACGCATAACTGGCATGAAATAAGCTAAAACACTCAGTTAATCTTTCAAACGCCAGCTGTTATATAGGTGTGGAGGAATCAGCATCTCCTTTTTAAGTGACGAATATAGCTTTTTTCGCTGGCCCGGCGACTCTAAGGTGACATCGCATACCGGTGAATCCAAAGACGCTATTTTAATTGAGGAGCCAGCATCAGTAGATGACCTGACGCATATATGGCATATGCGTGGTGGCTTGTATCTACTCCCGGTTATTGATCTCACTGGAACAGTCGGCGAGAAGGCAGATCTGGATTGCTCAAAGCTTAGTGCGCAGGATATGCCCGTTGTGAGCCAGGTTATTGACGACTTTCACTATCGGCGCGCGCAAGTCCACCTGGATTTCCACACCACTCAGAAAGATAGCGACAAAATACTAGCGCGATTATTTGTATCTGGCGTAAGTCTCTCGCCGCACTATAGCCCCAACTCCAAAGCTACTGTTGATTTTAATATTATCCTCGATAGCCCGACGGTTGTGACGGAATGTGAAAAACTGATCGAATCAGGATTTCTACAGGGCAAGTTTTTCGATCGACGCCATATCTGTAACGGCTGTGGAGGTTCCCAGTTTAATGTCCGTGAAGAGTGCGCGGTATGCAGATCCTCTAACCTTACCGAAGACTTCTATCTGCACCATTTCAGCTGCGCCTACCTGGGACGCGAAGCTGACTTCAGGGAAGGTGAAGACCTAATTTGCCCCAAATGTCGAAAGGAGCTTTTACACTTCGGCAGTGACTACGACAAACCCGGCACACTACTTATTTGCAATGCTTGCGGCCATGCCAGCTCAGAAGTGGAGATAGGTTTTTTGTGCCTCAACTGCCAGAAAGATACCGACAGCGAATCCATACGCACCGGGGACATTCACAGCTACGACATTACGGAACGCGCCAGTAGCTACCTAAGAGCTGGCTATGCATTTCTCGATTTTACTGACCATAACCCTATGTTCGCTGACCTACCCTTCACCCTGATCGTAGAACTCAACCAGGCGGCAAGAGCCTGGAAAGAGAACAAAACAAATTTTTGCTTGGTGAATATCAACTATGAACATGCTCATGAACTCGAAGTCGAGCATGGGCCCCGACAAACAATGCAGAGCCGCCGCCAATTCATAGAGAACCTTCATGGAGTTTTATGTAGAGCTTACGAAGGTATACGGAAAGAGGACTTTATTACCGGGAAATATGAAGATTATATGGTTCTACATGGAATAGCTAAGGAGGACATACTCGAAGATCGCAGAGAAATGATCAAGATTGCCATGTCCTCCATAAGGCTGGATATTGGCCCCTACTTTAAAGTACTTGGGCCCGAGGAGCTTGTTTAAAAGAAAGTCGAACGCCTCCCTGTTACAACTACCTTACCCGAGCCGGCTACCCCTACAACTTACTCGACAACTCGCGAATTTCATGATTCAGGATACGGTCGTTGTGGCTGTAATCCACGGGCACATCCACGAGATGGACTCCACCCGCCCTGCAACATTTTTCTATCATCGGCTTAAACTCATCCGTGGCCGTTATTCTGTGGCCATGAGCACCATAGGATTTTGCATAGTCGACAAAATCAGGGTTACCAAAATCCAGACCAAAGTTATCAAACTCCATCATGGCCTGCTTCCACTTGATCATTCCGTAGGCATCATCGCGCAAAATAAGTACGATAAGGTCAAGCTTTAAGCGAACCGCCGTTTCAATCTCCTGGGAGTTCATCATAAAGCCCCCATCCCCACAAATTGCGACCACACGGCGGTCTGGACACACCAACTTGGCAGCCATTGCCGAAGGCAAGCCCGCCCCCATCGTTGCCAGTGCGTTGTCGAGCAGCACGGTATTCGGGGCTAAAGCAGGATAATTCCGCGCGAACCAGATTTTGAACATGCCATTATCAAGCGCAATAATGCCCTTCTCCGGCATTACTTCGCGGAGATCCTTTACCAGTCGTTGCGGACGAATTGGGAAAGTGGTGGTATTTGAGCCCTCCTGGATGTGCTTTTGAAGCGCGGCACGGATACGGTGCGCATCGGTAAAGCTCCAGTGATCCTGGGGTTCCAAGTGCTGGTCCAGCTGCCACAAGCTGTTGGCAATATCGCCAACCACCTCTATCTGCGGGAAGTAGACTGGATCCACCTGCGCTGAATTGAAGTTGATATGTACAACTTCCGGGCCACCGGGACGCATAAAGAAAGGCGGTTTTTCTACAACATCGTGGCCCACATTGATAATCAGGTCGGCCTGCTCAATGGCCCGGTGAACAAAATCCCCGTCGGATAGCGCGGTATTGCCAATAAAGTGCGGTCCCGATTCATCAATTACTCCCTTACCCATCTGAGTTGTCACCACCGGAATACCCAGCTTGTCGACAAACTTGCGCAACATTTTGGCGGTTAATTTACGGTTTGCGCCTGCTCCCACCAACAGCAGAGGTTTACGGGATGCCTCAATCGCTTCTGCAGCTTTGCGCACTGCCTTCTCTTCGGCAATTGGCCTGCGGTTATAGCTGGGCTCCAAGACCGGCATGGTGGAGTGTTCACGGGCAATATCTTCAGGAAATTCCAAGTGGGTTGCCCCCGGCCGCTCCTCTTCAGATTGCCGAAAGGCTTCACGGACATGAGCTGGCACATAGTCGCCCCCCACGATTGTCTTGGTGAATTTGGTCAGGGGGCGCATCATGTCAACAATATCAATAATCTGAAACTGCCCTTGCTTGGAACTTTTGATAGGTTTTTGACCGGTGACCATCACCATCGGCATTCCACCGAGCTGGGCATAAGCTGCGGCAGTCACCAGATTCGTGGCCCCCGGACCTAAAGTAGACATACAGACACCTGGCTTGCCCGTAAGCCGACCATAGGTGGCAGCCATAAAACCGGCACCCTGTTCATGGCGCGTGACAATTAGTTTTATCTTTGAGCCCCGCAAAGACTCCAGCATATCCAGGTTTTCCTCACCAGGAATCGCGAAGATATACTCAACGCCCTCTTTCTCCAGGGCACGAATAAAAAGGTCCGATGCTTTCATTGGGGAGGCTCCTGTAGTCCCGCCTTACTAACAATAAGATCCCCGCCAAAAGAGCTGTTTTTATAACTGCCTGTCACGATTGCTCAATTACGCGGATACCTCTCTTACATCTCACTTTATCGGCTTGTAAGTTTGCACCCTGCACAGTAGCTCACATGGTGCCTTAGCAATGTATTGCTAAGATCAGTCTCAGGGAAAATTAATTTCTTGCGCGCTGATATCCACCATCCAAGTGATGACAGCAAACTCCCTGATAAGTCTTAAATCACTGCCTTTGTATGACACCGGATGATAAGAGTTGCAAATGGAATCTCGCTCAGAAGGCGCAAGAAAACACTGGGTTCTATCACTTGCCGCTCTCGGGGTTGTATTTGGTGATATCGGCACTAGCCCACTCTACGCCTTTAAACTGATTTTCCACCCCCGGTTTGGAATTCCCCATAACACCGAGACCATTATTGGTGGGGTCTCTGCTGTCTTCTGGGCACTTACCCTCATTGTCACTATTAAGTACGTCATATTGGTAATGCGCCTGGACAACCGAGGGGAAGGTGGGATCATGGCGCTGATGACACTGGCCCTGGAAGCGACAAAAGGGCGAGAATTATTAAGAAAGCTTATTATCGGCGGAGGGATCTGTGGGGCGGCACTATTTTTTGGTGATGCCGTTATCACACCAGCCATCTCCGTTCTCTCCGCAGTCGAAGGACTGGAGATAGTCAACAAGACTCTAAAACCGTTTATCCTGCCAATTTCTATCGGCATACTCTTTGGATTGTTTTTTGTGCAACGCTTCGGCACCGAAACCGTGGGGAAACTGTTCGGCCCGATCACCGCCATCTGGTTCTTAGTTTTGCTGCTCGCGGGCCTTTACTGGGTGCTCCAAAACCCTGTAATCCTCCATTCCGTCAATCCGCTGCATGCTTTGAGCTTCCTCACTAACCATGGCATGGCTTCATTCTGGATATTAGGTGCAGTATTACTGGTGTTTACCGGAGGAGAGGCTCTATATACCGACATGGGGCATTTTGGACGTATGCCTATAAGAATTGCCTGGATAGGTTTGGTGTTCCCCGCCCTGGTGTTGAACTATATGGGACAGGGCGCTCTACTTATTAGTGACACCTCTGCGGTAGACAACCCCTTTTACCGGATGTACCCGGACTGGTCGCTCTACCCAATGATTATTCTTGCAACTGTAGCAACCTGCATCGCTTCCCAGGCCTGTATCTCGGGGACCTTCTCCCTGACAAAACAAGGAATCCAACTTGGCTTGATGCCCCGTTTTGCCATCCGGCACACGTCATCAGCACTCGCGGGACAAGTCTATATGCCCGGTGTCAATTACCTATTAATGACAGCGGTAATACTGGTGGCAATTCTCTTTGGAAGCTCAGTCCACCTGGCTAGTGCTTATGGTGTATCAGTGAGTGGCGCAATGTTGATTACCTCCTGCATTGCAGCAATCGTGTATCGTCACTACCTCAAATACAATCTGATAATTTGCCTGGCTGTCGGCTCATTCTTTGCTTTTATTGATTTTGCCTTTGTTACTTCAAACCTGGCAAAGATAGGCCACGGGGGGTGGTTCTCTATAAGTTTAGCCGCCTTTATTGCGATGCTGATGATTACTTGGAGAGATGGAAAAAAAGCGATAAATTGTTACTTACAGGGGAAAAATTTTAAATTAGAGCCCTATTTAAACTCACTTTTTGATAATCCCCCATTACGAGTACCTGGAACTGCAATATTTGTGGGAACCAATCAACTCTTTGTACCTCATGCCCTGATATACAATTTGAAGCACAATAGTGTCCTTCATGAAAAGAATCTTTTCCTAACCGTTACGTCGGCCAACACACCAAAAGTACTCCCAAAGAACCGAGCAATCATTAGCAAGATCAGAGAGGGATGTTTCAGGCTAATATTACGTTATGGATATATGGAACGCCCAGATGTCGAAGGGGCCATAAATAAACTCAACAAAATGCACCTTTTGGATATAGATCCAAGTAAGTCTTCTTTCTTTACCTGCCGATATAACATATTTCCTGTTAAAGGCGGCTATAGCAAAATGGCAAATTGGCGAGAGCGGATCTTTGCCGCCATGGTAAGGAATTCAAGTAGTGCTATCGACTATTACCGCATTCCAGCTAATCGGACTGTAGAAGTGCAAGAGAATATAATGATTTGAATTGACAAGCTATTTTATTAAATAACTGACAAGCCTATGAGACTCACTTTAGGGTATAGAACGGAAAGGTAAAAGTGTGATGGTCATACCGCCTGCTTCCTTTACAGCTAGTATGGATGCAGGCGGTAGGCCGAGAACCCCCTAAATACTCTAATTAAGAAGTATAAAGATATTCAGGAGCTCCCTATCCCATAATCAGTTCGCTTCGTTTTTAAGTATAGAAGCCATATCACCGGACCAACGGCCGATTACTTGTGTTAAAGCTTTATTAAGCCCTGCCATTGAAGAGGAATTGAATTTTTTAGCTTCTGGTTGGCTCAAGAACTCCTCATATTTCGCTAAGCTTGCATCGTCGAAGCCTTGATAAGTTTGCACGAAAGATAGGGTAACAAATTGCTCAACATTTTGACGCATCTGGGGCTTCATTGCCTCCATTTGTGCCTTATAAGCATCTAGATTGATCTCTTGGCCGGGAGCCATCACTGCCATAACTGCGGAATAGACAGCAATACCCGTAGAGATCTGCATCTCCATCGCCATATCGGTAGCACCAACAAGCTGATCAATACGAGTTGCCATTTCAACGCGCTTTGTGTCAGCCATCAACTGCTGTGCATTAGCCATCAAATTCTGGAATGCCTCTTCAGAGCTTCCTTCCTCTTCAGCCTTGGTAATTTTCTTACCGATATCTGACTCATACCAAGCCAATAAGACCTCAACATCTTTATCGGTCAGAGAAGTACTCAGTGACGAGCGCACTTCATCCATAATGATGGACGGTAAAATTGTATTATCTGCACTTTCAAGAATCTTCTGCAGTTTATCCTGAGGAATTGGTGCACCCTGCTGCACGCCTTCCGTAAATCCAGATTTTACTAGCTCAGGAAACCCCTCAACCTGCTTGGTGAAACCCGATACAAGCATAAGCTTATCCAGATTGGCTACTTTATCGGCAGCCAGGCATAATGAGCAAAAGGTGCTGATGAATAAAGCAAATATAACTTTTACAGCTTGAGTTCCCATAGGAAGCCCCATATGAAAGTGAATTTGATCGTCATTATGCCGATTGACTCACAACAATCAATCAAAAAGCCCTAACCATTGCAAAAACAGACGTACCACAGCTTCGCTATAAAGAGCCTAAATAACCCCCAACTCAGATAGTTTTTTTCTGGCAATTTCAATTCTTTTCTTTTGTACCTCCCGAAAACTTCTGCCATCTATGTTAATCGCAAAATAATGAATATTGTTATTGGACTCTACAATTCCAATATACCAACCTAAAGCCTTATTCTTAGCTAATGGCCCTCCTCCTGTTTTTGCATATAACTTATAGGTATCAGTCTCCTCTACCAGCATCACTTCTTTAAATTTATCTATAGCTGACTGCGATACAGGTAATTGACCAGTAAATAAACGCTCCAGGAAGTCTATCTGCTCCAACGCTGATATTTTGATACTCTCATTGAGCCAAAAGGTATCAATACCAGACGAAGCATCCTGATTACCATAATTAAAGCCTGCCAAATACTGATTCATTCTCTTAGCGCCAATCTCCGTTGCTAATTGCTGATAGATCGGAACCGCTGAATTTTGAAATGCTTCGCGAATTGTCAAAGGCCTTTCTGACCAGATTGTAGGCCACCACGCTTTAGCCGGGTATTTGTCATGATTATAGGTTAGCTCTTGTAACAGGTTCTCAACTAAACCCAAGTCAAGTGCAATAAGGGTATTGGGAACCTTAAAAGTAGAGAATGGTGTGAACTGCTTGGCTGCCCTCTCCCTATTAATTATCGTATATTCTGAGGTCCGACTATTCTTGAGCACAAAAGTACATAACTTGCTACATGAGCCCCCATCTTCTGCAATCACAGAGTTGCTTACACCAAAAACCAATATTGCAGCAGTGATAAACCATATAAAGTGTTTCAACCGGAATCTCCTTGATTTAGAGTGCGTGATACCCAAGGAACATCAATAAAATTAATCAGGATATACCGGGTAATAAGCACACCGAAAAGTACCTTTCGGATATTGGGAGGAGTTACTTGGCAAGTCAAGTAACTACAAGACTAACAAACAGTCCTCATTAAGTAATGACTGTACCATCATTTAGAATTTAGGAAATACTGCCAACTGAACAAACTTGGCTTGGTGCTTCCTATTGATAAGCACCAAACCTTTTGTGTAAAAAGCAAGCAAAGCTCTAGCTTTGGGCTATCTTAATTTCTGCGGTCTGAGTTATTCCCCATATCCCATAGAATTGGCTGATCGCCACCCATAATAGTTGAAGGCATTTGACCATTCCATTGCTGCGCGCGGATATATTCAACCAAGGTATGGTTTCTGGCAATCGCATCAGCTTTTGCTTTAATCGCTGCGGCTTCCGCTTCCCCTTTCTCCAGAATCGCAAAAGCTTCCGCCTCGGCCTCTACACGAATCTTATGGGCTTCACCATCTGCTTTAGCTTTGGTGGCATCACGGCGCGCATTAGCAGTATTCACTTCACGTTGCGCTTCCAGCTTTTGACGTTCCAATTTGTGCTTTTCGGCAGCCGCCAGGTTCAACTCTGTCTGCTTGGTTTCAATAGATTGGATGTACTTGGGAGGCAAGCTGATGCTCTCAATCTGTACATCTCCTAATTCCATAGGCAACCCCTTGGTTTCCTCCTCCAAGAGTTCCTCAATCCGTCGAATTGCTGCATTCCGGTTCTGGATAATCTGCTCTGCCTTGAATTCAGCCAAACCAGCTTTACTGGCGCTTCTCAGCCTGGGGTCAAGAATCCGCTGTTCAAATTGTTCCAAACCGCCATATTGCTTATACAAATCTATGGCCGCACTGCGAGTTACCGTCCAGTTCACCGCAGTCACTGCTTTTAATGGCATTTGTTCTGCGGTGGCGGCATTCATCGTCTCAACATTTTTCCGGGTTCTCACTTCGATTTCGACCACATTATCCATAAGTGGGACCTTCGTATGAATTCCGGGATCAACCTGTGAGACTGCCTTGCCAAATCGCTTTACGATTCCTACGTGACCCTCATCAACTGTGAAAACGGTCCCCATGGTGATAGGGATAATCAGTAATGCAACACCAGCGAAAATTCCCTTCTTAAGATTTTCCACAAACTTTCCTTTAACTACTTACAGCCAAAAAACGGTTCTTAACTTCAAAGATGAATACATAAGCGGACATTCTTTAATCCCTACATTCCTAAACCAGAAGGGAGTACCAAATAAGCTCCACTAAAATTCACTCAAAATGAATCGCAGGATAATATAGATAATTTTTCAATAAAAAAAGTGTAACGTTTCACTTCCACATATCAGTGGAACGAACTCTTTGAAGCGAAATATAGAGGTAAGCTTCAACTATCCAACCGCGATCTTGTTTGTAGATATTTAGCGCACAATAAAATCGCATTCGCAATTTCATATGCTAGATATACGAATAAAAACCGCCTTTTAAATTTGATCAAATACTTGAAGAGAATCGTATACACAAAAATACATGTCACAGTATTTTTGGCCTTTCATGAATAAAAGATATAGGAGAGATACGCCTAAACCCACTACCAGATGAACACTTATTACTTATGCAAATCCAGCTATGCCTCACCTAAGCAAGAATTGTGCGCCCGATAAAGCCTTGCCATTCAATCAAGCTCTCAATCAACGCTATTATCCATTAGCAATCACTTTCTCTATCAATAATTAGAGGCCTTGACAATGAGCACTTCAGATTCATCGGACAAAAATGGCCCTGTCGAGGCCAACCCATACAAGTGGCCATATAATGGGGATCTCAGGCCAGAAAACACCGCTCTCGTGGTTATTGATATGCAGGTGGACTTTTGCAGCCCCGGCGGCTATGTCGACAAGATGGGATATGACCTGGAGGCAATGCGCAAGCCCATCGAACCCATCCAGCAAGTATTGAATGCGATGCGGGCAGAAAACTACCACATTATGTACACCCGGGAGGGACATCGCCCCGATCTTTCTGACCTCCCTCCAAACAAACGCTGGCGCTCACGACAAATTGCTGCAGGTATCGGCGACCCGGGACCATGTGGACGTATTTTAGTCAGAGGGGAACCTGGTTGGGACGTGATCCCTGAACTAGCGCCCAAAGCTGGTGAGGTCATTATTGATAAGCCTGGCAAAGGTACCTTCTTTTCTACAGACTTCGGGCTCATACTCAAGCTTAAAGGGATCGATAACTTGATTCTCGTGGGCGTTACAACCGACGTATGCGTACACACCACCATGAGGGAAGCAAATGATCGAGGATTCGAGTGCCTGCTTCTATCAGACTGCACTGGGGCTACCGACATCGGCAACCATGAGTCGGCTCTCAAGATGATTACTATGCAGGGGGGCGTCTTTGGCGCTCATGCAGATAGTGAGAAACTCCTAAAGGGCTTAGCAGAAGCATCTAAGAACAGGTGAGTACATAAAGTGTGATAGTTAGGGTAGAGCTTGTTACAGAGGTCGCTCTTCCCTAATTACGCTTTAAATCAAGCAGGCTCCTTAACTTTCAGCTCGCCAGCATATGACAAGATGAACCCTACTAGAAACATGTGTACGCTGACACTGAATTGATATTGCCCTTCACTTGCTGTTTCATAAGCCGTGACTTTAGGCCAAAGAAATTTTGGCAGAGGTATACCAAACAACTTTGTTTTCGAAAACTGATATTCGAGGGCTCCGTTGACACTATGAGCGGTAAACTGCATTTCTAGAGGGCCGAGCTTTTCTACCAGGTAGTTTTTTTCTGAATAAAATGATGAACTCATCTTGAACCCATCGAAATCTCTCACCCAATCCATCCGATCGGAAAAGTGTCCACAATCTACAACTAACTGCGAACTTGAACTCGCCTTCGGGAATCTAAATATTGAACAAATAGTATTCGCAATAACTCCACCTCGTTTGACTACAACAGAACCCTCATACCTCTTCACCCCAGTGTGTGCAAATTGCAACAGTGGAGATAATTCATTGAATGAGGACCCCATATGAGCAGAAAGTATGTTCAATATTCACTCCTATTCCTATTCACGTCCTTTACCCACAGTACCATCTATACAGGTAGCTGGCAGGCTGTAAATATTCAACCTGCCAGCGCACTCTCAGTCAACTCGATGACTAAATCAAGCTTATTTGCTATTCGCTCTCAGAATAGCGCTCATAGCCCGGTGGGCGTCAACGAACCCAAGCCCGGTGTTGTGATCACCTAACCAACTGCGGCGAGCATTATCTTTCAATGATTTGCTCACTATTTGAGCAGCTTCTACCCTGCTAAGGCCATAATAGTCTGCCATTTCAAGGAGCAATAGACTGACAGCCGCTAGTTGAGGCGCGGCAAAAGAGCTACCAGACTCAAAGTTTTGACTGGAAGCTGAATATACTGCATCGCCGGCAATAGCAAAGCTCTGCCTAATAGCCAAGGGGTTGTAACCCGGAACCGTCGCCGTAAGTGAGATCTCATTTGAGAATGGCTGGAGGTTGATTGCAAAAAACAAATTCTCAGCACCGGCTTGCCCTTCGTTCTGAGCAAGGAATGCCCTGATTAAATCCAGGTCATAGGTAAAGAAGCTGCCGAGTGGTGGTAGCTCCAAGCGCTCTCTCACATCGGTGTTGTTATGCTCAAGATCTGTACCTGTATTCCCCAGTGACTTGGTAAAAATCTTACTTTGTAAAATAGCGGAAAGATGCTCTGCAAACTCTGGGTCGAGTTGGTCATTGGTGATATGAAATGCACGGCTCATATTGATCACACTAATGTCATCTCGATACCGCATATAGGCCATTGCATCATTATAAGTTTTGCTCTCGGCACTAACGGGTACAATAGTCGCCTTCGGAGCAATATCCAAAATGATATCAATTACGGTGTTACCATGAAGGAAAGTAATGGGATCACCAAATGCAACTTCTGCTTCAATATTGGGATACTGTTCGCGCTGCTCTTGTAAGCGTGTCGGATCAAACAAATCAAAGACAGCAATTACCATACCCTCGCCATCAAAGCGTTTAGTCAAAATTTGCTGTTTCAGTTTATAACCGGGTACATGGGGAAGCAGTAACTCATTAATTGCCAACCTGAAGAGATTCAGGTCAGCAGTAGCCGCATCAAATTCTGACCTATACTGATTCTGGTAATCTTCTGGCTGAAACGTGTACAGAAGCTCGGCTAATACAATAAATTCTGTGATTGACTGACCCCACTTGTGCATCAGCAGCTCATCAACCATATAGTGGGATTTTGCCATTCCCGAATATTGATCAAAATCAGCTGCCAGATACTCTTCAATAATTGGAGTTACCGGCTCTTCCCAAGGCCAGGGGGTTAATTCTTTCACAATCTCTAAGGAATCTCTGGCCTGCTCAATATCTGGGGTTGAAGCAAATATATTGAGGCTACCCAGCAACATTAAGATTGTTAGTATTATCCTATTCAAAACTATTTCCTTGTCATGAAAAATTATTAGATAGTGTTTGTAGGCTGCTACAAGCCACGGGATAAAAATAGTCCCAGTGACAGGAAAAGCTCGCAGCCTGGAAATAGGATCACGAATGGTGTGGAAAGGCAACAAAGCAAATATATATAGAAATTACAAAACTAATATCGCCCATAAAATAAAAGATATTCGGTTACCTCTGACATCAAAATCTAGAGAAAGTCTTACTCTGAATTTGGCTCGGCCTCAGCTTCTAGTCAATGCAGAAGATCACTATCCCCCAAAGACTGGCGGCATGCACTTATAGCGGGAATAGCAGCCACAATTAATGTGCTTACCAGTACTAAAGCTAAAAGCACAATCGTATGTTCGCCTATAACAACGCCGTCCAAATAGATTCCAAATTTATCTGTCAGAATTGGCTCAACCAGCCAGCCTCCCATTATCAATCCAGAAACAGCAATTGTCGCACCTAAAAGTAAAACCAAAAATGCCTCAGTCTGGATCAATAGGAATAAAAACAAAGGGCCAGAACCTACAGTTCTCAGTAGTGCTATCTCCAGTCTGCGCTCGCGCATCGTGGAAAGTAGTAAGATACATAAGCCAAGCAATGCAGCCAAAACCACCATAGCTGAGACAAAAAATAATACCTTTTCTATACCACCGGATATCTGCCAAAGCTCCGATAGTGCAATGCCCGGCAATATTGCCAGCAGCGGCTCCTTCGAATATTCGTTTATTTTTCTCTGTACCTGAAATGTAGCTATAGGGGAATTAAGCCCGAGTAAGAAGGCAGTAATGTTATTAGGCACCAGATCATCGTGCTCCGCATCAGCACCATGAACGGCTTCCAGTCCCGCCAAGCTTACATAGAGTGCTCGATCTACTGGTGTACCAGTAGGCTTGAGTATGCCACTAACGATAAAGGGGTTTTCACCATGCTCTGTGAAGCGCGTTCCAACCAAACCGTGCGCCATTGTGAGAGTGTCATCAAGTTGGTAGTTGAGTTCCCGAGCGACCTCCGCCCCCAATATGACACTAAAAGTATCGATAAAATTCTGGCCGGTTGATAGCTCCAATGGCCTCTTATTCCCATACCGATAGTGATCGAGAAATCCCGTTGAGGTTCCCACCACCCTGTAACCTTGGTGCGAATCCCCCAGGGATAGGGGTATCGCCCAACGTACCTGGGGTAAGTGAGTAAGTTCCTGGTAGCTATCCCATGAAATATGATTGCTGGCATTCCCAATATGGAATACGCTGTATAACAAGAGATTCAATTGTCCCGTAGGCGCCCCAACAATAAGGTCTACCCCTGACACAGTTCGACTAAAGCTGTTTTTAGTATGGCTTCGCAACTGCTCGATCCCCAACATTAGAATCAAACTGATTGCTACAGACAATACGGCCAGTGACACACTACCCTTACGCTGCATCAGGCTTTGCCAAGCAAGTTTAAAAAACATCGGCTAAAGCCTCCGGTGCAGTGTCCCACTCGGGCCTAAGTTTCCAGGCAATATTTATTTCGCGCATATCCATAACCAGAGGGAAGTGTCGTTCCAAAGAGCTATCGTGGCTGACAAAGATCAGAGTGCATTTCTTTTGCTGACATGCAGTCATCAACAACTGGACAAAAGCATCTCTCGCTTCAGGGTCCAAAGCAGATGTAGGCTCATCAACCAGCAATAACTGCGGTTCATTGATCAATGCCCGCACGATTGCCACCCTCTGTTGCTGTCCGACACTCAAGCTGGCCACTTTCTTGGGTAAAATTTCCTCTCCTAAACAGAGTCCCGTTAGCAGCTCATTAACCCTGCCGCGAAAATCGCCACGGAAACCAGAAAAGTGGGTAGCGACACGAATATTGTCCTCCACACTCAAATAGGGAATTAGGTTAAAGCGCTGAAATACAACGCCAATATGTCTCGCCCTGAAGCGATCCCGCTTGCGCTCACTCAGTGTACCCAGTGGTTGACCCAGAACCTTAAGGCTTCCAACTTTTGTTGACAGAATACCGGCCAGGAGGTTCAGCAGTGTTGATTTACCACTACCGGAGCGGCCACGTAAAAATACCTGCTCACCGACAGGCACTGACCAATAAGGGACCTCTAAAACCGAAGGACCTGTACGATAGGCGAAGCGCAGCTGCTCCACTTCAACCGCTAGTTTCAATTTCGTAGTGAAAGCATTCATCTTGCACCTCATTTGCAGCATGGATTTTTGCAAACAGATATATAATGATATATCAAATCATTTGATACGATAAATAAACCCCAGCCATGAACAGATATCTCTTCTCATCAGCCTGCACCCTGGCAATCGTACTACTCGTAGCTGGCTGTGATAGCCCAGTTGAAACCAATCAAGTTTCAGCGCCAGTCGCTGAAGATACTCAAGTCAAACAGGTAAGTACCAATTATCGTGAAGTCAGCTGGGAAGAGTTAATCCCAAAAGATGATCTGGATGCGTTACTCAACCCACCAGAATACATAGATGATATTGTTGAAGGCTCCACTGCCGACTCAATGCCTGACACATCAGCTATTGCCTCTACGAGCGAAAATGAAAGCCGTTACCAAGCTGCTTTGACTTCCACCCGAATAAAACCAGAGTTCGACAATCAACAGATACGTATTGCTGGGTTTATAGTTCCAATTGAATTCAATGACGAATTAACAATTTCCAATTTCCTTTTTGTTCCCTACTTCGGAGCCTGTATCCACCTGCCGCCCCCACCTCCAAATCAGGTTATCCATGGCAGTTTTTCTGAGGGAGTTCAAGTTGACGCTCTGTACGAACCTTTCTCTATAGAAGGGAAACTGAGAACATTGAAAATAGAAAGCGAGTTCGGAACTGCGGCTTACAGTATGGAAGTGGATAACATACAACCTTACGCAGAATAATGTCCCCGGCGAGCGCTGCTCACCCGAGGACACTACTTCATCGATTGCCGGCTATTGGCCCATCTCCCGAACCAGGTATCCGGCACCGTCGATATTCTCCATTACCCAGAGAATGTAAGCGATGTCGACATGAATCGCCCGGGTGCTATCGGTGAAGTCCCAATCAGCATTGATGCTATCGTATGTTCCGTCAAATACGACTCCCACCAGCTCGCCGCGACCATTCATTGTCGGAGATCCTGAGTTACCGCCCGTAATATCTACGGTACTTAGGAAATTAACCGGTACTGAATCCAGCTGCTTTTCATAGTAGCGGCCATAGTTCTTCTTATCGATCGCTTCCATCAAAGCCTTGGGAGCATCAAAGGGGTCCTCGCCGGTATACTTTGCCTTAATACCACGCAATGTTGTAAAAGGTACAAAGCCTTGTTTACCGTCATTACCATCTGCTGCCTCTTTAATTGTTCCAGCTGGTGGCTCATAGCCTTTAACCAGGCCATAAGTCACGCGAAGAGAGCTATTTGCATCCGGGTAGACCGGCTTACCTAAGGAGTGGTAATAATCTATCAGCATCTCCATATACTGTGGGCGCAATTGAGCGAAGCGCCCTTTCATGGATTCCTCATGCTCTTCACGGGCAAGCATATCATCGTACATGGCCACTGCCAGCTGGATAAACGGATCCTTGCTCTCTTTGAAGTCTTCGGGCTTTTTACCGATCCACGCTTCACGTACCTCGACATTGGAAAGCTCTGTTTCCTTATACATTTTGTCGAGAGTTGCCTCTAGGTCAGTATTGCCTTTGCCGATATTCAAGTAACGATCAAAGCTGGCTATACGCTGCTCCTTCGGGAGCGCCTGGTAACGGTCCAGGAAGTAAAGCCAGATCTGTTTGTCGACTGATGGGTGATAGCTGCGCTCTATACGACGCATGCCCTCTTTGAATCGGGTTAGATCCCGTTCCTGATAACCCGGCTTGCGCTCAGCATCCGGTTTTTCGTTCTCTTTGGCCAATCGATACAGTTTGCTCGCGGCACCCAGCATGGCTGAACGATCCATATAATCGATGGCCAGGTCCTGTTCACGGGTTGATTCTTTTTCTACAACCAGCGCCTCAAGATCATCGATCGTCGACTGGTATTTTTTCTCGCGGGCCTTGTCTGAATCCACCCAAGCTTGCAAATCTTTTTCCAGCTTTTCTTTACGCTGCAATAGATCACTGCGCTGGTAACCCTCCATCATACCGGTAAAGTTTTTAGAGTAATTATTCAAACCTGCCACGAGGCTTGCATACTTTAACTCTGCATCTTTATTGTCGGCAGTTGCCGCACCAATCGTTTCCGACCATTCACCCAGTACCCGCTGCATGTTTGGGTAATACCAGTTGAAGTTGCTTTCCACTTCCTGGGCAGTGCGATAACGGTTTGTACGCCCCGGATAACCGGCAACCATCACGAAATCACCTTCTTTAGGCCCTTTTGCCGCTACAGGCAAATAGTGCTTGGGCTCGTAAGGGACATTATCTTTGGAATAATCAGCCGGTTTACCGTCTTTGCCAACATAGGCGCGGTAGAAAGCGTAATCGCCGGTATGGCGAGGCCACATCCAGTTATCGATATCGCCGCCGAATTTGCCAATCGAAGACGCTGGCGCATGAACTAAGCGCACATCGCGGATTTCTAGCTGCTTAACCAGGTAGTAGTTCAAACCGCCGTAGTAGCTATAGACCTCACAGCGATGGCCCGGATCTTTTTCACACTCGGAAACCAGCGCCTTCTCCGCTTCTTCGATAGCGGCAAAACGTGCAGCACCATCCATCTCATCTGTCAGGCGTTCGTTAACCTTGTCCGTTACTTCGTTCATTGCAACGGTGACGTAGACGCGGGAGCCCGGTGCAGCAGGCAGCTCTTCAGACAAATCTCCGGCCAGGAAACCTTCAGCCAGTAAATCCTTGGATTCAGTTGAATTGTATGAAATTGAACCGTAGGCGCAGTGGTGGTTGGTAATCACCAATCCCGTGGGAGAGACAAAGGAAGCGGAACATCCCCCCAGGCTGATCACCGCGTTCATTGGAAATTCGGTAAGCTTGGTCATGCTAGCTGGGTCCAGCTCCAGGCCATGAGTGCGAAGCTCTTTGGACAACTCAGGCAACTGGTGAGGTTGCCACATGCCTTCAGTCGAAACACTCTCTTTCTCTGCGGCGAGGCTGGCGCAACTCGCTCCAGCAAATAATGCAGCAGTTGCAACCCCGTAAACAATAGAATTATTTATTTTCATATTTACTCAGCAATATTTAAAAAATAACAGGTTAATTTTGGGTACTTCCCAACGCTAACCCTGTCTTTTCCGGTACACCGAAAATTCACTTATAAACACGGCAGGCTGACAGAGTAACACACCCTCCCCAGCTGCAGGCCGGCACGAAGCTGCACCCCTAGCTAAATCCTGCCAATCATTGCCATTATTTCCCTGGCTCCTCCACTCAAGTGGGATAAACCATAAACACACAATTGATACACTGTATCATTTTGATTCAATCAAATCTGAGCAAAATGTGAATTACGACGACAGCAAGAAAGAAATCTGCGATAAACAGTTTTGCTGCTAAAAAGAACATCGCCGAATAATCTACTTGCGCCAGGCAGTGGTCAATACGCCTCACCAAGGTTCCCTCCAGCTGTCAGAACTCCCGATGAATTCGGTCTTCAAGCTTGATTCACCCCAATGTTGGAGGTTGCCTAGGCCGACCATTCTCAATATGATATGTTATATCATAGCCTGCATTGGGAGGTGGGTAGTGCGAGTGAGGAATTTAGGTATTGCAGCACCCGCCACAGCAGAGAGCAAAGCAATTACAGCCTCTGAAAATAGTGTTTATTAGCCGAAGTTACTTAATTGGAGATTAGCTTGAGCCTGACCGACTTTACAGAAAGAAGCCATGAGACATTTATCACACAAACTCCAAGTGCTGAACTGGCTCCGAAAGAGGAAGGACTGTCAGAGGCAGACCTGCCAAATACCCGTCGGGCCATATCTGCAGATAATGGAGAAGTTTTAGCAGATATTTTCCAAGCTGATATCAATATGGCCATCTGGCAACGGGAACTGCCCAGTAGCATAGTCAGTGATTGCCGCACCCTCTTAAATAGTTGTGTACACCCCAACCGCAGGATTCTATTACCCACCTCCAAGATCGAGCGCCTCGGTGAAGCATTGCCAGAGCTTGCTCCCTACCCGTACTTGTGTGCTGATATCCAGCTACTGGCAGATATGTTCAGTTACCTATTTGAGCTAAGTGGAGTCGGTATTCGTTTAACAACCCTGAACGGTGCAATGTGCCCCAAGTTTCATGTAGATCGGGTGCCCTGCCGATTGATTACGACATATTTAGGTACGGGTACAGAGTGGCTGGCACCAGACTCTATTGACCCAAATACGCTCGACTTAAAGGCTAACCAGGAATTCCCTCCAACTTCCATCAATCACCTGGCATGCGGCTCGGTTGCCCTTCTCAAAGGCGAACTCTGGGAGGGCAATGAAGGGGCAGGTCTAATCCACCGCTCGCCGAGTGTCGAGCCCGGCCAACTGCGACTGCTACTCACTTTCGATTTCGGGTCCGCCGACGAGTGAGGAGCGCTTACTGGGACGTAAAACTCTTATTAGGAATAACCCATGAAATTTACCGCGAACCTTTTCGCACTGATGACTCTTTCAAACTTGGCCCATGGAATTTCCGGACAGGTATTAGATACTTCTGGAGAGCCCATCTATGGCGCCAGTATTGAAGTCGCGGGAAGTCGACTACAGACCCAAACAGATGCCCAGGGCCGATTTTTACTTGAGGTGAATACTTCTCAACTCCGCGAAATCCACATCAATGCCCCAGGGCACAGCCACAAAACAATAGTTTTACAAGCCGGTCAGGATGAGCCTCTCAAGGTTACCCTGCAACACACCGTTATCGAACAAATCGATGTAACAGCCACACCATTACATGCCTCCACTATTGAGTCGGCACAACCTGTAACCGTAGTCGCTGGCGAAGAGCTACGTCGAAAACAAGCCTCCACTCTGGGAGAAACCCTCAAAAATGAAGTGGGAGTTCATTCCAGCTACTTTGGACCAGTAGCCAGTAGTCCAATCATCCGGGGGCTCAACGGCCCCCGGGTCCTGATTACCCAAAATGGACTCGATAGCGCTGATGCCTCCCGGGTTGGCCCAGACCATATCGTCGCCACAGAGACAATTACCGCAGAGCAGATAGAAATCCTGCGAGGCCCCGCCACCCTGTTTTATGGGTCCGGAGCCATTGGTGGTGTCGTCAATGTGGTAGACGAGAGAATACCCACCTCTAGTGAAAACAGGACTGCTTATTCGCTGGGAAGCAATACTGTTGCAAATGAACGCGAAGCCTCACTGGCCCATACCGGCGGTAATGACCAGCTGGCATACCACGTGGACAGTTTCTGGCGCAAAGGTGATGACTATGAAATCCCCTCCTCAAATAATCATGACGAACATTCCAGTGGGGTCTTAGAGAACAGCGATTCAGAAAGCAACGGGTTCAACATTGGTGGAAACTGGTTTTTAGATAATGGATCTATCGGCCTTGCCTATGGACGCCTGGAGCGAGTTAATGGTATTCCTGGGCACGGTCACTCTGATGAACACGAAGATGATGAATCAGAGCATCATGATGAACATGAAGAAGAAATAGAAGTAGTTTCTGATTTGAAACAGGACCGATGGCAGTTGGTCAGTGAACTGTCCCTGGATAACCCATGGTTGAGCGGCCTGGATGCCAGAATTGGCTACACAGACTACGAACATTCTGAGATCGAAAACAACGCTATCGGTACGACATTCAGTAATCAAACACTGCAAGCACGGGTCAACCTGCTGCTGCAAGATATGGCCGGCTGGCGTGGTGCAATAACCCTGGAAAGCAAAACCACCGATTTTGAAGCAATAGGCGAAGAGGCGTTCACTCCGCCGAGCACAACGGAAAGCTCAGCGATTGGGCTAATACAGGAAAAGCACACGGGAGAGTTCCTATGGCAGTTAGGAGCCCGAATCGAAAGAGTCACTATCGAAGCCACCGATGATGACTGGGAGGGGGGAAATCTCGATAAGTTAGCTTTCACACCCTATAGTTTTTCTGCCGGCTTGGTCTGGGACATTGCCGCTAATTACAATGCCGGCATCTCTTTTACCCACGCCCAGCGAGCACCCAGTGCCGCTGAACTTTTTTCTTATGGTCCCCATATTGGCACCAGCACCTTCGAAGTCGGCGCACTATTTAGACTGGATGACACAGAAGAGCCCTATTTTTACTACGAGAACAATGTTGAGGAAGAGGTTTCCAACAACATTGACCTCAGTTTTCGCCGGCATTCCGGAAATATCGGCTGGGTGCTGAATCTATTCTACAACCAGGTTGATAATTTCTACTACGAGCGAAATACGGGCTACACCAGCGAAGATATTGAAGAGCATGGTCACGATGAGGAAGAAGAGAGTCACGATCATGGCGAATTACCCGTTTATGTCTTCGATCAAGCTGATTCGACACTCTACGGGCTAGAAGCTGAATTTGCCTGGCAAATATCCAAGCCACTCACATTAACACTGTGGGGAGACACTGTTCGTGGAAAGTTAGATGACGGAGGTAACCTGCCTCGCATTCCACCTGCACGATTGGGCAGTATGTTAAGTTATAGCTCCAATGGATGGGATGCAGGAATTGAGATTACGCACGCGTTTGAGCAAAACAAAGTATCAGAACTGGAAACCAGCACCGCTGCTTACACACTTTTGAATACTGAGCTTGCATACACTTTTCAAGGAAGCCAACACGACCTCACCGTTTACCTGAAGGCTAACAATCTAACTGACGAGTTAGCTTACGTGCATTCATCCTTCCTAAAGGAACTTGCTCCACTGCCGGGGCGGAACTTTAGTGTTGGATTGCGAGGCATGTTTTAGTCAGGGAAAGGCTTTAGTCAATCAATCAAACCACCAGCAGTAATCATTGCCGGTGGTTTTTCCATTTTATAAATTGCCCTCAATAAGAACTTAGATAAATCCCTGCGTTTTCACAAGAACTTCCCTTAGGGCCCGTAGGCACCAAGAAAATAATTAGGAGTTATTATGACCCAGCCAGTAGTACCAGAGAATTTCAACGCTTGGCTACATTGCATTACGGTAGAGTGCGGCATCGAACTAACACCAGAATTTGTTGATGAGCGCATCAATGCACTGCAGGACAACAAGAATTACCACACCCGTAATTTTATTCTCTTATACGGGCAAGAACACCACCAGAAAGTACTCAGCTGGTTTAAACAAGTACGTGAAGGAATATAACCCCGGAGACAACCAAAAACCACCAAAAACAAAGGACACAATAGCCTCGACTGGCATTATGTGACTCCAGATTAATAGTTTTATAAGGAAATCCAAACACCCTACCCATCGATGCGGATAATTTAAGAAAGATTTACATCTAGCTATTACTCCAAGCTAAAACAACCATAGCGACCTCAACTCAACTGCCTTTACAAGCAACATGAAGCCGTTAATAACATCCAGAAATTGATACCAGAGATCACAGTTACTCAAACTAAAGATCTGAAACGGAAATTACGAAAATGAAACCCCTGATACCAAGTAGGGTTTTACGACTTGCCGCCCACAAAGCACGGCCATTTAATCAAAAAATATAAAATAAAGAGTCGCATCTAGAGATTGCCATTAGCCGACTAAAACACAGCATTACAAATAGCACTTTTTTCTAACAGTTAGGTCCGCCATTCATTTATCATGGCTTCAATGCGATTCATTTGGTGCATTAACATTTAGAAAACAACTTCTAAGCATAAAAATAAGGAACAAAAATGCCACTAATGACCTTAATCCCTGAGGGGCAAACACCAGGTAGAAGAACGCGTCTGTTAGCTGAGGCGATGGGAAATGCGAAACCCGCTTTCATGAACGGCACTCTGACAGGACCAGAGCTTTCCCTTTATACAAAACTAAGTAGTTTGCAATGCTGGGACGCTGCGCTCTACTGTGCCTGGAGCGCCAAGGGTGTAAACTGCCCAAGTGTAACCATGGACAACAAAAACTATAATGTTACTGGTAACAATAACTACAATAGAATTTTTGGAGCCACCCCCAGAACCCGATCAGTTAATACTCTGCACGATTTAATGACCTTGCCGGAGGGCTGCTTCGTTGGTTTTCTATCAAATTTAGGAGTTATGAGACATGTAATGATTCATACCTCAAATGGTCATGGAGCAGGCAATAAAAGTGACTGTGTTTTTACTGATGGAAATATAGGCGGTTGGGAGCTACTAGATATGGCTCATTTTTTTGGTAAAGATAGTAATCATAACGGCAATTCCCATACAACCATGATATATATGCCGGTAACGGGGCAAGTAATTTAACTTTTCTCAAGAGTGACGTATAGCCTATTGAGCTATTCTGCTTTTGACTGCATCAGTTCAGATTTGATCTGACAGTTACCGGTTTTCAAAAGGTCTTCTGTCAGGTCAACCCTGAACGATCAACTACAGAATTAGATACTATCTGACAAGTTTCCAGCTCATAAAGTGAACCCTACCTTACTCTCACCGGGCTTTAAGGTGTAGCTTTGAGTTCCCCTGCCATTATTGACATTCAATGTGTTCACCTGGTCCCGCTCTATCTCCATCAGCATTGATTGTTTAACGTTCAATTTTTTACTGGAAATATCTACCATAGGCACTTCCTGATATATCCAAATGTCATGAACGTCGGCTTCCATACCTACCCAATTAAGCTTCACCACCTCACCATTTTCTTGGCTAATCTGAAATCTTGAATTGACATAGCTCTCCATCTGTCTTTGTGCTTCATTCAACTCTTTACTGGCACTTATTGATAAGGCCTTTTCAATATCAGCAACAAAAAAACGATGGGAGACCTCCAGTGTTTGAGTGCGCTCGTTTACGGAGAGGTCGGTCAAACCAAAATGATAGCGATGTGCATTTGCCTGGAGTGTAAATATCGAGGTCGTTACTATCAATAAGAAGGAAAATAAAACTTTCATCAATTACTACCACAACACAATGAATGTTTCAGGTGGATACGTTAAGTAAAGAGCACTAAGTGCAGCTCTCCAGGCCCACTGCCGCAGAGCTGCACTTCTTCCAAGGCTTAATCTTCCTCTTCAAGCTCTACGTCCCAATCCTTCATCAAGTTACGCGGCTTCTCATCCTTAAATAGTTCCAGGCGTGACTTGATAATTCGGCGTGGGTAGAAATTGTTCTCCACATTAACATCCGCTGTTTCCCAATGGGGATCGAGCACTACAGACTTGAGTACCTTGCTCTTGTCCCGCACCAGCATTTTGGAAGTTTTCTTAGCATTGCGAGTCCAGATTTCCGCAGGGATACGTAAGTCCTCAATACTTCCATCTTCATATTCCAGGCGCAGGAGTAACGGCATTACCAGGCCGCCAATATTGCTAAAGTCCATTACATAGACATTGCTCTCTACTTTGAGCATGTCCTTTTCCCAGTCCTCAAGCCCTTCAAGTTGGCTTTGGTAGCTATTGCGGTCCGCATTGGAGACATCAAATTCATCGTGCTTGTTGTAGAAGTCTTCCAGCTCCGGCTTACCATCAACGATGCGAGTCAGCTTTCGTTCGCGGTTTTCAATTACAGTGATAGTGTCTGGCTCATTTTCATGCTGGGCCCGTTTCCAGGGACCTTCCACTTCAGGGTTCTTGGTGCCTACTGTGTAATGATGGACCGCATCAAGGCTGATATCGACATTATCAGTGGTGTAGAACCATCCGCGCCAGAACCAATCCAGGTCCATACCTGATGCATCTTCCATAGTGCGGAAAAAATCTGCTGGCATAGGGCGCTTGAACTTCCAGCGCTGAGCGTATTCGCGAAAGGCGAAGTCAAACAACTCACGCCCCATAATGGATTCACGCAGGATATTCAGTGCAGCCGCCGGCTTGCCGTAGGCATTGTTACCAAGCTGAAGCACAGATTCCGAGTTCGTCATAATCGGAACCTGGTTCTCACTCTTCATATACTCGACAATTTTCCGTGCATCGCCACGGCGGGATGGGTACTTCTCTTCCCATTCCTGCTCAGCCAGGAACTGTACGAAAGTGTTCAGCCCCTCATCCATCCAGGTCCACTGGCGCTCATCAGAATTGATGATCATAGGATAGTAGTTATGCCCTACTTCATGAATGATCACCGAGATAAGCCCATACTTGGTGCGACGGGAATAAGTGCGCTTGCTGCGGTCCTCCTCATCTATTTCCGGTCGCGGGCCATTAAAGGTGATCATGGGGTATTCCATTCCCCCCACAGGGCCGTTAACTGAAATAGATACCGGGTAGGGATAGTCAAAACTGTAGCGGTTATAGACATCTATTGTATGAATAATGGATTCTGTCGAGTACTTATCCCATAGCGGAGTACCCTCTTCCGGGTAAAAGGACATCGCCATTGTGTCGGTGCCCCCCTTTTTATAACCCTGTGCATCCCACAAGAACTTACGCGAAGATGCCCAGGAAAAGTCACGGACATTTTCCGCTTCAAAAACCCAGGTCTTGCGCTTTGAAGAGCGGCTTTTCTCATTTTCCAGAGCCTCACTCTTTGTGACAATCATCACTGGCTTACTTGCAGTACGGGCCTTTCGCAAGCGCTCACGCTGCTTGGAGGTCAACACATCCTTCGGGTTTTGAAGAACACCGGTTGCAGCAACGATATGATCTGCTGGCACTTCAATAGCAACGCGATAATCCCCAAACTCCAGCGCAAATTCGCCGCGTCCCAGGAACTGCTTGTTTTGCCAGCCGCTAACATCGTTATATGCAGCCATACGAGGGAACCATTGGGCTATCTCGTATAAGTAGTTATCGTCGCGCTCAAAATATTCATAACCGGAACGCCCACCCAGTGCTTTCTGCTCAATAACCTTGTAAGCCCAGTCAATCTGGAAACTCACGCTGGAACCTGGGGCCAGAGGCTGGGGCAAGTCAATTCGCATCCCGGTATCGACAATAGTATGGCGAAGCTCCCTACCCCGAGTGTCAGCCACCTTGGTAATCTGGTATCCGCCAGGAAATTCGTTGGATACGACGGCACGACGAAAGCTTTTGAATGGAATGGTATCTTGAGAAATCGCCTCCATATCAACCGGCGTCGCCAAATTACCAGAGGAATTTGGCTTGAAGCGATTTTGATCCAGTTGCACCCACAAATAACGCAGGGTATCCGGCGAATTATTGGTGTAAGTGATGGTCTCTGAAGCAGTGATCAGTTGCTTATCATCGTCTAGTGAAACCTTGATATCGTAGTCCGCCTGCTGCTGCCAATAGGCATGACCAGGGGCTCCCGACGCTGTTCGGTAGCTATTCGGTGTCGGCAGCAGTTCCTCCAGCTGGCGGAACTTATCACCGGTTACATTTAGGGGATCTGCGGCAAAGCTGCCCGAGGTTCCGGACATAGCAAGCCATGCCACAGTTAAGCGGCCGAGTAATTTTATATTCATTGGTTTACTTCAGAGATTTACGTCAGATTAAAACTTTACGGAATACGGCCGCGAAAAAATGACCGAATTTATGCAAAAATTTCTAATAAGCCAGGCCAGATTTGAATACCTGGCCATATAGCTATTTGGATTCGTAAAACACTTTTGTTTCGGTACCCTGGTTATCCGCCAGGGCAGCGATCCAGGAGCTCTCCATTGCATCCCAATCCAAACGCGCCTGGTTAATCGCCTCTACCCGGCTTTCCAATGTGTCATCCAGCTCTAAAACTGTAAGCACTTTGTCAGCCTTATTAAATCCAAATACACCTTGCTCGGTAATAAATACCCCCTTGATTCTCTCAGCGTCAGTGCCACTGAATAGTGAAAAGAGCGCATCATAATCAAATATAAATTCAGGGCTAAAACGCCAGCCACAGCTGTAGTAACCCTCTCCGCTATTCTCTGAGCGGAGATAGCCACACTCCGGCAATAGCTCAATCTCATCCGCCGCCTGAGTTACTGGGTGGTGGTGGTCACTCCCCGACGAGACCTGAAAACTGCAGGGCAGTTGGAGCCAATCCAATTCGATACGCCCCTGCTCCACCACTTGCAGCGGTTTTTCAGCGCCCTCACCTAAGAACGAGAGAAATCGCTGAAGGTTTTGCAAGTCTTCGGGGCCGTAGAGATCAGACTTATTAGCCACTACCAGATCAGCAACTTCTAATTGCTGCCGAAAAGTCTCACTGCGTAAGTAGCGGTCGTCTTCAATACAGCGAGCATCGACCAAAGTTAGCGTACCGCGAAGGTCCAACACACCGCCGCGCACTGCATCAGACAAAGCCGCCAGCACCTCTCTAGGGTGCCCCAGGCCCGTCGGCTCAATTATTAATCGATGGGGCCTGGCCTTAGCCAGTAACTGGTTTAAAGCTACCTGCATCGGCAAACCAGCAGCACAGCACATACAACCGCCAGGTACCTCTCGAATATAAATATTGCCTTCCTGTTCTGGTTCAAAAAGTGCGCCATCAACGCCCACTTCTCCAAACTCATTGACCAGAACAGCCCAGCGCTCATCAGCGGGCTTACTTTCCAGGAGATGCCGGATAGCCGTTGTCTTGCCGACGCCCAAAAAACCAGTGATAACGTTGGCAGGTACCCCGCGTATTAACTGACTAGCTGCCACTAAGCTGCATCCCGGCTGCACTCATCACAAACACAATCCAGCTCCAATTGGGATGTCTGGAGATGATATCCAGCACTTTCAACCGTATCCCGCAATGCATCAATGACTTCGGGCCTAATGCCAATTTCCCGCACTTTGCTGCAGCGATTGCAGATTAAAAACTGTGGAGTCTGATGGCTGTGGTCACAGGCAATATGAGCACAGGCCAGGTACTTGTTTTCTGAATTGAGTTTGTGAACCAGGTTCTCTGCTGCCAGGAAGTCCAGCATTCGATAGACTGACATGGCGGGAATTGAGTCGCCAAAGTCACCATTGTAATGCTCCGCTATTTCATAGGCAGAGAGCGGAGTTTTTGACCGCAACAACACGGTAAGAACGTTCTTACGCTTTTCAGTCAGGCGGGCACCTGAACTGCGACAGGTTTGTTCCGCCACACTCAGGGTCTGTTTGATTTGGGATGCTTTCATAGCCTATTTCATTTGCAATTTGTTGTCTTTACCAGTGAGCAGTTCAGCCCCCTGACGACCGGAGCTGATCCATTGCACTGCAATCCCATGAATACCGGGAAACCTCTCAAACAGGGTAACAATGACACTGTTGAACTCTGCCAGATTATCACACTTGAATTGGTAACTAGCACGGAAACCACTGTGCACTGAGTTGTCACTGGTAACTTCTGCGCTATATGGCGCCTTAACTTCCACACTTAAGGGTTTGCACTGGGCACCGACAAACTCAAGAAAATGATCTGGCTTGGATAGCTCGTGAGCAACCTGCTCTAACCGCTGCTTTTGAACATCGCTACGTGGCGCATGCTCAAATCCCACCAGGTCGACTGTGGGCGACTCCAGCTCGACACTGATTCTGTCTGCTTCGGCCACCAGGTACATCATCGCCTTACCGTGAACATGGCTTCCCACCTCTGCGGCCACCGGGCCAGCCCAAAAAAACACAACGAACAATGCTCCTGCAAGCCTCATGATCTTCACCTATTCGACAAGAGCGCCCCGATAAATCAAGCGCTGATTTACCCAGTGGGCAACAATCAATAAGCCTGCACCAAGAACACTGGCAACTAGCTCCCATACCCCCTCGATATATAGCGCACCAACCAATAGCAATGCCCCGGAGAAACCAACAATCATTACCGCGTAGCGCTGATGGCGTCGGCAAGAGGCTGGGAAGCTGGCCAAGGCCAGAATTACCACGGGTACAAGCAACAGCAAATGGAGAAACTGGTCCTCTTGTAAAGCACCCAATATCCCCAAACCTCCCAATACCGGTAACAAAGGAGTCAAAAGACAGTGCAGCAAGCAAAGCCCAGAAGCCAAAATTCCTAAAGTATCTCTCACAACAATCCTTTTAATCTACGAGAACCCAAGACAACCACATACACTTCAGCCAACATGATGATATGTTATATCATCAATTTAATATTTCAAGTCAACGTGAGCTATGGAACAGGGGATTCATGGAATGCCAAAAATCAGTGAGCAAGAACTGCTGGGGATGCCCGCCTCAGACTATATGAACGAAAAACAACTATTCTTCTTCCAGCATCGTCTAATGGAATTGAAAAGCGACCTAATGGCAGAGGTTGAACAGGGACAGCAGGCTATTGCAACCACGAACCTTGCCTTAGCTGATGACCTGGACCGAGCGGCCGCAGAGCAGGAGAACCAGCAACACCTACGCTTTACCGGCCGCAAGCATCTACTTCTGCGCAAGATCCAGCGGGCATTAGAGAAGATTAAAGATGGCACTTACGGGTACTGTGAGATAAGTGGGGATCCGATCGGTTTGCAGCGACTGCTATTAAGGCCCACTGCAGAACTCTCTTTTGAAGAAAAAAGTCGCCAGGAAATGCTGGAACGCAACTACAGCAAGCAAAGGTAAGCACCATACTCGGCCTCACGCTTTGCTGTGACTAGATATAACACCGTAGCACCTTGAGGAATGGAGGTTTTCATGCTGCCTTAGAGGATAGCCGACAGCCCTCTCAACCAAAGAAGGGGTTTAGTGGTCACTTTAGTTATTCGGCAAAACCCTAGACTCCCAACATAAGTGGCACACGCTAGCCTAGAAGAAGTACAAGCCGGCTCAAGTAATTAGTACTCATCTTAGGCGTACGCTGGTTCGAAACACAATACCTCAGCAGACTCCTAAGCTCCCTTCGCAAAACAAGGGCAAAAGTTGGAAAAGCCCTAAATTATGAACGAAGTCCCCCTCACAGCAGGTTTGCAGGCAGAAGAACTGGTTGCCTATATGGCACATATCAAAGGCAAGAGAAAAACGAATAATCCTGCGAGTAAATTACCGCAACCTCCTAAAGTCAAAAACCATGAAAACCAAAGTATCTCTAATTGAAGTACTCGCCATTACCTTAACATGCTTAGCTACTTCAGCCTGCTCCCAAAGGATCGCAAGCTTTATAGACAATGCTGAAGATTATTCTTTTAACAACAGAATAACTGCCGATCAAATTAAAGAATTAGACTTCAAAAAAGACAAATATTGCCCACTGCAAAAAAAGAACTGTATTAGCTATTACTATGGTCCACCTTTAACCGATAACAAACTTCAGTACTCCGTAAAGCATGGAGAAGGCGACAAAGAGAACAATGTTAAAATCGATTTAACCAGAAACTCTATGGAGCGGAGTTACGATGGTACCGTAATCTTATTGCATGGATTTCGCACCTCCAAAGATTTTATGATCAATTCAGCTTTATACTTCCGTTTTCTTGGGTTTCAGGCTGTTGTTCCAGATCTTCTCGGTCATGGTGATTCAGGTGGCAATAAAAAATACGGAGTGGATGACAGCAATTATATTAACCACCTCATTGACAATTTAATTAAAGAGGGCGTCATTAAAGATGAGGATATTTATATTCTGGGAAATTAGATGGGTGCATTAACGGCAGCCCATATTTCTTTCCAACGACAAGACATTAGTGGAATTATCCTTTCGGCCCCAATGCCATCATTTGATGAAGCTGTGTACAATTATGCAAAACGTGACCACCCACTACTTAGCAAAATTATCCCTGAAAAAGACTTTCGCAAGGGTGCAATTCTGGCTCTAGAGAAAGCCAAAATCAATCTGGATGACACGAAGATAATACCACTCCTAAAGTCCTCCAAGGTTCCAACACTACTAATACTCTCAGATTCAGACCAAATATCTCCTTATGTGGATTATGAAAACTTGAAAAAAGACAATGTAACGTTAATTAAAATTACTGGCAGATATCACCCAAGCATGAATACAATAGGAGAAGTCGAACATAAAGAAATTATTAAATGGCTTAACAGCACTCAAAGTTAGTTACACAAAAAATTGAGAACAAATTCCTATTTTATCTTTGATGTCAGTTTAGTACTATTCCGTCGCCCCCCTTACAACCTTGCGCATCCCACGAGAGCTACCACCTGAAGTAGAAACCCCTTATCAGACTTCCAAGTAGGTTGATGCTCTATGATTTGCTCCACAAGCTTATGGTGAGCTTGGCTAGATTGGAGCACCTCACTTGACTGCCGCCTAGGTAAATGTATTTATTTCCGCACACACCTTCTCTCTGTGTATATTGAACACCTCAAATATATACAGAATCATCTACTTTACCTAAAAGGACCGCTCCAAAAAACGCTGTTAACAACCAGCCTCCGGAGAAGTAGTGGCTACTTTTCAAGTAACCACAGACATCGACATAATAACTCTATTAAGCATTGTACCAAGGTGGAACGATCCACTGACCAAAGTGCCAGTCGCGAGGTACAAATCTTCCATACCCTTGCCCCAATCGGTCGGGCTTATTATTGGTAGGGTTCATTGCCCAACCCTCTGCCAAAGTGACATGGACACCATGTATTCTACACATTGCGATAAATTCTCTAAAAGCCTGCAAAGTTTGAATAACCACTTCACTGCGAGCAGGAGTAAATGCAATAAGGGGTAAATCTATATCGTTCACATATGGGCGTGCGGCTTCATCACTGTGCCATAGTACATTTCTTCTGGGGAATGGCCCCCACTGGCCAGCTCCAGCTCTCGGGCTGCGGATACCACCGATAGTGGAATTGAGAGTCTGACTTACTTCATAAATCCGATTAGTTATATTACCCAGCTTGGTGCCTTGCCTGTGAGTAGTGAAATTTCTCTCCAATTGATTTTCGATATACTGGCGCTGCGACCAAGCTTGAGCAGTGCCGAGAATACGGCGATCATCTCCATATCGATCAAACCTCTTTGCCCCCTGCTTAAATGGCCAAATAGCAAATAAGTCGTAATCCCCGGTAATGGCATTCAGAGGGTGCTCATTTCGAAAATGACGATGCTCCACTGGATTGGTCATCGCCAGTAGCGGCTCATACATGTCTTTGTACTTAGTGTCATACTGAACAACGATATTACCCCGCTCCTGGATAAAACCTGACTGTCTGCTCTTTTCCTTATCAACATAAACACCCCACATATCTCCCAAGCATGTGTTAACCCTGATAAGAGAATAGTGAAAAGTAATGCCACTGGGGTGGCTGGCTATACCTTCGTAACGATCTTGAGTTTTTCTTGTAACATTGATCTTTCCGTTCTGAATCAGCCAATCAACCCGTTCCTGATGCAAGCGAAGCGGTGTTGTTGATGCAGTCCATCCCGCGCCAGAGTTGTTATCAGTGAATGCCTCTTGATGCTGGGCGCGGTTATAGGCCGCTTTTCTCATCCCGTGTTTATTTAACCGGGGGTCTCGTAAAACAAAACCAGCCATCGGCCCCCAATCACATGACTTCCCATGAATCCTAAAGCCCTTTGTATCATATCCCTGCTCAAGTAATTGAGTACACGTTGGCCCTGTTGCGCGAACGATGATAACGCAACGATGAGAAGCGGCCGTTGACTTAAATGCATCAGCATGAGTTACAGGGCAACCTATGAGGTTTTGGCGTAATGCAGCATTGTTAAATATAAGATCCATATATCAACTTCCTTTTTTGGGGGGCTTACACTTGAGTCTAATTAAGTTACACAAACATAAGTCACCGGATAAATTTGGGGAGCTTTGTGAAAGCAATAAATTAATGGGCAAGAATCCTAAGAAATTATTCTGGCCTACCCTCAATACTGGAATTCTAACTTTCATTAATAAAGACGAAGGGTTAAAACTCCATGGCCACCTTTTTAAACCTGTATCTATTTATAAACCAATATCCGTGAACTTAAACTGAACCAGACTTGCGAGCTTTAAAAACTTAAGCATTTCGATTTCCGGACTCTTTCTATGCCCTATCCTGTATGTACAAATACACGGCCAAAGCATCATTATCTATTACCCCAAATGAGCTCCAAGCCCCAATAGCCTCTCAGTTTAAAAGTTACATAGATTCCACTTTCTCGGCTTTAGAATTTGGTCAGACATTTTTAGATTTTGGTCTTTTAAATATAGGCATGTAGAGAAAAGACGCGCGTGGATTGCTCGGCGCAGGAAGCCTAAAAACTCGTAGCCACCGGCAGCTTATACCTAGAGAGCCTCTGCCCGGTAATTCTTCTCACTGCAAAAGCAGATGCCATTACGTAACATTAAAGGTTGCATGAACGCCTTCACTCATGTAACTTTTAATGTTTCTAGAGGTTGGGTTTGCAAAATTAGTCTCTGACGCTTTACGTTACCAAAGGTGCTGCAAATGACTGACAATTTAGAGATATATAACTTTTCCTGGGCGCTCTATCCGCGCAGGATACATATCTACCTTTCCGAGAAAGGGTTGGATATCAAATCAAGGGAATATGACCCCAAAGTCGAGAAGAAATGGCCCCCGCCGGAGGTACTGGAACTGAATCCCTATGGCAAACTTCCAATCCTTAAAATAGATAATGAAAATTCAATTACAGAATCCCTCGCGATCATTCACTATCTAGAGAAAGTATTCCCAAACCCAAGCATGATCGGGGAAAATGCGATCGACTATGCCAACGTTATTAGGTTAACCACCATGGCAGATGAAGCCAACACAATTTTGGCAATCTGGAACCATAACATCAGCCCGGTATTTCAGGAGCGAGAACTACAGTTTAAAGATGCCGGATATAGTGGAGCCTACTATTTCATTAAACGACTGGATGTATTAGAGACCGCTATCAATGAAAGTCACGAATTTATTTACGGGAACTCCCCCACTATTGCCGACTGTGTCACATTCCCTTTAATCATGTTCCTGGATGAATTTTATGATGTAAGGCTGCCCCGTCGTTTCAAGAAGCTCAATGCCTGGTATAAAAGGTTTAAAACGAGAGATAGCATTACTCAGCAAAACTATGTCGATCAATACCCAGATTCGCTATTAGAGCTTTCCAGGGGGCTGGAAAAACAAGGGGGATTTTTCTTGGAAGACATTTGCAACAAATTAGAAAAAGATTTATTGAATTAGCCTTACATACCCTCTGAATTCTATAGATAACACTCAAAGCTTACCGATATAGATCAGAATAAAGTTGTAGCCCAAGTGAGGAAGTCTAATTTTCTCTAGCTTCCTCATTCTTTAATCAGCCAGTTTATCGCCCCCAGATCGGAGGATTTCCGATTTTTTCAATGAGAAAATCAATAAATACTCGCACTTTGGATGTTAGAACATTGGATTTGGGGTAAACGAGCCAAATTGCCGATTGATCACTTATATGATATCCAGGGAGTACTCTCACCAAGGAACCCTCATTAAGTTCGGCCTTAATATTCCAAAAAGAACTCATACAAATCCCTACCCCGAATTTTGCAGCTATACGCATACTGGCGCCATCATCACAAATCACTCGGGGTTTACTGTTAGAGGGGGGGAATTCATAAGTGCTCCGATCACTCATTGATATCAGTTTTCTTGGCTTTGAATTAATAAAGGCCAACAGCTGATGCGCAACAAGGTCTTGTGGTTTTTCAGGAATGCCGTATTTATCCAAATAACTGGGAGAAGCGCATAGAACTCGTTTATCATCCGCCAGCTTCCTACCAATTAAACTGCTGTCTTCAACCGCATAATTGCGTAGTGCCAAATCAAAGCCGCCCTCGATAAGGCTGACTTGTGTGTCTGAGAGCTTCAGCTCTATGTTGACTCCAGGATACCTTTCCAGGAATTCAGGCAGGATAGGCGCGATAAAGCGCTGAACGAAAGTGCTCGATGCCGCAAACCTGAGCGTTCCGCTCACGGAGGAATTTCCACGCCCCAGCGCAGCAAAAGCCGCATCCTCTTGTGCGATGATCTCCCGAGCAAAAGGCAGGAACTCCTCCCCCTCTATCGACAGAGAGACCTTGCGGGTAGATCGATGAAATAGGTCCGCCCCCAAATGAACTTCAAGCTTCGACAAGCGGGCACTGGCAACAGAGGGAGCCAATCCAAGCCTCCGCCCCGCAGAGCTTATATTCAGCATCTCCGCAGCCAGTACGAATAGCCGAACCCCATTTGTATCCACTTATTATCTCCAAAAACCGAATTCTGATTCTATTTATACGCCGTTTATACATAGATTCCAATGCTTTAGCCTTTAATCACAGATCGAGCCAGCGTCGATCGATGACTGGCCTAGGCTTTCTGGGAGGTAAAAGATGAGTGTAAGAGTGCTTATGAACGGCGGCGCAAAAAATGGCCAGGTCCAAGCCGCTGATAGTGATCTAGTTAGCACCTTTGGCCGCCAAGCCTCTCCTAACCGAGAAGCATAGGAGCTACCTCAGTGCACTCTCAACACCAAGCTCAAGGTGGCTCTTTTGCTAGTATCAATGCCGGTTACAACGCTGTATTTAGGCCAGGTAAGCTCACGGTGGGACTTGTGGTTCCCATAGAGAATTACGCCACGAATCCGGTTCCAACAATGCTTAATCATGTTGAAAAGGTTCGGCTTGCGGAAGAACTGGGGTTTAGTGCGATTTGGCTTAGAGATGTCCCCTTCAATGTGCCTTCTTTTGGCGATGCGGGTCAAACTTTTGACCCATTCGTCTACCTTGGGCTGCTCTCAGGCCAGACATCGAAAATTGCCCTCGGCGTAGCCAGCATCATTTTGCCCTTACGTCACCCAGCGCATATCGCAAAAGCTGCTGCCTCTGTTGATCAAATCTCAGGCGGGCGCTTAATTCTAGGGATCGCCAGTGGCGATCGTCCGGAAGAATATCCTGCGATGAATGTTTCGTATCAGGAGCGAGGCAAACTGTTCCGGGAGAGCTATAAATATATTCGCCGTGTAGCAGAGCCCTACCCCCAACTTCAGAGTTACTTTGGAGCAATTTCGGGCGAGCTAGACATATTGCCCAAACCAGAAAAAACAAAGCTGCCTTTATTGATAACGGGCTCCTCTCAGCAGTCCCCAGACTGGCTCTTTAACAACGGGGATGGTTGGATCACCTATCCTCGTCCACATATCGCGCAAAAACAATTTATTGGCCAATTGAGAGATAACTCTGCCATTAACAAGCCAGTGATGGAACCTCTCTATATTGATATAACTGAAACTCCGGATGCCCTACCACACCCCATACACTTGGGATATCGACTGGGAATTAACCAATTATATCAATACCTCAAATCGCGAGAAGAGATCGGAGTTAACCATGTTGCTCTTAACCTCCGATTTAACCGGGTAAATATTGAAGAAATACTTGGAACAATTTCGGAATTAATTCTCCCACATTTTAATGAAAAGGAATAACAAGTGCGAAAGACCATTTTGTTGACAGGCGGTACTGACGGTATCGGATTAGAAACTGCAAAAATACTGGCAGCAAAGGATCATACTTTGCTCTTACATGGCCGCAGCGATACAAAACTAGAAAGTGCAAAAGAAGCAATAAAGCAAAGCTATCCCAAGGCCCATATAGATACATTCCGAGCAGATTTATCCAATATACCTGAGGTGCTAGCACTAGCTTCAAAGGTAAAAGATCAATATTCAAGTATTGATGTTCTTATCAATAATGCCGGTGTTTTTAAGGTACAGAATCCAATAACCGACACGGGTTACGATGTTCGTTTTATCGTAAATGCTATTGCCCCCTACTTGTTAACGACACAGCTATTGCCGCTGTTTAGCGCCAATGGCCGCATTATTAATCTATCCTCTGCAGCGCAAGCAACTGTGAACATCGAAGCGCTGAAAGGTCACCATCAACTATCCGACAGCGACGCTTATGCCCAAAGTAAATTGACTCTCACCATGTGGACCTTTCAACTAGCCCGCTCACTTGGCGACAAGGCCCCGCAATTTATCGCAATCAATCCCGCCTCATTTCTGGGTAGCAAAATGGTGAAAGATGCTTACGGAACTCAAGGAAAAGACTTAAGTATCGGCGCCAATATATTGGTACGGGCGGCACTCGATGATGAGTTCTCAAACGCTAGCGGTAAATACTTTGACAATGACATAGGCAACTGGTCCCAGCCACACCCAGACGCGCTAGATGAGAAAAAAAGAAAGGTACTTATTGGAGAAATTGAGAACACTCTCGACAAACTCAGCATTAAAAATACCTAAGACGTTAACGCAATCAATTAAAAGGAATTCACCATGAAATATGAAAGTTTTACCACATTCTCGGCGAAGCAAGATGACGGAATCCTAACTGTGACATTTGACTTTGGTCCCGTGAATGTCCAAGGGCAAGAAATGCTGGCCGACTTAAACAGCCTGGCAATGCGCCTGGAACGGGATCGAGAAACCAAAGTCGTTGTGTTTCAGTCGGCAAATCCGGAAGTTTGGGTATGTCATTACGATACTGAGTTACTGAAAGATATGTCTGACGAAGCTGTATCTCGCGAAGAAGCCCAACTATTGGATTTACAGGCTATCTGTGAACGCATCAGTAAGGTGCCCCAAGCAACGATCGCCAAACTAGAAGGCTTCGCTAGAGGTGGTGGCCATGAACTGGCCTTGGCACTCGATATGCGTTTCGCAGCCCGAGGAAAATATAAATTCATGCAAATGGAAGTGGGTATGGGAATCCTCCCCTGTGGGGGAGGCGCATCAAGGATGGCTCGACAGACAGGACTGGGTAAAGCGCTGGAGATTATTCTCAGCGCCCGTGATTTCGATGCTGACGAAGCGGAAAGCCTCGGCACAATCAACAAAGCACTAGAGCCAGATGAAATTGGCGAGTATGTCGATAGCCTAGCGAAGAGAATTGCTCAATTTCCAGCAGAATCAATCAATGCCTGTAAGCAGGCGGTCTATGAGTCAATCGATAAACCTATCGGTGAAGCGCTAAAAGCGGAGGCCTATTGGCTGTATCAAGCAACCAGTAAAACACCTGCCCTAAAACGCTTCTCTATCGCAGATGAACAAGGGTTGGAACACGATATTGAAAATCAGCGGAACTGGAACCAACTGGTTATGGATGTACAAAAAATAAACTAGCAGTAGCAATTGGGCATTCGATGATTTACAGACTGCGATGCCCTACTTACTTCGGACACTTAGACAAAACTCTACAGAAAGTACACTTTTTGGGAATCAAAATGAGAGCAATGATTGTAAATACCTTTGGCGGCCCAGACGTATTTGAAGCTGCTGAAGTACCCAAGCCGACCACCAAAGCTGGCCATGTGCGGATTAAAATATCAGCAACCAGCGTCAATACCGTAGATACCATGATTCGCCAAATGGGACCTGCATTACCCCTTTCACCGAAAGCCCCGGCGATATTGGGTATGGATTTCGCTGGTGTTGTTGAAGAGATTGGCGAAGGTGTAACCGATTATCAAGTGGGCGATGAAGTCTATGGCTGCGCAGGTGGACTGGCTGACTTGCCGGGAACATTAGCCGAATATATTGTTGCAGACGCGAACTTAATTGCCCTGAAACCCGAGAACCTGACCATGCGGGAAGCAGCAGCTTTGCCCTTAGTAGGCATAACCGCCTACGAAGGGTTACAGCGTGCGGGGGTTAAGCCTGGACAAAGTGTTCTTGTTCACGGTGGCTCGGGCGGTGTGGGTCATATAGCTGTACAGCTGGCTCGTCACTTTGGTGCTGATGTTTACTCAACAGGCTCCGGAGATCCTCAACTGGCAATGATTAAAAAACTGGGGGCAACGCCGATTAACTACCGGACTGAATCAGTTGAGTCTTATGTACTGAAGTACACCAACGGAGCAGGCTTCGATATAGTATTCGACTCAGTCGGTGGTGCAAATATAACGAACTCTTTTGAGGCAGCAAAACTCAACGGCCAAGTAGCTACTACCGTTTCCATGGTAGAACTTGACCTGACGCCTGCTCACTTTAAAGGCTTGTCTTTGCATGTCATTTTTATGTTAATTCCAATGCTACACAATTATCATCGTGAGGAACACGGACATATTTTAAAAGCACTAAAAGCCATTACTGAAGCAGGCGATCTCAAACCTGTGCTTGATGAAAGTTCCTATAGTTTGCCTGATATTGGCAAGGCCCATGAACGGCTGGCAAGTGGGCAAGCTATGGGGAAAGTTGTTGTGGATATCGAACCCTAAGTCTGACTAATAGAGATTTCAACTCGCAAATCTCCATTATTGATGGGAATATCGCTAAAAATGTAGATGTTCAGGCCTGATTTGATAGCCTTCGGTTACTCAGAAAACTTCATTTTAGGTCTGAACTGTTTCAACCAGCTCACATTAATTTATCAACATATTTTTTAAAATAGACATCTTATTTGAAGAACAATTTCTCCACTCAAATTTGTAAGGCGGCTTTAATCCCTTATAGTTGTAAATGTATTAAAAATATACCAACCTTAAAAAGAGTCCCAAAATCTACCAGCAATTGGTCCCAAAGAGCGTTCTCTATTACGAATAATACATAGATCAAAACTGCTAAATGCTTCAATCCCCTCAACACTAATGGGTACAAGTAAACCTCGCTCCAGCTCACTCTTTATGAAATGTTTTGGTATCCGACCCCAACCAAGTCCAGCAAGGGTCAGCTCTTTTTTTGTATGGTAGTCATTAACAAACCATCTGCGTCCAACTTCCAGCAAGTTGATATTTCCCTTATTTTCTGAGCGGCCCGTATCCCTCACGACAATTTGGGGTAGTTGTGCCGCTTCCAATTGTGAAATCTCATCGCCAGGAAAAATGTCAGGAGCCGCAACATTAACTAATTCAACCTGCCCTATTTTCTTCCACTCATGTTTACTCTCAACACCGAATAAAGTAGCAAATGCCAGATCAGCTTCATTGTCATCTATACGCTCCATTACGCCCGACAGTAGTTCAGTGCTAATACTGAAATCCGTATTGGGAAATGACAAAACTATAGGCTTGATCTGTTTTAACAAGGGTGATAGCTCAACAATACCGCTGATGACCACGGTAAACTTGGGCTCTATTCCCGCTCCAAGCTGGTGCCCCATTACAGAGAGCTGTTCAAGGCTTTGCATAACTCGCTTAGTCTGCTGGTAAAAAGCCTTTCCCTGCTTTGTGAGGTTCGGTCTATAACTATCTCTATCAAATAAAGGAAAGCCAAATTCCTCCTCAAGCTTCTTAACCGCATTACTAATCGTCGGCTGGGTTTTGAAAATCGCCTTGGCCGCACCGCGAAAGCTTCCCTGCTCCACTACGGCAATAAACATCTTGAGTTGCTCTTGGGTCATACTAGAACCTGATACATAAAACTTATCATCTTGATCTATATATACCATTATTATTTTATCGTCAACATGGCTAATCTGCACCCGATCGAAACAAGCAGAGCCAATAGATATGACTAAGAAACAAGACAATACAAGCCTTTTTTCCAACGGAAAGCTTGGATCTATGGAAACTAGTAACCGTATCATCATGGCCGCCTTGACACGTGCAAGGATAGGTCGAGATGGTGTACCAACAAGCGTCAACGCCAAGTATTACGCTCAACGGGCCAGCGCAGCGATGATCATCACAGAGGCTACCGCGATTTCACCACAAGGGCTCGGATGGGTGGACACCCCTGGCATTTTTACGGAAGAACAAATCGAGGGCTGGCGAGAGGTTACCGATGCTGTACATCGCCGTGGTGGGAAGATTTTTATCCAACTTTGGCACATGGGCAGAGAAGTACACCCCGACCTTATCGGAGGTGAAGCGCCTGTTGCGCCCTCGCCAATAGCTGCGGAAGGAGAAGCACATACTTATGAGGGAAAGAAGCCCTATGCAGTTCCACGAGCATTAACATGTGATGAGATTCAAGGCATTATCTCAGATTACAAACAAGCAGCTAAGAATGCGCTAAAAGCCGGCTTTGATGGAGTTGAACTCCACGCCGCAGGACCCTACCTACCCGCGCAATTTCTTCACGATAGTAGCAACCATCGTACTGATGCCTATGGCGGCAGCGTAGAAAACAGAGCTCGCTTTATCTTTGAAGTAATATCCGCGCTGAGTGAAGTGTGGGGATCAAATAGAGTTGGAATCAAGCTATCTCCGGAAATTAGCTTGACGGACAGCAGTGCTCAAGAAACCTATTTATATGTTGTTAACCAGCTGAATAGGTACAACCTAGCTTATATGCAAATGATGGAGCGAGCCTGGGATAGAGATGAGCAACCAGCCATTGATCACATCCAGCTACGCGATGCATATAACGGCCGCTACGTTGCCAATGGTATGTATGATCTGGAGTCCGCAAAAAACGCTATTGCTAAAGGATCAGCCGACTACGTTTCCTTTGGGCGTTTATTTATATCCAACCCGGACCTTGTAGAACGCCTGGCAACTAATGGGCCCTATAACGAAGAAGATATGTCCTCATTTTTTGCGGGTGATGAGCGAGGGTATGTAGATTACCCATCTCTAACTGAAGAAAGTGCTTAATTGATAGACCTCTTAACTTTGTAATGGATATAACCATGGAAAAAATTCTGATCACTGGCGGCACTGGCAACAATGGCAAAGCCGTTCTTAAAAATCTCGCCAAAACTGATATACCTGTTAGAGCTATGTTACGAGATATTTCAAGTGCCCCAATCAAGGCAGATAACATCAACTATGTGAGAGGAGACTACGAAGATGAACACTCTCTATTAGAAGCGTTGGATGGCATTGAATCAGCCTTTCTAGTTACTGCATTCGAACCCTCATTCCCTCAAAAACATGCTGCTTTTATCCGTATAGCTGAACAGGCTGGTCTTAAACATATTGTACAGCTCTCAGGTTTAGGGGCAGATACCAATTCATCGATTGATATAGCCAGATGGTTAGGAGAAGCAGAAAATTATCTTACCCAGTCAAGTTTAAACTGGACTATTCTGCAGCCTGCTGGTTTTAACAGCAATTTTCTCGCCTCAGCCAGTGAAATTGCCACACAAAATACTATTAGTGCACCTTTTGGCTCTGCACCAGGCGCTACTGTTGTTACAGCCGATCATCAGGACATCGGAGATGTAGCAGCAAAAATATTAGTGGACCCAGGCATGTATACTGGAAAGAAATATGTACTCACTGGATCAGAAAAATTAACTTATAGCGATATTGCAGATGTTTTATCCAAAGTATTAGATAGAAAAATCACATATTTACCTATAAGCGATGAAGCAGCAAAGTTAGGATTGTTAAATGCCGGAATCCAAAAGAAATCGGCTGATGCTCTTGCCCAGCTGTGGCCAGTAACCCGCGAGTGGGGCCATACCATTGAACCCTCTAGTCATGTGGAAGAGCTATTGGGAAGGAAACCAACTACGCTTGAAGATTTTTTCCGACAGGAGACTCAGAAATTTAATAAAGCAATCATTTAAATATAAATACAGACACTTGATCTGACAGTGCAGGATCTGGAGGGTGCATGACTGTCAGATCAAGTTTAATTACATATTTAGTACTTATACCATTTACCGTCATCAATGAACGCTTAAACTATTTAGCTTGCCATAGCATTCTATGCCATCCTATCAACCTTATAGAGTTAGCAAAGGCGCTAATAAGAAATACTTAAAGGCCACCATCTAGTCATATATCAGGAGCTATTCAATCCATACTCGGGTAAATTTTCGCCTTTGGCTTAATGTATCAGTGAACTTTTCTCTATCATGGAGCACTCTGGTATTGTCAAGAAAGAGTAAATCTCCAGATTTCATCGAAAAACTAACTACATTTTCTTTATTATTTAACTCTTGATCCAATAGATCAAAAGATTGACAAACATCCTTGGACAATACTTTACCTACCCTTTCATGACCTTTTTCAATCCAATAGCGCATGTAACGAATAGATAATTTACTATTAATATAGCTAAAAATAGGAAATTGGTTACCAAGCAAATGTTCCACATTTTTTTTACTATCTGGAGTAACCAGGTCTCGAATATAACTCTTATACAGAAGAAGAAGGTCTTCAGGCGATGACGCCCTTACTCTCTCATGAACTTGTGCAGCAGATACTACCTTAGATATACCACCAGATACCGCAGGCGTTAAACAGCAAAGTCCAACTATCCTTGGTTGAATCAATTTCTGCGAGCTATCAGTATGAACACTGGTAGCTTCATTGGTTTGAGAGATTGGAATGGGCTCCGTTTTATAGTCCATCCCGGCATTCTGAACACCATAGAGTCTACCGTAAGTATCAATGGTATTACCCAATGCAAGACTGAGTTTCAAGAAAAATAGATTAAGTACCTGATGATCAAGATCGGTTACACCTCGTATCCATGCTACACCAGTCCCTTGATGTAATTCTCGCTTAATACCCTGAGACAGGCTGCCAATTTGAGGAGTAGACACAGAGTTATTTTCAAGCACTTCAACAGGGTTAGTCTGCTTGGAAGCCCACTCTGCCAAGGCGTGTGCTTCAGCGCGCCATCCTTTAGGCAAGGCAAACTTCCAGGAAGAGTTTTTCTCCATATACACCGCATCCCAGGCCTGAGCACGAACCAAGGGTGATGGGGCCAATTCAGTCATTTGCTTGAACCCTAAATAGAACATGAAGTGGATAGCCCTTAAGAGGGCCAAAGAAATTAGTATCAAGTGACAAATGATCTTCAGTTACTGCAAGTTCCTTAACTGATGGTAACCTGGTAAACCCTGCCAATCTAAGAGCCTCAAAGTAATGAGTAAAGTTTTTATGTACACATCGCACAGATACAGCAATACCATCTCTACGCCATATCTTTCCTTCAAAAGTTTCATCAACTCCCTCTAAATATTTTCTCCCTCTATGTTCAAAGTAAAATGGCGGGATCTCATCTCGCATATAGGGTAGACAGGGGTGTGGGACTGTAAATATGAAGGTTCCATTAGAGCTGAGTAGTGATCTCACCCTAGTCATTACCTGTACCATCTCCTCAATGGTTAAGTAATTGAACAGAAAGACTGCTATTGCTTGATCAAATTCAGTCCTTGGGTATTGATTAAAGCTTACCGCGTTTCCAACTTCATAATTAGCCTTATGCAACCCAAGCTCAACCGACATTGACTTTGCTTGACCAATCATTTTTAAAGATGAGTCAACCCCAAATATTGAGCCAGCACCAGATTCCATAATTATTCTAGACATATAGCCTTCCCCACAGCCAATATCTAAAATGTGCTGACCGGAGACATTACCCAGCGCCTCTAAAACTAGAGGTCTGGCTGTATAGTCACTAAGCATCACCTTTTCCGACCGATGCCAATTAGTCGCCTGAGAATTATATATTTCTTCAGTTGATGGAGAGTGAATCATTACGGACTCCTTCCTGTGCATTATTGATGAAACTACTCTCAGGCCCCTTTATTGCTCTTTCCAGCAAACCATCCCAAAACGCAGCTCTAAGATTTAAAGCCTTCATGACACCATGGCGCAGGCGCCTTCTTTCTTCATCAGTGTTAGCAAAATCCAGGGCGACTTGATTAAGGCTCTCTGTATGATTGTCGTCAACGAGTGTATGTACTGGGAAAAAACAGTAATCAGCCACACCTAGATCAGGCAGAGATTGCAACCCTCTCTCTATATATGGATAAATAGAGCTTACAATGTGCTCAGTCCCCAACCCTAAAGCCCCTACCGCCTCCTCTGTAGGGCCATGAAGTAGGACACCAGATAGCATTTCATACCAAACTAATGCCTCCTCAGATAGGGGTATCTGCGGGATACCATCTGTTACTCGCAACCTAAAATTTTCGAATAATTCTGTATGCGGAATATCATGGACCCAATTTTTTTTAATCCCGTATTGCTCCAGTTGATTAAGCTCCGCTTCTTCATAATGCCCTGACTCCTCATGAAGGTTTCCCAGAAGTACATTTCGATGTTTCTTTGATGGTAACCTTGCAATTACTGCAGCCAACATATTGATAAAACGGGAAGAGTAAAATCCATACTGCTGGGCAAAGTCAGCTACTGCAAACCTAAAGTTTGGTAGAGTACCATTGGAAAACTGCACAAGATATGGATGGTTTACAGCTCTATGCTCAAGAGCTTCCTTTGAAAGCTTTTTTAACCAAGCTTTTTTTTGAAGGCACATAAAAATCTCCAGCATTAAACACTGATTCGGGGTTGAATAACTTTAACTAAGTAAATATTTACGCATCTATAAATGTATAAAACTATAAATACGGCTTATTACTTAAATTTTCTTCAGCAACTAGCGAAATAGATACATGGTTATACCTCCTGTAAATTGATAAATATTCATTCACCAACCTCCAACAACTCTACTCAACAGGTCAACATAATTAATTATTTTTACCTGTTGCGAGGTTATTCCTCACCTCAAAACCAAAATTTTAAATTTGACTCTGACACCACTTACCTCCCTTCCTAAAAAGTTAATATTTAGATTGGCGACAATATCAAGCCTGACATATGCCACCTAAATATCAGTCGAAGGTGAACCGAATATTCTTACAGTTTCCGCTGAATAAATTTCTTCTTAGAAAGATTCAGAACATAGCAATTAGAAATAAGGATTAAGGCGGAGGGCTCACAGCGTAAATGGATCGATTAATCCATGCCACGGTCAAACAACACAGAGATAGCCGGAACAACCAATAAATGAAGAAGACTCACATAACGAGCTCTCCACAGAAAATTCTGCACAAGCTAAATAAAGTTTTTTTGTAGATAATGTGTGAGGGTATCCTATTGCATCTTCTCTTAGCTTATCCTATTTTGAAGTTAATCAGCTTGGCTAGGCATAAACTAAAACAATAAGACAACTCCTTTCCTAAGGAGCATCAAAGGACCGCTCACCCAGATCCTCAATAATGTGATTGATAAAACTGGTGATACGTGTTGACTACGCAGTGTTTCGGTAGCAAATCACATAAATAGGTTGATTTACCTCTACAGTCTGCTCTGGAAATAATTGCACCAACCGCCCGGTTTGACTCTCTATTGGTTTTAAAGCCTGATAAAAATACGATTCCTGCATCTGATAGTGCTAGTTGCAGTAAAGTCTCAGCACTAGATGAAGTAATCGTTGGCTTGATGTCCAGTATGTCCCCACTCTGCTCATACAGCGGACATATGTTGAATCATTCTGGTTTTGTAAAACCAAGTGAGGTGTGTTGGACAAGTTGCTCAACACCCTCCGGGCTACCATGTTGTTGTAAGTAGTCAGGACTGGCTAGAATTCGAACTCTGCTAGAACCGATCTACCTAGTACGTATTATTGAATCCTCAAATGGGCTTTGTCTTAACTAATCCAAATAAGCAGATGCTGCGCCACCTAGAAACCTAAGATTCGACATGAAGAATCTATAAAATTCACCCCCCTTTATTCAATTTTAATTAAATATTTTCGTGATGTTTTTTGCGTATTCGGCATGTTTTTAGCCTCAAAATCTTTGATATTTCTACTCAAACTTCACGTATTGATAAATTCAGCTTTTTATATGTAACAAATTGAAAGCTACACCGACTAAAACTTTGATGTAATCAAATTTACACATCTTAAAAGGACCATCATTAAGAACATATTTAGAAAAAAGCTGTCTCTATCGCTTTCAAATAAATCTGTTGAAAAAAGGAAACTTTGATGTTGCATCTAAAAACTTTACCCAGCCAGGCCGGTAATTCTTGTGCTGCTCACTGCACCGAGATCGCAGTGTCAGGATTCGATATCCGTGCGCCAAGGCCACAGGCATTTGTGGAAGGGACTCTGTGGAACACCATCAAATGGCAGAATGCTGACCTACCTCCGGTTCCACTCGGTGGTAACCACCCCTTAGTGGCGGCCAACAATAGTTCGCCGATACGTGTGCGAAACTACGTGAATGCACAGCCTGGGCGCACCGGTCGGATTCTATACGATGCGGCGCAGAAAGACGTGTGCCTTCAACTCGCGCAGGCGACCAATAGAGCTGATTATAATGCGCTGTTTACAAATCTCATTCAGCCAGCTAGTAACGGGGGAATGCCGAGGAACTTGCGTGCCGACACCTTTTACAATTGCGCTTTTATGATGTTTCGAGGCCCTTCCCCTGTGTCTGCTCAAGAGATGGGTTTCCATAATATCCTGATTGCCAAGGATGGGAACACAGTCAAATATTATAACCCGAATGAAAGCCAACCAGTTTGGAGGAATGATGTTGGATGGCGAACGTTGCGTTATCAAAATAGTGGGGCGCATAGTTACGTTTGGAGTGGTATTGCAATCGAAATCACCTAGCAGGTAAATTGTGGTAGTTCGGACTTAATAAGCAATCCCTGGTTGTGATGTGCCGCTGCAGCATCAGAATATCTTTTGTTTGGCTTTTGAACTTCGATGACTGGCCACTCACCCCCAACTTGAGTTCCTCAAATAGAATCCTGACTCACTGCTAGGTAAGATCGCTTACCTAGCTTTCCAGAGAAAGTGCTACGCAAGCTAAATAAAGTCTTTCTTTATAGCTTTTTGACAGGGCCTGCTATTACAAATTTTATTGTCCCGTTTTATATTGAAGTTAAACTGCTTGGCAGGGAATAAACAAAAACAATAAGACAACTCTCTACCTAAGGAACATCAAATGGCCGTTCACCCAGTTCCTCAATAATGTGATTAATAAAACTGTTGATACGTGATGAAAGTGCAGTATTTCGGTAGTAAACCGCATTAATGGATTGATTTACTTCTACAGTTTGCTCTGGAAATAGTTGCACCAATCGCCCAGCATGACACTCTCTCTGGGTCATAAAGTCTGATAAGCAGGTGATCCCTACATCCGAAAGAGCTAATTGGAGCAAAGTCTCTCCGCTGGATGAAGTGACCGTAGGCTTAATGTGCAACATCTCCCCATCGTGTCCTTGCACGGGCCACTTGTTGAGAAGTTCAGGCTTTGTGAAACCCAGCAATGTGTGCTGGACAAGCTGCTCCACACTCTTTGGAGTCCCATGTTGTTGTAAGTAACCAGGGCTGGCTAGTATTCGAACTTTACTAGAACCTATCGGCCTGGCATGTAATGTTGAATCCTCAAGCTTCCCAATGCGAAATGCCACATCAGTACGCTTCTCTATCAAGTCGGTAATTCCCTCGTTACTGTTTAGCTCAAGCTCTATCTGTGGATATCGGGTTCGGAAACTTTTTACCAGCGGCGTAATTACATGCAGCATAAATGGCGTGGCGGCGTCTATGCGCAGCAAACCCGAGGGATACTTTTGGCGAGCAGCCATCTGTTCCTCAGCCTCTTCTACCGATCTGAGGATACCTCTTGCATAACTCAGAAAAGCCCGGCCCTCTTCGGTTAACTCCAGTCGCCTTGTAGTGCGTTGTAGAAGGGTAGTTTGAAGCTTATCTTCCAACCTGGCCAGTGCACGACTGACCCCGGAAACGGTCTGCTCTAAGCGTTCAGCCGCCGAAGTGATTGAGGAAGTATCCACCACGGTAATAAACACCTGTAGTTCCTGAAGGGTAATCTGCATTATTGATTCCAAGTCAATTGTCATTTGCTTATAGACGGCTTTTTCGTCAAAAGCAACTAAAGCAAACTGCCTGCGTTGACCCACTGCCCCTGATCACAGACGCATCATTCTGCAGATTCCCTACAGTAGTATTAGTGATAGCGGGCAATGACTGGCTACTCTGACGCTATAAATAAGCAGACTGAATAGTCAATATTTTATGAGTTGCATGCTTCATTTAGGAGTTCAAAGTGAAATTGAAAAATCTTTTCCCCAGTAAACTCGGTTTTGGTACCGCACCTCTCGGAAATATGTTTCGTGAAATTCCGGATGAGGAAGCCCAAGCAACAGTAGAGGCGGCCTGGGACAGTGGTATCCGGTACTTTGATAATGCCCCGTTCTACGGAGCTGGTCTCGCAGAAATTCGTATGGGCGAGGCGCTGTCCAGATACCCACGGGAAGACTATGTAATCAGCACTAAGGTAGGCCGCTTGATCCTGGATGAAGTTGAAAATACCAGTGATCGAGACCTTGGAGATAAAAGCGACATTTTCAAGTATGGACGACCCAATAAGATAGTAAATGACTACTCCTATGATGCGACAATGCGTTCAATTGAAGATAGCCTCAAGCGGTTAAAGACCGATCGAATTGAAATTGCATGGGTTCACGATGTTGCCCAAGATTTTTATGGTGACGAATGGCTTAGCATATTCGAAAGTGCTCGCAAAGGCGCTTTCAAGGCTCTTGACAAACTGCGTGATGAAGGCGTGATCCAAGCCTGGGGCCTGGGAGTAAACCGAGTGGAACCCATTGAAATACTCCTTGATCTTGAGGAACCTCGCCCCGATGGTTTCCTACTTGCTGGTCGCTACAGCTTGCTGGATCACTCTCGAGCCCTTCAGAGAGTAATACCACAGATCTTAGAACGTGACCTCGGTATCGTAGCTGGAGGCCCCTATAGTTCTGGAGCGCTGGTTGGAGGGCCTAATTTTGAGTATGTGCCAGCATCAGAATCCGTGCTGCAAAAAGTTTCCAAAATCAAAGCGATTGGCGATAAGTATGGAGTTAGCACTAAAGCTATTGGCTTGCAATTTGTATTAGCCAATCCAGCTATCGCTGCAGTAATTCCAGGTGCGAGTAAACCGAGTAGAATCAAAGAAGATGTTGCGGCTCTGGAAACCAATATTCCAGATGCACTATGGCAGGAGCTACGCCAAGAACACCTTGTCGATGAATTCGCCCCCCTACCGATTGAGAAATAAGGAGTAACTGCAATGGCTAAAGCTTCTACATTCACCGAAATCCAAGCCAGTAGTGACGAGGTGTGGCAACTGATTGGTGGATTCAACTCCCTGCCAGACTGGCTTCCATATATACCTAAGTCGGAGCTCGGTGAGGGAGGGCGAGTTCGTTACCTTGAAAACCCAGATGGCGGGATCATTATAGAGAGACTGATAGCTTTTGATGAGAAAAAGCGAAGCTATAGTTACCATATCCTGCAAGCGCCCTTCCCTGTAGCCGATTACTATTCAACATTGCGTGTAAAGGATACTGATACTAGCGGTGTTTCTCGTGTTGAGTGGTTTGGAGAGTTTACGCCAGTTGGAGTATCAGAGGAAGAAGCTTCAAGCCTATTTCAAGAAATTTATGAAAATGGTCTGAGTGCTCTAAGAAAGCATTATGGTTAAATAAAGTATGGTGATTAGGTTAAACCTGGGAATACTTCTTTAAGTAACACTCCAGGTTTAGCCTAATCAATTTTTAGTAACTCAGGCCTCCAAGAAGAGAGTACTACTTAACTAACACACGCCAACACCTCAAGATGTAGCAGCTGCGCCAATGCTTTTGAGCATCAGCGCAGGAACATGATTAAATCATTAACGATCAATCACCTTAAAAGTCAGAAAGTAGCCTTCCGTTGATAAGAAGATTTTTAATATTTTATCCAGGTTGCCATTCTGGTCCTCGGTGCTAACAACCCACTGTCGCTGGTTATCAACACGCTGTATTGCAGCATTGAGTGGCATGTCGGCCCAGGACTTGTTGAGCTTGCCCTCTTTGATTAGGCGAGCCACTTCCTGGCTGGCGATGCCCTTAGCTTCAGCCATCGATATGGTAGCAAAATTGTCTCTCTCGTGATCACCATGGGCGAAAGCAAGATTTGCGAAGCCTAAGGTAACTGATACACAGATGACTCGAATAAGTTTGTTCATAATGCTCTCTTTCTTCTCAGTTTTAGCGAATGTTGATAAAAAACGTTACTGTTTGAGTCCAATAACCTCGTAGAACCCCTTTGTTTTTAGAGTGATCTTCACAGATTCCTGACCGTTATTCTTCCAATACCAGCCATGGGAACCATCAAAAGGCGTAGTGAGAGAGCCACTCATTTTATTTGCGGTAGCAATAGCAAAGCTCTCAAAGTAGCCGGTAGTATCGCCTGTGGGTTCGCCGTGAAAATCAAAGTAAAGTTCACCACTCTCCGTTACCCACTCATATTCCAAATGACCGTATTTATCCAATTGAAATTTGTATTCAATTCCATGGCCAGCGGGCACTTCAATAGTTGTAGTGTCAGTCCGATAAGCAAAGGACTGCTCGCCACGCTGCACTACTTCTGGTACCGCAACTTCCTGCTCTTGACTGTTTAATTCAGTCAGCCCCAGTGCACTGCCAATTCCAGTAGGATCTATATTGTATTCAGCTGGCAGGATTACTGTGGTCAACATAATGGCTGCAAGCACACCAGCAGCAAGTGTGGATTTAATCAGCGTTTGTGCAGTCTGCACTGGCATTTCAGTTGTATTCATTCTGTAAGCTCTAAATCTGTGTTCTTTCTGTTCAATTAACTTTATAAAGTCACTTTCTGGCTATCTAACCTACGAAGTAGCCTGTCATCTGGTAACCCACCAACATCAGTCCACCACTCACTAGCAAGATATTTGTCATGGTGGAAAAGCGCAGGAAACTGTCAAAGCGACGCCAATAATTGATGGCGAGAAGAATAAACAGCAACGCAACAAACTGACCAATTTCTACTCCGACATTAAAGGCCAGGATATTCTCCACCAACCCATCGCTGGACAGCTTGAATTCCTGTAATTTGGTTGCCAAACCAAAACCGTGGAAGAGCCCAAAAATCAGTACGGCAGCCTTGGTATTAGGCTGGAAGCCAAAAACCCGTTTGAAGCCGCCGAGATTATCGAAGCCTTTATAGACAATGGATAATCCAATAATGGCATCGATCAAATAGGCATTCACATGGGTGTCGTTTAGCACTCCAAATAAAAGGGTCAAGCTATGACCGAGCGTAAAGAAGCTTACGTAGATGAGAACATCTTTTGATCGATATAAAAAGAAAATGACTCCCACCAGGAACAGCAGATGGTCATAGCCAGTCACCATATGCTTGGCGCCAATATATAGAAAGGGAATAATAGATACCCCTTCGTTGCCGGCAAGAAAAGTCTTGGTAGCATCGTCCACTCCATGGGCAAATAGTGGCATAGATATCACCATACCTGCTATCAGCGCCATCAAACCGAAAACTGTTTTTAAACTATTGTGCAACGTTACTATCTCCCGTTATTAAAGTTCTAAATTCTTGTGAACCAAAGCGTACACAGGCCCAGTTAACTGGCTCCAGCCAGAGCCACTTCAGGGTTATCTTGTAAGCTTTCCGACTTGGCATTCCTGCCATGTAAAATTCTGTAGAGTGCCGGCAACACTAAAAGTGTCAGGATTGTTGATGAGACAATACCGCCAATAACCACCGTAGCCAGTGGGCGCTGTACCTCAGAGCCAATACCAGTATTCAGGGCCATGGGCACAAAACCGAGTGAGGCAACCAGTGCGGTACTAATGACCGGACGTAATCGGATCAGGGCGCCCTCAATAATGGCATTTTCTATGCTGTAACCTTGGTCACGCAGATCGCGAATAAAGGAAACCATCACCAGGCCGTTAAGGATGGCAATCCCGGAAAGTGCGATAAAACCAACGGCTGCGGAAATGGAGAACGGGATATCCCGCAACATTAAAGAGAGCACACCGCCGGTTAATGCGAGGGGTATACCGGTAAAGATAATTGCCGCATCTTTTATGGAGCGAAGCGCCAGCAGGAGAAGCCCCATAATCAACACAAGAGTCAGCGGCACTACAATCGATAAGCGTTCAGTAGCAGACTGTAGCGCTTGATAAGTTCCGCCGTATTCAACCCAGTAACCGGGTGGTATTTCCACTTTCTCGGAAACGGACTGCTGCACATCAGCAACAAAGCTACCCAAGTCCCTACCCCGCACATTGGCCGTTACCACTACCCTGCGTTTACCGTTCTCGCGGAAAACCTGATTGATACCGGCAGTGAGTTCCAAGCTGGCAATTTCCTCCAGGGGCACATAGTTGCCATTGGATCGATGAATCGGCAGTTTCTTTAGCGCATCCAAATCCTGGCGCAATACCTCTGGCAAACGCACAACAATATCGGTGCGGCGGTCCCCTTCATAAAAGCGGCCAGCAACCGTACCTCCCAGGGCGGTTGCCAGCTGCTCCTGTACCTGGCTAATGGCCAGCCCATACTGTGTTAGCGCGGCCTGGTCAGGAACAATGGCGAGAACCGGTAAACCGCTGGTTTGCTCCATCTGTATATCAGCAACGCCTTCTACACTGCCGATAGCCGCTTCAATTTCACTGCCCAAACGCTCTAATTGCTCGAAGTCATCGCCAAAGACTTTGATCGCCAATTCCGCGCGTACCCCCGCTAAAAGCTCGTTAAAGCGCATCTGGATTGGCTGGAGAAATTCATAGCGGTTGCCGGGAATTGGTTCTACCAGCTTTGCCAGCTCTTCTACCAATTGCTCTTTCGGCTTATCCGGATCTGGCCACTGAGACCTGGGTTTCAGGATAATAAAGTTATCGGCAACACTTGGGGGAACGGCATCGGTAGCCACTTCCGCAGTACCAATTTTGGCGAATACACGCTCCACTTCGGGCAACTCTTTAATCCGCTCCTCCAGGGATTTTTGCAGTGCAATCGCTTGTTCCAGGGATGTGCCGGGAATACGCAAGGCGTGCATGGCAATATCGCCTTCATCCAGATTCGGCACAAATTCTCTACCCATTCTGCTTGCCGTATAGCCGGAAACCAACACCAGTAGCGCAGCAATAGCGACAACCATGCCACGCTGGCGCAGTGCAAACTCCAAGGCCGGGCGATAAATTCTATTCAGCTTCTCAAGTGCAGGATTTTTCTTTTCGATCACCGGTTTGCGGAATAGCAGCGCTATGCCGGCTGGCACCAAAGTGATGGAAAGAAACATCGCAGAAAGCAGCGCAATCACCACGGTTATAGCCATTGGATGGAACATCTTGCCCTCCACTCCAGTCAGGGCAAAAATGGGTAAATACACTGCTGTGATAACGAACACACCAAACATGGCCGGGCGAATCACTTCCCGCGTCGATTGGAATACCAGGGTAAGCCGTTCTTTTAGATCTAACTGGCCACGCTCGCGGGCGGATTCGCTGAGGCGTCGCAGACAGTTCTCGACAATAATGATGCCCCCATCCACCAACAGGCCAAAGTCCAGCGCCCCCAGACTCATCAGGTTTGCACTTACGCGGGCCTGAACCATGCCGGTGATGGTCATTAACATGGCTACCGGAATTACCAGCGCAGTGAGAATTGCTGCTCGAACATTGCCCAACAGCAGGAAAAGAACCGCGATAACCAACAGCGCACCTTCCATAAGATTGGTTTGTACAGTGCGCAATGTCTGGTCAACCAGACCGGTACGATCATAAACCGCAGTCAATGTGATACCTGGTGGTAGACTCTGTTTGATATCCTCTAACTTTTCACCAACTGCACCTGCAACGGTGCGACTATTTTCGCCAACCAGCATGAAAACGGTACTCATCACCACTTCCCTGCCGTTCTGAGTAGCCGCCCCGGTGCGCATTTCGCGCCCCTCTTCGATCTTGGCCAAGTCGCCAAGGCGAACAGCAACGCCATTCACTTCCGCTACCAGGAAATCCTTCAGTGTCTCTAACGAGCTTGCCTGCCCCGGAACCCGCAACAACCACTGGGCGCCACTGTGTTCAATAAAGCCTACACCGCGGTTACGATTGTTCTCCTCGATCGAGAGAATCAGGTCTTCCTGGGTCAGGCCAAATGCCAGCAGTTTCTCTGGCTCTATAGCAATCAGAATTTCTCTCTTGAATCCGCCAATCGGATTGACTTCCACCACACCTGGTACACGCAATAACTGCGGGCGCACAATCCAGTCATGCACCGAACGCAAGTCTTTGGGTGTTACTGCACTGCCATCAGCATTGGTAGCTCCGGGTTCGGAGTCCACTGTAAACATAAAGATTTCGCCAAGACCTGTGGCGATGGGTCCAAGCTCTGGCTCCAAACCAGCAGGCAGTGCACCACGTACACTAGTGAGCCGTTCATTCACTAACTGGCGGGCAAAATAAATATCGGTGCCATCTTCAAAAATCACCGTAACCTGAGACAGCCCATATCGCGAAACGGAGCGTGTATAAGCAAGGCTCGGCAAACCAGCCATTGCATTTTCCACTGGGTATGTAACCCGTTGCTCAACTTCTTTAGGGGTATACCCCGGTGCCTCCGTATTAATAACCACCTGGATATTGGTGATATCCGGTACCGCATCAATGGGCAGCCGGGTGAAATTCCAAATGCCCAAACCGCACAGTAAAAGCACAAAGGTAATAACCAGCCCGCGATTTTGAATTGAGGTTCTTATCAAGTACTCAAGCATGTCGAACCCTCAGTGATCGTGGGATGCACCGGACTTTTCAATGTCCGCTTTAATGATGTAGCTGTTACCGGTGACATATTCGATTCCCGGTCGAATCCCCCCCAGCACTTCAACCCAGTCGCCTGCTTCACGCCCCAGCTCCAACATGCGCACTTCATATTGATCGCCCACCTTGGCATAAACGACAGTAAAATCGCGGAACGCTTGTAAACCGGAACGCTTGACGGCGAGAGGCACCTCATATTCAGCAACTTGGATATCGCCGCTTACAAAAGAACCTGGTGCGAGGCCTGAGGGAATATCTTGCAGTGACACTCGAACGGCAGTGGCCTGGTTGGGCTTCATCAAAGTATCAATTTGTTTAACTACCCCGAGTAGAGGAGTTTCCAGGGACTTGATATTTACGGAAACGGGCGCGCCTTGGCGAATCTGGGGGCGTGTCGAGGGAAAAACATCCAGCTCTGCCAATAAAGCAGTATCATCGGCAACCGTTAATAAAGCTCTACCTGCGGTCTGTTCACCAGGGTTTACATTGCGCTGAATTACCACACCGGAAATGGGGGATTTAATACTGTAAGTTTTCAGGTTTTGATCGCTGTTAACTGCGATTAGGGGTTGCCCTTTTTTAACGCGCTCTCCCAATCCCACATACACAGTTTCTACAAATCCATCGAAACGCGCACGGATTTCACGTACCTGTTCTGGATCTACAATAAGTCTGCCATAAGCGCGGTTGGTCTCACTCATCCTGGCGGGGCCGACGGTTTCCGTATCAATTTCCATGGATTCAGCAATACCGGATTCGATACGGGTTCGCCCCTCAAAACTATCGTATTGCCAACGGTATTCGTGCCCCTGGTACTTGGCTGTTAGAGTCACAACAAATGAGTGGGGCTCATAGATCACCATATCGCCACGCAGATAATTCCCCTCAGGCCTGAACTCGATGTGATCCTCTCCATCTCCAAGCCTTGTAAGAACCACTTTAAGATCAACCTGCCGAGGATTAACCAGCTCTCCATCGTTACTCACCCAAACCCGAAACTCCGGGGGAACACCAGTTTCATAAATACTTAGCTCAACGGCGAAATTACCTTCTCTCAACATGCGCCCACGATTGGGCCCTTTTTCCGGTTCTGCCTCTGCGACAGCTCCGGCCGCATACACACTGCCGCTGCCACTTAGGAACAAGGAAAGTAAAGCACCGAATATCAGGCTGGAAAAAACTGCGGATCTCATATCTCGCTCTCGCTTATCTGTGCCAGTGACAGGCCTGTCAATTTTTCAATTTCAATCAGGCTAAGGTGTGCGTTGTACTGCGCCTGTAATAGTGAAAGCTGCGCATCGCTAAGCCCCTGTTGGGCTAGAGCCAACTCCGAGTAGTTATAGCGGCCACGTCGATAGGCTTTTTGCGTAGCGATGAGCGCTTTATCCAAACTGGGAATCATCTTTTCATTCAAGGCGGTAGCTACGTGCCGGTGATGCTGTAGCCTTTGGGTCATCACAAAGAGCTGTGTATCCAACTCAATCTCTTTCGCATTTCTTTCTGCTCGGAAACGATTTTGTTCTGCCCTCAAAGCAGATACCTTGCCGCGATTACGGTCACCCTTACCTAGTGGGATTGCGAACCCTGCCACCAACCCATAATCTCCGCTCGCTTCGTTGCGACGAATTCCGGTATCAATCCTCCACTGAATACCAGCTTCTGCACGTGCCAAATCAATTTCCGCCTGCGCCACGCGCTCGCGGCTCATGAATATTTCCAAATTTGGGTTGCTCGCCACCAAGCTTCGCAATCTAGATAAATCAACTTCTGGAAGGACACTGGAAAGAGAACCAACCACTGCACGAAAACTTGGCTCTCTGGAGCCCCACTGGGCAGCTAATTGATATTTGGCAATATCCAGCTCGTGTTCGACATCCTCCACAGCTAAGAGTCGACGCTGTAAGTCGACTTCCGCCCGAAAAGCATCGGCTTCATTCGTTCTGCCAACACTAACTTGGCGATTAATTTCGGCGGATATCCTGCGAGCCAGGTCGACTGATCTTTTAGCAATTTCCAGGCGTTCCTGCTGAGCCATGACCTGGAAAAAGTAACGCGCAGTATTAGCGGCAACTTCTAACTCAAGAACCTGCTTTTCGGCCTCAATCACGGAAGTCTTACTGCGTGTAGCCAATACACGTTTTTCTGCGAGATCACCCTGTAATAGCCAACTGATGCCTACTGTTACCTGGGAACTGCCGTTGCCATCGCTGTCCTTTTCCTCCCCCACCCCCTCGGCGGCAACACTAAGCTCCGGACGTGGTCCAAGCTTGGCGTGCTTGGATAAAGCATCCACAGCCTCAAACTGATATCGGTAACCCGCCAGTTCAGGGTGATTTTGCAAGCTTTTAAGAATTGCCTGTTCATAAGTAAGTCCCGATAACTCCTCGCCCTGTTCTGCCCTAAGGGGTCCACTTAATGCGACTAAAAAGAACACGGCTCCGGCCACAAAAAACCGATCAACAATCGGTTTTTTAGTTATGACTAAACGCAAACAATTAAACACTTCGGCTTCCTTAGTGGGAGAAAAGGGTTTCGACGGTGTGGTGGAGCGCATCCACCGAAACAAGGCAAGTGCCTGTAAGAGCCACAAACATTCCAGCTAATAACAAGGGGGGTAAGTTGCGCCCCTTATCATCAGACAGCAAGTAACGAATACGAGCATCCAATTGGTCAAGAGCGAAATAACAGACCATTGCTGAACTTCTCTCTTTGGGATGCAACCCATTGGAGATACGGGTTACTTTAAGTAGGGTTTGGGCGATAAAAGTCTCACTCCACCCCTGCCTATGGGCATAAGCATCTGCACGCTGCTCCATACACAGCGCCATCTGCCGATTCAGGTAATTCCCCAAACGCGTAGGGAAAAAGCTGGCAAATAAAGCGAATATTAATTTCTTCAGAGGATCAAATTTTTGCGCATGGGCTTCCTCATGCAGGTGCACCACCTCAAATTCTTCCGCTGTTAACTGGTCTCGCAGACCGCTGGTATAAAACCCTTGCGGACGGAGCAGACCACTGGTGAAAGCCTGGGGCCCCTTTGCCTGGATAATACTTTGGTCAGACTTATCCCTTTCGCAAAGTTGCATTAACAAACGGAGCTGCGCCAAATGGCGATGAGCTCGTTTAAAACTTTGAAACGCCAAAAAACCGCTAAAGAAAAGAAACGCAATAGTAAAAACACCGTGCCAACTGTAGAGGTTAAAAGCATTGATATGGTGCCAGTGCGCCAGTGATGCAACGCCTCCCAAAAGGCTGGGGAAAGCCAGGATAACAGCGGCAGTGGAAGCCGCAAACCACGGCAGCAATACCGCACTCCACAGCAGTAAACGCCGGCTACTGACAGACAAGCTAAGTGAATGCCGGGAAGCAGAAAGGCAGGCAGCTGATACCAGTAAAATACCGACAAACAGGCCAAGCGCTGCAATAGTCAGCAGGTTTAGCCAGAGTGCAACCTGCCCCAAAATCATTAGCGATCACCCTGCTGGCGCTTAATCTTCTGGCTTTCGATCAACTGCTCCAGCTGCTCCAATTGGCTTTCGCTCAACTCCGATGAGATGGAGGTAAATGCGGCTACCAACCCGTTCTCATCATCAACGAACTCACGAGTAACATCTTGAATCAGCTGTCCAACAAACTCGTAGCGCTCCACTGCCGGGCTGTATTGGAATGCATGCCCCTGCTTCTCCCGAGACAGCAAACCTTTCTTGTAGAGGCGATCCAGCGTGCTCTGGATCGTATTGAGAGAACCTCCACGGGCCCTGCTCAAGTCAGAGTGGACCTGTTTGGCATCCGCAGATTTTCTATCCCAAAGATGTTGGAGCACCTGTTTCTCAAGATCGCCAAGTCGCATAGACCATTATTCCAACAGTGAAAATATTTCTTTGACTGATGGTAGAACGTCAAAAACCGATCGTCAATAGGTTTTATGTCAGGCTTCCCCGAGCTTAGAAATTCAAAGTGAAATTGTTAAGAGAGTAGTGAGGCCAAGATACCCCCGCTCACATTAACAACAGAGCGTTATACATTACCCTTGCTCTCTCCAATAACAATCCTAAGCATGATCCTTGGATATCAAGCCCACTATTATTCCATAAAGCCAATAATGATCTGCTTCTTCAAATCGCCTGTACTACTCATAAATTCGGAGACTCTTTTATACCTCAGACCCAAGTCCAGATAGTCAAAGAGCCTATCTATCAAATGTCTGCAGATATCCTTTGTAGGCATAACCACTCACTATAAACCAGATTTACAGTGAATTTGATTATGCCTACGTTTACTTATTTAGAATTCCTTTTTAATCAATTTAACCGCTTCTTTTGTGGTAAGTATATCATTAGCCATATACTTGAAGTTAATCATTGCTGCTTCGTAGCCATTGCCCTCAGGCAAATTTGCACCAGCTGTTGCATCGGTTACAACAGCCACTTCAAATCCCTGTTCTAATAATTCGCGCATATGAGATTCTGTGCATAGATTTGCAGACATCCCTGCAAGAATTACTTTATCAATCCCCTGTTTTCTCAGCTGGAGTACTAAATCATTTGTCTCAGGGCCGTAAATTTTATGCGGGCCGGTCACAACAGTCTTACCATTATTTATATATGGCTTATATTGCTCCAACCAATCAGCTCCAGAGTTTTCAAACCCATTTAAGCTTAGAGGGTCTTCTCGATTGAACATACCAAGTTTGTGCATTACCACTTCGAGGTTCCCCTCAAACTTCCACTTATGATCATGAGGGTAGTAATAGTGTGGGGAAATAAATAAAGGCACATCCTTTTTCCCTGCAACTTTCATTAACCTTTCGAGGTTCTGAACTGTATTATTTTTTTCTACACTTTCCCCCACTACACCCCAGGTTACACCATTAGGGCTTAAGAAATCATTCTGCGGGTCGGTTATTACGATTGCCGTCCGCTCTGGATCAATCTTCATACCAGGCTCGACTTGATCGGCAAAGCTATTTAATGAGAAAGAGATAAGCCCTAGTGCCACAACTGGCGCTACTAGATTATTTAAAAAGTTCATCAGCTATTTTCCTATCCAAAGCTCTTAAGTTATGTAGGGTAAGTAAGCAGGATATTGCTAGCACTCAACCTGGAACGTATAATATCCTCACAATCTGTACGATAAATGCTTTAAAATATGTATTTTATGTCAAATCGTATGACTGTATGGTTTTTAGGTATTTGTCGTTATGGACGTGTTAAGTGATTTGCTCAGGGTTTTCCACTTAAAAGCACATGTTTTTTTACACAGCCAATTTTATGGCGCGTGGCGGGTAGACACCTCCGGAGAGCAAAAGGCCACCTTTCATCTTGTTACTCGTGGTGTTTGCTGGTTACATTTACCCTCTCAGGATGTTCCAATACCATTAAGGGCCGGTGACTTGGTGGTATTTCCTCATGATGCTATTCATACAATAACCCATAGTCAGGACACACCAGATCCTAAACTGGAACTTAACCAACCTAACGAAGAGGGACAGGCTTTAGGTAGGGCTGCGACAAGTTTAATATGTGGTTATTTTGAGCTCGATCACTTTAGCTGGAATCCTCTTCATGAAGATTTACCTGAGGTTTTAATCGTTCAGAATGATTTGGCTGAAGGTGCTGCACTAATTGAAACGGTGACTCGCTTTATAACATTTGAGATAGAAAACAATTTGCCTGGCGAGAAAATTGCTATTGATCGCTTGTCCGAAATATTATTCATTTATATTGTGCGCGCTCATATGAAAAGCTCACAATTTACCGATGGATACATTAAAGCACTCGCGGACCCCAAGCTGGGAAAAGTTTTACAGTCTATCCATTCTGATCCAGGGTACTCGTGGACAGTTGATAAATTATCCAAACTTGCTGCTATGTCTCGATCATCATTCTCTGAAAAATTCCTGCTTTTAGTGAAAAAAACACCGATGCAGTATGTTACCAATTGGAGAATGCAGCGTGCTCACCAAGAGTTTTATGAAAAGAAAAATTCAACTGCTCAAGTCGCCCATCAGTTTGGCTATCAATCCGAGGCCAGCTTTAGTAAAGCATTTAAAAAACACTTTGGCTATGGCCCTGGAGCAGCAAGAAGGAAAGGCATCGAATCTTGACATTTCCAGTTATTTTTTAATAACTCAGCAGCTTCTACAGCCTAACAGGCTCCATAAAAGAGAACTAAGCTAGGTTTTACGTGATTTCCTCTCTTCTTTGGCTCTAGCTCGCTCAGCCTCAAGAATCACCTGCTCTACAGGATACTTTACTGCGCAGATCATCATGGCCATAGCACCAATAAATGTCGTAAGCGAAAGTGAAGCATTGAATTCAACGAGAACCAAAGATATTGCACTCACAGCCAGCAACTTTAGATTTTCTATATGGAGCTTCAAGAAGCTACGATCAATCAAGCCTGAATGACAAATGAGAAAAAACCCTATTGCAGCACACGAAGTAGTTACTGAAGTGTCAAATAAATCACCTCCAACTTTCAAGGAGTGATAGAATCCATAATAGGCAAACAGCGCTAAAAAAGGGCTTGCAAAGACCACCTTTCCCGCAGCTATATCTTTAGAGAAATGATGCCAAAAAATTGACCAACGATTTTTTTCTATCCTTCTCAAAATTAGTTAATTTAACCATCCCATAAGGAATAGCTAGCAACCCACCAATGATCACTAAGAAAACTATAATCCCCGATACTGTTTCCAGCATACTCCTCCTTCCTTAAACTGAATTTCATCACAGCCTTATATATGAATTGCTTTAATGTACCTGGGGATATTTTATTTTTCCTACGTCATCGAGAATTACAGACCATTTTTAGCTGTAGCACCTGCATCAACCTTCATTCGCGCATTGTTCAGATAATCACAAACCATCTCCATACCATCCAGCACCCGAAAAGTATGTCGCTGAATGATATCCGGTGGTACATGAAACAGGTTTCCCTCTTTAACTGCATTAATTCTTGGGTAAGCTGCCCAGGCATCCAACCAATCTGGCCGCTCCTCCCCCATTCCGCTGGCGATAATTACTCTCGGGTCTCTATCGAGTACAGACTCAATACTAATCTTCGGTGCTAATACCAATGCATCGGCAAATATATTACGGCCGCCACAGGTTTCAATAACATCGCTAATCAGGTGGTCGCCATTAAGTGTTTGCAGTGGCTCATTCCAAACCTGATAAAAAACACTGACTGAATCCAGGTCCTTGTGGCTATGCTGTATTTGATTCAGTCGCTCAAGCCACTCTCCGGCAGATTTATCTGCATAGTCACTTGTGCCTGCAAGTTTACCGAAGCGCTTTACATTCGCAGCGATATCTTCAAGAGCATTAGATTCAGATACGAAAACTGTAAAACCGAGATCCTCCAGTTTATTAATCATCTGATCGCCATTTCCCGACCCCCAGGCAACAATCAAGTCGGGATTTAGCAATAGTAAACTTTCATAATTTACCGCTTTATAGTTACCTATCTCCGGTAATTGCTTGGCTTGCTCGGGGTAGTCACTGTAGCTTACCGCAGCAATTAGCTTATCCCCTGCCCCGGCACTGTAAAAGTTCTCCACAATATTTGGCGCTAGCGCAACAATACGCTCTGCAGGTGCAGGCAGTTCAACCCATTGGCCACGGGCATCTTTTACCCGCACGGAATCATCCGCCCAAGTATTACTCACCAATAACAGATTCAAGGTTAAAACAACACGGACAATACTGCTTCGAGACATCTCTTTAACTCGACTATAACTAAGGAGCTTCTAAACAGCTCCGTAACCCACATTGGCAGCAACTGCCACCCATAATATCAATATCGACAATTCACTTATCTCGACCAAACCGCCCAAACAATCGCCGGTATAACCACCAATAGTCTTATCCCACAGGCGACGCCAGAATAAGACCAGGGCAATCAAACTACAGACGATGCCTATGGCAATGGGTATTGGCGCCGCTAAACATCCAATAGCAACTACGATTGCAACTACCGGCAATAGGTCCCATCGGCGCTCAGAGCCAGCGGGCGGTACATGGCCTTCAACACGTGCGTATTGTGAAACTCCCATTAAAGCCAGGGCCGCAGCCCTGGCTAACATAGGTGAGAGCACTAACGGCAGATAGACCCAAGCATCTTTTGTTACCGGGTTTATTAGCTCTAGCAGGGTTGCTATTGCAGCGAACTTTATCAGTAGGAAAACAACAACAGCCGCTACCGCAATAGAGCCGCAGTGGGGATCGTGCATTACTCTCAGAATATGCTGACGTTGTTCTTCAGGATCCGCACACTTATGTCCAGCAAAGTAGGCATCAGTACAGTCAGCAAGGCCGTCGAGGTGTAGTGCACCTGTCAGGACCACCCAGAAACCCAATAGTATTGCAGCTTGCAACTGGGCACCTAAAGGAGCCAGAAGGTAGGCGGCTCCGGATAACAGTACACCAATCACCACTCCAACCAGGGGGTAAAAATATATCGACCGCTTCACCGTTTCCTTGTCCACCTCCCGCAGCAAGCCCGCCACCGGCAGCCGGGTAAGAAATACCAGCGCATACAGAAATGCTTGGGATAGGCTGTACAACTTACGGGCAATAAACATAAGCTGACTGCTCTGGGTAGGAAACGATAAAGGTCTTATTGTCCGAGTCGTATCTCAGCGATGCGGCAAACCCGTAATTAACTTGCAGTGAAATCATTTTGACTGGAAGCCAGTTATTCGCATATGCGAGCAACAACTTGATAACGCCACCGTGAGTAATAAGCAGCAGGGACTCTCCTGAGTATTGCTGGGCTAGATTATCAATAGCTTGAAGAACTCTGGATCGAAATGTGGGAAAGGGCTCGCCTCCCGGCGGTGCGTGCTTTTCCGGGTCACGCCCCCAGGCTTCACACAGTGCTCGTTGCTCAGTCCAGATCTTATCGACTGACTGCCCCTCCCAGTCCCCGAAACCAATTTCCCGGATATCAGGAACTTCAGTTATCGGCAGCTTTTTCTCTCCGGCAAGCTGAGCAGCAAACCGTTGGCAGCGTTGTAAGGGTGAAGTAACAATCCGGTCCCAGGAGTCATCGAGCTCGGCAAGCCCTCGCAACATCTGCTCCCTACCCTCACTGGTTAGGGGCACATCGATCTGCCCGCGAAAAATATTTCCACCTTCGCAGGCACCGTGTCGTAAAAGATCAATCCGCAACTGGCACTCCTGCCTCACTGAAAGTGAACATTTTGTTATGCAGGTTCAGCGCTTGCTTGATAATACTGATGGCCAACACTGCACCTGTGCCTTCGCCAAGGCGCATATTGAAGCTCAGTAATGGCTTCACCCCCAGGCACTCGAGGGCCAGTTTGTGACCAGACTCGTCAGAGAGATGGGCGTAGAGCAACCAGGGTTTCACTGATGGATTAATAGCACCGGCAATAGCTGCCGCGGCAGTCGCCATAAAACCATCAACCAATACAGGGACACCTCGCTGGGCACTGGCGACAAACGCTCCCGTTAAGGCTGCAATCTCAAAGCCACCAAAAGTTTGCAGAATAGCAAGTGGCGAGCCCAGCGCTGCCCAATGCTGCTCCAAGGCAGATTCGATCAGTTCCACCTTGCGGGCGAGCACTGCATCGTCGATACCTGTTCCTCGCCCCGTAATGATGCCAACCTCTAGTTCAAAAAGGGCGGCAAACATGGCAGCAGCGGAAGTGGTATTGCCAATACCCATATCTCCGCCAATAAAACAATCTGCATCGGTAGACTGGCGGCGACCGGCATCAAGAGCAAGAGCCAGCTGCGCTTGGGTCATAGCGGGATTCCCCTGGGAGAAGTCCGCAGTAGAGGGAGCTATAACTTCATCAATCAGGTCGGGGTGTTCAGCGGGGACCACACAACCCAGATTAATTGCGGCAAAGTCAGCATTCTGCTCGCGGCTCAACACATTAATAGCCGCCCCACCCTCGCAAAATAGTTTTAGCATTACAGAAGTGACTGCCTGAGGAAATCGGGAAGTTCCCTGGGCTGCAACACCGTGATCAGCACCGAATACGCGCACCGACAAATTATTCAGTAGGGGTTGCTCCCTCCCCTGGAATCCGGCGAAATCCACGGCAATGCTCTCGAGCCGACCGAGCGCGCCTTGCGGCTTAATCAATTGCTCCTGGCGGGCAATCGCGGCATTGCGAGCACTCTGGTCCGGGGTTGGTGCAGGCTTATCGAGCCAACTGAGTTCATCTGTCATCATTATCAGTTTCAGGTGATTCTTTAGGAGCCTATGAATAACTCCGTGATACCTCTGGCTTGCAGAGCGGTTCACAATCAAGGCGCGGCTTCGCAGGAATGTCTAGACCTTTCAAGAAGTCGCAACGCGGAGTGTGAATCGCTCTGCAAGCCCCGAAGGGCGAGCCTTGAAGGCCGCACCTGCTGCGTTGCAGCTCTTGCAAAGGGCTACGGCCATTCGCGGCGAGCTGCGCCTAACATCTGCAGCCTTCAAGACTCGCAGAGGCATTACGGAGTTATTCAGAGGCTCCTTTACTTTACAGTGAGCGGCAAACCAGCAATTGCCAAGGTGACGCTATCAGCTCGCTCGGCTAATGCCTGATGAAGCCAGCCTGCCGCATCCACAAATTCCCGTGATAACTGCCCAAGGGGCACAATACCCGAACCGACTTCATTACTGACAAAAATCCAAGGTGGGGTATTACCGTTAGCGAGAGTACGCCTCTGATCAATACATTGCAGAAGCGCCTCTTGCTCACGCTCCCAAACGCCCTGATGAAGACAGTTGCTCAACCACAAAGTGAGGCAGTCCACCAGTACACAGTGGGACTCAGCAGCTGTAACCAGAGCCTCTGCCAATGCAATAGGCTCTTCCAGGGTCTGCCAGCGATGATCCCGGTCTTCCCGATGTCGAGCAATACGGGTAGACATTTCTTGATCGCCCGCCGTAGCCGTTGCCAGGTAGGTAAGTCCACCATCGCTACTGCTGCTTAGCCACTGCTCCGCGCGCTGTTGCGCGAGCCGGCTTTTTCCGCTGCGTGCGCCTCCTAGTACCAGATGTACACCACTGGCACTAGACATCGGCAATCACCAGGGATTTACCGGTTACGGGGTGTGGCATCACCGTGACACTGTAGCCGTAAAGCTGCTGCATATTCTCCGCAGTCAATACATCCTCTGGATTTCCGTAGGCCATACTGCGCCCCTGCTTTAAGGCGAGGATTCTGTCGCTATAGCCGCTGGCATGGGCCAGATCATGGACCGTCATTACCACAGCTACGCCACTTCGCGCGAAGTCTCTTACCGCTCTCATCATTCCATATTGGTGTGCAATATCCAGGCTGGCAGCGGGCTCATCTAATAAGAGGAGCCGCTTTCCACCATCCTCTGCCCGCCAGATCTGGGCCATCACCCGAGCCAATTGCAAGCGCTGCTGCTCGCCGCCGGATAATGTTGGGTACAGGCGCTCAGACAAATGACTAACATCCAGGGCAGCCATGGCTTCCAGGCAGATTTCTCGGTCCCGGTCAGTGCCAGTGGAATGCGGAGTTCGACTGAGGGCGACCAGTTCCAGCCCAGTAAAGGCAAATGTCAGCGGGTTATTTTGCGGCAGAACGGCAACTTGCCTGGCTCGATTGCGGGCGGACAACTTTGCAAAAGGGCTGCCTTTAAAGTGGACCTGCCCGGCATCCATCCTGACTTCACCGCAAAGGGCACGCAGCAGGGTCGACTTACCAGCGCCATTGGGGCCAATCACACAAACCAGCTCGCCGACATCTACCTCCAGGTTGATATCTTGCAATAGCGGCCGATTATCGACACTAACCGCAACTCCCTCCACCTGCAGCAGGGCCATTAAATTGCCCCCCTGCTTTTACGCAACAAGGAAACAAAAAAAGGCACCCCAATCAGTGCGGTGATCAGCCCTACCGGGATCTCCACCGGGGCAATAATGGTTCGTGCCAGGGTATCGGAAACTAGCAATAAACTAGCTCCAGCCAGGGCAGAAAGCGGCAGCAGCTGCCGGTGATCAGGTCCTACCCACAAACGCACTATATGGGGCACTACCAGCCCCACAAAAGCAATACTGCCGGCTACAGCAACCGAAGTGCCCACTCCAGCCGCGACGAGCACTATCAAACGGGTTTTTACCCGCTCCACATCAATACCGAGATGGCGCGCCTGGGATTCTCCCAATAAAAGAACATTTAGTGAGGTGCCGAAACGGGACATACTGGCAAGCAAAGCGCCCAGCACGGCCAAAACCAGAAAAGCGCGAGGATAGCTCGCTGCATCCAGCCCTCCCATAAGCCACAGGCTCATACGGCGCAGGGTGTCATTATCAGCAAAGTACTCCATTAGCCCGATCAGGCTTGCGGAAAAAGCGGTAACGGCAATCCCCATTAGCAACATGGTGGCCACGGAAGTGCCATTAATACTTTTCGCCACTTTGTAGACCAGTGTCACCGCTAAAAGGCCGCTGAAAAAAGCAGCTATGGATACAACGGGCAAACTCCCAAACGCAGCGGCAACCTCCGCTCCTAGCAGGATGGCCAAACAAGCACCGAGAGAAGCCCCTGCGGTAACACCAATCAGGGATGGGTCAGCTAGAGGGTTTCGAAATAAGCCTTGTAACATTGCCCCGCAGATAGCGAGCACAGCACCCACTCCAGCCGCCAACATGGCTCTCGGTAATCGTATTACCTGAACAATATCCCCAGCGAGTCCACCATCGCCCTGGCCACTGATCGCGGCAAATAATTGTGAGGGTGAGAGATACACTGCTCCTATGGCAACGGCAGCAGAAAAACTAAGGGCAAGTGCTGCAGGCAGTAACCACCAGGCAATATTTAATGCTTTTATACGGGCAACAGTCACAGGGTATCCTCTTGCAACGCTGCCGTCTCCCTGGTTCCCTCAAATTGCTCGAGCCAGTTTCCCTGGATATTCTCAGCAATAGTCTCAGCCAGCCTGTCCAATTGTTGCTGCCGCTGTTCACCCACATCCAGCGGCGTAGAGTCTTTCAACCCACCCCAGGCAAAAAGTGCGCTCAGCGCTTCGGGTGAATCGAACAGCCCATGCACGTAGGTCGCGAATACCTGTCCATCAGCACTTATTGCACCATCAGGCCTGGAATTTCCGTCTTTATCACAGATATATACCGCTGGAGTTTGCAGAGCTACACCTTCTGTTATACCACAGTGGATTTCATAGCCATGAACAGGAGTAGCTTCTTTTACTTCATTTTCCAAAGCTAAAAAGCCGGTAATATTTTTCAGTGCTTTGACTGGCTGCAAGCGAGTTGTAAAATCCAGATAACCCAAGCCCGGTTCGTTACCCGGGGTATCCTCTACCCCATCCGGGTCCTGTACCTCGCTCCCCAGCATTTGCAAACCACCGCAAATACCCACGAGTTTGCCGCCGTAACGCAGATGCCGATCCAACTGTGCAGGCCAATCGTTTTCTTTTAAGTAGGCCAAGTCTGCCCGTACATTTTTACTGCCAGGAAGAATAATCCAGTCGCACTGAGGGACTGGTTCGCGGACACTGACAAATTGCAGATCGATATCCGGATGCAACCTCAATACATCGAAATCGGTATGGTTACTAATGCGCGGCAATACCGGCACTACCACTTTCAATCGAGCATCAGCGCCGCTCTGTTGGGTGCTAATGGCATCCTCCGCGTCAAGGTAGAGGTCATGGAGATAAGGTAAGACTCCGAGAACTGGCTTGCCGGTATATTCCTCTAACCAGTCGAGCCCGGGCTGAAGTAATTGCAGCTCGCCACGAAAGCGGTTGATCACAAAACCGACGACACGCTCTCGCTCTGAGGAAGACAGCAATTCGAGGGTGCCTACCAAGTGGGCGAACACACCTCCGCGATCGATATCAGCAATCAGTACAACCGGGCAATCAACGGCCTCGGCAAAGCCCATATTGGCAATATCGTTTTCCCGCAGGTTAATTTCTGCCGGGCTGCCAGCCCCTTCAACTAACACCAGCTCATATTGATCTTCGAGCCGTGCGAAGGAGTCCAGCACTGCATTTTGCGCGGTAGCTTTATAGTGGTGGTAATCCAGCGCCTGCATATTCCCCAACACTTTACCCTGGATAATAACCTGAGCCCCGGTATCTGAAGCGGGCTTAAGTAACACCGGGTTCATATCGCTGTGGGGGTCGATCCCACAGGCCTGGGCTTGCAGCGCTTGTGCCCGCCCTATCTCACCACCATCCACCGAAACGGCACTATTGAGTGCCATATTTTGCGGCTTAAAAGGTGCGACACTGACTCCGCGCTGGGAAAAGTAACGAGCGAGCCCGGCCACCAAAGTACTCTTGCCAGCATCGGAAGTCGTGCCCTGAACCATCAACACGGACATAGTGAAAACAACCTAGTAATCTACGCCTTTGCGGGCTTTGATGCCCGCTTTAAAAGCATGCTTAACATCTTTCACTTCAGATACCGTATCCACTAGCTCCTGTAGCGCACTACCACCACCTCGACCAGTTACCACCAAACTCTGTTCCTGTGGCCGCTGGGCCAGAGTCTCCAATACTTTGGACTCATCTAAGTATTTGTAAGCGAGCATATAAGTGAGTTCGTCCAACACCACTAAGTCATAGGTGGTATCGGTGAGCATTTTTTCTGCCTCTGCCCAGGTTCTCTCTGCAGCAGCAATATCACTGGTGCGATCCTGAGTATTCCAGGTAAAGCCAGTACCCATTTGATAGAGAGTAACTTCCGGGCAATGGTTTTTAAGGAAAAGCTCTTCCCCAGATTGCTGTGCGCCTTTAATAAATTGCACAACGCCCACTTTCTGCCCGTAACCCAGTGCGCGTATCACCATGCCGAAAGCTGAGCTCGACTTCCCTTTGCCATTTCCGGTGAGCAGGACAGCAACTCCACGCTGGATATCGGCTGCTGCAATGTTGGCATCAACCTTCTCCTTGTGTTTTTGCATTGCCTGCTTGTGCTTGACATTTCGTTTTTGCTCGTCTTCCGACATGGCCACCTCGTTCAAGAACCTATAAAAGAAAGTGCTTTAGAAGCTGAATTCCACACCAGCATAACCGGCGAGGCCTGCAGTGTTATAGCCAGTGACTTCCACATAATCTTCGTCGGTAAGGTTTTCACCGCGAACAAATACCGTCGTTGAGTTATTCAGCTGATAACGGACACTGGCATCCAGCACTTGATAATCATCCAGCGAAGAGCCATCGCTATCTACCACATCCGCACTGGAACGCAGGTTCATAATAAGGCTCAAGTCACTGGTAGGCTTATAAGCGAAGCCGAGATTCGCCAAGTGCTTGGGACTGCGGGCTCTGGGAGAATCATCGGCTTCTTCGGCGTCGGTGTAGGTGTAGTTGGCTGATAACAGCAAGGTATCAGTTACCTGTGTTTCAGCAACCAATTCGACTCCACGAGATTTGCTTGTTCCACTACTTTGCAAATAACCAAATGCATCCCCATTCCAGCCAATTTCATTTTCAATAACTTGGTCAAACAGCACAAATTCGAGATACAGTGCATCTTCATTGAAGTACTCGACACCAAGATCCAGACCCTGACTCTCTTCCGGCTTAAGGGACGGCAACTCTAATGGGGTAAAAGTTAACCAATCAAATGCAGTCGCGTTATGGTTAACTTCATACAGGCTTGGGGCACGGAAGCCAGTCCCATAACTACTTTTTATCTTTACGGTACCGTTGGCAACACCTTCGAACAAATAGGCTGAACTGGCGCGGAAGCTATTGTAACCGCCAAAATCGGAGTTGTTGTCATGACGAAGGCCAAGGGTGATATAAGCCTTATCAGCATAGCTTCCCTGATATTCGGAATAAATTGCCCACTGATCCCGATCCAGATCTCCCGCAGTATCTTCACGATGCTCTACCCCGTAGACTACCCCATGTTCGCGGCTAAACCCGTGGGAGCCCATTAGGTTTAACTTTTCGATATCACCTTCTGCTTCATAGGAAGTCACACCTTCATCGATATAGGTACGCTGCAATTCAGATCGTGTATAGGCTAATTCCTGTTGGCTGTACTCACCTTTGTGAGCCAAGCTAACGCGAGCACTTTCCTGACTAAAATCAAAGTTGCAATCGTCATGAAGAAGAAACCAACCGCAGCGATCATATTCACCTGAGGCATCGGTATCCCGCGCTACGGCCTCAAGTCGCCACTGCTCAGAGATATTCCAGCCTACACGGCCATGCAAGGTTTCATTATCATAACCGTCGTCATCTTTCAGTTCGGTGTCATAACTACTAGTATTAAAACCATCGGTTTCTGCCACTGCTGCAGAAACAAAATAATCCAATGTTTCATTGGCTCCGCTAGCGCTGGCATTGTAGCGTTCAGTATCGAAGCTACCTCCCTCAGCAGACAGCTCAAAGCGCTGTCCTTGATCTTCGCGACGAGTTGAGATATCCAGCACTCCACCGGCATCGGCCCCGTAGAGCATTCCCTGCGGGCCACGCAGCAGTTCCACACGCTGTAAATTACTGCTCATAATATGTTCAATATGAGCACCGGCCTGAAGGCCGGTTGGGTCAGAAATGTCGATACCATCTATCTGGACCAAGGTTCTGAAACCGGACTCTCCACGTACCCTTAAGGAGGTTGTCTTGCCCATACCCCCTGTATTGGTAACAGACACGGAAGGCACACTGCGCAAAACATCGGCAAGGGACACCAATCCCCGCTCTTTTAGCTGCTCTTCATCCAATACAGTTACTGAAGTAGCTACCTGGCGCAGCGGCTCGCCCTGACGGGAGCTCACAACAACCACGGTTTCCAGGTCTGGAATTGAAGATTCGCTAACAGTGGATTCAGCAAAAGACGGCGCGCTCACGGCTGACAGTATAGCCAGGCTCAATATAGATTTTTTCAAGTTTCAACCCCTAAGACAAAAGCACATGGGATCGAGGGAGGAATAGCAATGCGGCACGCCGAAGCGCGAAAGATCGTATTGCAAGATGGTAGCCCTCCGCTCCATCGTGTTTAGAAAAGAGGCCGGTATCGGGCTTACCACTCAGAATACAGGTGGATCACCGTTGCGGGGGCAGCGCCGGATTTCCGGACTTCCCGTTTAACCTTCTCAGCCAATTCAGGGCAGAAGGCACCTCTAATCGTGGTCGCGAAACTAGTGGAAAGGTACCGGAAAGTCAACAGAAGCCAAAAAAGACTACCTTTCGCGTCATAAGTCATCAGACACCTGGCTCTGGAGCCACTCGCGGAGGTCAGTTCCTCCTATTTTAGATACATCGCCTTATTCGGGTTATTTAACCATCAGCAAGTTTTTTTGAGATAACACTCAATAACAATTTACCCACGGAGCAAGGAGGATACAGACAGAAATGTGAGAGGTTTTTCGTTCCAAGCACGATTATTACTCAGGGTGATAAAAAATTTTATCCGCTGCCTAAGCAAATACTTTCAAGCATGATCGTAAAATAGCCATTATTCAGCACTCAAACTCGTACCTATCAGTCCCTTTCCTACAAAAATATAAAAATCACGTCAGCCTATCCCACCATTGAACCAAACCTATTAGTTTAATAAATATTCATTATCACTCACTCCAAGAGCACAAAGCGCAAAGCCTTAGTGTCACCACAAACCAAGTTATACTTGACCACACAAAACTACACCTGTAGTCTTTGAGGCTAACAACGTAGTTAAAAGGTCATCGACATGGTTATTTCAGCTTCAGAGCAAGTAATCCTAGAAGTGCTTTGGAGGGATCACCCCCTAACAGTGGGGCAGATTATTGAGCGGGTACAAGAAACTTCTGACTGGCATCCAAATACTATAAAAACGATGCTGAGCAGGCTGGTAACCAAGGGAACTCTTGAGAGAAGCAAAGATGGCAAACGCTATTTTTACTCTCCCGCTATTTCGAGGGATGAAGTTGTTGATGAGGAAACTAACGGACTCCTGTCACGTTTTTTCAATGGCAAAATGGCTCCCCTGCTTGCACACTTCGCCCAGCATAAAAAGATATCAACTCAAGAGTTAAAAGAAATTGAAGAAGTTTTAGACAAGCTGAAGAAGAAAAATGATTGAGTGGTTATATCAAACATCAGTTGAAATCACTTTACTAATTGGTTTAGTTCTACTGATAAAAGGTTTGGTCCGGCGTTATTTGGGTGCACAGATAGCATTCCTACTCTGGCTAATTCCTTTGGCTAGGTGCTTTATGTGGCAAAAACCAGAAGTCGGCATTGCACTTATTGAGTACCAGGCCTTTTCGGCTGATAACATTTCTATAAAGATATTTCCTAATCCAAATGTTACGGTACTTACTCCCGACTTTTATTTAATCTGGGTCTGGTTGATCGGATTCTCTGCCTGGGTGATCTATAGACTTTTTTCTATATACGCACTTAAAAATCATTTAATCAAAAATCGACAATCTATTCCGGTAGAAGAGATCATCAAAATTCATGAACCATTAGCACTGAAAGCCCACACCATATATAAAACACACATACCTTCCGCTCCATTTGTTACAGGCCTATTAAAGCCTGCAGTATACTTACCGGATGATTTCTATTCACGATATAATAAAATTCAGCAACGCTATATTCTTGCCCATGAACTCTCCCACATAGAATGCAAGGATTTATGGATTCAATTGATCTATGAAATCGTCCGTGCTGTATTTTGGTTCAATCCACTAACTCATATAATCGCACCAATAATCCGAGAAGACCAGGAACTGGCATGTGATCATCGAACCCTAAAAAATAGCAATAACATTGAACGCTTAGAATATGGTCGCGCATTAACAAAACGTTTATACGTGAACATCCTCCCCGCCACTATGGCATTTCTATTAAACCAAAAAGAGAGATTTATCATGCTTGAAAAACACCACAACTCAACAGTAAAAACAACATTAGGTGGCCTCTTTGTTCTTACTATAGGGTTTATTGGCCTAACCCAAACACCACATGTAGTAGCTGATGACTCATCTTGGCCAAAGGAAACCATGCAACTTAACTTTGAGGAGATCCCGCTAAGCGAAATGACTAGAATGATTTTCAACTTCGCCCAACAAGACGTTGTCGGCATTGAACAACTATCAAATCAAAAAGTTACAATCAAAATTGATTCCGTAAGGCCCTACCATGCGGCAAACATTTTATTAAGGTGTTATGGATTCAAAATGGAGCAACGCGACAATCATTACGCTATAATTCAAGAATTTTCAAATATTGATTTTCACGATTCACCTCAAACCTGCGTTAGTTCAGAACTCGGATAAACCAGGCAACTATTTTTAGCAATCAGATTAATAAATAGTACCCCTGAGTATATTCACTCGCGAGTCAGGCGTACTTTCCCTGTCTGAAACACTAACCATACCTACTCATGTCGTGGTCACATTCCATGAATGAGAAGCCATCAGCTTTAGACAAAATGTTTTACAAAATTTGACGCTATAAATCATTAACTGTAGTACCAAAGCGGAGCATTTACCTCTCTAACTATTATCAAATACTGCAAGCCAATCTGTGTAATATTTATCCGCATATTGACGAAAGAATGGAAACACCAAAATGCACTTCTTTCATGAAGATTAAACCCACATCCATCATCAACAAGTACATCTTTGTCAACTATTCCGGAGAGCGCATGATGTAGAGCTGAAGCGCATAGTAGAAATTGCCCTATTGAATCGGCGATAGGCCTAAAATCCCACCCCCTAGCCCCATGCATGGCACGATATACATTTGAATTTCGGTTGCTTTCGGCCAAGTCTACAATGATTGGATCTGCACCCTCATCGGCGAATAAAAACCAAGTTTTATCCCAACCGGGTATTGGCTGATTATCAACCGGGTTGTAGTTATATCCATTCATCACCCATGACAAGCGCCTGGCACTATAAAGATCAATTGGATTGCCCACGCCATCAAGATATTGGCTGTGGGCAGGCGCATAGTGAACTATATACTCTTGAAACTCTTTCGGAAAAACAAAATCCCTTTCCTTTTGCAACCGAAAACAGATAGAGTTTCCACCTCCCTGAAGTTCAAAATCTGTCTTTGAAAAACTATGGATCAACTCAATATAATCTTTAATATCCATACTACGTAACTCGCGAAACTACTTGCTGTATTTTTTTTGGGGGGGGTACATATTAAGCAAAGGGTGCGGCTTACCCTACTCATCTAGCTGCTACCTACTTACCACCTCGCTTCTGACAGCATGAGGAACACTGTATATTTTACAGAAGCACCCAAAATAGATTTTTGTATATTCTTACATACATCTTCCTATTTTGATGTGCCAACTAAAATACAACCAGCACCAACAAAAGTGGAACCAAATATCCGACCGAGAAATCGACTTGAAGCCATACTCCTTGACCATTTCTTGGTACCGAAAGCTAATAAGGTATAACAAAATAAACAGCTAAAAGATAATGCCATAAAAGTGAAGACCAGTAAGGAAAACTGAGGTAATAGTGGGTCGGACAATGAAATAAATTGTGGGAAAAGCGCGGTTGTAAATATTATCGCTTTAGGGTTCGTTAAGGCAATTAAGCCCCCTTGAATATACAAACTCAATGCACCTCGCCTAGCATTACAAGTTACCTCAGAAGAATCCACTCTTCCTATTCCATTTTTCCAAAGCTTAACTCCCATATAAATCAGATATCCAGCCCCAACCACCTTTACCACAGTAAACGCCAAAGAAGAGTTAAGGACAAGTACACTCAACCCAATAACTGAAAGCCCGGACATAACAAACAAGCCAGATATATTGCCCAATGCCGTGAACACACCTCCTCTAACACCATTCGATAGAGTATTGATAGAGACCAGTAGTGCCGCTGGGCCAGGGGTAGCAGTTGCCAAGAGTGCGATTGCGCAAAAGGCCAACCAATTTTCAAACGCCATTTAACTCACCCTAGCAACTATTACTATCTCAAGGAAATGGAAATCACTGACAGGACTAACCTTACCTACCATATGCTATATAAGCAACCAAGAAAGACCGAAGGAGCTAGCTATTATAAACCAGTCTAAATACCCCACCTCCAAAACTGAAAAGATAAAGAGCACTAACTTTATAGGAAACAATAGAGATCACTCAATTATCCTTACCCGGCCACTAAAAGCTCTCTTTACATACCCTTCAAATTTTATCAGCCATTTTTCGTCTGGCGGCGCATTATTCTTTATACGGCCGGTATTTACCAATGCAACCATAAGAAATTGGCAGAAAATATCTACAAACCTAACAACCAGCCACAAATTGGAACCTACGTACAACCTGAATAACAAAATATTTACCAGCAGTACTCTACAAGCCCTTAAATATATAAACGCCATCACATAACAAGAAAAACCATCAAACAAAATACTTGTATATTGAAAAATTATGCGTATACCATTCAATCGTGGTAAGTAATTTGGAATACCCTCACAAAAATTAAGAAATCATTTATAGGGAACATTTATGAAAAGATTACTGGGCACAGGAATCATAGCAGCCCTCTTTTTTATCAGCTCTCACACAACAGCTGCAACAATGGAGTGCTATGTCGACACCATTAAGTTTGATACATACAGACCAAATGTTTGTTTCGCATTAGTATGGGGTGCGAATACAGCAACTGCGGCATTTAGAATAGAAGAAGATACAAGCAAAGTAATTAGTTCCGTAATTTGGTCAGATGATGCTCATAGTTGTGGAACCACTTCTGACAGGTATTGTTCTTTTACGATTCGTGCATTTAGGGCATATACCGCTAAGGCAACAATACTTTATCAAGATGGTTCATGGGACACAGCATCTGCTATCGCCTCATTTGAAGATGGAAGCTAAGTGATAATTTAAAATTAACAAAAAGGGCATACTTGAACTATGCCCTTTTTTATAGTTGCAGAAGAAAGAAAGTACACATTACTAACCAATACTACTTTTCCCCGACATGACCACCTAGCCTTAAAAGCATCCTCAATATAATCTGACTCCGTACTTATATAGGGTCAAAATTCAACAAACAGTCCTTATCGACACACAATCAAACTATAGATAAACTTTATTTATCAAGAATAATATTAAAGCCACCATAGATTAATCTCTTACCATCAAATGGCATGGGGTTTTGATCTGGGTTCATCCTCGGATCATCCATAACCGCCTGCCATCCAGAGTCTCGAACCTCTTTAGAAGGCCAGAGGACCCAGGAGAACACTACAGTTTCATTGCTAGCACACTTTACGGCCAAAGGAAAAGAGGTTAATTCGCCTTCTGGAACATCATCACCCCAAGTTTCAACAACCTTTAGAGCCCCCTGCTCTTTAAATACCTCTGCAGCAATTTTTGCATGCTTAATATATTCTTCTTTGTTATTTGAGGGTACAGCTGCTACAAATCCATCTGCATAAGACATTTTTAACTCCCCGACATTTTCTAATTTGATAAGTTACTATTGAAATTAAATACAGACTTGCAAAGCACTTCTACTGCCCTGATCTAGTGATAGCGATATCCCTCTATCACCAACCTTTCTTACACCCTACATAGAGCACAAAATCAAATGCTATCACTCTTTTCTCTTGAGGTATTTTCCAAATCTCCTTAGCCTTACGGTAGGCCCGCTCCATAAATTCACCACCCATGCCATCTATACATCTCCGCACGGCCGAAAAAGTATGTATAAAATTAAAAAACTCATTCAGGTCCCAGACTGCTTCCATAGCTGGCTTCGAAACCTGTATAGAACTAAAAGGAAAGTCTATAACCTTAAAATGATTCCAGAGCAATTTGTTTTGTGGAGCCCAGTACGTTTCTATTGGACCCAAAATAAGTTCATTGAATATTTGAGCCAGTTCTCCAACTAAGACTGGCCAGTTATAGCCCCAAGCTGAAAAAATACCTTTTGGCTTCAAAACCCTTAGAACTTCGGGCCAAAAATCATCATAGTCAAACCAATGCAACGCCTGGGCTACACAAACCAAATCACAACTCTCATTTGCCAGGTCACACTGCTCAGCAAGTCCTACTTGATAGTGAATATTAGGGTGAGCTTTAGCCGCTTTTATTTGCTCGGCGCTAATATCAGTTGCGTACACACTACTAAATAGTTTCGCCAATCCTATCGCTGCCTGACCACTACCGCAAGCACAATCCCAGGCAAGTTTATTTGATGGGGCCAAGCTTGAGAGACACTTATAAAGCTCTGGAGGATAGGTTGGCCTAGCAGTCTTATAAAGCTCACTCTTGTCACTGAATAATTTGTGATGGTGCATTTCTGCCCCCGACAAATAAGGTTCTTTAAGCAGCCGCGGCAAGATAATATATATGAGCTACTATAGCTGCACCTCTTACCCTAGCTCTTAAGTCAAAATCAAAAAAACCATATTATTCTTATTTATTAGCAGCTGGGACCTCCTCCAAGCATTACCCTACCAATAACTTCTTGAGATGCAACAATTCATGTGAGACCAATACTGGCGCGATAGTGGACATCAATACTCCTGCCCAATACCAACAAACTACAAAATAGCGATACCTTGCCCTTCCGAGACATAATACGAGCATCATCTTCCAGGTAAAAACTTGACAGCTTCGATATCACGTATGATTTTCCGCCACTAGCTATGCAGACCAAATACACACTAGGAGTCATAATAGAACTTCGAAACAGCAATAGCACAAAATACTCTAAGAGCTTTGCTTCAACGGCCTTCTAAACAGGCGAAACATAGTCCTCCATCCAGGGCCAAAAATAAGCCAAAAAAATAAGAGTGCTTTGAAAATATCATCCCACATATAAAGTGCAAATGATTTATCTAGATTACCGATCATTCATGTCATTGCTCGAATGAGAGCTAGGGTGATTACGCAGGCTAACAGTGTTTTTATAAATACAATCAATTCATACCTTAACTTGGGCCAACCATAGTCGGGACTAGCCGGCTTGGACTCGCCGGTAAAATGCCTAGCAAAGATCATATCGGCCCATTGACTCAAATTACGACCAAGGACAACTGATAAAGCAATATAAGCAGCGCCAGGAGCATGAAAAATGTTGTAGTTGTACCACTTAGAATATCAAGTACTGTAGCGCTGAGCAGTACGACATCAACTATCGGAGTAAAGTACTATCAAGATACCCCGAAGCTACCAAAGGATAAGCCCATAGGCTTACCCCTCGGATGACCTTACTAGACAGGCTCGGACTCTCTCAGCGGCCGTTGTTTTGCTACCGCAGCCGACTTATCAGGTAACGGCAAAGCGACAGGTACTTGCTGCGCCTGGCTGGTAGCCATTACCACAGTACTACCGTGACGTGCAGCGGTTACCAGCGCATCATTATCTGCAATGGCAGTCATAAAGCGCAACGCTTCGTCTGCACTGGTACCAGCGCTGGTGAGAACCTTAATAGCCTCGGCTGCACTTTGTGCATATACCCGTCGTGCCTCCCCCATTTTCTCCATACGAATCTTTACGGACTCGCCATCAGCTTTAGCCTTACCCACTTCGCGCTCCCGGATCGCCTCAGCCTCGTAGGTAGCGGCCTGCTTCTCCCGCTGCATTTCCATAACTTTGTTAGCCTGAACTTCTACCGACTTGGGAAGCCGCGGCTCATCTGATAATACATCGACAATCTCTACACCAAAGTCGTGGAAAAATTGGCGAAGGCGCTCCTTAGCCTTGTCAGCTATATGTTCTTTTTTGTTATAAACGTCTTCCAGCTCAATGCCATTGGCAACAGGAATAGCTGCATCTGTTGCAAACGACTTCAGCTGTGCCTGGTAATTCTCTAGATCATAGAGAGCTTTGTATGCAAGCTGCACATCCGACGACACCTGATGCTGAACCTTTAGAATCAAGCCAAATGTGACATGATTACTGGTCTTTAGACTCAACTCAACAGGGGTTTCGTGTAGAGCCGTTGAGGCTTTTTTGTCTACCCAGGAAAGGTAGGGAATAATCAAGTTGAAACCAGGGGTGGCAGTTTTCCAGTACTTACCAAGAAATAGCACGAAGTGGTACTGCTTTGGCTCCACTATCACGATGGATTTAGCCAGCAAAAAAAGTACTACAGCTCCAAGTATCACAGGCCAAAAAGGTAAAAGTGTAAAGAGTTGTTCCGGCATATTTTAAAAGCCCAGTCAGAATAAATTATATAAGATGTGTAAATTATCTTACTCAGCAAGGGGCAACCAGTGTATGAGCAAATATCCCCCCCACTAAGAGCACTCACCCACAGCTTACATCAACTACAACATGCTGGCCACAAAACTACTGTCCTAAACCCAACTGTAAGTCCACTTTCCCCCAGTAGGGTAAAAGCAAATGTAAAGAACTTCACTAAACCCGTTACAGACCAATAAACAAAAATTTTCCTGGAAAAACCCTTAAATTAAAATCCGCACCAATAAAACTATTGTTAGTACAACTTACCATCACTTAACTATTCTTCTGCAACAAAGTATCCAAAATCAAATCTACAGCCATTTATCTTTAAGCAACTGTTTTTTGCGATTCAAGCCTATTCAAGTTACTTTACATGATATGGATGGGCTTAAAAAAGGAGGTACTTTGTGCCGGCTACAGAGCTCTCCAGAGTATTAGGTGCAGAGGAGGCTATGTTCACCGAGTTGGCAAGGCGAACTTGCGGGGGGACATTAGTAATCTCCTTTATCAAAGTACTCACTACTCTTAGCGTTGAAAAATTGATAAGTGGTTTCGCATCGGCACATAAAATCTACCCACTTTTACAGGCAAGAGTTGAGCCCGGCAACATGCTTCGATGGCGGTGCGACGTACCATTCGAGTCAATTCCAATTGAGGTTCGAAAATTGAAGGGGCCTCTTGATTTCGAGGCTGAATTCAATCGCCGGGGGAAGACGGGCCTTGATGTTGAAAAATGCACATATACACTTTCTTTCTATATTAATTCCCATGACGAAGTTGAATGGATCTCACTAGTCAGCAGCCACGCAGCTTTGGATGGCCGATCAGTGATGACTTTATTCTGTATTTTGGACATATTCTTTAAAGATGAAGGAACATTCAGGCTGGGCGGACAACCACTTTACGAAGCTGTCGAAAGCTACTTTAGCTCCTCTAAATACTTTGCCCATGAAAAACCATCTTCTCAAAAAGATGAACTTTTTAATTGGCCCGTAGAGGAACCTGCTTTTGTATCAGAACGTGAAGGTCATGCTATATATCGGCAATTTCCGATTGCAGAAATTTCACAACTGGTAAAAATAGGGAAAAGTCACAAGGTAAGGCCAAGCGCCCTGTTTTGCGCCATTGCGATTCAAGCATCCAAAATATTACCCAACCATAAAGATTGGATAAAAATTTTACTACCCATGGATGTTCGTGAACTCTGCGGCACTGAAATTGGATTAAGTGCAGTAGGTGCTTTTTCATCAGCAACCACTCTTGAAATCATGCCCAACATAGATATAGAAGATACTTGGCAGCTAGCGCGCCACTTACAGATTGAGCTTGATAAACAGGCGGAAGAAGGAGAACCGTTTAAGTTCATGTTCCCCAAGGAATATAAACTCGAGGATATTATTGAATGGGCTCAGGATTATGAGGAAAAGAAATCTGTCTTTTCTGAAGGAATGTGTATATCTAATGTAGGCAGCATGAAAGCGCTTGGCACGGCAATGAAGTACTTTGAAATCATCACGGCAATTCCATTTCAAACACATGGGGCTCACCCTGTCTCACTACTAACCTATTCAACGGTACGTAATTCTGTATTTATATTTTCGTACTGTGATCCACTCACAAAACGAGATAGCGTTTTGAATTTTGCAGAAAAATTCATCAACACTATCAAGAGGCTTTTAGAACCTGAGAACTAACCCTTGACTTGAAAAAACGAACAAAAGCAAAAGTAAAGCAAAGGCGCCCACTACTCCCTAATCAGCCGGGGCTACCCCAAAACAATTTCACCTTATGTACGATTCTCCAACAAAAAATCAATTGATCACTGCAAGTGACCACCAAAAATCAATGCAAGGAAATATTGGCAACGCCAACCAAGTACAGCCTGTCATATCATATACACCTCACAGATTTCACCAAACATCAACCTTAAGCCAACAAACCATATAAAATTCAGTACTTGTTTTTTTAATGTAACCTACCCAAAGGAGGCGACGTTACTAGCTTTATTGAAAGGCATACATGTATTCCAAAGGAGCTATTGCCCCATACCCCCACTCAAGTAATGCACTTCAAACCAGTCAACATTAGATCAAGCCACGACAAATCTTAGCCAACACTTGTGTATTCCGAACATGTATATATAGATAAGCAAGCAATATTTAGGTATCAATATTTTTGCATCTTAACTTCTATTTTATTAAGTTTGACATTAAGTCAATCTGTTCTTGGAAAGAGCACCTATGTCCAGCCGAGAGTTCTCCAGGGTGCTGGGGCCTGAAGAAGCATTATTTACCGAGCTAGCCAGGAGAACTTGCGGGGGAACCTTGCTGGTTTCCTTTTATAAAGTTCTAATTCCACTGAGTGTTGAGCAACTTAAAACTGCCTTTTCTTTAATCCATAAAATTTACCCCCTTCTACAGGCTCGTGTTGAGTCAGGTGAGCAACTGCGCTGGTATTGCGACGTACCCTTTGAGGATATCCCTTTAGAGATAAGGGAGCTTTCAAAACCCATTAATATTGAATACGAATATACTAGCAGAGGTAAAACAGGACTCAACGTTGAAGCATGCACATATACTCTTTCCTTCTATCTAAATACACTAGGTAAAGTCGACTACATATCTATGGTCAGCAATCATGCTGCATTGGACGGCCGGTCTGCCGGGATCATATTCTACATTTTAGATTTGTATTTTTTGGATCAAGGAAGATTCAGGTTAGATAGACAGCCGTTATACGACCCTGTTGAGACCTACTTTGATTCAAGCAAGCATTTCTCCAACCAGCAAACATCTGGAATTAAAGAAAATTTATTTAAATGGCCAGTAGAAGAAGCCGCTTTTGTTACTGAACGGGAGGGCCATATTTTATATCGCAAATTTCCTATGGAGGAACTCTCTCACGTTGCAACTATTGGCAGAAAACACAAAGTAAGACCTAGTGCGCTTTTTTGTGCTATTGCCATCCAGGCATCAAACATACTGCCAAATCACAGAGAATGGATCAAAATCTTATTACCCATGGATGTCCGCGACCTATGCGGCACCGGAATCGAGTTAAGCGTTATTGGTACCTTTTCTGCAGTTACCACTCTTGAGGTTACACCAGATATCGATATCGAGAACACCTGGGAGCTGGCAAAGCACTTACAGATTGAACTTGATCGGCAGGCTGTGTCCGGCGAATATTGTAAGTTTAACTTTCACAAGAACTATGATTTAGGGAATATTATTGAGTGGGTTGAAAAATACGAAACCAACAATCCCTACTTTCTTGAAGGATTATGCGTATCCAACTTGGGCAACCTGGAATCCCTGGGTGTGCACATGAATTTTTTTGAACCTATCATAGGTACCTCACTCCAAACTCACGGCGCCCATCCAATATCATTGAGCACTTATTCAACAGAAAAAAGTTCCGTTTTTGTCTTTTCATACTGTGAGCCACTGACAAAAAGAAATAACGCTTTAAATTTTGCTGAAAAATATATCAACACTCTAAAGAATTTGATATGAATCAGCTGCACATAAACTAGGCATCTCAAGCTATCGAATCACTTTCAGCATGTACCACTCCCAAAAAACACAGTGCCATAAAAGCAATGCATTTAAACCATACGCAGTCTGTATATTAAACACTAAGATTATCTTACAGGCTCATAGGGGAGTTTATTAGGAAGCCGAATGACCTGCACACATACCTTTTGTTCAGAGCGTCACTAGGAGTCAATAAATTAACTGAATCTTGCCTCATTGGTTCTCCACCTACTTCACCTCTTTTATGAGGTGAAGCAGGCAGAAACATCTACTTTATAAATTTTTTCGCCATCTCGTCTCCTCCCCTGCCATGCACAATCCGATAAAGTAACGGAAGTACAAACAGAGTTAGAAGTGTGGAAGAAATAATCCCCCCAATCACAACCGTGGCCAGGGGCCTTTGTACCTCTGCGCCGGTACCCACATTCAATGCCATAGGCACGAACCCCAAGCTGGCGACCAGAGCGGTCATCAGCACAGGACGAAGACGAATCATTGCTCCGTCAATAATCGAAACCAAAAGCTCACCGCCCTGTTGCCGCAGCTGACGAATAAATGACAGCATTACCAGGCCGTTTAAAACCGCAACACCAGAAAGGGCAATAAACCCAACCCCTGCAGAAATCGATAGAGGCATACCGCGCAGCCATAGAGCTAGCACCCCGCCAGTTAGCGCTAAGGGAACTCCTGTAAAAATGATCAAGGCATCTTTGAATGAGCCGAAAGCCATTACTAGAAGACCGAGGATTACCAAAAGCGTCAGCGGGACAACGATAGAAAGACGCGTACTTGCAGATTCCAGTTGTTCAAATGTACCTCCATATACCAACCAGTAACCGGCAGGCAAAGACACCTGTTGTTGGATTCGGGCTTTTGCCTCCTCTACAAAAGATCCTAAATCGCGATCGCGTACATTCGCGGTTACCACTACACGGCGCTTGCCATTTTCACGACTGACCTGATTGGGAGCCGGTGTCATTTCAAGATTGGCTACTTCAGACAAGGGCACATAATTACCTAGCGGGCTACCAGCGGGTAAAGGTACAGGTAAGTCACCAAGGTTTTCATAGTCCCGGCGCAGCCCTTCCGGCAGCCTTACTACCAATTGGAAGCGGCGGTCACCCTCATAAATCAGCCCTGTAGATTCCCCACCAATTGCGGTTGATACCAAGTCCTGTAGGGTTTTCAGGTCGATACCATAGCGGGCAAGCGCTATACGCTTGGGGACTACAGAGAGAACTGGCAGACCTTCAACCTGCTCTACTCGAGCATCGGCTACACCCTCAATCCCATTTAACACACCCAGGATTTGATTAGACGATGCAACCAGCTGGTCCAGGTCATCACCAAATACTTTGATGCCCAGATCTGCACGCACACCAGAAATCAACTCGTTGAAACGCATCTGGATTGGCTGGGTAAATTCGTAATTATTACCTGGAAGCTCTCGAACGGCTGCTTCGATTTCTGCCACTAATTGCTCTTGAGGCAGTTTTGGATCGGGCCATTGATTTCTGGGTTTCAGGATCACAAAGTTATCAGCCACATTCGGAGGCATTGGATCTGTAGCCACCTCTGGAGTACCAATTTTTGCAAATACCTTGTCTACCTGGGGGAACTCCTTAATGCGCTGCTCCAGTAGACGCTGCATTTCCACCGACTGCTCGAGGCCAGTCCCCGGAATACGTAAAGCGTGTAGTGCAATATCGCCCTCATTAAGCTGGGGGATAAACTCAGAACCGAGAGTAGTTGCTAGCCAACTACAAAACAGTACTAAAGCAAGAGCCCCTGATAGTACCAGCCAACGCACTTTCATTGCGGCAATTAAAAGCGGCTTGTACAGTGACTTAGTAGCAACAATCACCTTATTTTCTTTTTCACTGACTTTCCCGGTGAGAAAAACAGCAACTGCTGCAGGTACTACGGTGAGAGAAAGAACCAATGCAGCCAATAACGCCATAACCACAGTAGCGGCCATAGGGTGAAACATCTTTCCTTCGACACCAGTCAGTGTGAACAAAGGAATATACACCACCGTGATAATCAACACTCCAAAAAGGCTCGGGCGAATCACTTCATTGGTGGCCTGGAATACCAGCTCCAGTCGCTCTTGCAGAGGTAACTTACCGCCCTTGCGCTGTTGGGCTTCGGCGAGCCTGCGAATCGCATTTTCTACGATAATTACAGCCCCATCGACAATCAGACCGAAATCGAGCGCACCGAGACTCATCAGGTTGGCAGAAACACCGGTTTGCACCATACCAAATATAGTGGCGAGCATGGACAGCGGGATTACAGCAGCTGTAATAAAGGCAGCCCGAATATTTCCAAGCAGCAAGAACAGCACGACGACTACCAGCAACGCACCTTCAATAAGGTTTTTCTGCACGGTAGCGATGGCTTTGTCCACGAGCGTCGTGCGATCGTAAACCGCTTCCACCTTTACACCTTCAGGTACAGTGGATTTTACTTGCTCCAAAGCTTCCGCCACATTGCGCGCCACCTCGCGGGAGTTTTCCCCCACCAGCATCATAGCGGTGCCCAATACGGTTTCTTCACCATCTCGCGTAGCAGCACCGGTACGCAGCTCTTTACCAATAGCCACTTCTGCAACATCAGAAATTTTAACCGGCACCCCGGATCGGCTGGTAATTACTACGTCTTCAATTTCTCCGATATTCTGTAGTTGTCCCGGTGAACGCACTAACAGTTGGCGTCCATTATTTTCCAGATAGCCAGCACCTCGACTTTCGTTGTTGCGACGCAAAGCCTCAGCAATATCCTCCATCGATACGCCGAAGTTAAGCATCTGGCGGGAGTCCGGTGTTACGTGATACTGCTTGTTATAGCCACCGATAGTATTTAGTTCCGTAACCCCCGGAACGAGAGACAATTGCGGTTTAATAATCCAATCCTGAATCTCCCGCAGTGCAGTGGCGTCGTAGGGCTGGCCATTGGGCTGGGTTGCTCCGGGCAGAGCCTCCACGGTATACATAAAGATCTCACCGAGCCCGGTGGCAATGGGCCCCATTTCTGGCTCCAACCCCGGGGGCAGATTGCTCTCGATGGTACCCAGACGACTGTTTATCAAGTTTCGCGCAAAATAAAGATCTGTCCCCTCTTTGAAAACCACGGTCACTTGGGATAGCCCGTAGCGCGAAATCGAACGGGTGTACTCCAAGTTGGGAAGTCCGGCAAGTGCCGCCTCTACCGGATAGGTGATTCTCTGTTCAGCTTCTAAAGGCGAGTAACCAGGTGCTTCAGTATTAATCTGCACCTGAACATTGGTGATATCGGGGACCGCATCAATAGGGAGTTTCTGGTAACTCCAAACCCCGAGCCCCACCAGAATAAAAATTAGGGACAATACGAAATAACGCCGCTCAATAGAGAAGCGCAGGATGCTTTCAATCATCTTCTGGCCTCAATTAATGGTGGTGAGCAGCGCCGGATTTCTCTATATCCGCCTTGATTAAGTAACTGTTTTCAGTGACGTAGCGGTCTCCAGGATTGAGTCCACTTAATACTTCTGTAACCCTGCCATCGGTCCGCCCAAGTTCCAGTGGGCGAATCTCATAAGCATCCCCTACTTTTACAAACACAACGGTCCAATCGCGGAAGGGTTGTAGCGCTTGATTTTCCACCACTAAAGGTGCGGGACTCTCATGGGTAACCACATCTCCTTGAACCATCAGGTCTGTTGTCCAAATGTCCTCTGGATTCTCAATCATTGCGCGGGCTATTGCGAAAGGCGTGCCATTGCCCCCCGGTGCCAAGCTGACAATTGTCGAATCAAATGAGAGCCCATCGGCGGTAATAGAAACTTTTTGCCCGCGAGCAATTTGTCCCCGGCGAGTGGGGAATACTTGAAGCTCTGCCCATATTTGCTTGTAGTTCGCAATCGTAAACAGTACCCGGTCACCGCTAAACTCCCCTCGACTGGCCTGCTTATCGATAATCTGGCCGCTGATAGGCGCTATCAAGGAATAAGTTTGCAAGCTGTCATTGGACTCAATTGTTGCCAGCTTTTCTCCTTTCTGTATTGAATCCCCCAGCGCTTTCTCAATCGTGACAACTGTGCCAGGATAACGAGCACGAACATGACTGAGACTGCGATGATCAATAGTAGTTTTACCGTAAAGGGTAATGCGCTCTTGAATGACACCAGGGGCAGCTATAGCAGTTTTAATACCGGCCTTTTCCGCTGTATTTTCATCTATTTTTACTCTTCCTTCATATGATTCAAACTGCCATTTGGCACGGCCTCGCTTGTGAGTCAAAGAGAGTTCAATGTCGAATGAATGAGGTTCAGCCAGATTTTCTTGGCTGCGCCAGTAATCAATATTTGTATCGCGGTGTAAGGCAATATGTTGTGACTCTCCCCCTAGTCGAACCAGAGTTAGGGTCAATTCTGCATTGTCTAGCGCTTTTCCGTCTTCCTGAACCCATGCGCGAAACTCAGCGCCACCACTCCGCTCTACCAGAGCCAGCTCAACCACGAGATCCCCCTGCTCTAAGAGGCGGCCCCCATGTGGCCCTTTACTTTCTTCTTGATGATGATCTCCACCGTGGGAGCCACTGGCATAACTAAAATTTGCCACCCACCCTAAAGGTACCAAAAGGAATAGGAACAGCATCGCTAGCTTTAAAGTTCTATTTAATCTGCTCATTTTTAAACTCAATTTCTTCTACTGCTTTCAACAGCCACGACACCTAATGGCCGGGCAGTTAATCTCTCAATTTCCGCTCCATACACATGAACAGAACGTGCCGCCACAATTCTCGAGCGCTCAGCATCGAGCAATTCCTCGCGGGCAGAGATCAACTCAACATAGGAATAGCGCCCCCGGCGATAGGCCCGGTCAACCTCAGAAAGCGCCTTGCGCAATGTGGGAATAACGGTATTTTGCATTTCGTCAACAATGGCCAGCGCTTGTTCACGGCTCGTTACCGCCAAGAAAAGCTGGGGATAGAGCTTTAGCAATGCCGCTTCTCTATCCAACTGAACCTGTTCCAGCTCAGCCATTGCAGAAATCTCTTTACCCCGATTACGCCGCCCGGTAAAAAGCGGCACGTTAAAGCCAACAACGACAGCATTCTCATCATCTTCTTTGTCGTTCCGATAGCCTGCATACCAACCAATATCGGGGGTCGATTTCGCTTGTGTCAGATGCAGGTGAGATGCGCGCAAGCGCTCTTCAGAGGCAAAACGGGCAATAGAAGGGTTTTCCTGAGCCCGCTCGTACAGAACATCAAAGCTGGCATTTGGCTCAAATCGGAAGAGCACGCTGGAGTCAACTGCAAAGTCCTGAGTAGGTTGCCCCCACAGCGCGGATAGTGCGTACTTGTAGTAGCTCAGCATTCGCTCCTGTGCCTCGGCGGCCAAAATGGCATTCGCCAGTGCAGACTCAGCCCGCATACGTTCAGCTATGGGGGACGCAGCAGCATTGACCCTTGTAATTACAGCGTCCAACGCTTCTTGCGCCAGCGAGACCTTCTCTTTTTCCAGAATCAATAATTCTGCGGCGGCGAGTACTTGCGCATAACCACGAACCACCTCGGCCAAGACATCCAGTGCTGTCGCTTGCTCATCGGCAATTAAGAGATCCCGCTGAGCATTGACAACATCAATTCGAGCCTGGCGTTTGCCCCCCAACTCAATAACTGATGACAAAGAAGCAGTCAGCTCAAGTTCCTTGTCATCATCATCATCGTCGTCACTTGGCGGACCGGGCCGGCCGGGGGAGCTTGAGCTTGATGAACCATCATCTCCGTATACCGCATACTCAGCTTCGAAACCAAAATCCCATGCAGGACGTAGGCCGGCTGTGAACTCAGCACCATCCAATGCCCATTGCTGGAGTGGAAAAACTGCAATCTGGGGATTTTGTGCCAGAGTTTTCTGTATTGCCTCTGGCAACGTCAATACTTCTCCCTTCTGCGCAGAGGTAGCTTGCGCAGATATAAGTAGAGCGGTCGTCAACAAAAATCTAAAGGATGCACGACCAATCACGCTCAGCGAGAGCGTGGAAAAAAAATCCATGGAATTCTCCCAAGTCACAACTCGATCATCGTGTGCGAGCAAAAGCTACATACTTCTATAGCGGCACACGCAGTATTTAACTAATCAGACTTGGGTTATAGGTGGGCGTAAAAGTGGAGAAAAATAACCTGAGGGCGCAGCTGCACTGATTGTGTCACTGTAACTGATAGTGCCCCGAAGAAGAGGTTGATAAGACTGCCCCAAAAGCCCGGTTGCATTAATTCCGTGACAATGGCAACAGTGATTACAGAAATCCAACGTTGGTGTAGATTGCCCATCACCGGAGGAAGGCAGCGAGAAAGTGACGGAACCCCCATCAGGCTCGTCAGTAGGAGCTACTCCCGGGAGTTGATCAATATGATTTGAAGAGAAGTGGATGGTGATATCTTCTAGCTCATCATGACTGTCATAGAAGGCGCCAGCTGTCTGGAAAATCAGCAGCGCAATCAGTAAAAATGACAGACGAACCACATTCATAGGAGCAGGCTAGTATCAATAATGGACCGACTCTAGCAAACATAACCCAGAGCCTCAATTGAATACGGCAAAAGTTTTGTAAAACAACAGCTTATTGACCAGCAATTCTGGATAGCCAGTCTCGTTTCAATACTCGTTTTTACGCAACAGCAGGCGCGAAAGTTCTCCTCTACACTGATTCAGATGCCACAACTATGGCTATGTATTGGGAGGTACCGGTAAATGCTTGCTTTTCAACCCTTTGGTGGCTTGGCTAGGGCGCTGATTCTTGCAGCGACGGTGGCATTAGCCCCTGTGATTGTCGCTCAAAACCCGACACCACCCCCGCAACCCGATAGCACTGGCTCCCAAGGCCAAACCCCGCCACCAGGGCACCCCACTCAATCGACCGATGACAGCAATCCCCCCCAGCCACCAGGGCAAATGCAGCAAGGCAAACCTCCTCAAGGCCAAATGGGGGCCATGGAATCAAACGAGCCCCTAGACCCCAAGGCGATGGCAACCTTGAAACGAATGGGTGACTACCTCGCCAGCCTCAAAATGATGATGTTTAACGCCGATATATTCACAGAAGTCGTTCTGGAAAATCAGGAAAAGCTCCTGATTGGCGGTACCGTCAAATATATGGCAATGCCACCGAAGCAACTGCGTGTAGACCTGAAAACAGATTCTATCACCCGACAGTTTATTCATAATGGCGACAAGTTCACCGTGATTGCTCCCCGCGATGGTTACTTCGCAGAAATGGAAGCACCCCAGCCTACAGCGGAAGTTTTGACCAAAGCCGCCAAAGATTACGGCATTGAGATTCCTTTTGCCGACCTCCTCGAATGGGGAAGGAAGGAAAATGTTTGGTCCGGTATCAAAGAAGGCTTTCTGGTAAACCGGCCTATGGTTGACGGCCAAAAAACCGAGCACTGGGCATTTCGCTCTGAAAACCTGGACTGGGAAATCTGGATTAAGGCTGGTGACAAGCCCCTGCCCCTGCGTATTTCAACAGTGAATACCCGCGACCCCGCCAAGCCGCGCTTTATTGCCACCTTGAAATGGATGGAAGCCAAACCTGGTGCCGCCGGGCAATTTACCCCTTCCACCGACAAGCTCAAGCAAATCCAGTTTAAGAAGGCGGAACCCAATAAGGAGGCCACACCATGATGCATCGCAACGGTCAAAAGACGGGTTTCCTTGCACAACTGGTTGTGCCTGCCCTGGTCACGGGGGCACTACTGACTGCATTGGCCAGTCCCTCAGCCGAAGCCTTTGGTCGGTTTGGTGGTGGTGGGGCTCATTTCAATATTGGGGGACATTTTAATGGGATGCGTCCGATGGGTGGAGGCTTCCACGGTGGCTATGCCCCGGGGGAGTTTGCAAGGCGCTTTCCCAATCACCCCCCATTTCACCCCCATCATCCACCCTACCCACCGCCCCCTTGGCGCCCCCACTACTGGCCCTACCCGGGACCAGCATTTTGGGGTACGGCAGCAGCCGTAGGTGTCGGCGGGTGGTTATATACGTTGCCTCGCAGCTGTGTTGCAGTAACTGTTGGTAACGTTACCTATGAGCACTGCGGGTCCTACTGGTATGAACCGCACTTTGTCGGTGGCCATATCGCCTACCGCCCGGTTCGCCCTCCCCGCTAGGAACGCCAATATTGGATAAGTGGCCCCAAGTGCGAAATGCTATTTTTCGTTGTCAGCTTTTTCGGGGCCACCCTGAGCATAGGATTTGGTGATATGCCTGAGGGTCTTCATCTGCTTGCCGAAATTGCGACAAGGTGTGCAAACCGCCAGATGTAACTTCAGGCTCGCCTTCTCGGAAATGAGCAGGTCCCTCTCCTGGGACTCAGACATCAGCCTCGTGGCTTCCCGGCAGGTCTTCATCATTGTCACTTCTCCACACCAAACCAGTTATCTTCCAGACACTCGCGCAAGCGAAGGCGCGCCCTGTGCAATGTGACATTTAAGTTGCTAACGGTAATCTCCATGGCAGCACAGATCTCATGGCTTTCCAGCTCAATAAATTCCCTCATCATAAAGATCTGCGCTTGGCGCGAGGGAAGATGGCTGAGACAGGCCTCGAAGATCCGCCAAAAATGCTTGTCGTGAATTGCCGACTCAGGATCAGCCCAGCGTTTGGGCTTTTCATCCTTCTGCCAGTGCCCCGTCTGATCAAACAGTTCATCGTGATCATATTCTTCCCTGTCCCCACGAACCAATTGATCCGCATCTACGAAGCGCTGTCTCTGTCGCAATATGTCGGCAATCTTGTTCTTGAGAATGGCGAAGACCCAGGTCTTCAAAGCCGAGCGACCGGAAAAGCTGCGCGAGTTCTTTAGGGCACCCATCAATGCTTCCTGAACAGCATCCTCAGCCAGCTGTGTATCCTGCAACTGCAAACTGGCAAAACGCAGCATCTGCTGGCGCAAATCCACCAGGAACTGCGAATTCTGTAAGGAATCCTCGGCGGACTCTGTCGAAGCACTGGGAGCTAGGTGATCGCTCAATTACGTTCCCTCATAATATCGAAGCGGAGAGAGTCGATATTAACGAAAATAATGCGATTCTCTACAAACCAATTCCCACTGGCGCCAAAAGGCAATTTTGCTGATTCTGAAATATCTAGTGCATCATGCTGGTATTTTTGTGCCAATTGAGACTTTTCTGCTTTACCCCGCCTCTCGAGCCAGAATGAGTGAAATATCATGCCAGTATAGAGCTCTGCATCAGATTCGAAAGCGGAAACCTTTGGCCAGAAGAACCTCTAACTCCTCAACTCTTCCGTGATTCCTCTGGTTTTTAGTCGCGGGAACCGCAGACTTGTTACACTTCCTCAACAAAATTACAAAGAGCGCCAATACCGGCGCAACTGCGCCTTTTTGGTTAACCCCCGCAATAGGTAAAGAGCCAATGCACGATTTAGTACAGGACTACTACGGACGCCAACTAAAGAACTCTTCAGACCTGAAGACCAATGCCTGTTGTGATCCCAGCGATATGCCAGAGTGGCTAAAACCATTGCTGTCCAATATTCATCCCGATGTCCTATCCCGCTATTACGGCTGCGGACTTGTCTGCCCTCCACTTTTGGAAGGCTGCCGGGTACTGGATCTTGGCTGTGGCTCAGGCCGGGATATTTACTTGCTCTCCCAGTTGGTAGGTCCAAAAGGTGAAGTAGTAGGTGTCGATATGACGGAAGAGCAGTTGGCTGTGGCCAGGCAGCACCAAGCCCATCACGCCGACAAGTTTGGCTATGACAATGTCCGCTTCCTGCACGGCTACATCGAAAAGCTGGAGGAACTGGAATTAGAGCCTGAAAGCTTTGATGTGATCATTTCCAATTGTGTGGTTAACCTCTCCACAGACAAAGATGCTGTACTCAAAGGCTTGTTCCGGCTGCTGAAACAAGGGGGAGAATTTTATTTCTCCGATGTCTATGCCGACCGTCGCATTCCCCCCGCAATTAGCTCTGACCCCGAACTATTCGGCGAGTGTCTTGGGGGCGCACTCTACTGGAATGACTTTCTGGAAATTGCTCAGGGCAGCGGCTTCCGCGATCCACGCCTTGTGGAGAGCCGGCCATTACTTATCACCAACCCAACCCTGGCCCAGCGCTGTGGTTCAATTCGATTTTTTTCCGCCACTTATCGCTTGTTCAAATTAGCGCAACTGGAAAAAGACTGTGAGGATTACGGCCAAGCAGTGATTTACAAAGGCACACTACCGGGCTCTGCCGATCAATTCGTTCTCGATGGACACCACATTATTGAGACCGGACGAGTATTCCCTGTGTGCGGTAATACTTGGAGAATGCTCGCAGAGACCCGTCTCGCACCCCACTTCGAGTTTATTGGCGATTTTTCGCGGCACTTTGGCCTGTTTCCCGGCTGCGGCAAGGAAATGCCATTTGCCAGCGACACTCCCGAAGCGGATCAATCGAGTACCCAGTGCTGTTAACCCTGAGCCTGGAAATGGGAGCCCCCTAACGGGCTCCCTTTGGAAACCCAACGACTGCCCCCAAAAAGTAGGGTATTTTTTTCTCCAGCCAATAACTGGGGCTCCATACCGTCCCATCTATAAACCCTACATGCCCCCCTCGATCACTCACCGCCAAATCGACAGCAGAACTAACTTCGCTGGTTACAGGTATCGCTGATGGACAAATAAAAGGATCATCAACGGCGTTGATAATCAAAGTCGGCGTGCGAATATCTTTGAGTAAAGGCTTACTGGATGCCTGGGTGTAATACTCATCCACATCACGAAAACCATGTAACGGCGCAGTGAAAGCATTGTCGAAATGCCTGAAATCGACAAAGTCCTCACTGCAATTGAGATCGGGTAAGGCCGCAGCCAACTGTGGGTCTTTCGCCTTATGAAGCAGGCTCAAACGAAGCCCGCTAATCAGGTGGCGCTCATAAAGGTGGGATATACCAGTGTTGATGTAGCGACTACAGGCATGGAGGTCCATTGGCGCCGAAACAGCAATCCCAGCGGCTACCTGCCCGCGGCCACCATCTTCACCTAACATTTTCAGAACAACATTTCCGCCCAATGAGAAGCCAACCACGGCAATCGTCATTAATGGAAACTGCTTCTTAAGTTCACTAACCAGCCAGCGAGGATCTTCAGTGTCACCACTGTGATAGGCCCTCGGCAACTTGTTAGGCACACCACCACAACCTCGAAAATGCATTACAGCGACCTGATAATGGTATGCCAGAAGGGTTTCCATCAGCCCCTGCACATAGGGCGACTCTACCGAACCTCCCAAACCGTGAAGTATCAATACCAGAGGATAATCGGGATCATTGCGTAGCGGCCTGGGAAAATGCAAAGAAAGGCGATCGCCATCAGGCGTTTCGTACCAGCGGCAATCTGTCTCAATCCAGGGGGTGGCGCGGTGAAAACGACTGAATACGGTCTGAATATGTCGATTGCCAAGGCCTGGGGCTGGAGAAAAAGAATTAACCATAGATTTCTATCAATAGTCGAAACAACCGGGGCTATCAGTTTCCTGCTGATGGTTTAGGGATTGTTGCCCCTTTCGTTTCTGGGACAAAAATCAGAAAAAATGTACCGGCGATCAGAGCAATAGCTCCCAAAGTAAGAAAAGCAACGCCATAGCCAAAATACTGAACAATATATTCCGCAGAAAAATTACTACATGCCGAACCAATTCCCACCAAGGCGGCCATAGCGCCCTGAGTAACATTGAAACGGCCCGTACCACGTGTCAGGTCGGCACACATTAAAATAATAATGACGCCAAATATACCATTAGCCACGCCATCCAGGGATTGAATTGCTACCAGGAAGTACGGATTGTCCGTAGACATAAACAACAGCGCCCGTACCGGATTGATAAAAAAACCGATAAGGAAGATTAGCTTGCGCCCCCAGGTATCCGCTTTGGCCGCACACAGAAAGGACATCAGCATCATCATAAACTGGGCGGCGATGATACAAGCTGATGTAAAGGCAATAGCTATATCGGCATTCGAGTTAATCGACAGTTTCTGACTCACCAAGGGCAACATCGCGGCATTGCCAAAGTGGAATAGAAACACGCTGACAGCCAAAGCGACCAGGCGCCGGTCAGACAGCAGTGACTTAAAGCCTGACGGCTGCGCTTTGCCCTCTAGATCCTTGTGCTCTCCGCCCCGAGCACGGATATGATCGATAGATTTTCCCGGAATAAAGGCTACCGAGATCGCCATAAGGGCACCCATAACCGCCATCAACCAGAACACCCCCTGCCCGGAAATAGTCAAGGCGAGAATCGCTGCGAGTCCAGCAGCAAAGACATTGCCCGCATGATTGGAGGCCTGGTTGGCACTGGTTTGATAGGTAAAGTTTTTATCGCTGGTAACCCCGAGTGTGATTGCCGCAATAGAGGGAGCCACGAAGGCAATTGCGCCTCCCATCAAAACCTGGGAGAGATAAATCAATGGCTTGTGGCTGGTAAATTCCACAATAGTGATAGAAACAATACCGATAATGATCCCGCAAGTGGCAATAAGTCCTCTCTTAAAGCGAGTACTATCGATAAATGCGCCAGCAGGTGTCTGCAGCAGTACAGTGGTTACCCCGCCAATTGCCAGGACAACCCCAATATCTCCCGGCTTCCAGTGCATGGCTGAGAGCAGGTAAATCGCCAGGTATGGTCCCAAACCCGCAACCACATCTCCAGCAAAGAAATTCGTAAAGAGAAGAGGTTTGTTTAAACTCTTATGAATGGCCTTGTTGGCACTCTGCTGCACTGGATAGAGCCTCAGAAAAATAGCAATGCTGAAAACCAGAGTAGCAGTTGGGACTAGCGACACTCGGATAACGATAGATGTCTATCAGCTTAACCGTCTCGGCAATCATCTTTATCCTAATAGCCGTGCGCCAATGGCTACCATCTGCCGTTCGTATCTGGCACATCATGACCCTTGGCGCAGTAGCACTTTTGGCCTTGAGACAAATCACACTTAAAGACGCATTTTTTGCTGTGGATTGGGATTTAATCCTCTACTTATTCTCTGTATTTTCGATTGCATCCGCTCTATACGACACAGGGATTTCAGCACAAATCAGCAGGCGAATACTCTCCCGTAAAAATCCCAATACCATACTGGCAAGCTATGTCCTGATCATGGCCGTCTGCGCCGCCCTTCTCACCAATGATGCTGCAGCAGTGATTGGTGTACCCATCGCTCTATTGATGGCTAGGGATATGAACTGGGGTGTTGTACCCCTACTTATTTTACTTTGCGCCACCGTAACGATCGGCAGCATGATCTCCCCAGTCGGCAACCCACAAAATATCTTGATTGCCAACGCAGGGCAGTTTGACAATATGTTTCTGGTATTTGCCGAGTGGATCTTTATCCCGGCAGCAATCACCATGCTGCTGTCGATTCTTTGGTTAAAAAGGTTTCTTAAAGTTGACGAACCCAGTCACAATGTAGGCATTCAGCCTCGAGAAGACGATGAGATAGCACAAAAATGGCCACCTCTATTGTCGGCAGCCCTTCTGGTAATTCTAATAGCGTTAGGCAGTGTACTTCATAACGTAGAGGGTATTTACCACCCAACCTTGGGTCAAATAGGCTTGGTCGCCTGCTCACCCATTTATCTGGCGAGTCATGAAAGAAGAAGAATACTGAGAGAAGTAGACTGGCCCACCCTCTTTTTCTTTATTTCCATGTTTATTGTGACCGGCTCACTACTCAAGTCCGGATCACTACAGTTTTTTCTGCACAAGAGCGAGATTAATCTGGCTGAACCTGAAACCGTAACTTTTGTCAGTTTTTTTGCCAGCCAACTGTTTTCCAATGTTCCCGTAGTGGAAATCTACCTGAATCTGCTACATGAACACGACACTCAGACACTTATGATGCTATCAGCCATATCTACAGTTGCCGGTAACCTATTTATCATCAGCGCGGCCAGCAATGTAATAGTGCTGCAGCAGGCTGAAAAATTTGGTGTGCAACCATTTAACTTCTGGCAGTTCTTTTTATTGATGTTGCCGGTAAGTGTTATCAGTGTGGCAGCGAGTTATCTCTATATTATATGGTACAGCTCTCTACAGACCTAAAAACAAGAGCTAACTCTGGGGCTTCTCGACTCGGACAAAGGGGCGGTAATCTCCCCCTTCCAGCAGCAGATAAATATTGTAAGGTTCAAACTTCCCATCCACTTCCATTCCAGGGCTGCCAACTGGCATCCCGGGAACTAATAGACCAATTCCATCCTCTGGAGGAGAGGAAATAAATTGCAGGATATGTTTGACGGGAACATGGCCTTCAAAAACATATTTGTTGTGCCACACCGCCGTATGGCAACCCTCCATCCCCCGAGGAACCCCCCATTGCTGCCGAATTTTTGCCATATTCAGCTCAGAACTGGTAGATACAGCAATGTCGTTACCCCGTAGATAATCCACCCACTTGTTACAACAGAAGCAAAGCGGGTGTTTATATACAATAAAACCATCGGCATCCCACTGTTTTTTTTCCTCCGCACCAGCAAAACTTACTGGTGCGGTCAATATCACCAATGAGAAAAGGAGAGCTAAAACCTCCCTAGATAGCCTGGGCATAGTGAATAGCATAAGATTCAGAGGAATCAGTCCAGTGGCGAACAGGCTTAAAGCCGCCTTTCATCAACAGGGTATTAAAACTACTCACTTTATATTTATGGCTATTCTCGGTATGAATAGTCTCCCCTTCCGAAAAGATGATCTGTTCCCCGGCGATTGCGACGCTCTGATCCCGGAGGCTAACTAAATGCATTTCTACGCGTTGTCGTAATGGTTGATAGAAAGCGCGATGAGAGAAAGATGACAAATCAAAGTTGCCTCCCAACTCACTGTTAATTCGTTGCAGGAGGTTCTTGTTAAACTGCTCCGTAATATGCTCACTATCGTGATACGCCCTCTCCAGTACAACGGAATCTTTAACTAAATCAGTTCCGATAAGCAGGCCGTCTCCCGCTCTCAAATTCGCCGCAAACGTCTCCAGCAACTGCTCCGCCCTATCCGGCTCAAAGTTTCCAATTGTCGAACCAGGAAAAAACACCACACGTTTTTTTGACTCAATATTTGACAGATTGTCCCATACTTCGGCTTGAGTAAAGTCACCCACTTCCGGCCAGATAGAAATATGAGGTAAGCCTTTTTTAATTCGTTGCCCCGCCAAATAGAGAATCTCCGGGGAAATATCGATGGGATAGTATCCGCTAGGGCTTTTTAAAAGATGCAGTAGGCCCTCTACTTTTTCGCAGTTGCCTGCACCGGGCTCCACCAGTAGCGCCCCTGGGCCAATTTCCTCAGCAATATCCGGTAGATACTGATTGAATATCTTAGCCTCAGTACGGGTTAAATAATAATCGTCTACATCACATATTTTCTCGAATAACTGAGAACCAAGTTCGTCGTATAGGTATTTACACGGTAGTGTTTTCTGATCTCCGGCCAACCCCCGTAACACATCATTGAGAAATTCATGGTCTTGTTGTGAACTTTCCTGCATCGATGATACGGCTGCTTTCACATTTAGTCTCCTGCCAAACGGATACCGGTAAATTGCCACGACTGGTGTGGATAAAAGAAGTTGCGGTAACTGATCCGGATATGGTCAGCCGGGGTTGCAAAAGACCCACCGCGAAGAACCTTTTGGTTACACATAAACTTTCCGTTGTACTCCCCGACTGCATCCTCCCGGGCTCTGAAGCCCCGATAAGGTAAGTAAGCGCTGGAAGTCCACTCCCACAAATCCCCTAAGAACTGCGTTTGTCCCCGCTGCGCCTGCAATGGCCTGAAGTGGCGTTTTTCCAGGAAATTAGCTGATGCCATCTGATTCGGCTGGCGTAAATGGCAAGCAGCTGCCTCCCACTCAAATTCGGTAGGCAATCGTTTTCCAGCCCAGGTTGCGAAAGCATCTGCCTCATAAAAAGAAAGATGACAGACAGGCTCAGCTGGATTTAAGGGTAGCAACCCATAGAGGGAGTACTGATACCAACCATCACTATTCAGCCGCCAATAGAATGGGTGCTTTTGCTGATTTTTCTGCAAATGCAGCCATCCATCCGAAAGCCACAGACGATGCTGTTCATAGCCACCATCCTCTATAAATTCAAGGTACTCCCCATTAGTAACCAGTCGGGAGGCAATAACAAAGTCATCGATAAACTGCTGATGCTCAGGCCCTTCATTATCAAAGCAGAAAGCATCGCCATTACTCCCAATCCCATAGAAGTCCTTGGGTATGCTCAACCAACGCAGTGGTTCCAGTGCCCCGTCTTCATCTTCAGGAAACATATCCCGGTAAGCTGGTGTCATGGGATTAGTTGATAGAGCATGCTTGATATCGGTCAATATCAATTCCTGGTGCTGCTGCTCATGATTCAACCCCAGCTGGACCAACGCGGCCAAATTTTCAGGAATCGGGTACTCACTGAGCAACCGGTGCATGGAGTCATCGATAAACTTTCGATATTCATAAACCTGGGCACTATCCGGACGCGAAATTAGCCCCCTGTTAGGGCGTGCAAAGGGGGTACCCAAACTGTTGTAGTAAGAGTTGAACAGGTGGTTGAAGTGTGGGTTAAATGTTTGATATCCCCGCAACCGGTTGGCAAGGATAAAGGTCTCAAAGAACCAGCTCGTATGTGCTAAATGCCATTTGGTAGGACTGGCATCCGGCATAGACTGTAGCTGCATATCCTCCGGGGATAACGGCAACGCAAGATTCTCTGTCTCTGCACGAACTTTCTGGTAATCACTGAGAAGTTGATGTTGTACTTCCTCTAAAGTTACTTCACCGACGTGTATTGCCATATTAGTAATCAACTGCGACACATTTCTTCTCTATTGAAATCATCATACGCAGTTTTAGGTGTAAACCTAGAGGCTAGCTATTCAACAGAAGGGTATATGCGCCAGTTTATTTTTCTCTTGAAGGGTCAATAAAAAAAAGGGCCGGATAAACCGGCCCACTCTCTCGTCATGCTGACAGGAATAACTTAATAAAATAGAGCAAAAATTGTTTTATGTACTATTTATTTCAAAATTTAGACGCAATTTTCACAGTCTAAACGTTTTTTTATAGACTACTGCCGGAATAAGGGGTTCTAAATAATCCCACAATACCCTTGTAGCCTTTAAATGCCCTCCCAAGGTCGACAACAGCACATCCCTGTGCCGTATTAACCCATGGGTTAATTAAAATCGGACAGTTAAATCCGCACCGTACATTCTCGGCATAAAGCGCCAAGCGGGACTGGCACCAATGGCTGCACCGGTACCACCATAGCCGCCAGCGATTTCTTCATCCGTCAAATTTTGTATCCAGAGCGCTAATGAATAACTATCTGAAGGGCTGTTCCAGGCCGCCCGCAGGTTGAATAACTGATAGTCTTCCACGATACGTGTCCGGTCAGTAATCGAACCAATTCGCTCATCTGTCCAGTTGTAATCGCCACGGAAAATAAACTCCCCGCCAGATGCAAGGTCCACTGTGTATTCAGCCATTAGGTTGAATTTATTCTCTGGCGTTGATACCCGAGACTGACCTACTTTCGAGTCCTCTTCAGTCTCACCAATGGCTTCGATGATCTGGTAGTCAGTAAACTCTGTATCCAGGTAGGAGTAATTACCGGCAATAAACAAGCTCTCTGTTACTGCCCACTGTACTTCGATCTCCGCCCCAGTACCCTCCGCATCCGAATTCCGCAGGTTATAACTGGGAATAGGAGTACCCACCAGATCCAGCTCCTGCAAATTGTTGTATTCGTAGGTGTAAATAGAGGTATTCAAGCGTACTCGGTTGTCGAACAGGCTGCTCTTAAGACCAACCTCCAGGTTAACAACATCTTCCTGATCGAAAGACGACTCAACCCCGGGACCAAAGTTAAGGCTATTGAATCCACCGGCTTTAAAACCATCCGCCAGGGAGACATAGGTCATCACATCGTCATTCCAGCGGTAATCCAGCACTATACGACCGGAAAGGTCGCTCCAGCTATCACTCAATTTGGAGTCCAAAACCGGCTGGCCATTGTTGAAAAACACAATACCAAACAACTGGGACCCCAAATCGACCTCAGGCAGGGTTACAGTGCCGATTACGTTGCCATCTCCGTCAACCAAGCGCACATCTCCGCCGGATAGTGACAGAGGAATACTGTTGCCATAAGCCGTCTGGATGGTGAAATCTTTTTGATCGTATGTATAACGAGCACCGACAGTCAGGTCCATCTTATCGGTAAGGCTCCAGGTCATATCACCGTAAATAGCACTGGAACGGTAATCACCTGTGTTGCGAACACTCTCCCCCCAATGTGCATCCGAGGCTATCCAGGGATTGAAGCCCGCCATCATCTGTCCGACTACATCTTCCGCATAGAGCATATCGCCAGTTATACCAGTGGCCCCTAACTGAGCGAGTAACGCATCCACCTGGCCTGTTTGCAGCATTAGGTCATAGACAAAGGAAGCGCTGGCAATTCCCTCCAACCCTGCCTGCTGTAGCTGCGCACGGGTGATAACCGCTAAGTCCTCTTGCTCGGTTTGGGTCAGGTCTGGATAGGCAGCCTTTACCCCTTCATAAACGGCGAAGGATTCCACCGATCCGGTAGTGAAATTGGCATAAGTGGTGTGATCCACCTCTTCTTCGGAGTAAGAAGCTCCCAGAGTCCATTTGATAGTATCTGTAGCACCATTGAGACGGAATTCTTGAGAAAACTGGCTTTGATCATCAGTATTAGCCGACCCAAACATATAGTCCGGGTTGGCGGTACCATCCTCATCCTGCTGCAGGTGGGCATCGAATTCGCTGTAGGCAGTAATCGAAGTAAAAGTGAAATTATCGAAATCTTTGGTAATTGTCAGTGATGTGCCAAAGGAATCACGATCCTCAATGGTCGGGGTATCCAGGGCGTAGTCGCCAAAAACATCCGTTTCATCTTTAAGGCTGGGCACTATGGTTGTTCGCAAAGCGCTGCCTTGATCCATAATCCCGTAATTGGCACGCCACAGCACCTCGGTATCCGTCGCCGGCTCCCACAACACAGAGGCGCGGTAGGTCTGAGTATCCTGATCCCCTACAGAGAATCCATTTGCTAAATTATCGGCAAATGGATCGCGACGATTTGTTGACGCCGAAAAACGGCCATACAGGTTGTCACTAATCTGGCGATTAACCAAAAGATCCGACGACTGGCGCCCATAATTACCGGCAGTTAGATTTAATTCCGTAGATTCATCCGCCTGCGGTTTGGTGGTAATAATGTGGATCGCACCACCGGTAGCGTTGCGGCCGAATAGTGTACCCTGCGGCCCTTTGAGGACTTCAACCCTCTCAATATCGGTCAGCGGTATCTCGGCACCTGCACTTCGGCCGGTATAAACCCCATCCACATAGACCGCCACTGCTGGATCAGAGCCTATGGTCCAGTCATTAGTTTGCACGCCGCGAATACTGTACGTTGGTTGCAGGGCGGTATCATTGTGCATTTCCACGCCCGGCGTATATTTCCCCAAATCAGTCAAATTTTTGACACCGGCTTCTTTTATATTTTCCCCGGTGAAGGCGGAAATCGCGATAGGTACATCCTGTAGGTTTTCCGCTCGCTTCTGCGCAGTAACGACAACCTCCTCAATTTCCGCAGCGTGAACGTGAGAGCCAACAGCGGTGAGGAAAGCAATGGTTCCAGAGAGAATGGAAAGATTGAATCTACGGTTTGTTACATCTCTACCAACATCGTGCATCATCGCGTCCTCGCGTTTATTGTTATACAGCCTGATGTTTTCGATTTCTTGTTGTTTTTGTTATTGCACGCCATCTTACGGTTGCGTTTTCATATTGAAAACCCTGCGATGACTTTTTTCTTGTGACCAGTCAGTTCTTCGAGAAATAGCAGTGAATGACAGGAAAATCCTATAATTTAAAGCTTGGGTTTTGTCACTAAAAGTTACTCTTTGTATCGCTTAGTAACTTTGCGAGTGAAATTAAAATTGCACAATAAAGTGCTACCGACATTAACTCAGAGATTTTGCGGCCACCACAATGACAACATTCCCATTTCTCAAGCGGTATATGCCAGCACTAATTATCAGCCTATTGGGTTTGATAATTATATTTTTAATTGGCTCCTGGATCTGGCTCCGACAGAGCTTGCCTTCTCTCGATGGAACCATTACCACGGGTGAATTAAAAGACCCGGTTGTTATCGAGCGCGATTCACAGGGAGTGCCATTAATTCATTCTGAAAACCGAAACAGTTCGGCCTTCGCATTGGGCTTTTTACACGCGCAGGAACGTTTTTTCCAAATGGATCTGTTGCGGAGAAGTTCTGCTGGGGAATTATCAGAATTACTGGGCGCATCCACTATAAAACACGATCAAAAGGTACGTTTGCATCAATTTCGCCAGCGAGCAGAGCGAAACATTGCTGCGATGCCGGCGGAACAAAAGGCCCTTCTGGATCAATATATCAACGGTATTAATTTTGGCCTCAACCAGCTTCCCGCAAAACCCTGGGAGTATTTGTTATTGGGTCAGGAACCGCGCCCCTGGAATTCTGCCGACAGCCTGTTAACGATCTACAGCATGTACCTGACGCTACAAAGTGAACGCGGTAGTTATGAACTTCGCGACACCGCTTTAGCCGAATTGCTTCCAGCAGATCTCTACGCTTTCTATTTTCCCCAAGGCGGGCGATGGGACGCACCACTATTTGGCGAAGCACGAGAAAAAGTCAGCCTCCCAGAAACGCCGATTTCTGCGCTTTTAGATGAACAGGACACTATCGTTTATCAGGCGATGGAGAGTGATGACAAAATTTACGGCAGTAATAACTGGGTGGTCGGCGGTAATTTGACAGCGCACGGTGGAGCCATTCTTGCCAACGATATGCACCTCGGGCTGAGTGTTCCCAATATCTGGTTCCGAGCAGGCTGGAGCATACCTGGCACCAACCGATTTGTCCGTGGCGTAACCCTTCCAGGCGGCCCAATTTTGGTTGCCGGAAGCAACGAATTAGTTGCCTGGGGATTTACCAACACCGGGGGCGACTGGAGTGACCTGATTCCACTGGAACTCAGCGAAGACGGCAATCAATATAAAACGCCTGAAGGCTGGAGGAATTTTGCCTATGAAACAGAATCTATCGCCGTCAAAGGCAGCGACCCAAAAACCATAGAAGTTCGCACAACTATCTGGGGTCCCGTTATCGGTACAAACCACGATGGCGTTCCTCTCGCATTCCGCTGGGTTGCTCACGACACTCTGGGCGGCAATATGAACTTGATTGATATGGAAGTTGTCCGTACCGCCGAAGAAGCTCTGGAGCTTGGCCCCACCATAGGCATCCCCCACCAGAACCTAGTGGTTGGCGATAGTAACGGCAATATTGGTTGGACTGTGGCTGGCGCTATTCCCAAGCGAGTCGGGTTTGATGGCAGTCGATCAGTCAGCTGGGCAGATGGTAGTGCCTATTGGGACGGCTATTTAAGCCCCCAGGAGCACCCCCGCCTGTATAACCCGGAGTCCGGCCGAATCTGGAGTGCCAACGCTCGAATCGTTGATGGGGACTATCTCAAACTCATGGGCAACCACGGCTATGCGCTCGGCGCACGTCAGCAACAAATTCGCGAACGGCTTTTCGCTCAAGAAAAATTCAATGAGCAGGACCTTTTAAATATCCAGCTCGACGATCAGGCAGTTTTTCTCGAGCGGTGGCAGCAACACCTCCTCACCTTACTTGAAGATCAGCAAGACTACCGCGAGGTATATATACAGATTCAAAATTGGGGAGGCCGAGCCGCCATCGACTCTGTAGGCTATCGCATCGTTCGCAACTATCGCCTGAAGTTGATGGAGCTTACGACAGCGCCCATTTTGACTTACATGCGCCGCTATCAGCCCAAGTTTTCTTTCGGCCAACTCAAGCGCCAATTTGAATACCCACTTTGGGAAATGGCTCAGCAAGAGCCAAAACAGCTTCTCAACCCGGATTTTGAATCCTGGAACGCGATAAAGCTCGCTGCCCTGGATCAAGTACTGGAAAAAATGAACCGCAGCAATCTGCCCCTTAAGCGTCAATCCTGGGGTGCTGAAAATACGGCAAAGATCCAGCATCCACTGGGCAAAGCAATACCACCGCTGAACTGGTTCCTGGCAATGCCTGCGGAGCCTCTCGCAGGAGATACCCATATGCCCCGCTTCCAGTCTCCCACTCATGGCGCATCCCAGCGCTTAGTGGTTTCACCAGGCCGGGATGCAGACGGTATTTTCCATATGGCCACAGGTCAGAGTGCTCATCCACTCTCACCATTTTTCGGCAACGGTCATCAGGATTGGGTAAAGGGAAACACTTCATCATTTGTTGAACGCGAGCCTCGCTACCGGCTCACGTTAAATTAGAGGTACCGCGGGGACGCTAAAGTCAGGCAGTCTCATCGAGAATTGCAAAAGACAGAAACGTGGTGAAGAAGGCAAGACTCACAACGAAAGGCAGCACTGGAAAGCACAACATCAGTGCCGCCGATGTAATCCAGAGATTTCTCACCCAACTCTTCTTTTGCTGGTAGTGGTAGGTGTAGCGCCGGGTGTGACTGTCTAGCTGTGCAGGAATTGCTATTTCACGGACCGGTGGGAGAAAAAAGCGCACAGCATTGGTGCAATAAAAGCGAATAAATGCAAGCAGCATATTGAACACCACTCTGAGAGTACCTTTTCAGTATAGGTACTCTCAGCATAGGTGTTCTCGGCGTCATCGGTGCCCGCTCTAACCCTCTCGGTTTGGCTGGTACCAATGAAGCTTTTCATGCAAGCTCACTACCCCGCCAATAATGGTGAGGGTCGGCGCGCGAACTTCACTGTTTTCAGCAAGGGCCGGCAAGCTGCTCAAGTCACCGACAACTACTCGCTGGTCTCGCGTAGTGCCCTTTTCAACCAAGGCAGCCGGCGTATTCGCATCGAGCCCGTGTTTAATCAATTCAGCACAAATAGTTTGTAACCCCGTAAGCCCCATATAGAAAACCAGGGTTTGCGCTGGGCCCGCAAGTTCTTGCCAAGGGAGGTCCAACTCACCCTCTTTCAAGTGCCCGGTAATAAAGCGCACAGATTGAGCGTGATCCCGGTGAGTCAGTGGGATACCAGCGTAACTGGCACATCCAGAGGCCGCTGTTATTCCCGGCACCACCTGAAAGGGAATCCCCGCCTCTGACAATTTATCTATTTCCTCACCGCCTCGACCAAAAATAAAGGGATCGCCTCCCTTAAGCCGCAAAACCTTTTTACCTTGGCTGGCCAGATCTACCAACAGCTGATTGATATCGTCCTGTGGCACCGCGTGGAAAGCCTTGCGCTTACCCACATAGATCCGCTCTGCATCCCGGCGCACCAACTCCATCACTTCCGGTGAAACCAGCCGATCGTAGAGCACCACATCCGCCTGCTGCATCAAGCGCAGTGCGCGAAAAGTCAGCAGGTCTGGATCTCCCGGACCTCCACCTACCAGGTAAACCTCACCCACCGGATTCGGGCTCCCCTGCCAGTCTTGAAGCGCATCCACCAGCGCCTGCTCGGCATCTGCTGGTTGCCCGGCCTCCATGCGGTTGGCAACGGGGCCGGCAAAAACCCACTCCCAAAAATTCTTGCGCCGAGACTCTGGAAGCGCTGCCTTAACCCTATCGCGCATCCGTGCCGCCAAAGTTACCAGCGGTCCCAGCCCCGGCGATAGCAGGGCTTCGAGCTGGGCCCTGATTCTGCGCGCCAGTACTGGAGCCGCGCCACCACTGCTGATGCCGATCGATAGATCTCCCCGCTCCACAATGGCCGGGAAAGTAAACGTGCACAACTCTGGCGCGTCCACCGCATTGACAGGTAGGCGCTGAGCCTGGGCATCGGCTGAAACCTGTGCATTCACGGACTCACTATCAGATGCAGCAACGACCAGCCCCGCTTTCTGTAAATACTCGCTCGAATAAACTGATTGAAACCATTCCCCACCAGAATCAGTCACCATTTGCTGAAGCTCATCGGTAATTTCCGGGGATACCACCAATATCCGTGCACCCGCTTTGTGCAATAAGCGAGCTTTACGGGTGGCAATGGAGCCGCCTCCAACAATCAAGCAGGGATGATCTTTGACATCAAATGCGAGGGGTAAATAACGCAACTTCTTATTCCATCAAATAGCGGGCAAAGTGAAACTCATTACTACAAACAAAAAAGGGCGAACTCTACGCTCGCCCTTTTGGAGTGCTACGCTCAGGAAGCTGAGATCACTTCCTGGCCTCGCATATAGGGCCGCAATACTTCCGGCACCTCAATACTGCCATCCTCGCGCTGGTAATTTTCCAGAACAGCGATGAGGGTACGACCCACGGCAAGGCCGGAGCCATTCAGTGTATGCACCAATTCGGGCTTATTGGTTTCCGGGTTGCGCCAGCGCGCCTTCATTCGGCGCGCCTGGAAGTCACCTACCAGGGAGCAAGAGGATATCTCGCGGTACTTATCCTGGGACGGAATCCAAACTTCAATATCGTATGTCTTTCGAGCAGAGAAACCGATATCGCCACCGCAGAGAATCACTGTGCGGTATGGCAGGTTCAGCTTCTGCAAAATGGTCTCCGCATTTTGCGTCAGGGTTTCCAATGCCTCTTCAGACTGATCCGGGCGCGCCACCCAAACCAGTTCTACCTTTTCAAACTGGTGCTGGCGAATCATGCCACGAGTGTCGCGGCCGTGAGAGCCAGCTTCAGAGCGGAAGCAGGTAGTGTGAGCAACCAATTTATGCGGCAGGCTAGCACTGTCTTCAACAATATGATCGCGATACATATTGGTGAGGGGCACTTCCGCAGTCGGGATCAGGTAGAAACCACGATCATCTTCGAGCTTAAACAGGTCTTCCTCAAATTTAGGCAGCTGGGAAGTGCCGTACAGGGAATCAGCATTCACAACAACCGGCACATTGGTTTCCTGGTAACCATGCTCTTCGGTGTGAGTATCCAGCATAAACTGTGCCAACGCGCGATGCAGACGCGCAACATCACCGCTCATTACCGCAAAGCGGGAACCGGTGAGCTTCACTGCCATCTCGAAGTCGAGGCCACCAAGGTGTGTGCCCAGGTCTACGTGGTCTTTAACTTCAAAGTCAAAAGTACGCGGCTGGCCCCAGCGGCGAACCTCTACATTATCGTCTTCACTCTCGCCTTCAGGCACTGAGGCATCCGGCAAGTTGGGAATCGCAGACAAGATTGCATCCAACTCTCCCTGCAATTCTGTCAGTGCATGTTTGGCATCTTGCAACTCACCACCGAGGGACTCCACTTCTTTCAAAAGCGGAGCAATATCTTCACCATTCGCCTTGGCACGGCCGATATTTTTCGACTTGCTATTGCGCTCGTTTTGCAAACTCTCGGTGCGCACCTGCAATTCTTTGCGGCGTTCTTCAAGGGCTTCAAGTTTGGCAGTATCCAGTTCTACACCGCGCTTTTTCAGGGCAGCGGCCACCTGGTCCATATCCGTGCGAATCAGTTTGGGATCGAGCATCGTTTCCAGTTCGCCTGTTATCAGGCTCCTACAACAGAGAAGTTAAATTAAAAATACCGTGTCGCCAAAGCGACAGCAGCAGCGGTGGCCAACAAACAACCAACAAGGCTGCCGACAATATAGCCAAGGGCCACCAGCGGCTGGCCATTGTGCCACAGTATCAGGCTTTCGAGGGAGAAAGTGGAAAAGGTTGTCAGTGCGCCAAACATACCGGTCATCAACAGAAGACGCCATTCCTCCCCCAACATGGCGCGGTGAGCGATCAGTACATAAACAATACCGATCAAAAAAGAGCCCGTTAAATTGACAATGATGGTTCCTAGCGGAAACCGGCCCTCAAATACCGGAAAGCTCCAAATACTCACCAGGTGGCGAAGAATTGCCCCAAGTGCGCCGCCCAGGGCGACTGCCAGCCACTGCATTTAGCTGCTTCCTTTCTATCTATTTATTTAGAGTTTCTGTAACGCTGCCTGTCACTCTCGCGATTTAGTCGGCGCAGAGTCTGCAATTTTTCTGAAATTTTTAACTCCAGCCCTCGGGGAACCGGTTGGTAGTACTCACGCTCGGCAATCTCTTCGGGGAAGTAATTCTCTCCCGCAGCAAAAGCATCGGGTTCGTCGTGGGCGTAGCGATACTCCGCACCGTGGGACAAGCTTTTTGCCAGTTTGGTAGGGGCATTGCGCAAATGCACTGGCACTTCATAACTGGGCTCGCGACGAACATCCGCCACGGCACGATTGTAAGCGGAGTAAACTGCATTGCTTTTTGCCGCAACCGCCAGGTAAGTAATGGCTTGGGCAATTGCCAACTCGCCCTCGGGACTCCCCAGGCGCTCCTGCACATCCCAGGCATTCAGCGACAACTGCAAAGCCCTCGGGTCCGCATTGCCGATATCTTCACTAGCCATACGCACGACACGGCGAGCGATATATAGCGGGTCGCAGCCTCCATCCAGCATCCGCACAAACCAGTAGAGCGCCGCATCCGGGTCAGACCCCCGCACTGATTTATGCATGGCGGAAATCTGATCGTAAAAATAATCGCCGCCTTTATCAAAACGGCGAACATCGGCACTGAGCACCTCGGCGAGCACGTCTTCATCGACAATCAGTCGCCCGGCCTCCTCTTTGGCCAGATCGCATGCCACTTCCAGCAAGTTCAAAGCACTGCGGGCATCCCCATCGGCAGCCCGGGCAATCTTGCCCAACACTTCCTCGGGAATGTTGACGCTCCGCTCGCGCAACTGCAGGTCGGTTTGCAGGGCATAGCGCAGTAACCCCAACAATTCCTCTTCGGGAATACTGCGCAAAAGATAGACCCGACACCGGGACAGGAGCGCATTGTTCAACTCAAAAGCGGGGTTCTCAGTAGTCGCCCCGACAAAAGTCACAGTCCCCTCCTCCACGTAGGGAAGGAAGGCATCCTGCTGAGCTTTATTAAACCGATGCACTTCATCGACAAATAAAATAGTGTGTCGGCCCGACTGTATCCGGTGCTGTTCAGCTTCGGCCACCGCCTGGCGAATATCTTTCACTCCGGCGAGTACCGCAGACAGTGTGGCAAATCGAGCATCGCACTCTTCAGCTAACAACCGCGCAAAAGTGGTTTTGCCCACACCGGGTGGGCCCCACAAAATCATTGAGTGCAGTTGGCCGCGCTCTACGGCCTCCCGCAGAGGTTTGCCCTCCCCCAATAAATGCGACTGGCCCACATAGTGGGCCAGGGAATTCGGCCGCATACGGGCCGCGAGGGGTTGGTGGGTTTTGGGAGTATCGAACAGATCACTCATCTTTAATAATGTCAGTACCGGCCGGGGGCTTAAAATCAAATATAGAAGCGGATAGTTTTGGGTTCGCTTCCATACCACTGAACTGAATTTCAGTGGTTTGTCCCATACCATCGCGCACGGTCATTGCCGACGGCAAGCCATTTTTGGCAAATCGAATTTCCATGGCTTTAAAAGGGGCCGAGGGGTTCTTGGGGGTCAGGTGATAAACCCCTTCTTTCTGGCTCACATTAAACGAGCCTCGAATTTCCTCTACTTTGCCCCCCAGTAATAGGGCTGGGGTATCCTTAATACGGGCATCCACTGGGCGAACTGTCACCTGCTCCAGGTCCGGATCGTACAGCCAGAGCGTCTTGTTGTTTGTCACCAGTAACTGCGGATAAGGCTCACCGGTTTTCCAGCGCAATTTGCCCGGGCGCTGCACAGAAAAGCTACCATTGCTCCTTTGTGTGACCTCACCGCGCTCGTCGATCAATGTCTGTTTGAAATTACCCGAAATCGCTTCCAACGGCTTGAGTAAATCGCTCAGGTCATCGGTGGCATCAGCCCAGGCCGCGCTGGCGGTAACACTGATTGAAAGCAGCAGACCCTGCAGAATTCTTTTCATAGTGGAGTCCCAACGTATTGATTTCCTTAAAGATTAACCCCGACTAAGTGAACAGTGGCTTAACCCGCCACTGCTCCAAGGGCCAAACTCGTATCAGGCTGGCGGCGGTGCCAGCACCTCTCGATTGCCGTTGTGGCCCGCCGCAGATATCACCCCGGCAGCCTCCATGGCGTCAATAATTCGAGCCGCGCGATTGTAACCAATCCGCAGCTGACGCTGCACAGAGGAAATTGACGCCTTGCGGGTTTTAGTGACGAAAGCTACGGCTTCGTCGTAGAGCGCATCGGCTTCAGGGTCTTCATCCTCACCGCCTTCAGACTGTAATCCAGGCACGGGAATACTGTTATTACTATCGTCGACAATACCATCGATATAATCAGGCTCACCGCGACGGCCCCAATCCGCGACAACTTTATGCACTTCGTGATCGTCGACGAAAGCGCCGTGGACACGAACGGGAACACCACTTCCAGGCGGTAAGTACAACATGTCACCATGACCGAGCAGCTGCTCCGCGCCGCCCTGGTCGAGGATTGTGCGGGAATCCACCTTGGACGAAACCTGGAAACCGATTCGAGTAGGTACGTTGGCTTTAATCAAGCCGGTAATAACATCCACCGACGGACGCTGGGTTGCAAGCAGTAAGTGGATGCCAGCTGCACGGGCTTTTTGTGCGATTCGCGCGATCAGCTGTTCGACCTTTTTACCGACGATCATCATCATGTCGGCAAATTCATCAATCACGACAACAATGGCAGGCAGTGCTTTCAGGGCCGGTGCGGTTTGTTCATCTTCCGGCACGCTGGAGGCGGGATCTGGCTGCCAGATAGGATCGATCAGCGGCTCTCCGGCCTCTTCAGCTTCTTTCACTTTGCGGTTAAAGCCTGCGAGGTTTCTCACCCCCATTGCCGCCATCAACTTGTAGCGGCGCTCCATTTCTCCAACACACCAACGCAAACCATTGGCGGCATCGTTCATATCGGTGATGACCGGGGTCAACAAATGCGGAATGCCCTCGTACACCGAGAGCTCCAGCATTTTGGGGTCCACCAGGATCAGGCGGACCTCATCGGGCGTGGATTTGTACAGCAGGCTCAACAACATAACGTTGATACCCACGGATTTACCCGAACCGGTGGTACCCGCTACCAGCAAGTGAGGCATCTTGGCCAGATCGGCCACCACCGGCTGACCGGAAATATCGTGACCGAGCGCCAGAGTCAGCGGCGATTTGGCATTATCGTAGACATCTGCCGACAACACTTCACTGAGACGTACCATCTGTCGATTTTCGTTAGGGATTTCGATACCCACAACCGACTTGCCTGGGATTACCTCAACCACACGCACACTGATCACCGCCAGTGAGCGCGCCAGGTCTTTTGCCAGATTGGAAATCTTGCTCACCTTTACGCCGGGAGCAGGCTGAATTTCAAAGCGGGTTACTACCGGTCCCGGCAGCACAGATACCACTTCGGCAACAACGCCGAAGTCTTTCAGCTTAAGTTCCAGCAGGCGCGACAGCGCTTCCAGGGATTCCCGGGAGAAACCGGCCTTCTTGTTTTGATCTGCTGGATCGAGAAGCCCCAGCGGCGGCAGGGTTCCAGTAACCGGGCCACTTTTGAAAAGCTCTCGCTGTTTTTCCTTCGCAGCCCGAGGACTCTGCTTCGGTTTGGGGGCAGCGGGCTCAATCTTCGGGGGAATTCGTTTGGCAACTCGCTGTTTCTCTTCCTCCACAGCGGCCTTGCGCACGACGATCGCCTCTCTGGCCACCCTCCGCTCATTGCTCTTTTGGCGCCAGCGTTGATAGAAACTGCCCAGCAAGGCAAAAAAGCCGAGCACATTCTTGCCGATTGCCTCTGCCAATTTGAGCCACGACAACCCCGTAAAAACAGTGACACCGATAGCAAATATCGCCAGCAGTAAAATGGTTGCCCCTACATAGCCGAGGCTAGAACCCAGGGCAGACGCCATCGCACTGCCGATGATGCCTCCATTGGTAAACGGCAATGGATTTTCTGCGGGATCAAAACAAAGAGTCGCCATTGCCGCCCCGCTGACAAGAACCAGCAGCAAGCCAAATACTCTCAAAGCAAATAGCGGCAAATGGAAGCGGGCATTGCGATCGCGAAGAATGTGATAGGCCCGCAGACCAATCAGCAAGGGGAACAGGTAAGCCATCCATCCGAGCAAAGACAAACACACATCTGCCAGCCAAGCACCGGCTGGCCCAATGGCATTGTGCACTTGTTGGGTACTGCCAGTTTGCGACCAGCCCGGATCTTCTGCGCTAAAGCTTAACAGGCTAATGGCGAGCAACAGGGCACCAGCCAGCAAACTGATCAGGGCCCCCTCGCGAACGAGTCGGGCGATCAATGAGTCTGGCAATGCATTGCTCTCTGCAGGGCTTTTTTCAGTTGCGCTTTCGGCCTTCAATGGCTTACCTCAATAATGCTGTACTTTTTATGTCCACATGAACTTGGCGGTGCCTACCTGGGACCTGAACCCCCAAGCCGCCTGATAAAATTCTGTATTGCTTACAAAAGAAAGCAACTCAATCAGGCTATTTTACAATCTACGCTTTCAGATTGCGCCTTACGATCCCTGACACCAAGTAGTTTTTTTTGTTTGGCGGCAGTATCGAAAAACCTGGAGCGCTTCCTAGCCAGTATTCTCTTCTAAATTTATCGGTTTGTACGTGCGATAGATGCAATTTGGAATCATCATCGAGATATCTTGCCCTGAATCCTCCCAGCAAACCTCATCAATAATCGCCTGGGTAACTCTCTCGCGGAGGTAACTATTCAGAATTTCCAATTTGTATTGATCCCCGCCCAACTCTGTTTTTAATTTGTCTTGAGTACTATCCCGGTAATAGGTTCTGGATACCCGCTCTGCTTGCGAAAAGCCTGCATCGCTGAGCAATTGTAACAACTGGTCTTCCCGCAAAAAGAACCGATCCAAGAGCAACGATTCACGGTGTGTCAGCGCTGACAGTTTTCGCTTTTGGGCACACAGTAAATCTTGGACCCCGGCAGACGCCGGCATCAAGTCCCAAACCAACAGCGGACCTCCCGGCTTCAAAACCCGATAACACTCCTGGAGAACCAGGGGCTGATCTTTATAAGGCACTTCGTGCAGACCCATTCTGATTGCCACAGCATCAAATAATTCACTGGGATATGGCAAGTTTCTTCCATCACCTATAGTGATATCGGCAGCTAGCAATTGAATATTTGGGTCAAGGTTTTCAAGCTGCGAAGGGTGGGAATCGCACAAGCTACATTGAATAATAACCCCATGAGCTTTGGCAAACTTAAGCAGGTAGCTACTCAGGACTCCCCTGCCACACATCAAGTCGAGAACTCGACAACCATTGCTGAGGCCCAGCGCCATAGCAAACTTCTCAAGTTCTTCTGGCTCGCCCGCGCAAGTAACCGCCCCACCTCCTGTATCACCATATCCATCAGAGACAATTTCACAGCGTATTTGCAAGTTGAGCGCGGTAAATAGATCCAGCAGGTGGGGTGGGCCATGTAAGCTTGCCCGGTGATCGCCATCGGGCTCCAGATCAATGGAAAAACGCAACGAATAACTATCGTCGATAATTTCGGCTACGAAAGCCTGGGCCTCCTCACTAAGGGTCAGAAAAGTTTTAGGATGCCCCAACTGCTCTCGCTTCAGGTTTAAGGGTATGAACTTTCTTTTGTAGCGCATAACGATCCTCAACCCACTGGGGTTTGGGCACTTACTCGAAGTCACTGGCCCCTACGACGCTCACACACTCAATACATCTAACAATCCGTAATTCTAATTTGTGACACCCCATTCTCCCCCTAGCAAAGCCAGCAGCAGTTGTTTCAGATTGGAACTTTTTTACATTTTTCCAGCTCTTACGGCCAGCTTTGGCGCAAACTCCGATTTGAGCCAAACCTCTAGCAAGGTCAAAGAGAGTTGAATAGGTACGATCAATCGAACAAATTAAGGCAAACTATTTCGCCGAATGGTAAATATCGCCTATTATATCGCCCAATTTAATAGTCTCGCCTGATCAAAAAATGGACGGGCATATGGACTCCCAGCCCATTGGGTAAACTTCGCAAATTGAGAGTTTTAAGAGTACTTCATGAGCAATAACCATCATCGACTGATCATCCTCGGCTCAGGCCCTGCCGGCTACACCGCGGCTATCTACGCTGCACGGGCAAACCTGAACCCGGTTGTTATCACTGGTATGCAGCAGGGTGGGCAGCTAACCACCACCACTGAAGTCGAGAACTGGCCGGGCGGTATTCCGGAGCTTCAAGGTCCGGACCTGATGGTGCAAATGCAGCAGCACGCAGAGCGCTTCGAGACAGAAATCATCTTCGATCACATCGAATCTGTTGATCTGAAACAGCGTCCTTTCACCTTGAAAGGCAATGAAACTTACACCTGTGACTCGCTGATTATCGCCACTGGCGCCTCAGCTCAGTACCTGGGCTTGCCTTCTGAGGAAGCCTTCCAGGGGCGCGGTGTCAGCGCCTGTGCGACCTGTGACGGATTCTTCTATCGCGATCAGAAAGTTGCTGTTGTCGGTGGTGGCAACACCGCCGTAGAGGAGGCCTTGTACCTCTCCAATATCGCCAGTGAAGTGACCCTAATTCACCGCCGCGACGAGCTTCGCGCAGAAAAAATCCTTCAGGACCGCCTGATGGATAAAGTGGAAAACGGCAATATCAATGTCTGCTGGCACAACACCCTGGACGAAGTGCTCGGTGACGACAACGGTGTAACTGGGCTACGCCTGCGCAACACCCAAGACGACACCACTTCAGAGCTGGACGTTTCCGGTGTGTTTATTGCTATCGGTCACAAACCGAATACCGGTATCTTTGAAGGCCAGCTTGAAATGAATGGTGGTTACCTCATTGTGGAGAGCGGCCTGAACGGCAATGCCACCCAGACTTCTGTTCCCGGTGTATTTGCCGCAGGTGACGTATCCGACCATATTTACCGCCAGGCGGTAACTTCTGCGGGTACCGGCTGTATGGCCGCCCTGGACGCCGAGCGCTTCCTCGACGCCGAGAAGTAAGTCAAATCCCCGGGCAGAGCTTTTCTGCCCGGTATCCCCCTCAACCGACAGGAGTCAGATCGTGGCAGGGAACACCCAAAGCCGCCTGATGTGGCTCGACCACACCGTTGTAGACTTTCCCCCAACTGAATTCGCACTGGATGACCCCAATGGCTTGCTGGCGGCCGGAGGAGATCTGACTCCCGAGTGGCTGGTTGAAGCCTATCAAAGGGGGGTCTTCCCCTGGTATTCAGATGACCAGCCGATCTTGTGGTGGAGCCCCTCCCCTCGCTGCGTGGTTATCCCGCAAAACTTTCGTATTGGCCGCACTTTGCGCAAAGTATTGCGCCGAGGAACCTTTTCGGTCACCTTCGACCAAGCCTTTCCCGAGGTAATTGAGGCCTGCCGTGCCCCCCGAGCGGATGAAACCGGCACATGGATCACCGATGAGATGTGCGATGCCTATATCGACATGCACCATCAGGGGTTTGCCCACTCAGTGGAGGTTTGGCGCGACGGTCAACTCGTTGGCGGACTCTATGGTATTGCGCTGGGGCGAGTGTTCTTTGGGGAGTCGATGTTTCACCGGGAGACAGACGCTTCAAAAGTCGCTTTTGTCCACCTCGTTCGGCAATTAGAATTGTGGGGCTGCCCACTGATTGACTGCCAGGTGAGCAATCCTCATCTCAGCAGCCTTGGGGCGGTGGAAATGTGTCGTAAGGATTTCGAACAACTGCTGGCAGACGGCATTAAGCAGCCGCCTTTCCCGCAGCCCTGGAAGCTTTCGTGGACTTATGGGTAAATACTCTCAGCTGGATTCAGTGCGCCTATTGGCCACCCTGCCCCACCCCTGCGGTTACCTGCCGGATCGGGAGGCAACAACGGTGTTTGTCGATCCACAAACAGAAGTGGATCAGCGTCTGTACAACCGCCTGTCAGAGCTGGGATTCCGGCGCAGTGGTGCCTACCTCTATCGCCCCCAGTGCGCGACCTGTCGCGCCTGTATACCGGCTCGCGTACCCGTGAGCCTGTTTGTCCCCGACCGCAACCAGAGACGCTGTTGGAAGCGCAACAAGGACCTGGACATATTCCATATCGAGTCCATCGATACAGATGAGCATTACGAACTCTACGCCCGTTATATCGAGCAGCGCCACGCCGATGGGGAGATGTACCCGCCCAGCCGGGAACAATACCGCAGCTTCCTGAGTCAGGCTTGGGGGTCTACTCGCTATATTGAGCTGAGAGCCCGTGGCAAGTTGGTGGCAGTGGCTGTAACAGATATCCTGACTGCCGGGTTATCGGCGATCTATACTTTCTTCGATCCCGATGAGGACAAACGGAGCCTAGGCAGTTACTGCATCCTCTACCAGATCGAATGGGCCCGGCGCTTGGGGCTACCTAATCTCTACCTGGGGTACTGGATTGAGAAGTGCCACAAAATGGCCTATAAAAGCCAATTTCGCCCCATCGAAATGTTAAAAGAAAACCGCTGGAGCCTTAAATCGCTCTAGTTCAACACACTCTCCCTTTGCTCTATCTTGCCTTTTCGTGCAAAATGCTCGCCCGTCAAGCCGCGGCTAGGCCAAAGAGCCTCCGGGGTAAAGGTCTGATCAAGTTATTGTAAGGTTGCTGCCGCATGGCAAAAGACGATTATATTGAAATGGAAGGCGAGGTGATCGACACCCTGCCGAACACCACTTTCCGCGTAAAACTGGAAAACGGACACGTGGTAATTGCGCATATCTCTGGAAAGATGCGTAAAAACTACATTCGCATTCTCACCGGCGACAAGGTGAAAGTGGAGCTGACTCCATACGACCTGAGCAAGGGCCGCATTACGTACCGCGCGCGCTAATTCGCTCAGAGGCCAAATTCCGCAAGGCAATTTGACCTGAAATAAAAAAGCCACCTCTCGGTGGCTTTTTTATTACTTGGCTGAAGCTAATTTACTTTAGGCGGGCACCGCCGTTTTAATCGCCAGCTCATCATCTTCAATGGTGACGCAAACACGCCCACCCTCTTCTGCCAACTCACCAAAGAGCACGGCTTCTGCCAAAGGCTTGCGCAGCTTGTCGCGAATCAGGCGGGACATAGGCCTCGCACCCATCTTCTCGTCATAACCCCGCACCGCCAGCCACTCTCGAGCCTCATCATCAACGACCAGTGTCACCTTGGAGTCATCCAACTGGGCCTGCAACTCAACGATAAACTTATCCACCACCGTCTTCACGACATCCAGAGGCAGAGAACGGAATTGAATAATATTATCGAGGCGATTGCGGAACTCCGGGGTAAACATCTTCTTGATCTCCTCCATTCCATCGGTGGAGTGATCTTGATGGGAGAACCCGATTGAACGACGGCTCATCACCTCAGCGCCCGCATTGGTAGTCATAATCAGAATAACATTGCGGAAATCCGCTTTGCGGCCGTTGTTATCAGTTAGGGTGCCGTGATCCATCACCTGCAAAAGCAGATTGAATACTTCGGGGTGCGCCTTCTCAATTTCATCGAGCAGCACAACACTGTGGGGGTGCTTGGTAACCGAGTCTGTCAGTAAACCACCCTGGTCAAAACCTACATACCCAGGGGGCGCGCCGATCAGGCGGGAAACCGTATGGCGCTCCATATACTCAGACATATCGAAACGAATCAGCTCGATACCCATCACCTTCGCCAACTGGCGGCAGAGCTCTGTCTTGCCGACTCCGGTGGGACCCGAAAACAGGAAGGAGCCGATGGGTTTCTCTTCAGAACCCAGGCCGGCGCGACTCAGCTTAATCGCCGTACCCAGGGCATCAATCGCGCTGTCCTGCCCAAACACCACCATTTTGAGATTGTCATCCAGGCGTGATAACTGCTCCTTGTCAGAAGCAGACACGCTCTTGGCAGGTATTCTCGCCATCTTGGCGATAACCATCTCAATTTCACAGACCCCAATAACCTCTTTGCGGTCCTCTTCAGGCAGCAAAGATTGGTAGGCTCCCGCCTCATCGATTACATCAATGGCCTTATCTGGGAGGAATCGCTCGGTGATGTGACGACTGGATAGCTGCGCAGCAGCATCCAAAGCTCCATCGGTAAAGCGGACCTTGTGGTGATCCTCAAAGCAGCTTCTGAGCCCCTGCAATATTTGCACGGTCTCTTCCACTGAGGGCTCACTGACATCGATCTTTTGAAAACGGCGCGACAGCGCGCGATCTTTTTCAAAGATACCGCGATATTCAGTAAAAGTTGTGGAACCTATACAGCGCAATTGACCGCTGGAAAGTAGCGGCTTAAGTAGGTTCGAGGCATCCATGACGCCTCCTGAAGCGGCGCCGGCCCCGATGATGGTGTGGATCTCATCGATAAACAGTACGGCGTGCTCACGCTTCTTGAGCTCCGCTAGCAGCGCCTTAAAGCGCTTCTCAAAATCACCGCGATACTTGGTTCCCGCCAGCAGGGAGCCGAGATCCAGAGAGTAAATAGTGCTCTCTTTCAAAGGTTCGGGGATATCCTCATCAACAATACGCCGTGCCAACCCCTCAGCAATTGCCGTCTTGCCGACACCGGACTCACCCACCAACAGTGGATTGTTCTTGCGGCGACGAGCGAGAACCTGCGTGACACGCTCCACCTCAGGTGCACGCCCCACAAGCGGATCAATACGGCCAAGAATTGCCTCTTGATTGAGGTTGGTGGCGTAGCTTTCCAGGGGGTCGGAACCACCTGGCTCAGCGCCCCCACTAATTTCCTCATCTACCTGCTCAGGTGCAGTATCGGAACCGTGATGGTGATTATTACCACTGGAGCCAACGCGGGAAATTCCGTGGGTGATGTAGTTAACTACGTCTATCCGGGCAACACTCTGCTGCTTCAAGTAGTAAACAGCCTGGCTCTCCTGCTCACAAAAAATGGCGACCAGGACATTAGCCCCTGTAACTTCCTTTTTACCGGATGACTGGACATGGAATACGGCCCTCTGCAGGACCCTCTGGAAACCCAATGTCGGCTGGGTTTCTCGATCTGTATCGGCCTCCGGGATCAACGGTGTTGTGGAGTCCACAAACTCCAGGAGTTCACGGCGCAATGCACTTAAATCCGCCCCGCACGCATGTAGAACATCTGCTGCGGATTCGTTATCCAAGAGCGCCAGCAATAGGTGCTCAACGGTCATGAATTCATGCCGTTTCGCTCGAGCACCTTTGAACGCTAGATTAAGCGTTACCTCTAAGTCCTTGCTGAGCATCTAAACCTCAAACCCTAATCGCCAATATTTCCCGCCGACTCCGCTGGTAGGCGCGCACCCTTCGCCGGCGTTTATATCCTGGCTGATTCCCTTCAGGTGACGGGACCCTTTGTTCAAAGCAGTTTTTGTCAGAATCAATCCTCTTTGCTTTCGTCCGCTTCAATTTCACATAACAGGGGATGCTCATTCTCTTGAGCGAACTGATTGACCTGTGCGGCCTTTGTCTCCGCTATATCCCGAGTATAGACACCACACACTGCTTTTCCCCGTGTGTGAACCTGCAACATTAACTGTGTGGCGCGCTCCCGGTTTACTGAAAAAAACAACTCCAAAGTCTCAACAACAAAATCCATGGGGGTGTAGTCATCATTGAGCATAACGACTTTATACATCGGCGGCCGCTTCAGCTGCGGCGGCGCCTCCTCAAGGGCCAACCCACCATCGAAATCATCGAAGTACGGGTTGTCTCCATCGGAGTCACTGGAGCTTAGTTTAATGATTCGCGAAGTACTCATAACAATTATCAATGAATTCTATCGAGCCTGAAAATTGCACCCAATGCAACCTTCAATGACGTGACATTGTAACCTTATTTGACCTTTGACACAGCGGTCAGCGGGGAACCTTGACAATCCCCCTGCTGTTGACTACAAGAGGTAGTGACCGCTACATCAAACGTTAGTCGCAGATAGGATCGCAGCCGACTAACCAGCAGGTCAAATAAATATAAAAACTCTGTAAGGTGGCCAGGGGCCACTCAGGCAATTAGAGGGAATCGTTATGCCTACCGGTACTGTAAAGTGGTTCAACAACGCTAAGGGATATGGGTTTATTCTTGCAGATGAGGGAGGGGAGGATCTGTTCGCGCACTATTCCGCAATTCAGATGGAAGGCTACCGAACCCTGAAGGCCGGCCAGCAAGTCACCTTCGATATTATTCGAGGAGACAAGGGCTACCACGCTGCAAATATCTCCGCATTGACCTCCGAAACCACTTCACCCAACACTTCGAGCAAAAGCGAATCTGATGCAGTACACACAGAAAAGTCGAGGGAGAAGGAAGCGGAAGCTGTCGGCTAAGCGAGCCCAGCAAACAGACAATAAAAAAGCCCTTCACCAATGTGAAGGGCTTTTTTCATGGGACTCTGGCCAACTTAAAGCCAGCCCGGCCTCACGGATGTAGCTTAAGCCATGTGCTTGATAACTTCGTCACCAAACGCAGAGCAAGACTTCAGCTCAGCACCGTCCATCAGACGCTCGAAATCGTAGGTTACGGTTTTGGCTTCAATAGCACCTTCCATACCCTTGATTACCAGGTCAGCAGCTTCGTTCCAGCCCAGGTGACGCAGCATCATCTCAGCGGAAAGAATCAGGGAGCCCGGGTTAACCTTGTCCTGACCAGCGTACTTAGGCGCAGTACCGTGGGTTGCTTCGAACAGGGCAACGTCGTCGGACAGGTTTGCGCCCGGAGCGATACCGATACCACCAACCTGTGCAGCCAGTGCGTCAGACAGGTAGTCACCGTTCAGGTTCAGGGTAGCAATTACGTCGTACTCAGCCGGACGCAGCAGGATCTGCTGCAGCATAGCGTCAGCAATTACGTCCTTAACAACGATTTCCTTGCCAGTCTTCGGGTTCTTGAAGCTGTGCCAGGGGCCGCCGTCCAGCGGCTGAGCGCCAAACTCGTCGCGAGCCAGCTCGTAACCCCAATCAGCGAAGGCACCTTCGGTGAACTTCATGATGTTGCCTTTGTGTACCAGGGTTACAGAATCGCGATCCTGGTCCACAGCGTACTGGATAGCCTTGCGCACTAGACGCTTGGTACCTTCTGCAGAAACCGGCTTAACACCGATACCACAGTTCTCAGGGAAACGGATCTTCTTAACACCCATCTCGTCCTGCAGGAACTTGATAACTTTCTTAGCTTCGTCAGTGTCAGCTTTCCACTCGATACCAGCGTAGATATCTTCGGAGTTTTCACGGAAGATAACCATGTCTACCTTGTTCGGCTCTTTAACCGGAGAAGGTACACCGCTGAACCAGCGCACCGGGCGCTGACATACGTACAGATCCAGCTCCTGACGCAGGGCTACGTTCAAGGAACGGAAGCCGCCGCCTACTGGAGTGGTCAGGGGGCCTTTGATGCTAACAACGTAGTCTTTGATCGCTTCCAGAGTTTCAGCCGGGAACCAGTCGCCAGCGTAAGTCTCTGCCGCTTTCTCACCGCAGTAGATTTCCATCCACTCGATTTTCTTTTCGCCGCCGAAAGCTTTTTCTACAGACGCGTCGATCACCTTGCGCATTACCGGGGTGATATCCACACCGATGCCGTCACCCTCGATGAAAGGAATAACCGGGCGATTCGGAACATTCAGCGAACCGTCGGAATTGACTGTAACTTTTTCGCCGTCTGCCGGCACTTGGATATGACCCATATTGCGTAAACTCCCAAAATTCTATGACTTTTTAGGTCCAGCGTTGCTTGCACCGCTCCCCCGGGACCTTAGGGCGGGGATGAAAAACGGCGGGATTATAGCAGCCTCGGCTAATTTTTGTAGTTGGATTACAATACTCAATTTTTCTTATGGCAAAGATTATTCTCCTCAACAAGCCTTTTGGCGTATTAAGCCAATTTACAGATGATCAGGATCGCGCCACTTTGGCTAACTTTATCCAGCACAAGGGATTCTATGCGGCGGGCCGCCTGGACTACGACTCTGAAGGATTACTACTTCTGACTGATGATGGAGCGCTACAACATCAAATCAGTCACCCCAAGCGGAAAATGCCCAAAACCTATTGGGCCCAGGTGGAGGGTGAAATTACTGATGATGCCCTTTATATGCTCAGGCAAGGGGTCGACCTGAAGGATGGCCGAACCGCACCTGCCAAGGCCAAGCGCCTACCTGATATGGAGCCCTGGCCCCGCACGCCGCCAATTCGCGAACGCAAATCGATCCCAACCAGCTGGCTGGAGCTGACTATCTCTGAGGGGCGGAATCGCCAGGTAAGGCGGATGACTGCGGCGGTCGGCTTCCCTACCCTGCGGCTAATCCGGGTGGCGATAGGCAGCTGGAAGCTCGACTCATTAAAGCCTGGCGAGTATCGGACGGAAGAGGTTTTTAGCGCTCCCAAGCCCCGAACAAAGCCGGCACACAACCGCAATCGACCGCGTCGAAAGCGATAATCTATAACGGAAGATCAAAGCGGTCTTGGTCAAACGGGGCGTTCGCAGGTAAAATTCGCCCCCCTTTCATACCAGTGAAGTAGTGACTGTCCTTCTTATGCCTGATTCCACCCACAACAAACAGCCAAAGCGCGTCATCGTCGGTATGTCCGGCGGTGTGGATTCCTCTGTAGCCGCACACCTGCTGATCCAGCAGGGCTATCAAGTGGAAGGCCTGTTTATGAAAAACTGGGATGAAGACGACGGCACAGAATACTGTACTGCCAAGGCGGACCTCGCGGATGCCCAGGCAGTTTGTAAGAAGTTGGGTATCAAGTTGCACACCGCCAACTTTGCTGCGGAGTACTGGGATCACGTATTCGAGTACTTCCTGGCAGAGTATAAAGCCGGGCGCACTCCCAACCCGGACATCCTCTGTAACCGGGAAATCAAATTTAAGGTCTTTCTTGAGTACGCCGAAGTGCTGGGTGCCGATGCAATAGCCACCGGGCACTATACCCGTCGCCGCGATATCGATGGACGCACCTATTTATTGAAGGGCCTCGACGGCAACAAAGACCAGAGCTACTTCCTGCACGCGGTGGGAGAAGCCGAATTTGCCCGCTCGCTCTTTCCCTTAGGGGAGCTGGAGAAGCCCGAGGTTCGCCGTATCGCTGAAGAAAACGGCTTTATCACCCACAACAAGAAAGACAGCACCGGCATCTGCTTTATCGGCGAGCGCCGCTTCAAGGATTTCCTCGAGCAGTACCTGCCCGCCCAGCCCGGCGATATGGAAACCCCAGAGGGTGAAGTCATGGGGCGCCACGCGGGCCTGATGTACCACACCATTGGCCAGCGCCAGGGGCTCGGTATTGGCGGCGTCAAAGGTGCAGGCGAACAGCCCTGGTACGTTGTCGGAAAAAACCTGGAGCGCAATGTATTGATTGTGGCCCAGGGTGCACACCACCCCCTGCTTTACGCAACGGGGCTGGAAGCAACACAAACCCACTGGATTAATGGCGCAGCACCGGACAAAACTTTCCGCTGCCAGGCCAAGACCCGCTATCGCCAACCAGATCAGGATTGCACCGTGCACCTGCAGGACAATGGCGATTTGGTTGTAGAGTTCGACGAGCCACAACGCGCAATCACACCGGGACAATCTCTGGTACTGTACGATGGAGAAACCTGTCTAGGTGGTGCGGTGATCGAGAAAGCCACGGGAGTTGGCGCCGCAGTACCGGAAAAATACAAGAAAGATTAAGGAGTAATTTTGAATAACTGGCGGGATCAGGCACTGGCACTGGCAGGAATATTCCAATCCGCAACACTGGTGGAGCGCCTGGCCAAAACAGGCTCTGCACCGCAGGAACAGCTGGAAACCGGGGTATATAGCCTCTTCCAACTAAACCCTGATCGCACTGAAGATATATTCGCCGGTGCAGACAAGCTGCTGCCCGGCTTAAAAGTATCGCAGCAAATACTAAAGACCCGGCAACACCCGGAATATACCGACGGTCTACGCTACGCCCTCTCGGTGATCTACCTGCAGCGACAACTCAGCAAGAATAATGACCTGCTATCAATCATTGGCAGCCGATTGGATAAGGCCAAGACTCAAGCAGAGCACTTCGAACTGACTCACGAGAATGTATTTTCCAACCTCGCCAGCATCTACAGCGATACGCTAGGTACCTTCCGCTTCCGGATTCAAGTACTGGGTGACTTCAATTACCTGCAACAGCAGCGTATTGCCAATCAAATTCGCTCCATGCTATTTGCCGGCATCCGCTCGGCAACCCTATGGCGACAGCTGGGTGGGCGTCGCCTGCACCTTCTGTTCCAGCGCAAAAAGCTTTTGAATGCGACCAACGAATTGATCGCACATATCGAATCTATAGAACACTAATCCCGGAGATTTACTATGACAGTTGAGCTTTCCGCACTCACAGCGGTATCCCCTATTGATGGTCGCTACGAGAGCAAGACTGCCCCCCTGCGTGAAATTTTCAGTGAATACGGCCTGATCCGCGCCCGCGTTGAAGTGGAAGTACGCTGGCTGCAAAAACTTTCCGCACATAAAGAGATCGCCGAAATTGAGCAGTTCGACGAAGCTGCCAACAAGCTGCTCGACAGCATTGTGGCCGACTTCTCCCTGGAAGATGCTGAGCGCATCAAGGAAATCGAGCGCACCACCAACCACGATGTAAAAGCGGTTGAATACTTCCTCAAGGATAAAATCAGCAGCAATGCCCAGCTGGCAAAAGTGAGTGAATTCGTACACTTTGCCTGCACCTCTGAGGACATCAATAACCTGTCCCACGCCCTGATGCTTCGCGCCGGCCGCGACAACGTCATGTTGCCTGCGATGGAAGCCCTGATTGACGCTATCGTAGGCCTGGCCCAGGACTTTGCCGACGTACCCATGCTGTCCCGTACTCACGGCCAGACAGCCAGCCCGTCTACTGTTGGTAAAGAACTTGCCAACGTGGCCGCGCGCCTACGCCGCCAGGTAGCCCAGATTAAAGCGGTACCGCTGCTGGGTAAAATTAACGGTGCGGTAGGTAATTACAACGCTCACCTGTCCGCCTATCCCAATATTGATTGGGAGCAAAATGCTGAAGAATTCATTTCTTCTCTGGGCCTTAGCTGGAACCCCTACACCACCCAGATCGAACCGCACGACTACATTGCTGAGCTGTTCGACGCTGTTGCCCGCTTTAACACCATCCTGATCGATTTTGACCGCGATGTATGGGGCTATATCTCCCTGGGTTACTTCAAGCAAAAAGTCGTAGCCGGTGAAGTTGGCTCCTCCACTATGCCGCACAAAGTTAACCCCATTGACTTCGAAAACTCCGAAGGGAACCTGGGTATCGCCAACGCCGTATTCCAGCACTTGGCCGCCAAACTTCCAGTATCCCGCTGGCAGCGCGACCTGACAGACTCCACCGTGCTGCGCAATATGGGGGTGGGTGCGGGCTACTCTGCCATTGCCTATGCCGCCACCATGAAAGGCCTGGGCAAGCTGGAAATCAACCGCGAGCGCCTGGCAGAAGACCTGGATAATTCATGGGAAGTATTGGCAGAGCCGATCCAAACGGTTATGCGTCGCTACAACATTGAAGAGCCTTACGAAAAACTGAAGGCCCTTACCCGTGGCCAGGGCATCACCCGTGAAACCCTGAAAGTATTTATCGAGAATCTGGAGATTCCCGCAGAGGCCAAGAGCGATCTGCTGGAAATGACTCCGGCATCCTATATCGGTAACGCAGTGGAACAGGCTCGCAAAATTTAACCGAGCCCAGCTACCAGCCGCACCCAGTGCGGCTGGTCATCTTTTAAAAAATACAAAAGTACGCTGGATAGTTTCCGAACCTCAGAATATCCAGATACAAACCCCAGCCTTCTGACAGTGAGAGTTACCGTGGCCAGCCCCCTTACCCATCTTGGCGACATGCCCATCGAAGTTTTTATGCGTGACTATTGGCAGCAGAAACCCCTGCTGATACGCAATGCTTTCGCCAACTTTGAATCACCCATCTCGGGTGAAGAACTCGCAGGTATGGCCCTGGAGGAAGCGGTCGAGTCTCGCTTGGTATTGGAAAATGGTGAAAGCGGCCCCTGGGAGCTGCGCACCGGTCCATTCACTGAAGAGGATTTTCTCTCCCTCCCTAAAACCCACTGGACCCTGCTGGTACAAGCTGTCGATCAGTGGATGTCAGAAATTGCTGAACTAAGAGATTTCTTCCGCTTTATCCCCGACTGGCGCCTGGATGATGTGATGATCAGTTACGCCGCCGATAAGGGCAGCGTTGGCCCCCACTACGATCACTACGATGTGTTTCTTCTCCAGGCCGAAGGCAAACGCTTGTGGCAGCAAGGCCCCAAAGTGGATGAAAGCAATCCCCGCCTCGAAGGAACCCCCCTCAATATCCTGAAAGAATTCGAAGCAGAAAACAGCTGGGTACTGGAGCCCGGCGATATGCTCTACTTGCCGCCCCAATACAGCCATTGGGGAATAGCCGAAGGTGGGTGCACCACGATCTCTATTGGTTTCCGCGCCCCTTCCGCCGCAGCGATCCTCGAAGATCTCGCCGCTGAAATCGCTATGGATTTTCCGGACAGCCAGCGCTACACCGATGCCGGTGCAGAAGTGGCGAAAAACCCAGCGGAAATTGACCCCGCCTCTGTTACCCGCCTGCAACAACAGCTCGGCGAGTGGCTGCAGCAGCCGGAGAAAATCGCCCAGTGGTTTGGCGCGATTATGACCGAAGCAAAATACCCAGATACTGTCGCACTGGACGCTGACGACGCTGCAGACTGGCGCGAACAAATGCCCCAGGGAGCAAAACTGGTTTTAAATCCCGCTTCCCGCACCGCCTTTTGCCGCGAGCCAGCCACTTTGTTTGTTGATGGTGAAGCCTTCCCCTGCCCCTTGGCGTTTGCCGAGCAGTTTGCTGAATCCCATGAAATTTCCTGGGATGATATCGAAGCCTTCCCGGAAATAGCGGAAGACAGCGGCCTTCTCGATCAGCTGGTTGCACAGGGCACCCTGATCTACCCTCCTGAGGATTTCTGAGATGCCAGTAGCTATACGCCTAGCGGATTGGGATACTGACCGAGAGGCAATTCGCTCAATACGCGAGGCCGTTTTTGTGCAGGAACAACAGGTACCTGCGGATCTGGAATGGGATGATCAAGAGGAAACATCCCAGCACTTCCTCGCCTACCGCGAAACAACTCCGGTTGCCACCGGACGCCTCACCCAAGGCGGAAAAATTGGTCGTATGGCCGTGCAGAAGTCTTCACGTGGGTGCGGTATCGGGGCCCGGCTATTGCAGGCCATCTGTGAGCGGGCGAAGGAACAAAACTTTCAGCAAGTCCATTTACATGCACAGCAACATGCTGAGGGGTTTTACTTGCAGGCTGGGTTTGAGGTGGAAGGCGACGTATTTTACGAAGCGGGAATTCCCCATATCAAAATGGTGCGCAGCCTGATTTGACTATTTTGAGGCCTGCCACCAGCAACCATATGGCAGGCCCGGCCCCATCTCAACTCTCTACTGGGGCATAGCGCTTCTCGACAAAGTGAGCCAAAGGCGCTATCCCCAACACATACACTATCCAAAGCCCAAGCCCCCAATAGGGATTGAAAAGGGTCAACAAGCACGCCAGGATACTGGTACACAACATCACCATGCTGACCACTAGTACACGGTGTGCGGATACGTTCGTTCGGTTCGCAGCGACACACCACATACCCGCAATTGCTATAGCGGCCACCGCATAGCTGGCTGACAATAAGATCACTGACCAAACCTGGTCTGGATATTCCCCCATCAAACTTGCTGGAAAGGGAATGAACGCCACCGCCCCCAATAGCAAAAAGTTAAAACTGGTAAAGGCAACCGATTTAAATTGGTGATCCGACATCAGATGATTGTGGGTAAGCCACAGCCGACAGAGAATCGCAAAGCTCAGTATCCAGGAAAAAAAATGGGGCAACTGCTGAAGAATATTGCTGTGGAAATCCTCGCCCGGCTTTATATCCTCCAGATCGGGAATCTGGATATTAAAAACCAGCAGCGTCATAGCAATGGCAAAAACGCCATCACTGACGGCATTAATACGGCTAGCCAAGAAAGACTTTCGACGCATGGGCCACCATCGATTGCCAAGGTTGCATACTCATTAAAGCCCAGTCCCGAAGCAGGATCTCACCTCTAGTTTCAAGATGCCAACAGCGTTCACACCACTCACATCCTTCCTCCTGATAACGAGCCACGGAATGTTTCTATTGGGGAGATGAAATTATATGATAACGACTTTGTAAGTGTATTCTTTTAAATGAAGGGGCTATTAAAGCTCCTCAATACGGCACCGCCTAGCAAATAGCATTCAACTTCAACAGCCGTTGGCGATACTTTGATCAAACCTAGCTGCCCGATCGATTTCCATCCCGTTTACAATCAACTCCTTGTGTTCGGGCTACGGCCATTAATTGCTCTAAGATCTATCTAATGCGACTTGTTTCACATCCATTAAAACCCTAACGCTTAATCCCTATTGGCCGCTGCAATCATAAGCAGGAGCTGAGGAGTGAAGCCCAAGGCCGAGGCGTGGCAATAGACACCGGTAAAGAAAAGCCTATGGGGCGGAAACACTTCCGCTACGCGTCTTGGACAATTGCAGTCATATTTTTCAGCGCCAGCGTAACCAACTCAATCCTATTTGCCCTGCTATCACCTAGCCTCACTCAAGAACTCAATCTCAACCATCAAAGCTTAGGAATGCTGGGAGGATATTACTTTGTCGCCTATTCTATTGGTCAACTGACACTTGGCTCACTATTGGGCCCTATAAGTCCACGGTATTTACTGGGTATCTCAGCCGCCCTCGCCGCTAGCGGCTGTGTAATTTTTGCCAGCAGTCATTCTTTCGAAACAGCCCTTACCGGGCAGCTATTAGTCGCACTTGGATTATCCAATAGCTTCTTGGGAGTTATCTATGTTATCGGACGGGATTTACCTAAAAAGTTTTCACTAATGGCCGCTGTTAGCCAAGGATTAGCTAACTTCGCAGCAGCTTCACTCTCGTTACTTATCGGTTTGTTCGATACCGAGGTCTCATTCCGGGGACCCTACTTCATCGCAGCGCTATTTTTTATTTGCCTTGCTGTACTGCTATTTATTTTTATTGGCAGTAATCAAAACTCTTCCCATGAACTCTCCGTAAAAAAAGCTATTCAATTTGACAAGCTAAATTCATGCTTCAAATCAAGAGCTTTTTGGCTAGCTCTCACTTTCTACTCCTGCCTTTTCGGCGTAATTATCGCCTATTCTGATTTATGGAATATACAGTTCCAAGTTGATTTTTTTCGTGAAACATCTAGGGAAAGCGCCCTACTCAATGCGATGATTTCAATGGGCATCATTATCGGCAGCTTTATTGTCGGTGCTTGGTCTCATTATCGGGGAGATTATGTAATTCCAGCGAGAACTTTTAGTTTCCTCTCAATTATTTCTGTCACAGCTTTACTGAGTATTCACTTGTCGGACTCCTGGACTTTGACGGCAAATTTTCTCTTAGGATTTGGCCTCAGCAGCTCAATTCTATCTCTCTCGATAGTGCAATCTGAACTCCCTGAAAAGGCGCACGCCATTGCCTCTGCCCTTATTGTAACTGGGGGCTTTGTCTTAGGAGGGGTAATTCAAACCCTTATAGGGCTCTCACTTGATCAAGATATAGAGTTCGCTTATATCCGCTCCCTCAGCGATTTATTAGCCAGACTTTTTGACTTTGCTCCACAACCAACACAGAATTTCTACAATTACCAAGCAGGATTTCAGCTAATCGGGATTATCGTCATCGTAGGCTGCATCAGCAGCCTACTTTTGAGCAGCAAAAAGCTAGTCAAGAAACGTGGTCCTAAAATCGGAAGTTCGTAGTGCTAAGCCTGCGATTCGACGCCCTAAATGTACGGCTGTAAGTCGGTCCAACTCATGAATTTCACCAGCTCCTTCAGCGACAGCTACCAAGCCCGACTGACAACCACCCCGGTTTCTACCCAGGGAATCTTGACTCGGTAGAATATCCAGGGGAACCCACAACATGCCCATTTGTGCAGCAAAGACCTGTAGAGTCCTGATGGTACCTAGCTGATCACCACTAAAATTACTACCAACAGTAAATCCTGCAGCTAACTTATCCAGCCAGCACCGATCTCCATAGCGCTCACTTGCTGCATCCATAAATGCTTTGAATTGAGCGGAGACAGTACCCATAAAGGTCGGCGAACCCATTACTATGGCTTCACATTGATCCAACTGAGCTAATAATGACTGATCTTCATAACGTCCGTGAAGAATGCTCTCTCCCTGAATCTCAAGGGCAACACCAATACACTTCTCTAGCGTGTTAACCCCCTCCACCACGGACTCCGCAAGAACTTTACTGCAACCAGATACAGAATGGTAAACAACACCTACCCTCTTCATATGACTCGCTCCGCTATGCCGTCTGACTCAAATATCCGGCCTAACTTTTGATCAATTTCTCTGCCAGACGGCACTTCTATCCCAAAGATATCCAGTAAAGTAGCCCGAAGCTCATCAACATCCGCTAACATGACAACACTCTTGGAGCCTAAAAGTGGTTGATAGCTTAACTGTCTATTGAAAAGTGTATGCCGCCCCTCTGGGAAAGACCGAGCAACAATCAAGTGCTCTACAAACCTGGATTTAGGGTGCGTTGAACAATACCAACTACCAATTTTATAATCGCCATGAGTTTTAGGTTTCAAGTCAAAGCTGTACATAGGTTGCCAACCACTATCGGTTGTAACCTCTAACAGGTACTCATCATCTATTAAAGTAAAGCGGTAAACACCGTGCGGTGTGCTCTGACGATCACTGGAGTCTAAATTGAGTGGTGCAGTCAAAGTGTTACTTCCAAATCCCGCATCTATCAGGAAGCGTGTACCCTCAAGCTCCACCATCAAAATCATATGCGACTGAGCGGGTTGATGCCCTATCGGCATTTGCCACAGTATCCGTGCGGCGAGGTTCGTAACTTTAAAACCGATTTGCCCTAACACTACCCCTAATAAGGCATTTTGCTCGTAACAATAACCTCCACGTTTTTGTTGTACCAACTTGGCCTCAATAGATTCCAACTCAATATCCACGGGGCTTCCCAAAAATGAAGTGACGTTCTCAAATGGAATCGTACGGACGTGCTGGGTCAACAACTGCTGTAGACACTGCAAGTTAGCACCCGGGGCTCCATCAAAATTAATACGGTCTAAATATTGCTGCAAGTTAATACCAGGGGTACCCATCTCGATTGTCTCCTCAAAATCCGGGCTCATAAACAATAGACGGGAGCTTAATACCTAAACCTAACTTGAGGTCAATAGCTTTTTTTCATCTTCTACACTGCTTATCAATCAGAAGTTAATCAAAGCCAAAGCTCAGGAAGACCCCTAGCCAGCGTAATCTTCAATATTGCTAAACAATCAGGTAGCGACTAAGTGGAAATACTGTTTTTGGGGACATCATCAGGCACTCCGACCAAGCAGAGGAATGTTTCTGGTATTGGGCTAATAGAAAGCCTGGGAAAGAACTGGTATTTGATCGACTGTGGGGAAGGTACCCAGCAGCAGATTCTACATACAAACTTATCACTAAACAGGCTAAGTGCAATCTTTATCACCCATAAGCACGGCGATCACTGCTACGGACTCCCTGGTCTACTTGGTAGCTCAGGAATGCAACGAAGGACAAGACCACTGACACTTGTTACTCCTGGGGCCGTCTATGATTGGCTTCTATCAACTCAAACAATCACAGAACTCTATCTTCCATTTGAAGTCAACTTCATTCCTGTTGAAGATTTACCCCAAATAGAAATGGGACAGTTCACCACAACCACTATACAACTTTCCCACAGGGTCCCCTCTTATGCGTATAGTTTTACAGAAAGATATGTTGAGGTTACATTAGATACACAAAGTTTACTTGTCACCGGTATCCCTAAAGGACCGCAATGGGGGAAGATAAAGAACGGTATCGATGTCGTTCATCACGGTAAAATATACACTGCAACGGACTTTATTCTAAAGCCGAGGCCTCCACGTAATATTATAATTTGCGGAGACAATGATAACCCTGAGTTTTTAAAAGATACCTGTGCCAACTGCAATGTCTTAGTGCATGAATCGACTTATGCAAAAGATTTGGCTCAGAAAGCGGGGCATGTAGGGCACAGCTATTCCACCCAAATAGCCTCTTTTGCCGAGGGCCTTTCAATTCCCAACCTGGTTCTCACACATTTCAGCACACGCTACCAAAAAGATAGCAAGGCGAGCTGTTCAATTGATACTATCAGAAAGGAAGCGCAGTTGATTTATAAGGGACAACTATATTTAGCTGAGGATTTTATGCATCTTTTTCTAGAAAAATCTGGGCAACTCGTCCAAAAACAGTAGGCAACTATACCCAAAGAACAGACAGCATTCATAAACGAATTCTTTGAGAGCATATTTCATTTTTTTACATAGCATATGTGCTCAGATCAGCCAAATAGACTATTAAACACTAGAGGAGATAACAGGGTTCACTTGATTAACACCTTTAACCATATCGCCAGAACAACTATTTTACCACAGTGCCATCGGTCCAAAATCCTGGCATAAAGGTCTTATCTTGATAACTCCATTTAAAAGGCAGAAGCTCATCACTATCTAAAATAACATAAAGCCACACTTCCATATTTTTAATAGTACGTTTAATATTTGCCTCCATCTCCTCGCCAAGACTTTTAGGTATATCTTGCTTATCTATCCACTCATGGTAGCCATAAGTTTCGATAATGTCGGGCCACCAGACATTAGTGAGAAATTTATGCTCTGGAAAATTGAGGTAACGTCCCTGAGGCAAAGTTGGTATTTCACGTAAAGCAATTTCCTTTTCATCTTCAGTATCAATGAAGTCATGCTGCCAAAACATTGAAAGGTCATCACTATCATCCGCAATGCGGGGATCTCGAAACCTGAGAGGAGAATCCTTAGGAAGAACAACAATAACACCAAACGAAGTGATTACCGGAACCGTCTTCGATATATTTAACAAATATATAAACGAAGATCCAAAGGGCCTATCGTAATACTGATAATCTCTATGATCTTTATTCCAAACTAATTTTCCAAATGCGAAAGGAGAATCAGAGTTAATACCTACTCTTATTTCATGAGATGCCAACCCTACACGATTAAGTAAATACTGTTTGATTTTTGAACTGCCGCTTTTAACCGTACGCAGAAAACCTTTCGCTAGCTTATCATTCCCTATAGCGTAATGCGTTTTCATAGAAATTTCCCAGGGTTTATTAGAAGGGGAGCTATCCTACCCAACTGAAACTAGCTTGAAATTATAGCTCATCCAAAATTCAGCAAATCAGTATAGTGATTAATAATGCACTAGGTACTATTTGATTGAGAAACTGACATTTTCTCGCACCAATTATAGTTATATACCCAACAAACTGTTTAACCAGGCGATATTTACTCATCCACTTTTACTATCACCTTCCCCAACATGTTCCAGTAAAATAGATTTCTCATACAGGATTAATATATCTCCCTTCAGCTTGAGAGGGAACATCTGTATACTTATTAATTAATAAGTAGGACTAAGCCAATGGTTTCCCTAAGTGACCTTCCCAGAAAAAAAGATACCGAACCAGATCGAAAATTTATTGAGGCTCTAGCTCGTGGTCTGGATGTGCTCCGAGCTTTTCAACCTGGTGATGGCTTCCTGGGTAATTTGGAGATCGCCCAGCGTACTGGCCTGCCCCGCTCCAGTGTTTCCAGACTGACTTATACTCTGACCAAATTAGGCTATCTGACCTACTCTGATCGAATGGAGAAATATCAGCTGGGTAGTGGCGTCCTGGCTCTTGGTTATGCTTTTGTCTCAAATCTCACAGTCAGACAGGTAGCCAAGCCTTTAATGCAGGATCTGGCCAATTCTACCGGTACCGCTGTTGGTCTCTCTGATCGGGACCGGCTGGATATGATTTTTGTTGAGTTCTGTGCTCCTGCAAATGTCACAACTTTCCGCCATGAAATCGGTAATCGCGTACCCATAGCTTCCAGCGGCTCCGGGCGAGCTTTTTTGGCAGCACTCCCTCAAGAAGAACGGGAATATTTTTATGGCTACCTGGAGAAAAAAGCTGGTGATCAATGGCCAACGATCAAAGCCGGTATTGAAGAAGCGGTCAACAGCTACCAGCAGCGCGGCTTCTGCTGCTCTTTTGGCGAGTGGAATCGCGATGTCAACGGTATCGCAGTACCTCTCTCTTTAAGCCAAGGTCATATTTACACTTTTAATGCTGGCGGACCTGCTTTTAGACTTAACCCGGAATACTTAGAAAATGAAGTAGCTCCTCTGTTGAAAAACCTGGTAGGCAATATCGAAGCTATGTTAATCCGATATTAGTCGACTCAAACTCCAGATCTTCTCAACCAGTACAGCTACAGCTTGAAACGCAGTAGAAAGTTGAAAATTTTGTCAAATCTTTGGCCGTAAGGTGGTCGTAAAGGCACCGCCGCTGACTTTTTGGCTTGTGTAAAGATCGGTCGTAATTTTGAGAATTCCAAAAAACCCTCATAAGCGTGATATTGCCCCATGCCACTCGCCCCAATACCACCAAAGGGCAAGTCTGCCTGGGAGACATGCATCGCGCAGTCATTGATACAAACACCTCCAGACATTGTGCTTTTGATAATCTTTTCCTGAACATCTCCGCTAGAACTGAAAATATATAATGCTAAAGGCCTATCTTTACTATTTATGTAATCTATCGTATCAGACAGATTCCTATACGTAAGAATAGGTAAAATAGGGCCAAATATCTCCTCGCGTAGCAGACTCATGTCTTCTGTCGGGTTTAACACTAAGGTGGGAGCAATTTTTTGCAAACCCTTATTGTTTTCAACATCTAATAACGGCAGAACTGTAGCCCCTTTCTCCAGAGCATCCGTTAGACAAGTATTCAGCCTATTAAACGCCTTTTCATCAACAATCGAAGTATAATCTTCTGAATTTAAAGATGGATACCATTTAGGTACAAGTCTCTTAGCCGATTCCAAGAATCCTGAAAGTTTTTCTTCAGGAATCAATAAATAATCTGGAGCTACACAAGTTTGGCCAGCATTGAAGAATTTTGAGCTCAAAATACGTTCCGCAGCAATATTTTCATCAAAGTCTCCACATATTATGGCTGGCGACTTGCCCCCCAGTTCTAGTGTCACAGGAGTTAGGTGATCCGCAGCTCTCCGCATTACCACTTTTCCTACTTTGCCAGATCCAGTAAAAATCATGTGATCATATGCCTGGGCTGTAAACTCCGTAGCGCTCACTCCAGGAAGAATAGCTATCAGATCCTCTGAAAAGAATCTATTAAATAACTGATGTAATAATGTAGAAAGGGCACGCGAGTTAGCAGCCATCTTGATCATACAGCGATTTCCTGCGGATATCGCACTCACCAAGGGCCCAACAGATAGAAGTAGTGGGTAATTCCAGGGGGTAACAATAGCAACCACCCCTTTTGGTTGAGGTAATACGCGATTTTTTACTCCTCGAAGTAGCAAAGGCACATGACGCTTCTGAATTTTCATCCACCTTTTTAAGCGCTTACGAGTGTAACGAATCTCCTCGATGCACCCATAGATCTCTGCAATTTTAGTTTCCTGGATGGCACGATTACCAAAATCCTCGCTTATTGCCTTTGCTATGGATTTCTGGTTTTCCAGGATTAATTGCTCTAATTTTTTTAAACTTTCCAGACGCTCCTGAAGACTCGGGTAGGGGTTCCTATTAAATGCATCCTTTTGAAGTTTAAAAACACTCTCTACTTTACCTATGCTCACAGATCTGGTGTGCTCGACAACTTTTTCCATGTGTGTGCCCTCGCAAAGTGGCAAGTAGAGAGTGAGTTTGGCCGTATAGTCAGTACTTTATGATTTACAGCTTGGCAAATCGTAAAGTGTGGTAATCAGTACTGCCAAATAGGTACTGAGTTGTTGTTAGACGCTTAAAGTAGTGACTTACATCTAACTCCTCAGTAACCCCTATACCGCCATGTAATTGTATCGCCTCTTGGCCGATAAACCGCGCAGCTTTACCAATACGGCTTTTTGCAGCGGATATCGCCTTAGGCGCAACTCCGTTATTGCTATCAAGCTGTAGCGCAGCCATCAACAATATTGAGCGCGCTTGCTCATACTCAGTAAACATATCCACCATGCGGTGCTGTAGTGCCTGGAACTTGCCAATAGGAACACCAAACTGCTCCCGCGTCTTAGTGTACTCAACTGTCTTCTTATAGATCCTTTCCATAGCTCCAACAGCTTCTGCACACAATGCCAACGTCGCTCTATCAACAGCCTTTTCTATAGCTCCTAAAGCCGCCCCCTCTTCCCCTATCAGATTAGCTATGGGTACTTTCACGTTATTGAATTTAATTTCGGCGGCACGGTGTGCATCCACAGTGGCATATCCATGCCGCTGAAGCCCTTCTGTATTAGGATCGACAAGTAGTAAGGTGATCCCCTCACGATCTCGCTGTGCTCCGCTCGTCCGCACAGCAACTAAGAATTTATCTGCTACGTCACCATTTAGAACGACAGCTTTATGTCCATTCAGAAGGTAATTGTCTCCATCCTTTACCGCAGTCATGGCTATATCAGTAAGGTTATAGCGACTCTGTGACTCAGTAAAAGCGAATGCCAATTGCAATTGGCCTTCCATTAACATTCCCAGGAGTTCTCGCTTTTGCACCTCACTAGCGCAGTCAGCGATAAGACCACCACTGAGAACAACACTGGCCAGGAAAGGCTCAACCACTAAACCTCGGCCGAACTCCTCCATAACCACCATCAAGTCTACGGCGGAGCCTCCTAGGCCTCCATCATCCTTTCCAAACGGCACCATTAACCAGCCGAGTTCCGCAAATAGCTTCCAATTTTCCTTACTGAAGCCAATATCGTTACTCACTATTTTACAACGACGGTCAAAGTCATAATCCTGCTGGATAAACTTGCTCACACTGCTTTGCAGCATCCGCTGCTCTTCGCTGTAGGAAAAATCCATCGCTCAAGTCCTCTTTAGATGCTGCACTTACAGGCCAAGTACCCATTTACTGATAATATTTTTCTGGATCTCATTACTTCCGCCATAAATTGAGGATTTACGGTTATTTAAGTAACGAGGCACACTGCTGGCAATAACACCGGGGCCCACCCATTCTCCGTCAAACCCGCTCCTAAACTGCTCTCTCACAAACGGCATTCCGTAGTAACCCGCCATCTCCATATACAGTTCATCGATAAGTTGAGCGACTTCGGTTCCTTTGATTTTAAGGATGGAAGATTCCGCTCCTGGGGCACCACCTGTACTTACCGCCGCAAGCGTGCGTAGTTCAGTAAACTCCAGGGCCAAGAGATCAATTTCAACTTCGGCCAGTTTTTGGGCAAAAGCCGGGTTCTCAAGTAGACTATTTTCTCCATCGCAGGTCTCTTTGGCTAAATCCTTTAACGTTTGTAAGCGTTTCTTGGATTTTGCCACCCGCGCAATACCGGTGCGTTCATGGGTTAGCAAAACCTTGGCGTAAGTCCACCCTTGCCCCTCCTCGCCAATACGGTTTTCTACCGGCACCCTCACATTATTGAAATGGACTTCATTTACTTCATGGTGACCACCCAAGGTCATAATTGGCGAAACCGTAATACCCGGGTGTTTCATATCAATTAGCAAGAAGCTGATAGCAGCCTGGTTCTTTACTTGAGGCCCACCAGTACGAACCAAACAAAATATCCAGTCTGCAAAGTGACCCAAGGTATTCCAGGTCTTGGTGCCGTTGACAATATACTCATCGCCATCACGGACAGCTGTTGTTTTTAAGGAAGCTAAATCTGAGCCAGCATTTGGTTCTGAATACCCCTGACACCACCAGACATTACTTGCCAGGATGTCAGGCAGAAATCGTTGCTTTTGTTCTTCACTACCGTAGGTAAAGATCACTGGAGCAACCATTTTTAAGCCGAAAGGAATCAACTCTGGTACACCATAGTTAGCACATTCGTCTGCCCAAATGTGTTTCTGAGTAGGTGTCCAACCGGTACCTCCATATTCAACCGGCCAATTCGTAGCTGCCCACCCTTGCTCATAGAGTATTTTTTGCCAGCGAATAAAATCCTCTTTCTCCAGCGGGATTTCCTTCAGGGTTTTCTCTCTAATATCTTCAGGAAGTTTCTCTTGGAGAAACTGCTGGACCTCCTGCTGAAAAGCTAACTCTTCGGGAGAAAAATCTATATTCATTCGCCTGCTCCTTTATTAGTCGGCGCATTGAACAGCAGCTCCTACAAACTGCTTCTATCACAATCTTGCGCAGCAAAAATACGCAATCTTTTGAAAGATCCCCGCTACAGGCGGAACTAGTGTTTAACAGCTTCACCTCGACAAGTTACTTAATTGCCTTTGAATCGATCCCAACGATTTAAATTATTGGCGTAAAATGCCTTTATCGAAATAAAAAACCGAGCATTTCTAGCGCCAATCAATTCCAGATAGGCACACAAATCAACCGCTCAAAAAATAAAACAGAAAAAACCTCAACAACATGGCGCCTTTTTATTTTTAATAAGTTTTTTTGCGCCATTTTCCATTAAAAAATGCATTGGGCACTTCTTAATAGGTAAAACACTAACACCTTATTCCGCAGAGTGGAATGCTGTATTCACTTTTGCTATGGTCGTCACCATAATAACCAAAGTGAGAGAAGCCCCCATGTCGATCACGCCCATTCAATCCTCCGATACAATGTTGCAGTCACTTGCTGAAATTCAGGAATATGAAAAAGTCCCCCTTTCGCAGCGATACCCCTGGGAAAGCACTTTTGATTTAATCCGGCAATCTGCCCGCCTCTACCAACATGACTCGGCCATTGAATTCCTGCCAACGGCCGCACCTGACGAAGACACGGTTAAAGTAAGTTTCTCCGAGTTATCCCAGCGAGTGCACCAGACTGCCAATCTTCTTCACTCCATCGGTGTTGAGCCAACCGATACAGTGACTTTACTACTACCCAATTTGCCAGAAACCCATTTTGCACTTTGGGGAGGCCAGGCAGCAGGTATTACCAGCCCTATTAATCCTTTGCTGGAACCCGAACATATAATCGAAATTATGAATACCACCAGGGCTAAAGTCCTGGTCACTCTTGGCCAAGATCTTAGCGAGGAAATATGGGATAAAGTAACGCAAATTCTCGAGCAAGTTCCCACATTAAAAACTCTGTTACTAATCAGTAAAAAGCCAATTAGCAATACTCCAGTTCCAGCGGGTATTCACGCGGATAATTTTGTCTCGGCTATATCCCAACAGCCGGACGATCATCTAAAGAGTGAACGTTATATCCAGGGGAGTGAAACCGCTAGTTATTTCCACACCGGGGGCACTACTGGAAGACCTAAAATAGCCCGCTTAACTCACAGCAATATTGCCTTCGTCGCTCAATTAAGTGCTGATACGTCATCCAGTAAAGGGCGCTTCGCCACCCTGAGCGGACTTCCGCTGTTTCATATTTTCGGTACGGTTGTTGCGGGTATTGGCACCCTATTGGCCGGACGCACAATTGTTATCATGACACCCTCTGGTTTTCGCTCACCCAATGTCCTACCAAATTGGTGGCATCATGTTGCGCGTTTTCAGGTGAAGGGCTTTGCCGCCGTCCCCACCATCCTCGGTGTATTGCTGCAAATTCCCGTGGGTGACAATGACATCAGCTGTCTGACAGATATTGGCTGTGGAGCCTCCACCCTGCCAACGGGGTTGAAGAATGCCTTTGAGGAGAAGTTCAATGTCCTTGTCAGTAATGGCTACGGCATGACGGAGTCCAGCTGCCTTTTAGCTCGCCCTCCTACCGATATGCAAGCCCCTGAAGGCAGCGTCGGCCGGCGATTGCCTTATATGGAAATGAAAATTGCCGAAGTAGACGGTACCCGACTGGTTAGAACCTGCAATACAGGAGAGGTGGGCATAGTACTCGCGCGCGGGCCACATATTTTCTCTGGCTACTTATCAGAAGAGGATAATGCTAAAGCCTGGGTCGATAAGTCCTGGTTTAATACCGGCGATATGGGATATCTCGATGGAGATGGTAACCTGTTCTTAACCGGGCGGGCCAAGGATTTAATTATTCGCGGCGGCCACAATATAGATCCGGCTCTGATCGAAGAACCATTATCCCGCCACCCTGCCGTTGCTATTGCCGTTGCAGTTGGTCAACCAGATGCTTATGCCGGAGAAGTTCCAGTAGCTTACGTTACCCTGTTTCCATCCACTAACCCGCCCACAGAAGAACAACTCATTGACTATTGCCGCAGCCAAATTTCTGAGCGTGCAGCCATTCCTAAGCGCGTGGAAATTATTGATGAGATTCCACTCACTGCTGTAGCCAAAGTATTCAAACCGGCTCTGCGCAATCGCGCTACCGAATATGTCGTAGGCCAGGCATTAGAGGAAAAAAGTATTACCGCTAAGTTTTCCGCCCACTTCGATGCATCCCTTGGCCAGGTAGCAAAAGTTCAACTTGAACAAGCCTCCAGCAAAGCCGCTGTAGAGGAAGCCCTGGAAAATTTACCCGTGGCTTTGGAGTTTGAATAAAAGAAATTACCGTATGACTCAATGCACTTAGAACTCCAATATCGGAAATTTCACTATGTCACATGCCTATATTTATGACGGCGGCCGCAGTGTTTTTGGCCGCCACAGGGGCAGCCTTTCCAGTATCCGGCCCGACAACCTGCTTGCCCATGTCATCTGGACCCTGACTGAAAGAAATAATTTTAACCCTCAACATTTTGAGGATGTTATTGCGGGCAATACCAATCAGGCGGGAGAAGACAGTCGCAACGTTGCCCGATTTTCAGGCCTGCTAGCAGGATTGCCCATATCCACTGGCGGCATAACGGTAAATCGCCTTTGTGGTTCCGGCTTGTCCGCTATAGCAGATGCCGCTCGCTGCATTCGCGCTTCAGAAGGAGAGCTATTTATCGCAGGAGGTGTCGAATCAATGAGTCGCGCCCCCCTGGTTCTCTCCAAAGCCAACAGTGCCTTTGATCGCAATCAGGTATTGGCAGATACGACCCTAGGACCCCGCTTCACCAACCCAAACATTGTTGCTGAGTATGGAAGCCACACCATGCCTCAGACCGCAGACAATATTGCATCAGACCTGAATATTTGCCGGGAAGAGTGCGATACATTTGCATTGGCATCACAAACAAAATACGAGTCGGCACGTACCGATGGCTTCTTTGTCGATGAAATTATTCCCATCGAAGTACCCCAAGGTCGCAAGAAGCCAGCGCTTCTTATCGATACGGATGAACATCCCCGTCCCAATGCAACTTTGGAGCGACTTCAAGCCCTACCCGCGCTTTTCGAAGATGGAGTGGTTACTGCCGGCAACGCTTCCGGCATCAACGATGGCGCGGCGGCACTCATTGTTGGTAGCGCCGAAGCAGGCCAAGCAGCAGATCTAAAGCCAAGGGCACGTATTCTCGCCAGCGCCATTGCAGGAGTAGAGCCGCGAGTGATGGGGTTGGGCCCGGTACCGGCTACCCGTAAAGCCCTTGCCCGGGCGGGCTTGGAGCTTGGGGATATGGATGTAATGGAGTTCAACGAAGCTTTTGCGGTACAGGCTATGGGCTGCCTCAAAATGCTCGAAATTGATTATGCGGACCCACGGGTAAATCCCAATGGTGGTGCCATCGCCGTTGGTCACCCCCTGGGGGCCAGTGGTGCCCGTATTTTGCTGACAGCATTGCGCCAGCTGGAACGTACGGGTGGGCGCTATGCACTAGCCACCATGTGTATCGGGATTGGCCAGGGGATCGCCGTAATCATAGAACGCATATAAACCTGATTAGATGTAAATAAAACCGAGACCGAACAGTTGTCACTTAAGATCTGGAGATAGCAATGTCTAGTGTAAGTTATGAACTCATTGGCGATATCGGTGTAATTCGATTGAACAACCCTCCTGTGAACGCCCTCTCTCACGGCTTGCGTGAAGGCATTTGGGGAGCGATTAAGAACGCTCAAGGCGATGCATCTAAAGCCCTGGTGGTAGTGTGTGAAGGCCGAACTTTTATCGCTGGTGCGGACATTACGGAATTTGGCAAGCCACCACAGGCGCCCGCCCTATCAGAAGTGATTGAGGAAATAGAAAACTCCTGTAAACCAGTGATCGCCGCCATTCACGGCACGGCACTCGGCGGTGGATTCGAAGTCGCTCTAGCCTGCCATTACCGCTGTGCAATAGCATCGGCCAAAGTGGGGCTTCCAGAAGTCAAACTGGGATTACTGCCAGGGGCCGGTGGCACCCAGCGCACCCCACGCTTGTCTGGTGTTGCCGCTGCACTGGAATTAATCACAAAAGGCAGTCCAATACCGGCCTCTAAAGCCAAAAGTATGAAGTTGATAGACCGGGTTATCGATGATGACTTGTTAGAGGGAGCCCTCGCCTTTACCCGTGAATTGATAACAAATGAAGCTCCTCTGCGCCGAGTCAGAGACATCGCAATAGATCCTGACAGCATTCCTGAAGGGTTATTTGATGATTTCCGCAAGCGCCTTGAAAAGAGATCACGAGGTCAGCTTGCACCGCAACATATTGTTACCTGTATAGAGGCCGCAGTTCATCAGCCTTTTGATCAAGGACTTGCTAAAGAGCTCGACCTGTTTATCGAATGCCTGCTCTCCAGTCAATCGGCCGCACTCAGGCATTTGTTTTTTGCCGAGCGCACTGCAACCAAGGTCACAGGTTTACCAAAAGACCTACCCACCAGGGAGATAAAGAGCGTGGGCATTATCGGTGGAGGCACTATGGGCGGAGGCATCGCCATGAACTTTGCCAATGTCGGTATTCCAGTCAAACTGGTAGAAATCGATCAAGCTGCGATAAATCGAGGGCTAGCAGTGATCGACAAGAATTACACTATCAGCATGCAGAAAGGGAAACTCACCGAAGGTCAAAAAACACAATGTCTCTCATTGATTTCCGGCACAACTGACTACGCAGACCTAGCAGACGTAGACCTGGTCATTGAGGCCGTATTTGAAAATATGGAGCTCAAACAGGAAATTTTTGCCAAATTGGATCGCTCCTGCAAACCCGGTACCATCCTTGCAACCAACACTTCCTACCAGGATATTGATCAAATCGCGGCTGCAACCAACAGGCCTCAAGACGTTATAGGGATGCATTTTTTCAGCCCAGCCAATGTAATGAAACTACTCGAAGTGGTTCGCGGCTCGCAAAGTGCTGACGATGTAATTGCCACTGCCATGCAGCTCGCTAAAACGATCAAGAAAGTTCCCGTACTAGCGGGAAACTGTTACGGCTTTATTGGCAATCGTATGTTGCGCCCCTATGGCAGAGAATCGCAGCTGTGTTTAATCGAGGGCTCAACCCCGGAGCAGATTGATTCGGTTATGCAGTCTTGGGGGATGGCTATGGGCCCTATCGCCGTTGGAGATCTAGCGGGACTGGATATCGGTTACAAGGCCCGCCAGGGCCTGAGCGAATCAGAAAGAGGAGAACCAAAAACCTACTGTATTGCAGATGCCCTGGTTGAAATGGGCCGCCTGGGGCAGAAAAGTGGAGCCGGCTACTATCGCTACGATCCCGAAACTCGCGCTCGCAGCAGCGACCCGGAAGTGCTGAAAGTCATTGAAGCCCAAGCTAAAAGTCAAGGGGTTGTAAGGCGGGAAATTTCCGACGAGGAGATTCTAAACCGCCTAACTTTCGCGCTGATTAATGAAGGAGCCAAAGTCCTGGAGGAAGGTATAGCCCAACGTCCGAGTGATATAGACGTTGTATATGTTTACGGTTATGGCTTTCCGCCCCATCGTGGAGGACCTATGCACTATGCCGACAGTATCGGCTTGAAGGAAATCTACGAAAAAATATGTACTTTCCGCCAGCAGCATGGAGATACCTACTGGACTCCAGCCCCTTTACTGGAACGGCTAGCCCAAGAGGGAAAAACATTTGCGCAATGGGCTGATGGCAAAATCTAAGCTTGTAAACTATAGGGGAAGTGAGTATGACTACTGGCTTCCCACTTTACCCGCTGCGGCCAAATAAAGAAGTTGTGTCACCATGAGTAGGCCTGATGCCTTAGTCGAAGTACAATCCCCACCAAGTCAGCCACTCCGCACGGATATCCAAAACTGGAAGGGCATTGGTTTTGCATTGGCTACCGCGCTGGTAGCAAGTACAGCGGCCGCAGCCAGCAAATGGGTGTCTACCGCTGTCCCCGTGCCATTAATTACGCTCAGCCAATACAGTATCTGCCTGATACTGCTAACCCCATGGCTAGTGCGACAAACGCCTCGACACCTTACCACCCAACACTGGAGAACCCACCTAATACGCGGTTTTGCAGGGTGGTTATGCTTTTTCACATATTTTTCTGCCCTAAGCAAAATTTCACTAATGGAAGCAGGGTTATTGCGTAATGCAGCTCCCATTTTTGTTCCCCTTATTGCCTGGCTTTGGTCTCGAGCACAGATCCCCATAACCCACTGGCTACCAATCTTACTGGGCTTATTGGGGATCAGCTTGATTCTTCAACCCAACGTGGACGGTATTAGTAGCGGCCATGCCTTCGGCCTGATTTCAGGGCTTACCCTGGCTGCCTCTATGGTCGGAACACGAATTTTGTCCCGTACCGACCGGCCCAGCCTTATATTGTTTTACTACGTATTAATCTCGTTCGCGTGCAGCCTGCCCCTGGGTATCTATTATTGGGAGCCAATACCTTTATGGACACTCCCCTATCTTTTTTTTAACGGTGTCTCTGTACTCTTGGCTATCTGGCTGTACACCAAAGCATATAGCTATGCAAAACCCAGTGTGGTGTCGCCAATCAGTTACTTTGGTGTGGTTATTGCCGGACTTCTAGGTTGGCTCATTTGGCAGCACTTACCTAATACTATTGCACTGGTGGGGACGCTGATCGTTATCAGTGCAGGATTGCTCACAGTCTACCTTTCAACTCAGAAAACAAATTGTAGCGACCCATCATAAACTTACTTTCTAAGGTGAAATTGGATGAATTGGCAGAACAAGAAACAACCCCCGTTCAATGACCATCTAGGTATAACCATAGATAATTGGCAGGAAGGCCATGTTGCAATCAGCGTAGAAGTACAACCGGAACACCTGAATACCCACGGTGTACCCCACGGTGGTTTTATTACAACATTAATCGATATCGCTGGCTCTTACTGCGGCCTCTACTGCCCCCACCCCAACCGCCGTCGTAGAGCCTTTACACTGTCTTTAACAGCAAATTTCACCGGTCAGGCCAAGACTAATCAACTCACTGCGATAGGTAAGCTAACGAGTACTGGACGAAAGATATTCTATTCATATACAGAGGTATACGACAGTGAAGGAACTTTAATTGCTACTGGCCAAATGACTATGCGCTATCGTGGTGGCAGTGAAACATTGGATGGTGAACTGATTGATGAAAACACTTTCGAAGTTTCTGAGTAGGTATTCAAAGCATTGTTGCGATCAAATCTAATCTCACACCACTCTCTTCTTGATTTTACTCTATTATCCCGCGTCACAGGTTATTTGCAGCAGCTCTTAGAACCTGTGCGGCTAAAGCCATGAGCGGTAATCTCTTTCAGGCTATCTATCAGCATGTAGACTCTGCCCCAATCAGGTCACTGATCTGCAGGGAGCTCCAATTGCTATCGTTGAAAGCGTAACCTGCTACAGCTGCCCAAAAACCTGATGGTAATACACTGCTATTTATCGAAGGTTAAGAAGACCTGGGACACCTTAATTATCGTTAGCAACAAAGTCTGCATGAGCATTCATTAACCGTAGCTGTATATTCCGTGTAGAAACTTCAACAACCTTAATAAAAGCTGTTTTACTTTTGTCTAGCTCCTCCGCTGAACAACATTCATACTCACTTTTACGACCATTAACGCTCTGGCTGCATAGGCGGCAGCGGCTCGTGCTTTGTAGTAACCCTCAAGATCACCAGCCAAACGAAGCTCTCTCTGTGCTTCTGTTTCTCTTAAACTTCCCTTTTGTACACGTTCAGGCTGTAGAAAAACTAATTTATGTCTTTGCTTTCTTAGATGTGATTGAATATTAATCATAAATGGTGGTTCTACGTGCATTCTGATCTAGCTTTCACTGATGAGTGGGCTATTTTTCACGTAGAAGCACAGTACGAAAAGAGGGCTGAGTTTTTCTACATCTTCGTTATTCGAATTAAAGCCCAATCAAGAATCTCCATGTTTCTTAAGCTCTCCCAATCGCCCTTTAAGATTTTGTTTTATTTTGAAGTATTCCTCGCAATCGATTCGGTATTCTGAAGCGACCAACTTCATCGCAGATGTAGCGGATTTATGTGCATAAGAAACCATTTGTATCGGATATGCGCTTTTTGGGGAATTCAATAACTTTGGATACGTCATATCCATCAGCTGAGTCATTTCGCACACTCTACGAGGTGTTAGCATATCTGATTGAATGTTGTATTTAACTGCAACAGAAGCAAAAGAAACCCAACCAACTAGTAAGGTAGTGTATAGCTGTGCCTCTCTATTTGGATCTATACCTTTTTCAAGAAGGTCGTACATAAAAGCGAGATTGGCTTCATGCGAGGCAATCAAATCTCGAAACTCTTTATCTTCTGCAATAACTGGCCTAGTTAAAACTAATATTGTCATTAAAAATAAAGAACATTTCATAAGTTAATTGCCTCTATACGCCATAACTTAGGAACCACCGGAATTCTCTATTGCCATCACAACTTATATTGCTGCAGTCATCAAATTAGCTCTATCCTTAATCGTACCATATAGCTTCACAGAACTGACTACTGCACCAAGGAGCCCACTGTTCGCTAAGCCCACGAAACTATAACTCCTAAAGCCGATGCTCTACTGCGTAAATTGCCTTACCACAAAGTTTAAGATTATCAAGCTCATCCTCGCGCGAAGAGCCTGCCGAGCACCTAGAAGCACTTGAATATAATCCTCCCCAATTGATTTCTCTCACGGTGATAAGGATATCGGATAGCAGTAGATGGCATTACCGTGGATTTAAGCGTCTATTTGTTTAACCCAAAGATTACAATGTCTTGCAAGTTGTGCTCTACTCTGTAATATCACGTGAAACAAATACCAGGATTATTGTCAGTAAAATCACTATGTATCAGTTTACGTATGAGCCTACCCCCAAAAATGTCCTACTGGACCTGATGGGCGTTAACAAGCGACACGAGCTTGGAACCAGTCAGCTCAGCTTTATATCTGATGCATTTGACATTTCTATCAATAGTCTACGAGTAACATTAAATAGATTGGTAAGTACCGAATTGGTCAGCCATGATGGGCGGGGGGTGTACCGTTTAACAGAAAAAGCGATCGCCAAACGTGCTTTTATCAACCGCTGGCAACATGATACTTTTCATTATGAAACTTGGGACGGTAGTTGGCTTACTTGTCACTTACCTAAAGGAATATCACGTACGGTTCGTAGAAAGTCATTATCGGTTCTCCAATGGTATGGTTTTTCCGTAGGCCTCGACCACCTGTGGGTACGACCCAACAATCTAAAACTCGCCCATTCTGAAATAATCGCTTCATTAGATACTCTTGGACTTGAGGTAGGGGCGAACTGTTTTGTATTGCATGAGGTTCCCGATTCATTAGTCTCTCAATGGGCTCACCAGCTATGGGATATCGGAAGGCTTGATAGCGAATATGACGATCTCGTACGGTCCCTTGAGAACAGCCTTAAGACTCTGTCAAATAAACCTATTTATACAACATTATCAGAAACATGCCGGTTGGGTGGTGAGGCCATTCATCGCCTAGCGATTGATCCTCTACTCCCAAAGATAATAAGACCGCAAGAGAAGTACCAAGAATTGAAGAATATCGTGCGTAAGTACGATCGTGTTGGCCGTAACATTTGGCTGGAACAGTTGAAGAAGTTAGGTGTTGACTAATAATCACAACAAGGTACTCCTCAATGAATATCCCAATTAGCAAAGAAGAACTAAAGCCTTTTCTGCAGCGTAGTGATGCCAGAGCTTGGTGGATAGTAGCAAGCGCTTGGATTGGCATCGTTAGTATTTTTGTTATTGCAGCACTATTACCGTATTGGTACGTATATATTGCAGCAGTATTCTTGCTTGCTGGGCGTCAACAGGCCTTAGCTGCAATCATGCATGAAGCCAGTCATAAAACGCTTTTCGCAACCCGGGCCTATAATAAATTCGTTGCCAAGTGGTTATCTTCACCATTTTTATTGATGGATGGTGATACCTATATTAAGAGCCATCTAAAACATCATCGAAATGCTGGCACAGATAAAGATCCGGATCTGAAGAACTACAAAGACTATCCTGTAAGTAAAAGGAGTCTAGCGAGAAAATTCATTAGAGATTTTTTGGGAATCACTGGTTTAAAGGCAAACCTATATCTTTTTTTAAGCGGTCGAGATTTGTTGAGCAGAAATAAGAGAGTTAATTATCAGTTGACACGGGGCCTGTTTGTTAACGGTATCATGTTTGCGGGGTTGTGGGCCTCTGGCTTTCCGCAGTTGTATATCCTATGGGTGATAGCCTACTTTACAGTCTATATGGCAATCATTCGAATGCGTCAAATCGCTGAGCATGCCGGGGTTAAAGATCTCTATCATCTGGAACCAAAATATAATACACGATCGGTTCCAAGGGGAATTTTAGGCTTACTCTTTGTCAGCCCCACCGATGGATTAAGCTACCATTGTGAGCATCACGCTTTTATGGGTGTGCCCACCTATAACTTAAGAGCACTCCATAAGTTTCTTAAGGCTCGCGGGTACTATGATGACGTAGAGCTGGCCGATAACTACCTTGGCGTGTTAAGGCAGGTGTTAAGATAGCAACTGAAACTGAATACTTCGCGGCAATACAGCTTAAGATAAGTATGATTCTTACGCCGTATTTTCCATACAGGCAGCAGCAAAAGCCATAATAACCTATCCGTGAAATGGTTTTTTGCTTTGCTGCCATCTAAATCCATACATTAGGGCTTCGCTTTATATGTGATAAATGCCGATCGAGCCCCCACTATTGCGCTTACTAGGAATATTCTGCACGCCCAATAGCCAACCTAATTGCTGCCTCCGCTAATAAATGATTGGAGTTCAAGGTAGGCAGAGGAGAGTTGGAGTCACTAATTATTAGTGGTATTTCTGTACACCCAAGTATAACGGCATCACAACCATTAGCCTTCAAACTTTGAATTACCTCTTGAAAGTAAGTTACTGAATCTGGCGCCGAGACACCACAGACCAATTCTTCCATAATTAAGCGGTCTATATTGTGTACCTGCTCATTTGTAGGTCGCAGCCAACCAAGGTTCTGCCCTTCAATTTTCTTTGGGTAAACATCACTTTCCACCAGCCATTTGGTGCCTAAAATACCAAGCTTTTGATAACCGCGAGATTTCGCACTCTCTGCTACAACTTCAGCAATATGGAGCCAAGGTAGCGGTGATAATTCTTTTACATACTCAAACGCCTGATGAATGGTATTATCTGGACAAATTAAGAAATCAGCACCCTGCGCTTTGAGCTTTGAGCTTTGAGCTTTGAGCTTTGAGCTTTGAGCTTTGAGCTTTTTAGCTGAAGAAAGCATTAGGTCACCAACACCCAACAAATCGCTGTTATTCAATCGATCCACATAGTCTGCCAAAGAGTGAGTATGCATGGAGATTTCCGGGTGCGCATACTCCCCCAAAATTTTGGGGCTTTCAGTACATATTGTTCTGTAGCAAAGGGCGGCCCCTTCTGCGGAGCATCCAACTATACCTATATGTTTTGGCAAGGTTTTCATGTTACTAAACTTCTATCTATTAGAATTAATCCGCTACTTAGAATCGTGGCGGTCCCTTATGATACGCACTACTATCGATACTCACCTTAGAGTAACTAAACTTAAAACCCAAAGGCTACACCTCTTCCGATATCAATATTCCCTTCACATATTTTTTTCAGCAAAAGTAATTTTGAAGACACAGGTAATCAATGTAACGCCTATCTCAAACGCCAAAGTACGCACCTTTTGATGGGGCAAACTACTTGAGTATAGTGCTATTGATATCACGCTATTAGAGCGAGATACAGTATGGTTTGAAAAATCTGACAAGATAAACGGAAGGGATAATACTTGTTTTTTGGCTTTGTGGGCTAGGTGAGCGTAGATAAGACTTTCAGCAGGGAGGCCTTATCTACGCACTTGCTATCGAGTATAATTTTTAATCAGCGCAAGTTGTCTCTCTCTTCCTTCATGCGCTTACCTATCGCTAAATGCGCCGCTGGATCAAAATGGTAATAACCTGAGAGATCATCTGTTTCATGAGCCTCAACATTGTAGATGTTGTCTGCAACAGACTGTTGGGCAGACTGGATAGCTCCACTGGCATCACCATAGTGGCTTTTAGCAATAACAATGGGCAAGTCATAATCATTTAGCGCTTCCCGTAGGCCATTCACCAGACAGGTCAAATTCGCCTCATAGTTGTTTTCATTTACAGTTTGCCCTCCATCATTCCAACCCTGGAACCAGATAAAACTATCGATTTCAATCGACTTATTTTCATACTGCGGAAAGTAACCAGCCAAGACTTCAGGGTCGCGCAAGGCCTCAATCTTCTCCAACATCGCAGTGTAAAGAGACTCCTGATTTTCCTCATCTTGGGTCCACTCATTAGCGGCGGAGTCATGGCAGCCAGGGACCTTCCAGTCAACTCTCAGGTCAGTACCACCCTGAACCACTTTTAAAAGCAACAGATCGTTCTCAGTCTCGTCACCGAGGTAGTGCCCTAAAGTGAGCTCTGGTCCATAGCGGTTAGTAGACACGCCGTAATTGGGGAACAATTCACCATGGCGCTCAGAGAAGGAGAGAGAACCGGTATCATTCGATGAACCCTGATACTGCAGTACAGTAATATCGTCTCGTGTACCTTCAAGAGCTGCGTCCAGGTGACCATCAGTATAAATTTCAGCTACCTCCATAGCAGTACTCATTTGCATCCAGGCATCGTAGTTGTACCCATAGGAGCCATCGCTAGAGGAGAAGTAATATCTACTGATGGTGGCAAAGAGTCGGTCAGTCAGATCAAAGTTACGGCTATCACAGGTTTCACCTGTATGAGAGTCGAGACTGCCTGCACGGCAGAGGAATTGCCCGAGCTTCTGCACCACAGGGTCTTCGTTATCATCGCTAAGTCTCTGGTTATAATCGGCTAGCGAATCACTATTATTGATAAACTGCTCTGTTATCTGGTCATCACTAATCGCCGTAGAACCACAGTCGACATCGCCGTAGGTGTAATCTGCATTGGCATGACAAATCAGCTCTTGCAAGCGATCTAACCGGGTGTTGTTGCCTTCCATATTGGACTGGCCTGCCATAACCACAACTTTTACAACATCCTCATATGAAGTATCACCCACTGGATCGGTATTTACGTCACCACCAGATGGATAGATAGCAAAATCATAATCATAAAACTCAAAATCCCTGAAGGTGTCAGGAGTTGTGACTACGAGAGCATAGAGTTCATGATTGGCAGGTACCGGTACTACGGTACTTGAATCTTCCCCGGAGCTATCAATATCAAATGGATAATAGCTACGAGAGCCAGTAGATGGGTTGTAAACCACTGCACGACCACGGAAGTCCGCATGAGCTGGGTTATTTTCAGCATCAACCCTAACCGCAATGGTGTAGTTACTGTCTTCAGTAATACCTTCTACCTTAAAGGCATTAAAAGCCCAAGAGCCTGGTACAAAACCGGTATCCATATCAGTCCAGCTGTTACCCGTCCCCTCCTGATCAAATGTTTGAGTGTACTTATTATCGTGGGTGCTGGCATCAGGGTGCTCACTCAACATCCGACTCAAAGAGGCTGCCTCCGATACCTGGTAGGCCTCACTCTCAACCATATCCCAGGTCGTGATTTGTGCGGCAAAATCTGCAAATAGGGCCTTCATATCGTGCCCTTGTGCTGTTAGATAGGCATCCGCTGCTTCCAGGTCGTTGAGCCCATCCCTGGAGTCACGGAATACACCTCCCATCAGATCCTTACTCACAGCATAATTAGTCAGCCAAGACCAGAAAATATATGCACCGTACTGATGCCCGCCTTTAAAGTCATAACCATATTGGTGATCGACGGGAGAGTCTTGAATGGCCCAAAGGGTAATATGTGGGTGGAGGGTGTAGTAACCCAGCAAGCTATCTTTAACGCCCGGGATATTGTGATCCGCGCCCCAGCTTGCGGAGGATTCCAGGGTGTACTTACCACTGGACTCACCTGTAACCCTGTTTAGCTTACCCTGATAGGAGTGGAAGTTCTCATGCATCCAGTGCTGGGCGTTAGACTGGGTAAGCGGGTTATCCTCCAGGGTGTAATTCTTAACGAACGTATTACTAATTGAGTCATTGAGTTCTAAATCACGGGTGGAACCTTCATCACTGAAGTAAGTGCAAAGCTCGCCTTTTCCATACATGCCGGCTTCAAAGATATTCCTCTCCCATACCCGCTCTTGAGCCACAATATAATGCTCAAAATTAGCCATGGTTTTGTCGGTATCATCCGACCACCATTGGCACTGGTACGTTGAACAAAGATAGTTGTTGTAACCATCATAGGGGCTGGTAGCAATCATGGATTCATTGCACTTACTGCCACCCAGGTCCATGACTTCATCGTATGTCAGCACACGCTCATAGAGTCGCGCATCCCAGATTTTTCCCGCAAAGGGCCCAAATTGCAGCATGTCGCCCAAGTAAGGATAGCTATCACCATCAACAGATATCGAAGTAGAAGCCTCACCGTTTACGTACACGGTTAGCGTGCCATTGTCGACCGTAACTGCGACATGATTACAGCTACGGGTTTTTAAAGTACTTTCTGCGTTAGAAAACTGCTGGCTGTCTTGGCCGCCCAATTGCCCTACAACAACCTCATCACTGATGCCTATATAAAAGCTGCCGGAGTTATTATCACCATTAGTATCGGCAATTGATCTCACCATCACTTCATCGTCTTCAGTACTATCCGGGATGAACTTAAAAGACAAGCTAAAATGCGCGAGGCCATCTTTCTCAGGAAGAGCCACCGTCATGTCTGCATTATTAAAGTCGTTGCGACTGACAAACATTGTGCGCCCTTCTACATCTGGATCCGAAGATGCACTTTCTGTTAGCGCAGTACCCTCAACAATCACAGAATTTCCACCCGCTACATCACGGAATTCCAAGTGAGACGGGACATGCACCAGAAGGCTGTCAGCTGGTCCATCCAGGAAATCGCTGGCACAATCATTTGCCGCAACTTCAATAGTAACTGTCGCAATATTACTAGCACCACTACTATCTGACGCTAGATATGAGAAGCTATCAGTACCCGTAAAGTCTGTTGCAGGGAGGTACTCCCAGCGACGCCCACTTCCTGTTAAAGTGCCATGCGCCGGCTCCGACTGAATAGAATATTCTAGAGAATCCAGATCTTCATCATACGCAGCAAGAAATATAGATTTTGCAAGTCGGCCGTGTGCGGCCATCTGTACCAACTGATCATTGGCAATGGGCAGCGTGTTAGAATCATCACCTTCATCCGGGGTATCTACCACTCCCCCACCCGAATTTCCACCGCCTGAATTTCCACCACCCGAGTTATCACCGCCAGTGTTCTCTTGCGGTGTCGTCTCATCGTTACTACTACCTCCGCCACCACAGCCAAAAAGTAGTGCGCTTAATAATAATACGAGGGGGGCCTTAAATGCCTTTTCGGAGCGATTTGTTTTGCTGATACGTATAAACATTACTTGTCATTTAGAAATACTGAAATTAACAAACGAAGCTTATCCGTATCTCCTCGCGGGTACCGTGAACCAGTTCTTTGATTGAGTCACCCTGACTTAAAATTAAAGCCACCACTAAAATTTATTGACTTACTTAACTTTTCCACGACGGCTCTTTTTGACTACTAAGGCTTACAAATCTATTGGCTATTTATAGAACATAGAAAATTATCAGTCTTCTCTTGAGGCTTGATAACTAGCTATGTAACGAAAGCAAGGCGTTATAAGTGCACTTAACTTAGCCTTCCCTTGAGTTAGCTTCCCATGCTCATTCATCAGGCAATTAAGGCATACCTTGAGTATTTCAACATCTACCAAGACACTGGACCCTAAGCTTGCTGCCAATGTTGGAAATATATTTGATATCAGAAAGAGTACGACAAGACAGGTTAGACGGTTAACCAAGTCGCACTTAAAAAAACGCTTCTTTATCTCTCAGGTTTTGCAGACCATATCACAGCATTATAAACAAGGCTCTTGCAGTAAATCTTTTGCAAAGCGTTGGGCATAACTTCTCTAGTTATTCACAACACAGCCTAGTCAATTAAAAGTAAGAAGGTATAAATTTTGCTTACCCAATACAGGAAAAAGACACAACCCCAGCTTCATAAGATTGAAAATATAATTATGCTCTTTTCACCCGCAATCAAAAAGTAATTATTGATCACATGGATAGAGGTGAGTGTCCACAAAAATTAATACTCCTATTTTTGCACAATACGAAACCCTAACCCCTTACAAAGAAAAGGCAAGCCAATTTTCTACATTTTGTAGAAATCGATCCGCACCGAAAAAAGAAAATTTATTCGCAACAATCATCAACTTGACTACACTGTAGCTCCTACAAAAAGCCCAATTTGATATAAGAACACCTTTATGTCTAGCAGAGAAGATTCTCATCAAATTAGCATCTGTAATGCTCAGAAATGATAATTGCTGTTCACATGGATGTTTGCGATCACTACAAAATTAGTTGAAAAGACTTGCGAGCCCTTTTTGAAATGCAAGACATAGCCGATCAGTTTATTATTTCGTTTTATGGGGAAGCTTTGAGACTCATATAGGAGGCAATAGCCGGCTCTGTTCTCGAGCACTAGCTTCGCAAACTACACAGATATAATCCAGGGATTCACAGACAGCTTGCCCGCCAATTTCAGCGCCCTTGTAGCTAATTCAAATACCGCCCGGTGACGTTAACTATCGAGCATCCTTAATCAAAATTATCCGCGGCTTGTCTCGAGTGCCACCTACTCCTGGCACTCGCGAATTGTTTTCAGCTATTACTCTGTAAGGAGCCCTCTGAATACTGCGCTTCTGACTGCATACTCCATAGAAGCGCTAATGCCATCTGCCACCATTTGGCTGCTAAAGATGGCGGCAATGGGCACTCTCTACTAACGCATTGCACCAACCAGTCTAAGGGGCGCTAGTAAATGGCCATCCCAAAAGAAGGCCAACTATTTGGTTGCAAATGAAACCCTCGCCCTATTCTTGATGGCAAAGTAGGATAGGTACTCCGCCTGCAGGTGCAGCGCGGCACTAAGGAATAGAGAAACCAGAAGACGCCATGACCACACAGCAGTTCGACGACTTAAATGTTGTCTCCCAGGAAGTACTGATCAGCCCGGAGACGCTGAAAGCAGAACTCCCCATTAGCGATGCCGCCGAGGCGACTGTCGCTGGAGGACGCGCCGCCGTGCGCGACATTCTAGATCGCAAAGACCACCGCCTGATGGTGGTAATCGGGCCATGCTCCGTTCACGATGTGAACGCCGCAATGGATTATGCCAAGCGCTTGAAGGCGATTGCGGACAAGGTTTCCGATACCCTGCTAATTGTAATGCGCGTCTATTTTGAGAAGCCCCGCACCACTGTTGGCTGGAAGGGCTTGATCAACGACCCTCACTTGAACGACTCCTTCAAGATTGAGGAGGGGCTGCATATTGGCCGCAAGCTGCTATTGGATGTTGCCGAGCTAGGGCTGCCTACTGCAACAGAAGCCCTAGACCCAATCTCCCCTCAGTACCTGCAGGACCTAATTTCATGGTCTGCCATTGGCGCGCGAACCACAGAGTCACAGACTCACCGGGAAATGGCCAGCGGCCTCTCCTCTGCCGTTGGCTTCAAGAATGGTACCGATGGTGGCCTGGAGGTGGCTATCAATGCCCTACAATCGGTCGCCAACCCCCATCGCTTCCTCGGCATCAATAAGCACGGTCAAGTTGCGATTATCCACACCGCAGGCAACCCATACGGTCACGTTGTACTTCGCGGGGGCAATGACAAGCCAAATTACGACTCAGTGAGTGTTGCAATGTGCGAGCAGGAGCTGCGTAAGTCCAATATCGTGCCAAACATTATGGTCGACTGCAGTCATGCCAACTCCAATAAAAACCACGAATTACAGCCCCTGGTGGTCGACAATGTGACTCACCAAATCCTCGATGGCAATCAGTCGATTATTGGCATTATGGTGGAAAGTAACCTGAAAGCCGGCAACCAGAAAATTCTGCCAAACCTGAGCGATATGGAGTATGGCGTTTCGGTAACCGATAAATGTATTGATTGGGAAACTACCGAGTCCCTGCTGTTAGGCATGGCCGAACAGCTACGCGAGCCCCTTAAAGTACGCTCCCCTTAGACCTCCCCCTGGAGAGGCCCATAGCGGGCCTCTTTCCTACCGAAAAGATAACCGCCACAGCTTGATCTCCCTACAAATTACGCTATCCACTTGATAAAGACCCTACAAAAAGAGTACTTTTGCCCTGCCGTAACAGATAGCTGTCGTATGCTTCCTTCAATCAGCTAAATAAAAATAAGCGGCTTACTAACTGAGGTCGAAATCTGGCACCTAATTTTACATTTATGGGAAATAGGAAAGCAGCACATATGGAACTGCAGTCCAACAAAGTACCAATCTATATCTTTGGTGGGTTTACTCTGACCTGGCTACTTGTCAGCCTAAGTTTTGCTCTCGATGGAGGCTCCACCATCTCCTGGCTGGCCACCGCTCTCTGCACTCTTCTCGCGGTAATCACATTCTCCTTTCGGGCAACACATTACATCGATGGAGAATCAAAAAGCTATGTTTCCAAGAGACAAGCCCTCTGGCATAGCTGGACCGAGAGGCAATCGCTAGCGGCGTTCAAGGGGGTTAAGGTTGTCTCCTACTCATCCCATACCACAGACCGTAAAAGTAGCCACTCCAGCTGGCAGGTAATGTTGGTCCCCCGCCAAAATAACGGTAGCAATAGTATCCAGGCGCAGGCCTTCCACTCCAAGAATGATGCGCTGGCCTACGCGCATGAACTCGCGCTCTTTACAGCGCTCCCCCTACTGGACTAAAGAGCCAGTACTCTTAAGGCACAAGTGGGGATATAGCCCTTCTCACCCTAACCTCCTTTGTTAAAGCTGTTGCCACCCAACTCCGTAGGGGTGCACAAATCAACTCTACTCGACCCTCCAGTCGAGACACAAAAACAGAGGAGCCTCAAAATGGACCCAATTCAATGGGAAATGTCGAGTTCTACCATCATTCGCAAGTTGGACGAGGATGCACACCAAGTAACCTTCCCTCCCCCTCACCTCGATAAGGTGAAACAAGGCGAGCTGCTGAAGTTTCACGCTCATATTAATGTCGAACAAATGCCTGAGGGGCATCACCTAAAAAAAGCCACCATATTTTCCAACGTTCCTAATGGTGGAACATGGGAGCTTATCTGTGATGAAGGCACAGCCGTCGGCGGTAGAGGCAGCGCCCCATCTCCAATTATGTACTTCTCTGCAGGACTAGCCCTTTGCATGATGTCTCACATCGAAATGCTGGCTAAACTTGGCGGGATCAAATTAAAAAGTGTAAGGCTAGAGCAAAAAACTGAGTTCTCAACCACTTTGAATTTTGGGGGTATCAAACCGAAAGAAGTCTTTGGCAAGGGGGACAGAGTGGAAATACATTTGATTGTTGAAAGTGATGAGCCAGAAGAAGAACTTGTAAAATTTATGCATTGTTGCCGGCAGGCCTGTATGTCACTTCAAACCGTTTCCAGTGCAACACCCGTTGATACCCAGCTCTTTATCAATAGTAAAGCGGTTGAGTTCAATTAAATATCCTGGGATGGCCTCACAGACGAAGAGGCCATAGCCTAATAGCGCTTGTTACTAATCGTTTTCTACATCCTCAATCCGGGCTTTAGATAAGGCAGAAGCGACAAGACCTGTCGGAATTGCAACCACCCCCAAACCAATCAAAGGCACAAAGAAAGTAAATATTCTCCCACCGAGAGTAACTGGATACATGTCACCATAACCCACAGTGGTTAAGGTTGTAACTGCCCACCACAAACTGTGAAAGATAGATTTAAATTGTTCCGGCTGAGCAGCGCTCTCAAAATAATAGATACCTACAGATGACAAATAAAGCAAGATCAGAGCTGTTACTCCAAACAATACCAGTTCTTCTTTAACCATACTAAATGCACGGCTAAATCGAGCAACTGCCTTGCTATAGCCGGCCAATGGAACTTTTACATGCAAACCAATGGTGTGAATAGAACTGTACAGCGGCTCGTATGGACCGACTGGAGTTCCTACCTACCCTATTTTGCCTACTAATAATCAGGTTTCTAAAAAGGCCAGATTGGTTGAATAGAGTATCAATCTGGCCAGCAGCGGGTCGCACATAGCATGTAGGGAAAAGGATACCTGTTTGGTATTGATGCTGCGCTTGTCTTATGGCTACTGCTTAGATATGTCGACAAGCGCTACTACCAAGAGAAAGGAGAATTGAAAAGAAAGAAGCTTCAGGAAATTCAAAAAAAAAGAGATGATACGTAAAACCCTACCATATTTGCTTTTAAGGGTGAATTAAATCCCTCTGCAAGCTCTCAACCAATGCCTGCCAAACTACCTCTACCGCTTTACTTCTTATAGACCTTCCCAAGCACACCAGATGGATCGGTTGCAACTCAGGGCTTCTCCATTGCTGAAAGATAGACATCAACTTGCCCTCCGCTAATTCCTTGCGCACCAGAAGAGGATCAATCATAACTATACCTTGCCCCATTGTAGCTAATTCAACCAATGTACGGCCATCATCGACCACCATCGCCGGATCAATGGCAATGGTCTTTATTTCGTTACCCTCGTTAGAAAAGTGCCAGTGATCAATGGTTGTTGTTTGGTTACTAAACACTAAGCATTGATGCTGGCTTAAATCATCTGGAGAATTAGGCTCCCCCCAACTCGCCAAATAATCCGGGCTGGCAAACCACCCCCAACGCTTTTCACCTATTCGGCGCGCTACCAATGAAGAGTCCGGCAAGTGCCCCGTGCGAATGGCAATATCAACGCCTTCATCCAGTAAGTTCACAACCCTATCGCTTAAGTTCACTTGAAAAGTAATTTTTGGAAAACGTTGCTTTAGTAATGGTATGGATGGCAATAAGTACCGCTGCCCCATTAAGGTAGAACAACTTATCTTAACTCTACCAACAGCTTCATCCTGGTGGGAGAGGATCAGGTGTTCGGTATTGCTCATTAGCTGAGCCATAGTCTCCGTTGCTTCCAACAAAGCAGCACCGGCATCCGTAAGGCGCAATTGCCGCGTACTTCTATGCAATAGACGCTGATCAACAAACCCCTCCAGCTGTGCCAGCTTCTTGCTGACTGATGAGCGAGGTAAGCCCAGCTGATTAGCAGCCCCCTGAAAACTGCCTTGCTCAATGACTAACCGGAAGACGTACAAATGTCCCAAGTATTGATGTAGATGCTGCATTCTGCCTCATTGCTTCCAAATTAGAACCAAAGTGTTTCCCTAGTGGTGCCTTATTGATACCGGTCTAACAACATATCCTCCTAAGCCTAATCTTGGCAACTGCCATTCATTGCACCATTACAATTGCAAGAGAGGATCTATGGGACACCAGCAGAGAACAAAAACCATCGCAATCACTGGTGGCACTGCCGGTATTGGGCTCGCAACAGCTAAGCACTTTTTATCCGAGGGCTGGCAAGTCATCATCACGGGCCGAAATGCTGAAAAGCTGGAACAAACAGCCGAGGATATCTCGGGCCTCTTTGGGAGCAGCGGCCAGCTGACCTGCCACCTATGTGATAGCGGAAAACTCAATCAAATTGAGCAACTGGGAAAAAAATTACAAAGCGATGAGGTTAAACTGGATGCCCTTATCTTGAATGCCGGTATTTTCAAGCCTGGGATATTTGAGGAAACCGATGAAGCCCTCTTCGATCACACTTTTGATATCAATGTGAAGGGACCTTTTTTCACGCTGCAAAAATTACTACCGGTGATGAATAACCCCTCCAGCGTGGTTTTGCTTTCAAGTATTGCCGTAGAGAAAACCTTTTCGGGAACTTCCGCTTATAGCGCGAGTAAGTCTGCCATTGAAGGTTATGCCCAGGTCCTGAATGCGGAGTTAGCGGTGAGGGGAATTCGTATAAATAGCGTACGCCCCGGAATCACCCTGACCGAAATCCAGGAAAAAGCCGGCATGAGCCAATCAGACATTCAAAGTCTCTCAGAGAGTATGATGGTAACGCCACTGGGCCGGGCACTTGAGGTAGATGACATAGTGCCAGCAATCCACTACCTGGCCACAGATCACTCAGTCGGTATGCGAAATGCACACCTGAAGGTTGATGGGGGCTACTGCCTCTAACCGGCTTGAAAGTGCACAAGTGGGGGCCAAGCCCTCCACTTGTGCGAATGAGTACCTTTTGCCGAAGCTTTCTTGTAGTTCACCCCGGCACTCTTAAACACGGGAAATAAGCTACACTGCAAGCTCCAATGCAGCGCGATTACAATATGTAGCCCGCACAATCTCGCGGACCTCTACAGAAACCATCTCCACATCGGGTACGGCTGCACACAGTGCCTTGGCTAGTAAATGAGCCAAGTTTTGTCGCTGCTCAATACTTCTACCAGAAAGCAGACTGCATTCCAGGTGTACAAACGGTGCTGGTTCAGGTCCAACCAAATAGTGCTCGACAGGTAACAAACGAACTTTAATATCCCCCGGCTCAAAGAGTGCAGACTGATCTGCAGCGGCATGGATAGAAGTCAGTAAGCTATCAACATCTACCGACTCAAGTAGGTTAGAAGGACACTGGATAACACAGTGAGGCATAAATACTCCCAGGTAAATTTTGAAAGAAAAGCTACATGACCGGTGCGGGTAATGTATCCGCTGGCAGTAAGCGATTAATGCTCCAATTCAAGATATGGGACACCCAAAGCCCGTCGTCATCCACATAGATCCCATGCACAAAGCCAAACTGCTTCTGCCCCCGTCCAGGCTGGCCTTGATAGCGCATCTTGAGATCACCAGACAGGTCGTACTGTCGCACTTCCTCGGCCCGTGCATCTGTCATCCACAAAGCATCACCTTTGAGAAACAGAACATAGGGGTAACCTATTCCACTCCATTGAGTTAAATATTTACCCTTTGAATCAAAGATCTGTACCCTGCGATTTTCACGATCAGCAATATATAACTGCCCCTCAGAATCAATCACAATGGAGTGAGGGAAATTAAACTCTCCAGGGGCCTCCCCCTGACCACCCCAGGTGGTTACCAAAAGGCCATTCTTATCCAGCTTTACGATGCGGCTGTTGCCTTTATCCACCACATAAATAAATCCATTTCTATCCACCGCAACATCTTGGGGCTGATCGAACAGCACCAAGTTGTAGTCGCGATCAAACCAGCCTTGACTGGCTGCACCTCGCTTCCCCAATACCATGGCTACTTCGCCATCAGGTGCAAATTTCAATACCAGGTGCGTGGCAGTATCGGTAGTCCAAATATTGCCTTTATGGTCTATACGAAGACCATGTGGATTCTCAAACAATCCCGCACCGATTTCGCGAACAAAGCGCCGCTGTCCATCGAACTCCAACAGCGAATGAGACCCTCGGTGAAACACAACAAAGTGGCCATTCTCCCTGCGGACCACCCCCGCAACCTCCCCAAAGTGCCAACCCACTGGCAACTTAAAATCACCCCCCTTGACGTGAAATGGCTGGCTGTTTGGCGGTGCCTCGGCCAGCGTAAAGGCGCTGGGAACCAAAATCAGGCATAGCAATACAATCACTCTCATCAGAAACCCTTCTTAACTTGTCGATCTGCCAAGATATTGTGACTTTTTCCTATAAATGCGTTAATAGCATAAATTTGATATTCACTTTTTCCTGCCAGGAAATTATTGGAGGCTCCTTTGGACCGTTTCCACTTAATTCAGGTGTTCACTACGGTGGCGCGATTGGGGTCATTTACCCGTGCCGCCCGGGAATTGGGGTCCACGGTGTCTGCTGTGAGCAAGGCCATCCAACAGCTTGAGCAGCGACTGGGTACTCGGCTAATTCACCGTACTACCCGATCCCAAAGCCTTACGGATGCGGGGCGGGACTACCTGGAAACCACAGAGCGTGTCCTTAATGATCTTAGGGAAGTGGAAGAGCGCCTAACCAGCTCCAAAGGGCAGCCCTCTGGACTGTTGCGGATTACCGCCCCAACGGCTCTGGGGCAGTTCTGGCTGGCACCTAGGCTCCCGAAGTTTACAACTGAGCACCCAGATATCCGTTTGGATCTGATTCTGGATGATCAGCTTCGGGATCTTACCGGTGAAGGGTTTGACCTGGCATTGCGCTCCCAACCTGCGCAGCCCCAATCAACGCTCTACTCTCATCAAATCGGCCGGCACGATCGGCTCCTGGTAGCATCTCCTGAGTACCTGGCAAGGATTAAGTCTTTTTCCTCCCCGGACCAACTCAATAAATTCCAACTACTGTGTTACAAATACAGCCGCGATCCACTTTCCTGGACCTTTCAAAAGGGGCAGGAATCGATCACGATTGCCCCCAAGCCCTACTTTTCAAGTAATAACTACTATTCCCTCTACCAAGCAGCCCAGTCTGGCGCCGGTATAGCTTGCCTTTACGATTATTTGGTAGAGCGGGATATTACGGCGGGTAACTTGGTTCAGGTTCTGCCGGATTGGCAGCAATCAAGCAGACCACTTTTTGCGGTGTATCAGCAGAGAAGAGCCGCCTCCGCCAAGCTGGATGCCTTTTGGAGGTTTCTGGAGGAATGTTTTGAGAACAACGCCTGCTGACACTCCTGTAGCATAGGTGTTTGTGTATTTAGTTGGCGCTGGGGGGGCGAACCATCTCATTGGCAAGTACAGGGACCCCACTGTAGGTAGTTTGCAGCTCCCTGGTCACCACAAAACCATATTTGCGATACAGGTTTTTCACCGGGTCGTTGGTTTTGGCAACCTGCAGGTGTACAGCGCCACTGATTTCCCCTAACAGGTACTCCAGCAACTCCCGCCCTACCCCCTGACCTCTAAACGAAGGATGCACAAACAGTGCACGAATCTCATTCTTATATCGCGCACCATAGCCAAGAACATCACCTTTTTCGTACACATAAATATCCGACTCCATCAGCTGGGCCAAACGTTTTTGATCTTTATCCAGCGGCAGCAGATTGAAACTCCGGTTTTCAAACCGTAGCTCATCGAGTTTTGAACGGGCATATATATCCAGCACACTTGGATAGTCATTTTTATTGTATTTTCTAATCATTTTGAGAGTGAATCTGTACAAAAGAAGGCAAGTTCAAATTTATCTTCCTGATTATCAGTTGAAGTACGGGGGACAACAAGGACTATTCGCTACTTATTCCGTGACGTACATGAAACATTCGACTACTTATTAAAACAACTCCGAAACCCTATGTTGGATACTCGTACAAGTGCGCTAATTAAGAATTGATGAATAATTCTTCCTGGAGCTCAAAGTATTACCACTGCCTTCTCTTTTGTCTTCCTTCTTCTACCACTCATTTCGGCTACTTTTTCACTTCAACAACCAAGATTATCTGGGTGCTTTAGGTCGTAGAAGCGGCGATATCTTCAGGTAATCGATCTAGCGGCTCCTGAATTCGCTCAGTTAAGCCAAAGTCCTTGAGAATGCCATAAAGGGCTGGCAGGACTAACAGAATCAAAACGGTTGAACTACTTATCCCAAATACAATACTGGTTACCAGTGGAATCAGTATCTGGGCTTGAAGACTGGTTTCGAACATCAGTGGCAGCAAGCCGGCTACTGTTGTCAGTGAGGTAAGAAAAATAGCCCTGAACCGGTCGCGACTGGCTTGACTTGCCGCCGTGTGAACGTCCATTCCCTTTCGGACGCGAAGCTTCACAAACTCTACTAACAGGATTGAATCATTCACCACAATTCCAGTGAGAGAGACAAATCCCATCATGCTGGGCATCGTCATATTCTGCCCCATAATAATATGTCCCCAGACTACACCTATTAAAGCCAGGGGAATCGCCATCATCACAATTACAGGTTCGGTATAACTACGAAATTGAAGCGACAGTAGTAAATAGATTCCTATTGCCCCGATCAACAAGGCCTTACCCATCGATAGACCTGTAATGAGACTATTTTCAATCTCTCCCTTCATGGTTACCCTTAGGCCCGGAAATTCCTGCTCCAATGGTGCAAAAAAGTTCTGTTGGGTATCCAGCAGGATTTCACTGGCATTGGCCCTCTCTGTAAAAACATCTGCAAAGACCGTAACAACACGCTCACCATTAATTCTCTGGATACGCGCATAGTCCCGGTGCATTTCAATATCGGCAATTGCCATCAAAGGTACACGCTGTCTTGTCTCAGGGTGAATAATGACAAGCTCATCAAATCGTGACAGCGCACTGCGAGATGGCTCATCCATTCGAACACGAATTTCGTAGGTCTCTCCCTGATACTGCACTTCATCAATCTCTGTGCCCTGATAGGCAGCTCTCAATTGAGTGGCCACAACACTGGCATCAATACCAGAAGCATAAACCCCCTCCCGCATTCGGACCGTCAGCTGTGGCTTACCAGGACGCAGGTCATCCAGTACATTCACCACTCCTTCGTAACTGCGCAGCCAGTTTTGTAGACGTATAGATATTCCTTTTAGCTGATCAATATCCAGCCCGGCCAAGCGAAGGTAAATAGCTCGTCCAGCTGGACCAGGCGATGGCTCCTTATACAAAATCGCGATCGCACCAGGTATATCGCCAGCAGCCTTACTCCAGGCCTGACGTAACTCACTGATACTTGTATGGCGAACTTCTGCAGCCAGTAGGTCGACATTTATTGTGGCTACATGAGCTCCACTCTCAAAAGCATCGCCATTCACCCCGTAAGTAACACTAATGTGCTCGATAAGAGGCGCTACCTCTTTCCCTGAGAGGTTTTCAGCAGCTAAATACAGGGCCTTCTTCTGATACGCCACCAGATTTTCCATTTCTACGAGGGAGGTTCCTTGGGGCATTAGAATTCGGGCCTGTAGTAAATCTCCCTCCAGTGTAGGAAACCCTTGGAATTTAACTAACCCCGCAGGAAGTAGACTCACCGTAACAAAAAATAGTCCCACTACGCCGCCGACAAAAGCATATCTATATTCCACCGCTTTATCAGCGACACGCCCTACATACTCTCTCCACAACTCAAATCGCTGAGCAAAAGCGATTTTCCAGGCTGGTGGGTTTTCCTTGTACAAAAGAGCATGACGCAAATGGGCGGGGAGAATAAGAAAGGCTTCAATCAGGCTAACCACTAGTACAGAGATCAAAACAACTGGCAAAACTTTGAGGACCTGTCCCATATCCCCTTTGATAAAAGCTAATCCAGAAAAAACGATCACGGTAGTAACAAATGAGGAGATAACTCCCCTTGCAACACGCTTGGTTCCGATAACCACCGCCTGAAGAGGTTTACGGCCATCCCGGTATTCGGTAGCGATACTTTCCGAAAGCACAATGGCATCATCCATCAAGATGCCAATTGCAATCAGCAACCCCACCAAGCTGATCATATTGATGGAGATACCCAAAGCAGTAATCACAGCAAAGGCGCCGAGAAATGAAACGGGCAAGCCCATCACCACCCAAAACACATATCGCCCACTGAAAAACAAATAAAGGGTCAGCGCAACAAGAATAAGCCCTTGCCAGGCGTTGGTAATAATCATCCTTAAACGATCAGCAACAATTGAGGCGCTATCCTGAGTAAGAATCAACCGCATTTCTTCCGGCAAACGGGCATTTTCCGCCTGGACAAATTCGCGAACCGCTTCCAACACCCTCAAACTGTCATCCACGCTGTTTTTCTGAACAACAAGCAATGCGGCTCGCTGCCCATCAAAAGTGATTTTGTCCTCCTCCTTTTCAAAACTGTCGTGGATAGTGGCAATATCGCCCAATCGCACCTCTGCGCCAGACACTCCTTTGACAACAATAAGTTCTTCAAGCTCTGCTGCGGTGCGCCGCTTTTCGGTAAAACGAACCTGATACTCCCGATCAGGTGCAGTTACCTTACCGGCGGGCATATCAATTGCCTGCTTATCGATAATTGCGGCAAGATCGGCAACACTCAATCCATACTGTCGCAAATTGTAATCTGAAATTTCCACTTGCAATTGATGGTCTGAAAAACCGGAAATTTTGACAATGGGCACCAACGGATGACGAAGTAACTCTCGGCGATAGTGCTCGGCCAATTGGTTGAGCTGGATCAAAGGCAAATCTGCGCTTAGGGCAACACTCACCACCGGCTGGGTACGTCCCAGCTCTTCTATTACTGGCCTTTCGCTCTCAGCAGGAAGGGAGTCTATCGCATCTACTGCAGATTCAATGTCGGCAAGAAACTGCCCCATATCACCTGCTTCCTGCATTTTCAGTTTCATCACGCCAAGATTGTCTGCAGCTTCACAACGGCGCTCATCAATAAATGGGATGCCATCCGTTGCCTCTTCGAGGGGGAGACAGATACTGTCTTCGACCTCAGCGGTAGCTGCACCAGGATAAAATACTGAGACTTGTACTTCGAACTTGTCGATTTCCGGCATAGTCTCTCGCTTCATCGTCGGTAATACGAAAAAGCCAGCCAGCATTAAACCCACCATAAGCAAATTGGCAGCAGTTGGGTGGATCGCAAAAAAGCGAATCACTCGCCAACTTCCTCTGCTGCCACGGCTAGGTCTGAAACTCCCTTTTTGACATCGATGACAGATACTGCCGTCCCGCTGATTGCTGGGATAACATCAGTAGTTATCACCTGATCTCCAGGCACCAAGCCAGAGCGCACAACAGCTAGATCACCCTGGTAGTAGTCCACCGTTATGGTACGAATCTTCAATTGATTATTTTCAGCCAAGTAGACCCGCCCTTCATGCATGGCTCTGCGAGGGATAACCAAAGCTGGCGAAGGAGGTGCAATAAGCTTAATCCGGGCATACATACCACGAAATAGGGGCGGCCGACCCTCGGCTACTATATTTCGATAAGGGTTATCCACTGCGACCACTACGGATAGAGTTCTGCTTGTGGTATCCATGGTACCTCCAACTCTCACTACCCTGCCTCGCCATTCCACCGGTTTAATACCACCTACCAATCCAACCCTGGCCTCCAATCCCAATAAGGCATCTGAGAAGTCGTCAGGCGAGAGAGTTTGATCACTGGGAGATTCAATACTCCGAAAAAGAGGCACTATTTGAGCCATCGTCAGTTCGGCTGAAACCTCCACCTGATCCATCCCATAAGCGACAAAAAGCGGTGTCCCATGGGCAACAGACTGGCCAGCCTCCACATAGACATCACCGATCCGCACGTTATAGGGCAGGCTTATCCGGGTTCGCGATAACTGGTAGCGACTTTCACCAAGCAGCGCTTCAGCACGACTTATCTGGGCCTTTATCACCTGCCTACGAGTGAGAAATAGGGAGAGATTACCCTTTTGAAGTTCAACTTCTTGTCGCAACTTCAATACCCGTTGCTCCTCCGCATCAGCCGCTGAGCGAGAAACAATCCCCTTAACCGCCAACTGCTCTTTTCGCTGTAATTCCTGTTCCCCTAATTCCAGTGTCCTCTGAGCTATTTCCAACGAACGCTGGCTATTAGCCTTTTCAACCTCCAGTTCTTGCAATTTTGCGCGATAAACAGCCAAGTCACTCTCCGCTTGAGCAACGGCCAATTGATAGCTGGTTTCGTCAATATTTAGGATTGGTGCCCCGGCAGATATTATTGCGCCAGGTTCCAAATCAGCCGACACTGAAACCACTCGACCACCAACTTCAGAGTTTGCCTCAAGGATAAGGCTCGGCATCACCTCTCCAAAAGCAACAGTTTCAGCTCGAATAGGCATTCGCTTCACTTCGATGGCTTCCACCAGCAGCTCCGGAACTTGCCCTTCGTATCTTAGTGGTTTCTGTCTACTGGCCACCAGCGACATTGCCATTAAAATTCCACCAAGTATCAAAACGGGTAGCATTCGACGACGCTTTAGTAAGGCTTTGATTGCGCTACTTGTCATAGTTTTACCCATAAAGAACTGGCCGAACCAGACCTTAAAAAGCCTAGTTCCACTAAAACTCAGCAGTTGAATACTCTATTAAAGTTCGCAGAACGCACAACACCCTATAAAGCTTAAAGTAGTTACTCAATGTATTTATTTATCATGTAATCTGCGCCAACTCATATCAATCGACTATCAATATTGAATCTAATCCCACTTCGATTCGCTCCCCCCTTAAATTCACTGAACTATGCTTGGGCTACCAAATTCCGACCTAACTGACAGTGGGACAAAAATGGCAAACAATCACAAAGAGACATCAAAAGCGATACTGGAATTGTGGGGGGACAACTTCCCCGACAAAGCGACAGATTATTTATCACCGGATTATAAAAATCACCAAATGCCTTATGCTGGAGGCGACACTTCAGCGCTAACAGTACAAGGATGGCAGCAACTTGTCGCAGATTTTCACCAGGGATTCTCCAATACAAAGTTAGAAATTCTGCTGCAAATTTCTGAGGGCGATTACGTCTGCACCCGCTGGAGGATAACCGCCACCCATACGGGAAAATTCCTACAGTATGACGCAACAGGAAAAACCAGCAGTTGGACTGGCGTGCATACCGATAGATATAAAGATGGAAAAATGGTGGAAAGCTGGGTGGACTGGGATAAATACACTTTTCTGGAGCAATTAGGTTTAGTTGAATAGCCGACCACGAACCAGTCAAAGGTAGCCTGCACAACGCTATCTTTGACAACTAACAATATATCAATCTTTCTGTATCTACTTACGATAATATCTCTATGGCAAAAGTTTTATTGACTGGCTTTGAGCCCTTTGGTAACACACCGATAAATCCAGCTGAGTCAGTTATGCGTATGCTGGACGGAACACGAATAGCCAATGGTGATATTCATGGTCTTTTGATACCCAACAATTTCTTTGAAAGCATTGAAGTTGTCACAGATGCTATTGAAGAAATAGAACCGCAATTAGTGGTGATGTTAGGAGAGTACAGTGGCCGTGCAATCATTACGGCTGAGCGAATTGCACAAAATTATAATGACTCCACCAGATATAACCTGAAAGATAACCGGGGAGTTGAAATGCAGGGTGAGCCGACTGTACAAAATGGTCCTGTCGCTTATCACAGCACACTCCCTATCCGCGCAATGGTTATGGCAATGCGCAATATTGGTATTCCTGCCGACATTTCTGATACTGCGGGTACTTTTTGTTGCAACCATATGATGTATGGCGCGCTTCACTATATCGCAACTAATCAGCTGAATATCCCCGCCGGCTGGATACACCTTCCTCAGCTACCCCAGATTGCCGCACTACCCGAAAATATCGGCAATCCCAGCATGTCAAAAGAAACTGCCGCCCTTGGGATACAGGCTGCCATTGAAGCCGCACTAGCTAACCCGCGGGACACTGACGATCCGATCCCTTCTCACTTACAAATCTAATCAAATTGAACTGTTTAGTAAGGTCATATTCTTCCTGCTAGTAATTTTTATGCAATCAACATACAAAGAAGGAAATATCAACGAGATAATTCAAAGCACCAAGTAGATCAATAAATGCTCTTACCGCAAAAAAAAGGCCATATCGACACTATAAAACAACCCCTTCTAGTACTACTAATTTATAGCAACATCATCACTATATTTATCTCCTCCAGACAGACCCGACATCACAGCTACTGTGCCAGTCCAAAGAGTATTTCTACAGAAGAGACAATCAATGTCATTAAAGTGATGCCCCTTTTTCGCCAAGGTATCCAAAACCCACTTCAGGTTTACAGCTGCCATAAACTGTCTATTTCTTATGGTTAGAATACTGGGCGGCTGAAAGGACTGAATGCTATTTGCCTTGGCAACCATTCCGATATTATTAGCATTCTGAATTCTGCGTCTTCGACTATCACTATCATTGTGAGACATAATCGCATTAATCGAAGTATAAGTTTCATTGTTAGTATTGTGTCTATTAGTAGCGCTACTGGTATACTTCGTCAGGATGTAGTTAAAACAAGTATCATTTAAACCTAAATCTTCAACAGAATTGGCCCCCCGATCATAAAACCTCCCAAGTCCAGGATCATTCACACTGAATTTATCACGCGAGTAAAAATGCAGGTTAACATTGTGCTCTATTTTGAAACTGGATGTGGTTCTGCGATACCCGTGAGCAGTTACAATTAATCGGTTCGTTGTCATTCCACGAGGAGTCCACAACCAAGCACGACCATCAAGATCTATACACTGATAGTTCCCTGCCACCGCCACTTCAGAATCATCAAAGGTATGCCAAAGCGCTGTTGCCTTATTACCAAAATAATCCTTTAATGCACTTTTGACATTACTGAAAAACTCCTTTGCAGGCATAAACCCTCCCCAGCTTTCAAAGCCTAAGTTAACAAATAGAATTATCTCGAGAAAAATCGTATTCCACCCAACAGCCAAAGTAAATGTTTAAAATATGCGATTTTTTAATCAAAAATAGCTTTCAATAGCTACAGGAAATATGATCCGGAGTCTATCAGGCAAACCATTAGATACTCACTCTTCAGGAGTAGGAAGCAAAGAGTCGACAGTTAATATAAGTAATTTCGCGGGATCTGTTTTGGAGGGATTAATCGTACAATGCCCCTGCTGGTCAATAGCTATACCATTAACAGGCGTATCTCCCCCAAAATGAACATCTCCAGGCCTATATGTCACCTCAACACCGTCCCGAGTTGTCGTACGCCAACAGCCAGATAATGTAATAACCCATTGAGGGTTCGGAGTAGAGTGAAAATCGCTTTTCCACCCAGGAGGCAAAATTGCAAACTCACATCGAATAACTTTAGGCAAATCACGATAGTGATATTCGGGCACAGGATTGGAGTATTGAATCAATTCAAAATCTGAAAAATGTCCTACAGTGGTTCTTGACCTTCCTCTTTTATCATACCAAAGATGATAAAAATCTTGGCGAACGATTTCTTCTTGCACTACGAGTATCTCACCTCATCAGCAAAAGCTAAAAATTGCCTCATCGATAAATCACTAATTATCCATAGGTTACCCTAGTTTCAGACAATCCAGATCACCTACTTAGAAACTGTAACACCGAAGAATTTGTCTTCCTCAAATATTGATCTACAGACCACTTTCTGCCACCAGTTAACACGAAAGATAAGCAAATAAAAGCCCAAAAAAGAGGGTATTCCCACCCACCATAAACGGTTTGTATATTTCCACTAATATCTATACCACTGACATGACTTGCCCATGAAAAACCTGCGAGATAATGCCGCCCTTCAAATAATGCAATCATCAAATAAAGAGCAGTCCCAACAGCGGCAAACCGCGTAAACAAACCGAAAGTAAATCCAACAAATGCAGAGAACGCACAAATACCAGAGATAATCACCATAGAGGATGAGTATCCAATCCCCTCAAAATAATGAACAACAAAATTGTAAGCGTCTGCGCCCAGCAGACCAAACTTCTCAGCAAAATGATGGGTAAAATTGAGCCCGATATAAATTCGAATCAAGGCCAACTGTAAATCAGCTGCAGTCTCATAGCTTTCGTGCGTGCTCTGCTTCATATAACACTTCCTTAACACACAACTCAACCACAGCCATACCTTCCTTTTTAAGAGATATCATAAAAGGGTTTACAGTCATCTATAATAATAGGCCAAGCCCACCCCGTTGAACCGCAAAAATTGCCTAATTCGCAACACCATATATATTATTGCGGTAAACCAGGTTTACCTAAATGACAAAAGAGGCACTTCAAAGAATGCCCCAAACCTATTCTTCGGAGGAGGCCAGCAATTCATTGATGCATTTACACCGTAAATCCAATCTCACCGGCCTTTCTCTGAGTAAAGCCGCCCTATAAAAGCTGTAGGAAAAAGCTACTGCTCAAACACAGTGGATTTTATAGTAATTAGAGCCGTACCCATAAATATCAAAGCAACTCCACTCACAGCGTATACGTCAAACTTTTGCTGCCAAATAACCACAGAAGCTGCACAAACAAGAGCAATACCGACGCCTGACCAGATGGCATAAGTCATTCCCACATTCATATTTTTTAGTACAAACGCAAGAAATAGACTCGCCAGAGAATAAAAAAAGATAGAGGCCATTCCCAGCCACCACTTTTCCCAACCGTTGGAAGCCTTAAGTAGTAGGGTAGCTGTAACTTCGGTAATGATTGCAAAAAATAAAAACAAATAGGTCAAGTTCTACTCCATTAGAATTTATTGTAGTCAAATCACTTGATCAGCTAGATACTATCAAATTTATGACGAATAGCGCTATTGGAAAATAGCGGGGATTCTGCTATTTACTATGCGGCTGTACGAAATACAATGCTGGACTTTACAGTCAGCAGTCAGCCCTCTGGCTACCCAAGATAACTCATGTCTTCCCATTGACAAATCAGCAATAAAAGAAGAGCTAGATTTCAGCCCCGACAACTACCTAGCCTATCGATACCAATAGATCTAATTGTAGTATTACAGCTGTTTTTTATACTCCTCCAGAAACAATCGTGACTAATTTTACACTCATATTGGCCCCATACCAGCGATTACTGACTTGTTGAAAAATACTCAATGTGTGCAAATATTTATTAAACAGAGGAGTGCGGACCAAATAACATCTACCTCACGTAGCAGGCAAGTTGCATAGAGCAACAACTAAACGATATTTGGGATATAGGATTGAAATATCGTGAAACCGATACTTGGTATAATTTGTGTGGTTACACCCTATATCGCCAATGACGTACCCCTTTTTAGACCTGTGTTACTACAGGCATACAATCGCGATGATTACAAATTTCTCGATTTAGCGTTTAGAGCGCAAAACACTTCTCTCCCAAGCTATCGACAGAACAGTATTCTTCGTACCTACCAGCTGAAAATCGCATCTTCTTTTTTTATTAGAAAGGCGGCAGATAAAACACAGCCCCCCTACTTCACAAGGGTATTGAAGAAACTAAGTAGTATGGTCTCAAAATGCACTGGAATTGGTTGCTCAGAAGTTGGCTGCTCAAAATATCGCAGAAAGTCCTACAGAGATTTGAGGCATTACGAACATCAAATCCTTCCACAGATTTCATTACACATAATGATTGCTTCACAGGCAATCCATGTTCAAGCCCCTTACAGACAATCTCGGATATCGAGGCAGACCATCAGCAACAAATGAATGCACAACAAAGCGGCAATACTTATGCGCAATATTATAGTCCGTTCCGTAACGGGAAACTCTGACGACGCCTGGTCTGATTGGCGTTGGCAGATGCGCAATCGCATCAGTACATTAGATGGCCTGAAGCGATGGATCAATGTTTCTACTTCTGAATCCGACGCTATCGAACAGCTCAAGGGAATTTATCGGTGGAGTATTACACCCTACTACGCCTCTTTAATGGACCCTGACGACCCTAATTGTCCAATTAGATTGCAGGCAGTTCCCTCACTAGAGGAAACCATCGTACCCGACAGTGCAGACGTTGACCCTGTAGGTGATCAGTACTTTCGTAAAACCAACCGCGTCGTACATAAGTACCCGGATCGCGTCATCTTTCTGGTAACGTCTGTTTGCCCTGTTTATTGCCGTCATTGCACAAGGAAATTTCACACCACAACGGTGGGCCCGGAAAGTTATTTCGAACAAGGCGAAGCAACCAGCTGGGATGAGGATATTGCTTACATAGAATCACATCCACAGATTCGCGATGTATTACTCACCGGCGGCGACCCACTAATGTATTCCAACGACCGCTTGGCCAGACTATTGGAGAAGCTGAGGGCAATAAATCATGTGGAAATTATTCGTATTGGCTCACGCTTTCCCGTACTGGCCCCCCAACGTATCACCGACGAATTGTGCGAAATGCTCGCATCATTTCATCCGGTGTGGCTGAACACACACTTTAATCACCCCAAAGAAGTCACTGAAGAAGCCGCCGCTGCATGCGACCACTTGTTGAGAGCAGGCATTCCGGTAGGAAATCAAACAGTGCTTTTAAAAGGCGTGAATAACTCACCGGATGTTATGCGCCAATTGATGCTCGCTCTGGTAAAAATACGAGTTAGGCCCTATTACCTCTATCACTGCGATAATGTGGTCGGCGTCTCTCACTTTATGACAAGCTTGAAGGAAGGGCAGGCGATTTATGAGTCATTGCAGGGGCACATCACGGGTTTTGCGGTCCCTCAATATGTACTTACTACCGAGCTGGGCAAAAACCCGGTCATGCCCTACGAATATGTAAAACAAAGCGATATCGAAGGCGAATGGCACATTCGAAATTTCAGAGGGCAAACGGGTATATATCTGGAGTAACAAAGTGCTAACTACCAGAGAAGGCAATCATAAGTCACAGATTAATTGCGCTGATGCCTTTTGGATGTTCCTGAGATATCCAAAACACCAAGTATTTGGCAACGGCAGTATGCACCGCAATATATCGCAGAATTTTTCGGAACCCAGGATATCTATAGATGACTGCTTATAGCTGATTCCACAATGCGGTTGATCATGGCTCCATACTGAATACCCGCCAATTCACACATCACGGGCAGTTCAGAAACTTCAGGCCGCAAACCGGGTAGGACATTGACCTCCATAACCATGGGGGCCCCCTGTGCATCATAGCGAATATCAACTCGACCGCCATCACGACACTCAAGTACTTCCCAAGTCTTCTGGGCAATTGCTCGGACCTTTAGCGCCTGATCATCATCAACCAGCCGGCCGGGGAAAGCTCCATCATACTTGTAATACACAGGTTCATCGCCCAATAACTTTTCCATCACCCCAATGCACTCGGCAGTTGCACCCGTCCCCAAAAAGCCCACAGTAAACTCTCGGCCAGGTAGGAATGTTTCAACCAATACTGGCTGATTAAACCGATTCAAAAGGTATTCACATCGGTTTTTCAAAGCTGCCTTGTCGATAACTTTGGACTCAGGCGATACCCCCTTACTGGTTCCCTCCCTGAGCGGCTTTGTCATCAAAGGGTATTCAAGCTCCACTCGATTGACATCTGTAACGCTTCGAACAACTGCAAACTGTGCCGTTGGTATACCCATATCCCGCAATATGCGTTTGGTCATCTCCTTATTAAGGGTCACTGTGTTGGCAAATGGATCAGAAAATGTGTACGGTATCTTCCAGGCGTCCAACAAAGCGGGAACCTGAGCTTCGCGCCCCGTTCCATACATCCCCTCGGCAACATTGAACACCAGATCCCAGGTGTTACCTTCAACCAGTTGCTGCGCCAACCTGTGAATATTGCCGACCCGTTCGATATGGTGGCCTGCGCAGGTAAGCGCATCGTGAATCGCATCTATCGTCTCCAGGTAATCAAGTTCAGCGACGTCCTCTTCACTAAACCCCATCCCGAGATAATCATCACGAAGGTCGTAGACTATACCGATACGCATCAATCATGCTCCGCTGCCACTACACAATCTATCGAATGCTGGACTGGAATATTAGCTACGCAACTGATTTTCACTTTAACGCCCCCCAGCCCCTACCCGGAAAAGTGAACGTAAAAAAGAAGTTAATAACCTTCATTAGTACTGAGTTTTGGATAGGGTTGAAGTCGAAAGTACTTGCAAGTAACCATTAATAAAGACAACTAACCAAATGCCGTATTGCCCGTAGAGCTAATTAGCACAAAAGCTATCACGCAAGGTTCTTCACCTCGATTGACCCAATTATGAACTGTCCCCCGCTGGACAAGTGCATCTCCCGCAGACAGCTTCACAACAACCTCATCTCCCATTTCCATCTCGATATTCCCAGACATCACTACCGCATAATCAATGCTGTCAGTTTGGTGAGATCGTGGCGTAACTCCCGGCCCAAATTCTACGACCTTAAAAACCGAGCCTCCCGGAATCGTAGTTCCATCAAATTTTCTCCCGCCGTTGTCTCTACCATCTTCACAAAGCTCTACGGGCAAGTCCTGGGTAGTCCATAACTGCTGCTGAACCATATGAGGCCGCCAACTACTGGTATGCAAACCCTGATCATCTATGAGCACTACTGGCTTTCCCTCTGGGTCGTGCCCTGTAACAACTCGCCGGACATTCACACTCATCGCACTCTCCTCTCTCCTGGGAAGCAACCATCTAGTTACGGGAGAATATAGTTCAGCCAGCAGCTAGCCAGCTTACCGGACAGTGCTGGTATCACCGATGTTGCGAAATCACTATAATCGCGCCCATGTCTGAGTTACCTATTCACAGTATCCTCCCCGAACTGCTCCAGGCCTTGAGAGGGCATAGTAATGTCGTGCTCCAGGCACCCCCCGGAGCGGGTAAAACGACCGCCGTACCACTGGCATTAATAGATGAGCCTTGGTTGAGCGGAAAGAATATTATTATGCTGGAGCCGCGACGTTTGGCCGCTAGAACGGCAGCGGCGCGCATGGCTAACCAGCTGGGTGAGAAAGTTGGTGATACCGTTGGATTTCAGGTCCGGGGCGAGCGGAAGTCAAGCAAGAAGACTCGCATCCTGGTTGTAACCGAGGGAATTCTCACGCGCCTCTTACAGGCTGACCCTGAATTGGCATCCAGTGCTCTGGTCATATTCGATGAATTTCATGAGCGCAGCCTGCAAGCCGACCTCTCCCTCGCCTTATGTCTTCAGTCCCAGGAGTATCTTCGCGAGGATCTCAAGATTCTGGTGATGTCTGCCACCCTGGATACCAGCGGCATCTCCTCACTACTAAATAACGCACCCATCATATCCAGTGAAGGACGCAGCTATCCCGTCGATATTGAATACTTAAACCAACGAGAAGAGCCCGAGGACAAACGACAAATCCCAGCTTTGATGGCAAGTAAAGTTGTCGCATCCTTAGGCAAACAAGAAGGTAGTGTTCTCGCCTTCCTTCCTGGTGTCGCCGAAATCAAACAGGTTGAGAGCTTATTGGGGGAGCGACTATCTGAGGAAACCGAAAAGGGCCGCATTATTATTGCACCGCTTTTTGGGGATCTGAGCCGTGAGCAGCAGGATCAGGCGATAGCACCAACGGCACCAGGCACGAGAAAAATCGTACTGGCTACAAATGTGGCCGAGACCAGCCTGACGATTGAGGGCATCCGAATAGTTATCGACTCAGGATTAATGCGTGAATCGCGCTTTAATCCCAACTGTGGCATGAATCGTTTGGTGACAAGCTCGATTTCCCAGGCCTCAGCTAACCAGCGCACAGGGCGTGCCGGGCGCCTCAGCGCCGGCTACTGTCTGCGACTCTGGAGTGAGGGCCGGCAACGGTCATTGAGCACCAATAATACAGCGGAAATCACCCGCAGTGATCTGGCTCCCCTGGCACTTGAATTAGCCAAATGGGGGGTTACCGATGTCAGCGAGCTCAACTGGCTCGACACACCACCCCCAGGACCTATGGCCCAGGCCCAACAGCTCTTGCAGCAACTGGGGGCACTGGATGACAAACTGCGTATTACCCCTCACGGGAATACCATGCTGGCTTTTGGCGCCCACCCTCGCCTCGCACATATGTTAGTTGCCAGTGTCAGCTGGGGATTGCAGGAACAGGCCTGCCTGCTAGCAGCGCTACTATCTGAACGGGATATTTTTCGTGGCGAAGCCCGATGGGATAGGGACATTAGCAAACGGATTCAGGCTCTGCAGTCCCAAGGCAACGATCGGCGGGTAGATCGCGGTACTGCTCACAGAGTACGCCAGCAGTCTAAAACCTGGCTCTCTCAATTAAAGAAATTTGAGTCAAGTTCAAGTCCTGCACCACAGAGTATCGATCACTCCGATGAAACTGGTGCCCTGCTTGGACTCGCCTACCCAGACCGTATTGCGAAATCGCGCAGTGATACCGGCCGCCGGTTTCTACTCTCCAGTGGCCGAGGCGCACATTTCTCCCATGATGACGCCCTAGCTTTAAGCGAATACCTGGTCATTGCCGAACTGGATGGCCAGGGCCGAGATGCAAGTATCCAGCTGGCAGCAGAGATTTCCCTGCCCGCTTTGAAGTCGCATTTCGCCGCCCAGATCAAAGAAGAGATTTCAGTTCGCTGGGACGAGACTACCGGCCGCGCTGTCGCCCTACAGCAAACGCAATTGGGGGCGCTGGTTTTACACCAGCGGCCTGCAGCAGATATTCCACCGGAGACCCTCAGTCGCGCATTATTAGAAGCCGTACGAAAGAAAGGTCTCTCCTCCCTCCCCTGGAACACAGAAGCTAACCAGTTACGTTTTCGAGTGGAATTTTTGCGCCAAAGTGAAGAGTGCGGGGATTTTCTTGGCGACACTCGAGTACCAAACTGGAGTGATGAGGCTCTATTGGAGACCATGGAGGATTGGCTGTTACCTCATTTGCAGGGGTTCAGCAAACTTGAGCAGCTAGGGCAGCTTGACTTGCAAAGCATCTTGCGCGGACAGCTTGAGTGGGACCTGCAACAAAAACTCGATGACTTGGCCCCCAGTCACTACCTGGTTCCCAGTGGCTCCCGGATAAGAATCGACTACGGAGAAACCCCACCTGTTTTGGCTGTGCGCCTGCAGGAGCTATTTGGATTGGCACAAACTCCAACAATTCTAAAAAACCGCTATCCATTGATGATTCATTTGCTCTCTCCGGCACGGCGCCCCGTTCAAATTACCCGTGACCTGGTGAATTTCTGGGCCAATACTTACCAAGAGGTAAAGAAGGAGCTGCGTATCAAATACCAGAAACACTATTGGCCCGATGATCCCCTGACGGCTGAGGCTACTACTAAAACGAAGAAGAGAATGGATATGGGACGGTAGTTCTTTTTTTAGATTCACTGCCTCTGAGGCAGCAAAATTACTTTCTGGGCGGCGGTTAAGTTAACATTCAGCAACAACCGGATAGCATAAGCTGCCGCAAGGGATAGGAACTCGCGCCAATAGAGATAGTCTGAATTATTTTGGCCCGCAGCGACGCCCCAAAACCAGAACAAACTCTAACTCGTAGCAATGGAGATGTATTTTGCGCCGAATACTCTTAGCAGCTCTCAGCCCATTACTGATATTTGGCTGTAGCCTCGATGATCTTCCCGATGATTTGAATCAGTCAACTATCAAGTACGATAAGGAAATGCGTTACCTGGTAGAGGATATCAGCGCCTACGCCAAGGGCATCAACCGTCACTTTCTCATCGTACCCCAGAATGGGGTTGAGTTGATTACTACGACAACCACTACCACTGGTCCAGTCGATGAAGCCTACCTGGATGCTACAGACGGCATTGCACAGGAGGCCCTCTTCTTTGGCGCAAATGGTGTTGTCAACGAGCCCACCAGCGAGTCAGAAACCAAGCGCCTCCAAACTTACCTGGACTTGGCGAAAGATGAAGGGGATACAATCCTAATCACGGACTTCACCAATATTGAGCGGGATATTGATGAGTCATATGAGAAAAACGAGGAGGCTGAGTATATTTCTTTCGCCGCAGACGAGGAAAATCTAGACAGTATCCCCCTTTACCCAGATGAGCCCTTCAACGTCAACTCCCGGGATATTGATGACCTCGAAGAAGCCAGTAACTTTATTAATATCACCGACCCACTTGACTTTTCAACACCCCAAGCTTTTGTTGATGCCCTGAGTGAAACCGATTACGACGTACTCATTATCGATTTCTTCTTTAACGGTCAACCTTACACAGAAGAACAAATTGAGCAGCTCAGGGAAAAAGAAAATGGTGGGCGCCGCTTAGTGCTGGCCTATGTCAATGTCGGCGAGGCACAAGACGATCGCTATTACTGGAAATCGTATTGGTACAACACCCCTCCCGAATGGCTACTGGGGGAAATATCCGACGAGCCAGGTAATTACTACGTGAAGTACTGGCAGGAGGGCTGGCAAAAAATTATCTTCGGCAACGATGATTCTTATATTTATATGATCGTTGATGCAGGATTCGATGGGGCCTATATGGATGGAATCGATGCATTTGAATACTTCGATTCCGACGATGAGTAATCATTAGGCCCCAACGCTTTAACTCAGCAGGCATCAGGCCTGCTGAGTTTCCTTATATTGAGTCACATACTGGGAAAGCCGCCCGGACATTTCCTCTGCCAATTTTTGCAGGGCGTTGAGCGGGCGTATCATCACCTCAAACTCAATAATCTTGCCTTCATCATTAAAGCGGATAATATCCAATCCCTTCAGACTCTTATCACCGATGGAGGCTGCGAATTCAAGTGCCAGATCGTGTCCCGATTCGGTAGTAAATTCACGGTCGTATTCAAAGCTCTCAAAAACCTGCATCACCGTATTGAGAATCAGGCACACAGCAGCGGAGCTGTGGTAGGGCTTAAAAAATGCCGGTGAACGAAAAACAGCATCTTCTGCAACGATCGCTGGTAAGCGACTCAGATCTCGCGCAGCGACCATCTCGTGCCATAGGGCAATAGATTCCGCTATTTTATTATTGGAATTGTTCATTGGAGACTTCCTCTTCACTCACTTGTTTTTGTAAAAATTCTCTCCCATCAGCACACCCCAACTCGTAAGTTTTTTGGGCTAGCTCAGGATTTGTGTAATCCCAAACACTGATGAATGGCGGTTTCGAGGGCTGGACATAAGTCCAATCCTGATCGCCTTTGCGCTGTGTAAATATGTCTGGGAACTGGTCGTAACGACGGGTCAACAACACCAGCACCCTTCCCTTTCCATCATCCAATCCTGCCACCGGGATATTATCTACCACCCCACCATCGAGTGCTGTTCGCCCCCGCAACTTAAGTCTTGGCGTGAATGGCGGCGTACAGGAGGAGCACAAAATCAGGTCCACCAACTCCTCAATACTGGAACAATCCCGGGCTCGATAAAATTGCTGCTTAAAACCTAAGCGCTGGGCGATCTTGGGGTGAAGACTGCGTAAAAAATGCTTATCAGCATAGTAGGCCATGGCCCCCACTCCAAAAGCCAAACCTCCAGATAGACCTTTTGGTGGGTGAACAACCGCAATTCGCAACTCTGCGCCCTGCTGAAGGGTCTCCAGTCCATCGCGAAACAGTTCTAACATCGCATTGCGGTAGATTCCATATTGGGGGAACACAGGTTCTTTACCAAAAAGGTTTCCCCAATAAGCATTTTTTTCATTAGTCTCGAATGCGGTCCAAAAATGCTCTCGAGCCTCCTCCGTCTTACCCATCAGCACCAGGCTCGACATTAGGCCCCCTGCCGAAACCGCAGTAACCACCTTCGGGGAAAGACTAATTTCGTTGGCTATGGACTCCCAAAAGCCAATCTGCCAGGTACATCGCCCACCACCACCGGCAAAAACAACTTGGTCAAACATGATCGCGCTTCCCTGCAGCAGCCTTCCGGCTGGAACTTCCTGAGTCCATTCTGTGTTTTACATCCTCTCAAGTGCAGTTTCAGGCCGCTCTTTGCGTTACCGCCGACACTTTTGACCAATTAGTTTCAGCCTTCATGATGACATATTGATGACGACAACAATATGCAACTAATTGCATAAGCTAATCGAATCACAAGCATTGTGCAACTGATCGTCTTGATCCTGAACTCACTGAATACTCAAATTTCCACCAGGCGTTCTTTACCGGACACCAGCGCATCGAGAAAGGCATAACCGTCTGCAACCCCAATTTTCAAGGTGTGCCTCATCGCACTGGGGTCAGCAAAATTCCACATCCCGATGGGCAACGGACTGGAAGGCTGAACATAAGTCCACACCTGATCCCCCCTTTGCACACTGAAACTGTTCGGTAGGTGTGGAAAGCTCCCTGTATCCAAAATCAGAACCCGCCCTTTGCTAGCATCCAATCCGGCGACCGGAGCATTACCTACCAGAGCTCCATCCAGCACCTCTGCACCATCAAGCGACAACCTTGGGGATATGGGGGGGGCGCAGCAGGAACTCAAAATAAGCTGCTCAAGATCTGTCCCATCTTTGCATTTACTCACGGGGTGAAACATTTGGCGGAACCCAAGATGTAACGCTGTATTTGGATGCAAGTCGTGAAAGATGTGTTTGTTAGAGTAGAAAATTGCCAGCCCCAGCGTTAGAGCGAGAGGCACAGGCAACCATTCCGGGGGATAAGTCACTGCAATTCTGAGGTCGGCAGATTGACGCAGAGGCTCAAGACTATCGTGAAAAAATTCATGTACCCCTTTGCGATAGATCTCAAAGTGCGGAAAAATTGGTTCTTTGCGGAATGAATTATTCCAGTAGAAATTCCTTTCATTTTTTTTGCAAACAGAGTGAAAGTAATTAACACCCTCACGGCAGCGATCCGTAAGCATGAGTGCCGCTACCATGCTGCCTCCGGATGCAGCACAAACAACTTTCGGCCGGATCGGTAATTCGCGACTTAGGGATAACAAAAAACCAAGCTGCCAAGTGCAACGGCTTCCACCGCCACCAAAAACCATTTGATCAAACATGACGACACCCTCTAAAAAAGGCTATCGAAATAGATACGGGTATTTTTGATTTTAATTTTAGGCAGGAGTTTTTGTCTCTATCGCCACCAAGCGTTAAAGCGAGATCACAGTTAATGGCTCTCTCCCAACTATTACGCATCACAATCAGCAAACCTGCCAACCACCTTGATACAAATAGATATAAAAAAGGCTTCACTTTTCAAACCAACTAGGCATTGAGACTAAAGGTGTCTTTATCTCAACACTCAGTGCAAACCTATGAGTAACTTTAAGATCGTAACCTTCCAATCAGTAATTCAAGATATCCCCAGTCACATCAGGGAGGACTCTCAATTAACCGCCCTTCGCCGCTCAGTGCCGCTAAAAATGCACGGCCATCTGCAATCCCCATACGGAAAGTATCTTTCACCTCTTCCGGACTGGCAAAATCCCAAACGTTAAGTGGAACATGTCCAGAGGGCTGAACATATGTCCATTCCTGGTTAAATTTTTGTACCGTAAAACGGTCCGGCAGCTGCGGGAAACGTCGGGTTAGCAAAATAAGCACCCGTCCTTCACCAGTATCCAGCCCACCAATAGGCACACTATCTACAACCCCTCCATCCAATACCTCTGCACCGCCCTGCTTCAGACGCGGTGTCAGAGGTGGCGTGCAGGATGAAGTAATAACCAGCTTCTCTAACTGGGACGGATCTGAACAGTGACGAACTTTATAAAAAGATTGGCGGAAGCCCAATTTAAGTGCAGTAGTGGGGTGAAGGTTCGGGAAAATATAAGTATCAGAGTAATCAATCGCAGCTCCAATCATTAATGCGATTGGACCAGGCAGCCATTTCGGCGAAGTACTGACTCCTATACGTAGGTCTGCGGCTTCCCTAAGTTGATCAAAGCCTCCAGAAAATAAGTCGCTTAATGCTCGCCGATAAATTGTATAGTGCGGGAATACTGGGTCCTTGCGAAACATATTGCCCCAATGGATATTTTTCCCATTGGACTTAAATGCCGAAACGAAGTAATCCACCCCGTCGAGTGACCTGTCCATCAGAACCAGGCTGGCAACCAGGGAGCCAGCGGATACTGCACTGACCACCCGAGGTGCCAGATCAATTTCCTTTGCAACCGACTCCCAAAAGCCGATCTGCCAGGTACAGCGCACGCCGCCACCGGCAAACACCACTTGGTCAAACATAGATTGTTCTTCCCTGGAGTTGGCGCACAAGCAATCACAAGCATGACCAATCACTGGATCGCTGCACCGGCACTTTACATTGCCCCAGCGCCTCAAAAGCACCGAGGAATATTTCAAATATATACAGTGTGGGAGTAGTTCGTAGGGAGGCTTACGCGGGATCTAACCTGAGAGGTTCACTGCAATAAAAAAGGCGAACACAAGGTTCGCCTTTTTCTTTTGAGCCACTTGGCCGACTCAGAATGGTCTCAGGAACTCAGTAGTAAGCCTGGGACTTGTCGGTGTGGTCAGTAATATCTTTCACGCCTGCTAATTCGGGGATTTTCTCTTTGAGAGTCTTTTCCACGCCTTCCTTTAAGGTCATATCAACCATGCCACAACCCTGACAGCCGCCACCAAACTTCAACACAGCAAACATATCCTCGGTCACTTCTACCAGGCTTACCTGGCCACCGTGAGCTGCCAGGCCCGGATTAACCTCGTTGTACAAAACATAGTTAATACGATCCTGGATAGGGCTGTCGTCAGTAATTTTCGGCATACGGGAGTTGGGCGCGCGAATCGTCAACTGCCCGCCCATCTTGTCCGAAGAGTAATCGACCCGAGCATCATCCAGATAGGGAACGCTGCGCCCTTCGAAGTAAGCTTTGAGACCGTTCATTTCCAACATCACATCACCTTCTTCCTCCTCTCCCGGGCGGCAGTAGGCGATACAAGTCTCGGCGTTAGGCGTGCCGGGACTGGAAACAAACATGCGAATGGCAATTCCCTCACAGTCCTGTTTGGCCAACAGCTCTTTCAGGTATTCCTGAGCGGGTTCAGTAATAGTGACATTCAAATCAGACATATAGGCTCTCAAATAACCAAGCTTCTTTGTCGGGTATTCTACTCTCAGAAAGACTCAAGGGAAACCGGTCAGTTGGAACCCTTTCGACCGACCAGCCTCACCACTCTCCTAGGTGGGGATAAATCCCATAAGAGTCTGGGCGGTTTCCTCTGAAGAGGCCGGATTTTGACCAGTTACCAGTTTGCCGTCTACCACTACGTAGGGTGCCCAATCACCACTTTTGGAGTAGTTTCCACCATTTCCCTTGAGCATATCCTCAACCAGGAAAGGCACGACATCCACCAGTTCAACCGCAGCCTCTTCCGAGTTGGCAAACCCGGTCACACCTTTTCCCGACACCAGGTAAGCGCCATCCTGGCGGCGTGTATGACGGAAAATGCCCGGAGCATGGCACACAGCACCGATCGGCTTGTCTGCGGCAAAAAAGTTCTCAATCAGTGCAATTGAGACCGGATCTTCCGCAAGATCCCACAAGGGACCATGGCCACCGGGATAAAAGACTGCATCAAAATCAGACTCATTCATATCAGCCAATTTGTGGGTATTGGCCAGAACCTGCTGAGCATCGGCGTCAGCCTGAAAGCGATGAGTCGCCTCCGTCTGAAAATCTGGCTCATCACTCTTGGGATCGAGAGGCGGCTGCCCGCCTTTTGGAGAGGCCAGGGTCACTTCAGCACCGGCGTCCTTGAAGATGTAGTAAGGTGCGGCAAACTCCTCCAGCCAAAACCCCGTTTTCTTGCCGGTATTCCCCAGTTCATCGTGGGAAGTCAAAACCATCAGTATTTTCATATTTCTGTCCTTATAAACTTTGTCAGCTTTGCTTCAATCATCATTTCCTATGCGCACAACTAACTTGCCGAAGTTCTTTCCTTCCAGAAGCCCGATAAATGCATTGGGTGTTTCTTCCAACCCTTCGACCATATCCTCAAGATATTTAATACTGCCTTCCGCAACCCACTGACTTAATGTACGTACCGCTTCATGAAAACGTTCGTAGTAATCGAAAATAATAAAGCCTTGGATTTTCAAGCGTTTGGTCAGCACATCCCGCATTAACAAACTGGTCCGATCCGGGCCTTGCGGCAATGAGGTTGCGTTGTACTGAGAGATAAGCCCACATACAGGAATCCGCGCAAAATCATTTAATAGCGGTTGCACCGCATCAAAGACCTTGCCACCAACACTTTCAAAATAGATATCGATACCGTCAGGGCAAGCCGCAGCCAATTGATCGACAAAATCTTCGGCGCGGTGATCCAGGCACAGGTCGAAGCCCAACTCCTCTACCGCATAGCGACACTTTTCCTCACCTCCAGCAACACCGATTACCCGGCACCCTTGCAACTTGCCGATTTGTCCAACTGTTGCCCCCACAGGACCGGTAGCAGCTGCAACTACCAGAGTCTCCCCTTCTTTTGGCTCCCCAATTTCTAGCAAACCAAAGTAGGCGGTGATTCCCGGCATACCCAGCACTCCCAGGGAGAAGGAGGGGTAATCCGGATTTTTACCCAAATTAATCAACCCGGTACCATCAGAAATGGCGTAGTCCTGCCAGCCGCTATAACCGAGTATCCAATCCCCCTCCTCGAAGCCATTCAATCGGGACTCAACCACACGGCTCACCGTCCCTCCAACCATGGTCTCTCCCAGTGAAACAGGCTCTGCGTAGGACTTCGCATCACTCATTCGCCCTCTCATATAGGGATCGAGCGATAGGAATACTGTGCGCAACAGCACCTCGCCGACCTCCGGCTTGACCACAGGGGCATGCTCCAGGCGGAAGTTATCTGTTGTCGGGGCACCTTCAGGGCGGGATGCCAATACCAGGCGGCGGTTTATATCGCTCGATTGCATTCTCTATTCTCCATAACTTCATAAGACGGAAGTCAAAGTCGCCAAATTAGACCGGTCGTCTAGAATGGCGCCATAAAAATACCCGCAACGGTTTTCCCCTCGCGGGCTCAGTAAAAAACTCAGTGTTTTCCCAGTATCTCCTGGGTCGCCAGCATCGCCTCTGCCATTGGCGTATCGTTGCGGTTTAACTTGGCCAACAGGCTGGCTCCCAGCCACAGCTGGTACAGGGAAGCTGCGGTGGCACGGGCATTGAGGGTGCTAGGCAGAGAACCGTCTTCCCCTGCCAACTCGATACAATTCTGGAGCTTCTGAATAATATGCTCAGTCCCATCTCTGAGGATAATCCGCATCGATTCAGACAGGTCTGCCACCTCAGCGCTAAGCTTAACCACCAGGCAGCGGTGTGCATCGTAACGCTCCCCACTACTCTTCTGCCAAGCATCAAAATAGGCCAATAAATTATCGGCGGCAGATTGATCCCGGGAGGAAAAGCCAACGTCCATCTGTTCCAGGTAGCTGCGAAAATAATCTTCCAGCAGAGCCTCGCCAAATTGCTCCTTGGACTTAAAGTAGTGATAAAAGGATCCCTTTGGCACACCGGCGGTTTTGAGAATTTCACTCAAACCCACACCGGAGAAACCTTTTACGGCCATCACGGTATAACCGGTATCCAACAAATGTTGGCGAGTATCTTCATAGCTGCTTTTCATGCCTAGCACTCTACGCAAAACTAGACCGGTCGTCTAGGGATTTATAGTGATTAGGCGCTGTGAAGTATCTATAAATTGCTCAACTTTAATCAAAACTGCTCTGTTATTGTGGTGGATCAACCAAAAAGGCGTAAGTCGCAGCCAGTGAGTGGGCGTGACTGTGCTAAGATTGGCGCCATTCCCACCATCGGCAAAAGATCGACAACATAAGGATTGGTAAATGTCCCAGCAGTCCCGCGACCAACGTCTCGAGCAAATTAATGCCGCGCTTGCGCAGCGTATCCTGATCCTGGATGGCGCTATGGGGACGATGATCCAGAGGGAGAAGCTGGAAGAGGCCGATTACCGGGGTGAGCGCTTCGCCGACTTCCCACGCGATTTGAAAGGCAATAACGACCTGCTCAGCCTGACCCGCCCGGAGCTAATCGAAAAGATTCACCGGGAGTACCTTGAGGCGGGCGCGGACATTATCGAAACCAATACTTTTAACGCGACCCAGCTGTCCCAATCTGATTACGATATGGAACACCTGGTGGTAGAGATCAACCGGGCCTCCGCAGAGATCGCGCGCCGTGCAGCAGATGCACTCTCTACCCCAGAGCGCCCGCGCTGGGTAGCCGGGGTCATCGGCCCCACTTCCCGCACCGCCAGTATTTCACCAGACGTCAATGACCCAGGGGCACGCAATGTCACTTTCGATGAACTGGTAGAAAACTATGTAGAAGCGGGCCGCGCTTTGGTCGAAGGCGGCAGCGACCTGATCTTAATCGAGACCATTTTTGACACCCTCAATGCCAAGGCCGCTATCTATGCCATGCAGCAGCTCTTTGAGGAGCAGGGTTTCGAACTGCCAATTATGATTTCCGGCACCATTACCGATGCCTCCGGCCGCACCCTTTCCGGCCAAACGACCGAAGCTTTTTACTATTCCGTTGCCCACGCAAAGCCAATATCTGTCGGGCTTAACTGTGCCCTGGGCGCCACCGAATTGCGCCCTTATGTGGAAGCCTTATCGGGCGCCTGTACCTCTAATGTCTCCGCCCACCCCAATGCGGGGTTGCCCAATGAGTTTGGCGAATACGACGAAACCCCTGAGCAGACCGCCGCAATCGTAGCGGAATTTGCCCGCAGCGGATTTATTAATATCCTCGGTGGCTGTTGTGGCACCACCCCCGATCATATTCGTGCAATTGCCGACGCAGTGGCCGATATACCCCCACGACAGCAGCCGGAAATAAAACCTGCTCTGCGCCTGTCCGGACTGGAGCCATTTGTCGCCGATGAAAACGCCTTATTCGTCAATGTGGGCGAGCGTTGCAACGTCACTGGCTCCGCCCGATTTAAGCGCCTGATCCTTGAAGAGGACTACGACACCGCCCTGCAAGTGGCTGCCGCCCAGGTAGAGGATGGGGCGCAGGTAATCGACTTCAATATGGATGAGGCGATGCTGGATGCACTCGCCGCTATGCGCCGCTTCCTCAACCTTGCCGCTACCGAACCGGATATCGCCAAGGTGCCATTTATGGTGGACTCCTCCAAGTGGGAGGTGATCGAGGCCGGCCTGCAATGCATCCAGGGCAAGCCCATTGTGAACTCCATCAGCCTCAAGGAAGGCAAAGAGGAGTTTATCGAAAAGGCCCAACTGTGCCTGCGCTACGGTGCGGCTGTAGTGGTAATGGCTTTTGATGAAGATGGCCAGGCGGATACTTTCGAGCGCAAAATTGAGATCTGCAAGCGCAGCTACGATGTGCTGGTCGATGAAGTCGGCTTCGATCCCACCGATATTATTTTCGACCCGAATATTTTTGCTGTCGCCACCGGTATTGAGGAACACAATAATTACGCGGTGGACTTTATCGAGGCGTGCCGCTGGATTCGCGCAAACCTGCCCGGTGCCCAGATCAGTGGCGGCGTCTCCAATGTTTCCTTCTCTTTCCGGGGCAACAATCCAGTACGTGAAGCCATTCATTCAGTATTCCTGTTTCACGCTATTAAAGCCGGCCTGAATATGGGTATCGTGAACGCCGGACAGCTGGCGGTTTACGACGAACTCCCAGAGGAGCTGCGGGAAAAAGTTGAGGATGTGATCCTCAACCGCAGCCCGGATGCCACTGAAGCCCTATTGGACATTGCCCCCAAATACCAAGGGGATGGCGGTGGGGCCGCGCGCAAAGAGGACCTGAGCTGGCGCAAATTGCCCGTGAAGGAACGCTTGGCACACTCCCTTGTGAAAGGCATTAACAACTATATCGAGGAAGATACTGAAGAGGCCCGCGCAAGTTCCTCACGCCCACTGGATGTGATCGAAGGTCCACTGATGGACGGTATGAATATCGTTGGCGACCTGTTTGGCGAAGGGAAAATGTTCTTGCCCCAGGTAGTGAAATCCGCCCGGGTTATGAAACAGGCGGTAGCCTACCTGCAACCCTATATTGAAGCGGAAAAAACCGAAGACAGCCGCTCCAACGGCCGTATCCTGATGGCCACTGTTAAAGGGGATGTGCACGATATTGGCAAAAATATCGTGGGCGTGGTGCTGGCCTGCAACAACTATGAAGTGATCGACCTCGGCGTGATGGTGCCAGCGGAAACTATTCTGCAAACAGCAAAGGAAAAGGAGTGTGACATTATCGGCCTGTCCGGCCTGATCACCCCATCCCTGGATGAAATGGTTCACGTAGCCGCCGAGATGGAGCGCCAGGGGTTTGATATCCCATTATTGATCGGCGGAGCCACCACCTCCAAAGCCCATACCGCCGTAAAAATTGATCCCCAATTCCATCGCAACCAGGTGGTGTATGTAGCCGATGCATCCCGCGCCGTAGGCGTGGCCAGCAGCCTGATTTCCAATGAGCTGCGCCCAGCCTTTGTGGAAAAAATCCAGGCCGAGTATGAAAAGGTGCGCACCCGCACCGCCAACCGCAAGCGCAATGACACCCGCTTAACCTACGAGGAAGCGCGGGATACCGCTCCGGAATTTGATTGGAAAAACTACCAGCCAGCACGACCCAACAAGCTGGGCCTCACCGTGATCGACGATTTCCCTCTGGAGAAACTGCTCGACACTATGGACTGGACGCCTTTCTTTATTTCCTGGGATTTGGCGGGTAAATTCCCGGCAATCCTTGAAGACGAAATTGTGGGAGAAGCCGCAACCGATCTCTACGACAACGCCCAGCGCATGTTGAAAGAGATTATCGATAAAAAGCTATTGCGCGCACGGGCCGTATTCGGCCTATGGCCAGCCAATAGCGTCGGCGACGATATCATCGTCTACAAGGATGAAAGCCGCAGTGAGGAGCTGGCTCGCCTTCACCATATGCGCCAGCAGGTACAGAAACGCGGTGGTGATGGCCTTTGCCGCTCCCTGGCAGATTTCGTCGCGCCGCTTGAGTCCGGCCAAATAGACTATGTGGGCGGCTTCGCGGTTACCACTGGCATCGGCGCAGACGAGTTAGCAGACACCTACGAAGCCAAGCACGACGATTACAACGCCATTATGGTAAAGGCCCTGGCAGACCGTATGGCAGAGTCCTTTGCTGAAACACTGCACCGTTTGGTGCGAAAAGAATATTGGGGCTATGCCGAAGACGAAACTCTGAGCAATGAGGAGCTGATCAAGGAAGCCTACCAGGGCATCCGCCCAGCCCCGGGCTATCCCGCCTGCCCCGATCATTCGGAAAAAGCTACCCTGTTCAAATTGCTACAAGCGGAGCAAAATGCAGGCGTCAGCCTTACCGAGCACTTTGCCATGATGCCCGCAGCTGCGGTGAGCGGTTGGTACTTCGCCCACCCCCAGGCAAAGTACTTCAATGTGGGCAAGATCGGCAGGGATCAGCTGCAAAGCCTGGCTAAACGAAAAGGGGTCAGCGAACCGGAATTGGAGCGCTGGCTACGTCCCAACCTCGAGGAGTGAGCCTGTGGAAGATAATAATAAGAAAGCGAAAAAGCCCAATTTCGGCCAGGTGGTAGTCAGTACCCTGGCCGCCGCAATTGGCGTGCAGAGTGATAAAAACCGCGAAAGGGATTTTCAAGGCGGCAGTATTATGACGTACGTTATTGCCGGCGTTGTTTTTACCGCCGTATTTGTAATCGGATTGGCTCTTATTGTGAAAATAGTACTCGGCAATATGGGCTAAGATCGCAAAGTGCTTTTCATCAACTAGCAGCTACACAAATAAGCCGAGCGAAATGTCTATCGCTAATGCCCGGGACTACACAACTCCGGGCCAGCGGCGGGCTAGCGCGTGGCCACCCAAAAAATACAGGTGGCTACGAAAATTGCGACCAGTGCTACAGCAGCAATTGCATCCACTACATTATCGTCTTCAGAAACTACAGCTACTTCATCATTCATCGAATCTCTCCGATTGTTCTTTATTGTTATTTAAAGTAGTTGGGCCGTCATAAACGGCCACTCAAGTAGAGCAAATTGAGCCCGCAGTTGCAAGACTGGCTCTAAAACGGCGGTAGAGTTAGCGACCAAGTCTTTTTTGCAATACACCACTGCTCCGCTGTCACAGATCCCGAGCATACGAATAAATTCAACTAGGGTTACATCCTATCCTGCGTCATAAACCGCGATAACAGAAAGTGACTTTTACACTTGGCCAACATCTTATCGCAATGCACTCACGTCCGACATAGTGAGAAGTACTGTAACTATGCAATACTAAGAGATAATGAAACTGAAGTTGATCTGATAGAACAGCCAGTGGAGGAGCGGCACCATCAGATCAATAGTAATTTTCTAATATTTAAGAGCTGTAGGCCTGTATCAACTTATTTAGCTCAGACAGTAAAAGTCTCTCAACCTGACCATTACTCATCCTAGCCAGCTCAACATATGAGTATTTTTTCGCCAGACTTTTGGACAAAATATAACCAAAATAATAACCCCTCCGAACAGGCAAACCTGTATCATCAGCTGCGAAGTTATTAAATGAAGATTTTATTGCAGGGTCTTCAGAGTGAAACTTTACTTTTAGATCATTCAATGCAAACAGCAATCGGGCATTTATATCAGGCACCATGCCTGCAGGTATGTTAAGCATTAGCTCATTATAATCAGCACTTGGATTAAGCTCGTGAGAAATATAAGTAGCCAATCCTTCAGCCCAAATATCGCACCATAACTGCTCACAACCCGAAAAATATTTTTCATGGTAAACATGGAACAACTCATGATGAAAAAAGGAGGAATCCACCTCCCACGAATGATACTCAGCCATCATATCCAGCCCGAACATTAAATATCCCTGCCCATCCAGCTTGCGATAAGTACCATTAAATTCCCCAAAAGAATGAAGCATATAGATAGGAACATCCATAGCCATATCTGAAAAGGTATTGGAGAAAGATTTCAAGTTATCCTCCAGACTTATATTTAGGGATCTCTCCTTTGAAAGATACTTCCTTTCGATGTCTGGAAAATTTGAAACTGCACTAAAAACTCTATTTTTAAGAGAGTATTTACCCCCCTCCTCTATCTCACCACCATCTTTATAGTACTCAGGAAATCGATCGCTCAGTTCTTTAGCAATTAAAAATGCTCTAGCTTCACCATCCATCCCTTCTGATGAATTGTATAAATCGTAAAAATCATCCGCCAGGTTATTAACCACGTATCCATTATTAAATTTCTCGCCATCTCCACTAGCCAACCCCATAGACGGCACAAGAAAACACAGCAAAATTAATAATTTTTTCTTATATATCATTCAAACAACCACAATAACAATATCTATACGACGATTTTTTGAGACAACCGCCTTTCTCAATTTTGAAACCCAAAAACACATTGAGATCACCTAAGAACTCTTTTTTAATATAACGTTCCAAGACCAAGCTTTGCAAACAACTAACACGGAAAGCAACTAGCACATCAGCACCACTTAAGCGCCTAATTTTGACCGAAGTAAGAAACCAATCACTGCAAACCAGCCTCCATTGTAAGCACTTCTTCCACAGTTTAATCCTTGCAAAAATACTGCTCATATTTTCAAGCGCACATGGGATATGCACCTATTAGCCCTAGCCATGGGTAAATATACTTAAAGTTGACACCCTCAGATGACTATCATTTATATTCACACAAAGATCAAATTACAGCACCTAATACACAGGAAATCAATTGCCCACAGGTTTGACAGCGAAGTTTTACGCTTAAAGAGAGGGAATCAATTAAAAACTAGAAGATTCATCTAAATTTCAATGATAACTCGTAGCGAGAGTAGAGCATTACAAACTTTTGTGCTGGCAGGCATAATCACTTAAAACGACCAAAGGAAATGTTAAAGTGCGACATATAATTGAAATAGGGATTTCAATAGGTAATAAATTTCTATGGGCAAGTGGCGTTTTCTCTCGCAAGAGGACAGTGGCAACAAAGAGCAAAAATAACAGCAAATATTTTGACAAGCTTCCATTTGCTCAAATAAAAATCTAGCTTAGCGATGTAGGACCCAACAGGCTTGTAAAGCACCATAGCATCAGCAATTAGCAAAGAGTCAACCTTACGTTGTCGAAAGCAGCGTGGTTCTTAATCATCTGAATAAAACTATTCTTTTTTAATTGAGGCTCATCATCGGAGGTAGCAGTTAATTCAGCCCCTAATTACGGCGCTTCTCCATAATATTGAAACGGGCATCTGGTTCTAGCCAGGTCCTATTTCCATCAAGAGTTAAGTAGGCTTCATAGTCACTCATGTGACTTATCAAAGAAAGACACAAAGCCCACAAGTTTTGGGCCAAGTCACGAAGAGCATGAAGACTAAGCAACTAAAATTGCGATGTAAGTGATGCCCAGCTCAGAGAAATCACTTTTGCCTACGCCAGAGACCCCAGTTGTTAGTATATAAACACCATCAGTAAGCTCTCAGATGAGAACCTTAGTCAACTCATCGCTACGAGTACATCTCAACAGTTGCCAAGACAAACTAAGGGATCACAACTCACAGCACCGAAAAACAAAGCCGCTATAGTCAACATACAGACCTGTGATCAAAATTAAATTGAGCAAAAGGTGGCCACCTCTAAACACCCGACACCACAAACCCGCGCCACAGAAAGTACCCCTTATAACTATTGGTTACAGATATAGCGGAAAATATTGTTATTTATTGCATAAGAGCGCTGGTATGTTATGCGCCAGCGGAGAATCGTCCGGGGCCTGCCCCTTTCTCCACCATCAGCGCACAAAGGCAATGGAATCAAGCTGTTATGTATCGATACGACGACCGGGACCGCGCCATCATCAACGATCGCGTAGCCCAGTTCCGCGGCCAAACGGAACGTTACCTTGCCGGCGAGTTGAGCGAGGAGCAATTCCTGCCGCTGCGCCTGCAAAATGGCCTCTATATTCAGCGACTGGCCCCCATGTTGCGTATTGCCGTTCCCTACGGCCTGCTCAACAGTGCCCAGTTACGCCGTCTCGCCCGCGTAAGCCGCGACTACGATAAAGGCTACGCCCACTTCACTACGCGCCAGAACCTCCAGTACAACTGGCCGCAGCTGGAAGATGTACCCGCTATTCTCGATGAGCTGGCGGAAGTGGAAATGCACGCGGTACAAACCAGCGGCAACTGTATCCGAAATACCACCTCGGACCCCTACGCCGGCATTGCGCTCGACGAGATTGCGGACCCGCGCCCCTACTGCGAGCTGATTCGCCAATGGTCTACATTCCACCCGGAATTCGCTTTCTTGCCGCGCAAGTTCAAGATCGCCGTCAGTGGTTCAGAACAGGACCGCGCGGCCATCCGTGTACACGATATCGGTGTACAGATCGTCAAGCGCGATGAAGAAATTGGCTTCCAGGTTTTGGTAGGTGGCGGTCAGGGCCGCACACCGGTTATTGCCGAGACCATCCGCGACTTCCTGCCGGAGGAAGACCTGCTCTCTTACCTTGAAGCGATTGTCCGCGTTTACAACCAGCTGGGTCGTCGCGACAACAAGTACAAAGCGCGCATTAAAATTCTGGTCAAGGCCCTCGGCCCGGAAGAGTTCGGCCGCCGCGTGGAAGAAGAGTGGCAACACATTAAAGACGGCGCTGAAAAGTTAACCCAGGAAGCATTGGATTGGGCTAAATCCTTCTTCACAGCCCCGGAATATCGCGAGTTTGACGGATCAGTTGCTGAAGCTGCGCTGCAACAACAAGCTGACAGCGACAAAGCCTTTGCCCGCTGGCTTGAACGCAACACCTACCCGCACCGGGTACCCGGTTATCGCGCGATTAAGTTGTCCACCAAACCCACTGGTGTACCCCCAGGTGATGTAACCGATGCCCAATTAGAGGCTATTGCCGATCTCGCCGATACTTTTAGCTTTGGTGAAGCTCGGGTAACTCACGACCAGAATGTGGTACTCGCAGACGTCGAACAGGACAAACTGTTTGAACTCTGGCAACAGGCCCGCAAGCACGGCTTCGCCACACCGAATATCGGCACCCTGACCGATATGATTTGCTGCCCCGGCGGTGACTACTGCTCACTTGCCAACGCCAAGTCCATCCCGGTAGCCGAAGCCATCCAGCGTCGCTTTGACGATATGGACTACCTGTACGACCTGGGTGACCTCAACCTCAATATCTCTGGCTGTATGAATGCCTGTGGCCACCACCACGTGGGACATATCGGCATCCTCGGCGTCGACAAAAAAGGCGAAGAGTTCTACCAGATTCAGCTGGGCGGCAGTGCATCCAACGAAGCCAGCCTGGCCAAAGTATTGGGCCCCAGTTTCTCCCGCGCTGAAGTGCCAGACGTGATCAGCAAAATCCTCGACCTCTATGTCGAGCAACGCCAAGCGGAAGAGCCCTTTATCGACACCTACAACCGCATCGGCCTTCAGCCCTTCAAGGAGAGAGTTTATGCCAAAGCCAGCTAAACTGGGCCCACAGCCGGGCAACCCCGCAGAACTGATCATCGATGGTGAAGTAAAGACCAACGAATGGCAGCTGGTACCCCAACTGGAAGCTGGAGAGGAGTTGGACCCAAGCACCCTGCCCTCCGGCAAAATTATCCTGCCATTGCGACAGTGGCTGGCACATCGCGATGCGCTGTCATCCCGCAGTGACGAAGTCGGTGTTTGGCTGGACAGTGAAGAAGGTGCCGAGCAGATTGCGGAAAAAGCCGCCAAATTGCCGGTAATTGCCGTGCACTTCCCAGCATTTGCCGACGGTCGGGGCTTTACCGCCGGCCGTATGCTGCGCGAGCGCTACAGCTTTACCGGAGAGTTACGCGCAGTAGGCGGGTTTATGCGAGACCAGCTGACCTATTTACAACGCTGCGGCTTCAATGCCTACGCATTTGAAGGCGAGCAGCCTCTGGCTAGCCTTAAAGACTCGATGAGCGATTTTGGCGATAGCTACCAAACAGGGGTAGACCAACCGCTGCCCATGTTCCGTCGCCGCTTCTAAAGCTCAATTTAGACCTCTGAATACTCAGAGGTCTAAATTTCCACTTCTATCACGCCTCCAACCCCAATCCATTGAGCGCAAACTCCAAAGAGGGTTCCACCTCCTTGAGTTCTCGCCCGGATCGCAATACCGATGCTGTGCCATGCAACAAGGTAATCAGATACATAGCGCACTCCTCGGCACGGCGATCCAGCCCTATAGCCTGGGACTCTTTATCAAAACGAAACAAGTCAACCAGTTGCTTTACCGCTTCTGCGTCAGCAGCTTTTAAAGCGTCAATGGCATCAGAAGGCAAAGCATCACCGGCAGTTTCCGATAATCCAAACGCCAGATAACAACCCCTCGGGGTTCCCTCCCCGGCCTGTCCTTTAACGGTAGCCAGCAAATAACTATGCAATCGCTGCCGCAACGGCACTCCCTCTTCCGTCAGGAACTGCATACGATCTTTGGCATATCTATCCAGGTATTGCCCCAATGAAAGAACAAACAGTTTCTCTTTATTGCCAAAGGAAGAATACAGACTTGGCTTGTTAATCCCCATAGCCTTGGTCAGGTCCGCCATTGAGGCACCCACATAGCCCTTTTTCCAAAAGACTTTCGTTGCTGATTCCAACGCATGCGCCTTATCAAACTCCGGCTTGCGTCCCGCCATTGGCAATCTCCCAAAAATTGTTTTGACAATATTGTACCGATCGGTAAGACTTAGCTCAAACCCTACCGATCGGTACAATATTGATCAACCCTTCACAGGAGAACAGAATTGAGCATTTCAATCGAAGGAAAAACTGCCCTTGTCACTGGAGCAAACCGCGGAATTGGCAAGGCAATTGTCGAGCGCTTTCTCGACGGTGGCGCAAAAAAAGTCTATCTGGCCGTTCGCAACCCGGAGACAACGACAGAACTGACAGAAAAATATGGCGACAGAGTAATCACATTGGAACTCGATGTGGCAAAAGCCCAAAGTGTAGGGGCGGCGGCAAAGGCGATTCAGGAATTGGATATTCTGGTGAACAATGCCGGGGTACTTGCGCCCGCAGACCCGCTTAGCGACCATGTGGAGGACTCACTTAAGCAGGAACTGGAGGTGAATACCTTTGGGCTTGTCCGTGTAGCCAAGGCATTCACCCCCCATTTGGAAAAGAGCAAAGGCGCCCTAGTACAAATGAATTCGGTAGTATCTTTGCGTACCTTCCCACACGTTAGCACCTATTCCGCATCCAAAGCCGCCAGCTATGCAATTACCCAGGCACTTCGAGAAACGCTTCAGGAGCGAGGCGTACAAGTTTTGAGTGTTCACCCCGGCCCCATCAAAACCGATATGGCCAAACAGGCTGGACTGGAGGACGGGGAATCCCCCAGCGCAGTGGCTGAAGAAATTGTTGGCGCGTTAAAAAATGGGGATTTTCACCTCTTCCCGGATGCCATGTCGCAGACTTTTGAAGCCGCTTATCAGAGCTTCTCTGATTCGGTGATCACCGCAGACCTTAGCGAATAACACGGCCGAAGATTGTCTGAGTAAGAAGTAACACAAGCCTCGAAGGAACCCGGTCTAGGGTTCTTTCAAGAGGCTGGAAAATTCCTCTGAAGCCATAACGGGTACAAACTCAGTGATCGTAAAAGTCGACGCCCCATGTTTTGTAAAAGGGTCTTCTTCCAGAACCTTTCTCAGCACCTCCTCAGAGGGGTGACGTGAAATAATTATCGCGCCAGTTCTAGGCTCTTTCGCTCCCCCAAAAAGCAGGTCTCCCGATTTATAGTGCCCCTCCAGGTAGCTCACATGCTCCGCCATTAACTCTGGGGTCAGTTTTTTAAGATCCGGGAAATTCAAGTTCACTAAAAACATAACGTCTCCCCCCTCCTTAGGGGCTATATATCAACTCTTTACACCACTTTAAGCTTGCAGAAATAGCCTCCACCAATCTAATAGATAGCAAATCTTTCCACCTTGGCGATAGAGGATAATCCCCAAGCAGTAGTTTAAATGGAAACCATCGGAGATTGATGATCGGGCATCATTTAATTTAATGGTGCCATCAAGTACCTTTCTTCAGGCAATAGTGCTAACTAGACGATACTTAAGATTAATCAAGTTACATGTGGCCTGAAGAGCTTCATCTGCCTTCCAGGCTATGGTATCCCCCTCAAAGCCACATACCAAACTCCCCTCAAAACATTTAGGGATTAATGAGATGGCACTCCGTCTTTGCGCTCACTCTTAAGACTGTTAATGCGAACTCATCTTTAGAAGGTGTAAAAACTGTTCAGAGGCCATAACAGGCTCAAATTCGGTTAGCGAATAAACTGCAACTCCACTTTTTATAAAAGGGTCCTCATCAAGCACTCTCCGCAATGCTTCTTCACTGTTGTGGCGAGAAACAATAACCCCTCCAGTCCTGGGATTTTTCCTTCCTCCAAAGAGCAAACTTCCAGACTTATACTCTCCTTCCAGATAAACCCTATGCTCCGCAGTCAGTTCTGGGGTTAGCTTTTTCATATCCTTAAAATGCATATCCACTAAAAACATACCCATTCCCTCTTCTCTAAAAACACTATAAGATTGCTACTGATTTCGTAGCAACTGTAACGCTACTAATTTAGAAGCGAAAGAACCATGACAACTCCTCTACCGAAAAAAACTGTCAGAGGCTCGACTAGCGGCATAGCCATTATGGCTGTATTCGATCTGCTCGGGCGAAAATGGAATATGAGAATACTGTGGGAACTGAGGAACACACCCCGGAGCTTCAGGGAGCTCCAAGCCCAGTGTGATGCCATGTCCCCTTCGGTACTAAATACAAGAATCAAGCAGTTGAGCGAAGCTAAATTGATTAATAAGTGTACGAATGGATATCAACTGACAGATCTGGGAGTTTCGTTAATGGAAACCCTTGATCCGCTGAGGGAATGGGCTAATAACTGGGAGGAATCCCTCAAGGCCTAATAGACACTCTGTAAAAGCCAAAACCCAAGAGCCTTGCAGCCTAGAGGCCGCTGGGTTCTTAGAGGCAGGCCAACTATCGCGACAAAATGGACTGAACCGATGGGGCAGTCTCATTATCACTCGCATCATGCGCTAGCGAAAACGAATAATACTTATCGCCGCGCAAATCAAATCTACGAATAATTCTGCCAAACAATGCACCTGCTCACCATCAAGGGTAAATGAGGGTTCAATCTCTTTAGAAGTCAACAAACCACTGCTCCCAAGGGCACTCTTATGAGTTACCTTTTTGTGCCCGTAAGTAGCGAGTCATGGGGATTGCAGGGAGATAAATTGAGCGAAATGTGATTTTCAGAAGTTCTCTTAACCCAATAACAGCTGTGCGCTGCATCCCCTACTTTTGATTGTTAAGGTCACATTTCTGGCATTTTTTCAAATTTTTGTAATTTCGGGTCCATATAGTCCCAAGATGCACCACTACCAGCATATACCACCATTGTCGGGTTGAATTGCTCCAGGTCATGAAGACTTCCTGCGCGGATAAATTCAAACTGCGGCATACCGCTATTTTCCGCATAAATATGCGAACCGCAGCGAGGGCAAAAACCTCTCCTTACTGAATTGCCGCTATCTGTCTGCTTCTCATGAAATGCAAGATCGCCGCTAATGGCTAAGCTTCCGCGAGGAATAGCAATGTTAGCGATGTGTCCAGCCCCACTAATTTTCTGACAATCTGTACATTGGCAATGACCCGCCATTACCGGCTCTTCAGAGCAAGAATAACTAATATAACCGCACAGGCATTCTCCAGATATTTTAGACATAAATTTTCCCTGTTACTTACGAAGTTGAAGTAACCTTAGCCTAAATCAATAACTTCAACTTCGCAAGTAACTAGGCTAGTATTTCATTTTCTGGCAGTAAGAGTGTGAGCATGAGTCCTGATAATCAATTTATGCGTTCGAGATGCCCTATCGTGAACGGACTGGACGTATTCGGCGATAAATGGACATTAGTTATTCTAAGAGACTTACTGTGTGGTAAAGAGACCTATAGCGAGCTAGCTGACTCACCAGAGAAAATACCAACCAATAGACTAGCAGAAAGATTAAAAATGCTAGAAGCAGAGGGAATGTTGGTGAGGGAACAATATCAATCAAAGCCTAAGCGATATAAGTACCTGCTAACACAGAAAGGCAAGGATGTCTTACCGATTCTTCAGGCAATCGCCAAATGGGGAAATACATATTTTGAAGGCTCATGGATTCCCCCGAAGTGGTTTATGGAAACCTAACCCTTAAATTCGGGGCCAGAAGCTTATGATATTGATTCTGCCTGTTATGCTCCCCCCCAATCTCATTAAGAAACCCTCCTGAATCACTAAGGAACCTGGCGGCAGTTGATACTAAGAGTATACTATTTTACTTGAACACTTTTGCCCCTAAGGGCCCGGCAGCTCAGTGCCACCAGACTCTATGGATCAGCTCAACTATAGAGACAAAATGGACTTAACCGCTGCGACAACCTCATTATCACTCGCATCATGCGCTAATGAAAACGAATGATATTCATCGCCCCGCAGGCCAAATCTTCGATCAACTTCTGCCAAACAGTGCACCTGCTCACCTTCAACGATAAAGGAGAGTTCAATCTCTTTTGAAGTCAACAAGCCACTACTCTTAAACTCTATCTCCTGGTAGCAACCAGACCGGGAGACAAAATTGCTTCCACGCAAATGCCCCTTTTCAACATCCGCTTTTACCATTTTATAGCCACTTTCCTCGATCATGGAAAGTACCTTCTCTACAACAGGTAAAGGTCTTATCCGCAAGGGATCCCTGTCTTTCGGATCCAGCGCAAAATCAATATCCAGGGAGGTTTCCAGCCATACATAGCTTTTATTTTTACGGGTGTTTAAAACAGTAACTGGCGTCTCTTCATGCAACGCCAACTGAAAAGGAACTTCCCGGCTCTCTCCAGCGCCAATAGTGAAAGGGTCCTGTACCTGTAATTCATTCAGTACAAAACGCTCATGGCTTACCCCTTCATCGGTCTCCACCTTGATCTCGGTGCAGAGCTTTAAACTTATAGCATCCACCTGCTGGTCGATATCACCACCAATGATATGGATAGCCCCTTCAATGATTCCACCCTGAACTTGCTCAGAGTTTTGTAGAACTGTATCAACTTTAGCTGCACCAATACCTATTGACGCTTTGAGTTTTTGAAACATAGACATACGCAGGAAACCCGACAAACTAAGTAACTTGACCTTAAATATAGATTTCAGTCTAATTTTGGCCGCAAAAGTAAAAACAAAGATTAGCATAATTATTCATCAGGTTACATTAAACTAGACACTAAAACCGCAATACATCATATTCACTTACTCTCCCTGATACCTGAAAAACCAATATCGGCATGTACATATATTTAAAGTTAATTTCCATCTACGCTTCACAAAGATTAAGCGCCATAGGCTTTGGTTTTTATCTAATTTTATTACTTGAGATGACTTTTTTAGATTAGCTAGCTTCTTCTCATCTTAAACAGCTTCATTCAATCACCTTGCATTTAAACTAAACCATCTTCACTCAACATTGATAAATAAATATTTTAGGGACTGCAGCGTGTAAAACTTGCAACCAAAGTAGGGGAACCTATTGCTCCTGGCATACCATCTCAGATAGAGAGTTCCACTAAGCCCGGAAGACTCCTAACCACCCCTGATAAATTGGATTTAATTTATATGGCCCATTTGGGTAAATGTCATAACTCTAATAAATACGGCCGAGAAAGCCACAAAAACTGAGAATATCAGCAGATATCTAACTGTAAGAATATGGCGCTTGACGATTAACACAATACAAAAAGACCGTCAAACAACGAAATGAACTTGTTAACAGTGTTTCTGGGTATCGACGAAGACGAAACCTATTGTTGAGTCCCAAAGGAGTCGAGAGTATATAGGCCTATACATTTATGAGCGAACATCCTTAATTAGGAAAATTGAACCGTAGAGAATCCTATGCACTTGCATGTATCGCCCCGGTGAACCGTAATGGCAGCTGCTTCTAGAGAGAAATATATCCGAGATAGAGAGCATCACATACGGGGGATTCTGTTTCCTTCCGCCATGTAAGCTATACGACATCACTCCAAATACTAACCTGCATTTAATTTGAGCTATTTGCTGCAATTGTTAAATTGAGAGCATAACAGTATAAGCTTTTGATAACTTTAGAGCTAAGCCTGCAAATTTGATTACACCTGCTGGCCTTCAATATCAATAACATCTTGGCAGAATCCAAAAAAATTTTTGAAAAATGGTCAATTTCTGGACTACCAATCTTCCAGTCCTGAATTAACAAAAAATCCAATCATGGCATCTCTGAATTGTAGCTTACAGAATCAAGTAAACCCACGATCTGGGAATTGGTACTCCCTAGCTTATCCATATGCTCACAAACCCCGCTAACGCCTCGCAACATGCACGTCTTCGTAGCAAAGCGCTATATAACAAAACATGGGCTATTGACAAACTGTTTAGGTTATTTCCTATATTCTAGATAAGTGGCGATTTCACTATCTTCTGGTAGTATCTTTCGATTAAAGTTTTCATCATTTAGTATATATATACCTGTAAGGTTTGTTTCAAGGACTTTATATGAAGTCCCATCAGACCACTTTTTACTATCATTAGTACCATTTGGCTCAACAACAATAACAGCCGGCAATAACCTATAGTTCCACCCCGTTCCTTTAGCCGCCAATGCCTCCATTTTTTTTGCGACCTCCTCTTCTGGTGAAATAAAAATTTTTGTTCCTACATTTGAAACTAACAGCTCGTATTTTCTTGCCCCGAATTTTTCTGAGACTTTAGCTGGCCTAGGATCGCAATTTTTATTGAAACAAAGATCGAATCCCTCTTTTTCAAAGTTATATTCACTTAAATAAATTCTGCTGAAGTAGGCAATTTTTCCATTACTTTCAGGTAAAGCTGTACTGTACAATTTTTCTGCAATTGCATTTGACAGCTCCTTTTTCTTGAAAGCATCCCTTTCTCGCTTATAACCATCAACTAAGGTTTGAAATTCTGGACTTGAATTCTTCAGGTCAACTACCAGATCATCGACTGAAGGAAAATGCTTCATGCTCGAAAGGTGATATTTCAACACCAGCTGGTCTGAGTATTGCAGCCATAGAGGTTGATTTTCAGATGCTCTCGCAAAAAGCGCCACTGAGAAACTAAAAACTAGAAAAACTACCTTTGTCATTATTATTCCTTGTTATGAATTGTGAGGGCCTGTCACTTCAATCTACCGCACTACATTGGCTAATAAGATTGTTCTTGCCCAATTCTGATATTGAAAATCCCTTTCAGCAACGGATAAATCGAGACCCGCCTTCGGCGGCCTCTGCATACTTTGTTGCCACAGTTCGTCTAATTACCGGATCAACAAGGCCATAACAAATAAGCATGTGACAGAGACTCTTAAGACAGAACTCGAACTGTTATGTGTGCCTCGAGCCAGAATAGCAATGTGGAGATAGCTTATCTTATGGAACCTCAAGAGATCAATGTCAGTATCGATATCAGTAGTAAATAACTCGATATTTGCATAAGGCCTACTGACCAATTCTTTAGTATTACCAATGATAAAAAGAGTATTAAGTAACTACAGTCTCTTAAATCTAAAAGAGTGCTAATAGAGTATAAGTACACCGCGTTTACGCAGTTCATTAGAAACTCGAACCTGCCCATGGGCAGGCTCTTAGAGGATATAAGTTAACACTGCCTCTTCAATACGATTCATGTGGTTGAGTACACGCCAGCTCTTCTCAAGAAGGGCGTCCACGCCTCCACTTGAAACGGCTTCCTTATACCGATAAAAAGTGTCTCTCGATACACCCAGCATTTTTCAAGATTAGGGTATATTGCCGAGTTCTTCTACTAAGTTTAGTAATCCGTTCCGGTATTTGATGATGAGGTCATAAGTATGGGACATGGGTTTATCCTTGGTGTTACTTTTAGGCACCTTCATCAAAACCGGTAACCCCCTCCTTTTCAAGAGGGTATATCAGATTTGGCCTGAGCTAATCCAAATGATACATACGCACAGATAGAAATAAAATGCAGCTCCTTTTTCTCTATACCTTCACTGCTATCTATTTCTTTGGGAGCTACCAATAAATTAACAAGTTATCAGTGTTCGCCTGCAAATAGGTTAAGCTACTCATGAATTCTGATATATAGCAAGTCTCCACTGCCATAACTGCCTCTGCTCTCGGACAGAAGACCGTGTACTAAAGAGGTTCTACAGCTCCAACCCATTCGCTCGATCGCTCTTACCTAACATACGCTATTCAATTATGTCTCTGTCACCTATTCACCACCTGCTATCTTGCTTTAAGCAGCAAAGCTGAAGCTGGGGGAAGAAGTGGTTATGTCTGTCATGTGCCGTTTAGCCCTTTTGGCAGTAGTTTTTGTAGATCTGATGGGTCAGGGATTGCTATTCCCGATCATCAATGAGCTGGTTATGTCGACAAAATTCCAGTTTTTACCTACTGACACGCCACAATCAACTCGGCACTTGTACTATGGAGTTGTGATCGGTAGCTTCTTTCTGGCGTGGTTTGTTGGGTCCGTATATATCGCCAAACTATCTGACAGCATTGGACGCAAAACTGCCATGGTGCTGTGTTTGGTGGGAGCTATGGCCGGATACGCTATCACTGTTCTCTCTTTGCTAAGCAATAGTCTTTGGCTTCTTATTCTCGGACGAGTGATCAGCGGCTTTACTGCGGGAAACCAACCTATTGCTCAAGCAGCAATGATTGATGCCAGCCAAAGTGAGCTGGAGGCCTCCAAGAACCTAGGGTTATTGGTAGCAGGAATGAGTGCTGGGGCTGTAGCTGGACCGATTATGGCAGGAGTCCTGGCAGACAGGGAGCTATTGGGGAACATAGCCAGTATCCAACTGCCCTTCTACTTTGCACTGGTACTTGTCGCTATTACTTTGTTTTTGATCCTGACCTTTTATCACGATACGCGCCAAGCCCCGATGCAGCTTAGGCTTCGTTTTCTGGATCTATTTACTCAGTTTATACATCTGAAGGACCGCCCTCGGGTCGTCCGACTTTGCCCTGCCTATCTCTGTTTCATGCTGGTGCATCTCAGCTTTTATATATTTATCACAAACTATTTAAGCAGTAGATTCCAAGCCGGCCTGCTAATAACCAGTATGGCCATGCTGACTATGGGTATTGCGGTGGCAATTTCCAGCCTCTTTATGGTCAAGCCTGTTTTGTCCCGCTGGACTAAACCCCTGGTAGTTACAGTTTCCGCCTTAGTGATGGGAGCGAGCGCGTTAGTCTTCGTATTCAGCAGCCATATTTGGCTATGTTATCTCAGTGTGTTCTTCGCGTACCTTTGCTTTGGCCTCGCTTACCCCGCCCTCTTGAATATATTCGCCAATAGTGTCGATGAAACGGAACAGGGTTGGGTAATGGGAATAGCTACTGCGGGCTTCACGCTGGTAGCAAGCTTGATTTCGCTCGCGGGGGGCATGGCAATGGAAGTTGATATCCGCTTACCGTTTTACATTACAGCAGCTGCATCGATATTAGTATTTGTTTTAATCCGGTGGAGCTGGCGCAAGCTCCCTGGCGTAGCAAAGTGAAATACGGGGTAAATAAGTAACTGACTTGCTCTGCCAGTAATACCAGACATGGGCCCTTCAGGATAAGCTGAAAGGCCCATCACTTTATACCTCGCCCCTCATTAGTTAATGAATCGCCTGCTCTCTAGCTAATCCACAGTCTACAGGGTTATTTACCTCCACACTTAAATCTAGAATACGGGCGATCCACCATATAAATGGCTCAACCTGACCGCTTAAGGTGCAGCTACCTGTACAAATATCATCAAGCAGCGACTGAACATCGTGAAGCCGCAAGGCCGTGACAGACCTCTGGTTTCTTAGCGTTACTGAGCAAAAAGGAACGTCGTTGGCTGAGAGGTCACTCAAGGTTACTTTGCCGCCATCAATTAAAATTCTCACCGGCTCAAACTGTTCAGTAACACTCACAGACAAGCACAAGTTGGGCACAGGGCTGGATAGTCGATTGATATATTCCTGCAGGAAGTTAGAAAAGGTATTTGCCCACTCACCAATTTCAGCGAGGGCTTGCCCCAAATCCATAGCTTCCTCTTTCGCTCCCTGGGATTGAGCATCAACCTCTTTTTCAGCCTCAATAAGAGCTTCTACGGTCCTATCAACATCCTCCCTGGTGTGAGCTGCCGAGCAGATCAACCTCAGGCGGCCACGGCCGCTCTCGACTATCGGGTATGTGACAGCCGAGGTTTGAATACCGCGCTGATAAAGCGCTTGGACTATCCCATATAGTTTATCTTTATCCTTAAAATGGGGCGTGATAATAGGCCCATCACCTGTTCCCAAGTCGTATCCGGCCAGCTCAAATTTCCGGCGCATATAGCGGGTCGTATCCCACAATCGATCACGCAGCCCATCGTCAGATTTAATCCGACGCAAGGCAGTCAATGCGGCTGCAATATCTGCAGGACTGATAGAAGCCTGAAAGATATATGCCCTTGCTGAGGACCTCAGCAAGTCAACGTACTCCTTACTCGCAGCAACCACCCCCCCAAGGCTACCGAGCGACTTACTGAGTGTTGTCATAATAAAGTCAACTTGATCAGTAATACCTTGAGCCGCACAGATACCGGCACCACGCTCACCATAAAAACCGAATGAGTGTGCCTCATCAACTAAGGTCAAGGCATTGTATTTCTTGGCTGCACGCACGATTTCAGCTACCGGTGCAGCACCTTCCCCCATACTGTAAACGCCCTCGAGAACCACTAGCGTTGTTCGGTAGGGAGATGCTTCAGATTCCAGCACTGACTCCAGATCAGAGGCATTATTGTGTTGGAAAGTTCTAATTTTGGCACCACTAAGACGGGCACCGTCAACAATTGAGGCATGGCAAAGTTGGTCTATAACCACAACATCATCTTTACCTAATATTCCTGCCACCACCCCGACATTGGCCGTATAACCCGTTGGAAACAAGCAGGCTCCAGACTTGCCTACCAAATCAGCAAACTCCGTTTCAAACTGGAGGTGAAGATCCGTCAGGCCCGATGCCGCCGCTGAAGTGCCCATTCCTGTTCCGAAAAGCTGTACAGCGGATGAAGCCTGTTCGATAACTTCTTGATCTCTATTCAGGCCAAGGTAGAGATTGGTCGTCCAAATAATTGCATCCTGGGTATCATCGTTATAAACATCGGTAACAGTGCCGTGCGTCCCACTACCTGTACGTAAAACTTTACTGTAAGGATTCCTCTTCTGATTGTTTGCCATGGCTATCACCGCCTGCACCAACTTACTTTTGTCAGATGCAGACCAGGATGATGCCTTTGCAGCCTGGAAAGTTGGGTGGCTCAACTGGAGCTGGGACTGGAAATTAGCCAGCGCATCAATTTCAGATTTAGCAACCTCATTAGCTGACTCACTACTGATCCTACCTTCCGTCAAATCAAGCATATAGCCAGCCAATAGCTTCGGCGTGGGATAATCGAAGATTGTTTGCGCAGATAGGGGGTGTCCAATGCAATGACTCAACCGGCTGGCCAATTCTAATGTTGTCAGCGAATCCAGGCCCTGCTTGTCGAATGCTATCTCTGGGAGCACAACCTCCGGATCTGGGTGGTTCATGATGGAAGCCATCTCACCGCGGATAATCGAAGTAAAAATTGCCTCGCTGTCTACTGATAAACCTGCGAAGTGCTCGCCCATTCCACTGCTTCGATTAATATCATCGTTTGCAGCCAAACTGCTCTCAGTTGGGACGACAAGCTCCGCTTCAAGGAGGGCTAATCGTTTGCGATCCAGCTTATTGTTGGGTAGCAGGGGTAACTCTTGCAGATGCTTGACAAACTGGGGGACCATATATTTAGGAAGGCGCTGTTCAAGAAACTCTTTTACTGCTACCTCGGTGATTGTCTTTTCGCTAGCAACAATATAGGCCACCAGAATCTTCTGCCCGGCCCCGCCATCTATAACGGTAGTAGCGGCAGCATCAACGCCCGGTATAGACTCAATTGCCGATTCTATTTCTTCAAGTTCAATACGATAGCCCCTAATCTTCACCTGGCAATCGGCGCGCCTCAAGTATTCTATTTCTCCATTTGCTGTCCATCGGCACAGGTCTCCCGTTTTATACAAGCGCTGATCGGAAATTCGGGGGTTGGAGGCAGGCTGTATAAAACGTTCCTCGGTCAGATGCTCATCATTTAAATAGCCCCGAGCTAGCTTGTCACCAGACAAATACAACTCACCCTCCCCGCCGGGAGCAACTGGCTGTAATCTCTCATCCAAAATATATGCGCGTGAACTTGAAACCGCCCTTCCAATCGTAATCTGGTCGCTATCGGGGCTAACTTCTGTATAAGTTGAGTAAACCGTGTCCTCTGTGGGGCCATAAACATTAACTATCCGCAATTGTTCAGCCCCCGCATATATTTGCTCGACCAGGGATTGCTTAAGTACTTCACCCCCAAAAATCAGGCAACGCACTCCCTGAGGCAATTTGTCTATCGAAAGTAAAGCCTGAACCGCAGATGGAACGGTGATACAAGTTCGCACTTGCTCTCGAAAAGGAAGTTTTGGCAGCTCCAAAATATTCTTCGACAATATAACTCGGCCGCCCAGAGAGAGAGTCCCGATAATTTCCATCACCGAGGGGTCAAAGCAAACTGAGGTCGAAGCCAAAACGCCTCCTAGCTCTCCATCGCTCAACAGCTCACTCATAGACTTACTGAGAGCGATAAGGCTTCGGTGTTCGATAGCAACCCCTTTCGGGCTTCCAGTAGAGCCGGATGTGTAGATTACATAGGCTAAATCACTCGTTTGCGGCCTGGTATGTTCCAGTAGAAACTCCGGTGCCTGCTCTCGCAACTCATCGACCCATAACAGTTCTTTCACGCCAAGGCACAAGTTTGCGTTATCGTCACAGTCGACAATTGCTGCGGCAGCTCTGGAGTGCTCGAGCATATATCGCACCCGCTCTAGCGGATAAGTCGGGTCCAGTGGGACATAAGCACAACCTGCGCGCATTACGCCAAGTAGAGCCGCGACCAGCTCCCAGGATCGACTCATACAGACTCCAACCAAGGAACCAGGCTCAACCCCTCGATTTACCAGCTCAGCGGCAATCCCATCAACCCGTTTCATCAGGCGAGTGAAATTTATTTCTGTGTTGCCATCGATAATAACGACCAGATCAGGATTCTTTAGCTTTTGTCTTTCGATCAAATCGCAAACTGTATCTCCTGATGATACAGCGCCCATTTCTCCCGATTCAAAATCTAAGGACTGGGCGTTATGTTTGTTTATTGAGCTGCACACTGAACATTACCTTTTATACTTATTAAAATCTGAAAACTAACTTTCAATTCATTTCTCTGTCTTTCAAATTTGGTCAAAATTTTCTGTTATTTGAATTACTTGAAAATCAGTTGCTATATTGGAAGTATGCCGGGAAATAATTTCATAACATTGAACTGGAGCAGTATTTCAGCTACCGCAGTTCCAGGTCATAAAGGAAATTTAAATGAAGGTGGTATTCAGGAAGACAGAAACGTAATTTGGAAACTGATAGTTAAACATCAGTCATAAAATTAAATTTCTGAGGAAAAAAGCCGGTAAGAAGATACCGGCTACCGTTGAATTTATTTCTGTGTGATTGCACCGCTACTACCGAGGCGAGCGATGATATTTTTCAACCTTGTAAACAACTGGGGGATATCTTTACCCATCATTAAATAGAGGCAGGGTACCAATAACAATGAGATCGCTGTGGCAGCGAGTATTCCATAGCCCAGCGAGATCGCCATTGGAATCATAAAGCGCGCTTGCACCGAGCTTTCAAAGATCATCGGCATTAAGCCGCAGAAAGTTGTTATGGTGGTCAATACGATCGGGCGAAAACGCCGCGCTGCCGCTCCCTTGATAGCGCTTTCCAAATCAGCGCCATCATTTCGGAGACGATTGCTGTACTCAATCATTACCAGAGTATCGTTAATCACAACTCCGGCCAGTGCTACCATACCCAGCAGACTCACCATACTGAGTCCATACCCCATGCCCAAGTGACCAAGTAACGCACCGATCACACCAAAGGGTATCGCCACCATTACGATCAACGGCTGTACGTAACTCTTTAAGGGAATTGCCAATAGCAAGTACAGCACCGCCATCGCAAGGGCAAAGGTCATCGCCAGGCTTGCCAGTCCCTCTCGCTCCTCCGCTTGGCGTCCCTCATAGGAAACACTTAGGCCGGGGAATTCGGCTTTCAATTGGGGGACCACACTTTCATTCAGCTCATTAATCACAAGCGTCGCTTGGTCACTGGGCTCCACATTGGCGGTAATTGTTGTAACCCTGCGGCCTGCCCGGCGATTAATCGTGGCATAGGCGCGCCCTTTATCAATTTTTACCAGATCAGGCAGGGGCATCCAAAGTCCATTGCTGGCCCGGATCATAATGCTATTCACATCATTGATATTGGCCCGCTCATCCTCAGGCAAACGCACCATGACCTTCACCTGATCCCGGCCGCGCTGTTGGCGCAGGGCCTCAGCCCCGTACAGCGCTGCCCTCAACTGGCGACCAATATCCTCCGCAGACATGCCCAGACTTTTGGCCGTTTCAGTCAGCGTAAGGTCCAACTGGGTTTTACCGAGGGAAATACCGGGATCGATATCACTGACATTGGGGAATTTCTCCAACTCATCCCCTAAACGTATCGCAGCTTGCTCCAAGGTATCCGTGTCGGTATGGCGAAGCTCCACGGTTAACGAAGAGCCAGCGCCGGGACCGCCACGGTCAGAAGCTGTTGTCGCGCTTAGAGCACCGGCAATGGGTCCCACTTCCTGGCGCCAGGCGCGAATAAACTCACTGGTGGAAAAAGGACGCTCATCTGCGGGAACAAAGAAAGCGTCCACCATAATCGCATCATCGCCCATCAAACCGCGAATCCCCAGGAAGACCTTTTCTTTATCGTATTGCTCGAGCACCTTATCGGCAGCAGTAATAATCTGCGAGCGCGCTTTTTCCAGCTGGGATTGGGCCGTTCCGGTGGGAAAGGTGACGGCAAAGCGACCGGAGTCACGCTCCACCCTGGGCATCAAGGTGAAGCCCATACGGCCGCTAGCCGCATAGCCGCCAACCACCAGCAGCGCCGCTACCGCCACGGCAATAGTGGTGTAGCGGTGCTTGATACATATATCAAGGAAGGGTCTAAAGCGCTGCTGTACAAAACGATCCAATCCCCGCGCCAGCATTTTCTGCCGCGCAGCAAAGCGGCGCGCCCGGCGACTTTTATAACCGCGACGAGAGTGGGCCAAGTGACCGGGCAAAATAAACAGGGCTTCCACCCAGGAAATAATAAATACCGAGCCCACCACAAAGGGAATTACACCAAAGATCTTGCCCATAAAGCCGGGTAAGGCCATCAATGGAAAGAAGGCGACAATGTTGGTCAGGATTGCAAATGTGAGCGGCACCGATACCTGCCGGGCACCGGCAACGGCAGCCTCCAGATTGCTGTAGCCTTTTTGTCGCCACTCGTGGATATTCTCACCGGCAATAATTGCATCATCCACCACTATTCCAAGGGCGATAATAAAGGCAAACATACTTACCATGCTGATGGAAATATCGAGCCCAGGCAGGAATAGCAATGCCCCCAGGAAGCTGGTAGGAATGCCCAGTGTTACCCAAAAAGCCAACCGCAATTCCAGAAAGGCTCCGAGTACAACAAATACTAATAAGAGCCCGATAAAACCGTTCTTCAGCAGCAGTGTCAGACGCGCTTTGAAAATTTCCGAATCGTCATCGCGAACTGTCAGGGTCACCCCCGGGGGCAGGCTTGCCCTGACCTCATCAACGACTTCATGGGCAGCCTCACTGACACTCATTGGTGTCTGGTCGCCCACTCGGTAGATCTTGATGCTGATAGCTGGCTCGCCGTTAAACACCATATTGCGCGCTTCTTCCTCAAGCGCATCGCTGATATTGGCAACATCCTTTAAATAAACGGCACCGCCACCAATACCTTGGGCAATAACAATATCACCAAACTCCCGAGCCCAATCGCGGCGCTCGGTCACCCGGACCAATATCTCCCCCGCATCAGACTTAACACTGCCGCTGGGAATATCTACCGCTGCATTTTCTACGATGTTTGCCACTTCCAGCAGGGTAAGCCCATAGCGACGCAGGTCATCGCGGCGAATCTCGATCGCCACTTGCAAGTCCCGCATCCCCCGCGCTTCCAGCTGGGTAATACCACTGAGCGCTTCGAGCTTATCGTAAACCTGCATCGCCAACGCGCGCAGGTTTTGCTCGGTAAGATCGCCGTGTAATACGAGATCCAGCACATCCCGTTTGCGCTCGGCCAGACTGACCTGGGGCTGCTCAATATCTGTGGGGAAGGTGGTAACAGAATCGATAGCCTGCTGAATATTCTGGTACACCAGGGCAGCATCAGCATCGCCTTCCAGCTCCAGGGTCAAAGAGGCACTACCCTCATTGGCCCTCGCGGTCATCTCTTTGATACCTACCAAGCCCTGCACCGCCTGCTCGGCAGCCACCAGTACACCGCGCTCGACTTCCTCAGGGCTGGCACCGGGATAGGAGATGGACACGCTCACAGTATCCAGGCTGAATTCCGGGAAGACTTCCTTTTTAACGATGGTCGAAAAAATCAAACCACCAATCAAGAAGACTAACATCAACAAATTGGCAGTTACGTGGTTGCGCGCCATCCAGGCGATGGCGCCCGTGCGGGTATCGACCTTATCTTTGGATCTATTCTGTTCAGTCATCTGCGCCCCCTGCGTTGGGTCCACCGGGGCCGCGTCTTGGCGGGCGTTCCGCAGAGGCAGCCGCATCTATCGGCGGGCGCTGCTGGCGATTACTGTCTCCGGCAATTCGCACCGGCATACCCTCAGTAACGGTTACCAACCGGGTCGTCACTAAGGCTTCTCCACCGCTGAGCCCCTGCTCCAGGACTGCAAAGTCGCCGCTCATATAGGCCACTTCTACCGACAGAACCGTGGTGCGGTTCTCGCGAACCACCCACACATTGTTGCCGTCTTGCAATGCAGTGAGGGGGATACGCACGCGCTCATCCTCACTTTGGGAAACAATCTCTACTTTCGCCAGATCGTTGAGAAGCAGCTGCGGCTGGGACGGATCCTGGACGGAAAGCGGGTCTTCCAGCTCTACCAACACACTGGCGAGACGACCCTGCTCTTCCAGTACCGGGATAACCCGGACAAACTCACCGCGGCGGTAGACGCCCTGCGGCCACTGGCTGCCGTAAATTCGAACTTCAACATCACCGCGTCCAAGCCGGTGCAGTTGTGACGCGGGAATCTCTACGGCAATCTGGAAACGGTCGGCACTAGCAAGGCTGTAGAGAGTATCGCCCGGAGAGACGCGATCACCGACATCGGCATCACGCTCAACTACCAGGGCATCAAATGGGGCGCGAATCTCGGTAAGCCGAAGATCGCGTTTTGCCAAGGCCACATTTGCCTCTGCGGATTTTACTGCCGCCTCTGCTGCTGCTCTCTGAGGCTCGCGCAACACCAGAGCCTTATCCGTTCCAGACAGGGCTGTACCGAGAAGCTCGTACTCCTCTTGAGCAACTTGCTGTTGTCCTTGCTCCTGCTGCAATTCAGCACGGCGTTCGGCGAGGGCACTCTGGGCAGTCATCAGGGCCAACTGGTAGGGCTCCTGGTCAATACGCAACAGCACCTGCCCTTTTGGCATTACGGCTCCGGGGCCCAGATCATAGTCGAGCCATTGCACCTGCCCCTGTACCTGGGGCTCCAACTCCGCTAACTCTCGGGCACTCACTTTACCCAGCGCGCTCAGGGTTACAGGAAAACGACCCTGCTCAGCAACGGCTATATCGACTGTCGGCGGTGGCGATTTGCGCTCACCGCGACTGACCGACGGTTTTTCCCGCATCATCCAGTTGAAGGCCAGGAATGCCAACACCACCAAAATTATGGGGATCAGCAGGCGCCAATTGAGTTTCTGCAACATCAGTTATTTCCCTCCAGGTACAACTCCAAATCCACTGGCTCGGGGGCTGGGAGATCCGCCTGAGGGATCCCGCCGGAAAGCGCGCGGTAAAGTACTACTCGGTTTTCAATCAGTTCGCGCTCGGCAGACAAGATTTGTCGCGCCAAACTCTGTTGTTCACTCGTCGCGGTCAACACATTGAGGAAGTCGATGGTCCCCCGCGCATAGGCGCGGCTTTGGCGCAGAACCAAAAGGTCTGCGAGACGCTCACGCTCACGTAGATGGTTGAGTCTCTGCTCGATCAGGCTTTCTCGAATCAAGGCCTGCTCTACTTCAGACAAGGCTTCATTAACTGCACTGCGGTAGAGCGCCCAGCGCTCCTGCAGAACGGCGTCCTGTTGCTCCCGGGCTGATGCCAGGGCGCCGCCATCAAAAATCACCCCCTCAATAGAGGCTGCGATGGCCAAAAGCCAGTTTTCGGTCACGTCACTAATTAAACTGGTGCCATTGCTGGCTACCGCAGACAAACTAAACACGGGCAGTCGATCGGCCCAGGCCTCATCGGCTAAGTGATAGCCCTGTAACAGGTCTCGCTGTGCCTCAACAACATCCGGGCGGCGCAATAACAATTGCGATGGCACGCCGGTCTCTGGCAGGGCTGGTAAGGCCGGCAACCCGGCCTGTTCGTGAATAATGCTGCTAAGTTCCTCGACATTGATACCCAAGAGCACCGCTAACTGTACTTTTAGAGTTTCGGCATCCGCTTCCGCCTCATCCAGTTCCTGCTGTGACTGCTGGACCAGCTGCTGTTGCTGCAAAACATCGGCTGCACCTGAGACGCCGCGACCAAAGCGCAGTTCCAGAACCTTCAGGCTTTTGCGATTGATCTCCAGCTGTTGTTGCAGCAAATCCCGCTGCCCCCACTGCTCCCGCAACTCCAACCAGGTAGCTGCCACCTCGCTCGCCAGGGTCAGAGCTGCCGTCTGTAAATTCTGTTCCTGGGCCAGGTAAGCCGCCTCTGCTGCACTGGCACCGGCACGAACTCGCCCCCAAAGGTCCACTTCGTAGCTGGCGGCGATACGGGTACTCCAACTATTGCCCTCCGCAGAGGGATCGGTGAACTCGCCGGAAGAGTAGCGCTGCTCAGTATTTTCAATACTGGCAGTCAATCTTGGCCAAAGGCCCGATCGCGCTCCCCGCGCGGTGGCTGCTGCCTGCTCCAATCGCCAATAGGTAGCTTGAATATCCGGATTATCTTTCAGTGCCAGCTGTACCAAATTATCCAACTGTGGATCTTGCAAATCTCGCCACCAGCGCAAACTCGGTGCGACGGTACCCGATGCACGAAAAGATTCTGGTAATCCCAAGTTTTCATCGGGTTGAACGGTCTCAATTGGCTGCGAACTACAGCTGGCAAGCAGCGGAACACAAATTGCCAAAATACGGTAAAAGGACAAGGAATATCACCGAAATTAAACGTTTAATCGTAAAAAGTAGAGATTTATTGCGTGCATTATCCGCCCCCCAAAATCGCTCGCAATGCGTTTTACTCTTGTTTACAAAGCATACGTAAAATCAGGCAAAAAATTGCTGCCCGCAGGAGTGCCGAAAACCGACTACTTCGGTATGATGCGGCACACTAAACTGAATAGTCATCGGGGTTTGACGCGGAGCTTATCCAAAAAGTCTCCCCTCTGTACAAAGGTGCTCGGCCTTCTTCAGCCGGCCCCCTTGGACGCTCCGGTGGAATTAATAACGGAAGTAGAAGAGACAAACCATGAGTAAACATCAGCCACTCGCCCATTGGGACGATATTTTGCTGCTGGACCAACAGCTGACCGACGAAGAGCGCATGGTGCGCGACACGGCACGTGAGTACTGCCAAAGCAAACTGATGCCCAGAGTTCTCGAGGGTAACCGCCACGAAATCTTCGATCGTGAAATCATGAACGAGATGGGTGAATTGGGCCTGCTCGGTTCCACCATCGAAGGCTACGGCTGTGCCGGTCTCAACTACGTTTCCTATGGCCTGGTGGCGCGCGAAGTTGAACGCGTTGACTCCGGCTACCGCTCCGCCATGAGCGTTCAGTCCAGCCTGGTTATGCACCCGATTTACGCTTACGGCAGCGAAGAGCAGAAGCAGAAGTACCTGCCTAAGCTGGCATCCGGCGAATGGGTTGGCTGTTTCGGCCTGACCGAGCCCGATGCGGGTTCCGATCCCGGCGGCATGAAAACCCGCGCCAAGAAAGTCGATGGCGGCTACCGCATCAGCGGTTCCAAGATGTGGATCACCAACAGCCCAATCGCCGACGTTTTCGTTGTTTGGGCGAAAGATGACGACGATATTATTCGCGGCTTCGTGCTGGACAAGGGTATGGAAGGCCTCTCCGCACCGAAAATCGAAGGCAAGTTCTCACTGCGCGCCTCCATTACCGGCGAGATCGTGATGGACAATGTGTTCGTTCCGGAAGAAAACAAATTCCCGGAAATTGGCGGACTGCGCGGCCCCTTCGGCTGCCTGAACCGCGCTCGCTACGGTATCTCCTGGGGCGCCATGGGTGCCGGCGAGTTCTGCTGGCACGCCGCTCGCCAGTACGGCCTGGACCGCACCCAGTTCAATCGCCCTCTGGCTCAAACCCAGCTGTTCCAGAAGAAACTGGCGGATATGCAGACCGAAATTACCCTGGGCCTGCAAGCCTCCCTGCGCGTAGGTCGCATCATGGATGAGAACAAGCAGTTCGACCCCACCATGATCTCCCTGGTGAAGCGCAACAACTGTGGTAAAGCACTGGATATCGCGCGTATTGCTCGCGATATGCACGGCGGCAACGGCATCTCCGACGAATTCCACGTAATTCGCCACGTGATGAACCTGGAAGCTGTAAATACCTACGAAGGTACCCACGACGTACACGCATTGATCCTCGGCCGCGCCCAGACCGGCCTGCAAGCATTCGTGTAAAACACATCTAGTTCGATGCTCACGGTATTTTCCGTGGGCATCGCCCTTATCCCATCATTTCTTATCTCCTTACTTCTACCTCGCCCCCAGGTTGGTAGCACAAAAGCATTAAACTAAAGTTCGGAATAATCACGCAAAAAGGCGGCGCATAGACTGTGGAGCAGTATTAAATTATTACCCACACCAAGCAAAGTACTGCACCGAAAAAAACGTTTGGATTTAAAGTAAAAATAATTTGAGAGCAGGCCAAAACTCACTGTGACCATTTACGCATCATCGAACCGCGAAACAAGTAAAGACAGCCCTCAGCAATTATTAAACTCTCAATAAAGGTATAAAAAGGAAGTTTTGGGAACCGCGGAAAGCCCAAACAGAGAACCCAATAAGCTAAATAAAATTTTACCCCTCCCCTAACTTCCCTCCACATCAACAATCTCCTGCCCCGGATTTCGATCATTCAATTTCACTACACAAAGAGCAATACCCAGCAACACAACAAAAGTCGCTACCCACTCGACAAATGTAAGATATTCACCGAGGATAATTGATGAGCCGATTATTCCCACAATAGGAACCAGCAACCCAAATGGTGAAACGCAGGCAGAGGAATAGCGACGAATTAAATCACCCCATAAAATATAACCAACCAATGTCACCATGCACACTTGGTAAACAATTGAAAACCAACTGGCCGTATGCGCCTGAAAAAAGAAAACCCAGGGAGTATGGCTCTCATAAAATATCGACAAGACCAAAAGAGGTACCGGCGGCACCAATGAAGCCCAAACCATTAAATGAAGTAAGTTAACTCCTGGCATCCTGCGGAATACGATATTCGCTATCGCCCAAGACAGCCCCGCCCCCATGATAAGGATAAATCCCACTATCGTTGTCGACCCACCTTTATCGGCATAGTAGAAGAATACAGAGAACCCTACAGCCGCTATTACCAAACCCAAGCACTGCTGCATATTTATCTTATCGCCAAACAGCATTGCGAATAACAATAGGGTGAATGGCACCTGCGACTGCATAAGCAGTGACGCTACACCCGCTTGAATATCGGCCTTCATGGCGTAGTACATCAACCCCAGAGAGAGAAACTCTAAGAAGAAGCCGAGCGCAACAACATTGAGGATCGAGGTCTTGGGGAATGGACAAAAGAAAACCAGAGGAACAGCGACGAGGGTGAAGCGAACCGAAGCCAATAACATTGGCGGGAAGTCGGCCAGCGCCACCTTGGTTATCGGGTAATTCAGTCCAAAAATTGAGACTGCCAGCAAAGCCAACAGTATGCTTCTATACGGCATCTCTACAGCCAGTGAACAATGGACGTAACCAAAGGGTAGCAGCCTCCATTACTCTTCTGCGCCTAATGGGCCCTTTGTAATTGTTTCAATAGCTCCCTGGTACCCATCTATTGCGGCGCCTCACACTTCTCACCAGTAGATCGTTGCTCAATTCCCTTTGCGTAGACAGAAGTGCTATTCTCCCCTGCCCGCCAATCTCTGGATGTAACGATGATATGGATGAGCTGCTGCACTGGTTTGAATTGATCGGTATCGCGGTCTTTGCCTTCAGCGGCGTACTCGCCGCCGGCCACAAACAGATGGATTTATTTGGTGCCGTGGTACTCGCCTGCGTCACCTCTATTGGCGGCGGCACCGCCCGGGACATTATTCTCAACGTCCCTGTATTCTGGCTTGAGCACACCTATTACCTGTGGATCGCCTCAATTACCGGTGTAGTAAGCTTTTACCTGATACGCTATCTAAAGGTCCCTATGCGCCTGCTAATGGTGGCAGATGCCATTGGACTCGCCGTTTTTGTGGTGCTCGGAACCCAGAAAGTACTTGAACTGGGCTATTCCGCGACCATCGCAATCGTGCTCGGCGTAATGACCGGTACTTTTGGCGGGGTGATTCGGGATGTGCTGTCCGGTGACATTCCACTTTTACTCCGGCGAGAGATCTATGCCACCGCTGCCCTTACCGGTACGGCCATACTCGTTGCCTTGGACAATGTAGGGTGGCTACCCCATGAGCTGGTGGTGGCTATTGCCGTATTTGTGACCCTAGCGATTCGCCTCGCGGCATTGCGCTGGAATATCTCCGCGCCAGTGGCACGCTTCGGCAGGCACTGACCCGCTCAAAGGTCTGGAACCATAAACCACTATTTAGTAGCAGTCACAGGAATAATCTAAGTGCAAAAAGCCCGATTGCGCATACTCCTCATCATTCTCTTTTCCATGGTGATTGGAGCCTGTGAGCGCTCGACAAACTCTGTCCAAACCGGTCAATCCCCGCAAAAACAATACGCTCGCCTGGTCGCAAAGCCCTGCTGGTTCAAAACCGATGAAACCTGGCCTTTCACCCAGTGTTTCATGATGGAGGTGCCGGAGAATTATGCCCACCCAGAAAAGCGTAAAATCCGCTTTCCGGTCGTGCGCTTCCGCGCCACAAACCCCGATCCCAAGAAAATCCCCCTACTCCACCTAGGCGCCGGAGGCCCCGGAGCCAGCATGGGGTTAGAGCCCGAGAACGCCAGCGATTGGTTGTGGCTTAACTATGCCGCCATGACAGTAGAAGACGGCCGGGATCTCTTTGTTATAGATCCCAGGGGCACCGGTATGGCCCAGCCACGCCTCACTTGCAGCGAGTTTATCGAAGATGCCGATACCGCTTTCCGGCGCAACCTGTCTCCGGAAGAAGAGGCCCGTGTTTTCTCTTTCAGTATGGAGCGCTGTTACAGTCGCCTGAGCAAAAGTGCCGACTTGGCCCAGTACAACAGTTCTGTGATCGCCAGGGATGTAGAAGAGCTGAGAAAAACCCTCAAACTTGATAAATTCGATCTCTACGGGGTGTCCTACTCCTCCCGCTACGCCCTGACTGTGGCCCGCGACTTCCCAGAGTCAGTGCGCACCCTGGTGCTTAACAGTGCGGTCTTCCCCAATATTGTCTACACGCAGCAGCTCCCACAGGACTCCCTGGCGGCCTACGAACGCGGCCTGAAGCATTGCATCGAAGACGAGAAATGTAACAGTCGCTATCCCAATTTGCGCCGCAGATTGGAAAACCTGATCCAGACCTTAGACGAAGAGCCGCGCACCATTCCGATCAAGCACCGCTACTCAAAGCAAAGCTATCCCTTTGTGCTTACTGGACAGCGCTTGCTGAGAGTTCTATTCCAGGCGCTGTATAACGAAAACTTCTACAGTGAACTGCCCAAGATGATCGAGGGCCTGGAAAATGAGGGCGATGAAGGGCTACAGCCGGCCCAGGATGCCATCGCACACTTTATGGAGATCGTACTGGACCCCTACTTTGGGGATGCAGCCGGCGTTAGCCACTTCTGCTATGAAGAGGCCCCCTTTGTCGATTTTGATCAGGCCAGGGCCAATGCTGCAGACACCGGCATTCTCGGCGGGGCCGTGCGATCAGATTTAAATTTGTTGCAGCTACAGTGTCGCATCTGGGCAATCCCCTCTGCTCCTCTCACTGAGTCAGAAGCCATCTCCACCCCAGTTCCAGTGATAGTGTTACACGGCGGCCTGGATCCGGTACTGGCTGCAGATGATGTCGATATCGCACGCAAAGAGCTACCGAATCACCAATGGCTGCTATTTCCCAACCTGGCTCACGATATTATTTCCGCAAGCAACTGCGCGGAGCGGGCAGTTGCGCGCTTTCTCGACAACCCTGCCGAAGATCAAACCGAAACCACCATGACTTGCCGCAAAGCAGAGCTGGCAGACCAGAATTCTACCGAAGAAGAGTCTGAGTCCCAGCAAGAAGCCGAACAACAGGCCGTTGAACCCCAAGCAGCAGAAGTCCCAGCCCCGGAAAGCGGCCAATAACCAAAGACAACAGCTGAAGTTACACGACAAAAGCGGTATCAAGGATTGAGGAGAGGCCGATGGAGAGCAACAACAACCCTGCCCTGATTGAAGTTGCTGATTTGGTAGGACTCAAAAAGACCGGCGAACCCGTAATATTGGACTGCCGCTATAGCCTGGCGGATCACGATAGTGGTGAGCGGGACTATCGGGCTGGCCATATTCCCGATGCCCATTACGCCTGCCTGCACCGTGACCTCTCTGCCCCTGTGCAACGCTACGGCGGCCGCCACCCAATGCCGAGTGCTGCACAGTTCCAGGACTACGCTCGCAATCTGGGAGTCGATAGTGACACACAGGTAATCGTCTACGACGACAACCGCCTGGGTTTCGCTGCTCGTGCTTGGTTCCTGTTTTTCTTCTTTGGCCACAAGAAAATCAGCATTCTGAATGGCGGTCTAAAAGCCTGGCTCGATGCAGGGGAGGCATTGGACACAAGCGAGCCCACTCTATCCAAGCAAGGAAACTTCAGCGCACAACCAAAAGAAAATCTTTTGGTTCATTACGAGAACATCAAACAAAACCTGGGTAAAGCACCCTGGCAGTTAGTAGACGCCCGGGACAGGCAGCGCTTTGAAGGAATTGAAGAGCCTATCGACCCGATTACCGGACATATACCCACAGCCATCAATCAGCCCTGGCAAAACATAACAGACAAAAACAATGGCAAAGTGAAATCCATTGCCGAACTTAAATCACAGTTTGGCAACTTGGCAGATGGTAAACCACTTCTCAACTACTGCGGCTCCGGAGTTACTGCCTGCGTTAATTTCTATGCTCAATATTTAGCTGGTCGCCACGACTCACTACTTTATCCTGGGAGCTGGAGTGATTGGTGTGCACATCAGTAAAAGAAAAAATCAGAAATCCTTAGCACACACAACTGTCAAGGGATTCATTTAAGTAGATATAGTGTGTTTGCACAAACCATATGACTATGAGGTAAGGAGGTTAAAAAAGACATAAGCTTCGAATTTAAATATTACCCATAAAATGCACTTAGGTAACACCTAATTAGACACAACTACCACAGGCCAAACTTGACAGGAGTATTCTAAAAATTAATTTTCAGATCAAGACAAAATTGCCATATGTGCTTGCTGAGTGTAATCGATATTTACACTCATACAACACCCCATTTTTAGCCTGAACATTAATCAAACTCAACAAATATAAACAACCACTGACAAAGCAAACCTTCCCTGCCCACTTTACCCACCCTCCACATGAGCGCCGATCGAACGCTCTATTGCAGAAAGTTGTGCCTCTAAGGATAAATTTAAAATACCGATTGGGGTTTCGAGAATGCAGCTACCTGGAGCCACTTTATCATCAGAAACTACCTCAAAATTTTTCAAGGTAGGATAATCCGCTAAAAGCTCAGCAATTTTTTCACTTGCCGGCCTATACTGACATGGTGATACAAACAATTTGGCACTATCAACATTATAATGGATTGACACAGCTCTTTCTATCTGCTTCAAAAGCTGAGTATCGGTTTCAATTTCACCAATTAACTTCTGCAATATTACCTTAACAAGGCTAACCACCTCTTGCTGCTGCCCTTTCAAGAACTGCTGGCAGAGCTGGAGCGTCGTCAACAGAGCTTCACTTTGATCGCTCAAACCCGCTTGAACACCATCCGCATAGCCCTGATCGTAACCTTCTTTAATTGATGCCTTAGAGCCGGCAACAATTTCGGCTGCATCTGCCTCGGCAAGAGCGAGAATATCTTGCGCTTGAAGATAAGTATTATACTCATTTAACTTCACCACCTTACTCTCGGGAGACAAGGCAACAGCTTGAGGAACTATCTCAACAAAATTTCCCATTCTGGCTCCATATATTTTACCAGCTTACGTATTAAAACATATGTTCGGCTATCGTTGACCGCTTCAACTATCAACTTTTGAGGCAAGCTGCTATCTTTACATTCCGGATACTGAAATTCATAGTAAGTTTTCCATAAATCCAGCATATCTTTTGTTATGAGGTCGCTTTTTGCCTGCCGAACCAGATATGACAGGGTTTCAAAAAATACAAGCTCCCCGACCTCAATCAAAACTTTAGAGCTAAACGCTTCCAATTTAAACTCAGCGGCTTTCTTTTGTATTTCATCGAAAATGAAGGGGCGAGAGCTAAGCAGAAAGGGGCCAAGCCCCTCAATATTCTTCAAAGTAACCTGTGGCAGCACTGCAAATAAATCTTGCCTGCATGATTTTTGTATAACGCGATCCATTTTTACATCAAGACACAAGTAGCCTATCATTAACATAATACGCTTTTGGATCAGCGGAGGAGCAAAAAGGAGTTTAGCAGGAGAAACACTAAAGAAAAACCAATCCAAGCCCTCCAGTTCGAGTCGACGCCTAATAAGCTTCTGTGAAGAAGGCATATTAAGCAATTCAACCGGGATCCCATCAAAACAACCCTCTAAATAACTTTTGTGAATCCATTTAGCAGGGTAATGTGTCATCCTGAGCCAGCACAAAAAGATCGGATCACTCAAGTTTCTCTTGCATTCATCTCTAATTACCTTATTCATCAGTTATCGGCGTAATTAGAAATTCCAGGGAAAATAACTACTGCTACATTTTCATAGTCAAGTTGGTCCACCGAATTTGAAACCATCGCCTTTATCTGAGGAATATAGGATTTCATTGGTGCTCTACTATCATATTTTATGAATACAGACGCTTTAACAACAGTCGTCTTAGAAACACTCTTCGCCGCCTTCTTGCTTTCTTCTGCTGGCAGCACCAAGTGAACCTTAGCTGTTAACACTCCGTCAATATTTGATAAAGTAGACGCGATATCTTGTGACATAGCAAAAGTGTAACGAGCACTATCTGCCATTGGCGATTGTATCAATCCACCCTGAGGGAAAATTTCATTTAATGTTGCATATTTCTTTCTTGGATAAGAATGTCTAGACAAGATTTCAATTGCACTTGTAAGCTGAGACTCTTCAACCACCAATGTTATGCTTCCACCCTTACCCGGCTCTTTTCCAGCAGACACTCCCTCAGATAATAACAGAGCGAGCATCTCATTACCCTCCTGCTCTTCCAGGCCGGTATATAGCTCTACTTTACATCCAGTCAAAACAACAATAAAAAGAACTAATAAAAATCGGGCATTAAACATTACTGCGCCTTGAGTAAAGTATCAACATTTTGTGTACTTTTTGAGATCCCCTTACTAATCAATTCTTGCTGAATGGTGATCTCTGCGATTTCGAACTGTAACCTAAGCAGGTCTACAGGCGCTATTTCATCAACACTTAGTGCTGATTCAATTTCTGTCGTTTTTGCTCCAATCTCCTCCTTGGTGTCCGAAATAATCTGGAAAAATTTATCCCCCAGAGTGGCCTCCGAAGCAGAAAACTGGTCTTCTCCAGTGAGAAACCCGCTCTGACCTGAAAGCGGAGAATCAAAAGCAACCGGCTGTGCGCCTGATATTGTTTCCATAATATAACCTCTAAACTAATGTCTGAGAGTAGACTTCTTTCACCATATTTTTTATTGTGCAATCAATCGAGGATGCCATTAATTTACAACACAACTCCTTAGAAGCATTAATTCTGCCCGACCGCCACAAAGCCAATGCCAAATATGCGTGTGGCGTATCAAGCTGGTCCATATTCTGATTGCACCAAGGCTCAAGTACTTCAATTGCTGATTCGGGTTTATCACTATAAACCAGCAACAACGCCCGCAATGTTATTTTCGAGACGTTGCTGATAGACTCAGCCTCAAGCATAGAGATTATGCTTTCTGCTTCGTCTATCATGCCTTCTGCAAGACCACTAATTGCAATTTCTGCTAGCGCCTTATTTAAGTCCATAACTATCTTTACATTTTTTGAACGATCGACATAGATGCATCTTTAACCACTTTGTTGATTGTTGATACAACATTCATAACAACCGACCACTTCGCTACAGACGCATTGAAATTGGCCAATGCCGCGGGATCATCAGGGTTAGCAGCCAATATGGCAGACTGCTCATTCATTTCCGTACTGACTTCACTGGCAGCAGGAGATAGCACTGCCGAAGCTGATTCGATAGAGAAACTACTATCAATTGATGTATAAGCCATTTATACGTCCTCGTTTATGTATAATTTAAGAGCCCTCTAAACTTTTTAGAGGGCCTGTTGTGATAATTTATCTATCCCTAATTTCCTGACAATCGCTTGTGCGCTCTCCAGCGCCTCCAAGCGTTTGGTAAGGGCCTGGAAAGTAGATGGTGCCTGTGGCAACCGTAACTCGTTCTTACAATTGAAATACTGTTCATCCAAATAATTTAGAACGCTATTCTTCGATGTTTTAACGAAAGGGAGTAAATTCGAGTCCATCATCGTAAAGGCTCAACTAATTCACTAAAAAGCTAAATTTAGGGCTCTCATTGCTCGGCTTCAAATCTTCATAACGTAAAGTATACGATTGAAGGCCGCGTATTAAAGTAATTTCACCGTCAGAGAGCGCCTGCAAATTGACACCATTTGGTAACCTAGCGCCAACCAAATAACGATTACCGTTTTTAAATGTGACATAGGGGGTATCCCCAGATCGAACAGCCGCAATTCCGAAGTCCGAAAGCGTTTTAGGGACTTTATGAACTCTGGGAGTAATGTGTATCAAGCGCGGTGTATCACCAACCCTTCCCCTAAATTCAGACATAATTTCATTTAATTGACGCTTTTCCGGTGAAGCAAGACTCCCAATGATTTCAATCCTATCTTTCCTCTCCTTGAAAGACAATTGCGTAGAAAAACTATACTCTGCAATCATTGATGTCAGCCTTTTAAGCGGACTCACCTCTTTACTGGAAGATACTTCCCAAATCAGTAACCCAGGAATATCAGAGAGCAATACCTTTTCGGCCTTATCCCAAGTCCTCGAAAAATCTCCATCCGTAACAGCTACTAAATGACCTGGCTTACTACCACGCTCAATCTTCTCCGGCACCAGCCCCAAGTTTGCTAAAATTAACCGCGCAGACTGCTCCATCTTTTCTACACTATAAACATTAATAGAAATAGCAGTAGAGATTGCTTCAATCTGCTGCTTTAAAATATGTAAAGAAATATCATCTTGGACATAACCAGACACCAAAATACTTTCAGATTTCTCATCGGCGCTCACATTAAGATCTTGATACTTCGCCTGCGAAAGAAGTTCAGATAACTTACTATTCCCTAACCTCTCTGAATCTACCTGCGAGCTTACCTTTTCGGGTTCTCCATGACTCACCACCTCCTCTACAGCCGGCTCAGCAGGAATACTATCCTTTGCTTTATACATAAAGTAACTATAAAAAGATGTTATTCCTACTCCAACAGCCACTACAACCCATTTTGTAGCAGGCATAGCTGCAATGGAGGTTAATCTATTTTTAGAATCTGTGCTTGTATCCTTCGCATCCCTATCAATGGGTTCCGGTCGCCCTTTTGGATTTACAGAGATAGAAGGACTGGAACTTTGCAGCTCTTCAACCCACTCTTCAGTTTCTAAACGCAATGCAAAGCACAATCTACCTGCAGTAATAGCTTTTTGAGTAGGCAAGTAGTCATCGGAAGAGATAATTTCACCATCTGATTCAAGTGAAATATCCTCCTCGAGAAGTTCAACTTTTACACCATCTTCATCCGAATCAAAGGTTATGTATTGCGCGGAAACTATAGTAGAGCTAAGCACCAAATCCGCCAGCTCTTCGTCACTGCCTAACACCATATTGCTATGAAGCGGTACTTCGGCACCATAATGTTCGCTATTTAATACTTTAAGCTTCCATCGTTTCATTGGATTATACCATTGACGATTAATTTGAAGTTACCACACGATAAGCATCAACCGTATCTTCATTACATGGCAGAATACGTGTCGATATATTTGCAGCCATCAAATTATTACGCCGCTGTCTCGCCTTGTGAGCAGGCTCACAAAACCCCACCGATTCCAGTTCATGAATGTTCGGATTATAATTAGAAACATCGGAGAATTTACCTGGAATATACTGGTTTTTAAGATGACTATCGCTATGTGATAACTGAGATTCAAATAGTGATTCTGACAAGATTCTTGGGCTTAACATAAACAGTCTAACCAGTTGAGATTGGCTATCATCATCACGCCGAAAGAAGCTTCCAAAAATTGGAATTCGCCCTAACATTGGTACTCCCTCCACATTACTAGTGGTTGCTTCACGATAATATCCACCAATAAGTAGGGAACCACCATTCGGGACAGATGAACGAGTGTTGATTAAGGTATTCCTAATCGATGGGATAGAATCAACCCCACCATCATTCAGGCGATTTGCATCCTCAATCTGAACATCAAGATTGATGACCGAGACCTCTCCTAACTCAGACGAATCATCAACAATACGAGGAACAACTTTTAATAGCGTACCGTATGTAATTTGCTCTAAGCTTGCTACTCGCTCTCCCTCCACACGCACAAAAAAGGATTCATTATTATCTAACAAAGCTTCCATTCCATCTTCAGTAACGACAGCCGGTCTGGAAGTAACACGAGCCTTGCCTTCAGATTCGAGCGCTCTCACTGTTGCTAGGAAATCTACATTCGTTTGGGCAAAAAAATCAGCATCCACGAGCGTACTTCCAGGCAAGACTAAATCCAAAAGACCGCCTCCACGTGCAACCGAGTCAACATTCCAGTTGACGCCGATCTCACGTAATGAGTTAGTTGTTAGATCAATAATCACCAAGCTAATTTCAAGCTGTTGTCTCTGCTGGTCCAATTGCCCAATCAAGTTTTCATAGAGAAGTAGTCTAGAGTTGTAGTCTTGTATAATTACTGAATTCGTACTTGGGTCAGGATAAACCGCCGCATTAGGATGCGAGGCACCACTAGAATATCCCAACTGGTCAATAGTATTCGCTCTATTTTTAGACTCGGCTCCAGGCAGTAATATCTCATCAAGCTGTGTTCCCTCAGCTTGAGTATTATCTAGATCAGGAAAAATCTGGGCATGTTCAGATATTGAACCTGAACTAAGAAGACCTTTTAATAGTGTCGCAACACCCGGCAGTACCACCTCTTCATCTCTAACATTCACTCTACGATCAGCTGCAGATGCATATTTCAACTTATAAATTTGAATGGCTAGCGTATCATTGTTCGCGGCAGCTGCGCGCAACTTCAACATCTCTACTGTTTGATCCACCAAATCGAGATACCTAGGCGGGCCCGATATCATCGCAATTCCACTTACTCCCAATGAACGCCATTCGAACCTATCATCCCAAATTGATAGATCCTTCATTGTCTGCTTAAGAAGCTCAGAATTAATTGTTTCGAGCAAGAACAGCTTGCTATCCATTGAACTGATAGGGTCAACATAGATGGTTGCGCCGTCAAAGTACCATACAAGATCAAACGCCCCAGCGAGAAAGTTTAGTGCTTCCTCACTATCTCGTTTCATCAAATATCCACTAAAGTTGCTATCGATTTCTTCATTCACCTCTACACCTAGACGTGAATGTGTTGCTATCGAGGTAAGTACATCAACCAGTGGCTGCTCCTCGCCATAAAACTCAAAAGGATCTCCATTAAGAGTTTGGCTGTGAACCTTAGCAAAAGGCAATATTACAATTGCAATCAAACACAAAGGGATACTATGGCGTAATAAATTCATGATACCGCAACTCGTTTACTTGACTAATAGCCACTTGCCTTAATAGAACCTCACAATATCCACAATGATGATTGACAACGTCGAAAAATTCATCATACGGTATGCTACTGGGCATAGTACTTTGAACCCCAAAGTTGTCGGAAATATCTGATACCACAGACAGCTTCAACCCCTTCCAAGCATAACTCCTATGCATTGCATCCAGAAGATTTTGCTTGTCAGAAATCAAGCCGAGCTCATTTGTGCAAAGAATGTATCTATTCTGATGCTCGATAAATTTCACATTGAACTTCGAATCAAAACTCAAGGTATAAGAGCCATCACTACCAATCCTCGGCATAGGTAAGAATACTTCTGAGCATAAAGCAGAAATTTTAGCCTGAAGCGTCATAGTAACCCGAATATTGGCAATATTTATTTTTTTACTATATCAGCGATCAAGGAAACCTTCTTTAAGAATTGATCGCATTTTTTTAGATAAAGGTCATTTTTAGGCCCGCAAGTGGGACTTATGCTCAATAAATTTAAGCCACAGCGGAATATTAAAAATGTCAACTCCGCTCTGGATAAGCCGGGATTAAATAGCTATAACACGGACACACAGAATATTGGGTGTTCGGTGACCAAGATAGGCTATCAAGTCCAAGCTTTGCTCCCCCCTAAGACGTATCAAAACACCTTCCTGTTTAAATATACCGCAAGCGACCCTGACACTCGCAAGGCTACAAATTAGCACGGTAATGGTAGAGTTCTGCGCTTGTAATTTACATCGCCCTAATACTGGCCAGCCCTATAAAGTTCTGACGAGTACATTCCATAGACATTACACTGAAAAACCAATGGGTACATTAGTTGATCATACATTTGCTGATCAACTAACGCTGTGATAGGGATAAATACAGCAATCAGTCCGCCGCAAAATGGCCTGGTCTATATTTACAGTTCGGATTTAGCCCCACCACTTAAATAGTTGACGCCTAGCGTTACGACTTTAAGCCGAACATACCCCGTGCAATTCATCAGCCCCGTCAAAAATGGCTTCAATTATAGTAGTGATATAAGTGGCCACTCGACTGTTCCAACTCCATGAATGCAATTGCTTAAAATAATCGGCTAAATACCATTCGTAAAACGGGTGATGGTCAAGTGGTGCAGGAAACAAGACTGACAATGATTCCTATATTAAGCTTCTACATTGCCAGCCAATCTATTCTTAGAAGGTCTATCTAATAAAGGCCTATACCTATAGTTACACTTTTATCCCAAAGTCATGGTTCAACACAGGAGCCCCATTCGTTTCAACGGAAGCATCTCCACCGTTAACCGATATTATTTCCTGCCAGTAGACTGCCGTTTGGTACAAAGCTTTTACTCTTTGAGTGAAGGACTCAATCTCTACTACTTCTGCACGCTCTTTATCGCATAAAACTATCATCTGCGACTCAGGATGTAAGGACAGTGTTGCATACTCACTGGCTACCCAAAGGTAGTTACCTTGGAGCATTAACTTACAGATATGCTCCTCCTGCCCATTTGGAATCTCACCAATATCCAAAGTGACAATAACCAGCTCTTTGCCATCTTCCTCATGCAGGTAAATATGCATATCAACCTCATCCCAAGAGATACGGCAAGCGTCTTCAACGGGCTCCATAAGCGGTTGCTGCAAGTTTACTGCTAACTCTTGAATCAGCCTGGGAAAATCAAGATTCATAATCAAACTCCAATGTCTATACGTCTCAGTCAGTATGGGGTGTTTTTTGCTCACGCAACCAGCGGATAACATCCGCCACCGGTTCTACAAATTCATCCGTAATTTTTTGGTCTATATCTATTTTTGCGTAAAGACCTCTTGCGAGAGCCACGCTCTCGATAACCGGGATTTCATTTTTTTGTGCTATATGCCTTAATTTTTGTGCAAATAACATTTCACCTTTGATTGTAACAAAAGGTAGCTGGGAAACTGTTTGATCATACCGAATTCCTACCGCAAAGTGTATTGGGTTGGTAATCAAAACGTCTGCTTGTGACACCCTCTTTTGAACCACCTCCTCACTCATAAGTTCGCGATGCAGCTCTTTTCTGCGCCCCTTAATCTCCGGATCACCCTCAGTCTCTTTATACTCCCTTCTCACCTCATCAATAGACATGCGGAGTTTCTTGAAGTACAAAAAACGTTCGAGCCCAAAGTCAGCCCCAGCCAAGAAGACAAATGCCGCAAGGCAATATAGGATTAACTTCATCATTAATGATCCGGTTATATAGATGGCGCAATCAGCACCACAAGTGGGTATCTCCATAATCAGCGCAAGATTATTTTTTAATACATACCATGAAACATAGCTAAGGACCACGATCTTGATAAGGGATTTAACAAACTCCATGGCATTTTGCGCGCTGAATATTTTCTTTGCACCATTCACCAGGCCTATATTTTCAAACTTTAGCTTGACCGTCTCCCCACTAAATATCCATCCGATCTGCATAACGTTTGATATAATTGCAAAAACAAAAACCACAGCCAGTATTGGCAATAATATTTTTGCCGCTATATAGAACGCCTCAACCGAGGCATTTAAAAACAATTGACCAACCGGAAGATCTATATGCCTCGAAAGATCATAAAAAAGACCTTTAATCTGGAAAAAAATACTTTCACCAAATAGCCAGAAATACCCGGTTACAGACACAAGCAGAACCAGGGATACCACCTCTTTACTTTTTGCTACCTGGCCTTTTTCCCTGGAGTCTCGTATTTTCTTGGGCGTTGGGGGCTCCGTTTTTGATGATGAACTCACATTACACCACCAAGAGTGTTTCGCATAAAGTGATGCATCCCTTCAAAAGTATCAGTAACAACACTATCGATATGGCCTAATAGGGCGTGGATATATACAACCAAAACAAATATGCCGATAGCACTTTTAACTGGCATTGCCATAAAGAAAACGTTTAATTGTGGTGAGAACCTGCTAATCAGCGCAAGGGTAAACTCTGCCAAAAACATCGCAATGACAATTGGTGCGGAAAAGACAACAATGGATTTACTTAAAAAATCCAGCTGTGAAAAAATATAGATATCCGCACCAGCCAAATTTCGGGGAAACATTTCATTAATTGGCCAAAATATGTAGCTCTCGTAGATTACTCCCATCATCAGCAGAAACGCTCCGCTAAGAATAAAGAAGGTGTTCAATAAATGACTGAGATAAATACCTAGTGGCGAAGTCTCGTCCCCCAGCAATGGGTTGACAATATTCGCCATAGTGGCCCCTCTCTGATTGTCAATTAAAAAACCAACCCCCTCGGCAATCCAAAATGGGATTGCCACGACCACTCCAATGATCAATCCAATGGCAGATTCTTTAAGGAGTATTGAAATATACCCAAGCTTTCCCAGGTCCGGAGGCAAACTACCTTCCGTAAGCGGAAATATAAATAGAGACAAACTCAATAGAATACCGTTGCGCACCATTGAGCTACCTAAAAACCCTCTACTCATCATTGGTAGAACTGTAAATACCAAATACACGCGCGGCAATGATAAAATATAGGCCTGAATCATTGCTTCTAGGTTATTTAAATCAAGATCCATTTTATATGCTGTTGAAAGCAGTCGCACCAAGAGCGACTAACTCAGCCCCCATCCAGCTGCCCGTACCAATCAATGCAAAGATAACCGCAACCAGTTTTAATACAAACCCTAGCGTTTGTTCCTGAATTTGGGTCAATGCCTGGATGAGGCTCACCAGAGTGCCTACTATCGAGGCAGCTACAATAGCAGGAAGAGAAAGTATCAACACTAACATCATTGCCTCCTGTGCCAACCTCATCATCTCACCTACATCCACAACTCTACTCTCGCGACCAAAAGGTAAATATAATATGGTGTTTTTCTCTCACTAGTAGGCCATGACCAGACTATGAGTAAGGGTTGTCCATCCATCTAACACAACAAACAACAATAATTTAAATGGAAGCGAGATTGTCATTGGAGATACCATCATCATACCCATAGCAAGAAGTATGTTTGAAACAATGAGGTCAATTACCAAGAAGGGTAAATAGATTAAAAACCCAATCTTAAACGCTTCAGTAACCTGACTAACGGTAAACGCTGGCAACAAGACCAATAAGCTATCATCCGTTACTTTATCTGCGTGGCGCTCAGGCCAAATTTCCCTGGCAGTATCCAGAAAATAGTTTTTTTCTATTTCGGTCGTATTGTTTTGTAAGAATGCGGCATAGGGTTTAACTGCCCCTGAAAATAACTCTTTATAATTCTCAGAAGATTCCGTTAAATGACTATTAGCCTCAACATATTCTTGTATATCAAACCCCACCGGAGCCATTATATATAGCGTCAGAATCAAAGCCACGCCATACAACGCCATATTAGGTGGTGTCTGCTGAACTCCCAAGGCATTACGGAGCAGTGAAAAAACAATAACAATCTTAACAAAGGAGGTTCCCATTACCGCCAGAAACGGGACTAATGCTAGAGCACCAAGCGCTAATATTATCGATATATGGTCAAGCTGGCCGCCTAGAAAACTAATCCCCATTTTTACCCCACTTCGAGACCTGTACGCCCAACTGACCTTCTATGTTCACCAATTGCCCTTTACCTATTACAGACCCATTTACAATAATGGCGATTTGAGTTGAAGCCGAGTCAACCAATTGAAATGTATATCCCTCTGATAATGCCTGAACATCCTCGATCGTCATTTCTACTCCGGGCAAAGCAAAACTGAGAGTCAAAGAAACATCTTGTAGTTTTCGAGTTACTTCCGCTGCATCAGAGGCTTCATCAAGCTCCCCTAGTGAATCATCAGCTTCGCTATACTCATTATCCATTTGTTCACTCCAAGGATATTTAAGTGTAATACTTTTCATATCGCATTCTGCTAACCAGATTAGCTGGCGGCAAAACATTACTAAACAATGCTGCTGTGATAGATATGATTTCTTTATTAGGATAATATCACCGGCTTCAATACCTTCTAACTCATGGATATCCAGGTGGGTAGTGCCAATAACAAACCTAATGGGCAGCGCAGCTGGCAGAGGGTGCCGTCTTTTGCTAACACAGCTGCTTATTGGCAGCTCAAAGCCTGATCTTGGGATCACACAGAAAACATTGATACAATTTTTCTGCTCAGAAACCCGCAGTTTGCAAGCCAGATTAGCTGAAGAACTTGACTCGCTTGTTGTGACAATTTGAACTCCACCAAGGTGATAATCTCTCAACCCTTGATTCGCCTCAGCAATATGTTCAAACCATAATTCACATGCTGCCTCAATCAATTCGCAGGGCAAGCCTGAAATACATACACCTTGAAAATAGCAAGACAGCAGAGTACTGGCCTCACTCAAGGAAACGTAGAATTTCCAGTGTGTATCGCCCCCCCCTCCACTTAACTCAAAGTAAAGCGCCCTTTCTGGCAATTTACTGGTACAGCCGACTGATCTGATGTGCAATAGCGGCGGGATCTCTTTGTCTGGCGAACCCAGCTCAATATCCAGCTTGTTACAAATGAGGAAATTTTTTAACGCCACTTCTTGCATGGTCGTTTTTAGCAATGCAAGCTTATTTATATTCATTTAGTTAGACCACCAAGCAAGTAATCTATTTCCCACTTCTCTTCGGAAGGGGCGTCACGTTGATTACCATCATCACCCGAACTATTCCCATCCCGCTTCTTTGAGTTATCACTTGCACTGCTCTCTACTTCGACCTGATCAGCGCTGCTCGTAGTTACCGACACATGAAATTGTGCGTATTTATGGTCAAGCATTGCCCGAAGCTCGGTGAGCATAGAGGTACCAGCTACGCCCAAGTCTTGATTTTGTATATCAAAATGCACTGACAATTTTCCATCTTGCAATTCAACAGTAACCCTAGTATCCGAGAGCGCCCTACACACCACCTCAGCGCGAATAACTTTCTTACTGATTGATATAGTCTCTAGCCCGGCCCCCTGCAAATTGGACAGCAAGCCAACATCCGATTTCACTTCACTGCATTTACTTACCTGTGATAAATACAAACGATCAATTGCAGAAAGTGCGGATTGCGCTACATAAATAACCTCACCTTCTTCTAGATATTCGACACCCTCCAAATTCAAAATCAATTGTCCGGCCTGCTCATCAGACAATAAGCTTTTGAGGTTATTAACCGGGGTGTTGGCGTAGGTACCCATTTGATGATCTAGTGACTTATGACCACCACTAGCTGCTGAAAAAAACCAGTCTTTTAAGTGCTGAGTCCCATCGACATCGATATTTTGGGGAGGCTGGATAGACGGCCTGGCAAGTCCATTATCCACAGAAGTTGCTCTTTGATGCCCCTGCGATCCAATATCGTCACCCGCCGCTGAATAAATACGCTCTTTTCGGTGTTGAGTCCGATCGACATCGATTTTTGAAGGTTCCTGCATAGATGGCTTGGCAAGTCCATTATCTACGGAAGCTGCTCTATGATGCCCCTGCAACCCATTATCACCACCCGCTGCAGAAAGAATATGATCTTTTGGGTGTAGAGCCCGATCGACATCGACTTTTGGGGGCTCCTGCATAGACGGCTTGGCAAGTCCATTATCTACGGAAGTTGCTCTTTGATGCCCCTGCAATCCAATATCGACACCCGCCACTGAATAAATACGGTCTTTTCGGTGTTGAGTCCCATCAACATCGATTTTTTGGGGAGCCTGCATAGATGGCTTGGCAAGTCCATTATCTACGGTAGTTGCTCTTTGATGCCCCTGCGATCCAATATCGCCACCCGCCGCTGAATAAATGCGGTCTTTTCGGTATTGAGTCCCGTTAACATCGATTTTTTGGGGAGCCTGCATAGATGGCTTGGCAAGTCCATTATCTACGGAATCTGTACTTTGATGCCCCTGCGATCTATTATCCATGGCAGCTTCATGGAGATAGCCTGTGGAGGTCTCCGCTTGTTGGCTAGATGATTTATGATCATCAATCATTCCTGCACTAACACGCACAGTTTGATACTGATCCCCATTGACCTTTTTTCTTGACAGCTCCGGCATAGATTGCCTTTCAGGCCCATTATCCATAGGGACTCTATCGGTATGGCGCTCGAAAAACCCGACTAGGGAAGTCAGTTCACGTTCGAAGTCCTGAAGGAAGTCCTGATAGCTTACGGCTTCATTACCATGACTCTCTTTCACTTGAGCTCGTTGCTGGAATTTAGCTGCACTGGTATCGGCATCAAAACTGATACCTGAATCCTTCTTGCTAGAAAAAATACTTGATGTCCATTGGGTCGATTCCAAGGGTGCTTTTCCGCTCACCTTAATACGTTCTAATTCTATTGACATCAATATTTCTACCTAGTAGAGGTAATTAAAAATTCATCCAGCGTTTCTTCACTAAGCCGCTCCTCTATGGCTCTTTCCATGTTATGCAGCTCTTTTATAAGCTGCTCGTACTTCTCGACTCCCTTCAAACAATGCTGAAGTTGCCTATGACAGCTTTCTTTGTTGTCTATGGCATCCTGAAGTAGCTTTTCCGACTCGATGGCCTTCAATTTAAGCGATGCCTCATCTTCGTGCATCGCTGCCATAGAGGATCTAAATTTATCTAGCTGTGCTGTTTGAAGAGGTTGTCCCATGATGGCTTTGTATTGCCTGGCCTCTTCAGAGATTCGCCACAACCTGTGGTTTTCAAACTCTTTCTGCGCTAACTCAAGCTGCGTCGTTCTCTGGCGTAGTAATTCAGTTGCCCGCTGAAACTCCTTTTTCGCAGCATCCAGCTTAAGTGTCTTTACTGTTAAAATACGGTCTAGACTAACCATGCATCGCCACCACCACACGGAGCTTTTGGTATTATATTGATGGCCTAAATATTCTCTTTATAATTTGGTTTGTTTTTTTTAGATTTAGGCCATTTATTGCAGGAAAGTGCTAGATAGGTCAGCTCCACGCCTTATCCCTGACACTACGAAGGAAACATCTTTAAAAGTTGCGTCACACTAGCATCAAACGGTATCAATTCGTGGGTACCCTGTTTCAGGAATGAATTTATCTCATCAATTCTATCTACAGCCTCATCGGTGACCGGATCATTGCCGCGTTGATACTCACCGATACGCACTAACAGCTCTACTTCTTTATACTTTGCCAATAGATTCTGTATCTTCATGGCCGCCAATTTGTGTTCCGGTGCCACAAAATTATTCATTACCCTGCTTGCGCTTTGCAGCACATCGATCGCTGGGTAATGTGCAGCTGCTCCCAAGGCACGAGAAAGTATTATGTGGCCATCTAGGATAGATCTCGTTTCGTCTGCAACAGGCTCTGTCATATCATCACCTTCAACGAGAACGGTATAACAAGCCGTGATTGACCCTTTGGCGGAGTTTCCACTACGCTCCATTAGCTGTGGTAGCGCAGCGAATACAGATGGAGGGTAGCCCCGGCGTGTTGGGGGCTCTCCGGCAGCAAGTCCAATCTCCCGCAACGACCTGGCATATCGTGTTACGGAATCCATCAGTAACAAGACTTTTTGTCCCTTTTCCCTGAAGTGCTCTGCAATTGCTGTCGCGACCAATGCGGCCTTAGCGCGCTCCATAGCAGGCCTATCTGATGTTGCTACAACAAGAACGGCCCTCGCTAGACCATCAGCTCCTAAATCATGATCAATAAATTCGCGGACCTCGCGCCCTCGCTCTCCAATTAGCGCAATAACGATAACATCGACTTCCGCATTGCGGATAATCATAGACAGTAATGTACTTTTACCCCCGCCAGCAGCAGCAAAGATACCAATCCTCTGCCCCTCTCCACAGGTAAGGATACTATCAATAGCTTTTATGCCTAGTGACACCGGTCTATCGATTAACTGCCGCTCCATGGCATCCGGAGCGTCAGCTATAACCTGAACTCTCTCTCTTGTTGCGGAATCACCATCATAGCGGCTGCCCTTTTTTAACGGGTTCCCCAAACCATCAAGCACACTCCCCAGTAAAAACTCACCCACTTCTATCTGATGACTGCGACCTGTGGGCAATACTTCTGTTTTATTCGATATTCCCGCGAGTTCACCCAGGGGGGATAATAATGCAATGCTCTTTTCTAACCCCACCACTTCAGCTAACAGAGGTTTTTCGACTCCAGGGGAAACCAGTCGACACAATTCACCAATTTGAACATCTGGAACCTGGGCCTTGATAATCGTACCGGATACATTTTGGACCCAGCCTCGCATCCGCATACAATTACATTCAGCAATTGCATGGTATATTTTATGCTTATTGTCGCCCCACGTTTCCTCAACTTGAGAAAGGTAAGACTTTAACTCCAACTGAACATCAACAGCCGGTTGCTCTTTCGGTTGTGCTTTCTTCACAGTCAGTGTCTTCAGCTAATAGATATACGGGCAATTGGTTGAACATTTATATCCTTGGTCAACTCCTGAAAAGACAGGACGGGAAGCTCATAAAATTCATTTTCAATCAGCTTGCGAACATACCGGCGTATATCCATGGCAATTAACAGAACGGGCTTTCGCTCCATCTGCAAACTATCTTTCGTATAAATTGCCAAGTTATCGGTAAATCGCTTTGCCACCGAAGGGTCCAGAGCCAAGTAATATCCTGCTGAAGTCTGCCGGATAGCCCCGCGAACACTATCTTCCAGCTCCTGATCCAGCAAATAACAGGGGAGCGTACTACTTCCGGCTGAATACTTAAAACAAATCTGGCGCTTTAAACTGCTCCTTACGTATTCAGTCAGCTGGACCACATCTTTTTCTTTTTGGCCCCACTCAACCAAAGCCTCGAGTATCACCCTTAAGTTTCGAATAGAAATATCTTCAGAGACCAATCTTTGGAATACATCACTAAGGCGCTGTATCGGCATTACACGTTCAACTTCCTTTACAAGCTCGCCAAAATGGGGCTCTACCTTCTCTAGCAGATACCGCGTTTCCTGTATTCCTATAAATTCCTCTGCATATCGCCTTAAGATATAGGCCAAATGGTATGTAATAATACGATTAAAAGAGAAATAGGATAGATTGTTGCTTTCCAGTGTCTCTAGTTGTGATCTTTGGACCCATAGGCTATCTATATTCGGTAAGAATTCGTCTTCTTGCTTGAACTCAATGTCTGCTATAGATAGCTGATCCTTTGGTTCCGTTACCAGGATGCTATCAGGTACCAACTTTCCATGACCAACGGGAACCTCCTGGTTAAGAATATGGTACTCGTGATCAGGGAGATTCTCATTGAATCGTAGATGTACACCAGGAAAGGGGACCCCCAAATCCAGGTATAGTGCTCTCCTTACACGGCTTAACTCAGCGTTTAGCTCCTCGCCATCCAATATACCTTCTAAATCAGTTGATACGTCAACCAATAGTGGTACCGTGATAGAGAAGTCATCTCTACCACTACTCGCTGCTCTTGCAGCCAACTTCTTGGATTCGGGGGATGCAGTAGCAGCTGAACCGCCGTCCTTTGCCAATATAGCAGGTAAGTTTTCACCTCGTGATTGATGCTTTTTAGCGAGCCTTGCCAAAAAGAATCCGCCCCCACCAATAACTAGAGCCAGGGCAATAAAAATTTCTGTAGGGAAGCCAGGGATCGCAGCCAGGCCAAACAAAAGAGCAGAAGACATATAAAGTGCACGTGGATGTGCAGTAATTTGCGAACCAATTACTGTGCCTAGGTTGATGTCTTTACTCTCCAGCTCATCCTCCGTGGAGGCCACACGAGTAACGATCATCCCCGCCGTCATGGAAATAAATAGAGCAGGAATCTGAGCTATAAGCCCATCGCCAATGGTGAGAATGGAATACATTTCCAGTGCATCACCTGTAGTCATCCCATGCTGAGTGGTGCCGATTAAAATTCCACCAATGATGTTGACACAAATAATGATAAGGCCGGCAATCGCATCCCCTTTTACGAATTTCATTGCACCATCCATCGAACCAAAGAGCTGGCTCTCTCGGTTCAATGATTCCCTGCGATCCCGTGCCTCCTCCATGTCAAGCATTCCAGCGCGCATATCACCATCAATACTCATCTGCTTGCCTGGCAATGCGTCGAGAGAGAATCGCGCACTGACCTCAGCTACACGTTCAGCACCTTTGGTAATAACTAAGAACTGTACAATGGTAATGATTAGAAAAATCACCAGACCCACGACTAAATTACCGCCCACTACAAAATTACCAAACGTTGTAATGATGTCACCGGCATCACCATTCATAAGAATCAGGCGAGTGGTAGTAACCGATAGCGCTAATCGAAATAGAGTACTAATAAGTAGCACAGCTGGAAATGCACTAAATTCTAAAGCAGACTTAATATAGACAGATAGCATCATTAAAAGTACTGCAATAGCAAAATTTACTGCTATTAAAGCATCAACTACACTGGTGGGCATTGGCAGTATCATCATAAATATGATAGCAACCAATAAAATCGCTAATGCAAGATCAGCGCGTCGACTGAATGCCAGTATCAGGTTTTTCATATGCTCGAAACATCCTCACATGTCAGTCTTAGGTAATTTTCATGATCAATTTTTGCGGAATCATATAGTCCAGCCTTCCACTTGGTTGTACTCAAGCAATAATACAAGGCAGCTGACTGTTCACGGTCCAAGTTATATGTAGCTATAAGTTCACTTGACTTATGTTCAAGATTTTCTAGATTTTGCAATGACGCCCATGCCTTACACAGCATTAGCCCAGTGGACAAACTGCCACCGTATATTTCCTCAACCAAGAGCAACAGGGTAACGGCTTTATCTACACTGGCATAATTTAACTGTAACTCTGCCTGCGCAACTATCCATTCTCTCATGATATTTAATTGGACCTAACAAACTCAATTAAATCATTTAAACTTTACAGAGCAGGTTTCTCTGCACCTGATCTTTCAGCTCTAGCTCAGCCAACTCCATAAAAATCTGCTCAGATTTATCTCTTATTTCTGCGGTCAAATTGCAATCCAGCCCCCTAATCCATTCAAGTGCGTAAAGCGCTTTTTTCTCACCCTCATAGCGTGCTGATGGCTGGATGTCACTTCGATCAGGGACACACACCTTATTCAACAGTTGCTGCCCATTTGAGCGCTTAAATAGTTCTGACAGATGTGAAGGAGATGTATTATTGTTGTAATAGATTATTCGCTTAGCAGAGGGCAAGTCTCGCGTAGTAGGTTGCTGCTCTAAATAAGAAACACCGGAGATTCCACCATGAAAATTAAGCACATCCTTAGATTTGGCAGATAACATTACCTAAAACCCAACTACAGATTGATTAACTTGATACAAATTGTTTAGCGCAGCCTCAAAACTGACAACATCTAAGTTTTCCCTGTGAATCAACAACCTAAGAACAATATGATCCGAGAACAAATGGCACGTAGGGGATAATAAACTTTGATTGCAATAGGAGTTCAATTCCAGCATCACTTTTAATATGTCATCATCAACCCGATGGCCCAACCTAAGGGAAACTAATAACGCTTCATCCTGAGATAAGTAATTTAGCTCAAGATTGCCAAGATCTGGCACATCTACTTGCAAGTATTCCTGGCTAAGCTGCCATTGATCGACCTCAATATTACGACGAGAAAAAACCCGGATTAATATCGCTTCAACCCAATTAGGCACTGGCACTCTCTCTTTTAGCAAACATATCTGTACATTTAAATATTGCATCAATGCACTGACGTTTTTGCATTGGATCACCATATATATGATCAGGCACAAGACCTACGATATGTTTAATCTGCACTGCCAGGATATTCATCTGTGCCAAATCGCTAACTTCTAACTTAGTGGCTATTTGAGTAATATCCGAACTCTCTACCCAGTTCTTTTTTTGAAGAGATAAGACTTCACTTAACAGGTTGCTGGTCAACTCATTCTTTTTATTTAAATCTGTGGCAGGTGTAACCAATAGTCTAGCGGTATCGCCACAAGCATCAAATAACGCCAACAGAACTTTAAGCTCACTCATATTCCTCATCAGGGATATAAGTTCTGAGCTATCAATATTCCGCCCACCCTCATGGTATTGCGCTGATAATTGCTTGCATAGTTCCGCTGCTCCTAGTGCAAGATACCTCTCTCCAAACTTCTCCCTTAAATCACATACCACCTGGTAGATATTACCAAAGTCGACGGCATATGATGGCTGGGTTGCCTGTTGGAGCTGGTACTTGTCCAGCCCACCCTGCTCCGCCAAATCTGAAGCGCTATAAGCCAGAATACCCGCTTTAAACTCCAAAGAGTTTGATATAGGCTCTAACTCCGCATCGATTTCGGAATTTATCTCACTGAGATTTTGGACAGGCTCAGGGGCATCTGCAATCTGTGACTTAAGTGAAAGCAGGGCCAGCGCTCGCTGTGTAGAATCAGAAGAGAATTGCTGTGAAAATTGTCTAATTTGATCCAGTATTTCGGATTTGTTATACCGCCCCTGCTTAATCCCACCGGCCAGCTCAGTGATTTTACCTACCTGATGCTGATTAAGTGCAGCATTTGTAAGCTTCTTTATTTCTGAACTATCAAAATCTTTACGGGACTCTTTGGCTCTACTACGATTTAAGTTCCTATATTTATGTAAATAGGAACCGGCCTCTTCCAGTTGATCACTTGCCAGCTCAAGCATGGTCTTCCCGGAATGAGCGGGCTGTACTTGCCTATGCGCACTATCGATAGCCGTAGGTTTTTCTATAGTACGACTAACCCCTAAAGGCTGACCGTTTGGAGAACTCATAAGACTACCTTAGAAGTAATATAACTCATTGATGGCTAGGCTTTATTACGATCATTGTTTGTTTGTACATCTAAAACAGTGGAAACCTGGGTTTTAAATAGCTTTTTTAATGATACAGTAAGCGCACGTCTTTCCTGCAACGTAAGGCTACGAGCATTGAGGCCAATTGAGAAAATGGCACGCTCAGTGTGTTTCGCCCTGACAAGCTCCAAATCATATTTGGTTAGGATGTAGTTTTGCAGATGGCGGGAATCTATATCTGGAATAGAAAGCGCATCAATATCACCATTTTTCAGCATCATAAGGCACTGATTTAGTGGCCCGCACTCTACAAAAGAACTGGCAAAAGGGTGCAAATTCAAAATAGAGGTATCAATACTTATACGCGTCCCTTCGGTTACATACCCAACGGACTTAACCTGGGAAAAAAAAGTATATTGATCTGCGGCTCTTAAGATATGATCGCTCCCCTTTAAGGCAATATAATTGAATGACAAGGCCCCAATTACATAAGACTCCCAATCAGTGAGATTCGGGTCATTCCCTATTTTGCTCAAAGAGCCAATCACCACATCACAGTTCCCCAATGAAAGTTCCCTTTGAAGTGCCTGCACCGGTAGTGATTTCACAGAAGATGGACTATTTCCTGAAGCTGCATCCCCAGAAAATAATATATCTGCTGCTTTAGTAGAGATAGGGCTGTCTAATTGAACCCCGACATTAATCGTAGGTAATATATCCTGATCATTCCCATGCTGAGCCGCACATCCAGCCACCATTATGGAAGAAACCAGGCAAATAAGAATTGCTCTCAAATACACTTTTGACGCGCCTCTGATGGTGAGACACCATACTTGGATTTATACAGTTGTGTGAAGTATGACTGACTGGAAAACCCACTCTCTATCGCAATATCAACAAGTCTCTTGTCGGTTGTACGCAACTGGAAGTCAGCAGCTCGAAGCCGCCTTTCATTGATCCATGATTTTGGGGAACAATTTTTAAAAACTTGCGCAAACATTTTCTTAAATGAGGTGAGGCTCATACCAACATTCTTTGCATAATCTGCAACGGACCAATTTTTGGCGATATTTTCCTCCATGAACAACCTAAACTTCTCATGCGCGGGATCCACCCGATCGAGGAACTCATTTGCAAGGGTTTGTCCATTTTCACTATTTAACTTTAGTAGCAGTAACTCTTCTAACTTTAATGCATTCAATCCATCATGCCCCATCTGGCTGAACAGGCGCAGTGAATCTAGTGATATCTTCGTTAGTTCGCAGGCAGGAAATATGATTGGCATCTTTCCTTTAGGGGCATATGACTCAAAAGAGTTAACTGGATACTTTTTCTGCAAAAGATCATTGTCATACCTGTCGTAAAACCTTGCGAGCATTGCTGCAGTAATGCCCACGCAGATAACAACTATATCTTCCTGCGCATGATCGTTGCTTAGCTCATACTCTTCACCAGAAGACACAAGCCAAACTTGCCCCATTACGAGATCAAAGTCCAAATTCTCCGATGTAACATGGGCAGAGCCAGCTACCATCATCACCAAATTAACAAAGGGTGAAAATGTAGGTACGATAGATTTTCCACTTGGCATTAAAAACGTTGTTAATTCAAAGAGCTCTCCACTAAATTGGCTCTCGACAATCACTTCCCTGTTACTCTCCTGCTCCCTGTAGGAAAGATTGTTCATTTCTATCATAACTCGTAATTAAATAACGATTTATCCGTACCTAACATTTACAAATAGCGAGTGTAAATCTATCTACACTATTGATTTTGATAGTGCGTTAACTGTTGCGCTATGATGTGAATGAAGATCATTAATCATTGATGAAAACGTACTGGTCAGGTTGTCGATTAAACTAATATGGGCACCAGCTAACTCTGCATCCTGTTTATCCAGGTTAATTTCCGCATCTAACTCTACCTGCCTAGCCTGTAACATCGAATTAAGCCTTTCAGCTTCTGCATTTAACCTATCAATTTTAGCTTCGATGTTATATTGCGCCGCCTGAGCGAAGGAGCCAACTGGAGAGCCGCCACCGGAGCCGCCACCGCCACTCAGACTGCCAAGCCCCAATGCGCCGTGCATTATGCCTATGCCCATCTTCATGTTCGCAGCTCTCATACGCGTGTCATAGATCTCACCCGCATATTTAATAATTTCATCCCGCTTTTCCAGTGCGGTGTCAAATTGATCGATATATTTATTAACACGGATAGAGATTTCCCCCTCCCGCATATCTCTATACACCGCCTTCAAATTATTATTTAACGTATTGATTAGGCCGTAGATATGATTGTTGTGGGCGAAAGCCTTCAAGAAGTTCTGCACATCCTCTGATTCGCTATCTAAAGCCCGGTAGGAGCTAGGCGCATCCTCGGCACTAATAATTGAAGGTTTCGGCCCGCCCTTTCCTGCTGGATTGGTGTTGTCCAGCTCCATTTTTTCAGCGCGGTTAAGTGAATTGGAACTAATTCCCAAATTATTCTCTGATAAGGTAGGCACAATACTATCCCTTTATACTCTCTACGATTAATATCAACGGCAATATTTAAACACTGAAACTGGCGGCTATGCGTGTATTGGCAGCGCCACGATCCTGAATTGCACCATTAAGCACTTTTATTGCACTTTCCACAGGGCTAACAATCGCCCGACACCACTGCTCTTTTAAAAGCTGTATCAATTGATTGACGAATTCCTGCTTGGCTATAACGGCTTCCAGTCGTGCTTGCAAACGTTGGATGTCAAATTCAAGCTCTGCTTCACGCCTATCGTAATCCCGCTGTATTTTTGCATCATAGATCTTCATCCCTGCATTTCCTGCATTTTGGACGGTGGCTGAAGCGACAAAGGTACCCGTTGATGATTTTACATATTTAGTGGATTTTGAAGTCGTTGCTTTTGCGCCTTCCTTCGCCCCTCTCTCAGCAGAGGCTTCTGCACCTTCCCTTGCCGCACGCTCGGCGCCCTCCTCGACCCCCTCCCTGAGTGCCCGCTCTGCTCCCTCTTTAGCGCCTGCTTTTGCCGCAGCAGCCCCCCCAGCCAAGCCGGTGCCCGCACCGCAGGTACCCATGACTATACCGGCAATCATTAATCCCAATGCGGCGTCTCTAAGCTTCCCTTCAAGTTCAGCGCTGCCACCCGTCAGCTTTACGACTTCAGCTGCAATTTCCAATGACCCGGCAGCTATTAGGCAGGTGCCGCCGGCTATAAGTGCGGGGTTACCTGAAACCACCCCTCCCACAACTAACAGCGCCCCACTAACAATTTCCGCAGCCGCAAATGTAAAATTCATCACGCTGCCAAAAACCCCTGAGCGCCTTTTCTGATTTTCAAAGGCTTTGCGAGCCTCTACCTGCTCTTCGAGGCGCTCCTGATTTTCTTCAATTGTCTTTAATTTATCTTTGAGCAGCTGTTTGATTTCATACTGTTTAAATTGCAGCTCTACCTGAATAGTGTCCGCCATGTCACCCATAAGCCCTGCCATTTTAGACAGCGCAAGTGTGATTGTTTCGTAAAAATCACCCGTCTCAGTATCTGCAGAAGGAACTTGCAACTCGGCCCTTTGCGCACTCTTAACCTCTTTGTTCAAACTGGCCAGGCCAGCATTACCTGCTTCGGCCTTTAACTGCTCTCGCTGTGCAATTTCCAGGCTCTCCTGTGAAAGCTCAGGGAGGACTTGTAGGGTGTTAGTAAAGATTGAGGGGGGTTGATTCCCATTAACCGTCGTCATTGCTTTTGTCCTTAATTTGCTGTTCCCTGTCCAGTTTGGCTTTTAGCCTTTCAAACTGAGCAGTGGCTTTTTCATTTAGGGTTTGAAACTCTGGCTTTCCTTCGCACCTAAGCATGGTCATCTCAAAACCGCTTCCAGCGCTACGCCAATCACCTAATGCCAGGTGGCACTCGGCAGCATAATATGGAAATCGTGGGTCGTGCGGGTGGACAATAGCTGCAAAACTAAAAGTCTCTCCAGCCAATTGATGTTCACTCAACGCTTGCCTGGTCGCACCCAACCCCAGCATATACTTGGCTTCATAGTGATCACACTGACACAACAGCTGAAATAATGATAAGGCTTCCTTGTAATTGCAGCTTTCATATTTTTTATAGGCTAATGTATATATGGCCTCCAGCTCCTCGGCATTAACATCCAGAGCCTCCGCCAAGGTTCCGCCTTTTTCCAGGAAATTAATCCAGTCATTTTCATCAATATCATCAGTCAGGGAGGGCACACTATCTACTTTCGACATACTTGCCCCTCGCTATACCGGGTTCATCACAAAAAAGGGTTTTTTTACGGGCGACAAATCGATCTGCTCTTTCTTATACAGGGTTTCGTCCAACAACTTTCTGGCCATAAATTGTTCCTGCACTCCTGCCTCCCCAAATTGCTGCTTTACCTGATTTACCCATTGCTGCCGCGAGCACCCGAGGGCGCGAGTCAGCTCAGCCTCTCGCTTTTCGCTTTGCCGTATTGCGCGATTGGCTCGATCCAGCGTGTTTTGGCAGCGTTTAGCAGCTTCTTCAGTATCAATAAACATACCCTGCACCATTCCTGAAAAAATTAGCATCCAGCAAGTAGTAACATTTGCCAACGGAATTAGTAGATGGAAAACCTTTTCAGTGAATCCAATACTGACTTGTTGTAGTTGTTCATTGCTTCGATCAGGTTGTTATAGCGACTATTATCCACGTTTAGGTTGGTGCCCAGCTGCTCAGTCACCGTAGACAGTGTGGATACCCGGGCATTGATATTTTCCTTGGCAGACGTGAATGTGGTTGTATCGAAGGCGACTCTATTGGTTTCTTTCGCTTGGTCAGTGCCTCGATATTTATTCCCCCCCGCCGCTCCGGTGCTATTTTCCCAGTTAAAATCTCGAGTGGCGATTTCTGACTTCTGTGAAAGGCCTTCACCCGACATCGGGCCTTTTGTATCGTATTCCTTATTAGGCATCTCCTCTCCCCACTCGGGGGTGGTGAGGCCGGAGCCTTCCATCAGGCGGTCGTAATCGCTGCGAATAGAGTCCATGAGTACATCGCCCTCCTTACCCTTTTCAGATTCCATCTCCGGGAAGGTTTCCGCAGCAAATTTATCGAAGTCTGATTCGTGGCCTTCTACCTCGTGCCACTTACAAAAGTCATACTCATCGTTATAACCTGATCTTCCCCAACTGGCGCCGATCATAGCTGACCCTCCACTATAGGCCCTCTTTTTTTCGATATAGCACCTTTGATCAATATCATAGAGAGCAACCACATGATCCTCTTCACTTTCTTCAAGCTCTGCCTGTACCCACCCATCGACAGCAACTATGTCACTTTTTAATTGGTTGAGCTCAGATACCTGATTCGTCAGGGATTCAATCAGAAGGGCGTTTAATTCAAAGCCGACACTTTCCGGCGGAATTGCCACGCCGTTGTGGTAAACCTGGCCGGCGTCATCAACAGTAAAGACACCGGCTTCAATATCCGCCCTCATCTTATTGCGCAAATCGACCGTTGCTTGCTGGACTTCTTCAGCGATTTCCTCGGTCGTTTTATCGGCTTGGGCATGAAGGGCGGCGATCGCATCTACATCATCCTGGTAATAGCCGTTAGCATCGAAGCGCAGCAGGTCGGCGCCGGTAGAAAGCACATCCACCATGGCCGATGGAGAGCTTTTGGTTTCCCCAAGGATTTCTTCCGAGCTTGCCAGGCGCACATCGCCATTGCCATCCATGCGAAATTTGGAGGAGCCAAAGAACCACAGATCCCCGCTGGACTCTGCCGAAACAGATTCGGCTTCTGCCGCAGATGTTGAACCGCTTTGCGAGACACTGTCGGTACTCGCCACCTTTACTTGCGTGACACTGTCAACCATAGATCCCCCTATCTCCAAGCCTTGCAAGCTAAACTGAGGTATGAGCGCTTGCCGTTATCAATCACGTTACTGTCAGTCGGCACAGAAGCCCTACCTGACCCAACATTCAGTACCATCATACGTCGCCCAAAAATCGCCGCTTTAGATTTCTGGTATTTTTTTTTTAGATTTCAGTTTTTTTTCACGAAATATTTAATTCGCCACTGGAGCTGCCCGGCTGCTCAATACCTCACTCACCACAAGCCCGCTCCTTTAATATTCATCGACACCCAAGCGTGCTTGCCACTATCCAGGCTCTACCAAAAACAAGTTAGCGCCTACTCAATCGGGGTTAGCCCTAACGCTCCCCTCCTCACTTCTAAACCTCCCAAAGTACAGCTGGGGAAATACCTCCCACCTAAAAACGGTCAAAGTTTAGTTTCACCATTTGTCCTCCTGCGGAACTGGCGAGTAGCAAAATAAAATCTCGCCATCGCTGTATTTCTACAGGGGTAAAGAGTGGGCCTGGAGAGCGGGACTGCAAGCGGAGTGAATGCAAGCCATCTAGGTTAATTAGGCATTATCCCCGGAGACCATTGAAGCTATCGTGGAAACCACCGTGGAAACCACCGTTGAAATTTGTCACTACCCGAGTGCGGCAGCAGGAGGAGCGCTGGTGAATTTTGGGCGCGATTGGGATTGGGATTGGGATTGGGATTGGGATTGGGATTGGGACTACAGGTTAATGACGGGAGGATAACCCTGAGTAACACCACAATATCCAGCCAGACCTCAAGTTGGTGGGCAATAGCGTGACCTGTAACGCAGATGCTGTAGTCTTTAACAATCGCCAGCTGAAGACTGCAGAACACTTCGTGCTCCGCATCGAGATCCTGCAAAAGTTAGGGTTACCTCCAGAAAAACCGCACCCCAACAACAAGCCACGGCCATCACTATAGTGCTCCACCGGCTTGCAGAATTGATAAATATCAACCGGGATGTATGACCGCAAGTGCGCGTAGGGGCTTCCGGCATACCCCCCCCCTTGCGCACCGGAAAAGACGCAGAAGGCTTTACTCATGGCCGGCCTGGAGATCTTCAGGCCAAGCCATGAGTTAAGTATCTTATACAGCATCAGGAGTTCCCCATGAACCGCACCCCGAACTTCGCCCGCAAAAGCGGAAGAAAAAACTTAACTTTCTTTCTGTAAACGTGCTGCCCGTAAATAGTCGTCCACTACAAGCTCACCTTCCTTCTCTGAATCGCACTCCCAACCACAGCAGGATATTACGTCCGGCAATGTTCTCGCATCGAGCTTGGAATTATCGACACCCGCCTCCTCATCCTTTTGCCAAGAGATAGGCCCTAGTTTATCGTAGGCAACTTCTACCGGATGAGGCTCTCTGCCCGGCAATCTTCTCCCCACGGACTTGGAATCTCCTAGCTCCTTGAACTGCCCCCAGCGCCGATGAAGAGCCTTACGGGTTGTTTTTCCATCACGAAGCGCTAAGGCCAACTCTATAGAGTCAGAATATTTTTCGAAAAACGAATCATCACTGCAACTCGCCCCCTCCTGTGGACGCATAAATTTTCCTGTAGACAATACCGTTTTTTCATCCTTGCCAATGATGAAAACGGTTTGCTTGCGTTCTCCCTAAGCCTTTTAAAGCCAAACGACTTCTTAGGCCGCGGATTTTCCTGGTTTACACCTGCCGCTTTCTGGTTGCTGGCCGTATCTACTGCCTGCTTACCGCTAGCGCTTTTTACACTTCCTGGCAAACTATATCTCTTTAAAAAACCATTATTTAAGCCCCAGGCTTCCAAAACAATTATTGGCGCCCGGGGCAATTAAACCTGTGGTAATTGCACTTTTCCTCGCAAAGCCTTTGCCCCAGGGCTTCAGCTTTGCAAGCTATCATTAAGGGAAACGTGCCGCTTTCCAGTTTTCAACGGTAGCAACCTACGGCTTCACTACTGCTCGCAATTAATCCAAGGCTTTCGGCATCCCCCTTGTTACCGGACTGAGGGCCTGACACTTGTTTTTAAACGCTGCACTAAAGATACCGAAGCGATAGACCTTTCAATTTTTAGTGACTTCTTTAGGAAGAGCATCATCAAATGATAGTCATCCGAATATTTCCTTTTCGATATCTTTAATTGCGTTTTTTGTGACCTCCGCTGCATAACCCTTCGGTACTTCACGACCGCGCCCTCGCACATAGCCTTCACTAGCGGCCTCCGACTTGTCACGAACGTCGTCCCACCAGTCGGACGTGAACTCTTCGGTTACTAATGTTTGCGCATCGAAATCTGTTACGCTATCAGGAGCATCTCCGACATCCACACCCTTGCTTGTATCAGCAGAGGCTGGTGTTACCTCCGGCCCAAGCCCATATCTAAACAATTGCCGAAGGTCAGGATCACTAGGGAAATCAGCAGAGGCTACAATTGGCGATAAGACTGGCGCAGCGGGTGTCTTTTGCGGTGGCGGTGGCGCTGTCCGAGAGTCCACCTTCGCCGCTAACCCTAGGGTATCCGTCTTTGTATCGGGCTTCTCAGGGAGAAGCTTTTGATCATTATACTTCGCTGATAAAAACAAAGATTTACGACCACCAAACGTCTTCGATAAAAATACAGAGCGTTTATTAGGATCTATAGGATCCTTAAGCATATTTTCCCTGAATTCCTCCAGGCCTTCATTTGGTTTTCCACCATTACTCGCCCCCACAAACTTTGGACGCATAAATTTCGGCATCGACAATACCGTTTTTTTCATCTTTGCCATTGATGAAAAGAGTTTGCTTACGCCCGCCCTAAGGGTTTTAAAGCTAAACAACTTCTTAGACCGCAGATTATCCCGGTTTAAACCGGCATCTTCCAATTGACTAGCCTTTCCTACAGATTGTTTACTGCTAGCACTGTTTACAGTTCCTGGCAAAATATCACCCTCCAAAAAATTATTGTTTAAACCCCCTCAGTTTCCAAAATAATTATTGGCAGCAGGGAGGGTAATTAAACCTGCTGTAATTGATTACACTGTTCCCAGTAAAGCCCTTACTGCATAAGCCTCACTGTTACAAATTCGTATGCTGGAGATACCGCTATACAAAGGGAAATATATGCGCGCATATGTATCCGAAGAAATAATCTACCGACTGCTTTATTGAAAACAAGTAGTGGCGTTATCTATCTTCACTCAAACATAGTCCGCACATTTACTTTTCCACTTCTCACACACTCCTTGGAGCTTTCCGCGCCCTTATTTCAGTACGCTCGGAAGACTACCGGTAATGCCAACTTCCCGCTTCTCCGCCTCTGCACCAGGAGGAGCTTTATCGAACCAAGCATCAATGGAATCTTTTGCGCTGTCGAGTAGCACACTGGGCTGCCTTTTGGGTTGCGACGACACCTTCGGCGCAGCCATCGCTTCTTCTTCAAATATGTCAATCCACTTACTGGAATCTCCAACTACCGCCAGCTTGCCAACCTCACGATGCCCAAAAATATTACTTAAATTCCTATCATCAATTTTTGTATAGTCCGGCTTGTCGCCATTCACCTTGCTCTCAGAAGAACCTGGGATTGCATTAAAATTCACTTTAACCCCATTGAACTCGCCTCTCACTCGATAATGAGAACTCTCAGGAGTTAGTGGTGTATGCCGGGAACTATCGGGGTGCTTTTCTACAGTGATCTGTTGCGGCCGGGAATGGGCAACCCTATTTTTTACACACACCATTCTGTAAAAAATAGCGCTTAGCGCGCTGCGAATTCGCCTAAACACCCCTTGCCGTTGTGCACGTGCGGGAGTTGCACCCTGATTATCATTAGGGGAGTTGACTTTTTGGCTATGTGAGCCTCTAACGCTGAGAGTGCTACCATTTAAATCCGACATATATCTAACCTTCTTATTTTTAACAATATACCTAGGAAGCCTTTTCCCTAAAAGTTCTAACCAATCTCAGAATAGGATATTTATAAAAATTGGTTCAACAAATACCCCTTAACCTCCAACTCAAAGCCCGTTACACGCGAATTTTAGCCGCACTGCCCCAGGCCACTAAGCGACCTCGCAACTTTACCTTATTTTAAGCCATCTGTTTCAAGATAAAACTGAACAGCGCGGTGTCCGGGGTTTTCCCTAATCCAGTCAGCCAGCCTATTGCGGAGCAAATTATTATTACAAACTTCGCGTTTATCTTCACGATTAAGAGCGATCGCTACAGAATTAAACATGCAGTTCCCGTCAGGCTTGACAGGAATGGTTTTAAGATCCCCCTTTCCTGCTTTGCCTGCAAAGCTGAAAGATTCCCGCCCTTGATGATTTAATTTTTTTAGCATAGGCTGGTAATGCTGCTTGCGCTTATCGAGATAAAGGAATATCGGCTCTTTCCCTGGGTACTTCACATCCACCTGAATGCACTGCATATTCTTTACATTTTTGCCCCCTCCCCTACCATTAGGACTCACAACATAAATTGTTCTTTTAAGATGCGCGCTAATTAAACCAGGCAGCGAGTCCCCGATTTCTGAATTCCACTGACGATCCTTTTTAATAAACGCAATCAGCTCTTCTATTTTTTTTTTTGCGAATCGCTCAGGTCGTCCATTGCCTTGGGGGAGGCCGCCTTGCTACCACCCTCAAAATCACTCCAATTATCATCCAAATTATCACCCGACTCTTCCGGAGCTATATCTTTTCTTATTTCAAATATCTTCTGTTGGAATTGCTCAAGCGGGGTTGACTCAGACTTCGCTATTGGCGCGCGCTCCTTTGTTTTTTTTAGGCTTTGTAATGCCTCCCCTAAGACATCACGTGTCATCACAAAGCGCTTACCGCTAGTAGGCTGCCCAGCCATGGCTGGTTTAGTCTTCTCTATTGGCGCAAACTCCTGCATCCTTGTTTTTTTTAGGTTTTCTATTGCCCCTCCTAAGAGTTCAGGCGTCAAAGCAAGGCGGTTACCGTTAGTAGGGGGCTTTCCTTGTGCTCTTTCCCGCTTCTCTGTTTGTTTAAGCTTTCCTATCTGATTGTTAAGGTCTCCAAGTGTAAACGGCGCATGGCGAGCCCCAACCGTAGACTTACCTTGTGCGCTTCCTGGTGCTTTCAATTCGCTCGCCTGCCTCTGCGAGGCAGCATCTTCACCTTGAAGCTGGGGCAAGCTACTAGATCCGCCCTTTTGTGGATCGATTTTATCAATCACCTTTCCAAGCTGAACTGCCAACTGTCTAATTACAGTCAAAAGCTCCGTCAACTGCTGATCTACATTTGAAGTTTCAGCTCTAATTTCTTTTGGGGCAGCAGGTTCTTCATCCCTGTCTTTGCCCCGGGGCGGAGATGCCCAACTGGTAAGACCCTTAAAAATCAGCTGTGCGCCAATCCTTAGCTTTTGAACGCTACTCATGCTTTCCACTTGCTTAAGTAGTGCCGGGTCGGTTTTAATGGCGGAAGTCAGTCCCGAAATTGAAGGCAGATGTAGGCCCATACGCGATCTCTCCCCAAGTTATCTAGAGGTAATTAAAATTCAATTCAACAAAAAGCAGTGGGCTTGCGCTCCCAGCAATTGAGCTATCAATCGCCCCCGGCAAGTTTTTTATCAGCCACTTGTATAATGTCTTTTAGCTGCTTAACTTTCTCCGCCGGACTCGAAGAATTATCGATCGAAACTATATCGTTCATGCCGCGAAAGAGGTCACGTAAAACTTTTTTCTCCCCCCCGGGGACAGTGTGCGCATCCACCTTATCGATAGACCTGGGACTGGAGAAAGGCTGGCTCTGAGAGGGGGCAACATCGGCCACAACCTCTGTCTGGCGATTTTTTGCAAAGGTACTAGGGACCTTTTGTGCATCCTGGCTTAAGGGGGCAGCACCACAACCATCTATGCGAGCCCCCGGGGCAGTGTGGGCTCCATTTAACTTTATACTATTTGACATAATAAAATAGGCTCTCGATTAAATGGTTGCTATAGAGGCAGGGTTTCCAGCTCACACCTGGTCCTGAAGGGTGCAGCTGCCTTACAGAGACCAACTTTAGCCTCACACAGTGCGTCCAACTCTTTCGCTCCAATTGATGCAGCATTAATAGAACCACCCAATTAATAATTTCCCTTCCCAGCGGGAAGACTAAGTGACACTATCTAAGATTACCCAACCTAAAACGCTTTTTCTTTAGGTTTTCCTGATGTAGTTGTGACTTTTGGTCATTTTTGAGGGGTCCCAACCAAGTTCACCCTGAAGAGCTCCAGGCAGGCAGCCGCCCGATAGGAGGCATCGCCCATCACAGACGGATATATGGCAAGGATTCCTTGGCTCCTTGCGACTTAGGGAGCCCCTGAATAACTCCGTGATACCCGATTAAAGTTAAAGCGCCGGGAACTACTTTTAAGTACGACGACTGCCCCCAAAAAGAGGGCTTGCCTCCCAGGTACTCCAACCCCTTAAAGACGTCAACGGGCTGCACCTGAACCATTGGCAGGCACTACGAGGCAGCGCAAAGGCTTCCCGCCTGGCTGCCGGCCACGCTTGACTCCGCAGGGATTGATTGGGGGCTTAAGATTTAGCTCGCAAGCTCAAATATGCTGCCCACCCTTAAAGCCAGGGCCGGGCAGCAGGATCAGCATAGGATTTGGAAGCCAAGGCATCAGCCCCCTGCCGCACCCTCCAGGGCTGGTGACTATTACACCCTCTCCAGACCTCATGACACCAAGCAGGGCCACACGAGCCTGTCGCGCTCACTCTAGACCCACAAATTAGATGTAGTCACCACCTTTGCGGATTATAGAGGGCGCCAGCCGGCATAACTCTTGGCTTTTTCAAAGTGATCAATGCCTGTTTTCCAGCTGATCTGCACCGGGCCAGCCTCTACATCAAACCAAACCACCTCAACCATACCACGTCTTGTGGCATCTTCATTTGTGGGCACTCTCTCACGGCAGTCAATCCAGGGGATTTCAAATTCGCTGCTCATTTTATACCTCAACTTCCGGTAACAAATATCACATCTTCTGGCACTAATGGTAATTGCCCGGCGCTGATTAATCTTTCAACTTTGGACTTATTTTTTTAGAAATTGGTTTTTCCAATCATTCTATGCCCCCGAAAGAACCCTGACAGATTGACTTTCAATCTTGTATTGCACCTGCGTAGCGCCAAGCTCGCAACGACCATTGTCCATATTTACCTGCCCCCAGGCCCCAATCCGAGGCCTGTACTTTACAATCACCAGTGCACCCCAAGGCCGCAGCTGTCACGCCGAGCCGGCAAGCAAGTAATTCCTGGGAAGCTATGTCCAGCGGGCCGGATACGGGATTGGATCGAGGCACCACCAGGTGCTCAGCACCTAAATTCCGGAAAGGTTCCTCTTTGGCGGAAGGGGAATAGTAGCAGCCAACAAAGCTTCTTATATGTACCGAAACCTTGGAACACCCATTAAAGCCCAAAACCTAAAATCTAAAATCTAAAATCTAAAATCTAAAATCTAAAATCTAAAATCTAAAATCTAAAATCTAAAATCTAAAATCTAAAATCTAAAATCTAATAGCAAAATTTAAGAGACTCGAGGATTAAATTGTAATAAAATTTAATCTGCTTAAGGTTTTGCACTGCTCTTTTTTAGCAGGTTCAATTCGCCTACCCAACCTCGCTTATTGAAATATGCAGTATGTAGCGTGAAAACAGCCAATACTGCCGCCTCAACACAGGCAGGTAGTGCTCCGCCAAACTAGTGGTAACGCCAGACGATAATTTAGCGGCACCAAGGCGTAAGGCAGGCCGCTCAAAAATGAGGACAGCTGAGCATAATCCAGTTTATTCCCGCTACCTCCCAGCAAGTGCAGCCCCTGTTTCCAGGCCAGGGAGAGATCACCTTATCTACTAAAGATCATACAATTGCTACCCTTAAGGAAGTGAATAAAAACTCAATGCAACTATACAAGTCACCACAAATAAGCAGCGCGCTTTAAACGCTAAACGCCTCCGGGCGGCAATATCCCAGGGTGCAGTAAAAGCGGAAGGCGCTGTGCCTGTGTTTATAAAACTTCCGCATAATAATTAATCATAACAATAGCCCCTTGCGAATCGCGCTTTGACTGCGAATTGATGGGAAAGGACTTTACTGGCACTAAGGAAAAATGGTAATCAAAGATTATAGTCAACAGCTCAATCAACTCGCTGAATTAATGCATCAACGTGAGACGGAGTTATCCTTTAAAAAAAAGGAAAAGCCACCAGAGCAATCGCCCCCCACTGAGTACCCGAGCAAAGTACTTTGGGGGAAATGGGGAGGGCATTATATTATTGTTGTCCGCTTTATGTCCGGCAGAAGGATATCAAATATTAAACAACCGGAACGATACCCTGATAAAGACTCTGCAAGCCTGGCAGCACTGGAGATTATTCGAAAGTATCCACAGGCTGATATTCGCTATCTATCCACTAGAGAGCTATCGGTATATCTTTTGTGATATTGAAAGCAATATATAACGGTTGGGGGGCATCTTTCCCGGATACCCCCCTTCACTCGATGATAATTAGTATAGCCTATAATACTACCCTGCCATTGATCGCACATGCCTGGGCACAACCACTGTGTGCAGCTATTTACAAGCCCGGCGATCCAGCATGGAAGATGCCCTATTAGAGGCTCAGGTTAAGTGCTGGATATAAACCTCCGAACTTCCTCCACAAATACTTTTGAGGCCGGTTCTCGCCCCAGTAACAAGTGCCCATCACTGTTCAAACTAATAAACTTCGAATTTGGAATACTTGATGCAATATCGTAGCCTGTCTTTACCGGAATACGTTGATCTCCCAGAGAATGAAGAACCAGCGTAGGAACAGTTACCTTGCTCAATCGAGAACGAACATCAATACTGCTAAACACCGACAGGAAGCGCACTGCATTTTCCGGGGAGGTTGTCAGGCGCTGAAACTCATTAAACCAAGCCAGTTCGCTAGCATTAGCACTTGGCATAAAGGTTGAGGAGAATATTTGCCGATAAGCGGGATTATCTTTGCCCCAACCAGCCCCCGTGAGAGTCATTACCGCTTCCCTTTCTTTGACAACAGCTTCTGTAGCCCCTATCCGCCAGCCCGCTGCATAACCGCCAAACAAAATAAGCCGCTTTACTTTTTCTGGATGCCGTATCGCATACTCAATAGAAACAGCCACCCCCTGAGAGATACCCAGCAGGGTAAAATCATCCGCACCACAGGCCTCAACAACCGTCTCAAGATCCGTTACGAAAGATTCAAAAGATATATCACCGACATTCCAGTCTGAAAGACCATTGCCGCGCTCATCATAGCGCGTAAACTGGTGATCTATCGACAGCTCCTTAAATAGCGGGCTCCAGATCGGTGAGTCCCAGTCATACTCCAAATGGCTCAACCAGTTAGCAGCCTTCACAATGGACGGCCCCTTGCCCAAGGTCGCATACGCAATGCGCACACCATCGGAAGCCGTACAAAATTTAACTTCCTGCTCCGTGAGAAGTTTACGCTCCAGAACTGGATTGCCAGCGGTCTCCCGGTTGCCCGTGATGGCACTTGACACAAATGGGGTCCAGGCTAATCCAGCCTTGCGAAACCTGTCCACCAAAGCGGGGCGCAGCCTTGCCTGCTCACGCTTTAGGTCCAGCTTATCCAAACACTTGAGCAGGTTTGTCGCTGCCTGGGGGTTAAACGGCTCAAGAGCCTCCCAGGCTCGCGCCCATCTCAACTGATCGGGTATTGGTATATCTGGATGCACAGACAGGCGTGACAGAACACTACCACGCAGACGCCCTACTTCCTCCCGCTCGCCGCGCAGCCACTCCTGGAATAACGGCTGGTCCGGCAAATCCATCCCCTCTAGAAACGGCTCTTTTAGATCAGTATAAATGGCTTTGAGTTTGCCGGCTGATAATCCTGGTGATTCCAGCTGCGTTGCGATAACGCTGATATCAACCAGAAAATCATCCCCTTTTAAATTGACTCTTTCCCGATCCGCAATTAGGCGCTCGGCACCAGGATGATTAACAACCGACCGTATTTTACTTAATGACCACCGCAGCGATGCCCTTGGATCATCAGGCATTTTCCAAAAGACTTCACACAGCCGATCGCGACGGTGTGGCCGAGCGGCCATAATCAAAAAGGCCAAAAGTGCCCTTGTCCTTCTGGACTTCGGCAAATTGAGCAGCTCTCCATCACAGTAAATCGTCAGCTCTCCGAGCATTTTGACCGTCATACACATAACCGCAGAAGCCCCTCCATAGGTTCAGTGGTATCAGCTAAATGTAAAATTAGCCTTATAGAAGCGGGTGAGAAAGCGCGCATTAACACTCCAAATACATCAAAACAACTCCCAGGGCGCTTCTGAATAATTCCGTAGTGCTCATTGCTTTCAGAGCAGTCGCTACCAGGCCGCAGGTAAGGAGCCACAACGCAGCTTAGAAAAACCCCAAGGTGGGCCTTAGAGACACACAGAGAGCGTGGAACTATTCAGAGAACCAACCTCTTCCTTAAATAGGGTATCAGGTCCTGAAGGAGCCCCAGTCGTTATTTCCCTGCCTTGCAGGGTCTATAAGCAGGGAGCCCGTGCAACAGTGCGGATACTAAAATATGGAATTGACTATTCAGTCTAGGCAGCAGGTCACGCGGGCAGAACTGAGGCTTGATACAATAGCGGCATTATACTTTACAAAATGTTGATACGGAATGAGCCGGGCAACTTTAAGTTTGGGCTCTATTGGGATACTTGGGAGTACCCCCAAAGAGCCTATCGATATTGGTACTTTTGAGTCAGGGAAAAAATTCTTTATACCCTCAACCAGGCTGGGCAACTATCTCGAAAACCTGGCTACTACCCCCTCTTTTGTTCTGCCGGACTCACAGACTTCACCCGAAATACATGGGAGCCGGAAATTCTTCTTCAGCCAGCGCAGGTGCCGAACTTATGCAAGGGGTTCCATATGCCTGTCGTGGCGCACCAAATTTGCACCTCCTTATCAATGGTGATAATCCTGCTATAAGTCGCTTTCAGGTAGGTTTGAGATCCCCCCTTACATGAAATATCAAGTACCACCAAAACGGTACTTTCACTCGGGCTGGGGCATATACATTTCTTTACAATCAAACTTTCAAGTCAGGCGCGCAAGTAACGCTACCTATCAGGGAAAACTCACTTCTCTATAATTCAATCGCCTTCCGGATTTCGTCCTATTTTTAGTATTTCGGTTTTAGTGAAAAACACAAGAAGCCCGCAGGTATCTCCAGTGACTGCAAAAAAATCAAACGCCACCATAAGACGCTCTGTATTATGGTAATAGCGACAATTCCAGCTCCCCCGAGAACACCGCACGCTCAAGCTGATAGCTACTGAATTCGACCCACCCTCTCAATCCCTGGCAGCAACTCAAATTATGCCCATAAACTAAAAATTACGGTCAAACTCAAAAGACTTACCCGATAAAATTAATATAAGATCCAACCTGAATGAAGCTATAGCAATGGCTCCAGCCCAGCTTGGCCCATCCGTTAAACCTCAGTACTTATCTTAAATTTCACCAGGAGTGCAACATGCCCGGAGTAGGTCAACTTTCACATAGATCAGCGCACGTATCAGGCACTGTACCGGAAATTCAAAATGACCCTAGCAGAAACAGAGCAGGCGGGAATAGAGGCACATTTTCAAAGCTACTAGAGAGCGCAAAAAAATGGTTCGCTTCCGCAGTAAACGCCTTGAAGCGCATGATAGGGCTTCAACGCCCAGAAAGGGCACTCAATCATCGCTCTTCACTTTACCAGGCGCAGTACGAATCACAAATCAATGAAGGCGTAACTCAAAGAAGTGTAAACTCCCGAATTACACATGATTCAGCCGAATATACCGCAGAAGCATCTGAGATAACAATTGAGGACCCAAACAAAGCATACCCTTTGGTACCGGAACATGACCCTACATCCTTCGAGGTTCCGGATGCCACTAAAATAGAAGATGTACCGGATGAAGAAAAAAATGCTCTCCCCGTAGCGGGAGAGTTTCTCCTCGCTACCAATGGAGACTAAATATATCCGTTAAGGCGGGCAGCCTGGATAGCTTTTCTGGTCCAGGCATTCCCGGTGGCAGGCTTGCCATATAAAAGGAAACATCCAACAAATAAAATTCTTCTACAAATTCATAGCCTGCATTCGACAGAATAAAGAAATAACCGCCCAATGACTAAATATTTAACCCAACCAAATGACTCCCCTTTAATTGGTAACATATTTGTTATCACTGGCGGAAGCGCAATTTAAAGCCATTTATTTACAAAGAGTGAAGCAGCTGCTTCCCGCCAGTTAAATTAAAGGCTAAGCTACAAATATCAGACACAAGGGTAAGCAACTATTTTTTTAGCCCGGAGTGGAGAGCGCTATTTTTGCTATATGGTGCAGCCCTGGCAAATACTCACTATAGTCAGCGACTCCTAATACCAACCCGCCCTCGATATAATTAGCCACTGCCTAGCGATCCATACAACCTGGAAATAATACTCAGTAGACTATCCAGCTTTGTTGTTCAGAGGTTAATTACTCCCTAAATATTGCCACCAACAGGCAGGGAGTGATCGAATATTTTGGCATTATTGGTAAACCCCCAGTCTCACTCCACACAATGTGGAAATTTGACCGAAACCTAAAAATCCTCAATGAATTCGAAAGACACAGTGCAGGTCAATTATTATCCTGGCTATCAACCATCTTCACAACGCCGGTATAAGCAAGGAATCTGTATGTGCATCACTAAATCACGCAAACCCAACGCCCAATCCAGCCGCCCCAATAACGAGCGTCGAAATGCTGATACCAGCGGCAAACAGGGTGGACCTTCATCTACTTTTTCCACCAGGAAGCACCAAGTCCAAAAGAAATCTGCTTTTGCAAAGGGATTTGAAAGATTTCAACTCACAAAAAATAGTTTGGAATCTCTGAAAAAACCTTTGGGGGGAGACAAAGTGCTTGAGCGAAAATATCGCAATTCCCAGAAAGAGACTGCCAAATATCTGGAAGAGCTCCAAAAAATGGATGATAAGCAACTGCAACTGCACGTTAAGCAGGAAATGGCCTGCCAAGCAAAGGCCGCCGAGAGTGAGGCAGACCTCTCACCCAAGGAGCAACTGAAACAAAACCGGAAAAAAGCACTGATGCCAAGAGGCGGAAAGCTAAAGCCGAAAAGGGGTGATTATTTTCGTCGCGTGCGCCCCACACAAGCCCGCCAACAAGATCCCCTCAGAAAACTAGCACTGGGACAACAAAACATCTCCCTCAAGGATAAAATCGATTCACTATTAAAATCGGATTATAAAACCCCCATCGCAATGATTTATTCTCAGTTAGAGGGAAAGAAGCCCTTGGACCTCCCTCACTGGCATAGCAATATTGACCAAATTAAGAAGGCGATTACTACTTACGATGTAGCCCTTAAACAATTAGTCGATATAGATGACACGGGCACACTAGACTATGAGCGTGAACAGATACAGACCCTAAACAACAACCTCCCACAAAACATTGCCAACCAGGGGAAAAAGTTAAGTGATCTTTTACAAAGAGTACATACGGGTGCGCCTCAAACAACCATAATTAAAGGCGGCGCAGTATATCCCGGCCAGGGAGAAGATACGGGCAAAGCAAAAGGAGACTTTTCTACATTACTCGCCCTTGCGGAGGACTACTTAAACCAAGTCCACTGTCAGTTGGAAAATAATAAAGAGAAAATTGAAAACTACGTAGAACCTATGATCGAGGATTTCGATAGCGTAGTCTATGTCGGAGATTGAGCATTAGCCTGGGCCACTCAATAAACCCTTCCGGTACCCATTGCCTGCCACGATAGGGTAATGGAGCCGCAGAGCTTTCTTCGACGGCCGGATAAATAACCATCGTTAACGAGAACAAAGAAAGCTCTGAATAACTCCGCAGTACCTCTGCAGGTCTTGAAGTCTGCAGAGGTTAGGCGCAGTTCACCGCGAATATCCTTAATCCTTAGCAAGAGCTACAACGCAGCCGTTGTGGTCTTCAAGAGCCACCCTTTAGGGCTTGCAGAGTGATTCACACTCCGAATTGCGACTTCTTGAAAGGTCTAGACATTCCTGCCAAACCGCGCCTTGATTGTGAACCGCTCTGCATGCCAGAGGTATCACGAAGTTATTCAGAGGCTCCTTAGCCCGAAAACACTGGAATCGACCAACCACTCAAGCCATTGGCAACCATTCAAAATATGTCCAGAAACTAAAATTCCAGGTCAAATCTAAAAGACTTAATCGATAAATTTCCATAATATTTAACCTGAATGATGCAGCGGTAATGATCTTAATCAAACCTAGCTCATCCACTAAATCTCAACACCTAATTTAAGTTATGCCAGGAGTATAAGAATGGCTGGAGTAGGTCAAGCAAATAGCAGAGCAGTTTCCACAACAAGTATGGATGCAGTCAATGGCGGCGCCCCCGCAACAAACGAACAGGATGGGAATAAAAGCAGCTTTTCCAAGCTGCTAGCGGGCGTAAAGAAAAGTTTCTTTTCCGCAGTAAACCGCTTTAGAGAGAAGTATGGATTCCATAGCCGAAGAACATGCAACCTGCCTAAACAATCATATGTACAAGAATTTAGAGGTTCAGAGTACCTCGTTAAGGATTCCGAGAGGGACAATAGAGGAGCAGGAAGAATTCCCTTAGTTGCAGCAGTCAGAAGATTCGATAAATGTGATGACTATGAGCTACGAAAATCCGATGGAAGTAGTAATTGTGAACTTCCAATAACTTAAAGCGCCATCTATATCAATACGGTAAATTATCGCCCGATAGTTAGCGATCACGAAAGGTGAGCTAGCCATCTCCTCAGGGCGAGATTGAAATTTACTGCCAGTAAAAATTGCTGGTTAAGCTGTAAGCGCGGCCTTATCAAGACCGCGCTTCAGGCTCCTGCATACGGTTCAGGGCTGAAATGGCCATTTGTACTATAAAGATGGAATCGATTCCGGTCTTTTCTATAGAGGGCGGCCCTGGCAAACACGGGCTCTACCGTTACTTTCCCCCAGCAACAATCTAATCTTGATGCAACCTCACGCCCCTGTGCCCAGGAAATACCGTCCAATTGTATCGACTGTTGCGAGAATCCAGCAAACCGATCATTGAAAAATTCACCGACATAGTATGTATCACTGAAAAGCCTCTAAATTTAGGGAGCCTCTGAATAATTCCGTGATGTCTCTGGCTTGCAGAGCGGTTCACAATCAAGGCGCGACTTCGCAGGAATGTCTAGACCTTTCAAGAAGTTGCAACGCGGAGTGTGAATCGCTCTGAAAGCCCCATAGGGCGGGCCTTGAAGGCCACAGCTGCTGCGCTGCAACTCTTGCAAAGGGCTATGGCCATTCGCGGCGAGCTGCGCCTATCATCTGCAGCCTTCAAGGCCCGCAGAGATATTACGGAATTATTCAGAGGCTCCTTAATGCCAGCCATACTGCTTATATAACATTTCGAAAATCAAACGCCCTTAAATCCCCAAACCCCAACTTGATCCAAATCAATTTTACCGGGATAAAGAATGATTGGAGGTGAAATTTCAACGCTGGTTCAAACGATAGTCCGCTAGGATCGGTGTTCTTGTGCCTCTCAGGTACAGGGGAAGGTGCTGGCGGCAAGACCAGGCTTGGGCCGCCAGTAACGATACTTTCCCCAAGTTATCAAGTCGGAACTTTATGCCAATGAAGCCCCCCCCTGGGAGATGAAAGTTTCAATCCCGTTATCGGGCGGCTCGAATTGGCCTAATCGCAGCATGGCTTCCAGCTGAACAACGCTGCAATACCCGTGTGGAACTTTTCGAGCTCCCTTAAACCGTTGTTTAGTGGTGATGCTTGGCTGTAGTGCCCTTTAAGCACCATCAAAAAGACCGAGATCAAAAGAAGTCAACGCGAAACCTAAAGCGTTCAGCATTAGAAAACGTAACATTAGGGCTAGACCGGCCAGTACTGAGTGACAGTAGGGATAGTATGGGATGAATGTCGAACAATTACACAAAACATGGCTCCAAGCCCCGAATACAATAGCCATTATTGAGTGTTGCCACAATGGATTCAGGGCCCCCCTTCAGGCTGGAGTCATTCCAACCTGTGCGCAGCCCTACACCCAACCCCTGCACCAGTAAACCCTGAACAGCCCGGGTTAATTGCCAATTAAAGCAGCAAAACCCATCCCCAAAGACTTAATCAGAAAGTGGTTTAATACTAAGAAGTGAAAAGCATTGAATACTCCTCTTACGAGAGGCTGAGCAAACTGACGGCCACGGAGATAGTTGTCGAATGTCAACATTGTGGGGATTTATTTGAGATACAGACGCTACTGGTTCCACCCGGAAAATCTATTGAGTTAAGTCTTTCCCCTTTTTTAAACCTGATCATCATGGACACCGGCTATGCGAAGGTCACCTCTCGCAATAGCCCCTTTGAGCTTTCAAAAGGGCAGGTTTGGCTAGCGGGTTCAGGACACAGCTGTAAACTCAGCAACACCAGTAGCGGCCAACAAGCGGTTATCGTGGCTGTCGGCATCCGGGAAACCATGCTCAACCGCTTCTGCAAAAGATATAACCATTCGTTGCACAGCGAGAAACACAGGATCACCGTCGAAAAACCAATGTTCCCTGAAGGGAGTACGCCAATTATATTCCCCAACTGCCATTTAACTGACCTGACTTTGTCATCCTTTAAGCTGGTTAAGCAGCTTGGCGACAATCAACTGAGTGCATTAAAGCTGGAAGAATTGTTACTCTTAAAATTAAGCAGTACACACGGCCAAATTCTTGCAGGCGAACTCCTTGACAGGGCAAATCCTGAGATCCATAGCTTTAAACGCTATATGGAGGAAAATGCCACCAAGTGCTGGACCGTAGCTATGTATGCCGAAAATATTGGAATGTGCCTAACCTTATTTAGGAGAAAATTTAGGCTGGTATTTAATGGCATCTCTCCTAAATTGTGGCTCATTGAGCAGCGTCTTCGTCACGCAGACTTTAAATTGCGCACCACCAATATGCGGCTCGTAGATATTGCCGAGGAATCAGGCTTTTCCAGCCAGTCATATTTCACACAGACTTACAAAGCTAAATATGGCTTCACGCCTACCGAGGCAAAACAAATCGCCCAAAAAGCGTGATATTTCGGCCTATTTAATGGCAAATAGAGTGTCGAGTATCATTAGCCTAGCGATACTCGACTGCGAACCAGAACCAGAAAAACTACGGCTTCCCCAGGCAGCTTAGAATTACTAAAGAGCCTGTAAATAAATCTACAGTCTCCCTGCCTAGCCTGAAGGTTATATGTGTTAGGCGTTGTTCGCTATTGTTGAAGATCAGTCTTAAACCTGTGCCTTGCTGCTTTTGAAGCTCCCGATGTTCGCACGCTTTTTAGTATCCCACTATGATAGAGCTTTAGTAGTGCCACCTATATCCCCCCTCTCCGGTTGTTACTTCGCTAGGGTTCCTACATCGCTCAGCTTTGAAGAGTCAGTGTCTCCCGCCAGGATACGAGCGTAAGATCATCAAAATTGTCGTATGGGTTTATATTCTATGCCCCGAAGGCACCAGGAAGTTCTTATAGCGGTAGCTAAAACCAGAAGCTTGTGAAGAAGAGTCAGAGTCAGTCTCGCCATTTAGAATTTCTTCAATTAGTTCATCAGGGTCATCCAGCTGATCAAGCTCATAATCTTTCAAAGCATCTTCAAGCTCATCAGCTTTCGAAGCTTCTTTTAGAGGCGGTGGAAGATCTTCGGCATCCGATGATAAAGAATCAGAATCACTACCTGGAAGTGCCAGTATTTTTTCTTTTAGCCTGGAATCCTGACTTGTAGCCTCCCCTGGCGTTTCGCCAATGGCCGTTTTTTTAAATTCAAGGCCTTTACTGGTCATTAGTGAGTGCTTGCTTTTTTCCGAGGGATTCATATCTTTCTCACCCTCTTCTTTCCCGAGATTAACCGGCTGTATTTTTAACGGACTTTTTGGCTGCCCCCCTTTAGAATTAGGTGCCCTTCTCAAGCCCCCCATGGATTTCAGGATTCTTTCTTTCAACTTTGAAAAATAGCTTTCCTTTTTTTTGCTCTGCCCAGTATCGGGCGCCCCCTCACTAGATCTCAATTGTGGTTTTTTGTGGCTAATGCGTGGACCGGCCATCAGTGTACCTTCTTTGTCAACGGTAATAATTATCGGATCTGCCAGATGAGCGCTTTTGATTAGTAAGCACAGGCATATCGAGATAGATACATCCAATTGTAGGGACCATTGGCCAATTAAATCTTTCAGATTTAATTTGTTTTTTTAGATTGTAGTCTTTTCGGCCAACTGATAAACGCCTTCGGTAGCGAAGGGTACTGCCGCCAGATTGGTGTCCATGCGAATAAGGCACTCCACCCTGCGCTTTCCAGGGAGAATAACACCAGGGCCAGGTCCCAACAGGCAGGATTGTCTAAGCCCAATCAGTAGGTAATGGTTGCCCCGCCCACATAAACACTAACACTCAACTTGAATGCGCTGGCATTCTAAAACGAAATATCCAGGAAGCCCCGGGGAATCCCGAAGAGCGAGCGGTGGAGAGCGCAGACATTGCATCAGACCTTTTCAGCCATAGAGACCGACACAGAGATGACTGGTTTACTTCGCCCTCCTATTAGCAGCAGTAAGTACGACTCTCCATAGCCTTAAAAAATCCACAAAGTTACCGGGCCCGCATATGAACCTTCTTAGGGAGCCTCTGAATAACTCCGTGATATCTCTGGCATGCAGAGCGGTTCACAATCAAGGCGCGGCTTCGCAGGAATGTCTAGACCTTTCAAGAAGTCGCAACGCGGAGTGTGCATCGCTTTGCAAGCCCCGAAGGGCGGGCCTTGAAGGCCACAGCTGCTGCGTTGCAGCTCTTGCAAAGGACTACGGCCATTCACGGCGAGCTGCGCCTAACATCTGCAGCCTTCAAGACCCGCAGAGGCATTACGGAGTTATTCAGAGGCTCCTTAGTTTCTGCGGGTGCGGGAACTATAAAAACGGTGTCGAACTGCTGAAACCCTATTGCCTCGGAGAAGGAAAATTAATCAAGGTTCCAATAGCCAACAAGGCTCTGCTGGCCAGGCAAAAAGCCAGGACACTATCATTTTTAAACGGTGGGTAATACCCGCTATTCGAGCCCCCACCCAAAGCGGCGGGGGATGGCCTTACAAGGCCGAGCGGTAATTAATAAATATAGACTGCACCAGCAGAGGTGGCGTCAATATTGCGCTGGTCACCATTGATCCCGGTGGCATTACTGGACTCACCATAAGCGCCCACCGCCAGGGTAGCGCCATCGGCGCTGAGATTTACAGATATACCAAAAAATGCATGTAAATCTGTATTGCTTGCCTTTACATAAGCCTGCTGCGTCCAGCTGGCCCCCTGCCGGGTAAACACATAAACCGCGCCCGCGCCCTCTAATTGGTTATTGTACTGCTCTCCATTAACCCCCCGACTCTTGCTATGCTCATTGTCGGCGCCTACCGCCAGGGTATTGCCATCGGCACTAAGGCTTACCGACCTGCCGAAGAAATCGCCCGCTTCGGCATTACTGGCCTTGAGATAGGCCTGCTGCATCCAGCCAGCTCCCTGCCGTACAAACAGGTAAACTGCGCCCGAATCTTCCGCTCCAATGCTGCCCTGGATACCACCGACACCTGTAGCACCACTGGCATCACTGGGCATCCCCACCGCCAGAACATTGCCATCAGCATTGAGGCTGACTGAAACACCTCTCTCGTCAACTTCATCGATACTGTTAGCCTTCAGGTAGGTTTCCTGAATCCATGCATCACTCTGGCGGGCAAACAAATATACCGCCCCCCCCTCATAGCGGGTTCCCACCGCCAGGGTGTTGCCATCAGCACTGAGACTGACAGACCAACCAAAGTGCTTACTTGTATCAGCATTAGCGGCGCTCAGGTACGCCTGCCGCTCCCAGCTGTCGTCCCGCCGTGTAAATAAATAAACTGCGCCAGCAGTTTCGGCCTCGCTATCCTCCTGATCCTCCTGATCCTCCTGATCCTCATTGGCACTAGCTATTTCATAAGGTGCACCCACCGCCAAGGTGTTGCCATCGGCACTGAGACTAACTGACAAACCAAAGGAGTTATTGGTATCGCTATCACCCTCCAAATAGGCTTGTTGCGCCCAGCTATTATCCTGACGTATAAAAATATACACTGCTGCAGGGCCGTCCCAAGAGGAACTGGCGCCTTGTGGTCGAGTACCGACTGCCAAGCTGGAACCATCGGCGCTGAGACTGACAGAATTACCAAAGCTGCCCGAAACCGGGGGATTACTGGCCTTGAGGTAGGCCTGCTGCACCCAGCGAGCATCCTGTCGCGCAAACATATAAACCGCACCAGAAAGCGGAAACTCATTATTGTCCTGATCGCCATCGACTCCCGAGGCACCACTGCCCTCACCAGGCGCCCCTACTGCCAGGGTGTTAGCATCAGCGCTGAGACTGACAGAGCCTCCAAAGAAATCATATCCATTGGTATTGCTGGCTTTAAAATAACCCACCGCAGAATCCAAAGAATCACTAACCGACAGCGGCTCTGAGTCGGTGCACCGCTCCTGGTCACCCTGCCCACTACATGCCTGAATCAAGTATTGCGCATTGGTCCGCGCATAGAGCGGCACCTCCAGTGCCAAGGTTTCACTCCCCTGCGGAATATCCTCTGCAACCCGGGTAAAACCGGAGAGCCCGTCGGGGTTTTCCAATAGGTGGTAATGGCTGGCGTTCGCAGCATCAGTCCAGGTGAAACGGAACACCTTTATCGGTTCAAAGTCGAGCGCAAAATCCCGCACGGCATTTGATGTGGCCGGCGGATCTTCAGCTGGTGGATCTTCAGCGGGCGGGTCTTCAGCCGGTGGATCTTCAGCCGGTGGGTCTTCAGCCGGTGGGTCTTCAGCCGGTGGGTCTTCAGCCGGTGGGTCTTCAGTCGGTGGGTCTTCGACAGCTGGCGTTTCAGTGGCCGAATCATCGCTACCCGATCCCCCGCCGCTACAGGCCGCCAGGAAAGAAAGAAGTACTGCTATAACAATGGCTTTTAAATATTGGCTGGTCATATTTACCTAACGTATTGTTCTATTATCACCGGAGGAGTATCCAAACTTTTCTTTATGGTCCTTTAATTTTGTTGCACTTTGTAATTGTCAGTGAAATATCAATGCAATACTGCCGGCCTTTACGAAAGAGCCCCTGGCAAAAAAGGTATTTCTATATACAAGTAGCAATATTCTGCAAGTGCGAAGCATCAGCGAAATCAATAACGTACTAATAAACTGTTACCTTGTGAAATTGATAAAAATCAACAAACTGCCAAAAAGACAGATTAACAATATGGTATTTCACATTAATACCAGGCCGCAAAGAAAATTGAGTTTGCTGGAGCCCACTAAAGCTGCGGTAGACAAACGTGTGTCGATCACCTTGCCTTTCTAGGGCCCCTTATCTTCACTAAATACTAGCCGCCTTAAAGATCATCCCGATCATGTTTTTTCAGCACTTTTACACTTTCTATATTATCAATACGGTTACCTTTAGCCGTACCATAAAAAGTAACGCGATCTCCTATGCCTACGCCTTTATTCCTTGCCTGCCCAGAATTTATCAAGTAGTAACTACCTGAGCTTTCATCTTTAATAGAAAAAAAGTACTCCGACTTATCAATATCTATTGTGTCGAAAACTATTTCTTCCTCAACGATTCCGCTAAAGTGCTCCCCTGCATGGGCGATTATTGAAAGTGCCAACCCAATAGTAAAAAGCAGTGTGCGCATAATATTAGACTCCCTATCTTGAACTTTCCGAATCTGTCTAGTCGTTATAAGTTATTGATATCGTTGCAGTATTTTTACTGATATCTTTTGCTTCAAACTTTATTTTAAGCCCATTATTGTAATCAATAAAATCATCTCCAAACTCCTTCAGAGTAGAAACACGCGTATATACTGGCGAGAAATCATTGTTGGGTAAGTAGCTAATGGTTATATGGCCAACATTCCAGAGATTTGAATTCATGATATCGTGTTCGATATGATAACTAATATAATAGTTGTCATTCCCATGGTTGTTGTTCGCGCTGCTAATCTTCACTTGTTGCGGCAATTCTTTTGATAGCTCATTTAATGGAAGCTGTATTGCCTGCAGCTCAACCGTCTGGACCATACCCGCAACCGGCGTTATTGTTTGCGTGTATTCTGGAAACAGGTCATACCAGCCCAGTAAGTCTCGATGGCCGCTGCCAAACACCTGGCTCCAGGTGTTTCCCATTATCTCACCGGTTCCAGAGTAATTTGCGCCAACATCCACTTGGCCGTCATTGTTACGGTCTACACCAGAATGGCCAAATCGCATATTATGGCCTATCTCATGCATAAAAGTGAGCTTGGTTATTTCCGAAGAACCATTTTGCAGCCCCACCATTGTCCAGTTACCGCCATTAGAGGCGGTACCTAAAACCGCAAGTCCAAATATAGACTCAGGAAAAAGGTAAACCAAATGGTCCCATTTATTTAAGTCCAATGGCTCATTGTTTTCATCGACATAAGTAGCTTTAGCCCATGCAGCGGCTTCCTTGCTGAACGTCAATCCTCCATCTGTATACTCACCACCCAAGTGCTCACGCTCATATAGCTCCTTATAACTGAGCGCATCGCCATTAATTTTGTCAGGGACTTGATAAACAATACAGTCTAATGAGCTCTTCTCTTGGCCAGGGTTCCCATAACAATAATTATCCAGGGACTTATCATTTACACGGTGCCGAATAAATTCATATTGGCCCAGAGAATTATTTGAAAATATCGTAGATATGGAGTCATCATTATTGAAAAACAAATCAGCCAAATCAGGTATACTGTAGGTTTCCAGTGCCGACTTATCATCAAACTCCATATAAATAAATACGACGCTACGCTCCGTATTTTCTACCGTTTTTATTTCAAACACTACAGGGTGAGAGGCACCATCACTCAGTTTAATATCAACGATATCCTGGACCGACTCGCCGACCTCTAAACTTTGGGAGGCTTCTGTGAGAGAATACTCCCAATATCCGTTACTGAAAATTTCGAGGTCACCATATACCCCCCGAACTTTTTCTTCTGTAAAATTGGGCGTATTACCATCAACGTCATCTATAGTGAGATTACCAGAAGAAAATTCTACCTTTTCTACGTACAGGGTTGCCAGGGGGCTTTTAATGTTCAACGCGTAAGGATCATCAAACCCTAACACACTAATAGAAACAGTAGTCGTATCATCAGTTCCAACTATTCCCACCTGAAAAGAGTCTTTAGCAGTTTCCCCCCCAGCAATGGGGTTAGACAACTCTTCGTCAATAGTATAGATCCAGCGCCCACTCGAATCGACCGAAAACTCTCCATAATCACCTTGGAAAGTACCTGAATCAAATGTCACATCCTTACCATTTACGTCTTTGAGTTCCCCTGTAATCTCCTCTTCCAAATCCTCTTTAATACTGCCTGATCCACCATCTATAGTGTATGAACTTCCACTATCATCTGAACCTGTGCCATCCCCGCCTGAATCGCCTGAACCCGAACCGCCTGAACCGCCTGAGCCGCCTGAGCCGCCTGAGCCGCCTGAGCCCGAACCACTTGATGAAGCACTGTCTGAGCCTGTGGCCTCTGACCCAGAACTACCACCTCCACCACAAGAGGCCAATAAAACACAAATAATAAATGCTGAAGCAAGCCTAAGATTTTTCACCATGCCTTTCCCTCGATTAAACTATAAGGAGCCCGTGAACAAGTAAGGATACGGCCTGAAAATGTTGACCAGTTTTGTTATTAGCGTACGGAATATGTTTAGCCGTATCCAATACTAGCTATAATTAGAAACTCTATTCATTTCTATAGAGCGTTCTACATCACCTTACAGGCTGCCATTATTTATTCATTTGGCGTCAAGCGCTTTAGGTTTTGATGCGGTTATTTTAGTTTTTGGACTTTTTTTGATAAAAGCAAGATTCTCTATTCAATTGCTAATGCGGGCCGGTTGACTCCCGCACTAGCAAGCTATCATGGCAAAGCGATATCGGATCGAGATCTTGCAATAGGTTAATTACCCTAACGTAGCAACTTTCTATACACCTCTGGCGCGAGAGCATTAAAATCGAGTCATGTATAAGTTCCAATCCATAAGTCACAGGCAACAATGTGCAGACGCTATGCATTACTGACTGAATTAGCTGCGCCTACTAGCTGGATTTTGAGAAATTAGGGTCGCAATTGCTGTATTTTCTAAGCTCCCTCGCCCACAAAAATCTCCCATGGTATTTAAAGCGGGCTCGATAATGGCTTTTCTAGGCGGGACTCTGGCCATACCTATTTTAAGTCGCTCGCGACAGACTGTAGCTTCTATATCTACATAGATACGAGCTTTACATCCTTAAAGGTGACACCTTTAAGGCGTTACAACTCTGTGTAAGCCCAGGCGGGTTCAGAAATTGCACCCCGGGATTAAGAACTCCTGGGAACCAAGCAAATCCCCCCCCCTCAGCCTGCGAACTATTGGACTTAGCTAAGGAGCCTCTGAATAACTCCGTAATGCCTCTGCGGGTCTTGAAGGCTGCAGATGTTAGGCGCAGCTCGCCGTGAATGGCCGTAGCCCTTTGCAAGAGCTGCAACGCAGCAGCTGTGGCCTTCAAGGCCCGCCCTTCGGGGCTTGCAGAGCGATGCACACTCCGCGTTGCGACTTCTTGAAAGGTCTAGACATTCCTGCGAAGCCGCGCCTTGATTGTGAACCGCTCTGCATGCCAGAGATATCACGGAGTTATTCAGAGGCTCCCTAACAAATTTAGACTCAAACCGAAACCACACCTAAGCCCTAAAAAGATCCACTAAGATCCACTAAAAGGTACAACAAAAATAAAAACTTGGTTATTATAGGTGCTGCGTAATTGCCCTACTAAAACTTTATTGATAGACCTAAACGGCAGCCCCTCAGGAACCAATCGCGCGGAGCGACATATGCCCATAAAAAGCTTAACAGCCACGAAGCCTGGCCCACTAAAACAGGTGGGCCAGGCGCGAAATACCTATCGTGAACATACGAGTAATTTCGCAAAAGCAGTTAGCAAGTGTAAGAAAATTGCTTTTGCCTCCACGCAACTGTTGAGTCCCAAGAAGATAGCTTTCAACCTTCCAAAGAAAATAGTCTTATGTAAAAGTACACTTACGAAATCAAGGATATTATTTTCAAGTGACTTTAAGAAAATAAACAGCACGCTAAAAACTAAGTCACTTGAGAACCCACCCTTAAAAAGTACCACTCCAGACAAAGCTAAAGAGGCTCCTTGCAAAGGAAAGTATCCGCACTTTAATGCGGACTTGAGAGAATCGGATCCATTGACCCCATCAGTTATATCCAAGCCCGATTCTACATCTCTATATTGGGATGATTTCAGCTCCTATAATTTGCAAGCACCTGATGGATTTCCCCGTACCCAGAGAGTACATTTAACCTGGGATGATTTTTGAATAGTGTCAATCAGGAACCGGGCTATTTTGCACTCTATTCAAGTGAAGTCATGAATGATAACCTGAATGAGGAGGCCGTGAGAGCTTTCGCCCCCGCCTGCGAACCTTGAAGGTTAACGATATTAGGCCCGGCTCGCAGTCCTTCTTACAAGGAGCAATGCAGCAGATACAATCTACAAGGTGTCATTCGGGGACTTTTTGATCGGTTTACGCCCAGCGTTGCACCACTTAAAAATCCATAGGCTCCTGTAAAGTCTTATCCTGATTATAAACCGCACCGAAAGACAGAGATAACGCAGAATTATTCGGAGACTCCCCGCCCCTGGAACACCCCTCACACCTGGCGATAGCTAAGGTATCCAGGCCTGATGTCCCGCCGCAAAACAAGCCGAAAGTATAGCCCCCGTCTGCCAGCCACGCTGAAGCGGCGGTATCAAGTGCTGATATCACTCGACCCGACTGCTCAATCCCACTGTTCAATTCAAACAATTACACCAAAGCCTTACACCACCAACAAAACCGTTGGCCGGGGAGCGATCAAATAAATGTCCAAAATATAAAAATATCAGTCCAATATCAAAAGATATTCCCATTTAAGGAATGTAGGGTACACATTTTTTCTTCAGGGACAGCTAGCCCGATATTATTTTAGTGGTATCACGGAGTTATTTGCCCCCCTTGGATGGACCTGTCGTGTCACGTTATGTTTTTTAACGGCGTCAAGCCGCAGTGTACATGAGGGTATGGTTTTAAGTTAATTCTAAGAACCTACGGAGCCTCTGAAAAATTCCGCAATACCTCTACGGGGCTTTCAGAGGCACCTTAGATTTTGCATTTGGAGAGAGCAGGTGTTGATAGTGGCATTAGCAATTAAAGGGTTAAGTGATGACTGGTAGAGGGTGTGCGCTTAAGCTGGCGCGTAAGTTTCAAGGCAGGCTTGCATGGGATTTTGATCAGGGTCTACCTGTGCTGGGTGTAAAAAAGGAGTTTAGCGCCTGTGTATGCTTAAGTGCCCATTGGGTTAAATATCGTTCCGATGGTAAGCATTTACACCATAGGCTGGGCGGTTATTTTGATAAAGGAGAATATATTTCATTCAATGACAATTTTTATAGTTATATTACACATTTAGATGTCCATTCACAGCTAGGGCCCAGCTCTTGGGACCATTATTTGCAACTACTGGGATTGAACAACCTGCATCTTGAGTGGAAAGGCGGGGAACTGGGTACCCTACCAGAGACTATATCAACGGCAAATAGTTGCTGTGCGATAATCGTCTTTTACTCAAAAAAGGATAAAAGTACTCCCCATACGGCCTCCGCATGGCTCTCCGGTGATGATGGACTGTTTTTCTTCGACCCCAATATTGGTGAACTCCAGTTTGGGTCTGGAGATAAATTTTCTACTTTCCTTCATCTGCTGATTAGCACCATATATAACACTGATGTTGAATATGACTCATGGAAAATTTGCTGGGTAAGAAATAGGTGAAAGCGGGTCGCTGGACGCATGCTCGCTAGAAACTCCAGCGAACCCTAGCAATTTAACCCGATTAGTTCGGGCCCGACCTGACAGAACGCCTCCTGGAAAACAAGCGACTACAAGGCCAAGCAAGAATCAATCCTGTTGAATCAACGAGAACAATCATAATTGGCCTTGAAGTGTTTCGGTAAAAACCGTCCGGCATTCCTGCTATTGAAGGAGAGGATTATCCGGAAGGCCTGACTACAAATTCCACTAACCCTGAAGGTAACAATATTTACAGAACAATTTATATCCTATGATACAGCTCGTAAAGAGACTGATTGGGTCGACAATTCATTCTTTTTAGTTCAGCCGTCACTACGTCGATTACTCCTCGCTGCATTTGCTGTTTTGGAGTTAGCTCATGTCTAATTCTACTCTGTGCCTCATCAATAATACCAATGGTCTTCTCAAAAAAAGCAAGCTCGTTGATATTCTGTTTAGCCCATATCAGCGAGCCAATGTGATATTTATGATATTCACTGTCCGAACTGTTAAATTTCTCTAGAAGGTCGTCAATAACTTTAGACCTAAATTCCGATGAATAATCGAAGACATTTGCATCCTCTTTATAATAAAAGCTTGTCAAAAGGGCCGCCTTTGCTTTATAGAAGTCTGGCGCTATATTTAAGCGATCCTCCTCCGGAAGGCCATTCAAGCTAAGGATAACCTCTTCAAATCCAACCGTTTCAAGCGCTGACTCCTCAACGCCTCCATCCGAACTATCACACTCCACAAGAGCACTCATAATATCCACCATCTTGACTTTTAACTCTTGGTACTTTGAGAAAAAAAGTGCCTCTGCCTTTGTGGATTTCTCTTTATCTTCAGCCGAATATTTTTTAAGCTGTATAGCCGCCCCCATCTGCTCTTTATCGTTTTTTAAGGAAGAAGAAACCTCCTCTTCTGCGCTGACACTCTTTGATGTTATCGCTGATGGAGCCTTAGTCATTGCGAGTGGCTTTTTGCTTACTAAACCCATCCTGGAGAATAGCGCTTCCCTTGCCTGCCTAAACCTTCCAGGCCTTGTTAACCTTCTTGTTGCATGGGCTTCTACTCTATTAGCGGGAGCGGTTTGCTTACTATTGACTTTTGAAAATGGATAGCTCATTTTTTTCCTTGGCTACAATGCCAATCTAATAGTGATATCTGATTGTTAAATTAAAAATATAGACTTAATAGTATCAATAACCCCAATGCTTGCCTTAAAGGAGCTGGGATCATTTTTCGTTTCTTCCATAGCCCAATACAGCTCATCTAAGCAATACTTGGTGCCTGAGGGCTCCAAATTTTTAGCCGGTTCACCTTCCTTTTCAGGGTTTCAAGGAGATCCATTCTGAATCCTTTTGAGCACTCCTCAAGTGTTATATTTTTTCATGATTGAAGCTTTTAATGAATTCTTCCATTGCCTTCCGCTCCGCAATCACAGTAGGTTGCAGGACAGGCGACATATAAATTGGTGTCGGATTAAAATTAAAAGCCTCCTATTCAGGGGCGGGCTTATTCGGACTTTGCACCTCTACCGCTACTGAATGAACATTCAATCGAGCCTTATCTGATTCTTTATGCTTTGAAAAAATTGCTTGCGCCCCCTCATATTTGTTTTTGCGCTCTGCATCTGTTTTAAACAGCAATTATCGCTTAGAGGCAGAAATCTTACTGGCAAAGGGAATAGATACAGGATTTTTAGCATCCCTTTCTTTACTTTTTTCGGGGAGCTGGCTCACATTAAGAAATTGCTTTTTCAGCTTATCCAGCTTTTCTTATTTTTGCTCTAGCAGATTAAGCCGTGAATTCTGGACCTGACCTCAATTATTATCAGAAGTCGCACCCGTTACCGCCTGTTTTTTTGCCACTTCCGATAGTTAAGGAGCCTCTTTCACTCCACATACAGTACATATTGATTAGAAAGAGTTGTCAGATAGGCCTCATTAACAATGAAGACTTATCAGCCATCACAGCATTATTGTCAATGTGCTTGGGGGATTGCTTGGGGCCGAAGCCAGCACAAGCTATCCCCCTTTGCTAACGCCAAGAATATTGGGTTTTGCCGGGGCTAACGCTAACGTAAATAGGTGAACGCATCTTCTCCAGCCTCACCATTCTCATTAAAGAGATTAACCTCCGCCTCAGAGCTACAATCGGAGTCATAGTCAGATTCATACACTAAATCGAACGCCACAATTTTTTGAGGCCTCTCGAATTTCGCTTTATACTCCTTAGCAAGCTCTTCCACCTTCTCACTTTTTTCATCCTTCGTGAAATTATCCCAATTCTTTAAAGATTTCTCAGTAGAGGGTGGGTTCTCCGGCAGCCCACTTTCTTTCTCTTTATTTTTGGCAAGAGAAGACACCTCTTCTCTTTTATCGACAGCAGTAACCGATGTAGGATTTTTAGGCTCTATTTCTTTATTTCCCCCCTGAGGCTGCCCCGCATTATTGAGCTGTTTCCCTAACTCAGCCTGCGCTTCACGCCTTCTATCCGCCACTCTATTCTGTGAATGACGAGCCTGGCCTCGATCATTATCGCCGGGCGCACTCGTTACCGCCTGCTTTTTTGTGGCGCTACCAATGGGTAATTCTGGGGGCATTTTTCACTCCATATACAGTTTATTTTTGCTGGAAAGGATGTCAGATAGGCCACTTTAACCTGAAGGGCTTAACATCAACCCTTTGCTCAAACTGAATTCTACCCCTATTCAACTTTCTGGATCTTTCACAAACGGCCCTAAATTTTTAAATTTTGAGCTTAAATGAGTTCCCTGGCACCGATTTTTAGGTGCGGGCAGTTCTGGTACGCAGTAAGCCAGGCCAGAAAATTTAACTTCCATCTAATTTAAAAACTACACTTAATGAGACATCCGACTATGCTGACTCTTTACGCCACACACCAAGTATGTCAGCTATGCTCAATAGCCAGTAGAAATCGACCCAAAGTCCATTACCTTTACATATTGAATGCCTGAAACCACCGAAAGCACGCCCCGTTCAACCAAACTATTTGTTACTATTAAATGTTAGAGGTGGTCGATACCTGGATTTATTATTTACATACATGCCAGCACTTTCACCTCCCTTAAAAACCACTGTGTAACACCCTACCATTAAAGAAACACATCAAGTTAAAAATATATCAACCGCCTTTTTTCTCCACCTGTCCGCTGCAGCCTCATCCCCTTCAAATAAATTTCTAACGAACTTACCTTGAGTCGCCAACCTATTAATAATAAATTCTGACGACCTTGGCAACTTTGCACTATCCCGCTCATGCCACTTCTTATCATTGGAATTAAAAAAATCTGCATAAATTTTTGCAAATTCATCCGTTAATCTAGTGAAACCCAGCTCACGCAACTCCTCAATTTTCTTATTAATCTCATCCGTGAAGCCTCCACCTTTAACAGGAGTCGGCGATCGATCCGATTTACGTGAATCAAATTGTTTAACTGTTGCATCAACTAAATATAATTTATTCGGATTCTTTTTATCCCGGACTATACATATCGCATGCCTAGCGTTATTGCCGGGCAAGGCATCTGCCAATTGATAGACTTTTGCTGACACATCTTGGAACTGCTCATTAAGCTTGTTCGCAATAAGCTCACTAAAAGGTCCACAGCACCCTCGAAGATGCGGACCATTGCCAAAGGACTCTCTTAGAAAGCCTATAGATTTTAATATTTGCGCCCGAGGGTTGCTGGGAGGGGCTACATTAGCTGATCTTATACTATCGGAAGCGGACACAAGTATAGGATTTTTAGGCTCTATTTCTTTATTTCCCCCCTGAGGCTGCCCCGCATTATTGAGCTGTTTCCCTAACTCAGCCTGCGCTTCACGCCTTCTATCCGCCACTCTATTCTGTGAATGACGAGCCTGGCCGCGATCATTATCGCCAGGCGCACTCGTTACAGCCTGCTTTTTTGTGGCGCTACCAATGGGTAATTCTGGGGGCATTTTTCACTCCATATACAGTTCATTTTTACTGGAAAGGATGTCAGATAGGCCACTTTAACCTGAAGGGCTTAACATCAACCCTTTGCTCAAGCTGAATTTTACCCCTATTCAACTTTCTGGATCTTTCACAAACGGCCCTAAATTTTTAAATTTTGAGCTTAAATGAGTTCCCTGGCACCGATTTTTAGGTGCGGGCAGCTCGGACGCTCAGCGAATCAAGGCTGAGGTTGAACCTCTATCTAGTTTAAAAGCTGTGCTTAATGACACGTCCGACTGGAACTAACCACAAAATAGAGATAGCCATCCCCTTCATCACCACAACCAATATTCCGCCCCCCCTAATAGGGAGCCCACTCTCACTAAAAGAGCCTTTGAGGAGGTATCCGTCGATTGGACAAGATTGACGTCATCTGCCCTTCAAGAGCCTGCTCGTGGGCAGATTCGAAACTGAGATGAACTACGCAAGCGTGGCCTACTTGCGGCTCCCAGCTGTGTTCGACGCAACAGGCTTGAACATAACCAAGCCAAATTCAAACTGCGATCAAAAGCGCTTAAAGCCAAGGTAGTTGAGAAGGGGGTGAGCCTAGTGGAATCGCAGATTCAAGCTTTGGAAAGAATGCAGCGTGACTGCAACCTCAAGTGAAATTGATGCTTAACGCCCCAGCCATCCAAGCTCGCAGGGGACACTTAAGGATCTTGAACGTGTTTATCAACGCGTCGTTTGTCAATACCCATGCAAAGGTTACCCATTGCTATCTGTGCACCACTAAGGCACAAATCACGGCAGTAACTTCTTTGAACAATCGAGTATTGTCGTTTCCCATCATAAATAACCTGCCGGTACTGCATACCCTATCTGGCCAGAGTACTGGATATTGCGGAACGCTGGGGCAGCATAATTATCAGTTGTACTTAAGTATTAATGGAATAAAACATCCACAAGCGAATATACATCCGTTCACGCCGCAAAAAACATTTTATAAGAACTCTAGCAGCCTTCATTACGACGATAGATCTATGGGTTAATAGAAGAGCTTCAAAAGGATTTGGGGAAATAGCTAGTATATTGCCATAATGATCACACTCGGCAGGAACAGAGTATTGTGAGCGCACACCGACGACAACCCTTGCAGAGGGTAAAAGCATCCGGAAAGATAATTTCACAAACTGAATTAGACCTGACAGAACACCTTATAAGAAATCGGTAACTATCAGGTCTAAACTAATCGAACCTAGGAATCCCTAATCCTTCCCAGGTCACCCCGGCAAACCATAGACCAACAAAGTTCTATTTTTAGTATTTAACAAAACGCTTACATTCGTTGCTGAATTATCCAGATCGATAATGTTAACATTCCTTCCTGTCTTTTCAATTGCTTTAGCTATCGCGGAGGCTCTAACATAATTTCTTTTTGATCCCGGTCTTCTAACAATAAATACCTCACTACCACTTTCTATATTTAAAATATCCGTGCTAAGCCCACCATCTCTAGATACTATAATGCCAAGATAGTGAGCAAGGGTACATTGACCATTCTTATCAAATACAACCACGGGAGTACAAGGAGCAAAAGACGAGGAACAAAGATGACTAACCTGCTCCGGGTTAACCGTTTTATATTTGGAGGTAGGTACACTTTGAGCAGTTATTTGCTTGCCGGCCAAATTGAAGTTAACCAACCCACCTACATTATCTTCAAGCTCTCTTATGCGGCTTTCAAGGATAGGCTTAAAAATCACATTCAAGCCAGTAGCTTGCTTCGTATTACAATCGGCCATAATCTCCGCAATTTCTTCATCAGCAGCATCTGTCGGCGGAATTTTTTCAGACTTATTTCGTGCCTGTATTTGACTGGCAACAGCCTTAAAAGCATTTGGAAAACGCAAACTATAATTATTGTAAGATAATCCATAGCCAATCAACCTAGAAAATTTCAACCTCCTATCTTTTACAACTACCCTCTCGTCTTTATTTCTCTGCAAGGATTCTGAAGGCTTTTTTTGAGAAATTCCTGTAGATATTCTTAAGTTTGTCATAGAGTCACTTAATACTTGAAATCAAGTCCCATTTAATCAAAGTTGATATTTCTTATACCTTAAAAGATCTCTGCAACTCAACGCCTTAATAAAAATATGTCCAATATTGAAAAAAACAACCCAAAGCATAAAAATATGCTGCCGATAATTAAATTGCGAAAGCAAGCTGTAGTGCGCTTCTATATACTCGAAGATGAAGCCGAGGACCATTAACGTCCTTTTTATTGCTGACCCTTAATTAGAAGGTCAAGCTTACCCTAAAATATTGATAGCCGGTGTTTTCACAGTCGCGTCAAATAGTATTTACTGTTATTTTATTCTTTTTTTAAGGAATCTGCTTCCATAGCCCTCCACCCTCAATATACTCTCAAGTTCTTCACTATAACAAGTACTGCCCGTCCAAACATTTCTAAAGCTTTTACCATAAAATAATTTAGTAAACACCTGAAAGTCAGTTACTTCAGCAAAGGTTGCCTCCTATCCCTATATCAGCCTGTACTCGTTGTTTATGCAAGCATATTAAAGATCTGCGTGTTGGTAGATCTGGGTCAGGGCGGCTGTGAGTAATTCCATGATGCATCCAGACTTCAGAGCAGGCCAAAATCTATGCACGACCTTGTAAGAAGGCCTAGACCTTTCAACAGGTCGCAATACGGGGTGTGAATCTCCATGAAAACTCCATAGCGCTAGGCTTAACGGTAACACGTTGCAGCTCTTACAATGGTAGGTTTATCCGCAGCGAGTGCGGCCTAGCCTCTGTAGCCTTTAAGTTCCGTAGAGGCATCGTGGGATTATTCAGCAACTAGCCCATCACTAAAATCAGTTAGGCACCGAGAGTTTGAATTGTTGAGTAAGAATTTATTAAGAAGTGCGATTTAAACCATACTGCATTCATCGCTCAGTAATGATGGAGCTTCTCGACTCCCGGCATTATCCATTTGCCATTCAAAAAGGTATCCGATGGATTGTAGATACGAAGAGTTAAGCTGAACTCACCTTTTGGGGAGGGCAGCCAGTTTGTAATGTTCCCTTTCGGTGCCTTATTGGCGATCAAAATACTTAAGGCCCCATCCGGGCCAACGATCAGAGGGTCTCGGCTGCTGAGAAGGTAGCGATTTATCGGATTATTTACCAGATAGCCATCAACATCATAGAGCGTCAGGGACCAAAAGGCATTACCTGGTGGTGCTGATGGAAATACCAGTCGATAGCTGTTTTCTCCATCGAGAAATTCTCCCCGACTATCCACGTAAGTCGTTGGGTATACTGCTTCATCCGGTTTTAGCGCACCAAGGCCCGCCATGGCAACGCCCGCACGAGTGGCATAATTGGTGCCATACTCACCAATCGTATCCCGCCAGACTCTCCAACCATTTTCAAGGTTATCTTGTCGCCTGCTTTCAGTTGCCTCATGAAGACGTTGGTTAGCAATATTGGATCCCATAGTGAGAGCCACACGCCGCCACCAAGGCAGCCTATCCAGCGAGAAATCATTTTTAGTCAGCAAATCAAAGCGCATTAAATTTTTTAATGCAAGCGGGTCCTTGGGCACGATGGCCTGTTTTCGCAACAAGCTAACAAATTGCTGAAAAAACTCGTCGACAGAAAGCTTGTCGACAAAAGCCTTGGGGTTATCATGCTGATTAATCCGGCTCTCGCTAATTACCGTTGATGGAAACGATTCACCGTCAGGCCAGCGAGACAAGGGGGTAATTGCAAACCCCTCTTGGATGGTAGCTACATTGGCTACATCCTCATAACTATAGATTTCAATGCGGCCTATCATCCACACCATTAAAGTAGGAGAACGAATAACCTCAAGATCATCCGGTACTGAACCACTCCACTCGGGCCCAACCAATAAATATTCACCCGATTCACCATTATTAGAGGAAGTACCTATGCTACCAAAAACATTGGTCCAAGCATCCATAAATGGCAGTATGTAATAGCGCTCCATCGCTGGCACAGAAATAACCATGGGACCATCAGTAAGATCAAACCATACTACGCTGTAAAGCGTATCATTATTGGGTCTTACCACATTTCGAAAGGTATGATCCGGAAAACTGTGCATATGGTATAGGTGATTAGATTCCCTTCCGGATACGAAATCGACAGCCATACTTTGACGGGTAGCCTCCATCACTACCAAAGGGTAAGCAAACAAGTAGGCGTTAGCCCCTTGTTTGAGAATCTTAAAACTATACCAGCCAATGATCGCCCCTAGAAAAACTGCAACCACCAAGACACCAGTAAATTTATTCATAGATTATTATGTACTTGTTATTGAATAAAATTATGCCCCTATAACGCTAGCGATACACATAAGACAACAAAAAATAGCCACCTGAATTAGGCCGAAATTAGGCTCCAGATTTTTCACTACTCGATTAATTTTTATTATTTTCTTAGGTGAAGCATTTGTAGCTGCACACCCAATATTGCATCTAAAGGCCACATTTTCGCAACCTTTCAATCCATCAATATACATTATCACAATTACTAACAGGCGCAAGCATCTATCTGCGGAAACTTGCAACCTATAAAGTCCACCAAGATTTAACTCCGCAGACCACAAAACCTATCCCAAAAACGTATAGAATTTACAGTTTCAAGCACCATCTACCTTGATGTCGTATAACGCACTTATTCGCAAACCTATATTCCAGTAGAGTATCTATAACTCCCACCCCAAACATAAAAAAGCAAAGAAATAATCCTACCCAACAAATAAACACACAAAATAACTACCAAAATACAAAGTTGCTCGTCCATACGGTTAATTCAGAAATATTATCTATACCAACCAACCTAAACGCTTCAAGAAAACACCTTCCGGCGAAACAATAGCTTTAATTATGAGTTGTATGAAGCTGTATGTAACCATTGTTCTCCTGGGTTACTTCTGCGCACAATCTCTCACAGTGCACCCATCTTAAAGTGGATTCTCCTGATGACGAGCTAACCGGAAGCAAATGATAACTTTTGAGCAGAGCCACTGGTTGTGAGACGCCAATTACAAATGTGGGAATTCTAGAGACAATATTCAATCGCTTTTACGATTTGAAAGGGACACACCAATACTACGGATAATCAAACGTCAATTTAAACATACAGACTTATAGCTATGGCGTACGGATCTTATAACCAATTACATTTCACACAAATTTACAAAGTAAAATATAGACTGACACCCTCAGAAACAACGTAAATACGCAACTAAATAGCAGCCGATACCAGCCAGTTAGCGGCTGGCATCTTTCACATAGCTTATTTGTCATTACAAAAATCTTTACATAACGTCATCCAACATACCTTTTTACGTAAGCATCAACTGCCCAGTAGCCCGTGTATTGACTCCCCCCAGACATATAAGCAGTCCGATAATAGCTTTCAAAAAAGCGGAAGAAATCATCTCTGGTTGAAAAACGATACTCACCGTAATTGGGATCAAAAAATAGTGCTCCCACCTCCGTACGCCACGGGACATTGGGGTTAGACAGCCAAGCGGCCACACTGTGCGCCGCTCCCATCGAAAACATCCCCATTTTAATGCGCCCTCCGAAAGTTATCATTGCATATGCATCATATAAATTGCGTAGCTGCAATGATAAAGCAATATTATTTGGGGGCTCCCGTCTTAGTGCAGGCCGGGGCTGTCCCGGTATAATCTCAACCCTATTAGCAGCCATTCTATCTACAGAGGAATCACTCCAAGCCAACTTGTATTCAAGGCCGTGCCATATCAACCATTCCTTAATTTCTTCAGATTGACGACCGGTCGCTCTCCAGGCCTTAAACTGTTTTGCTACTTTCATTAGATGAGTTATATTTAAGGACTGGTACCTTATATATGTAAACGGTCCAAGCTTTACTCGCTTCGGATACAACCCCAATTGAGCAGGTAAGCTTGTTTCATCCAGGGCATTCGTCTTAACCCAGTTCGCCGATAGGCCTTCACAAATTCCCTTTGGACTATGGATTGCATACCATGGGTAAACACGCAATCGTGTTGTAGTCTGTGTAAACGCCCAAGTTTTTACTCCACCGTACATCCTCGCAATTCGATCAATGTGCATAAATTCAAATCCTTTTTTCAAGCATTAATTTATTTACATCTACGAAAATCTGAAGCTTTCAGGTATCACACACCATCTACTATTAGCCACCTTTTCCACGAGAACCGTATATATCAACTGCGACCTATTGGATCCCAGCCCTTGAGGATTTTATGCTAAGGATTTCCGCCTGCATGACATCTAGGGTGTTTGATTGGCTAGATTGCTCAACTACAGGTTAGCCCTCCCTGGTAGATATAGTACTAATTACCCTTTAACCTCCTTTTAATATCGACATTAAATATATTGCTACCATTAATACCTACGCAGGTATCAAGTACAACCTTCCATAGCTTACTGACGATTGTATGGTTACCTACAGAGACTATTTTATAATCAAGGTACCTCCATGGGACTCAAACAGGTCTAAATCCACGGGATATAGAGGTACCTTTTTTAAATTAAAAGCCGGCCTTTTGGTTCAAAGTTGCAAGTCCACTTACTAGGCCATTAGCAATCCCCTAAATTAGTTCCTTCTCAATATTTTTAGAGTTAAACGAAATATATCACCTACAAGAACTACTTTTCCAAACTCTATCAATAAGGCAGGAGTCATAACCAAACTTGGGCCTGTAGTATCGAGTAAGCAATATATTAAAAAATAGGAAAAAATGCTCTCGGTCCTGAAACCAAAATTCACCAAAATTTGGATCAAAGAAAAGTGCATCTTGCTGCAACTGATTAAATGTCGGAGCCCCTACCCATGCGGCCATTGAGTGTGCATCGGCGACTCTTTCATTTGGGCGCCTCATACTCGAATAACTTAATAGGATCGATGCATATGCACCATTGATTTTTGCCAGTTCTAGTCGTGCATAACCAAACTCTTTGCCTTTATTTTTCCCCCAAGACAATACCTTCAGCCCATTTAGACTTAGCCACCTTTGGTAATACTTTTCCCAGTCACCTGACTTACTCCATTCATCTTGCCTACTCTTTATTCGTAAATAAGCATGAACATTGAATGGAATATACGCTCCACTCCAACCTTTGACACCGCCAAGGGTATTAACCAAATGGTCGTCATAAGCATGATGCTTGATCCAATCGGCAGAAAAGGACTGGGACATACTATTAAAACCAAGCCAAAACCCGACACTCGTTCCAGACCCTGCTTGGTTTAAATCCCAAGTACACACTCCGTTAAGCTGTCTAGCCAAATCATAAACACTATTAAACATATTTTACTACTACTCAAATAATTTGTTGTTAGTGCAATAAACGCACACAGTTCTTACGCAGGGATATCATTTACGCTCTTTTCCCTTCAAATTGACTCTTGCTGAAATCTCAAGTGCAGCGTGTTAGAAGTGATAAGCTTACGGGCAAAAATTAGGCAGAACTTTAGATAATGGGTGGGAATTTTTAGATTTTGGCCATAATTTAATAACAGCCAAATACAGGGAGCATCTAGAAGAATGGGAAAGCTAAGGGGGGATGTAGCCGTGTTCTGGATGGCGAAAACAGGCGACATCCGCTGTGTCGCCTGCTTCTGCAATCTATCAATTCTTAGTCATGCATTGGGTTGCGAAGAATTGGGCAAACCGCGTCTTCATTCTTAGCCATATATTGCTGGTGGTACTCCTCGGCGTAGTAGAACGGTTGAGCCATGCTAATTTCGGTGGTGATTGACCCACGATCTTTGGCGTCCAACGCTTCCTGCACAGCCGCCCTGCTCGCTTCCGCCTCCTGTTTCTGGCCTTCGTTCAGACAGAAAACACAGGAACGGTACTGGGAGCCGATATCATTACCCTGGCGCATACCCTGGGTTGGGTCATGGTGATCCCAAAAGATCCGCAGGAGCTCTGCGTAGCTCACCTTTTTGGGATCAAAGATTACTTTCACCACCTCTGCGTGCCCGGTACGGCCGGTGCAGACTTCATCGTAGTTCGGGTTTTCAGTGGCGCCATCGGTGTAGCCAACGGCAGTGGCAAACACACCATCCGTATCCCAGAACACATGCTCTGCGCCCCAGAAGCATCCCATACCAAAAATGGCGACTTCCAGGTGCTCGGGGAATGGTTCTTTAATGGTGTTGCCATTTACAAAGTGGGTGCCACTGATCTCCATCGGCTGGGGCCGGCCGGGCAGCACCTGGTCCGCATCGGGTATCTGAAATTTGTCGTATTGCATACTGTTTTCTCAAGTGCAGGTATTTTCTTTTGTCAGGATAGCTCGAAGGCGCTTATCCTCCCAGATCCAGGGAGCCTCTGGATAATTCCGTGGTGCCTCTGGCTTTCAGAGTGTGAATCGCTCTGAAAGCCCCGTAGGGCGGGTCTTGAAGGCCACAGCTGCTACCTTGCAGCTCTTGGCCATTCGCTGGCGAGCTGTGCATAAGCTTTGCAGCCTTCAAGACCCGCAGAGACCTTACGGAATTATTCAGAGGCTTCCTTACTATATTAATCCGCGAATCAAGTAGTTAAGAGGACTCTATGATACGCAGAACAAACATTGGCAGATCAACACTATAAGGAGTCGTCATTGGCGCGCTTAATCTTACTGATTTTAATCGCCATCGGTGCCTGGTATCTCTGGCAAAAAATCAAATCTAGCTCACCGCAGGAGCGGCGCAAGCAGATATTTATGGCCTGTATCGCCGGTGTCGCCGTAATAGTGGTTGTGCTGGCTATCACCGGGCGCCTGCATTGGGTAGGAGCAGCGCTCGTGCTCATTCTTCCTGTGTTGGGCCGTTTACTCAGTCAGCTCTCCCGTTATTTACCTTGGTTGATGCCATTGTTTGAAAAGTATTCAAGCAGGCGCCCAAATCCAGGGGCCACTCAACATCCGCCGCCACACAACGCCGAGGGCCCGCCACTCTCGGAACACGAAGCGCGCCGAATCCTTGGCGTTGACGCCGATGCTGGCAGAGATGAAATCATTAGTGCACACCGCAAATTGATCCAAAAACTCCACCCAGATCGCGGCGGCAACGATTACCTGGCATCGCGTATCAACGCCGCTAAGGAGTTACTACTGAGCATTCTTGGTTAAACCTTACAAAGCAGGTGGATATACCTGGCCAATTGCCGATAGGGGTCCACCTGGGAGTATTCAAGCTCCTTTTCCACAATGGCCGACGCGGGCAACTTTTCCCGGATTGATGGCGTCATAAAATCGTGGAAGCAGCGGATGCCGCTGTGACAAGCCACAGAAAAGCCCGCTTCGGTCAGCCAGTCTTCCACCCATTCCGGCAGCAGTGGATTCTGTGGTGTGAGGCTGCCAGGGTGGCCACCCCAGTTATCCCCTTCAATATTGCGGTCCAACTGGCGAAAGCTGCCCCGCTGTAATAGACGGAACTCAAGGGCACGTCGATTGTAGAAAGTGAGCGAAAGATGCCCACCAGGCTTTAACAGGCTGCGCAGCTGCTGCAACGCCTGTTGCGGCTGCTCCAACCATTCCAACACAGCGTGGCAAATTACCAGGTCGGCGTCCTTTAACGCTTCTACTTGCGGCAGTTCTTGCAGGGGTTTATGCAGCAAGGTCATTTGCTTTTGCAAATGGCGCTGGCGAATTTCCGCATCCGCGAGTTCAAGCATCTGCGCAGAAATATCTGCGAGAAAAACCTCGTGCCCAGCCTCAGCCAGATCCATGGCAAAGTGGCCCTGGCCGCCCCCAGCGTCAACGATTTTTAGAATGCGCTGCTCGCTCCCCAACAGCGGCGCCAGATCCCGGTTGAGCACTGCCAAGCGGATATCCCCTTTAAGGCCGCCATAGATACGGTTGCGAAAACGGTGAGCGAGATCGTCAAAGTTTCGATCTTTACGCAGGCTGTCACCCATCGGAGCCCTCACCTTGCAAAGCCTCATTGCAACGGCGGCGGTTCTCGGCGAATTTGCGCTGTAGCGCCTCTTCCATATCAACCCCCAGTACAGCGGCCAGTTTGCTCAAGTACATCTGAATATCCGCCAGTTCAGCGGCAACTTGCTCGGCCTTGTCGCCTGCCATTAGATCCTGGATATCTTTATCACTGCACCATTGAAAGTGTCGCCCTAACTCTGCAACTTCCACAGATAGCGCCATGGCCAGGTTTTTTGGGGTATGCAGTGACTGCCAGCCGCGCATTTCAGCGACTTCATCAAAAGCCGCCAGGATTTCACGGTCTTTCATCGAATTTTTTCCTCTGCTGGCGCTCCAGCCCGCCCTCCCGGGCCGCCAAAATTGAATTCAGTGCGCGGGACAAAAACTCACGCCTGTATAAAACACAGACAACAAACAGATAGCCGGCAACAAACAGGATTGGGTGGATAAACCAGCCCAGCACTGACATTGAGAAATAATAAGAGCGCAGACCGTAGTTGTAACTGTGGCCCGCATGGTCAATCACCTTGGCTGTACTGATGGCAAATCGGCGTCGCTCTTCCTCAGATAGATCACCGGTTTCCGGCGGCGGTGCTGCGCCAATAAGTACATTGGCGAAGGAGTACTGGCGCAGTGACCAGGTAAAATTGAAAAAGGCGAAGATAAAAATCAGGATCAACAACATCACCTTGAGCTCAAACTGCTCAACGGTGGTGGGCTCCGCAAAAGGCAAACTGGTAAGCACTTCGATGGCGGCCTTGTTCGCCGTCAAAGCCGTCACTAAACCCGCCAGGATAAGAATACTGGTGGAGGCAAAAAAACCAATGACCCGCTCCAGGTTACTGAGAATAGCGGTATCCGCCATGCGCATATCCCTATCGAGCATACGCATCATCCATTCAACGCGGTACCACTGAAGCGATGAAGTAAGACACCAGGTTTCTTTGGCTTTTTTTCGCGCAAAAACGGTGTAACCCACCCATGTGATAAAAAAGCCAATGACACTGGCAATATCCAACCAGGACAACCTCTAATATCTCCGTGTTCGTCTACATTTATGCCGTAGCTTCGGCAAGCGAAGTCTTCGCCCTACTGGCATCCTTGTCAACACTGTCTTTCCGATGTGTGCAAGCGGTAGAATAGCGCCCTTTCGCCGGCAGCAGTGGCCGGCCAGAAAATTCATATAACTCCAGGGAGCTGTCTTTTGAGCAACTCACATCCTGCATTTGAACTGGTTACCAGCGCAGATATTGATTCTCTCGGCGTGCGCGTCGAGGAATACCGACACATTACGACCGGTGCCCAGCACCTGCACATCGCCGCAGACAACTCGGAAAATGTTTTCCTTGTCGCCCTGCGCACCGTGCCTGAAGACTCCACCGGTGTCGCCCATATTCTTGAACACACCGCCCTGTGCGGCAGTGACAAGTACCCGGTGCGCGATCCTTTCTTTATGATGATCCGGCGCTCACTCAATACCTTTATGAACGCCTTCACCAGTTCAGATTGGACCGCCTACCCGTTTGCCAGCCAGAATCGAAAGGATTTTGACAACCTTCTCGACGTCTACCTGGATGCGGTATTTTTTGCGCGCCTGGACCCGCTGGACTTTGCCCAGGAAGGCCACCGCCTGGAATTTGCCGAGGCGGATAATGCGAGCAGCGAGCTCGTCTACAAAGGTGTCGTGTTCAATGAGATGAAAGGCGCCATGAGCTCCGTCACCTCGCAGCTGTGGCACACCCTGAGCAAATATCTGTTCCCCACCACCACCTATCACTACAACTCCGGTGGCGAACCTACTGATATTCCAAAGCTGAGTTACGAGCAGCTGGTTGCCTTCTACCGCAGCCACTACCACCCCAGCAACGCCACCTTTATGACTTTCGGTGATATTCCCGCAGCGGAACACCAGGCCGCGTTTGAAGAAAAAGCGCTGCACAAGTTCGAGAAACTCGACAAGACTATTTCCGTTGGGCGCGAAGACCGCTACCAGGCGCCGCTGAAAGTTGAAGAACACTACCCGTTAAATGGCGAACCTCTGAAGGCCAAGACCCATATCGTATTGAGCTGGCTGCTGGGTGATGTCACCGATCTTGAAGAGGCCCTGACCGCACACCTGCTCGCCGGTGTACTGCTGGATAACAGCGCCTCACCGCTGATGAAGCTGCTGGAAACCACCGACCTTGGCACTTCCCCTTCTCCGCTGGTTGGCCTGGACGATTCCCAACGCGAACTGGTGTTTGTCTGCGGTATTGAAGGCAGCGAACGCGAAAGTGCCGACGAGCTTGAGCAACAAGTTCTCGACGTGCTGAGGGACGTGGCGGAAAACGGCATCCCCTACGAACAGGTAGAAGCCAGCTTGCACCAGCTGGAATTGCAACAGCGGGAAATTGGTGGCGACGGCTACCCCTTCGGCCTGCAATTGATTCTCACCGCATTGACCGGCGCCACTCACCGTGGCGATGCCATCGGCCTGCTGAATATCGATGCCACCCTGGAGCGTCTGCGCGAGCAGATCAAAGATCCAAAGTTTATCGCCAATAAAGCCCGTGAACTTCTGCTGGAGAACCAGCACCGCGTACGTATGGTACTGAGTCCCGATGAGCAGTTGGCTGCGCGCCGCGAGCAAGCGGAGAAAGACCAGCTGGCGGAAATCAAAGCCGCTCTCAGCGAAAAAGAAAAAGCACAGATTGTCGAAACCGCCAAAGCCCTGGCCGATCGACAAAACCGCGAGGACGACGCTTCTATCCTTCCCAAGGTCGGCGTGGAAGATATTCCCGCAGAGCTTCCGGATGTCGAAGGCGAAGCAATAGACTTGGGCCCACAGAAGTTGACCCGCTACAGCGCGGGCACCAACGGCCTGGTTTACCAACAAATGGTCTGCGCGCTGCCGGAATTCACCGAAACCGAAAAACAGCTGCTGCCTTACTACTGCCAGGTACTGAGCGAAGTTGGCCTGGGTGAAAAAGACTACCTGGAAGTCCAGCAGTGGCAGACCAGCGTGGTAGGCGCCCTGCACGGTTTCACCAGCAGCCGCACTGCCATCGACAACCTGGATCACTTGTCCGGCCACTTTATCCTGTCCGGTAAAGCGCTGGCTCGCAATCAGGGTGGCCTGACCGAACTGATGCAAGCCACTATGGAGCAGGTGCGTTTTGACGAGCACGCCCGCATCAAGGAATTGCTACTGCAAACTCTCGCCCGCCGCGAACAGGGTGTTGTCGGCAACGGCCATGCCCTCGCCATGGCTGCCGCCAGTGCCGGCTACAACCGCGCCGCCTGGGAGAGCCATGCCAGCGGTGGTCTGCTGGGATTGCGCAACCTGAGAGCCCTGGTTGCCGGACTGGAAAAAGAGGAAGGCCTGCAAGACCTTTCCACCCAATTCCAGGCTATCCACCAGAAAATCCTCGCAGCACCGCGCCAGTTCCTGCTGGTGGGTGAAGAGGAGAAAATTGGCGATTTCAGCCAGACACTGATGCCGCTGACCTCGACTTCCAGCATCGCCGCAGCCAATCCCTCTGCACCTTTCGAACGCAAACAAATCGAGGAACTCTGGGTTGCCAACAGCCAGGTGAACTTCTGTGCCAAGGCCTATGCCACTGTGCCTATGTCCCACCCGGATGCGGCACCGCTGTCCGTTTTGAGCGGCTTCCTGCGCAACGGCTTCCTGCATCGCACCATCCGCGAACAGGGCGGCGCCTACGGCGGCGGAGCCGGCCACGACAGCAATATTGGCGTATTCCGCTTCTACTCCTACCGCGATCCGCGTATGGGTGAAACCCTGGAGGACTTCGACGCATCCCTTAAGTGGTTGGCCGAAGAGAAGCACAAGGAAGAACAGGTTGAGGAAGCGATCCTCGGCGTCGTCGGCGGTCTGGATAAACCCGGCTCCCCCGCTGGTGAAGCCAAGAAGAACTTCCACTCGGGCCTTTACGGTCGCACCCACGAGACGCGCCAACAATTCCGCAAGCAGGTTACGGAAGTTACCCTGGAAGACCTGCAACGCGTCGGAGCCACCTATCTGGACCCGAGCAAGGCCAGTACCGCCATTGTTACCGGTCCCCAAGGTAGCGAAGCGGCAGCCAAACTCAACCTGAAGGAAGAAAAGCTCTAACTGGAGCTCGACGATTCCCCGGCAATTTGTCCGGGGATGCTCTGCGGCGCCGGCCAAAACCGGCGCCGATCTATCGCCGTTATCCTCTAGCGAAGTTCCAATGAGTAAACACGACAATATTTATGCAAACCCACTGGGCCAGGTAGCCGGCTTCGAGTTCGATCGCCAGGTGGTGCAAGTTTTTCCCGATATGATCAAGCGCTCCGTGCCCGGCTACACCACGATCGTAGCCATGATCGGCACCCTGGCAGAGCGCTACGCCCAAGCTGGAAGCCGCTGCTATGACCTGGGCAGCTCCCTGTGCGCGGCAACCCTGGCCATGCGCCATCGCATTCCCGCTGCCGACTGTGAGATCGTCGCTGTAGACAATTCGCAAGCCATGGTTGATCAGGCGCGCACGGTCCTCGAAGCCGATAGCGGCGAGGTTCCCGTTCAACTTACCTGCGACAACCTGCAAAACGTTGCTATCGAAAATGCCTCGGTGGTAGTGCTCAACTTCACCCTGCAATTTATTCCGGTGGAAGAGCGCGAAGAAATCCTGCAGAAAATCCACGATGGTTTGCGCCCCGGCGGCATTCTGATTATTTCCGAGAAAGTGGACTTCGCCGATAAAGCCCATAACGAGTTAATGATCGAACTGCATCACTCCTTTAAAGCCGCCAACGGTTACAGCGCGCTGGAAATCGCACAGAAGCGCTCTGCCCTGGAGAATGTATTAATTCCGGAAACCCTGGATACCCACCGCACACGACTGAAAAATGTCGGCTTTACCAGTGTCGATGTCTGGTTCCAGTGTTTTAATTTTGCCTCTTTAATCGCCATCAAAGGCGCGCCGGAAAAGTAAGTACCCCGTGATCGACTACACCCAACTCTATCAAGGCCTGCAACACGTTCCCGCCCTGCGCACCTGGCTGGCCCAGCTGCCAACACAGGTGGCTGAAAACCTGAGTCCTCATCGCTGGGGCGACCTGCCCGATTGGCGCGCAGCGGTGGAAGCCCTACCGGAAATCACGCCCTCCGCTATCGAACTGAACAGCAAGGTCAGCGCGGGCACTGCCGCCGATGCCAGCTCAGAACAACTCGAAGCCCTGGAGCGGGAGCTGCGCAAATTACACCCCTGGCGCAAAGGCCCCTGGGAGTTATTTGGACTAAATATTGATACTGAGTGGCGCTCCGATTGGAAATGGGATCGGGTACTTCCGCACTTGGCACCACTGAAAAATCGACTGGTGCTCGATGTGGGCTGTGGCAATGGGTACCACTGCTGGCGTTCCTACGGTGCCGGCGCGCGCCGCGTAATCGGTATTGATCCTTCCGCCAAATTTGTCGCGCAATTTTACGCGCTGAAAAAATACCTGGGCCAGGAAGCACCGGTGGATTTGTTACCCCTGGGTATTGAAGCGCTCCCGGCAAACTTGCGCGCTTTCGATACCACTTTTTCCATGGGGGTACTCTATCACCGCCGTTCACCCATGGATCACCTGCGCGAATTGCGCGAGACCCTCCGCCCCGGCGGCCAGCTTGTATTAGAGACATTGGTTATCGACGGAGGACTCGGCGATTGCCTGGTACCCGAAGACCGCTATGCAAAGATGCGCAATGTGTGGTTTTTCCCCAGCTGCGCCACCCTGGAGAGCTGGCTGCGCAAGTGCGGTTTCCGCAACCCCAGGACCGTGGATTTGAACACCACCAGCCTGGAGGAACAGCGGCGCACCGACTGGATGCACTTCGAATCCCTGGCAGATTTTCTCGACCCGGAATCGCCAGACAAAACCGTGGAAGGTCACCCCGCGCCCAAGAGAGCGGTTTTGGTCGCAGAAGCGCCGTAGCTTGTCTATACGCTTCAGGTCTGGGAACTCATAAATTCCGCAAAATTTGCTGCTAATAGAATTTTGTACGGAATGGGGAGCACCATCTTGATTGTTGCGACTCATAAGGCAAAGTGCGCCCCTAAATAGTGCAACTATATCCTTTAGGGAGGGCTGCCGCAGGATGCAGCCCGGCGCAGAGAATATTTATGAGTATTAGCGTTTTTGAGCTTTTCAAAATTGGGGTTGGCCCTTCCAGCTCCCACACGGTGGGCCCCATGGTCGCTGCCCGCCAATTCGTGCAGGATTTACAAGACCGGGACCAACTGCCCCGCACAGACCGCGTACAAGTCCATTTATACGGCTCACTGGCCCTGACCGGGGTTGGTCACGGCACCGATATGGCAGTTCTGATGGGGCTATTGGGTCAATCTCCAGACACCATTGATGTCGACTCGATTGACGAGAAAATGGCGCAAATCCAGAGCGAGCGCCGCCTGTTATTAAATAGTGACCAGGATATCGAGTTTATTCGCGAGCGCGACCTGGTTTTCCATATGGAGGAATTTCTTCCCCAGCACTCCAACGGAATGACCTGCCAGGCATACGCTGGCGAAGAGCTGCTGTTCGAGCGCAGCTACTTCTCCATCGGCGGCGGCTTTGTGCTCTCCGAAGAAGATTTCGCTCACAAAGAGGAAATCGCAACCCTTCTGCCCTATGACTTCAGCAATGCAGAACAGCTGATGAAGATCTGTGATCATCACGGTTGGACTATTGCCGAGCTGGCCATGGAAAACGAAAAAGCCTTCCGCAGCGAGCAGGAAGTCAAAGACCGTTTGTGGAATATCTGGAAAGTAATGGATGCCTCTATTGAGCGAGGCTGCCACCAGAATGGCATCTTGCCCGGCGGCCTCAATGTTCGCCGCCGCGCTGCTGAACTCTACCGGGAGTTGAGCAAACAGAGTCCGGAAGAACGCAACCACGGCCTCGCCATTCTCGACTGGGTTAGTCTTTTTGCCCTCGCCGTAAATGAGGAAAATGCCGCGCGCGGGCGCATCGTCACCGCGCCCACCAACGGTGCTGCCGGTGTGATTCCCGCCGTTATCGCCTACTACGTGGAATTTGTACACGACAGCAAAATTCACGGTGAATTGAAAGACCAGGTAGTGAAATTCCTGCTCACCGCCGGCGCTATCGGTATGCTGTTTAAAAAAAATGCCTCTATTTCTGCCGCTGAGGTGGGCTGCCAGGGAGAAATCGGCGTAGCCTGCTCCATGGCTTCCGCCGGCTTGGCCGCCGTAGAGGGCGGCACCAACCAGCAGATTGAAAACGCTGCTGAAATTGGTATGGAACACAACCTCGGCCTTACCTGCGATCCAATCGGCGGGTTGGTGCAGGTCCCCTGTATCGAGCGCAACACCATGGGTGCCGTAAAAGCCATTAACGGCGCACGCCTGGCCCTGCGCGGTGATGGCGCTCATATCGTACCGCTGGACAGCGTTATCGAGACGATGCGTCAAACCGGTATCGATATGCAGAGCAAATACAAAGAGACCTCTCTCGGCGGGCTCGCAGTAAACGCTGTGAACTGCTGATATTTTTCGGCAGGAGCACAAATCTGCTCCTGCCGCTTACTTAGCCCGGAAGATACCAAATTCTTTTTGTCGTATATCTCCAACGAACCCCCAGCGGTCTTTAAAAGTCACTGGTTAAATATCAACGAGCGATGAGCTCCAACACCCGCCATGGTGCCGGATGCAATCGCAAAGGTTCCGCTTTGCATCGGGTTGGATAAATCCCCAGCAGCAAAGACTCCCTTTACAGAAGTTTCCTTAAAGCCATCCACCTTCACAATCCGCCCGGTAATAGACTCCTCCAGCTCCAACCCCAATTGATCGATAAACGGAGAGGTCAATTCCGCTTTGGGGCTCACGTAGAGCCCCTCCAGTGGCAACTTGCGGCCATCCGCTAAAACAACTTCACGTAAACTATCCCCCTCTCCCTCCAACTGCGTAATCGGGGCTTCTTCCAGCATTACTCCCCGAGCCAGCAGATGATCGAGCACTTCCCCCTGCGGATTGAACTGGCCCTGGGTAAACAAGGTAGTTGCTCCCCAATCGGGAATCATTGCCGCCTGGTGGAAAGACAGCTCGCTGGTAGCCAGCACACCTAATGGGCGATCACTCAGCTCATAACCGTGGCAATAGGGACAGTGAATCACGCTCCTACCCCAGCGCTCTTTCACGCCAAGGATATCCGGTAGCTGGTCCGTAATGCCGGTTGCAAGAATTAGCCTCTTCGCTTTAAAAGTGGTACCTCCTTGTGCAGCAACAGCAAACCCCTCTTCATGAACATCCACAGTATCCGCAGTGTCTTCAACCACCTGGAAGCTCGAGTAAGCCTGTAGCTGGGAAAGCGCCGTGCTACGAATTTCCTCGGGCGTCTTACCATCCAGGCAAAACACTCCATGGGACGCTTTTGCAAAGCGGTTTCTAGGTCTTCTAGCATCCAGTACAACGACCTTACGCCTGCCGCGAACCAGCTGCATCGCCGCAGACAGACCGGCAAAACTTCCACCGATAATCAATACATCCATACCCATAGCAACCCCTCCGATATCATGTAACTTTTATTGTTACACAAAAATTCAAAGCCGTACAACACACGTAACAGCAAAAGTTTCGTGATAAACTGCAGGATCGAAAACTTAGGTGAATTATGCGCAAAGACAGCCGATTATCCCGGGCGCTTCATGTCCTTATCCATTTGAACATGACTGATAAGCCGGTTACTTCAGACAAGATGGCAGCTATGCTCCTCACCAATCCTGTGGTGGCTCGCAGAACTATGGCGCTATTGCGGGATCAGGGGTACGTACGCTCCAGTAAAGGGCACAATGGGGGCTGGTCACTCGCGAAACCCTTGAGTGAAATTACGCTTCTGGATATCCATAAAGCGCTGGGAGACAGCTCAGTTTTTACCATTGGCCTCACAGACGAACACACTAACTGTATCATTGAGCACGCAGTAAATACCGCCCTAAAGGATGCAATGGATGAGGCGGAGAGTATTTTACTCGCGCGATTTGGAGAGATCACTCTGGATCAGCTCGGTGGAGAATTTACACACATAGAGACTTCGGAATAATTCGCCTCGCCCTAGAGAGTTCCAAATTTCAATTCTGAGCTTCCCTGATATCCAGGTCCATTTTGCGATTGCCAGGTACACCCTATGCTTTAGCTTGGTACTCAGGGTGTATTCTCGCCATCAACAAAACGTCTATATAACGACCCGCCTTAAACCTGCCAAGCCGCTTGGTTCCCTCCACCTGAAAGCCCGAGCCCTCATAAAGTGCTATTGCAGTACCATTATCAACATGAACTTCCAGCTCCAATCGTATTAGATTGAGCCAATTATCCGCCTGATTAAGCGCCTCTTCCATTAACATCCGGCCAACTCCCCGACCGTGAAATTCAGGATGTACCGCAATTGCCAGCACAGCACTATGTCTATCCCGGATTTTATTGGTTAAGAACAGAGTGACATACCCAACGACCTTGGTATCCAATTCAGCGACCAAGGTATAATTATTCGGATCAGAAAAAAGATTAGCGACTTTATCAGAGCTTAGGAAAAGTAGTTGAGAGGTATTTTCATTTACTGAGGCAAAACTATGAATCTCGAACAAATCCTTATTATCGGATTCTTCTAGGTGTCTGATTTTTATATTCAACGGAACTCCTTAAGGGATATCGAAAACAATAGAAAGTACTTCTATTGTTCTCTTTACTCCATATACACCAGATACTAATTTAAAGCACGAACTGATCAATCAACCCGTGTTAGCCGAGCATCATCCACTGTCATCTGCCAAATCCCATCCTTTTCATAAGGGGGATTGGAAACATGAAAATTTGCAGTCAAAAATAAAAATCCAACACTGAAATCATCTCCGTTGAACTCTTTTATCGGCCCCTCTATAGAAGTTGTAACGCTCCCTTCAACCCGTTCATACAAGACCCGGCCATCAGTTGTTATGATCAAACTTATTTGGCTACCAATCCAAGTGCCAGCGTAATCTAACTTGTCTTCAGGAAGTGGTTTTGCACAACCGGCCAACATCAATAAAATAAAAACCCAAAAGGTATTACGCACTATCAACCCTCTTCCCCCTTTAATATTTCGAGAATAACACCCTACCGTATCCCTGCAAAATCCCAGATAACAGGCACGCAATACAGAAGTAACTCTTTAAGCCAGAATACAACTCAAGGAAACACTCACCCCACAACCAATTAGTACGTAGTAATGAATTCAATATTTGAAAGAACCACAACAACCCATGTGTATTGTCACTTCTGCTCCAGGCGGCACCTTCTACATAACTAGACTAGTCTAATCTCTAAGGTACTCAGAAAGGGGGGGGTATGACCAATTACAACAGCCTATTTAACCGTCACTTCGCAAGTTCAGAACGGCTTAAAAATCGAGCAAAGCAGAGAGTTCCAAAATTTTCCTATGAATACCTAATAGAAGGCTGTATGGACGATATTGGTTTATGCCGAAATCGCCAGGCATTCGATTCTGTAAAGTTCACCCCTCAATATATCCGACCAAACTCCACACCGAGCTTAAAGTGTGAACTTTTTGGGAAGCTATACAGTGCTCCATTTGGCATAGCGCCCATTGGGCTACAGGGGCTTATGTGGCCAAATGCGCCCGTAATACTTGCCAGAGCTTCATATGAGCACAAGATCCCGTTCATCCTCAGTACTGTATCTTCTGAATCACTGGAGCGAATTTCTGAAGTCTCACAGGGAACAGCCTGGTACCAACTCTACAACCCAACAGACCCAGCCATTCTTTCTGACCTGCTATCCCGACTAACCTCTGCCCAATATCAACATTTAGTCATTACCATTGATGTTCCTACATTTGGCTTACGCCCCAGAGACTTCCACAACGGATTGGCAATGCCACCGAAATTGAATGTAAAAAACATCTGGCAAGCGATACTCAAACCAAATTGGAGCCTATCCACATTGCGATACGGTCTCCCTAAATTTAAAAATCTAGAGCCTTACATTGATACTGATAACAAAAAACTTGAACTAACTGAGTTTATGAACACCACTACTATGGGCCCACTGGATTTTGACAGTGTAAAACGTATACGAGATCTATGGCCCCATACACTTATTATTAAAGGGATAATGAGTGAACCCGATCTTCAAAAAGCGATTAAACTCGGAGCAGATGGGGTCATTTTATCCAATCACGGTGCACGGCAACTTGATTTAGGCGAAGCAACTCTCCCTTTACTAGAAAGGTTTTCCAGCTATCAGGATAGGATCTCCTTGGCTATCGATAGTGGAATCAGATCCGGTGTGGATATCGCAAGCGCTTGTGCTCTAGGGGCAAACTTTTGCTTTCTGGGAAGGTTTTTTATGTATAGCGTCTGTGCCCTTGGCAATGAAGGAGGTAATCATGCGATCTACCTATTAAAAGCTCAAATGATGCAGGTGATGCAACAAGTTGGGGCTAATACGCTTAAAGATCTTTGTGGAAAGGTAGAACTCTCTATAACTCCAAGACCTCTATGATGGTGCATAGCGCTATTTATCCTAACGCTAATTTTAGGCTAACAAATTAGAGTTGAGTTATCGCAAGCTCACCTGTATGCAGAACAACAAAAGTTACAGCGAGCTAAAACAAAATTTCTAGCAACTTTTCATATTAAGTAGACTGACCGTAAACCAACCTGAGTAGGCGCCATAGGATCACTTATCCACTTCTTACATACGAAGATAATTAAACATTATAGGCACTTAAAAAATCTCACTTCCTATTGTTTTCTAACTTTTACGATACTTAACCATACGATCCAAACTCCAACCAAGAAGAAAGGATTTTTCTTGCGCCAACAATGGCAGATCAGCTTCAATAAAACGCTTATATAATATTTGCACTCCCAAGATATGATTGAGCACCGCATCCAATTGAACTTTTTTTGATCGATGCAAGGTCGGTAACTTATACTCTTGAATTAAAGTATCTATTTCCGAATATCGCAGCAATCCAGCTAAATTAACCTCCTTTGGGCTGAGAAATTTCTCAATAACTCGTTGCACCCAAGTCCAAGCTCCGGTAGCTGTCTCTACCGGAGGAGCCATGAATGCAAATTTTTGCTTTTTATATAGAACATCCGGAAGAACTCCCTTCATCGCTTCGCGAAGAACATACTTTTCTGTAGTTCCGCTAATCCGGACCGATGGTGGGATTTGTATAGCAAACGCTGCCAGGTGATGATCGAGAAAGGCCGGACGGGTTTCAATGGAGTGCGCCATATCTACTCGATCACTTACCCAGCCCAATATCTGGGTCTCAAACATAGTTTTAATCCAAACATACTGAGCAACATCCAGCGGATGTCTATCTTCGAGTTGTGATAAATCTAGCGTATCAACAATTGCCTTCCCGGCATCATAACCAGATATTTCTTTACGCCACTCTTTGTTAAGCAATTTTTCTGCTTGATGATGACAGCTTAACCAAGATTGCAAGCATGTAGGGGTGAATCCTAAAGTCCGTTCCATCCCCTCTGATCGATAACTATCAATTGGCAGCATAGCTCCCTTAAATAAGCTATTGCTCCTTTCTAGATGTTGCTGCCAGGTTCTTCGTTTATTCAACTCAGCTTCAGATGTGCCATACAAGTAAAAATCTTTTTTAAATGCAGGATACCCAGAAAATAGCTCATCTGCCCCCTCCCCAGTAATTGCAACCTTGTAGCCATTAGACTTAACAGCTTTACTGAGCAAAAATTTAGCTACTGATAATGTATTGTAAAATGTCCTTTCGGTATGCCAGATGGTTTCTGAATAATTTTCATATATTTCTTCATCAGTTACTTTTACTATGAATTGGCTGACACCAATCTCACTCGCGGCTTCCTTTGCGATATGAGACTCATCGTAATCCGGATTTTCAAACGCTATCGTAAAGGCGGTGAGATCCTGCTGCGAAAGCGACTGCCCTACTCCAAGCAAGCTACCCGAATCAACACCACCTGAAAGATAATAGGTTACTGGGACATCAGCTTGAAGCCTCAAAGACACGGAGTCTATAATTTGTTCCCGCAAACCCTCAATATAATACTCATCAGACTTGTCACGAGCATACTCATCTGAAATCAAAAAATCGATGTCCCAATATTTATGTTGAGTAACAGCCAGTTCAGTGTTGTCTCGCTTAACTTTTGTAATGCACCCAGGTTCAACCTGGAAAACCCCTTCAAAAGCGGTTGTTCCAGGAATCGATACCTGAATAAGCTGGTGATACACTCCATGCGCTGTTAGTCTTCTTTGGACATCAGGGTGGGCAAACAAACTTTTAATTTCAGAACCAAATACTAAACCTTTTTTGATTCTTGCCCAATAAAGTGGCTTCACTCCAAACCGATCTCTAACCAAATAGAGGCAGTCCTCCATTTGATCGTAAACGGCAAATGCAAATTCTCCTCGAAGATGTTTAATAGCCCGAACAAGACCTAACTCCGCAATAAGATGCAAGATAGTTTCGGAATCACTTTTACTTAAAAAATAAACTCCAGAGGCCCTCAGTCTGGCTCTTATTCGCTGATAATCATAGATTTCACCATTATGAACCAAATAGTAACGACCATCTTCTGATACATAAGGCTGAGAAGCGCGCTCATCACTCAGGTCATTGATCGATAAGCGCACATGACTCATCCCAAATCCTAGACTTGGAGGGTTTGTAAAACCTACACCATCCGGGCCACGGTGGAACTGGATAGCAGCCATATTTAGAAGGAGTTGACCATCGACAGGCATTGTACGCGCACTATGAAGAATCCCAGCTATTCCACACATAGACGATACCTTTTATTGGGTTCATTTCGGGCTAGATAATGTCCACGATCTCACTAGGGCGGCCACAAATAGCCATTGCCAAAGCCATTCTGACGTACACACCACCTTTTGCCTGTATGAAATACCAATTATGGGGCGTATCATCCAGATTACTATCAAGCTCCCCCATTCGGGGTAAAGGATGCAGCACGATAGCTTGTTTTTTCAAAGGAGAATTATTATCTATAAAATATCCAGACCCAAAATCTCTATGCCCCGCTGTTTTTAGGGATATAGCATTCATATAGACCACATCGAGTCGGGGAAGAATATCTCCAATCTTATCCGTTAACCTTATTTTTAAACCTTTTTCCTGAAGCATTGATAATTGCGCTTGCCTAAACGGTTCTTGTTCTTCCTCATCACAAAGCACAAAAACCTCTGAGAAAAACTCAGGAAAACAGCTCATGAGTATCAAGAGGCTTCTCGCCGCTCGCATTCGAGCTGGCGCTCCAATTAAGCCAATGGAGAGTTTTCGACTTTTTCCTGACAGAATGGAAGGGTTCCACTTAAGAAGTGCATATAGATCGATAAGGGATTGCGTGGGGTGCTCATCTATCCCGTTACCAGCATTGATGATTGGTATACTTAAATTATTAGACATAATTTTCACTGAATCCTCAGAAGAATCCCTCAAAACTACACAATCACCATAATTACTTACCATCTCTGCAACATCTCTTAAGCTCTCTCCGACACCAATACGTGTTGTCCCTTTATCTGTAATTGAAACAGTGCTCCCTCCAAGTCGCAGCCAGGCGCTTTCAAAAGATAGCCTCGTCCTGGTGCTCGACTCAAAGAATGCGCTGATTAAGATTTTATTGTTTAAATGACATGAGAATTTTCTGTTATCCAGCTCACAGCGAGCAGCAAGTCTGAGTAACTGCAATATTCCATCTCTATTAAGCTGACTGCTCGATATAAGGCTTTTACCAGTCAGGGACTCTAAGTATCTACCCCGCTCTGGGATAGTCTCTACCAGAGCTTTTGTCATCAAATTTATATCTTTGTCGATCGGAGCGCTGGTCATCATAACCAAAACCTAAATAGAATTTGACGGGACAATTATCGCTTGAATAATCTGTGTGCAGATAAAGCACTTACAATACGGTTACTTAAATTCATATATCTAGTACCACCATCAAACTAAGAAGCTTCAACCAATTTTATTCAACCTTATTCCAATACGGTGTTCTTTCTAACATTTCCTGCTGAATGTCTTCTGGAAGAAGTTGAAATGGTGGAATTCCCTGCTGTATCTGCCATCCACCTCCGAGCGATAGATACACCTGCACCAGATTCGCTGCCACGGCACCTCGCGCTATTGCCAAAATATCCTGCTGCTGAACATCTGATATCAGCGTAGTTATCACAGTATCAAATTCCACTTGGCCATTAGTATATTGAGACAGGGAAATATCGACAGATCGCTGGGAGGCCTGGGCAGCCACCTCATAGTGAACTAATTGCCTTTGAGATTTTATATAAGCGACAATAGCGTTCTCCACATCAGCTTGCGCCAACAGAACTATTTGCTGATAGTCAGACACCAACTGCTGAAAAATCGCATCCTGTAACCTGACATTGCTCCGAAGTCTTCCGTAGTTAAAGAGGTTCCAATCAAATTCAATAAAAAGGTCCCAGGCACTACTGCTGCCATTAAGTTGACCGCCATTGATATCGATAGCCCCTATCTCCCCACCGATACTAAAATTTGGATAGAGTTCCGCCCTCGCAACGCCTATTAATTCACCTTGAGCTGCCAGCCGTCGCTCTGCTGCACGGATATCAGGTCGCTGCCTTAGTAGATCCTGAGGCATACCAACAGTAACGACTGTGGGAATCATAGGAATGGATGAGGGAAAAGAGACGATGTACCTCAAACTATTAGGAGGTATTCCCAGAAGGACTGCCAGGGCATTTTCAAACTGCTGTAAGCTTATCTCCAGTCCCGGCACGCTGGCTTCTGTGTTACTGAGCAAAGCCTGCGCTTGCTCCGCATCCAGTGCACTGACCTCTCCTGCACGAAATTTGACTCTCGCGATCCTTAAACCCTCACGTTGTACGCGAATGTTTTCCCTGGCAACTTCTAGCCTGCGTTTCGTTGTGCGAATATTGATATAGGTTTGCGCCACCTGGGCAATAATAGAAACCAGCACACCATCATAGTCAGCTATGCTGGCTTCAAAATCTGCTGCGGCCGAATTAACCAGCCTTCTTAACTGTCCCCAGGTATCTAATTCCCAAGTTAAGTTGAAGTTCGGGTAGTATTCAGTCTGCAGATTGCCGGTAATCCCCGATCGAACATACTTTGAACGATCAATAAGTCCCTCAAGCTGCTGTGTTTGGGGATACTGGTTGCCTATTGCAATGGCTAGCTGTTGCTGGGCCTGGAGGGCCCTAAGAGCCGCAGAACGCAGCTCCAGGTTATTCTCAATCGCAAGTGAAACTAATTCGTCCAGCGTCACATCTGAAAATGCCCACTGCCACCACAATGGGTTAACGGCTTCCAAAGTATCCAGTTTTGAGCTGGTTTGATAGATCCACTCACTTTCGACCTCTACCGGTGGGGGATGGTAATCTGGCCCCAGCATACAACTACTGCCGAGGGTGAGCAGCAATGCCAACAGACACCCCTGTAGGCTCCGTATTAACCCTTTCCTGAAACTATTGAGATTGCACCGGTTCATCTTGCTCGGTGCCCGCAGAATTGCTCATTACTAGCACTGAGCTGGTAAATCCAACACGAAGCTTCACAGATTCGGGGACTTCTGTCAGATGAATCCTGACAGGAATACGCTGTGCAAGGCGAATCCAGTCAAATGTGGGATCTACCATTGGCAACAAGTCATTACCCGCAGTTCCATCTTTGCGAGCAATACCCCAGCCAATACTTTCAACATATCCTTCCAATTCTAGATGAGGATAAGCCATCAACTTCATAAACGCTTTATCCCCCGGAGCGATCCGACGAACAAAAGTTTCGCGAAAAAAACCATCAATGCGAAAAGTGCTTATATCAACTACAGAAAGTGCAGGTTGGTTGGCGACAGCCTGATCACCGTAACGAAAATCTATATTGGTGACATAACCAGTAACCGGAGCAACAACTGTTGTGTATTCGAGATTAAGCCGCGCCTGCTCCAGCAGCGCAAAAGCCGCACGAACGCCCGGGTTATCGGCTCCAAGCGCTCCCAATTGTGCTCTAACCTGCTCCAGCTCCGCTTGGGATTGCTCCAAAGCAGCCATAGATTCTACCAAGCTGGCTTCTGCACCCGCTCGATACTCAATTGTGGATTCATACTCAGCCTGAGCCGCTTGCAATGCCCTTACTGATGTCGCTCTCTGGGGTAGCAGTTCTCTCTGCCGATCATATTCAGCTTTGGTTCTTGCGATTTCCGCATCAAGCGCCCCGATATTACTTTTTGCCAGATCAATATTTGCTATTGACTCCCTAATCCTGGCCTCATAGGCGAGAACATTCTTGTTTTGTGCTCGGTATGTATCGAGAGCTTCCTCGTACTCTGCCTTGGCCTCTTCCAAGGCTGCTTCATATATTCTCGGATCAATCTGAAACAGTAGTTCCCCTGCTTTAATAAACTGATTATTCTTAATAGGCAACTCAACTACCTGTCCAGTTACCCTGGGAGTCACTTGAATAATGTCCGCCTGCACTTTTCCATCCCTGGTCCAGGGATTATTGAGATATCTCCAGAACTGGATAATAAGTAACAGCAGTGCTACAAGCGCTATTGTTCCAGTAAAAATATATTTTCTATACCTAGCCACTACTATATTCCCAAGAATATCCTTCCTATAAAAATTGAATAAATTACACTGAGGGAGATAATAACAACCGGTGGATTAGCAAAATATCGGGATAAACGATACCGATCCAAAAGCCTAGCGGTTAACAAGGCCGCAACAACACCAAACAAAGCTATCACCAATATTGGTGATAGATAGAAACTGCCTATTGATATATCGTGCGGTACTCTTTCCATTTAAAACCCTACAGACATTAAAGACACCTTTCCTCACAGAAAGCCTTCCAATCCACAGATTCTGAAACGCGACGAAACTCTACCAGATAATTATTGATGCAGTGGGTAACACCCAAGAAATAAAGAAAGTTTGTTACACCCTCTCTGGATTTTTCACTACATTCCCTTAGCTCCATCAACTCACCGACATCAATATTTGCCCTTTCAAATATCCTCCTATAACCTCTTCGCAGGGATTCAATATCAACCTTTTGGTTGCCACCAGAAAAATAGATAAGTATTTTGCTTGCAAGCCGCCTCCATATGAATGCCTCGCGAAGTAATCTTTTAGGAGCCACAAAATTGATTTTCTTCTTATCTATCTTATATAACAGCTTAACTTGGTTGGATATCAACATGGCCAAACCTATAAGGCTTTGCATCTGGCTTCTGGTCATACCCCGCATTTTTTTATCAGAAATACCCTCCACCCAATAGAACACTCTCTTCCTTGAGATCATAATAATATTCAGGTGGTACAATATATATAACCGGAAAAACAATGATTTCCTCTTCTTTTTCGGAATATCGCCCTCCACCACCAGCCATGCGGCACTATTGAGAACCCTGTCAATACTTCTCTTCAGGTTTATTTCTGGGTGGGCAGTGAAGGGGATATTTCTTGAAACGGCCAAAATACAAAAAATTATTGCCAACACAAATAGATAATTTGTGTAAACAACAAAACTATACTCTTGAGAGTTGTTAAAATTAAAAATAATCTGGGGAAAGATAAGAACCAGGGTTCGAATCATCGACTGGGGTCCAAAGACCTTATTTGAGGAAAAGCTTACTACAAACGTCCATACAAAAATCACGACAGCCAACGAATAAAATCCGTGCAGTTTCGGCATTAGAAAGAAATATATAGGTGCCGATAATATGCACACTAAAATCGTAAAAACACAGGTTTCAAACAATTGAATTTTGGGGGTCATTGAGGCGAGAATACCTATTACTGTTATCAGTAATATAACCAGCAATCCACCAATCATGTCAGGGATAAAAAGATATGCCAGATAAGCGATCCACATTCCCATCTGAACACGGACAATATTAGTCAACCTGTCCGGATCGGGCATCAAAGCTCCAAGCCAGCCTATACCATCACTACTTACCTGTCTCGAATAGGAGTCACCCCGGGTTTGTATATCGTTTACTGAATCAATCAGAGATCGGGTTTCTACCTCCAAGTCATTTAAGGATTTTCTAGTAACGGCTAAAGCAGCGGTTTCAAAGGTTGACAACCTCTTTACTTCTTCAATATTTCCTCGAACCACTCTCCCATTGGCACTATCTACAGGCATTTCCTCTGAAAGGGCGCTTTCCACTTGCGCGAGACGCCCCTCAATGTCGGGCATGTATTCGTCGACACCAATAAGGAATTTCGATATACCCAGATCACCAGAGAGGGCTAAGCTTTCTTCCAACTTCAAGAGGGATTGCGTGACGGCTGTCGCAGATTGACCAAAGTGACCCCACTGCTTTCGACATTCCCACACCTCATAACTATCTGAGCTCGCATCGCCAATGGCTGTTTGTAAGCGCGTATCAAGCTCTAAAAGAGCAACACGCTTTTTACGCCTAATCTCTATTTTTTCGCCACTTCTAACCCGGGAAAAACAATTGTCCGCAAATCGACGATGTTCTCTCAATAAATCCAAAGATGCTCTTCTTAACTCACCACGACTACAGTTAGGCCAGATCAAAACGGCTACCAATCCGTAGACAATTATTCCGAGCAGGGACTCCTGAATACGTAATACCCCAGCCTTGTAGGAGATAGAAAAGTCACCACCGGTCACATCCCACAATAAAAAGATGACATAACCACTTGTAAGCCAAAAGTACTGGTAGTTCGATCTCTGTAAAAAATAAACACAGATAGACACCCAAATAGATAGGGCGATCATAAACAACCAGCGATCTTGTGGAAATAACGCGACGATTAACCAGCCAGCTAGCAAGGCAAATAGCGTCCCTAAAATCCACAAAATAGCTCGATTTAGCGACTGCCCAAGATTTGCCTGGCTGCAAACAATAACAGCAAATCCACCCCAAAAAGGTTTTTCCCAATTCAGGCCCAAGGCAATGGCATAAACGATCACTAAAGCTGTTGCTAGCTTAATCGACTCTTTAACATTACGAGACAACTGCAAAGCTTTCTCCGACCATTTCTACATACTATTAATTCGTCATTTTGATCTATGACACAGCAATATATATTCACCCCGAATATATACTGGATAACCAAAAGGAAGTATGGCATACCAAGAGCTAAAGAAATTCGCTATCGGCGAGCTTCTCTAAACCAGCCCCAGATCTAAGAATCAATCCAAATAATATGAAATATAAAAGCTGACAAACAATAAAAATAAACGCCTAAATCCCCCAAACATGCAGGTACATCCTTATAGACTTTTCCTTTCTGCAAGCCTAAAGATCAAGATTATGACTAACTGAGCCACACCCAAAATACACTACTTATAAATCTTTAAGGCATGAAGGGAACGAAGTATTTGCTGTATTGCCAGACCAAATATTGGTCCCAGAACCACAATCTGAAGCCTCGTTGTCATCTAAAAGGTCATCAAAACCACTGCCTGCTACTGTATTTCCACTAACTACATTGTCCATATTCTGAATGACATATGGACCTCCAATCGCTATGCCCCAAATTTCATTATTCTGGACATTATTACTGGCAATAACACAAAAAGAAGCACCTACAGTCACACCATCAATTATTCTTGCTCCCAGGCTTATAGCAACAGCATTACCTTCTAAATAATTATTCCCAATATAAGAAAAGAAACCAAAGCCACCTATTCCATTTTCAAAAAAACCAGAGACACTATTTCCAATTGCAACATTAGCAACCCCTTCCAGCACAATACCCGATGCCTGAACATTAGTGGTGTTTGACAAGGTATTCTGTCGGATAAGGTTACTATCACTTTCTGCAAAAACGCCTGCGCCACTGGATTCCTCGACGGTTACACTGAATACTTTATGTAGGCCACTCCCCGCCAACTCCAATCCAGTTTCACAATTACTAACAACTCCACCCGTCACAACTCCTGAAGTTCCCAACATAAGTACCCCAACCCCATCGGTAGTGCATTCAATTGCGCCTTCACCAGACATTACAAGACTACCGTCAGGACCTTCAACCGTTATTGCTGGATCTTCGCTGCAAGAAAGCTCACCAGTAAGAGTCTGCGCGTCAGTAATAGTATCGCCACATTCAACATCTGCAATGCAGACTGAAGAAAAGTATAGAGTTGACATCACCACCCCAGGAGCAAGGAGTGTTTTTGGAGAGAAGGACATTTATGGAACCTCAGCAAGTAGAGTATAGCTTCACCAAAGTGTCGCCTCTTTACGATCAACCCACTATAGGAATATTTTCTTAACTTCTAAAGATTTTTAAGGCAGGATGGAAATGATGTATCAGCAGCATTGTTAGACCACACATTTAAACCATCACTGCAATCTGACTCTTCATTATCATCCAAAATATCATCATTACCACTTCCAGTTACAGTATTCCCTGTCACTAAATTATCCATGTTAGGATATGTATAGGGTGCGCCTATTCCAATCCCCGTACGTAGACTGCCTACCACTGTATTACTTTCAATTACGCAATACGAAGCACCTATACTCTCTCCATCAACTACTAATGCACCCAATATAATCCCCAACTCACTATTCTCTACATAATTATTTCCAATATATGAATAGAAACCAAAGCCAGCTATTCCATATTCTAAAAATCCAGACACATTATTACCAACGGCAACATTTCTCTCACCATCTAGCTCCAAACCAGATGCTATTACGTTAGTAGTGTTCGACACCGTGCTTTGACGAATTAGATTACCGTCACTTTGTGCAAAAATTGCTGCGCTAGAGGATTCTTCAACTGTTACACCAATCACTTTATGGGAACCATCTCCATCCAGCAACAACCCTAAATCACAATTAGTGACAAGCCCTCCCATGACAATCCCAGACTTCCCCAGCATATGGATTCCTATACCATCAGTCGTACATTCAACAGCACCGTTGCCTGACATAGTAAGACTACCATTAGGACCTTCAACCCTAATCGCTGGATCTTCACTGCAAGAAAGCGCGACAGTAAGAATCTGCGCATCAGTAATAGTATCCCCACATTGAACATCTGCTGTAACAAAAGAAGAAAAGCCCGACAGCAACACTATTAATCCTGCTAGATGTAGCTTGTTCGGAGGATTAAACATAATTGGAATCTCGACATGAAATTAAAATCACAGTGTCGAACCATAAGGAGCAATCTGCCATAAGAATATATTCCCATCCTTACTGAGGTGTTATTAATATATCTCATGGCTACAATTTAAAATATTAGCGTCAACGTGCTGGCAACGACCGCCCCCCTACAAACCTAAAATACTGTCCCAACTTATTAGAAGCCATGCGATCAGTGAACAACCCGAGATTAAAAATTAGTGACTCACGATTTTCTTTTTAGGAAACCGTATAACACCGTCGCTTTCCAATCGATAACTGTCTTCTACCTCAAGATTCTTTAGCTGAACCTCATCAGGCATATTGATTCCTTTAATAAATCTGCCCGAATAATCCCAAAACCCCATATGACAAGGGTCAAATAGGCCTTGCAGCGGTATATCTCCCGCAAACTCTGAAGAATCGTAAAGAAAACACCCTTTATGGGTACTCAGCGGATAATAAACAAAAAAGTCTGGGATAGTCCCTTCGCTATAGTAGGGGCCATTTGTCAATTTATTATTAGCAACAAGCTCTTTCAAATATTTTTCTGTAGGCCGATAAATTGCTAAAGGCCTACCCTCATATTCATAGATTTTCATCTTGCCTTTAGGGATTGAATAAACACTAACAGTCAAAGGCCCATCCGTTGCAGCAGATGGTTTCAAGCTTTCAACAAAGGGGTATAAAGAAAATATTAAGCCGACACAAGCCAAGCCCCAGACACACCGAACAAGAATTTTCCTTTTGCTCATCACAATTCCCTAAGATGCACTACCTAATTTTGCCTCAGCCACCCACTTCAATAATGAATATTAAAGATGGCAAGTTGCGCAAACCGAAGCCCCATAATACAACTTAAGAGTCAGAGGCTCCCCCACAAAATTACCTGCGACAATCTGGATTAGCGCAGGGTAATAGAGCTAAAACCGATTAATAGCTGATGCAGATACCCCAAAATAAAAAAGGCCCCATTGGGGCCTTTTCAATCTCAATTAGCTCAGCAATTATGCATTAAGAGCTTTAAACTCGCGTCTACGGCGGTGCAGAACCGGCTCGGTATAACCATTCGGCTGGGCACAACCTTCGAATACCAGCTCACAAGCAGCCTGGAAGGCAACGCTCTTATCAAAGTTCGGTGCCATATCGTTATAGTTGGAGTCGCCGGCATTCTGGCGGTCTACCACAGCAGCCATACGCTCCATGGTTTCACGCACTTGTTTTTCGCTAACGATACCCTGCTTGAGCCAGTTGGCAATATGCTGAGAGGAAATTCTCAGGGTTGCACGGTCTTCCATCAGGCCAACATCATTGATATCCGGCACCTTGGAGCAACCCACGCCCTGCTCTACCCAGCGCACTACATAGCCGAGAATACCTTGAGCATTGTTGTCCAACTCAAGCTGGATATCTTTAGCACTCCAGTTTGTTTCGGCCGCCACCGGAACTGTCAGAATATCTTCCAGCTTAGCGTGATGGCGATGTTGAATCTCTTCCTGGCGGCGATTCACATCCACTTTGTGGTAGTGCAAGGCGTGCAAGGTAGCAGCCGTGGGCGACGGTACCCACGCCGTATTGGCACCGGCCATTGGGTGGGCCAACTTAGCGTGCATCATGGCTGACATCTGGTCTGGAATTGGCCACATGCCTTTACCTATTTGCGCCCTACCCTTCAGGCCGCTGTTCAGGCCAACATCCACATTCCATTCTTCGTAGGCGTTAATCCATGTGGATTGCTTCATATCACCCTTGCGAATCATGGGGCCCGCAAGCATGGAAGTATGGATCTCGTCACCGGTGCGGTCCAGAAAGCCAGTATTAATAAAGACTACACGCTCTTTCGCTTCGGCAATACAGGCTTTGAGGTTCACAGTGGTGCGACGCTCTTCGTCCATAATGCCCATTTTTACTGTGTAACGGGGCAGATCGAGCGCATCTTCAATTCGGTTAAACAGAGTATTGGCGAAAGCCACTTCCTCCGGGCCGTGCATCTTTGGTTTTACGATATAGATACTGCCTTCACGGGAATTCTTGATCGGGCTCTCACCACGAAGGTCATGCAAAGCGATCAAGCTGGTGATCATGCCGTCGAGAATCCCTTCGGGGATTTCCTGGCCATCGCCGAACAGCACTGCATCGTTGGTCATCAGGTGGCCGACATTGCGCACAAACATCAGACTGCGCCCCGGCAAGGTAACCTGGTTGCCATTCGGGGAGGTGTACTCACGATCTGCATTGAGCTTGCGCTCAAAGGACTTGCCGCCTTTGCTAATGGTTTCCTTCAGGTCGCCTTTCATCAGACCGAGCCAGTTGCGGTAAACCACTACCTTATCTTCAGCATCGACAGCCGCTACCGAATCCTCGCAATCCATAATGGTGGTCAGCGCGGATTCCATTAGCACATCTTTAACACCGGCATCATCGGTTTTGCCGATGGGGCTCTCGCGATCCACCTGGATCTCAAAGTGCAAACCATGCTGCTTCAGCAGGATGCTGGAAGGCTCTTCGCTGTCACCCAAATAACCAACAAACTGCTTGGCATCTTTCAAGGTGGCGATGTCGCCATTGGCCTGTACCACTTCCAGCAGTGAACCATTGATGCGGTATTGCACCGCCTCAGCGTGACTACCGCAGGTAAGCGGGGCTGACTGATCGAGGAAGTTGCGTGCATATTCGATCACTTTAGCGCCGCGAACCGGGTTGTATTCCGTACCTTTTTCCGCGCCACCCTCTTCACTGATCACATCTGTACCGTAGAGTGCGTCGTAAAGGCTGCCCCAGCGCGCGTTTGCCGCATTGAGGGCGTAGCGTGCGTTCATTACCGGCACAACCAGCTGAGGTCCCGCCAGGATGGCGATCTCTTCATCGACATTTTCGGTAGTTGCGCTAAATTCAGCAGGCTCGTCGGCGAGGTAGCCGATCTCTCGCAGGAAAGTCTGGTAGCCTTCCAGATCGCGGAAACCCTCGGGGTTGTCCGTGTGCCAGCGATCCAGGGTCTCCTGCAGTTCATCGCGTTTTTCCAGCAAGGCGCGATTTACCGGGGCCAGATCGTGGACAATAGATTCCAATTTGGCCCAGAAAGCTTCGGCGCTAACTCCAGTTCCTGGAATCACCTCCTCGCAAACCAGGTTGTAAAGTTCTGGTGCGATTTGCAGATCGCCGATTTGGACTCGTTCCGTCATACCCAGGGCCTCTCATCAGATTGTTGGAATAGCGGCATTCTAAACAGCCATTTCCACATACCGCTAATTTATAGACACAATTCCCACTATTCATAGATCGAATTTTTATGACAAAGCAGTTGATGTGTGTTTGCCCGGACAGAACCGCGCAGACACAGCGCCCACCTGCAACATCGTTACAAAGCGCGGCCAATATCGAGAATTAAACGGCGCAGCCAGCGGTGCGGGGCGCTCTGTTGCAACAGTGGGCTCCAAGCCATTTTCAACTCCAAATTGGGAATATCCAGGGGCGGGTCACGCCTCACCACGCGGGGATTATCACTGGCCAATTGAGCCAGGCGAGTGGGCACCGTTACGATCAGATCGCTCTGTTCAGCCAGCAGCATAGCTACCTGGTAGTGACGGGTGAAAACGGAGATATCCCGCTTCTCTCCCAAACGACCTATGGCCTCATCTACCCAGCCCAAGCGCTGTACATCTTCCGGGTTAACCCCGACACCCACCCCCATACCGGTCTTGCTCACCCAGATATGCTGGGCTTCCAGATAACTCTGCAGATTGTAATCCCGGAGTATCGGGTTATCAGCGCGCATCACACAGGAGAAGCTATCGCGCCATACGGTGGCCTGGTGAAAGCTCTGCGGCATACTGTCAAAGCGGTTGATCACCATATCCACTTTGCCCTGCTCTACATCCACAAAGCTCACATCACTGGGCGTCATGATATCCAGACTGATACCCGGGGCGTCATCCCGCAGCTGCTTTAACAGCGGCGGTATCAGGGTGGACTCGGCGTAGTCACTGGCCATGATGCGGAAGGTGCGGCGGGTATTGGCGGGGTCAAAATCCCGATTTGGCTGGATAACCCGATCAATGGAAGAGAGTGCTTCGCGCACCATCGGCTGCAATTCCAAAGCCCTTTCCGTGGGCATCATGCCCTCACGGGTGCGCACCAGCAACGGATCGTCAAACAGTTCCCGCAGACGCTTCAGGCCATTACTCATGGCCGGCTGGGACAGTCCCAGGTAATTGGCTGCACGGGTCACATTGCGTTCGCGCAGTAGCACATCGAGGTAAACCAGCAGGTTCAGGTCAGCTCTTTCCAGTTGCATACATCTATTCGCCAAATCGATAGTGAAAATAAAATCAATAAATTAGGCAAATTATGCCACTCCTCCTAAGATACTCAACACCTAATCGCAGTCACCGTTTAAGGATTTACAGTCATGTCCACTTACACTCAAGACATCGACGCGGTAGCAAAGCTCCGTGAAAGTCATGGCAGCTCCTGGGACGCCATCGATCCCGAATCTGTTGCCCGTATGCGTGCCCAGAACAAATTCAAGCACGGCCTGGATATCGCCAAGTACACCGCTGATATCATGCGCGCCGACATGGAAAACTACGACAAGGACACGTCCAAGTACACCCAGTCCCTGGGTTGCTGGCACGGTTTCATCGGTCAGCAGAAGATGATTTCTATTAAGAAGCACTTCGAAGGCAACACTGACCGCCGCTACCTGTACCTGTCCGGCTGGATGGTCGCCGCTCTGCGCAGCGAATTCGGTCCTCTGCCCGACCAGTCCATGCACGAAAAAACTTCCGTAGCTGCTCTGATCGAAGAGCTCTACACCTTCCTGCGCCAGGCTGATGCCCGCGAATTGAACGACCTGTTCCGCGAAGTGGACGCCGCTCGCGAAGCTGGCGATAAAGAAGCTGAGAAAGCTGCCCAGGACAAGATCGACAACCACAAGACTCACATTGTACCGATCATCGCCGACATCGATGCAGGTTTTGGTAACGCCGAAGCAACTTACCTGCTGGCCAAGAAAATGATCGAAGCGGGTGCTTGCTGTATCCAAATCGAAAACCAGGTTTCTGACGAGAAGCAGTGTGGTCACCAGGACGGTAAAGTAACCGTTCCTCACGAAGACTTCCTGGCCAAGATCCGCGCAGTTCGCTACGCGTTCCTGGAACTGGGCGTAGACAACGGTGTTATCGTTGCCCGTACCGACTCCCTGGGCGCTGGCCTGACCAAGCAAATCGCTGTAACCAATAAGCCGGGTGACCTGGGTGACCAGTACAACTCCTTCCTGGATTGCGAAGAAATCGATGCTTCCGAGCTGGCCAACGGCGACGTAATCATCAACCGCGAAGGCAAGCTGCTGCGTCCTAAGCGTCTGGCTTCCAACCTGTTCCAGTTCCGCAAGGGCACTGGCGAAGCGCGCTGCATCCTGGACAGCATCACCTCTTTGCAGAACGGTGCAGACCTGATCTGGATCGAAACCGAGAAGCCTCACGTTCGCCAGATCGGCGGCATGATGGACGAAATCCGCAAAGTCGTTCCCGATGCGAAGCTGGTTTACAACAACAGCCCGTCCTTCAACTGGACCCTGAACTTCCGTCAGCAGGTATTCGATGCTTGGTCTGAAGAGGGTAAAGACGTATCCGCGTACGACCGCGCCAACCTGATGAGCGCCGAGTACGACGACTCTGAGCTGTCTGCAGCGGCCGACGAGAAGATCCGTACCTTCCAGGCCGACGCGGCTCGCGAAGCTGGTATCTTCCACCACCTGATCACTCTGCCGACTTACCACACTGCGGCCCTGTCTACCGACAACCTGGCCAAAGAGTACTTCGGTGAGCAAGGTATGCTGGGCTATGTGAAAGGCGTACAGCGCAAAGAGATCCGTCAGAGCATCGCCTGCGTTAAGCACCAGAACATGGCTGGTTCCGACATCGGCGACGACCACAAAGAATACTTTGCTGGTGATGCTGCCCTGAAGGCTGGTGGTAAAGACAACACCATGAACCAGTTCGGTTAATCGACCGGTACGGTTTCAGTAAATTTGAGGCGGCACTTGCCGCCTCTTTTTTTGAACCCATTGGGTTCATCTCAAAGCACCGCAAGTTTGCCTACGCTTTGATCTCTGCAATTTTTATTACTTGGGCCGCTACTGCGGCCCTTTTTTATTCCGAAACTGAACTACCCCGGTTCTTTCCCTCGCAAAGACAACTCCTCGGCTAGCCTTAAAGCACCCTCGTTGAAATTCGCGCACCATGAGCGATCAAAATTTAATTCTGATATTCAATTGCGGCAGCTCGTCAGTGAAGTTTTCCGTGCTGGACCCGGATTCGGGTGCAGAACATCTTGCCGGTATCGCGGAAGCACTCGGCACCCCCAAAGCCAAACTGGAGTGGCACTATCAAGGAACAGAAGACTCCCATCGGCTCGCGCTGGATAGCGACCACGCGGCGGTAATTAATGAGCTGGTGACTCAGTTTGACAAGGCTTGGTCAGATTTACAGGACGGGTTAAAAGCGATAGGTCACCGAGTCGTCCATGGCGGCGAACATTTCTCCAGCTCCGTTCTGATCAATCAGAAGGTGATGGCCTGTATCGAAGAGTGTTGTGACTTGGCCCCTTTGCATAACCCCGCAGCTCTCAAGGGGATCTACGCCTCCCTCGATGCCTTCCCCCAACTACCCCAAGTCGCCGTCTTTGATACCGCCTTTCATCAGCAAATGCCGAAGTATGCGTATCTATACGGACTCCCCTACCCACTGTACGAAGAGCACAAGATCCGCCGCTATGGCATGCATGGCAGTAGCTATCAGTACATTGGCGAGCGGTGCGCCGAACTACTGGGAAAACAGACGGCTGAACTCAATATTATTGCTGCTCACCTTGGTGGCGGCGCCTCTATTTGCGCCATCAAACAGGGGCGCAGTGTAGATACAAGCATGGGGCTTACACCTCTTGAAGGACTGGTAATGGGGAGTCGCTGCGGTGATCTGGACCCGGGAATACTCCTCTACTTACAGCAATCGCTGGGATATACCCAAGCCTCACTTGAGCAGCTGCTAAATAGAGAAAGCGGTATGTTGGGCATATCCACCCTGAGCAGTGATTGCCGCGCACTGGAGCAAGCTGCCGAGAAAGATCATCAGGGAGCCAAACTCGCCCTGGAAATATTCTGTTACCGCCTGGCCAAATATATTGCTGCTTACACCATCCCCTTGGGTAGCGTCGATGCTTTGGTATTCACAGGCGGTATCGGGGAGAACTCCTCCGGGGTGCGAAGCCGGACCATCGAATGGCTCAAGCCCTTAGGCTACCAACTCAACCCCGAAGCCAATCAGAAAACCAAGTCGCAAGTAGAGGGGTTAATCTCTGCGCAGGAAACTCCCAACATCCTGGTAATCCCCACTAAGGAAGACTGGATTATTGCCCGGGATACATCGCGCTTGGTGCAGTCTTAAACATGCTGCGACACAGCAATGCCAGAACCCTAATGCTGGTTCCCCTGGAAGCGGGAGCCGGCATCACCTCCGTGAGCCTGGGTTTAATTCGGGCGCTAGACCGAAAAAGTATTGAGCTTCAATTTTTTAAGCCCGTCGCCGAGCCCCCGCCACCAGACGGCACTATAGAGCGCACCACCGAAATCTTGCGGCAAACATCCAACCTGGCCATCCCCAGCTCGCTGAGTGCCGAATATGCGGACTCGATGGTATCCACCGGAAAAATGGCGGATTTACTGGAAGAGATTCTCGCCCGCTTCAGACAAATCTCGGCGAAGGCTGAAGTTAATGTAATCGAAGGCGTGCTACCCAGCCGCGACAACCCCGTGACTAACCAACTGAATTATCAAATTGCCAAAACCCTTGATGCGGAAGTGGTACTCGTTGCCTGCCCATCTCCCGGTGCCAGCGATTCAATCAAGCAAATTCGCGAGAGACTGGAATTTGCCGTACGTCTCTATGGCGGCGAGGATGCAAAGCGCGTAGTGGGCTGCATCATCAATAAAGTGGGTCTGCCAGCGGAAATTATGGATACTCCCGGAGCTCATTTAATTGGACTGCATTCACAACTGGAATCTAGTAAAGAAAGCCCCCCTAGCCTGACCCCTGAGATACTTTCAAAGCAGATTCCACTGCGTATTGTCGGTTTTATTCCCTGGAATGCAGAACTGCTCTCTCCCCGTGCACTCGACCTGGCGCGGCACTTTAATGCAAAGGTACTCAATAAAGGAGAGCTGGAAACACGCAGGCTGCATACCGTCACTTTCTGCTCCCGCTCACTGCCCAATATGTTGAGAAGATTTAAGCCTGGGGCCATGCTGGTAACTTCTGCCGATAGGCCCGATGTGGTTGTGGGCGCATGTTTAGCCGTGATGAATGGAGTCAAAATTGGATGCCTGCTATTAACCGGCGGCTACCATTTGGACAAAGCCATTTTGAAACTGTGCACCCCGGCCATGGAAACAGGCCTACCCATTTTACTGGTGCCATCCAATACCTGGCACACGGTGATGTCACTGCAGACTTTTAATTTGCGCACCCCATCAGATGACAGAAATCGCGTGGATCGGGTACAAGAATTTTTCGCCAGTCGCCTGGATGAGGAGTGGGTGGAATCACTGAGCCAACAAAGTGAAATCCCCAAACGCCTTTCACCCCCGGCATTCCGCTACCACCTCACGGAACTGGCCCGGCGCCGCACTATGCGGATTGTCCTACCCGAAGGAACCGAACCCCGCACCATTCGCGCCGCCCAGCTCTGCCTGGAGAGAGAGATTGCACACCCGGTTTTACTGGGCGAAGAAAAAGATATTTTCAAAATTGCTGATCAGCAGGGGTTAAAGCTCAATAAAAAGTTGGAAATTGTCGATCCCAAGGCGGTGAGGGCACACTATGTGGAGCCCATGGTTGCCCTGCGTAAAAACAAGGGACTTACTCAAGTAGTGGCACTTGAGCAGCTACAGGATAATGTGGTTCTCGGAACCATGATGTTGGCATTGGGTGAAGTGGATGGACTGGTGTCCGGCGCTATTCACACAACAGCCAATACCATTCGGCCCGCCCTGCAACTGATCAAAACCGCCCCGGATGAAGAGCTGGTTTCCTCGATATTTTTTATGCTGCTCCCTGAACAGGTACTGGTCTACGGAGATTGCGCGATCAATCCCGATCCCGATGCACAGCAACTCGCCGCTATAGCCATTCAATCAGCAGATTCCGCAGCGGCATTTGGTATAGAACCCCGAGTCGCAATGATCAGTTACTCCACCGGCACATCCGGCAGCGGCAGCGATGTCGATAAAGTCCGCAAGGCCACCCAGCTGGCCAAACAGAAGAGACCGCAGCTAATTATTGATGGCCCCCTTCAATACGATGCCGCCTTAATCCGCAATGTCGCTGCCCAAAAAGCCCCGCACAGTCCCGTGGCCGGCAGGGCCACAGTTTTTATCTTTCCCGACCTGAATACCGGCAACACTACCTACAAAGCCGTTCAACGCAGCGCTGACTTAGTGAGTATTGGGCCAATGTTGCAGGGATTGCGCAAGCCGGTTAACGACCTATCACGGGGCGCACTCGTGGATGATATTGTGTATACCATTGCCCTCACCGCCATCCAGGCCCAGGGCAAACTTCACTAATTTTATTTACTCACGGCGCAGGGGCCTGCGCTGGTCGATATACTCATGTAACGCGGCCGCAACGATATAGGCTTCCAGCCTGTGCTCGTAGGTCTCTGTATGATCGTACCCCATTCGCTGTAAGCAGCTTTGGATATAGTCGGCACTTGAGGATTTATCGTGCCAGACCCGGCGGCCTTTAAAAATATTGGCCAACACTTTCCACCAACTTTTATCAGCGGAGCGCAAGTGCTGTAGGGCCACCGCTAGCAGGGCTTCCTCATCAGAGAAATCAGTACCCAGTGGATAGTGAGGCAGTTCCGCCAGGCATTTTTCGTCATTGAATACACTGGCGAGATGTTCAGGTGTGTTTTTATTAAAACTCTCAGGAATCGAAAAGCTTTTTTCTATCTTCCCCGCGTGCTTGGCCTGCTCTAGCAATACAGCTTGAAAGCGGGTATCACAGATACTGAGCATAGCCACCATTACATCCCGGTCTGTTTTACCACGCAAATCGACTGCGCCATATTCCGTCACAACCACATCGCGCAAATGCCGGGGAATTGTCGTGTGAGGATATTCCCACACAATATTACTCTCGCAGATACCATCGCGCATTCGCACACTGGGGAGTGCAATAATGGATCGGGCCCCTGGCAAGTCCCAAGCCTGGGCGACAAAGTTATATTGCCCCCCCACCCCACTCACCACGTGGTTATCCACCAAGGCATCCGAGACAACCGCCCCTCCAAGTGTCACCATCATGGCCGAATTTACAAAGCGCGCATGCTGTCGCTGCGCCAGCTTTAGGTCTCTTTGGGATTGGAGGTCATTGGTAAAGCTGATGTCAATCATATCGAGACCTGCACCCTCCCTAGGGTCCAAATCCCGCAACTCTCGATACATAAGTTCCGGCCCCAGATAGAAGCCGCCATGTAACCAGATCCCCCCAGCGATCTTTTTATTCAGGCAACTACCAATTAGACGGCGGCGCCCATGTTCGCTGTGAAGATCACACTCCTCTTCTTCACCATCAGGAGTCAGCAACTTATGGCCCCGCCAACTGTAGCTGGGGTCCACAATGCCAAGCTGCTGTAAAAAATCTGTATCTGCCACGGTTAAAGGGCAACTGATACGGCCAGCATTTTTTAGTGCCAGCAGCGTTTCTTCCTGCACAGTATCAGTAATCTGATCGCTATCGAGCAGATGTTGAATTGTCGCATCAGCGTAGACTCTACGGGTCAGAACCCCCGCTCTGCGCAAATGGAGAAAACCGTGGGGCACCATTTCACTGGCCCCATAAAGGCCCCGCTTAAAGGTGCCAGTACATAGAGGCAGTTCCTCTCGGTAGCGCTTAGCATCCTCTTCCACCAAGTCATCCAGAATCCGGCAAAAGAGGGCGTTTTCCTTATGCCTCAAGCGCAGTACATGGCAAACTGCATCCCCCAGGGCGCCGATACCTACTTGAAGGGTTCCTCCATCTTCAACCAGACTGGCGATATGGTAGGCGATGCTGTATTCGGTAAAGGTTACTGGCAGGGCCGGAGCCGCAAACAGCGGCGTATCAAAAGTTTCGCCTTTCAGCAAAAAGTCAAAAGCACTGGCCGGTAGCTCACTGCTTCCATGGATATAGGGCAGCTGTGTATTTACTTCACCTAATAAAAACAGGGGGTAATCCTTGCGCTGAGCAGCCAGCTTTAGAACAGGCAGTGTCAGGTCTGGATTGCAACTTAAACTGAACTTATCTCCACACTCTGAAGGCGCCACCATTTGCGCAATAACGTTAACCCCCCGACTGATCAGCTCACCGGGTACCTGGGTATAATTTGCACTAACGTAGTGTTGCTGCGCATAGTTGTTGCCGAGCAGCGAACCGGGCTCCATAAAGAATTCAATTACCTGGATATTACCTGGCAGGTGCCCTTTCCTCCTCGCGGGAACATAAGCAAGGTCTTGGTATTGACTGTAATGGGTATCCAGAAGTGGCTGGATAAAGCGCCGGGAAATATCACTATCCCCACGGGGGCGCTCCAGCGTCAGGGCCGTAAATATCGTCAGTGAAATCGTATGATCTTCTGCCGCTCGAGCGTATAGCGTATTAGCGAAATGGTTTGCCTTACCAAGCCCCAGCGGTAATGCCAGAACTATTTTCTTGCCGACAACTTCTAAGAGCTTATCGACACACTCCTCGGCACTGGTAAAGCTCTCTGGAGCATTCTTGTGCGCAGATTCCATCGGAGGTAGCTTTCCTCAAACCTTATTGGACTGTGCCCGCACACCCACCCAAGTGCTCGAAGTGATCCACCTGAATTGCCTTCTCCACAGCATCCGCTGCATCGTAGAGTATCTCAGCCTCTTCATCGCTGATTAGATTTTTCTTTAACCCTTCTTCCACGCTATCCCTGCTCAGGTTGCGAATACCGCCTTTTTTTAATTTATCACGAGCCCGCTCTGAAGCGCATACCCGATCAAACGCCTGCTCAACAATATCTACTCCATCCCCGGGAGTTCCGAGAAAGACCCCACTGGTCAGCCGATCGCGAGTCGCCGACGGCGTCAACAGTAATTCCGCACAGGCCTTGGCTTGCCGATCCGATGCGGTGTGGACACTGTGACCCCAAGGCATGGTGAGGAAGTGCATTACTTGGCCAATAAATGGCCGGGGGAAATTTTGAAACACCTCCAACAAGTTGACTTCGATCTTATGCAACCCATCTCGCATGGCAAATTCCAGCAGAGGGAGGTCATCCTTAGGGTTGCCATCATCATAAAAGCGCTTCAGGGTGCAGCTGAGCAGATACAGCTGACTCAAGACATCGCCCAATCGGGAAGAAATTAATTCTTTTCGCTTGAGTTCTCCTCCCAGAGTCATCAAGGAAAATTCGGTGACCAGAGATAGCACCGCCGAATACCGATTCAGTTGCCGGTAGTACTTGGCAGCGTGCCCTACGTTGCGAGGGCTGCTGGCAAACAAGCCCACCGTCCAGCCGTGAAAAATACCCCGACAGAGGGTTTTGAATTGAAACCACATATGTTTGGGCAACAGCTTATCCAGTTCGTCCAAACCCGCTTCATGATCCGGATTTTCTGCCGCCAACATTTCCTGCAAGATATAGGGATGACAGCGAATTGCGCCCTGACCAAAGATCATCAAACTGCGAGTGAGAAGATTGGCCCCCTCTACCGTAATTGCTACCGGTATCGCTCGATAAACATTACCCAGGTAATTTAATGGACCATCCATAATGGCCTTGCCAGCATGAATGTCCATTGCATCAATAATGGCCTGGCGTAGACCACAAGTAGCATTGGCTTTCATAATTGCGGTGATCACCGCTGGCTTTCGCCCCTCATCCAGGGCACGAGTAGTCGTTTTATGGGCGCTGTCCAATACAAAGGCGATAGAAGCAATTTCAGCCAAGCGGCGTTGCACGCCTTCAAAGCGGCCAACAGGCACATTAAATTGCTCTCGAACCCGGGCGTAAGCGCCGGTCATGCGCGCGGCCATTTTTGCCCCACCGGTAGACAGGGATGGCAGAGAAATTCCTCGGCCTGCGGCAAGGGCACTCATCAGCATCTCCCAACCTTTGCCGACATTCTCCTCGCCGCCAATAATCCAATCCATCGGCATAAAAACATCTTTTCCCCAGTTGGGCCCATTCTGAAATGCTTGCAGCGCTGGGAGATGCCTCTGACCAATGGAAACTCCCGGTGTATCTGTGGGAACCAGGGCAACCGTAATACCCAGCTCTTCTTCATCGCCGAGAATATGGTCCGGGTCATAGAGCTTGAAGGCCAAACCTAACACCGTGGCTATCGGGCCCAAGGTGATATAGCGCTTGTGCCAATTAACACGCATACCAAGGGCCTTTTCGCCTTGATATTCGCCGTAACAGACTACGCCACGGTCAATCATGGATGCCGCATCAGATCCGGCCTCCGGACTGGTCAGCGCAAAGCAGGGAATATCAGTGCCATCTGCCAGACGTGGCAAATAGTAGTCCTTTTGCTCTTGCGTACCGTGAGCCAGTAACAGCTCTCCCGGGCCCAATGAGTTAGGCACCATTACTGTGACACCCACACAGGTACTGCGGGTGGTAATTTTGGTCACTATCTCCGCATGAGCTGTCGGGGAAAAGCCAAGGCCGCCATATTTCTTGGGAATAATAATGCCAAAAAAGCGATTTTTCCGAAGGAAATCCCAAACATGCTCCGGAATATTGCGATCCACATAGCTAATTTGCCAATCGTTGATCATTCGGCACAGCTCTTCGACTGGCCCCTCCAGGAAAGCCTGCTCCTCTTCATTGAGCGCAGGTGGCCCCATCCCCAACAATTGATCCCAATGTGGTTTACCTGACAATAACTCAGCATCCCACCAAACTTCACCCGCTTCCATCGCCTCCCTTTCTGTTTCAGAAATTGGCGGAAGTACCCGTTTAATAATTTTCAAAAGAGGCGCGGTAAAGAATTTTTTGCGCAATTCGCTCATTTTCACCTTCCATAGCGGCAGCCGTTGCAACAAACACTGCTAATTCCCGCAGGGTCGAGAGAGTCATCAATGCACAATAATAGGAGACGTTTGATTGCAGGTAAGAATTCACAGAAGAAATCCATGCCCCTACCCGGATAGACATTTTATTTTTCAACAAAACCGGCGTTGTTTTTTTTAGGGCCATTGAAAAGTTATTGAGATTAGCTTTTTCTCACTCCGTCCACAGCAATTCGTATTGTGAGACCCCCTCACCCCCTTTCAATTAAATAACCATTTTTTCCAGGGACTTGGCCTTATAACTTTTTGAAAGGGAAAGAAAAATAAACAAGGATTTTGACATGAAGCGATTAACGGCAATATCTCTCACCAGCATCAGCCTGATGCTCCCTTCATTAATTTACGCCGATCTTATCGGCGAAGCACCGCGCTTAGACCCAGCAGATAGGATTAGCCAGGATGAAATTTCCCAAGGACAACTTCACCTCGACGAAATACGTGAAGCGGGGCTGATTATTTTCAGCACGCCTTTCAATCGTTACGACGGCTTTGGTGATGGCCCCCACGATTTTTCTGAACCGGACAACCACTCCCCCACCGGAGGTAACAGGCCCACCCTGCAAGGTAATGGCACATTTTTACGGGTCAATGGCCTCGATGCGCAAAATTGCCTGGAGTGCCACACCGTTATCAGCAATCGAACAACGCCACCCAGATTGGGCATTGGCGGAGGTGGAGGATTCGGAACCAGCGTATTATTCCGTCCCGCCAATATCGATGTTATCGATGAAAACTTTGACGGTATCGCAGAGTTTGATGGGCGGCTGATTAATCCGGTATTTTTATTTGGCGCTGGGGGGATTGAATTGGTTGGTCGTGAGATGACCCATGAATTACAAAATCTTAAACAACACGCCCTCAACAACCCCGGCACCATCGTTGAACTGGAAACAAAATCAGTCAGTTTTGGGAGCATCATTGCCGACGAGTACGGCAATTTGGATACAACCAATGTCGAAGGCGTCGAGCACGATTTGGTTGTCAGGCCATTTGGTCGAAAAGGTGACAACGCCTCAGTCAGGGAGTTCGATGTCTCCGCCCTGGCATTTCATATGGGGATGCAGGCCTCGGAAGCCTTTGGCGGAGCAACAGCAGATGCTGATAATGACGGAGTCGTCAATGAAATCACCGTTGGGGACTTATCCGCACTGAGTATCTTTATTACCACCCTGGAACCACCATTCGATGTCGATGACAGAGAACACCGTGACGGCCGGAGGCTTTTCTCCGATATTGGCTGCGCCGACTGCCACCGCCCAACGATGGTCACCCAGAGAAGGACCCTCCCTTATAAACTTACCGGCTCTCCAGAAACTCCCTTTGAAGACATTTTTTACGAAGTGGACCTCACCAAGCAACCGACAAATTTTCGCCAAACCCGCAATGGCGGAATAGAGGTCGCAATGTTCTCTGATCTCAAGCGCCACGATATGGGCGAGGGGCTGGCTGAGAACGCCTTCTTCCAAACGGACCAGCAAAACCGTGAGTTTATTACCGCACGCCTTTGGGGAGTGGCCGATACCGCGCCCTATTTACACGACGGCAGAGCCACTACGTTGGCAGAAGCCATTTTTCTCCACGACAACCCCGGAAGCGAGGCCAGTAACGCAGCACAGAATTTCAAGTATTTAAGTGAAAATGATCAGAATAAGATCTTGGCATTTTTGATGTCCCTGAGAATGCCGGAGAACCCCGCTGATGATCTAATTGATCCCCGCTGAGTTGATTCTCAACAACTGGCAGCGCTTTTGGGCTGCCAGTTTCCAGACCTAATGGACTTACTGGCGTTTTTAGGTCAGTGCCTTACCCGCCACAATTACACCGTTGTTATCCGCGTAGAGGTACTCCCCCGGGCGGAAATCCACACCGGCAAAGCTAACCGCCAGGCCTCTTTCACCAATTCCCTTTTTTTCTGTTTTCATTGGATGGCTACCAAGTGCCTGCACCCCCAGATCCAGTTCCGCGATTTCATCTACATCGCGAATGCAGCCATACATCAGGATACCTTCCCAACCGTTGGCAACCGCCTTTTCTGCCAGCATATCGCCAAGACAAGCCCGCCGCATAGATCCACCGGCATCCACTACCAAAACCTTGCCCTGCCCCGGTTCAGCCACCAGTTCTCGCACCAGGGAGTTATCTTCAAAACATTTGATAGTGACAATCTGCCCACCAAAACGATCTCGGCCGCCGTAATTGATAAACATAGGATCAACTACTCGCACCTCATCAGGGTAGGCATCACATAAATCGGGGGTTGACTTGAGCATCAATATTCTCGCAGCAATCTATGGAAGAGAAGGATAATAGCGGGAAAAAAGTAGAAGAGCTAAGAGGCAAATAAATACCGGGTATCACCACGATGGATAATACCCGGCCAAGCCTTCGCTGCCACGAAATTGAAACTAGTGTGTTACACGAACCGGCGTGCCTACACGCACATGCTGATAGAACTTTCTCGCCATATGTGGGGGCATACGCACACAGCCATGAGAAGCGGGGTAGCCGGGCACGTGGCCAGAGGCATGCAGACCGATACCGCCATTAAAACGAATGTAGTTATTCATTTTTGCTCCACGATACACAGTACCCGCAGGGCGACGATGCTTTCGAGTATTTACATTCGATCTCACGACTCTGCCAGTGCGTCTATCAACAAAACTGCCATAAATAGACGAGCGGTGATAAGGGTGTTTGGACAACACACGAAAATGTCCGGGGCGTGTGCTGTAACCGCGCTTCCCCGAAGAAATACGGGAGACACCAACTAATTTCCCACCTTTATACAGATATGCGCGCTGCTCACTTAAATCAATTCTAATTGATGGACTACCACCCCTGGCTGCGGCGCGATCATCAAACCAATTAGATGCGCGTGGCTTTGCATCTGCCGGTGGCGATGCCATTAAAGCCATAAGGCACATCATCAAAAAGACATGAAGTATGGGGATTTGAAACTGTCTACTCGTTTGCATAGCTCACCTCACCGAGTCTGGGTACCCTGCCCTGAATCCAACAGATAAACAGTCTGTCGGTAATTTTCAGGTGCGCGCCAGTGGGGCCAGGGCCCACGGCGAACATTTTTACGGAGCACATTGCGCAATCTGTTTTTCGATTTACACGCAACCTTAGGACTCTTCCGATTCTATTGAGGCGAGCGGAAAGATTTAGAATGAATTCTTCTGTGTGGATCAGCTGATAGAGGTTTGTATTTTTTGGGTAATGTGTCGTTTAAATTTTTCAAACACAATTAGCAGAACAAAATCAGGTGTTTCCGGATTTAACTGCAACAACGGACTCATTTTCCACCAAGGCAAACACCGCTTCAGCAGAAAAATTACAGTTAAATATAGCGGGGGAATAATTGGGAAAGCGGCCCACAGTTGGGCCGCTTTAGGAGGAAAATTAACCTTCCTCGTTGGCCAGGAATAGCCAGGTATCTACTGCGGTATCCGGGTTCAGGGACACACTGTCGATCCCCTCATCCATCAACCAGCGGGCGAAGTCTTTATGGTCAGAAGGACCCTGACCACAAATACCTACATATTTACCCGCTTTCTTACAGGCTTGGATCGCCCTGGAAAGCAGTGCCTTGACCGCTGGGTTGCGCTCATCAAACAAATCGGCAACCAGGCCGGAGTCGCGGTCCAGACCAAGCGTTAGCTGGGTCAGGTCATTGGAACCGATGGAGAAACCATCAAAGTGCTGCAGGAAGTCTTCCGCCAGCAAAGCGTTGGACGGCAGTTCGCACATCATAATGACCTTGAGGCCACCTTCTCCACGGCGCAGGCCGTTTTCAGCCAGCAGACCGACTACTTCCTCAGCTTCTTCCGGGGTGCGGACGAAGGGCACCATGATTTCCACATTGGTCAGTCCCATTTCATCGCGGACTTTCTTCAGTGCACGGCACTCCAGGGCAAAGCACTGGCGGAAATCTTCGGAGCGATAGCGAGCTGCACCACGGAAGCCAAGCATTGGGTTTTCTTCGCTTGGCTCGTACAACTGGCCACCCACAAGGTGCGCATACTCATTAGATTTAAAGTCGGACAAGCGTACGATGACACGATTCGGTGCGAAGGCTGCAGCCAAGGTAGCGATGCCTTCCACCAGTTTTTCGACAATAAAGTCTTCTGGAGAATCGTATCCACCGATACGCTCGCGAATATTCTGCTGCAGATCTTCCGGCAGGTTATCCAGTTCGAGCAGTGCTTTCGGGTGAATACCGATCATGCGGTTGAGGATAAACTCAAGGCGCGCAAGGCCAACGCCCTGGTTAGGCAGATGGCTGAAAGCGAATGCGCGATCCGGGTTGCCCACGTTCAACATAATTTTGAACGGCAGCTCCGGCATTTCCGCAACTTCAGTTTCCTCGCGCTGGAATTCCAGTTCACCAGCCATTACAAAACCGGTATCGCCTTCCGCACAGGAAACAGTCACCGGAGTGCCGGTTTCCAGCAGCTCGGTTGCATTACCACAACCTACTACTGCGGGGATGCCCAGTTCACGAGCGATAATTGCCGCGTGACAAGTACGGCCGCCGCGATTGGTAACAATAGCACTCGCTTTTTTCAGGACCGGCTCCCAATCCGGGTCGGTCATGTCGGTAACCAGGACTTCACCATCCTGCATCAGCGCCATATCTTCTACGGATTCAAGCTTGCGAACGGGGCCCGCGCCAATGCGCTGGCCGATTGCGCGGCCTTCACACAGTACGTCACTGCGCTCCTGCAAGCTGTAGCGCTCGATGCTGGTGCCCTGATCGCGGGAGCGTACAGTTTCCGGGCGTGCCTGTACGATAAACAACTTACCGCTGTCGCCGTCTTTGGCCCACTCGATATCCATCGGGCGACCGTAGTGCTCTTCAATTTTACGGGCCTGGATTGCCAGGTCTGTCAGCTCCGCATCGTTGAGGGCAAAGCGCTGGCGGTCTTCGTCTGCCACCGGGATAGTTTTTACGGAACGACCACATTCACCGCTCTCGTCGTAAACCATCTTGATCGCTTTACTGCCGCGATTGCGGCGCAGAATCGCAGGACGGCCCGCATCCAGGGCTGGCTTGTAGAGGTAAAATTCGTCCGGGTTAACCGCACCTTGAACAACGGTTTCGCCCAAACCAAAGGCGGCGGTGATAAAGATCACATCGCGGAAGCCACTCTCGGTGTCCAGGGTAAACATCACACCCGCTGCGCCAGTCTCACTGCGCACCATGTGCTGGATACCGGCAGACAGGGCAACGCCCACATCCGCATAACCGGTGTGCACGCGGTAGGCGATAGCACGGTCGTTGTAGAGGGAAGCAAAAACTTCTTTTACTGCCTTCAATACAGCGTCGATACCGCGGATATTCAGGAAGGTCTCCTGCTGACCGGCGAAGGACGCATCCGGCAAGTCTTCGGCGGTTGCAGAGGAGCGAACTGCAACAGCAGTTTCCGCACCACCCAGGGCCTCATAGCCCTCGCGAATCTCTTTTTCCAGCTGCTCGGGGAACGGAGTCTGTAAAATCCAGTTGCGGATTTCATCTCCCGCCTGGGCCAGCTCGGTGACATTACCAACATCCAATCCTTGCAAACGCTCGGCTATACGCTGCTCCAGCTGTTCGTGAGCCAGGAAAGCCCTAAAGGCTTCTGCGGTGGTAGCGAAGCCACCGGGTACGCTCACGCCGGCACCGGCGAGAGAGGAGATCATCTCGCCCAGTGATGCGTTCTTGCCGCCGACTTTGTCGACATCGGCCATGCCCAGTTTTGCGAAGTCGATCGTGAAGTTCGTCAAGTGAAGGCCCTCTAAAATTCAGGTTGAGTGGCGGCAGATTATAAGGATGAGTTTTGTAAAAAATAGCCCGTAAAAATTGGCCAAAATGTTGTAAATTTTCTACAAAAATTGCAAAACGCCAGAATAAAAGACCTTTGCCCCATTCCTCCCCTACAATAGCCCCCTCACGCCGACAAACTGAGAACAAACATGGCAAAAGACAAGCGCACGGCTTTTTTTATCTCCGACGGAACCGGTCTCACCGTCGAAGCGATTGGCCACAGCCTACTCGCACAGTTCCGCGATCAACAAGTTGAGCAGGTTACGCTTCCCTATATAGACTCCACCGAAAAAGTTAAACAGGCCCTGCAACGCATAGAAAAAGCAGCCGATGAGTCCGGTTTACAGCCGATCATTATTACCAGCATTGTTTCTGACAAGATCCGGGAACAGCTGCACCAAAGCTCTGCGCTGATGCTCGATATCTTCGAGAACTACCTCACGCCACTGGCCAATCTGTTTAACCGGGATCCGGCACAGATGGTCAACGTCTCTCACGGCATTGACGACAACCGCCGCTACACCGACCGGATTGATGCAGTGCACTTCGCCATGGACAATGACGATGGCCGCAGAGTCAGCGAATTCCAGCAAGCCGATGTAATCCTGCTGGGCGTTTCCCGCTCCGGCAAAACGCCTACCTGCTTGTACCTGGCACTCCAGTTTGGCCTGCGCGCGGCAAACTACCCCATCACCGAAGAGGATATGGACTCCACCACCCTGCCCAAGATCCTGCGCCCGTTTCGCAACAAGCTGTTTGGCCTGACAATCGAGCCCGAGCGCCTGATGCAAATTAGACAGGAAAGGCGCGCCAACAGCCGCTACGCTTCTAAGGAACAATGTGAATTCGAGGTGCGCCAAGTTGAGCAAATGCTGAGGCGGGCCCAGGTGCCTTTCCTCAATGCAACCCAACTTTCGGTGGAGGAACTCGCCACCCGCCTGATGTCTCAGGCCGGTATTGAGCGCAGGATTGACTAAAGAGCCACACACCCTTTAATTGCCGCCGCAAAATGTGTAGTGTGCGCCGTCTTCCGGACTGCTGTAGCTTGATATGCAAATTGTCTCTCTGCCCTACTCATTAAACACGCCCGCCGCATTTGCGGCGATAGCGGATTTACCTATCCCCGTTTGGCTCGACAGCGGTCGACCTCTCGCGGAGGGTGGGCGCTATGACATCATTAGTGCCGACCCGATAAATACCCTCGAGTTAAGTGCCGACACGCCCGAGCCATTTGCCCGGCTGGATGACCTGGTGTGCGAACTCTGCCCTCAGGACAGGGACTCACAACTGCCTTTTTGCGGCGGGGTTATTGGTTACGCTGGCTATGAACTCGGTGTGGAGGGCAATTATCTACCGGCAGATATGCGCCCTACGGACTTGCCCGCAGGCTTTTTTGGGCTCTACACATGGGCCTTTATTGCCGACCACCAACTGGGCAGCAATCACCTGGTTTTCCACCCCGCCTGCCCCCCCCAGCAAGTTCGCGAATTGATACAGCGATTTAAAGCTATCAACTGGGAGACCACGCTTACGCCCGGGGACTTCCGGCTGCATTCACCATTTGAGCACGAACTGAGTGCAGATGAATATCGGGCACAAATTGAGCAGATACTGGAATATATCGCCGCTGGCGATATCTATCAGGCAAACTTTACCCAGCGTTTCAGGGCCCCTTATAGCGGCGATCTGCTAACAGCTTACCTGGCATTGCGCTCTCAAGCTGCCGGTCCCTTTTCTGCTTATATGGCCCTGCCCCATGGCAGCCTGCTCAGTATGTCGCCGGAGCGATTTATCCGAGCTGATGGCGCCAGCTTGCGCACGGAACCTATTAAAGGCACTGCTGCAAGACACGCTGACAAGATGGCAGATCAGCGCGCCGCCTTCTCGTTGCAGAGAAGCCCCAAGGACAGGGCGGAAAACCTGATGATCGTCGATTTACTGCGCAATGATTTGAGCAAGCTGTGTCGCAGTGGCACCGTACGTGTTCCCGAGCTATTCCAATTGGCAAGCTTTGCCAATGTCCACCACTTGGTCAGCGTAGTAACTGGCGAGCTACCCGAAGAGTCGGTCTACAGCGAATTACTCGAAGCTTGTTTCCCTGGAGGGTCTATCACAGGTGCTCCAAAGCGACGCTCCATGGAAGTGATCCGGGAGCTGGAATCCAGCCCCCGGGGGATTTATTGCGGCAGTATTGGCTACATCAGCAGCTGTGGCCGCGCTGACACCAATATCGCCATCCGGACCTTCAGTGCCAACGATGGACATCTAACCTGCGCGGCAGGTGGTGGGATCGTTGCAGATTCCGATCCCACTTCAGAGCATCAGGAGTGCTTGGCCAAGGTGCGCTTACTACTGGAAACTACTGAACAATTTTTGCAGTAGGCATCAAATCGCCGAAAAACGACCAAAAAATAGCCTATTTTGGCGCCTTTTGTAGCATCACTACAAATTTCAGTTATAAAGGTATCGGCGATTGATATTTCAAAGTTATTAGGGGTTCTGATAGATTCAGTCCATCTTGCCTTTAATGGCATTGCACTGGATCAAGGAAATTATCGTGAAGATCACACTGGTCAAGAAAATTCTCGCCGACGGCTCGCCCTGCGCCAAGTGTCGCGACGTTGAAGAAAAGCTGGAAGAAAATGGCCAAATGCAATTTATCGACCAGACACTTATCGCCGACGTGCGTGACCCGCAAAGCCCGGGCTTACAGCTGGCTCAGCAGTACAAGGTAGAGCGAGCGCCCTTCTTTGTCGTAGAGCGCGAAGGTAAGGAAGCAGAGATTTTCACTGTTTACTTCAAGTTCGCCAAAGAAGTGCTGCGCCCCCTGATCGAGATGGAGGCTTCATAGCCTCCATCCCTTAGCTTTATTCGGCACTTCCATTCAGCAGCACCTCTAGTAAACCGGCAACTCCATATCGGCGAACAGCGCATCGACCTCAGAACGGGATGTCGCCTGTGCCGCCTGGTCAATCAGCTCACGGCTGAGATGGGGGGCAAATTGCTGGATAAACTCATACATAAAGCCCCGCAGGAAAATCCCCTTACGGAAGCCAATTTTCGTAACACTCGATTCAAATAGATCACTGGCATCGAGAGCCACAAGGTCCTCATCTTCGCCATCAACGGCCATATCAGCCACAATGCCAATTCCCAATCCCAGACGCACGTAAGTTTTGATTACATCAGCATCGGCGGCGGTAAAGACTACCTTAGGTGACAACCCTTTCTCCAAGAAAGCTTCATCTAACTTGGAGCGGCCGGTAAACCCAAATACATAAGTAACTATCGGGTACTTCGCCACGTCCTCAAGGGATAGCTTGCTCACTTGGCAAAGCGGGTGATCTTTCGGTACCAGAATGCAGCGGTTCCAGCGGTAGACAGGCATCATCACCAAATCGCTGAAAAGCTCCAGAGCTTCGGTAGCGATAGCAAAATCTGCAGTGCCATCTGCCGCCATCTCAGAAATTTGCATAGGGGTTCCCTGGTGCATATGCAGGGAAACCTCCGGATAACGGCCTATAAACAGCTTAATAATCGGGGGCAAGGCATAGCGCGCCTGAGTGTGAGTGGTAGCTACAGCGAGACTACCTTTTTTATCATTGCTGAACTCTTGCGCAACCTGTTTGATATTCTCCACTTTGCGCATAATTTCGCCGGCAGTCTTTAAGATTGCCTCCCCTGCCGGGGTTACCCTTGTGAGATGCTTGCCGCTGCGCGCGAAGATTTCTACGCCAAGCTCATCCTCCAAAAGTCGGATTTGCTTACTGATTCCCGGCTGGGAGGTATAGAGGCTCTGCGCTGTAGCAGAAACATTGAGGTCGTGATGTGCCACTTCCCAGATATATCTCAACTGCTGCAGCTTCATAGATCCTCCCTTTCATTAAGTTCGCTCATGGCCGAGAGCGAGTAATACCATTTTTTGATCGATAGTTATAAAAACTATCTTGAGTTATACGAGAAAAGAATAGCAGTGAATCAAAGCCAGGGCCAATGGACGGTTGAATATCCGTGGTAGAGACGAAAGTGTCAATCAACTTTGGGGGATCCCGGACTTTCTGTCGGCTTTATTTACTATTGATTAGAGCTAAGCCTCTCGGATGAGGACCGGGAAAAGTTCGAACATTATCGGCATAGAGAGCACTGAGTGATAACGTACATCTTTATCACTTTTGAACTTTTTATACCTCTGCATTTGCGATTCCATGAGGAACATGGCCCGTAGCCACATGCTCACCTGCAGAAACACAGTGACTAGGCTGATCATCAAAGAAGACATCGGCGCCAAAAGCCCGCAGGAACTCACCTTTAGGAAGCCCGCCGAGAAAAACTGACTCATCCACTCTAATATCCCAGGCGCGCAATGTCCTGATGACCCGCTCATGGGCCGGTGCGGAACGTGCCGTTACCAAAGCCGTTCGTATCGGGCAGGTATCCATCTCAAATTCAGCCTGCAGTCTTTGCAAAGCCTCAAGGAACCCCTTAAAGGGCCCTCCCCCCAGTGGCTTCTGTGCTGAGGCACGCTCCGCCTCAGTAAAAGCAGCCAGGCCTTCCGTTTTGTAGACTCGCTCAGCCTCATCAGAGAAGATTACCGCATCGCCGTCAAAGGCAAATCGCAACACATCATCACGATATTCGCGATTTCCTCCGGCAACCAAGGTTGCCGCAGCAACCCCCTGCTCCAACGCTTGACGGACATCTACGCCATCAGCAGACAAAAACAGGTTGCATCCAAATGGGCCAATATAACGGTAGGGGCTCCCACCATTACAGAAGGCCGCACGAGTAATATTGAGTCCATAGTGCTCTATCGAGTTAAATACCCTTAATCCGGTATCGGCACTATTCCTTGATAGCAGGATCACCTCCACCCGTGGCTCACCGCCAAGAAGCTCATTGATCTTTAGAAACTTCTCAACCAGAGGGAATGCGTCCCCTTTTTCCAGAACATCGTTCTCACGCTCAACTTGATAATGAGAAAAGGCGTGCAATCCCTGCTCCTCAAATACCTTGTGGCTATCGCTAAGGTTAAACAGAGCGCGAGAGGAAATAGCGATTACTAACTTATCTGGACGCACAGCCATTAGAGAGCCTCTACATCATTAATCCACCGACACCGCAGCTTCACTGAGGGCAGTGAGAGTCTACGACAAATCTCAAACTTATATTCCACAAATTGAGCGATATGTACAGATAAGAATGCCAACCCTTACTGATGTTGCTTCCGTAGCGCCGCACAAGTGTCCAGGGAGTCAAAGTTGTTTGACTGCGGGGTTAAGACGATGGAGCAAAACGTTTCAAAATTGAAACCGCTCCAAACTACCGCGTGCATTTTTCTTCAGTAATGTATTGATAGAGTTAACATCCATCCCCGTCAAACCTAGAAAGGATTAATACTTTAATTCTTTAGTTTGACAACCCCTTAAAGAACCCAGATTAATATACTCCATCAAACTTAACAAACATATAGCACCGCCTTCATACAAATTGAATTAAATTGAGGAATTCCGCACCAGAAATAAACAAAAACAACAAAACAATAGAAAGCTAAACCGTTTAAATATAATTCAAAAAAAGTTTACCACTCAGAAAAAAGCTATAAACTAACCAATTAAAACCCCTCAAATAACCAAAGTTGCAAATATCTGAATTCGTGACATACACATCAAAAAAACAATTTGACCTTTCAAGTTTACATCCACTACAAAAAAATTATTGTCAGGAATAACAACAAGGGATATCGTTATTTCGCCTGACAACGGCAAACAACCCCCAAGAAAATTTTGCACATAAACTCCATACAGCTCTCAGCTCATAGCGCGAGATATTCTTGGGGTGTGATTCAATTGGCCGCTTAACCAGACAGCATTAACTACTGAGCGTTTAATTTATGCTCCCGGTTAACTATGGCCATTAAATTATAATCATAAAGAGAATTACTTAATGAAATATTTGTTAGGAGCCGCTAGCACACTCGCACTCGCTATTAGCGCCCAAGCGGCGGAGCGTATTAATGTCACACCAGAGTTACTTTCCAATCAATCCCTAGCCTCAATCGCTGGCTCAGATATGAAGCTGGAAAAGGTTCGCGAGCGTACGCTTGCCAATGGGAGAACGGTTGCCCGATATCGGCAAACTCACAAAGGCATACCCGTTTGGGGGAGAACCATAACCAGTTCCAGGCAAGGCTTAACTGAAAAAGTGAGAGGCCACGTACTCTCAGGCCTAGAGCTGGAGGTACCTACCGCCCGCGCAACGATTGATGCTGATAATGCTATTGATCGAGCCATGAACCATCAGCTGAATCTGCGCACTCAGGATGGTGACAGTAAAAAAGCTCTCTCAATGTCGTCCATGCGCTTCAACGCACAAAACCAGAAAAAAGAGCTCTATGTCTATGTCGATGAAAACGACCAGGCGCGATTAGCTTATTTGGTTAACTGGGTCGAATACGGAGATGAGCCGAGCAGACCGTTCTATTTTGTAGACGCACTTACTGGCGAAGTTATCAAGCAATGGGACGGCCTTGCCTTCCAGGATGCCACAGGCCCCGGTGGCAATGAAAAAACCGGGCGGTATGAATATGGAACAGACTTCCCTGCCCTCGAAGTTGACAATAACTGCTCCATGAACACTGCTAACGTAGAAACCGTGGATTTGAATCACGGTACAAGCGGAGGTAGCGTTTTCTCCTTCACCTGTCCGGAAAATGATTACAAAGAAATCAATGGTGCTTATTCCCCGTTGAATGATGCTCACTTCTTTGGCAATGTCGTTTTCAATATGTACAGTGACTGGTATGGAACATCGCCGCTCACACAAAAATTGAGAATGCGAGTTCACTACAGCAACAACTACGAGAACGCCTTCTGGGATGGCAGCCAAATGACATTTGGTGATGGCTTCACAACCTTCCACCCTCTTGTCAGCTTGGATGTATCCTCTCATGAGGTGAGCCATGGCTTTACTGAACAAAACTCCAACCTGACCTACGCCAACCAATCCGGCGGCATCAACGAAGCCTTCTCTGATATGGCCGGTGAAGCTGCCGAATTCTACATGAAGGGCACTAACGACTGGATGGTGGGGGCCGATATATACAAGGCTGATGGCGCTCTTCGCTATATGGATGACCCCACCAAAGATGGCAGATCCATTGGCCATGCCTCCGACTACTATAGCGGCATGGATGTGCACTACAGCTCCGGCGTATTCAACCGGGCTTTCTACCTGATTGCCAACTCAAGCGGCTGGAACACCCAAACTGCTTTCGATATCTTTGTGCTTGCTAACCAAACTTATTGGAATCAAAGCACTGATTACATTGAAGGTGCTTGCGGAGCCCTGTCGGCTACTGAAGATCTCGGATACGATACTGCAACAGTAATCGCAGCGTTCGACACCGTAGGGGTATCTACCAGCAACTGTGGCGATGATGGTGGTTCAAACTCAGAAGGCTGGGAAGAAACCAACTTATCAGGCCGCCGAAATAGCTGGCAGCACTTCACCCTGGATGTACCATCAGGCTCATCATCTTTGACCGTCGAAATGCTCGGCGGCAATGGCGATGCCGATTTGCACGTCCGTTATGGTGCCACCCCAACCACCGACAGCTGGGATTGTCGCCCTTACGTAAACGGCAATAATGAATTCTGTAGCTTTAGCAATCCAGCTGCAGGTACTTGGCACATCAGTGTGCAAGGCTATATTTCATACAGAGGCGTAACTCTTTCCGCCCAGAGCCAGTAATATTTAAGGCCGGTGCCGACACATTAGTGTGTCGGCATTCTCTATCACATCATTCAAAGACTAGCTTCCAAACCTATCTAACAAACTGTGGTAAAGCATCCCCAACACCAACCCCGGCCACCTCAATAAAGTGCCACCTGGAAACTCTACTCTAGGAAGAGAAGAAAACACGTTGTAACCCTCACTCTCCCCATAAATTGCATCAGCTAGGAGCTTGCCGGCAAAAGTTGCCGTAGGCACTCCATGTCCAGAATACCCCTGACTGTAATATAGGCCCGACTGCAACTGTCCTATACAGGGCATTCGATTCATAGTAATGGCCAGCGTACCCCCCCAGCCGAAATCAATAGCAATATTTTCCAGCTGCGGGTAAACCCTCAACATATACTTGCGGACGAAACTGCGAATATCTTTAGGGAAACGCCTGGTGTAATTTTCCCCTCCCCCAAAAATTAAGCGGTTATCGCCAGATAATTTCCAATAATTTATAACAAATAGAGTATCTTGTAGTGCGAAGTCATTGGCTATGATTTTCCTAGCGAGCCCCTCCGGTAAGGGCTCTGTTGCTAGCACAAAATTATTTATTGGCATTATGCGCCCCGCTAAGCGAGGCTCAAGATCTTTCAAATAACCATTGCAAGCTAAAATTAACTTTTCGGCCTTCACCTTTCCTCGTGCAGTTTTCACCGTAAAGGGAGAAGAGCTCGAATACCCTTGCACACCACTACACTCAAAAAACCTGGCACCAGCCGAAACTGCTACGCGGGCAAGACCTAATGCAAAATTGAGAGGATGAAGATGTAGCGAACCAAAATCCAGCTGTGCGCCGAGATATCGTTTGCTACTTATAAGCTGTCGAACTTCTTCTCTCTCTATATACTCAACTTGCGTGTAATCATACTTCTCTCTGAGTTCTTCAGTTTCATCCTGCAGATATTTATCGTGACTGGATTTTGCTGCAAGATGCATGATCCCGCGTTTTAAATCACATTGAATCTGGTGCCTGACTATAAGACTTTCCACCAGTTGAACAGCGTTGATACTCAAATCCCAGAGCTGCTTAGCGGTGTCGAATCCGAACATGGCTTCCAGATCACCCTGACTTCGCCTTTGTCCAACACCAACATGTCCTCCATTCCTTCCTGATGCGCCCCAACCAATCCTATTAGCCTCCAGAAGCACCACACAGTAGCCGCGCTTTGCCAAGTGCAAAGCACTGGAAAGTCCCGTATAACCACCACCAATGATGCAAACATCTGCCTCCACGTTACCTTCCAGGCATGGATACTCCTGAAGGTCGTTAGCTGTAGCGGCATAATAGGATTCCGTGTGCTCATCCAGCCTATTCATCACCTTCATATTTCTACCAGATACCCTCAATGCCATTTAAATAAACGGCCCTGTTCCAATCAGCAGTATATAGTTCCTCTACACAGGAGGAATTATTTTCAGCGCAACGCTTTCCAGCACTGATCATAGAATTTCACTCAGGAAGAAAAAGTAAGCAATGGCTATCCAATGGATAAAATTACAAACTGGCTGGCAAATCACAATATTGCAGAAGTTGAATGCCTTGTTCCCGACATGTCAGGTAACGCCAGAGGAAAGTTCACCCCCACCGATAAGTTCTTAACTCAAGACAGCCGTTTACCGGAAAGCATTTTGGTGCAAACTGTCACGGGGGATTATGTCGACGAACACAATGAGCTTGTTGATCCAGCAGACACCGACATGCTCCTAATCCCTGACCCCAACTCAGTGCGCCTAAACCCTTGGGCCAATGATCCGACAGCACAAATCATTCATGACTGCCATTCTCGAGATGGGGACCCTCACCCTATCAGCACCCGTAATATTTTAAAATTTGTCCTCGAAAAATATGCAGACAGAGGATGGAAGCCTATTGTCGCCCCTGAGGTAGAGTTTTATCTTGTAAAAAGAAACCTGGATCCGGATGAAAAGCTATCCGCGCCTGTGGGAAGATCGGGACGCACAGAAAAAACCCGACAATCCTACAGCATTGATGCAGCCAATGAATACGAGCCCATCATTGAAGACATGTATGATTTTTGTGAAGCTCAGGGGCTTGATGTCGACACACTGATCCACGAATCAGGCACTGCCCAGATGGAAATTAACTTTCTACATGGAGATCCACTTCATTTAGCTGACCAGGTCTTTACCTTTAAACGCACAGTGCGCGAAACGGCTCTGCGCCACGGTATTTATGCAACCTTCATGGCAAAACCGATGGAAGACGAACCTGGAAGCGCTCTGCACTTACACCAGAGTGTGGCGGATAGAAAAACTGGTGAAAATATTTTTGTCGATAATACAGGAAAAGAGAGCAATAATTTCTTGCATTTTATTGGCGGCATGCAGAAATACACCCCCGGTTTTATTAGTTTTTTTGCTCCAAATGTAAACTCCTATCGCCGCTTTACACCTGAAATGGCCGCACCCACCAGTCTCCACTGGGGTTACGACAACCGAACAACAGGCCTTCGGGTTCCCGACAGCTCGCCACAAAGTAAACGTCTTGAAAATCGTTTTCCCGGAGCAGACTGTAATCCCTACCTTGCCATAGCAGCTTCTCTTGCCTGCGGGTATTTAGGAATGACCAATAAAGTCGCACCGAGCGCACCTTATCAGGGCGACTGCTCCAAAGAGTCAATTACACTTCCCCGCACCCAGGAACATGCCCTGACACTCCTATCAGATTGTGATGAAGCAACAGAAATGTTTGGCAGAAAATTCGTAAAAGCCTGGAGCGCAATTAAGAGAAATGAATATGAGGAGTTTAATCGTGTGATCAGTTCGTGGGAGAGGGAATTTCTATTATTAAATGTATAAATAACCGTTCCACTAAAAGCTAACAGAAATAATAAACTGTTATCGCCAAATTTATTTTTTCGGAAAAAACAACTCATCTTTCCCTCCCCAGAGGCAGAACATCACTTCCTGATTTGTGACCATCCGAGCAAAAATATCGAAAACAATTCAAATATATTAGTTTGCCATCACCTTTTTGTTGCCTAGATGCGTATGCAGGGTAATCTCAAGTTGCCCAATTAATTAGGGCAACCGGTTTGAGAAAGCGAACGCCACTGCCGCTACCGCGGTCCCTTCCTGGCGACGGTTATCTTCTGCTGTCTTACCACATAAAAATCCAGCCTGTATTGGCCAACCAGATTTAATACGGTCCCCACAAGGGAAATACGGCTGTATACCGGCGGATTCATATATAAAAAAGCTATAAAAGGGAAAGCTAGCAATGAAGCATTTTGTAGGACTAAGCTGCACTTTAGCCTTGGCTATTAGTGCACATGCTGTTGAGCGCGTCCCCGCCACGGCGGACATGCTCTCACCACAAACTTTAGCTGCCACCGGCGGATCGGATATGGCGCTCGAAAAAGTTCGTGAGCGCACTCTCGTCAACGGCAAAACCGTAGCCCGCTACCAACAGACTCACAAAGGCATTCCTGTCTACGGCCAAACAGTAACCAGCTCCGGGCAGGGTCTGATTACTGAGGTTCGCGGCAATGTCATCACTGGGCTGGAACTGGAAGTACCCAATATCAAAGCATTTATCAATGAAGATAATGCTATTGAGCGGGCAATGGACCACCAGATCAACTGGCGCACGCAGCAGGGCGTTATCCAGGGAGCTTTGTCAGTTCAGGCTTTGAAGCTGGAAGCACATAACCCCAAAAAGAAACTCTACGTCTATATCGATGAGCAAGACAATGCCCGCTTGGCTTACCTGGTCAACTGGGTTGAGTACGGCGATGAACCCACACGCCCCTTCTACTTTATCGATGCAATGACTGGCGAAGTTCTCAAGCATTGGGACGGCTTGAACTTTGCACAAAATGCGACAGGCCCAGGGGGCAATTCAAAGACCGGGCGCTACGAGTACGGTACTGATTACCCCCACATGATTGTTGACGACAGCTGTGCCATGGATACGGACAATGTAGAAACCGTTGATATGAACCACAGCACGAATGGCGGTAGCATCCACTCGTTCACTTGCCCGGACAATGACTATAAGTCAATCAACGGCGCTTACTCACCACTCAATGACGCACACTTCTTTGGCGGTGTGGTCTTTGATCTCTATAGCGACTGGTACAACACATCCCCTCTCACACAAAAACTGAGAATGCGGGTGCATTACAGCAACAACTACGAGAATGCCTTCTGGGATGGCAGCCAGATGACATTTGGTGATGGCCAGAGCTACTTCTATCCACTGGTTAGCCTCGATGTTTCCGCTCACGAAGTCAGCCACGGCTTTACCGAGCAAAATTCGGACTTGAATTACTACAATCAGTCCGGCGGTATCAATGAAGCCTTCTCTGATATTGCCGGTGAAGCTGCCGAGTACTATATGCGCGGCAGCAATGACTGGTTGGTAGGGGCCGAAATCTTTAAGTCCAGCGGAGCACTCCGCTACTTTGAAGATCCAACTGACGATGGCAGCTCCATCGGTCATGCCGATGATTACTACAACGGCATGGACGTGCACTACAGCTCCGGCGTCTTTAACCGGGCCTTCTACCTACTGGCGAATACCAGCGGCTGGAATACCCGCACAGCATTCGACCCCTTTGTTCTTGCCAACCAGATGTATTGGAGTGCCAATACTGATTTTGAAGATGGTGCCTGTGGTGTTTTCTCTGCAGCATCAGATTTAGGCTACGACACTGATGACGTTGTTGCCGCATTCTCCACGGTAGGCGTTTCCACCAGCAGCTGCGGTGGCGGCGGTGGTGGTGGCGGTGGTGGTAATGAAGGCGGAGAACTCGAAAATGGGGTTACCGAGACCGATATTGAGGGCAGCAGTGGTGATGAAGTTCACTTCACCCTGGATGTACCCGCAGATGCCACAGGCCTGTCTTTTGCAATGTCAGGCGGAAGCGGTGATGCCGACCTCTATGTTCGCTTCGGCAATGCTCCAACCACCAGCACTTATGATTGCCGTCCGTACACTTCAGGCAACAATGAAACTTGTGATATCGCTGACGCTGACCTACAGGGCGGAACCTATTACGTCATGGTGCGCGGCTACTCCTCCTTCTCCGATGTCACCCTGGTAGGCAGTTACACCGGTGGTGGTGGTGGCGGTAGCGACAGCTGGGAAGAAACCAACCTTTCTGGTTCCCGCAACAGCTGGCAGCACTTCACCATTGAGGTTGACGCTGGAGCTTCTACCCTGAGCGCCGTAATGGAAGGTGGCAGCGGAGATGCAGATCTCTATGTCCGCCACAGCCAAGAGCCTACCCGTACAGCGTACGACTGCCGCCCCTACCAGTGGGGCAATGACGAAAGCTGCACCATCAGTAATCCGGATGCTGGAACCTGGTATATCAGTATCCGCGCTTACTCTGCCTACTCTGGCGTTACCCTGAGTGCAAGCACTGAGTAATTGAGCTGATTTCCACCCAGCAGGTCTCTGCTGGGTGGGCAAGCTCTAGATCGATCAAAGGATCGGTGGTGCACAAATAAAAAAGGCGGCCATATTGGCCGCCTTTTTTATTTTTAATCAAACCCAGACAAATTATTTATGGCTTGGGTCTTTCCAGTAGTCCTTCACGGTATCTTTCATCTCCTTGGCCAACACAGTAATACCAAACAGGTTGGGCAAGGTCATTATCACAATGGCCACCGCAGAGAGGTTCCAAATAACTGTGGTGTCCTCAATCGCAGCCCAGAAGAATGCAATAACGTAAACTATTCGGTAAGGCATTACTGCCTTGGGGCCGAAAAGGTAAATCATTGAGCGGTCGCCGTAGTATGACCAGGCAATTGCTGTAGAGAAAGCAAACAGCAGAATCCCCAGAGTTACAATCAGACCACCGTATTCACCAAAGTAACCGCGCTGGAAGGCAAGATTGGTCAGGGCCACAGAGTGCACCAGGGACTTACCCCAAATATCCACATCTTCATTGGCAAACTTACCATCTTTCACATCCAGAACACCGCTGAAGCTGTCATCCCCCACACGGAAGTCCAGGTCTTCAGCAATAGAACGGGCGTGGATGAGGGTAAAGTCCTGGCTGTTCAGCGGGTGGCCGTCAGTCACAACAATGGAGCCGTTATAGGCCTTAACATCACTCTCCTGACCGCTCAAATACTTGAACAGCTGCTCAACATCCTGGGTATTCTTCTCATCGTAGCTACCCGCTACAACGTAAGTATCTGCACCTTCAAACAGGTTCTCGTGTTTCTCAGTCCAAACACCAGAAGAAAGAATCACAAGTCCGGTTAAGGTACAAATGATAATGGTGTCGATAAAGGGTTCCAGCAGGGAAACCATACCTTCAGAAACCGGCTCGTCTGCGCGAGCGGCGGCGTGAGCAATAGGTGCAGAGCCCTGACCCGCTTCGTTCGAGAAGAGGCCGCGGTTCACACCACGGTTAAAGGCATAGGCAAAGCTCGCACCCAGGAATCCACCTACAGCCGCACTACCGGTGAAGGCATCGCGGAAAACAGCCCCAAAGGACGGCAGAATATTTTCGTAGTTGTAGATGATAACGCCCAAGGCACCTATTACGTAGATAACTGCCATGGTGGGAACAATGGTGGAGGTCACTTTAGCGATTCGGGTAATACCGCCAATAATCACCATGCCCAGCAAAATCGCCAGGATGCCACCCGTCAGAGCCTTCTCAACACCAAAAGAATCGTGCATTGCCTGGGCAATGTTGTTGACCTGGGGCAAGCTGCCGGTACCGAATGAACAGATAACGGTCGCGATTGCAAAGAGCACCGCAAGCCATTTCATATTCAAGCGACGCTCCATGTAAAACATGGGGCCACCCGCGTAGTAACCATCCGCTGCTTTAATACGGTATTTGTGTGACAGGGTCACTTCCACAAACTTTGTGGTCATACCTAGGAATGCGGTCATCCACATCCAAAACAGCGCAGCCGGACCGCCGAGGAAAATAGCCAAGCCAACGCCACCGATATTACCGGTACCTACGGTACCCGACAGTGCCGTGGCCAATGCCTGGAAGTGGGAGGTATCACCCGGGTCTCCGGGCTTGTCGTACTTACCGCGCACAATCTTGATCGCATGCCCAAAATAACGAAGCTGCGGAAAACCAAGATAAATGGTGAAAAAGAAACCGACTCCAAGTAACACCCAGGGGAACCAAGGTGCTGAGCCGAGCATGCCGTCTATTAACAACAGCAGATTGTTAAAGGAATCCAAACTAACCCCCCACTACTCTGACTTATTTCTGTTTGTTTTATATACAGATACAACTGTAATTTGTTGCGCAGGTTAGCAGCTTACGCGGCACGAGAACAGTAATGTCGTATTATTCGGCCACTGGGAAGAAGTGGGCTCGGTGGGGGAAGAGGCCAAATTGCCCTCCGGTATGAATAAAAACCAGGTTGTCTGAGCCCCGGTAATTTCCTTTTTTTAACTCCTGTAGCAGACCATGAAATGCTTTGCCGGTGTAGACAGGATCGAGAAGAATACCCTCCAAGCAAGCCAACTCTTTAATAGTTTGGTATACCTCTGGCTCCGCCACCCCGTAAGCGGGGCCTTTATAGTCGGCATTAACCAAAATCTTGAGGGACTCCAAATCAAGCGATACACCAGACTGTGCCATCCACTGCGAAATATCTTCACACACTTTCTCTTGGAAATAATTAGCACTGTCGCAAACGGCGAAACCCGTAACTTTCGTACCGGCTTCCAGCAATTGGCACCCCAAGGTCAAACCCGCTTGGGTCCCACCACTGCCAGTAGCGCATAAAATATGATCAGGCGTGAAGCCCCTATCTGCACAGTCTGTCAATAATTCCTGAGAGGCCGAGATATAACCCCAGATGCCTAAACCGTCGCTGGCACCAGTGGGGATACAGAAAGACTTCTGCCCTCTGGACAGATACTCAGCAGCCCAGCTGTCAAAGAGGCTCTGTAAATTCCGGGAGTATTCTTCCGGTGAGTAAACCGCAATTTCAGCACCTGCCAACTCATCCAGTAAAAGGTTGCCATCAGGGATTGCAATGCGCTCGCCACGCAAAATCAACTGAACCTTAAACCCCAATCGAGCCCCCACCAATGCAGTGGTGCGGCAATGATTGGATTGCACTCCGCCACAAGTGATCAAAACCTGAGCCCCTTGGGCCCGGGCCTCAGCGGCAACAAACTCTAGCTTGCGCAGTTTATTTCCCGACATGCCGGACTCGGTAAGATCATCTCTCTTTATCCAAATCCTGGGCCCTCCATAAGGAAGGGAGTAAAGATCACTGATTCGGTCTAACGACTGCAGAGGTGTGGGCAGGTTCGCCAGGCGCAACCGCTTAGGCAACTCTATTGGCAGGCTCTTAAGCACGGTGAATTAAACCTGTTATGTCTAATTATTAGTTTTATCGATGTGACTCAGTAAGAGGACACCTCTAGCAAAAAGTTTCCGCAGAGATAGAACCAAGCTTGCTGAGTAAGCGGATAGAGGACTAGCTTTGAAAAATGAACATAAGCATGCCTTTCAGTGCTATTTATTGCTTTTTGCCTAACCTGTTTTTTTATTGAAAAATTAATCAGACAAATTAGTCCAGCCTTTGATTAATTCCGCAATTTTTCTGTGGGCTTTCAAGGCACAATAAATACTGCCCGCGCAAAAATAGTAACCAAAAAAAAGCCCGGCAATTGCCAGGCTTTTTTAGTGACGACATTCAAAGATAAACCCTGAATAGGATTAGATCTTTTTTATCGTACCTTTGGGTAATACTGCGTGCACAGCTACTTTTTGGAACTTCAAAGACATGCTGTCTGCAACTTCCAATACGATGTAGTCCTCATCGACCTTGTCGACGCGGCCCAGCATCCCGCTGCTCATTACAACTTCGTCACCCTTTTTCAGAGCGCCAACCAGCTCTTGGTGCTCTTTCTGGCGCTTGCGCTGTGGGCGAATAATGAAAAACCACATGAATGCAAACAAACCCGCAAACATCAGCAGGGTTATCATCGGATTACCCTGTGCTGCCGGCGCCGCTTCCTGTGCCATGGCGGAGGGGATAAAAAAGCTCATGCAAAACCTCAAAGAGTCAGCCTATTAAATTGCCGCCAACTCTAACGGGTTTGCCCCGCCGAGGCAACGGATTGGGCCGATCCCGTAGAGACCGGCCAAACCAATCCACACTCAGAACCTCTGGCGGACCTGCCGGCGGTAGCCAGTGGGAGACATCCCGGTCCAGCGTTTGAACGCGCTGGTAAAACTGGTTCGATCAGAGAAATCGAGAATTCGTGAGATTCCATCAACGCTCAGCGCAGTATCTTTAAGGAAATGCACCGCGTGACGAAAACGAACATGGTCACGTAAAGATGCAAAACTGAGGTTGTGTTCCTGCAACCGGCGTTGCAGAGTCCGGGTGGACATACTTAGGTCGGACGCTACCGGGCGAATAGCGAGAGAGGCCTTACCGATACGCTGCTCCAGCACATCTATTACCCGTGCGGCAATACCAAAACTGGTTGCTTCGGGGGGGGCCAGCAGCTGGTCGAGAATATTCGGGTCTCCGGATATTCTGGCCTGCTGAAGTGATTTGTCTTCAGAGAGCGAAGTCTGGTCGGGCTGAGTATGGTTCATCGAGCTGCTCCTATTGAGTTCCGTGAGCCGCAGTTATTTTTCTATGTCCGCATCCAGCGAATCCCGGTTGCCCCTGCCCACACCAACACAACATCAACTTCGGCGGACGACTACGTGATGCGGGATGCACCAAAAAACAGACATCGAATCCTTCACAGAGATGTACAATTTTTAAACTAACCGCTCCGGCAATTCCCGCAGAGAGACTCTCTCTAGCCGGCGCACCTTTCCTTTACAACTGCCAGTATAGACCAAGAATTAAGAAAGCAAGGGGCGACAGTGCTTTTTTTCATCTTATTGTGTACCAAGGGCCAAAAATACTTACTTTCGGTACCCACGTGTCGCCTTTGAGTCCGAAAGGTAGGGGCTACAGCAGACCAAGCACCAGTCCAGCCCCGCCCCTCAGAGTCTGGCAATTAATCCAGGTTCTCGCCAATCCAATTCAAAACATCAGTGTCATGGGTCTTGGTTTTAACTTTGTCGATAATATGGCGAAGGCGCCCACTCTTATCGATAATAAAAGTTGTTCGCAGAAGCCCCATGTACTCCTTGCCCATAAATTTCTTCAAGCCCCAGCAACCATATTTATCAGCGATCTTGTGTTCTTCATCAGATAGCAAATCAAAATTCAGTTCGTGCTTGTCGATAAAGCGCTGCAACTTTGCTTCTGGATCCGGGCTCACCCCCAACACAACAGTATTGGCTTTTTTAAATTCAGCCGCACTATCGCGAATCCCACATGCCTGAGTGGTACAACCGGGGGTAAGTGCTTTCGGGTAAAAGTAGAGGACGACATTACTTTTGTCACGAAAATCCTTAAGTGACACTTTCTCGCCACTTTGGTTGGTCAGCGTAAAAGCCGGAGCCAAATTACCGATCTTCGGAAAAGCCATCTGATATCCCCTGTGGAACAGTTAAGAGTAAAGCGGGGATTATAGCGAAAAGAAACAAACGAGACGCCAGTTCTATAGAGAAATCAGAACTGCTGCAGACGAAACTCTTTCTCTTTCCTGGCACAAATGCCAAAACGACCTAACTTCTGCACCAGCTCCGCCTTTTCAGCCTCGGTGAGGAACTCCCCGACTTCAAGGCACCCCTCAGGACCACTAAAGTTTACCGAAGCCATTTCGGTAGCACTGCTCCCCATCCTTACGAGTACTGCCAACTTATCGCGGGCGAACTCCCGGTGATACACCGTTTGCTGCCTGAACCCCTTACAGCAATCCAGAATTACCAACTCCTCATTGATGCGTATTACTTCTCTGCGGGTCCCTTCGAGGTACACGTAGGTAAACAGGATGCCCAGCAGGATCATTTCAAGCCCGGCAAAGGGAAGAATCATCCAGGCTCCCGCCATCGCAAAAGCGAGGCTGATTCCAAGGGATACCCCAACCAGGGAGAAAAACACCCATAGATTGCCGGAGAGGGACAGGGACTGGTTAGGCTGCAGCAGGATACAGGCGCAACGGGCGGTGTTGCGGCCAACTTCAGTGACCATAGCAGGGACATCCGGCAGATATATAAAATCAGTGTAGTGCCGATGGCGGCAGCTCACACGAAGATACTGACCGGGAAAGTTTCCTGGTCCGGGCCGGGGTTTACAAAATTCAGGCATAAAAAAACCCACACCTCAGTGTGGGTTTTTGGGAGAGGCCTGCGGCCAAGGCCTGGGACCTGTCACTCCCTATTACGGCAGCAGGTGTGCTACTGCATCACGCTCTTCCGCCAGCTCCTGCTCGGTAGCAGACATTTTCTCGCGGGAGAAGTCGTTGATGTCGACGCCTTGAACAATTTCCCAGTCGCCATCTTTGCAAGTGCAAGGGAAAGAGTAAATCAGGCCTTCCTGAATACCGTAAGAACCATCGCTGAATACAGCCATGCTGGTCCAGTCACCTTCAGCGGTACCCAGAGCCCAATCGCGCATATGGTCGATGGCAGCGTTGGCAGCGGAAGCCGCAGAGGAAGCACCACGCGCCTTGATGATAGCTGCACCGCGCTGTTGAACAGTCGGGATGAAGTCGTTTTCGTACCACTCCTGCTCCACTTTATCCATGGCTGCAGCACCGGAAACCTTCACTTGGTGCAGGTCTGGGTACTGAGTGGAAGAGTGGTTGCCCCAAATGGTCATATGGGTGATGTCGTTAACGCTGGAATCAGTTTTGTTTGCCAGCTGAGACAGAGCGCGGTTGTGATCCAGACGGGTCATCGCGGTGAAGTTACGCGGGTCCAGGTCTGGCGCATTGCGCTGAGCGATCAGGGCATTGGTGTTAGCCGGGTTGCCAACAACCAGTACTTTTACGTTACGAGAAGCAACGTCGTTCAGGGCTTTACCCTGTGCAGAGAAGATAGCAGCGTTAGCTTCCAGCAGGTCCTTACGCTCCATACCCGGTCCACGGGGACGCGCGCCTACCAGCAAAGCGTAATCTGCATCTTTGAACGCAACAGTAGCATCATCGGACTGAACGATACCCGCGAGCAGCGGGAAAGCGCAGTCTTCAAGCTCCATAGCAACGCCTTTCAGCGCTTCCAATGCCGGAGTGATTTCCAGCAATTGCAGAATAACCGGCTGATCTTTGCCCAGCATTTCGCCAGAGGCGATGCGGAACAGCAACGAATAGCTAATCTGACCGGCAGCGCCGGTAACAGCAACACGTACAGGTGCTTTCACGATAGTTCTCCCTCGTTTGTAAGCGGCCGCATTATAGGGCCTCGCGAGTAAATTTCATCTTACACAAGCGAAATAGCGGCTCAATTTGTATGACAAAATCTCTCAGACTGTATTGGACACTCTTTGCGAGTGTTTATGTCAGCGCCAATTCCCGGTAACGCGCCTGCAGTGCCTTGTAAACCTGGTCACTGTAATCAGCAGTAGATGAGTCCAAAAGTCCGGCAATTTCCGCTAGGTGTTCATTGTCTTCACGGCCCGCCCAGTTTTTTACATAGCTGCCATCTTTGTAGCCGTTATCCTGACGGAATCGGTTGAGTACATTTTTACCAACATATCGCTGGTACAACTCAGCAAAAGACATTTCTGCATCGGCCAATAGTTGAACAAAGCCAGCAACATCAAACTGTTTGGTGGCCAGGGTGTTCAAGGTGAAAGACTCGAGATTTTCACGGAAATCACCCGCCGTACGCTCGGAACCGGCAAACTCCTTCAGCATGGTCTCAGCCACTTCCTGCGGAGAGCCTTTTTGCAATTCAAGGCTCAAACCGAAATGCCAGATATCCACCAATTCAAGCTTCACCTGATCCATTTCTGGAAGTTGCTTCTTCCACCACTTCCAACCGTAATGGTCTAACAACTCTGCACTTTCTACCCAAATAGCGCGGTACCAGGCAAAGTTTTGCTCACGCCAGTTTTCATTTACTACTGTATTAATCTGGTCTTGCAGAGTCAGCATGACTTGCAACTGCTGCTTCATCATAGGGGAACATCCAATAGACCCGGATCAAACTGCCCGGGGGAATAATCTGAAAAAGTTTTCTGAGGTGATTTCGGCCAGCTCTTCGTAGGGAATACCGCGTAAATCAGCGATAAATTCTGCCACTTCACGCACATAGGCCGGAATATTGGGCTTACCCCGATAGGGCACTGGAGCCAAATAAGGGGAGTCAGTCTCAACGAGCAACCGATCCAAAGGCAGCCTGCGGGCGACATCCCGCAGCTCCTCGGCATTTTTAAAGGTCACGATGCCGGACAAAGAAATATAATAATTGAGATCCAGGGCAGCCTTGGCCATATCCCAGCTCTCGGTAAAACAGTGCAGAACACCTGCGGTATTAGTATTACCGTGCTCTTTAATGAGAGCGATAGTATCTTCCCGCGCATCTCTCGTATGCACAATAACCGGAAGCTCTGCCTGCCCCGCCGCTTGCAGGTGTGCAATAAAGCTCTGCTGCTGGATTTCCTGGGTGTCAGTGCTGTAGTAGTAATCCAGACCTGTCTCCCCCAATGCAACAACATTGGGCTGGTTAGCCATTTCTACCAGTCGCTCAACATCCGCCATGCCAGAGTCGACATCCAACGGGTGCACACCAACGGAACAGACTACGTCCTCGTAGCGGGATGCGATTTCAACAACCGCATCGGCGTTTTCCAAACTGATACCGACACAGAGGAACTTGCCAACACCGCGACTGCGGGCCAGGTCCAATACAGTATCCAGATCGCCATCAAATTTATCGAGCTTAAGTCTGTCCAGGTGACAGTGAGAATCAACAAGCATTAGAGAGTTACAACGTATGGGTTGGGCGGCTGGATTCTAAGGTTCCCGCCAAGTGGGTTTCAATCTTGTTTTGCGCGATATTGTCCTTATCGCCAAATTGAACTCCGATTCCGGGAGTGCGGTTGCCTTGAGCACCATTGGGGGTAATCCAGATCACCTTACCGGCAACCGGAATCTTTTCCGGCTCATCCATTAAGCTCAGAAGCAGAAAAACCTCATCGCCAAGGTTGTACGATTTATCCGTACTGATAAACAAGCCACCATTCTTTACGAAGGGCATATAGGCCGCATAGAGCACAGATTTATCCTGGATTTTCAGTGACAGGATGCCGTTGCGGGCACCGCCTCCCATGGCTTTCATGGACAACCTCAATGTTTATATTTCTAAATGATGCGCTAACTTATCTAAGCCCGCTGCCTGTGTCCAGACAACGTCAATTACCCTACCCGACTTGCGCAAGGCGCCTAAGCAAAAAGCTTCGCCCAACGAATAAATAATTCTTCCAGCAGCAAACGACGATTGGGGTTAGCTGTGCCCAGTAACCCTTTCCGCGCCTGAAGCAAATGATCGTAGAACGCAAATACTGGCTGCAAGCTTTGCTCACTCGACCCTGGCAACCTCTGCAAAAGAACCATTAGCTGGGCATCTCCACTGAGATCACAACTGCGAATCTGCACCATCTGGGTTAACCAGTGCTGCCAAAAAAGCAGTAGTTGAACCAATTCAATACCCTCGGCCGGTGTTTCCCAACGGCCCGCTGTAGAGACTGAACTTGCCGTACCCTGAGCTACAGCAACCAAATCTTTAAAAAACTGCTCACGTACTTCTCTCGACTTGGGCTCGGCCAGCTCCGCCGCCAATAATGGTGCCCCGCCTGCCAGAGTTAAGACACGCTGTGCCAGCGGCTCTTCCAGCCCATTGCTGTATAGCCACTGTAGCGCCACCTCTCCAGTTGGGGGCGGAAAAGCTATAGATTGACAGCGACTTCGAATGGTTGGCAAAAGGCCTGTGGGGGCATCGGTGATCAACACAAAGATAACGGAGGGTGCCGGCTCTTCCAGGTTTTTCAACAAGGCATTGGCTGCGTTGACATTCATCGCCTCCGCCGGTGACAAACAAACCAGACGCGCCCCGCCCCGCCCACTGGTGCGGGAAACAAAGTTGCCCAGCTGACGGATCTGTTCCACTTTCAGCGGGCCACCGGGCTTTTCAGGTTCAACTTGCAGGAAATCAGGATGCGAGCCAGCCATCCACAACCGACAATCCTTACACTCTCCACAGGCCTGACCTGCCCTCGGTTGTTCACATAGGGCCAACGCGGTAAAAGCAGCCGCGAATTGTCGCTTTCCCAACCCCTCCGGGCCAGTCAGCAGCAAAGCGTGCGGGCAGCGACCCGCCTGCAACTGCAACCCCAACCGCTGCCATTGCTCGGAGTGCCAGGGAAGAGGTACCGGTATCGATTTATACTCAAAAGTTTCAGGCACAGACATCAGCCACAATTCTTATCATTTAAAAATAGATTCTGGGGCAAGATAGCTTAAAGCAACAGCTCCAATTGCTTGGCTAGATCCATCTGCACCTGTTCCAGAGATTGGCCGGCATCCACAACCGCGTAACGGGCAGGCGCAGCTTCAGCTCGATCGCGATAAGCCGCACGCACCCGCTGGAAGAACTCCAGGTGCTCACTCTCAAACCGATCCGCTTCCCCAGTGCGTGCAGCTCGCTGTAGCCCCACTTCTGGGTCGAGATCCAATAAAAGCACTTTATCTGGGCGCAAATCCCCTTGAACTGTCTGCTCCAACTGCTCGATCAATTGTCGATCCAGTCTGCGACCACCGCCTTGGTAGGCATAGGTAGCATCGGTGAAGCGATCACAGATCACCCAATCCCCACGTTTTAAGGCGGGCAGTATAACCTGAGACAGATGTTGCGCGCGGGCGGCAAACACCATCAATAATTCCGCCGTGGGATCAACGGATTCATCCCGCTTGGCCAATAACAGCTCGCGCAGCTGTTCTGCCAACGGGGTGCCTCCCGGCTCCCGAGTTTGGATAAAGTTAATATTGTGCTTTTTGAGCCACTCGGTGATGAAGAGTAAATTGGTAGATTTCCCCACCCCCTCTACACCCTCGAGGGTGATGAACTTGCCGTGCGACACTAATTCTTTCCTTTTGCCGGACTCGAGCGGTAATCCGCGCGCCTTTTCAGCTGATACTCCCGCACCGCACGGTTGTGCTCTGTCAGAGTCGCTGAGAAATGATGAGATCCATCCCCTTTGCCAACAAAATACAAGCTCTTGCCGGGCTTTGGATTTAAAGCGGCCCGAATTGCCGCTCGCCCAGGTAGGGCAATCGGCGTAGGGGGAAGGCCATTAATAACATAAGTATTATAAGGTGTTGCCTGGCGCAGGTGTGTACGGGTCAGATTTCCGTCAAAGTCCTCACCCAAGCCGTAAATTACGGTGGGGTCTGTCTGCAAGCGCATACCTTTATTCAGCCTGCGTACAAAAACACCAGCTATTTCACTGCGCTCAGATGGCTGCCCTGTCTCTTTCTCGATAATTGAAGCCATGATTAAGGCTTCATAGGGCGACTTATAGGGCAGATCATCCCCTTTTGATTGCCACTCCTCATCCAGTACCTTCTGCATCCGATCATAGGCCTGACGCAGCAGCTCAATATCTGTGGTACCGGACCGGTAGACGTAAGTATCCGGGAAAATCCAACCCTCGACTTCATCTTCCTTTAGGCCCAGGGCCTGGGCAGCGGCACTGACATTGCTCCCCTCTTCGGACTGAACGATTCTTTCACCGGAGCGGATTTGTCGCAGGGCCTGGCGAAAGGTCCAGCCCTCTAATAGCGTAATGCGATAGCGGGTAACTTCACCGCGATTCAGGCGCGCAATCAAGTCCCGCGCGTTACTGCCAAAGGGAACTAAATACTCGCCGGAATGGATTTCTGTTGTGCCCTCCCAGTAGGCATAGGCGAGGAGTATTTGCGGCCACTGGATTATCCCTTCGCCCTGCAAGCTTCGCAGCGTCCGGGACAAACTTCCGCCCTTTTCCACCTGAAGCGTAAGCCCATCTTGTGCAATCGGCAGGGGGGATTCCAAGGCTTCCTTTGCTACGTATAGAGAGGCAACTGCAACCAAGCAGGCCAATACCAGCCCACCAAATAACAGCTTCAACACTCTCCAAGCGAAACTCGCTTGCTTTTTCTTCACCACAATTTATCCAATATCAGCTTCTGTAGCTTGCGGGTCTCGACACCCACAGGCCAATTTTTGTAACCGATTACCTCTACCACCGGTAATACACCTCGAACACTGTTGCAGAGAGCCAGCTCATCGGCCTCACAGAGTTCGGAAAGCTCCATGTCTTCCTCTTGCCAGTGGATATGGCTCGAGAGCCACTGCCGCATCACACCATGAACACCACACCGGTGCAGGGATGGAGTCATCCACTTCCCACCAAATCGGGCCAGGATATTACAGCGCAGGGTTTCGATGACCCTTCCCGCCGAATCCAGCATCAATCCATCGAGAAATTGACCCACCGGCAGCTCTGCTTTTGCCGCATTATATCGGTTACGGAGTAAAGTTTTGCAGCCCTGGTTCGAATTACTACCGATCGGCAAGCTCGTCGAACAAGGGAAAAGGCTAGTGCCCACCTGCCCCTCAGCAGTTTCAATCAGCGGCCGCAGCACCAAATCCCAACATTGCTGCCCGCGCACACTGCCAACACGCAGGCGCGCAATCGCCTCAGGCCAGCGACAGCCGGCTGTCAATTTTAACGTCGACTGCTCAATTTCTCCCAGACAGGCCTCATCCAACACCCCGGAACGCTCCAGGCGAGCGCGGTGGAAAGACCAAAGCGGTAGACCTTTGTTGTGACAGCGCATTGTTTCGAGGATTCCACCCGAGTAGTCAGCATCATCTGGTAACTGATCAACGGCCAGCCCCCGAAAGTACATTTGAGGTAACTGGTACATGGAGCTCCCAAGGCAGGTGCGCCCACCTCGCGGTGGGCACGGGAATCAGACTCGCTTGAATATCAGTGACCCATTGGTGCCACCGAAACCAAAGGAATTGGATAGGACTGCATTGATTGCCATCGGCTGGGCCTCTTGGGGCACCAGGTTAATACCGGCACAGGCCTCATCCGGGGAAAAGAGATTGATAGTGGGGGGCGCAACCTGGTCGCGCAATGACAATACCGAGAAAACGGCTTCAATAGCGCCGGCAGCCCCCAGCAGGTGACCGGTCATCGACTTGGTAGAACTCACAGCGAGGGAGTCCGTCACCCCCGCGAATACTTTTTTAACCGCCAGGATCTCAGCTGTGTCTCCCAGCAGAGTAGAAGTACCATGAGCATTGATATACTGGATATCACTTGGGCTCATACCAGAATCTCTCAGGGCATTTTCCATTGAGAGAGCAGCGCCAGCGCCATCCTCCGGAGGAGAGGTCATGTGGTGGGCATCACCGCTCATACCAAAGCCAGCTACTTCTGCATAAATCTTGGCTCCGCGAGCGATTGCATTTTCGTACTCTTCCAAAACGAGTACCGCAGACCCTTCGCCCAGCACAAAACCATCACGGTCTTTATCCCAGGGGCGGCTTGCTGATTGCGGATCATCATTGCGGGTGGACAGCGCTCTTGCCGCACAGAAACCGCCGAGCCCTACCGGGGTGGTAACCATTTCTGCACCACCACATACCATTACATCGGCATCACCGTGCTGAATCGCACGAACTCCGAGACCAATCGCATGGGTTCCTGTGGTACAGGCTGTTGTCACTGCCAGATTGGGGCCTTTGAGGCCATATTTAATCGAGAGGTTACCCGCAACCATATTAATGATGGCGCCAGGTACAAAGAAAGGTGATACACGGCGAGGGCCTTTTTCGGCAATCAGCAATGAATTATCTTCGATAGCCAGGATACCGCCCATACCAGAGCCAATACAGGTACCCACGCGCGGACCCAGCTCTTCGGTTACCTCCAGGCCGCTATCTTGCATAGCCTGAATACCGGCAACCAGTCCGTACTGCAAGAAAGTATCCATCTTGCGCGCTTCTTTTGCGGGCATGTATGGCGTGGGATCAAAATCCTTTACAGTAGCGGCGAAGCGGGTTGAAAAAGCCGAGACATCAAATGTCTCAATCGGAGCAGCACCATTAGCTCCCTGTAGTACCCCAGACCAAGTATCCTCTAGGGTGTTACCTAATGGGCTAACGACTCCCATTCCGGTTACAACAACTCTTCTTTGCGACACTGCGCTCCCCCCTGAAATTTTCTGCTACCGTCCTTCACCAATGTAGTTAAAAGAACAACATCCGGTCAGCAGTCACAATTCCGTAGTACCAATAACAAGAAAGCCGCGCTATGAAACATAGAACGGCTTTCAGAATCGCTCGGCTAGGTACAGCATATTGAGCTGCCCGTGCCTAAACTACCCAGCAGGAATTAACCAAGGTTATCCTTGATGTAATCCATTGCCAGCTGAACAGTAGTGATTTTTTCAGCTTCTTCATCGGGAATTTCAGTTTCGAATTCCTCTTCCAAAGCCATAACCAGCTCAACTGTGTCGAGTGAGTCAGCGCCCAGATCTTCAACAAAAGAGGCTTCAGGCTTAACGTCTTCTTCCTTAACGCCCAGTTGTTCAGCAACGATCTTTTTAACGCGCTCTTCAATGCTGCTCATGATTCAATTTAACTCCTAGTGGGTAAAAATCTGTTTTAGTCGCTATTGTTTTTCACCGTATCCAATGTTGTTGGTGATAACGACCGGCTCACACAGCTTTTGGATAATTCAGAGGCCATTGTACCCCAAGTTTTTCGGGATGTAATGTGCGGCCCCTCAACACCATCAGCAAAAACATAAATATCTCTAAAATCAATAAGTTAAAGAGACATTCTGAAACACAAACTACGCCATGTACATACCGCCATTGACATGAATTGTCTCGCCGGTGACATAGCCTCCCGCATCACTCGCCAGGAAGGAAACCACCGAAGCAATTTCTTCCGGCTTCCCGAGCCTCGCGAGAGGAATCTTACCCAGAAGCAACTCGCGTTGCGCTTCAGGCAAGACTTTTGTCATATCAGTATCAATAAAGCCGGGGGCTACGGTATTAACCGTGATTCCTCGGGAGCCCACCTCTGAAGCCAGGGAGCGGGCAAACCCTCCCACACCAGCTTTGGTCGCCGCATAATTGCTCTGACCGGCATTACCCATACTACCTACGACGGAGCTGATATTAATAATCCGCCCCCATCGCGCCTTGGTCATATCGCGCAGGCAAGCCTTACTCATGCGATAGACCGCGGTCAAATTCGTATTGACGACTGAATCCCACTCGTCATCCTTCATGCGCATCAACAAGTTGTCCTTGGTGATGCCAGCATTATTAACCAATATCGCAGGAGCACCAAACTCATTTTTTATCGCTGCATGAAGCTCGGAAATGCTTTCCGCATTGCCCACATCCAGAACTTTACCGGCACCTGCGATACCGGCTTCTGCGAAGCGGGCGCTTATTTTTTCAGCGCCGGATTCGCTGGTGGCAGTACCAATAACTGTGGCACCCATTCCACCGAGCATATCTGCAATTGCCGCACCAATACCGCGACTTGCACCTGTCACCAAGGCAACTTTACCCTCAAGGGACATCTGTAAGGTCATTCTCACTTATCCTTATTCGACTACTGGACTACTTTTTGAGCGATTTATACCGCTGTAGCTCGCAGAGCTTCATTAAAGTTACTGGGGCTATTGATTGCGTGACAGGAAACACTTCGATCGACACGTTTGATCAGGCCAGACAAAACCTTACCCGGACCACACTCAACCATTTGCTCCACTCCGGAGCCAATAATTTTTTGTGCGCAAGCAGTCCAGCGAACCGGGCGATAAATCTGCTCGATCATCAGGGACTTAATTTTTTCCGGTTCCGCTTCAAGCTCAGCGTGGACATTGTGCACGATGGGTATTTCTGGCGCGTTAAATTCTGTCGTCTCTATTTGAGGGGTCAGCTTTTCCGCCGCGGGACGCATCAGCTCAGTGTGGAATGGGGCACTGACCGGAAGAGGCATAGCCTTCTTTGCACCGGCAGCTTTACAGGCTTCGATGGCGCGCTGCACCGCCGCGCTACTTCCCGCAATAACAATCTGGCCGGGAGAGTTGTAATTCACCGCAGCGACTATTTCACCCTCAGCAGAAGCAGCACAAGCTTCTTCGACAGCTGCATCATCAAGACCGATGATGGCAGCCATGGCGCCCTCCCCTACGGGAACCGCCTCCTGCATCAAGCGGCCGCGCTCGCGAACCAAATGAACCGCATCTTTAAATGCCAGAACGCCAGAGCACACCAGTGCTGACCACTCGCCCAAACTGTGACCGGCCATGAATGCAGGCTGGGCACCGCCGCGAGAGCGCCACATGCGATAAAGGGCAACACTGGAAGTCAGTAAGAGAGGCTGGGTACGCTGGGTGAGATTAATGGCTTCCTGCTCGCCATTCTGGCACAGGTCCCAGAGGTCATAGCCGAGCACATTGGATGCTTCGGCAAAAGTGGCCTGAATTTCAGGCGCCTCTTGGGCAATCTCAGAGAGCATACCTATTTTCTGGGAACCCTGCCCCGGAAAGACAAATGCGAGTGCGGCATTGGTCATAAGATATCCTTAACCTAAATGTGGCTGATTTCAGTAAGGGAAAACTGCTTTTTACCCTTCATCCATGGAGCGTCTTTCGCCGGATTGTGCCATAGCGGCATCGACCCTGGCTGCCAGGTCAGCATCGGCACACTCCTTCGCCGTAACCATCGCCCGATAAAAAGCTTCGCTGCTGGCACCGCCGTGACTCTTGATCACGTTGCCCTTTACCCCTACAAAGCTGGCGCCATTATAGCGAGCAGGTTCCACCTGTGTACGCCATTTTCGCAACAGCTTTATGGCCAATTGGCCAAAAAAACGCTTGAAACACCCTCTTTTCTCGATTGTGAACGCTTTTTGACCCATTAGTCGAATCACACCCTCGGCAGATTTCATCGCGACATTACCCATCAGGCCGTCGCAAACAACCACATCTACCGAGCCGGTAAAAATATCATGCCCCTCAACAAAGCCAACATAATTGACCCCGGGGTCCGCATCGAGCAGTTCCGCTGCACGGCGTATTTCGGCGCTACCCTTATGTGCTTCCGCTCCAATATTGAGCAGCGCCACTTTTATATCCTTCACACTCTTGCGGGCAGTATGAATCCGCTGAGCCTCAATCCCCATACGGGCGAACTGAAGCAAATCCTCAGCACTGCAATCCACATTGGCACCAAGGTCCAAAAGATAGCAGGAACCCATACCCGAAGGTACAGACTTACCGAGCGCCGGCTTCCTAACACCTTGGATATTACCGAGAATACTGCGACTCAACGCCAACAAGGCGCCGGTATTGCCGGAGGTAACTGCAGCTTGCACATCTCCCGATGCAACACTCTTCAAGGCCATCGCCATGGTTGAATCGCGCTTATGGCGAACAGCCTGCAACGGATTGCACTCTTGAGTGATGACTTGCTCGCAATGGATAATTTCGAGACGGCGGGTAACGCGGCGGCGATGGCGCTGCAGCTCTTGATGAACCAGAGCTTGAAGCTCTGCGCGCGGGCCAAATAGCTTTAGCTGCGCTTCAGGGAAGTTTTGAAGAAATCTAATACATGCCGGAACGACAGAGCGGGGACCTAAGTCCCCGCCCATTGCATCCACGGCCAATCGCAATTGGCTGGACAAAGCTTACTCTTCTTCAGAGCCGCCGCTAACTTCGATCACTTTGCGACCACGGTAGAAACCGTCTTTGGTCACGTGGTGGCGACGGTGCTTTTCACCGGTAGTCGGGTCGACGGAAAGGGTAGCACCTGCGCCCAGCGCATCGTGGGAACGGCGCATACCGCGACGGGAACGAGTCTTCTTGTTTTGTTGAACAGCCATTGCTAGCTCCTAAAATAAACAAATTTCGCTGGAACCGGGGCGCCTACCGGCGAGCCCAAACTCATCGGGAAACCTAGGATTTACCCGACGAACCCTTCAACTGCTCCAGCACTTTAAAGGGGTTTGCCTGTTGCTCATCCGCCTCGGCAACCTCATCACCAAAATGAAAGCTCTCCTTGGAGACACATTCTTCCTGGTGATAAGCCACCATTGGCAAATTGAGCAAAATTTCATCTTCAAGGATCTGGTGCAAGTCCAGCTCATCGCCGTCCTGGATCACCGGGTCCAGATCTTTGGGCAGGGCCTTACCCTGCTCCTCAGTCCATACGATACCCCAGCTAAACTGTGCCTCGATCTGCTCATGGACCGGTGACAAACAGCGCTGACACAAGAGGTCAACTGCAAGTTGAACCTTGCCGCTCACCGTTTGGTGACCTTGCAAGTCTCGCTCAAACTGCAATTCAGCAGAAATCTCTCCGTGGACAGACTCAACTGCGCTACCAACCCGAGGCAGGGACTCCAACGGCAAAACACCATCGAGCAACTGCTCTCGCTGTACCAATTTCCGAGCATCAATGCTCTTTGGCAATACTGATTTAGAGGGGGCTATCGACATAAGCGCGCAATTCTATGGACTCACCTTAGCCTTGTCAAAACAAATCAGGCATTGCAGTATCGCCCGGTCACAAACCACTATTCGACCCAGCGGAAAATCCACCAGAATGCCCCACCCTCTGATACTAGCCTCCAGCTCTCCTTACCGCAGAACCCTACTACAACAGCTTGGCATCCCCTTTCAGCAGGATTCGCCCCATATAGATGAAGCACCGCAGGCGGGGGAAGCGCCAGCCGCACTCGCCCTACGCCTCGCCACAGAGAAAGCGCGCACCCTGGCAGGCCGCCACCCGAAATCACTGATTATCGGTTCGGACCAGGTTGCCTCTTGCGACGGTCAAATACTTGGCAAGCCAGGCAGCAGGGAGCGCGCCATCGCCCAGCTGCAAGCCTGCAACGGCAAAAAAGTGATATTCCACACCGGCTTGAGCCTGCTGAATAGCGCAAGCGGAGAGCAGTTGGGCGATACGGAAACCTTCACCGTCTACTTTCGGCAGTTGAGCACAGAGCAAATTGAACGATATGTAGAGCTGGAACAACCTTACGATTGCGCCGGCTCTTTTAAGGTGGAAGGGCTAGGTATCGCCCTGTTTGAGAGGCTTGAAGGGGCAGATCTCAACACCCTGGTTGGGCTGCCACTAATCCGCCTTACCGATATGCTGAACCACTTTGGCATAGATCCGCTGGACCCGCAGGCCACTTAAAGGAGTGGCGGCCAGCGGAGCAGCTCGGAGAAACGATCGATAACAACCTTGGGGCCACACCCCTGCAACCGGGTTGGGCAATGAGCGCCATAGCTCACCCCGATAGAGGGCATACCGATCGCCGCCGCCATTTCCAGGTCATATACGGTATCCCCTACCATTACCGCCTGGTCCGGACCGGTGCCGGTCTCATGTAGCAACTCATTCAGCATCAGCGGGTCAGGCTTGGAGGCGGTCTCATCTGCACAACGACTGGCGGCAAACAAGTGGCCGAGGCCATGCTCCTCAAATTCCCGATTGAGCCCCTGCCGACTCTTCCCAGTCGCTACCGCCAACTGGTGACCACCGCACAGCAACTGGTCCAGGGTATCCAGAACCCCCTCAAATAAAGGCAGGGGTTCAACCCGGGCCGCCATCCACTCATCAAAGTAGAGTTGGCGCAACGTGAGCCTTTCCTCACTGGCAGCCTCTGGAAACAGAGAGGATATCGCCTCCGGCAGACCAAGCCCGATAATGTTGCTAACCGCTTCCGGGGCAAGCACCGGCAAACCGGCTCTATCTGCTGCCCGCAACATACAATCGACGATACGCGCCTCAGAATTACAAACCGTCCCGTCCCAATCGAGGATTACCAACATAACAAAAGAACGCCCTACTCTTCCCTTAACCTATTCAGCACTGCACTCAGCTCCGCAGGGAGTGGAGCCTCCACCTCAACCTTGGAGCCATCTGGCAAAGAGCAGCGCACTGAAGCCGAGTGCAAAAAGAGACGCTTCAGACCGCGACCACGAAATTCACGATTGACTTCGTCCGAGGTGTACTTGTTGTCGCCCGCCAGAGGACAACCAACAAACTGAGCATGAACTCGAATTTGGTGTGTTCGCCCGGTGACCGGCTCTGCGGAAAGCAGAGTCGCCGCCTTAAACCTCTCAATCAACTTAAAGCGAGTCTCTGAAGGCTTGCCCTCAGGGTGCACGGACACCATTCTCTCGCCGCTTTTCAAAGTGTTCTTGCGCAAAGGTGCCTCAACAACGCGGCGACCTCGGGGCCACTTGCCCACCGCCAATGCCTGATACGATTTACCGATCTTTCCCGCCCGCAACTCCGACTGAACATGCTGCAATACCGCGCGCTTGCGGGCCACCATGATGGCGCCACTGGTATCCCGGTCCAGGCGGTGCACCAACTCAATAAACGGGCTTTGCGGAAACATCTGGCGCAAAACTTCAATCAGGCCCAATCTGACACCGCTGCCGCCATGGACCGCAAGGCCCGACGGTTTATTGATCACCATAAGCCCGTGCTTGTCATAAAGTATGGACTCTTGGATCAGCTGGCGCAGAGATTCACCAGCGAGAGGGGCCTCAGCCTGCTCGGCAACACGAATTGGCGGCACTCGCACCACATCGCCCGCCTTTAACTTGTATTCAGCCTTTATTCGTCCTTTATTTACTCTTACCTCACCCTTACGCAGGATTCGGTATATACGTGAACGCGGCACACCCTTGAGGCGCGCCTGGAGGAAATTGTCGATCCTCTGTCCCGCCAGCTCTTCAGGCACAGTTAAAAGCTGCACGCCGCCAGATGGATTCGAGGTCTTTGATGGGGTCTCGGCCGGAGCCTTCTTAGGGTGGGGTATACTTCGCATGACGCGCATCATAGCGTTGCCAGGGATACAATTGAAGCACCTCCCTGCCCATGCTATATTCGGCCGGCCTGAATTCGGCGTATTTTCGGTCAAAGGCGACTTCCCACATGAAGAGATAGCCGTGACCCCAACGAAAATACCCCATTCGGTCGGTGCGCGGGGATGCCGCGTCATTGATAAAACTTAGCCGTTGAGATGTCCCCCAATTACCAGAACCAGAGGGGAGCTCACCGGCAACAACAGCCCGCGGTTATGCGGGTAATTATCGCGAAGGTAAGACGGGCCGTGACCCGCAGCGCTTGAAAGGACGACTCAAACTTGCGTCCGGTTTTGCAGAATACGACGAGCCAGCAACCGAACTGGCAACCAGGGCAGCACAGCTTCCGCAAGCCTGGTAAAAAAATTAAGAAGAATGGGTATCAGCCAAAAGCTGAACTGCAGAACCTCTGATGATTGACGCAAACCTTGCCGCCCAGCATGAAACAAACCAAGGGGCGGCGCCCAACCCTGCTGCAGAAGCCTGCAGCACAGGTACAGGGCAGTACTAACAAAAGGTATTAAAGGTACCAACGGATAGCACAATAACAGCGCGTATCCGGAGTTTTTGCAGAGCGAATAATAGGCAAATACCAGTCTCAACAAGCCGCATAGATCCATGGCGCGGTAGAGCTGGCATACCTTATTTTCCCTGCCCTGCCTGGTGGTCCTCTCCACCTGGCAGCCAACAAGCAAGCCTGTGAGTAGCGGTGTCACACCTTTGCGCAACGCAAGGAAAACGACACGCATGAAAAGAATGCTAATCAACGCAACCCAACCTGAAGAGTTGCGTGTTGCCCTGGTCGACGGCCAGTGGCTCTATGATTTAGATATTGAGAACCGAACCCGCCAGCAGAAAAAAGCGAACATCTACAAAGGTAAGATTACCCGTGTAGAACCCTCCCTCGAAGCTGCATTCGTCGACTACGGCGAAGAGCGCCACGGGTTCCTCCCCCTGAAAGAAATCTCTCGCGAGTACTTCCTCAAGCAGCCCAAAGACATCGAAGGCCGCATCAAAATCAAAGATGTTGTCAAAGAAGGCATGGAAGTTATTGTCCAGGTGGACAAAGAAGAGCGCGGCAACAAAGGCGCCGCCCTCACCACCTTTGTCAGCCTCGCCGGCCGCTACCTGGTGTTAATGCCCAACAACCCTCGTGCCGGTGGCATTTCCCGCCGCATTGAAGGTGATGAGCGCTCCGAGCTCCGCGACGCACTGGCCAGTGTAGACGTCCCCTCAGGCATGGGCATCATCGTGCGCACCGCCGGCGTTGGCCGCAGCGGTGACGAGCTGCAATGGGACCTCAACTACCTGCTGCAACTTTGGAACGCCATCAAAGAAGAAGCTGATACCTCCAAAGCGCCACACTTCCTGTTCCAGGAAAGCAACGTCATTATCCGCGCCATCCGCGACTACATGCGCGATGATATCGGCGAAGTTATAGTCGACGACAAAGGTGCCTTTGAGCTGGCCGCAGAGTTTGCCCGCCAGGTAATGCCCCACTACGCCAATAAGGTGAAGTACTACGAAGACGCCATCCCGCTGTTCAATCGCTATCAAATTGAAAGCCAGATTGAGACAGCGTTCGAGCGCGAAGTGAAGCTCCCCTCCGGTGGCTCCATCGTTATCGATGTGACAGAGGCTCTGGTATCTATCGATATCAACTCCTCCCGCGCAACCAAGGGCGGCGATATCGAAGAGACCGCGCGCAATATCAACCTGGAAGCCGCCGACGAAATCGCTCGCCAGCTGCGCCTGCGCGATATGGGCGGACTGGTTGTAATCGACTTTATCGACATGCAGAGCAAGTCCAACCAGCGCGAAGTTGAAAAGCGCATGGAGAAGGCCCTCAGCATGGACCGCGCCCGCGTTCAGGTTGGCCGCATCTCCCGCTTCGGACTATTGGAAATGTCCCGCCAGCGCCTGCGCCCATCCCTGGGTGAAACCACCTTCCGCGTTTGCCCCCGCTGTAGCGGTCAAGGCACTATTCGCGGCACCAAGTCTCTGGCCCTCTCCATTCTCCGCCTGGTAGAAGAGGAAGCGAAGAAAGAGCGCAGCGCCGAGATCCGTGCAATCACTCCGGTGAATGTCGCGACCTACCTGCTGAACGAAAAGCGCAAAACGATCTCCCAGATCGAGTCCCGCAATTCCACTCGCGTAGTAGTTGTACCCAGCGCGGAAATGGAAACGCCGCACTTTGAAGTTCAGCGCCTCCGTGACGATGACACTGCCACCCTGGAAACTTCCTACAAGATTTCTGGCACTGCCGAAGAGACAGTGACCAAGAAAGAGGAAAAGCCACAGCGTCCAGCTCCAGTGCAAGCGGCCGTGCAGCAAATTGCCCACACCGCTCCAGCACCCACTCCGGAGAAAAAGGAAGAGCCTGGTCTCTTCAGCCGATTGATTAGCGCTATCGCCTCCTTCTTCACCGCAGAAGAGGAAGAGCCGAAGAAGCATCAAAAGTCCAAAGGCCGTGGCAAGGACTACCAGCAGCGCAACCGCAATCGCAACCAGCGCGGAAATCGCAACAACCGCAGCGGCCGCCCCGCGCGCCGCAAGGATGATCGCCGCGAAGACAATAAACGCGACGACCAACGCGAAGATAAGCGCAGCACCAAGCTGGACGAGCATGACAGCGCCTCCGATCGCCAGGGTGAAGGTCAGCGCAGACGTCGCCGTCGCCGCAACGACAACCGCCGCAGCGACAACCGCACTCAAACTACTGAAGCCCAAAATACCGTTGATACCAACGAACAGGCTGGAGACACTTCCGATCAGCAACGCCCAGCACGCCGCCCAAGCAATGTGCGCGGCCGCCCTCAGGCGCGCCGTCGCGGCGGACGCCGCAGTGAGAACACCGCAGCAACCGCGGTAGCTCACAGCCAGGAAGAGCTGAATCGCGAAGTTCACGAAGCAATCGACGAAGCTGAAAGCGAAGCCCGCAAGACCAAGGAAGTCGTAAAAGAGGCTCGTACCGAGGCGCCCAAGCCAAAAGCGAAAGACTCTCACAAGCCTCAGAGAGCCCCCAAGCAAGCAGCTCAGCCCGCCATCACAATGCCGGTGCGAACTGCTCACGAGGAAAAATCTGAAGCACGAGAGACCCAGAAGCCTGCAGCCCAACCGCAAAGCGCCCCGCAGGCAGCCAAAGCAGCCGCCTCCGAGCAGCAACAGCAGCCTACTCAGCCCAAGCCCAAAGCTACCCCGGTAGAAAAAGCAGCTGCGCCAGCTGCCGAGCCGGCCAAGCCTGTAGAGCAAGCGCCAGAACAAAAAGCCACCACGGCAGAAGTTCCGGCTACCCCCAAAGCTGAGGCCACTCTTGCCAAACCAGAAGTAGAAGCAGCAGAGGAAATCGTGCTTGAGGAAGCACAAGCTGCGGCTGAAGCTTTGCAGGAACAGGCAGGCGCCAGTGAACCGGAAGCTCAGGAAGAAATTGTTGCCGCCGAGCAGGCAGCTTCCGAAGAGGGACCGACCGCACCCAACCAGGGACGCGCAGTAAATGATCCGCGCATCAACCCCAAACCACTGGGTGAGTTCTCAATTGTTACTGAGCGCCGTGAAGTGGGCTCCCAGCAGCCTCTGGATACCGCGCAGCCGGCAGCGATTGAGCACAATCCACGCGCCCTCGCCCGCCCGGCCAACGACCCGCGTATCAGCCGCAAGGCCGTGGAAGTTGATGCCAACGCAGATATCGATCGCGACTCTGCAGAAGCGAGCTAAGCGATAGCTGCCAAGCCGCCCCAGCCAATGGCCGGGGCGGCCTTATCAACCTGACAGCAAGCCTTAAGCTGGTCAATAAATCACCTAACTTATTGAACTATATAAAAAAAATCAAAATGGCGCTTGTACATCCCGAGAAGCTATGTATAATGCGCAGCACAATTTGGTGGGGTGGCTGAGTGGTCGAAAGCGGCGGTCTTGAAAACCGTTGACTGTAACAGGTCCCAGGGTTCGAATCCCTGCCCCACCGCCATTATTCATACAGAAGGCCCTGATTTTTCAGGGCTTTTTTGTTTCTGCTTTTTGTGGTCCCCCACTCAGTCCCCCTCTTATCTTTTGCTAGCCCGTAACGCTTCAGACGACGCAAACTCTATACGCGCCAACTGCGGCAGCGCACAACGTCTTTACCATCTGCCCTTTCACATGGACATTAGGTCGAATTAGCTCTTTTACAGGCTCCACGAGAGCCAGCCCATTAACTTTACAAAAACCACACACGCTTACGCAGACGCTAGACCGCAACCTCTGGAAGCTGGTCCCACTGAGTCGTATAGGCTGGCGATCGATGCTCCTGCCGCATCTTCCACTTCTTGTCGATACCTTCAGCCCCAAGGAACAAGGTGCCTCGACCAAACCGCTGATTGATCTGATCGATGGCCTGCATGGTCTCGCCTGATCGTATTGGCTGGCCCGCAGTAAACATGTCACCTTGGCCCAATGAGCGGGGAATAAGCTCTACCAGCCCTACCCCCGCTTTCAGGAATCTATGTCCCTGCAGGAACAGCTCTGTAATGGCGCGCTTTACCAGCTGCACTATCAGCCGTGTGTCATCCGTGGGGTATGGGGTTTGTACCACGGTGCTGCGGCTGTAGTAGAGCGGCTCATGGGGTGAGGTATGCAGGAAGACATGGATAGACTTTACCAGGGAGTCCTGGGCCCGCAGCTTCTCCGCCGCCCTGCTCGCGTACAAGGTAACGGCCTGTAGTATCGGCTGCAGATCGGTGAGCTTTTCGCCGAATGAGCGTGTGCAATAGATCTGCTTCTTGGCTGGTGGCTGCTCTTCCAGGCTTAAGCAACTAATGCCATTTAGCTCTTCTATCGTGCGCTCAATATTTACATTCGTATGGCTGCGTAGAATTTTCGGGTTGGCTTGCGCCAGGTCATAGGCAGTCTTGATACCCAGATGCCCAAGTCGCTTTGATAGACGCCTGCCTACACCCCACACATCACCCACTTCAGTGCGTCGCTGCAGCCATTGCCACTTTGCGGGGGAGTCTAAGAAGCAGACGCCCTGACACTTGGGGATCTTCTTGGCGACTCTATTTGCCAGCTTGGCCAGGGTTTTACTGGGAGCAATGCCAACGCCCACCGGCATGCGAACATCCCGCCAGAGGGTTTGCCTTATTTGCTGGCCGTAATCCAGCAGACACTCTTGCAACCCATGCAGATCCAGAAACATCTCATCGATGCTATAGACTTCAACCTCTGGACTGTACTGCTTCAGCGTTATCATTACCCGGTGGGAAATATCGCCGTACAGGGCGTAATTACTCGAGAAGATCTTTACCCCGTGCTTTCGCAACAGATGCTCGATCTTGAAGAACGGCTGCAAATCGGGAATACCTAACACTTTGGCTTCTTTCGAGCGAGCCACCACGCAACCATCATTATTGGAAAGGACTACCACCGGAAGCCCGCGCAGATCGGGGCGGAATATCTGTTCGCAGCTGGCATAGCAGCTGTTGCAATCAACCAGTGCCAACATCAGCAGGACCGGTGGTACCGAACAGAAGCCTTGACCACTCCCTCAACAATCAATTCCTGCCCCTCCCAAATGGGAATCGGTGCGTATTTGTCATTGGCTGATAGCAGGCGGCCCTGTTGGCGGTCGAGCACCTTGCACGTTAACTGCCCATCCAGGGCAACCACTACCACATCTCCGTGGATTGGCGTTAATGATCGGTCGACTACCAGCAGATCCCGGTCAAAGATGCCGAGGTTCTGCATAGAGTCGCCGTTGGCGCGGGCAAGGAATGTCGCCGCCGGGCTGGTTATCAGGTGTTGATCCAGGCTCAGCGCTGCTTCTTTATGGTCATCCGCTGGTGAAGGAAAGCCGCAGCTGACACCACTGGCGTATAGAGGGGAAAGTTTCATGTGCTCTAGCAATATACTGTATCTTTATACAGTTTATTAGCGAGCACCCACTAAAGACAAGTAGCCAGTGTGACTCCAGGGCCTCACAGGTATTTTGTGCTCAAGCCATCTCGGGGCCGCCACCTCCTTTTGACTCAACCGAATAGATCACCCCCTGGATAGTGGTGCTCACTTCCTCACCTATCAGCTTTAATACGGCATCCCTTCCCGCTAAATCGGGGCAACCTGTTACCCGCTCCAGGGCCACACACAGACTTGCGACCCTCTGTAATTGATCCATTTGCGCTTTCATAGGCATGCTCAGCTCCTTGTAACTGCTAGTCCTATCTCAATCTTGTGTCACCTAACACCGGTTATCTTTATTGCCTTGTGACGACAAGTCGCCAAACGCTACTGCCAAATTCACGCTTCATGAACAGTTGTGCTGAAAGCTTTCTGATTTTGTACGGTGAAATGCAGCAGTGTTTGTGTTTGATTTTCGAAATACTGTGATTTTATGAGTGTGTATAACGCGGCTCAATGTTTGAGGCCGGATCACTAGGCGATCACCTGCGCAACGCACGGAAACGGGAGAGGATGACGATTGCACAGCTGGCAAGGCAGCAGGGGCTTGTGTTATCTCAAATTTCGAAAATGGAAACGGGCGCACAAAGAATTCCGGCGGACCTGCTGCCGGTATGGTGTGAGACGGTTGGGATTACTTTGGCGGAGGTGTACGGGGTAGAGAACCTGCACCACTTTGCACAGATTCCATTTCCACCTTTTATTGCTCGACTTTATTCGCAACTACCGGAGAATTTTCGCAAGCATATTCATCCGGTCATTGAGAGTAGCTAGCAACTCTGGAAGAGGTTGGGATAACGCTCCCAATAGTGGCCGAGCATAGCGAGGTCCAGCCCCGGAGGGTCGATGCTACTTGGCCTTGTTAACCAATTTTACGCTCCAATTCTGGCCGAAGGGCTTTAAACAACACCTCAATCTCATTACGCTCAAAACCCAAGATAGAATGGAACTTAGTTAAGTTTAGCGCAGAAGCTCCATACAAGATTTCACCGAATGAACTATTTATGGCTAATGCGCACTCATATGAGCACTCCGATATACTTTGTGGCCAAGCGGCGCTTATCGATTCCAGCGTTTCTTTCTCAAAACCAAACAAAGCCGGACATTCCGAGCCCCACTTTTCGATCCAGTATTCAAATGCCGCCGCAATAATCGTATTTTCTCTCTCAGAAATCATGCTTCATCTTTTTGGTTAATGCCTTGCTCAGCCGTCACCGGAATAGAGCCGCATTGTGCTAGCTTAGCGTACAGTACAAAGCGAGTGGAGTGTAGGTGGTCGAATGCAGCAATTTGTTATGTGTTTCACAGGCATATATTACCTACCTTTCTTAAGGATTACGAAGAAGTAAAAGGAATAGCCAATTAAATACAGGAATAATATGTGCGCAAACATTTCCAGCTCCGTTAGAAAATATGAAGCTTCACCATCAATCGAGAACATCCAATTCAAGAAAGGAACTGGACCAACTACCTCTTTATACATCCACGCATTCCACCAGACAACTGAAATGCCATATGAAATCATTATCCCCAAAAGGAAAAAGATTATTCTACTCAAGTTTCCCTTAATCACTTCCTTAGACATAATGCCAAGCGAAGTACGCAGCACTTTGCCCCGCTTGCGCGTTTTATTAAACAATTACTTGGCATAAGGCCTAATTTGATCCAATTCATTTACTTGCTTAATTAAATCTACAAGCTCTGGGTCTACGCTCTCGGGCACTTTGCCTACATCTTCGAGGTGTATGCTACACCTTGATCCTGTGATGAACTTACTTTCTGGTGGAGAGTCAATTCTATACACACCATTGGGCAAGAGAAATGCGGTGCACATACTATATCTTTGTTTGAAGGTAATCCTGCTGCCTTTTGTGAGGCCGCTGTTTAGTGGGTCGAAAACTTCAAGTATTGTTATAACCTCACCCGCCTCCATAAGTTTTTTTCCTTCTTCTTCGCTTACGGGGTAGATCGCTTCGCCCTCTATAGGCATTACGAGGAATGACTTACTCTTGTCAACTTCTCCTATATGCCAGCATGAGCATGCGTAGCTTTGTAGGGGTATTAGGAGAAATATTAGCGTGATGAATTTCATATGTTTAGCGCCTCAATAACCGGCAGGCAAAGTGATGGGGTTTTTGTGCGATAATTTGCGTAAAAAACGTACAAAAAGGCCAGCAGTTTGACTGTCCTACCACGAAGTGGCGATGGCTGATAAACTTGTTAAATGTTTTTGGCACAAAGCCACCTTATTATAAAAAAGCCGCCAACTGAAACAGCTATGGTAAATGCTAAAATTAGCCCGCCCGGATTTAAGAGGCCTACAACTTCAGCCAATACTACCAAGAGAACTACCAATATAACTTGCCCTACGAGTGTAGCCATCACTAGTTTTGACTTTATTGGGAACCCCTTTCTCCTAAAGCTATAAATTGCTGGCCCCCATAAAATTGAAAGCCAGCAAAGAAGCAAGGCTAAAACAATAAAAATGCCCATTGGCTCAATTCCTGAAATCATTTAGACATTTAACGACTACAACAGGGGCGGCCGGGGCGTAGCTTAGGCTGTCCCGTGAAGGGCCAAAGGCCCGCAGCAACCTACCTATACTTTTTATATTTCAATTTCACTGGTGATGTCCATCGTTTCTGTTTCAATGGCGACTGCAGTGTGCCCACTAAACTGAACTTGGCTGAGGGCAATGCCTTTGACTACAGCAAATGAGCCGGAGCCTTTAGGGAACCTCTGAATAATTCTGAGTCAATTTGGTAATATTCACCTACCCATCAAGACTACGATGAATCATGCACCAAGTCACCTTTGCCGAAGCAGAATATAAGCTAAAGCACCGTATAACTCGCCGAGAGAAGTTTCTTTCTCAAATGGAAACCCTCATCCCATGGCAGCGACTAGAGGCTCAGATCACTCCTTGTTACCCACAAGGCAAACTTGGCCGACAGCCATATCCATTGAGTGTCATGCTTCGTATTCATTGCATGCAACTATTTTACAATCTCAGTGATCCCGCTATGGAAGATGCACTGTATGAAATTGAATCCATGCGTAGTTTTGCTGGATTGACTTTGAGTAACCCAATTCCCGATGAAACAACGATTCTTAACTTTCGCCACTTACTGGAGCTCAATCAGCTAGGTGCAGCTCTTTTTGATGAAATCAACAAACATCTTGCTGAGAATGGCATGGTACTGCGTGAAGGCACGATTGTAGATGCCACTATTATCTCTGCGCCAACTTCAACTAAGAATGAAAAGAAAGAACGTGATCCGGAAATGCATCAAACAAAGAAAGGCAATCAGTGGCATTTTGGGATGAAAATGCATATCGGGGTTGATGATGTGCTCGGAGTAATACATAGCATAGATACAACAGCAGCGAATTCGCATGATGCCACAACTACAGAGCGAGTTCTCCACGGGGAGGAGAAAAGAATCTGGGGAGACTCTGGGTACATTGGTGCGGAGAAACGTGAAGAGTTGAAAGAGCGGGAGGCGGATTGGTATATAGCAATGAAGCCGAGCAAGCTAAAAACTCTTCCAGGGCGTGATGCACTTCGTAAAGCGGAAAAGATCAAGGCGCAGATAAGAGCGAAGGTCGAGCACCCCTTCCGCTACATCAAACGGATATTTGGCTATGACAAGGTCCGCTATCGGGGACTGCTAAAGAATACTGAGAGGCTGTGCTTACTGGCAGGCTTTACCAACTTATTAATAGGGAGAAAATACTTGGCTGCCTAGGGGTGGTTCGCCTGAAACCCGCCTATTGAGGGTTTCAGATGAAAATTAGGGGACTATTACGCGAAAATTACACATTTGTGCGTAATAAAGTGAATTTTCAAGCAGCTCAGCTTAATTCTGGAAAAATGCTTCGTTGATCAGAGGGTCCTTAGTTTGCTCAGTTAACAATTTGGCGTCTTCTACTGTTGACGAAATAACTAGATGAATAACAAAGTAGCCGTCACCCGTTTTCTTTAACTTATATGGCTTATCGGTAAGCGGGGCTTTTTCAAAATGGTGCTTTACAAGCCAGTAAACTGATACTTTTTCTCCATTCTCTTTTATCTTGGAGTCAATTATCTCACCAGCCCAATTAATGGGTGTGTCGTATGCGGATGTGGCCATTATCAGTTTTGGGCTTGGAGATTCTCCAAAAGCCAATTGACTGATAAAGAGTAAAGCTAAAAGAATCTTGTTCATAACCTTCCTTGAAATATAATACCTGCAGAAGCGGCCGAAATGTAGCCGCGAAGCCGCGGAATGTAGGTCCAACCCAAGCTTGCTTGGGTGTTGCTTACTGCATTTGTTAGGCATGGGCTACTCTCCGAACTCGATTAATTTGAGGAATTCACCCTCGCTCTTTGCGATTACCTCTTCGGTTTGTGCCTGATGGCACCAATAGAATACATAGCCACCACAATGCCTGACCAAAAAATTGCCATTATCATCAACTCCGATCAGGGTTGATTGCTTACCTTTCCACCAGTCTGCTTGTAAGGGGCGCCTATCCTCTTCCCGAAATAAGCAGGCTAGTTTAATCTGCTTGCCAGAGAATTTTATGGTGCGTTTAATTCCAAGATTACTTATCGCTTTATCTAGAGAAGTCATAGATTCGTTTACTGCCTAACGACTACAACAGGGGCGGCCGAAAGCCCGTAGCAACCTGCTTGTACTTGTTAAGCATTGCAACGCTATAAGCCAGAATAAGTTTGGAAAACCTCATGATCTTTGTAGTCCCCTCGCTCATCTAAGTTGATATATATTTGAATGGCAGATTCATAGAATAGCCAAAGAAATATAGATTCAAAGTTACAGCCAGCCTCATTTTCTCGTACTACGGCCTGATATCTAAAAGAATACTTATCGTAAGAATACACAATCTTAGCTGAGGCTAAATATTCTTCAACTACTTCCTTACTATCGCCTTGCGATAGATTAGCAGAAATACTTTCCTGTATTTTCTTGACTGTATTAAGACTATTCCCCCAAACAGGATTACTAATTATTACTAGTGCTAATATGGTGGCTATCTTTAATGCTCGTCCTTGAACGCTTAACAGTGTATTCAAAAGCAGCTGCAATATATCAGCCACCTCTATATCAACAAAATTCCTTCGGCCACGATATAAAAAGCCTTTAAGTAACATTAACCTATCGACAGTTGGCACCAGTGTATACAAATGGGTATATTGCAGCTGCATTATATCCAGGCATTTTGAGTGGTATATATCTTTTTGGAAACACCTTAAAAGTCAGAAAGTTAACACGTTTTTTCCTGTGCATAGATGAGAATGCTTTTGATCCCAGATATACAAAGCAGGCTAGGTGACTTCGTTATTCAAATAAATATTGTTTAGCAATGCCAGCATCTGCCCAACCATCCCGGCTAAATCCACTGAAGCATCCCGAGTAATCTGTGGCAAAGTTGCCAGGCGGTTGGCCACCTGCCAGCCACTGCTGCCATTGATATACAGCAAACTGTCCGCCTGATTCAGTGCGACCTTTGCCGGGAAAAATTGCCAGTAGCCGCGATCGGCCACGTAGCGGGCCAGCTGACCGTTTTGGTTTGCCCACTCATTGCTACCGGCGGCAACTAGGTGGCGGTCGCCATCGCTGGGGGAGCCGGGGGGATCGTTCTGTATCCCCAGCACTTCAATCTGCAAAAGCGCGTCGATGATATCCAGGGCTTGGTTTAGGCTGGCGGCTTGGTCCAGTGTGCCTTCGTCGGCGTAGGGTATGGCGTTGTTGAGTGTGTTGCTCATGGCCCTTTTATCCTGTTTATACCGTGATTTCCGCGGCCGGGCCTGCGCCAGTGATGCTGTTAACTTGGGCAACTTGGATAGTGGCAGCCCCCAGGTCGGCGATTGTCAGGCTAGTGGCGCTGGTGTCGGTGCTATCGCCACTCACCGCTACCCGGTAGCCGGTAGCCGGTAAATAACTGGCTTTGATCGTAGGCGGCACGGCTACCTAAGCGCCCCGCCCCAACCCATTCGATGGTGAGCTGGCTGCAACTGCAGTTTATACTGATGCATTATCAACCAGGGAGGGACTTAATAATGACAGTCAAAAGATGGGGTTTTGGGTTGTGTTTGGCACTACTGGCGTTTCAGATACAGGCGGGAGGGTCGTTGACCCTGGTAGAAGGCATGAAAGTGATTCCAGTCACTAAAGACGATGGAATTGACAACCTGACCATAAGGATATTCAGCGATAAATTTGGCGAGGCCATTTGGCTGAGTGCGCAGCATTTCAAAAGTGATAGGAAACTGAGCCTCCCGATCAGTGCGGCCGAGGATCTTCACCAAGCCCTGCAAAAGGCACAGCGTTGGGGTGATATCGCCCGTAAACACAAAACCGAGATGACGAAGCCACTGGCCTGTATTGGTGATGACCCCACCGGCGACTGCAATGAGGCGGGCGTGAGCGTTCAAAGCAATCAGATAGGTATGCTTTTTGATGCCCAAGAAGAGGGTAACGTCAATTTTCTTATTGTGAGCTTCCGCAGTGGACCGGAGCAGGTTCGCAGTGTCTTCGCCCTGGACGAAAAGAATCTGGACTATCTGGTCTTGCAGGTTGCAACTTGGCAGCAAGGGTTGGAGAAACTGCGTAAGCAGAGATCGAAAGAGGCGCTTTTTGAGTAGTAAAAAAACAGGAATAGTCAGACATGGTTGCTCTCAATTCATGACATAGAAAGCAATCTAACCCACCTGATTATCCCAAAGCACCCAACATCTGCCCAACCACTCCCGAAGTATCCCCAGTGATCTGCGGCAAAATCGCCGGGCGGTTGATATACAGCAGGCCATCCGCTTGATTCAGCGCGACTTTGGCGGGGAGAAATTTCCAGCAGCAGGGGGCGGCGGGCCAGCTGGCTATTTTAATTTGCCTGTCGCCGCTACCTGTGTCGACGATATAGCGAGCTCCATCAGTCGCACTGGCCGGGGGAACGTATTGGATCCCCAGCACTTCGATCTGTAAAAGCGCGTCGATGGTATCCAGAGCTTGGTTAAGGCTTGCGGCTGGGTCCAGGGTTCTCCCTGCGGCATAGGGTATGGCGTTGTTGGGTGTCTTACTCATGGTCCTTTTATCCTGTTTATATTGTTATTTCCGCAGCCGGGCCGACACCGGTAATGCTACTGATTAGGCTCACTTAAATAGTGGCAGCGATGATCAGTCTAGTGGCACTGGTATCGGTGCTATCGCCATTCACCGCTAGCCGGAAAAGAACTAACTCTGATCGTAGGCGGCACGGCCATCGGGGCCACCCCTAAAACCAGGCTTTAATAGGTCTCTTACAATCGTGGATCAGTTTGTATTTTTGCTCGCCTCAATCAATATTCACTCTATCAATACGGCAGCGTCCCCCCTGAAATAGCACCATGGCACCCGCTGTGAACCCCAGATAATTGCGAGATAAAGTTATATCTATCTCGCTGCGCTGCTTCCCGATCATCACTTCATGCATAATCAAAGCGAATTACCCATCAAGCGGGAATTAAAGATATTCCAAAGCTCCAATTAACCCATCCGCTCTATCACCCTCACCTAATTTACACTGCGCAGTTACGGCTCTGTCACCTATTCATCACCTGCTATCTTGCTTTAAGCAGCAAAGCTGAAGCTGGGGGAGGAAGTGGTTATGTCTGTCATGTGCCGTTTGGCCCTTTTGGCAGTAGTTTTTGTAGATCTGATGGCTCAGGGATTGCTGTTCCCGATCATCAATGAACTGGTTATGTCGACAAAACTCCTATTCCTACCTACTGATACGCCACAATCAACTCGGCACTTGTACTATGGAGATGTGATCGGCAGCTTCTTTCTGGCGTGGTTTGTTGGGTCCATATATATCGCCAAGCTACCTGACAGCATTGGACGCAAAACTGCCATGGTGCTGTGTTTGGTGGGGGCTATTGCCGGGTACGCGATCACTGTTCTCTCTTTGCTAAGCAATAGTCTATGGCTTCTTATTCTAGAGCGAGTGATCAGCGGCTTTTACTGCGGGAAACCAGCCTATTGTCCAGGTAGTAATAGTAAAGGTTATCAATGGTTTTAAAAGATCGAATCGAACCCTAGAAGTCCTTAATCCCAAAATTACTGTGTCACTTTTCGGATTCTCTGTACTATTGAAATCAATTATCAAACCAAAATACTATCCGTGCGCAAACGGTATCATATTCACCCTCCAAAGCCTCAAGTAACTTTATAACAACTCTAAAATCAGCCGGCAGTCTATTGAAGTGAAAACCAGTAGTTTCTACTGTTTGTAGGACTTCAGCTAAAGTTAAATAGGATGGGCTATGCCAATCGGTTTCAGATATCCATTTATTTTCCTGGCCATACAGACTTCTATAGTGTCCTCGCCCCTCTGCAATAATTTTATCTGCATCTTTCCTATCGATATAATCCAGAGTTCTTAAATTTTCATCCGGCTCTCGTACATAGTTATAGAATTCCCGGCAAATCTCATCAGACAATATATTTGGCAATCCTTTATTTGAATAAAGCAGCCCGAACAGCTCTCTATTTCTCGCAATATCAATACTACCTCCCTCAGCAAAAGCTCGCATATATGCTACATCCGAAAAATGCTCTTTATGACCAAAGCTTGTTTCTACATATAAATGTATATCTCGACCCATTTGCGACCTATATCTACTCTTGATAACATAAAAACGACACTTAAGTCGTCCACCAAAATCCATTATAAGCAGCATTCTTTCCTGAGTAATGTTTCAACAAGCTTGCCTGGCAAGATTCTGCACTACCAGTTCAATAAATGTACGGAGAAAAGCAGTGTTGAAACCACATCCCAGCCTGTTAACTAGCATTTTTCCGCAAAGTGTTACAGAAAAGAAAGCGCCCCCCATACCTATGACACCTCTCAATTATCAGCTGGAGCGTCAGAGCTATACTCCGCCCCTCAGGCTTCTCACTTGAGAATCTATCGCTTAATTTTACCGGGTCCACTCCTGCCTTTAAGGCGGAATAACACACAATCACTATTCTTGGGTATAACTGTGAATGGGGCTCAGGCATTCGGCACAATTTCTTGTGAATCTAAAGCCCTACTAAGAAAAGGAAACACTATTTAAACTTCAGGGTTATACTCCTGGCAATATAACTGAGACCGACAACAAAGAAATTACTAATGGAAAACCAAGATCTAGAATCTATCGCAAACCAGCTTTCATGCCCTGAGGGAGAGGCTGGCATTGAAATGGGCAACAAAATGAGTATGCTCAATCAGCTTATTACCAATCAAACCATTCAAAAGTTATCGCCGCAAAAAGATGAGTCAATCGTCGAAATCGGACCAGGTAATGGGTCGCTGTCGCTACCGATATTGAGCGGGTTAGGCATTAATGGCCACTATTTAGGTATTGAAATGTCAGAAGTTATGGCCAGTGAACTTCGAGAAACACTAAGAGGCAGCCAGTGTGCAGCGGAAGTAATTTGTGGTGACTGCCTGGAAGTCCAGCTTAAAGATGGAAGCGTTGACGGTGTTATCGGAGTTAATATTCTGTACTTTATCGACGATTTATTAAGCTTTTTCAGTCATATTAGCAACTGGCTTTCACCTGGAGGGCGAGCAGTTTTCGGGATTCGTTCAGATAAATCGCTCAAAAAAATACCCTTCACTCAATTTAAATTTCATATACGCTCTACGGAAGAAATTAAATCTCTTATGAAAAATGCGGGCTTTGATACCGTAGAGTCCTATTACTTTGACGAAGAACAAATTCCTTTTGAAAATACAACTGTACCAGCTGATTCGGTTATCATTGTTGGGAAAAAATCCATCTACACAGCGTGAAATACAAGCTCAACTGCAAAGGCGGTATCTCGTAAAGTATCGCAAGGTAGATACCGCCTTTTGATGTTCCTATTTTCAAAATCTAGAATACTGAATAGACGGCCAATTACCCTCTGATACGCCCTATTATTTGCAACTAAAAAGCTCCCTCCGAAGTTGTCAATTGATGCCACTGCCCTCCTAGAGTATAAAGATTTACGTAAAATTTCAGCCAGCACCCCAACTATGCGATACTTTCACCCCAAAAGAAGTGAAAAGAAAACAGGGAAGACCCATGACCAAATTCACACTAACTCTGGTAGCGATTTTATTGGTTGGCTGTAGCTCAGTCACTCAGCTCTCGGAAAAAACGGCAGGGGAAATCAGGCAGGCCGTATCTATCCAAGCTAGTGGGGAAAATTCTGGTACTCAGTTCTCAGGACCGAAATTACAGGCCACTACTGATGGCTCTGACCTGAACCTCTACTACTACAACCTCCGCGCATTTGAACCCGCTGCTAACGAGCCAACGAAGTACCATCTACAGATCCATATCACCTATCGCAAGGCGTGGCGTCACTATGAGTCTGCGGAGTTAAATGGCGGACAACCAGTAGAGACGGCCCCTATTAACAAAAATGTCCTTCAATGCGTAAGTGGTAATGAATGTATGCTTGAAGAGATTCTGGATATTGCTCTCACTGAGGAACAAATACAGGCTTCGGTGCGCAATCGAGATAAACTCAAACTTAAACTGAGAGCAAGATCCGGGCACAGCTCTACCATTGAGGTTCCAGCAACCTACTTGCTTGGTTTTTACGCTGCGGTTGCCAATTACGAGGGGTGACTACCCCTCTCCGTAGGCAATAAATGTTGACTAAGTGCTCTTTTGTGGGGACTGAGAGTTTCCTGCCTGGCAATATGCCTGTGCAGTCTCCGCCAGACCTTCACCTAAGGCCACCGGGGGGGTCCAGTCAAGCAACTCTTTGGTTTTAGTGATATCCACTTGTAGTGAACCGCACAAGCGCTCGGCAACTGCCCCCCTTCCTATTAGCTTCAGCGCACTGGTGAGTGCGAATTGGGGAAGAGGCAATAGTCGAGCATCACATCCCATGGCATGGGATAAACCACGCAACAAATCTGTTACCGATACATCCATATCATCAGATACCAGAAATACCTGGTTTGCCGCATTGGGGTGAGAAATGCAAACGCGGATCAAGTCGATCAAATTACCGATAGATACCAAGCTTCGGCGATTATTAATAGCCCCAAGTGGCAGTGGGATTCCCTTGGTAAGCCAACGCATCATCACTTGGAAGTTCGCCTTGACCCCAGGGCCATAGACCAGAGGTGGGCGGATAATAACGACTTCCATCTCTGTTGACTCAGCCAGCTCAAGCAGTGCGTCTTCGGCCTCCTTCTTTGAAATCCCATAGGGATCCGTAGGATCACATTGTTCATCCGCATTAAATGGTAAGCGGTTGTCGGTAGACTCCCCGTTAACCTTAATAGAACTAAGATAAATAAAACGTCTAACACCAGATGAAGCCGCCTGCTGTGCCAGCTTGATAGTGCCCCCGACATTCACCCGACGGAATTCCTCCAGAGGGTTAGCAGATGTCTCCGTCATTACATGGACACGTGCTGCGGTGTGAATGACTGTATCTATATCAACAAGCCCCTGAGCCCAATCCGTATTGCTTGACAGGTCACCGATCTGAAAGCCGCCCTCAACTTCCCGGCGATACACCGGCAAAACCTGGTAACCGTCTTTGCGAAGCTGCGGCAAGAGTGCGGTTCCCACAAAGCCACTAGCGCCGGTTAGTAATATACGTCCTTTCAATGGAGGCCTATTTCTCAGCTGTAGAATTCACGTTAGTTTACACGGACCACTTTTTCGACACACCTTTATCTCGTCAACTACATAGCGAACATGACAAGCTATCAAAGCATCGCTGTCTATTAGAAGTCTATTCAATACCACAAAGGCGTTCTTTATCAGTAATAGCATTTTTAAGCCGAGCCCGGACATTCTTCAGGGCTCTCCCATGTGGAGCTTGAGTATCCGGCCTGCCCCAACGGGCCTCCCAGGCTTCCCTGGCTTGTAAACAGGCTTTCGCTTGCTTGTACTTCCAGTTCGCCTCCTCGCAAAGAGACAACCCTTTGGGTGACTGACGATCACAAATCTGGTGGTATTTTTTATGGGCTATCTTTTCCTGAAAGTTCTTGGCAGTAGCACCTTCAAAGTGGCGGATCGGTGGAGCTTGCACTTTCCTATCCAGGCCAACCTGCTTATCCGCAGCACTATCCAGGTAGAGCACGCGAAAAGATGTAACAAACAAATACTCTTTAATAGCATACTGATCACGACCGGAGCTGGTTGATAGCCCTAAGGGATGGGGGGTCGCAAGAACAAGGGGGGGCATTGCCAGCAGGAAAAGTAGCAAAGTCAACAGCAACCAAAATGGCCGCCCAGTCGAGGTCTGTGTTGGCATTGAAGTATGAAGCCTCCCTAAATTATCTACCTACGGCAGTGAATTACGCATTGTGAAGGCCAAATGAACAACACACAGAAGTTTAGTGAACCACCTTATCACTCCCAAATCAGCCTGGAGCTACAACACTGGCTGTGAACTACTGTACCCAATAAGTCAACACAACAGGCAAAATAAAAATGCTCATAATAGTTGAGAGGAAAATAATACCGGATATCTTGGGGGTATCTTGGGGGCGATAAATAGATATCCAGAGGTAAGTACTAACAGCACATGGCATAAGGGATTGCAGAATAAGCACCCCTCGCATAGCACCAGTAAAGTTAAACAGATTTGTCAAAATAAGCGCGACGGCGCCACCGAGAATTATATGTCCAATAGCAAAGACCAATCCAATCTTAGTATCACCCAGCTTAATTTGGGCCAAGCTATGTCCTAGGGTTAATAACATTAGAGGGATTGCCATACCGCCCAAAATATTAAGAGATGACATAACGGGCTTTGGTAAACTTATATTGAAAATCAATGCGACTATAGAAAAAACCACACTGTAAATTGCTGGGCTAAGCATAATTTCCTTAGCCGACCAGCTACCCGATGTTACTCCAGGGGCAACAACAAAGAAAAAGATCATTCCCACAACAACAAAAGCAATTCCGTATAGAACTCCCGCATGTCCAAATGCTAACGCACACACTGCAAGGCCTATATTGCCTACATTATTCATACTTATACAAGAAAAGTAAGTACGTATATTTTGCCTAAATAAAGATAAGAGTAGAAGGGCTAGCACTGACATCAACGAATACATCAGGAAGGCGGCCAGCAGCATCCATAGAAACTTACCCAATACTATCTTCTGGCCCAGCATATGATCCAATATCAGCGCCGGATAACCAATATGGGCCATTAATTTGGATACCATTTTGGAATTTAGTTCTTGCTTACTTGCCGCAAATAGGTATCCAATAAGAACACAGATAAATACAGGAATAATAACTTCAAATATGTTCTCAAATAGGGTTCTCATCGAACATCAAACTCCCTCTGCCCTACTTCTCAGCACTGCGTAACAAGCACCCCTTTAATACGCTGACAGCCCCACTAGAGCCCACAGAACACACAAAAAATTCGATAATATATTTACCTTTAAATACCCCACAGAATTACGCAGGCAAAATTGCGATACTCTGACGGAATTTCAAGTGAGAAACAGCAACCGTAAAAAATGCCTATAAATTCAGCTGCAACTCCTTAAGGTTTAAGGTCGGAGTGATCCATATTTCAGCATCAAAGGCCGCAAAAAATTTTTCATTATAGGTCATCAGCTGATCTTGACAGTTCTCCTCAAAGATAAAAATTGCTGCCCGCTTTCCTTGCTCCAAAAAGAAGTAAGAAGCCTCAGGATTGGCTGAGGCGATAAAATCATTCATCGCCACAGACATACTATCATCAGCAATGGACTTATTGCCGGCCTTTGCCGGTATCAGGAGTTTCATTAATAGGCGCATTTTGATCCTGGCTGTTGTCAAGGTTATAGGATCAAAACATAGCCTTTTCACTATCCAGCTGCGCTGAATTAAGTGACAATTCTCAGAGTATATCAGTGGTAATTTACAACTGATATTCAGTAAGTAGCCATTTCCTTCCTGCCAATAGGATTATTACCTGCAAGAATATTCAAGACTCAGCTCAGCAGCATGACCCAAGGGAGAGCAGCCACACTTTAGGTAGTCACCAAATCACTGGGATCTCTACCCTTCTTTGACTTACGCTCAACCCACTTAATCCACTTTAAGTCCTCTACCATGGTTGTATAGATTACCGGCACTAAGAATAGTGTTCCAAAAGTAGCCAGGATAAGGCCGCCAATTTGTGCAAAACATAATGGCCGCCAGAGAGGGCCTCCATGAATAGCTAAGGGGATCAAGGCGCAGGTAGTCGCCGCAATAGTGATTAAAATGGGTCGTAGCCTAAGAATACCTGCGTCAAGTAATGCCTGACGAAGCGAATCTCCTGCAGCATGACGCATCTCAATAAAATCAAACAGAACAATAATATGGCTGACAATGACTCCTATTAGGCTCACTATTCCTAAAAACGCCATAAAACCAAATGGCTGGCCGGATATATATAGGGCCATCAAAGCACCAACCATACCCAATGGCACAGTGGCAAATACGACCAAGGGCTTTATCAAACTGCTAAATTGAAATACCAAAGCTAAAAAAATTGCACTGGAAGAGACGGCCATAATCATTAGCAACTGCAAAAATCCATGTTTTGTACTGGCCGCATCTCCAGATATTTGCAGTTGATATCCCGCAGGAAGCGATTCAGAGAATTCTTTCAACTCATCTTTAATATTAGCCATAATATCTGATGAAATAAAACCGGCATATGGAAATGCATATACCGTAATCGTTCGAAACTTCTCCAATCGATAGATTCGCTCTGTCGAAAAGAGAATGGAAGTGGTTGCCACTTGTCGCAATGGAATATGAATATCGCTATCAGATGCGAATACATATAGATTATTGACATCCTCCAACTGTCCACGTTCCGCCAATCGAAGCTGAGCAACAATAGGTATTTCCTTATCTCCCTGACGCAAGGTATCCACTGTAGACCCAGTAAAACCTGAAGACGATGCCAGAGCGATATCAGCATTGGTTACGCCCGACATCTCAGCTCGATCTTCTAGCACATTCATATTCATTACTAGACTTTTTCCTGCCCAATCAGCGCGAACCACGCGAGCATAGGGAGATTTCTCAATAATCTCTTTAACTTTTTCAGCATATTCTCGCAGAAGTGCTATATCCTTCTCCTCCTCCAAAGACCCAACAGCAACTCGCCCAGAAACTCTTATCTCAACAGGGTGATCAACTGTACTTGTTTGTAGCTGGCGAACATCTAACTCCGCTCCAGGAATTCGTTCAGAAAGAGCAGCCTGGATAATTGGAACCAGAATAGGTGTCAGATACTTATCACTTAATCGAACGATAATCTGCCCATAATTGGATTGCTTTTGTTGAGGATTGGAGGTGTACCAAAAACGTGGCGCTCCACCACCTAAAGTGCTGCTAATCCCCTCCAATATGGGTCCGTCACTATTTTTTACATGCTCCCGCTGATACTCTTCGATAGTTTCTCTAATTATTTCCTCTGCGACCTTTGCTACATTATCCGTTGCATCAATACTCGCATCATTTTGCAACCAGATATCAACATAAAATAAATACTGAACATCAGCGGGAAAGAATGCATTCCTCAACTGGCTTTTTATAACAACACCCAATACAAGGATGCCTAAAGCAATTAATATAACAATCTTTCTGTTACTAATAGCCCAATCTGCTGTTCGGTAGTAGTGCCCGGTAAGCCCCTCTTTCCGCCGCACCTCCAAACTGCGCTCCGTTTGATCCGGCGGGCGTAATAACGTATTCCCAAGAAAAGGGATAAATGTCATGGAAACAATGCGGGATGCAACCAAAGCACAAACCATCACAACAGGAAGACTATGTAGAAAATCTCCCTGGTTACCCGTTAGCAATAAAAACGGCAAATACGCAACAATATTTGTCAATGTCGCAAAAAAAATCGCCTTAGCCAGCAAAGTTGGGCCCAACCAAGCAGCAATAATTGAGGGTTTACCGGATGCCATTTGTCGTTTAATCGCGTCACTCGCCACTACTGGATCATCTACCAAAAGGCCCAGAGCTATTATCAACGCAGCAATTGACACCTGTTGAATATCTATCCCCAGCAGCTGCATAAATCCAAAGGTCATTGTCAGTGTTACTGGTATAGATATCATTAACAGTACAGCAGATCTCCAATCTGAAAACCCGATAAACGCAATTATCACAACTAAAATAATCGCCTCTATCAAAGCTTCTAGAAAGAGGCTTACACTCTCTCGCACTTGACGCGGCTGATCAGAAACTCTTTCAATAATAAGGTCTTTTGGTAAATCAACCTTAACCTTTTCCAAGACTGTGCTAACATTGCGACCAAGCTCGCCTATTTGTTTTCCATCCAGCATCTGCACAGAGAGGTTAATGCTGCGACTACGCTGCCAGTCTCCATTTTCATCTTTATTTACGTAGTAATTTAACAGGGGCGGTGGTGCTTGATACCCCATAATAATATCGACAATTCCTCGCAAATATACCGGCGTTCCTGTATCACTCAAAGCTACCGGGACATTGGCAATTTCTTCATGGTTATTAAATTCACCACTGGGCATAATCGCGATACCCAGATCATCCGAAATAATGGTGCCGCCGGGAATAGTTGTATTGCGGGCATTGAGAACAGGGGCAATCATATCCGGTCGCAGCCCATAGGAGGCCAACCTCTCCTGCGAATACAGAAGTTTCACTTCCTGAGTCAGCACACCAGTTCTTAACACCCTTTTCACTTCAGGAATGGCTCTTATATTTGCTGCAATAAGATCAGAGAAATCATCAAGTTGACGATAGCTATATTTCGCACCTGCCACTTTCATTAAATTGTCACGAGTATTGGCTAGATTACGAACTACGAAAGGGTCCCAAGCATCGGGAAAAAAGCGCTGGGCACTTAGCCTATCGGATAGGTAGAGCTTGGTAGCCGCTAGTATTTCACTGTTACTTTTATCAGATAAAAAATCCACCCCAAGGTAGCCAGCCCCATTTAATACTTCAAAATTCGTTCCGTATCCTTGGGCCTCCAGCCAGTTAGCAAAAATCCATAGGCCTGTAGCAGAGTACGTATCTGCTAAAGACAAAGGAAGGGCAACAACAATACTCACCCGTCCCTTACTATTTGACTCTTGCCCTCGAACCTCTGAAATACCTTCCCTAATATCCTCCGCACGTAATGTAATTTCAGTTGGCCCTGCACGGGGGCTAGCAACACTGAGTAATATAGCTGCAGTATCACCAAACTCCGAGTTCAGAGAAATTTTGCTAGCTCCAGATGGCAATTGCTGCTGAGCATCAATCAGCTTCAGATTAAGATCATTAAATGCCTTGGTAACATCGGTTTTCGGTGCCAACTGCGCTTGTACGATAGAGACACCATTTAATGTAAGGGACTTTATTGCAAAGGTCCTTGAGTCTGGCTCGTGAAGATATTCACTCTGCGCTATCGCCTCTTCAACTTTCCGAGTTACCAACTCTTCAACTCTTACTGCAGATTGTCCACGCCAATGAGTTGTTGCTACAGCAATACGCACAGGAATATCTGGATCTTTGCTTTTCGGCATAAAGAGATAAGCAACCACCCCCCATACCAGGATAGTGACCAGCAATGCAGCGGAAATACTCGGGTTGTCTACAAAAAAACGAGCAGTATTGAAACGGTGGTGACTTTCCGCCTCAATAATTTCTGCCTGTCTTTTTTCTTCCTGATCTGTCATTCCCTAACCCTCAAGGCACGACAATTATAGCTTCCCCATCTCTGAGCTGGGCAGCACCAGTTGATACAACCTCCTCGCCCTCTGTTAACCCCTGGATAATTACAATATCATTGCCAACCACTTGCCCCGGGAGCACTTTTCTTAGTTTTGCTCGCAATAATTCCTTGTCTCTTTCCAGCACAAATACAGCGAATCCTTTAGATTTACCAGGATGAGCTACTAAACATGAGAGAGGTATAACGACCCTATCTGGAGGTATCGGTATTTTATCCAGGGCCAAAGACATAATCATTCCTACCCGTAATTGCGCTTTTGGATTGTCAACAGTGACCGTAATTGCGAAAACTCTGGTGCGGGGATCAGCCATGGGCGAAACTTCAGTGATCATGCCCTTGAATGTAAGGTCTGGTAAAGACTCTGTACGCAATGACACCACACTGCCCAGTGGAGCATAACTCAACACGATGTCCGGTACGGAAAATACAACCTTAACACGGGAAATATCAGCCACAACGAAGCCAACCGACTGCGAGTGAACCAATGTGCCCACCTCAATGTTACGTTGCAGGATAATTCCAGTCAGCGGAGAGCGCAGTACTGTATCTCGTAACTCTTCCTCTGCCCTGTCTAAATGGGCCTTACTGCCAACTACTGCTGCCTGCGCAATTTCATACTCTTCCCTGGCTGAATCATAATCAGGCGCGGTAATACTGGCAGTGGCAAAAAGCGCAGTTGCCCGTTTGTAATTGAGGTCAGCTTTACGCCTCTCTGCTTCTGCTTTACTCACATTTGCAGCGGATTCCACCACGCGATCTCTATATTGCTCGTCATCAATCTTCGCCAATACTTCATGGCGTTTAACGTAATCCCCTCCTTGCAGCAAACGAGTCTGCCCGAGCGCCTTTCGCGAGGGTATTACACGTACATAGCCCTCTGTACGGAATGCTACATCAACTTGCGTATAAGGATTGACGACTGCGGAGTAAGGATAACCAGCTGCTGCGTCTTGCGAGCGGGCAACAAAAACTTCCACCGGTGTGGGCTTTCTCTCCGGTGGTTGGCGGTGGCAACCACCGACGACCACTAATAAAGCGATAATGCAGAGGCTGATAACACGCATTTATCACACCTCCCCCACCGACCGTTCATATTCAGCCAGTGTTCCCCATACAGACAGTACCGCTCGATTGTAGTCGCTATTCGCACGAAAAAGCTGCTTCTCCGCCTCCAGGACATCACTCAGGACGGCAGCTTGTTCGCGGTAACGATTTGTCATTACCCGTACTTTTTCCCGATAAGCGGCTTGTAATTCCCGCGCAACCCCTACAGACTCTTGAGAAGTGCGCAAGCGACGCAAGCTTTCACGAACCTCTATTTCTATTCGATTTCGAACCTCTTCAGACTTTTTTTCCGCTTCGAGAATTTTATTGGCACGACTGGAAAGTTCATCCCGTTTCCGCCCCCAATCAAAAAATTCCCAGCGCATCTCCAGGGCAATGAAAGCTTCAGCATCGGGTATTAAACTGACGTCATAAAGCTTTAGGTATTCAATATTCAAATCTACTTCGGGGATATACTCGGACTTCTTCACATCGTAACTATATTCAGCCCGCTCAATCGACAGCTCTGATTCAGCGAGATCTGGACGCTGCTCAAAGGCAAGTCCTAAAGAGGTTTCGACATCGAACGCTAAATGATGTGGGTTTGGTAGACTCTGAATATTGAAGGGCGTTTCAACATCCCGGGCCATCAACGCATTGAGACGCTCCTTCGCTGTCGCCATCTCATCGATAAGGCGCTGGCGCTCCAGCCTGCGCTGGGCCAGGCGTGCTCGCACATCCAAAAGTTCATACTCGAGGGCAACTTGTTGTGCAACATAATTCCCTACAAGTTCACTCAAAGAAGTCAGGAAGATAATGGCTTCATCCACGGCCTGTAAATCACCAAGGATTCTGCCAATTTCAAAATACTGGATCTTGGTGAGGTAGCCTATATCCTGCTGCACCAAGCGAACCTTTTCCTCCGCCATTTCAGTGACAACGTAGCCCTCACAAATCTCTAGCTCTATTGTGTATAGCTGTGTGATAGGTTGGGTCGCGCTGACAGAGAAGGTCTTGGTCACACCTTCCTCTGATGTGATCTCTATATCCCTAGGAGGGATAGGGCCTATCGGAGAATTCTGCACAAAAACGCCACGATCAAAGGTGTACCTCTGGCGTGTTAAGTTATCGATTATCCCTGCATTCATTTCCAGCCGGGGATAGCGCTTTGTTTTTAATGCCTCGACGTCATCCCAAACCTCATTAACTTCAAGCGCAGCCGCCTGAACCCGTAAATTAGCTGTCACTGCCAAATCGACGGCATCTTCCAGGGTCAAAACAGGCTCGCTGGCATAGCTCCAGGCTCCGCCGCCAGTCAGCAGTATTGCGAGCGCGCACTCGAACAACGGCCACCTCTATTTCCAGCAACAATTTAAATCTGCTCACTGCGCAAATAAATTTAGGATCGAGTAAGTATATCTGTTGACAGCCACTGGCCGGACTGCTGGCCCCAGACTGGCGGATTCCTATTTATCCCCTTGGATAATATTCATATTTTTAATAACTTAATGAATTTATATTCCACCGACTCGCGACTAGAGATTCATTTTCGAAAACACCAGCACCTCTTAGAGCGGATAACCCCCACCCATCAGTTTTCCGAACAGAAACTGTGTAGACGCCATAAAGAAGCAGCACCTGTCGCGATCCTTTAGCTAGGCTAGTTAATGGCGGCAATCAAAACCGTATTTCTTTGGTTCCGTGGAAAACCCTATGGCGGTGAAGTTTATTCCTCTATTGATTCTCGCGGTTTGCACTATCGCCGTGGCTGGGGTGTTGAGCTTATTGGTTTATTTTGACCTGGATGATCAGATTATTGAGCTGATGCAGTGGCTCAATGAGCAGGGCTGGCAGACAAGTTTGCTATTTATCTTAATTGTGGCCGCAGCAATCGTCTTTTTACTCCCTGGCGTAATTTTTACCATGGGGGCGGGGTTTGTATTTGGCGTTATAAAAGGAACTCTACTGGTTATTGCCGGCACCGTACTTGGGGCAACCCTCGCATTTCTTATCGCCCGCTACCTTCTCGGCGAGAAGCCCTCTCGGTGGGTTATGTCTCATATCAAGCCCGCGACTGTTGGCGAAGTGATTCGTCGCGAGGGCTGGCAAATGATTATGTTGACCCGACTGGTTCCCCTATTTCCCTTCAAGTTGTCGAACTACTTCTTTGGACTGACTCCAGTTCGACTGCGTGACTTTGTAATCGGAAATGCCCTGGGAATTATCCCCCTTACCTTGCACAACGTTTATATCGGCTCCATCGCAGCAGATCTCACCTCCCTGGGCAAGGTTGAGGAACGCACTCCGGTTCAGTGGGGATTTTATATTGCCGGATTCGCCCTGGCCGTCATCGCACTAATCGGGCTCACTCGAATGGCTCGTCGTGCATTGAAAAGAATTATTAAAGAAGAGGACCTCTGATGCCTTGGATGAAATGGCTGCCTTGGCGCTTCTTCGTACGCCGCTTTGCCACCGCTCACGGTTTCCTTGATCCACTCACATTGATGGCGCATCTACAGCGCTTTGCCGAGCCTTCAGAGGTGAGTGAACCCATCGAGCTGCTACGCGCAGGGGCGGTATTTCACGCTCGAGCACTGATCAACAGTAAAGTCATACAACACAACTTGGACTGGGTGTGGCCCTACTGGATTCAGCGCCAGTTCGATCCCTATGACAAGTCGTTTATCCCCCGGGCTTTTTCCATTAGCCACTGTAATTTGAGCCACCGCAACTGGACTGCTGTAGGTATACCCGACTGCGAAGAACTGCCGATTGTCGACCCCCGAGGCCTGCTTACGCCCCACTACGATGGCTGGTCTATCGATGTCTGGGTCATCAGTGATAGCGGTGAAGAGCTAATGCCTTCCACCCTCGGCTTCTGCAATCAGCGCCAGGAGCTGGGAGATGATATTGCAATAGTTACCGAATCCCATCGTCGGGGCCTTAAGTTGCACAATAGGGCCTCAGCAAGCCTGCTCCAAGGCCACTCTCGCTGTGTGCTTGAACTCAATGCCCAATGCCCGGGAGGCGGCTGGCTAATGGTGGTCTTGCGACCCTGCAACCCTGAAGGCGTCAGCTTTGTTCACAAGGTTCGCCTGGGCGATAGCGGGCGCAATTGGCTTATTGAAGACAAGGCCGCCGTAGAGTTCAGCCAGCCGGTAGACAAACACCTGGCATCCAATTACAAGCGCGGCGATATCTACCTCCATCTCCGAGACAAAGAGAGCAATCGCGAGGGGCTCTGCGATATTGGCATGGCCTCCGCTGCCGCTATGTTTCGCATCGAAGACCGAAAATCCCGCAAGATTGAGGTTGCTATTCCCCTGGTCACAGAGGAGAGTAAACAGCGCTCTCCCCTTTGCTGGGAACATGTCCTGGAAGGCCACTGCGCCCTGACCGTTCCCGACGAAAAGTTTCAGTTTCTCTACGACTCAGCAATACGCACCCTTATTCTCCACTCTCCCAAAGATGTCTACCCGGGTCCTTACACCTACAAACGGTTTTGGTTTCGGGACGCGGCATTTATGATTCAATCGCTGCTTTATGCCGGACTGACAAACCGCGCAGAAAGAGCTCTGGAGCAATTTCCCCACCGGCAAAAACGGGATGGTTTTTTTCACTCCCAGGACGGCGAATGGGACTCCAATGGTGAAGCCCTTTGGATCTTCAATCTCTATTGTGAATTAACCGGCAAACCCTTAAAGCAGCCGTGGTGCGAGCCTGTCGTCAGGGGTGCCAAATGGATTATCAACAAGCGCCTGCCGAATGATGGCAGCCCCTGTGGGGGGCTGCTACCAGCGGGATTCAGTGCAGAACACCTGGGCCCCAACGACTGCTACTACTGGGACGATTTCTGGGGTGTCGCCGGTCTGCAGAGTGCCGCCAGTATTTGCACGCGCGAAGGTATGGATGACAACGCCCATCGCTTCAATACCGCGGCCAGCGACTTCCAGCGCACTATTGATCAAAGCTTGCAGGATGCACAGGACCGCCTGGGCCGCCCCGCGATGCCAGCCTCACCAAACCGGCGCCTGGATGCCGGTGCCGTAGGGTCGATCGCCGCAGGCTATCCCTTGCAACTCTACCCACCAGAGGACCCGAGGTTGGTAGACCTGGCGGAATACCTGATGGAAAAGTGCTTTGTGAGCGGCGGGTTTTTCCAGGACATGATCCATTCCGGCATTAACGCCTACCTCACTCTCCACATTGCCCAGGTATTGCTTCGCGCTGGAGATGCCCGCTGTATTGACCTTATGCGCAGTGTCGCAGAACTGGCATCGCCAACAGGGCAATGGCCGGAAGCCATCCACCCCCATTCTCTCGGCGGATGCATGGGGGATGGACAGCACGCCTGGGCAGCGGCTGAGTGGGTGGCGATGCAACGCAATTGCTTTGTCCGCGAAGAGCAGGACGCTCTGGTTCTCATCTCCGGGCTTCCCCCCGAGTGGCTCAAAGGTACTGACTCAGATCAGCCCATCCGCTTTGGGCCCGCGCCAACCCGGTTTGGCTCGGTCACCCTGGAGATTCAACCAGGCTCCACGCCAACGGTCTCTTGGGCTGCCGATTGGCATGGTAAGCCCCCACCTATCGCCATTAAGGCCATCGGCTTCCGGCCAGTGCTGATCACCGACGAATCACAGAGTGTGGAGTTGAGCCCCAAGTGAATATCGTGATGCTCACCAACACCTACTTACCTCACGTGGGCGGCGTTGCGCACTCCGTCGCCGCTTTTAGTGAGGAATATCGCAAACGTGGGCACAAAGTACTGGTTATCGCACCCGAGTTCCCGCAAAAATCTGACGATGAAGAACATGTTCTGAGAATTCACTCAATCCAGAATTTTAATGGCACCGACTTTTCCATGGCACTGCCATTCTCAGGCGTATTGAATGATGCCCTGGATAAATTCCGTCCGGATATCCTCCATGCCCACCACCCTTTTCTCCTGGGGCTGACTGCCCTACGTATTTCGCGAGAGCGCGAGCTACCGCTCGTTTTTACCCATCACACATTGTACGAGCACTACACCCACAACTTGATGGGAGATTCACAAGCGCTCAAACGCTTTGTAATGGAAGTTGCCACCCGCTTTGCCAATAAAGCAAATCTGGTCTTAGCCCCAAGCCTGAGTATTGTGAGACTTCTCCGGGAGCGAGGGGTACAAACTCCAATCGCGGAAGTCCCTACGGGAGTGCACCCAGAGCAATACGCCCATGGAAAAGGAAATAAGCTCAGGAAAAAACTGAAAATACCTGCATCAGCATTCTTGTTGGGACATCTGGGCCGCTTCGGGAAGGAAAAAAACCTGGTTTTTCTTTGTCAGGCCGTCGCCAAATTTTTACAGGAGTATCCATCCGCACACTTTCTTCTCGCTGGCAGCGGCCCATTGGAAGATCAGCTCCAGCAGTTTTTTACCGACAAAAAATTAATGCAACGTGTACATATGCCAGGGAAAGTCATTGGTGATGCCCGCCGGGATGTCTATAGCGCGATGGACACCTTCCTATTTACTTCCACTACTGAAACCCAAGGTCTAGTGCTGTCTGAGGCGATGGCCTCTGGAGTTCCCGTGATCGCCCTGGAAGCCAATGGATCGAGAGATATATTGAAGCAAGGTATTAACGGCTGCCTGGTAACCAAAGAATCGCTGAATGATTTTGTGGCGGCGATACGCTGGTTCCACAACCTGTCTAACGACCACCGCCAGCAGATGATTAAGGAAGCCAGAATAACGGCCCAGGATTTTTCCATGAATAGCTGTGCCCAGCGAGCACTGGATCTCTATCAACCCCTCGTGCACTACAACTGGCCGCTTGATAACTCTATTTATGCGCGATGTATACGCACTGGAAAATTAATCACCATACAGTGGGAGATTTTCGAGGGCTTCACAGAAGCCGCAGGCGCAGCCTTGAATCAACCACCCAAGCGTTAGTCCAGAAATTATGTTAAGCCGTATCGGACTATCAATCAGACGCTGGCGCCGCCGACTCAGTCGCAGCGAGTGGATTACTCGCTTGCTCGGACTATCCACCAACCCAAATAGCCCCCATGCTCCGGGGCTAATTTTGATCCAGATTGACGGACTGGCCTACCCCGAACTTCTCAAAGCACTGGCCCGAGGGCGAATGCCATTTCTGAAGCGGCTAATCAGAAAAGAGCACTATCGCCTGGAGCATATGTATCCGGGAGTCCCATCGACAACTCCTGCAGTACAGGCCGAACTTTTTTATGGAGTGCGCCAGGCCGTACCTGCATTTGGCTTCCTCGTCCACGAAACGCAAAAACTCGGACGGATGTACGATCCTGAGGTTGCCGCCCTGGTCGAAAAAAGAATTAAGACTCAACACCGCGATCCACTGTTGCGTGGGGGCAGCTGTTATCTCAGCCTATTTAAAGCCGGAACAAAAACCGGTGAAGCGCACTTCTGCCCCGCCGACCAGGGATGGGGCCCGGCACTGCGCGAAGCCAGCCCCATGGCAATCGCCATTCTGATTGTCACCAATATTTGGAGCCTTGTTCGCACTACCGCGTTAATTTTGATCGAGCTGGTTTTATCTCTAGTCGACTGCGTACGCGGGATAATCGGTGGCCAAAACCTGATTAAGGAATTGATGTTTATTCCCACACGGGTCGCCATCACCATTCTCACTAGAGAGCTGTGCACCATGGGGGTGAAAGTTGATATCACCCGCGGCCTGCCGGTTATTTATATCAACCTGCTCGGTTACGATGAGCAGTCCCACCGGCGTGGGCCGCAATCGGCCTTTGCCCACTGGGTATTGAAGGGGATAGACAGTGCGATAGCCAAAATCTGGAAGGCCGCTCACAGCTCTGAGCGACGGCACTACGACGTATGGATTTTTTCAGACCACGGGCAGGAACAAACAGTGGCCTATGAAGAGGTCAATGGGCGCAGTCTTGGCGATGCCCTTTCGGAAGCTCTATCCAATTTACCTTCAGCGCCGCAGATCAAATCTACCACTATCCCCAAAAAAGTCCGTTTCGAGCGAGCTCGACTGTTCGGCAGTGAATGGATGGACAAAAGCAGCATCGAGGAGGAATCCACGCAAGAGGGCGATAGAACGCCTACTGCCATAGCGGCCCTGGGCCCAATCGCGATGCTGTACAACATTGATCTGAACGGTACCAGCCGGGCAGATGCCGCCAAAAGAATGGTGGAGCAAGCCAAAGTGCCCCTAGTACTCTATCTGGAAGACCCATCCTCCCCCGCTTCCTCACCAGTGCATGGGTGGTGGAAAGATGGCCCCATCAAGCTTCCTGAAGACGGCCGCAAATTGATGGGGGACGAACATCCCTACCCGGTTGAAGCCTCAGAGGATATGGCCAGCCTGTGCCGGCACCCGGACTCTGGCGACTTTATGATGTACGGCTGGTGTGCCGGTATGCGGCAACCCATGACTTTCGCCATGGAGAATGGCAGTCACGGCGGCTCTGGCCCCAATGAAACCCATGCCTTCGCCCTGATGCCAGAGGATATCCAGCCCCCAGATCCCAGTCGGGGCTATTGGCGCCCGCAGGACCTGCGCTCCACAGCCCGCGCCTACCTCCGTGGCGCCCGCCCCATGAAGGTAGATAACCACAGGATGCCAAAAACTGTTTTGCGCATCATGACCTACAACGTGCACAGTTGCCGAGGGCTGGATGGCAAGCTCTCCCCGCAGCGAATTGCCCGGGTAATTGCCCGCTATCGCCCGGATGTGGTGGCATTACAAGAACTGGATGTCATGCGCAAACGCACCGGAGGCCTCGACCAGGCCGAAAGACTTGCTCGCCTGCTGGCAATGGACCTGCACTTCCAGCCCACCATAAATATGAAAGAGGAGCGCTACGGTGATGCGATCCTCACCCATCTCCCGGCCCGGCTCATCAAGAAAGGGATTTTGCCCGGCCCTCCCTCCGGCAAAGGGGGACTTTTTAACCCCGCTGCAGACGAACCGCGTGGAGCAGTTTGGGTGGAAATCGAGGCCAATGGCAAACCTATCCAGATTATCAACACCCACCTGGGGCTATCCCGTGCAGAGCGGCTGCGTCAGGTAGATGCCCTTCTCGGCCCCGAATGGCTTAGCAATCCCCGCTGCACCGGAGAGCGAGTGCTGCTGGGGGACTTCAACGCGCTACCCAACTCTGCCGAGTGCAAGCGACTCGGAGGCTATCTCAGGGATGCCCAGGAACAGGCGCCCCGCCACAACCCCAAAGGGACCTTCCTCAAGGTCCGTATCGATCACATGTTCCTAAGTGCGGGACTCAATGTGAAACGGGTACGGGTGCCCAGGACATCGCTGACCCGCCAAGCCTCAGATCACCTGCCATTGATCGTGGATATCGACCTACCCATCAAGGGTGGAAAGTAATCGATCTCGGTTTATCGAGCCCCACACTCTTCGCACCCTCCAACCCGAGCGATAACACTTGAAAAATGCCCCACAGCCCCCACAATAAGCGGAGAATATTTGAATAAATCCTTTAAAAATATAGGGTTTTTGTGAATTCATAGAGACTGGCAGACGGACGCTAAAAGGGTTTTCCCGACTTGAAGGTCCCCACTGCGAGCTATATGATTCTTCTATCACTTAATAGCAGGAGTCGCTAAATGCAACCGCAAGCTTATACTCAAACCCGCGCACTGGATCGCTCGGAATCGGCGAAGGTGTTGCGCAATACCTATGCCCTACTGGCAATGACCGTTCTCTTCAGTGCCATTACCGCCGGTATTTCCATGTCTATTGGCATGGGTCGTGGCATGAGCCTGGTCTGCTCCCTGGGAGCCCTGGCCCTCATCTGGTTCGTATTACCGCGCACAGCAAATTCCGCCGCAGGCGTTGGTGTTGTATTCGCATTTACTGGCCTGCTAGGCGCCTCACTTGGCCCAATGCTTAACCACTACTTAAGCATTCCTGGCGGCGGTCAGATCATTATGCAAGCCCTGGGCACCACTGCAGTGATCTTCTTTGCACTGTCTGCCTATGTGTTGACTACCCGCAAAGACTTCAGCTTTATGGGCGGTTTCCTGGCTGTTGGCCTGATCGCGGTACTGGTATGTATCCTGGGTGTAGTCATCGCTGGCTTCTTCGGCATCCACATGCCGCTGTTTAGTGTTGCCCTGAGCGGCGTAATCGCCCTACTGATGTCTGGTTTCATTCTCTACAACACCAGCCAAATCATCAATGGTGGCGAGACCAACTACCTGATGGCGACTGCCTCCCTGTACCTGAATATCCTCAACCTGTTCACCAGCCTGCTGCATATCTTTGGATTTGCTTCAGACGACTAAGCAACAGCCTTGTTGAGCAAGTCACAATGCCCCGCACCGCGGGGCATTTTACTATTTGGCCCCCTATGAAGTTTTCCCTAGCCATCTACTCAGCCCCCCACAGCACCCAGTCTTCATCCAGTGCACTCCGGTTTGCCAAAGCCCTCCTAAAGCAAGGCCACGAAATTTATCGAGTGTTTTTCTACTGCGACGGCGTGCAAAACAGCAATGCCATTGCCGCACCTCCCCAGGACGAAACTGATCTGACTTCAGAGTGGCAGGCACTGGGCCACCAGCACCAATTGGACCTGGTAGTTTGTATTGCCGCTGCCCAACGTCGCGGCGTGCTGAATCAGAGAGAGGCCGAGCGTCTGGAAAGACCCGCCGCCAACTTGGCAGAGGGTTTTGAGCTGGCTGGCCTCGGCCAACTCACCGACGCTGTCGCCAATTCCGATCGCCTGATTACCTTTGGAGGCTGAGCATGAGCACTAAATCATTGGCCCTATGCCGCACCGCCCCCTACGGCAATGCCCTGGCGCGAGAAGGTATCGAAGCCGTACTGGCAGCGGCGGCGATGGAACAGGACATGGACCTGCTATTTCTCGGCGATGGGGTATTCCAGTTGCTGGACCAGCAATCACCTGCGGATATCGGCCAGAAAAGCCTGCGACGCAATTTGCAGGCTCTGCCGATGTTTGGCATTGAGCAGTTTTTCGTTTGTGAGAAAAGCCTTGCTGAACGCAATATCACCCTGGAGCAGATCCAGGTTGCCGGCGCCGAGACTAAAGCCGTTAAAGATACCGGCTCACTGATCAGCGCCTATCCCACTGTATTGAGCTTCTGATATGACTTTGCATATTGTCAGTAAATCCCCTTATACCAGCAGCGCCCTTAAGGAATGCTTGGGTGCTTTTGCCCAGGGTGACTCGCTCCTGCTTATTGAAGATGGTGTCTATGCGCTGAGGCACGAGGCTCTGGAAACGGTGCCAAGTACCCAAATTTTCTGCCTTGAAGCAGACGCCGCTGCCCGTGGCCAACAGCAACTTGCAATAAACATGGATAGAGTGGAAATGATCGATGATGCGCGCTGGGTACAGCTCTGTACCGAGCATCAACCCATAGTCAGCTGGTTTCGGTAACAAAAAATGAGCAACCTAGTAGTCAATGGCCAGGAAATCCCTTTAGACAAAGAGGGTTACCTGCGCAACCTTAGCGACTGGAATCGGGATGCCGCCCTTCAGTTAGCCAAGGCTGAAGACATCGAGTTAACCGAGGAACACTGGCAAGTTATTGAGCTGTTACAAGAATTCTACCGCGAATTTGAACTCTCCCCCGCTATGCGCCCGCTGGTGAAATATATTGGCCAGCATCTCGGCGCAGAAAAAGGCCGCAGTATTTACTTGATGCAGCTCTTCCCCCCAAGCCCAGCTAAAGTGGCCAGTAAAATTGCCGGCTTACCTAAGCCGACCAACTGCTTGTAATCCCCTCGCAACACTTGGCCAGGTAAGCTAGAAACAACCTGGCCGGCAGACCACCTAAATGGATTTTATCTAATCACCATATAAGGTCAGTGCTTATTTGCGAGTTCTTTGCCTCTAAGGCTCAAATCCATATGTGCTGCAAACAACGCCCATGACTCAGGGTCCCAGCGGTTTGCTAAACCTTACCGGGCAGAGGGCTTCCATCTCCAATCTTTTGCCGATTTAACTCGGCGCACGGGGTGTCCAAACCGTGTATCCCTAAAGCTCCAACAAACTCTTATCCTCCACGTTAACTGTTGCCCCACAAAGCACCAAAGCCTCACGAAAAACTTCAAGATCGCGGTGAAATCCGGTTGGGCCCTCAGCGTGACAGCGTAGCCGATTACCCTGCTGTTCAAATTCATAAAAAGTAGGACGACTATAGTTACACCAGTCGTCCAGCACTTTATCCATCAAAGCCAGGGAGTCTGGGTTAAGAGCTTCCAACCGCTCTTCGAGGTAAGCGCCCAGCTGTCCATCACACAAACCTTGAATTAAAACTACCCAGTCTGACAATTGGGCCTGTGGGACATTAATATCAATAGCAAATTGATTGTCACTCATACTCAGCAACCACTTCTTGCCAGATTTTTTTAATACTAGGGTCTACGGGGTTATTAGCAATATGACTGTACAGCTCATCTAAAAACTCAAGTTTTTTATCTTCTTTTTCACCCACCTTTTGGCCAAGCAATTGAAATCTAGCCTTTAATAAACACTTTATAATTTTCCCGCACCTTAGTGCCGGCTCTGCCGCATGAGGTCCAACATCACCCACTTGATCTATGCAGGAGAAAAAATAAGCTTGTCGATCAATGATAGGAGTATAAAAACCATCTTCAACATATAAGATTAACCCAGATAACTGCTTAGCCAATAAATCATATAGATCAATTTTTAACTCTATAATTTTCTGATTACGACCTATAGGAACCCGGCTTTTAATTACTGACTGATAGCTTTTAGGGTGAAAATAATCAAAGAATCTTAACCGTGACTCCTGATCCCAAAAAAAATCTTCATAATCACTTGTTAGACTATTGTAAAAATACCGCTTAAATGCCTCAGGTTTTACCCTTTCATCCATAAAAGCAAAGTCCCAGCCCTCTGCTTCTTGCAGAGGAAAATATAAGACAATAGATCCTCCACGGGCCAACCCAAAATCTTCACATACCCCAGTTAAAAAAGCATTTTTTATTTTTAAAACCCTTTCTCGGCGATTGTCCTCTTTTAAGAATGCTTCAATGGGCTTCCAACGCTCTAAGCGCTGAGATATCCATTGAGGGTCTTTTGTAAATTCCAAATCGGGCGAAATCAACATATCTAATCCTCTGCAACGGTCACATCAGCAATTTCATCAAAGCCTAGACAGGCTAAACTACTGATCACTTCGTTCGATAAAACCTGGCATTAGTCTTCTTCACATCCCACCAAAACCTGAGTTAAAAAATACTCCCGCACGTCATTTGGCAATACAGCTAACCATTCAGCCAAAGCGGTATTTTCATCATCACCTTCCCGGCTAAACTCCCCAACAAAACGCAGGCCATCTCGCACGGCATAGTATTCAATATTGCCGCCATCCCGCTCAATCACGCCAAAAAGCTCTATACCTTTCCCCTGCTCCACAAGCTTTTTGGCAAAGTACATCCAGGCATCGGACAGGCTATAAATCACCACGCCACCCAGTACCTCCTCGGCACCCTGCGTAGGCAGCGGTTCATTAACGAGGAGGGAATAGTCTAATTCTTCTAACGGTTCTTTAAACCCCGCTAATTGATAAAGCTCGGTCAGCGCTAACCAGCTAATACAATTGAAAGTTACCAATAGCTTGGGTAAAACCACTTTAGGATTCAGTATTAACAGCGTTCCATCAGCTTCCACAACCTAACCCCCTACTCTTCTTCCAAGGCTTCGGCGATAAAGCGCGGGAAATCTTCACCCAGCTTGTCACTATGAGCATCAAATACGTCAAAAAAGTTTTTAGCCACTGTCACTTTATAATCACGTTTTTTATCGGCCGGATCTATCAGACCATGGGCATTCCGGATTAATTGTTTCATACGGGATTTAGCCGGCCCAATACGCACTGGCAACTCAGGGGATAGTGTCTGCCTGATCTTATAATTCTTGAAATCAAATAACCGGGCGTCCAATAATGGCGGCATGGCATCCATAAAACGCGGTAGATATTCTAAATAGCTTCCAACACTGTTATTGCCCGTATCTTTTAACCAGCTCGTAAGGTTTCGCATAGCACAACTATAGGCAAAGCTTGCGTCAAGCGGGACTATCGGTTCTTTTATCGGGATCTCTATGTCTATAATTGAATCTGGGAGCCAAGTATCACCCCAAAAATTCCAAACATAATAGGCATCATCTTGAGGGTGAGCATACTCCCCAACCCTCCCCTCCAATAAAGCTTGTTGCAAGTCAGTAACCTGGTAAGGCTTTAATGGCTTGTCTTTAAAATAACTAAAGTAGTCTTTCCAGCCGGCAATCGTCTTCTTTGGATACAGCGCAAGGTTGCCAACATGATGAGGCTCAACTTTACGCCAATCAGTTTCATCAAATCCGTTATAGAAAAACGCCTTATCTTTTTGATTATAAACTTCCGCTCTTCCATCTTCCCGCTCAGAGACCTCAATTCTTTCCCACTGAGCATTTCTTTCGGTTTTAAACTGGTAATTCTCGAACATTTTAGCCTTCTAAGATAAATTCTTCAGATGCTTCTTATATTAATTCAGAGCCTACGTCTTCGAGCACCCCTTGAACGGCATCAAAACTGCAGTGGCAAACAACATTTTGGGACACCCATCAAACATAAAGTATAAACCGCCAACACCATTGACAAAAGAGCGCAAGTCCACAAAATACTGGATATTCCCCCATATCAATGCGTTTGCAGTCGATATCTCTACCGCGAAGCACCCAAATATCTCTTGGCGCAACGCCTTATTACCACTGCCTATCCCGCTATATACAGCGAGCATTCCTCTGTGGTCGGGATAGTGTATCCAGGAAAGATTTCGAGCATCGACGCAAGTGGATTGAAAATCGTATACATAGTTTGGCTAAGGTTTTTGCCCTGGATCTTGCCACCTATGCAGTAATGAGCAACCACTACCATGTGGCACTCTACATTGACAAAACTCTGCCGATAAGTTGTCTCTTTTCGAGGTGATTGATCGCTGGCAAAAATATTCAAGGCTTCTAATTTGGCCCGGCGCTATATAAACGGCCATAGTATTGAACGCTACAAGCTTAAGACACTAGATCATGTCGCTTCGATATGGCGAGAACGCTTAACAGGTGTCAGCCGGTTCATGCGCTGTTTAAACGAGCCTATCGCTTACCAAGCTAATGCTGAAGACAAGTGCACGGGTCGCTGGAGCCTTAGCCAGTAAAGCCTCCCCCAACAATCTCCCTGCAGATCATATCGCCCAACACTAACCGGGTGCCCTTAATATAAATAAATTATTTAATATAATATTAGTTAATTATACTTTTAAACAACCAGATAGAGTAAGACTCTCTAGAACGCACTCAAACAGGACAAACCCTCTCCAAACATACGTCAATCCCACTTAAAAAGAAAATATATTTTAATATAATTTTTATATAGAAAATAGACTGCAAACTTCACATTAACTTATAGCCTTAAATGCAAAATGACATTAGACTTGGACCCCATCAACCTCAGAAAAGCAACTATTCAAAATAGCAGCAAGCCACCATGATTGACCGACGACTATTCATTAAGATGAGTTCCCTTTTGTTCGGCAGCTCCTTATTCGCAAAAAAAACATTAGCCACACAGAGCTTAGCCTATAGCTCGCTTCACATGCCTGATGAAAGTGGCCAACACAAAAAAACATGGATGGCTTTTGTTGCAAACAATTACATTTGGTCACACAAGCAAATTCCTGAGGTGAAAAGAAATCTGGCATTAATTGCAAATACAATTGCCAATTATGAGCCTGTATCTATCCTGGTGAGCAGAAAGGACTTACATGAAGCGAAAACACTACTGGATTTAGATAGTTCAAATTATGAAATTGAGCTACACACTTTTGAAATCGATGACTTGTGGCTCCGTGACACTGCCCCCATCTTTGTAAGATCCAGCCATGGAGAAAAAGTCGCTTTAAACTTTAATTTCAATGGTTGGGGCAACAAACAGGAGCACTCACTAGACAAGCAAGTCGCCAAGTATATCGCTAATCGATCTGGAGCAATCCATGAGAGAGCAAATATCGTACTGGAGGGTGGATGCTTTGAGGTCGACGGCAATGGCACCGCCATAATGACTGAGAGCTGTATTCTCAATGAGAATCGCAATCCAGGATGGTCAAAGTCTGATATTGAGGAGGAACTCAAGGTACTACTCGGTTTACGGAAGATTATTTGGCTCAAAGGTATTAAGGGCAAGGATATCACAGATGGCCATACCGATTTTTATGCACGCTTTATTAAGCCAGGTGAAGTGATAGTTAGCCGAGATAATTATCAATCCTCCTATGACTATTGGGTTACTCGTGAAAACATCAAAACATTAAGCAATAGTGTCGACGCAGATGAAAACCCACTTAAACTACACATTTTGGATACGCCAGAAATTATTAACGAAAGATTTGGCACTAGAGACTTTGCCGCAGGCTATATTGGTTACTATATTTGTAACGGTGCAATAATCTCTCAAAAATTTGGTGATAAAAACGCAGACGCGAAAGCCAGAGCTATTTTACAAGGCGCCTTTCCAAATCATAATATTGAGCAAATAGCAGTTGATGGAATTGCCTCTGGTGGTGGCAGTATTCATTGTTCTACACAACAAGAAATAATTATTTAAGCATCAAGTTACCAGGCACTCTTCAAGCATAACGTATAGATCGCCAACATTATTGGTAAAGGTGCACAAATCTGCAAAACACTAATACTCGCACAGCCGATGACTCTACCGCGAAGCACCCAGATATCTCTTGATGAAACAACCTATTACCACTGCGTACCCCGCTGTGTACGACGAACATTCCTTTGCGGCCGGGATAGTGTATCTGGAAAAGATTATGATTATCGGCGTGAGTGGATTGAAAACCGTATACATAAGTTGGCTGAAGTTTTTTCCCTGGATATTGCCACCTATGCCGTAATGAGCAATCACTTCCATATGGTACTCTATATTGACAAAAAATATTCAAAGCCTCTAATTTGGCCCAACGCTATCTAAACGGTGATGCTCTTGATCCCTGCGAGCTTACGGCACTAAAAAATGTCGCTTTAATATGGCGAGAACGCTTAACGGATATCAGCTGGTTTATGCGCTGCTTAAATAAGCCTGCCGCTCGCCAAGCTAACACTGAAGACAAGTGCACAGGTCGCTTTTGAAAAGGTCGATTTAAGCTGGATCAAGGCGCTCTCGCTGCCTACATGGCCTATATCGACCTCAACTCTATCAAAATGTTACACTAGTCGTGTAACTAAGCGCTCACTAGAAAGCAATACGCCCCAGTACTCCCTCTCCATTAAACAGGTAAAGATTCAAGCATGTTAAAAGGGCTTTTACGAGTTCGCTCTCTACAATTATTTGCAGTACTTCTTAATGTGATTGTTCCTGGTGCAGGCCTAATGCTGATCGGGCGTTGGCAAGCAGCACTATTTACCCAAGCTGCGCTCATTACTCTAATCGTTACTCTATGCTGGTCTCGATGGGCCTTTGAACCCACTGGAATTGTAATATGTCTTACTCTGGCGGGACTGGTCTATTTAGCTTCTACTGGCTTGTGTCTCAGTATACCCACCTCCCCTTCAAATAGGCCTATTCGCCAGTTTTTGCACACTAGTATATTCACATTCGCTTGCCTACTCGGTCTCACTGCGGGATTTCTTTACAAAGATCGTTGGCTGGGTATACATATAAACTATGTACCGAGCATGTCCATGTACCCAACACTAAAACCGGGGCAGTTCATTGTATTGGATACCTGGATATATCAGGACAGAGCACCCCAACCAGATGACGTGGTGGTATTTCAAAGGGGAAATAAAGGTCTCAGGCTTGTCAAACGTGTAGCCCTATGGCCAGATGGCAAGCTGCAGCACGAGGGTTTATGGTATGTATTAGGCGATAATCAAGGTGCCAGCCATGATAGCCGATACTTTGGAGGGATTCACACCGAGCAGCTTGCGGGGCAGGTTAAACTAGTACTACTCACCATTGATCACCAGCATCAGTTATTGTCAGGCGACACCTTGCAGGTGGTGCGTTAGCGTACAAGATTAACTCTTTCTGGGGGGGCGGGACCAACCTCCCCCTGCTTTGACCTTGGCTCACACAGTTTTGATCTATTCTACAAACTCACACTCCTCAAACACCTCTGGCATAAGCACTTTCATTGCACTTATTTTGATATCTTTCTTAATCTGTGGATACCCCTAATCTATGCTAAGCAACATACTCTGCTTTAAGTTGAGTCAGCTGATTTTTATCCGTACACGAATAAAAACCTCTATCTTCAGCCCATTTTGAAAAACGTTTTTCCATAACGCTCAGATGCTCTTCAACCAACTCCTTCGATTGGCTACAGCCTGAATATTGAAATCGGATAATGCCATTAAAACTCGGCTCAGGAGTAAAGGGCCTATCCTGAAACCTCATCTCCATATAGTTGAAACTATAACGCTGGGCTTCATCACGAGTATAGATTTCACCAAAACGTAGAGCGTCATCCAGACTGTCGCAGGTAATCCTGATAACAAGTTCTTTCTCAGCGGCATTATCTGGCGAGTAGTCTAACTTGATATCCATGTCAGGCTTCGATTCAAACTCCAGCACCTCATCTAAATGTTGAGGGTCAACTTCCAATACTGGGCCTTGAGCGACATACTGTGTGTGAGTAACCAGAGAAAAATACTGCTTACCTGAGGCTCTATCATGGAAGTCATGGCCTCGAACATGATAACCAGAGGGCATTTCTATACGACGCAGTAAGGCTAAACTTCCTCTATCGAAAACCAGAATCACACCATCGTCATAATGACTGTAATAAATAGTAGAGTTGTCTATGTAAAGGGATGGACCAAAGAAACGATCAACAGGTACTGAGGTTTCTGTATCAATACTATTGATCAGTTCCCCATTAGCAGTGTTAATCAATAAGATCTCATTTAACGATACTACATAAAGCACACCGCCAAATAATTGATAGCTGTCCACCGCATTGGATACTTCATACTTCCATATCAAGCTGCCATCTTCATCGTTTAGCCCAACCAACACACCACCACCGAAAACACAATGACTACGACCTTTAACCAGCTGGCGAGACTCGACCTCAGGCCCTATGAAAGTGATGATTATGTTGTCAATTAGTAATGGAGTCTTGGCCTTCTTAGATGCAAAACTCGGGCTATAAGCCCAGACCTTTTGCAAAGCAGAATCACACTTAAAGAAATACTTTTCCTCAGCATCAAAGCCATATGCAAACCCATTGATCAAAACACTAGAAATAGAACGCATTTCCTTTGAAACAAAAGTCTTAGAGCAAACATCAAAAAGACCTAAACTATTTCTAAACTTTTCCGGGTAATTCAAGATAGTTGCTAAAAATTTACTCTCCTCACCAACAAAAGGGTCATAGGGGCGAACTACATCCAAAAACTCCTGTGGCAAATCTAACCTTTTCCCAGAATCATTTGAAAATATGACTTCATCAAACCTTAAATACTTTCTATACACCTCTCCATGGATCAGATAGAAATTCAAGCACGTATAATCACTCAAATATCCCTCATAAATTACTTTCCCATCGATCAACTTAAAACTTCCACCCTCGCCCGCCAAAACATACAGGGGGTCAATTGAGCTTGGGTGACAGTGGACAAAAGCCGGCTCACAGAAACTATATATCTTCACTCCTACCCCTCCGCTTTAATAATATTTTTATACTCATATATCTCAACAAACTTTTGCCCATCAGGGCCCTTACCATCCAGCGCGGCAAAAAGATCAGTAAACAAATTCTGGACATCCATTAAAGAAGAAGTATAAACCGCCAACACCATTGGCAAAAGAGTGTAAACCTACAAAATACTGGACATTCATCCAGCAAACACATACACAACCAATGACTCTACCGCGGAGCAGCCAGATATCTCTTGACGCAACACCCTATTATCACTGCGTATCCCGCTGTGTACGGCGAGCATTCCTTTGCGGTCGGGATACTGAATCCGGGAAAGACTATGAGCATCGGCGTGAGTGGATTGAAAACCGTATGCTTAATTTGGCTGAGGTTTTTGCCCTTGATATTGCTGCCTATGCCGTAATGAGCAATCACTACCATGTGGTTCTCTACATTGACAAGAAATCTGCTGATAAGTGGTCACTTTTAGAAGTGATTGATCGCTGGCAAAAACTATTCAAAGCCTCTAATTTGGCTCAGCGCTATCTTAGAGGCGATACTCTTGATCGCTGCGAGCTTAAGGCACTAGAAGATGTCGCTTCGATATGGCGAGAACGCTTAACGGATATCAGCTGGTTTATGCGCTGTTTAAATGAGTCTATCGCTCGCCAGGCCAATGCTGAAGACAAGTGTACAGGCCACTTTTGGGAGGGTCGGTTTAAGTCCCAGGCTTTGCTGGACGAAAGAGCCCTCGCCGCTTGTATGGCCTATGTAGACCTCAACCCTATCCGTGCTAATATCGCCAAAACGCCTGAGAACTCTGATTACACCTCTATCCAACGACGTATTCGTGTAGCAATCTCAGGTGAGCAGCCCAAAAGTTTGCTGCCGCTTGTGGGTGACGAGCGTCAAAATATGCCGAAGGGGCTGCCCTTTCAGTTAGAGCACTATTTGGAGTTAGTGGACTGGAGTGGCCGGCATCTAGACCCCAGAAAGCGCGGAGTTATTGCCGAAAATATCCCACCTATCCTCGAACGGCTGGGAATTTCATCTGAACACTGGCTTTATCTCAATCGAAACTTTGAAAGCCGCTTTAAAGGTTTGGTAGGGTCTGCTGAGGCCGTACGAAGCGCTTGCAATCAGCTGAATAAACGCTGGGTACACGGCATAAATGATTGTCGACGATATCTTTCTGCAACACCCTGCTAATCCCCTCCGATTCTCTCGATACTGTTTTCCATGCTTACCCATAACCGCAGTTTTTCTAAGGCCAGCATTGATCTTCAGCACTTCATCTCAACTTAACTAGCAAACAGAAAGAAACAGATACTGGGGCTAGCGCTAGCAACTCTGTTAACGCCTTTCTCCAATCTATGGGTGTCCTAAATTGATTATCATATCTTTCTGCAACACCCTGCTAGCCCCCTCCGATTCTCTCGATACTGTTTTCCATGCTTACCCATAACCGCAGTTTTTCTAAGGCCAGCATTGATCTTCAGCACTTCATCTCAACTTAACTAGCAAACAGAAAGAAACAGATACTGGGGCTAGCGCTAGCAACACTGTTAACGCCTTTCTCCAATCTATGGGTGTCCTAAATTAATTTCTTCCTAAATTGATTAATGGGTGTCCTAAATTGATTTCATCCTAAATTGATTTCTGGTCTCGATGGGTCTTTGAACCCATTGGGATTGTAATATGTCTTACTCTGGCAGGACTGGTCTATTTAGCTTCTACTGGCTTGTGTCTCAGTATACCCACCTCCCCTTCAAATAGGCTTATTCGCCAGTTTTTGCACACTAGTATATTCACATTCGCTTGCCTACTCGGTCTTACTGCGGGATTTCTTTACAAAGATCTCTGGCTGGGTATACATATAAACTATGTACCGAGCATGTCCATGTACCCAACACTAAAACCGGGGCAGTTCATTGTATTGGATACCTGGATATATCAGGACAGAGCACCCCAACCCGATGATGTGGTGGTATTTCAAAGGGGAAATAAAAGTCTCAGGCTTGTCAAACGTGTAGCCCTATGGCCAGATGGCAAGCTGCAGCACGAGGGTTTATGGTATGTATTAGGCGATAATCAAGGTGCCAGCCATGATAGCCGATACTTTGGAGGGATTCACATCGAGCAACTTGCGGGGCAGGTTAAACTAGTACTACTAACTATTGATCACCAGCATCAGTTATTGTCAGACGACACCTTGCGGGTGGTGCGTTAGCACATACGATTAACACTTTCAGGGGTTTCGGGGCCAACCTACCCTCCTTTGACCTATTCAACAAACTCACACTCTTCAAGTATTCCAAGCATAAGTGCGTTCACTGCACTTATTATGACACTTTCCTTAATCTATGGGTGTCCAGAATTTATACTCGGAGCCCCAGCGGTTTGCTAAACCTTACCGGGTAGAGGGCTTTCACCTCCAATCTTTTGCCGATTTATCTCGGCGCACTGGCTGTCCTACTCCAATGGCTAGTGCGGAATAATGGGAATTGTGCTCGTTAGAATACTATAAATTCGTTATCAGAATTCTCTATATAACCGCCTTCACCTTCTAGAACATACTCTTTAGTGCCCTCATTATCCAGCCCAATACCTCCACCCATTATTTGTACATAGATTCGATTATTTTTGATAATTGGATTTCGGTTGCAGGTTCTGCCATCGAACTCATGCCAATCGACTTCGGCCGTCTTAAGATTGATCGCACATAAACCACGCCCCAGAAAACCGCACCAGAGATGTGTTTTAGATACACTTACCTGAAATAAGTTAAGCGTATCTTTTTTGGCTTGCACCCAATCAGCATTAATAAGCCTGTCCAGTAACACATCACCAGTTTTGACTTCTATAATTTTTAGATTGCCGTTGTAAACTGAATAAATTTTACCTTCAGCATCTAAGGTCCACCTCTTACCCAAACAGTAATCTACCCTCCAAAGCAACGTGCGGGTTAGAACATCAATACAGAATAGTGGCCCATTAACTCCACCTAAAATGACCCAATCTTCAAAAGTAAAAAAATCCTGATGGGACAACTTAAGAATGCTCTCTCCAGGCAGCAGATCTAATATCGGCAACGAAATTAAGGATTCGCCCTCTAAATTCACCAGACCAATTTCTTCACTTATAGGATTAAAAAACACCAAACCCTCTTGGAAAGGCAAAACTTTGCCGAACACCTTTCCGTCCCTGTATAACTCTACTTCCAAGTCGGCCAATCCCAGCTTGACCAAATATTTTTTATTTGACTTCAAGATTAGATAGTCATCAATTCTATCAACAAAAGATAAATCGCCATCAAACTTGCATATATGCGAAATCACATTACTTTCAAAATCCCAAGAGTACAACTCTCGAGCTCCACGCCCAACGGCCTGATATATAGCACATTTATCACACGCATAAATAAATGCCACCTCAAAATTCACGCCCACTTTTAATCTAGATACTAAATCTTTAACGCCAAGCTGACTCAAGACCCCGTCACTTTCAATATTAACAAAAATCTTACTTCGAGATACGTAATTAACTATCCCGTTTATTTCCTCAATATTAATCGACATACTCGGCCTGCCTTATGATTTCACCGTTACTCAACTTTTTATACAGCTTCGCTAGCTCTATTTCCATAGCATCAGCTGCCACCTCATCATTCTTGCGCAACTCTTTAACATAAGCATATAGTCTATCATCAAGACCGTCAGGTATATCTCCATCACCTAACAGTTCCTTCATTCTATTTTCAGCCCCCTTAATATCGAGCTGTCTTGCGATCTGCCACTCAAACTCTTGCCCTGCGCGTGAAAAATAAATTGCATCATTTAAAAACTCGAGTTCTTCAGATTTAGACATGCGGTAGCTACCTGAATCCTTAGCGCTACCTTTAAACTCAAGATTCTTATCGTCCTTAACATGCGCATCTACCCTTCTAAATTTATCAACACCTGTTCCATCAGCTTTAGTGTTAATAGGATTAATTTCAGGAAAGATATCCTTCATTTTTCGCTCAAAAGCCAGAACATTGTTAAATCCAAGATTTTCAAGGCTTCTGACGGCATGTAAGGTTCCTATCGGATCGTTTTGATAACGCTGCAGTGTGGCAAACTTAGAAACAAATCCCTCATATCCTGGAATTTTTGCAGTGGCTGGTCTGTTCAAGTTGTCTAAAGCTAGCCCATTTATACCTCTAAGACCTTTCTTAAGTACATCTTCATCAAAAAACTTCACACCTTTATTCGCCCGTGAAGCAAATTTATCTAGCGGCCTTCTTAATACATGCTGATATGCTACCTGTGCCAAACCATTAAACTCTTCCACAGTCATAGTTTCTAACTTTTCACTTTTAGCCAATGAAAAAACTGCTTTTTCAACATCATGTGCATACTCACCATATTTAACAGTATCGGAGGCAATGTTAGCTAAAGCATTCAACTTACTGAAACAGTCAGGTGCGGCATATGCATTTGGAAAAAACGAGAAACTCCAACTACTAGCTATTGATGTTTCAACTGAAATCAAATCCCCTGACAATGCCGGGGCACTTAAACAAGTATCTTTTTTAGCAAATTTAATAAAAAAGACTAAGTCGTCAACACTACGGACATTACGGAAGAATGGCCCGATTAAACGCGAAGCATTATTAATCATCTTACCCATTGCCAATGCAAAGTCAGCCATATTCTCACTTGCTAAGGTACGCTGCCCATTGACGAAGAGTTTAATATTCGTCCACATATATTTAGCGGAGCTAACTAACCCCTTAGTAAGCATCGCCCCACCAATATCAACCCAGAAGGCTTTCAGTAAGCCTTTAAAACTCGTTAACGCAGCCTTCATAGGTAGTAATGCAGCGCCACCTGACGAGACCACGGCAAAGATCGTCACGCCCACACCTATCACAGCGAAGGTTAGTTCAAAGCCTTCAATCTTATCAAGCTGTCCCGTACCCAAATGATAAAGAGAGCGTATGATGATCCAGACATCATTGATAGACGTCAGCTCAAAGATAAATTGTGAAGTTTTCTTGACAGCATCAACAATTTGATCATTCAACAGCCTTTTTGCTATAACTTCTCTAACCGAGCCCCAAGTATCTTCATTAGTCAGCAGAACACCACTTTCACGTGCCTGTCTACAAGCAACTCTACGGTTACAACCACGAGGATCATGTATTGAGGCATGAGCCGAAGAAATACCCAAGAACGCCAACATCTTCTGCATAGGAGCTACTTCTTCACCCTGGCGAATGCGGTCGGGCAATGGCTGATAGAGTTTTAATTCATAGCTGCCGCCACCAGTAAGGCCAGAGTCCTCAGTTACAGTGAAGCCTACCTTTTGCCCAGCTTGTGCGGCATTACCAATCGCCTGCATCCTGACACGGCCGGTACCATCAGAACCTATCACCACATTACTTTGTGACATTGACAACAATTGGTGCTCATCTGCTACCGAGCCTAAACGTATATCATCCATATAACCACGGAAGCCAGAGCTACCAATATAAAGATCATCTCCATTATGTTGTAGCGTACCAGCGACCTCCAAAGTGTAGCGCTCATCATCCAAAGCTAACGTTAATACTCCGTCCTTTAACTGAATACCTCCTATGTACCACTCTTTCGCATCTATCGGCACCTCAGAACGCAGACTGTATGTATCCTCGTCTGTGGTTACCATAGCCTCAAGGAACATGACGCCTGTTAAATCGGTGACCAACTCTAACTTGTAGGTTGCACCATTACCGCCCACCTTTTGGATTAGGGTCTGATTATCTCCAATACTTTCTGGATAAAAGCGTACATTTAGAAACAAATCATTTTGTAGGTGCATTACGCTGACATCATCAGCTTTAAAATAACCACCGTTGAAAGCGACACTGCTACCTGAGCCTTCATAACTTTGTGACAACCCTGTGTGTTCATCCGGGATTTCTAATTCAACACTCCCAAATGACTTAGCGATGATAGAACCAGTGTTGTCTTGAATATATGGAGAGCTACTATTCTCATCTGACGGCAATAAATCTGATAGAGAGAAGCTATGAGTCTGACGGCCATTCGGGGCATAAATTGAACCAGGACTTATGCTCATAGTACGTCCAGGTTCACCATAAATAATCAAGTCAGTGCTTGTTACAAATGAATGACTCGCTTGACCTTTCAAAGTTTCAACAGTGACAATGCCATCCATCGGCGCATTCACGATTGACGGCAACTCAAGCTCCGCCACCGCCAGGTCAGATGGCGTAAAGTTCACGCTAATCTCAGAGGCAAAACCAGGAATGCTAGCACTCACAGTGGCTGAACCTGGAGCAATCGACGAATAAAGATAGACTGTTGCCGTATTCCCAGTAATGGCCGTACTGTATGCAGACAGGCTGCCATCAGTACTTGTCCAACTAACAGGTATGCCCTCTAGCTCTGTTGAGCCTGTGATAGTGGCTGTTAAGGTGATAAATTGTTCACCACCACTTTGAACCGACGATTGACTAGCACTTAATTGAATTGTTAATGGGGTCTTGGTTACTTCAATATAACCTGTAGCATCGCCGGAGGTTATATCCACCGATGCGGTACTGGCCTGTTCATCTACAATGTAAAGTGCAGTAACGACGCCTTCAGCATCTGTTTCACTAACAACATTCTTTAACTCAGCACTGTCATCCAATGACCAGCTTACTGGTGTCCCTTCTAAAACAAGGTTGCCAAATTGATCACGTAAAGTTGCTGATAACTCTATTTGAGATACGGTGTCTGCAGGGACAGTTGCAGCTTCTTCTCCAATTTGTGGAGAAGTAGTCATTGATTTAGGCTCTCCTGGTAGCGTTTTATAGGGACCAAACGACCATTTGGCACCTTGCTGATAGGATTTACTGCTAGAACGAAGTACGTCAACTTCAATCATCACCAGCGTGTCAGCTTCGGTGCCGAGCTTGAGAACATTGCTGTGAATAGCAGAAGCCTCTGAAGTTGTTGACTTCTCCATTGCTGTACTTTGCGTCCCATTTGCACGCCAGCGTAGCGTTAGTTCTTCGTCGTCTTCCAGCAACGGGAAGAACACAGAGAAATCCATCGTTTCTTCATCAACGCTGATTTCTAAAGTATCGATAAGTGGAATGGCATCAACACCAAAAGCATACTCCCAAAGCACATTAGCCGAATCATTATTAGAGTAAAGCCGAATACTTAAGAAGTCCTCCGGGTCGAGAGCAGCAAAATGCTCAAGATTAGTAAACACAATATTGGCATTACTATCGAGAGTCGCCTCGATCTCCTCCTCACCAAAGGCAAATACCAATTGCTGGCCAGAACCCAAAAATGGCATCGCTTCAAATTGCTGCTCTACCATGCTGTAGGCAAGTCTCACGATATCATCGCTACTCGCAATCGTAGGCGTTTCCTCAGGGAGGATATCAATCGCATCGTTGGTTTCTTCATCAGCGATACGATAAATATTTTCCATTTCCAGGTCGTATAAACTGAACTGCATCTCCGGGCGATAGAACCACTGATAAATAGGCTCCTGCTCGTAGAGCGTACTGTTATCGACATTTTCATCGCGCTTTAATTTGCGGTATTCGTTGTACTGACGAATAGTGGAATCTTCATCCAAAAGCGGCACAAGGAAAGGCACATAATGTTTGGGCCGGTACATTAATGGCCCGTCTTCTGCAGCACCAGTAGTACTAAAGTCAGGGTTTTCGTTTTCCGGCTCGCCATTGATCTGAACATAAAAATGCTCTGAGGAGGCGTAGTCCCCTTTTAAGCGCACAGTTTGTAAATGCTGGCCGGGTTTAATGGGGAACTGGGCCAACTGGCCGCCGTCGGTGGATACTGTTTTGTTGCCAGTAATTTTTGCTAATCGGCCAGTGTAGCCATATTCACCCAACTCTTCGGGTAACGGTGATCCATCGTGATCAAACCACTCGGTCGTTATCGTGATAATAGTATCGCTGGTGGTGGCAGCGCCTTCGTAGCCAATAAGGTATTCATTCTCATCACCCTTTGTCAGGCCTGCATCAACAGTGTATTGCCGCTCTGCTTTTACTTTTAGATTGGGCGGGCGCATTACAAGCTGATCGATATCGATAGAAATCAATCCCGGCTGGCTGTAATCCATAAAAGCGGTGTCTACACGGCCGATATATCCGGTTTTGCGGTTTATCGCGATAATGGAAATCGGTTCTTCCGGGCGCAGATGGTCTGCTTCGCGGGCGTGCAGCGCTGGATTCATATCTGCACGGCTTTGGAATTCACTGAAGTTTAAATACAATGACGATAATAGTGCTGGGCCGTTTCTAGTTTTTGGGCCGCGCACCAGCATTTGATAGAATATTTTTTCTTCATCGGTATCCACGCCGTCATTGCTGCGAATCGCAAACTCATTGTCACGAAGGCCGCGCCGGTGAGTGATCAGCATACCGTTGGACTGACGGAATACATAGAGATCGGTATCTTTATAATCTTCTTCGGAAATGGTTTCCAAAAGGCCTTGGTGATTGTAATCCTGCTCTCGATCAGCCAGGCGCACAAAATCCGGCTGACTGCCCTCATCGGTTACCGGCAGATCCGGATTGTTATTACCGGAGCTTAAATAAACACCTTGTAAAGAACCTTCATCATCGCGAACGAAGCGTTCCTCGGTCGTATAACTGCCCTGCCCATCGGGTACCTGTATCTCTTCAAGTTTACCCAGGACGCTGCGGTCAGGTTCATCATCACCGTCGAAATCATAATTTTCCTGAACAACTTTTTTCAGTTCCGGCTCTTCGAACTCATAGGCCGTGCTAGCGCCGATAGGTACTGGCTCCCCTTCAGTGTTAATAGTGCCCGGAGCCGGATTAGCCAGATACCCCTGCCCTGACAACATAGCCGTATCCACTAAAAAATTTGTTCTGGTGTTTGGGAAAACTGAGCGACCTATGCTGTAACCATTGCAGGCATCATAACTTGGTGCCACCATATGAAAGTTGTTATGGCGGGCCGAGCGAGGATTGAACATCCGATAACGCATCTTTGCGTAAATAGGCACGGTATAATCAAAATAAAAACCCGGGCACGGCACCAATAAAAAGACAGTGTGATAAAAGCCGTCTTCATCCGTCACACCATAACCGTGGATATTTCCCGCAGGGATTTCAATTGTTACATTCGGAATACCGCTGTAGACCTCGTTATCCTTCAAGGATTTAGACCAGTAAAAACCATCTTCATCACCTTTAAAGTAACCAGACTTAAACCCGATGGTACCCTCCGCCTGATCCAGTACACGGCCTTCTTTGCTGATAAGCAGTGAATTTATCTCTTCTGGTACATCTTGTGGGTCAGACAAATCAACAGGTGCTTCAAACAACACCGGACTGATATTTTCAATCAGGATTTGATCTTGATGCCGCACCAATACTGACAGGGTAGACTCCTGTAGCTGGGGCACATTGCTTAGAGGCTTTCCATCACGCGTAGTAAACTGCATGGACTGATAGGCATCACGACTGAGTACATAGGCACCACGTGCAATCGTCTCCCCGTAGTCTTCATCCACTTTATTGAAGTTTTTAACAATATCGCGGTAGCGGTACCCCGACATCAGGCTCGCATCGAGGTACTTACCCGAGGCCTCGGCGATCTCCCGTGCCTCCTCCCCTGCCTCATCAAACTCCACGTAAGTCGGATAGCCATTGTCAGTGAGAATCACAGATCGAGCCATCACATGGCCCGAACGCCAACGTACAACATCGAAGCCACCCAGAGCCCAATAGGGATTGAGCCCGAAAAAACCATGGGCGCTGGGCATACACCCCAGGCTAAACACGAGGGTTAACAATGCAAAATACCATTTGCTTTGCGATTTCTTTACTCTAAGCATGCGATCACTTCCTGCAAACACTGCTCTACTTGCTCCTGTTAACTCTCGGTTCTCTAATATGCCGTTACTCGCATTCCCTTGAAAATCATCTCTCGTTTCAGGGGAAGGCAAGTACCAACCGGTGTATGGGGTTAAAACCATTTAAATCACTGGTAAATTGACTGCGTCGGTTTTTTCTTTCTCTGTTAAACAACAACCGACGAGCATTTCGTCGACGTTGGGCTCAAGGATGCCACTGGACGCAAAATGGCAGTAAATTTCTTGAGCCTCAACCCCTACAGGAAATCATGGCCTGTAGGGGTTAAGCGTGAAATCGACGCAGCAATCACAGGCCTGATTCCTGGGATACACCACCACCTTGTGAATCATCTGTCTGCAGCAGTGTGGCCAATACGGTGTAGCTGATCTCTCCGTCGGCATACCTTTGCAGCTTGTCCTGTGCCGAGTCCGGCACGAGGACATAGGCCAGGTAGTCAAGCACGGGGACATCTATGGGCGCGAGGCTTTCGATGGTTTTATTATTGATTTGACCGACACCCACAGGAATCATCATGTCCTGATCGGCTTCTTTCGCCATCAACAACACAAGTTTTCCATTCTCCGGCAAATAGTCATAGCTGCCATTGAGTGAGGGCGCTTTGAAACTGAGCCCCAGAGCTCCCTCCGTGGTAATGCCCTGAGGCTGCAGGCCAAAGGCCCAGTTAGGTTGCAGGCCGCCAATGGCTGGCAAGGTCAAATCCTGAGCCCGTAGCATGTTCACATGCACGCTACCCTCCTCCGCGCCACTTGGGAACCTGATAGAACTGTTGGTTAAGTCTATGGTCAGTTCTCCGTTCGCCAATACTGCCGAACTGCCGCTGACAAGATTCTGAAATGGCATCGATTTGTTGAGTGCAGCAAGTTTAATCACCCCTGCACTGTTTAGCTCGCCATTGGCAACATTGACCTGCCTGCTAATTTCACCAAAACGACGATCCGCTAGATTAGGGTTAATACTCAATCGATAGAGCCCGCCCTTTATGGCATTAGTAGCGTTATCACCGTAGCCAAAGCTGAAAGCCCCCTCACTGTCAGTAACAGTATCGCGGTTTAGTTCATCGATACGGACCTTCACATTTTCAACCGGTTGACTAAATTGATCGAAAACCATGCCCTCAATCATGGTGGGCAGAGGCCTGATCTGGAACTGGAACTGATTGATTTTTTCCTCTTCGTCCCGTCCGTAAATATCTACACCGCGGTACTTTACTTCTACCTGTACTTGGCCGTCATAGGCAAAGTCTCGCTCAGGGTAAAACGCATAGATATTATCGCCGGGCAGCTGGGATAGCCCACCAGGTACGATTGACTGTTGGCGGTGGACTTCTTGAAGAACGGACCCTTTGGCCATAAGGAAATTAGTTCCCAAAGGATCATTATTGACATAGGTTTTCCCGTGAGCCGTTTCTGTCACGGTTAGTGTCATTTTTTCAGGGTTAAAACCTTTATTGAAATAGAGAATAACAGGTTCGTTAGGCTCTATACCGGTAGCCAAATTAACCGGCTCTGTGCGTAACAGCTCGAGCGGTGCGGTATAACGGTTTTCAACTACAAAGGCCCGATTGGCAAAGCTCATAGATTCAAGCTCTTCAAATCCAGAAGAAACAAAGAGCTGTAAAACATAGTTTGCAGAATCTGCGGGTATTTCAATTTCACCAGTGACCACGCCATTATCGTGCAGGGTCATATAAGTCACATCATTCCAGATTATAGTGACTACGGGCTCTGTAATTTCATCCTCATCCATTTCCGAAACTTTGCGCACACGACCGAACACATAGGGATTATCAGGAAGATTTTTTACACGCGCCAGAATCTGCAGATCATAGTGTGTATCATCTACTAAAAACTCACTATTGATACGAGGAGCGATTATATCAATCTCTGTATCACGCATAGGCTTTAAAAGATAGTTTTTAACCGAGATATTGCCTGCCTGATCAAATGCCTTGACTTCGATGGGCGTTAAATCACCCTGACTTTGTGTGGAAAGGTCTATTATCGCCTGGAAGATAAATTGATTTTCCTGTTCACCGGGATAAACATCTACTACCTGACCGTTAACAGTTAATGTTGAGAAGTTGGTATCAGTTACCAAACCTGCCAATTCGAAAGGGTTATCAAAAACCCTCCAATAACCGTCTTCCGTCAAACTGGTTTCAATGACCGGTGGCTGGTCATCAAAATAGTAGGTGTTAGATTCAGTCAAGCTTTGTCCATTCAAGGACTGTGCTTCAATCACTACATCCACAGAAGGCTGACCGGAGAAATCGATTAGATTGCTGAAGTTAACATAGGTCGAGCCTTCATAGATGGACACAGGTTGCCCATTGATACTCACATTAGTCAGAGGGTAATCGGCACTGACCGTACCGGCGACCATAAAGGAGTCGCTGCTAATAAACGCACCTGGGGTGGGGCTCAGAGACTCCAGCACTGGTGGATTGAGCACACCGTCTTTTTCATATCGCAGTGTAAAAGCAAGTTCAGATTGTTCACCCCCGGCACTGGCCACGAAGCTAAACTTATTATCACCCTCTACCAGGCTTACATCGGTAAGGGCAAAACTGTAACGTCCCTGTGCTTCCTCTATCAGACCGATCGATTGGCCGTTGACCAGCAAAGAGGTCTCCGCCAGGCTCAATACGGTAGTCAGTTCCCCTGTCAGGTTCACCTGATCAACATTGACGATCTGTCCATTGATATGGCTTGAGACTAAAATAACCGGACGATTGACATTCGCTCGCTGTACAACAAGCACCGCATAATCCGTGTTATCAACGATGTCCGTTGCACTCACCTTCACTCGGTTTTCGTCGAACTCGATAGGTACACTAGCGCTAAAGCTTCCATCCTGATCAACAAAAACACTGAAGCTCTGCCCTGGATGACGGTCAGTAGAAACCACCATTGATTGCACACCTTGAGCATCACTTACTGTGCCAGTGACAGTAATTAAATCCTCCGCAGTCACCAACGGATTATCTCCATTAATCACAACAGAAGGAGATTGATCATCCCATAAGAATTCAAGGCTAACCGCTGCTTGCTGTTGAATATTTCCACTGATAGCACTACCAATAATCTGCCAAGTACTTGTCTTTGTCGGCTTAGGCAGAGTAACCGTAAAATTCTGTCCGTCTACATCAGCGGCTATTTCCTGGGTATCCAGAACAGCCTTAATCGTCACAATACCCAAGGCGTTTTCGAAACTACCTTCAACTACAATTGAGGGAGGAGCATTTGGTCCGCTAAGTATTTGGTACAGCCCCTCACCAACTTCTTGCATATTTGTTAATGCCATCGCCAGGGCATTAGGCATAGTAATGGTTTCACGTGCCGTGTTTGGTCCGTCGTGTGTAACCGTTATAGAGTTAATGGGATTCGTGAAGTCCTGACGAGTTCGGACCACGTAATCATAAGAGCTACCCAGCTGCACCGAATCATCAAAGTACGTTTTATCTGTAGTAACAATTAACTCGCTTAGTTCCCCGCCGGAGAGTCCACGCAAAACCACAAATTCTCCGCTATGGGGGGAGCTCCATGTCAGGCGCACTCCAGAAGGCTCTTGCACTGCGCTGAAAGAATCCACTGTGTTACTGTTATAGGCAATAAACACCGCACTGTTATCTGACGGCTCACTAGTAATACCTGAAGCCGTTTGGTTAACCGCAATATACTCATACGCTTTGCCATTAAGTACCGAGGAATCGGTGTATTCAGTTGCAGTGGCAGGCAAGCTCGTAAGCGTCGTATAAGTATTACTGCCGTATTCCCGTCGCATTAACTCGATGCTGTCTACATTGCTATTGACGATATCCAATGCTGTCCAGTCAATAACAATAGCCTCATCGGCTACCTGGGCATTCAGGTTTATCAGCTTCTCCAACTCAGTACGATTAGGATCACTGGGGTAAGCATCCAGTACATCAATTACACCATCTTCATCGGAGTCAAGCCCAAGTATATTAGTGATCGGTTGGCGAGAACCACCGTCGATATCAAAGGTGAAACTCATTGATGGACTAGAGTATTCAGCAAGCATTTCGACTTCAAAAGGATATTCACCAAGCGCCCAGTAGCTGGTATGCCGAGCGCCACCTATGGTTGTTTGACTAAGCCCAGTAATACTAAATAATTGTGTATTAGCGTTGTTTTTAGTCACAATCATACGCATCGCAGCATTAAATACTTCGGCATACATGGTGTAATAACCAGCTTCAGTAATATGCAAAGTGCCCCTGTAAGTGATGCCATAGTTAGCACTACTTACATCTGGAGCCGGGATTAAATCCAGGCTATTCATCTTGCCGAGATCTAACGGCACCAAAGAAGCAAAGTTCGGGAAAGGGATGAAGCTACCTTCGTAATACTTATAATCTACCGCACCGCTTTGGGGGACTGATACATTATCGGCGGTAGTGACCATGGCAGTTTCAGTGTTGCTTAAAATTTCGTAAGCACTGCCAGAACTGCCATCAATCATTTTTTGAGCGTTAAATACCTGGTAATTGATATTGGAATTAGCCGCAGCTTCCGTATCAAGAAAAGTATTTTCAGTACTGGCTAAAGTGGCAATCGTTGAATAAGCCCCACCATCGACGGAACGAGCAATTACAAACCGGCTTTCTGAATCAATATTAGTTGCGCTCCAGCTTAAATTCACGCCGTTTTGACCGCTTATTCCAGCAAGGTTGCTAACACTCGGAAAACTTGCCGGAATAGTAACCGCAATAGTTACTCCCGTAGATACACTGCTGCCGTCGACTGTCTTGGACTCGATATAATAGCTATAGGTATTACCCTGTATTACTGAGGTGTCCGTATAAACCGAAACTCCACGATCAACATTATCTAGCTGGCTATAGTCTATAAAATCGTTGGCGGGGATACCGCTGAAAATATTGTAGGAGTCCACTAAGGTATCGTTAGCTGGAACTACTACCCATAACAATTCGACAGAACCATCGCTGAGCTTAGCACTCAGGTTCGTCACTGACTCCAATTCCGAGCGCGATGGATCGTTGGGATAGACATCTGCATTATCGCCCACATTGTCATTATCTGAGTCTGTGGTTTCATTAGGGTCATTAGGGAAATCATCATCTACATCCGGCACCCCGTCATTGTCAGAATCAAGGTCGGGGTCGGGGTCGGGGTCGGGGTCGGGGTCGGGGTCGGGTTCAGATGACTCTTTAAATAGCAAATCTGCCAGGGGTTTAGTGCCCGAGGGAGTGATCACCTGAATATCAATAGAGGGGGTCCCAGTGAATTTATGAAAATCTATACTAAAAGGGTAAGTTCCGGAACCAATTGATATAACTTTACTCGTATGAACTTCGGTCCCACCTGATTGTGTATACTTAAAATCTAAATTGTTACCAGCCCAAACTTCTTCATCTGTAGCACCCTCGTAAGTTGTCACAATCTGGTAATTACCAGCCTCAGTAAGGGAAAGGTGTCCCTGATAGCGAATGCCGAACTCGTCGGCAGTAGCACCCGTTGGAACTTCAATAGTAGTAAGATCACCACTAGCATTAGGGGTTAAAGTACTTAAATTCGGTAGATATGGGGGGGTCGATATATATTCAAAGTACTGATATTTAACACCGGGAAACTCATCTTCATAAAAGGTGAGATCATCCAATGACGCCTCGCTGTGCCCACCATTAATAGTGGAGTAAACCAACTTGATATCACCATTACCCACATTATCTAAGAATTCAATAGTGAGATCTAAGTTAGCTGGATACCTTGTATAAGCATCGGAATAAATAGCGTGTAATGTATTTACATCTGTGTCTTCAACAACTACAGAGTGATCATAATTCAATAGAGAAACCCGAGCCTTTCCCCTCACCCCAATCTGAAAGTAATAGGCATCAGATGTATCAACTATCACCTCTGTTTTGAAATGGTAAGCATAGCCCTGTGTCACTTCTCTCGATGACAGCGATAAACCATTAAGTGTCCCCGCTTTTTTTGGAACCAATGTGGATAAGTCAGGAATGTCAGTGAAGCTTCCTTCATGGTATTCGTACCTATATTTTGCTGCCTCAGCATCAAGCGCTAGCGCCGAGGCAAACATACAACAAAGTAACCCCAACAACATTCCTATTTGTCTATTACGACGCATGAACGTATCCACAAAAACACCCTAAAGAAAAATAATCCGGGCCACAGCCGACCAGGTTGTTATATCCGTTATTGATTTTGTTCGCCGGCCGATGGTTGATATTGAATCTCCATCTCTGCCATGGCTTCCTCGGCCGCTTTTTTAATAGCCTTGCGAAGTTGTACGGGGGCTAATTGTTTTCTTATTTCACTTCTAACCTGCGCGAGGGGCTTAGGTTTGCTTGTAACCACTTCAGTGACCCTCACGACTGCAGGGGCTTTGCGCATAAAAAAGACTTTGGATACATCCCCCTCAGAAAGTGGGTTGATCACGCGCTCAAACTCCGCTGCCATAGTGCCCTGTACAAAGGCACCCGCCGAATAGGCTACCGGGAGTTTCTTCGCCTCCAATAGCTTGGCAAAAGCCTGCCAATCCTGGGTTTCTACTTCACTGTTTGCGGCGAGTGTGAGCTGGGCCATAATGCGGGTGCGCTCGGCACTGCTGATATTGCCTTTGGCTCTCAGAATTTCGTAACGCTTTTGGACCTTAGCACCATATTGATCCTGGTTATCCTGATAGTAGGCCTCCACCATTGCCTCGGTGACAGGCTCGGGAGCAACGTTTTCTTCCAGATATTTCTTCGCCAGCAGTTCATCCCGGTAAGCTGCCACTTGATGATCCAAGGTGACTAACTCTTGTTCGCTGAGTTCTCTTTCTTTAGCAAGCCCGAGAGCTTTGGACATCACCAGGCTTTCAAGTATTTTTTCACGTGCCTTTTCGTCTATTTGAAATAGCCCGGCACTGCCGGTGGTACGTTCAACCGCTAAATCCAGATCAAGCTCAGTAATAGAGTGACCTTCCACACTGACCAAGACATCAGGATTTGCGGTGCTGGAATTTTCCACTTTGGCTTTTTCTGCTTCACCGCCACATCCTGCCAGCAAGCTCAACGAAAGCGCTGAGGCAATTACCGTTTTATTCATCACACTTCTACTCATTTCTGCGCAACAGGGACAGCTTTTAACAGTCGCTCTATTTCAGCGTCTTTGGCGTTTTTGCGCAGCTGGTAACGAATATCGCCTTTAACCTTGTTAAAATGGCTTTTAATGACAGCCGGACCTTCATCTAGCCGAACCAGATGGTAACCAAATTGTGTCATCACCGGCTCACTGGTCTGTCCCGCTTTTAAAACCTCAAAGGCTTGTTTGGCAAACTCAGGGCCAATAGCGCCCTCAGAAATCCAGCCCAGGCTTCCCGCCCGCTTCTTAGAAATTGCATCTTCGGAGTATTTTTCCACCAGAGACTCAAAGCTCTCTCCGCTCTCCAATTCACTGTGAATTTGGTGGGCAAGTGTGTACTTAGCCTGGCGTTCCTGCTCTGTAGCCTGCCCTTTTACGCGGACCAGAATATGAGATACTTTTACTTTTTTACTCTCATATTTTTCAGCATTGGCCGTGTAGTAATTACCCACTGCCTCTTCACTGACCTGCTCGTTGAGGTACTCCTCAAAATACCTACCCATTAATAGATCTTTGCGAGACTCATTCAGCTCTGCATTTATCTTTTGCATATTCAGGTTGTTTTTTCCTGCCGCCGCATGCTGCTCAATGGCCTGTGCCAATGCTTCGCGACGTAAAAACTCTTCCTTGTGACGCTCCACGACATCTGTGCGGTTCTTATCTACTCTTTTTAAGGTCAGGTAATCATCAAATTGCTGTTGAGTAATTTTTTTATCTCCCACAGTCGCAATTACGACTTCGGAGTCACCTTGGCCACAACTTGCAGTTGCTATAACCAATGCAAGCAATGCACATTTTTTAAGCGTCATACCCCAGACATGTCTATTCATTCTCTTACTCCATACTCTATCTACTAAGCCACCGCACGACTTAACAAACAGTCACGCTAGCCAATTTTTTTTAATTACGTTTTTTTCACGTATAAAAACGGATGGCAGAAACTTCATTTTGGCGGGCAGTGTAAAGTCATAGCGTGAATAATCAACACGCAATACATAATTGCTGATTTAATGCACTTATTGTTTTTAAAAACACCTATTACCCCGCGGTACTTGGGACTATTTTACAAATCTATTGCCCTATAGTTACTGTAACGTCCATATATATCCGTATCGTCTCCACATGCCAGATCCAGTTAATTTTTAATCCCCTCTTCCTTGAGGGCTAAATCATATTGAGAACTCAATTATTAAAATTGTTCTGCCTCACTGCGCAATTATTTTCTTCGCTGTTAACTGACTATTAGCATCAACAGATAAGCCACTACTGTCATGCACTATGACTACGTCATCACCAAAGCTCACATGGGCGCCTTTGGTAATACTGATCTGATTAAACTGATGCAGACCAACCAACTTTTTATTGAGGTAAGCAGTCAGATCCAGTTCAGATTTCACCACTATCGCATTCTGGCTATTGCTCTCAATCAGTAAGCGCGGCACTGATTGATCATCCTGGTCGATATATTCATCGGCATCCAATACTACTTCGATACCTTGCAACCCGAATGCAAGATCATTATCTGTGGCTATCCAATTTGCATCGCTGACATGCAGCTCCCACTCTTTGGAACCCGGAGTGGTATTTAGGGCAACTACACCAATAATCTCGAAATAGCCCACGCTGCGAATCGGTGTGCGTCCACTATCATCTATTTTATTTTCGTTATCGACGATTAAGTCACCATACTGGTCACCGGGCTTTTTGAGATAGACGCTCCCCGCTCCGGAAACATCGCCCGGGAAGACGCTGCCGGTCAGGTAGGACCCTTGGAAGGTGAAACTATCGCTAACGTAAACACTGGCACGGCCACCGCCACCCACTGCCGTATTATCATTGACAAAATCACTCGCTCCACCGCGAATACGCAGTTCCCCTGTAGCAGCACCATCAAAATGTTTCACATCGAGATGAATACTGCCGCCGGCGGAATAGTTTATTGCTTTTGCATCAGCGTTGATCACACCATCGAGTGTGAGTTTATTGGCCACCAGTGAGATGGCACCCCCACCGCGAGAAGTTGACAAAGTAGAAGCTGACCCCGCAAATAGGGCATAGCGGTAGTCACCATAGGTGCAATCCGTTGTCGCCCCCGATGACATTCCTCCATGACATCCGAAGCGGCTGCTGATGTTGTCACCATAGGGTCCAGCATCCTTATTAAGATGGCCAAGCGCCTCCACATCAATACTGGAGGTGTTGTCGATGGACACATCACCTATGACATTTAGGCGCAGCGCATTCCAGTTACTACCATCGCGGGAACGGAGGTGACTGTCACCGGAGAGGATTAAATCACCACCCACAAAGAGCGTATCTTCAAGGCCTGCACGGATTTCGGCTCCAACGACCGCTTCCAGGTTGGCTTCGATATGAACACTTTGGCCAATCAAATCCAACTCTGCACTGTCTGCGACATAGAGTCGTCCCAGCACGGTAATGGTGTCATCGGCTTCAAGAGTGAGCGCTGTACTCGTGCCACCAATCTCAAGATCACCGGTTATCACAATACCCTCTGCATGCAGGGAGTGAGCCTGTGCATCGGTGAAGCTCAATTCGGGGGTATAGAGCACATGGTTGATAACAACCCAGTCACTATTCAGCCCTAGGTAGTCGATAAGCGCGGTGGCGCGTTCAGACAGAACCACTCCAGTTGAATCATCGAATGTCGAGCCGGGAAGATCATCAACATTCACTAGATCGTCACCAAACGATAGGTGTCCGCCATCGATGATGTTGAGCGTGGCCAGATTGTGCACCCCTATTAACTTGTTACCGACCAAGTTCGCCTGGGTTAAGTCATCGGCACTCTCCACTTCAAAGCTCGAACCGGTGTTGGTCAGGACACGCAATAACGGGGCTTGATCGTCTTCGGCATCCAAGCGCACCAGGCGCCCAACGATACCCGCACCATTTTCCCCATTTGCACTGGACCACACATTGTTGGCGATAGAGATACGGTAGCGGTTGTCCTCGCTCAGTTTCTCAACCGCAGTTATCTCGTGCTCACCGACAGAGGGCACGCCGGTATTGGCCACACGTTTGCCGGTTTGCAGATGGCCGCCATTGTCCACCCACAGGTGCCCGCTGCTCTGGGCGGGTGATTTCACAAACACCGTGCCCGCACCGCCGACATCGCCCTGGTATTGGCTGGCCACATCCACCGTGATGCGACTGGTATCGGTTTGATCCAGGGTTACCGCATCGATAAATGGCGTAATGATTGAAATACGTCCACCGCCAGAAATACGGTTGCTGGTGGAGCTCAACGAGTAGCCGGTACCTCTCGCAGTAATACGCCCCTGCCCCTGCAGCGAAGCTGTCTCGATATGCACCGAACCGCCAGCACCACCGGGATAGGAACTGCTGCTCGCCTGGCCACCATCGACATCAATCAAGCCGTCGAGCTGTACGGATGGGGCCTGCAGTGTCAGCACACCGCCACCGCGGGCACTGCTGTATCCGGCCCCCGGTTGCGCAGCGTATTCGTAAGAACCGTAACTGCAGGCTACCGTTTCTACATTGGAACGCGCACCGGCGTGACAACCCTTGCGGCTGGAGTCGGAACCACTGCCATCGTTGCCGAGGCCAGCCAGGTCCACCACCGCGTTCTCACCGATAGTGGCTGTCCCCGCTACGGTAATGCGCAGTGGGTAAGCCTCCAGGTAAGAAGACATCGGATTTGGTTCTGTGGGCGTGGTCAGGGTGGCATTGCCTTCCAGCAACAAATTCCCCTGTACAACAATCGTTGTATTAATACCTAGGCTCAGTTTGGCATCGCTCACGGTGAGATCACCGGTGATCACAACACTTTCACCGGTCAGCATCAGCGTGGAAGCCGGACTCAAGGTTAAATCACCGTTAATATTCAGCGCCTGATCACCGAGTATTTCGTAGCTGGCATTGGCACCGATGGTGATATCCCCGTCGACATCGATACTCTGTACGGATAGAGAGCCACTACTATTTTCCGGCACAGTAATGGCACCGGCGTAGGTCAGCCCATTGTAGGTATACACATAAGGGTTGGCCTGTAACCAAAGCTCTGTCGCCGTTGAGCTTGCAGAGGCATCAATACCACTTAACTCGCCCAGAATAGAGTTAGCCGTATCGAGAATTTCCAGTCGATCATCACCAAAGCTCACGTAGGCTCCGTTAACTACACTTAAGCGATCCAAGCGGCGCACACCTAACAGGCGTTTGCCACTTAAATTCAGTGCAGAAAGATCATCGGTGGATTCAATCACAAGGCTTTGATACTCACCGCGCAGAACACGATACACCGGCGCATCTGCATCATCGGCATCGAGAGTCACATAAGTTCCCGCAATGGAGAAGGTCCAGAAATCATCGTGGGAATTAGTGCTCCAACTGTAAGTATCAACACTGATTTTCCACGCATTGTCTTCACCACCCACCGCATCGACAGCGGTAATAGTTGCCTCGCCCACAGAGCGAGCATAGACACCCGGTTTATGAGCCCGAGTACTTCCGTTATCAACAATCAAGTGTCCATAACTTTCTGCGGGTGTTTTGATAAATACCGTACCGGCACCGGCAACCACTGCACTGTTGTTGGCGAAGTCGCTGGTAGTGGAGACAAAAATTCCACTGCCCGGCTGCTGCCAATCAATCACTGCGGAGTTGTTGGTCCAGATACTGATACGGCCACCGCCGGAGATTTCATTGGTCTGGGAGTTGAGATCGAAACCTGCCCCCTTGGCCTCAATGGAACCTGTTCCGGAAATAACCGGTACATCAATATGCACACCGCCGCCAGCGCCACCGAGATAGCTCGCCGAACTTGAGGCCTTACCATTAGCGTTGATTACACCATTTAAGGTCATCTCCGCCGCACTCAAAGTGAGCAGGCCACCACCGGCGCTTTGCAACGTCGCACTCGAGGCACTGCCTTCACCACCACTGCCAGGCTGAGTCGCACGTTCAAAGCGTCCGTAACTGGTGTTGGTGCCGGAACTATTCACACCACCGTGGCTATAGCGATTAGAAGTACCAGACATCTGGAAGTTGTAGGATGCAGGCGCACCTTTACCTTCGAGATCAATCAAACCGTCGGTCTCGACAGTAACTTTACCGGAGACAATCAAGTCCAACCCGAACACATAACGGTGGGAACTGTTTTGATCGGCAGGTTCTGCACTGAGTACCGCGCCGCTGGCAATGGTGAGGTCACCATTGATTTGCCAGGGGCCGCGAATAGCCGCAGTTAGTGAAGCACCGTTGCCAATACTCACGTTACCGTTGACAGTAACACTCTCGTAGACATCCAGGGCCAGTTGCGTATTGCCATTAACCGTTAGATCACCGTCGATTGTCAGGTTTATTCCGGAGAGATACTGGGCTCCAGCATCATTCAGCAACACACTGCCGCGATGATTTTGATCGTTGACGTTATTAAACGCAGCAACCATTCCTAGAGAGCGTGGCGACAAAGTAATCGCACTCACTTCATCAACAATCGCATCAGCCAAATTGTTCACGCGAATCTTATCGTCGGCAAAATCCAGATGCGCACCGCCAGTTACCCGCACACTGTCAAAGCTGTGTACACCCACCAAGCGACGCTGATCCAGCGGGCGATTGGCAAACCAGCGTGACAAGTGGGTGCTGGTAGCCACGGTAATGGATTTGGAAGTGTGCTCGACAATTTTGAACAAAGTCGCGCTATCGTTTTCTGGCTCCAGGCTGATCCAACGCCCTTCAAATCCGGAAGAATCGATAGTGGTATTTTTCAGCTTAATTACCCAATGATTGATTGCCTGGGTATCTACAAATTCCACGGGTTTATCGGTATCAATCGTGATCTGATCGATCTCATGTTCACCGATAGCATCCATGGGCGTAGAGGGCAGAATCACTTCGCGACCGCCGTTATCGGTAATCAATAACCCGTGAGTATCTGGGTTTGAATCGCTGGCGATATAAAGGGTTCCCGCACCGGCAATATGACCTTCAGCCCCACTGCCAAGTTGAGCTCTTGCTGCCCACTGGCTCAGGTCGCTGACAAAGCCTGTGGTATTGGCACTAAAGATGGCGATACGGCCACCGGCACCACTGTGAAGCTTGTCGATATCGTTGTAGGTATTAAAGCCCCCTTGAACCGACAGTGATCCAGTGCCGCTCAGTGTTGCCACTTCAATGCGAATACCACCTCCTGAACCAGGATAATCGTATTTGTCATAGAAAGTACGACCATTGGCTTCGATGCGGCCGGCGAGGTTCAAGGTTGCAGCATTGATGCTGATTAAGCCACCACCGTCACCCAGGTCGTAACCAATTCCAGGCCGGCTTACATCAAAGTAAGAACCCTGGATACAATCATGACCGTCATCATCGCTATCGCTGATCATGGAGGATAAACGTATGGAACTCATTCCGCCGTAACAACCGTAGGAACCGCGATCTGCCCCAGAGTAATCCCAACCTTTGCCCGTGAGATCGATCAAAGAGTCAATATCGACATTGATCTCTCCGAGTACCTCTAACAACAGTGGATAGTCTTCTCTGTCACTGGCCGGATTGATATCCGTATTGGGCACCGTAAGCGTCGCCTGAGTGAGATCAATATTACCGCCCACCATCAGCGGCTCTTGTAATCCAAGCGAGAGATTAAAGTCAGTATCGCTGTCCTCTGGCGCACCGGTAATACTCAAGTCGCCCGTGATCGCAAGTTCATTGGCCTCGATAGTATTGTTAGTGCCCTGAACGGAGACATTGCCATCAACATAAATATCAAAGGTACTATCGACAGTTACATTACCGAGGATGGTGATGCTGTCGGCAATGATTGCCGTAGTGAGATTAACGGTTTCGTTTTCCCAAACGATATCGCCCATATCCACTACGTTGTAGACAAGAATATCTATTGATGCAGAGCGCGAGCCGAAGGTCGCAGTCATTTCGGTGCTACCCACACTGACTGGACTTACAACACCACTATTCAGTACTGCAACCGCTCCATCGGCAATACTTAAATCAATACCGAACAAGGCTACATCAGTAACATCAGCACTTTTCAACTTACCGTCGATATAGAAGACGGCTTCCAGCTGATACTGAGGCGCAGATACCGGTGCATTTAGATCAATGCGCAGTTCGCTACTGGCAAAGCGCAAACCGGAAATATCATCGGCATTGAGGGCCCGAGACGCACTGTCATTGGGGTCGCTACCTGCATTCCTTTCCGCTAGATCAGATATGCCATCGCCATCACTGTCCCACTGAGTGGGATCAGTGCCGTCGCTGACTTCCTGGGCATCATCGATACCATCACCGTCGCTGTCATTACCATACTTTTCAAGATCGGTTCCGAGACTTGCTTCAGTCGCATTGTCGAGGCCGTCGCTATCGAAATCTTCCGCTCCGTCCGGAATACCATTGTTATCCGAATCACTCGACAGTGGGTCGAGACCATTGATACCAGCTTCGATCTCGTTGGCAATACCATCCTGGTCGTAGTCTTTGCCGTACTGCAACACTTGAATAGCGCGGGTGTTAGCAACTTGCAGGTCGCCTTCAGGCAAAGTACCACCCAGCTGGATCATGACGTAAGTGCCATCATCAAGCCCCGTATCGGAATGGTGAGGCATAACCATCGTGGGCTTCAGGTAATCCAGTACAAAAGTGTCATCATCAATTTGTACAAAGCCGTCGGAAATCTGCTGGTAGTCAAACTCGCTGCTTGACGGCAACAGGTTGAATTCCACCAGACTATCTTCCATGGCGTAGCTCTGATCGAACTCATCCATAGCGATATGCGGTGTACAAATGATTTCTTCACGCGGTAACAACACTTCGCCGTCATCAATACGCTCAAGATTTGAGTCATTAGAATCGATGATATAGCAGTGGTTAAAGCTCAGCGGGTCTTGCGCGTAGAACACAATACGGCCCGGCTCCTCCAGCAATGCCTGCCCACTGACTACCGTACGAGTTTCGGCATCAAGTAAAGTCAACGCAAACTTGCTGCGGTTGGTTGCCACCATCTCTTCGCTCAGGTTCATCACCAGAGGAATATCGAGGGACTCGTGCACCTTCTCAAACTCACTGGCAACAATATGCGGCGGTGTTCTGGCGAAGACCACATCATAGGTTTCCACAGCGAAGGCTGCCGCCGGTTGAGTGTCCGCCGGTGTAATAGCGCCCATAGTCAGGGTAACCGTTTCAGCGATAGCATCACTCAAGGTGAATTCAGCCACACCATTAACGACATCCAACTCCATACTCTGGGTGCTGTTGGCAAAGGCTGCTGAACCATCAACTGTTACAGTAACTTTGTAGCTGGCTGCTACGGTCGTGTTATTAACATCCAGTGTGGGCACACGGTTACCGTAACTATCCACGAGTTCCAAGCGCACAATCGCTTTTTCGCCCTGCTCAAGCTTATCCATATAACCGTTGTAGATATCTTCCACACCGACCTGTACGAATCTCCACGCAGTTGCTTCACCATTAATCACGATTACAGGCACACTGTTAATCGCCACGGGATCGCTGGCCTCATTGGCGTCGTGATCGTAACGACTGGTCAGTGCAAGGCGATCATCTTGGGGGTAGCTCAATTGAGCCGGGTAAGTTCCAGCGCTAATACCGGCGCTCACTTCCAGCGTAGATCGACCGTGATAAAGCGTTACCGTGGCCTGCTCGCCGAGGAAGTTGTTATCACTATCGAGCCAGCTTTCCACCGTAACACCTTCAGCAATGGCAAAGTGGAAACCATCTCCCGGGAGGTGCACACGCACTTGGCGCTCACTGTCGTGGGCAACGATATTGCCGTAGGTATCTCGCGCAGTAAGCTTGATATCAAATAGGTCAGATGCCTGAACCGGTGGCAGATAATCCACATCCAGGTAGTGGGCATCGGCGGCCAGAACTTCCACCCATTGGCGGGCAGCACTGATATAAGAGTGATCCTGCAGGCTTGCCTGCAATTCAACCTGCCCGGACTTGGTGAAACCATACCAGGAGAAAGGTGCAAGGCCCTGTGCATCTGTAATCACAGTATCCGCAGTAATAGACTCACCGTCGGCGGTGTTAATTGTCCACACCACTGATTGCCCGCTTACGGGTCTGCCCGCGGCGTCTTCAACACGCACCTGGTGAGTAGCTCCGTCTTGCAGACTGAACACACTGGGGTTGATATGGGTTGTACCCGAATTATCAAATACCAGTAGGTTCGGTTGCTGTGTCAGCACAACAGAGATTAATTCACCTTCAGCACTTTGTCCCATCGCATCAGTAACGCGAAGTTTGAGGAACAAAATATCGTTCGGCAGAGCCAGGCTTGGCACTTCTACCACATGGTTAAGTTGCGCCGGGCACTGTTGGTTGAAGCCTTCTCTGCACAGATTTTGCCATTGATCACCACCGTTGCCGCGAACCATCAGGTCAACCTGCAGTCCGTACAAACCACGATCATCCACTGTCTCCAATCCGTTGAGAGACAGCTTTAACAAATCGCCGTAGAAAGAGTTATCCGCAACAACAACGTTGAGGCCGTCCAATACCGGGGCTGTATCAGGTAACAGCGTAATTGGACGGGTGATAGTCGTGCGTTGATCAAAGCTGTCTACCAACGTCACTTTTACATCAGTTGCCAAAGATTGGCTCAATCGTGTCACAGCCGATTGTGTGGATACCGTCAATTGCTCATTGATAGCGGTGACTCCGTCAAACTCAAAGCGTTTGAAGGAACCTTCCAACTCAACTTCAACGGCTGATATTCCCAGGTCATCGTTGGCGGCCACAGTAAGATCGAGATCCGCTCGTTCAACGAGTTGTGTAGGCGTTACCAGATTATCCATTACTGGTTTCGTATCCAGGGTTGTGGAAATAGATTTCTGCACAACCTCTGTTCGACCCACATTATCTGTAGCCACTGCTTCAAACACATAGGTTGTGTTCAGCTCAGGAGAAGCTTCGGTATAAACCAGCTCTCCGGCTTCGAACTGCGCAGCAACAACATAACCATTGCGTGTAAGTGTGACGAAGTCGATTCCACTACCTGAATCAGCAACACTCAAGCGCACAGTGATAGGTCGTGCGGGTGGCACAATGTTTTCGGCCAGCCACTCGCCTTCGATATCCATAGAGACACTCGGCGGCAATTCATCCACGAAGCGTTTCATTTCAACCACGTTGGATTCTGTTTTATTGCCGAACACATCAACAGCGCGAATCTTCAAATGCAATCCAGAATCTTCTACCTGATAGTTCTTGTAGATGACATAGTCTGGGCCATAGTGCTTGCCGATCAACTCAAACTGCGCAGTCTCCGGTGACTGTGGGTCGTAGTTAGAGGACTGATAAAACTCCACTTGCTGTACCGGATGGTCACTGCCTCGCACATGGGCGCGGATAGTCAGGGGCTTGGGTACAAAGGAAATTTCATCGGCTTCGATTTCAGCGAAGAAACTGTTAACAGGAATATCGGTTCCCTGCAGCCACAAAGTACGTACCGCCGAAGTTACTGTCTGCCCGGAATAAGTCTCAATCTGGGCTAGTAACTCGAAGGCATTACCGTTAGGCAGGTTGGCCGGAACCAGAATATTGGCATTAAATGGTGCTTCATTAACTTCCGCTACCAATTCCCCATTAATGGTATAGGCAACCGCACTGACACCGCGGGTATCAGCAAGGGCAATATTTAATTTATCCCCTGGTTCAAATACACCATTGTGCTGCGGGGTTACCACCGCTGGAGAACTCCACGGATAACGATTATCCAGTTGCAACAACTGATAACCATTGCGCTCCATACCCACAATCATCTGCTGATTGTTCACCGCCATCGCAGTGATGTTGAAAGGCAGCGTCGCAATGGTAGTGATTGATTGCCACTGAGACAGAGAAACTTCTGCCACAGTTACACCATGGGTAATAAAGACTCGATCACCTTCCACTGCCAGGGCCTGAATGACGGCAGGCGCGCTCAACTGCGCGGTCTGATTGCGACCCAGATCATAGCGATAAAGCTCACTGGCTACCGCATAGACAAGATAATCTTCATTAGCCGCCAGTAAACGCAATTCTGAAGCGGTGCTCAAACGAGTCTCCGGCTCAAGATCAACAGCGTTGACTGCCTGGTTAAACCCAGCTAACTGCAGCAAACGCCCACCACTGGTGGCAACAAATAAATTGTCATTAATCAGGGCAAGCGCGGTAACGGTATCCCCTTCACCCACCGCCATTGATTGAGAAGAACCACCGTCCAGGGCGCGCCAGAAAATAGACTCACCGCTGGAAGCGACAATAATATCTTGCGCCACAATAAATTGATCGAATTCAGCACCGCTAAACAGTGTTTTGGGCTGTACCAAACGAGCGGATTGATCAATCTCAGGCTGCACTTCGATAATACGTTTTTGCGATGCCTGCAAGGCGTAAAGCTTTCCGTTATACCACTGTGTTTTTGTGGTGTTAGCCACATAGGGCGACGGATAAACAGACTCAACCGTACTATTGTTAAGTTCAGCTCCCCAGATTAATCCATAATCTTCAGCACCAGCACTAAACATACCTTCGTAGATACCGATATCTACTACACGACCACCTTTTAAGGTCGGCGCGTAATAACTGTAAGCAGGCTTAGTCGCCGTCGAGAGCAATAAATCATCAGCTTCCGCAAGACGCAATTGTCCTGCATGCAGCACGCTGCGTTGCAATTGAGAGCCCAGTGCATGGTGGGTTTTACCTAAGACATAGGCCTGTTGCGGTTTGGTAATATCAATCCACTGGATAGACTGATCCGCCGTTGAAAGCGCCAATAACTGATTCGGCAGCCCCAAAAGGCGATCGACAGGTAAAGCAGTTGCTTCCAGCTCACCAACTTTTTCAATATTCCCATCGTTCACCAGCCACAATTGTCCGGCTTGCTCGGCGATATAAATACCCTGGGGTGTAACAGCCATAGCACTGAGGGAATGATTGCGCAGCCAGGTTTTATGGGTGCTGAGACTGCTGGTAAAGGAAACCAGCTCAGCATCACTCAACACATACCAGTGACCATCGCGGTGAATCACATCCACAATATCCCCGGAAACCACCGTATCGGTTATAGCTTCCAGTGCATTGCCTGTGACTTCAAAGAGTGTCACACGATTGCCCTGCACTGCGATCAGTTGATCGGCAAAGTAAGCCAAGTGATCAATGTGCCCAGTAATAGCGTGATCGCCGAGTCGAATAAAGTTTTGCTCCGGATCAACAAACATCACACCGATATTGTCGAGGGCAACCAGTATACGATCATCGATAAAGCTAATGGCCGTCACTTTGGCATCAAACTGCTTCACCAGTGCGCCACTCTGATCAAAGAGCTGATGATTGCGCGTGTAGTAGCTGCGACCCACTCCGTTTAAGAACAGATCAAAGCTCTGGTCAACACCACCCAAACTAAACTGTGCGGGGGTTACAACTACAGCCTTATGCTCAACATCGGTGGAATTACCCAGACCGTCATCGATAGCCGCTTTCACGGTTAGGCTTTCAGCACTTTGAGGCACTGTAAACTCGAGACTCTCGCTCCCGCTCGCAATCAATACCTGGTTGTGATCGTAAACATTGATTTCTGTGCTTGCGCCGAGAGCAATGTCACTAACAATACGCAGATTTAGTTGAGCACCACCCAGAACCGTTGGCCCCATACCACTCAGGGCCAAGGGCAGGCTGACTTCTTTCGGCAGGATTCGCAGGCCGATCTCATCCTCGACATAATCGAATCGATCACCCCAGTATGCGCGCACTCGCAAGGTGTAGTTATCCTGCTCGGCCACGGCAAAGAGTCGCAGATCAAGTTGACCGGCGGCGTTTTGCAGCAGAGTGCGAGTCACCAGGTTGCCATCGAAATCAAACAGCGCAACTTCAGTGTACTTAAAGTCATCTGCGATCTGAGGCTGGGTAAATAACGCGTGGAAATCTACTCTTAGGGTTTCACCTTCAAAGAACTGCTGGTTATTTTGCGGCGAAACAATGGTCAGACTTCCCTGAGTGAAATCATTATCCACCAGGTTAAGACTGCTTAGCAGCGGTGTTTCACTTTCCACCGTCGTAGTCAGCACACTTAACGATGTTGCTTCCGGCAGAGTCAGCCATCCCGCCAGCCCCTTATCGGTGGCGCGTAATACCAGAGGGTTAGAGTCGAGATCCGCTGACGTTGCTCGCACAGTCATTGCCTCAGCCCAACTTGCCGTCATCGGTATCAGCGCACCTTTAACCACGGCGATATTGGACTCCGGCGTAACCAAAGGCATCGCAATAGCTGCCGCAGGTACAGCAACATTAGTCGTGTAATTTGTTGACGGTGTCATCACCTCGATGGTCAGAGTCGTGGCTGTAAGGTTTCGGCGCTCAACCGCAAGCAGTTGTTTGCCGTCAACCCAACGCCTGGAGAACTCAACTGGATTGCTGTTCTCGTCGTAGATTCTCACCGCGCGGAAGTGGTGATCTTCGGGCATATTGCCCACTTCAATCAGCAGTACACCCGGGTGTTCAGTGAGGGTTGCACTGAGAGTCACACTGGTTTGTGGATCGGCAAAGGAATTTGCATCCACCCGGTCAGAATAAATGGACAGCAAACCATCCAACGCCGAACGCATCTCAAGGGATTTACCCTCGGCAGACTCTCCACTGAGCCAGCCGCCCAGCTGTCCACTTTCGAACACAGCCCAGTATTGTCCCTGCCCTTGCTTAGACAGTTTCACCAATACTCGAGAATCATCACTAATAGCGCTGGCCGTATTGAGCTGTTCAATTTCACCAAACTCTGGGTAGTGATGATCGATGGCGAGATTATTATCAGATAACCAACGGCCAAACGTGAGGTCGCGGTTTTTCCAGTAAATAATCTGCTCACCGTTAACCGCAAAATCATCGGCGCTCACTGCCGTCATTGCCACTTTCAACAAGCGGGCATCAAGGTTTTGAGTGTTCTCATACAGGGTCAGACCACTGTTTGAAAGAACAAACAAGCGGTTGTCTTGTACACGGGCGGCAAGCACAGGTTCACCGTGGCTAACGCCCATGACACTGTGCCACTGCCCCTGCTCCAAACGGGACACCGAGAAGCTCTGCCCCATTTGCACAAATACATCACGACCGTTTGCTCCCAGGTAATCCCCCCACAAACGCGTCGGTGTTGCCGGGGTCAGTGCGTGATCCCAGAAGTGAAGATAACGATTGCCTGATTCAACAATTACAGCTACAAGCCCACTACCGGTGTAGTCCAGTGATTCCAGATAACCGGAGCCTTGGGTTAGCAGTGTTTCAGTGGCAGTCGCCAGGCGGAAGCCTTGCGGCTGGTTAACGGCAACTACCAGTCCGCGCCCAGGCCACTGGGCTGTATCAACAATGCGTTCATCGACGCTATTGGTAGACACCAACGTGGTGGAAGTGCCGGTCAGGTAAGGTCGCTTGCTCAACGACTCGACAACCTGCTTAACATTTTGAGACAGGTCCACCAAGTTGGCGGTGACATCAACAGAGTTATCAGCACTGTTAATCGCTACCCTTGCCGAAGTCTCTGCCATAGGTAGAACAGTGGTATCTGCACCGTCAGTAACACTTACCTGAGAAGACAGATCAAAGTCTTGCATCTGCTCCGGTTGATAAGCCTCAACCCAGATACCTGTGCCAGAAAGAACCGAAGTAGCCGGACTGATAGCAAGCTCGATATTTTCATCAATGCCCGTGTCATTTTGCACATTAATCAGCGAGCGATGAACCAGTGTACCGTCGGTAAGTTTCAGCAGTACGACGCTGTCGGTGGTGACCTGCGGCAGTGTCACAGCAACACTGAAGCGTTCAGGATCATTGTCACCCCGCGTGAGATGCACAGGAGAGCTGTCAGCCTGGCCACCGAGTTCAAGGTGCAGGTAGGCGTCGTTGACGCGCTGCATCAAGACTTCAAACTCAAGCGTTTGATTCTCGCGCAGGGTTGCACCCTGAACCGGATTCAGTATCACTAAACGCGGCTCTTCGCCTTCGGGATCGTAAGGCTTGAGCGTAACCAAACTTGAGAGCTGCTCGTTGTCATTCTGGTCAACGGCTTTAGCCTGCAGAGTGACAGGGTTTTCAGTAGTTGCTGTAAATCGGTATTCGGCAACATTGGTCAGCAATTCAAAGGCACCGCCATCGCGGGATACCGAGACACTCTTGATACCAAAGCGGTCGAAGCTCTGGATTGCCACCCGAGTCTCATCGTTCAAGACAATGGTGTCGCCGTCCTGGGGCGAGACAATGCTGACCTCGGGCTTGGTGACATCCTGAGTCAGGTCATAGCTGTCATCAATTAACTTAATACCGGTTTGTGCGTAAGTTAGACGCAACTGCACATCAATGCTGGTGCTCGGAGCAATATCGCTTAACTTAGGCTGCAGGTACTGAGTGCTGACCTTCAACGACTGGGAATCAGTCAACTGCATTGCGGCGTCGAGCCACTGATTATTGATATTGATCTTAGCGCCGGTAATTAAGTCCACCTCACCACTGATGGTAAAGCTCATTTCCGTAGACGCTATCTCTTCTGCTACGAGAGGTGAGATGCGCGAGACATTCAGCACCGGGTCCACCACTGCAACACTCAGGTCTTCGGTGATGGCATTGTTAGCGCTATCGGTCACTTCTGTACGGATGACCAGAGTACTGTCGGCACTTTCAGCCACATTGAATTGATACTGGCTGTAAACCGTATTCCAACTGCTAAAGCTGACACCACCATTGAGTGACACACGCACACGGTACTTCAAACTACTATCGGCATTGTCCTCGGCATCGATGCTGATCCGATAGGTTTTCCCGCGCACCAACTGACTGGCACCACTCAGTACTTGGTTGTCATTCAAGCGTGTAATGGCAATATTTCGCGGCTGCAGCGTATCGGGGGTACTCAATGTCTGGCTATATACGCCCCCAGCAATGGCACCGCTACTAATAACCGTATTGCCCACCAGATCCGTCAGGCCGGACAGGGTTATTTCATACTGGGTGTTGTCGATAAAACCAAAGCCCGGCTTGAAGCCCAGGCGCAGTGAGTTTTCAACCACCACCAAATCAAACTGGCCACTGACATCGCTATCGGGCTGCGCCTGATAGGATTTATCCTTGGCGGTCACCTGATAGCCACCCACGGCAATATTTTCGTTAAAGCGCAACACCAGATCCCGGCTCTCGCTCAGGGCTTGGGTATTGGTCAGCTGGGGACGGGTGTCATCAATAGCGCTCAACAACTGAGTGGCCGCCACAGATTCGCCCGAGCCGGTCGACACTACCACCACCTGATATTGCCTGCCCGGTTGAGTCGCCGGGCTGACAAAGGACACCCCATCTGCAATTAATTCATAGCTCAGGCGATTGCTCGCATCAGCCACATACCCGGCATTTGCTTCGAAGAAATGCACATTCACCTGGCCGCTTAAACCAATGCCGGTCACGGAAATAGTGTCCTGCCCGCTGTCGCTGACAAACGTCGGCCCGGCGGGGTTGTCACTGCTCAGGTTATTAATCAACAACGCAGGCGTCGCCAAAATGGCGCCGGGCAGCTGCTGCACCTCGGCGCTATCGCCCGAGCCAATGGTGACAACCAGGTTATAAACACCGGCCTGGTCGAGATTAGCGGCAAAACTCAGCTCACTGTTGGCGCTGTTGAGGGTCCAGTCGGCGGGAGACAGAGTTACTGTGCCGAGTTTGATCTCACTAATGCGATTGAGCTGTTGACCATAGAGCACATAATCCTGACTGACCCCTGCCACCACATGGGACGGCGACAGACGACTGAGCTCGGTAGTTTCACTGTCGAAGAAAGGCGCACTGGCGAGTCGCCAGGGTAGATCAAAGATTACCCGGCCGCCATCTACCGATTTTCTCGGCTCATTAAACAGCGCGATATCGTATCCCGCTGCCATCGCAAAGCCGCTACCAGTCACCTGGTATAGCAAGTTATCGCCGTTGAGCTGGGTGTAACCGTCCAACTCCTGGTTAACGCTGTCGGTAACGCTAAACACCACATTACGCCAGGCCTCCAGCGCTCCGCTGACGCGTCCCTGCACCAGGCTCTGGTTTTGCAACACAATGCCCGGCTCCAGCGCCCATAGGTTTGCCATGGGAACAACGGCATTTACCAGGGTGTCGTTTTCAATCCAGCTCAGCTGTTCACCGCGGAAGATCACCGTATCCGTCGACAGCTCGGAACCGCCGGTAAAGGCGGCGATGGGTCGCAAGGACAGCTCATCGTTACTCGCACGGCCCAGGTCAACAATATGGTTTTCATCGGCAAAGATAGCCATCAGTTCGCCACTGACCGCCAGTGCGCGCACACTGCCAGAGGTGGCAGCCAGGGCGCCGGCAAATTCAGCAACACCGAGGCTGGTCAGCGCGGCAAATTGTTCGTTGCCGCTGAAGCTAAAGGCCTGTACTTGGGATTGGCTGCCCACCAGCAGGCGCTGATCGGCAACGACCAACTTGTCTGCAGCGCTCAGGGTTGTCGCACTGGCCAGCGCGGTCGAGAAGTCCTCGCCGTTATACACAGATAGATCAGAATTATTCAACACAAAGACGAGGTGGCGGTGGGCGACAATGGCATTTGCATCGGTGCCGCTGTCGCTGAGCTGTGATGCGAAAACCTGCCCGGTGTACACGCTGCCGCGGCTAGCAAAATTGCCATCGGTAACCACCAATACATCGTCACTCAACACCAGGGCCTTGTAATTGCGGCGCTCGGCATTTCGAATTCGATTGGCTTCTTGCAGCAGGTATGGGTTGGAGTAATCGACAATGGTGATATCACCATCGCTGTGTAGGACGGCGATAAACTGCTCACTGATGGCAACACCTGTGCCTTCTTCCTCAAGACTAAGGCTGGCAAGCTTGGTCGGCTGGGCGCTGTTACTGGCCAGCAACAGGGTCAGCACTTTTCCATCGATCATCGCCTGGAAATCCCCGGCTTGGGCGATGGCTTCTACCCCTTTCCATTGCACGGCAGAGTTCAATCCCACCGACAGCGACTGATCCGCTACCACATCGGCACGCTCGGGATCGTTGTAAACTTCCACCGTCAAAGGCCCAACCGTGTTAGCGGGTAAGCGTAGTCCCAGGTGACGATCATCGAGCAGGCGAAGGTCAACGGCACTTTCACCGTTGACCTCTACCTTGGTGAATCGGTTGAGCCCTTTACCTTCGATTGCAATAAAGGCATCGCTGTTAAAGTGGAAGTGCTTCTGGCTCAACTGGTATTGATTATTGATATGGTCGTAAGCACCGATATTATCGATACGGGGATCGGCCACAAACGTAAACTGCGCTGGCCAGAAATCACCTAATTTGCCATTGGTAACTTCGAGGGCTGCTGCTTGATTGGTCTCGGGCTGCACAGCGAGCGCCGGCACAGTAAAGCTCAGCTCACCGTCGTTGAGTACATTGAGCAGCGTTACTGGCACACCGCCAATTTCAACCAGAGTGTTGCTGTCAAAACCACTTCCCAGCACGGTGACCTCTGTACCACCGCGCCAGGAGCCGATATTCGGTTCAATATGGGTAATCTGTGGGGCGATATCATCGGTGGCAATAAATCGATAGCGGTATTCACTACCCAGAGTATCACCGTGAAGATCGCGAATTCCCGCGGACAATCTCACCCAGTAGGTCTCGCCATCAACCAGTGCGCTGTCACTGATAAAGTGCAGGCGGGTACCCTGATTATTGACTGTAGAGGAAACCGTGCCACTGAGTTTGACACCATTGGCAGATACTTCGAGCAGCTGCTCACCGAGAGATTGTATTTGCCCGGAATCGAGGATGCGATTGAACTGCACTTCAATATTCTGACCATAGGGCAGCAGACCATTGGCACTCGGCACATGGTCCACAATCGTGACACGGTCGTTAACGATGGTATTGACCCCACCCCCAAGCCCGCTGAATTCGTCCTCGGTGTTGAGTGGGCTCTCCGCGGGTTGATCGTCCACATAAACAAACCCTGTGCCGGCGTACAGCGCACTGCCTTCAAATGCGAGGTCGGTAACGGCTCCGGTGACAGAGAAGTAGTGATCGATTTCCACCGGCTGGTTGAACTGTTCATGCAACCAGGGAGAGATATCAAATATCTGCACATCGCCGTGACCCGCCGACACATAAAGTGTCTGCCCGAACAGCATTATGTTGCCTGCAAAGCTGTTGCCGTTTTTCTGCAGGTACACTAAACGCAGGTCGGCGCGGGCACGAGGCTCGGCTTCACTCAGATCATAAACCTGGACAGTGGCGTTACTGCCAGTGGAAACCAGCAGGTAGTTATCGATTACCAACAGGTCTTCAGCGTAAACGGTATTGGCTCCCGCATCTCGCAGGGCAATGCGCTGTTCAATGGCGAAGCGACCACTGGTTAACTCGATAGCCACTACCTCGTGGGTTTCGTTATTGATCGCCCACAGATGCTGCCCGTTCACACGCAGTTGCTGCACTTGGCCGCCCAGGTCAGCACTGTCGATGGTGTGCAGCGCCTCCAGCGTTTGCTGTGCGTCGTAGCGGTATATGGTAATGCCGCCGGTATGAGCTACGTACAGCAGCCCCCGCTCCGCAGTCATGGCAATGACTGAGTGCTGCATTAAGTAAGTCTCAAGCAAGAACGGATCGCTGGCCAGACTAATATCAAAATGCAGTATGCGTGCGCCGCCAGCAACCAATAGGTGGTTGCCGTCGATTTCAAGATCACTGAAGCCGGCCGGATTCACCGCGGACTTATAGAAGTACGGGAAGTCGCCGTTATCGGTAAATTTCTCTACGGCAATAGGATTAACCGGATCGGAGACATCCACCACCATCAACTTCGCTGTCGATGTACTGAGGTTGCCTTTGACGTTGCCCTTCACATCGAAGGCTTCATATTCGCCACCGGTGGCGATGTAGAGTAATTGCGTACCGCTCTGGTCCGATTGCTCCCGCACATCAGTGTGTAATGCGAGTGCCGACACGGGGCTTGCGGACTCATTGTCCAGCGCTAGTGCTCCGGTGGGCTGGCCGGCATAGAAATATTCCACCGGCGAGACCGCCACTTCATCCAGGAACTGCTCGTTGACCACAGTCACTCGCGCGTAACCGAAAGCGCCTGAGGGCATCTTCACGGTTATTTTGTGGGATGCGATCACGTCGATATCATTAGCCAGCAGGCCGTCGACATAGACTTTGGTTGTGGGGTTAAAGCCGTAGCCGAAAATATCCACGCTATTACCACCGGCCGGCGGACCAATCAGCGGATAGATATCGTCAATTTCCGCTCGTGGCAATATCACCAGGGCACCGATCAGCTGTCCCTTCGCCTCGTCGCGAGTGACAGTCACACTCAGGGGCGCCACCGTTGACCCGGTAAACAGCGTCGGAATCTCAACGGTAATTTCCCTGTCGCTCAGTGCGAGAATATTTTCTGTGGACAGCAGTTGCCCACCAATGGAAATTTGCAGGTCCGCCTTAACGCTGCCAAAACCAGCACCGATTATTTTTGCGCGCTCACTGCCATCACCGTGGATAAAGCGGCCCATTAATTCATCGCCCTGGGACAGACGCGAGACCTCATCGACACTGGGCTTGGCGCTGGCGAGCATCTCCAGTCGGGTGGTGTAAGCCGAGATCATGGTGCGGCCACTGAGCCCGACAATGTTGTCCACGCTCAAGGTCAGCTCACCGGCCCCAATTACGCCCTCTGCGGGCAGGGTCAGCACGATCTTGCCACCGGTAATGGTGTTAATTGCTTCCAGCTGTAATTCTGCCGACCATTCGGTATCACTGTTGTCTTTCAGGCTGATATCGCCGAGAGAGACAGCATCGGTATTGATATGATCGTTAAAGATAACTTCGATGGACTCATTGGCAGATACCTTGGCACCGCTGCCCGGTCTGACATCGGCAACGGTCAGGTTGCCAGAGCTCACTCGGGTGAGGCCCTGGCTATCCCCAAACATGACACCGCCATCAAGCACCGACAATACGGTATCAGCCTCAACACTCTGCCAGTAGGTGGTCTGGTAGTGGCCATCCTGATCGGCCTGCAGCATCAGGTACTCGCGATCCGTGGTCAGCAGAATCTGGCCCTGCTGCACCAGCAGGGACACGCTGTAGATATCCTCGCTCTCACCTCGATCAATCGCCTGCACGTGATATTGCGAGCCGTCTTTTGGATCGTCGAATACCGCCAGCATCAACTGCTGGTTACGGGCAAATACGACGTAGAGTTTTTCATTCCAGAAGCTGACCTGCAGGGGTTTACCTTCGAGGTCGCCTTCACTAAAGACGAGGGTGGCGTAGCCTTCCGGCTGTGTGAAGGTCGGAGTGGCCACATCAAAGAAGCGGATAAAGCCATCGCCGAGTTCACTGGCAGCGGCTACAGCCAATACATTGGCGCCGCGATCGAGAGCCACATCGTTGGCGGAATAGCCCGTCAAGGCCATACTTTGTACGGCAAACGGCGCTGACTTATCGGCGATATCAACGATGGTCAATCCGCTCTCACCATTGGCCAGGTAGGCGAGCTGATCTTGCAGCTCTATACCGAATACCGGCGAGCTGAGGCGCAGGTAACCCAGGCGATCTACATTATCCAGCACATGGGTATCTAAAATATCGAGCCCGTAACGCATGGTGTAGGGACCGTCGATACCATCGCGCACGCCGATAAACAGGGTCTCCCCTTGCGCCTGCATGGCGCCCATAACCATTGGTGGATAGTTGGGAAGATCTGCTCGATGGCCCAAGTCATACACATAGACGTACTGCCCTACCGGGATTTCCTCGCCGTCCATCACCATGTAGACATCAAACAGTAAATCGTTGTTGTCCATCAGCTCCGAATTGACAATACCCGGCACGCGGAATTCGAATTTCCGCGGTGAGACAACATTGTCAAACAGGTTCAAGCTGTAAGTGGTTTCATCGATCCGCTGGGTAGCCAGCTCGTAGTTATTCTTCGAGCGCATCAGCACTTTCGCGCCGGGCAGCATCACACTGGCACTGGCAGAAATTTTCAGCCTGGCGCCGCCGCTGGCAGGGCCGGACTCTTCACTCAAGGTAAAGCGCGTATCGCTATCGAGGGTATCGGCCAAATAAATGGCCCCCAGATAGCTGTCAGCAAATTCTCCCGATTCCACCCGCAGGCTATACATACCCGCATCAATCGGCAATTGCCCGATAGATACTGTGGAAACCGTTAAGGTCTCGCTATCAACCCAGGTGAAGGGCACCTGGAAATTATCCACCGACACTTTGGTATTGGCACTATCGAAACCGGAGCCCTTAATGGTGACTAGCGCATCGCTATTGCGGTGGAAAGCGCCGCCGCTCACTGTATCAATCTGTGGGCGCAGGGTTGCAGCTTGCGCCACACCGAAGACTACATTAAACGGTGCCCACAGACTGCCGCCGCGGAGGTTATCCCCACTGAGCACACTCAACTGATAGCGCTCACCGGCAACCTTGTTGAAGCTGATTTCAAACTCAACATTGCCATTGCTGATTTCACCAACCGGTGTAACCGTCACCGCTTCCTCGGATTGATCGGACAGGTGGGTGACTACCACAGCACCTGGAGCTGAGAGAGAGTCGGCAGCCATGGATTCATTGAAGGTGACCGTGAAACTTTCATTCGGCAGCACAAATCCGCCGCGTTCAACGCTGCTGCTCACCACTATGGCGCCGGGCAGTTCGAGCGTGGTCAAACCAGATCGACCCGACGCCGCCACCAGTCGTTCTTTGTAGTAACTGAGGGCTTCGATTCGCTCTCGGTTACCGGCTGAGATCAATTGCGGATCGAGCGGTTCAGAGATGTCATAAACCAAGACACCGCCGTAGTAACCGGAAACAAACAAAGTCGAGCCAAAGACATCGACGCTATAGGGCGTGATGGCGTTGGATTGAATATTTTCATCAATGGCAATATGCGCGCGTTCCTCGGGATAGGACTTGTGCAAAATAATTACACCGCCGTTGTTCAGCGCCACAATCAAGTAGTCACCGAAGCTGGCAATATCCATCACGTTGTGATCGAAGGCATATTCGCGGGTCAGTGCCGAGTCGAACAGGTGTTGCGCCTTGATTTTGCTGGGCCCGGAGTCATAGGGTTTTCCGGCCGTTAGACCCGAGAAGTTAATGCACTCTTCAGCGGCGACCCATTGATGGCCACGGTAATCGCCACCGGCGTAGAGCCATTGATCATCGCGATAGAATCCGTGGGCACCCTGCAGTTCAAATTGTGACTCCAGCGTGATGGGGTCACTGTAATCGCCCCAGTAGGCGAGCTTTAATTCACTCTCCGCCGTTTTATCGTTGGCGTGGGCACAGGCACCTTCCAAATCCAAGTCCGCCACGCCTTTACCGGCGATTGCATAAAGTGCGTTACCGGATTTGATAAAGCGGGTGATTAACTCGCCCTCTTCAAATGCGGTGGCCAACAATTGCAGACCGTTTTGCTCGTCCACATTGAGGCGTGCAACACCATCGAGACCATTGGCCACATACAGGCGTTTGCGCTCCACCAGATTTTGCTCATCCAGGCCTTCTTTCTCGGTCAGCAGCTTAACCTGCAGAGAGTCCAGACTGTTGGGGATCACCTGATCGCTGAGCGAGTCGAGCAACTCCTGCTCTTCTACGGTGGGGAATTCGAGGCGGCTCAAACGCAGATACAACGGCAGGTCTTTATAGACACTGTCGGCCTCGGGGCCGGACAGTAGCGCCGGCGCTCCGCCCACCAGTAGCGGGTTGGCGGCTTCCTGAATATCAAAACTCGCTGCCCGGTTCGATTCCGGCAAAATCTCGTTCTGATAGACAATGGTGTCGAAGGTGTCGAAGAAGTAACCACCGCTGGTCAGTGCCACACCGGTGGTGTAATCAATTTCAATATCGGTCGGCGCAACGGTATCGGCCTTGGTCTGCCCCAATAGCTTCATGCCGTAACCGAATCCACGCTCTTGCGACAGTTCCGATTTCTCTCCATAGCGGTTAACTGCGCGCACAGCGTGACGCCCGGAAATACCTGCCGGAGTGGTCACCCGCATCAACTCGGTGGATAAAATCTCCACATCTCTGGCCGGGGCATCACCAATAAATACCTGAGTGCCGTCCATAACCGTATTGCCGGGCTCAAAACCACTGCCACTGACTGTCAGCACAGTGCCACCTTTTACCGGCCCCCACAGCGGCGTGCTGTCTGCCAGTGTAATCGGTGCATCAACCATGACCGCACCGCGGATACTGGCGTACTGGGTAACAGTGCCCTGGCTGACTTCCACCTGAACATCCAGTAAACCCGGTGTACTGATGCCGGGCACACTGATATACAAAATTGCTACACGGGCATCACTGGGATCGGTCTGAATACTTTCGATCTGCGCTTCATAGCTACCGACATAGACACGCAGCTGGTCGACATTTTCCACCAGGCCGATGCCGGAGAGCGTCAGTATCTGTGGTTCATTGGTCCGGATACGGCGGGGAACAACGCTATCAAGTCTGGCAATTTGTTCATCGGTTTCGCGATAAACAAAATTCAAGGCGACATCCCGTGCTAATTCATACAGCACCGTGTGGACGTTGCCGGTGAGCTGTTTCACATTGGCCAGCCCTTTGCGCACCGTCACAAAGAGTTGCGCCCCATCGCTCAATTGTTCGGGGTTAGTCAGTGTGAGAATGGCATCGTTATTGATGATCTCGGTACTGAAATCCAGGCGCTGGTAATTGGCATCCCTGATATCAAAATAGTTGAGGTTGTCGGGCCATTGATCGATAGCTTTGTTAAAGCGCAGGCGAATTTTTCGCTCATCATTGCTATCGAGAGAAACAATGCTGTCTACCGGGTCGACACTGTGGATTTTTAATACCGCATCGGGGAATACCTGAATGATTCGCGCAAGGCTGGCGGTGTGATAGCCAATACCCACAACGCCGTAAGGTGTGGCAATCGCCTGATCCAGGTGATAATTCTGATTAACACCAAAGCCTTCGATAACCAGAGGATTGGCAGCGTCGCTGATATCAATCGCGCTGATACCTTGGGTGCCACGCACCGCATAGAGCATATGACCTTGTGCGGCAATATCATAAACACTTCCCAGACTGGTAATGCGCTGGAGAATTTGCGGGTTGGCTCTATCGCGGATATCGATGACCAACAGCCCCTGCTCACCGGCTGCGGCATACACAATACCGTCTTTGTGCTGCAGCTTGGATGCCCGCTGCTCAACACGGCCAACCACAGCGAGACCGGCATCAGTGCGCTCAACGATAGCAATACTGCCGTCGGTGTCCGCGGACTCAAGACTGAGCGTGGCAAAGTTATAATTACCGCTGGCCAGGGCATAGGCTTCTGCACTTCCACTGGCATCACCGTTGTCTAGGGCGATGATGTCAATAACACTGTCATGGCCACCAGCGACACCACTGCTGTCAACGGCGAGGGTTTCGGCCAAATAAAGTTTGGTGTGCAGGTGGGCATCGAGTAATCCCAGCCCCGTCTGTCCCAGGGCCATCACCACTTTTTTATTCACCGCGTCAATACCGCGGGCAAAGTCGGCGGGCAGCTCTGTCTCATTGACGATAGTGGTTTCTGTGATATCAAAATCATCGAATGAAATCACAAACAGCCTTGCCGTTCCCTGCTGAATACGGCCACTGGAATCCATCTTCGCGGCACTGACAAATACGCGATCGTTGCCCTGTTCGAAATAGCTGTCGATGCCGAGGGCGCGGTAATTATTTGGCAATCCCACTTTCACCAGCACACGATCATCGAGATCATCACCGTCAAAATCAATTAACTGCAATAGGTCTTCAGGATCGAGCTGGCTTTGAGCACCGCTCTGGCCGTTGGTCCAGGTGGAGGCGTCGATATTGTAAACCACCACACCCGAGGAACCCTGCGCGGCAAACAAGTAGCGCCCACTCGGGTCGAGTACCGCATCGTTGATGCGATCGAACTTTATTGCATCCAGGGCTATTTCTGATTGATTGGGCTGTAAATATTCATAGACATCCTTGAGCACGCCCACTTTGCCATCGGCCAACTCTACCTGGATATCAATTTTACCAATGCGTCCGGCGGGCATGGTGAGATCCAGGGTATTACTGTCGACGACCTGGATCGCATGGGGTTCGAGCAGGGCGCCGCCAACCGTTACCTTCACCGTATCCGACTGCCCGTAGAAACCAAAACCTTGCACACGGACTCTATTGCCACCCCCAGCAGGGCCGCTATTTGGACTAATGCCTACTAAGGTCAAAGGCTCTACATAGCGAATGGCCGCAATTTTTTCCGCTTTAAAGCCCCGCGAATCTGTAACGCTTAAGGTCGCCGGGCCGGCGGCATTGGCCGGTGCCTGAATGCGATAAGTGGTTATATCACCAGACGTTTCACTGCTGATTATGACCGCTGCCTTTCCTGAGATTGTGAATTGCGGATCTACAGCTTCTTTCAAACTGACATCGATCTGCTCTCCGTTGATGCTCACCGTATTGGGAGAAACATCGACAATCTCAATGGGCAGGCCTGAACCGGCCGTGGTAAAGGCGATGGTGGCATTAACCAACCCCTGGGTGCGACGGCTATCGCGCACATCGCTGAGTTCAATGCGGTATGAGGTATTTTGGGACAAAGACTGCGTCGGTGTAATAACGACTTTGTTCGCGTCAATCTGGTCGATCGCTACGCTAAAGGCTTTCTCTATCCCTTGATCGGAGCCATTGTCTTCAATCAGCGTGAGATACGTCTCCAGATAGGATTGCTCAGTCTCACCGTCGGGGATCACCAGCGCTTGATTAAAGGTGAGCGTTAGGGCGGTATCCGTGGAAACTTGTTGATCTCCGGCCTGCGGTTGAGTCTCAACCAGATCGAGTGTCAGCAGGTCGGTTAACATTAAGCGCGAGTCGTAGGTGTAATTTCCGCGGTTGTAATCCAGGGAATTTTCTACGGCCAGCAAAATACCGTCGTCGCTCAGCAGGGTCTGTTTGTTACTGGAACGCTCAGGCATGGTGCGGAAAGAAGCACAATTCGAGCTGATTACGTCGAGTAAATAGATATTGTCCGCTCGACTGGTATCAAAAATCGGCCAGTAGTTCTCGCACTCATATTTCGTCTGGTAGCTAAGGTGGCTGACGGCCAGCGTCCCCTGCGCCATCAGGCTGTAGTTATTGCCGCGCAGATCAAATCCGTTGGCGGACCACTTACCCAGATTGATCAGGTTATCGCTGTTCGTTTGGGTCCAAAGCGCCAGACTCTGTTGTTGCTTGGCCGTGACAATCTCATTGGTCAGTGTGTTGTCCGTAAAGGAGTCATGGCCATACTGGGCAATCTGCGCGAGTGTGGGCTCGGTAAGATCCAGAATAACCCGGGCGTAGCTGTAGCCACTGAAACCATTGGTTTGCTGGATCCAGTGCAATTGGGAGCCCCGCAGTGAAAGATCAGCAATCTTAGCTTGTTCCACCGTGCCATTTATCACGACATCTTTAACACGCGCTACCATTTGTGGAGCGGTGGGCTCGCTGATATCGAACAGCGCCACCCCTTCATCGCGAGAAGCGACAATCAAGAAGTTATCGCGGCCCAAAATAAAGCTGGGCGCCTTGACGAAAGGCATGGGAAGCTGGGCGATAATACCGCGATCTTTTTCCGTTACCGCATCCGGATCACGGGTTTCCCGATCGTAAATAAACAGCCAGGTTTTATCTTCGTAGTCGGTGTCTACATTGGGGAAGTGTTCACCGATAACGCTCACATACACATGGGTGTCACTGAGCCAAAAACCGCGGGCGGTGACATCCTGTGGCAGGTTGTAGTAACCCAGTTGGTGCATGGGCGCCGCATTTGGCAAGTCGTGTCGATCATAGCTGATCAAACTCATCCACGCCGGGGCCATGGAGGACTGGATTTGATCGCGACTAAACATCGCCGCTCGTTCCAGCGAGCTGTCCTTCGCCTCACCCAACACGTAAATCAACTGGCGGGAACTGTCGACAAAAAGATCGATAATATTACCCGGCGGTAGAGTGCCGGGGTCGGGAGTATAATTACCCGCTTGCCTCGCCGTCGGTATCTGGCGATCAACCGAGAGCTGCCCGTAGAACAGCGCCCGTGGCAATATCGCTACCTCTCCGCGCTGGTCTTCAATTTCCAAATCGACAAAACCGCGATAGGAACCGAAATCAGCCGTAGTCCAGCTCATCCGCTCAGCGCTCTGCAGTACCAGGCGATCGCCGTCAACGCTGTCGGTTACCAGCTGCTCGCGACGGCCAGCGGGGTAGGCTCGGAGAGTAATCTCAGGACTGAAGCCGTAGCCGATAATATCAACCTGATCGTTCTCGCCCCGCTGGGAAACATCCACGACCCCCGGTGTGACAAAGGAAAGCTGTAGTTGATCGATATAAGTGAACACACCGATGGCATTAGTGGATAGCCCTGCATCATTGATCAGTGTGAGTGCCGCTGGGCCTGCATAGTTCGGCACGGTGCGGGCAATAATTTTCTCATAGGGATCTTCGGGTGTTGCCGCTTCAACGGCGACAATATTAATCAGCTGGCCACCTAGATAGACCTGTGGCGTGTTACCCAGATGCTCTCCGCGAATGACTACCGGGGTCCCACCGGCAATATCCCCTCTATTAGGAGTAATGGAGTGGTAAACCGGTGCTTCTGTACCGGCGATAGCAACCGTTGAAAATTCAAAGCGGTAATCATTTACCAGACCATAGCCTGTCAGTGGCTGTAGCCCCTTTTTCACCTCGACAATATACGTACTGTCCTCGCTGAGCTCACCGCTGGACACCAGCTCCACAATACGGTGGTGTGGCTGATCATTGCGAGTGGCAAAGGCGATGGTAAATTCACTGCTGACATCTTCACCCATAATGACTTCGGCGCCAGCCTGGGTAAAGCCTTTATAAATGGCGAAGTAATCACTGAGTACAACTGATGAGTCCAGTGCGGCAGACAGCTCAACTTCCACTTTGGCAGTATCTGTACTGATTTGAATACTGTCAGACGCCGGTGTGTGACCAATCACCGTCAGTACTGGGAAATCTATTGCCTGCAGTCCCTGCTGCCCTCCGGCGGTGTGTAGCTGGCCTCGGGCAACGAGCAAGTCCCTGCCGCCGGGCAATTTTTCACTGGCGGGACGGTGGGTAACCACAGGCACGGTAAAATCATCTCCGCTGCCTAAGGCGGCTATGTCGATAATTTCAATAATACCGTCGGTGGCTGTGCCCTCTTCGTCGACATGGTAAACATTGGCATAAACCTTATTGCCAATAACGGAGACGTCAAAGACCCCAGCGTTATTTCTATCACCGCGGTTAGGCGTGAGTTCCAGGGAGGTTTCCACCACTGGGCTCAATGGATTGGTGACATCGATCGCAGTAATTTCCGCCCCTGTTGCACCGCGAGAGTTGTGAGCGAGATTTGCCACCCATAACTGATTGCCCTGCTTGGCGATACGATTGGCAATGCCAAAAGTATCGGCACGCCCCACGATGGGCATCGCGGGATCTTTAACATCAACGACCACCACCCCTTCGAGGCCTGCGGCGATATAAGCGTAATTCCCGTCTATCAGTACGTCGCGGGCTTCGCCATTAGGTTTAATGTAAGCCACGCGATAAGGAGCACTGAGATCACTGATGTCAACCACCAGCACGCCACCGCGCCCGTTAGCAATAAAGGCCAGATTATCTTTGCGGGCAACACCTAAGGCTTCCGGGTAAGGTAGACTGAAACGGCCACTGAGCATATAAGGCAGGCCGAACTCGCCCTCTTCATTGCGCTTGTTAAACAGCAGCAGCTCCGCGCCCTCTTCTTCGTAAACGGCGCCGGTGTCGGGATTGCTGGCAATCGTACTACGCAGCTTATTCACATACGCAGACGATTCATCGCACTCCGCCAAACAGGGTGAACTGGCTTTAGAGGCTAAAACAAAATCGCCGTCGGCATGGATATCAGTAATAGTGCCCCGGAAAATTTCTGCCGCACCATTTAGCAGTGACGAGAAAATATAGCGTTTGCCGTCATTGGTGGGCTCAGTTTCATCCACCGCATCGGCGAGAAAAATTCCGGTATAGCCGGTGTACGGGGCTGCCCAGGAATCAGTGGTAATACCTTCCGGCAAGAACGGGCTGTGTACAGACCAAGCACCTACCATGGCCCCATCACGGGTATCACTTTGATAACGTTGTACCGATGAAAAATAGACCGATTCATCTGCAGAGGAAGGCGTTGCCGCAGCCGACCAGAAACGTCTTTCCGCGATAGGCAGTCCAATCTCGTAAACTGTCTCTTCAATCACTTCGTGACTTTGGGTCGTCACCGTAGTAACCACGCGCACCCGCTCATTGCGGGCAGTGGTACGCTGCAGAATATTGCCGTCGGTGATTTTGGCCCAGTAGATGTAGTAGTGATTATCTGGCTCACTCAACGGCAGACTGGCGGTGCTCTCATCACGACTGTCATCTTTGAATAGGTTAGCTTCAAATTGAGCCAATACAGAGTAGTCACCGGACACGGTCTGGTATTCTCGATACCAGGTCTGGGTAACACTGCGCTCGGCTTCATCGCCTATATCTTCGATACTGACAGCGCTGAGAACAGTTTCTGCAGTGGTGAGGATTTCCTGGTTAAAGGGTTGCAACACACGCAGCTTGGGCCGCACGGTATCTTCTATTTTACCGATGCGCACCACTTGGGAGGAGGCGCTGTGCCCGGCGATATCGTAAGCCACCGCCTGCACTAAAAATCCACTGACACCAGCCGGTGGATAAATCACCGCTTGATAAATGGAGTCTTGGCCAAAAGCACCACCGGTTTCACTGTAAGAGTTATACAGTGTGGCCATTGGCTGGGAGTTTACATAAACCACCACGCGATCTATGCCCAACTCTCCCAGGTCGTCGATAGCCTCTACAAATACCTCGATGGGTTCACCGTCGATAATCACCGACTCGTCATTGGCCGGCTGTACGATGGTAACTTCCGGCGGCAGGTCTTCCACCACTTCCAACACTTGAGTTAAATCGGAAAGCGCACTTTGATAGCCGTCTACGTCGGTAGCTTTTGCCTTTAACTTAACCTGGGCACCCACTTGTTGTGGTGCGCGCAATACAAATTGGAATGGCGAAGCGCCATCCTGACTGTGTAATTGGTAATCGTCCCCATTGCCCGCACCGACATCAATGGCCTGATAAAGGCTGGCCATCTCAACACCCGCCTCATTGTCGCTGGCAATCACTTCAACCAGAATCTCCCGACCCTGGGTGACAGAGTTTTGGTCCACCAACAGGTTGCCCTTGTAATCGAGAATGCGAATTCCGGTAACGGTGGGCGCTGAATTGCGTCTGAGGGTGACCGGCAGAGTTTCTGTACTTACGTTGCCAGCACCGTCGAAGGCGGAGACGAGCAGTTTAAGATCAATTTCACTATCGTTAGCGGCTTCAACGCCGAGGTAAGTCTCAAGCGTACCCAGTGCCAACGCACCCGCGTAGGGGGCGCTCATCAGGTATTGATCGTTAATGATTTCACTGGTTTCCAGAACTGTGTTCTGGTTGCGGTCATAACCCAGGGATACGCGCACGTAATTGACTTTAACATTGTCTTCAGCATTGATACTGAAGGGTAAGATACGCTTCTCCACCACCGTGGCACCACTGAGCGGTGCGCTGACCACCAGTTCAGGCGCGGCAGTATCCTGCTGTACATGCACAGTAACCGGCTTCACTGTGCTGATCACACGGGGCTCACCTTTTAAGCGATGCTCGGTGACTGTCGCGCTCAAGACAATATCTTTTCCGGCTTGGCCGTAAGGCAAGTCGAGAAGAAACTCAAAAGGTGCGCGTGAGTCAGAAAAACTCTTATCACCGCTAATCAAACCACTCGCGTTGAGAATAACTCGATCAATACCCACATCATCAATAGCATTGACCTGCACCAATACTTTTTCACCTTCAATGCGCTCTTCACCATCGGTAGGCAAAGCAATGCTGATAACCGGCGGCTGGTCTTCTACGACATTGACAGTGATGGTTTCTTCAGCCTGGTGCACATCGAGGTCACCATAGGCGGCACCATAGGTATCCATGGCCTCCACAGTGATCGTAATGCGGTTGTCGCCAGTGGCCTGGTAGTCAGGCAAGGTGACAGCAAAATTGTAGGGTGCCTGGTTGAGCTTGATGTTGGTCAACTCGACATTATTGGCATCGCGGGCAATCAACCTCACCTGTTGGATACCCACATCGTCAAAAGCGGTAACCTGAATGGGAATCTGGTTGTTCTCCACCACATTGTCACCGTCGAGCGGTTTGACAATATCTACTACCGGGCGCTCATCTTCTCGAATGCGATATTTAACTTCACGCACATTTTCAAGACCCTGAGCATCCTGAGCGACGACCTTTAGCCAAATATCAAAGTTGGGGTTTTCCTCCAGTCGCTGACCCGCGAACTGATTGGCAATTTCACCGAGCCGGTCAACCGCGATACGGGTTTTGTAAATCGGCGTATCAATATTGACGGTGGTAATTGTCTCGTGATCCTTATCCGCAATGGACTGATTGTGTTTTACCGGATCACCGTAGGGAAGTTTTATATACTCTCCATCGTCTTTACGTGCACCATAGGTGGCAAACAGGGCAATGTTGTCCACTTTGACATTGTCGTAACCTCGATAGTGCACATCAAATGTAGCCGCTTCAATCGGGGTGTAGGAAGCCTCAGGCTCAGTAACCAATACCTCTGGATAAATAGTATCGGCTACGCCGATGACGGAAATTTTGTGAGTGCCAACAGCCCCATCGGCATCCGTAATTTTGGCCACCAGAGAAACCCGGCCATCGACATCAATCAGGCTGGTTGGGAATTTCAACTGCCAGGTTGACTTTATGCTATTGGGTGCTCCGTCGTAGGCAAACTCCCTCGCTACCATTTGCCCGTACTTTTGCTCAAACTCATCGTAAATTGAGGCGAATGCCTGGGCCCTCGCTTCGTCACTGCCCCCCAAATCAGCGACGCCACTGCGCGAGTACCCACTGACGTTGATATTATTTGCATAAAACTCTACGGCAGAGCTGCTTAGGGGCCGATCATCAGCCCGCACTATGCCTACCGCAAGGGTAAAAGTGCCCGCAACAATAGATTGGTTATCCGCTGGCGAAGTAATTCGCACTGCCGGTGTAACATTTTGTTGAGGATGTACTAAAAAGCGGCGGACGGTCTGCTGATCCAGGTTATCGGTGACGATGGATTCATATTCAACAGGCACACCAGCATCAAATACATGGCTGACGGATACTTTGTCGCGCAACGTATGTACATTGGGGCAAACCGAGTTGTAGTTTTTTTCATAAACGACGGATCGCCCACCATTGGGCAGTACCTGGACGAATTGATAGGATTTTAATCCCGCGTCATCTCCCAGGGTTGATTCAAACACCATGGAAGAGTTTGACCGCACCCAGAATTCGCCAAAGCTCAAACGCTCGCGACTAGTAATTGAGCGCCCGCCGGAAGTGAACTTCTCCAGTTCGACTGTAGGCGCTTCATTGGTGTCCACCAGTAATACACGGCTGTCACTGTGGGTGTTACCCATTGCGTCTTCCACAACGACAGAAAGCTCAAAATCACTTCCGGGATTAAAATATGTGGGTACATCGTAGGTCATATGGTAATCGGAAATTCCCACAGCCCCACCGATAGTATGGACAATCTGACCGTTGATCAGCAGTGATGCGCGCTTGATGTAATCACTATTATCCGTCACTGTAAAATCCACTTCGAGGCGCTGGGCCGGCACCACATTTTCACCGACGACGGGATAAGTGATTTTAACAACCGGTGCAATCGTGTCTTCGCTGTGAGGGCGCAATGCCAGGGGCATCAAAGTCTGAGGCTCGCGCTCTCCCGATAGCCGGTCAGCCGCCAAACCGAAAATTAATGTCGCTTCGATATCCCGTGCATCGGGTAGTAACAGTAAGTTGCCAAATTTAGCGCTAAATGCGTTATCACCATCGGTGCTACTGCCTGAGTTACTGAAGTGATAGCGTCGCCCTGTGGCAATATAACTTTGACCTTGACTGCTATTGGTATCGCTCAGGTAGGTTGAAATCCGGAATGCTTTTGTACTAACGCTGTGAGAGCTTCCAGACTCAGACTTATAGTTTCTACTATTTTTTTGGTTATTAAGATCGACACGGATTTTCTTTACATAATCAGGCAGCGCTGCGGTATTACTGGAAAATACGGGAGTGATTTCCAGAACCATGACATTGGGTGCGAGTACCGTGTAGAGAGGCAAGACGGCATTGTCCCAGGTCGTCTCCAATACGGGCTCTATACAGGCGTCATCACTGTAGCCGGTTATTTTGTAGGTAACATCAATGTCGCTACCGAAGTCCAGCTTGAGTTCGTTATCACCGCTATTGCTAGTGTAATAGTAATTAAGCCCATTAACTTCAATCGCATCATCGGTAATCGCCAGCAATACATCCCCGTCGATAGAGATATTACCGTTGACACCTTGAGCTTCCGGGTAATTAAATTTCAGGTATGGCCGATTATATGACGCATTGACACTCTCCACCTCCATACGGGGAGCGCGCTCTGCCGGCTGCTCCGTCGGTATCATCTGGGAGAAGCTGGTGTAAACCGCCAGGAAATCAAACTCCGCATCATGGGTTATATAGTCATCGCTAAGAGTAAACTGGTGGAAACCTGCCCCACCGCGCAACCACTCACTTGACGAGAAGTTCTGCACCCCGACTAACGGCGGTTGATCAGGCAGGATATGCAATACATGGGTTGCCACTGCCTCATTACCAGAAGTGTCTGTCGCTTCGAGCACCAGGCTTACGGACAGCCCCTCGGCGGGAATATCCGCAAACTGCGACAGATCCAGCATAATTTGGTCGGTATCTGGTGAACGCCCGAGGGTCAGGTTGCGTGCATTCAGTGCCGAAGCTGCGACCAGAGGAGAGGCTTCATTACCGGCAATATAAAGGCTGTAGCTTTCCACACCCAGGTTATCGCTGAGTTCCGCGATAACGGCAACGCTTTGGCGTTCCACCAGATCTTTTACCGGGCTTATAAAGCTGATTTCCGGCTTATCGGTATCGGCCTTGATCGTGAGATTCTGGGCGTTGGAATCCGTCTTATTGATACCTTTGTCAGCCGCTCTGATTAAGAACTTAAATGTCTCGCCAGTGCGCGCCAGAAGGGACTCGTCGACAACCACCTTACCTTCAAAGCTGGTGTAAAAACGTTCAGCCGCGATGATTGTGCCAACGGTGATCGGATCAGGGATTTCAACACTGTCTATGCGATCTTTGCGGGTCAGTTTTTTCCAACTGAGTGTTATCTCCTCTCCATTTTCAGCGATCAGTACCGGCGTCAGTGCGTCAATATAGAAGTTATCGTTGGCTTCACCTTTGACCTCAAAACTGTAGCTGGGCAATACAGACAACGGCTGACCAGGCTTTTCCATTGTCACGAAAGGCGCTTCCTCATCATCGAGGATATCCAGTTCAACGATTTCGGTCGTGGTTAAGCTGGTATTGTCAGTAGCCCTGACTCCAATCTCCCAGGGTTCACTGGCATCAAGGTTTGGCACCCGCGTGTTTAAGCTGAAGGTGTGGCCATCAGTGATATCGATATTTTCCAGTTCCCGGCCACTGTAATTTTTCAGAATGACTTCGTTATCGCCCTGCTTCGCATAAAAATCAACGTTGCTAAGCTGCTTATCGTCCTCAATAAATGCCGCTACGCTGAACTGTTCACCTTCATACAGTCTTGAACCAGGGGCCGGTGTGCGTATTAGTATGCGGGGTGGCTGCTCCGCCTCTACATCATAGGTAAATACTTCGACGGTCTGATTGGAGAATTCATCGGTAAGGGTTATCTCCACGGCTACCTCAGTCGCATTAGCCGCAACGGTGTGAGAAAAGCTCAGCGGCGCGACTTTACTGTCTACCGCAGGTGTAGTAACTAACTGACCATTGATTTTTACAGCAGCACTTTGTAGATAAGAGTTATCCCGAGCGGTAGCATCAAAGTTGACCTGCCCCCCTTGGTATAGGGCCTGCCCAACACTCGGAGTATCGATAACCACTACCGGGGACTTTTCGTCTTTGCTGATCAGCACTTGCTTGACCACACTGTCGGAAGCCTGGTCTAGGCTGTCATAAGCAGTGACTGTCAGAGTCAATGTTTGATCGATATTGGTGAGATCAAGGCTGGCAAGGTCAACAGTAAACTCGGCGTCCACCAGGGCACTTTTAACCGCAGCATTAGTCTGTTTACTCAAGGTTTGGCCGGGTAAATCAAATTCGATTTCTACCCGGTCGACCGTTTTATCATCTTCAGCGAATACATTCACATCGATCTGATCGCGCACATAATACAAAGCGCTATCAAAATCAACCTGCTTAACGAGGGGCTTACCATCGGGAACCACCCGGAAAGTAACTACCGCTTCACTTCTATTGCCCACTTCATCCAGCGCTGCCACCGAGACGGTGTAATCGTCAAACTCGGAATTTTGGCTGGCTAAGAATGCCGGTATATCGGCAATCCGAAATGCGCTGAAGCCGTTAAAGCCACCGGGAATCGCTTCTGGCTTGAAACTCTCACTGGGTACGATATCCGTATCTTTGCCGGTTAAGATTAAACGTTCACCATCGAGCCGGAAGCCTTTGAGTTCAAGCTCAGTGACCGCTACATTGTCATAGCCCGCCACCTTGAAAACCACTTCGGTTTGCTCAGCAACGGTGGCAATTGCCTGCTCGCCATCAAGGTTTTCCAACACCGGAGAGACAACATTGATAACGGGGCGCTCTTCATCCTGCCCCAGAGTCACCTGCACAGTTTGGCTGCTTGCCGACTGCTCAATTGAGTCAAAAGCAACTGCATGAATACTTAACTGGCGCTCACCGTGCTCCATAATTGGTGTTTCGTAGACAACGGAGAACGGCGCTTTGGTATCGGCACCCACAAAGACTTCATCCACGTAGAAGTCGACCTTTTCGATGCCGATATCGTCACTGGCCGATGCCCGCAGCTCCATCGGCAGGCCAGAGACAAACGAAGCCCCTTCGGTGGGGTGGGAGATGGCAACCGTCGGCAGTTGATCAGCTTTTACGGGGATGCGTAGATTTTGCGAAACACCGATATCCTGATGATAATCAACAGCACGGGCTTCGATATCCAGGGTCTCGCCTAGCAATTCGGCGGCGACAAAATATGTGAAGTCCCGCTGTACACTGTCTGTGGAAATATCCACATCCTGACCAACACCACTCCCGCGATGGAAGAAGGAGTCTACCTGCTCATCGTTTACATAGACTTCAATAGTGGTGCCCGCATCCAGCGTATCGTCAGTTACTTCTACACGAATGGGCAGCTCATTTTTAACGGTAGCAATACCCCCCACCACCGGTGCAATGATTCTGACACTGGGTTCTTGGTTGGCAATGATGCGAATCAGTTTCGAGGGCGCATCCGCGCTGTTATTCTGCACATGAATAGTTGCGGTAATCGCGGCTGAAGTTTCCGCTACGGCAATATCTTTAGCGTTACTTTCGGCGCGCCACACCTCATAGAGTACTTTTTCTTCAGTATCACCCACCTTTTCTTCGCGGATTTCAAAGCCGGCAAACAAACTTTCTGCAACTTTTAAATCATCGGAGAAGTACTCGACTCGCTCGATACCCGAGCGAGTATTGCCATACAGCTCTGTTAAAATCCCCAGGCGATGGGATATTTGGTAAAGTATGCGGCTTTTCTCTACAAACCGCTGGTTATTGACTGGGTACTCGAATTCATAGGCGGGGATATAACCTTTGTACTCTTTGGAAACTGTTACCGATTGAGATTGGCTGACTCCTTTCTGGCCAACCGTATCAATCGCTTCGGCGTACAGGGTGAGCATCTGCCCTGTCATAGCTTCATTAATTGGCAAGGTTATCTCGTAGGGCGATGCCTCTCTTTCACCGAGCACAGAACCATTGAGGTAAAAGCGGACTCCTTCAACACTCACATCATCGTCAGCCAGCGCCTTGACAACCAGGGAGTCCCCAACATTGACTCTTGCGGGCAGATTCAGCTCTACAGTCGGCACTGCATCCCTTGCTGTGATACCCAAGTCTAGAGAAATATCCGGCAGGTCTTTGAGGCGCACCTCAATTAAAGCGGGGGCATCCTCAGGGATAACAGCCTGTGACTTGATGGTTTTGCGGTAACCATCCACGATAATGATATCTTTTAGATCGTCACTGATGATCGTTTGAAGCGCGAGCTGCTGGCCAATATCAGCCTCAGAGCCATCATCAAAAACGGCGAGAAACTCCGGGAAGTCTACCGGTGTGTTGAGTGCCTGAAGGGCAAGCGGCTGCCCCTCGGCAATGTCTTTAGGCTTTAGGCTGACGATCGTTTTGGTAAAATCCACTTCCACCGGAATGGTGAGAGGATCAAGGCCCCGATAGTTCACCGATATCGTGACTGACTCTTGCCCTGTTTCACGCAGCGGATATACCACTCCTCCGGCAGTCACCGCGACCAGATCCGGGTGAGAAGAGCTGTAATTGACACCGGTGCCCACACCCGGCATCGGCACAAGCCCCCTAAACTCGAAACTCACCGTAGGTACTACAACGGCTGTCTCCAGGGAGTTACTGAAGATAATGTTTTCCGGCACTGCAGTAATACCCAGTACCTGCTCTTCAATCGAGTCTCCGGTAAACGCTATCTTAGAAAAACTGGTTTGATTACCAAACGCATCAACTGCATAAACATCGGCCAAAACCAATGCATCTCGTGCGATTTCCGCGTCGTTGAGGATACCGTCCAGGGGTAGGGAGAGAGAGAAGACAGACTGATTGTCATCCACCGGGTATACGCGCTCTACCCCCTCGGTTTGTGCAAATGCGCTCTGTTTAGCCTTGTTGACAATACCACCGGCATTGCGCAAATCTGAAGCGCGTATACCAGAGACAGAAAAACCGATATAACTGATATCAGTATCATCAGAAGCTACGACCGACGTAACCAGATACTGGCCCTGCGGTGTAGATTCTACAGCCACTTCATGAAACTGGAGATCTGGACGAATATTTTCAGCGATAAACTGTTCTTGGTAGTTAAACTCTGTACCATCAATCAGTGTGACAGAAACGCTGGGGTTTAGGTTTTGCGCTCCGGATAATTCGATCGGGAATTGGCAGCCGAGCGGTGATTGTGGGTTAGGATTGGCATCGCTGGCAGTCAGCGAAACGCTCTGCTCACCGGAGCTATACCGCAGCTCGGCCAACTGACTACAGTTGTCTACAGCCAGCGTATAGGAAGCCACACCTTGATTTGAAAGATTCTTATTACTGCGAAAATCTAATGTTGGTTGAGCACTCGACGCGGCAAAACTCATCGATGTCAATGCTAAAATAAAAGCAACTGACATGATCCAGCATCCCTTTCCTACCTTACCCATCGAAAGTCTTCCCTTCCACAACCAACTATTTTTCAATCAGCTTTCAGACTGCTTAATATTTTTGCGACCAACTATTAGCAAAAAATATTTAAACAACAAGTCATATCCAAAACGTCAACGGCCTGTAGCCGCCCCACAAATCCTGCACGAACGTCACAAGTTTCGATAAATCAGGATAAGTAAAAAACAAAAATCATTTACTGCCTTTTGCGGCGAGGCACCTTACCCGAAATCAAAAAACATTGATACTGCTTAAACGTCAATTTTCCCTAACAAATCCCCTCACAAATCCCCCCTGAGCTTTGAAAAATCCCGGAAAATTTCTTCAACCTGCAAGCAATCAAGCCAATAGAATCTATTTAATCCAGCAAAGAGAAACGTTATGCGCCCACTAGACTTCAGCATTTAAAATACACACGCGAAGATTAATTTTAATCAAGTTGAAACTGACTTTATGGTTGACACAAACAAAAAGACAAACCACAAAGAGGTTTTCGAAAGTCTGCTGCACATAATTGGAGGTTCATACACTACTTTTTAGCCACAAGGTTTCGCACTTCCAGAAGAAGAAAATAAGGCACTGCTACTTAAGTTTAAATCGACAAATCAAGAACCAAACAAACAGCAGGAAAAATATGCCATCGTGAAAATCAATAACTCCCGAAGTTGGCAGGGAAAATTATTCGCAAGAACTGATGTTAGAAAATGACGAGTGAGCCCTCGCTTACCTCAATCACAAAATGAAAACACTAGAAGTTTTAGCAAAGCCCCATCGATTGACTTTTAGTTAAACTTGAAAAGGAACAGGAAATGCAAGCCTTTCAATAAGCACACCAATGAGATTATCACCCTCTCTTATACCCATTACCTATTTTTTAAGCTAAAGAAAAAGCCGGAATCACATGAATAACAATACTGAGCGAACATAATTTGGCAGAATTGTGACGCAGTTAACACTGAAAACATGTAGCTATCGCAGCCTTGAACATGTACCGAATAAACAATTTCTTATTGGAGGAAAAATATTTAACTACAGCAGTGAAAATGTGACACGATCACTTTGCCATCCACTTTCAACATGCACCATGTATGAGCAACCTTGAAAAATCTACAACAAGAGTGTTGGGTTTGCATCACTACTCAGGACAACGCCGACAAGAAATAGAACCGGCTGCTGCATGGGTATATACGAAATGTATCTTCTGGTTGAACTACTATATTCAAGCTAACCCCACCACTCTTGAAACAACTATTCTCACTTTCCATTTGCCTTGCACTACACCCTCTTCCCTTCCAGCGGATAAAACGAATAGATACCCCCACTTTTAGGCAGCCCCTAACATATACCTCATTAACATAAATAGATCAGCACTTCGAGAGTGGAAAAGAATACTTGCTTAATTGATAAAGCTACCGTCCAAAAACTAATAGCTGCTACGGGAATAATTATCAGCCACCTAAAAAGGCTTATTATTAAACTCTCACCTTCTGGCCAAATTTCTTGCTTGGGCTCGACTTACCCTCACAATACCATCGAAGATTTTAAGCAAAAGCTTCTCTCTATCATCTAATCTAAATACCACCAGACCGGCGCCCGGGAGCCCCAACCCACTTCGAGATGTCACCCAATGTCAAAATTGCATTTCGGGATCGTTGGCACAGGCAATATTGCTGACTTTACCGCCCGAGCCATCAGCCAGGCTGGCAACACCAGTCTTTCCTCCGTCACCAGCAGGCGGCATGCAGCAGCCAAAGAGTTCGCCCACGAACACGGGATACCCAATGTCTACCCGGATTGGAGGTCACTGGTAGAGGCGCAAGATTCGGATGCCATTTATGTCGCCAGCCCCACCACCAGCCGCGAGGAAATCTGCCTCGCGGCACTGGCCAACCATAAGCATCTTCTCTGCGAAAAACCTTTTCTCAATACTGCCTCGGTCGACAAAATTGCCGCCAAGGCTCAGTCTGAAGGATTGGCATTTATGGATGCCACACATTTCACCCATCACCCCCGCACTGCCAAGATTATTCAGCGGCAAAAAAATTATCTGGGCCAAGTTAATAGAGTTCACAGCGCCTTTTTTATCCCAATGATGGACCGCGACAATATTCGCTTCAATTCACAAAAAGAACCCACTGGCGCAATCGGGGATATCGGCTGGTACAACATGCGTGCAATCGTCGAATATATGCGCCCTACAGGAGCAATAAAGACAATTTCAGGAGCGATAAAGCGGGACTCGCAAACAGGGACCATTATTAGCGGTGCGGGCCTGATTGAATTTGCCAGCGGACAAACTTCAACTTTTGACTTCGGCTATGACTCAGGCGTTTGGCAAATGGACCTGGATATTCTGGGTGAAAACGGCCTGATCCAACTGGATAACTTTGTGCTCGACTGGAGAGACAGCGCAGTCTTTTACAACCCTGAATATACGCCAGAATTTGTGATTCGCCGGGGGGAGGCATCCCCAGACGAGTTCGAGCACCAGCAAGTGCCAATAGAGCGATCGCAGGCGGTACAGATGATCGAAGACTTCTGCCACTTAACAACCCCAGATAATAAAGTTGATCGTATCCAGGCTATCGAGAGGGCCCGCGCAACCCAGTCATTGATCGACCAGTACTGCCAGGCAGTTGGCGTAGCCGTCTAGCTATCGCCACCAACGCGCCGTATTGAATCAGATATGCAGGATAACGTGCCGAGCCCCGTGGTGATGGCGGTGCTCCCAAAGGTAGATCCCCTGCCAGGTACCCAGCATCAAACGCCCCTTTTGCACTGGAATGGACAAGCTGGTCGCGGTAAGGCTGCACTTGATATGAGCCGGCATATCATCTGGCCCTTCAAGGGTATGAGTGTAAAGCGAGTCATTTTCCGGCACCAGTCGATTAAGCCAGCTCTCAAGGTCACGGCGCGCGCTGGGGTCGGCATTCTCCTGGATCAGTAAGCTTGCAGAGGTGTGCTGTATGAAAAGTGTACACAGACCCTCATCGGGAGCCTGTTCACTGACCCAATCAACTACACTGCCGGTAAACTCGTGAAGCCCCTGCCCATGAACCGGAATTTTTATCTCACCTATTGCCATACGGTTTCCTATATAATTCGCGCCCGCTTTTTGTACTGACACCGCATTGTAATATGGCACTGTACCGCGTTAATACTGACGACTACCCACAACAGCTTCAAGACAAGGCCGAGCGCCTGCAAGAGGCTTACAGCAAGTTCACTGACCTGGAGCCGGAACTCTTCCCCTCCCCGCCCATTCACTACCGCCTGCGCGCCGAATTCAAGGTGTGGCATGAGGGAGGTGTAGCCAATTACGCCATGTACCGCCAGGGTGAGTACAAGAAGCCCTTTATCATCGATGAATTTACCGTCGGCTCTGAGCTGATGAATCAGTTGATGCCGAAGGTGCTGGCTGCTGTCAATAATAGCGAAGTCCTGCGCAAGCGCCTGTTCTCCGCCGAGTTTCTTACCACGCTGAATGGTGATGCGCTGATTACGCTGATCTACCACAAGAAACTGGATGAGACCTGGGAGCAGGAAGCCAAAGCACTCCAGGCACAGCTAGGATTCCCGATTTTGGGGCGCTCACGCAAGCAAAAAGTGGTTTTGGAGCGTGATTTCGTTACCGAGAAACTGGATATCGATGGGAAAACTTACCAGTACAAACAGGTGGAAGGTAGCTTCACCCAACCCAATGGAGAGATCTGTCGCTCCATGATCCAGTGGGCGAGAAGTGCCTGCGGAGATAGTGATAGCGATCTGCTGGAGCTCTACTGTGGCAATGGCAATTTCACCATCCCGCTCAGTGAGAAATTCCGCAAGGTCCTGGCCACTGAAATCTCCAAGGTATCGGTAAATTCCGCCCAGGAGAATATCGCCAACAACCAGATCACCAATCTGGATATCGTACGCCTGTCCAGTGAAGAGTTTACCCAGGCCATTGATAAGGTACGCCCCTTTCGCCGCCTTAAGGATATAGATCTGGATAGCTACGATTTCTCCACCGTCCTGGTTGATCCTCCCCGAGCGGGCTTGGATGAAGACACCTGTGCGATGGTCGCCCGCTTCCCGAGAATCCTGTATATCTCCTGCAATCCGGAAACCCAATTGGAAAACCTGGAGTCGCTGACCAAAACCCATCGCATTGAACGATTTGCTCTGTTTGATCAGTTCCCTTATACAGATCATACGGAAACCGGGTTATTGCTAGTGAGGAAGTAGTGCCTCACTAGCTGAAGGCCTCCAGCATTCTGATCCTATTGAACGCTGGAGGCCTTCCTAAGTCCATTTATAAAATCACCATAAAGATTCAAAGCTCAGCAATACAAGTAGCTTTTAAAAACTATACTCATTTCTCGATATTATCTGAGCCGAAGAGATTTCAACTTACTTTCCAAACGATGAGCACCATTAAATAATCTACACACCCTGCTCAAGTCATTGCTGTATTAATCAATAGCTAAAACCAACCACTCCAGTAAGCTTGGACTTTTTATAAGAATCAGGCTCGATTAAGCGATGTTCAATGTTCGATAACCACTCATAAAAAAGTAAGGCCCACCTTTCAATATACATAATACCTTCACGTATAAAAAATGAATTATCGAGACTTAGAGCGTGACACCTAGTGTTGGTGAGCTTGTTAATTAATAAAAAACACCCATGGGAATAAAGGTAACTGTGGGTAGAAAACTAAATACCAATCTTTAAATAACTATTTTTAGCCGTGTCAAATCTTACACAAGACTAAAGATTAACTTTTTAACGCACTCAGCATCACAACTGACACACGATATCAATCTATAAGCCAGACCTATTAAATAAACCAATCTAAATCACAGACATAAGGTGAACCCTGTCGTATTCATCATGCGAAGTAAAACAGGAAGCTGAGAACAAGTTCATATCGCTTTCCTTCTTAACTTAAATTCATCCCCTCTGGGCGCAGCATAACGATGAACATAAAAAATATAACTATTATGTCGCCCTACAAATCAAGCTAGAAAATTCATTCCCAACATTAGCCAAGAGCAATCATCACCAAAAAACAGCAGCACATGCAAACAAAAGGACACACACTAAAAATAATAGTTAAATTATTTTTACCCCGAACCAAGCACACTTAACAAAAATTTTGAAATTCTCCTTTTAAATTAAAGAAAAAGTTCATTTCATCACTATTACTATATATAGCTGTTGATAAAACGAGAAATATATGGATCCGTATTTCAAGAAAACAATCAATCCACTGGCAAAAATCTATTTAACAGCATTTTTCGCCTTATTCATAATGGTATTGTCCGGATGTGGTGGTGGAGGCGGGGATAATAGCTCTGATGAAGACCCCACAGAAGCTACCCCCAACTCTCAGGGCAACGGCTCCACTGATGAAACACCGACTTCAAGCGGTGACCCGGATGAGTCCGACGAAGAGACACCAAATTCAAACAGTGATCCAGCTGAGTCCGATAAAGAGGTTGGACAAAATATTGCAGGTAGTGGAACTATCTCTTCCAGTTCTGGCAACGGGGTCCTTGCCATTGATGACTTAAGAAGGACACTTTGGGAAAGTGGTGATACTGCCAGCACATCAAGCCTCACCCTTGACCTTAAATCTACACACTTGCTCAGCAAAGTGGTCATAGACTGGGGCGATCACAACGCAAAATCTTACGAGGTACTGGGCTCAAGCGACGGCACAACATGGACCACCCTGGCAACAGCTGATTCAGGAGAATATGGCCAACGCATTGATTCTCACCTAATTGGTGGAGAGTATCGCTATGTCCAGCTAAACGGAACTGAACTCAGTGAGGGGAGTTCGCAATATAGTTTGTGGGAACTGATGGTTTTTGATCGTGCGGCAGAGGAAATTAATCAAACCGTGTCCATAGAATATACCCCTCTATTTGATACTGAGCAGCCAGAAGAGGAGCCCCAACACTGGTATATTCAGGAAGATGGCACCATTGTAACACTGGCAAGTGGCCGAGCACGTCTGCGACATGAATCCGAGGATAGTTTTTACGAGTTCCCGACCTTCTACTTTGAACACAGAACCTTTGGCATAGAGATTCACGACCATACGCCCGCCGGTGAGAACCTGATTGAGATCTTTTACTCTGCCGAATACGCGCTTTATCGGCCACCCGAATGCCGCTCCTCTTATTCAAATGAACACCGCGCTGACTTTAATAGCAACGCCAGATTTGATGAAACCCCTTTCCGGGAAGCTGATGAAGATGGGAGAGGCCAAGTCTGGGTATGTCGTATCACCTACGATGCTCACGATGGTGATGACGGGCAGCTGGAAGTCGGCGAATGGATGGAGGTGGAGTTTCAGCAATTCATTGGCATTGAGGAGGGCGATGAGAATGTCAGTGGGCAGACAGTTTACTACACAGACACCTACCGCATTCTCCTAGGCCAACCCGGTATTCATATGGTTGCAGACCTGGAAACTGAGACCGCTGTTGAAAGTGCCGGTGAAGCAACCGCAGCATACATCAGGGCTACTGACCCGGTACCCGCTTCAGAAGTCATTTCAGTAAATACTGACGATAATACTCTTACCTACTATGCAGGCAGCGATGGTAAATGGGCAACGGCTTCCGACGCTGATGCCGTTGAAGTCACCTACCCAATACTGGATGGTATTGATGTCTATGATACTTACATCGTGGATAGCGGAATCGCCGACTGGACAGCCTATTTCAGAGAAGCCCTCAACATCCAGTGGGAGACGCACAACGAGTTTCTAGATGGTCGCAGGATATTCCACACCCGGTTTAATACCGGAGAGCACGAGGAACTCGGGAACCCAGACTTCAACCATATGGCAAACCTATCAGCAGGCTTAACCATTGAGCAATCATGTCTGGCGTGCCATATCAATAACGGCCGGGGCCCGGCCCCCTCAGAGGCTAGTGTTCCCAATTCGATGGTCTTTAAGCTGTCGTCCGGTGCAATAACCCAAGCAGGACAACCCCTGCCAAACCACTACTTTGGCCCTGTCCTCCAAACCCATTCACTCAATAGTGACATAGCCCCAGAAGGATCTATTCAAGTCACCTATAGCCCCATTCAAGGTAGCTATGCCAATGGGGATAGCTACACCCTACAGTCCCCCACTTATGTAGTAACAACCAATGAAGGTGAAAACACATCCGCTGATTACTTTTCGCCACGTATGCCACAAAACATCACTGGCTTGGGCTTACTTGAGGCGGTTGACGAAACAGAAATCCTTGAGTGGCACGACCCTAACGATTCCAATAGCGATGGTATCTCTGGGCGAGTATCACTGGTCGATACGGGCTCAACACCTCTTCCCCAGGTAGGACGCTTTGGCTGGAAGGCTACCCAACCGAGCTTGCGCAGCTTCTCAGCAGATGCGTTGAACAATGATATTGGCGTGAACACAGCACTGGAACCCAATGCAAACTGTGGTATCGAACAGCTGGAATGTAAAAAGCACAGTAATCACAACGAAGAGCTCACTGATTCTCACCTGGACGACCTAACTACTTATCTTCAGGCACTGGGCGCACCGCCCAGAAATCCCGATTTAATCAATGAATCCATCGTGGCTCAGGGTGAAGCTCTATTTGAATCGATCAACTGCTCATCCTGTCACCGGCCAGAGATGAACACCAATCACGCTCACCCTCTTGAGGAGTTGAGAGGCAAGGTCATTCGCCCCTATACAGACTTACTCCTGCATGATATGGGCGAAGGTTTGGCAGACAACTTGACGATTAGCGCGGAGTACAACCGCGAGTGGAGAACGCCTCCCTTATGGGGATTGGGTGTTAATAGCGCAGTGAATGGTCACAGTAATTTGTTGCATGATGGTCGCGCCCGGTCTATTGAAGAAGCCATTCTCTGGCACGGGGGAGAAGCTGCTGAGAGCCAACAGAACTATATTGATCTGTCGGCTTCAGAGCGAAACTCGCTACTCAAGTTCTTACAGTCGCTGTAAACCATAACCTAACCAATCACAAGGGTATCCAGCTAAGGTCATAGCTTGCTGGATACCTTTCTGGTGGAGATATACGTTATTGTTCACTGGAAAAATTCAAAGCTTTTACAGAAACGTCCATCCGCAAATAACGTGCTCTATTTTTATCAAAACTTAAAAAATCGATTCAGTAGCAATGGTGCGGCAAGCCTGCACTCCGCTAAAAAGACCTAGGCGCGTGGCTCGCGAAATTACAGCCGGTTAATGCTCCTCCCTCTTCAACTGAGTTATAACCGATTAATCGTTATACAACGACTACCATCTCTTCTGAGTGCTCTGCACCTCCAAAATCGATTAAACATTAGAGGTAGACGTATACACTTCCCTTTTTACTTGGATGACAGTTTAGAAATGGAGCCGTTGAGCTTAGTTACAAGGAAGTTAAACTAGTTTTCAACAGCCGGCATTAATAGCGCACTATTAAGACTCGCCATGATGGTTTCCCATCTCTTTTTCGCAGTTTCTTGTAATGCTTTTTTCTGAGGCCCGTCCATAAAATCCTGCTTGTGCTTACTTAGACGGGTGTAGTGCAGGGCTATTACCTCATATTTCTTATTGTCCTTGAATGCCTGGTAAACACTTTCGACATTCTCAAAACTGTCATCAATGAAGATAATGTTGGAAATTAGGTAGTGCTCACTACTATTAGCCGAAGAATTGTAGGATCGCAGCAAGCAGTCAAGCATAAAACCTTTATCTTGCCCGGCTAAGTACATAATACCTTGCCGATAGCTTACTGGCCTTGCCTCACTTAAATCACAGGGCTTAAACGGACTTGCAAGGCTAAATTGATTATTTGGACTGAAGTTGAGAGTATTTGACCGAATAAGCTCTAATAAATTTTGGTAGGACGTATTCGGGGTTGGCAAGCGTTTGAACTGTCTCTCGGTAGCTGAAACATCTGCATCGCCCCTTGCAGTTTCAACCATCAATCGCACCCCACTTTGCCTCAAACTGTCAAGTACCGGCACAATATTGTCATCTGTATAAACCATATTGCTCACAGAGAAGAGCAAACCGGATATATTAATCAACTCCTCTTTTGTTTTTGCCACAAGGAAACCTGAATTAGGATCGGTTTCCAATAAAGTTTCTTGCCATGAGTACCAAGCTGCGCCACCAAGATATTGACATTGAGACTTTTCAGCGCAAGGCATCATACTCAAGGTGTCATCATTATCCATAACCAGTAACGTATTTATTGGGGTGGCTGACTCTTCAATTATATTCTGGACGTCCTCAAAGCTGTTCACCTCTTTCTTAATAGCACCGGCAGACACACAATGAGAAGCCACAATTAAAACAATCGAATACAGTAGAGAATTAAACTTGCTCATAAAATAAATTCCTTTTTACTTACCCTGATTATTAACACAAAAAAGTGAATGGTTTTGGCGTAGCTGGAGACAGAGACTGTACTGGCATAATGCCTAGACTAGATAGTACTTAACTTGTGCCCCTGAAAAATAGCAATTTATCATTCAGAGCCAAAAAAACAGAAAATCGAATCAAGTTCTGAGGGGGTACCAAATAGGAAGCGTAAGCCGCCAGCTCTATTAGCAAAGAAATAATACTTAATCTGTGAATAATTTGAACAGAGCTTCATATTGTTGTCGTACAATACAACCACCAGCCCCTTAAAAGATATACTTTTCCCAAACCCGGATATTAGATTCTGCTATTAGCGGCATAAAGTTGCCCCTCCCCCAACTCGGCATGCTGATAATTCGGCACGCCGGGTGCTTCTAAATAAGCTACTTCCCATTAAGCGAATCTGCGATCCAAATTCAAGGCACCACAGCCCTGACAGTGTTTTATAAACGCTTCTTCTATGCCCAGGGGCTCCTGGCAGTAAAAGCAGTGCCCAGATCTTACCGTTATATGAACAGCCAATTTTTTGCTGTAGAGCATAGGCAATTTAAGTTCACCGCTCAGCGCTTTTATCAAACTTACGCTAATACGCCCCTCAGAAAAATTCCGCGTAATTTTTTGAATGTTCGGCAGGGCCTTATCAGCAAACTCCCAAACTTCACCACAGTGGTCACAGGAAATCATCATTTCCCAATTTACTCCGCCTTTCCAAAGATACAATTATTTTAGTCCCAAAGGCTGAAGTATTTTCTCCATCTGCTTAAAGGAAAGGCGACACAGCAAAGAAGGAAATAATCTTTCCAGCCACCACAGCAACTTAAGTTTTGCTGGCACAACAATGATTTCTTTGTTCTTTGCAATTTGAAACAAAGCCTTTTCTGCAAAAGCATCAGCAGATATTGGCCCCAGAGGCTCGAACATCTCTGCCTGCTGTTGAAGTGGAATGGGGGTTGGCATCCGCCCACTGACGCCACCTCCCTGCAAAATCGGCGTTGATACTGCCCCGGGACACAAAACACTCACTCGTACACCGCAGGACTCAGCCTCAGGGCGAATAGCCTTTGATATTGCCACCACAGCACTCTTGGAGGCTGAGTAGGCGGCCATTGCTGGCGACGGAACTAAAGCCGCCATTGAGGCAGTATTGATAATATGGCCAGAGCCCTGGCGCTTCATGGCCTGGAAACCACATTGGAGCCCATGAATAACGCCAAACAAATTGATATCAATCGCCGCTTTCCAATCTTCAAGATTATGATCGGAAAAATATCCACCCACTCCTATACCAGCATTGTTAAAAAGGAAATCTAACGGAGATATTTCACTAATGACCTGAAAAAATTGATCAAAATTACGAACATCCAAGTGAACAAACGATGCTCTCCCACCGGACTCCTGTATTTGGCTGACAACCTGCGTAGCCAGGTCCCGCTGGATATCCGCGATAATGACTTGAGCCCCAAGTGCTGCCAGTCGACAGGCCAAGGCCGCACCGATTCCAGAAGCACCACCGGTAATCAGTGCCGTCTTGCCACTAAAGTAAGATACCTGATCCATAAGCGCTTTCCCTTCCTTGCTTTTACCACTTTATACCCCAGTTTCTGCTATCATCGCGCCCGCAAAACCTAAGGGGTGGCCTTGCCTGAGATGTCCGGGGATCAAATTGGTCTGTCGCGACAAACCCTTGAACCTGATCCGGTTAATACCGGCGTAGGAATAGGTAGACAAAGCAAAACCTCCCCACGTCGCACTCCGGGTCTCTTTCACTGCCGCTATTCGAGAGAGAACCATGAAAAAACAGTTTCCCACCCACCCTATTGCCTGGTCTGTCAGCCTTGCCAGCAGCCTGTTCGCTGGTATCGCCACCGCTAATACCGCAGAGACAGGGCTTGAGGAAGTGGTGGTTACGGCACAGCTACGGGAAACCAACCTTCTGGAGCTTCCTTCCAGTGTTACCGTGCTGGATGAAAGCGCGATCGATGCGCGGGGCGCGGCCAATCTGGACCAGCTTTTGAACATGGCGCCCAATGTGAATTTTTCCTCCGGCGCCTCCAGGGGACGATTTGTACAGATTCGCGGAATTGGTGAGCGCAGCCAGTTTATCGACCCAGTAAACCCCTCAGTTGGCCTGATCATCGACGGTATCGACTATACTGGCCTGGGGCTCGCAGCCAGCACCCTGGATATCGATCAAGTGGAAATCCTGCGGGGCCCACAGGGCACCGTGTACGGCGCTAATGCCCTGGCCGGCCTGATCAACATGACCAGTGCAGCGCCCACCAGTGAGTCGACCACCAAGGTGTCCGCCGAGCTAAGTGAGTACAATGGACAGAGTCTGTCCGCGGCTACCAGTGGTTCTTTGAGCGATGCTCTTGGCTATCGATTGGCTGCCAGCAAACGCAAATCCGACGGCTATACCGAGAATGTGTATCTCAACCGCGATGACACCAGCAATATTGATGAGTCTGTACTGCGCGGTAAGCTGGCCTACTCCCCGTCCGACGATTTAAAGCTGGGCATTACCCTCTTCTATATCGACGTTGATAACGGCTACGATGCTTTCTCTCTCTATAACACTCGCGAAACCCAATCTGACCAGCCCGGCTGGGATCGCCAGGAAACCTTTGCCGGCGCATTGACTGCTCAATGGTCTGGTAACGAGAACTTTACCCTAGAAGGCACCCTCAGCCTCGCCGATTCAGATACAGAATATGGCTACGATGAGGATTGGAGCTATGTCGGCTTTCATCCCTGGGAATACAGCTCCACGGATAATTACCAGCGCGATAAAGACAATATCAGCATTGACCTTCGCGCACTCTCTACCGAAGAGTCCAAGTTATTCTGGGATCGCAGCCACTGGGTTGTGGGCCTTTATGGCCGCACGGAGCGCGAGGACCTGAATCGCAACCAGAGCTTCCGCAGCACTTTTGATACTGAAAACTCTGCCATCTACGGCCAGCTCTCTACGGAAATCACCCCAGCGATCAACTTGATCACCGGTCTTAGACTGGAAAGACGCGAAGCCGATTACTCTGACTCCTATAACATCGATGCAGATAATGGTGAAAATCTGTGGGGCGGCAATATCTCCCTGCAATACCATTACACCGGCAACACCCTGCTCTACGCTACGGTTTCCCGGGGCTATAAAGCCGGCGGTGTAAACGGCAGAATCATCTCAGAATCAACAAGCAACACTGAGATCAACAGTGACATGTTCGAGTTCGATACCGAACAACTGCTCAACTATGAATTAGGTATTAAGGGCAGTTGGCTGGAGAATCGTTTGCAAGCCCAGGTTGCCGCTTTCTACCAGGACCGGGATGACGTTCAGGCCAAGGTTTCTATCTTTAACCCTGCCGACTACTCATTTAGTGACTACCTTGCCAATGCAGCCGGCGGAAGTACTACTGGTCTGGAGGTGGAACTGAACTATCAGGCTACCGACGCCCTGCGCTTTTTCGCCTCTGCTGGCTGGCTGAATGCAGAATTCGAAGACTACGAAAGCAGTTCCCACGTCGATGCCCGCGATGACTACGCAGGAACGGTGTTGGCTGCGGTTGATCTGGATGGCCGCGATATCGCTCACGCCCCCAACTACCAGTTCTTCACCGGTACAGAAATCGATCTGCTTCCCAACCTGATCTTGCGATTGGAGCTTGAGGGTAAAGACGAATTCTACTTCTCAAACAGCCACGACGAAAAATCCACAGCCTACGAACTGGTCAATGCTCGCCTGACCTACCAGGGAGATAACTGGGATGTTGCCCTGTGGGGAAGAAACCTGACTGATGAAGATTACTATGTGCGCGGGTTTTACTTCAGTAACCAATATGGCAACAACCCGGCCAACGGCTACGCACCCGAGCCCTACTATCAGTATGGTGAGCCCCGGATTGCCGGGGTAACAGGCACCTACACCTTCTAATCACTCAGTGACTTTGGGGCAGCGTTTCGCTGCTCCAAAACTCTCTATCAAGAGGGAAATTATGCAGCTCTCTGTCGAAATCAGTATGTATCCGTTAAAGGACGAGTACATCCCGGCTATTCAAGCGTTTATCGCACAGTTAAACAGCCATCCAGAACTCAAGGTAATCACCAATACAATGAGTACTCAGGTGTTTGGGAATTACGATCTATTGATGGATGTGCTCAAGTTGGAAATGCGCAAATCCTACGAGCAGTTTGGCCGCGCCATTTTTGTATGCAAGTTTATTGACGGCGACCTGGTCCCGGGAGAAGCGCATGTTTGACCAGGATATCAGCACCGCAATCAGCGCTTCGATTGCGGCCATGTCCCTCTGGGAGGTAGCCGCTGTAATACTGGCTCTGGCTTATTTACTTCTGGCCATGAGAGAGAAAATCAGCTGCTGGTATGCCGCCTTTGTCAGTACGACGATCTACTTGTTTCTGTTTTGGGATGTCAGCCTGTTAATGGAGTCTGCACTACAGGTTTTCTATCTGCTGATGGCAGTTTATGGCTGGTGGCAATGGCGAAATCACCGAAACCAGCAGGACGATCTGAAAATCCACCGCTGGAGCGGAAAAACCCACTCGATAGTTATTGGCGCTACCCTGATACTGACTTTACTGATCGGCTACCTGCTGGATCACAACACCAGTGCCGCCCTCCCCTACCTGGATTCATTCACGACTCTGGGGGCAATCGTCACCACCTATATGGTCACCCGGAAGGTACTGGAGAACTGGCTTTACTGGATTGTCGTAGACGGAGCTTCAATCTATCTCTACCTGGACAGAGAACTCTACCTTACTGCCGTATTGTTTATGCTGTACCTGGTGCTGGTTGTGATTGGCTATTTCCAGTGGTTGGCCATTTTCCGAAAAGAGAAACAACAACCCGATAGCGCTCCTCAAACAATGGCAGCGGCACAGTGAACAACTGATATGAGCCAGGACTTGAGCAACATCATCCCCAACGATTGGCATCATTGGAGCAAGGCCCGGCCCACGGTGGTCAGGGCCCTGGCTGGGGGGCTGACCAATAACGCCTTTCTGGTTGAGTCCGCCGATCAGCGGATGGTGCTGCGGATAAACTCCAGCATCAGCGATCAGCTCAATCTCGACAGGGCTGCTGAACAGCAGGCGCTGCAAGCTGCCACATATTCCGATAGTTGTGCCCCTTTGGTTTACTGTGACCCGCATTACCGATATTTGCTGACCCGCTATATTGAAGGCACTCCCTGGGATAAAAATGTCGCCCACAGTTTGGAAAAACTTGCCGATCTGCTGCGCCGTATACACGGCTCCCCTGCAATTGATGCCCAATTAAACATCGGTGAGAAAATCTCTAGTTACAGGCAGTTTATCGACAAGCGAGCCAGTTATTTCCACTTGCTCGACACACTGCAAGAGAAACTTCCGCAATTAATTGACGCTGCTTATCGGATGGGCGACGAATTTTGCCTGTGTCACAACGATCTAACGGTTGGCAACCTGATCTGGGCTCCCTCTGACAAGCTATACGCTATCGACTGGGAGTACGCAGCAATGGGGGATAAATTCTATGACCTCGCTGTTTTGGTAGAGGAACACAACTTGAATCAGCGAGAGCAAAATAGTTTACTGGAGTGCTATCTTAATCGCACTGTGTCACCTGAAGACAATCAGCGCTTGGGGTTATGGCGGCTGATCTACGGTTACCTTTGTATTCTCTGGCACGGGGTACAATGGAGTAACCAAACCCAAAGGTCCCCGGAGCAAGGGAGATATATCGGGAAAAAAGCCCAACAGTTATTGAAAGGCCTATCGGCTCACAGCCTCAGCTGAGTAATCCCTGCTAGAATAGGCCCAGTCCCTAAGAAGCGACTTTCAGTCACTGCGGCGCAATCCAAGTTGCTTTCGTGGTTGCTACCGAAGTAATTCAACTAGGGCCCGACTCGGCTAAAATACTCCCCTTTTTTCACACCCCTAAAATAACCACAGAGGTACTCCTGTGATCAGATCATTTTTTGCAATACTACTTACCTTGATCGCAATCAACGCACAAGCAGTAGAGAAACCCGAGGGTTTTAAAACGATAGACGGGCTGTTTGCTGCGCTTTCAAACCTGGACCACCAGGCTATGCGAGACGGCGTCAGCGACGATTTTATACTCCTTGAGCACGGTGAAGTCTGGGATATTGAAGACCTTATCGCCGTAATGAAGCCCAAGCCCTCAAAGCTGGAAAGAATCAACTACTTCAGCATTATCAATTTTGAAGAGCGTGAGAACCTGCTGACCATCAACTACTGGACCAAGTCCATTTTTAAATCCGAGGATGGCAATAAAGAAGCGGTGTGGTTGGAAAGCGCCATTGTTAAGAAAATCGATGGCAAGTGGCTAGTAGCCCAATTGCACTCAACCCGCCTGCCCGCAGAGAAATTCCCCAAAGATGTCCAGTTTGAGCAGCAAGTCCTATAATAAAATGCCTTACAGGCCCTGATCGCACAGGGCCTATGTCCATTTGATCTCTCTCAGGTCCCTCCCAACTGGAACAACTACCGGATTTCAAAGCTTCCAAGTGCTAGTATGTGACTCTAAATTGCATATTAGTCTCCAGTTCTAAAGGGCCACTCAATGAAGCTTAATGTTTACCTCTCCGGCGAAATCCACTCCGATTGGCGTGCGCAAATTATCGAAGGTTGCCAAAAAGAAGGGCTGGATATCTCCTTCTCTTCCGCAGTCACCAACCACGACGCCAGCGATGCCGCCGGTGATGGCCTGGGTGAGGAGCAGAACGCTTTCTGGCGGGATCACAAATCTGCCAAAGTTAACGCAATCCGAATCAAGCACCTGATTGAAGACTGTGATTTGGCGGTGATTCGATTTGGCGAGAAATACAAACAATGGAACGCCGCATTTGATGCCGGCTTTTGTGCAGCCTTAGGCAAGTCCTATATCACACTTCACGATGAATCCTTGGTGCACGCACTCAAGGAAGTGGACGGTGCCGCCCAGGCCTGGGCACAGACCCCCGCACAGGTTGTCGATATCCTGAAGTACTTAACCACTCAGGCCTAAAAAGCTTCTGGATAGCAAGCCGGCAGGCATCTACTGACAAAACTGCACAATCAATAGGTGCTGCCAGCTAAAAGCCGTAATTAAGGACACCGGCATAGTTCGGCCGAGAGGCTGCCTCTGCTGATAGGTTGTGCACTAGCTCGCCGCTACGATTGATCGCATAGATTTCCGCACCGCAGTGCTTGCAGAATGCCTTCTCCCGCAAAGCCCCCTCTTTAAAGTGATATTTGCGCAGTGAGTTTTCAGGATCGCTGATATGGTTAGCGACTTCAGTATCAGCGTGCCCCCTTTGGCCCGCTGGTACAAACAGGGCATCTATAAGCTTGTTGAAATGAATCGCTCCACAATGACAAGTTAACGGATTCATAGCCTTATCTCCCTGGTCGATTAGTATGGGGAAGCAGTTTACTATTTACTTTAATTTAACAAAGGGGATATATTGAAAAGATCTTTTAGCTTTAAGGAAACAGTCTGTGCGCAGAGAGTACGACAAATACCACTTGATCAACGTTTTTTGCAGTGTTGTTGATCACGGTTCCTTAAGCAAAGCTGCCAAGCACTTGGGCCTGTCTACGCCCACCGTAAGCAAGACTCTCGCCCAACTTGAACAGGCCCTTGGCCAGGTATTACTCAATCGCACCACCCGGGCAATCGCTGTCACAGACGCCGGAAGGATTGCTTACCAGAAAGGGCAAAAAATAATCAGCTCATTCACCGAGCTGGAAGACCAGATTGCAGAGGCGGCAACGCTCACCCGAGGAAAATTAAAAATCACTTTTCCGGAAACCCTCGGCTTAAAAGTATTCAGTCATATCTGCAATGATTTCCAGAAAGCATTCCCCGATTTCAGCTTGGAGCTTATCTTCAGCCCCTATCACCTGGATTTAATCGAGGACGATATCGACATTGCTTTTCGCGTCTGGGAAACCCTGCCCGATTGCCAGTTTTACGCCCAGCCCCTATTTAGTATCCGCCCTATTTTTATTGCCGCACCGACCTATCTGGAAGAACACGGCTGCCCCAAATCCATTGCCGAGCTCAGCCAACACAACATCATGCTAACCCGCCTTGACGGCCTGGAAGATGGCTGGTCAATTGATGGGAAGTTCTATCAATTCAATGGAAATTTAATATCTAACAAAACTTTCCATACCCGAGCAGCCGCATTAAACGGGAATGGCATTGCCAAGCTTCCCTCCTATTTTTGCCAACGGGACATCAAAAAGGGGCGACTGGTAGAGGTACTCCCTGACCTGGAGCGAAAAGATAAAACTGTAGGTGCTATCTATAAAGTAAAGCGAAAAGATTCAAAGAAAATTGACGTTTTTTTGAACTTTGCACAAGAGCGCTTGCAGGAGTATGACTTTAGCCTGTTTGATGAGTGAGAATGTGCCACTAAAGAACTCTGCAGCGATTAGAGATCCTCTGTGAAACACTCAGCTGTTTAGCACCACATTAGGTGGTACCATAGAACAATAATAAGCGGCTTGCTACTGGGGCTGAAGAGAGTGAAAACAATACTCTCGAAATACACTGTAGATACATCCCCTCTCCTTTATTGGTAAAGCCGCACAACAGTCATACATTGGAGCTTGAAGTGACAATCACTAAAGAGGTCGAACAAGGCCAAGCTGTCTATTCCAAACCCGTACTTTGGCTTTATGATATGTGGGTTCTGGGCATATCAAACCGCTTTATTTGGAAGTGCCCAACTCCTGGAATACTAGAGCACTTCAATCGAAATATATCTTCCAACCACTTGGATGTAGGTGTTGGAACGGGCTACTTTATGGACAAGTGCCATTTCCCCTCCGACAAAGTCCGCCTCGCCCTGATGGACCTGAATCAAAACAGCCTGGATATCTCAGCGCAAAGAGTGGCTCGGTATAATCCAACACAGTTCCGCTGCAATGTCCTGGATAAAATTACTTTAGAGACTGAAGTTTTTGATTCAATCTCCTTAAATTACCTATTTCACTGCCTTCCCGGCAAGCTGTCAGAAAAACTGGTTGCGCTGGATAATGTCGCAACCCTGCTATCGGATTCAGGCACCGTATTTGGTTCCACCATCCTGTCCGAAGGCGTACCGAAAAGTGGAGCTGCCAAGAAATTAATGGCTATCTACAATAAGAAAGGGATATTTTCTAATACCCAGGATTGTGAAGAGGACCTCAATACATTCCTTGCCAGTCGATTTAAGGAGTACAAAATAGAGGTTCGCGGGTGTGTAGCACTATTCAGTGCGCGGTACAAAATCACTGGCTAGAGTATCTATAGGGCACTTATGAGGATGAAGTTCTCGTTTAAGTTGGGGCTGAATAGTCCACTGATATTCCTTACCTTGTTAGCTTTAGCAGTAGCTCCCACTTATTGCCTGGGCCTGCATTTCAGTGTGTTTGAAGATAAATTTGAGTGCATTGATATTCACAATTCTCTAAACTGTGCACGGTCAATCGAAAGTGGATTGAGTGATCAGGTCAACCATATCCAGCGGACGCAACCAGGGCACCTGACTATAGCCCTGAATAGCGGGAAATTACTGACGTACACAGACATCCTTCCCGCTAATAATCCCGCAGAACATATAGCCTACTCTGCAATTGAGCAAATAACTGATAACCTGCTACTGATTCATCAACAGCTCTGGGAAGCACATTCCTATATTTTGCTAGACTTGAGAAACGGCCATGAATATTCTCTTGCCGGCTACCCTTTGCTGTCTCCGCAAGGCGGATATCTTTTTGTTGCCGAACAAGACCTGGACGCCGGTTTTAATGAAAATGCCTTACAAGTTTACAGCTTATCTGCAAATTCTTTGGACTTACTATACGAGCTAAAGCCTGAAAACTGGGGACCAGACCAAGTTTACTGGACGACAGAAAATACGGTCTCTTTTATTAAAAAGCAGCTTAATCCCAACTACCTTTCAAGTAAACACCAGCCGTTTTATATTGAGACTAAAGCTGTACTTTCTATTGCCCCTGATAGCCAGCGTGTAAACATTCGATATTTTGATTAAAATACCCCTCTTTAATTTACCCAAAGTATCTTGGAGCTATTTTGACAGCTAATTCAGGTCTCTCGATATTATTTGTCTGCCTCGGTAATATTTGTCGTTCTCCCTTAGCCGAAGCCGTTTTCCGCACCAAGGCACAGCAGGCGGGTATTCCTGTTTCCGTCGACTCCGCGGGCATCATCAGCTACCACGCAGGTAAGCGACCAGACCCCCGAACTTTGGCTATTGGTGAAGAAAATGGCTATTCGTTTGAAAATAGCTACGCTCGCCAGGTAGCCACTACCGACTTTACAAAATATGATCATATCTTTGCGATGGACAAAGATAACCTGGAAGCACTGCAATCCTTGCAGCCTGACTCATCAGAGGCCCAACTAGGGTTATTTTTATCAGTGTTGCAAGATAGTGATTTAGCTGAAGTACCCGATCCTTACTATGGTGGTATTGAAGGGTTTCAAAATATTCTCCAGCTTATAGAACAAGCATCTGATGCATTTATCGAGCAGCTTAAAAGCAGAGAATAAGCAAAGCCCCCACAAATTCTACCGGGCTTGTGGGGGGAAACTTTCCTCCAAGGCAGACCTATCCCACATTCCTTTATCGGCTGCAGCTTCATAAGTACTCTGCAAAAAATCAAACAGTGCCTCATCAGGGGAACGTGAAGCTCTCACCGCATCATAGGGCAGCAAGAACTCACCCAAATCTTTAGAGTAGTAAGCTGAGGCGGGCGCCACCCTTGCTTCGGAAACTCCTTGGGGCTCTGGGTAAGTATATGAATAGAAGCAAGCGCCATCTACACCACCGCCACCAGGCCAAAAACCGGCACTGCTAACTTCATGGGAGTAGGCTTCCCTGGCCACCCAATCGGGAAAGTGTGGAACGCCTCCAGGGTGTGGAGGCGCCTCCCTGCCAGAAAAACGGGTAAGTGCTAAATCAAAACTTCCCCAAAAAAAATGAATTGGACTGCACTTGCCAATAAAACGACTGCGAAATTCAGTGAAAACCCGATGAATTTGCACCAACGCCTGCCAAAGCTGTCTAGCATAATCCGGATCATACTCGTAGTTATCCTGATCCCTTTCAAAGGGTATCGCATCCGCCACTTCGGATGGCATAGTGTTAATCTCAACCGGTATACCTAGCTGCTTGAGTGCAGCCATCACTTCCCAGTAGAAATCAGAAACTGTGCGGGACTCCAAAGGTAATACCCATTCTCCCCCCTCAGTGGTCAACAGCTTCAGTACGTGATGATAGAAATCAAAGCTAATAGAAAACGACCGCCCTCCATAAGGGATAAGAGATGTCTCCAGCCCTCTGGCGGTAATATATAAAGGAACATGCCAGGAGTGATTGATCCAAGGAGTTTGTACCAGGCGAATCTTGCCAATAACCTGCATCCACATATGCAGGGTGGCAATCGTATTTACCGACTCCGCGTAGGGTAACTCTGGCCAGTCTTTACTCTCAGACCGATTCTTTAAGTTGCTCACTATACGTGCTCCATCTATCCTTTGACTCGCTCGATACCTAGTGCCTTCTGTTAACCGCCAAGCTTAGACCACTAAAAATACCCCGTCCGAAAAAAACTAAAAACAGATAAACAGCTCTCTTTTGATCATCATGAAAGACTACTTAAAACTCAGGCTCGACAGCCAAGCAACAAGCATTATCGAGACCCCATAGAGAACAATAATGATAAGGGTTCCGATAGTGTTGATTTTTGTTAGCTGTCCTGACTTGTCAGACAACCAAATATTAAAAGCTCTAGTGATCAGCGGCATCGCCACCCAAGTAAGCGACGCAACAATTAATAAGTTGATAAAGAAGTTAGTCGTCGCAAAGGGCCAACTCTCTACCAAAGGTAGCAACCACATCGTAATAACCATAACTATCGGATATAACATCAATAAAATGAGCATGGCCATTTTCCACTGCGAGGGCGCGGTGTCTTGAGCTCGGCCACGAGCCCGAGAAAACCAATCCTCAAAGCCATGCCCTATCCGCTTTATTTTTACATCTTCAAAAAACCCTTCACCACGTTTTACCAATCGCTTATGTTCATCAGAATTAAGCCAGTTATCTAAATGCTTATTGGAGTCAAATCGAAATATTGCAACCCACTCCTCTTGAACCCCCTTTATTGGCTTAGTTAGACCAGCACCCAAGAAGCCTGGATATTTTTTAAGTGCTTTATCAATTTCTTTCTGCCACTGCATATATTCACGAAAAAATTCAGGCTTCACTTTTTTGGATATCACAATCGTTACGGGCACTGTTAGTTGATCTGCACCAGCGATAACTTGAGATACTACTTCAACCGAGAATTTCTTCTCTAAAAAAGCAATTAGATCTTTAAGTAAGTTATTTCCAAGAAACGTTTCAAGGTGAGCAACCGTATCAAATTGAAATATTTGCACCCACTCATTTTGGATATTAGAAACGGGCTCTAACAAATTCACCTCGAGCAGCCCATCACAATCTAGCGCAACATCCACCAGCTTCTGATGCCATGATCGATACTCATCCCCCAGGTACTTTGGCACCTCCTGAGACAATACAAGACAAGCACTGGAACCCTCTTCCATTATCTGGCAGCAGCCTCCGGCGGATGAACTAAAGATCAAAGTATTATGCAAGCAGAATGTATTTGTGTTCATTTTTGCGAACGAATGCTTTTGCTGAAAACTATCGCAACAAACAAACTTAGACGAAATGTCAGGACTGACATCAAGGGTAGCATTTGGGAAGTAACGCTCCGTACGAATGACGGAGCGGTCTGCAGAAGTGTCGCCTATTTGGGTGACACTTCCGCTAGAAAAATAAATGCGCGAGCAATCAGCTAGTCAGGCTTTCACTAACAACCAGTACTTTGCCGTCACGCCCGCCTGCCGCAGCTATTCGTACCGCTTCTTTAATTTCAGACAGAGGGTATGTGCCATGAACTGGTGCAGATAACTTACCTTCCGCTACAAGCTTTGTGATAGTGCCAAAAACTTCCTGTTGCCGCTCTGGGGATGCCGAGCCGAACCATTTGGCCAACCAGAACCCGCGCACGGTGATATCTTTAAAGATGATCATACCCGGTGCGATAACGCAGGGTTCCCCACTAAGCGCGCCATAATTCACTAAGGTTGCGCCATTTGACAGAGCTTCGCCCATGCGAGCAGTTGCCATTCCACCAACAGCATCAATGCCTAGCTTGATCTCAGCACCACCAGTAGCCTCAGCCACTCGCTTACCCAGGTGCTCACCATCCACGAGAACCACATCAGCGCCTGCGGCCTTCATCGGCTCAATCAAAGACTCACGGCGGACAACATTGATCACTTTCAGGCCCCGCAACTTGGCCAGGGTTGTCAGATAAGACCCCACACCGGAATTTGCGGCATTCTGAATAACCCAATCCCCCTCCTTGAGATCTACAAATTCGCTCAACAGCAAGTAAGCTGTTGGCGGATTAATCGTTATCATGGAAAGCTGTAGAGGGTCTACATTATTCGGGAGCGGAATCAGCCCCTGGGCATTGGCCACCATATGTGTAGCCCAGGTGCCGCTTCCTACCGGCAGGAGAACGACCTGGCCAATGGCTGGCGCGGTAACATTAGGTCCATGTTTGACGACCTTAGCAACACCTTCATTGCCTCCAACCGCAGGAAGAGGAGGCAACATCCCATAATCGCCCGTCAGGGTCAGAACATCTGAAGGGTTAATTGGAGCTGCCAGCATCTCCAGCAACACCTGCCCCTCTTGAAGTTCAGGGGTATCAAAGGACACCGCCTCAATAACATCCTGCGGCACTGGTCCGCGCTCTTGATATTCCGCCTTTAACATATCGCCGTATCCTTTTTTCGATTGATTATGAACAACGACCTTCACTCTGTACAAAATGTACCATGAACACTAGAGTTTGACGCTTATTAACAGTGGGGCCATTTAGATTCCTCCTGATAAATCAAACCCATTTACAAATCGCCATTTGGATCTACTTATGTGTGGTTCAAGCTAGCAATTTCAAGTCAGCCACTTGAAGATACTAAAAAGGGAAAAGGGAAGAATACACCGCGCTTGGGACCCAATGAGGCATGGATGCCGATTAGGAGCTTACAGGGATGTATTCACAGCGTGTCTCGAGTGCGGTGTATTCTTTCCTTCCACCCCAGTAGTAAGTCCAATGAAGCAAATTGCAGCAGCGATAACAATAAGCAGAAAAGAAGTTAAATTAAGCAGGCCGAAGTAAATAACGGCACTTTTGTGTTCTATCTGATCAATTACCACCTTAAGCACCGGGTCCGTAACAGCAAGTGCAGGGTCAGGCTCTATCACAGAAGCTAGAATGGTATAATTCCTGCCCTTTATTGTTTCGAATACATGCAGTGTTTTTCCCATTGTTGACCCCCAAAATCCTGAGGCCTTATCACCGCTCTTACCCATTGCAACCTCGACCCCCTCCTCTAGAATTGCCCAATCGATAGCCAGCGTTTCAGAATGATCTTTATACTTTTCCTTATCAAGAAATTGAATACTCAACCGACAATTTTGCTCGCGAAAATCAAGTACCCTTTCTGTCCGCAACTCCAGCTCGTAGGGCACACTTAGTTGCGATCGGAAGTTAAATTCACTCTCCCCTTTTTTGTAACATCAACAGGATACTCAATCGCTACCCATTTATATTTTTTATAGGAAACAGTTGCATATACCAGAATCAAAACCGCAACAACAGATAACACCAGCGCTAATTTAATGGTTAACCCCACACCTCACCCTAAACACCTTCCTTAATACGTCACAGCCACATCCTTTGAGACCCAAGCAGAACCAAGAAAACACACAATGCAAGTCAAACTTAGCAATTCGCAGTACCCAAAAGCAGACAAGCACATTAGTTACCAAATAGCGCACTCCAACACTGCTCAACAAGCAATTATTTAAATTTATTAAAATAATCATCATGGAAAATAAAATATATAGCAAAACGTACCAGTTGGGAGTAGAGTCGTAGAGGCATCCCTAAAATAATCATTTAGATAGTTACAAGATGTATTTCAAAAAAATTACAAAAAAAATTTTAATTTTCCAGGAATCCATCCTGCCTCGCTTACAAAATATACAACCTGACCAAAGAGAACTTTTCAGTTCAAAAATTCTAGGCAAGTACAGAACACTATTATCAAAATCATATCGATTAATATCTTTAGCTTTATGCTGCTTACGTATTAATTTCCATTTAAGAAACTTCAAAAAGTCACAGCTTTTCTCAGCCACGATAATTCGTATTGCGAGCAGGACAGGAGAATAACAATGGGACTCTGCATTGACTCCAGTAATATCACGTTTATCACACAAGTAAGGGCTGCCCTGAATACTCTTGTCGGCGGTGTCGGTACCGCTCTTACCTATACACAGGAGCGATACCGAACCGGGGGGCGACATGTGCTGCGAATTACAGAGGGAATTGGTATTTTGACTGCAGCTGGCTTGAGGGCAAACAGCACCACTCTGCTACGCCGACTAATTACCAGCCGCCACGACACCAGAATTACTGAGCACCACGCTCTCGGATTTCGTCCCGACCAGTGGCTGATGGATCAGGTATGGAGCGGCTTTAAGAGCTACCTCCCACTAGTAAGCCCGGACAGAGGCTTTATGGCCAAAGTGATGAGCAGCGGCTCCAGCGGCGTTGTAATGTGGAACAATACAGCCCTGCAAACCGCCAACCTGGCCAACAACGGCACCGTAGCAATGGGGAATTGCCCAAGCTATATCACCCTGGCCCATGAATTGGTTCACGCCGACCGCTGTAATCGCGGGCGATACCTGTCGGGCAGCGCAAACTCCACTTTCCTGGCGGATGAACGCCAGGCACCCATGGGTAGAGTGCTCCGCCAGCAAAACGCTCCCTTAACCATGGCCCGTATTGCCAATGGCGGTCTAAATATTGTTTATAACAATATAACTATCCCGAACCGCAACAACCTGATCTCAACCAGAACTAGCGGCTGGATTTGGGTAGGTGGCTCCATGGAATTGCGTGAGGAGATCGCCACTGTCGGGCTCAGTGACGATGACGGTAATGTACCTACTGACCCGCTAGCCATTAACGAAAATATGATTCGGGCTGAACATGGCGTAGCCCAACGGATGAAGTATGGCCAGATCAGAAACCTGAACTAATCCCGCGCATATGGGCCCCGCCAGCACCAAAACCTGAGGCCGGCCCACCAAAGCAAACTGACAGATATGATCTGTGTACCTACTGCTAGCAGTATTAACTTATGAGATATCGCTATCAGTAGGTTTATTGCCTTCCCCGCTTTGCATATTGCATCCGACCACAGCATGTCGTTATGCTTTGGCGGCTAGAATCACACCTTCCCTTTGTCTGGAAGGTACACAGAACACCTTGGTCAACATACAGCCAGATCATAACCATGATTGATTATGCCCTTATAAAACACGTCCACATGACCGCCGCAGCGCTCAGTATCCTGCTGTTTACCATCAGAGTGGGATTGGAGTTCAGCCACAACACGGGCTGGCGAAATGGCCCTCTGCGCTGGGTGCCACACCTCAACGACACTTTGCTGTTAGCTGCGGCTGCCGGACTGGTGATTCTCGGCAGCTGGAACCCGGGCACATCGCCCTGGCTAGGTGCGAAAGTAGCCCTGGTATTTGGCTACATTATTGCTGGCGTCTTTGCTCTGCGCCCCAACTTTTCCAATCCAATTAGAATCACTGCCTGTGTACTTGCCTTCCTGCAAGTAGTCGCTATTTTCTATCTGGCGATGCACAAGCCCAGCTTGTAACTGGATGGCATTGAGTACTCTTGGTATCAACCTCAAACTGGTATCAACCCCAAACATCGTGCTCAATGCCTTTTATTTTAAATTTACTTCCATTGAACACCGGCTCACGCACCCCGGAAGACAACTGACTCTCGTAATCTGCCATTACCTTAAAGGCCACACCAGACAAAAGTAAGATAGCTATAAGGTTTGCCGATGCCATAAAACCCATCGAGACATCGGCCATACGCCAAAGAAAGACAAAGTTTTCCGCACTTCCCGTATCTGCCACCCAAGCCCCAAAAAGCACGAACATTAAAAACAATAGCCGATAACATAAGATGGATGTTCGGGTGTGGTAAAGGTAATAAATATTGGTTTCACCGTAATAGTAGTTACCAATAATTGATGTAAAGGCAAAAAACATCAATGCAGTAGCAATAAAACTACTTCCCCAGGTACCCACCTCACTCGCCAGTGCGTCTTGAACTAACTCAACCCCTTCCAAATTACCGACCATAAAGACATCTGCCACCAAGATAATTGCTGCCGTGGAAGTACAGATAATAATGGTATCGAGAAATACCGATGCCATTTGCACGTATCCCTGCACCATTGGGTGTTTTACATCTGCAGCAGCAGCGACATTGGGCGAGGAGCCAAGTCCAGCTTCATTGGAAAACAAGCCCCGCTTGATTCCATTGGCCACCGCCGCACCAAAGGCCCCCGCCCCAGCCTCCTGAAACCCGAAGGCATTTGCCAGAATTTCCAACAGCACCCCAGGTAATTCAGCAATATTGGCGACCAACACATAGAAAGCTACCAACAAGTAACCAATTGCCATAAAAGGGACAACAATACCGGCAAAGCGCGCAATTGAACGAATACCGCCAAAAACAATAACCCCGGCAAAGAGCGCAATAAAAAAACCCACCCATAAAGGGCTTACACCCCAAGCTCCATACAATGCGGCAGCCATCGTATTTGACTGCACAGCATTAAAGGTAAATCCGTAACAAATCATGAGAAAAACTGAAAAAGTCAGGGACAGCCATTTCCACTGTGGTCCCAGCCCCTTTTCAATGTAATAGGCAGGCCCTCCACGAAATGCTCCGGGAACATCACCGCGCTCTTTGTAAGTTTGCGCGAGAGTATTCTCCACCAAACTGGTGGCCATCCCCAGCAAGGCCACCAGCCACATCCAAAACACCGCTCCGGGCCCGCCAGCGGTTATAGCCACAGCCACACCAGCAATATTTCCGGTGCCGATTCTCGCAGCTGCGCTAGTGGCAAATGCCTGAAATGCGGTTACTGAATTTTCATTTTCCTTATGGATGCCACGAATCATGACTTTGACCATATGACCAAAGTGACGAAATTGTATAAAGCGAGTCCGAATAGAAAAGTAGAGCCCCGCCGGCAGCAATCCTAAAATCAAGATTCCAAGCCACCAGATGCCACCGACGCCACCCCAGGCAAGCAGGTTTGCCCACTCGATCAAGGTAGTGAAATGATCCAGAAACCCTTGCATTGACCACTCCCAGGACAACTTATCGTTATTAAACAAATCTGTTATTTGGCTCTAAGACTAGCAGGCCAATCTACTAGTCACCTTGGAGTTAATGCTGGAAAAACAGAGCCCATCGGCTCCATATAACAGAGCCGCATCAGTATTCTGATGCGGCCCAAAAGGAAGAAAAGTAATAGCTGACAGTCTACAGCCTCGGAAAGTAATTCCGCAGCAAGGGGCCGGACGCAATCATTGGCGCATGCTGCTTTTAGCAGAAAATCTCTCGCGCCCGACTCGGTGACACCACCTTTCGCCCAGTCTCTTCAGCTACAGCCGCAAGAGCCTCAATCAATTGACCATTCCCTGAAGTCCGCTCTCCTCCCGGCAAGTAAAAGGTATCTTCAACTCCAGTGCGCAAATGGCCGCCCAATTCTGCAGTCTTGCGATGCACCGGCCAGATTTCCTCACGGCCGATCACTGTGCTCTGCCATAAGCTGCCGGGCTTCATATATTTTGGAATAATTTCCAGCAAATCGGGATCGGCAGGCATACCTGAAGCCACTCCCATCACCAGGTTGTAGTTGGGCACATCCACCATCCCTACATCCGCATACATTCCCACAGAGCGAACGATACCGATATCAAAGCACTCAAATTCCGGGCGGGTACCGGTCTCCCGACAAACTGCCAACAGCTCTTCTACCTTATCGACTGGGTTATCAAATACCATGGGTGGCCAAGCCCAGGTGCCGTTGGATCGCGCCTTTAAATAGTTCAGGCTTCCCGCATTACAGGCGGCAATTTCCGGCTTACCGGCACGCACACAACTCAAAGGACCTTGCTGATCCCGTCCGATAGTGCCAGTTGAAAAATTTAGAATAACGCCAGGGCATTTATCGCGAATTGCATCGGCAATTTCCAAGGCTATTTGCGGGTCCCAGGTGGGTAAATGGCCTTTGTTTTCCTCTTGCGCGCGGAAATGAACATGCATAACGGAAGCCCCCGCATCGTAGGCTTCACGGGCGGACTCCGCCATTTCCTTGGGGGTTACCGGGACCGGGTGCTGCTGGGGGTTGGTAAGCACTCCGGTTAGGGCGCAAGTAATCACCACTTCATCAGACATCGCTGGCTCTCCTGAATTATCTTTGTTAAGGCCGCTGTTTACAGGGCTATCCAGCGTGTGCGCGTTGCTCCTACAACACCAACTGATCGTAAGAGGACCAGGGCGAGTGGAAGAGCTGATTCTGGATAGTGCATCGACAAAATACAGCACCAAGCGCTTGCTTGGTTTTACGAGACTATCATAGGGACCCCGCCAAGGCACCTTGTTTCCCCGGATTCATCTCGGCAGAATGCGAAATAACCCAATAAGGAAGTAAGTACCTCATGAGCGAGACTATCACTCCAACCATCGCCCCTTACGGCAGCTGGAAATCTGCAGTCAACGCAGAACTTCTCGTGGAGGGCAGCGTTCGCCTGGCAGAAGCCAATTTAGTAGATGGCCGCTATTACTGGCTGGAGTCCCGCCCGTCTGAAAAAGGCAGGAATGTACTGGTGCAATATTGCCCAAAGAGTGGGCGCAGAGATCTCACCCCCGCCCCAATCGCCGTACGCACCAAAGCCCATGAATACGGAGGCGGCAGTTATCTTGTATACGGTGACACCGTCTATTTTGTACTGGCAGAAGATCAGCGCATTTATCGTATGAAGCTCGACAATGCGATCCCCGAAGCAATCACTGCAGAAAATAGCTCCCGCTACGCCGATCTGATTATCGATCCCCTGAGAAATCGATTAATTTGTGTCGAGGAGGATACCAGTGGCCACCAGCAGGGCGAGGAGCCCCGTGCACGCATTATCGCTGTAGATCTAGACAATCCACTGGCTAATCCACCGATAATCCTTCAAGAAGGGGCAGACTTTTATTCGAACCCAACCCTGAATCCGGCCGGTGATCGACTCGCATTTCTGCGCTGGCACCACCCTAACCTCCCCTGGGACGCGACAGAGCTCTGTATCGCCAAACTCGATCAGGCGGGGGATATCGGTGAAGTTACCCAAGTAGCAGGCGGTGAGAATGAATCCGTCTTTCAGCCTCAGTGGTCTCCTGAAGGCGAACTCTGCTATGTCTCCGATCGCAACAACTGGTGGAACCTATATAGGCTGGGACAAAGCGAATCCTTGTGGAAAAAAGAAGCAGAATTTGCCACTCCGCAGTGGGTATTTGGGATGTCCACTTACGGCTTCATTAGCTCCACGGAAATCCTCTGTACTTACACCCAGAATGGCACTTGGCACCTTGGCAAGGTCGATATAAAGAGTGGAGAGCATCAAACTCTTCCGCAGCCTTATTGTGATATCGATTGCCTGCACTGTGAAAATGGCAGCGGGGTGATGATTGCCGCAGGTGCAGAGAGCTTTCCCGCTGTTATTAGCTTTAACCAGAAGACGGGTAAAACGGAACAGATTGCCAGTAGCAATAGCAGCTCGCTGCCAACCGATTTGTTCTCCATCGCTCAAGCCGTCACTTTCCAAGTGGATGATCGTGCGGTACACGGGTTTTATTACCCACCCCACAACCCCAACTTCCAAGCACCTAGTGACGATAAGCCACCGCTGATTGTATTTAGTCATGGGGGCCCCACCGGCGCTACATCAGCAGGCCTCAGCCTGAAAGTTCAATACTGGACAAGCCGGGGATTCGCCATTCTTGACGTAAACTACTCCGGCAGTACCGGCTATGGCCGCGAGTATCGGGACCGCCTCGCCGATAAATGGGGCATCTATGACGTGGAAGATGTCTGCGCTGGTGCAGAATACCTGGTAGAAGATGGGCTCGCCGACCCCAATCGCCTGCTGATCAAAGGTGGTAGTGCTGGCGGTTACACAGTCCTGGCAGCGTTGACCTACCACGATACCTTTAAAGCGGGAGCCAGCCATTATGGAATTGGAGAGTTGAGCAGCCTCGCCAAAGACACCCACAAGTTTGAGTCCCGCTACCTAGATAAACTGGTAGGGCCCTGGCCTTCCGCAGAAAAAGTCTACCTTCAGCGCTCCCCCATTAACGATGTGGAAAAGCTGAATTGCCCCGTGATTTTCTTCCAGGGCATGGAGGACAAGGTAGTGCCACCCAACCAAGCCGAAACCATGGTGGGTGCCCTGAGGGAGCGAGGTATTCCGGTGTCCTATATTACATTTGCCAATGAGGGGCATGGGTTCCGCAGTGGCGACAGTATCAAGTTGGCCCTGGAGGGAGAGCTTGAATTCTACAGCCGCATATTTAATTTCCCGCTCGCGGAACCCGGCCCGGGAATTACCATCGAAAACCTATAATTAAATAATATTGAATTAAAAAGAGTTAAAAAAATACTATGGGAAGATGGAGACCGCCGCGTCCACGCGGCTCCCGCTACATCACCGCAGAGGGCGCGCAGCGTATGCGCGCCGAAGTTAAGCGCCTCTGGGAGGAGGAGCGCCCTCGGGTAACCCAGGCAGTTAGCGACGCCGCCAAGCTGGGAGATCGCTCGGAAAACGCAGACTATATCTACGGTAAAAAAAGACTGCGGGAAATCGACAGCCGCGTGCGTTTTCTCACTAAGCGCCTCGAAGAGATTACTGTTGTAGATCGAATACCGGACGATAAAGAAAAGGTTTTTTTTGGAGCCTGGGTAACGCTTGAAGATGATGAGGGTGAGAGTGTTTGCTACCGCATTGTGGGACCCGATGAATTCGATGTAAAAGCAGGCTTGATATCCATGGACTCCCCCGTTGCCCGTGCCTTATTAGGGCGCAAGCTCGATGATGAAGTGGATATCCGCCAGGGGGAAAAGTGGCAGACTTTTTATATTACTGACATTCGTTACAAGGAGTAGTTTCGGCCTCCAGAGCCTTTGAAGAGGTCGTACTTATAGAACTAAATACGACCTCTAAACAACCAAGCTGAGATAATCATTATCACAACTTTACCAATCCATGCCGATACTTATACAACGCTTTCTCCTCCTCATAGTTTAATCGGCGCCTTGACACAGCCAAGCAACACAAGATGTTTAGTAGTGGAAGTAAAAATGTATAAATAGAAATCCCCCCTAAGCTCACCCAGATAGAGACGATCACCCCACTCAATAACCCAGGAATCACACGGTAGGATGCTGTAACAGGCCGCCCCATAAACTTAACGAGGATGCCGGCAATAAATCCAGGGATCACATAAACATACAAAGGGATAATACCGCGGGCAAATGAGAGCAAAACGAGCGTACCCAAAGTACCTAACAACACCGCAAATATCGCGAGGGGCATACTCTGTTCTTTCAGTAACCTCTCAATCAAAGAGTGGTACTTACTTGTATTTAATTCACTTTTAGGGGCTTTATAAATATCACTCATGTGGCTTGTACGCTTTCAGGGGCTGCAGAAGTGCGACTATAGTATCTCAGTTCAGCGCTTTCAAAAACATTAGATGAACAATTTAGAATCGCTTACAAATACACGATTTGAAATGTGCCCATAGAAATGGCGTGAGCCCCAGATAAAAATCGATGGCCATTCTGTAACCACCTTAGAAAGCGAACCTGTACCCCCTATCAAAAGCCAAAAAAGGCTTACCTTTTAGGTAAGCCTTCAGTAAAACTAAAAAATACTTCTTATAGAGTATTATAATATTGATTCACACCAACAGTGCTTCCAGCAGAAAAATCAGATTTAACCTGTTCTGAACTCATCCCAAATTTCAAATCTGCATTGTTCACGTTGAGCTCAATAAAAAGGCTTCCCATTTGGAAATAAGCATATTCCACTCGACCACCGCCTCACTGAGGTCAATAATAACTGCTGTATAGTTTGCCCCCTCTTCATCAGAGATCACAGTTTGAATATCACTTATCGCACCGGAAACATTACTTTCAAGTGTTTGCCACTCTTGCAATACGACCTGTAAATAATCTTCAACTTGCTGGGTTTCTTCTGCTAGCTGTCCAAAGCTCTGAGACAGTATTTGTAAAGTGGATACATCAGCAGTGATCAGGTCCATCTCTGCCTGTTTATCCTGAATACTCTTTTGATCGGCAGCAATTTTTGCTGCAACCGCCGGCCCTATCACAAACCAGGTCAACAAGCCCTCCGGAAAAGCCACGATAGAAGCAACCGTGCCCAGAGAGATAGCAGTGGCATCAGCAATACCCAGCGCAACGATGCTGGCATTCAGGGGTTTAATATCTGCCTGTAAATTCTTGATATCCTGCTTTAGATCAGCAACTTTCTGCTCGTCAGCCAGGGAATCCTTTACAGAATTGTCGAGATAGGTTGCTTCTTATAATGAATCGCAAACAAAAATACATTTATATTCACATTGCTGATATCAAATCAAACCTTCTAGTCCAGTAAGCACTGATCAGAATCACTCAGCCTGGCAACTATCTCCGTCAAATGCTGCAATCAAATCCAAGGCACCCCCAACCTCTTTATATATGATTAGCTTCCGACTATAAGAACCCAGCAGCCATGAGCCGCAGGCCACCCAGTAAGTGGCTTCTCTTGAGGTAACACAGAAGACGCTTTGCGCATCAGATACACGCCAAAACAATCGTCCTTTGGAAAACCCCCTGCTCTCGAGTCTCAAAACGCCAATATCATTCTGTTTAGCCCATTGAAGAATTTGCGCCTTGAAAAACTCGGATCTAATCGGCATTAACAAATAGGGAACTGCACCCAATAGAGCCAATAAGGCCACTATTACATTGTTCCCCAGAGAGGGGCTAAACACATAGGCCAGCTTCCCCAAAGTTACCGATATTATTAATACAATAAATGGACGCATATTCACTGCCGCCGATTCCAGTTCCCTTTAGAAAGAATGGTAGATAAATATGCAGAGGCAAGATTTAGCTACAGGGCGATCGAGTGATCCCGAGTTAGTTACCCGCGTTATAGCATATTTAGACTAACAGGTAGAGATTGGTCGCATTGAAGCCAAACTCGTTAGAGCTTGACCCGCAGAATGACTGCCTAACGATAGAGAAAATACACAATAAAGTACTGGAGCAATTTAGTTGCTCTCGATTAAACCCAGCATTTCTTTTGCAACCAGCGCAGAAGAAGGTAAAAACATTGTAGAAACTATACGCTGATCAGATATTACATCATGCTTATCAGCAACATTACCCTTATTAATAATAATGGCTCCATTCTCTCGAAGGCGTTCCTCTACCAAGAACGGTAATAAAGTACCCTGCTTAGCCCAAGACTTCTCTTTTTCTGTAGAGTCTGGGAAACCGGCAACCTTCTTGCCCTTTACCATATAATGGCCATCTTTCAGTTTCACATCTGCAAACGCACCTGCCCCATGGCCACAGCTGCCCACAACTCCCCCTTTCTGGTAAATCCCTCCCATAATATTTAGCAGCTCACGATTAGATGCCACATCAAACAAGGTTCCATAGCCTCCACCGATATAAACAGCTGCATAATTCTCTATAACTACTTGCTCAGGCTTTAGTGAACTATTTGCCCGCTCTAAAAAACCTTCATGTTTGATGGTGTAACTACTAATCCCCAGTGGATCCATCATAAACGGGACCACCCCACCTTTTGGCGAAACAAAGTCCACGTCATACCCATGGGAAACAAAAATATGGTAAGGCGGAGCGTACTCCCACAAATTATTTCTTGCATCGTGTTTCTCTGGATCACCCATATCCTGAAGATTAGAAGCAACGATTAGTATCCGCTTAGTCTCAGCTGCTTGTGAAGGTATAATAAAGCCCATCACAAGAATTATCATAGAGCAGATAAGGCTACAGATTTTTGCCGTTTTTCCCACGTTCAACTTCCCCATTCGAATAACTTTGATACGAAATAGATAGATTACATGAGTAACGTACAACCTTGACATAAGATCGATAGTTTGCAGGAGAAAAGCGATATAGCGAGGTCAAACTGCCCCTGAAGTAACAACGGCCAACATTTCTATAGCGCCAAGCCTACCACCACAAAGTTAACACTCTATTACCGAGCAGCCTTAATAGTTAGGGCAGTAACAACACCCCAAATCCAATTGAAAAACAACACCAGGACTGGTGTTAAGACTCCCAACTCAAATCCGGCAACACCCTTCCCCGCCATCACAGGGAAAACTACAAACAATTGAAATACAGAGGGAAACAAACTAAGAAGAGCTCCTTTTAAAAGTAACTTTGATGACCAGAATGGAAGAATAAATAGCAGTCCCCACAAGCCACCCCAAACAATACGAGGATAAAGCCACTCAGGAGATAGAGGAGGGGAAATTGACACGCCAAAAGCGGCATTAATCCCCAACTGGCCAAATAGCCACACCGCAATACTGTTTGCCAAAGCACCGAGACTTCCGGCTGCGAAGAATATTAGTAGGTTTTTCATCTCCCTCTCCTAGAGTTGTAGGGCCACTGCAATATTTACTGGCGAATCACACCACAATATAGAAGAACCATCGTCACTCAACGGAAAATAGCCTAACGCACGAATCACAGCCCCACCCGAGATTACAGAGTAACTTTTCTACTTTACCTACCCAATAATACAGAGCATAAACCAGATTTATCTTGAGTACGTCTGCGTACCAATTAGACACAGCAGAAACGCCAGAAAAATTAGATAAAGCACTAGCCCCCTACCTCTCAAGAATGACTACTTAAAAAATATTTTCAATTTGAGAACCAGCAATATCCGCTGATCGTTTTTGCAACTAATCCCGAAAGAAAATAACTAGCTTCTCAAGCGCCAAATTTATGTAATAGATAAGTGGTACGTTTGTATTTATTTTATAAATCAATTAAAACCAAATAGGAACTAGTACTTATGAAAGTGCCATCAGCAGGAGTGCTGTACCCGATTTTATTAGGATTGGCGATCCAGTCAGCGACGTCTCAAGCCCAGTCCTTTGATGAGAACGCCTATATTGACAGGCAGCTGCAATATATTGAGGAAGGAGTCACCTCTACCAACGATACTGCCGTCGTACTTCAGGCATACACCGGTGATGATCTCAACTGGGATGCGCTAAATAAGAACCTGGATGTACTCCGCAACGGCGGCAAGAAAAATTCTGACTTCACTCTCACCCGCCTAATTCGCATCTTATTCTTCCGCCCCGAAATAAAAGACGAACTCTTTGCCGCACTCGACGGCTATCACTTCTGGTTTAAAGAAGGCGGGACGGGTGACCATGTCTTTGCTTCAGAAAACCATATGATCATGTACACCTCTGCCCAATATCTCCTCCAGGAGAAATATGGGGCATTTGAGGACGACAGAACTTATAAGCGCCTAAAGCGCTATCTGGAAGTTAAGAACCAATATGGTTTCTATGAGTTCTACTCCCCTGTTTACTACCCCTATACCCTCTCGGCACTGCTAAACCTCGTAGACTTTGCAGAGGATGAGGAAATCCGTGAACTTGCAATCGGCGCTGCTCATCGCTTGCTGCAAGATATTTTATTGGTGACCAACGACCAGGGGATCAACTTCGCCGCAGCCGGGCGTAGTAATGACGGCTACCGCCGCAATGGGTCCGGAGGGAATATCAACCGGATTATCTACCTCCTGACAGGTCTGGGCAAAGAGTCAGTACGCACCCCCAGTCCCGCCGGCGTAATGCTCGCCACATCAGGTTTGGAAATCACCGATGAGGTTTTCGAATATTTCGGTAAAGATCTCAACATAAATTATTCAGTCGGCCATTCGCTGGGAGATGCCAGAAACGAGATCTATGCAGACTTTCCCCGGGAAGAGCGCGTACCCTTCTATTGGAGCCAGGGAGCCTACTTCCACCCCGATGTCGCAGCGGATACCGCCTGGTTCGCCAGCAAATACCAACTCGAAGGTTATGAGGGGCTCAAAGCATTTGACCAGTTCCTGGGACTATCCGAAGCAGCCGCCCCTGCGGCCGCCAAGGCGGGGGCTGTATTCAGCCGCAGCTCCGTACTCTCCTCGGCCAACTTTTCCATGTACAAAGATGGCGGAGTTATGATGCACTCCATCCAGAATTATTGGGGAGGCCGCCAGGGCTACCAACAAACCCCCTGGATAGCCACCACCGGTTCCCAGTCTATCTGGGCAAAAGTCGGCGACGGCAATAGCACCATGCAAAATGACCACCTGCCGAAAATAAAGCAGGTAAACAATGTTGCCGTGATCCAATACAACCCCTACCCGGAGATAGAACTGTTTCACTCCGGCGGCTCCGATGTCGCACTACAGTGGCCCGAAGAGTTCGAGGAGGAGTCCCGCAGCGGTAACTGGAAGTTTGGTAGGGAAGACGATGGATACGTAGCCGTCCGCTACCCCTGTGGCAATGGTGACTCCAACACTGTGACCTGTGATTGGAACGAGCAGACCTGGGTCGTCATTATGGGAAGTGAAGAGCGCTACGGGAGCTTTGATGCCTTTAGACAGAAGGTGCTCAATGAAGTCAGTTACGATGCCGACTGGGAATGGCACGGCTCCTTCTGGAAAGGCACCTTGAAGTATGTGTACGATTCAGATGTAAAGTTTGATGGAACCGATATCAGCTTGACTTGGTAGCACCTAATTAAGCTCACGGGAAGGGGATACCCCCTTCCCAGCCTCCCTGCACCCCCATCCAAATTACCCTCCACAGGCTATCAACCCAACCTCCTTCCATCCGAGCTTAGTTGACAGTGTCAACCAATATGAATAAAGTTGACACTATCAACCAGTTAGCATGGCGCCATGAAAGATACCGCAATCAATGAATCCCTCCACCAGCTTATTCACGCCTACAAACGGCGTTTGCGAGCTGGCATACAGGAGCAGCGAATTGGCTTGCCGGTGAGTCATATACGGGTACTCAAAGGTGTCTTTAAATTTCCACTGAGTACTGCCCGGTCAATTGCCCAGCGGATGAATTTGGATAAAGCCCAAGTAACACGAGTGCTAAACGACCTGGTGCACTCGGGGCTAATCGAAAAGACCGACAACCCCAATGATCGGCGCAGCCAGTTTTTGACACTAACTACAGACGGAATAAGCACGCTGGAAAAAGTAAGCGGACAAGAAGCTGAAGTGGCCAGACAAATGACTCGCAACTTGAGTACTGAAGAGCTTGAAAACTTCGCCCGCATTGCCAGCGTTATGGTCGCCAATATGAAAGAGCACTCCACCCCTGACGAAAGGAGCTAAACCCTATGGCCGAGAAAGTTACCAGAGAATTGGTCGTTATTCGCAGGACACAAATTACTGAAAATATGCTGCGCATCACCCTCGGTGGCGATGATCTAAAAACTCTCGCCCCCAACCAGGAAAGCGCCTATATCAAATTTCTGTTTCCACAAGCTGGAAGCGAGCGTCCGCTATTGCGAAGCTATACCATCAGACACCAGCGTGAAACTGAAATTGATATCGACTTCGCCCTGCATGAACACGAAGGGCCCGCTCTAAGCTGGGCACTTAAAACGCAGCCTGGTGATACGATCTTAACCCACGGCCCCGGCCCCAAAAAAATGACCAATCCCGAGGCAGACTGGTTTTTACTATTGGGGGACATGACTGCACTGCCAGCCATCAGCGTAAACCTTGCAGAGCTACCCAAGGATGCAAAGGGTTACGCATTAATTGAGGTCTCCAGTGAAGCTGACATTCAGGAGCTGGAACACCCAGAGAACCTGCAAATCCACTGGATTATCAATCCGGCTCCATCCGGCGAGAAACTACTGGAAAAATTACAGGCACTAACCTGGCTCGATGGACAGGCCTCCGTATGGGCCGCCTGTGAGTTCGACAGCATGCGTACCCTACGGCAATTCTTTAAGCAGGAAAGAGTAATCCCCAAAACCCATATTTATATCTCCAGTTACTGGAAAATCGGGCAGTCGGACGAAGGCCACAAACTCGCCAAGCGCATGGACAATGAAAAGATGGAAGGACAGGGATAACTTATAGATAGGCGGGAAGAGAAAGCGTTCTGATTATAGGCTTTCCCTACTCAACAGAAACGGGCCTATCTAACCGATACCAGTAATTAGACAAAAAGCCCCGGGCATCGAGTTTAGAAATCTGCCTGATAATTTCCGGGGCACCCAACTTGCAGCGCCATTCGAACATAGAGGCACGGCCAGCCACTACCGCAGGGATAATCCCGGAACTTTGATTATCTTTGCAATAGGAAAGCATGGCACTACTCGGCTCCCGACTGGTGTCAGCCCTCTCATCACAGGGGAGATTAACTCCAACAAAGCAGGCATAGACACTTCCATCCATACATCGCCAATAGGTCCCCCTCGCGACCCAATCTTCGGGCGCTTCTGCACCGAGATTGGCCGCTCTTCTGATACCATCAACAATTGACTGTGGCATAGCCGGTCCAGTAAAAGTCTTAACTGGGTTATCGTCATTCACTACTGCCGCGCAATATTCAAAGGGGTTGGTGGATAGCTTGCCCCCTCCAGCGCTACTTACTTCAGAGTTAACCGCAGCGATCAATATCCATAACAGCGCAAAAATACTCACGACTAGAGCAGCCACTTTTAGCATCATCCCAGTCCGTTCCATAAAGGGTTTACCTGCCACTTACTAAAAAGGGAGAAGGAAAGAATACACCGCGCTTGGGACCCTATGAGGCATGGATGCCGATTAGGAGCTTACAGGGATGTATTCACAGCGTGTCTCGAGTGCGGTGTATTCTTTCCTTCCACCTAGTAGTAAGTTCCGCCCGCACTATTCAAGTGCCAGATCCAAGGGTGTTAACAACTTTAGTATGGCGCCCTCTAGCGCTTTACAAACTAACCTTTACTTTCCGTAGTAACCGAGCTTATCAGGCGGCAGAAATCACGAACAGCAACTATACTCATCCGAAGCGATTAGGCAGTGAGCAGAAGCTGCCGAGCTAGAAAGCTGGTTTAGAAAATTCCAATAAAAACCCTGTTTTCAAAAGGAGTAATCATTTGATCAATCACTCCCCCTCAATAACAGACAAAGTGGCCACTCCAGAACTCCCACAGTGGATCAGTTGCCGCGAACGCCTGCCCCATAAAGGGGATGCCACCAGCCGCGGCTATGTACGGGTAATATGGAAATCAACGAGATCTATTAATGGAAACACCAATACCACCTGGGAAGTGGGTATGGATCATTATGAAAATGCCCGCACCTATTTAGGCTGGATGCCAATAGCCAAAAAGGGAGAATAAACAGTACAAAATAATTGTGCCCACAATTAAATACACCCTAATGATCTTTAGGGTAGTATTTCAACATGAAATTTTTAGGCGCGTACTTCTAGTAGCGATGCCACTGCTATCCAGCCGTGCGGGAGAGCGATTCGATGGCTATAACTTACCGCAACAGACTATTGAGAAAAGTAGAGACTGCGGCTTAGAATACCAGCGCACCCCAGACCAGGACTTTCCTACCACCCTTTCCCTCGTCGAAACATGTACTGATCAAACAGATAGAAAACTAATTGGGTACTTCAGAGGCAACTTAGTCATAGCGCCAGAAATGAACACCTTTGAGCCCTGTAACATCCAGCTTCTACAAGCTCAAACTGATAGAGTAATCGAACCCAAATCTATTTGGTTCAGTTCGCAACCAGATATTGAGGTTGCAGACTGGTGCAGTCATTTTCTTATCGCAAAAGGCGAACTACACGGCCCCGGCAGGTATGGGCACTTCAGTACTTACAGCTATTTATTTGTAGCCACCGACATTATTCATATAACCAATAACACCAATGGCAACTGCGAACCCCACTTCTACAAGATTGACGAGCAATTGGACCTTAGCGAGGCGAGCCCGCCCCAACCCTTGATACCATCCGGCAGCTAAATCAATATCGTAGACAATTAGCGCAAGCTGAATCTGGCAGGTTCCCAGCGCCCCCATAGTAAACAAAGGACAAGTTCCAGCCTTCGATCAGTAAAAGAGGCGCCGATCAATAAATCGCACCTATAAACCAAGAATACCCTCTTACTCACCGCCATAGAGAAGAACTATCTTACACGAGCATATAACCAACTAACTCTAACCAGATTGAGCTTCTGTATCGCAAGGGTAGTCATCTTCATTTTTTTGAACCTTGTTTTCATATCAAGCAGGGTAAAAGCTCCGAGCCAAGTGTCACAATTTCCCCTTCATTGTAGAAGCGAGCTTTCAACAGCATCCCATTGACTACAATCATACTGCGCCTGCCGATATCCAATTGAGAGAATCTGGCTAAGGCTCTGCAAGAATCATCCTGCATTTCGCTGTTCAATCTTATCGACGCCAAAATGTTAGCAAGCTTGCCATCACCCAATTCTTGCGAAGTGGTCTCAGATACTATGACGAGCGGCCTGACTCTCGGCAGGATACTTGCCTTTTTGATTGCGCTTCTCAGTTCAAATCTCCCATCAATGCAGTGAATAGTGTTCAGCCATGCCCCAAATTGTTGAAAACGTCAATGCCAAGCAATCACCCTCTTTCTCCTTAGATAACCTGCTAAAAAGCGACCTCTTTGAGCGTGAAAATAGCTATCTCGATTCGAAGTATTTCGGAATGAAAGGAGAAATTAATCAGCTGTTGATTACTGAAACAGCCAAAGATATGGGAATGCAGGTCGACTATTACTCCAAAGATTTATACAAGATTACATATCAAGAAAAATATGTACTCTTTTGCGGAAACTCTGCACTGGTATCTGAGGCCTATCGTGCTTGCGCTCAACAGAAGCATCTGACGAAAGACTTGCTTGCTAGGAATGGTGTCCCCGTGGCAACAGGTCGGGTCTTCGACGATATTAAAGCTGCAACAGACTATTTCTCAACACTTCACTACCCTGTGGTCATCAAGCCAGTTACAGGTAGTCATGGCCGAGGTATTACCACGGGGATCACATCGGTCAATGCATTGCAAGATGCCTGGAAAACCGCCAGCGCCAAATCAAATAAAATAATCATCGAGCGCCATATCAGTGGCTGCGACTTGAGAGTGAATGTTATCGGGGGATGCGCGGTGTCTGCCTGCCTGAGAATTGCACCCAACGTCATTGGAGATGGAAGGCATAACATCAACGAACTAATCTCGGAGAAAAAAAACAATAAAAGCAAACGCAATCCAAAGTATCGAGTGGACTCGGACTACATACTCAGAACAGAACTGCTGGATGTGAATGGTATCTCCCGTGAATATGTGCCTGCTGAAGGAGAACGCGTCTGGTTGGCGGGCGTAGCAAATATTTCTGCGGGAGGAGAAAGTATTCAATTATTGGACAGGCTCGACACTGAGGTCATTCAGGTTGCAGAGCGTGCAGCCAGTGCATTTCCTGGGATTTACTATGTTGGAGTGGATATTATTGTCCCTGACAACTCCTCCGAGACAGCCAGCTCTCCCTATGTGATCGAAGTCAATACAAACTCTGCAACCTCAACACCAGTTTTTCCTGATTTTGGTAAACCGATCGACCTCCCAAGGCTACTTCTGGAATATCTATTCAGTGCCTCCGGGCCAGCCCGCACCATTCAGCACGCCGAGAAAGGCCAGTATTGTCCTGGGCTCCACCCTATCAGACTAGCGGCACCATGGAACTATCCATTCTACACACCAAGATTCCGAAACCGACAAAACGCGCTGATCAGCTTGGCTGCATATAAATACGATTTGAAGCCCTACAACATCAGCACCAGTATCTCTGGTGTCGTATACGGCGACAAACATGTCTTGTTTCATCAATCGACCCCCGATCTTGTGCCTCAAGTAGCGCGTCGTGCCTGCCTAAACCGTGTATTACGAAACAAGAGGCTAAACGAAGCAGGGATCAATACGAGCTTGACTTCATCCACCCATGATCCTGGTAAAGTACCTTCTCGGCTCCGAAAATTTCGCGCCCTAACCATTGGCGGACAGGTTGTTGCCGCATTGGAAAGAGGGATAGAGCCAATCCGCAATTATGAAAGTAATAACATTGAGACTCATCAACAGCGCTTCGGAGAATTTTTTCGCGACGTCAGTGAAATATTGCATGCAGATTTCGCATCAATTGCGACCCAATCTGTAGAGGCGCTATTTAATCCACTAATTGCGGGAGTCGACATAGTCGCAGAAGACATTAGTCGGCCATTACCCTCTCAGTACTGGATGGTAAGCCAAATCACATGTAGCCCTTCGCTAGATTGGCATTACTTTCCCACTTATGGTGTTGGGCGCGATGTCGCCTCAGCATTGCTACTGCAACTCTTTCCCAAGTTGGAACAAACCATAATTCAATTGCAACACTGGAGAATCAGGGTCAAAGGAAAAGTTCAAGGTATTGGATATCGAAAGTGGGTTCAACGTTCAGCATTTAGTAAGGGCATCGTCGGAAAGGTATTGAATAGACCTGACAAAAGTGTAGAGATATGGGCGCAGGGCTCTCATACCGCCCTTGCCGCGTTACTTGACCAATGTGCATATGGCCCACATGAAAAGCCAAGCTTCGATATCGATCTGGAACCTCTCCCCATTACCGAATATCAAGGCTTTCGGATTGATCACTCAAGTACTGCCGCACATCCTGGAACTTCGTCAAAGGAGTGAAGTTCCAATGACCGTCAACCATTACTCAATACAATAAAGCTGGCGTATGTATCCCCCACAGACCGACGCTATGTCGCGTAGCCTCGCCGTATAGAGAGCTTCTTTCCCGGGACTCAAATCAACCGGGGAGACCGTCATCACCTGGCTTCTCAGAAAATCATCACAATCCTCAGCGCCCCCTTGTTCCTGTAGCAGCAGTAGAAAGCATGAGCGCCGTGTATTTCTTTCACTCTCCGCTTTTAGTAACAGCTGTTTCCTGCCTGAAGAAACCTCTCAGAAAATGCAATAAATAAATACCCGCCGCTCGAGCGAAGCTGTTTACCTAAGGGTTTCGAAGCTGCTACAGCACTGAGAAAATCTGACAGAAATTCTATCCCACAAGTCAGGATTATTTGATAAACGCGCCGAGGTGGAAACCTATAAAAATCAATCCAACTAGCCCGCGCTATTTGGTAGCGCTAATCGGCCTTATATTGACTAACTACTACCAAAAGGCAGCAACCACCTGTAGCAATCCCCGCCCTTTTAGTCGAGGAGGATTTTAAACCACAGCCCTTTGTTTTAAGATCGCTTGAAACAACTGATTAGGAGGTTTTTATCAAGCCGAGTGGCCAGCTCTATTATTTAACTCAGCCTTTTAGTGAATAGAAAAATAATTATCCACAAAGCTACAATCTCACTTTTTGCAGTAATAGCCGCCATTGGATAGACCACAGCCGGCGAATGGAAAATAAATAGGCCAGCACAATATAAGTCTTTGCTGGAAAGTGCTAAGCGCATCTAAAACATCTTTTCTTTCAAAAGGCTGCGCCTACTTTTTGTCTGAAAACTGTCAACAAAATGTAACCAAAGCTCCAACTGAATTATTTATTAGCTTTCAAATGAATTCACTTTAAGCCTTAAAATTTTGACACCCCAGGGTATCAGAAAGCCCTAATCCAAAAACCCTAAGGAGGTTTATCATGGAAATGAACTTTAAAGATAGAGGATTTCTCTCAACGTGGCATTTAAATATGGTCACCTTTGATAGAGAAGATAACCTGTGGTGCGTTGGAACTTCAAATAATATCGGAAAGTGGAATTCAAGAACTTTTGGCCTCGTTGACAAAAAAGAGTACAACCAATCCTGGGATTCCAAAATGATTGCATTTGACAAGTCAAATGCAATGTGGGGTGTTGGGACTAAAGGTAATCTTGCCAAGTGGAATACCACTACTGGAGCCTGGGAGGAACCAGACATTGAAAAGCCCTGGGATCTAAAAATGATTGCCTTCGATAACACTGGGGAAATGTGGTGTGTTGGCACTGAGGGCAATGTAGGCAAGTGGAACCCAATTGACAACAAGTGGGATAATCAGGGGGATCTTGGCGGCTGGAAACTGGATTGGATTGCCTTTAGACCCGGTGACCCAAGAGGTGATATCTACTGCGTGGGAACCAAGGGGAACCTGGGACTCTATGACCCCAAATTTCCGAATGACACTTTCCATATCGCATCGAATTTTGAATGTAAAAGTCTCTATTTCCATGAAATATTTGGGTACTGTGTCGGTACTGAAGGCAATATGGGTGTCTCAATTTAATAGGCAATAACTTTATCTGCTGAATAATATTCATTATTTTCAAGCTATTTCGTTGCCCCACCCCAAAAGTGCTCCTCTGGACCTTTTTGGGTGGGGCGCGGCACTTATCAGGTAAATAGTCCAACAACTAGATACTCTCCTGACCAAACCATTTCCCAGCCAATAAATGGAGCTCTCAGTGGGTTTCAAGGGCTGGACAAGTGGACCTCCCATTTCGCAGTGAAGGGAAGCTGTTCTCGCAAATGACATCGTCCTCCTGAACAACTCACCCTCAGTCTCCATCAGGTAAGCACCACGCCATTGCATCGACCATGCCAGCAAGTACGAATCCCGCTATATATCCAAACACAGCCACAGCGAGATATTTCATCGTTTAATGAGTCAAGTAGTATTCAAGCGGGAAAGCAAATAAAGACGACTAGATGCTATGACGAATTTGATTCTGGGTGATACCCTGCCTTTTTCACCTACAAGCGGATAAATTGTCTAAATTCTCTTGTAGATCGCTGTCACAGTACGGAAAGCCGACATGCAAAAATCGCCATGGGTTGAAAACGCCATTGCAAAAGCGGATGCACACTGGCAGGCATCCAAGTCCACCATTGAAGGAAAAGTATTCAGTGATGTACAGGACAACCAGGGCCTTCAGTATGTCGATATCGTGATGGAAGGTGGCGGTATGCTGGGGATCGCCCTGGTCGGATATACCTACATTCTGGAAAAGGCGGGAATTCGGTTTCGCAAAATTGCTGGAACCTCAGCGGGTGCCATCAATGCGCTCTTCTTGGCAGCGGCCGGTACACCGAGCACTGGCAAGAGCGAAAAGCTCTTGGGTATCCTGGCCAATGCGGACTTTGCCAGTTTTGAAGATGGCGAGCGCTATGCGCGCAAAACGGTACAGCGCCTGCTCAAGGGCAAAGGCTTGATGAGTAGTTTGGCATTGCACCCCTTCGATTCTATCCGCACCTTGCGGCACCTGCTCAGACATAAGGGGCTAAATCCGGGAGATACCTTTACCCAGTGGTTACAAACGGAGTTGAAACAGCTGGGCATTACCAACACCGCACAGCTCAACCAGAGAATTAACCAGTTCCCACAGCTCCTGTACCGCGGCACACCAGATCACTTGATAGGTAGCGGCGAGGTTGCCCTGGTGGCAGCGGATATCACTACCGAGACCCGCGCGGTGTTTCCAGCCAAGGCGCCGCTCTACTTCGATAATCCGAGCGCAGTAAATCCGGCAGAGTTCGTGCGTGCCTCCATGTCGGTACCCGGTTTCTTTAAGCCCTACACCGTAAAGGGCATCCCCCAATTAAGTGAGTGCAATACTGTCGCCGAGAATTGGCGCAGCATTAAAGGCATCGGTGATCCCAAACGTTTTTTCCGCGCTGGCTTTCCCAAAGATATTGAATTTGTTGACGGCGGCCTTGTCTCCAACTTCCCTTTCGATATCTTCCATAAACCCATCGGCACCCCCAAATTGCCAACCTTTGGGATCAAGTTGGAAGTGGACCTGTACCAGCCAAAATCAGATAAGGTAGGAAGGTTTGCGATGGGGCTGATCAGCACTTGTCGCAATATGCTCGACAACCATGTACGCGCGAGCTTGAACGCGGAATACCATGCGCTGGTAAAAGAAATCCCCATCAACCCCACCGATACCGGAGAAAACCCGCACTGGCTGGATTTTTCCATGCCGGACCACCACTGCGAACACCTGTTCCTATCTGGCGTCAATGCAGCAATTGAGTTTTTGAATCAGGGATTCCACTGGGAGGATTACTTGGTGTTGCGCCAGCCGGACTCCTTCTATACCGGGGAAAAGCTGGCTTAGAGACAGGCCCGAAGCGATAGTCGCAACGGGCCCAGCGCTCTTATTTAGAAAGAGCGACGACGATAAGAGCGGTAATCTGCACGCCAGAAGTTACGCTCTAGCAAACGCTCTAAATGCTCGCGGCTCACCTTGGGCGCAACGCCATCCAATTGCGCTTGGGCAGCCACTGCCCGAGCAATATGCATGCTCACATCGCGAATATCATTCAGGTGTGGCAATAAGGCGCCTTCACCATCTTTCACCACCGGCGCCTGCTCTGCCAAGGCGTTGGATGCTGCCATCAACATACCGTCAGTCACTTTGGAAGCACCGGAAGCAATCACGCCGAGGCCAATGCCCGGGAATATGTAGACATTGTTACACTGCGCTACCGCATAGTGATGACCATCGATTTCTACTGCTGCAAAGGGGCTGCCGGTAGCTACCAAAGCCTCGCCCTTGGTCCAGCTGAATATCTCAGTTGGAGTCGCTTCAGCACGGGAAGTGGGGTTTGACAGTGGCATCACCAAAGGACGGCGATGCCCTTTATGCAGCGCTTCGATTACAGGCTGGGTAAACAGGCCCCCCTGCCCCGACACACCAATCAGGATACTGGGCTCGACATTGCCGATCAGCGTCTCAAGATCCCAGCTGGAAACCCCATCGCACCTGCTTGGGTCCTGGGCTAAGGCTGCCTGGAAGTCGTGCAGTCCTTTCATATCGGAAGTCACAAGCCCGTAGCGATCGAACATAAAGATCTGTTCACGAGCCTCTGCATCGGATAGACCGGCCTGCACTTTTGCACTGACGATTTGCTCGGCAATACCACACCCGGCTGAGCCGGCACCCACGATCGTCACCTTTTGCGCGGCGAGGGTCTCTTGCCAGGTCTTGCAGGCAGCCAGAATAGTACCCAGTGCTACAGACGCCGTGCCCTGAATATCATCATTAAAACAGCACAGCCGGTCGCGATAGCGCTCTAACAACGGTGTGGCATTGGTTTGGGCAAAATCCTCAAACTGAACCAATACCTTGGGCCAGCGACGCTTTACCGCTTCAATAAATTGCTCCAGAAATTCATCGTACTCTTCCTGGGAAATCCGCTCATGGCGCCACCCCATATACATGGGATCATTCAGCAAAGTGCGGTTATTGGTGCCAACATCCAAGGTGACAGGCAAGGTATAAGCCGGACTGATGCCGCCACAGGCGGTATACAGAGAGAGCTTGCCAATAGGGATACCCATGCCGCCGATACCCTGATCACCCAACCCGAGTATCCGCTCGCCATCGGTCACCACAATGACTTTGACGTTCTCTTTAGTGGCGCTGCGCAGAATATCGTCGATGTATTCCCGGTCCGGATAGGAGACAAATAATCCCCGGTGGTTGCGATAAATACTGGAAAACTCTTCACAAGCTGCACCTACAGTGGGGGTGTAGATAATCGGCAGCATCTCTTCCGTATGATGTTCGATCAGATAGAAAAACAACGTCTCGTTGTCGTCCTGGATTCCCCTCAGGTAGATATGTTTTTCCAGGCCAGTCTTACACTGCTGGAATTGGAGGTAAGCGCGTTTGGCCTGCTCTTCAATCGTCTCAACGGTATTCGGCAGAAGACCGACCAAATTAAACTCGAGACGCTCTTCCAAGCTAAATGCGCTGCCTTTATTGAGCAGTGGTATTTCCAGTAGGGAGGGGCCTGCATGGGGGATGTAAAGTGGACGCTTTTCGTTGTTACTCATATGCCTGCTTTTGCCTATCGCCCGAAGCGATGATTATTGCGTAGCCATATTTCAATATGACTGAATTAGCCAACCATGTTCTTGAAGTTGCATAAATGTGCTAACTCAACTTGAGCCGAAGACTATCTATTGTGCCGATAGATAACAAGGCCCCCGGTGTGGCCCAATTCGCGAATAAACAGAGTCGCTCAACTATGCTAGCTGTAATTTATCTTCTCTTCGCAACGAATTCTTTTAAGTTAAAAAGCGATCCGACACATTCAGGAAATGGAGCCGCCATCGATGCACAAGAGCAAAGCTGGATTAACCCTGCTCCTCTTTATTCTTGTACTCAGCCTTTATAGTTGCAGTAAAAAGTCCAACGGAGATAAAAATACAAATTCAAACGCCCGACAGACTGAGGGCGCCACTCCAGAAAAACAACGGCCGCTCACGGCGATGGCACCGGAGATAGAAGCGGAGCTGGAAGCCCAACGGGACAGCGATAAACGCATCGCTCGCAATGTCTATTTTGGCGATACACATGTCCATACTGGCTGGTCGGTAGATGCGGGGTTGGATGGCGCAATTCTTACTCCCGATGACGCCTATCGATTTGCCCTCGGAGAAACTGTTACCTCCAACAGCGGACTGAAAGCCAAGCTCAGCCGCCCTTACGACTGGTTCATGATCACCGATCATTCAGACGGTATGGGAGTTATCAGCGAGATCGTCGATGGCAATCCGGAAATGATGTCCAATGCCACCTTGAAGAAATGGCACGAGGCATTAATTTCAGGCAGCGAAGAAGCGACCAATGAAGCAAAAAGTGAAGTCATCGTGCTTCAATCAGAAGGCAAACTGCCCGAGCAGGTAATGGATCCCAAATGGATGAAATCCGCCTGGGAAAAAACCGTTGAAGCCGCAGAGAAATATTACAAACCCGGAGAGTTTTCTACCTTTATTGCCTTTGAGTGGACAGTTAACGCCGATGGTGGAGACAACCTGCACCGCAATATTATTTTTCGTGATGGCGCAGACCGCACTAAGACCCTGCTCCCCCTAACCACGTTTGATACCGAAAACCCGGTAAAACTCTGGGAGTGGATGAAGGCCTACGAAGACAAAACCGGCGGCCGGGTGCTCGCCATCCCCCACAACGGCAATATGTCTAATGGCCGTATGTTTATCGAGCGGCAGTTTGATGGCTCCGAACTCACTCCAGAGTGGGCACAAATGCGCGCCCGCTATGAACCCCTTTATGAGCTGGTGCAGGTAAAGGGACAAAGTGAGTCCCACCCTGCCCTCTCCCCGGAAGATGAATTTGCCAACTGGGATCTGTGGGATAGAGGCAACCTGATCTTAAAGCCCAAGCCCCCCGGTGCCCTGCAATACGAGTACTGGAGGGAGGCACTGAAGTCTGGCCTACGCCTGGAGGAGAAGCTGGGCACCAACCCTTTCGTACTAGGCGCAAACGCAGCCACCGACACCCATACCGGGCTTTCTACACCGGACCAGGACAACTTCTTTGGCAAGTTCAAGACCCTGGAACCCAGCAACAAGGAGCGCTGGGCATTTCCCCTGCTCAAGGGAGTTGGTGGAGAGTACTTCGGCTGGGAACAAGCTGCCTCAGGCATTACGGGAGTCTGGGCCAACGAGAATACCCGGGAGGCAATATGGGATGCGATGTACCGCAAAGAGACTTTCGCCACCACAGGCCCCCGGATCTCAGTTCGCTTCTTTGGAGGCTATGACTATAACGATGAGGATATTCACGGTGATCTGGTCGCCAATGGCTATAAAAAAGGCGTGCCAATGGGCGGGAAGCTACCTCAAGCCAGTGAGGGACAGGCACCGACATTCCTTATCGCAGCACTGAAAGACCCTGAGGGCGCCAACCTGGACCGTATTCAAATCATCAAGGGCTGGTTGGATAGCAGCGGACTCACCCGGGAGAAGATCTTTAATGTGAAGTGGTCTGGAAGCCGTAAACTGGATACCGAGGGGAAACTACCCCCGGTTGGGACTACTGTGGATATGAAGACGGCGGAATACACCAACTCCATCGGCTCCCCTCAGCTAGTCGCGGTATTCAAAGATCCCGACTTTAACCCCAAGGAAAGAGCCGTCTACTACCTGCGCGCCCTGGAGATACCCACTCCCCGATGGACTCTATTTGACAAGGTACGCTTCGGTATTGAAATGGATGAAAAAGTACCCCTTACCCAGCAGGGGCGAGCATTCAGCTCGCCAATTTGGTATTCACCCTAGAGTCAAATAGCCCGTATATATACGCGATTCAATTACTTGATGGATATGGCTATCTGAACCTCGTTTCCATCCACATACTGTTCAAAATCTGTGGTGAAAGCTCGCTGATGGGGGCAATCCTCCGCAGCGAAGTAACTCCAAACCTCGCCCCACAAATCAATGGCGACCTGAGGCATTTCCCCTTTAGCGGAAAACATCAGGTATTTGCCGGGCAGTATTTGAATCGACTTGAAATCCTCAGACATATCCTTCGACAACATATCTGAACATGCATACACATCAAAAAAGCCGGTATGGTCAGATTCGTAGTTGGAGTAAACACCAAATACCTTAGGGTTGCCCCTTAATTTGGGGGCAGCCTCTGCGCCGAAGCGCTCCCACATTGGCGTTATCTTTGCTGTTTTTGGGTCAGACTCATTAGCGTTCTTAGTGCGGGTATAAAAACCCACTAATTCCAGGCCTTCTAATTCTCTAACTTCCATTTCTATGGACCAATTATTTAGTTATTCGTAGAGTGCCGAATACTATAACAGCTCTCCGGGAACTGGCCAGGCGCACACGGTCACAAGAAATCACAAGTACCTTTTCAAGCTGACTTTACGGATTTCTGCCTTACCTCTGAAGGGGGGTACCCATACATCGATTTATAAAGCTGGGTAAAATAAGATTGACTTGAGAATCCGCTCTCCAGAGCTATATCGACTAAACGCTTATTGGTAGTCTTCAACTGAATATCAGCATGTTGTAACCTACGTTCGTTAATCCAAGCCTTTGGTGACTCAGCTTTAAAGACTTGGCCAAACTTATTCTTGAATGATGTGAGACTCATCCCAATCTGTTTAGCATAATTTGCTACAGGCCAGTGCTGAGTAGCATTTTCCTCCATAAATCGACGGAAACGCTCATTCACCGGATTAACCTGCCGAAGCAGCTCGTCAGCTAAGCGACAACCGCAAGCACCCTTCAGCTTTAAGAGAAGTAATTCTTCCAGCTTTAAATAATTCAAACTCTCGTCATTTAACTTGCTAAATGCACTCAGTGAATCCAAAGTAAAGCGCGTGAGATCACACTCTGGAAAAACAAAAGGCCCGCTTTTGGGGAGCGTTGTCACGCTGGGTGCAAGAGCATTCTTTGCTTTAATCAGTACGCGAGTGTGTCGCTCATAAAATCGTGTCAGCATGACCGGGCTGATACTCGCACAGATGATTATTAGGTCTTCTCTCTCAGACAAATTATCAACTGTAACATGGCTCATTTCACTCGATAGCCAGATCTCCCCCGAAGCCATAGGGAATTCGCAAGCATCACTATTGATATCAGCAACACCTGAAATCACCATTGTCAGATTAAAATCTGAAGAAAACCCAATTGAAACATTTCCATTTGGTGAAACAAGTATCTTTTGAAACCGAAATAAGTCACCTAAATACTGACTTTCAAATAAGACATTTTGCCTTATGTGAGTGTCCAAATCCTTTTGGCGAGGGGCAATCATGGAATTCACCACTAAATTTACTTCTTCTGTATCTTTACGCTTCACCTGACTCAGCTGAAGCCATGCTCCGATCACGACACTTTTGTTTCCACTGTGCTCAGGGAGCACTCATCAAGAGATCCGTGCACGGGGTGTGTGGTCACCAAGGGGGAGACAAAGCCGCTTTCGAGTTCAGCCATTAAAACTCACAATCGTTGAATTGAGCGTTTGAAGAATCATTTGAAAGGCGGATACAGCGAAACTATTTGCAGGACTAAAGTGCCAACCTCTTTGGGAAGGGCAACTTTATTAGCCAGGATAAGGGGGAAGTCTCGTAAATTAACCTATAAACAGGAGCATACAATCCTGCACTACTTACCGGGCCCTTCCGAAAAATTCAATTATTCTTCATGCACGACAAAGCAAGTAGACACCCCAGTGCACCCTTTACATTTATTTACACTACCTTAAACGGAACAAGAAGAGTCTCTGAGAGTGAGGGATTGTGAGGTTTAAGCATCGCCTATTCTATTAGAAATAGTGTCACCATATGAAAATTACTGACTTAAAAACTCTAAGTATTCACTAGTAGCCCGGTAATGAGAGACCTCAGGTATTTGGCAAAAGATATCTAAAGCAGACCCCATAACCATCTACAGGCCTTGTAAATTATGGAAAACCCAAACAATTTGCCTGATTAAGTCCCTCACTCTGGTGTAATCACCCAAGAACCGCTAGGTAATCACAAAGATACTGCCGGGTAATGCAGCTGTTAACTTAACTATCTTTAAACTTAATAAACATTTGATTTGTACCAGGTATGATTTTTTTCTAAAATGTGGGAAAATACCCCTTAACAATACCCCTCGGCTCTTCATGACAGACTCTGCACCAAATAGGTGCCATGGAACCAAGCGGAATATTTATTGATAAATTGAGAGAAGTTTTATATATAAACTATGCAAGCGGATAAGATCATACCCATACTTAACTTCTATATTTCAACTATAGGTTAGTATTTATCAAGATCTTTTCTGTTAACTCTTTAATTTGCCAATATTAGCAATCAGCAAAACACCCTAAACCAATAAACTCTTAAGCCTTTGAGATTTATGTCAACTAGTTACTCTAAAGAATTGAATCGGCTTGCCCAACTTATGTGGGAGCAAGAAGCGGAGTTGGAGCTTAAGCCCCAGGAAGAGAAAGAAGCAGCTCCTGAAAAGCCCTCAGTCAACAACGCTCCTAATGACGTTTTTTGGGGCAAATGGAAAGGGCGATATATCGTGGTAATGCGCTATATATCTGGTAGAACAACCTCCAATGTTAAGCTCCCCAATATATATGCCGATGAGGCCGATGCCCGCTCTGCCGCCCTCGATATCATTCGAAAATTTCCAGAAGCATCTATTCGCTATCTTTCAGCTAAAGAACTGGCTGTTTACCTATAGCCAACCCTCGAGAGCTTTAGTTGTTGGTTTTTGAGCAGGGTGGCTGCACTGCAGAACCGCCCTCCCTCTTATTATTTTTATAGGTCACACTATCGGCGATTAATGCTTTGATATAAATTGACGAACTTCCTCCACAAATACATTGGAGGCAGGCTCACGCCCCAGGAGTAAGTGACCGTCGCTATTAAGACCAACAAATCGAGCGCCAGGTATAGCAGAAGCAATTTCACAGCCCGTTTGAACAGGAATACGCTGGTCCCCTAGTGAATGGATCACTAAAGTGGGCACATTAATCTCTTTAAGCTTGTCCCGCACATCAATACTGCCAAAAACCGACAGGAAGCGGACAGCATTTTCTGGCGAAGTAGTCAGCCGCTGAAACTCATTAAACCACTCTAATTCCCTGGCATTCGCGCTTGGCATAAATGTCGTGGAAAAAATCTGCCGATAAGCAGGGTTATCCTGCCCCCAGCCCGTCGCTGTCAGGGTCATTACTGCTTCGCGCTCTTTTACCGTGGCCTCACTGGCACCTATTCGCCAACCTGCGTGATAACCCCCAAACAAAATCAGCTGCCTAACTCGCTCTGGGTGTCTTACTGCATATTCAATAGATACTGCCGCTCCTTGCGATATACCTAGCAAAGTAAAGTTATCAACTTCACAGGCATCGACAACAGTTTCAAGGTCTGTAACAAACGACTCAAAAGAGATATTTTCAACCTCCCAATCCGACAGGCCATTCCCACGCTCATCGTAACGAATAAACTGGTGGTCTACAGAAAGCTCCCGAAACAATGGACTCCATATCGGAGAGTCCCAGTCATGCTCTAAATGACTCAACCAGTTTGCGGCTTTAACTATTGGAAGCCCCTCTCCCATCTTGGCATAGGCAATACGCACACCATCGCTGGCCGTACAAAACTCAACCTTCTGTTGAGTTAGCAGTTTACGCCCCGTAGCTAAATCATCACCGGACTCCTGAACTACCGACTCACCAAGCCTGCAGGGCGACCATGTAATGCCTGCTTTGCGGAATCTTTCAGCAAGCCTTGTCCGTTCAAACTCCACTTCACTACTCAATCCCAATGAGCTCAACAAATGCAGTAACTGCGTTGCAGCGTTTGGGTTATAGGGCTCCAATGCCACCCAGCTGCGGGCCCAAGTTAACTGGTCCGGTATAGGGACGCCCGGGTGAGAGGACAAGCGGGACAGCACCCTCCCTTCCAATTGAACAATCTCTTGACGTTCAGACATCAACCACCGTTGAAATAGTTCTTGATCGGGCAGATCGATCCCATCCAGGAAAGGTTCCTGCAGCTGTCGATGGATATCTTCCAGCTCTGCTGCCAGAACGCCGGGGGAATCAAGCTTAAGTGCTATTTCGGCAACATCAATACAAATGCCTTCCGTATCCAAGCTGACACGCTCTCTATCAGCAATGAGGCGCTCTATTTCTGGGTCGTTGACAATGGATCGAATTTTACTCAAAGACCAGCGCAGCGAGGCACGCGGATCATCGGGCAGCTCCCAAAATATCTCACATAAGCGATCTCTCCTGTGAGGTCTCGCAGCCAACAGTAAGAAAGCCAAAAGTGCTCGAGTTTTTCTTGAAGGTGGTAGATTAACTGGGCTGCCATCTCGGGAGACCAGCAGGTCGCCCAGCATTTGGATTGAGATTCCCATTGATAAGTTATTAACCCCTGAAATGTAAGGTACTAGCAGTTCTCAGAGAAAGGCGCCGGTGATTTTCTCAAGGATAATTGTTAGCTGCAAACACCGCTCGCGAAAGATGTGAAACCCTCTGCCAAAACCGCTTGTTCCAAGCCGCTTAGCAATGACAGTATAAACCCAGCAGTTAAGCTTATCCCTACCCCTAAAAGCGCACTCCGCAAGGTTTCTTTGAAGGGCTAGACTGAAATCGAAGAATTGGTCTAATCCGATAGCCTTAGCAAGAGATACTGAGAACGCCAAGAATAGACCCAAGAAAAGGGCTGAACACCTCCGAGCCAAGCGAACATATCATCGGCAATTGTAAAAAGTAGAAAAGAGTATTGAGAGGCCAAGTGAACATATTGAAAGTGAGCTGAAAACCTATTTTTACAAACTCAAAAACTATGTCAGCGCGAGACTTATAATTTAAGCGAGTAGCCAGAGTTTTGGCTCACAAAGGCCCTTCAAAGTTTATGCTAAAACACGCTCGAAAAACGGAAGGTCAACAATAAAAACTATATGAACCTAAAGTAGAAGGGAGAGCGGCTCCTCTAGGTTTACAACCCGTAGACACCCTACCCAACTATCCAAAGTGCTCTTCAAATGCGCAAGCGCTAACTCACAAGCCCTAATTTATCTGTCGCTATGCACAAAGATATCAAACCCCAAAGCCCTTGAAGTTCTATATAACCTCGAATCACTATGATAGTGCTCATACCACTTTCTAAATTGTGAATATTTAAGAAATTTAAACTCACCCTTATTAGGATCAAAAAAATAACTTACTTTATCAGCAGATGGCTCAACACGAAATGCCATCGCATGTCCCCAACCAGTACCAGCCGTCCTTAAGACGCAGTGGATAGTATTGGACTGCTGCTTGAAGCAGTCTTTGGATTCAAGAACATCAAAAGATGCTGCGAACTGATCGTTCAACGAAGGACTTTTCTTTTTCTGTGCAATACCGCTACCCGCCTGCCCAATATTGCGAAATCCCTGAGACTCCAAATATTGTTTAGTCTCCTTAATCATCTCATGAGATGTGCTAGGCCTACCCTCACTTCCATTTGCAAACTTAAATCGATACATAGAGGCGAAGCGCTGGGCGACCACCGCTATTTTTGTCTCATCGATACTATTACCAGTCGTTAGGGCATCCTGAAGCCCCGACTGAAGGGCTTTACTGATCCAACTAACTGACAGAGCCTCACAAATCCCACCCTTGGTATGTGGATGCTTTTTGGTGATTTTTGAATAGCTTCCCTGACTGAACTTCCAGGTTAACTGCCCACCGTAATTGGACGCACTTGCATCACTATTCAGTAAACTTGGCATTTTTTATCCTCACATCACAACCGAACATTCGGCTTTATTTATATTATCCGGGCTTTATGCAAGCAATGTGCAAATTTAGTGATTAATTATTATTAGAAAAAATATCACCCGAACACTTCCTTTAAAAACCACGACAAAAATTCAAAGACTGCACCTCAACCGATCAACTCATCACAAGAAAGTGACAAACAAAACACTGAGGTATCACCCACCTTTAAGGGAACCTTAAAATTAAAACGCAGCTTAGCAATGACTATATTAGTTTGAATGGTCGAAAATATAGCGTTTTCAACATGCTATATTTTTACAGACTACAAGTCCACGACAAGCGATCAATGTCACCATCAGGCAAAACAACCACAAAATAATTATTGTTATTTAAAATTCACTACAGGTAACAAGGTATTTCGGTTTACCTAAATAGAGACTGGTTTTAAATATACTTATCAGTACAGCAATTTGACTAAACACCCAGTTAATTTTAAATCAATACATTGATTTAATTACCCTCGGTAAACAGGCACCAATCAGTAACTTTCGCTACACCGCATAACGTACTCAAAAGAGACATAAACAAACGATCAGAAGAAAGAATCAATGAACTTGGATCAAAAAGACTAAAGAGCCACTACATCGTGGCTCTTTTTTGTCACGGAGGGATATTGCTATTGTTGTGCTCCATACCTGCCAGGGGAAGTTTTAACCTAGGGCGGAAAGAATAAATACTGGAAGCCCTGGAAACAACATCAGTTACACGAGAGAATCTTAAGTATCCTGGCGAACCACTAAACTGCCAAAACCAATCAATAGGCCACCACTAAAACGCTGAACCCATCTTTGCATATTCCCACCAATGGAAGCCACTTTCCACTTCGACAACATAGTCGCAAGTGCCAGAAACCACAGAAATATTATTGATGCATGAAGTGAGACCAGCAGGAAAGCCTCATAGTAACTAGAGCTGCCAACTGAGATAAACTGCGGAAAGGCCGCAAGATAAAACATCGATACCTTGGGGTTAAGAATCTGGGTTAGAAAGCCCTCGCCAAAATTTCGGTATGAGTTCCCAGGAGCTGCTGTAATTGGTAACAATTCATCCCCTGTATCCTTCACGGAAGATTTTGACAGCGTGGCTAATATCGTTTTCACACCCAAATAAACCAGGTAGGCAGCCCCAAGATATTTGATAATTGTATAAAGCTCAGACGACTGCAATATAATCGCCGACAAGCCCAAAATTGAAATGGCACCATGGGCAAATGTTGCTGAAACCAGCCCAAAAATATTCTCTACTCCCGGCCTCAGCCCCCTACTAGCTACTGTTTTAAGAATCAGGACGCTGTTCGGCCCTGGTGAAATAACCAACAAAAGAGAGATTGCAGCAAATGCGAGGATTTCACTCATAACAATAAACACCTTAAAGAAAGCCAGTGGATAAGGGGTACATCTAAGGGGTATATCTAAGGAGGTCTCCGAGCCAAGGGTTGGCTCGGACTAAGGTCAATACAGGTAAGTTGCCGTACCCGTAGCAATCAATTCATCCGTGTCGTTAATCAACTCCATTCTCGTTACAACCAGCTTGTTACCGGTGCGCAGAATTGAGCCATGGCAGAGAAAGTGTTCTCCCCTGCCCGGCTTTAGGTAGTCAACACGCATGTCGACCGTACCCAGCTTTAATAGGCGGTCCACTTTTTCTTTCCAGTGCACATCTCCCAGATGCTGGTAGGCGGCGACCATTGCGGTCAAACCACCAACCGTATCCAGGGCGGTGGCAATTACGCCACCGTGCAGGATGTTCTTCCACACATTGCCGATCAACTGTGGGTTCAGTTCAAAGCCTGCGGAAAGTGTGAGCGCCTCCAGGTCCAGGTCGCGCATCTCAAGTCCAATTTGTTGATTAAAAGGAATCTGCTCAAAAAACTCCTTTACCAACGCCTGAAACTCACTGGGTGAGGGTTCTGTCATAGGCGGGCAACCCGGTTGAGCCCATCCAGCGCAGCACTGCGATATGCCTCTGCCATGGTGGGGTAGTTAAAGGTGGTATTAACGAAATAATCGATTGAATTATTCGGTGCTGGCTGTTTCATAATGGCCTGGCCAATATGCACAATCTCAGCTGCCTCTGCCCCAAAGCAGTGAATGCCCAGGATTTCGTGAGTCTCGATATGGAACAAAATCTTGAGCATGCCTACGCGCTCACCAGAAATCTGCGCCCGCGCAGTGTGCTTGAACAGTGCGCGGCCCACTTCGTAGGGTACTTTGGCTGCGGTTAGCTCTGATTCGGTTTTACCTACAGAGGAAATCTCTGGAAGGGTATAAATCCCGGTAGGCGCATCTTCAATTACTCGATGGCCACGGCCCGCAATCGCTGCTGCAACCGCACGCCCCTGGTCATAAGAGGCACTGGCAAGGCTCGGCCACCCAATCACATCACCTACCGCAAAGATATTTTCAATTTCGGTACAGTAGTGATCGTCAACGCTCAATTGTCCGCGATGGTTCGCTTCCAGGCCGACATTCTCCAGGCCGAGGGAGCTGGTGTTGCCAGTACGGCCATTACACCAGAGCAGTGCATCCGCATGAATACGTTTGCCAGACTGCATCTCCATAATTACGCCCTGCTCATTGGGCAGTACCCGCGCATACTCCTCCTGGTGGCGAACAGTCACGCCCATATCGCGCAGGTGATAGCTCAGTGCATCAGAAATCTCATCATCAAGAAATTCCAGCAGGCTGTTACGGGTATTAATCAAATCCACCTTAACGCCGAGGCCAGCGAAGATAGACGCGTATTCACAGCCGATAACACCAGCACCATAGATCATAATGGAGTGAGGGGTGTGCTGCATGTCCAGGATCATATCGCTGTCGTAGACCCGTTCGTGATCAAAGTCTACATCGGCGGGGCGATAAGGGCGTGAGCCAGTAGCAATAATAAATTTCTTCGCTGTAATAGTTTCCGCCGCACCATCGGGCATAAGCACCTCGACAGTATGTTCATCGCGGAACTTAGCTTCGCCGACGATCAGCTCAACCCGGTTGCGGGCATAAAATGAAGTGTGCATTTCCACCTGATAGGAAATGACTTTATTCACCGTCTGCATTACCTGGGGGAAAGTAAGGCGGCGGGGTTCACCCAATGCGCGAAAAACGCTCTGGGTGTTATAACGCATCAACTGTTTGACAGAGTGGCGCAGCGCCTTGGAGGGAATGGTACCTTTGTGAGTACAATTACCACCAACCACTTGGCGCTTTTCAATAACCGCAACGCGCATGCCCTTTTTTGCTGCGCTCATTGCGGCGGCCTCTCCAGCCGGGCCAGAACCAATTACTACCAGGTCAAACTTTTGCTCTGCCATTAAATGCTCTAATTCTATTTTCCAAACGGAGTCCACAGCGCGCTAACACCATTTACTCAATACTAAATATACGGTTATCGACACCACTTGTGCCAATGACATAAAACAACAAGCCCGTTGATCACGGGCTTGTTGGAGAAGGAAAGCTTACTTGCGTTTAGATGCGTCGTAAGCGAGATCTTCGGCAGTCATCTGCTGCTGTCTTTGCCTCTCCTGTTCCTTTTCACACTCATCGTCATCGCCACCACAGACTGTGCAATCCTGCTTCATGCCGATATTGTTGAGCCCGCCACAAGTTCCTTTTAACGGTTTGTTCTGAACCATGGCCCCGATCGCCATACCGGCAACAACGAGCAACATGGCCACAAAGGCAAATATGAAAATTGTCACTTCTCAGACCTCTCTACATAAGGTTTAAAGCCAGAGCTAGAACGCTCTTCGAAACCTGAATCAGTTTTCACCACCATAAAGACGGCTAGATTATCTCTTTCTGCCAGCGCCATGCCGGCATCAGCACCGAGGACATTGATCGCGGTAGCCAGACCATCGGCTTCTGCACAGGTGTCGGCAATCACGGTTACCGATGCCAATTTGTGCTTAATGGACCGCCCGGAGCGTGGGTCAATGCTATGGGAGTAACGAACACCATCCCTTTCGTAGTAGTTGCGATAGTCTCCACTCGTAGCTACTGCCTTCCCACTCACCGCAATTGGCTCCTGCACCATCTGCCCTGCCACGCTGGGTACTTCAATGCCAATTACCCAGGTCTTACCCTTTGGATTCACACCCTTAGTTCGCAGTTCACCGCCAATTTCGACCAAGTAGTTTCGAATACCCAGGTCTTCCAATAGCTCGGCAACCCGATCAACGCCATGGCCCTTGGCAATCGCTGAAAGATCCACCTCAACGGGGCGGCTCTTAATAACAGTGTCTGGCTTACGGGTCAGGGTTAACGCATCGGAACCGACGACGGTTAGCAGATCGGCAATGTCTTTATCTGAGGGGATATGCTCCGGTTCGGGCTGGGGACCAAAACCCCACAAGTTGACCAGAGGGCCGACCGTCACCTCGAAAGCGCCCTCACTGCGGCGATAAATATCCAGGGACATTTCCAGTACATCTGCCAAGTGTTGGCTAACCGGGATCGCCTGCCCTACCGGGCTTTGGTTAAAGCGCATTAACTCAGAGTCGTCGATATAGGTCGACATCTCCTGGTTGACCTGCTGCAACTCATCGTCGATCAACTGCTGCAACTCACCCTGCTCCAGCCCAGAGGGCACCTGAACGACGGTGATGTGATAGCTGGTTCCCATGGTGCGGCCAGCCAACTGCCAGGACTCCGGCGAAGGAGCGCAAGCCGATAAAATTACAGCCGCCCAAAGCAAAAACAGGGCCGTAAAGACGGGCCCTGTTTTTGAGTTTGTCGGGCCTGTGATTGCTTTTAGCAAGCTAAGCCCTCCAATTATCCGCCGAAGTCATCCAGCAGGATATTTTCATCTTCTACACCCAAGTCCTTGAGCATATTGATGACTGCCGCGTTCATCATGGGCGGCCCACACATGTAGTACTCACAATCTTCCGGAGCCGGGTGGTCCTTCAGGTAGTTTTCATATACCACGTTGTGAATGAATCCGGTGTAACCCGTCCAATTGTCTTCCGGCTGTGGATCGGACAGAGCCACATGCCACTGGAAGTTATCGAACTCGGAAGCCAGACCGTTGTAGTCATCTTCGTAGAACATCTCGCGCAGGGAGCGCGCGCCGTACCAGAAGCTGATCTTACGGGTGGAATTCAGGCGCTTGAGCTGATCAAAGATGTGTGAACGCATTGGCGCCATACCGGCACCACCGCCGATAAATACCATTTCGTTATCAGTTTCCTTGGCGAAGAACTCACCGAAGGGACCGTACACCTTAATCTTGTCACCTGCCTTTAGGCTGAAAACGTAGGAAGACATCTGACCCGGCGGGATGCCCTCAGTGCGGGGCGGCGGAGTCGCGATACGGATGTTGAACTTAACAACACCTTTCTCTTCCGGGTAGTTAGCCATGGAGTAAGCGCGAACCACTGGCTCGGTCACTTTGGACTCCAGCTTGAAGAAGCCAAAGTGCTCCCAGTCGCCACGGTACTGCTCTTCGACATCGAAGTCGGCAAACTTGACATGATGAGCCGGAGCTTCCAGCTGTACGTAACCGCCAGCGCGGAAGTCAACGTTTTCACCTTCGGGCAGACGCAGGGTCAGCTCTTTAATAAAGGTGGCCACGTTCGGGTTGGATTCCACAGTGCACTCCCACTGCTTAACACCAAACACCTCTTCCGGCACTTCGATTTCCATGTCTTGCTTAACCGCAACCTGACAGGAAAGACGCTTGCCTTCTTTTGCATCGCGCGGGGTAAAGTGAGCCGCTTCAGTCGGCAGCATATCGCCACCACCGGAATTCACCTTACAGATACACTGCGCACAGCTGCCGCCGCCGCCACAGGCGGAGGCCAGGAACAGGTTGTTGGCAGCCAGGGTTTGCAGCAACTTGCCGCCGGCCGGTACGGTGAGAGTCTTCTCACCGTTAACCAGGATGTTGACGTTGCCGGTGTTTACCAGGCGCGAGCGGGCCGCAAGGATCACCGCTACCAGCGCCAAAACGATGACGGTAAACATCGCTACGCCGAGGATAATTTCAATACTCATTCTATTGTTTTCCCCGCTTAGATATCGATGCCGCCGAAGGACATGAAGCCCAGGGACATCAGACCAACAGTTACGAAGGTGATACCCAGACCTTTCAGGCCATCCGGAACGTCACTGTACTTCAGCTTTTCACGAATACCGGCCAGAGCGGTAATCGCCAGTGCCCAGCCGAGGCCGGCACCGAAGCCATAGGCAACACTCTCGCCAAACGCGTACTCGCGCTCAACCATGAACAAGGAAGCACCCATGATGGCGCAGTTCACGGTAATCAGCGGCAGAAATACACCCAGCGCGTTGTAGAGAGCCGGTACGTATTTATCCAGGAACATCTCCAGGATCTGTACCAGTGCCGCAATTACACCGATGTAGGACAACAGGCCGAGGAAGCTCAAGTCCACATCGGGATAACCGGCCCAGGCCAGTGCACCGTCTTTCAGCAGGTAGGTGTAGATCAGGTTATTCACCGGTACTGTCAGAGTCAGCACCACGATAACCGCAACACCCAGCCCAATAGCGGCCTCGATCTTCTTCGATACCGCCAGGAAGGTACACATACCGAGGAAGAAGGCCAGCGCCATGTTTTCAACGAAAACGGCGCGGATAATCAAAGAAATATAATGTTCCACGGATTAGGCCTCCTGCGCTTGGGAATTAGGCGCAATCTTGAACTCATCTTCTTCCACCTGTGCCGGTTTCCAGGCACGGATCGCCCAGATGAACAGGCCGATCAGGAAGAATGCACTCGGCGGCAACAGCAGCAGGCCGTTGGGGATATACCAACCGCCGTTGCTCACGGTAGTCAAGATATCTACACCGAACAGTTTGCCGGCACCGAAGAGTTCACGAACCACCGCGAGACCGATCAGGATCACACTGTATCCCAGACCGTTACCAAGACCGTCGAAGAAGCTGGGCAGCGGCGGGTTCTTCATAGCGAAGGCTTCCGCACGGCCCATAACGATACAGTTGGTAATGATCAGACCAACGAATACAGACAGCTGCTTGGAGATGTCGTAAGCCAGGGCCTTGATCAGCTGGTCTACCAGGATTACCAAAGAGGCAATCACGGTCATCTGTACAATGATACGGATGCTGTTCGGGATCTGTTTGCGGATCAGGGATACCGCAACATTGGAACAGGCCACAACCGAGGTCAGTGCGATACACATTACCAGGGTAACCTGCAGCGAGCTGGTAACAGCCAGTGCAGAACAGATACCCAGGATCTGCAGCGCGATCGGGTTGTTGTTAAAAATCGGCTCTAGCAGAGTATCTTTGATTTTCATGCTTATGCCTCCCCTGCTTTCAGGTTTTTCAGGAAGGGACCATAACCCTGGTTACCCAACCAGAAGTTCACCAGGTTGCTAACGCCCTTACTGGTCAGAGTTGCACCAGACAGGCCATCTACTTCGTGAATCGCGTCTGGGCTGTTGGGGTTAACCTGACCCTTGATCACTGCGATATCCACGTCGCCCTGGTTGTTGAAGACTTTCTTACCAATCCACTGGGCTTTCCAGTTGGGGTTGTCAACTTCACCACCCAGTCCCGGAGTTTCCTTGTGCTCGTAGAAGCCGAGGCCCGCTACGGTGTCGAGGTTGCTCTCCAGAGCGAGGAAGCCGTACAGGGTGCCCCACAGGCCATAACCGCGAATCGGCAGAATGATCTTGTCCAGCTTGCCGTCTTTCTCTACCAGGTATACCTCTTTGGTATTTTCCCGGCGGATAATTTTGGCAGTGTCCTCGTCAGCCGGCAGTTTTTCACTGTCAGACGGGATCTTGGCAGCAGCGCGACCACTGCCACCAGCCGGAGCCTGATCGGTAAACTTACCGGTATTCAGGTCGACGTATTTGATTTTTACGTCGGCGAAGGCCTTTTCGACTTCCGCTTTATCAGCGTGAGAGTCTTTCAACAGGCCGCCAGCCATCAGTACGTTGCGCTTCATGTCCAGCTCGGCATTCGCCTGCTGGGCAGGCTTCAGCATTACCGCAGCGGTGGATACCACTACGGAGCACACCAGGCACATTACCAGCGCGACAATCAGAGTACCGGTTACGGAATCTTTATTAGCCACGTGCCAACCTCCGTTTGATATTGGACTGCACCACAAAGTGGTCAAACAGCGGAGCGAACAGGTTGGCGAACAGAATCGCCAGCATCATGCCTTCCGGGAAGGCCGGGTTCACCACACGAATCAGGACAACCATCACCCCGATCAGGATGCCGTACCACCAGCGACCGGTGTTGGTCATCGCAGCGGATACAGGGTCCGTAGTCATAAAGATCAGACCGAAGGCAAAACCGCCCACTACCAGGTGCCAGTACCAGGGAACCTGGAACATCGGGTTGGTCTCGGAGCCGATCATGTTGAACATGAAAGCAGTGGCCATCATACCCAGCAGGGTGCCAGCTACGATGCGCCAGCTGGCGATCTTCATGCCCATCAGGATTACGCCGGCAATCAGGATAGCCAGGGTAGAGGTTTCACCAATGGAGCCATGGATCTGGCCGAAGAAGGCGTCGAACCAGGTTACCTGGCCAACAGCAGCATTGACGATACCGTTCTGGATGCCTTCGCTTGCCATAACAGACAGCGCGGTAGCACCGGTGTAACCGTCAACCGCAGTCCAAACCGCATCGCCAGACATCGCTGCCGGGTAGGCAAAGAATACGAAGGCGCGGCCGGTAAGTGCCGGGTTTAGGAAGTTCTTGCCGGTACCACCGAATACTTCCTTGCCGATAACCACACCGAAGCTGATGCCCATAGCCACCATCCACAGAGGCAGATCCGGCGGACAGGTCAAGGCGAACAGGATGGAGGTTACAAAGAAGCCTTCGTTGACTTCGTGACCGCGCACCGCAGCAAACAGGACTTCCCAGATACCGCCCACAATAAAAGTGACCGCATAAATAGGCAGGAAGTACATAGCGCCGTAGACAAAGTTGTCCCACAGGCTAGCTGGGTTGTAGGAAGTCAGAGCGCCGATAATGGCGTGACGCCAGCCGGACAGATCCGGGTTGGTCATACCTTCCAGAATGGTGTTGGACTGGAAACCGATATTCCACATACCGTAGAACGCCGGGATCATGGCACAAGCCCAAACGGTGATCATAATACGCTTCAGGTCGATACCGTCGCGCACGTGAGCAGTGGTTTTGGTCTTGTCTGCCGGCTGGAACAGACCGGTGTCAATCGCTTCAAACAGGGCGTAGAACTTTTCGAACTTACCGCCTTTGTGAAACTTGGGTTCGATCGAATCGAGGAATTTACGCAACATACTTACCCCTCCTTCTCAATACGGGTCAGGTTGTCCCGCAAAATGGGGCCGTACTCGTACTTGCCCGGACACACAAAGGTGCACAACGCCAGATCTTCTTCGTCCAGCTCCAGTGCGCCCAGCTTCTGAGCCATTGCAGTATCGCCAACGATCAGGGAGCGCAGCAACTGAGTGGGTAGTACATCCAGCGGCATGACTTTCTCATAACTACCGACGGGTACCATGGCACGCTCAGAACCGTTGGTGCTGGTGGTGAAGTTGAACAGCTTGTTCTTCACCAGGCGCGACAGATAAATCGGGAATACAGAGAAACGCTTATTACCCGCACGCAGATAGTGCAGGAACGGACGCTCATCGCCCTCTTCCAGTACAGAAATCTGGTTGTGGTAGCGCCCCAAGTAACCCAGTGGACCTTCAGCTGTACGGCCACCGAATACTGAGCCGGAGATAATGCGATCGTTATCGCCTTTCAGCTCATCAGAAGTCAGGGTTTCCAGACTGGCACCGAGACGGGTGCGCAGCAGACGTGGCTGCTTGACCTGAGGGCCTGCCAGGGAAACGACGCGATCGGTAAACAGCTTACCGGTGGTAAACAGTTTGCCTACGGCGATCACATCCTGGTAATTAATGGTAAATACACTGCGGTTGCCAGAAACTGGCTTCAGGTAGTGGATGTGGGTACCGGACAAGCCTGCCGGATGGGGGCCGGCAAAGGTTTCGCGGCGAATATTCGCTGCGCTCGGTACTGGAATATCCGCATCCGGAGCAGTACAGACGTAAGTGGTTTCTGCCAGCTTGGAAAGAATCTCAACGCCCTGGGAGAAGGCTTTGGGATTCTCAGCAATCACAACTTCTGGATTGGCTGCCAGAGGGTTGGTGTCCATCGCATTGATAAACACCGCTACCGGCTCAGCATCCAGGGCGGGAACGCGGCTGAACGGGCGGGTGCGCAGTGCGGTCCACATGCCGGACTCAACCAGGTTTTCAACGACCTGTTCGCGAGTCAGACCAGACAGTTTATCTGCGCTGTAGCTTTGGAACTGTTCCGCTGCATCGCCGTCTATGCCAATCACGACGGATTGCAGAACACGACGAGCGCCACGGTTAATCGCAACAACACGACCGGCAGCAGGCGCTGTGTAGCGCACGCCTTCAGTTTTTTTGTCGCTAAACAACAGCTGACCAAGATTGACGCGATCCCCTACAGCCACTGCCATTGTCGGCTTCATCCCGTGATAATCGGGGCCGAGAACAGCAACGGTCTTGATCGCAGGTCCTTTTTGAATGACCTGCTCGGGCGCGCCGGATATGGGTAAGTCCAATCCCCGACGGATCTTTCTCATACGCCTATGCCTAAGTTTCTAGTTTAAAAAAATTGCAATAGGACCCACCGTCCCATGCCTGGGATGACGGGTCCTATTGTGGAATTCCGTGCTGCGAGGGCTTATGCCGTATCACCCGTGAACCGGGAGGAAGGAAGCTAACTAAAAAGGATGTGCGCGCTAACTTCTCGGCGCACGGCCGCCCCGCAAAATCGCGCGCATTATAAAGATGGGCCAGAGTCATTACCAGTCTGGAAAGTCTTTAAGTGGCACTAAGATTGGAAATTTCTGTTGAAAAAACAGGGATTTGGGGAGATATGGTGCGGCGACTGGAACAGTCGCCGAAACCCCGCAGTCGGATCTGGGTACCGACTGCGGCGAGGTGGCTTGACGCCTTAGTCTTCTTTGGGGAACTGCTTATAACGAACGCCAGCCATATCTTCCAGGCAGCGAACTACCTGACAGCTATAACCAAACTCGTTGTCGTACCAGCAGTAGAGCACAGCGTTCTTGCCATCCACGATAGTCGCAGTGGAATCGAATACGCAGGCAACGCGGGAGCCAACAAAATCGCTGGACACCACTTCCGGGGAGTTGGTGAAATCGATCTGCTGACGCAGCGGCGAGTGCAGTGCCACATCGCGCATATATTCGTTCAGCTCTTCCTTGGTGGTCTCTTTACCCAGGTTCAGGTTAAGGATCGCCATGGAAACATTAGGAGTCGGAACGCGAATTGCGTTGCCGGTGAGCTTACCTTTCAGCTCGGGCAACGCTTTGGCAACCGCCTTGGCAGCACCGGTTTCAGTCAGAACCATATTCAGCGCTGCTGCGCGACCGCGACGCTCACCTTTGTGGTAGTTGTCGATCAGGTTCTGGTCGTTGGTGTAGGCGTGTACAGTTTCTACGTGGCCGTGCTCAACGCCGTAGCCATCCATCATCGCTTTCAGGACAGGCACGATGGCGTTAGTGGTACAGGAAGCGGCGGACAGCACCTTGTCTTCCGGCTTGATGTCGCTGCTGTTGATACCGTAAACGATATTCTTGATATCGCCCTTGCCCGGTGCAGTCAGCAGCACCTTGGAAGCGCCTGGACTCTGTAGGTGCTGGCTCAGACCTTCTTCATCGCGCCATACACCGGTGCTGTCAACGATAATCGCATCGTCGATACCGTGCTGGGTGTAATCCACTTCCTGAGGGGAGTTGGCGTAGATGATCTTGATTTCGTTACCGTTACAGATCAGGGAGTTGGTCTCCTCGTCCACACGGATAGTTCCCTGGAAGGCGCCATGTACGGAGTCGCGACGCAGCAGAGAAGCGCGCTTCACCAAATCGTTGGGGGCCTTGCCCTTGCGCAGTACGATAGCGCGCAGACGCAGAACATCACCACTACCAGCCTTGTCAATCAGCAGGCGGGCAACCAGACGGCCGATACGACCAAAACCGTAGATCACAACATCTTTGGATTCGGGCAGAGGCTTGCCGGCACCCGCTGCGTCGGACAGCTCTTCACGTACAAACTCGTCCACAGACAAGCCGCGATCGTCGCGCATGTACTTGTTGGTCATGGTTCCCAGGTCGATATGTACGGGACCCAGCTCCATCTTGCAGATGGCTTCCAATACAGGGAAGGTTTCAAACTCGGAGAGTTCATTTTCCTCAACCTGACGCACGAAACGGTGCGCTTTCATAATGCTCAGCACTGAGCGATTAACCAGGTTGCGGCCGTACATATAAATACCGACGTTGCTCTCACGGTTGAGCTTTCCAATCATCGGGATCATGGATTCAGCCAGTGCTTCACGCTGTTTCCAGTCCTTGAAAAAGTCCGCGGGCTTCGGTCGCTTCTGAGTCACTATCGGACACCTCTGCAATGTATTTAGTAGGCAAGAAATACGGCCTTGAAACCACTCAGGACCGCATGGCTGCGCATTATAGTGTTCGCTTTACACTGCGCAACTGAGCAAAAAAGAGCCAAAAAAATGTAGTAAAACTACCTTTTTGTAGTCCACCCGAGCGACATTGCGCAATCTATAAAAAAGCGTAGTTGTTCCCGACTGGAAACACAGGCAGGGTTAACATTCCCTGCAAGCAAAACTGTTCGCGGCTACAATAGCCGACCTCGAAGACATCTCGAATGAATGCGCGGATATATAAGGAAAGATGACAGAAATACAGCCCCTGACCCCACCGAAGTTTCGCTCCTCCAGTGACCGACAATTTTGGGGACAACTGCATGGCGCAGCTGCCGCGCTCGCCATCCTCAACGCGGCACGCAATAACAAAGCGCCCACCCTGTTAATCACAAAGGACAGTCTCGAAGCGCACCGTTTAGAGGTGCAATTGAAATTTTTTAACAAAGCGCGGCGAGATAAGGAGGAAAACGGGGAGCTGGAAATTTTCCATTTTCCCGACTGGGAAATTCTCCCCTACGACACCTTCTCCCCCCACCAGGACATCATCTCGGATCGCCTCGCCACCCTTTACCAGCTGCCGAAAATGGGGGCCGGGATCGTCATAATCCCAGTCAGCACCCTGATGCACCGGCTACCACCCTGCAATTATATTGCCGGCAATGCGCTGATATTGGAGGAGGGGCAGCAGTTTGATATCGATATCCAGCGGAGACTGCTGGAGCAGGCCGGCTACCACTGCGTAGACACCGTCTACGAACACGGCGAATTCGCTGTGCGCGGCTCACTGATGGATATTTTCCCAATGGGCAGCCCCCTGCCCTACCGCATCGATCTGTTCGACGATGAAATTGAATCCCTGCGCACCTTTGACCCGGAAACCCAACGCACCATCGACAAGGTGAAAACCATTCACCTTTTACCTGCGCGGGAATTCCCTTTGCACAAGGCTGCCTTGTCAGGATTCCTGCAAAATTGGCACGGTGAATTCGATAGCGATCCCAGCCAAGTGCCAATTTACCAGGATATCAGTGCAGGAATTGCCCCGGCGGGCATTGAGTACTACCTGCCCCTGTTTTTCGATGGCAACTGCTCAAGCCTGTTCGACTACCTGCCCGAGGGCAGCCAGGCATTTTTACAGGGAGATATCCAACAGCCGCTGGACAATTTCTGGCGCGAAGTCAGCAACCGCTATGAAAGTCGTCGCGGCGACCTGACCCGCCCCATATTGCCACCGCGCCAGATTTTACTGGAAATTGATGAGCTTAACGGTGCCCTGAAGTCCATGCCTCGGGCAATCTTCTCTGCGGAGAGTCTTCCGGAAGCCCAGGGCAACTGTAATTTTGACACTTCCGTACCCCCCTCACTGCCAGTAGATGGCAAGTCCGAACAACCCCTGGCTGCACTGGAAAGCTACCTGATGGAATACTCCGGTCGGGTGCTATTTTGTGCTGAAAGTAGCGGGCGTCGTGAAGCGCTGCTGGAGCTATTAAAGGGCATACGGCTCAGCCCTCCCAGCTTCCAAAGTTGGCAGGACTTCCTCGCCGCAAAGGACACTATCGGGATTACCGTAGCCCCCATCGATCAAGGACTGCTGCTTAAGGACCCGCAAATCAACCTGATCGCGGAACCGCAGTTATTTGGTGAGCGGGTACTGCAGCAACGCCGCCGTAAAAAAGCCAAAGATGAAGCGGACAACGCGGTTAAAAACCTGGCTGAACTGCGCATAGGCACTCCCGTCGTTCACATTGATCACGGCGTAGGTCGTTATCGCGGCCTACAGCACCTGGAGATCGACGGGCAACCGGCAGAATTCCTGACCCTTGAATATGCCGACGATGCCAAACTCTACGTACCGGTAGCCAGCCTGCACTTGATCAGCCGCTACTCCGGTGCCGATGAAGCCCTGGCCCCGCTGCACAGAATGGGCAGTGAACAGTGGCAAAAAGCCAAACGCAAAGCCGCCGAGAAAGTCCGCGATGCAGCTGCGGAGCTGCTGGATATCTACGCCCGCCGCGAAGCCCGTATTGGCCATGCCTTCGATAACCCTCAACTGGCCTACCGGGAGTTTTCCGCAGGTTTCCCCTTCGAGGAAACTCCAGATCAACAACAAGCCATCGAGGCAGTTCTGGGGGATATGCTCTCAGATAAGCCGATGGACCGACTGGTTTGCGGCGACGTGGGATTCGGTAAGACAGAAGTGGCCATGCGGGCTGCATTTGTCTCGGCCCACGCAGGTATGCAAGTGGCCATGCTGGTTCCCACCACCCTGTTGGCCCAGCAACACTATCAATCCTTCCAGGATCGCTTTGCCGATTGGCCGATCAATATCGAGGTGATTTCCCGCTTCCGCTCCGGCAAGGAAGTGGACAGCGTGAAAGAGAAGGTTGCCAGTGGCAAGGTGGATATCCTGGTTGGTACCCACAAGCTGTTGCAAAGCGATCTGGACTTTAAAAATCTCGGCCTGCTGATTATCGACGAAGAACACCGCTTTGGCGTCCGACAGAAGGAGCGCCTGAAGAGCCTGCGCTCCGAGGTGGATATCCTCAACCTTACCGCCACCCCTATTCCCCGCACCCTGAATATGGCCATGGCCGGTATTCGCGATCTATCGGTGATCGCCACCCCACCAGCACGGCGCCTCTCTGTGAAAACCTTCGTGCGCGAGCGCGATGATGCCTTGGTAAAAGAGGCTATCCTACGGGAGATCTTGCGCGGTGGTCAGGTGTATTTCCTGCACAACGAAGTCAAAAGCATTGAGCGAATCGCGCGGGAGCTACAGGAGATGATTCCCGAGGCCCGTATCGGCATAGGCCACGGCCAGATGCGCGAACGGGAGCTGGAACAGGTAATGAGTGACTTCTATCACAAGCGCTTTAATGTCCTGGTCTGTACCACCATTATCGAAACCGGTATCGACGTCCCCACAGCCAACACGATACTGATCGAGCGCGCAGACAAGTTCGGCCTGGCCCAGCTTCACCAGTTGCGCGGTCGCGTGGGACGCTCGCACCACCAGGCCTACGCCTACCTACTGACTCCCAAAAAGCGCTCCATGACCAATGACGCCGTGAAGCGCCTGGAAGCAATTAGCGAGGCCCAGGATTTAGGTGCAGGCTTTACCCTGGCTACCCACGACCTGGAAATTCGCGGTGCAGGCGAACTGCTAGGTGAGGAACAAAGCGGGCAGATTCAGAGTGTTGGCTTCAATTTGTATATGGAGATGCTCGACAAGGCAGTGAAGGCCATTCGCGAGGGCCGCACACCGAATATTGACGAACCCCTCGAATCCCCTGCGGTGGACGTCAATCTGCGGGTTGCTGCGCTGATTCCCGAGGACTACCTGCCCGATGTCCACGGCCGTCTGATCATGTACAAACGCATTGCCAATGCCACCGACGGGCAGCAACTGAAAGAACTTCAGGTAGAGATGATCGACCGTTTCGGGCTACTGCCGGAATCGGTAAAACACTTGTTCCGCACCACGGAGATCAAGTTAAAGGCCGAGAATATGGGCATCCGCAAACTTGAGGCCTCTGCGGCAAGAGGGCGTATCGAATTTGCGGAGAATACCCGTGTAGATCCGCTCACTTTGGTTAAGATGGTGCAAACCCAGCCGGGACGCTACCAGCTGGCCGGCGCAAACCAACTGAATTTCAGTCTCGATGAGGAGGGTACTGATCGCAAGCTCCAGGAAATTAACGAAGTTCTGGAAAAGCTTGCACAGTGATACCATCCGGCAGGCAGCAGCGGGAGCTGGCGGCAAAACTAATTAGTCTCCTACTCCCGCTTAAACGGCCTGTCGGCAATGACACCCTCGGCACCCAAATAGAATTGTTTAAGTGGTAAACCCATGAAAAGGATAATTAGCCTCTGCTCAACCCTGGCGCTCACGCTGGCAGCAACCAGTGCCCAGGCCGTCAACTACGCTGGCAATACTTTCGAAATAGAAATGATCGTATTCGAGCGCCCCCAGGGGATGGAAAGAACCGCAGAGACCTGGCCGACGGCACCTCGTCTTCAGTATCCATCAAAGTGGATCGACTTTGACACCCTGCGCACTCCAACTCAGCCAACAGAGGATGAGGTGTTATCGCTTGAAGACATCATTTCGAGCCCAGAAACGAGCGGCCCAGCCGATATTGAATCATCGGAACTTGAGGGCGACGCATCTACTAGTTTGCAGAACTCTGAGCAAGCACCAAGAAACTTGCTGCTAAGACCTGTACCCAGGCTGCTGGACAACAAAGCCGCCGCAATTTCCAGGGCTGGTGACAGGGTCCTGTTTCACAAGGCCTGGCGCCAGGTTTTAAAAACCAAGAGAAACTCTCCGGCCATTCTGATTGATGGCGGCAGCCAGCTCAGCGGCCACAGCCAGCTTGAGGGATCTATCACCCTGAGTGTCGCTCGCTATTTACATATCAGTACTAATTTGTGGCTCAGCGATTTTTATACGCAACCCGGGGAACACAGTATTCTTCTTCCTCAACGCCCACAAAATAAAATCGAAAAGCCGCTACAAATCCTAACCGGCAATTACAGTGATATTGAAAATTCATATTCACAAAATAACGGGTTTGATATCGAAAATAGTCAGGGCGCAATTAACACAACTGAGCCTCTCACACTGGGCGAGCCGGAATTTATAAAAGAAGAGCCATTATATGTAGCCCATGCTGCAAGACTGCAACACGAGAGACGTTTGCGTAGCGGACAACTTCATTATATCGACCACCCTGCATTTGGCATTCTTATTGAAGTGCGCACTGTAGCCAAACCCAAAGAAGACTCGCAAAATATGGATATACCTAATTCCGACCAAGAAAAAGATAACCGCGCAGAAAGTTAATTTATTTAAATAATCGACTTTCGCCAATAGCCCCTGCAAATCTTGCAGGGGCTATTATTTTAAATATACCTTTAAAACTCTTCACCTCAAACGAATTAATTTCACCATCACTGCAAGCACACCCCACCCAGCCGATATTTAATCAATTTATCTTTAATCAAAATACAGCCAGCAAACAAGCAAATACCGCCACCCCACAACAACAAAAAATCGCAATCAGTGGGGCAATATTCCAAGAGTATTAAAGTAATAATTAGCAAAGCGGTATTGAGCACAATAAACTCTCTCATATACACACAATTACATTGGGGACTTTAGGTGGGGCGGGATATGACCAAATCAACAAAGAGGGACACAAATACAACTCAAAGAAGAAGAGCCTATATCCACTGCAAAGTAGCAAACAAAAAAGCGGATCATAAAGATCCGCTTTTCAGAGGCGCTGACAGGGCCGGCGTCAATTGAGCCGCAGGACCCTACACGACAACAGTTCTTTCAACGAGTGATCTATAAATCACTCACAGGGAACAACATCTTCCGCCAGCAGTCCTTTGTCACCTTGTTGCATTTCGAACTCTACCGCCTGCCCCTCATTAAGGGTTTTGTAGCCCTCGCCGCGAATGCTGCGATAGTGAACGAAAATATCTTCAGTTCCTTCTCCACAGGTGATGAAGCCATAACCCCGTGCGTTATTAAACCACTTCACTGTACCTGTAACGCGATCACTCATTGAGAAAACCTCATTATTGTTATTGCGCCTACCTCTTTTACCTCACTGCTCAATTCGGCAAGAGGGGCAAACGCCACCCCATTGTTAACAAACTGCTCCATGCAGAATGCTATCTTGCTTAATCCGATGAGCATATACCCAAAGGACGTACCCTGATTCTTAGATAAAACAGCGCCAGTGTCTAGTTTTCTATGTGAAATAAATACTACGTTTTTCCCAATATGCGTAATTAACCGTCAAAATCTTCAATAGTGCTCAATTAGAAACTAATCATTTGTACCTTATTGCACTCCCATTCCTCAACTGTCTAACGCGGCCTCTCGCGTTAATGAAGGTATATCGGCAATATGTAATGTTGAGGTTGGGAATGCACAGGATGCCCCATATCCCTCAATTATTTTAAGAATCGTTAATAGAACATCCTGTTTTACTTCATGATAACGAACCCAATCGGTAGTACGGGTAAACGTATATATAAAGAAATCCAAAGAAGAGGAAGCAAAACTATTAAAATTAACAATAAGCGTACGATTAGAATCAATTTCCGGATGTTCCTGTAACATATTTTTAACATCCGCCACGATTGCCGCCATATGATGGGCATCTTCATAACGAATACCAATCGTTTCAAAAATCCTACGATTTAACATACGGGAAGGATTTTCTACCGCAATCTGGGTGAAGATGCCATTGGGAACATAGACGGGTCGCATATCAAAAGTGCGGATTCTAGTCAGGCGCCAACCGATATCTTCCACGGTCCCCTCAATCTCCTTATCGGGGGAGCGAATCCAGTCGCCCACCGCAAAGGGCCGATCCAGATAGATCATCAGGCCACCGAAAAAGTTTGCCAGCAGGTCCTTGGCCGCAAAACCGACAGCCAGTCCGCCAATACCACCAAATGCCAAAACACCGCTGACGCTGTAACCCAGGAACTGCATGACCACAATTCCCGCCGTGATCACGATTGAGGCCCTGACCAGTTTGCCGATCGCACGTACCGTAGTGGCATCCATCGGCTTGCCCATATAGCGCGGATCGCACAGATTGTGTTCCACGCTGTGTGAGAATCGCCAGGCAAACCAGGCCATCACCAGGATCAAGCCTATTTCCCGCGTCGGTGCAGCCAGGGAGAATATCTCGGCACCAGTGGCGTCCCCCGCTCGCTGGGCAGCGACAGTCAAGCCCAGCAGCCATACCAGTACCTGCCCTGGAGGGGAGAGCGCCCCAACCAAAGCATCATCCCAGGGATTAACCGTCTTTTCCGCCTTAATGGCCATGCGCTGCACAAACCGGCCAAATAACCAGGCCAACACCCCAGACGCAAGTACTATCAGGAAAACAGAAACTATCCAGACCCGATTCTCACCAAGCCAGGACAACAGCACGCTCTCAACGGACTCCACTCGAACCCCTCCGCTTTAACCAACAATCAGTAATATCCCTATAGCGCCTTCTCAATAGACGACGGATCTCAATAACTTATCTCAGCGCATTATGGAAGCTAACCACTCCCTGGTTCTGTGCCAACGCGCACTCTTCTCAAGCTCCTCCCAGGAGCCGATCACCGGCCTGCCACCCATGGCCGACAACCGATGAGTGGACTCCGGTCTGGGCACAAAGGTATCCAGTGCCGCCAGCGCCTCAAAAGCGCCGACACGATTGTTGCATACGATACCCATATCACAACCGGCTTCCAGGGCTGCGCGAATCCTATCGCCATAGCCTCCAGCCGCACCCGCCCCTTCCATAGACAGATCATCACTGAAAATCACTCCATTGAATCCCAGCTGTCGCCGCAATACATCCTGCAGCCAATAGCGGGAGAATCCCACCGACTGGCTATCAATGTTGATGAAGCGGATATGGGCCGGCATCACCGCGGTAAGTTCCTGGGTTCCAATACAATCGATAAACGGAAGTGCATCGGTTGCCATGACCTGATCCAACGAGCGCTTATCCTCTGGCAACTCCACATGACTGTCTTCCAGCACGTGGCCATGCCCCGGAAAATGCTTGCCTGTCGTGGCCATTCCCGCTTCGCGCATCCCTTGGATAAAGGGGCGAGCCAGTGCGGTTAATTGGGCGGGGTCGGGACAAAAACTCCGATCGCCGATCACCCTGCTGTGACTGTCATCCGCATCCAAAACCGGCGCGAAGCTAAAATCCACTCCTACAGCCAGCAACTCTGTGGCCAGCAGCCACCCCACATCCTGCAACTGCTCGTTACTGGCGACAGCACTGAGAGCCTGCATTGAAGGTATTCGCGTAAAGTCATCGCGAAACCGCTGAACCCTACCACCCTCCTGATCTACCGCTAGTAGGATCTCTGGTCGCACCGCACGGATGGAGTTAACCAATTGAATAAGCTGCTGGCGATCCCGATAGTTTCTCGCAAAAAAGATCAGCCCGCCCACCATCGGATGCCGAAGTAAATCACAGTCTTCCTCGGTGAGTTCAAGCCCCTCGATATCCACCATGACCGGTCCGGGTGGTAAAGACATATTAAGTTCCTTATCGATTTAAGAGTGCGCCCACTAATTATCTACCTTCAACATGGCCGAAGCAGCGGGTACCAATCGCTCAAGAGTCTGGGTCAGGGTACTGTCAGAACCGAAATCCTCCCGTAGGATAGCCTCAATCGCATCGTGGCTCGACAGTGTGAAAATGGTCGCTCCCAGCATAAAGTAGAGGCGCCAATAGAAAGTTTCTGGGTCCAAGCCCGGTAACGCTTCAGCCAGCAGTCCGGCAAAACGGCGGTAAGTATCCCCGTATCGAGATACGATAAATCGACGCAAATGCCCCTGGAACTGGGTATAGGCCAATCCTAAAAGACGCATAAATCGCTGTGGATCCTTTCCCTCCAGCCCAAGGCTTCCCAACCCAACTCGATACAGGCATTCGATCAGCTCCTCCACCCCCAGGGGCTGCCCCAGGGCAATACGGCGATCAAGCTCTTCTTCCAGAGCGTTAGTGAAAGGCGTTAAAAAGCGTTCAAATACCGCCTGTATCAATTCTTTCTTGGAGCCGAAATGGTAGTTAACTGCCGCCAGATTAACCCCGGCCGTGCTGGTAATTGTTCTCAATGAGGTTTCAGGAAAACCCCGTTCGGCAAACAGCACTTCCGCTGCATCGAGTATCCGGCTGACCGTATCTATCTGGCTCATAAGTATCAAACCACCATTTAAAACATACGTTTAATCGACGCCAGAGTAGCACATTCTCATTGATCTAGAGCCCGCCAGCTAAGCTCTCCACTCAGCAAAGTACAAGAGTAAAAATAACAGGGAAAAGTATGTCAGGCGGTAAGATCAATACTGCTGGAGTTGATCTTCCGCCAACTTGAGCAAGTACGCCACCCCACCAGCCGACATAGCCTTTTAGTCCGGGGGCAGCTTTAACAAAAATAACTTTGAAAATTTTTTCGGTATTTTAAGATCACCCGAATAATTATTCTTTCACCTGCATATATTTCATAATCAGGGCCGCAGCCTCCTCCACACTATCAACGATATGAAAAAGGTCGAGATCACTGGCATCGATACAATCGCGCTCTAACACTGTATCTACCAACCAATCGTACAGCCCACTCCAGTAACGCTTACCTACCAACACAATTGGGAAACGCCGCACTTTCTGCGTTTGCACCAAGGTAAGAGCTTCAAACAACTCATCCAACGTGCCGTAGCCACCGGGAAGTCCAACGAATCCAAGTGCGTGTTTTACAAACATAAATTTCCGTACAAAAAAGTATCGGAAGTTCAAACTGATGTCCTGATATGGATTTGCCGCCTGTTCAAAAGGCAGCTCTATGTTTAACCCAATTGATGCGCCGGGCTGCCCGAAAGCCCCTCGGTTACAAGCCTCCATCAGCCCCGGCCCACCACCGGTAATCACGGGGATCCCTTCAGCCGCGAGCAACTCTCCCAACTTTACCCCCTGTTGATATTCAGGACTGTCCTCTGTAAATCTCGCCCCTCCAAACACTGTCACTGCACCACCTAACGCTATCAGCCGCTCTATCCCATCTACCAATTCAGACTGAATGCGAAGCACTCTCCAGGCTTCCGGCATTTTTGCATCCAACATTATTTTTCCCTCTTTGTCAGTTCCTTCAACGCTTTCTTCTCTCCTTGCTTTCTCCATCAATGTAGCAGCTCACAAAGACTAAAACCTGAGGATTGCGCGAACAATAAATCTGTATATAATTCCAGCAACTGTATATAAATACAGAAAACTAGGTAAATCTATGACCAATCTCACCGCTCGTCAGTCCCAGGTTCTCGACCTGATCAAGTCCTACCTGGATGAAACAGGCTACCCGCCAACGCGGGCAGAAATTGCCCAGGAGCTCGGCTTCCGCTCGCCCAATGCCGCCGAGGAACACCTGAAAGCGCTCGCCAGAAAAGGCGCCATTGAGATGGTTGCCGGCGCTTCCCGAGGCATTCGAATTCCGGATCACCAATCCGGCTTGCCGATTGTGGGTAGAGTAGCTGCGGGGAATCCCATACTCGCCAGCGAACATATTGAAGATTACTGCGACTTGCCCGCGAGCTTCTTCCACCCCCCCGCAGATTATCTGTTGAGGGTGCATGGTATGAGTATGCGAGATGCGGGCATTCTCGATGGAGACTTGCTGGCAGTGCAAAAGACCGAGCAAGTACGCAATGGCCAAATCGTCGTTGCCCGTATCGATGACGAAGTCACTGTGAAACGCTTTCGCCGCAAGGGAAATCAGGCAACCGTTCAGTTGCTACCTGAAAATGATGACTTTGAGTTAATTCAAGTCGATATGAGAGATAAGAACTTTGTGATTGAGGGATTAGCCGTAGGGGTCATTCGCCAAGCGCCTTAAACCCCTAAAAACGACAACAGCGGCCATTGGCCGCTGTTGATAAAACTCAAACTAACGCTGACGTTAGTGGATAGTATGATTTACCGGCATTAAATCATCTTCTTCCTCGAAGTAACCAGCCTCAAGATCGTCTAGATTTTGTACGGCTTCAATGCCCGCTTCCAACATAGCCCTTGCCACAGCAACCTTGTTCTTGCGCAAAAACTGAAGGCTTTCCGCAGAAAAAGAAATGCTCACCAAAGGGTCCTCTTTGTGGCCAGCACGACGCAAGGCTACATCGCCATTAGCCAGCTCAATTATTTCAAAAGTTTCGGAGGACATTCGCTTTTCCTTCACGGCACAACAGTTTGCGCCCAGTGTACCACAGGCTTGCGATAAGTTTCATTCATCCAATTTGAGGGCTTCTGGCTCCTGACTTTCGAGGCAGTCTATTACCAGTACGCTATATCAAAGAATTACCTAAACCACTCAAGAGATCACAAGAGAAGAGTGAATTGCTTTGCACGTTGCACCGGTTGCGGGTTATGTCGAGTGGGCCACAACTACTCTATTGTGACTCACTCAAAGGACAGCGGAGTTTCCCGCAGAAGTGCGCCTAATATCAACAACCTTCAAAATTCGCAGAAATATTACGAACCTATTCAGAAGTTCACCGAAGTCGAATATGCGTATTAGTTAACACTCATCCAAGTGAGCGCGCTGCCTCACCACCAATTCATTCAGCGAGCGATGCCACTGAAGCAGCAACTCTTTGGACAAAGGTGCAAACTCGGGCTTGGCAACTTCGTTGTGTAGCGGGATTAAATTAACCTGTTGCTGTTTTTCATCAGCACCCACAGATATTTTCTGCTGCTCTTCCCAGGCGTAAAGCATATGGGATAACCAACTCTGCGGGTCGCCGACCAGGCCGGACAGCTCATTGGCCTCTGCACTAGCCCTACCCTGAACGCCCAGCGCATCAATGATCAACTGCGGAGACTCCGGTTCGAACCCCAACTGAAGCTGGGCTGCCTGCTCTGCCAGAAAGGCCCGATAGGCCTTGCACAACTGCATCAACGCTGCCTCTTCCAGCGCATCGCGCTGGAGAGGCAAATCCCACGGCTGTTGCAGCAACAGCTGGCTCTTGCGTAGAGCCGAAGTGACATGAATCGTGTAAGAGTTACTCATTACCTACTTCTTTGCCGCTGTCTTTTTAGCTGCCGGTTTCTTGCGCTTGGCGGCAGTGCTCTTGGTGGAGGCCTCTACTTTCCAACCACCATCACGATAAAAAGCACGCCAACCGGTCGCTTTGCCCTCTTCCTCAGATTGAACATATTGCTCCTGGGTTTTGCGGCTAAATCGAACTACGGTATCCCGCCCACTATCATCTTGCGTCGGCGCAGAGAATAGGAAACTGTACTTTGGATCGATCTCACTCTGGTGAGGCAGCAGCTCTTTAACCAGGGGCGCACGGGTCTCACGATTTTTCGGGAACTGGCTGGCAGCCAGGAATAGACCCGAGGCACCATCGCGCAGGATATAGTGATCCTCAACTTTGATACAGGCCAATTCCGGCATGGGAACCGGGTCCATTTTCGGTGGCGCCGGCTGCCCATTTTTCAGTAGCTTGCGGGTGTTTTTACAGTCTTCATTGGTACAGCCGAAGTACTTGCCGAAGCGACCAGACTTCAACTGCATATCACTGCCACACTTATCGCACTCAATAATGGGGCCGTCATAACCTTTAATTTTAAAAGTGCCCTGCTCAATCTCGTAGCCATTGCAATCCGGGTTATTGCCACAGATATGCAATTTACGCTGCTCATCTAACAGGTAGCTATCCATAGCCGTGCCGCACTTGCCGCAGCGGCGCTTCTCCCGCAGCAACCTGGATTCAGCTTCCTCGTCCTTATCCGCATCGACCGCCTCATCACCAGAAACCAGGTTCATGGTATTGGTACAACGCTCTTTTGGCGGCAGTGCATATCCAGAGCACCCCAGGAATACACCGGTGGAGCCAGTGCGGATCTGCATATGGCGGCCACATTTGGTGCACTCGATATCCGTGTCTGTCGGCGTATTGCGACGCATACCTGCATCGGCAGACTGGGCTTTTTCCAGGCGCCCGGAAAAGTCCTGATAAAACTCATCGAGCAGTTGCTTCCAACCCTTATCGCCGTCGGCAACCGCATCCAGGGATTCCTCCAGGTTTGCGGTAAATCCGTAGTCCATCAGGTTCTTGAAACTTTCGCTGAGACGGTCGGTAACAATATCCCCCATTTTCTCAGCGTAAAAACGACGGTTTTCCAGGCGGACATAACCACGATCCTGGATCGTGGAAATAATGGAAGCATAGGTGGAGGGGCGTCCGATACCGCGCTTCTCCAGTTCCTTAACCAGGGCCGCTTCACTAAACCGCGCAGGCGGCTTGGTAAAGTGCTGTTTGGGATCCAGCTGTTGCAGGGATAGCTTTTCGCCTACCTTCACATCTGGAAGCACCAGATCTTCATCTTTTTTGCCGCTCGGTGGCGCAACTTTCAGGAAACCATCGAAACGAATTACTCGACCCCGCGCACGCAATTCAAAGTCACCTGCGCTGACCACGATTGAAGAGGAAGTAAATTGGGCGGGCGTCATCTGACAGGCCACGAACTGCTGCCAAATCAGGTTGTATAACCTCTCCGCATCCCGCTCAACCCCGGACAACATATTTGGGGCGATACGAACATCGGACGGGCGAATCGCTTCGTGCGCCTCTTGAGCGCCCTCTTTACTGCTGTAGCTATTGGAGCTTTCTGGAAGATACTTATCGCCGTAATTCTCGGCAATATAATCCCGTGCAGATTCCACAGCTTCTTTACTGAGGTTGGTGGAATCTGTACGCATGTAGGTGATATGACCGGCTTCATACAAGCGCTGGGCCAGGGTCATGGTCTTCTTCACACTGAAGCCGAGGCGGTTACTGGCCGCCTGCTGCAAAGTGGAAGTAATAAATGGTGCGCTGGGCTTGGAGCTGGTTGGCTTATCGTCACGGGCGGAAACAACAAACTCACTGGACTGAAGCTGCTTGGCAGCACTCATTGCCAGCTCTTCGTTGGTAGGACGGAAAGCCTCACCAGCCTGCTTTTTCACCTCGAGGCGCAGCTTGGAAGCCTTTGCCGTCGCCGTATCGGCAAACAGGGTCCAGTACTCTTCCGGAATAAACGCGCGAATCTCCCGCTCCCGCTCAACTACGAGACGGACCGCAACAGATTGCACACGCCCCGCAGACAAGCCTCTGGCCACTTTTTCCCACAGTAGAGGGGACACCATATAGCCAACGATTCGATCGAGGAAACGGCGCGCTTGCTGGGCGTTTACCCGATTAATATTCAGACGGCCGGGATCTTTAAAGGCCTCCTGAATCGCAGACTTGGTAATTTCATTAAACACTACTCGGCGGTAGCGATCGTTATCGCCACCAATTGCTTCACGCAAATGCCAGGCAATTGCCTCTCCCTCGCGATCCAAGTCCGTTGCGAGATAGATATGATCGGCGCCTTCGGCGAGTTTTTGTAACTCACTCACCACTTTCTCTTTACCCGGCAGTATCTCGTAGTGGGCTTGCCACTCGTGATCCGGGTCTATCCCCATACGCTTAATCAGCTGATCGCGGTTTTTCTTCCGCTTGTAAGCCTCTTTCGCCTCGGGGGAAAGCTTGCGTGTTTCCGCTGCACGACGGGCGCGCTCCTTTGCGTCAACCGGCTGTTTATTGCCCCCACCTGTGGGCAAATCGCGAATATGGCCGACACTGGACTTCACAACAAAGTCCTTGCCGAGATATTTATTGATGGTTTTCGCTTTGGCCGGTGATTCGACGATGACCAGTGATTTACCCATAAGCCTTTGATTTCAAATGAAAATTTACTGCTATTGCAAGTCTTTCAAGCCCTCTTATCGGGCTTGTGCTGCGCGAATATATAAGCCTCACTTCAAGCGCGGTCAAGCAAAGCTGACAATTTTCCACTCACAGTCACCAAATTTGGCACTGGGCAGTCCGCCTAAATGCGACTCAGTAGACGCTCTTTTACACCGCTAATACGGCAATCAGGACAGCCCCTCAGTCGCCGCGCGCGAACTCACTTTTCGAATAGCTTCTTCTATTAAGGGGGTGTACTCATCAAGCGACGCCATCAGTTTCTGGAAGGCTTGATTGCCTCCTGACTCCGGCCACTGAATACCGAGACCCACTGGTGTTGCAGTAATCGCACAGGCGTCCCGAGGGATTTTTCCCAGTAGCTCGCGCAAATATTTCCATGCCCCTTGCGGAGCTGGCTGGCCATCAGCCCAATCCCAAACACCGGAAAAATTGAGTTCGTGCTCAATCCGTTGCTTATCCAAAACCCACCCCACACTCAGGCCTTTGCGGTTCTGCCAGCGGTGATAATAGACAGCCGCAGTCCCATCACCCAAAGCCGCAGGCAACGCTTGGATTTGCACGGTAATGCCAGCCTGGGCCGCCCGGCTACGCAAATCTGCAAGACGGCTGTCACGGGCATTGGGCTTTAGCCACATCACCGGCCCCAGCACCAAAGCGATGGCAAATCCGACGATAATCACCGGCAACCAATCAGACATAACCACTCCTCATCAGTGGAAAAAAGTGACTATTGTGCGGTGTTCCGCGTGATCTATGTCAATCGGTTTTTTTTGCGGTAGACTCAAAATAGGTGTCACAAGGGTGTTTTTCACAGTCAATAAAAGGGATAGGAGCAGGTAAATTATGGCGAAATACCGACACATCCTCGTGGGCTTGGACCTGTCAAAAGAATCTTCCCAGGTGCTTGATAGGGCCGCTGATATGGCTGAAGCATTTGGTGCGGAGTTAAGCTTACTTCACGCCATTGAGCCCCTGACTTTTGCCTATGGCGGCGACATCCCAATGGACCTCTCCGAGGTACAGGACCAACTACAATCCCAGGCCAAGGAGCAATTGCAAAAAGCCGCCGATCGGCTGGATATCCCCGCAGATCGCCAGCACGTAATACTCGGCCAGCCATCTACTGAGATTCATCGCTTAGCCAAAGATATCGAAGCTGACTTAATCATTATTGGCAGCCACGGTCGTCACGGCTTAGCACTACTACTCGGCTCTACCGCCAACGGCGTTCTCCATGGCGCCAAATGCGATGTTCTGGCGATTCGGGTACATATGGAAGACGAATAATCCTTCAAAATTGGGGAGGGGGAAGCAGCAATAATTGCAGCTTCCCCTTCAACTTAGTCGTCTCCCCCCTCCAGCTCTGACCAGCGTTCAAATGCCTCTTCGAGCTGGGCTTGTCTTTCCGTCAGGGTGTTCAGCTTAGCCTGCACCAACGCCTGCTCCTGCTGATAAAAACTGGGGTCGGCAACCTCTTGCTCAATACCCCCTATCTCTTCTTCCAAAGACTCAATCAAGGCGGGCAGGCTATCCAGCTCTCTTTGAAGCTTATAGCTCAGTTTCTTTTTCTTCGCCGGAGCCGCCTCCTGGGACTGGGGCTTTTCCTTTGGTTTACTAGCAGCTGGCTTAACTTCTTTCAGCTCAGCGACAAAGCTGCCACCTTGGCGCACAAAATCTCCATAACCACCCACGTATTCACGGATGCGGCCATCCCCCTCAAATGCGAGGCATGAGCCCACCACATTATCCAGGAAAGCACGGTCATGGCTCACCAGCAGAACCGTTCCGCCAAAGTCCAGGAGTAACTGTTCAAGCAGCTCCAGGGTTTCTACATCCAGGTCATTGGTGGGCTCGTCGAGCACCAAAATATTGGCGGGCTGGCTAAACAATTTTGCCAGCAAGGCGCGATTTCGCTCTCCACCACTCAAGGCGCTGACTTTAGTACGGGCTTTAACACCACTAAAAAGAAAATCGGCCAAATAAGACATTACGTGGCGGCTTTTACCACCAATAGTCACTGAGTCGCGCCCTTCGGCAACATTATCGAGCACAGTCAAATCGGGATTCAGCTGATCCCGGCGCTGATCGAAATAGGCCACTTGCTGCTTGGTACCCAGGCGCACACTCCCCCCCTGGGACTTTAGCTCTCCCAGCAGCAATTTGATCAGGGTACTTTTGCCGACACCATTGGGGCCTATTAGGCCAACGCGGTCTCCGCGCATCAGCGTGAATGATAAATCCCTAATCAACGGTTGCTCATCGGGATACGCAAAAGTGACGCCCTTCAACTCAGCAACCAATTTGCCGGACATCTCACCGCTATCCAGTGCCATCTTGGCTATACCCTGCTGGGACCGGCGCGCTTCCCTTTGGCGACGCAGTGCTTGAAGCGCTCTTACCCGTCCCTCATTACGGGTTCGGCGAGCCTTGATGCCCTGGCGAATCCAGGCCTCTTCCTGTGCCAACTTCTTGTCGAAAAGAGCTTCATTTTTTGCCTCTTCTTCAAGAAGCTTCTCTTTTTCTTCCTGGTAACGGTCGAACTTGCAGCGAAATGTCCGCAGGTGTCCACGATCCAAATCCCATACGCTGGTGGCCAAACGTTGTGCCAATGCACGATCATGGCTCACAAACAAAAGAGCGCCACGATAGCTGGCGAGGAAATTCTCAAGCCATTCGACTGCAGCAATATCCAGGTGGTTGGTTGGCTCATCCAGTATCAGCAGATCAGGCTCCACCACCAAAGCGCGAGCCAGAGCAGCACGGCGCTGCCAGCCACCGGAAAGGTCGGCAACCTTTTCGTCTGCATCGAGCCCCAAACGATCTAATACACTGTCCACTTTCGGCAGCAGCTCCCAACCGTGAGCCGCTTCGATTTTGGCTTGTAGCTCTGCTGTGGGGGAGTCCCTGTACGCCGACAAAACAGCGCCTATTTCGCCCAAACCCATAGCCACATATCCGTAGACAGAATCGGGGCAATCGGCAGGTAACTCCTGCTCCAAAACCGCTTGAACCATACCGCTGGCACGAACAATCTCGCCGCTATCCGCGTCAACTTGCCCCGCTATCAAGCGCAACAGGCTGGATTTCCCCTCCCCATTACGCCCCACAAGGCATATACGATCTCCACGCTCAACTTTTGCGCTGACATTGTCTGCCAGTACCTGGGTCCCGTAACGAAGACTGACCCCATCCAATAGAAGCAACATAAATAGGCACTACAATTATCAAACCCGAACCTCAATCCCGCTGATGAAAGAAGCGAAGCCGGCTCTTTCGGGTTCTGTGAAAAATCAGCTATTTTACGCGTTTTTACCGTATAGTCAGTCATAGCTGGAAACACACGTCCAACTGAGGTAATTGAGATGTCAGCTGACGCAAAAGGAATCGCGCTTCTTTCTGCCCTAATCATCACCTGTCTCTGCACAGCCGTGCCCACTAATGCACAATCTGTTCAGTCAACCGCTATCGCACCGGAAGTATCCGAAGATAATCGTGCGGCGCAGAGAGAAAAGCTGCGCCAGGCCCGGCAGGCGATAAAATACAAGGATCGACGGCAACTTCGAGCACTTAAAGCTGAGCTCAAAGATTATCCCCTCGCTGCTTATATTGACTATTGGGCGCTCAGTGAAAAACTGCACCAACTGCCCTTAAAAGAAGTTGATCAATTCCTGGAGAGCAACAGAGGCACGGCTATTGGCGACTGGATGATGGTCAGGTTGTTGCGCCAACTCGGTAGTCAAAAAAAGTTCTCGACTTACCTGCGCTATTACCAACCTTCGCAACACAGTCGCACCTCCCTCCACTGCTATTACGCCGATGCCCTATCGCGCCGAGACGGCTATCAGGCAGAAACACAGCAGTTGATATCAGAACTCTGGCTTGTTGGGCGGTCCCAAGTCGAGGAGTGCGACCCCGTTTTTGCCCGCTGGATGAAAAACGGCGGCTTGACGCAGGAACTCGCTTGGAAGCGGCACCTGCTGGCAGTCGAAGAAGGCAATCTCGATTTGGCACGTTATATCGCCAAAAAAATGACGCCAGCACAAGCAGAGAAAGCCAAACTTTTACGCTCGGTCCATCGCAACCCACAGAAGCTTCTCACTGACACCAAGTTCGCCTACAACCCACTGGAATATCGCGATATCGTGTTGCACGGATTGCACCAATTGGCGAAAAAAGACGCGATCAAAGCTGAAACTGCGTGGCACCGCTATCAGGCCAGCTACTTGTTTTCCGATGCCCAACAAGAAGCCATGTTCAAGCACTTGGCGCGTCAATTTGCTCGCCAGGATAATATGCAGCGCTTGCAACAGCTGGTTGAACATCACACAGTGACCGATGGCCGTACCATCGAGTGGCTAGCCAGACAATCCCTACGTGAATTAAATTGGCAACAGGTCGCGTTCTGGATTGACCGCCTGCCAGAGGAGAAACAACAACTCGACCGGTGGATATATTGGAAAGCCCGCTCACTGGAAGAACTTTATGGCACAGAAAGTTCCGAAGCTTCCTCCCACCTTTACCGCAAAGCCGCCCGCAATCGCAGTTACTACGGTTTCCTTGCCGCTGATACCTTGGGGCAACAGTACAGCTTTGAGCACCGGCCGGCACCAATCACCCCCATTCAAGTGCAGGAGATGGCAAAGCGCCCCGAACTGCTGAGGGCCCGAGAATTACAAGCGATAGGCGAACTCTTCCATGCCCGAAGGGAATGGAGCTATGCCACAAGAGCTATGGACCACCAGGAATTACTTGCGGCTGGCAAAGTAGCTAGCGCCTGGGGTTGGTACCATAAATCAATCCAGTCAGTGCTTGCGGCTGACTACCTCGACGACTTGGAGCTGCGATTCCCACTCGCTTTTTCCGATATTGTTCACGATGTGAGCAAACAGGTTGGTGCCCAGAGCTCGGCACTAGAGCCATATCTGATTTACGCTGTGGCACGACAAGAGAGCCACTTTAGCCACGATGCAAAATCCAGCTCCGGGGCCCTGGGACTTATGCAATTGCTCCCATCCACGGCAAAAGCTACTGCACGCAGAGCGGGGGTGCGCTATCGACGCAGCTGGGACCTTTTGAGCCCCAATACTAACATTGCGCTGGGCAGCTTTTACTTAAGTAGCTTACTTAACCGCTTTGACAATAACCGCTTTCTGGCAGCCGCCGCCTATAATGCCGGGCCAACCCGCGTAGCGGGATGGCTAAAAGAGACCCGAAAACAGCTGCCCTATGATGTGTGGATTGAAACCATTCCATTCCGGGAAACGCGTAATTATGTGCAAAATGTACTCGCCTATTCTGTAATTTACGCCTACCGAAGCGGCACCAAGCTGCAACTATTAAGGGAGAGTGAAGCTGCGAGCCGGCTGTAATTTAAAGCCTCTCCTTCAGCCAATCTTGCAATTGGACCTGGTCAAACGGCCAACCGCAAACATCGTCGGGGTCTCCAAGGCCAACCACCGGAATGCGGATAGAAAAGCGCTCCATTAACGCTTCATCCTCGGCGATATCCACCTCGCGAAGACGCAAGTTGAATTTTTCCAGGGCAGGCCAAATTTCAATTTTGGCTTTTTCGCACAGGCCGCAACCCAAAGTGGTGTAGAGCAAAAGCTCTTTTATATCGCTCATCCAAAAACCCCCTGGCTGCTGCCCCAGAGATATCCCGCAACACTTAGCGCAAGCCCCACTATTAAAAGCCACGTTTTACTTTTAGCCTTTGGCTTATCGACTTCCTCAGGTACCTCCTCGGACAAACTGGGTTGCACTGCGTAGGGGACTGTATCGGCTTCTCCAGAGACAGAGGTAGAACTGGGCAATTCGAACTCCGGCAAAGCCGGGCGTACAGCCGTGCGGTTGTTATCGTCAGCTGGGCCGACAATTGAAAAACTTAAAGTGTCGAGCCGGAGCTCATCTCCCCTGCGCACCCGACTCTCACTAACCTTTCTATTATTGACAAAAGTCCCATTTGCCGAACCTAAGTCAATAACGAACAGTAAGCCCTCCCTTACTTCGAGACGAGCGTGCCTACGCGAAAGATGAGAAAGCGAAAAAGTTATATCACACTCATCGGAGCGCCCAATTACCGCACTCTCTTTCACAGGGAACACCTTTCCTGCAATAGCCCGGTGATTGGCTCTTAGCGCCCAGGCAACGCCCTGATTCGAAGCAGCCTTAGGGGGGCCAGACTTAAGCTTAGTTACCTTAGGGTCGATTACCTGGAGTAAACGGCTGCCCACTTTGACCTGATCGTTTATTTTTAACTGGCACGGCGTACCAGTTGGCTGACCATTAAGCAAGACACGGGCCGCGCCCGACAAATTGTGCAAAGTCAGAACATCGCCATTAACCGCAATTTTAAGGTGCGACTTCGCTACGGAATCATCGGCAATACACAAGTCACTACTCTGCGCCCGCCCCACAGTTACTCCCGGCGATACCAGCCATACGCTCTGGCTGAGATCATTGACATCACAAAGTTTGAGCATCGAAATCGCTCCTAAAGCCAAAATGGCCGTGTGAAATTGGCCAATTATTGAAGACAGTGAGCTTAACTAATGTTAAAAAGCAGCCGAAACACTCACTTTTATTGATAAAGTTGAGTTTATCATGGGCGATATCATTAGCGTGTGATTCGGTTTGCAGCTTAAAATGGCCCAAAGGTCTAGTATTTAACAGATTCAGCGATGACCTACAAAGTGATCGGCAACTTGAATAAGCCGAGAGCACAACAGGGAAGAGGCGTGTGATTACCGGAGGGTTATCACCGTTAGAAAGATTAAATAAATTACAGGTAGTTGCACGCCAGTGAGTGAAGCCAAAGTACGCGAAGTATCACGGCACAGCGGGATAGTTCAGCAAAGCAAAGACGCTACACGCAGTGCCGGCGCAACCCATACCGGCTATAAGCGTGAACAGAACGAAGATGCCTATTGGGCTGCGGAAGACAAAGGTATCTGGGTTGTAGCCGATGGCCTTGGCGGTCACCACGCTGGTGAACTCGCGAGCAAAACTGTTGTTGAAGAAATCCAAAAGTCAGCGGAAACTGACAAGCACTACGAGCGTGCCTTGCAAAAAGCGCACGCCCTTTTACTGGGCGATGAACAAACCACAGCCAATATGGGCTCTACTGCGGTCGTTGTTGCTGAAGAGGGTGACTACTTTCATATCTACTGGGTTGGAGACAGCCGCGCTTACCTCTGGGCTCCCGAAGGCACAACAGGGAAGCTCACCCAACTAACCAGCGACCACTCCTACGTACAGATGTTGATGGATTCAGGCGCTATCAACTCCGAAGAAGCCGCAATTCACCCCAACCGGCATGTAATTACCCGATGTATCGGCGGTAGTACCAACCCCAAACTCGAAGTGGACCGAGTCTCCTATCGCTGGGCAGCAGGACAGAGACTACTCATCTGCAGCGATGGACTTAGTTCGGAAGTACCAGCAAATTCAATCAGCCAGATATTGACAGAAAACAGTGATACACACAGAGCAACAGAACTTCTAATCGCTGCAGCATTGGATGCAGGAGGCAAAGATAACGTCACTGTTCAGGTCATAGATGCCCCATCCACAGCGCAACCTTCTTCTACCGCATCCCTCAACCCAATTAGCGAGCCCACCCTGCCCGGCTCCACACTCAGAAAGTATCGCCCCTTCATTCTCCTCTTCACAGTCGCCTTAGCCACCGCAGTTGCCTACGGACTTTCAACTCTGCTTTAAGATAGGGAAAGCACTTCATGGAAGTCGTCAATAGCGGCACCTCTTCACTGCAGATACCGGGCTACCGCATCCTCAAGAAGATCAATCAGGGGGGAATGTCCTCAGTCTACCTGGCTATACAGCGCAGTGTGGGCCGGCAGGTGGCACTAAAAGTTATGTCGCCAGTATTGAACGCTGATCCAATATTCAGTGAGCGGTTCCAGCGGGAAGCAAATATCGTTGGGCAGCTGTCACACCCAAATATCGTCGGTATTCACGATATTGGCCGCTACCGCAGCCTGAACTATATCGCCATGGACTACATGCCTGGGGGCTCGGTCGCAGAGCGTTTAAGCAAAGGTGGGCTTGAGCCTCTTGAGGCGCTTAATGTTGTGCGCCAGATAGCCATGGCCCTAGACCACTCCCACAGCAAGGGCTATGTACACCGAGACCTGAAACCGGAGAATATCCTGTTTCGCGAAGACGGATCGGCCGTACTCAGTGATTTTGGGGTTGCCCGGGCTATCGCGAGAACCACCCGTATGACTAACAGCGGGATGGTTGTGGGAACCCCTCACTATATGAGCCCGGAACAAGCTCGCGGAGCAGCGGTTGACGGTCGTGCCGACCTGTATAGCCTGGGAGTTGTTTTCTATGAAATGCTCACAGGAGCCGTGCCCTATCAGGCAGACGAAGCCGTCGCCATTGCAATAAAGCACCTCACCGACCCAATACCGCGATTGCCAGCCCGATACGCACTTTATCAGCCTCTACTTGATCACTTCCTGGCCAAAGATCCGGATAAGCGATTTCAACGCGGCCTGGATATCGCCGATGCCGCAGATGATTTGGTTGCAGCCCTCGCCGGAAAGCCGGCCAACCAAATCAGCCAGCTCAACAATTCAACTTTAAAAACTTCCAGCTTGGCAAAAGCACTTGTACTGACCATTTACGGCAGTGTGGCAGACCAACTCGGGAGAGTTGCTTCCAGTTGGAAACGGAAGGAAACGCCCGAGAAGCCAGAGCGTAAGGAGCAGGATACTGTTGTACGCCTGCGGCAGTTCCTCGCTGAGCCAACAAAACACAAGCGCTCCTGGCTTATGAGCAGCTTTATCGCTGTTGGCCTTACCTCAACCTGGGGCCTGTATAGCATCGTTGATCACAAGGCCGGCTGGCAACTTGGACTACCTATATTGGACGGCGCTGCCGATTTTACAGCTGCCACCCTACTAGGTACCGCGGAGCAGCCTGCCAATATTGCTCCAAATTCAAATACAGAGTCTGCGCCAACTGAATCAGCAGCAGATGCCCTAGACTCACAGGTACAAGTTACCCAGCTAAATCTACCTTCCTCGCTCAATGCAGATGCACAACTACCCCTCAGTGGTAATCAGGCACTGATTGCCAGGAGTAATATTGAGCCCCCAAAAGTTCTCACGCCTGAGCCTGCAGAGCCAAGAGCAGAGAACCAACCCAAGCTGTACAGCCTAACGATTAACACAAAGCCGTCTGATGCCCGTGTGCGGATTATGAACATAGCCCCCCGCTACCAGCCGGGGCTTGAATTGAGCCCAGGCAAATATGATGTGGAAGTGAGTAAACGGGGCTTCAGTAAAGTTCGCCAGTGGGTCTTGCTGGAAGAACAAAACCTCGAAGTGGCGATCGAGCTGGAACCTGCCTACTTTATCGGCAAGCGATTTCAATCTGAATTATCCTCTGGTGGCTTGGGCCCGAAAATGGTCGCAGTGGGAGCAGGCAGCTTTACCATGGGCAATAACCAGCGGCGATTGGCCAGCCCTGCGCACAGGGTAAATGTAGAGCAGGACTTTGCTATATCCATCTATGAGGTCACCTTTGCCGAATACGATCGTTTCGCCGAGGCCACCGGCAGTGCTAAACCCAGCGATGCAGGCTGGGGGCGCGGCGATAGACCGGTAATTAATGTGACCTGGCGGGACGCACAAAGGTATGTGAAGTGGCTGTCAAAGGAGTCTGGTAAGCAGTATCGGCTGGCCAGTGAAGCCGAGTGGGAGTACGCAGCCCGGGGAGGTAGTTCCCACCAATACTGGTGGGCTTCCAGCGACGTCCGGGGAAAAGCGAATTGCCGCAGGGGTTGCTCTAGCGAATTTACAAAGCTGTTCAGTATCAGTACAGCTCCCGTAGGGCATTACCAGGCGAATCCTTTTGGCCTTTTTGACACTGCAGGGAACGTGGCTGAGTGGGTGGAAGACTGCTACCAAGCTGGATACAACCCAACAAAAACTACTTCAGCGCCTATAAAGATTAACGGCTGCCAACTTCATTCTGTAAGGGGCGGCTCAATGCGTGATACCTCTAGTAAGATTTCTTCTGACTACCGAAAAGGCCTCAATGAAACCGCGCGCTCAAAGGATGTGGGGATACGGGTTGTAATGGATCTGAATGAATAGATCCGAGCTCACAGCGAATCGGGTTTCTGTGGTTGTACCGTCAACTTTCGCTATCTTTTTATTTATGCAAAGTTCTAGCTGAAAGCCGCTGGCCCAAATTAACCTAGAATTGAATTACAAGTAAATTGACACTGGACGGCGATTTACCTCCAGCTTGTAAAATCCCTCAATTTCAATGGTCAAAACCTATTAGACCTTAGGTATCTTAGGCCGGCTATTAAATCAAGCCGGCCATAAATCACTAAAGCGTTAGTACCACCCTACTTCAGCCGGAGCTCCCAAACATTGTGAATTTTTGGGTTGCGCTGAAAGTCCTTATCCAAAAGGTTCAGCTTCTCTACCGAATATTCACTGGAAACGTCCTCGTCCATCTTAAAGCTGCGCAAGTTGTTGGAAAACACCAAGCGACCTTGAGGCGACAACAGGGACATACACTGACGAATCAATTTCCCGTGGTCCCTCTGAATATCTAATACCCCGCTCATCTTCGCGGAATTGGAGAAACTCGGGGGGTCCATGAATATTAAATCGTAATGGCCTTTCCTGTTCTGTTGAGCAGATTCAAGCCACTGTAAACAATCGGCCTCGACCAACTGATGGCGATAAGGATCCATGTTATTAGCACGGAAATTTTGTCCCGCCCAGTTTTGATAGGTTCGCGACATATCGACACTAGTGCTTTGCTTGCAACCACCCAGAGCCGCTTGGACCGTCGCACTGGCTGTATAGCAGAAAAGGTTTAGGAATGTTTTACCGGCAGAAATCTCTCGTAGATATTTGCGCACCGGGCGATGATCGAGGAAAAGCCCTGTATCCAGGTAGCTCCACAGATCTACCGCCAACTCAGCACCATACTCCCCAACCCAGAGCTCCTTTCTGGATTCCGTCTGCTTCTGGTACTGACTGCCACCCTTACCTCCGCCCTTGTGGCTGTGGCGACGGCGTTCTTTAATACTGATATTCGCGCGAGGCAATTCGAGCACGGACTGAAGGGCCCTTAACAAATCGCGCAAGCGCCCCCGAGCCTTCTCTTCCTCGATAGTGGCCGGCGGACGATACTCCTGCAAATGCGCGTACACGGCGCCATCTAGGGTTTTATAGATATCGATCGCCGCAGCATACTCAGGCAAGTCCGCATCGTAGAGGCGGTAACAATCCACGCCACTCCTCGCGGCCCATTTACCCGTAGTGCGCAGATTTTTGCGCAAGCGATTTGCTACCATCTCCGCCTGGGGTGACAACTTCGGCCCAGCAGCTTCACTCGCCGCCGCCCCACTTTGCGCACGAACCTCAAACATCAGCAACTGACTGGGGATACTGCCATTGTATAGCTGGTACTGCTTGTGAGAGCGTAAACCGGTGGCATAACCCAGTTCCGGATTGCCGGTAAACACACCGACCAACCAGCCCGGGAACTCCGCCTTTAACTGCCGCCCCAGTTCAAAATAGGTCTCCCGCAGAGCTTCCTGCTCACCCAAGCGCTCACCGTAGGGCGGGTTTGTCAAAACCAATCCCGCTTTGACTTCTCTATGGCTCGGTACCCTAAACCCTGCTACTGGGCGGCAACTCACTCGCACCTGGCGCTCCAGACCGGCCCGGGCAATATTAGCCTCAGCCGCAAACAAGACTTTCGCATCGGCATCGTAACCGCGAATCTCTGGCAGTTCGCGCGCCAGGCCAACGCCTTGACGCTGCAATGCCTCCTCGCGAAGCTCATTCCAAATATCGCTTTGATGGTTCAGCCAGCGCTCAAAACCAAAGCTATCCCGCATTAATCCCGGTGCCATATCCGCAGCGATCATCGCCGCCTCCACCAGAATAGTGCCCGAGCCACACATCGGGTCGAGCAAGGCTCCACCCTGCTCAGCAATCTTTGGCCAGCCGGCTCGCAGCAACAGTGCTGCCGCAAGGTTCTCTTTCAGTGGGGCTGCACCGATATGGGTTCGGTAGCCACGGCGATGCAAGCTGTCACCGCTTAGATCGATGGCGATATCCAACTTATCCCGATGCAAGCGCAGGGCAACCGTCAAATCTGGATGATGTTTATCAATACTTGGACGGGCTCCCGACTGGCGGCGAAGGCGGTCGACAATGGCATCTTTTGCTTTTTGAGCACCGAACTGACTATTGCGGATCTCTCGATTGGTCCCAGAGAATTGCATCCACAGTTTGCCCGAGGGGCGAATGTGGAGTTCCCAGGGTTGCTCGGCAACTGCTTGGTAGAGGTCTTCAGCGGTGGCTACATGCACCTGCGCCAAACGCAACATAATGCGGTTTGCCAAGCGACTCCACAGACAGCAGCGGTAAGCCAGCTTCAGGGAGCCGGAAAAATACACTGCCGCCGGCTGCTCCCTTACAGACCCTGCACCCAGGTCGCGTAATTCATTAGCGAGCAGTCCCTCTATTCCCTTGGGACACGTAGCCGTAAACTCAAATTCTTCAGTTTGTAAATCTGTCAAAATACTTACTCATTAAGCTCCTCCTGCGGAGGAAGTTTTGTGCGTCAATGAAGACTGCCCACTTAAAGCTGCCGGCAAAGTCTGCGCCGCCAGTACGCACAAATAAAACTTGGAGGCAAAACCTTTACAGTCCCCAACTAGGGAAATTGAGCGCTATCGCCTTGCCCCAAAAGAGGACGATTATCCCATTTTGTGGCAGAAGAGAATACGCCCTGCCATTAATTACTACCTGCCCCATAAGTCATACTGTCATCTAGAGATATTTTCCGATTCCCACGCAGCCACTTTACTCTTACTAATAAGGTGGATTGGGTCGGTCCGTTCACAGACTTATTTCCTTCACTAAAATTCATTGAGAGACACCCCAAATAGAGCCGTTTGCGAACCTGCCGACAAACTGTCCACAGACCGACAAAGTAGAGGTGCCGTATACGATGAAACGCCAAAAACGAAATCACGCCGACAGGGCATTTTACAAGGGCTATTTGGCAGCCCTGAACAACAAGTCTATGGATAGCTGCCCATTTGTCGAAGAGGATCCTCATCAGGAGTGGATCAATGGTTGGCGTGAGGGGCGGGAAGATTACTGGAATGGCTTCGACAGAGTGACCAAGGCGCAAAAACTGGAGATTTATGGCGCCGTTTCTACCGACATCCAATACCCTGACGGGTGGAGCACCATTTAGCGATGGCAAGTGGGGCTTATCGTCAAAAGCCCCCCTTTTCCTAGAAGTCAGCGACTGATACAGCTTACCCTTGCCCTGTTCGGCGGCGCTCCAAAGCAATTGCCTCTGCCGCCTCACGAATCAATTCAGGCCCCCGATAGATGAAACCGGTATACATCTGTACGGCAGTCGCCCCAGCACGAATCTTTTCAGCCGCACTGTCACCATCAAAAATACCGCCAACCCCAATAATCGGGATCTGCTTGCTCAACTCTTTCGATAACAGCTCGATGACCTTGGTGGATTGCGCTCTCAGGGGTTTTCCGCTCAAACCGCCCTCTTCGCTACCATGGGGCAGCTTGGCGACTGAAGACTTATCGATCGTCGTATTGGTAGCGATCACGCCATCGATATCGTACTCACACAGCGCCTCAGCTATCTGCGCCACCGCATCGCCTTCCATATCCGGGGCAATCTTGACGGCAACAGGGACGTAGCGATCACTCTTTTGAGCCAGCTCCATCTGCTTGTCTTTGATGCTGCCCAGCAAGCGATTGAGACTGTCACCAAACTGGAGGTCACGTAGCCCTTTGGTATTGGGAGAAGAAACGTTGGCAGTGATGTAGTCGGCGTAGCGGTACACCTTCTCCATACACAGGCAGTAGTCATCGGCGGCCTTTTCCACTGGAGTATCTAAGTTCTTACCCACATTAATCCCCAAAACACCGCTATAACGGCGCTTTTTCACTCTTTCAATCAGGTAGTCAACACCGAGGTTGTTAAAACCCATACGGTTAATAATCGCATCGGCCTCTTCCACCCTAAACAGCCTTGGCAGCGGATTGCCGGGTTGGGGACGCGGTGTCACGGTGCCCACTTCAACAAACCCGAATCCCAGGGCTCCGAAACCATTAAAGGCCTGCGCATTCTTATCCAGACCAGCGGCCAAACCAACTGGGTTGGGTAGAGTGAGCCCCATCAACTCGACCGGATCATCCGGCACCGACTTTTTGTACAGGGACATCAAACCGAGACGCTCTGCAGCGCCAATGGCATCAATCGACAAATGGTGGGCCCGCTCAGGGTCAAGCGCAAACAAGGCTTTACGCAGTGTTGAATACATACCTTTCCTTACGTGGGGAGGCGAACCCTTCAGAAAAACGAAGGGCTCTATCTTGTGATGACGATACTACAGGGACCTTTGAGCGGCCCCTGGGCTCTATTCCGCTACTGTTCTGCCAGGGTTTCCCGGTCCGCAGTGGCGTGGGCGAGATACATTAGCTCGCGCAAAGCCACAGTGAACATGGCAAAGTCACCGACAGAAGTAGACTTCAACTCGGCAATCATATTGTGCCAGCGTTGAATTGCGGGCGCCATGATAGCGCTCCAGCGGGACATTGCACCCTCTACATCAAGATTTTCAGCCTTGCCCAAGCGGAGGATGTTCACCGCCAGTGTCGACAACTGGCTGTCCAGGTCATCCATACTGGTCTCCCGGGCCTGCGCCTGCCAGAAGCTGTCTACCGGCAAATCGACGATCAGATTGCCAAACCAATGCAGGTTCAACTCATCCGACAGCCTGAAGTAAACCGTGGCAACTTCCTCTACGGGAGTATCGCTAGCTCGCGCCGACTCGGAAATACCCAGTGCCGAGTAGAGGTAGGTGGGCGACGCCGACAGCAGGGCCAGGGCCTCTGGTACCCCTGCTTCCAGGAGTTTCTGGTAGCGCTGCTCCCATTCGTTAAGGGGCTCGCCACTCAAGACCTGCGGCAACGCTGTAATAACCCGCTGTACCGGCTCCTGGAACAGCTCGCAGTTGGTAGCTGGCTCCAACTCATTGCGGCGATTGCGCAGGAACCACCGGGTTGCCCGGCGCACACGGCCTATCATCGAGTTCAGCAGTTCCGTTTGCAGCTCCGCTGGCACCTTGTAGTCCAGCGCAGCCAGCTGCTCCTGGAAGTCGTGCATCTCGTACACATCGCGAGCGCTGACGTAAGCAGCAGTTACATCATTCACATCGGCGCCAGTAGCTGTACCGATACGGTTGTAGAAGGTGATACCCATACTGTTAACCATCTCATTGGCGACCTGGGTAGCCACGATCTGGCGCAACAGCGGATGGTCATAGACTTGGTCGCGATAACGCTCGACCAATTTTTCCGGGAATGCAGACTCAACCGCAAAACGCACCCGCTCATTGTCGGTGATTTGTGCATTTTGCAGCTCTTCTTTCAACTTGACCTTAACGTATGAAATTAGAACCGATAATTCGGGGCGGGTCAGGGACTGCCCTTTGTGCTCGCGCTCAGAAATCTGCTCGTTGTCAGGAATAAACTCCAGCGCGCGGTTCAATCGGCCGTCGTCTTCCAAAGTGTTGATAGTTCTGCGGTACTCGTCCAGGCGCTTGGCAACCTGATATTCCGCCACACTGAGGGCAAAAGTTTGCTCATAGTTATTGTGCAGCACCAATTCACCGACAGCATCGGTCATCCCATCCAGTAGCTCATTGCGCTGCTTTTCAGTCAAATCACCCTGAGCAACGACTTTATCCAGAAGGATCTTGATATTTACCTCGTGGTCAGAACAATCCACACCGGCCGCATTATCGATAAAGTCGGTGTTACAACGCCCGCCATTGAGAGCAAACTCAATACGTCCACGCTGGGTCATACCCAGGTTGCCGCCCTCGCCAAAGACTTTGGCACGCAACTCCCGACCATCAACGCGCAAGTGATCATTGGACTTGTCACCAACTTCGGAGTCCGTCTCGGTAGTAGCCTTAACATAAGTGCCAATACCGCCATTCCAGATCAGATCCACCGGCGCTCTGAGCAAGGCACTAATCAGCTCGTTGGGGTTCAGTTGATCCTGTTTGATATCAAACGCTTCTTTCATTTCGGGCGTAATAGCAATGGCCTTGGCGCGACGCTCGAAGATACCACCACCTTTGGAAATTAATTTGCGCTCGTAATCTCTCCAGCTCGAACGGGGCAACGCGAACAAACGCTGGCGCTCTTTAAAGCTGGATTCTGCATCCGGATTGGGGTCCACAAAAATATGCAGGTGGTTAAAGGCCGCTTTCAGGCAGATATGCTCAGACAGCAACATGCCGTTACCAAAAACATCTCCACCCATATCGCCAATGCCGACAACAGAGAAGTTTTCTTTCTGGACATCCACCCCCATCTCACGGAAGTGGCGCTGCACCGATACCCAGGCTCCACGGGCTGTAATACCCATTTTCTTATGGTCGTATCCCTGGCTGCCACCGGAGGCGAAAGCGTCGCCCATCCAGAAGCCATACTCCCCGGCAATGCCGTTGGCGATATCTGAGAAAGTCGCCGTCCCTTTATCCGCAGCCACTACCAGGTAGGGGTCATCCTCATCCCGGCGAACAACATATTTGGGCGGTACAACTTCTCCATCTTTCAGATTGTCGGTGATATCCAAAAGGCCGCGAATAAAGGTTTTGTAGCAGGAGATTCCCTCTTCCATCATGGCTTCGCGACTGCCATCGGTAGGCGGACGTCGAACGACAAATCCACCTTTTGCACCACTGGGTACAATAACCGCATTTTTCACCGCTTGGGCTTTTACCAGGCCCAGAACTTCTGTGCGGAAATCTTCCAGTCGGTCAGACCAACGCAGGCCGCCGCGAGCGACTTTACTGCCGCGCAAGTGCACACCTTCCACGCGAGGGGAGTAAACAAAAATCTCAAACTCCGGGCGGGGTTCGGGAATGCCGGGAATATCCCGGGGACTGAATTTGATCGAAATATAATCCTTGGGCTGCCCTTCATCATTCACCTGGAAGAAGTTAGTGCGCAGGGTCGCCAGGATTAATTCCAAATAACGGCGCAGAACCAAATCTTCATTCAGGTTATCAACCGTATCCAAACCATCGTGAATTTTAGCGATCAAGCGCTCGACACGGGGCTGCTCCTGCTTACCAGTGCTTAAACGGGGATCGAACATCGCCCTAAACAAGGCTACCAGGTTGCGGGTGATATCCACGTGGCTGGCCAGGGTAGCGGCAATATAGCTCTGGCTGGCACCGGACTTGGTTTGCTTCAGGTAACGGGCGTAGGCACGAAGCATGGATACTTCGCGCCAGTTAAGGCGGGCGGCCAGCACCAGGCGATTGAAGGCATCGCTTTCCGCCGTGTGATTCCAGATCGCCGCGAACGCATCCTGGAACAGGCCACGGGATGCTTGCGCATCAATTTTGGTGGGCAGACCAAATTCCAGATGGAATTCGTGCATCCACACATCGGTATAGCCACGGGGGCGAATCGTATAGGGGAATTCACCAATAACCCGCAAGCCCAGGTTTTCCAGCACGGGAATCACGTCGGAGAGCGTCAGGCCGCTGCCCCAGTTGAATACCTTGAACCGCAGACTGCCCTGAGCGGCCCCCACCGGCTGGTAGAAGCTCATTGCCACCCGGTTATCTTCACTGAGGCTCTGAACGGCTGCTACATCCTGCACCGCAATACGAGGCTCAAAGTCTTCACGGTACCCCGCCGGGAAGGCGCGGCCAAAAGTACGATAGAGACGACTGCCCTCTTCTTCCCCGCTATTTTCAATTAGTGATCTTTGGAAAACATCTTCCCAGGAGCGGGTAATATCCACAATTTGCGCCTCCAGCAGCGCGACATCAAAATCAACAGGCTCATCGGGGGACACGCGGAAAACAAAATGAACCCGCGCGAGAATGGATTCGGAGAAGAAAGTGGTGAAGTCCGAGTCCTTCGCATTAATCGCTTTGGCAATATGCGCGCAAATCACCTCGCGCACATCACTGTTAAACAGCTCACGGGGAACGTATACGGTGGCAGTGACGAATTTACCAAAGGGGTCGCGACGCATAAACAGGCGAAGGTGAGCCCGCTCATTTAACTGCAGCACACCCATTACCACGTCAAACAGCTCTTTGGTGCTGCCCTGGAAAAGTTCATCCCTTGGGAAGGTATCGAGAATCCGGCGCAGGGCTTTGCCATCGTGCCCCTGCCCGGAGAGACCACTAGACTCGATGATCGAGGCCATCTTGCGGCGAATAATCGGAATTTTCGCCGGGCTCTCGGTGTAAACCGGCGAGGTATAAAGCCCCATAAACGCCGCTTCACCAATTACCTCACCATTGGTGTTGTAGCGCTTAATCATCACGTAGTCCGAATAGGCCGTGCGGTGCACCCGGGACTTAACGGAGGACTTGGCAAATGTCAGGTAATTGGGCCCCTGGTAGAAACGCTGCTTGCCCTCACTAAAAGAGGTTTCCAGCATCGGCGCGGCTTCTTCCAGCTTTTTGAAAATACCGAGCCTACGGTCTTCAACTTCATTGAGGATTTTTTTATCCCCGACAACACTGAACTCGTATTCGCGATATCCCAGGAAGGTGAAGTTACCGTCGCGCATCCACTGTAAAAATGCACTGGCTTCCAATAGGTTGGTGTCTTCGTCTGGAAGCCCCGCCTGTAACTGTCCCTCCATTGCGCTGCAGGTTTCCAGCATCGGGACATAGTCGTCCACTACCAGCTCCACATCGCCGAGTACGTCTTTTAAGCCAGTCATCATGCCTGAAGCGAACTCAGATGAAGTGTCGTGATTAATCTCGACATAAATCATCGCTTCGTTCGTAATGCGCTTCCCTTTTGCCTGCGGCTTTTCACCCAGCAACTCTTCCTCTGGTGGCAACAGGCGAGTCAGTTTCCCCTTGGCATCGCGCTCGACTCGAACTACCGTACTCTTTATCGAATGAGTCACTGTATTTCGGCGATTGATCTCCATGCGAATGGAATCCACCAGAAATGGCATATCCCGCTGCAGCACACCAATGACCGTATGCGAGCACTCCCAACCATCGTCTTCGAGGCGGGGGTTAAAGACCTTCACCTTGGGTAGGCCGCCCGGGCGCTGTTGAATAAAGTTCCACCAGGTGTATATGCAGCCATAGACGTCAACAAGACGACGACCGGCCAGATCCTCTAATGGGTACTGATTGAGGAACTGCTGGGCAAAAGCCACAACGGGTTCGGCTTCGCTGGTCAGCTTGTCACGAATCAGCTCGCAAATCTGCGCAACTAATTCTTCACGGCTGTCGGTAATAACCGTCGCCATATTCACGGGGAACCTCCCAATCTCATTTTTGTCACATCGAATCCAAACACTGTAGATCCGAAAAGGTCATCATCTCAGCCCATACGCAGCTGCAGGGTCGAGCCCTAAAAATTACACTTTCAGTCAGACAGTGAGGAGAAGTCCATTCCACCTCAGAATCTAGTCGGCTCGGCAGAGGCCTACGTCTCAAGAGTTGCCTCTTCATTTGGTGCCGCTAAAATCATCAGTCGCCACCTTCTCGGCGGCGACTATATATAGATGGTAGAAAGCCAGCCAGGTCCGTGCGGCGGCTAAATTCTCAGAAGAAGAGATACTATGGAAGCAAACCAGACTATTAGGGATCATATCGCCGCTTTGGGCGATTGGTTGGAAGAGCAGATTATCGGTCAAGAGAGATTGGTTAACCGATTGCTGATCGCCATGCTGGCCGATGGCCACCTTTTGGTGGAGGGAGCGCCAGGCCTGGCCAAAACCAAGGCCATTAAAACACTGGGCGAAGCTATTGAGGGTGACTTCCATCGCGTTCAATTTACGCCAGATCTGCTTCCGGCGGATATTACCGGCACCGACATTTACCGGCCGGAAACCGGAGAGTTCCATTTTCAACCAGGTCCAGTGTTTCACAACCTGATACTGGCCGATGAGATTAACCGTGCGCCAGCCAAAGTTCAGTCGGCGCTGCTCGAAGCTATGGCAGAACGGCAGATCAGTGTCGGCCGAAAAACTTATCCCCTTCCCCAGTTATTTTTGGTAATGGCTACCCAAAACCCTATTGAGCAGGAAGGGACTTATCCTCTGCCAGAGGCACAATTAGATAGATTCCTAATGCAGGTAAATCTTGCCTATCCCAATGCGGAGGCGGAAGCAAAAATCCTGCGCCTGGCCAGATCCGAGGCTAGCCTTGGCGAAAATCGCCCCACTGAAATTATCAGCCAAGAGACCATTCTTCAGGCGCGCAACCAAATTCTGGAAATGCAGATGGTTGAGGCCGTGGAAACCTATACTGTCCAACTTGTCATTGCTACTCGCGAGCCGGCGAAGTATGACAGCGAGCTGGCGTCATGGCTAGATTTTGGTGCAAGTCCGAGAGCAACAATTGCATTGGATCGCTGCGCGCGCGCTCACGCCTGGCTCGCTGGGCGCGACTACGTCACCCCAGATGATGTAATGAATGTCGCTCCCGATATTTTACGCCACCGACTCCTGTTGAGTTTTGAGGCGGAAGCGGCGGGAATTACTACCGACCAGGTAATTGAGCGATTACTTCAACAGGTGCCTGCGATCTGATGTCCGCTGAAGCATCCCCAACTGAGCTCGAACTGCGCGGGGCTTATCCCGAAGTAACGCCGTTGGTACAAATGCGCTACGCCGCACGGCAGTTGCAATTATTCAAACCGCGCCTGGCCCGCAGTGATCAGGCCGGCAGCCTGCTCACTCGCCACCGCGGCCGCGGCATGAATTTTGAGGAAGTGCGGAACTACCAGGCCGGCGATGATGTACGCTCCATTGACTGGCGCGTAACAGCTCGAACCGGCCAAACCCACACCAAACTTTACCAAGAGGAGCGCGAACGCCCGGTAGTTATCCTGTTGGATTTGCGCTCGCCGATGTTTTTTGGCAGCCAAAGGGCATTTAAATCGGTGACGGCCAGCGGCATTGCTGCAGCGCTGGGTTGGGCTGGTTTACAGCACAGCGATCGGATCGGGGCGCTACTTTTCTCCGACCGGGAAATAGACACAGTGCGTCCGCGCCGCAGCCACCACGCCGTACTTTCGATGATTCACAGTACGGTTGCCCGCGCTGCGGAACTGAGCAGCCCCGTCCCCGAACAGGGCAGCCAAACACTAAAAACATTGCTGGAGGAAGCGCGAAGAATCGCACGCCCTGGAAGTGCGCTCTTTTTAATCAGTGATTGCCATGATCTCGACGAGAGCTGCTCGCAGCCACTCTACCTTTTATCCCGTCATGCCGACCTGCAGGTGCTGAGGGTATCGGACCCGCTGGAGCAACATCTGCCCGGCCAATCCCTCACTATATCTGACGGTCGCCAGCGCACATTCCTTCATGCCGGCAATCGGCCGGTTCACGAACATTTTGCCGAAAAGCAAGCCCGAGCCCGCGCCGAGGTTGAACAACTGTGCCGGCGTTATCGGCTGCCGTTGCTGGACTTTGATAACACCCAACCGCTTATTCCAGCACTGATGTCCGTCTACGGCTCGCGGCAAAGAAATAATGGCTGGCAAAATACGAGAAGGCCCAAGTAGTAATGAGTTTGAAAGTGCAGAAAAAGCTAGTCGCCAATGTTTTGGCGAACCAAGGAGCGAAGGCAAAACGCACTGGCAATTTAATTGAGGGCCAGTCGTGATAAAAGGAAGTCTTCTGGCAAAACAAATGCAATCCCCAACACCGCAAGCGCCTTCGCCCGAGGCCCAGGAATTGTTATCGCAACTCCGCGATATACAAGAGCCCAATGCGGTTAATTGGTGGCCACCCGCTCCAGGCTGGTGGATGTTGGCCGTATTAATTCTTGTCTGTGTGGCCGCCGCTGCCCTATGGTGGCGGCAGCGGCGCAAAAAAATTGAACGCAATCGCTATCGTGTCGAAGCAGCTTCACTGCTCGCTGCAGTAAATACTGAGGAGGCGGATGCAGTACCAGAAATTAATGAAATACTTAAGCGAGTGGCAGTTACAACCTATAGCCGTACAGAGTGCGGCAATCTTATCGGCACAGCATGGGTCGAATTCCTGAAAAAGTCAGCCCCACTCGAGTGCCCCTCTGATGCGCAACAAGCACTCATTGAAAACCTCTATCGCGGCAGCTGTGACCCAGACAAAAACCGAGCGCTACAGGAATATGCCATTTTATGGGTGAAGCAGCACGGACAACCCACCAAAAACAGCCCACAACACCAGGGCGGGGAGGCCGCGCATGTTTGAATTCGCCTGGCCATGGGTTTTCTTTTTAGCCCCACTCCCGCTACTCGCTCGCTGGCTGCTACCCCGCTCCAAACCCATGAGCAGCGCCCTGAAGGTGCCATTTTATTCGGAGCTATCCCAACGTGGCGGCGGTGAACAAAGCAATCTGCTCAATCTGTTTTTGTTGATTCTGATCTGGCTGCTTTTAATTAGCGCCGCAGCCCGCCCCCGGTGGTATGGGGAGCCGATATCTCAACCCAGCAGCGCAAGGGACCTCCTTATTGCCGTAGATATTTCAGGCAGTATGGAAACGCCCGATATGGTAATTAATGGCCGACCGGCGATGCGTATCAATGCAGTAAAACAAGTGGTTGGTGACTTTGTTGAACGGCGCAAAGGTGACCGTTTGGGGCTGGTACTGTTTGGTACTCGCGCCTACCTGCAAGCCCCACTCACTTACGACAGGGAGACGGTAGAAACTCTACTAAAAGAGGCCCAGATCGGCTTTGCTGGACAGGGAACTGCCATCGGCGATGCCATTGGGCTATCGGTCAAACGCCTGACCCAACGCCCCGCAGAGCAACGCGTGCTGATACTCCTCACCGATGGCGCCAACACTGCGGGGGAAGTCTCCCCACTCAAAGCTGCCGAACTGGCACAGCAAGCGGGCATTACCGTTTACACCATCGGTGTTGGTGCCGACGAAATGGTTCAACCCGGCCTTCTGGGGAGCCGTTTTGGCAGCCGCAGAATTAACCCTTCGCGAGACCTCGACAGCAAGACACTCAAGGAAATCGCCGATAAAACCGGGGGCCGCTATTTCCGCGCCCACAACCCGCAGGAGCTGGCAGAAATCTATGCCGAACTGGATAAGTTAGAGCCTGTCGAACAAGAAGCGGAAAGTTACCGCCCCATGAGGTCCCTGTTCACCTGGCCCCTTAGCATCGCCCTACTACTGGCTGGAATTTGGGCCTTGATTCCCCTGGTGAGCAATTTTCAGCTCCCTGCCAGACGAGAAGAGATAAGTCGTAACAATGGAGGTCAAGCCCAGTGAATATGCTCGACCTAATCCAATCCTTCCACTTCCTGCGCCCTGGGGTTCTGTGGCTGCTAATTCCCGCAGCACTACTCTGTTGGGGATTGGCAAAGATGGTGCTCAACAGCGCTCAACTGCAAAAGGTCATAGACCCAGATCTGCTGCCCCACCTTCTACTGCGCGGTGGCAGTAAAAGACCCTGGTTATTCGCATTAATATTTGCGCTGCTGGTCGCGATGATTATCGCTCTGGCCGGCCCTGCCTGGCGCAAGCTGCCAACCCCGGTGTACAGCAACCAGGATGCCCTGGTCATACTGCTAGACTTGTCACCGTCCATGATGGCGACAGATCTATCACCCAATCGACTAACCCGCGCCCGCCTTAAAATTTTGGATATTTTGCGCCAGAGAAAAGACGGCCTCACCGCACTCGTCGCCTATGCTGGAGAAGCCCATGTCGTCACCCCTCTTACCGAGGACACGGCTACTATCGCCAATCTGGTACCCGCGTTATCGCCCTCAATCATGCCAGTCCCCGGCAGCAATATCGAAATGGCCGTCGATACCGGGATTCGCCTGTTAAAGGATGGAGCCGCAGGACGCGGACAATTACTTGCCGTTACCGACGGCATAGACTCAATGGCCGCCGATGAGGTCACCAAAGCTCTGTCCAACGCAAAAGTTGAGATGAGCATACTCGCCGTGGGCAGCGGCGAGGGCAGCCCCATCCCACGGGGGAATACCGGTGGATTTGTGACCGATAGTAAAGGGGCCATCGTCATCTCCAATTTCGATGCCAGTGAGCTTCGCCAGCTCGCCCAGTCCAGCGGAGGGCGTTTTGCCAAAATTACGGTAAATGACAGCGATATCGACTATTTACTGCCTCAAACTGACAGCCCGCAACAAGCGCAGCTCACAGAAAGGGAGTTCGACCAATGGCGGGATGAAGGGCCGCTATTGCTGCTTTTAATACTACCTTTTGCAGCCCTACTCTTCCGTCGGGGAGCTCTGGCATGCGCCCTGCCCTTACTGTTACTAACTGGAATTTCAAGTGAAAGCCAGGCTATTGAGTGGCAGGATTTATGGCAACGCAAAGACCAGCAGGGCCAGCGCCTATTAGAAGAGGGACAGCCGGCAGAGGCCGCGCAAGAATTTCACAACCCCGAATGGAAAGGCACTGCCAACTATCGCGCAGGCAATTACGCAGAGGCCCAGGAAAATTTCGCCCAAAGTAATAATTCACAGAGTCTGTACAATCTTGGCAACAGCCTGGTGCAACAGGGGGACTACGATAAAGCTATCGAAGCCTACGATGAAGCCCTGCTAAAGCAGCCCGAGTTTGCCGATGCCGAGCACAATCGGGAGATTGCTGAAAAGCTGAAAGAGCTGCAAGAAAAACAGCAGCAATCCCAACAGCAGTCCGGTGAACAGCAGCAAAGCGAGCAGGAACAGAACCAGCAGGGCCAGCAGCAGAGCCAGGAACAACAGCAAAACCAAGAGCAGCAAGCTAAGAACAACGAACAGCAGTCCAGCGAGCAGCAACAGGGCAATAATCAACAGCCCTCTGGTTCACCAGAGTCCTCTGAGCAACAGCCTCAAGGTGAGGAGCAGCAGGGCTCCCAAGAAAAGGGCCAGGAAGAGCAGGAGAGCGAACAACAACAGCAAGGCGAACAACAGGGTGAAAAACAGCCGCAGCAAGGGGAATCGCAACCTACTGGCGCTGAAGAAAGCCCACTCGACCAGGAAACCCAACAAGCCCTGGACCAATGGCTCCGTCAAATTCCCGATGATCCAGCCGGTCTGATGCGCGAGAAGTTCAAATACGAGAGCCTGCAAAGGCGCCGTGCCTATCGCAGCGGAGAGTGGGAGCCACCGGAAAATGGGGCGACACAAAGATGGTAAAGAACAGTAGAGCAATGTCGCTGGATTCAAGGACACTGATTTCAAAAATGCCTATGGACGCAATCATTAACAACCGAATAAAACTTTGGAGCCTCCCACTCAGCCACGCCTTCGCTTTGCTACTTCTTGCAATAGCACTTTGTCTGTCGACACCGGTTTTAGCAAGCGATCTTAGCGCAACGGTCGATAGAGATAAGATTGGAATTGATGAGACAGTCAATTTACGTGTGCGCTATTCAGGAGACAAAAGTGGTGGACAACCGGACTTTGACTTGTTGGAACAGGATTTCGATATTCTCTCGCGCCAACAGTCCAACCAGTATCGCGTTATCAATGGCCGTGCAGAGAGTTTTGTCGAGTGGGTACTGGCGCTAGCCCCCAAACGGGAAGGCAAACTGTTTATCCCCTCTTTTAACTATCAAGGAGAGGTTTCCGATGCGGTTCCCGTCACGGTCACCGAGGCGCAAAGTGGACCTAACGGCGGTGAAAAGCAGGCTTTTCTGGAAGTAACACTCGACAAGGAAAAGGTCTATGTCCAAGAGCAACTGCTGGTAAAAATTCGCCTGTACACCACTATCGGCTTACACGATATCGCAACAGAGCCTCTCAAGGTTGCCGGCGCTCATGCAGAAAAAGTCGATGAGCAGCGATATGAGCGCAAGCTCAATGATGTGAGCCATGCGGTTTACGAAGTTACCTACGCCGTTTTCCCAGATAGCTCGGGCAAGCTCAGCATTCCCGCACTAACCTACGTGGCCATCGCTGGGCGCAGGGACCCCTTCTCCCTATTTAATCGCAACAGCCAAAGGCTTCGACTTCGCTCCCAAGAGAAGTCTATTGAAGTGCTGCCAAAACCCGCTGACCACTCTGGCAGCCAATGGCTGCCCGCTGCCAGTCTCGGCATTGTTCAAAGCTGGAGCCAGGACCCGGACACCTTTGCCGTAGGCGAACCTATTACCCGAATTCTTACCGTACGTGCCGAAGGGCTCAGGGCCGCACAGTTGCCCCCACTTCCCAAACTCAACGTGGATGGCCTTAAAACTTACCCCGATCAACCGCAACAAGAAGACCAGGTTGGGCCCAACGGCGTTACCGGAAGCCGTATTGAGACAACCGCGATTGTGGCTACACAACCCGGGGACTACGAGCTTCCTCCCGTCACTGTGACCTGGTGGGATACAAAAAGCCAACGACAACGCACCACTCAACTACCGGCATTCCGCTTCTCAGTTTCCGGTACTGCTGCTGCAGTAACCAGCGACAATGAAACCAGTGCTAAAGTACCTCAGTCAGCTACACCCACCGAACAAGTCGGTACTGTGAGCCATTTTTGGCGCAACCTGGCTATCATCGCGATTGCCTCTCACTTACTGTGGGTGCTGTACTTTTTCTTTCAGAGGCGCAAACCCGCCCAGCAAATACCTAGCAACCACACCCAGGCTCCCGACTTACAACGTGAAACCCGTGCCCTTAAAAAAGCTCTGGAGAGTGAGAACCCCATCCATATGCAGCAAGCCACTTTAAAGTGGCTTGCTGCAAAGTGGCCGCAAGTAAATGGGAAGAGCTTGGCTGAAACCGCGAGGCAACTGCACATCCCTGAGCTGGGTCAGCTCCAAGCAGTTCTGGACGCCGCTATTTACAAGTCACCAGCTAGTCCTTTGGACATCAATAAGGTGAAAGCAATAGTCGACTTACTACTGAACGCGAAACCTGAAAGTGAACCCCGTGAAGCAGATAGCGCCCTGCCCTCACTGTTCTCTTAACAGGAGCCACTTCAAATCAAACAGGGAAAGGTTGGCCTTCACCGTCTATGGGTAAGGCCAATTCCTGTGTATTCGAGCAGTTTAAGAGGTACTTTAAATAGAATCAGAAAAAAGTTTGTGTAGATATGATTTTCTTTGCAAGCCCTAACAATTTCCAGATTTTGATGAATCCGCCCCCAAACACCCTGGGAACTAACACCCCCTTCACGCATTTTCACAATACATTTTGGCAAGCGCCTGAAGCTGATTTTATCCCGATGAAGAAAACGAGCTAGCAATTCAAAATCTGCTGCAACACGGTAGTTGGTTTTATATAAACCTAGCTTTTTATAACAGTCACGCCGTACAAAAAATGTAGGGTGGGGTGGCATCCAGCCCCAGCGAAATTTAGACACCCTAAATTTACTGGAGCCATAAAAACGCACTCTTTGGCTTAAGTTATTGCGAGCCACAATCTCCAGGTCTGCATAGACAGATTGGGCTCCCGAAACTAAAAATTCATTAACAACATTTGAAATTACACGACTATCAGAATAGACATCATCAGAGTTAATAGTGCCGACTATATCGCCAGACGCCATGCATATGCCTTTATTCATAGCATCATAAATACCCGAGTCTTTTTCAGACACAACTGCCGCGACTTGGTCTTTAAACTCAGATATTATCTCTAGCGTGCCATCAGTAGAGCCACCATCAATAATTATATGCTCAATATTTACATAATCTTGAGCCAACACGGATAGTATTGTGTCGCGAATGGTGTCAGCACTATTTAGACAAACCGTTATCAGGCTTATTTTTATCACAAAAAGTCTCAAGTTGTCGTTTCGTGAAAAGTAAAACCTCTCTTGAGAACTTTAGTACAAATTACAATATCTGACATTCGATCAACGTAAAATACTTCTATACCAGTCGTACGTTTTCTTTAACCCTACCCCCAAGGAAGTCTGGGAATCCCACCCCAACTTCGATAGCTTTGAGGTGTCTAGCAACTTCCGCGGCACACCATCAGGCATTGACCTGTCAAATGTAATACTTCCCTCAAACCCAGTGATCTCGGCGATTAAATAAGCCAGCTCCTTGACAGTGCAATCCACCCCAGTACCCACATTTAGGTGGGAGCACATAGGCTCTGTCACGGATCGATAAACTCGATCTTCCAAACCCATTACAAACACCAACGCATCAACCATATCCTCTACATACAGAAATTCCCGTCGAGCATCACCACTCCCCCAAATCCTGACATTCTGCAGCCCTTCATTTTTGGCCTTATGGAAACGATATATTAATGCAGGGATAACGTGTGAATTTGCAGAGTCAAAGTTGTCATGTGGACCATAAAGGTTTGTCGGCATAACACTGCGATAGTTACGTCCATACTGCCTTGAGTACGATTCGCACAACTTAATTCCGGCAATCTTGGCAATAGCATAAGGCTCGTTAGTCGGCTCCAGACTACCACCAAGCAAGTCCCGCTCCCGTATCGGCTGGGGGGAATTCCTTGGATAAATACAAGACGACCCAATAAACAGCAAATTTTGGATATCAGCCTTATGCGCCTCATGAATTACATTGCACTGAATCATCAGATTCTGGTAAATAAAATCAGCTGGTAGTTTGCTATTCGCCAATATGCCCCCCACCTTTGCCGCAGCCAAATAAACAGTATCAATCGATTCCGAATTAAAAAAATCAGAAACAGCAGTAGCATCTGTCAAATCCAGTGAATCTCGTGGGCAAGTAATGACTTCACAGTTTTTTACCGGTCTCAACCTCCGAATTAATGCCGAACCAACCATGCCCCGATGACCTGCGACAAAAACTCTCTGGGAGTATTTCACTAACTACTCCTCAAAAATAGGCTCAGTGCGATAACCATTCCCAGCCAACAACAAATTCCGCTTCGCTTCCCTCAAGTCATACTTAACCATCTCTCCAATCAAATCTTTCAAGGTTGTTTTAGGTGTCCACCCCAGCTCTTGCCGCGCCAATGAGGCGTCACCTACTAGTGATACCACCTCTGTGGGGCGAAAATAACGAGAGTCCACTTTAATAATTATATCTCCACATTTAACTGCTGGAGCATCTTCTCCCACAATTGAAGCAACAACACCTACCTCTTTCTGCCCCTCTCCATGAAACTCTATCGCTATCCCCAACTCTTGAGCACAATTACGAACAAAATCCCGAACGGAGTATTGCAGCCCTGTAGATATGATAAAATCCTTAGGACTTTCTTGCTGCAACATCAACCATTGCATTTCAACATAGTCTCTAGCATGGCCCCAGTCCCTCAGTGCATTCAGCTCCCCCAAATACAGGCAACGCTCTAAACCTTGGGCAACATTTGCCAAACCCCGGGTTATCTTTCGAGTAACAAAAGTTTCACCACGCCGTGATGACTCGTGATTAAATAAGATTCCATTGCAAGAATATAAGCCATAGGCCTCGCGGAAATTGACCACAGTCCAATAAGCAAACAATTTTGCAATTGAGTATGGAGAGCGAGGATAGAAAGGAGTGTTTTCATTCTGAGGGGAAGCTTTGGCAGCACCGTAAAGCTCCGATGTTGAGGCTTGGTAAAACCTGGTTTTATCCAACCCCAGAAGACGCATCCCCTCAAGTATTCTGAGGGTTCCAAGCCCGTTCACATTTGCAGTATATTCAGGGCATTCAAAACTGACCGCAACATGTGACTGAGCACCCAAATTATAGATTTCATCAGGCCGCACCTCCTGAAGAATTCGGGTCAAATTGCTCGTATCGGTAAGGTCTCCATAGTGAAGAAAAAATCTTCTACTATCATCTTGCGGCCCTTGGTACAAGTGATCTATGCGGCTCGTATTAAATGAAGAGGACCTTCTTTTAACCCCATGAACCTCGTACCCTTTCGCCAATAAAAATTCAGCTAAATAAGAACCATCCTGGCCTGTTACACCGGTTATTAATGCTTTTTTCATGTCTCAGCCTGTTAGAATTAGTGGTATACAAGCGCACCACCTCTCCACATCCAATACCATCCAAACATTTACAAAGATCAATGTCGCTCAGGTTTCGCCCCTAACATCAAGCGAGCCATCTCCCGTATTTCAACCCCCCACAACCTTATCTGAACGAAAGTTGCCAACAATCTATAACCGAGATAAATTTCCCTTTTCCGCCAAAAAAATACGACCGACCTTACCGGCGGAAGAAGGGTATATAGGATCAACTTAAACCTCCCTGCCCCTTGAGAGAGAGAAAACTGCCCTCCCTTTATCCGCCTTGTTTTTGTCGCTACAGATTGCCAGGAACATCTAACTCGATGATGGACAAAAGCAGACTTCAGAAATAAAACTTGGTGCCCTCTCGCCCTCAACCTTTTGCAAAACTCAAAATCACCACTCGAAAAGGAATTCTCACTAAATCCGCCAAACTTCAAGAACAAAAACCGATCCACTACCATATTTGCTGTAGCCGCTACTCCTGCAGATACGTAAACCTCTTGTGGTATCCCCTTCATAAAGTCATAGACTTCATAGATGTTAGAAAATCCATATTGCTTTTGGCTTCGCACATCACCGCCAAACAACTTCATACTCCCTCCCCAACACCCAATCGCCCTATCAATTCCAGCTATCCACTTTGAATCCGGCAGGCAATCAGCATCCGTAAAAATAAGCCAATCACCTTCAGCTAATTCTGCCCCTTTGTTTCTTGCCGCATAAGATCCAGGCTTTTTGCACTTTCCTCTCTTGATCTTAACCCCCCCCCCTAAAAAGGATGGAGAATTCCCGTCGTTTGATATCAGTACAAGCTCAAAAAGGTCTTTTGAAATGACCTGAGACTCCAAGCAACAAATCAGCTCCTCAATGAAGTGCCACTGCTGATAGACCGGAACAATCACGGAAAATTTAGCCCGCATAGCAGCACCAATTGCAGATATTGTTAGACATTTGAATCATCACGCACTGACTAAACGATTAGCACAACACTTGGAATTAGCAACCTACAACATTGGCCAACAAACAGGATGGGCGGGGATTTCAACAACTGGATCAGGAGAGAGATAGATGGGAAGTTCGACAGCAGCCAGGGCAGTTAGAACCTGACAACCTTAAGGGAAGACCGAAACAATCAATGAGAAAATAAATTTGGATACGGCTTAAAGCCCCACAACCTTGAAACCGCAGAACACAAACATACTTCAGAGAATAGCCAGAGACCCGCCCGAAAAGAGAATGATGTAGAAGCTAGCGCTATAAAAAGATGAACCAAAGCCAGCTACCCGTTGATAGCAGCCTCCTCCAACACCTTCAAGGTGGCTTCCGCTGCTCGATCCCAAGAAAACTCTTTTACCCGAGCGCATGCAGATTCCTGAAGGCTATGGACCAAATCCAAATCTGAATGCAGCTGATGGATACCATTAGCCATGCTAGAAACCGAAAGAGGGTCGACTAAAATAGCTCCACCTCCAGCCACCTCCCGCATAGCTCCAGTATTAGAGGTCAAAACCGGCGTATTCTGCGAAAACGCCTCAACAATAGGCAGCCCAAACCCCTCATAAATCGAGGGGATAAGCAAAGCTCTGGCATTATGATACAAGCCACGCAACTCGTGGTCAGGCACATAACCCCGCACCTTTACCATTTCTCCTAAACCCAACCCCTCAATAACTTCACTTAATCGAGGCAGCCCCCATCCTTGCCCACCGCAAATATAAAGCGGCAATGCTCCTTGAGTAGCCATATCCAAGTAAGCTCGATATGCGGCCAGCAGGCGCTCCAAATTTTTCCGGGGCTCCAGGGTACCGACGAAAAGGAAATACTCCCCATCAATGCGGTCGTCAGTATTTTCCAAGAAAGGTGCTTCAGGAATAACAACGGTCTTACTCACAGACTTTGGCATTAGTTCTATGAGTTCATCGGCAGTAAATGCTGATACCGCAATAACCGCTTGCGCCGAACTCACAGACGGAGGCATCAACCCCCGTTCGAGATATTTACCAAATACTGACATAGTTTCAGGAAAGCGCGCCCAAACCACGTCGTGAATCGTCACAACCCGGCTTATCGAAGACGGCATCATCAGTGGTAAATGATGCCTTGGGGACCAGAATACCTGCAAGTCATCATGCCTAGCCCAAGATATGAAGCGGGCTTGAGCAAAAAGAGTACCCAATGATTTACGCCCAACCTTCCCTGTCCGTACAACCACATTAGCTGCCTCACAGAACCTCTCAGGGAGCGGCGCATCACTATAAAGGAACCATTCATGCCCACTTTTTACCATTCGCTCAATGAGGGCTTCCGTGTAACGACCAATACCTGTAGTGACAACTGACAATGGCCTGGCATCAACACCAATCCTAAGCACAGGAACTCCGGTCGGAGTCAATCACCTCGCCACCAACATCGGCCCCTAGAACTTCCCGATAAAGTTCTTGATACGATTCTCGCATCTTTTCGCCCGTGAACAGGGTCTCATAACGCTGGCGGGCTGCAGCCCCCATTATCTTGGCTCTTTCAGGGTTGGAGCTGAGGTCATTCATAGCCGCCCGGAGCGCGGAGCTATCCGCTGGAGGTATCACGTGGCCAGTTACACCATTCTCATTTACAAAGCTTGTACCGGTGCCTATCTCACAACTTATCAGCGGCTTACCGGCCATAAGCCCTTCAATCAAGGTGACCCCGAAGGCTTCAGAACGCAGATGGGAAGGAAAAACTACAGCACCACATAGTCTATACAATGCTGTCTTTTCTTCATCGGATACAAACCCCAGAAATTCAACGTTATTCAGGCCTAGCTTAGAAACAAGAGCGCGCATACGCCCCTCCTCCGGTCCCGCCCCCGCAATCAATATGCGACAGCCAGTCCCCTCAGCTGCGCGAACCAGATATTCAAGACCTTTATAGTAACGAAGAACACCAACAAAAAGCATGAAACCCCGGCCATAGGTGCCCTCAATACACTTCAAGTCGTCTTCACGCGGGGGCGGCAAGGTATCCTCATCAACCCCCAAGGGAATCACAGAGACCTTATGCTTCCAGCGCTGCAAAACAGGGCTTGTTGCCACATACCGCTCTGAAGTAGCTACGATACGATCCGCTTTGGCAAAGAAACGATTCATAAGAGGGGTATAAAGCTTAAGCAGCCATTTCTGCCTCACCACATCTGAATGGTAAGTGACCACTAAGGGGCGCCGCTTGCCTGCGAAGAGATAAGCGAGATCACCAAAAGGCCAAGGGAAGTGCAAGTGCAGCACTTTCGCCTTAGTGCGCCATACATCCAGTAGTAAACCAGGTCCAAAGCACATTGATTTAAAAGAAAACCAACGGCGACTTGCCCGAACTTCCAAACTCGGCTCAATCTCATAGGAGCCTGGCTTGGAAGAGAGTGCTAGCACTTCACCTCCCGATCGGGCCATCTGAAATATGGCTTGTTCCAGCCCACCCTGAGTTTCTGGAAGAAATGTTCTATAACAATGAGCAGCAGTTACTTTTTGTACCAAAGTATGGCCTTTACAATTCCCGTACGTTTCTTTACAGCATACAAGATGCAATTTAGAAAACTATGACTGTACTATATATTTGAATTTAACGTGTAATTATAATAAATTGATCAAAACTTAATCACATCAACTTAATGCTGAAAAACTATCTCAATATTGTCTGGCTCAGAGGAATAAATGCCCTCAAAGCCGATATGGAAAATACTTACTTAGGAACTATCTGGTGGGTAATAGAGCCATTGCTCCTCACTGGGCTACTCTATTTAGCATTTTCTTCTGGTTTTCGTGGTAATCAAGCCGGGGCAGAATTTCTTGCATTCTTACTCTGCGGCATGCTCCCCTTTAAGTGGTTCGCTTCTTGCGTTAGCAACAGTGCCGAATCTATAGTCAACAATAAAGGGATATTGGGGCAGTTCTACTTACCCAAATGGATTTTTCCATGCTCGATAAACCTATCTATGCTATTGAGGTTCTTGTGCATCTTACCAATACTAATCGCCGCACTATGGCTTTTAGGTTTCTCCCCAACGATGTCATGGTTTGGGCTTGCCCCAATTATTTTATCTCAACTTATCATTAACCTAGGCCTGAGTCTCCTGGCTGCAGCTGTAGTTCCCTTGGTACCCGATCTGCGACACCTTATCCCCTTATGCATAACAGGCGTACTTTTTACTTCTGGCATTTTCTTTGATATCAGTAGCCGCCCTGCAGAACTTCAGGAGCTTCTACTACTCAATCCCTTTTCTGAAATTTTTGACAACTACAGGAAAGTACTTTTAGAAAACCAAATACCAACAATTAATGACCTTCTATATCCACTCTGTGTGGGCGTCCTATCACTCTGCTCAGCACTTGCTCTAATCAAGGCACTAGACAGAACATACCCACGAGTTTTGCTATGAGTTCGCCAATATTAAGTTTCTCCAAGGTTGGCCTTGCCTACCGTGGAAGATTAAGCCTGTTTAGAAAACCAAAGTGGGTCTTAAGAGATATTTCTTTTGAACTTTTCCCCGGAGAAACACTTGGCGTTATCGGGCGAAATGGTGCAGGCAAATCTAGTTTACTAAAGTTATTGGCCGATATTATCTCGCCTAACGAAGGGGAAATTCGACGCCAACCTCTTATCAAGTCACAACTACTATCCCTAGGCCTGGGTTTCAACAAAAATTTAAGCGGCATTGATAATGCCTTGATGGGGCTTGTAACTCAAGGAAGCAGTATTCGCCAAGCTAGAGACCTGATTCCAGTGGTTAAAGAGTTTTCTGGCCTAGGTGAGACAATTAAGGAGCCTGTTGGCACCTTCTCAGCAGGCCAAAAAGCGCGCTTAGGCTTCGCCACAGCCATACACGCAACACCAGACGTGCTATTACTCGATGAAATCCTCGGGGTGGGAGATAAAGACTTTAGGCAAAAGTCAGCGAAAATACTGAAAGATAAAGTTCGATCAAACCAAACTGTAGTTTTGGTGTCACACTCAACTCAAACCTTAAGTAACCTATGTGACCGTATACTTTGGATTGAGAACTCCACCATTAAAGAAATTGGGAAAGCCCAAGAGATTATCAGGATGTATGAGGTCGAGGTGCCGCCAACATGAAAATTTATCTACATATTGGATCGGATAAGACTGGCTCTACTGCAATACAAAATGCTCTCTTTCAAAATCGAATTAAACTGAAGACTCTAGGAATTGAATATCCAAAGCTGCTAAAAAATGAACCGCATCATGAATCCTTAGTCCGGGAACTACGATTAGGGGAGAAAGGGGACTCATGGAGGGCATTAGGAAAAGTTATCGCATCTAATCCTCCACATCTCATAATAAGTGCAGAAGCTCTGTGCACTTTAAATAGCGCTGAAATAACTCGCCTTAAGGCCTGGCTTAATCACTCCAACATATGTGTTATCGCATACCTTCGCAGGGCAGACGAATACCTCGAATCAGGGACACTGCAAAGGCTAAAAACCGCAAAGTCACTAAAAGAGTTTACACGAAGGTATCTGATAGCAAAATATGTTCCAGCAATATTGGACCCATACGTTTACACCGCAGCCTTTAAAGCAAAATTTATCAACAAATGGAATAAAGTATTTTCAGGCGAAATTAAAATTCGCCCTTATGAAAAAAAGCAATGGAAAAATTATGATTTAATAGAAGATTTTTTTGCTCATCTTAATTTGCACAAAGTTCAAGATTGTATCAAATCAGAAAGCCTCAATCAAAACGTAACTCTAGACATAGCTAGCATCTATGCAATCTCTATACTTACACGAAATAAGCTTTATGGGCTACGCTGGCAGATGGCTCAAGCTTTCACAAAAGACCCTACTCGACAAAAAAAGGGGGCACTTCTGAGTAGAAGCAAGCGAACAACTGCACATATAATCTCCAAAGCATTTAACTATCTTAAAGTTCGCCCCCACGGAATAACTTTTTCCTCGGACCTCCCCCCCAAGTCTATTGGCCTCCCTAGATTAACTGAAGTGATAACTACAGCAGAAAATATTATTGCGAACCAATTAGCTGAAATGAATGCAAGAAGAGCTAACCTAAGGCAGCGATTAGACAGTTACCAGTCTAGAAATTTAACCACGCAAAAATAAATATTTCGCCATGGCTTATATTTAGTGAAGGAGTTTTTCAAAATGAACCTTGACATAGAAAATAAGACAACCAATATGCCATTGGTCGAAATTATAATTGTAACTTACAATCGAGAATCAGATGTACTTTCTCAATTAAAGCAACTGCTACTTTTGGACTACCCTAAGGCATCTTATAGTATCACTATTATTAATAACAACAGTAGCGATAACACAGCCTCAGCCATCCATAATTTTATTGAGTCTGGCACCAACTCACACCCAAATATTAGGCTGCTCAACCTTCCCACAAATCAAGGTGGCTCAGGTGGTTTTAGTACAGGCATAAATGAGGCTATATCAAAAAATACGGCCAACTACTTATGGCTACTTGATGATGACGCAACTCCTCGATCTGACACGCTGAGTTATCTGGTTGATGCAGCAGAAGTGAAAAAAGGTAAGTGCATCATTGGAGGAGTCATCTTAGACCAATCCGACACCAATATAGTGACAGAAGCCGGAGCTAAAGTGCGATGGTGGGGAGCACGACAAGAACTACTTCATAGCGGTAAAAACACAAGTCAACTTCCAAGCGCTCCCTTTTTGAGTGAATATGCTTCTGCAGCATGTATGCTTATCCCCATTAGTGCAGCAAAAAAACTTGGCGGCTTTGAAAATTTTTTCCTTCATTTTGATGATGTCGAATGGTGCCTCAGGGCCCATAAAGCTGGATACCCAATATTTATCGAGCCCAAAGCGCGAGTAGCTCACCCAGTTAAGAGGGGTGAGTATCGCCACGGCATTAAGTACTACGACGTTAGAAATTTTTTGTATGTATCAGCGAAGCACTACAAATTAGCCACCCTCTATCTATTTTTTAGATTCTTAACTAAGGCAATTATCTCCAGCTTAACCCCAAGTACAAGAAAGGAAAGCCTGGAAATACTAAAAGCCCTTTTAGATTTCACAACTAAGACTCAAGGCAGAATGCAATGAATTCAAGAAACAGCTCTATCGCCATAGTTGGTGCTGGTTTTTCAGGGGCAGTTATCGGCCGAGAACTTGCGCAATCGGGATATAAAGTAGATATTTTTGAGGCACGCGAACACATTGCCGGAAACTGCCATACGGAACGCGATACTGAGACCGGTGTAATGGTCCACAAGTATGGGCCACATATTTTTCACACTGCAGATCAAGAAGTTTGGGACTACATCAACAAGTATGCTGAGATGATGCCCTATAAGAACCGCGTCAAGGCAATTTATAAAGGTAATGTATACAGCCTGCCTATTAACTTGCATACAATAAACCAATTTTTCGGGAAAACCTTTTCCCCTAGCGAGGCCAAATCTTGGATTGAATCTCAGGCAGACCTCTCCATCGAAAAGCCTAAAACATTTGAGGAGCAGGCACTCCGTTTTGTCGGGAAAGATCTATATGAAGCCTTCTTCAAAGGTTACACTGAAAAACAGTGGGGGCTTCACCCATCGGAGCTTCCTGCCTCCATCCTTAAGCGCCTCCCAGTACGCTTTAACTATGACGACAATTACTTCAATCACCCTTACCAGGGTATGCCTAAGGATGGTTATACCGAGGTCGTAGCCAAGATCCTTACGCATGAAAATATTACCGTCCACCTAAGCACCCCCTTCGATCCAGATGAGCGGAAGAATTACAAGCATACTTTTTGGTCAGGTCCTCTTGATGCTTTCTTTAATTATAAATATGGCCGACTTGGCTATAGAACACTGGATTTTGAACCCAGTACGCAAGATGGTGATGCACAAGGAAATGCGGTAATTAATTACACTGAAGAGAAAGTTCCCTACACCCGTATAACTGAGCACAAGCACTTTGCCCCGTGGGAAAATCACGAAAAAACTGTAATTTATCACGAGTATTCACGTTTATGTGAAGAAGATGATATCCCCTACTATCCTATTCGCTTAGCTGGGGAGGTTGAAATGTTAGAAACGTATGAAAAAGCAGCAGATAGCATCAGTGATGTAACTTTTGTTGGGCGACTAGGGACTTACAGATATTTAGATATGGATATTACCATCCGCGAAGCTCTCGATACTGCAAAGAAATTCCTCGAAGACTAAACAGATTATGAACATGAATTACATATTCAAGTGTGCGCTCCCCAAAATTGGGATCTGTTCTGAAGAACACCTTTATTTCAGAAGAGACCCAAAGGCAACACAATACAACTACGAAAGTTCAGACATTCTATTTCTTGAAAGAAGTACTGTCAGCTTTGATACTTACTTTAACTTTTTTAGCAGCGCAAAATTCAAAAAATATACTAATATAAAATCTCTCTTTCTTGAGTTGAAATTTTCGGGCGAGATAGTTGTTGAATTACATGATGTTCTTGAAGATAATTCAAGAAAGCTCCTCAAGCAAAAAAGCCTAACTAACGACGCGAAAACAATCGATATCTCAGAGGCTTATACTAACTCTTCAAACATCTGCCTATCCATAACTGCCTCAAAAGGAAGCTCCTTCCACTCATTTAGCCTTTTAACAAACAAAAACCCAATTAACGAGGTTGAGCTGGGTATAGTAGTACCCACTTACAAACGTGAAAGTTATGTTAAGAAAATAGCAAAATCAATTCATCAAGCTTCCTTGGCCCACCCAAGAAATAAGGTTGAAACAATTATTGTTGACAATGGGTCAACATTAAATGAATTTGCCGAAGAATCTGTTGAGCTAATCCCCAACCCCAACTATGGTGGTGCAGGTGGATTTGCAAGGGGCCTAATTAGAGCTCAGGAATTAAATAAAACTCATGTTTTATTTTGCGATGATGATATCACTTTAGACCCTATTGTGATATCTCGCATAATAACTGTTTTCGAATATGCTAATGATCCCAAGCTCTCGATTGGCGGATCCATGCTTAGATCAGATCGCCCAAGCATACAACATGAAAATGGGGCGCTTTTAAGTGATGACTATCTATTCATCCCCATAAAGCATAACCTAGATTTAAACTTCCCAAGTAATTTAAAGATCAACGACACTGAAACAGCTCGAGACTATGCTGCTTGGTGGTGTTTTGCTTGGCCAATCAAGGAATTATCCGATGCTGGATATCCGAACCCTATCTTTTTCCGTTGGGACGATGCTGAATTCTCCCTTCGACTGAAAGAAAAAGGGGCTAGCATTATTGATCTTAATGGTATTGGAGTTTGGCACGATCCTTTTGAACACAAATATGCTTCCAGCTCAATTTATTACGAAGAGCGAAATTGCTTTCTTGCCAGATCGCAAAGGGATAAAGACTTTACCTATAAAAAATTCCTGCGCCGAGCAAAGATCAAAGTCTTCCATCATGCGCTAATGTTTCGATACGAAACAGCAAATATGATTTTAGACGCATACAATAATGCGCTAGAAGGGGAATCTCATTTCTCAGAAATTCGTCCGGATAAATTTCATCAAGATTTATTAAAGAGCCAAACTGAAAAAACCGGTGAACTCCCAAAGAAATACAACTTAATGCAGTCCATACATACCCCCCATTATTCTACTTCACGACTAAAATGGCTTCTGGCAAAATTAACCTTAAATGGACACTTACTACCATCTATTGCCCTCAGAAAAGGAACATCTCCAACTTCACCAGGCACGGTATACGCTTCAACTCTTGAATTGCAACACCCGGTTTTACTGAGAGCGCGAAAAGCCGTATTTGTTACTGGTGATGGAAAAAATGGTTTTATTGCCGAAAGAAGTCGCCTGAAGTTTATGCTACTTATATATAGATTTGCACTATTCTCCCTTAACTCCAGAAAGAAATTTTTATCAGCCAAAGAGAATCTTAGAAACTGCGACAAGCTAAATACAAAAGCCTTTTGGCTATCCTACTTAGACCGCGCCAAAAACTAGCATGAAAAAGAAAAATTTATTTATTCATATTGGCTACTTCAAAACTGGAACAAGTACAATCCAGAGGTTCTGCAGTGACAATACATCACTGCTTTCAAACTCAGGAATCTTGTATCCGAGTCAATTTAGGCCAGAGAACAACGAGACCAACCACGGGCTTCTCTCCCTATCAGCAATGAGAGAAAAGGGACTTGCACTGCCCCTTTGGTTCTCCAGGTCTTCAAGAAATATGGCGGAGAGTTTCTCTGCCTGCCTATCTGAAATATCCAAGATTTCAGATCAGAATGAAGATAAAGATATATTAATTTCCTCAGAAGAGTTTGTGCACTTCTCTTTTGACAGCTCATCAGAAAGATTAATTTCTGACATAGCCAATGCTGCGTACAATCATAATATCTCTGCAATATGCTACCTTCGCGACCCACTCAGCTATCTAACATCTTGGTATTTGCAAGTTAGCAAAGAGCACCCCACCCCCAAATTTTCAATCTTCACAGCCAGGCAACCCGAATATCAAATAAATCACAAAAAAACTATTGACCTTTGGTCAAGGTCTTTGGGGAAAGAAAATATCCATATTTTTTCATATGACAAACATAAAGATAAACATCTAGAAAATTTTTGCGACTTTCTTCACATTCCATACCAAGAAATAGACTCCCCTGCGGCGAGCAAAATAATAGAAAATAAAAGCAAACCTTTTGGGGAGGCTGAAGCCCTCAGACGGATAAAATGTCTTAACAAGATAATAGATCCACATTTAGCATATAATACTATCCATAATTCTCTTAGAAAGAACTCAGCCGATTACAACCAACTAGAAGCACATCTTGAGGCGGCAATAGAGGATTATTCATCATTGACATCTCACCTAAAACTAAATGACATCAACAACTTGACGATAGATAGTATTTTTGAAATTGAAAGCAAGCTTAATCAGCCCTCTTCGGCGAAATTGCCTCTGTCAATCAACCCCGATAATTTTATTAAATGCACAGAAATGGCTGACATTTACCGCGAACTATTTTACTTAACCACGGGAAGGGACGACCTGTCTGCCCACAAGTTTATAGAAGAAGCGCATCGCTTACGCCCTTCAGGGCCGCTAATCAAGCGGCTTTTCGATTATAGCAAGCTTTTTAATAGTTGAATTTAATCAACTGAACTTCAGATGAAAAAGCAGATTATCCCTAGATTGCCAAAATAAGTGACACACGCCTGCCCACTAGAGATTCTAGTGGGCTCAAGTAATTTAGAATTTTTCTTGGGCAAGTATTTATTCGAAACACTGCTTCGTCAATACGACTTTTAGTATCTTGCCAATTTTCATACCCTTCGGAAAGAAACGTCTCAGTAGATCATTCGTGTTTTCGTTTAATCCACGCTCCTAAGAGTGATAAGGCTTTGCAAAATATATTTTGCACTCCAGTTTCTGTGCAATCGATTGATTACCAGCAAACTCCCCTCCGTTATCGAAGGTTATTGTTTTACATATTACCTGATATGACTTCAACATCTGCTTGATTGCCCGACTTACTATCCTCTTACTCTTATTGGGCACCCTACGAGTGAGCAACAATTTAGAGGCTCACTCAACTAAAGTCACAAGATAGCTATCTTGGCCGTAAACCGTATCGCCCCTCCCAGTGGCCGAGCTCGGTATTTCCATCAACAATCGTAGGCCGTTCTTCAACATCAATACGCTCCGGAATGAGCTTTACTCCTGCCTTAGGGCCTGTACGCTTTCGGTAGGCTTTGCCTTTTCGTGGAAGCAGCAGCCTCCAACCAAGCTGAGCCATCCAGCGATAAACAGTAAAACAACTGACCATTTTCTCACATTTCTCAAGCTTCATCCGACCGGCAACTTGTTCGGGGCTAGCGTTTTTTAGCTGATGGTCGATTTGCACCTTCATGACGAAATCAAATTTAGTGTACTTACGAGCCCCGTATCGCCTCTGTAACGCCTGGAGATGAGCGCTTTCAGCACAGTAAGGATGAAAGCGATTAAGCTCTCGCGAGATAGTTTTGTTGGAGCGATTGAGTTGTAGTGCGGTGGCTCAAGCCGAATAGCTCTGTCTATTGAGGACTTCGATCTGGTATCGTTCTTTCAAGGTCAACTGGTTGGTATAAGTTCCCTTGAGGTTTCTGGCTTGTTTGTGTGGAAGCTAACCAGCCTACAGTCAGCTAACCCCCTTTACTATTGCCAAGTGTGTCAGTTGTTATGGGAATCTCGGTTATTTTTGATATATTTTTTTGATAAAAATACATCGGGGCAATATTACAACTGCGAAAATTGTTAGTAAAAAAAGAAACTTCATTCAGCCCACCCCAGCTTAGACCTACAAGTTTCATAAAAATTATGATCAATAGGGTGAATCAATGTAAGGCGATGCGGCTTCTTATGGACTCGAATAACATCTCCAGGCTCCGTTACCACCTGATCATGTCCATCACAAGTAATGTAGGGCTTTGCTACATTTTGCTCCCCCACGATCAACTTGAATTCGCTACTACCTTCCACAACAATCGGGCGACTGCTTAAAGTGTGAGGGTTTAGGGGAACCAGAACTATTGCATCTAACTTAGGATGCATAATGGGCCCCCCCCCGGAGAGCGCATATGCGGTAGAACCCGTTGGGGTCGAAATAATTAGGCCGTCTGATCGCTGCGTATACACAAACTGGCCATCGATATAGAGATCAAACTCTATCATCCTTATAAATTCACCCGGGTGAAGAACCACGTCATTTAATGCCGAGCCCTTCCCAACAGGCCTACCGTCACGCGTGACTGACATATCTAGTAAAAACCGGCTCTCTGCCATGTATTTACCGGACAAGACTTCACCGACCTTTTGCTCTACCTGGTCGGGTGTGATATCTGTAAGGAAACCTAGGCGGCCACGATTAATGCCCAGAAGTGGAACGCTAAAGCGCGCCAGGGATCTGGCCGCACCTAAAAGGCTACCATCTCCTCCAACAACAATAACAAGATCGCACAGCTCGCCCAGTTTATCTCTGTTAGACACCCGCGCGCCATGGGATGAAACACAGGAAGCTGTGCCTTCCTCTAATACCACGCAGTAACCTTCTCTCTCAAGATAAGCTATCAAGCGCTTTAGAGACGAAACCGCGTTTTTACTTTCTGTTCGTCCAATCAGCCCTATATTCTGAAATTCCGACACAACCCCTCCCTTTCGGCACTCCAATTAGCCTTTTAGGCCACAACAACACAGCGTTCCAATAGTACCTTCAGCACCGAGTAAGGCCTGCCAGCACAGAACTGGCTATTATGCCGTAGGCCTATAGATGAGTCGAACGTCGTATTTACATTGATCAGCTAGCTTACGAAAAACAGCAGAAGCTCAAGCGAAACCACGCCGACCTTGCAACCCTCCTGAGTGGATCACCAGTATCTTACTACCGTTTCGAAGCCGCTTATTTTTTGTACTGTTCGATAACGCTAATAGCAACTTGACCGTATAAACTGGGTCTAGTGGAATACCCGTCTCAACTTCAAACTCATCCTGAAACCGCCGTAACATCTCAGGGTATTTCGCATAACCTCCACAATGAAACCCCGAAAGCAGCCAGTGATGAATACTGCCTGCTTCGCCCACAAGAGCCTCATGAGTTGCGTTAAGACGTGCGATTTCTCCCTCCTGCGGCAACCACATAGCAGCACCTCTCGCTATACTGCCTCCCGCCTTTAGCACTTCAACACCCACTGTCGAAATACCCTTGAGGCCTGAGGCTAGCCCCGCGAAAGTCGCTCCAGTACCGCAAGCCGTCCAAACCTGATTAAATCTGACTGGAGCACTCTTTAAAATTATTTCACCTAGAACCCTTGCCCCCCTCACGCCTGCATAGTTAGAGCCTCCCTCGGGCACAAATAACGCCAACTCCTCGTCCACCCCAATTTCACTAATGAAGCCTGCATCCCCTCTTCGACGATATTGCTCTCTGGTTACAAAAATTAACTTCATTCCAAAGCGCTCTGCATCCTGTAAAGTTGCACTTAAGTTCCGCGCTCGCTCCCCCCGAATTACACCCACAGTATCAAAGCCAAAACGAGCCCCTGCAGCTGCAACGGCATGAACATGATTCGACCAAGCACCACCGCAAGTTACAACGGTCTTCAATTGACGAGCCTCTAACTCCAACAGGTTATAAAGAAGTTTATAGGCTTTATTACCAGAGATTAGCGGGTCAAGAAGGTCATCTCTTCTCACCCAAAGCTCTATCCCAGGAAATAGATTACTCCTCACCAACTGATAAGGAACTTCCAACGCAGCCTTTGTAAAAGCATCGACATTCAAACAAGACAAGAAACCAGAACGCATTGAGCTACCACGCAAGACTATTAACTAGAAAAGAATGATAACTGTGTATCGCATAACATATACAAACATCAAGCCTGGGAAACGCGCCCCTACAAGCCTCACGGACATTCAAAACCCGCGGAGATATTTCAGAGTTGTCCAGAGATTCCTAGGATACCCCTCATCATAGAGGTCGGAAACTTTCGCGAAAATGATAGAAATGATGCTCATAGCCTTTTCGAAAAAATGAAAGAAAAGCTTGAGCCAAACAAGAAGAATGGACTACCTACATAGAGAGCACTAACCCAAGCCCTACACGAACCTGTTGCCCATAAAAATCTGCGCCAATCACAAGATTCAGCAATAACACTAAACCAACAACAGCCAGACACAAAAAAGCCCTCACATGTGAGGGCTTTTTTGTGTCTGGCGGACCGGACGGGACTCGAACCCGCGACCTCCGGCGTGACAGGCCGGCATTCTAACCAACTGAACTACCGGTCCTCGGTAGAAAACTTCCTCTATGGAAGTTGGTGGGTGGTACAGGGGTCGAACCTGTGACCTACGGCTTGTAAGGCCGTCGCTCTCCCAACTGAGCTAACCACCCGGTGCTCTTTATTTTAGGGGCCGTGCCCCCTTGAGCGAGGCGCATATTACCCGACTGTAGATTTCTGTCAACAATTTTCGCGCCAAATAATCATGTCTGATTAATTTCCATCCGATTCGTCTGGTAATGAGACAGGGACCCCCCTTATTTCCGCCTCTTCAGTACTTGCCCCCTGCAAGACCTTACCCTGCCGATAGTCTGGGTCTAGCAGGTGCCCAGCTATCTTTACAGGGATCCCCCTCGGTATCAGCTGCTCTTTTGGGCGGGCCAAGTCTTGCTCGTTGTAATTACACACACCGGTAGGAAATATTCTCTTTAGATCTGCCACACGACTGGAAATTTCCTCAGTGAATGGACCGTAGATCCCCTTCGCCAGCGCCCGCTCAACCGGCTGTAGAGCGCACTTAAAGACATCATCGGTCACCGGTGCCCCCGCCACTTGCCTTGATGTACTATGAATCGGGTATACCCTCATACACTTCCCGGGAGCCTGGCTATTCCAGGGGCCATTCCAGACCTTGTCTCCAGACGCTAGCAAATTTCCTTCCTTGTCAAAGCATCGATCATTGGCGTCATCCGGGCGGTTTTCCACTACACCTTTACCAGGGTTTTCTATGATGCTCTGCATCCAACGGTCAACTAAATCCAGCGCCTCATGCAGCGGGTTGTAGCCTTTGTCACTCATCCAAATCAGTTGATTCTCCGCATGTCCACGGGCACGCCGAATACGCTCGCGTGCAGAAAAAGAGGCAGAGCTGTGGTGCATATCAGGCTCTTTATCGAGGTAGTGCCGCAAATCAATAATAGGAATCTCTACATCCCCCAGGAAAACGTGCCCGGAACGATATATTCCATTAATAGCCTCTAGACTTGCGCGGCTGCGCTTCGCCGGCTTTTGGAGTGTTCCCATATTGAGGTTTTGCTCGCTCCAAAGGGACAAGCGAACCGGAAACATATTCCCATTCATAAACCACAACTGCTCTTGACTCTGGTCTTCTGGCGCTTTCCAGCCACCTACAGCAGCATTGACTCGTAAAAATGTATCTATATTGATTTCGCCGTTCACCAGGGCTTTCAGGCCGTACTGAACCCCCTCATTATCCCAAGAACTATTTGCGTACCCTGATGCGTTTGCACCATAAAACTTGCGAAGGTCCTCCCAGTGCGTCCAATGCACTTTTGGGACAACCTCAGCAGCGAAACTCTTAGCAAAGTGAACAAAGTTAGGGTTATTAACCAACGGTACTAAGCCTCGCCACCCTTCGACGCATTCAGTAGTTCCCTGCATCCTATCTCGGTAGCGACTATCAAAAATCCCAGCAAAAAAGCTCAACACTCCAAATTTACTTGAACCATTCTCACTGGCAGCTAACCCCTGGATAACCGTGCGCTCCTCTGCTTTTTTCCAGCGCTGATTCTGCCTATCCACAATGTCAAAGAAGTACTCCAGTGGCTCACAGTCGAAGGCATAGATCGTTTGGGACACCATATCTGGGTAGGAATACAAGGGGATAGCGGCATCTAAGAGGCCCGGTGCATTCTGCGCAAATAGATACTGCTGGATCGCTCCGCCTGACCCCCCAATACCAACGGTGTACATTGGCTCCCCATATAACGAAACAAATTGCTTTTTCACCCTACGAGCAGTGTCTTCTGCCAGCCACATGTTATAGTGGTTTCTAGTCTGATTGGCAGTCGAATAGACAATCGCATAACCGCGCGCAAGCTCATCCATTCGCCGCGTGGTGATATCTCCTTTGTTGATTTTTCCCTGGCGCCCTCCAATGCCTACGCCACCACGAAACTGATAGATCAGCCGCTTATTCCAGTTACTACCACTTGGCCTACCTGCAGACTCACCCTCTCCCCTTAATACTGCTATTGCATAAAAGTGACGGTTGATCGTGCCTGTCTCTACACGAACAATAAAATCTACCTGCTTCCCGTTTACCGTCATCTTATCGATATCATTTCTGGCCTCATGCATATAGTGAAACTGACCATCAGTGGTACTACGGTAAAAATAGGTAACCTCTGTAGCGTGGCTGCAATCCCGGCTATACCCAATAACCTCTTTTGTCTTCCTGCCCTTATCATTTAGAGCAAAGATAGGCACCCCTTCCCCATCCTGATTGTCTACCAAGGGCTGCTTATTGGTAATATTGTTTTTCCCGCAATATAAAGGGTACCTGGCTGGACCACTGAATAGCGTCTCTACAGGCCCCACTTCTCCCAAGCCAATAGGAAATGGGAAGTATTCAGGCGGGCGGGACATCATTCGGGGATGAGGGCCGGAATAAGCTGGCGCAGGTTGATAGTCCAGCACCCCTTCAGGAACCTTTAACACCGGAGCATTTACGCTCCCGTGGACTTTTGGCAGCTGGTTATACCCATACCAAGCTGCTGCCCCCAGGCCCACTAGCACTAAGAGCAAAATAGAGAGTATCCAGCCTCTCCTAACGGACATAAGCGCCTCCACAGGAAACATCACTTTCTGTACTGCTTGAGTATATGAACGGATGTCCAAGGCTACTGGCAGTTGGCGCCGAGGAAGACTTAAAGAGAGGCAGGACTTGTAGAGCGGTGCGCAGAAGCGCAAATATCTTTAGGACAAAAACAAAAAAAGGGGATCTAATGATCCCCTTTTCGAAAGCAGTACCGACTAGTCTTTAGCGATAATACCTTTCTCCTGGAGAGTGGAGAGAATCACTTCTACTTCCTCCTCAAGAGTCATTTCAGCAGTATTCAGGTGCAACTCCGGTGAAACAGGTGCCTCATAGGGATCATCAATACCGGTAAAACCTTTGATCTCACCTGCGCGAGCTTTCTTATACAAGCCTTTGGGGTCGCGTGCCTCAGCCTCTTTCAGCGGGCAGTCTACGAACACTTCCATATAAGGCAGGTCGCCAGCCTCGTGCATTTTCCTTACCATGTCGCGATCTTCACGATACGGACTAATAAAGCTAGATAGAACAACAACCCCAGTATCTGCAAATAACTTGGAAATTTCGCCTACACGGCGGATATTTTCCTGGCGGTCCTCAGCTGAGAAGCCAAGGTTAGAGTTGATACCCAGGCGAATGTTATCTCCATCAAGTCGGTAGCTCAGTACTCCGCGACTAGCTAGAGCCCTCTCGACAGCAACCGCTACAGTACTCTTTCCAGAGCCCGACAGACCAGTGAACCAAAGGGTCACACCTTTATGGCCAAGGATGCTCGCTCGGTTCTCACGGGTGACATCACCCTCATGCCAATGTACATTGGTCGCTTTTTTTTCAACTGTAGTTGTCACTGATCACTCCAAGTCCTGGAAAACGCTCTGAACATCTCGGATTCAATAGTCTTGAAACCAGACACATTCGATGCAACAGAGCTTTATCCACTAATGTAATTAATCTCCCAGTATAACGTTTAACTCCTTACTAATCTATGAGGATAAAGCTATGTGAGAGGTGATTCATTTAGGGTACTGGTAGGAGAATTAAAACCTGAGACGAGTATGCCAACAAATTAAAATTCTAACTTACTAAACTCGTACTCTAATTCCAATACATCGATTCACTAAGCAGCGGACCTGTAGTGCTATCTTTTACAAATAAGATATTTAAGCCTATTTCTGTCAACTATCTAACCAACGTAAAGCTAGTATTTGCAGTTTACAGCTTGTGGCTTAACCACAATCAAATAATTCCAGAAAAAGACTCTAATCGGAGGTGAGGGGGTGCCCCCCCTTTTTTTTAGCTTAATCAGCTTTACAAATCCTTGCGTCTGAATACCAAACTCCCGCTTGGCAGCTAGCACCCTCCTCACAGTGTTCATCTGTTTGACAATAGCACTGACCATCGGGATTGCAGCCAGGGGTTAAATAGTTTTCCAAAGGATCAGCCCCACTTACCCGATTCCAAAAGGGGTTGGAAAATATATTGTTTGGGTCCAACTCTTCTTTAACATCCATAAACTGGGACCACTTGGGGAAACGCTCAGCCATGTCCTCAAAAATAGCGACTGAATTCTTACCCCAATGAGGTCTGGCTCCATACTTCCGGAGAGACATCTGCTCAATTTCCAAATTGACAAAGTAGTTCTTTGGCACAGCTTCACCTCGTTGACGAAGGGTATACTCAATCCCCACAAACGCTGTGTCACGGCCTGCTGTCATCCCTAAATAGCTATCGGAAGCCTTGCCAAAACGGAAATAAATACCATTCAGCGGAAAACAGGTTTTTTCACTATTTGCAATAATCTGGCGGACATCCGCAATCCAGTTGGGCAGTTCTTCAAATGGAATCGCGACTTCCTGAAGTGCAATTGGAAGGTTATCCCAGACACATTTGTCTGGCTCTTTACATACGAAATGTTGCATCAGGTCCGCATGTCCAGTGGGCTTAATAAACTTTTTCAAGCCTGAATCAACGTCCCTGAAATAGGAACTGGAGCGAGCAGTATGGCGAAGAGAAGCTGCAAAACACTGCAATGCGGCACTATCGGCTTCATGAAGGCTATCAAATATCAGTCCGAATAAATATTCGGAAAAGTCCGATACATCTGCCTGAGCATTGTAGGCATTACCCTTAGTCGACAAAGGTACCTTGTTGTAAGTTGTTACAGTATAGCGCCCTAATCCCGGGAACCAGGCAACATTAGCTGAATGATTATCTCGAGCTAAATCAAGAACAACCTCCTCCAGCTCGTCATCGCTGTGATACCCCTTTACTTTTGCTTGTACCTTATAGCCAGGCTCAACCTCTATGGTCACTTCAACAACTACGCCCAAAACACCTAGGTTTACCCTGGCGGCATTGAGCATCTCACCATTGATTACTCGTAAGTCCCCATTGCCATCAACCAACTTCAATTCGGTGACATAATCAGAGATCATGCTGCTTTTTTGTGTAAAAGTTGAACCGTGAGTACCGCTTCCCAGCATACCGCCTATCGTGAATATAGCCAGCTCTGTCACCATGGGCACACTTAGTTCATGCTCTCGAAGATAGGCGGTCAAATCCCGGAATCTCATACCAGCCTGGACAGTAACCAACAGGTTATCTTTGTCCAGGCTAACGACCTGATCCATATTTTCCAGAGTGATTTGCACCTCTCCATTTCCTGCACAGGCCGCATCAATCTGACTATTGAATCGGCGACTCCCTGTCATCACTTTACGGCCTTGATCCGCTGCATCACGTACTATCTGCTGAACTTCATCAATACTGGTCGGATCATGGATAACACCAGGGAAACAATCCTGTGTATCCTGGTAGTTTTTTAATACCTCAGGCACTTCAATTGGCGGCGGTAGCTGTTCTGCAACACTTGTAGCAGCCATGAAAACGCCTGCTATACAAAGAGCTTTTCTACACCACCTCAATAAATGCTTGGATTTGGTTATTATTTCTGCACACATACCTAAACTCCCTTTATTGCATTAACGTAGACTGGATAAATCAACCAAAACGGGGAAGCAGCTCCCCTTCGATAATGTCCCGAACATTACTGCTGTGATCAGGCGCTTTACTGCGAAGAAAATCAGCATAATTTGACCGGTAGGCTGATAAAGGGCGACGACCAATGGATGGCACCCACAGTGCATGATTCGTGGTTGCAAATTCCAGTGATCTGTTAGCTAGGATACAAATTGGCCCACCGCTGAGACGTGCCGCATCAAAAATCCAAAACTCTTTACCATTGGAATCGGATGTCGTTGGATATTTGCGTACAACTGCTGCAATCACATAACCGTCGTTCTGGGCCGTGGAGCCCGGGCGGGCCATAAATTGCGGTGTACGCATTACGCAATCTTCTGGGAACTGAAAGGCATCCGCAATTTTCATATTGACGCAGTCCATATGAATCAAGGCAGAGGGACGACTTTCTTCAGGCATATTCCAATAGCCGTAGTGGCGCTCAGGATAATCGCGATATGCCCAGGAAACCCGCATAGATATATGGTCAGGCCTGTAACCCACAGCAGCCCAATAAAGGTGCTCAAAGGTATCAGGGAACTGGAAGTGCCCACGGTAAGCCGGATCATTCATATCCCAGGAAAGCGCATCATCCCGAATAACCCGGTAATCTTCTTTTATCTCAATAGCTGAATTTGAGTTGACTCGAATCCGGGCACGTACCAAACCTCCAACATCCAGCGGTGCTGCAGGGAATCCGGACAACCACTTGGGCACCAAACCTCCCTTCTGCAGGATTTCAAAGCGGAATAACTGCTCAGATTTATCCATTGCCCCCATATATTGGCCATACAGGGTAATCTCACCCGCATTGTCATCGTAGTTGCAGACAATGTCCGACGTATCAAAGCCGAGCTCCAGGTAATCTGCGATAATAGTATCAGCACCCGGCACCATATCGGCCTTCCGAATAACCCAACACCGGGTCCGGTGTTCTTGAGGCAGAACTATTCTTGTTCCAATAATTCGGGTAGATTCAACTCTCGCTGCAGTTTCAAAGACAATGATATGATTTCGCGTTACGCCAAGAGAGTGTGAGCTTGCAGCAATATAGGCGTTGTTACCCTGACGATCCCGAATGTTCCAACTTTCAAATGTACCCTCTCGATCCCAGCGAATTAATCGAATAAATCCTGAGCTACCAGAATCACCAATATTTCCACCATAGTTGATGGTGATACAGTTACCTGTTTCCAGATCAAAGAAAGGGTGACCGGTGGTCCGAACCTGGGGAAATAGCCACTTTTCTGGGGTTAGATTTTCAAGCAGCGGAGGTAAGCTCGATTTCCATTCATCCACTTCTCCAATAGGGGTTACCATCTCTAGAGTTGTAGCATCAAACTCATAGGGCATACCCCCTTCATAGCTCATTGCAAAACGGTTATCTCCCATGTAGTTGGGGGCCGTATTGCAGTAGTTCATAAATCCCAGATTCGGGCTTGAGTATATTGTCCCACCTAACAAATTGAATTTATCAAAACCTGTTAAATCCTGCTCCTGCATTATCGCAGACGCGGTACGTATCATTTTTCGGGTATAGGGAACTTCACTGTTATTGCTCCGCCCAGTAAAGTCGAGCCGGGTCAAAGCTCCCTTTCCATTAGGTGTAAGATGGTTGGACGCCAGAGGAATACCCTCAGCCATAAGAAGATGGCCAATAACATCATCAGGTAAGATTCCATGTATTACACTGAGCACTCCGGAGGAATCTGATAGATCACCAACCATTATTGACTCTGGGAAACTAGAGCCATCCAAAGCATTACTTGTTCCAGCCTTAGCTGATGCCACTCCCATAAGCGGTGATGCAGACATTACACCTGCAGCCTTCAATAGATCTCGACGCTTCATTTTTTATCCCTAAAAAATACGGCCGACAGCTTAACCTGACCATAAAATTAAATTTTTTAATGAAATAATTGGCGCAATTTACACCCAAAGTAAACCTTTAAGCGAAAACCGTTTATTATTTTTTATCAAATCAAACCTCCAGAATTTTAACCCCTTAAAATTCACACTATCAACCTATATACCACAACAAAAATAAACCAAATCAGAAAATAAAATCTATCAAACAGAACAAAAAATAAATACCAGCCAGTCAAGCAAAAAAAATATCGATAAGAAATCCGATATCACCCGAATTAGCCACCACATTAGTATCAACAACAGAATTTAAAATAAATATTAATAATCATTGAATCGCACAATATTTAATATATCTGTGAGGCATCTCATATATAAACCGCAATAGATAGAAAGCTGCACCAGTCCACACACCCTGAGAGGTACAGCCTGGAGGTAACGGATATACGAACAATTCTATTAGGCAATGAGTGAATGATTATTCATTGATGTTTAATAGTATTGGTATACAATCTTTCACGCACAACTACCCTAAAATTAATTTAAGGTGACATCAATGTTTAGTCATATTATGGTCGGGGCCAACGATATCGAGGAATCAAAGGTATTTTACGATTCCACTTTTGGAATATTGGGTTACAAACCCGGCACTATTGATGATCGTGGCCGCTGCTTCTATTTTAATGACAACGGTATTTTTGCCATCACCAAACCCATCAATGGGGAGCCCGCAAGCCATGGCAACGGCAGCACTATTGGCTTTACAGTAAACAGTTCTGAAGAAGTTGATGCCTGGCATGCTGCGGGTATTGCCAACGGTGGTACCAGCTGCGAAGAGCCCCCAGGCGTGCGGGATAGCGCCGTAGGCCCAATCTACCTCGCCTACTTACGAGACCCTGCTGGCAATAAGCTCTGCGCACTGTATAGAGCAAGCTAATTAGGGTTCGCAATCAGGTGCCTCCCTTTACAGGGAGGCGCTTTAGAATTGGACTAATAGAGCAATCAGTCCCAGCGGTTGAAAATAACGTGCATGCCGTGATGATCGTCACTCACGAATACGAAATAGCCGGCGCCAGTATGTGCAGTTGCGCACACCTTCGTCCCCTGGGAAGTCTCAGAACACTGCATTTTGTAGGCTTCAATTCCCGAAGTATCGTATTCACACTGACTGTATTGGCTGTCAAGAGTTTGCACTAAATCGCGGCTGCTCCTTGCCAATACATAGCGGTAATCACCAAAGTAGCGATAGTTATAGGCATCCAGGTAATATGCCTGGGAATCAATACCCCCTTCCAGAAGCTCGCTATAGCAGAGTTCAGGTCTGGCCATCCACAGAGTTTCCTGATCATTCGAAGAATGTATTCCTGGCCAGTTCTGTTGATCATGTTGAGAGAGTACTACGTTGGTTGAATCAACATAGTCTTTCACAATGACGTAATCACCTTCATCACTTTCTATTCTGCAAACCGGTGCACCGCCAATAAAATTATCACACTGAACCATATCCAGGCTGACTTTAGTTGTCTCCCCGGCACAGTCTTCTGCAAAGCTTTCAGCCCAGTATTGCACAGCCTTAACTGCATACTCTCGAGAGTCTTCTATTTCATAATAGAAATCTGAAAAGATGCGATAAACCTCGCGATCATTAGTATTGCTTGCAGAAGCTGCTACAGAACACTGACTAAACTTAGGCAGTTCAAAAGTCTGTTCTGCTTGAGCGGGAACCGCACCGGCAATAGCAATCGCTGCTGTAAAAGTGGCAAGAGTTTTCATGAGATGTCCTCCGTGAACAATCATCCTAAAAGGGACGCGGATTCTAGCAGAGGAAAAATAACTATCAAAAGCGGTGTAACGATATGAAAGTTCAGGTACCTTCTTCCAAGGTTGTGAATATCTGAATAATATTAATTATCGGCATGAGTGAGTTAACTCGATAAAACGTTCCAACTGAAATCCGGCCTCAGCCTTCCCTCCATCTTTACCTTCAAGCGGCCAACCACAATTCACCCGCACACAATCACCGTAGAGATCAAGCGTGCTAAAATCTGCACCGCCCAACAAGGCTATATTTTCTTCGGAAGCCATACGGCAAAGACTCCGGCTATCCAACCCTGGGATCTGCAACCAAATCACCATTCCTCCATGGGGATCACTGATGCGCGATTCATCGGGCAAGTTTGAACTTAAGTAGTTGCGATAGGATGCGACCTGGAAGGCAAGCTTTTGCCTGAGCCCCTGCACATGACGGGAGTATTGATTGGTACCGATGAAATCAGCTACCGCTAATTGGACGGGCAAGTTCACACCGAAACTTTCGGTAAATAGATAGCGTTCATATTGTTTTCGATACCTTCCTGGTAAGCACCACCCCAGTCGATAGCCTGCGCTTAATGTCTTGGAGATAGAGCCACACCAAAGCACATACCCGCTCCGGTCCCAGTAGCGAACGGGCATGGGCAGACTTCTTTGAAATCCGAGTTCCAAATACACATCATCCTCGATAATTGGAACCCGATATTTACCAGCCAGTGCGGCCAGGTTCTCTTTCTGCTCTGAACTCAGGGACACGCCCGTAGGATTCATATGACTGCTGCTAAAAAGACCCGCTTGGACCAATCCCTGCTGCATATAGCGCTCTAGCTGTGCAAGGTCTAAGCCGTTTTCAACAGTCGGTATCTCAACAACTTTTCGCCCCATCAAAGCCAACAGATTAAGAAGACCGTTGTAACAAGGAGAACTGATCGCAACCGCTTCACCGGGCTTAGTCGTAATGGCAATCGCTGTGCGGACGGCATCCATACAACCATTCGTCACTACTAATTCATTGGCAGAGAAATGCAAATCATAACTGGCAAAGTGTGCGCTAAGCGCACTGCGCAAAAGCGGCTCCCCTGAGGAAACCGGATAGCCATGCATACTGGCGCCAGCCTCTCGGGTTGCCCGCCGCATACTGCGCTCCAGGGAATCCAACGGCAATAGATCTGGGGATAAAGACGCAACACCCAATGGCCCTGTTCCCAACCCACGGAAATAGTAATCGTGACTTACTGGATCTGTTGTTCGGCAGGTAAATGCGGGCATTATGGGAGGCGGGTTACTGCTGGGAGGAACTGAGGCAAAGAATCCAGATTGCGGTCGAACCTTCGCCCAGCCCAGCTCCTCCAGCAAGTAGTAGGTGCTTTGGGCTGTTGTCAGGCTCACTTCGTTTTGTGCAGCGAACCGCCTGAGGGACGGTAGTTTATGACCGCTTGGTATTCTCCCTGACTGAATATCCTCAATACAGCGTTCGGCAAGCTCTTTATACCGCACCTATCCCCTCTCCGATTCCGTCTCCGCCCAAACTGTATACCTATTTTATACAAAAATTGCATCTGTATACCTTTTTTCATTTCTTGGATAGTTAGCCCCGAGACAAATTGGAGGGGCTGATGCGGTACTCGGATTTATTACTTGGTGTGCTACTAATGGCAATGTGGGGATTCAACTTCATTGTTATTCAGATGGGAACGGAAGATCTGGACCCACTCCTTCTGGTGGCTTTACGCTTTTCTTTGGCCGCCTTTCCGGCAGTGCTTTTCGTTTCCAGGCCGACAGTCAGCTGGAAGTACGTTCTGGCCTACAGCCTGACTTTTGGCTGTGGGGTTTGGGGGATGGCCACCTGGGCAATCTCTAGCGGACTCTCTGCGGGAATGGCCTCACTTCTTTTGCAAGTAAATGTTGCGATTAGCTTACTATTCGGCTGGGTATTCCTGAAAGAAAAGATTATCCCGCAGAAAGCTCTTGGGGCTCTACTTGCCTTGGGAGGGCTGCTGCTAAGTTTGATGGTTGAAGATGGCACTGTGCCCCTGATCAGTATTGCACTTATCTTAATAGCGGCTACCAGCTGGAGCATCAGTGGGCTCATTGTAAAGGCCAGTGGCACACAGCAAGTATTTAGCTTTATTGTCTGGGGGCTATTATTTGCACCGTTACCACTGTTCGCTGCTACCTATATTCAAGATGGTGCGGATGTATTTTATGAAATTCAAAACAACCTTAGTGGAAAGTTGATTTTCTCCATATTATTTCAGGCCTACCCAACCACTCTGCTGGGATACTGGTTCTGGAACCGGTTAATCGTTAAGTACCCGCTGTCTACTGTTGCACCTTTAGGTTTACTCTGCCCCGTTTTTGGACTCTTTTTCAGCTGGTTATTAACTGGTGAATCGATTGGCCCCGAAAAGTTAATGGCCGCTATTATGATTTTCTCTGGGCTGGCGCTTGGTATTGTTCATTTTCGCCAGAGCTTTAAGATGCTAAGAAACTCACGGATTTTTGGCATGTTAAACATATCGCGATGAACAAGTATCCAAGTTGAGACTTGCCAGCTTTCAGGCGTAGGAATCTCAATAATGTCTTCAAATTTTTTAGCCAGGATTCTCGGCATGGCGCCAATACCGCAGCCTGAAAGCACTGCCTGGTTAAGAATTTGCTGACTGGAAGCAGTCAGCACAATCTTTTGATCGGGAATATGATTATAAATCCATTCATTCCAGCCAAAGTGTAACGGGCGATCACCTAGAGCCAGAAACCTGTGCTCTTGGAGATTACTTTTATCGGGAAGCCCATACTCTTCAATATAGGATTTGTGTGCATAGAAAACGAATTCTGTAGTGAAAAATGGCAGCACGATATTATCGGGTGTCGTTGGTTTCTCGCCGACACGAATCGCAATATCAGCTTCACCGTACTCCAGGTTAAAATTGCGCAGGTCCCCGATTAAATTTACGAGCATCCCTGGGTGCTGGGTCTGGTACTGCCTAATGAGCGGCATCAACAGGTCTACCATTTCGCCGACAGAGGTGATGGTGAGGTTGCCTTGCAAATTCTGCTCTTTGCTTTGTAACCGCGAGGACAACTGGGAAAAATGGCTGTCCGTCACCTCCCCCAGTCGCATAACCTCCAGCCCCGCCTCCGTTGGAATATAGCCTTTGTCATTGCGCTGAAATAGTACAACCCCAAGGCTCTCCTCCAGTACATTAATATGGCGCATCACGGTGGACCTATGAATACCAATCTCCTGGGCCGTTGCACTCAGAGTGCCCAGCTTGGCCAGCTTATAAGCGGTCCTTAACTCAGTCCATTTATCCATTATTTACCTCAAGCCCCCCATGCTCAACATGTGCAAATATGCACATCAGAGTCTCATAATCACACATTCACAGCATATTCGCTACACCATAAAATGGATTCAAATGACCTGTACACCCTCTAATGGTTGAAAAATATGGTAATTAAAGCGGAAGTATTGATAGTAGGCGGTGGTTTCGCCGGTGTGTCTGTCGCGCAAGCACTGGAAAGACATGGGCTCCATACCATTCTGGTAGACAAAAAAGATTATTTTGAAGTCACTTTTGCCACCTTGCGCAATGTAACCGATCCATCCAGTACCGGGAATCAAGCGCGCAAGTACTATCGGGATTTTTTCTATGGCCGCTTCATCCAGGGGGATGTAATGGAAATGTCTGCGAAATCAGCGCGTTTGGCAGATGGAACAGAGTTACATTTCAACAGTGCCATACTCGCCTCCGGCACCCGATATCCGAGTATGCCAATGGCCAAATCCCTTTGCGCAATGGATATTCAATCTCGGAACCAAGAACTGTTGAACGAGCATCAGCGACTGAAACAAGCAAGGAAAGTCATGGTGATAGGTGGAGGGGTCGTTGGTGTCGAATTGGCAGGAGAGATCGCGCACGCTATGCCGAGCACTCACGTAATTCTGACACACAATAAAGAGGTCTTATTGGACAACTTCAAGCCTAAAGCACAGATCAAAGCCCAGAGACAATTAGAGAATTTAGGTGTAGAAATTCAGTTTAACAGCCGCTACCAAAATCAAAATGGCCGCTATATAAATCTCAACAATGGCCAAGCCAGCGATGCAGACCTGGTTTTTGAAGCAATTGGTGCGCTGCCCAACAATGATTACCTAAAACCGCACTTAGCGCATATCCTTAATGAGCAGGGATTTGTGAAAGTCGATAACAGACTTCAAGTTATTGACGAACCAAGCTTGTATGCACTCGGAGACATTGCCGATATTGGTGAGGCCAAACTGGGCTACCTCGCCTCTCAGCAAGGTGAATACCTGGCAAAGGCCATCGCCAGAAATAGAAAAGGAAAAAGTACCAAAAGCTATAAACGAAACCCACTAATGGCACTAGTTCCCATTGGCCAGAAGCAAGGATTAGTGCAGCTACCTTTCGCAGTAACAACCTGCAACCACCTCGTGCGGTTGAAGCAGAAAGACCTATTCATTAATAAGGTTTATCGTGGGTTTGGCACTCAGCCAAATGCCCAGCTCTCTTAGTTCGGGCTAACCATTGTAAGTAGCTATTAATGCAGTTAACGATATGATTCTATTTTGGCCAACTGTATAAATACAAAAAATAAAATCATAAAGTGAGCATTATCAAGGACAAAAAATCACAAGTACTAACCAGGTTTATTGCTTTTCTCCCTCACCAGCCAGTAGGAAACTCCCAGGGCGATAGTCACCAGGGCAATACCGACTATTTGCTCCGCATTAACAAATTTCAAGTCGAGCACAATAACCTTCCGAGCTACAGCCATTAAGGCTGTAGCCAATACCAATTGTACCGGTATCACATTTGTACCCAGGTAGAGTCGGATATTGGTGAAAATTTCAATGGCAATAAGAACGGCGAGAAAGGCCCCAAAAGTCTCGAGGATATCTTCCATATCCAGCAATAGGAATGGCGTCTCCATAAGCCTTTCATAAAGCACATAGACGACATCCGCAATGGTCCAGAATATGACCAACACCATAAGAATGGCGAGAAATTTAACGGCATATTTTATTGCTCGATGTAATTGGTTGATCAGGGGATCAGCATGATCCTCATGTATCTCGTCATATTTCATGGGCTTCGCTCTGCCGATTGATACCGCACATTGCTTGAGTTCGACTATAGGCGAAATCCCCGTATTCAGCCGAGAGAGCTTCCTTTAGTGAGTGAGTAGTAAAAGGAATCCCGGCAGCATATTCACCGCCGGGATATTGTGAGTCGTTAAGGTAGGCAGGCTGCGTTAGAGAAGAAATACTTTACTTCGTAGTCACTACAATCCTCTGTTGCACAAAAGAAGCGGTAATTAGTGCCGATATCGCCTATATGCATGCTTTCGCCGGTTAAGGAATAATCCAACTTCGTATCAACAACCCTTGCCTCAATACCAGCAACATCACTGACAGCACAGCTATTGCTGATATTTCCTGCTGACTTGTGTTCGTTAAAGCTCTCATAATCAATGCCACCTGAGGAGGGATCATCCAGGTCCAGCCACTCGGTTGCGTAGTACCCTGGATTTACCAAGCTGTTGGACAACTTGTGCACGCCCAAAGCATCGATTTCATCACCGTGGCGCCCGTGGAAAGCAAAAATTTGCTGGGATGAAGTGGAAGAATAAGTTGTACAAGTCCCCTGCTGAGTCCCCCCGGAAATAGATGAGCCATTGCTCGACGTCAATTTAAGGTAGTAAACACTACCCGTTTCATGCTTTTCATCGTCGACACAAATTTTAACGTCATCCAAATACTCGCTGCTGGCGGAGTTGAAACTCAGTACACTCCCCATCGAGCCCCCATCTCCATCACCATATTCAATACAGTATTCATGATCACTGGCTGTGGCATGACTTAGGGATTGCTTAAATTCATAGCAAGCTTTAAAACCATCAATTCGGCCACCGGAACGAATCTGGACAGATTTCAGATTCATAGTGCCGCTGCCGAGCAGTTTGCGTTTTACCAGGTCAATTGAATCAAACGCATCACCTCCGGTACCACCCACGGCATCTTTTTTGATGTAGCCAAAATCCGAGTAACTATCTTGGTTGGCGATCCAGAACCCATCAAATGGTTCGTAGTAATTCACCCAAACCGAGGTAGTTACACCTTCTGAATTCCTCTTGGCATAGAGAGCGGCATTTTCCAAAGCGTTATAAGGCATTCCATAGCGATAGCCATCGGCTTCACAGGCGGAATAACCTTCACTCCAGGCTCCCGATGCACTGCTGATGTGCCAGTTTCGCTCATCGTCTACACAGGCAAACACTCGCTCCGTACTACAGCTATAGTCGCGAATTTCACCGTCATTACTTAACCAGGCGCAACTATTGTTACCACTGGGAGAGTCATTCCGCCAAGACCACGTAAAATCTTCAATCTGGGGTGCTTTAGAAGCACCTATAGTGGTCGCATTGGCCTCCACCAGCGCCAACTCAAGCATGTTATACCCAGATACTGCTTTCTCCAGGATCTCACTGCCTGAATACTTGATGTCATCCTTGTTATATTCCGTTGTTGCATCCAGGGCGACACTTAAATTCCCATTGTTGTAGTGGCTGGTTGCGCTAGCATTACCGTCGATATCTGCTGTTAACTGGCTGGAATTTTGTGCAAGTGGCTCATTGGAAGTGAGGTTTCCAGATGCATCCATCTCATCCACACCGATCCAGACATTGCGTCTGAATTTCGATGTGTTTGCCTCGTCATGGTAATCACACAGATTGTTATCACCAGTGTGCGGATACTCTCTGGGCACCTGAATAAATAGGATAACGTTGCGTCCCGCATCCAACACATCCTGTTTAGTCAGTGTTTGCGCCGGCAGGGAGGCGCAATCATCTTCTGTATAGCCCCAGTCGGTAGGCTTAAATACCAGATCCCCCAACCTGCTTTCAATTTTCTCACCAATCTTATTGCGGAAGTTCTGGTGGTAATCAGAATCGTAAGCCTCAAACTTTAGGAATATGACTTCATCGTTATTATCTTCAAGAAAATCCTTAATCTCATCCAGCCCATCCCCCAGCGTTGCAGCTGTACCAAACATATAAATACACATAGTGGCCTCTTCCAGGCCCATATGACACAGGTGCGGTGTTGAGCTGAAATTGGAAGCGGGGTAAGTATCATATTCGACCAGACGTATTCCCCGACTGAATAATTTCTCCGGCGCGTACCACTGGTTTACATCGGTATATACACCCTGATCCCACTGATAGGATGCATAGGCATTATGCGCTCCCGCCCACAAGGTCTTTGATAAGGGAGCCTTTGTATCAATCTGCCCCTGTAAATCCAGGCGCTTCACTTTATCATCGCTAGCATCAATTTCGCCGACAACAGACATCGAAAAACTCAAAAGCAAACTTGATACCAAACCAATTGTTTTATGCATTATTCTTTTCCTGATAAGTATCCTGATAGTTACCGCTAAAATAAAAATCCCAGTAAGTATTTCCCCTCAGTTGAATTGACCAATTGGAACAAGCGTACACGCCTGTCATGAACCGCTAAATTACAACAGTACTGACTGGTCAATTTTAGTCATTTACCCTACTTTACATTTTCATAATTTGCGCACTTTTCAGTACTGACAAACATCCATCTCCGAATTAAACATTCATAAAACTATCCGCTAGCGGGGGGCGCAAAATAGTAGCTACAGAGCATGACCAATCAGTTACGAGCTTAAGGTAGTTATGTAAACATCTGCCCATTTGTAACAGGGCCAACATAAATGACAGGCCAAATGTCCCTCCAGTATTTAGGGTTCAATCACAATCTTGGAAGTAATATCACGCACGCTAAATCTTCTGGCTTAGGAGCAGAGTTTGGGCATCTAATTCATCTTTTCAGATTATTGATAGTTTCAAAATATAATTGGGACAAGCCTTAAAAGAGTCGACATCACACTCTTCAGCTAACATCGATAAAAAAATAGACGACAAGAAATCTTCTCCTTAAGGCGTAGAGTTGATTTAAAGCTAAGCCGGATTCAGGATATAAGAAGAGTACAACTTAGATATTTATACTTACCAAACAATGAATTGAGCACCCAAGGAGTGGTAGGCTTATTGAAAGATTACATTCATAGAACAAATAGAAACTTATAATTTCCGCCCCAGGAAAGCAGCCTTATCAAGGAGAGAGAATGAAAAGCAAGGCACTTATCATACTGAGTAGTATTCTTATTGCCTCATGTGGATCTATGCGACCGCAAAATGCAAGCAATTATCAGCAAGACCTGATCACCCCAGAAGAAACAGATAACTTTGTACTCACCGAAAGCAGCACCTTCGATGAACCCATGCTGGGAATTGCCCTAAAGTACGATAATAAGCAGTATCCTACCGATATTATCAATGTCTATGTATACCCTATCGATAGCATCACATGGGAAAATACAGATGAAATCATCTCCATTGAAATGGGCGATATTATAGATGAAGTTGACTTTGCTATAGAGCAAGGGCATTACAAGTCAAGATCACCAGAGACTATTGAAAACTTCAGTTTTAAAATCGGTGAAAAGCTATATTCTGGAAAAAAGTCATCTTTCACACTTACCAATAGAAACGATGCTGAATACTTCTCAAATAGCTATGTATTTGTCGATAAGGATAAATATATTAAGTTCAGAACCAGCTTCGACAGCAGAGCGACCGTAGAATGGAATGGCGACTCAGCAGTGAAAGAAATACTGCCTGAAATAGTTGTTCCCGACGAGTCTGCGTACATGAAGAACCTGAGAGCTGAACACCAAAAAGAAATCACCAAGAATCTGATAAAATCACTATTCCAAGCTTCTCAGGAATCACAACCCAACACAGAGTAATTTCTCAACTAACTTAATAGCAATTGCGACAAATCCGACTCTGTAAGAGCTGATGGCTACTAGGTGCCGCTTAGCACCAGAGAATTGCAAGCGGCACGCTTTAACTGAAGCCTCCTGTACTTCAACGGCATGAAAGCACACTTCTTCCCCTATTGGCAGGAGATTAGCCCTGGACATCTCCAATTCATATTTTTAAACAAATTTCACTAAAACCCACTCCAACTGGCGAATAAATTTCTCAAGTACTTGAGATAATACTGGTACTTCGGCGTCTATGATTAAGGAGGCACTTAGGAAAGGAAATTTGAATCATGAGCAAAATCCTGCCTCCAATTCTTGCTCTTCTACTCGCCGCATTTGTTGTAGGCGCGCAGGCCAACAACTATGTCAGTAAGGACAGTCAAGCCACTTCGCCTCTCGGATGTATCAGTGCCACATCAGTACTATCTACCCATACACCGACAGATATTACTGCTGCCGCCAAAACATGTACCGAACAATCCAAATTTGATGAGGCAGCTGAGTTGTTAATGGTTGCCAGTGCCTTTGCTTATTTCGACACACAGAGGGTTAGCGACAAAACCGGGCACAATGTATTAAGAGTGATTTTCAATAAAAAATTTAATTCGATGCCAGAGGGAGATCGAAAAAAACTATTCGCCAGCATTAACTCTCTTGATCAGGGCGGCGCAAGGAAGCTGGAAGTTTGTAACTATTTGACAGCCGCAAAGCCGCCATCCTATATACCAAGCTATATGATTTCCCATGGGTTAAGAAAATTTACAGGCGTTACTGAAGCCCCCCTGATAAAAGATTTTGATGCGGATCAAAGCTGGTTAAACTCAATGGTGTTTGTCAAATGCCGCAGTTAATCGGTATCTTGTTGCATAGAGACGAAATACCTATATCAGGCTCACCTTTGGGCTGAATATAAGCATCTAAGACAGTAAAGATTCCCACGACTTAAATACTAGCCATCTAGATGGCCTCAAGCATATTCGGCCACCGCAAGTCTGGTATTTCCCTGATACTTGGCTAAATCGCCACTTCATGAGCTCCCTTTGCCACTATTTACCAAGCATAAAGTTTCAGGCATTATTTTCCCATAGTCGAAATTTTCTCTAATCGGATTAACGGGAAGAACTGTGAAAAAAAACGGAATGCTCTTTCTATTTTGTGGAAAGATGGGCGCAGGAAAAAGTACAAAAGCTGTGGAGATAGCACAAACTACAGGAGCTATTCTTATTTCCGAAGATGAGTGGCTATCTAATTTATATCCCCATGAGATCTCTTCGCTCTCCACTTACATAGAGTATTCTGCAAGATTAAAACCAATGATCAAGTCACATACTCAGGATATTTTAAGGAGTGGCATCTCGGTAGTACTGGATTTTCCCGGCAATACAAGAAAACAAAGATCCTGGTTCAAAGAGATATTTCTGGATAACCTCTTTCCCCATCAATTAATCTATCTTAAAGCCGATGATAAATTATGTTTACGGCAAATCGCCCAAAGGCAAAAATCACATCCGGAACGAGCCGCCTTTGATACCCCTGAGACCTTCAAACAAGTTAATAAGTACTTTGAAGAACCTAGCCAATCAGAGGGATTCAATATTGAAGTAGTCCATCAGGGAGGCATTTAAACGTACCCACTCCATCTAATAATTGGGAGCAACCTCTGCTGGACTCTCTTTCCGTTTGCGCTATCTCCTCCAGTGTTGGAGAAACTAAAGGAAGCCTAAGTCTCGATGCTGGCTCAGTATTTTGACTCCCTGTGAACCCGTTATTCGACTAGCCGGTTCCAAGCGGATTCAGAAAGGCCCGACTGAGACTGATGCACCTTTGCTTTACCTAATATTTCGATTATTATAGAAATATAGAAATTTTGAGGTAACTCATGATGCTACCGAATCACACCCCCATCAATATTCTTAATCGCCTGGTGGACTCCCCTCCCAATGGTGACCCTACCAGGATTCTGGTGTTGTACGGATCCCTGAGACCCAACTCATTTTCGCGTCTATTGGCCAACCAGGTTGTTGAAATATTGCAGCATTTTGGTGCTGAGGTTCGCTTGTTTGACCCTGTCGACCTCCCTCTTTACGACGGCACCAGCCAGGATCACCCCAAGGTGCAGCAACTGCGCGAGTGGTCTGCCTGGAGCCAGGGTCAAGTGTGGATTAGCCCGGAAATACACGGAAATGTCTCGGCTGTTTTCAAGAATCAGATCGACTGGCTACCACTGGACCAATCTGCAAGCCGGGCAACCCAGGGAAAAACCCTGGCGGTCATGCAGATTTCCGGTGGCTCACAGTCATTCAATACCGTCAACAATTTGAGGGTTCTCGGCCGCTGGATGCGCATGTTTACGATTCCCAACCAATCCTCTATTGCCAAGGCCTGGCAGGAATTCGATGAACAAGGGCACCTCAAAGATTCCCCATTCCGGGACCGGGTGATTGACGTTCTGGAAGAGCTGGTAAAAACCACCATTTTGTTGCGTGGCCAGGGTAACTATCTGACCGAGCGGTACAGCGAGAACAAATCAGAGGTGCAGTCAGCTTCGACAACATCTATTCAGACCTTGGTGGCTGAAAGCGGTGTCGTAGAACCCAGCTAAAAGTACTGGCATTTCGCTGCCGAAGGTCCACATTTAGCAAAGGTCCATATCTAGCTATGGACCACTAGCTGATAGGAACTCCGATAAGGATACTCGTCAATGAGCTTTTCCCTGGACCCGGACTTTTCAAGCGCCCTTGGCAAGTTTGGCGACTTGCTGGATACCTTGGCAGAAGCGCCTATTGGGGATGTGGATACTCGCCGTAAGAATGGAGCCGTGGTCACCCAAGCACTATTTCAGGGTCGCAGTTTTCCATCAGATGTTTCCTTTCGGGACTTTACCCTAAAGAGTTCAGACCAAGAGGAGATCCAGTTACGCTGGTACCAAAAGGAGAATAGCAAGCCAGGCTCCGCCATTCTCTACATTCATGGCGGTGGGCTCATCTGCCACGATATCTCACGGTACGACTTGGTCATCGCCAAATACGTAGCTGCCAGCGGCGTGCCATTTTTATCAGTAAATTACCGAAAAGCTCCAGAGTTCCCCTACCCTATACCGATTGATGATTGCTATCGGGCATTCATTTGGCTGGTGCAGCACTCACAGGAACTCTCCATTGATCCCTCGCGAATTGGCATCATGGGAGATAGTGCCGGAGGGGGGCTGGCTGCAGCCCTGACAATTGTCGCCCGTGACAAAAAAGGCCCGTCCCTGGCACGGCAGATATTGTTATACCCAATGCTGGACGACAGGACGGTTACTCCCGATCCCGAGTTATTGCCATTTATTATCTGGACCTATGAAGATAATCTCACCGGCTGGACCGCTTACCTGGGTAATCAAGTGGGCAGCCCTGCGGTCAGTCCTCATGCTGCCCCTGCCCGCCTGCAAAATGCCAAGGGTCTACCGCCAGCATTTATCGATGTTGGCGAACTAGATATTTTTCGCGATGAGGACATGCAATACGCCCAATTACTCACCGATGCCGGTGTTAGCACGGAGCTCCACGTTCGACCTGGCGTGATTCACTCTTGGGAGCTATTCGCCCCGGACATTCCCGTCTCACAGCGCGCTCTTGCAGATCGAGTGAGAGTCATCCAGGAAATCTAAGCGAGCACGGTGTATCTGACTATGGAAAAGCAAAAACAGAGACTATTTGATAGTCACTTCCACATCATAAATCCCAAGTTCCCCCTATTCCCAAATCACGGCTACTTGCCGCCAACATTTACCGTGGATGACTATCTACTCAAGTTACAAAACTACCAGCTAGTGGGGGGAGCTGTAGTTTCCGGCTCATTCCAGAAGCTGGATCAAACCTACCTTATTGATGCCCTGGAAAAGCTGGGCAAAAGCTATGTTGGGGTTACACAGCTATCCGCCAATACTCCCGACACCACCATTTTGTCACTCCACAAGCATGGAGTCAGAGCCCTGCGCTTTAATTTGGTACGGGGCGGCTCGGAACAGATCGATTTTATCGATACTCTTGCCCGGCGAGTTTTTGACTTGGCAGGCTGGCATGTCGAACTATACGTTGAAGCCTCTGCATTGACCCCTCTCTATAATAAATTGATCGCGTTACCAGCCGCATCTATCGATCACATGGGAATCACTAAGCAGGGTTTTCCCATCTTGCTCAAACTGGCAGAAAAAGGGGTAAAGGTAAAAGCGAGCGGCTTTGGCCGCCTGGATTTCGACCCCGCAGCGGCAATTGTCGACCTCTATCAGGCCAACCCACATTGCCTGATGTTTGGCTCCGATCTTCCCTCTACCAGGGCACCTCGCCCCTTCAAACCTGAAGATATTTTGTTAATTCGCGACACTCTCGATGAAGCACAAGCAGAAAATGTCCTGGTAAAAAATGCCTATCAATTTTATTTAAAAAAATAATGGAATGATGGGGCAGTATCAGGAACTGAGCTCTTATTCTGCTGTCATTCACTACGCTGTATTTTCTAAAAGCGCACGACATGCCTAAATTCGCGCACTTCTCTATACCCACTCAATTCATGCTACAGCAGTGTAATCTCGGGTCATCGATCATCTTTATAAATCACTGGCAATTAAAACATGCGAATTGTAGGATGCGCCGAATATTTCAGGCCACAGGGAACCTGGAAGATACAGTGCAGGAGGTTGTAGTGAAAGGACTGGTAACGGTTATTTTTTCCCTATTTGTGCTATCCGGATGTACCGGCATTGGCACAAAACCCCTGGGAGAAAAAGAGATAGCGTTAGGCGTAGATACTGAGCAATCCATTAAAGAGAAGCTCGGTAAGCCTTATGAAAAAGGCATGTTTGTAAAAAACAACCAACAAATTTTAACACTCGCTTATGCTTACCCCACTACTGGCAAAAAGGCGGTTAGCGAAAATATTAGCGGTACCCGTAACCAGGGTTTCTACTTTTATAACGATAAATTGGTTGGGCAGGATTTTGTCAGCTCTCTCGCTGAAGATTCCACCGATTTTGATGAGTCAAAAGTACCACTTATCAGCGAAGGCCAAACCAGTATTCTCGAAGCTCTGGATTTATTGGGCAAACCCTCCGGCGAATATCAGTATCCACTGATTAGCAATAAATCCGAGAAAGCCAAAGTATATATGTATAGCCAAACCAATAAGGCTATTTTCCAACCGGCCTCTTATCAAAAAGTATTGATTCTCAGTTACAATACTGATGGCATCATCACGAACGTAAATTTTGCAGAATTAGGCAATAGAAATTTAAGCGAGCAATAAATCATTTCTCAGACAGGGGAGCCTTATCTGCTGGCTTCCCTGAAACAAACAAAAGGCACACTACCAGCCCCACCATCGCCAGATAGGCATTAACCGTAAAAGCGCGATCAATCCCCGTAGAGATATCGGGAGCCATTGCCACAATTGTGGTATTCATACCCAAGCCTATTGCTCCCCCACCAATCTGGAACATATAGAGAATTGCTCCCGCCAAGCTCGCTCGCTCCGGCGCTACAACCGTAATTGCGGCAGTAGTAATAGCAGAGTAAAACAGGCCAATACCCGCCCCGAGAACCACCAGTCCCGGTACCATTTGCAAAAAAGTTGTTTCTTTATGCAAATGAGAAAGCATAAACATACCGATACACATGGCAATGGTGCCCGCTGAGACAATCGTTTTTGCACCGAGCGTTTCGTAGAGCCCACCGGCAATAAAAGACACCAAACCAAATGAGACCATCATAGGAAGTAGCCCCATTCCCGAATACATCGCCGAGTGATTATGGACCTTACTCAAGTATTGGGGAACGTATACAAGGGCGGCAAAGAACACCACAGACAGCAACAAGGTAGCTATACCTGCGGCAAAGAAACCGTGATTCGTTGCTACATCTACGGGAATTAACGCATCTCTGCCCACATGGCGCTCAACCAGGATAAACGCCCCCATAAACAGTAAGGTGGCTAGTGCCAAGACAATAATCACCGGGCTCTTAAAGCCGATATCCACGACTAAATCCAGCGCCAGCAGAAGGCAAAACAGCGATGTGGTCAGGGTGATTACACCACCGTAATCAATACGCTCAGTGACATTTTCCGGTGTGTCATCCGGGATAACCTTCCAGCAGACCCAAAATGCCAATGCAGCCACCGGCAAGTTGATAAAGAAAATCCAGCGCCAGCTCAATAAGTCTGTAAGAATGCCCCCCAATACCGGACCAATTGCATTCGCAGCGGCACACATGCCCATCACCAAACCCCCGGCAAAGCCCGAGCGGTCCTCCGGTAACATCCCGTAGATCAGCCCCAGGATTGCCGGCCACATAAGGGCACTACCGATCCCCATCAATCCCCGCGCCGCCAACAGCATTGGAATATTGGTAGCTATGCCACCGAGGAGGGAGAAAAATGCAAAGGCGGCCATGCCGATGAAAAAGATTTTGCGCCGGCCAAACATATCCGCCAAACGCCCGCCCGATATCAGCAGCACCCCAAAAGCCAATGTATAGCCGTTGATAATCCATTGGGTGGTGGTGATATTGGAGTTGAAGTCTTTTTCGATAGCTGGAATTGCTACGGAAAACGCAGTGAGGTCATTTCCGATCAGAAAAATTGCCAAGCTTAGGGCAAACAGTCCCAGTACCTGAATTCTGGTCAGTTTAGTTTTCTCATCTGCCATGTTTCGAGTCCAGCCACAGAGTTCGGTTTTACAAGTGTGGCTCAAACTCGGGAAACGGCAGGGACACTAACTATGGCCCCTGCTGGCAAACAAAATGGTGAGGGCCTGCGACTAACGCTCACCTGAAGTGTCTTGAAAGAACCCCTCTACAGGCTGGTAATCCGGATTGGCACCACAAGAACCCCGCACTACCAACTCGGTAGGTAGTACATCTGGCATCGCCGGTTTTCCAGAGAGAAGCTCCATCATTTTCTCCACCATCAATTCGCCACCTCGGTGGATGTTCTGGCGCACGGTTGTCAGAGGAGGGGTAAAAAACGGCGCGATTGGGATATCGTCAAAACCCACTATGCCAACATCTTCCGGCACCTTATAGCCACGGGCCTGTAGCGCTTTTATCGCTCCCATAGCGATACTGTCACTGGCGGCGAAAATGCCATCAAAACTAAGCCCTTCCTGCGCAACCAGGTCGATAATGGATTGATAACCACTTTCACTGGAGAAGCCTGCAGCCAACTGCCTGGTCGTGCCAGACAGATCAGCCTCATTGAGCGCGGCACAGTAACCTTCAAAGCGCCCATTGACCTCCGGGTGAGCTGTGTCACCGAGAAAGAGAATTCGCCGCCGCCCCAAGTTCATTAAGTGCTCGGTGGCCTGACGCCCACCCATTTGATTGTCACTACTGACGATACAATATTCGGCCCCCTGCCTTGAGGTCCCTCCCCAGACAACAAGAGGGTCGCCCTGCTGCTGCAGATCACGAAGTGGGGTATCGTCCACCCCCTGGCCAATCACAATAACGCCATCAGCCCGCCTGGAACTCATCAGATAAGAATGCCAATCCGAGCGGCTGGCGATACTGCTGGAAAACAGTAAATCGTATTTATGCACTGCGAGGCGATCGGCAATTGAACCAATCATATCGATCATAAATGGATCAGAAAATGTCTGGCCGCCACTGCGCCCCGTATTAATCACAACCGAAATTGTATGGCTGCGTTGCAGGCGTAAGTTTCGCGCGCTCTCATTGATTTTGTAATTCATGGAGCTCGCGATTTTTTGAATACGTTCGCGAGTCTTTTCGTTAATCAATGGATTATCGTTCAGCGCTCGCGAAACAGTAGATTCAGAAACTCCCGCCAACCGAGCAATATCAGACATGGAAACGGGAGAGGAGGACCCCTTGGGCATGGCGTACTTCACCTTGTTCGCGGGAAAAATGCCATCTTAGGCCCGTCGCCCAAGTTTGTAAAACCACCCTGCTACCCAGCCAGGGGGGCTGAGGCCTCAAGCGTCTCATCCCCCCGCTCTACAGCGCGACGGAAAAAGAACAGGGTAATCAGAATCACTGTGATGGGTACCAAGGATAAGTAGAAAGCCACCTGGCCATCAAAGGCCTCGAAAACCGACCCGGTAATCAGTGAGCCAGTTGTACCGCCCAGCGCAGAAAAAATTACCAGTAAACCTGTCATTGCAGAGTGCTGGTGGGTGGGCAATGAACTGAGCATCACAGAATTGATAGCTGGATACACAGGTGCCATAAACAAGCCAATCAGCGGTAAAACAAAAGCCGCCACTGGGGCACTAAGCCAGTTTACATCGGGATTCGCCACAATATTACTCGCCAGGGGCAGGCTAACGACCACCAGTAATCCCATCGCAACTAAGCACACATTAAGCATCGGGTACCAGTGTACTTTGCGCATCATCACACCGGCACCAAGTCGCCCCAACGCCAGCCCTGCGGCAAAGATACTTGCAGCCTGAACACTCATCGCAGCGGGCAGCTTAAGAATTTCATTATTAAAGGTCGGCAACCAACTTCCTATCCCCTGCTCAATCAATACATAGAAAAATACGGAGATCACGTAGATGTATACCAGAGGTTTGGCCATCAACTTTATCATCGCGATAAAGTCCTGTTTCGGGCTAGCCTCTTCGATTCGCGCCCCGGATTCATCCAGCTCTGTGCACCAGAGCAATACAAATGCAATCACACAGACCACCGCCAGCACCCAATACACATTGAGCCAGGCAGTCGACCCTTGGTTCGATGAATCAATAAAAGCGCTAAATAGCCAGTAGCCACTGAGAACCCCCACCATAAACACCCCCTCCAGGGTGTTTAGAAGGCTCGCATGTGCGCTGCGGCCCTGCGCTAACAATCCCACGGTGGAGTATGCGGCAACCTTTACCAATGCGAACGCAACACCCACGGACAAGAACAGTAACTTCGCCGTCCAAAACCCGGGTAACAGGGGCATAGCTGTACAAGCCAGGGTGACAATTGCCAACCCCGCCAGCATCGCCCGCTTAAACCCCAGTCGGGGAAGCTGGGAGGCAATCAGGAAAGACACTATACCGATGGGGATATCCTTGAACCCCTCGAGCACACTCGCAGCAGATTTACTTACCCCATAGGTATTGATTACCTGCAGGATCACCGTGCCTACGCTGTTCAACAAAATGGCAAAGACAAAGTAGATAGCGAATAGAGATAAGAGTATGCGCTGATTCTTCATAGTGGATTCTATCTGGCTCTATGGTTTAGGCAGTCAGCCGTACCAACCTGTTATTGTACATTTTTTACCCAGACTTTGTGGAGAAAGGCGACTCCGCCCCAATGCCTGTAGATACCCAGTATGTATCAGTCAGACAAAAATTTGCAATCGTTTGCATAAAAACCAATGAAAATTTGGGAATGCCTTATGCCGATCAGTCACAAAACAACTGGCGATTGACCCTGGGTCAAAAAATAATCCATATTTTTCAGTATCTTACAGACTTTTCGGAGATAAAAATCAGGTCTATCTTCCAGTAACAGCCAGGCTTAATCTTAGACTTGCAATCGATTGCAAAAAGACATCAACTACGGATAGACTGAATGCCAGTTGCCGAAGGCCCAGTAGGCCCGGCCCTAGGACCCAATCTCCAATCCAGTGAAAGTGGTATGAAGCAAAAACAACAAATCAAACACAAGATCCACCCCTGGGACTTGGTGGAGGACACCTTCCAGCCCGAAGATTACAGCCTCAATGCCACCCTATTCTCCCTCGGTAATGGCTATATCGGCTTACGCGGTACCTTTGAGGAGGGTTTCGATCCAGAACCCTTTACAGATGGTTGCTACCTAAATGGAGTCTACGCCAGCGAACCTATCACCTATGGTGAGTCTGCTTATGGCTACGCGCGCAACAACCAGAGGATGTTGACGGTTCCCGACGGTAAGACCATTTATATCAGCTTGGATGGAGAACGCTTTAATCTCGCCCAAGGCGAGCTGCTCAACTACGAGCGTCGCCTGGACATGGCCGCGGGGATCAGCGAGAGAAAACTCACTTGGCGCTCCCCAAAAGGAAAAACCATTGAACTCAAAGTGCAGCGCCTGGTTTCCCTCAGTGAGAAAAACCTGTTAGCTCTGCAACTGGAACTCACACCCATCAATTTTGACGGAGAGGTACACCTGCAATCCTGCCTTGATGGTGACCTTGCCCAAGCAGAACGCAGTGAGGACCCACGCCTAGCCTCCCCTATTGACCGGGGAGATATCGAATGGCTGGAAAATACAGCTGAAGATGGTTATTTGGCCCTGCCTCTATCCGTTAAGAGCAGTGGCTTCTCTATACGATGCGCAGCCCTGCACCTTTGTGAGAGTGACAGCGATTACACGTCCAATAATCTCCGCAGTGAAGACTGCGTCTCGATTGACTATCGCTTTGCTGCCCGCCGCAACACCCCTATTCGCCTAACCAAGTACGTCGCTTACTTTGCACAGCAAAATGCTGAGCCGATATCAGCAGGCGAATTGCATCATTACCTGGAGCGCTGTGCGGCTAAAAGTTTTGCGGACCATATCGAAACCCAGCGTATACAAATGGACAATTTCTGGCTTGAGTCCGATATTCAGGTCAGTGGAAATGATGCCCTGCAGCAGGGAGTACGTTTCAACCAGTACCACTTGTTCCAATCCCTAGGTCGGGATGGCAATACCAATATTGCAGCCAAAGGACTTTCCGGTGACGGCTATGACGGCCACTATTTCTGGGATACAGAAATCTATGTACTACCGTTTTTCCTCTACACCCAACCCGAATTAGCGCGCGGCCTACTGGAATACCGCTACTCAATCCTCGATGCCGCACGAAAAAGAGCGAGGGAGATGTCGATTCAAAAGGGAGCACTGTTTCCCTGGCGCACCATCGGCGGTGAGGAGTGCTCAGCCTATTACCCGGCAGGCACTGCGCAATACCATATCAATGCGGACATTGCCTACGCCGTACGACATTACTACCGGGTTACCGGTGATGTCGATTTTCTGTGCAACAAGGGCGCAGAAGTCGTGATAGAAGGCGCGCGTATGTGGTTGGAGATTGGCCACTTCAACGCACTTCGCGACAACCAATTCTGTATCAATGAAGTTACCGGACCAGACGAATACACCGCCCTGGTTGACAATAATTTCTACACAAACCTGATGGCCAAGGCCCATCTTGAATATGCTGTTGAAGTATTACAGTGGTTAAAATCATTCGATCCTGCAGCGTGCGATGAGTTAACCCAGCGTATTCAACTCGGCATACAGGAAATTGATAACTGGGCCAAGGCCGCAGAAAGCATGTATCTGCCCTACGATGAAAAGCAGGGTATACATTCTCAAGACGATAGTTTTCTAAACAAACCCCGCTGGAATATTGCCGAAACGCCTGCCGATCAATTCCCGCTGTTACTTCACTATCATCCCCTGGTGATCTATCGACACCAAGTTTGTAAGCAGGCGGATGTCGTTCTTGGCCTGTTACTGGAGAGTTCAGAATTTTCAATTGAGCAGAAGCGTCGGGATTTCGACTTCTATGAACCGCTCACCACGCACGATTCCACTTTATCCGCTTGTATTCACAGCATTATTGCCAGTGAAGTTGGGTATCCGGATAAAGCGCTGAACTATTTCCAGCAAGTTGCGCGAATGGATCTGGATAACCACCACAACAATACCCAGCACGGCATACACACTGCCTGCATGGGGGGTACCTGGATGTGTATGGTCCAGGGATTTGCAGGAATGCGCCTGCACGGCAATGAACTCAGCTTCAATCCATATCTGCCCAATGGAATGGACGGCTATCGTTTCCGGTTGCAATTCCGTGGCCGCACGATCGCAGTCGATGTCGATTCTTACAGCGCCAGGTACACCTTGGTGAAAGGTGAAGCACTCAGTCTTCATCACGGCAAGCAAATTCTATTCCTGGAGACACCAGGGCAAACAGAAACCATTCAAATAGCACCGATGGAGGAGGTATCCTGATGATCTATCGTGCAGCAATTTTTGATCTCGACGGCGTTATTGCAGACACCGCACGTCTCCACCTGATCGCATGGCAACAGCTGGCTGAAGGGCTCAACCTTCCCTGGACAGCGGATACTGAAGAGCGCTTAAAGGGCCTGGAAAGAATGGCTTCCCTTGAGGTGATTCTCGGGGAAAAAAGCAGCAATTACACTGAAGAAGCAAAAATCGCACTGGCTGCAAGGAAAAACAGCCGCTACCAGGAATTAATCCGCAGCCTCTCTCCCGCAGACCTGTTACCGGGCGCCGGTGAACTGCTCGCATGGTTAAATTCTCAGCATATTCCGGTCGGCCTCGCCTCAGCGAGTAAAAACGCACCGGCGGTATTGGAAGCCCTGGGAATATCCCGTTGCTTTTCTGTTATTGCAGACCCGGAAAAATCTGCACCTAAACCTGCACCAGATATATTCCTAGCCGCCGCCAAAGGTCTCGGAATTGATCCAGAGTTTTGCATTGCTTTTGAGGATGCGACCGCTGGAGTCAGTGCAATTAAGTCCGCTGATGGCATGACAGCTGTAGGCATAGGTAATCCAGATTCGTTAAAAGACGCTGACTATACGCTGGACAGTTTGGAACAATTTGTGCCAAATGATTTCTTTCTATCAGTACTAGCAGAATCGGGTATGCGCCAAAATAAAGACTTAGCTGTTAACGAATAAAGTGAGATAAGCACAAGAGTGAAAGCCTATTTATAGAGCAAGCATTTAGCCCCGATAGAGTCTTTCTACCAAATTGCTATTCCATTATTAATAGCTAAAGGCTGCTACTTCTCTACAACTTACATATTACTATGGAGATGTAAAAAGTAGCAGCCATACCGATTAGAGACATTCAACCTCTAATTTTCAAAGCAAGCGCCCTCGACAACATCAGCCGTATTCCCAACCCAAGAGTTCACACATGGGAAGTTGTTATCGCCAAGGTCCGCATTATTATTGTTAGTCGCTTCATTACTAACGATGGTATTACCTTCTTGACCGTCATCGCAAACAAAAGTATCTCCTGGTAAATAAACACCAGTTGCAGTATTAGTAATTTCCACTCCATTGCCTTCTACAACATTTTGCGAGATAACATTCCTATCACTACAAACAATCACTCCATACTGATCAAAACCAGATACCATATTCGACAAAATATAAGAGCTGTCCGCACCCACTTGAAGAATTACCCCCCAGGCTCCACTAGCACTGGTAGATGTAGATACTTCATTTGCAATAAGTGTAGAATTACTGCCGTTTATAGCTACTCCAATTTCCGTAGTTTCAGAGATTACCGAGTTAGACAATGTATTATTGTCTGACACAAAAGCCACTGAAACGGCATTACCCTCAAAGGCTATACCTGTCACCGTATGCGCCCCGCTTCCTATTGCCTCTACACCGAACCCACAACCTTGCACCTTGCCATCTGATAAAGCTCCCCCAGTGACAACAGCTCCAGTGCCATCTAGAAATATCCCATCAACATCAAAATCACACTCAATAGTAAATCCATTTAAATCAAGATAACCACCAGGTCCGACGACCGTCAGTGCAAGGTCAAACGCTGATGAACAAGACAAATCCTCAGTGAGAACTTCGGCTGTAGTAATGACATCACCACAGGAGACATCAGCCTTTGCGCCAGTCGGCATCGCCACCAAAGTGCTAACCGCCAAACAATACAACAAATAAAAACACCTTCTAACAAAATGAGATTTCATAGAATATCCTTAAAAAGCCAGCTTATAACTTCCCGAACAGAATTCGACAAAATCTATACTGGTCTGGATTAGAGAAAGGTCCATGAGAAATTACTCTCATTAGAATGGCTGTCACTTTTAACATTAATAGCAAGGGTAAGGACTGCATCACAGCCTATAAAATCACTCTAATACCAGGTGTAAGAGCAATAAAAAACCAAAAAACAATATAAGGGTTACATTTAAAGAAATTACACTTCAACAAAATAGGCTACAAGATGAATTACTTGCAACCTTCAAGAGTTATAACTCCCACTTAAAAAGCCAAGTAATTTAAAATTCACCTTATGGGTCAATACATGCGCCCTCAACAACATCAGCCGTATTTCCAACCCAAGTATTAAGACAAGGTTCAGGATTGAAATCTGCCAGATCAGCAGTATTATTATATGTCGCCACATTACCAACAATTACATTGCCACTTTGCCCTTCTAAGTTAGAGTTAGAGCAAGGCGATTCCAGATAAGGCAATTCAATGCCAAAAGTATTAACTATACTGCCATTACCCTCAACAATATTTTGGGCAATCAAATTATTATCACTGCAGATTTGCATACCATTAAAGGCGAAATCAGTTACCGTATTAAAGAATAAAACTGTATTATCGGCATCATCCCCCAACAAAATGCCATCTCCAGTAACAATATTATTCTCAGCCTGTATGAGATTACTTACAATACTTCCATTCGCCCCCGCAATTATCACTGCATAAGGACCTGAAACAACATTAACTGTTGAATTAGAGAGCGTATTATTATCAGACACAAAAACAACCCCCTCACTCCCATTAACAGTCATCGTTATCCCTGTGATAGTATGCCCTCCATCCCCCTCTGCCACGACGATACACGAATTCAGATTACCACCCAAAGAAGCATTATCAGATAATACGCCCCCCTTACCATTCAGGATAATTGCCGCCTCATTACACTCATATGAATATCCATTCAAGTTAAGGCTTCCAGAGGGACCCTGGATTATCAATCCGCTTTCACAAAATAAGTCCTCAGTCAGAATCTCCGCTGTAGTTATAGTATCCCCGCAGGAGACATCTGCATTTACACCATAAGATGTTGCCAAAATGGATCCTGCCAATAACAAACCAATCAAGCCTAAAGGCTGTTTGGTATTACTAGTTTTCATACAATCCCCTTCAACAGTATTATAAACGTCCACCTACAAAATAGACTTACCCCATATTGGCTCAATTTTAACAATCAGCCATGAGAAATTATTCTTAACGTAAAAACTATCAAGCAAAAAGGCATTACGTTTAAATAACCAAGTATCAGCATCATTAATAACAATTGAACAGCTTGACATCACAACAACATTCAGCTCCGCCAATCAGTATAACCCTCATTAAAAACTCCACTTATATTTCCAAGCAGGATTTCAAATAGGGGAAAGATAAATTTATACCTTCCACAACTATAGGAGAGGGCTCAATACTGTTAGGCAATCTAAAAGCGGTTCAGCAAAAGGCTATTGCTAAATAAATCTTGCCAGGGAGGAATCTATCTTTCGGATAAAATCCGTTATTGGATCATCAACATCTATCAATTTAAAGTCACAAAATTCGAACCCAGGCCCCACCGAACAGCCCACAAGCACGGGGCCTGAAATTGGCTCTGCAGCCTGCCAAGCGCCAGCAGGAACAACATGGCAAAATGTATTATTTTCTGCAGAAATTTCAACCTTTTGCAAACAGCTATCCTCCTCAGTCCAAATATAGAGATATAAGCCGCCCCCCTTATATAAGTTCCAAATCTCATCAGATTCGACCCGGTGAAATTTCGACACTTCACCTTTCTGTAGGGAGAAGTAAATATGCGTCAATGCACTTCGCCTCTGCCCATCCTCTCTTGTTACTATTGAGTTCGACTTAAACACCTGAAGAAACTTCCCGCCTTCAGGATGATCGATTAAATTATCTGGAGTCATGGAATAATCAGCACCTTGTAATCAGAGTTATAAATATGTCTGATATTACATTACCACATAATGCATCAGTGAAATTTAATCCTTATAGAACAACAAGCAAAATGGTTGAGCGGATACGAATTGAACACAGGCTCACCCAGATTACTTTAGGATGAGCCTTGCAGGCAGCTCTAATTTAAGCAGCTGGGGTTAGCAGTAGTAAAAGTATTTCCAAGCCAAACATTGGTATTACTACACGCATTTGCATTTAGTTCTTCCAAGTCAAAATTCGTGTTACTCTCAGATGTATTGTTGAGAATATAATTAAAAAACTGATTATCCGCTTCCATATAGATACCCACTGAACCATTCATCTCAGAGGTGTTCTGGCTATAGTTCCCGAAGCTGGAATCAGCAATATAAATTCCATATCGATTATTATCATATATATAATTTTGGGTTAAATTTGGGGCATCACCATCCAACTGAATCCCATCTAGTAAGTTACTTTCGATAATATTTGAGATCAAGGTATTTCTTAGCCCCGTAACTAATATACCAGTATTACCATTACCATTAGCACTTGAATTAGTAATTAGATTGAAGTCGCTCGATACCGCCAACCCTACAAAGTCATTATTGTTAGCAGAAATATTGGTTACATTATGAAATCCATCACCAGCCAATCTAACGCCCGTCTGGCAGAATGATATAGTACCTGCGCCCTCCAAATACCCCACAAGACCGACAACATCTATGCCTATTGCAGAATTATTGTCACAAGTAATGGTATGACCATTCATATCCAGGCCACCAGTTGGACCAACAATGGTTATCGCGATATTATCTGTACATACCAAATCATCATCCAAAACTTCTCTAGTGTAAATGGTATCTCCACAATCAACCGCCGATGCAAGCCCGGATATTAGCAAGCAAAAAGCACCTGCAAATACAGATAAAGTACACTTCATACCTTGTAATTGCCATATAGCCATCTTACTACCCTCTACAAAATCAGTTAATAATGACCTACTCCTGAACAGAGTGTGATCCAGCTTGCTAAAAGGGCTATAAGAAATTTCTCTTAAAGAAATGGCAACTAAGTACGGAATCTAAACATCTGTGAATGGTAATTAGTGGCTATCTACGCCAATTAGACAAAACGCAAGAAAGCAGTGTTGGATATGAAGCCAGAGGGCCTTTACATGGGAAGTTTAAGGGGGCGGCACTCATTACCCTCCTTTTCCCTCCCCTAAAAAAAATCTGCGCAAATCTACTGCCAGCCTGATTACTATTATTGCTCTTTGTCTCAAGTAACTTTGACACCTTTAATAGTATAAATTAGCGGAATCTCATGTCCTTTAAAAGACAGGTAGTATTTCCCCTTCTCACGCTCCTCCATGCCATCAAAACAGTTGTAAGGACTATACGGGTATTCTTTTAGTTGAGCGATTTGAATACCATATTTTAATAATGCACTCACAACATCGCTAATCGGATGTGACCAGGTGGCTAGGGTAGACTTGTCACCCCGATCATTCTCTGTATAGGTACCCTGCTCTTCAATATCTGGATCGGCTCGATGAAAGTATGTGTAACCAGAGAAAATATCATAAAATGGATGAAATTCTGCGATGTAGAAAGTCCCCCCCGGCTTTAAGCATTGAGCAACAACTGATGCCCATCGTTCAATATCCGGCAACCAACAGAGTGCGCCGTAGGAAGTAAAGACGACATCAAATTCTTTATTGTTTGACTCTCCAAAACTGTAGATATCATTGCAGATAAACTCTCCATGTAAACCTGAGCGGTCAGAAAGAGCCTGTGCTTCAGTAATAGCTACAGAAGAAATATCAACTCCCGTCACCTTCGCCCCCAATCGAGCCCAAGATAAGGTATCCAAGCCAAAGTGACACTGTAAGTGAAGTAAACTTTTTCCAGACACACTACCTATATCTGAAAGCTCGACTTCATTTAAAGTAGATTTTCCGCTTAGAAATCCATCAATATTATAAAATTCAGACTTAACATGAATACGGGTACGGCTATCCCAGGAGTGTCGGTTAATTTCAAAAAAATCCATGACTCACCTTCTAATTACTTATATTTATCGATTCTATTCAATTATCAAGGGTAAGAAATTTAAATTTACTTGTAAGTCCTATTCCGTTATGCCTCAAGTTCAAGAAAACTAAGATTGCCAATCATTCTAACTATATATTTACAGTAATGCTTCAGCTACAAAAGGCTCTATTGAACTAAATTGCAAGTACAAATCATGATTTACTATAAAGCAGGCCAAGAATCTTTGAGAAAAGCCCTAAATGGGGACAATAGAAGATAGAATCCTCAATCTACGATTGATTATCCTCATCATATCTTAGGCGCGCTTTACGAATCTCGGGATGATGTTCATCTGCCCAAGAGACTAACTTCCACACAGCTGCAGATAACCCCCTTCCCAGGTCAGTTAATTCATACTCCACTTTAACTGGAACCTGCGCAAAGACAGTACGGAGTACAAAACCATCGCGCTCTAAGTCACGCAGGGTTTGCGTCAACATTCGCTGTGAAATCCCTTCAATACGCGACTTCAGGGAGTTGAAGCGATCTGGACCATCAACAAGGGCAAACAATATCAGGATGGACCACTTGTCACCAATTTGAGCTACTACATTACGAACGGGACATTCATCATCATTCACAAACACGCGCCTCTCACTATTTTTATTCTGCGTCCCCACCCTTCCACTCCATAGGTTATCAAAAAGTAACTTAACCACTTAATAGTGCCTTATTGGCAACCAACCCTCAAGTGAGTAACCTAGTATAAATAAGTAACTTAACCCGAAATCACCTATAGACCCATATAGATATATACCCTGTTATGACCCAAGCTCTCTTAGACAAGGCCCTCACCCAATACGCCTCCAATAGACCCTCAACCGCTGACGATATATTTACACCGCAGTTTGTCTCTGTAGGGAAATTTAACATTCGCTTTCTACGCAAGGAAAAACCTCAGGCTCCCAGCCTACTACTGCTGAATGGTCTACCCCAAAGTATTCGCATGTGGGAGTCATCCATTGAAGCATTTAGTGAAAAGTTTGATGTGCTAGCCTTTGATATCCCAGGATTTGGCTTATCAAAAGCGGAGGAAGGAGATATGTCTCCAAGCAGCCTGAGCGAAGCCCTTGTTCAAATAATGAACCATTTTGGCATCAAGCAGGCCCACTTGGTAGGGCCGGATGTGGGTGTGCCTATTGCTTTAGCGGCCGTTATTAACCACCCTCAACGATTCTTGAGTCTCAATATCTTTGACGGCCCAGGCACCTTCCCTCCAAAACTCTCTCCTATTCTTATGGCCGTTGTCAGATCCCGAATGGTTCGCTGGGTAGCAAAAGGCTTAAACAAGAAGTCAGTAATGAAAACCAACTTCCTGACTGCCGTCAAAGACGGCTATCACAACTACAAACCCAGCAAACGAGCTATCCAAGAGTACTATGACATAGCCTTTAATAGTGATAGTCACAAGTGCGCCATCAGTTTCTTTGGAAGCTATTCGAAAGAGCTTCCATGGATTGAGAGAAAACTAAATGGTATTAAAGTTCCGACATTGATCACTTGGGGCAAGAGAGATCCATTTGTTTTAGTAGATAATGCCACTGCCTTATCCAAGCATATCCCCAATAGCAAGCTAGTTATATTTGACAACGCATCTCACTTCTCATCGGAAGATGCTGGACAAGAGTATGTTGACTTGATAATCAATTGGGTAGATGGCGGCTTCCTTGAGCATCGTGACGCATGAGTTTTTAAATATTCTAAGAACAGATACCTAATCACTAACTGAATTCAAGGTGGCGTTAAACAATTTCGCCACCGATATATTAATGGGGCTCAACTACCATCATTAGAGCACCCTTTATCAAATTGGTTTTTTAACTCATTAACTTTGACTCTGATTCAGCATCATCCTTCCCCTTTTTGGCCTTAACCTGTGAAACACCAATCAATGCGCGGCCTAGGTCTGAGGCATAAAATCCCGCAGCCAATATTACGAAGGCGCCAAATAATGTGATTCCATCAGGCAGATCTCCGAAGATTACAAAGCCAATAACAATAGCCCAAAATAGTAAAGCGTAACTAAAGGGCTGCAAAATAGAAGCTGGAGTAAGTGCCAATGCCTTAATCAGTAAATAGTGGCCCATTGCACCTAAGAGCCCATTTAAAATCAACAATTGCCACCCTGATACTGTCGGCTCTACCCAATAAAATGGTGCTAAGCTTCCAAAAATAATAAGACCCATAATCGCGGTATAGAAAACGGTTGTATCGGCACTATCAAAGTGTGAAACACGGCGTGAAAGCACTTGATATGCGGCCCATAGGATAGCTCCCAAGATGGGGATCAAGGTTTGCCAACCCATCATTCCCATTCCAGGCCTAATGATAATAAGGGCACCTATAAATCCAGCCGCAACACTTACCCAGCTCCTTGTATCTACCCTCTCCCCTAAAAACCATCCAGCCATTAATATTGCGAATAATGGGGCTGTCGCAGCTATAGCATGCACATCAGCCAAAGACATCATACTAAAAGCAAAAATAAATACTGAAACCTCAAGAGCGAGAACAATAGAGCGGGCTAATTGAGTGCCAAATATTTTACTTCGTACTATAACTAAGCTCCCTTTGAGTCTCGCCAAACTAAGAACGATGAAGAAAAATATCGTGAAACGAATCGCCATTATTTGAACGATAGAATAGTTCTGAACAAGTAACTTACCTGTTGCATCCATGCCAGCCAAACAGAGCATTGCCAAAATAGTCAGAATAATTCCACGACTGTCTTTAAACTTCACTTTAAACTCTCTAATAAAGACTACAGATTCTATTGAAGTATGAAATTTCCAATGTGTATACCAAGTTTATCGCCCCAAAATCCTACTGTAATCTTGTGCTCGTACTACCCTAGCCCCCCCCTCTTACATATCTCCCAAAGAACCTTCTACCTGCGTGGCTCTAAGCTGAGCATTTTGAGTATTTATTTCGCTGAGAAAGATTGAGTTGGTCTCTGCTGCTAACTTAACGGCTCGATCTGAAGAACTCATCGCACTCTTTAGTTTTCCGTCCAACTTATAGGCAGTTGCCAAACTATCCCATAAAATCTCAGAATCGGGAAATTCCCTAGCTCCCTGCTCTAGGATCTCAATCCCCCAATCAGTCTTACCTTCATAGGTCGCTTTAAGCCCGTAGACATTATATTGATGTGCAGAAAGTGGAAATAAATAGCCATATTCACCAACTTTAGAACTATAAAAATCTTTTAATTCATTTAAAGACATAACATCAATTTCAGGCACAGCATTCCAACCGGAGAAAACTGCTTGCAACCCTTTTGTATTGCCTACTAAGGGTGTACTGTCATGTGTTTCATTGGGGAATCGTGCATAAGAGAAGTACAATCCTGATCTTGGCATATCATTTAATGCTTGAAGCATACCGTTAAAAGCCGCCGGCATTTCATTTGGCTCATTTGCCATACTCAGAAACCATCTAAAAGGCTTATTCTCCTTACGTGCATGGCTACCCTTATAATCATCTATAAGAGATGAATCATCCCACCATAAACTGGGACTAATTGAAATTGCTGCATCAAACATAGATTCATTATTAATTGCCAAGCAACTAGTATATAACCCAGAAAGTGAGTGACCTGAGATAATAGAATATGGAGAAATTCGATATTTCTCACTCAAGATTCCTGAGAATTCGTCTTCCAAGAATTTTGTTAGTTTGTCAGCTTTGCCTGAGCGCCCCGCGTAGGCTTCGAGCTCAGTGGGAGTAAAATATGCGAGCCGATCCTGAGTGCTGATACCGACCACTATCATTTCAGGTATAACAGCATAGGTACTATAAAAATGTACACTAGACGCCATATGATTAAATTGCGTTGAGCCATCCAATATCACTAGTAGAGGATAAGAAAAACTCTCAGAATGGTGATAGGTATCCGGTAAAGATACGCGAGCTGTAACCTCCTCTCCCAGGATCTCTGAATCTATACGAAAATGTGCTACCTCCCCTACGATATTAAGCGAAAAGAACAAAAATAAACAAATATACTTCTCATTCAAATACCCTTTCATTACAACTCAACTTACCAGCCCACAGTTTCTAACTCTGTCTTATCATTCAGAGTAATCGTGAGTGAATACCGGAAGATTATCGCTAATACTACACCAAGAGGGCATCTCACTAACCCACATGTGACCAGATACATTAACTTCAGGATTATCATCAAGTAATCCCAGACGAATCCGGCAGAGATTAGATTGGGATTCTACCTCAACAAAAACCGGAGCAAAACAAGTGGGACAATAGTGCCGAGTTTTTCCTGGTTTAGAAATATATTGTAGAAGCTTCTGGGGAGAACTAATAATCTTAAACTGACTCTTATTCACCAATGCTACCACTGAATAATCAGCCCCACTTAGCTTTCTACATGTTTCACAATAACACTTGCGAACATCCAGTGATTTCTCATTAACTACAAATTGAAATAATGGCTTAAGGTATCTATTCGAGCTGTGCAGATTACCATTAACCTTATAAAAGGTAATAGTTATCGATAAAAGCCCCATTTTGAGCACACTGAAGTTTGATAACAAGACTACGGTAAATAGAGCCCCAGTAGTAAATTAGCTATGAAAGATGAGAGCAACCTAAACCTCTTAGGCTGCACAGGAATAAAGCGCCAGGATCTAACTTATCCCGGCACTAGTACGCTCTTAATTTTCAGTTACTGTAGAGGAAAGCTTGAAGTGGCTGAGAGCCTTTTCAGCAATTTCTTTACCATATTCCTGCACAAAGTGGCCCGCCTCCGCTATTTTGAGAGGCTCGGGGCAGTTTTTGATGGTTCCCCTCAGCAACTCCATCACTTTTTCACCAAGTACAAAGTCCCTCATTCCAATCGCCATAAAGCTCTCACCACCCCAGTTCCTAGACCAGAATTCTCGAGCCCTTACCCCTAGCTCTGCTCCCTCCATACCGGGGTCAACCGGTACAATTGACGGGAATCGACGAACGCCAGCCTTATAGCGGTTGTCTGGAAAAGGCGCATCATAGGCTACTATATCGAATAAATTGACCTCAGATTGAGCATCATTGGCAATGAGCCCTCCCACAGGGATTTCAGGTACATTGACAGAGAAATTCCGCCAGTGGTAGAACCCCTCAGATGCACCATCTCCTGCTGCGATAGCCGTATTCATAACCAGTAATCGGGTAAATCTATCCGGCATATCCATTGGAAGTGTCAATCCCAGAAGTCCACCCCAATCCTGACAAACCAGCGTAATATTCTTAAGGTCCAAATGCTCAATCAAACGCATCAGGCTGTTACGATGGAAGTTAAAAGTGTACACATCTTCATTGACGGGCTTATCTGAGCGACCAAATCCAAACAAATCTGGAGCAATTACCCGGTGTCCTGCCTCAACAAAAACTGGGATCATTTTTCGATATAAGTAACCCCAACTGGGCTCCCCATGGAGACAAAGAAAGGTGGTATCCGAATCCTTCTCCCCCTCATCGATATATGCCATACGCATAGAATCATAGCCTTCCAGGCTATCAATATAGTTAGGAGTATACGGAAAACCCGGTAGTAAAGAAAAACGCTCCTCAGGAGTTCTCAATCGTTCAATAGACATCGGCAACCCTCTTTTAGTTGAAAGTTAAGTTAGCGCCTTGCTTCTGAAAAGCTAGATCAGTGGGAATCCAGAGATCATCCATTGTGGCGCTTTTATCGGTGCTTCATATCTGAAAGATAACTGTAGAAAAATAACTATTATCCTACTAGATAATAAGGATAAATATGCTCCTAAAACATGGCATGATCTCTAATTTGTGTATTTTTAAGACCTATTACGTGCCAACCTTAAAAATATAAAGGCTCGAGCGATCGACGTTAGTAATTCCTTGGGGCTAGCATACTTTCAGTACACCTTGCCGAATCTAGCAAAAATCCATCCTCTTTCCCCCGTAGAATTCACACCTACTTCTCAGGAAAATAAGGTCTTTGACGCCGACCCCATAATTTTACAATCTCTACCATCATCAACGATAACCAAAGCAACGTGTGCAATGAATACATTCTCCGCCTTTCTATAGAACACCAGATCTCTAAGCTGCAACCTTTAAAAATCGTATAGACTGAAAATAAGAGTATAGATTTCTCACTCGGTGGTTAAAGAGTAGATTATCTGGATCAACTTAATTTCAAAAATTATAAAACCCTGGTCTGTTTGAGAATCTATCTTTAAACAAGATTTCAAATGAGTAGCCAACTTCTCCGTAGGCGATATCAGGTACATTACTACAGACAGTAAACCCGAGCTTCCCACCAATATTGTTACACATTCCCATCAGTGAACCATAAAGCATAAATTAAAAATATCGTGCATGACTAACAAATTCCCTTACATCAAGCACCCGCCGATGGATATGAAAAATTTTGTCCCCTACGTAAATGAATGAAAAGATAACTGAAACTATTGCAAGAAAAATAGTAACAGAAAACCCAATAGCCCATAGACAACTATAGAACCTCCAGCAGAAACCTTATGGAAAAGGGGCACTTCAGGTCAAGCAGCATAAGCCTAGCTCCACAATTATAAAGTAAAAGGTTTCCATATTATGGGCGCTAAAAGCACAGTTATTCATAATAATATAAATTACAGAACGACCACACGGAAAGAGGAAGTTCAAAAAAGAGGTCGAAGAAAAAAACCATACTAAATAGAGCCCAACCATATACGGCCAATAAGCCATTGATTTTTTATCTATCATAAAAATTGCATACCACGTAATTCACATAATTCTATACCACCTTAGGTATCATTGTGTGCAACAATATTAAACCCTAGCTCGCAAAGTACAACCGTATAACTCATAAATAAACACAGAAATGAAAATCAACACTTTCCCTAAACCTAATTCGCAACCAAAAAATTAATCACCACTTTATATAGAATGTACATATCAAGCGCCAACTTGCCTAGTAATATACTTAGGATTTTCTCGTTCCATTCACTGCCTTATGCTTCACGGATTCCATCTTTCAGGGATCTCTAAAGCCCCGCTCATACGAGGTTAATATACAGGCTACACAATAAACATCAGTCACTTTTGATTTTATATTTTAAACAGATAAAATCTTAAGCCGTGTTCTATAATATCTAAGAAACGGCGCACTTAACATAATCAACAGTCTGCGCAATACCCCCAATAAGCTACACAAAAGCAAAGTGATTTTATTCTCGGAAAATCACTTTTGTAATTTTACATTCTAAATTAACAGGACTCCTTTTACTTAAGAACTAGGTGCCCCCCTAAAAAAACTAATAGCTTGCTGAATCCATTAATTCGACTCACCCCGCTTGTTGTTGAATAGGTATAATCGCCCCCCTCCAATGAGAAGTAAACTTAAGCCGGACTCACGGCTTGAATAGGATATCAGCAGTATGGTTCGCACAACAAACATACTCATCCTAACCCAATATAGAGTTATGCACCGCTCGTCTACTTAGGGATTAAAAATCTTACTGTCTCGCAGCTTCAAGTTAGGGGGGGGATCAACCAGTGGCGTCTATTGCCAAAAATCAATGATAGGTATTGACTTCTTCGCACTATGTGAAATTACTATTTCCTAACGGAGCCTTTCTAGCCCTAAGCAACTGGCAACTTACCCCCTATCTTACATACGGTTTCTCTATTAGATATATTTCTAACCAGCCGCGAAATAAGATGCTTTAATCTAGTTCGCAATACTAGTTCCGTGATAATCTACCGCTCAAGTAAGTGAAAGATTAACCTTAAGTTTCGTAGGGTTGATCTATTAATAAAGGAGGATGCCCACCGATGAGCAAAGGCGTTTTGAATAGATTTAAAATTCGCAAAGGAAAAATTTTCGAAGCCCCGCTAGAAGAGGCATTTGGCCGTCTAGTCACTCCCTTTGAGGAATTTATTCATCGCCAAAGCAGCAGTGGTATTTTGTTAATGCTATCTGCGCTTATCGCGCTCATTGTTGCCAACTCACCTCTACAAGAGGCTTATAAGCACCTACTTCATATGCCTATTGCAATAGGAGCTGGAGATTGGACTTTTTCCCTTTCCCTGCATCACTGGATTAATGACGGCCTAATGGCTGTCTTTTTCTTTTTGGTTGGCTTAGAGTTAAAGCGAGAGTTTCTTGTAGGAGAGCTCTCAGATCTCCGCCAGGCAGTCCTACCCGTGATGGCCGCTATCGGTGGAATGGTAGTGCCAGCTTTACTTTACAGCTCCCTGAATTCAGGTACCGAGGCCAGCCCAGGCTGGGGTATCCCCATGGCAACAGATATTGCATTTGCCGTAGGTTGTATAGCGCTACTTGGTAACCGAGTACCACGGGCAGTAGTGACCTTTTTGGTCGCGCTGGCTATCGTAGACGACTTGGGAGCAATTCTCGTTATTGCCATCTGGTACACAGAACAGGTAAACATGACTGCGCTCATCACATCAGGTGGCCTTGTCGTAGTATTGGGACTGCTCAATGCCGCGGGAATCCGTAAATCCGCAGCCTATGTCTTTATTGGAGGCCTGTTGTGGTATGGGCTCCACTCAGCCGGCGTTCACGCAACTCTCGCCGGTGTCATTACCGCCATGGCATTACCTGCCAAGCCGAAGTACGATCCCGTCGCATTTAGCACCTTCGTGAAAGATATCATTCGCAGCTTTGACCGCTGCTTCCGCCCGGGTGACAAGATTATCGCTAACGACGACTTACGGGCTCGCGTAATGGGCCTAGGTAATGGCGTAAACTTGGCTCAGTCTCCTCTACAACGTATGGAGACCCGCTTACATATTCCAGTTGGATTTGTTGTAATACCAATCTTCGCACTAGCAAACGCTGGAATTCCAGTCGATAGTTTCAGCAGCCCTGAAGCAGTTCTCAATCCGGTTACTCTCGGGGTTATCTTTGGCCTGGTGGTCGGTAAATTACTCGGGATTGTAGGGGCAACCTGGATAGGTTGGAAGTTGGGTTGGGGAGAATTACCCAAAGCGGCAAATTTTCAGCATATTATCGGTGTAGCATTGCTCGCAGGTATCGGATTCACCATGTCTATTTTCATTGCTGAACTCGCATTCAGCGCGCAAAATGAGCTGCTGGTCCAAGCCAAAGCCGGGATTTTGCTAGCATCAGTTATCGCAGGAACCGCTGGTTTCCTGGTGCTGCGCAGCGCACCAGCTTCAGAAGACGATGTGGTCAAGGGCAAGGACTCAGATTATCCACCGCAAGCGACCTCTAGCTAATTTTCTAAAAATCAAAATAAGCCGGACAACTTACTAGTTGCTCGGCTTTTAAAGGCATCACCCCGAATGATTGCTATCGGAAGCAGCTAAACTTTAAGGTTACTATAGCTCTATATCCTAGATCCGAACCAAAGTTACATCACAATGCGCATAGTTCACTATACTATTCGCTGTAGAACCAATTAGGGAGCTCAAACCTTTCTTAGAATGGGTTCCAAGCACAATTAAATCTGCCTTTCTTTTGTCAGCTTCCTTGCAAATAATCTCATAAGGCTTTCCAACCTTAAGGGCTCGATTTCTTTTGGAAACTCCAAACTCGTCAGTAATTTCTTCAAATTTAGGAATTGCAGTCTCTTTCAGTTCTTTTTGATAATCCTTGGGCAAAAAGCTATAAGGTAACACATTTAAAACCACTAACTTACTATCGAACTTCTCAGCAAGCTCTACAGCCTTAGATAATACCAGTCGACCTTCTTGTGATGCCTCTATAGCGCAAAGGATAGTGTTGTACATATTCCCCCTCCAGTAATTGGCTAAAAAATACCTAAACGGGTTATATATTAACCCTACTACAAATTAAAGGGAATAAGGCATGAAAAGTTTACATCTAAATAGAAATTTCATTATGTGATAACCCACAGCAACTTTTAATTAATACGATATTCTTCCTATGTACACTTCACAAATGTATTCAACGATATCGCAAGCTTCACTGCACCCGTTACCGGCCCACCTGCCAACGGTGCAATACCCGGGGTAGCCTTGAGTCATATTAAATCATCAGTATTCATTTCAATATTACGTCAAGCTTCATCTGCCAGATGATGGCTAGGTGGATACTACTCAAAAATATTATTTGCTTAACTTCAAGGTTTATCTGTTGTGATATAAGCTTCTCCATTGCCTTGTTGGAATTTTTGAGCCATCCCTATTACTAGCCTAATCTATATATCCCTTTATCATGGACTTCTATCATGTATTCGGCAAGGATCCTAGATGATCTCTACATCCTCTAGTGTAGCGCTTCTCCCAAAATTTCTCACACATCACCAACCGAAATAAAAACTCTTTGCTCAGGAACGTTAAAGAGGGAAAACCATTTGCTTTCAACTCTTCAAGTGCCTCTATATCTCTTCGAGAGATGAGTGCATTATATTTTCTGTATGAGCTAAGCAAGCACTATATCTATATATTCAAATTTTTAGAGGTGAACCCTCAATCCTTTTTACTGCATTACCGAGAGTTAAAAGCTCTAGGTTTTTCACTGCCCCCCCCTCATCGCTATTGGAATTCCAGCCTACATCCCAGAGGTGCAACACGTCTTCTACGAACAGCCTTATCATCTACTGCATGAATATCAAGAATCACAACATCAGTTGTGCGGCCCACTACAGTAATTGATCAACTCATACTCTATTTCAAAGCCTAATCAAATATACATCTTATAGTTACACAGCCACTCTTCAAATAGGAGTTAACTATCCCTTAAACTATTTACCACGTTAGCCAACGCAGGGGTATAGCAGCTTTAGCCTTCGATGCTGGGCATACGACTAGGTTCCTGCCCTTCAACATTCGGTGAAAACGATTGTTAGCCGCAATCTAACGGCCAGAACGGAATTACCAAAAGCTTCTAAGTTCTAAACTGGAAGATCATGGAAGTAAAGGGTTCATTGTTCGCTCTTACCCAATTAATATAGTTTACCTATGAAGCTAGTCACATCAAAACTTTCGTTCGAAGACTTGTGATTCAATTTAACAGCGGGCCATTTTATGTACCTTTAGGATGATTTTGCACATAACCAATTTGATTTCGATTAAATTATAACCTGTGCAATTATAAGCTAATAAACTTGAGATAAAAAATGAGGCAGAATGGAATGTTCTGCCACCTCCCCAACTGATTAAAATGTCTTTTGAAAAGTACACCTCAAACAAAGGATTCAAAATTTCTTATAAATATAAACTACTTATCAACTCTCAATTAGTTAAGCTTTTTGTTGTACGACTGTACTTTCCACAGGCATTCATTTACTCGCTCAGAGATTACAATTGAGTCTAAACGCTTGCCAGTGATGCTTATATAAATTTTGAGCTTTACAATATTATCATTTCAAACTCCAATACCAAAACATCCATGCTCCATCCGATACTTTTTACTTAAGCTTTAGGCCATCCATACCAAACCGGCAATAGGCCGGTATTTCGACAGACTAAAGAGGAGTACTTTCATAAAGTTGCTAGCGTTCGCCTACATTTTCAAGAGCCTGAAAAATCCGATCAGGGTAGTCACCTATAATCCCGTCCACACCAAGAGATATACAACGCTCAATATCCTTCATGTCGTTAACTGTCCAAATATCAACTGCCACTCCTTTATTTTGAAAAAAGCGGACATAAGGTTTAGTAGTAATACTATATGGCAGTTGCGCAACATCGAAATCTGGCTTGAAAGCCCATCCAAAGCCCGAACTCCAGGCAAGACTGGCCTCAATAAGTTCTCCGATTGTTGCGCTCGTTCTAATTTCTCCCCCGCTAATATCACGGAAATGAATCATAGCTTTCCTGTGCTGGCTAGCTACGGTAACTTGCTTCTCCATTCTATAATCAACGATTACTTGCCATAGTTTTTCTGATAAGACTTTATTATTTGGCTTGATTTCTATATTGAATATCGTATTAGGATAGCGTTCAAATAGCTCATTTAGTGTTAAGAAAGTGTGCCCTTGGTTTCGGTACGGATAGCTATTACCATTATCTAGAGTAAACTGATACCCAGCATCCAATGCCTTAATCTCCCCTAAAGTTAAATCTTCGATCTTATCCAAAACACCTGCATTCTTTTCAAGATCTGCATCGTGATTGATAATAATGTTTTGATCTTTAGACAAATGTACATCCAACTCCAAAATGTCCGCCCCTTGCTCCAATGCCACATCAAAAGCCAAGGCAGTACTCTGGGGAAATTCACCTGAAGCTCCTCTATGAGCTAGGATATGAGTGGCCCAAACCTGACTGTAAACCATCATCAAAAAGGCAGCACCAACAAAAGTCTTGAATATACTGTTCATTTAAAAATTCCTTTTATTTTAAAAAAAACGATTACCTAGAGATAACTATAAACACACTAAAGAAGTGGACACTTCAGATTTATGGTATCAAGTATGTTTTTTCACCTCATACAAAGTATGCATTTGCCTATCGCAATGCGAAACAAGAAACTCTTACCATACCCACAAGACAAACCACTGAAAGGTAGCGGAAAATTGCAATATTGCTTTTTTCACAACCACCCTCACCAAATAAACTGATGGCACAAGATTTGCTCTGATCATTCACAAAAAGTCCAAAAGTTAAGAATTTCCACGCCAACCCCACCTACAACTTTATTGTAGTTAACATTAAATTCACCTTAACAACTAGGTTAATATCACTAGCTAAAAATATTAACACCAAATAAAAAAAAATCGCAACCTAACTTATCAATCAGGAAATTCCACTAATAATTCATCGTATATTCATCCAAACTCCTAAATCAGAAACCCCTACCTTAAGCGCAACATCTAAAGCCATCAGGCAAATAAACCACAACACGTTAAAAGCCAACTCTTTTTTTACAAAAAAAAGAGCAAAAATAGAATTAACTTGAACATCAAGAACTAAAATGAAAGTCGCGACAGCAATTTACAAAAAAAATAAATCCACATTAAGCTCCAGTACATAAACACTGAGGTTAACTTAAGGTGCATGGTAAAAACATATGACATGCGTCTAGCCACGTAACTGCCTAAACCGCGCCTCGGTGTATTCGGCCAGCACTGACTAACCATGGCTGTAAGTTCGGGGCTCAGATTTGTAAATTTGGAGAACCCCATGAAAAGATATGCATTACTCACCGGCACTTATAACCTGCTTATGGGTGGAATAAGGGATCTAAAATATTCGTTTCACAATGAGGAGGATGCCTACAAAGCGATAGAGCAAATTGCAATGACTGATCCTTTTACTCATTGGGCACAGATTTTCGACAAAAAAACTGACAAGGTAAGAGTTTTTAATATTATTAACAGGGAAGTAATTGAGAATAAGATCTGCAGTTTCTCCAGTCAGCCTGCAGAATCACTGATGAAAGCCGTAACCGAACTTAGCTGAACGGACAGCATCATAACATATGGGCTCGCTAGGAGCGGGCCCTTGAGAAGAGAATTGGACAGTAAGGGGAGTACACTTGTAGGTATCATTCCAATGATACCGTGATAGTGTCAGCCTCCAGAGAATGAGTTATATTCGAGGTGGAAGACATAATGTATTCACAGCACTATTTACTTCCAATGTGCTGTCAATACAATGTCACCACAAGTTAAAGCCCTTGTACAATCGTCTAGCTAATTCTGATAAAACTAAAAAGATCGCTATGACTACTTTTACGAGAGGGCGGCTAACGTCCCTAAAACCGTGGTTAAAAGCAACACCTACTGGAACGACGGTATGGTTTAAAAAAATGAGCAACCATAGTCACTTGTATCACATGAAGCTGCATACCAGGCTCTCGAAGGTACACTGGGTTCTTTCGGCGAGTTCCTTCCTTACACACACCAAGGGGCCAAGTTTTACCTATTTAATCCCCTAACAATTGCCGAAGATCTTAATGCGATAGTGCCTGGATCTGTTACACGAGACGATGATCTAATATCAGCCATTGAGTTCGATGAAGATAAGCTGAAAGAAATACCGGTATTCAGGACAAAAGAATCCAGCGTCAGCATCTACTGCGCCGAGGCCTTCAAAGAAATGGTCGAAGCGTCATCGCTTGATGGCTTGTTCTTCAGTAAAAATCTAACCCAGTATTAATTAAACAGCCCCTGGCATGTGCAGGGGCTCCTCTTTCCTACAAGCATGGTATAGTTGAAATTCGATCATGTAATCTTGACACTTTAAAATACCTTCTTAATACGTAGGTACTGAGCACCCCCTTTAGAGGCTACGCTCAGCCACACTCCCTCCTGAGACAGAGTAACCTAGCTAGTCTGTTCAATAGAGAGCAGCCAAGAAACAATTTCAGAGCAAGGAAAACCTTATGCTTTCAGAAAGAAAGCCCTATTGGGGCGTATTAAAGGAGCTTGATATATCCGGAAATGTACTAACTAGCACAAAGGGAAAAAATAATGGATATATGTCAATTTATTGAGGAAACTCACTCTAAAGAGTGTACAAGAAGGCAGATCTTAAAAGATATTTTCTTTTCTGCAGGAGTGGCTTACACATTTTCATTTGTAATTTTTTCTTTACTGTTCAGTGCAAGCTTGGTTGGTTATTTCATAATGATACCTACGATCCCCGCCCCTATAAAAACAGCTTTAGAAACAAATGGGCTCTGGGCAGCTTCAATTTTACTTTTCGAATGTTTATCAATAATCGCTCTCCTGCTTGCAAGAGATAAGTATGTAGCGAGGACGCAATCAGAATTGGGGCATAGCGAAAAACCCCTGAAAAAGTTTGGCACCAGGAAACTTCGATGTCTAAAATTCAGATCAAAAATAAGGAAAAAAATATTGGCAAGAAAGACTTTGAGAATATAAAGGATACCCTAGAAGCATATGAAAATTTAATTGAGTCGTCAGGAACATATGCTAAAATTTTAGCTAAATATATAGCAGCATTAATGATTGCCTTACTCGCAACTATTGCAAAGACAATGTCAGTTGTCCCAGCATTTCTTACAGTGTTTGGCCTCGGTGTTTTTGGTTACCTCATTTATCAAATAGCAACTGTAGTACCAGCCCCCCTGAGCGAGTGAAAGAGTTACGATACTTCTTATCAATGTATCAGGCTGGACTGACCTCCAGTCCAGCCTCCTCCCCTTCCACTAGAAAGGAGCCATCTCCTAAGAGTGAAGAAGTAGAGTGAACTACTAATGATTCCATCCAAGAGGGCAGTTTAGCCCTCCAATAAAGCTAGAATCTGGGCTGACTCTTCCTGTGATAATTTCAGCCCATACCTCTCCACTATCGCCATGAATCGCTGCACGTAGATAGCCTGGACGGGTTCATAAGGTGGCATCCACTCATCGGGGCCTTTGTCACCCTTACTTTGGTTCCGGCCATCATCGACCAGCCATAGATTCTCTGGGTCTTCTGCAAATTGACGCTTTAGCTCTACAGTCCAGTTGGCACTACCGTGCCCGTGAACCCAGGACAGCGGCACGATGTGTTCAACATCCAGGTCAGAGGCCAGATTGAAAAATTGGCCCGTGTACGGGTCCAGCCAGAGGCCGGGGTCTACAGTGCATTGCTTTTCATTAGTGAAGGTTACTGGAGCTAGGGAGAACTGAACCAGTAGCTCATGGCGTGTGCTCTGGCAGTCTCTATCAGTATCAGACAAACGAGGTAGCCATTCGTGGCGGTCCGTATTCGTTGGTATTGGCTACAGCCTCAAAACAACCAGACAGAGCGGTGGATAGGATAATTGGTAGCAATAGACGCATGACGACCCCTCTTTATTGTTTAAGGGATCGTATAAGAGGTAAGCCTGTGGAGCAAGCACGGAACATGCAGCATGGTGACATATCAAGACTCTCACAAAAGAGAAACTCAACGTCCATTCTTATTTTTCAAAGCCAGATAGATAATATAAATAAAAACGAATGGTGGAAATAAAGCAAGAGCCCCACCGAATAAAATTCCTGGAACCGGGTTATTCAACTTCCATCTGCACAGTAAGGTTACAACCAGCATACAGGAAGCAAAATACACCCAAAATATAATATGAGCTTTATATAGACTAATATACATACGCTCGCATTCATATGATTTACGTGGAATTTAGACTAATAAACAGAGGAGCTCTTACAAATCATTTAGTCACAGCTTCCAGGAAAGTAAACACAGTGTAAATCGTTTCCATGCACTTCACAGATCGTTTCTCCGCCTTCACAATTTTGAAGCATGTCAAAATTACCTCCCCAGCGCTCTATTGCGTCCCTGAAATCTTCAAACATTTTTGGTGACATCTCGTAGGTTCCAGAAAACTGATTTAGATTATCTGGGATCTTGTTACCATTTTCATCATAAGCACTACCAGGAACATAAGAAAAGGTTAGAGTACCATCACGTTGAGCCCCGGAAATTTTAAATAACGCTGTAGATCCGTCTGCAAAAACAACATTAGCAACAGCTTGGAGGCCAACCAATTTGCCTATCAGCTGGACTACTGCAGATTCATATGCGTATAATACATCCAGGCCTTCAAGGTGATCAAAAATCAAATCCTCTACTGCCTTTGTATTAGCAGAACTACCAGACATACCCCACGCACTACCTAAAGTACTCTCAGGAACTCTAACATTTACTGTTGCTGTGTCATTCCCCGCATAGAGGGCATACGTCGCCCCTGAAGCTTTATCAAATAAAGTCTGCACACTTGAGTCTACAGAAACTTCCTGAGCACGGAAATTATCCGGGGTAAATTTAGTGGGATCTATGAGTACAGGCATATACGCCTTAATAACACCACTTTTGAGGTCAGCAATATAAAATTTTGAGCGAGGTGAAGCATTTATAAGGTTAGCGTCTGCTGCACCCGAAAAACTGGTACAGTTGTCACATAGGAAAACATCAGAAGCAGCACTTGCTGATGACACCCACAAGACTGCAGAGAAAAATGCAAATAAAAAAATTTGTTTCATGGAAATCCTTTTTCTTAAAAACTAGCGTATGCCGCCAATAACCAACGGCGAAGCAATGATAAATCAACTTTCATGCAAATAGAACTTAAGATAACAAAGCAAAATTGAACTCACAGAAACAGATTCCCAAACCTGACTATTTAGTTATTTGAGAGCAGCCGCAATAGATCCATACCTGACGACATGATTTAACAACTCTCCTCACTGTAATGTCTCTAAAATAGGTACTAGAACCCATTGGCAAAACTCTTAATCATGCTGGATAAAAGTTAGAGGCCCAGGTGAAAAAATAAGGGGACCTAACCACGCATCCTGTGAGACACAAAGCCTTGCGCTTAGGTCCTAGGTTTTTGATTTTATGGTCAGGACTATCTAGTTACGAGGCTCGTCATCTTCACTCAGCAATAAAACAGGCTTCACCCCAGAGGGTCAGGGGTACCCCTCAGTAATGCGCTAAGTTTTATACACAAGTTTTTTCAGTTTTATTATGTAAATCAATAAGTTACAGTTTGGCCTAGTAAGAATTATAGGTTTGATTGGATTATTATGCAGGACTGGGTCATGGACGAAGTAAAAAATCAGGTTATGGGTGATACACGCTTGAATAAGCGCTTGTCTAATATTCTCAGTAATTTAAGTTCCGACCCAAAGAATAGCATTCCTTGCGCAAACAAAACTTGGGCAGAAACGTTTGCAGCTTATCGCTTTATCGAAAATGATAAAGTCAATTTTGACTCTATTATGAGCGGCCATAAATCGGCAACTCTTGAGAGAATCAAGGCGCACCCTGTTGTTCTTATCCCACAAGATACTACTTTTCTAAATTTTGCCACTGACCTAGAAAGTAAAGAGATGGGAACACTTAGGCGTAAAGAGACCAACCAACAACTCTTGCACACCTCCATCGCGATAACACCATCCAGAATTAATTTGGGTGTTGTTGAAGGTAGTATGTGGCAGAGAGATAAGGAATCAAGTTCTAATTCCCGCTATACAAAGTCGATAAAGGATAAGGAGAGTCGACGCTGGCTAGACCATTACGAAACGGCTTGTCAGATACAAGAGCGGTGCCCTGAAAGCACAATTGTGAGTATTGCTGATAGAGAGGGTGATATTCATGAGTGGTTTCAGCAGGCTGAAGAACAAAGTGAACAGCGGCGGGCGAGCTATATCGTTCGAGCTAAGGCCAATCGCACTTTAGAGCTCGATGGAGAAGAAACAGTTTTGCTTTGGGATCATATGAATGAGCAGAAATCTGTCGGTCTATACACGGTAGATATTCCCAAACGGAATGGAGAGCCTGGAAGAAAAGCCAAGGTCAACGTATCCACTACTGAGATACGGTTGCTAGGAAAAGGAAAATCTAAACGACCACATTCTCTCTATGCTGTATTGGCTAAAGAATTAACCCCACCAGAGGGTGAGAAAGGCATTGAGTGGATGTTGTTGACGGATCTGCCAGTTGAAGACTTTAAGCAGGCAAGGGTCATCATTGAATGGTATCGAAGCCGATGGGAAATTGAAACCTATTTTCGGGTGGTGAAAGGCGGATGTCAGATAGAAAGTAATCGTTTTAGAACAGAGCAGCGAATGTTGAACTGCATTGCGATCTATATGATTATTGGATGGCGGCTACATTCGATAACTACGCATGCACGAAGAGTTCCTGACACACCGTGTACAAGTGCCTACTCTGAAAAAGAATGGCGTATAATATGGATGATGCGAGATAAAACTACTCCACCAAATGAACCCCCAAGCATGAGGGAGATAACCCGTATGTTGGCAGGTCTAGGAGGTTTTTTGGGGCGTAAAGGGGATGGCGAGCCAGGGGTTAGAACCGTTTGGCAGGGATACACCAAGCTACTTCATTATATAGAGGCAGCAGAAGCTCTAAATGGACTTAAATAATGTGTATAAAACACAGGTAATGCGCCAAGGAAACGACAGTACCATTTAAAGGTTCAAGACTACATGGGCCACTCAAATCAAGGTGAGCATCTGATCATGTCAGGAAAAAGATAGAACCACGAATTGGAGGACAGTTAGAGATCACGCTAGAGATAAACAAGCCGGACAAATGCGGCGAAGCATATCGAAACTCATCTTTCAGATAGAAAAATCACTATCATTAAAGCCGCAAAGGATAAGCTTAATGGTATTCTAAATAGCCAATACAATTGCTCCATCCTTCTCAAAAAAACCGATTTCTTGCCAGCATCATCTTTAAGCAAAAAACTCAAATACCAAACAAACAGGTTAAGCAAGAAAACTACAATTAGTATGACGCCGGAAGTAATACCAAATAGACCACGTTGCCACCAAATCAAGCTATCTGTCGATAAAAGTGTGAACCATTGACCCAGCAATAGCCCGAACGTAAGACAGCCAATTGCATATGTATTTGACAGTATCTGCCTTGAAACCAAAGTGGGAGTGGAAAACTGGGGAAGCATAACTGCCACCGCGAATGAAAACATGCCGAAGGCTCCGATCGCATTCCAAAGATTTGGACCAATACCCTCCCTAATTGCAGCTTGATAAAATTCGACTTCTGGGTAAAATCTATTTACCCAAAGGACAAACAAAAAAGCTGGGACAGCCCAAGCAAAAAATATAGTAATTGCCTCCTTCAGACTTTCACCTGGGACAAAATCACCCCCTTCAAAATGATGAAATTTTTGAACTACAAAGTCTCTCATATCCCTTCCTTAGTAAACATCAGAATTTGCAAAAACTAATACCCCTCCCCAACTAAACTCAGCACGATACACTACCGCAAGCCACGGAAGGATGAATACAGGCTCTTAAAGATAATAGGATATCCTGCCACTCCGATAGTTAATACTCTTCGCAACCAACAGGATAAGATCTCTCAGTCTTAGCTTTATGGTTTAGATTTAAGCACAAATGTCCAACCGAATTTTAAATTTCCAGCATTCTCATATGGAAATGAAGCCATAAACTCCCTTTCTTTAACATAATAAATTCCCGCTAACATTCCGTCTGCAGTGACCTTCTCTCCAACATTAGGAGGAGTAGTGCCATCAGGAACTCTTACAAAAATTGTTTCGTTCGAAGGTTGTCCTTCCAAAGTAAATGCCCACTCCATAACTGTATCCTTTAACGTTAATAAAGCCAGATCATTTTGAACTTCAAATATAACAGTATCTGAAACCACCAAAGTGCGAAGTACTTAGCATTTAGTGAGTTGAAGTTTAAATAATTTCGATGCCCCAGAAATCTCTATCCAGCCCCCCAGTATCTACGCAACCACCCCGCCACATACGCTGAAGTATTTCCACTAATCACCGACAGCATCGCCGCGCGATTTAACAGCTCAACACTCAAAACCGGACTGTTACCATCATTCATATAAACCAGCTCATCTTAGTTAACGGTGGCCTGTATTACCCACTCGGAATCGCCATAGCCGCAATAGAACTATGTACGGCCAGGCGATTCGCCACTTCACCAATACAGTCAGAAACAAGGCCAGCTGCTTCGTCAACCACATTGACTGCCTGCCCTGCATCTGTGGTAAGTGTTTTTGTGGTGACGTAGACCTTATCCATCGGGTCTCCTGCGGCATCGGTCTGCACGCTGTTCTGGTCGTCAATCACGGCGATCACGGCGATCACGCACTTAAGCACAGCGACAGCTTGGGCTTCGGCGCTTGCCGGCTCGGGCTTTTGAGTGATTACAGCCCGTACAATCGTGCCGACACTGTGTCCGTCGTCGATGATGTAGGCAAACTGCCAGGCCGCTAAGTCCGGCACCGTTATTGGAGAAAAGCGAGGCATTCCTGATGCTCCTAATCAATTAAGGCTTGTAGGCGTTATGGGTGATTACTCGGTGCTGTGGATCAACACCGGCGGCATAGCTGATATTGCCGACGGAGATTTTGTAGACGGTGCGGGGGCCTGCGCATTTGACGCTGACGACCGTTTCCCAAGTCATAGGCTCGTCGCCATGTAGCACTCCCAGCTCTACGCCATGGCAGTCCTGAGCTAAGTAGACACGCCCTGCACTATCCGTCACTGGAGTTTCTCGACTGCAAATAACCTGTGCGCCACTCTTCATGGTGAGCAGTACGCAAAGCACCTTATCTTCGGGCTTAACCGCTTCTATCGGGGCTAGATGGGTATCACTGTCGCCAAGATCCCAGCAGTGAATCAAATCGCCGGGGCGGCAATCGTCTGCCAATAGGTCATCGCGCAAGTAGGTACCGGCGGCAATGCAGTAGGGAAAATCTGGAAGGTTGTTTGCCCCTCGAAGAAACCCTGCCGGATTGCCCCCGTAACCCGCTTTCTCTCGCTGTTAGTCCAGTCCTTGATAAATGGCTCAATCAACTGCCCGCCATCGGGACCACGTACAGAGAGTGGAGTGGACAGAGCAGCTGCGCGAACTTGAGCCGGTGCAGGAATTACAGCCTCTACCCCAGCAATCAATGCGGCCTGCAGGTTGCGGACCTCAAATTCCGATTCATACTCGGCCAGATCCAGCAGGTCGTAATACTTACTGAATATCTCGGATAGATCGCTATCAACTGCAGCAAGCAACCGCTCCAGCCTTGTCCGGGAGAACTCAGTTAAATCGTGGCTTGAAAGACGTTGCTTTATGGAGCGGTCTATCTGCTGCAGGAATGCCGCAAACTGATTTACTTCACCAGACTTTAATCGCTCCAGGTAGACAGCATGACGAGTGCTTGAAGTGGCGAGAGCTTCACTCATCGTTTAAGCCCGGCTCAGGCTCCTCGCTATCCAACTCTTCGCGAATTGCCTCGTCAGTCTTCTCAGTATTAATAACGCCATGCTTCCGCAGGTTCGCCCAAAGGTCAGAACTCGGTAAACGCCCAGACTGCCAAGCCTTCACCAGGGCGCTAAGCATCTGCGCATCAAGGTTGGATTCAGCAAAGTCCTGGTTGAGTTTGTACTCTGTAGCAGCCTGTACATTCTGGAATTGGGCCACCCATTGAATAGCCTGGGTGTAAGCCTCGCTAACATTCTCGGCGACTAGGGATAGAACAGAGTGCTCTGATTCGTTTTCGGCTTGGGCTTCAGTGGCCGTCTTTACTGCTGAACCCCGCTCAATCAATCGAGCACCCAAGGCGACCATTTGCTTTTCTTTCTGGTCCATTGCTTCTTTGACCAGGGTATTAGGTTCAACTTGAGCAAATCCAAAGGCTCCGCCAACGGGGAGCAAAATTGGAGAGCGGGAGCCAATATAAATGCCCTGCTTCTCCATATGGTCACGCCAGTTCTCAGTTAATCCAGAAATCCAAGGCTGCGCCTGACCGACGAAAAACGCTGAATCCTCATAGTCTGCTGAGTTGCGGTAATGGGCTTTGTTGAGGTTTGCCAGGTCTAACAATGGAGACCGGTCGATACCCGAATCATTGTTCTCGGCACCAACAAAGGTAAACGGGATAATGTCCCAGGCCTTCCCTACTCCATCTAACGGTGTGTAAGTGTCGTGAATAACCCAGGTGCCAGTGTTGCCACTGCGCCATATCTCCACTGTATAGCGACCATCAATCAGCTTAAGTGCGCGGTACTGAGTTTTCTCTTCTATGCCAAAACCATCTGAGGTGGTTTCTTCATAGCTCTCACGGATAACAACCAGCCCCAGCCGATGCACACCGCCAACCTTGATGGTCCGCCAGTTGATAATCTGATTAGCGGGATAGCTCACTATCGAGGCACGTACTAGGCCGGCTTGCTGTTCGGCCTTAGAGGTTTGCCTTTCAGTTTTGGGGTAATCCACCAATAGGCCGCGCCGGCCAGACTTAAGCACCGCAGCAACCACAGACTGGAACTGCTGATAGATACTCACTCCATTGCCATTAGCATCTGAAGCCAGGTATTCCAGACCTGCCGGGATATCTACCGTTGGCGCTCGACGAAATACGGCACCCACCAGGCCTGCAACGTGCGACCGGTTGCGTTATAGAAAACCGCCCTGTCTGTATACTGCTGATAGCGAGCTCTATTTGCTTCACTCTGGTCCTTTGGGTTGGGCATGGGCAAATAGGTGGTGCCCTTAGACTTAGTGACCCGCTCACCCGCACAGATATCATCAACCAGCGTCCAGTCTGGCAGCGCCTTGGTGAAGTCGTCGCGCTGGTAAGTAACGTAATTTGCCATTAGTAGGACATTCCCATGTTGATACTCATTGCCATAGTGCGGATGTTCTTCACTGAAACTGCGAAATAGCGGAATGCGTCTGCGCCGTGGCTAGACCAGTCATGCAGCGGTCGATCTTTCCAGCAACCGTTCTTGTCATCCCACTCTTTGCGGTAGCTCTCCAAGCACTTGATACCCTGGTCGCACTTCTCTTGATCGAAGACACACTTAGGCAGAACCTCACGAACCGACTCAATACCGCCGTCGACGCTACCATGTGGTGCAACATTGAAGTTCAGGCTGTATGTCTCACCGTCTATCTCGTAACCCTCGCGAGCCATTTCTCTACGAGATTTACCATTGCCACTGAAATCCCGGTTATCTATATCGTGAGGCGCCCAGTGTTCGGCATAGTTGTAGCCGCGCTCTTTCAGCACCTTCATGTAGTGAGCTATGCCTTCGCCGCTGTTCTCGTAGTAATCAATCACGTGGTACTCATCACCCACCACGCGCACAAACCAAATAGAGGTCGAATCACCAACCCCGATATCCCAGAATGTGTAAACCGGTAAATGTGAGTCATCAGGCAACGAGCGAATCCGCCCCTCTTTGTAGAGCCGCTGGAACTGCCGTGAGTAGTAAGCACCTTGGATAGACTGCTGGAAGGCCTCAGCGGGGAATGATGGGTACTCCCGCTTGATGTCATCACCTAGCGTTTTCTCTTTAGTGATGTACCAGAGCTTTTGCGCATCGGTTAGGTTGATGCCCTGCTTGCTTTCGAGTTCGGCAAAGTACTTTTCGAATCGTTCAGGGACAGACAAGGCCCCCGAAAGTGAATATTCAGGGTTTTTCCACCAAGGGTAGAAAAAGAACTTCCAGTCCAGCGCGGTTAGGCTTGCCCCTTGGTTATGTAACTTCTCCGATGACTGGCAGTAGTCGAAGAAATACCCCTGCGGCCTTCTGCGGTCGATTCGATAGTGACATCGCAATCAATGGAAACGGCTTCAAATGCACCCGTGACAATCTCTCGAGCCTTGTCCGGATACTTAGCGCATATCTTTCCGAATTCAGAGACGTGCAACTTACGGATCGTGCCACCCCGAAATGAGGTGCTGACGGTTACCGAGCCGCCATTATGGAAAACCAGCTCGCCTGCCCTGTCGCTTCTGGCTGGGTTGGCCGCCTTGATAACATCCGGCAACTGGTCATATGCGTATTTAACTTTCTCGCGGAATAGCCGCTTTGCATCATCCAGGTTGTGCGCTATCAGTGCACAGGCGCCAGACTCAAACAGGGCGCAATCAAGTTGGATAATGCACTGCTCAGTAGTGAACCGAAGCTGCCGTGCCTTAAGGATGATGTTCCGAGTGTGGTGGTTCTCATAGTAGTCGCGCTGTTCCGGGTTCATCCGGAACTTAACTTTTTTGCCCCGCTTATCCTTAATCCAATAGAGATTATTTAATCGCCAGTCTCTATTCGTAAGGTTGTTGACCAGTTCATGTGGTAGCGCCATCGCTGATTTGCTTCATAAGGGTTGCCATTTCATCAACTAGCCCTCCCTCATGATTCACTCTATCGCGGAATGCTTGGACTCCAACGTGCTTGCCAAGAAGTTCCAGGTTTTTGAGTTTGTCTGGCCATTTGATTTTCTTGAGGACACCTATCACTTCGCGCTCATCACCACGACCCTCCCAGAGTTCAGCGAGGTCCATGCCTGCCAGATATTGCCGCCAAACCTTGGGCCACTCGCTTATAGGCTTTAGAGAGCCGTCATCCTGCAGAATATCCAGAACATCCATCTGGTCGATTTCAACTAAGCGATTCAGCACATAATCGGCATTGATTTGGGTGCGCTCAGGGCGGGCTCGTTGTGCTTTCCCGATGTATTTCGCCACCTCAGTATTTCTCAGTAATTCTGCACCGTTAACCTCAGCTGTACGCTGGGAGGCTTTAGGGTATGCAGCCTTATAAGCTTTAGTTGCGTTTAGCTCTTTATCAGCAAGGTAGGCATCAGCGAACACTTGCCACTTATCAGTTAGGTTATTGTGATTTCGCCTGGCCATAACGATCTCAAATTAATTATATTTCACTAAAACCTTAAAAAATAACTCGTATAATTGACCTGCACTAACTGGAGTCTGCCTTCTATTTGGAACGGTGGTATTAAAAAATTAAGCTCTGCAGAATTCTGACAAACTAAACACCCAATCAAACTTGCACCTATAAAAACTGACCTCATGAAACCATAGTCCCTAATAAACATAAGAAAATATGAGTTTTCTGTTGACAGTAATTTATTTTTTGATGATTCTTGAATAAGCTTTTAAACAACAAAAAAGCTAAACAAATTTAAATTATTTCGAGAACTAAAACATGAAAAAATTAAAACTGGCAGCTGCCATTTTTGCTATATCAGTTTTTTCAAGCTCTGCATCTGCCGATTCATCCTTTTCCTGGGGCGACATATTTAACCTACCTACGCTGGGATTTTGTTCAGACTGGTTTAATCAAGATAATGGAGAAATAATTTGTGAGACATAATAAGCAATACAGAAACTGAAGCTTATAGAAGTTAACACTGATTGTTCAACAATCCGTATAACTCTCACTTAAGAATGATAAGGGTTATAATCATTTTGGTGTCACCCTTATCATTCTTGCTGCTCTTTCATCAACTTGTGCCGCTGGTGTGAGTAATACCAATTCACCGCCAGGCCTAATGCAGCTATCGCTACACCAACAAGACCAAGCCAGTTATCAGCGAGCCAACCGGCAAAAGTGCCCGCACCTACAGCTGTCATATAACTGGCCTTATCGGGTATCTCCCGCATTGCATCGTGTAGGGTCATGATTGCTTCCAAGCCTTCATCGCTTTCTCAGCGCTGCGCCCCACGACATAACCACCGAGGCCGATTTTTACTATCTCCAACAGGGCCAGAGTTTGGTCCTCGCTTAGGTTTTCGGCTGTCCACCCTACCCAATGGGCAACAATCAGCCCGACAAATGTAAGCATTGTTACAGGCCGCCAGTTTCTCTGTAGCCATGACTCCCCCGAGGCTTCTGCCGTGATTACCTGGGTTGCCGCCTTTAGCTCTTCCAAGTCCATTGAAATCAGCTATGAATCAACCTGAGCTTTTAGGCGGTTGGCTTCTGTCTTATCTGGGAATGCTTTGTCTATGACCTTGCCGAGTAGATTTGATATGGCTGAAATCATTAGTAGCTCCAAACAGTGGGCCGGGTTAGTTCGCCAGGTATTACTTCAAGGTCATCCAGGTGGAGGAATCGCTTACCTATTGGGCCCTTCTGCTTTACCCCTATACCGGTAAACCCTTCCTCTTGGGCGATTTGGATTAACCGATAGGCTCGACCCAAGGCCACCTGAACATCAACAGCCTGCCCAGTGGTATGGGTCATAGTGGCATTTAACCGGGCGTTATGTGCTGGGCAGCGATAGCCAGAGTTAATAATCATTGGCTTGCCGAAGCGCTCTCTAACTCTAATCAGGCGCTTTAGCGTTTCATCTTTAAAATGATTATTGCCACAACAATGACAACTCAGTTCACATTTTTGAAAGTAATCATTGTTTAACATGAAATCACCAGATACAAATAAGCCCGCTCGTAGCGGGCTTATTATCCAATAAAATAAGAAATTTATATCAACCCTTTCTTTTAGGGTAGATATCTTGATAAGTAACCCATCAAATAAACACTCTATTCATAATTTAAGGAAAATCACCCCAAGAAAACTTATATAAAGCATAAAAACCAGCTAGCAACTTATACTCTTTGTCTCACATACCATATCTGGCCCTTCTCCTACACAGGTCGTCGTAATTGGCCCGCAACTAATCACACCAAAAATTTCCACCTCTATACCGAACCGTGAGAGTGCATCTAAAAACGGCAACACTTCATTTTCAGTGCCAAATATAAATTCACCTGCGAATTGGGATTTACTGTCAGCTACAGTATTATTGTTTACATCTCTACCAGAACCCTTTTCATACTCAAAGGTAAGTTTCCAAGAGCCGTCACCTTGAAGCTCTTGCCCTGTTAATTTGTATAGCGATGATGAGCCATCATCAAATCTTACAGTTATGTAAAACTCACCCAAATCCAATGCAGGAGAAACATCTACGGATGCCCATACAAATGCGCTTATCTTACTCCTGAGTTCCAAATTCTCATAAATTAGATCTCCAATATTATTCTGGACTCTAGTACTACCACTAAGGTCCCATGCACTACCAGCAATATATGAAGGAACGTCAACTTCGCCACTTGTATTATTAATGTAAGCTATAACTTCACGGCGGGCATCCACCAGATTATCAAATTTTGTTTGAAACTCAGCATCCACCGTTATTTGTAGCGCAACCGCACCTACAATCTCAAAATCAACAATTTGAGTCACCCCGATGTAAGCTTTAACAATTCCATTCTCAACATCTATAATATAAAAACGATTATCAACATTTTGACTGGCTTTCTGCTCCGCCAAACGGGAGAAACTGGTACAGTCATTACATGTATAGACTTTTGGCTCTAACAAGGAAAGCGCGTTAGAACTCATAGCCAATAGCATAATACTGAGAGCAAAAAAAACACCAAAAAATCTATCTTTAATCATGAAAAAATCCCTCTATAGATTAAAACCATTTAAATGCGGCAAAACACTAGCACGCCAGACTTAAAAAATAAATATACTTATAATCACAATAAATAAGCTCTAAACCCCATTCAACCTAGACATTCGAGACATTCGAGGCAAATTGACCTTTAATTAACACTTACTAAACAGCCATATAGAACTTTCTAAAAGCAGGCACAAATATTGATTCACTTAGTCAACCCCATAACATCCACATCTAACAACCACCATAATTTACCTGCAACAACTACCAGTAAAAAATCGCAATAAAAGTGGAGGCAATAAAAGATATCAACCCGACGTACATCAAAGCTCTCTGAATAAAAAAACCGGCTTGGGGGCCGGCTTAAGAAAGGATGGTCGCTGCATGAAAACCAAAGCAGCTGTGAACATACTACTCTCGGACACAAATACTGTCAATATATACAGTTGTATATATATTCAGTAGTGCGAATTTGCACGCCATTCTGACAATCTGGCACAAAAAAGCCCGCATTGGGCGGGCTTTAGGGCGTTTCGCTAGGAATCTGCATATTTATCCCAGCATGAGGTTTTAATACAATTCTGACACAGAGAAAGTCAAGGGTTTTGAATGAAAGCTCTAAATCACCCTAAAAATGTCTAGCTTCACCCAAAAAATACCTCTCTGCAAAAAAACAACTAATGAATTAAATCTCGTATCTGTACGACGTCTATATGATTCGTACTCCAGGATATAATTTGCCAACTATAACTCTTAGAATTTGTACGAGTTGGTTCTTGGATTATAGGTCATACCCGATACGCTCTCACCCCTCCTACCATGCATAAATTCATGAAAAATGTTCCTGATCACTTTATTTGTTTTTTTATAAAAAAGCCCATGCTTACGACCCACATTAGGGCCACCGGTGAAATCAAAATACAATGCATCCTCTGAATATAAATGGCCTGACGCTCGCCCTAGCCTCTCTCTTCCATTCCAAATCTCTGACACTTTTAAGATTTTATCATATTCGTTAATCGTAATATAAACTCTCTTGCCAATTGATATTCTATCAATCCAGTCCTCATGACATAAGCGGTCAACATCAGATTGACATAGTATGACGTTATCAAACATTTCTTCTTTTTCACTATCAGAAGATCCACCCATATAACTGTAAAGAAGTCGACTACCAAGACTATATGTAAAAAGCGAAAACCTTATATTACACTTCCCTGCAGAATCACTTCTTAATGATTTTTTCATATAGTGATTGACTTTACCCAAAGCAGAAGCTAGAGCCCCAGCAGAAGCTAACGCAATCTTGCTTGCATCCGGATACTCCTCAAATATGATCCCGCCAGGGTTAGACGGCCAAGAAAATAGAATAACTTTTACTCCATACATCCACTCCACACGACGGGCCTGCCTTAAAGTGTCCACAAAAGGCTTGTCAAATCCATGGATAAAGAAAACACAGTCAAGCTTATCCCTAATAAGCTCACTCCTTAAGGAGTTAAATATTTTTTCTGAAGGCAAATTTGACTTTGTTATTTTCTTTGGTTCCTTAACCAACCTAATCCGCCATTCACCCCCTTCCATATCAGCATTCGCAATCCTAATTTCATTTGCCCCTTTGCGATTTAACTTATTCCCAAAAGCTCTATAACTACCCACGCCATTCTTAAATTCTTTCCACCTTATATTCCGATTCGTAATAATAAGCATATCTTAGGCCCTTTACTGCTTCAAAAAACATAGCCGATCAAATAAAGATATAAAACAAGCCTTAAAACCACCAATAGAATTCAATTAGAAATAGAGTTCGAAACAACCATGGGGAATAGTTAACACCCTCACCCAGCCTACCAACCAGAAATCTTGACCAATGTCAATTTGCCTTCTAATTGCACTACGAAATTTATGACTGTGATTATAAATAAGAAAGCCCGCATTGAGCGGGCTTCAGGGTGTTTCGCTAGGAATCTGCATATTTATCCCAGCATGGGGTTTTTATACAGTTCTGACACAGAGAAAGTCAAGGGTTTTGCCAGCTTAATAAATAGAAAATTGAGGTTACTCCAGCTAAATCGCATTAGTAATACTATAACCCAGAAAACTCTTCATTATTTAAGTGAAAATAGGTCAATTTGCATTTTTCTGTAACTTCACTACGCATTTTACCGTCCTCTCCACTTCTCTCCTTTTTGATCAACCCCATTTCTTGTAGTTTATTTGTTCTTCTACCAACCATTTGGTGAGTGGTGTCTATCAGCGCAGCTATTTCACCTGCTCTCATTTGTCGTTGTTCGTCATTAAGAACTGTTACAATTTCAAGCTCTATCGGATCCAACATAATTTCACGACTTAACTTATCTACTTCATCCTTAAAGTCATTAGAAAGATTAACTATGGAACAGATCCCCTCCATACATTCCGGACAGCGCCACCTATACAGCTCAATGCTTTGCCTGTTTTCCATGGGATGGCAAAACCCACATCTCTGGCATCTAATAGTCTTACATTTAGAAAGGTACAGATGAACAACAGGAGTGTATTCAAAACAACGCTGAACAAAGTAATTTCGATATTCCCGCCCCTCCGGATACCCCCAATTCATCCTCTCACTCTCACACAACCCTAAAAATAAGGCATAAACCAAAACATCCTTTCCGTGCTTATCACGGGTTTTCTTATAGCGAGACAAAAAGAAGTTTGACTCCAAAGAAGAAAAAATATCAACAAGATCAGGGGCAACCATGAAATGACTTGTATGAGGATTACCTCCCAGCTTCTCAAAGTACTTTCCCCCAACCTCCCTGTCTACTATTCTCTTTCTAACATTTCTAGCCTCACCAACAATATTCTCCAACAACTGCTGTTGATTATGTCGATCCAACTTATTTTCATAAGGCTCTTGAGCATACCTATTTAACCTATCAAAATACTTCCGCATTGTATTCTCATAATACTTCCTAGATGCCAGCCTAAGTGATGCGATAGTTATTTTCTGCCCTTTAGAGACTTTATCCAAATAACATTGATGCAGTATGTAGCCCATAATCCTGGGGACATTATATGAAGACCTGAATACCATCTTCATGTAATTATCCAAACTGACAGAGGCTGTCACATCAAAATAGTCCTCCAGCTTACTCCCAAAGGCCTCAAACCTTTTTTCTAAAAGCCTTCGCGCATAGTCTGATGCATTTCTTTCCATTTCCTGAATTTCATTAGACTCATATAAGTCATAGAAATCTAAGTAAATAGTATCAACCTTGCCCGGATCAATTTTCCCATAGTAAACACGACCAGGATAACCAGCAATTTTCAACTTAACTGCTTCATTACTTGAATTATTTAGAGGCGACAATACAACATCAACAAAAAGCCTCTGATCAAGAAAAGCTAATTCTGAAAAATCATCAAAGAAAACCACTATTCTTGCAAGCCCTGCCTCTGAGACTATAAGTTGAACCTCACTCAAAATCTCAGAAAAAGGAAAAGACTTCAAAACGACATCCGAATACTCATTATAGATGTCATTATCTTCTAATGTTTTATCAAAATCTGTTAAAGATACACCTGCCTGCAGCTTAGCTTCTACACCTGAAGGTTTTACTTTAGAAGTGCCCTTAGCATCTGCTGATGATTTGTGAGATGACTCTTGCTGACTTTTCTGCCTTATTTGAGTTGTAATTTTTTGCAGAACAGGAATTTCGTCCTTTTCTAAATTTAAGCTAGCAACTCTATCCTGGATATCACTCAGCGAAACCATCAATTCGCTATATTTCTTTTTCTTTCCAAACCAAGGCAAACGATCAGCAAGCGTTAATTTTTCGCAACACTCTTTAATCTCACTTACAAGTTCAGAGATAACTTTTCCGAGAGTAATTTTTCGCAGCATGTGGGACTTATAGGCGTCACGAGATACCTCCACATCAGTTAGCTCAGTATCAGGTATACCTTTCGTGTCGAGAACATCATATAAAGCCTTCACATCAATATAAATAGATATTACATCTTTACGATTTCTCAGCTCGGACTGAGCCCTTGCAAAAACAGTACTTTTGCCGGTCCCTTTCCGGCCTAGAATAAAAGTTGTATTGCTTGACAATACAGCTTGCTGTATAGCTCCACCTGGTAAAGGATCAACATACAACCGATCAACCGGCTGACTCCCTATATCAGACTCAAAATCCTTCAGTGAGGCTCTTCGATATTGCCGTAGCGATTCGGTTATCTTTGAAAACTTTACTAAATCCATAAATACTCGCTTCTTCCATTTCCCAGCAATGGATCAATATTTGTTAAAAACAGAGGTTACTCTAAAAAGTAAATGAGGAAACCTTATGGTGACTCACAGCAATTTATCGCCTACTAAAAGTCACAATGCTATTCAACAGAATTTTAAATTGAAGCACTCCAATGCCTCTGATCGTATATTCCTGCTTAGTAAAAACCAGACATTTTGCTAATGCTCTATTGTGCATCAATCGCCTCCGGACGGGAAGCCTGGCCCAGTGCTGACAGAGTTAGAACCTTTGACGATTTAAAATTGGTATTTTCACTCATTTTTTTCTATAGCCATTAAGATTCCTATTCAACACTTACGAAGGCCACTTGCAAACATCTTTAATTAGCTCGGATATTGAACGCCTAGCCCTCATGAGGGTGTTTCTTTGAAAGGGGAGGCACTCTTCCTAGTGGCTCAAGTGCACGAACTGGTAGGGAGTTAAGTAGCCTTTCTAGTCGGGCCCAAACCCTACGCCAATCTCGATCCCACTGCTTTTTACTACACCTTAGTAATTGTCGTGCTTGACTAAGATCAATTCGCCTCCCTGTTACATCACGTAAAGCAAAAGATTGAATACAAAATAGGGCCAGCTGCCCAACTTTCAATGGGTCATGAGGCTCACCCCAACTATAAAATCGCTTCATCATGTAACTCAAAAGAAAAGCCCGCTCCTTATACCGATTCCCCGGCGGTGCATAAGCAGCCATCCCCCAACAGTAAGCCAGCTCATCAGTTTCTCTCAACTTTGCAATGGCATGTTGTACCAATCCCTTTTCACAAGCATCTATTGTTCGCCCGCTACTACCCTTCCCCACCCTGGTTTCAGTTGCATAAACGGTCTGACCTGCCAAACGTGCAGTAATTTTTCCATTCTCATTCCGAATCTCATCGATGTAATGCTTAGGACCTCGACTCCGTACCGTCTGCCCACCCAGCATTGCCGCATAATCAGATTGCTGAGTGGCTGTATCGAACGCATCATGCCAAGCCTGTCGAGCTGAGTGAAAATTCATTGATTCACCTTGAAGATTTTCCGGAATATCTTTGATGTGGGTTCTCTATCTCGATACCTCACTTTCCCTGTGTCTTGCCAGCGTAGGTAATCACTGCAAGCGAGCTCTTCGACTGCACACCTATCCCTTTGCTTACACGCATCGCACGGAGATGGCTCGAACAAGGCGCTCTGCTGGTTGCGAGTTAGTTCTGTATTTCCCCAGCTAGGCATTGGTTATTCCTTTATCAATCCCTTTTCCCGCATCTTGCTTTGGGTTTCGTATAGCGCTCTAAGCTTGCTGCGCTCCACCTCAGCCCTTGAGATGTCCGTCTTGCTCCGGCCATCAATAACGTCATGGCAGCTGCTACAGCCATATACACCCCACCAATCAGGAGACTTGCGGGCTAGACCTGCATTGCTGGGCAGGTGGCAAAGCACTACGGTTTCAGGGTTGCTGTTGCAGTGAGGAAACAACCTCAAGGTGCATTCCTCACCGCGCGCTGATTTGCGCAACTTTGTCACCGCAGCTCCTCCATAAGAGTTTTGAAGTAGCCGTTAACGGGGTTAGGAATGGTGATCTTCCAGTACTGGCAAACAATCCCGCGCACTTGCTCGACATACTCAGCAAACCGAGCCCGATTCATGGTGGCCGTGCTCTCGAACTCGTAGAAAGTCCGCCCCCTTAATTTGGCACTCACGTACAATTCGAAACTTTTCCCAAAAAACCACCTGTGGAGAACATCCTGGGTGTATGGAATTTCAGTCCCGTCATCGCAAGAGATAACTATTCCTGCACCCTCAAGCTGCTGAGTAATGTTGATGCACAAATTCAAACAGCTCATATTATTCGCAGCCGCATCGGGCGACTCTTCACCCGCATGGGCTTTAATGCCACTTGGCTAAGAGAGCAGCGAGCTGCGCTTGAAGCGGGAGTTACTAAGGCGCAGTTTCGGTTTCACGATTTGAAAATTAAAGCCACCAGTGATTTTGACGGTGACGTGCAGAAATTTATCGAACATAAAACCCGCTCTATGGCAGAGCGATACAATCGAACAGCAGATAAAGTTGTCAGCCTAGACCGGAAGTGATCAAAGAAAGGTAAATAATTTAGTTTGCCTTTACTCTACATTCTCTTTAGTTGGATTAGTTCAGACCAAATCTGACACATTCTCTTGAAAAAGAAGGGGTTACCGGTTTTGATGAAGGTGCCTAAACCTAAAAGCAAAACCCAGGATAAACCCCATGATCAATACTAATGATCGCATTATCAAACACAAGACTGGATTATTAAATCCGGCAGAAGAACTCGGCAATATATCCAAAGCTTGCAAGATGCTGGGCGTATCGAGAGACACTTTGCTAAAGAGCACCCAGGCACTTGGGCACTCCCTCCTCCCCAATGATTAATTCAACCTTTTATTTTCACTAGCCGATGTCGCCAAATATCCTATCTTTCTTTCACCAACATAAAACTGTATTCTTCCTTCCCCTTCAAACACTTCATACCTAAACTTGACCTGATTCGTCGACTCCAAAGAAATATATTGCTCTTCAGGAATTTGTATTGCCGCATTTGAATGCTTTCCACTAACAACTATCCCGTACTTATTACTATCTCCACCAACCACATAAAGATCAACCAATGAATGATCTCCCTCAATAATTGCACCATAAGCCCCATCTGTATCAACTGTTAAACCTGAGACTGGAGTACCGTTAATTAAAACTGAATCAGAACCGCTAGTGGTTACCTCCAACCCCACACTCATCGGCTCAGCACCGAAATCACCGATATAATGATCATAAATATGCACTCCTTTCTTCCATACGCCACCATCAGTTGAATTTCGCACACGAATTCCAGCAGCATATTTTCCGCAATCTTCACCATTGCTTTCCGTGTGGGCTGGCATATCAAGACCTATACGAATACCCGGATAACCATTAGGAGTCGTATAATCATCATCACCCGTTGCACTTAGATTTATTTCCGCCCCAACGATTGATCCACCCAGATCAGAATTAGAACTTTGACCAGTTAAATCCTTTGCCTGGAAATGTCCGCCAAACACCTGTCCCTTATTATACTTTCTTGCTACACCAGAAGTGGCCGTATTCCCCAGGGAACTTAATTCTGTATAACTATCCAACTCACCACTAATCGCCCACTCAGTAGCTGACACACCAGCTTGAACCTGATTAACAACCCGCAGAGCTTTTGGGTTTACGTATTGATTGTCCCCAGCATGAGAGTATTTCTGTATCTGCACGGTAGTGCTAATGGAGTCTTCATCCTCATTAGGTGATCCCGATCTAACTAAAAGCGAGTTATTCTCAATAGCTGAATGCCCTATCCCAACATTACCCAAGAACGTTACATCCTCGCCCCCGTCCGCATAAGAATTACAAGTAATAACACCCAGTGCAGCTACAAAAAACTTTCCACAAAAAAACTTAAAACATATTAAATAACCCCTTGAAACTATCAAAGATGGTGAATAACAATCAAGCTCAATGTAAATATATCAGAAAAATTATTTTTGAACGTCCAAATAAAAAAATATCTTACGGGAACTGTTATTGATACCGCAAACATTCCACACCAGGAAAAAGAGAAAGTTAAATTAGATATACGGACATATTTAAGAAATTAAATGCAGCCAGACGCTTTTTTGATACAAAAAAATATCACCCGATAAAGACTCTCGAACTTACGAAGACGGGAGTATCATGCTAAAAAACTCACATAATTATTTAAGGAAAGTTAACGCAACAATGGCAAGAGAGTACTCAAGAAGATCTTTTAACTCGGGACAGAGAGCCTGTGAAGAATCAAACAGTATCGAGGTAGATTAATGTGTCACAGGGGTACTTGGCAGATCACTCGAAAAAGTTACGCTGAGAACCATAGGACACAACCATGCACTTGATCGCAAAAATTAGTCGCGCTTAGATGGTATGTAGCAATAAATACGAGCTTATTAAACCTCAACCGAGATTGAGGCCATAATTACCACACCAAATTACCACGCTGGAATCAGAAACGAAAAAACCCCGCACTAGGCGAGGTTTTAAGCCCTTGAAAAACAAGGAAGAATCTGAGGTGGGCGAGCGGAGCCAAACCTAAAGATCCACCACCTACGCTACCACTGATAAGCAAACTTTACACTTGCACCAGTAGTATGCTCATCAAAATACGGCCTATCACCTGATCTGGTTCCCGCATGAACAGCGGTACCAAGAACAAATGAGGATTCAGAAAATCCTGAAAAGTAATAATTGTAAAGCAAAGCAATCCCGTTATAGCGCGCTGCTTCACTTCCACTATAGTGAACCTCTACCAGCCCCAGGAAAGCGCCTAAAGAATGGCTATCGGAAGCTACAAGTCGCTCCCAACCCAATCCGTAACCCGTGACTGAACCAGCATCATCGGAAAAGCCCTTCCAACCCAAAGAGCCGAAGTACTTATCTTTACCGCGGTTAATCGAGTACTTTGCTCCTAGCCCACCATGATCCCCACCCACACCTAATGAAAAGTTTGAGTCCCCAGCCGCAGAGGCGAAAGCAGAACAAGTTAGGAAAAATACGGACAGCAGATACTTCATTACAGCTCCAAGCTACTTCTTAGTGATTTCAATAGGGGGGGAATCGCCAAATAGGCATGACTAACGACCGGCCAAATCCAAACCTCAACATAGATTGAGGCGGGAATTCGTACACCGAATTCGTACACTGAGGCCCAAAACTAAAAAACCCCGCACTCGGCGGGGTTTTAAGTCCTTGATAAACAAGGAAGAATCTGGGGTGGCCGACGGGGATCGAACCCGCGACCTCAGGAGCCACAATCCTGTGCTCTACCAACTGAGCTACGGCCACCATAAAAGTGATATACTTCAGCACCTTGTGGCAGTACTGATTGCCGGATACCTCTTGCAGCCAATCTGGCTTCAGACTAAGTCCTTTTTGCCAAACCAGCACCATCTTGTGAAGATGGCACGCCCGGCAGGACTCGAACCTGCGACCATCCGCTTAGAAGGCGGATGCTCTATCCAGCTGAGCTACGGGCGCAAGGTGAACCCGGAAAATTGGTCGGGGCAGAGGGATTCGAACCCCCGACATCCTGCTCCCAAAGCAGGCGCGCTACCAGACTGCGCTATGCCCCGTTTTTCCAATCATTCGCACCTCTTTGACCCTGTTAACCGCCCCGTAGGTGGTTGTGTAAGTCGCTGTAGCTGCGAAGTGCGTGCATAGTAATGATACCCCCGGCCCATGTCAACGCTTCTAAGCTATTATTTTTAAAGAAGTTTATCCTTTTGCCTATCTGGGCCCAGAAGTGGCGAAATTATTTCCAACCTGTGCGAAAATGGCGCACTTCGCGAATCCGACCGGATAAAAAGTAAGCGTTTTTAAAAATCGCCGGCTTCCGCCCTTCTATATAAAGTAGGTGCTGAAGCAGATTCCGGTCTATTAGCCATCGATTTTTTACTGTTAGAGATAGTATCTATGTCTGCACTGGTTCTGGACGGCAAGGCCCTGGCACAGAAAACTGAAGAGGAACTCTCGGCTCGGGTAGCCGTACTAAAGGAAAAGAGTGGTGGCCAAACGCCAATCCTGGCGACCATTCTGGTAGGTGATGACCCCGCCTCCGCCACTTACGTAAAGATGAAGGGCAATGCCTGCCGCCGAATCGGCATGGACTCCCTCCAGGTGGAACTGCCCTCCTCCACCACCACTGAGCAGCTGCTCGCCAAGATCGAAGAACTCAACTCCAACCCCAACGTCCACGGCATTTTACTCCAGCACCCGGTACCGGCGCAGATCGATGAGCGCGCTTGTTTTGATGCGATCAGCCTGGAAAAAGATGTAGACGGTGTAACCTGCCTGGGCTTTGGCCGTATGGCAATGGGAGAAGAGGCTTACGGCTGCGCGACTCCTAAAGGAATTATGCGCCTGTTGGAGGCCTACAATATTGAATTGGAAGGCAAGCACGCTGTGGTTGTGGGTCGCAGCCCCATTTTGGGTAAGCCGATGGCGGCCATGTTGTTGAATGCCAATGCCACCGTGACTATCTGCCACTCCCGCACCCAAGACCTGGCCGAACATATCCGCCGCGCCGATATCGTAGTGGGCGCCGTGGGCAAGCCTGAGTTTATCAAGGCTGAGTGGATTAAGGATGGCGCGGTGGTTGTGGATGCCGGTTACCACCCCGGCGGTGTCGGCGATATCGAGCTGGGCCCGCTGACTGAGCGCGCTGCCGCTTACACCCCGGTACCCGGCGGTGTTGGTCCCATGACCATCAATACCCTGATCTATCAATCTGTCGATTCCGGTGAGCGTAAAATTGGCTAACCTGATTCGTCTGGATAAAGCGGTCAGCCAGGTCACCGACCTCTCCCGCACTGATGTAAAGCGCGCCGCTTGGGCGGGGCGCATTACCGTCAATGGTGAGGTGGTCACCAATGCGGCTACCAAAATACAAGTCAGTGATGAGTTGTGCCTGGATGATGAGCCCCTGCACGAGCCGGGGCCCCGCTACATTATGTTGAACAAGCCCCTGGGCTATGTCAGTGCCACCAAAGATGGCGAGCACCCTACAGTGCTGGACCTGATTGATGAGCCTAACAAGGAAAAGCTGCATATTGCCGGGCGCCTGGATATTGATACCACCGGCCTGGTGCTGCTTACCGATGACGGCCAGTGGTCCCACAAAGTGACCTCCCCCAACCACCATTGCGACAAGACCTACTACGCTCTGTTGGCCGAGAAAATTGAGGAAGATGCCGTGGCCAAGCTTGCCAAGGGTGTCTGGCTCAATAACGAAAAGAAGAGAACCAAGCCCGCCAAGCTGGAGATCCTCTTTGCCAACGAAGTGCGCATCACCATCGGTGAAGGGCGCTATCATCAGGTGAAGCGTATGTTTGCGGCCCTGGGCAACAAGGTATTGGAGTTGCACCGGGAAAAGATCGGCGAAATCATCTTGGATGAAGAACTTCAGGAAGGTGATTACCGCCTCCTGACCCCTGAAGAAATTGCCTCTATCAATTAAAAAAAGATATGTCAGCCCTTCTATATCAGGAACTTATCCAGGCCCCAGAGGAAACCCTGTGGATCGCCGATGAAAACAGCAAGCCCCTCTTACACCAGGAGGGGTTTCATTTTGCCGGGGATTTAATCAGTAACCGCTGGGATATTGCCGAACTCGCCGAAAATACGGTGAAGCGGAGCTTCTTCAATGATTTCCACTTTGAAGAACTGGACCGCAAATACCGCCGTATTGTCTACGCCGTTTCGAAAGAGAAGGCCGTAGTTCACCATATTATTGATTGCGCACCCCACTTCCTCGGTGAAGGTGGCGAGTTGGTTCTGCTGGGTGAAAAGCAAAGCGGAATCAAAAGCTACGCCGCCAAAGTGGCCGAGCGCCTAGGCACTGCCAAGCACTTGCAAAAAAACGGCAACGACTACCTGAGTAGTAATGTTGTCGCTCACGAGGACACCGGCAATCCAATTAGTGAGCTTCAGTACGCCCAGTTACAAAAGCTGCCCGAGCTTGGCGACCTCTACTCCAAGCCGGGATTGTTCGGCTGGAACAAAATCGATAAAGGCAGTGCCCTACTCGCCCAGCAATTAACGACGGAGTTGCCACAGGACAGTTCTCGTATTGTTGATCTCGGTTGTGGTTATGGCTACCTGAGCATGCAATTAGCCGCTTTGGGTAAATATCATTTTACCGCTACGGATAATAACGCCGCTGCTCTATTGGCCTGCCGCAAGAATTTTACCGAACAGGGAATCGAAGGCATCGTTGTGCCCTCTGATGCAGGCTCTGAACTGGAGAGTGAAATCGCCGATCTGGTGCTGTGCAACCCACCTTTCCACCAGGGCTTTCAGGTGGAGGGAGATTTGACCGATCGCTTTCTGCAACAGAGTGCGCGGATTCTCAAAGATTCCGGCGCTGCGATTTTTGTGGTGAATGAATTTATTCCCCTTGCGAAAAAAGGACCCCGCTATTTTTCCCAGGTGGATTTGATCACCAAAGAGCAAGGATTTTGCGTATACCGTCTGCGCCCCTAAGAGCTGGGGGCGCAGGCCGGCAGCAGTCGCCTGGAAACAGGATTAAAGGCTAGTAATCGCGCAGATTAAACAAGTTCATCGACAGCGTATGCTCTTCCAACTCTTCGAGTTGTCGCAATCGTTCGAATGCATCGCGTGCCGACGGGGTTTCAGCGCCTTGGGCTAGATCCCGATATTGATCGGCCAGGTAGATCTCGATATCCATGGCCAACTTGGCAATCTGCTCCAAGTCTTCAATATCAATGCCGCGCAAGCGCTGCAAAAATTCTTTCTCTCGCCCTTCCGGGGCAAATTGCACCCAGGTATGTAGGGCTCCAGGGGGCAGGTCTGCATGGAAGTTTTCCAGTGAGTGCTTCATGGAATCTTCCCGTCGTCGCAGCTGATCCAGCAGCAACTCGACCCGTTCATTGGTGGCAAGCTGCTCATACTCTTCGTATTGCAGCGCCAACTTGGCATGAAAATCCCTTCCTTCCTGAATCACTTCCTCAACAGTTTTGTACCGCATCAATCGATCCCGGCAGAACACTTCGCTCACCTTGAGTATAGTCACGAGGTGACAAAGGGCGCCAATGAATATCACTATTAAAGTGACAAGGATTTTAGGAGCCGGCCTCTGTGAGGGCTGTCGAGATCAGCGAAGCTGGCTCATGCGGAAATCCAGGCGCCGATTGGGGTTGGCGGGATTGATCTTTTCTGGGGCCCTGGCCGCCAGCTCACCTTTGCGCAGAGTTCCTCTGCTCACTGCCAGGATATGATTCTCGTACTGGGGCATATAGGCCATCCAGGCACCGCCGAGTCGATCGCGCATAGCTTTGTCGCGCCAAGCGCTGTTCTGTAGCTCGGGCCTATCCCCGAAGTTACTGACCAGCACGCCATCCTTATGGAGCAGGCGCATCAGACTGGAGCACCAGGACTTATCGGCGGGTACCGCTCGCTGCGCTACGCCGTCGCAGTGCCCAAATAAGTCGTCGATCACCAGGTCGAAAGTGCTGTGAGAGGGTCGCTTCAAGTGGTCGCGTACAAAGTCACAGGCATCCGCACACACCAGCTCAACATCACGTACGCCAAAAAAGCGACGGGCAATATCCAGGTGCACCGGGTCCAAATCTACGCCGACAATACGCTTGGCCGAGGTGAACGCCTGCAAAAGGCGAATCAGGGCACCGCCACCGACGCCGAGTACCAATACCGAATTCAAGCGCTCTTCAGGGAGGAAGAATGCCGGTAGCAGCAATAACTCCCAAAGGGAGCCCTTGAGGGGGTCGCGGGGATTCCACTGAGAGTGGAAAACCCCATTGCTGTAGAGGCGCACACTGGCGCCATGGTTGCGCACCTGGTAACAGGTATCGCCAACCTGCTTTTGCCAAAGCAGCGCCATCAGCTCGCCGGGAGGTCTGAGGACTTGAGCAATACCCGGGCAAATTCCTGTAGGCCCGCCAGGTCTTCCTCGCTAAAGCGCGCCACACTGGGGCTATCGATATCCAACACTCCCAGGCAACGACCCGCGTCATCATACAGTGGCACCACCACCTCTGAGGCCGACACAGCATCGCAGGCGATGTGGCCGGGGAACTGATGCACATCGTCTACCAATTGGGATTCACCGGTCGAAACAGCAGTGCCGCAAACACCGGCGCCCACTGGAATCCGGGTACAGGCAGGCTTGCCCTGGAAGGGCCCCAAACGCAATTCATCACCGTAGAGGAAATAGAAACCGGCCCAGTTGATATCTTCCAACTCCATAAACAACAGCGCACTGGCATTGGCGGTGTTGGCCAGCCAGTCTCGCTCTCCAGAAAGCAATCCTTCCAGCTGCCCATTTAAGGTGGTGTAAAACTTGTTCAGCGACATACCTAGCGCCCCTTGCCCACTTATAATTTCAAATCGTGTCAGCTAAAACTGGCAAACCCGCAAAACAGTATCCTGCGGGAGGCAGGTATTTTGCGGGCTTTGGCGAGGGAATCAATATGCAGAGTGCAAAATTACTGGTAGGGATCGACCACTGCGGGTTCTTCACCGGTCTCACCACGATACTCATCGGCATCTACAGTTGGGCGAGACCACTCGCTTTCATCATTGTTGCTACGAGTGTTCGACTGGATAGCTGGCGGCGCGCTGGTAACGTCTGACTGCATCAGGTTGCGCGACTTTTCAAAGCGGTCTTCCACTTTCGGCTTGGGCGCAACTTGTGCGGAGTTGCCGCTACCTTCGCGGCGAATGCGGTTAGCCATAGCACTGAGATTAGGGCGGCGGCGCTCCGCAAGCTTCACGGCTTCCAATTCACTGTTCAGGCGGTTGATCTCCGCCTGTAAATCACCCATCTGCGCTTGAAGTTCAGTAATCTGGGTCAACACGCCTTTTACTTTACGGCTTTCCTTCTCGTACATCACGGCGGCGCCGCCAAAGGCCAACGCAAAAATGACCAGGATGGAAAACTGACGCATAGCAAACTCCGGAAACTGCACTTGTTATTCTGAGGGGCATTTTTACAGCATATTTTTTCTATCTTCCGAGAAATTGCGCATAAAAAACAAGTTCAAACGCCCGCCGACACCTTGATAGTCACCATTCCATAAAAACGAACAATTAAAATTTATCGAATAGCGACATATTCACACTAATGTCCCAGCCAACTCCCCAATCTCAACCGCCTCCTGATCCACATAGCGATTGCTGTCTGAAATTGCTGGCAGCAGAGTGCTGTCTGCGTATTGGCAACCAATCGCTTGCACCAGCTTTTGCCCCACCTTTTCCGCCTGCTCCGGAGCATGGGCTTTTCCCGTGCGCAAAAAATGCAGTAACAGATCGTAGCCCGGGCGCCAGCACTGCAAGTCGGGAAAGCTCTTTCTCAGCGCTGCGGCAATCCGCAATCCCTCATAGTCCAGATCCCCCCAGAAAAATGTTGGAACAGTTCGGGATTCCCCATCGTGCCACCAGCTTAGGAATTGTTGCCGGATATTTTCACTAACCACATTAATAGTGCTGAAGCGCACCCTCTCCCCATTGCGAATCCGTTCTGCACCGCCCTGGTAGCCCTCGCTATAAACCAGCGCAGCACGACTGGGTTGCAGCTCCGCCAAGCTAATAAAAGTGTCCTGGTTTTCGATAAAAATGACCTGCTCAAATTGCCTGGGCAGGTAGGCGTGGAGTAAAAGCTGGCGCTCCTGGATTTTACGGCTCAGGTCAGGATAGAGATTGCGCACCAGAGATTGACGGCTGGGTATTTCCAGGTATTTGGAATCCCCTTTAAAGCAGCGTGCAGCTAATTGTCGCCAGGAAATTTTATCGGCAAAGATCAGCTCTTTGCCGACGGAAACCCAGCAAGCAATAATTTCTTCGACGGAATCAAACCCCGGTTGGAGCTCCAAGCCTTCGAGGGGAAAAGCGGCGGGATTTTCAAAGCGATCGACATAGGGTTCCAGCAGGCTGGTCCAGGCGGATTGGCGAACGGTAGGGGATGGGCGATTGAGCCACAGCCGTAGCTGTTCCTCGCTGGCATCCCGAAAAATCAATTGGGCCCCCTGCCACTCGGCAATACCCGGCCGCCTTTTCGGATTCGGTTTTACCGTAAAACACTGGTATTCCCGCGCAAAGTGCTGCAATTCATTCCACAGCTCCTGCTCGTCTTGGTCGGGGTCCCTGAGGGGCTCCAACACTTCCAACCAGCGCTTGCTGCCAGCGCGCAAATCCAACCTGAAACTAATGCGGGCTTCCTTGCCGCGTTCCAGCTGGCTGTCCCGCCGATCCAGAATAAAATTCAGGATGCCGATTAACAGCGGGTTTTCCTCTACCCAATAGGGCAATGTCTTTTCCATCGGTTGCCTCCCTGCCAATGGAGGGGTTTCCCCCGAAAATACCTATCCCTCTACTTCTACCAGGTCCATAAAATCCAGCGATGCCTGTTGGCGAATCGTGCGGCGGTGGTTGGCCCAGAGTTCGGCGATACGCTCCTGGTTGCACACCTTGCGATCGACATACACTCGGGTATTCAGCTGGCCGATGGGCTTGGTACTGGGGCACTTGCTGAATACAAACTGATTCGAGATCAGATCCATAAAAGGCCCGGATTTACTGCTGGGCATAATAAACAGCAGCTGTAGCCCCAGGGTTTCAGTCAGGTAACGGATCACTTCCTTGGAGCGGGACTCATCCATTTTGGAGAAGGCCTCATCCACCAGCACCATTTGCAAATGGCTGCCGCTTTCACCAAAGCGGAAGGCCGAAGTGACCGCTGCGGAGCGGATAATATAAGCCGGCGTTTCCAACTGACCGCCGGAACCGGTGCCGTACTGGCTGAGCGCAATCGGCTCCTTGCCTTCCGGTTCCTTATAGATCTCATAGCTGCGGTAGTTGCGATAGTCGCTGATTCGATCCAGCTCGCGCCGCGCTACCTGCTCGTCTTCACTCAACAGCATACTCAACAGGCGATCCCGCACCTTGCGGTGCTTGGGCGCCAAGTCCGTGTCGAACAGGCTCTGCTCTTCACCCAGATTCGGCAGTTCAATTACCGCCTTAAAGAAGCTCCAGTACTCCTTGAATTCCGCCACCCACTGGTAGTCGAAACGGAAGCGCTCGCGGTCGGCGCCAAAGCGATGGTGTTCCAGCTCTTTGTTCAGATCATCCAACACGCGCTTACCATCGTTAATGGATTGGTAAATAGCGTGGCACAAGTGGGTTACAAAAGTGGTGTTAAAGGATTTTTTCAATCCCAGCAATTGATCGTGGCGCTCCACCAGCAGGTTGTTCTTCAGGCGGTTGCGCAGGGTCTCTACCTGATCGCCGAGACCGCTGATCAACTTGAACAGGCCATCTTTATGGCCGCCACTCAAGTCTGGCTCAAACACCAGGGTATCGACGCTGGCACAGGTGGCGTTGTACTCCATCACCGCGCGATCGAGCTGGCGACTGTATTTCTCCAGCTGCCCCTGCCAACTTTCGATATCCGCTGAGAAGTCGAAGCTGTCGGCAGCGCGCTCTACCTGCTCGTCGGCAGTAACCAGCACTTGCTCGGCATCGAAAGTCGGATCGATGGCGATAATACGCCTTACCATTTCCTCGCTGTCACTGGCGGCATCGTCCAGGGACTCCAGCTCGCCAGACAGCGCGTATAAGAGTTTTTCGTTGCTTCTTAGCTTGGTCTCCAGAGAGCCATGCTTGCGCTGAAGGTCCGACAGCTGCTTTTGCTGATCTTTGAGCTGGGCCTTGAGTTCATCGACCTGCTGCTCGAACTGCTCGAAGTCCTTTAGGTCCAGGTTTTCCAGGGCGCGCTCGGCACTGCGCCATTCTCGCTGGGCCGCCAGGGCGGAATCCACAATGGACAACAGCTTGATATTCGCCAGTCCGCGCACCGCGTTGGTAACGCGGCGGTAGAGCTGGTGGCGCTCGTTGACGTGGGCGGCCTCTTCCAGCAACTGCTCCATAGCGCGCTGCTGCGCCGCCAGTGCGCGAGCGCGGGCGCCCTGGCCGAATACCAACTCGGCATCGTCCATATCGCAACGCCACATGCTGTAGTTGCCACTGGCCATACCGTCGGCAGTCAGGCCCCGGCGAGTACCACGCAGCTCGTGTTCATCCTCCACCTGTACCACAGCACCGTAGGAGGCGCGCAAATAGTGCTCGGCAGTTTTATGGGTGAACTCCATCAGTTCGATAATGGAGCCCGACGGCGTATCCAGGCGCTCCGCATCGCGGCGGGCTTTATCCCCCTGGATCACGCGGGCGCGGTTGTTGCGCCCGGGCAAGCTGCGCACTATGCGAATCGCGCGAGCCTCGTGTTCCGGCTCCACAATAATCGAGAAGCGCGCGCCGCCCAGATAGCCTTCAATCGCCATCTGCCAGCGCTCATCCAGCACTTCCACATAATCACACAGGACACGGGGCTCCGCTTCAGGGCACTGCTCGCGAATTGCGGCCAGGGCCACTTCTACCGATTGGGGGTAGCGCACGCGGTTGGCCTGGAGATGCTGAATGCGACTCTCCTGGGTGCGCAGCTGCTTTTGCAGTTGCTGCACTTTTTGCTCCCAGCGGGAGGCCTGCTGGGCAATCTGCTCTTTGGGGGAAACCTCATCACTGACGCCAGCTTTGCCACTGCTATCCAGCAGGTCGAAGAGGCGGTTCTGTAGGGCCTCACTGCTGGCAGCGCGCTCGCGCAGTGGCTCCAATGCAGCCAGATCGATCCAGTCCTTGCCCAGCAACTTGTGCAAATCCGGCAGGTCTTCCTCCCGGGCTACCTGCTTGATCGCCTGCACCAGTGCCTTATCGGCGAAGGCGGGAATTTCCAGCTCGGCGGAGGTGGAGTTGAGCAGGTTTAATAATTCTTCGGCGGCCTCGCGGTTCTCGCGCCAGCGGGCCTCTTCGGCAGACATGGGGGTGTGCTGCTGGGACAGAAGGCTCAAGGCATTGTTAATGCGCTGTTCCAATTCGTCCTTATTGCGCAGCGCATCGATACCCAGGCGCTGGGCTTGAAGCTCTACCAGCTGGCCATTGAGCTGCTCGACGCGCTCGGAAGCGACGCGCACTTCGCGCTCATTGTTGTCCAGATCACTGCGCAGTTTTTTCTGGTCGTTCTTACCGCTCAGATAACTCTTTTGCACCCGCTGCTGGCGGTGGCGTGCGCACAAATATTCCTGCACTCGCAACTGCAACCACTGCTCCCGGTAGAGCTCTACCGACTGGGAGATGGCCTCCAGGGAACTGACCCGCTCCACAATCTGGCGGGCTTCCTGCTCCATGCTGTGAATGGTTTTCATCAGCTCGGAAACGGAGCGGATGGCATCACCCAGATCGCGTTTTTCCAACACTTCCTGGGCGACAAAATCGTTGATGCTTTTTACCGGCTTGTAGGCCATAAAATTGGCAAAGGTGCGCGCGGCGTGCATGGCCTCGCGATCGGAGACCGCATCGCGGCGTCCGCGCAGGGCACCGTAAAGGCGGCGCAGGTAGGCCTTTTTCTTGTCGTACTGCTCTACTTTTTCGAACTGCTTGCTTAGGACCTGGTTGAACTTATCCAGCGGCAGCAGGTGTTTGCCATCAGTGTAATCCCGGACAAAATCCCCCATCACCAACTGCTCGCCGGGGAATACGAAAAAGCGCAAATCACTTTGGCGGGCCTGGGCGGGTTTGCTGCTGTTATCCAGGTGCGCGCGAATCCCCATCACTGCGGTAAAGGGCTCAGCATCGTCTTCACCGCTGGTGGGATGGAAAATACCGGCGATGTAACAGTCGGTAGGCTCTACACGGGCGTAACTGCCGTCGTCACAACCCAGTACATAGGAAGCTAGCGTCCGCACCTGCTTGCCACCGCGCCCGCGCTGGGTGGTTTCATCCTGCCCCGGGTTAAAAGTAAACAGGGTGTCGTGGGCGGCTGTCATCAATGTCTGGATAGCATCGGCCGCCGTGGTTTTACCGGAACCATTGCCACCGGAAAACAAGTTGATCGGGCCGAAATCATATTCCAACTGCGGGATATTGCCCCAGTTAATCAGGATCAGTTTTTTTAGGAACATAGTCTTTTCAAAAAAACGGTCTTTTCAAAAGCAGGGTCTTTTGCAGGCGGGAAGCCGACACCCCTCTCCGAGGCTCCCGAGCGCAATTTACGCAAACCCGGGCGGTCGAATGTTTTCGATTTTTTATAGCCGCTACTGCGGCCTCTATTTTCAACTAGGAAGCGGCTTCACTCTCAAACAGGCTGTTATCTTCGACTTCTGGAGTGATGCGTTCGAGCGCTTGCTCTTCTTCCGCCTCTTCAACCTCGCCAACCTCATGAGCTTGAGCGGCCTCGCTCTCCACTGCGGGCGGGGCTTCGCTGTCGATCAGCTGGTGCAATACCGACTCGCTGACAAAGTGGGCGATGGTCGGTCGCACCCGCAGCCAGACTTCCGCACTGGTCTCCACCTCTTCGCTGCTGAACTGCACCAAACGCAGCTGGCGCAATTTCTTCAGCAGGTTTTTGCGCTCGGCGTGCTTATCCGGCAGGGACATTTTCAGCAGATTGCGCATGCCCAGTTCCAGGGCTTCCATCGATAGCGCGGCGCAACCACTCTCATCCACCTGCCCTTCCCGCAGCGCTTTATCGTATTCCACTCGCAAGGCGAGAATCGCGGCCACTTCCTGCTGGCTGAGGCGGGCGCGGAAGCCGCCGTGGTGCGGCTCTTCCTGATCCGGCAGTCCCGGCACTTCGGCGCCGGGCGGATACACGCGGATAAACTGGAAACGGCTGTCGTGCTGCAAACGCAACCCCAGCGGGGCCAACCACTCGCGCACCAGCTGCTCGCAGCGCTGGAAGCGATCGTAAAGGGTGGTCTCAATTACGCTTTCATCCCGGCAGATAACGCCGTAATCCAACAGGCGCACCAACAGCTCGGAAAATTCGCTGCGGTTCAGGCGACACTGCGCCAGGACCTCTTCCAAAGCCTGTTCAATCACTGTTTTTCAGCTCCAGGATATATTCGTCAAATTCGGTGAAATAATCATTGCTGGCGATTTCACCGGTAAATTTCACCTGCAGGTCGGCGGCGCCGCTCTGGTTCACCGCCGCCGCTTCGATCACATGGCTCATAGCGAGCAGATCACGCGCATCGCGCAATGGCAGGTTGCGGCTGTTGATCTGGCGGCCGGTGCCGAGGGCATCACTCAGATAATCGCGCAGGTTACTGTTGTTGAAATTAAACGCCTGGTCGAGCAGTTGTTGCAGCTCGATCTCGCGGCGGTTTTCTTCACCGATGGGGGTTTCATCTTCGACCCGGGTATTCACCGGCTGGCGGCGATTGCGCTGCCACAGCTGGGTTTGTTTGGGGTCAAACAGGCGCAGCTGGAAGCCACCTAGCTGTTCGCCCAGCTGCTCGAGAATTTGTGTTTTTTGCTGGCTCTCGCCGAGGCGCTGGCACAGGTCGGCAAATTCACCTTCGGCCTGGCTGTGCAGGTAGCTGAGCTGGCGGATAATAATATCGGCACGCTTGGTAAAGCCCTGTAGTGCACGGCGCAAAGCGGGCAGTTTTACCTCGCAGGCGCGGCGCATGCGGTCCTCGATGGTATCGAGCATCAGCCACAACAGGGATTGGCCCGGTTGTACCAACTCCGGCAGCAGCTGGCGCAGGCGCTTCTCCCACTCCGCTTTCTGCATATCCTCCTTGCGGCGAATGCAGTCAATCACCCGGTTGATGGAATCGCGATGCTTTTCCACGCTGTCCGCAGACAGACGGATAGCCAGGTCCGGCTGGAAACGGCTCTCCATAAAGGAGAAAAACTCATCGGTGGCCTGCTGCACCAGCAATTGGGCCTCCACTTCCCGCACCATTTCCCGCTTGCGCTCTTCCAGCTCGGCGATCATATCGGTGAAATCCGCCACGATACGCTCGGAGTATTCCCAGGCATCGATCAAGTCGTGGATTTCACCTCGGCTGGCAAAGGCTTCCAGGGCATTTAAGGTGTTGCGGGTATTGCGGTGGCGGGTGCGCACGCGAGTGCCGTTCACTTCAACCAGCGGCTGAGTGAAAAGGCGGCCCCGGCGGCTAAACGGATAGGTGGCAGTGAGCGTGGCGCTGTCTACCTGCTTCTCCAGCCAACCGAACTCCACCAGGCTGTTCAGTACCCAGACGGCCTGATCGCGCAGGTTGCGGAAGCGGCCCTCGGGGTCCTGCACTCCATCTTCACTATCGAGTTGGGGCGCGCGGGTCAGGGCCTCGGCAAAAATTTCCAGGATCTGCTCGCGCAGCAAAGACTCACCGTAGTCAGCCTTGGCGGTGTACAGACGCTCATACAAAAGACGCAAGCACTCAACCACCTGCTCGCGATATTTACCGGTCAGCGGGCGGAAGAAGTGTTGGTAGGAATCGACGAAGAACAACGACTATAGGCCCGCTTATTCCTCTTCCGGCTTTTGGTTGAAGACACAATATTTTGTGTAGTCGCGGGTATCGTCAAAAGTCCACTGCCCTTTGGGAATGCCATCCATTTTCTCGCACCAGGCATCGGAACCCCGTTTGGGCTCACAGCCGGTCAGTGCGATAAGGGCGATCACAGCGCTGGTCAGGACAAATACTTTTTTCATGGTTCGCTTCTACAAATGAAATTCGAATTTCACTTCCCCGGCAGCCGCAATGTGCCAAGCCAGGGAAAATCTATCGGTGTCTCAAGTCTATCCGTGTCTCGGGGTGGGACCGCGCTATTCGCGGCGCCACTTGGTCCCTTCGCGGCTATCCTCAAGCACCACACCTTTGGATTTTAACTCTTCGCGAATCTCATCGGCGCGGGCAAAGTCACGGTTCTTCTTGCTTTGTGCGCGCTCTTCGATCAGTGCTTCAACTTCTTCGGCAGAAATGCCTTCATCTCCACCACGGGCCTGTTTGAACCAGGCTTCCGGGTCTTGCTGGAGAATGCCCAGCATATCTGCAGCGGCCAGCAGCAAACCTTTCAGGCGTGCTTTATCGGCCTCATCGGCTTTGTTCAGGTCGCGGGCAATCTGGTGCAACTCGCTGATGGCGATCGGCGTATTCAGATCGTCTTCCAACGCCTTGATAAAGGCGGTGTCGTTAAGATCTGCCGCTTCAGCCTCAACCGCTTCCGTTTCACGCAGTGCGCCATAGAGAGTATCCAGGGTGCGCCATGCCTGATCCAGCAAATCAGCACTGAAATTCAGCTCTGAGCGGTAGTGGGCAGACAGCAGTGCAAAACGCAGCACTTCACCGGGGTATTGGCTGAGCAGGTCTTTGACCATGCGGAAGTTGCCCAGGGATTTGGACATCTTTTCGCCATTGATATTCACGTAGCCGTTGTGCATCCAGTAGCGCACAAAGTCCACACCGTTGGCGCAGCAGCTCTGGGCGCGCTCGTTCTCATGGTGGGGGAAGGTCAGGTCGCGACCGCCGCCATGGATATCGATGGTATCGCCCAGGTGCTTCTTGATCATGGCCGAGCACTCCAGGTGCCAACCCGGGCGCCCACGGCCCCAGGGGCTGTCCCAGCCGGGCTCGTCATCGGCGGACGGCTTCCACAGTACGAAGTCGCCGGCGTACTTTTTGTAAGGCGCTACTTCCACCCGCGCACCGGCGAGCATATCGTCGAGGGAGCGCTTGGACAGCTGGCCGTACTCCTGCATGGATTCCACGGCGAACAGCACATGGCCTTCGGCGGCGTAGGCGTGGCCTTTCTCCAGCAGGCTTTCGATCATCGCGATCATTTCCGGCAGGTGCTGGGTGGCGTAGGGGACAATATCCGGCTCCAGGTTATTGAGCGCGGCCATATCCTCGTAGTAGGCCTGGGCATAGCGCGCCGACAGCACGCCGATTTCCTCGCCGTTGTCCCGCGCGGTCTTCATGATTTTGTCGTCAATATCGGTGATATTGCGCGCGTAAATCACATCGCTGAAATTTCTTTTCAGTACCCGGTACAGGGTGTCGAACACCACCACAGGGCGGGCATTGCCAATATGCACGCGGTTGTACACGGTGGGGCCACACACATACATGCGCACCTGATCTTCCACCATTGGTACGAAGGGTTCTTTCTTCCCGGAAAACGTGTTGTAGACCTGTAGAGACATCTTTTCTCTCGAATTCTTTTTGCTGTGTGGCTGGGCCAGTCATTGACCCAGCCGCGAAAACTGCCGCTCGGGCAGTCCTCCGCTTTACTATTTGTTTTGCTCTTTGGCCCAGCTGTCGCGCAGACCAATGGTGCGGTTAAACACCGGCGCTTCTGCGCTGCCGTACTTGCTGTCGCGACAGAAGTAGCCGTTGCGTTCGAACTGGTAACCCTGCTCCGGCTCCGCTTTGGCTAGGCCGATTTCCGCCTTACAGCCTTTTAGGATTTGCAGGTTGTCCGGGTTTACGCAGTCGAGGAAGTTCTTACCGCCGGCATCCGGCGCCGCATCATTGAACAGGCGATCGTAGAGGCGCACTTCGCAATCGACATTGTTGTCCGCAGATACCCAGTGAATAACGCCCTTCGGTTTAACGCCGTCGGCCGGATCTTTGCCCAGGGTGTCCAGATCAACCGAGCAGATCACCTCAATAATTTCACCGGCATCGTTCTTCACGACTTCTTCAGCAAAGATCACATAGGCGTTGCGCAGGCGAACTTTTTTGCCCAGCACCAGACGCTTGTACTTCTTGTTGGCCTCTTCGCGGAAATCCTCTTTCTCAATATAGAGAGTGCGGCCAAAAGGAAGTTCACGAGCCGGCAGATCATCGCGCACCGGGTGGCCGGGTGCTGACAGCATCTCTTCCTGGCCTTCCGGGTAATTTTTCAGGGTAATCTTCAAAGGCTCCATCACGCACATGGCGCGCGGTGCATTTTTATCCAGATCGTCGCGAATGCTGTATTCCAGCATGCCCACATCGACAACTGAGTCGGAGCGGGTTACACCGATCATCTCGCAGAAGTTGCGAATGGAAGCCGGGGTAAAGCCGCGACGGCGCATACCGGACAGGGTCGGCATGCGGGGATCATCCCAGCCGTCCACATGGCCTTCGTCTACCAGCTGCTTGAGCTTGCGCTTGGACACCACGGTGTAGTTGAGGTGCAGGCGTGCAAATTCATACTGACGCGGGCGCGAAGGCACCGGCAGGTTCTCAATCAGCCAATCGTACAGCGGCTTGTGATCTTCAAACTCCAGGGTACAGATGGAGTGGCTGATACCCTCAATCGCATCACACTGTCCGTGAGCGAAATCATAGCTGGGGTAAATGCACCACTTATCACCAGTCTGGTGGTGGGCCATCTTTTTGATGCGGTAGATGATCGGGTCGCGCAGGTTGATATTCGGCGCGGCCATATCGATCTTGGCGCGCAAGCTGCACTGGCCCTCTTCCATTTCACCGTTGCGCATCTTTTCAAACAGCGCCAGGTTTTCCTCGACAGAGCGATCGCGGAAGGGGCTGTTTTTGCCCGGCTCTTTCAGCGTGCCACGATAGTGACGCGCTTCTTCTGCGGACAGGTCGCAGACGTAGGCCTTGCCATCTTTAATCAGGTGCAGCGCCCACTCGTACAATTGATCAAAATTATCCGAGGAGTACTTCGCCTCGCCATTCCACTCAAAACCGAGCCAGGAGACATCGCGCTTAATCGCATCGACAAACTCTTCTTCTTCCTTGGCCGGGTTGGTGTCGTCAAAGCGTAAATTACAGGTGCCACCGAATTCCTGCGCCAGACCAAAATTCAGACAGATGGACTTGGCGTGGCCAATATGCAGGTAGCCGTTGGGCTCCGGCGGGAAGCGGGTCGCGATCTGCGTAACCCGGCCCTCAGTCAGATCTTCACGGATAAGGTTCTGTAAAAAGTGAGCTGGCTTGCTCTCGGATGTCATAGGATTCTCTTAATTTACAGCTGTGCGAACGTAAACGGCGAATTATAACCTACTTGAGAGACAGAATATCGAATTTGAAGGAACGCTTTTCATAGAAATTCACTGCAAGCGTTTGATTTTTGTGCAATTGACACAGATATTCCGACACAGCATTTTACAGCTACAGACTACAAGGTATCATGCCGCCCCAAATCAACCCTCATAGGACATTTTATGATCACCCTTCACACAACCCATGGAGATATAGCCATCGAATTGGATTTCGAAAAGGCACCCAAGACTGCTGCCAACTTTTTGCAGTACTGCCGTGACGATTTCTATACCGGCACTGTCTTCCACCGGGTGATCAACAACTTTATGATCCAAGGTGGCGGCATGACTCCGGACATGCAGCAGAAGGAAACCCGCGATTCCATCGAAAACGAAGCCAACAACGGCTTGAAGAACGACACTGGCACCCTGGCCATGGCCCGCACTATGGACCCGCATTCCGCCAGCTCCCAGTTCTTTATCAATGTTAAGGACAACGATTTCCTGAACTTCCGCAGCGAAGACTCTCAGGGTTGGGGTTACTGCGTATTTGGTAAGGTTGTCGACGGCATGGACGTGGTCAATAAAATCAAAGACGTTAAAACCGGCAGCAAAGGCTTCCACCAGGACGTACCCCTGGAGACTATCGAAATCACTGGTATCAGCATCTCTGACGCCTACGCCGATAAGTAATTCCACGGGTCAGTACCGACTCTAAGGCGGGGACATTGTCTACTTATTTTATTTCTGACTTGCACCTCGACGAAAAACGCCCGGATATTACCCGGGCGTTTTTTGATTTTCTGCACGGGCGAGCTGCCGGTGCTGAGGCGCTATATATTCTCGGCGACTTTTTTGAGGCGTGGGTTGGCGACGACGACGATGCCCCGCTGGCCCGCGAAGTGATTGGCGAGCTAAGTCGCTATAGCGGTACCGGCGTAGAGTTGTACCTGATGCACGGCAATCGGGATTTCCTGTTGGGTAGCGACTTCGCCCAGCGCGCGGGAGCCACTTTACTTCAGGACCCGACTGCGTTGTCCCTCGGTAATGAGCGCGTGTTGCTTATGCACGGCGACAGCCTTTGCACCCTCGACAAAGAGTATATGGCGTTCCGCCGCCAGGCCCGGGACCCCAAGTGGCAACAAGAGCTATTGGCCAAGTCCCTACAGGAACGCCGCGCTATTGCCGCGCAGATTCGTATGGCATCCAAGAGTATGAACAGCCGCAAGGCCGAAGACATAATGGATGTAACCCAGGAAGAAGTGGAGCGGGTGATGCTTGAGCACAATGTGCTTCGACTGATCCACGGCCACACCCACAGGCCCGCCCGCCACGCGTTGACGATCAACGGTGAACCGGCGGAGCGTATTGTGCTGGGAGACTGGGATAAGAATGCCTGGTGCCTGAAAGCGGACAATGACTCACTGGAATTGATTCACTGGCCAATTGGCTAGGAACCGGCGTTTTGGATGAGGCTCTGCTGTTGCTGCACAGCCTCTACCAATTCCTCAAGCGTCTCCCGCAAACGCTGCACACCCCCAAATTGAAAACCTTTCCCCTGTAAATAAGCGCAATCCATCACTGCCGGCGGTTTCACTTGTGGCTGGGGAGGTAGCGGTCCCTGTTGTCCGGATATCGATCTTAGAATCTTCACCAACTCGCGACTGCTAACCAGGCAATCACTGCAGTTTACAGCCCGCCCCCGGGCATCCTCGTGCTCCAGTAAAAGCTCTACCGCCCGCGCCACATCTTCTCCGTGCACTTCCGTTGAAAGCCGGGAATTTAAATAGGCTTCCCCAGATATCACGGCTCGAGCGATGTCATACCACTTGCTGCGACTTAGCGGACTCACCAGCCCGTAAACTCCAGTTAAGCGCAATGAAACCGCATGCCAACTGCGCTGATGCGCCCAAGCAGACAGCATGGCTTCCACAGCCGCTTTATAGCCGCCGTAGAAAGTATCCGGCTGAACAACCTGCTCCTCACGTAAAGAACCGCTCAACTTTCCAGTGGCATAAACGGCACGACTGGAAATAAACACAAATTTTTTTACCTTCGCCGCATAGGCGAATCGGATTAATGCCAGGGTTTGACTGAGATTTACATGTAGAAAACCCTCGAGATCGTCCCCCTCCCCTTTTCGATAGCGCCCGGGAAGATGCTCGAAAGCTGCATGCACTACCACATCCAGATTGCTGGCGAATGTCTGTAGAGTTGTATCAGAAGTAATATCCCCGATGCTCCACGCCAATCTGGGTGAAGCAATACTGTGAAAAAGAGCTACACTTTCCTCCCTGCGCAGTAATGCTCGTACTTCATAGCCCTGCCGTAAAAAATGCCTGACCAGAAATTGCCCCACATAGCCACTGGCGCCAGTAATCCCTATTCTCACAATTCCCTCTCTCGATTTTATTTTCTAAGCACGGGCCAGCTCATCCAGATCAACGGCAATATCTCGCCCTTCGTAAACCGCCCACCACAAGTCGATCAGGGGTTTGAGCTTTTCAACTTTTGAGTGCTGTTTTTGCCAGGGTTTTTCATATTGGTAGTGAATGACATGAATACTGTCCCACTGCCACAGCTGGGGTAAATTCAGGTAGAGGTATTGCAAGGCGTTATAGATATAAGGCAGACCGTGCCAACGAGGGAAAAAGGACTGTAAAAATGTCTGGTCTGTACGCCGCCAGAAAACCCCTGGTCGATCCAGCTGCTCAAGCATTTTTTGGTAAGTCGCTTCACTCGGCACCGCAGTAAACAATCCCGAATTCATACGATGAAATCCATCCAAGTTTTCGTAAAGATTGGGCGCTGCGCAAAATTCCGGATAATTCATCAAGTGATCAATATTGCGCAATACCAGGGTGTCCGCATCCAGGAAAACAAGCTTATCGAATTGGGTCAATTGCCACAGTGCCAATTTGCAAAAGTTATTTAGTGGGTCATGGAAAGCAGGCTTACTACCTTTGTCAAAGGGCGCGCGCCGGTGCAAAGAATCGCGTTTATGGCGATGGATAAACTCATCGGAAAAGCGAGGCGTATAAACTTCTTTTATCTTACAGCCCGCCGCTTCCAATGGCGCCGGATCACAACTGTTCGGTGGCACCATACAAATTAACGGATAGGCACTGGCCGTACGATCCAATGAGTGTTTCAGTGCCTGCGCACCTATCACATAATCAGGACTATTAACCAGGGTCACAAAGGCACATCTTGACATAACAATTGGCTCTAGAGTCCCTATACAGCGTTATTTACAGCGGCGGTAGAATATCTTCAGGTCCGCACAATAATCTGTCACACCAGCGACTTACCATTGCTTCTACTTGTTTTTGTTCAAAGCAATTTTCATTGTAGATAAAGCTCGAGCGCAACTGCTTCCCAGAGACGGTAATAGATAGATAGATGCCATATGGCGTTAAGCGCGTCACCAAGGGGACAATGCGAATCTTCAAGTGGTCACTCAATTTGACCCAGTCAGAAGTTTCACCGGTATAGACCGCAAAAAAACCTTCCCGATGTTCTTCTGTTTGCAAGAAAGTCACCAAGTAGCAATGGGATGCATCGAGGTGATGGCCAATCAAGCCGTGAGGCCCAATTGCATCAGCAGCATAAACCGTGCGCATGGCATACTTTATCTCCGCAGACAGGCGCGTGAGCTTCTCCTGCCAGGATTCATCCCTACAAACCATCAGGTTGACATACCGGCACATGGGGCCAAACACTTCCCGATACTCTCTCTTTAGCCGAAGGGATAAATTGCCATTCATCCAAAAAGAGTGAGGTATGAATTCACATAAAACCTGCTGAAATGCTGCTGTCAGATAGGCGAAGAGGCTTACATTCTCCGAGCTGGCCAATGCCTTTATCTGCTCCAGCTCAATCTCATCTATGTGCTGGATTACTTCACTACAAATAACCGAGGTCTCTTCCGATTGGGGCAACTGCTCTATCTCATCTTTTTGGGATTGCAACTTTTGCTGCCAAAGATTTCGCGCCTTATCCCCCCTCGGCGATCTCAGATAGGTATTTTCATAATTCACATAATCAGCAAAGTCTGCAGTTTCCACCCTGGGTTGATAATCCTTACCCTTCACACTATCCAAATAGTGAGTCAAGGATTCAGACCAGAGGAGTGACAAGCTAATCCCATCGGCAATGATGTGGTGACACTTGGTCAAAAAAATGTATTCATCCTCTCCACTGCGAAGAACACTGAGTCCCAACAATTGGTCCTGCGTCAAATCCATTGGCGAGCTACCAAATTGACGCAAAAAGCTCTCGAAGTGAGCATCACTTAAGTGGCGGATGTCGATATAGTCCAGTTCAATATCTACAAAGGAGCGAACAGCCGGTTCCCCGCTATAACGACAGCGAAAAATCGGATAGGTGTTTACCACCTCTGAAATAGACTTCTTAAACAGTTCAACATCGAATTCTCCTTTGAAAACCATGGCGCGGGTAATCAGGTCAACCAGATCCTTGCGGTGATGCAAATCATAAATACGCTGCTCAGTGATCGATAGGGGGACCTGAGTCGATAAACTCCAACCGGCCATTCTGGTCTCCAAAAATCATTTGCCCGACACAAGATCACTAATGAGTCTGATAAAACTGCACAAGATCATCGGGAACGTTACTTTTAGAATATACAAAACAGTGAAATGACAACGGCGGCATGCTGAAGGCGCAGACAAGATTCTCTTGATTTAAGTCACCGGCACGATGCATGATCTCTACAAACTATAAGGGGCAGGAGTTCCATCCAGGTGATCAATAACCTGAATAAACGCGTATTGATTCTCGGCGGCTACGGCAATTTCGGTGCACGTATTGCACAAATGCTGAGTTCTGAGCCCAATATCCAGCTGATTATTGCCGGCCATAACAAGACACGGGCAGACCGCTGCGCCCAATCACTCGGTGGCCTCGCCGAGGGGTTACGATTGGAGAGGGACTCCATCAACTTGACTGCGCAACTGAAAGCCTTGCACCTGGATTTATTAATCCACTGCGCTGGCCCCTACCAGAGAGAAACCGATTACCGGGTGGCCAAAGCCTGCATTGAAGCCCGCACACCCTACATCGATATTTCAGATGCGCGCCGCTTTGTATGTGATTTTCACCGTCTCTCCCCGGCTGCCGAGGCCGCCGGTATCGCCATGGTATCCGGTGCCAGCAGCCTGCCCGGCCTCAGTTCAGCAGCCATAGCTGAGATCCAGAAAGAGCTGCCGGTCATTCGCTCCGTGCAGGCGGCAATTGCTCCAGCACACAAGGTAGAGCGCGGTCTCGCCACCGTGCGCTCCGGTTTTGAAGCACTGGGGGAGAGCTTCCCCCAATTGCGGGATGGGCGCTGGAGAGAATCATTTGCCGGCAATCACCTGCGCTCGGTAAGTCTTGCCCACCCTGTGGGAAAACGCTGGCTGTGCGACTTTGAAGTACCCGACCTGGAGTTGTGCCCCAGGTACCTGCCAGATTTAAACACAGCACTATTTTCCACGGGGACAGAGCCCCTGATTCTCCAGGCCGGCCTGTCTTTGTGCACCCAGCTCTCGCGCCTAAATTTGCCCGCTACAAGCTCCCGCATCGCACAGGTTGCCCATAAATTGAGTGCCCGCTGGCCTGGTGGCAGCTCTCATGGCGGCATGATTGTCCGCGCACTGGGTGAAGATGCTGACGGTAGGACAGCTGGTAGGCAGTGGCAAATACTTGGAATGGATGGCGATGGCGTCTGGATTCCTGCAGCACCCGCAGTAGCTTTAGCGAGAAAATTCCTTCGCGGTGAGATTTCAGACAGTGGCGCGCGCGCATGCTGGCAACTATTGACGCTGGATGAAATTCTGGATGAACTGAAGGATTACTCCATCGTCACTGCCATCGAGTTTTTACCTGCAGAGCAAAATTCACTGCCTGCGTTGGCGGCGAGCTAGGGGAAAAAGCCCTTTAGTTGACCTTATCAAGGCAGAACCCTTACAAATGATCTAGGTTCAGTATCGGAACTTTATGTAACGATGCTGAACCTGATTTTATGAGTAGCTCCAACCCCTGGTGCGCCTATTCCGGCCGGAATGGTATAAAGCGCGCAATTATCCCCATTACCGCTCTTATCCTGACCCCATTCTTCTTGGTGCTCACGTTTACAGATAGCGCCTGGTGGCTGGTGGCTCTACTGATTAGCGTTTCACTGGTACTACTGGGAATCTACGATATGCTCCAACCCCACTGGAGCATTACGCGGAACTTCCCGGTTGCCGGCCGCATTCGCTGGATATTTCTGAATCTGCGTCCCTATTTCCGCGCCTATATGGTCGAGGGTGATGAAGAGGGGCGCCCTTACAGCATTGAAGCCCGACGACTGGTGTACGCCCGCTCTGAAGGTTTTTCCGATATGCATCCGTTCGGCACTGAAAAAGATGTGCAGAGTGAGGAATATACCTGGCTCACTCACTCAGTGAAGCCCGAAAAAAATGCAGACACTTCCTGCCGTACTGAAGTGGGCACGGGCCGCTGCAAACAGCCCTACTCCGCCGCCCTGTTAAATATCTCTGCCATGAGCTTTGGCGCTCTGTCCGCTGCCGCAGTAGAAGCCTTGAATAAGGGAGCCTCAATTGGCGGCTTCTATCACGATACCGGTGAGGGAGGTATCAGCCCCTATCACCGCAAGCACGGCGGCGACCTAGTGTGGGAATTGGGTACCGGTTATTTCGGTGCGCGCAACGATGACGGCAGCTTTAACCCGGATCTATTCCGCGAGGCCTGCAACGACCAGGTCAAAATGACGGAAATTAAATTGAGCCAAGGCGCCAAACCCGGGCATGGTGGGGTTTTACCCGGCGCCAAAGTTACCCAGGAGATCGCTTCCACCCGCAAGGTTACACCCGGGCAGAACTGCGTCTCCCCTCGCGCGCACTCCATGTTCTCCACCCCCATTGAAATGCTTGAATTCGCCGAGCAGATGCGCGAACTCTCCGGCGGCAAACCGGTAGGCATAAAACTCTGCGTAGGGCATATCTACGAAGTGATGGCCATTATGAAGGCCATGCACGAGACCGGGAAACTGGTGGACTTTATTGTTGTGGATGGCGCCGAAGGCGGCACCGGCGCAGCGCCGCTGGAGCTGTCCAACCACGTGGGCATGCCGCTGCTGGAAGGGTTGATTATCGTGCGCAATGCCCTGGTAGGGGCGGGCCTGAAAGACAAAGTGAAGTTGGCTGCCAGCGGCAAGGTTTATTCCGCGTCCGGCCTGGCACAATGCCTGGCCATTGGCGCTGACTGGTGCAATGCCGCGCGGGCATTTATGTTTTCCGTGGGCTGCATCCAGTCCCAGCGCTGCCATACGGATACCTGCCCAACTGGTGTTACCACCCAGGATCCTCGGCGCCAGCGCGGGCTGGTGGTGGATGTGCAGAGTAAAAGGGCGGCTGCTTTCCAGGCAAAAACTCTCGAAGCTCTGGGGGATATAGTCGCCGGTGCAGGGCTTACCGATCCCCGGGACCTGAAACCCTACCACCTGGTTCACCGAATTAATGGCGCTGAATCCAGGCCGATAGACCGTATCTGGCATTTTCTCGACACCAACTCCCTAATCGACGCACCGGAAGATACGCCCTACTGGCACTGGTGGCTGGCCGCACAGGCAGACAGTTTTCAGCCTGCGATCAAGCTCGAAGAAGGCAAGTACGCGTCAATCCGCCGCGCTATTAACCGCTAGCCCCACCCAATCTGTGGAGACTGCTATGCAGACCGTTTCAGAAATTATCGTCGATACACTGGTTAAGGCCGGCGCCAAACGGTGTTACGGCATTGTCGGCGATACCATCAACCACTTCACATCAGCGGTGCGCACTTCCGACTTGGAGTGGATACATGTGCGCCATGAGGAAGTGGGCGCTTTCGCCGCTGGGGGTGAGTCTTACCTTACCGGTGAGTTGAGCGTCTGCGCCGGAACTGCCGGGCCCGGCAGCCTGCACTTTATCAACGGCATTTTTGAAAGCCATCGCAATGGCGCCCCGGTGGTACTGATTGCCTCTCGAATCGACCGTGCGGAACAGGGGTTCGGCTATCCACAGGAAGTGGACCAGCAAAAACTCTACGAACAGTGTTCAGTCTTCTGTGAAACCATGACCCACCCGGAACAAGCCCGTCGAATGATTGTGCAGGCTGCACAAACTGCACTTACTCGCGGTGGTGTCGCGGTGGTGCAAATTAGCGGCGACTTGTTCAAGGAGAAGAGCAAAGACAGTCTGCCCTGGTCGGTACATCGCCCTGAATGGCTAGCGCGTCCGTCTGACTCTGAGCTCGACGCCCTGGCAAAGAAAATCAACGCCGCAAAAAATATCACTATTTACGGCGGTATCGGCTGCCGTCACGCTCACGATGAAGTAGTAAAACTGGGACAACACCTGGCCGCCCCTATTGCCCACACCACCAAGTCGAAAGAGTTTCTCGAATACGACAACCCCTGCCATGTGGGCATGACCGGGATTCTCGGCAATCCCGCAGGCTACCGGGCCATGGAGACTTGTGACCTGTTACTGTGCCTGGGTACCGATTTTGCCTACACCCAGTTCTACCCGGAAAAAGCCACCATTATTCAAATTGATGCGGAAGCGCCGCACCTGGGGCGACGCGCTCCTGTGGATATGGGCCTGGTAGGGCATGTGGGTCCCACCATTGAAGCCCTCTTGCCCCGATTAAAGGCCCGCACCGACAGTACCTTCCTCGATGATCTTCTCGAACGATACAAAAAAGATCGGGAAGAGATGAAGAGCCGCGGCAAAGAGAAAGACCCCAGCCTGATCCACCCTCAATTTGTCGCCCAGACGCTCAACAAGCTGGCCGATGAGGATGCCGTATTCACCGCCGATGGCGGCGCCTGTATGGTTTGGATGCTCCGCGACCTCACTGCGAACGGCAAGCGCTCATTTCTCACCAGCCTTTCCCACGGCACCATGGCCAACGCCTACCCCCAAGCCCTGGGCATGGCCAAAGCCTATCCCGGGCGCCAGGTCATCGCTATGTGCGGCGACGGTGGTATGACCATGTTAATGGGAGACTTGCTGACACTGGTGCAAGAAAAAATCCCGTTAAAAGTCCTGGTATTTAACAATAACTCCCTCGGCTTCGTAGAGATGGAGCAGCGTATTGAGGGGCTACTCGACAGCTATACCGACTTACACAACCCGGACTTCGGCCGCGTTGCCGAAGCTTGTGGCATCAGCGGCGCCAGTATCGAGAGTGCGGATCAGCTTGAGGACAGCATGAAGCGCTGGCTCACCACTGACGGGCCGGCACTACTCAGCGTACCGACGAACCGCGTGGAACTGGTGATGCCGCCGGAAGTGACGGCGCAGCAAGTCACCTCCACCGCACTGTTCGGGCTTAAGGCAATACTCAACGGCCGCGCAGATGAGGTGGTAGATCTTTTGCGAGACAATTTTCTGCGCTGAGACTTTTTAGCAGGCCACAACAAAAGGTTTGTGCGGCACTCATGCATCATTTCGGACAGCAACGCCATAACAGCATGCTGGCCCTGATCGCCAGCAGTGAAGTCGACGACAACAGCGCTCCCGGCCGCGCCGCCATGAGGCTACAGGCTGAGTTATCAGAGCGAAAAATTGACGTAATAACAACCACCAGCGGTAGTGATGCCTGCGCCATACTGAGTACTAACACCGCGATCCAATGCCTGCTGATTAATTGGACCCTGCCCGGTGAAGCGGAATGCCCCGCCCTGGTTGTATTGGAGGAGCTACGCGCCCGCAATCCCCAAATGCCGGTATTCCTTCTGGCAGATCAGCAGACTGTCAGCACCATGCCGCGACGGGCCCTGGAATTAGCCAACGATTTTATCTGGATGCTGGAAGATACCCCGACCTTTATCGGCGGTCGCATCCAGAGCGCGATTGAAAGATACCGCCACGCCATTCTTCCCCCCATGTTTCGCGCCCTGACCCACTTTGCCCGGGTCCATGAATATTCATGGCACACACCCGGCCACACTGGGGGAACAGCTTTTCTCAAATCCCCTGCGGGTCGCGCTTTTTACGATTTCTTTGGGGAAAATATGTTGCGCTCGGACCTGTCTGTTTCTGTAACAGAGCTGGGATCGCTTTTGGATCACTCGGGCCCCATTGCCAAGGGAGAGCAATATGCAGCAAAAGTATTTGGTGCGGATCGCACTTACTATGTAACCAATGGCTCTTCGACATCGAATAGAGTGATATTGATGGCATCGGTTACCCGGGGGCAACTGGCTCTGTGCGATCGAAACTGCCATAAATCCGTTGAACACGCTATCACCATGTCAGGTGCAGTTCCAACCTACCTGATTCCCCTACGCAACAACTACGGTCTCATAGGCCCTGTCCCTCCCCAACAGTTGACGGCCAGCTCTGTTGCCAATGCTATTCGGCAAAACCCTTTATCCAAGCACGCCAAAAATTCCCGTGCCGTTCACGCAGTCATTACTAATTCCACCTACGACGGTCTCTGTTACAACGTGCGCAGAGTGGAAGAACTTCTCGGCGAGTCCGTTGATCGCCTGCACTTTGACGAAGCCTGGTACTCATATGCTCGATTTAATCCTATCTATCGAGATCGCTTCGCAATGTACGATCTGGGAGAAGCCGACACGAAAAATGGCCCGAGCAAATTTGCCACTCAGTCAACACATAAATTACTCGCCGCATTGTCCCAGGCATCGATGATTCACATTCGCGACGGGCATAAACCCATTGAGCATGGGCGCTTTAATGAAGCCTTTATGATGCATGCCTCAACCTCCCCACTTTATTCCATCATGGCCTCCAATGATGTGAGCGCAGCAATGATGGATGGACCGGGTGGAAAAGCATTAACAGAGGAGTCAATTGCTGAGGCCGTAGCGTTCCGACAAGTATTGGCCCGTTTGCAACAGGAGTATCGCGATAAAGAAGAGTGGTTCTTCGGAGGTTGGCAGCCTGAGCATGTCACCGATCCCAATAACGGGCACAACTACGCTTTTCACAGCGCCCCAGCAGAACTCCTGTGCCATGAGCCCAGCTGCTGGTTATTAGACCCCGGCGAATCATGGCATGGATTTGGTGATATTGAGCCTGATTACTGCATGTTGGACCCGATTAAAGTATCGATTACCACCCCGGGGATAAACCCTGATGGCAAACTGTCTGCATCTGGAATACCTGCCAACATCGTCAGTAAATACCTGGACAACCTTGGCATTATCGTGGAGAAAACTACCGATTTTACGATTTTGTTCCTGTTTTCTATCGGTATTACCAAGGGTAAGTGGGGCACTCTCATAAATGCTTTACTGGCCTTTAAGCGCGACTTCGATGCCAACCGGCCTTTAAGTGAATGCCTGCCAAACCTTATAAAAAAGTCCCCAGCCTATCGCAATATCGGGCTGCGCGACCTTGCAGACAATATGTTTGCTTCCATGAAAAAATTGCAAACCACAGTGCAAATGTCTGCAGGATTTTCAGCCTTACCTAGAGCTGACTGCAGTCCGGTACAAGCTTATGAAACCCTGGTTCGCGGCGATGTGGAAATGCTTCCGCTAAGCAAGTTACCGGGACGTACCGCAGCCACAGGCGTTGTACCCTACCCTCCAGGTATTCCTCTGCTAATGCCCGGCGAAAATTTTGGCGATGAAGATAGTCCGGCATTGATTTACTTGAGAACTCTGGAAGCCTTCGACCAGCAATTTCCAGGCTTTACCCACGATAACCACGGAGTAGAGGTGCGGGACGGCCACTATCATATTTACGCCCTGCGGGGAGACTCGCCATAGGCTCGCCTATCAAAGAGGAGCATAAAATAGGCCTGGTCCCCGCAACCCTGATGGTTGCAGGCAATATGATGGGCTCCGGGGTTTTTATGCTCCCCGCCAATCTCGCTGCAGTCGGCAGTATTTCTTTGATCGGCTGGTTGATAACCATCGTCGGCGCTATCTCCCTGGCCCTGGTATTTGCCAAGCTCGCAGCTATCTATCCCGCAGCCGGCGGCCCCTATGCCTATGCCCGCCGCGCTTTTGGCGATTACATTGGCTACCAAACCAACCTGGTTTACTGGCTGGCCAATGTAATCGGTAATGTTGCGCTGATTACTGCAGGCCTGGGCTATCTGACCCATTTTTTTCCACCGTTAAAAGACCCACTGACTTTTGCCATGGCCCAGGTTGCCATGGTCTGGCTGCTGACTTACGCCAATGTACTGGGCCCGCGCACCGTCGGTCGCATCCAATCCCTCACCACCGGCCTGGTTTTACTTCCAATCCTCGGCACCGCTATTTTTGGCTGGTTCTGGTTCGACCAGCAAAACTTTACCAGCAGCTGGAATGTCTCAGGCAAGAGCGACCCCAGTGCCATTATGGCCAGCCTTACCTTCACGCTCTGGGCCTTTATTGGGGTGGAAACCGCCTCTGTATCCGCCGCAGTGGTAAAAGACCCCACCAAGAACGTCCCAATCGCAACGGTTGGGGGAGTTATCCTGGCTTCTATCGCCTATGTACTCAGCTCATCGGTCATTATGGGGATGCTGCCGAACCAGGAATTAATCAGCTCCTCCGCTCCCTTTGCCGATGCTGCTCGCCTGGCACTGGGAAATACTGCGGCCAATGTCGTAGCCCTGTGCGCCGCTATTGGCTGTATCGGTTCATTAGGCGGCTGGATACTGCTGGTGGGGCAGTCTGCCAAGGCCGCGGCAGATGATGGCCTGTTTGCAGCGCTATTTGCCCGCACCAATAACAAAGGCGTGCCTACCGGCGGATTAACCCTGGTGGCCGTGTTGATGTCTGTATTGATACTCACCACCATATCGCCAACGGCCAGCCAGCAGTTTGGCAAAATCGCCTCTGTCGCTGTGATTATGACACTGATGCCCTATATCTATTCTGCGGTAGCTTTGCGGGTTTTGGCCTACGGCAAAATGCCGCCTCAGCAGTACGGACTGTTTACCGTGATTTTGCTGATTGCAGCGGTGTACTGCCTTGTGGCCCTGGTGGGATCTGACGGGCAACAAACCCGCTGGTCCCTGATCTTTGTGATTGCGACAGTCATTTTTTATGCGCTAATTTTAAATCGCCGTCGCAGCGTTGAAGAAAAGCACTTTCTACCCGGTGGGCCAGAACCAGCCTGGGTTCACTACTTCACTCTCTTTGCCACAATTGCTGCCCTGTGCCTGTTCTTCTGGTTTTCCGTAGGGCAATACCCGGACTTGGAATTGCGCCTGCGCGCACCCAACCCCTCGGGTCATCATCTTGAGAAGCATATTGGATCCTAGGCCCCACTGATCAGTGCTCTCACAATAGTTTTGAGCTCTGTGACCTATAAAAAATGCCCAAAACCTAAAGAAACAACATGGGCGATATGAATAATTAAGTGGTTGTATTAAAAAGCCTAGAGACCCTATCACTATGCCCCCGCAGTTCTTTAAAGCCATCTTTATGATGATTATCCTCTCCTTCCTTACCGCTTGCAGCGGTGGAGGGTCCGGTAGCGACACAAGCAACAACGAAGAGACACCTGTCGTACCGAATACACCCGATACTCCTGATACTCCTGATACTCCTGATACTCCTGATACTCCTGATACTCCTGATACTCCTGATACTCCTGATACTCCACAGGGTTTCACCCTGAGCTTTGAGCCCATTAAGCTGTTCCGCTTTAATTGGACTGACTCCGGCAACGCCAGTCATTACCACTTACTGGAGAACCCCGATGGACTCTCCGGCTTTACCCCTGTCGCTGAAAATATCCCCCAGGGGAGTGAAACCATAGCGCTGGAAGTCCCGCTCTACGCACGGGCAAATGCCCAGTACCTGCTACAAGCTTGTAATGGGGAGGGAGAAGAAGAGCAGTGCACCAACTCAGACCTTATCGCTGTAAGCAACACTCTGGTTGCTGCCATTGGTTACCTCAAGGCCAGTAATGCCGATGCCGATGACATATTCGGTAGGTCTGTCAGCCTCAGTGCCGATGGCCACACCCTGGCTGTCGGTGCAACGTGGGAGGACAGCAGCGCCCAGGGTATCAATGGCGACCAGTTCAACAATGAAGCTTTGTCTTCTGGTGCGGTCTATCTGTTTGTAAGGGAAGGCAACGCCTGGGTGCAGCAGGCCTACCTCAAGGCCAGTAATGCCGGCACTTATGACTACTTCGGTACTTCTATCAGCCTCAGTGCCGATGGCCACACCCTGGCCGTCGGTGCCCCCAATGAGGGCAGTAACGCCCAGGGTATCAATGGCGACCAGCTCAACAATGGGGCTTCAGATTCTGGTGCAGTCTACCTGTTTGCAAAGGAAGGCAGCGCCTGGGTGCAGCAGGCCTACCTCAAAGCAAGCAATGCTGAACAAGGTGACCTCTTCGGCACTTCTGTCAGCCTCAGTGCCGATGGCCACACCCTGGCTGTCGGTGCAACTAGGGAGGACAGCAGCGCCCAGGGTATTATTGGTGTCAATCAGCTCAACAATGAAGCTATAACAGATGCTGGCGCGGTCTACCTATTTGTGCAGGAAGGCAACGCCTGGGTGCAACAGGCCTACCTCAAGGCGAGTAATGCTGGGACCGCTGACTTCTTCGGTACTTCTGTCAGCCTCAGTGCCGATGGCCACACCCTGGCCGTTGGCGCACTCTATGAGGATAGCAACGCCCAAGGTATTGATGGCGACCAGCTCAACAATGAATCTACAAATGCTGGAGCGGTCTACCTGTTTGTGCGGGAAGGCAGCTCTTGGGTACAGCAGGCCTACCTCAAAGCAAGCAATACCGATGCCTTTGATTTATTCGGTAGGTCTGTCAGCCTCAGTGCCGATGGCCACACCCTGGCCGTCGGCGTTTCTTTTGAAGGCAGCAACGCCCAGGGTATCGATGGCGATCAGTTAAACAATGAAGCTTCTACTTCTGGCGCGGTTTACCTATTTGTACGGGAGACTGACACCTGGGTACAGCAGGCCTACCTCAAAGCCAGCAATACCAATGCCGATGACAGCTTCGGTACTTCTGTCAGCCTCAGTGCCGATGGCCACACCCTGGCCGTCGGTGCAACTTGGGAGGACAGTAGCGCCCAGGGTATCAATGGCGACCAGCTCAACAATGAAGCTGGAGAAACTGGCGCGGCCTACCTGTTTGTCAGGGAGGGCGATATCTGGGCACAGCAGGCCTACATCAAAGCCAGTAATACCGAGGCCGATACCGATACAGGTGACTTTTTCGGCAGCTCTGTCAGCCTCAGTGCCGATGGCCACACCGTGGCCATCGGTGCCGCTGGCGAGGACAGCGGGATTACAGGCGACCAGAATGACAATAGCGCCCCAGGCGCCGGCGCAGTCTATATTTACTGATTGCTTTTGCATGCCACCCTAACCCTCCCCCTGCCTTTAAAGCGGGGGGGATTAGCAAGCTGCTGAAATTCATAATATCCCCGGCTTTTCAGCAAGAAGCTGCCTTCATCCAGTCCCCAGTAGCGACCCTTCAAGCACTCCCTCCAAACGCTTTTTCCAGGGCCACACCCGCTACATTGAAATACCAACTCAACTCCAGGCGCACTGCATTTGCACTCTGCGACCTATAAAAAATGCCCAAAACCTAAAGAAACAACATGGGCGATATGAATAATTAAGTGGTTGTATTTAAAAGCCTAGAGACCCTATCGCTATGCCCCCGCAGTTCTTTAAAGCCATCTTTATGATGATTATCCTCTCCTTCCTTACCGCTTGCAGCGGTGGAGGGTCCGGTAGCGACACAAGCAACAACGAAGAGACACCTGTCGTACCGAATACACCCGATACTCCTGATACTCCTGATACTCCCGATACTCCCGATACTCCTGATACTCCTGATACACCCGATGCACCACAGGGTTTCACCCTGAGCTTTGAGCCCATTAAGCTGTTCCGCTTTAATTGGACTGACTCCGGCAACGCCAGTCATTACCACTTACTGGAGAACCCCGATGGGCTCTCCGGCTTTACCCCTGTCGCTGAGAATATCCCTCAGGGGAGTGAAACCATAGCACTGGAAGTCCCGCTCTACGCACGGGCAAATGCCCAGTACCTGCTACAAGCTTGTAATGGGGAGGGAGAACAGGAGCAGTGCACCAACTCAGACCTTATCGCTGTAAGCGACACTCTGGTTGCTGCCATTGGTTACCTCAAGGCCAGTAATGCCGATGCCGATGACTTCTTCGGCTTTTCTGTCAGCCTCAGTGCCGATGGCCAGACCCTGGCTGTCGGTGCAAGTAGGGAGGACAGCAGCGCCCAGGGTATTATTGGTGTTGATCAGCTCAACAATGAAGCTATAACAGATGCTGGCGCGGTCTACCTATTTGTGCAGGAAGACAACGCCTGGGTACAGCAAGCCTGCCTCAAAGCCGGTAATGCCGGTGCCTTTGACTTCTTCGGTAATTCTGTCAGCCTCAGTGCGGATGGCCACACCCTGGCCGTCGGTGCCAATGGCGAGGATAGCAGCGCCCAGGGTATCGATGGCGACCAGCTCGATAATGAAGCCCCTGGAGCTGGCGCAGCCTATCTGTTTGTACGGGAAGGCGACACTTGGGCGCAGCAGGCCTACATCAAGGCCAGTAATGCCGGTGCCTTTGACAACTTCGGGGATTCTGTCAGCCTCAGTGCCGATGGCCACACCCTGGCCGTCGGTGCTGATGGTGAGGACAGCAGCGCCCAGGGTATTGATGGCGCCCAGCTCAATAATGAAGCCCCTGGAGCTGGCGCAGTCTATCTGTTTGTGCGGGAAGACGATACCTGGGCGCAGCAGGCCTATCTCAAAGCCAGTAATGCTGATGCCTTTGACATCTTCGGTAGCTCTGTCAGCCTCAGTACGGATGGCCACACCCTGGCCGTCGGTGCCAATGGCGAGGATAGCAGCGCCCAGGGTATCGATGGCGACCAGCTCGATAATGAAGCTGAAAATGCTGGCGCAGTCTACCTGTTTGTCAGGGAGGGCGACATCTGGGCACAGCAGGCCTATCTCAAGTCCAGTAATACCGATGCCGATGACCTCTTCGGCACTTCTATCAGCCTCAGTGCCGATGGCCATTCCCTGGCCGTCGGCACTTATTACGAGGACAGTAACGCCCGGGGTATCAATGGCGATCAGCTTAACAATGAAGCTGAAAATGCTGGCGCGGTCTACCTGTTTGTCAGGGAGGGCGATATCTGGGCGCAGCAGGCCTATCTCAAGTCCAGTAATACCGATGCCGATGACATTTTCGGTATTTCTATCAGCCTCAGTGCCGATGGCCACACCCTGGCCGTCGGTACTTATGGCGAGGACAGTAACGCCCGGGGTATTAATGGCGACCAGCTAAATAATGAAGCTACAGATGCTGGCGCGGTCTACCTATTTGTCAGGGAGGGCGATATCTGGGCGCAGCAGGCCTATCTCAAGCCCAGTAATACCGATGCCTTTGACTTCTTCGGCAGCTCTGTCAGCCTCAGTGCCGATGGCCACACCCTGGTAGTGGGTGCAACTAGGGAGGACAGCAGCGGGATTAATGGCGGTCAGAGTGACAATAGCGCCCCAAGTGCCGGCGCGGTCTATATTTACTGACTGCTTTTGCATACCACCCTAACCCTCCCCCTGCCTTTAAAGCGGGGGGTATTAGTATCCATCGGATAGCTGTAGGGTGATTGCAAGCTACTGAAATTCATAATACCCCCGGCTTTTCAGCAAGAAGCTGCCTTCATCCAGTCCCCAGTAGCGACCCTTCAAGCACTCCCTCCAAACGCTTTTTCCAGGGCCACACCCGCTACATTGAAATACCAACTCAACTCCAGGCGCACTGCATTTGCACTCTGCGACCTATAAAAAATGCCCAAAACCTAAAGAAACAACATGGGCGATATGAATAATTAAGTGGTTGTATTTAAAAGCCTAGAGACCCTATCGCTATGCCCCCGCAGTTCTTTAAAGCCATCTTTATGATGATTATCCTCTCCTTCCTTACCGCTTGCAGCGGTGGAGGGTCCGGTAGCGACACAAGCAACAACGAAGAGACACCTGTCGTACCGAATACTCCTGATACTCCTGATACTCCTGATACTCCTGATACTCCTGATACTCCTGATACTCCTGATACTCCTGATACTCCTGATACTCCTGATACACCCGATGCACCACAGGGTTTCACCCTGAGCTTTGAGCCCGTTAAGCTGTTCCGCTTTAATTGGACTGACTCCGGCAACGCCAGTCATTACCACTTACTGGAGAACCCCGATGGGCTCTCCGGCTTTACCCCTGTCGCTGAGAATATCCCCCAGGGGAGTGAAACCATAGCGCTGGAAGTCCCGCTCTACGCACGGGCAAATGCCCAGTACCTGCTACAAGCTTGTAATGGGGAGGGAGAACAGGAGCAGTGCACCAACTCAGACCTTATCGCCGTAAGCGACACCCTGGTTGCTGCCATTGGTTACCTCAAGGCCAGTAATGCCGGCACTTATGACTACTTCGGTACTTCTATCAGCCTCAGTGCCAATGGCCACACCCTGGCCGTTGGCGCTGCTGGCGAGGACAGCAGCGCCCAGGGTATCAATGGCGACCAGCTCAACAATGAAGCTTCATCTTCTGGTGCAGTCTACCTGTTTGCAAAAGAGGGCAACGCCTGGGTGCAGCAGGCCTACCTCAAAGCAAGCAATACCGATGCCTTAGACTTATTCGGTAGGTCTGTCAGCCTCAGTGCCGATGGCCACACCCTGGCCGTCGGTGCTTTTGGCGAGGACAGCAACGCGATTGGTATCAATAGCAATCAGCAAAACGAAGAAGCAACCACTTCTGGCGCGGTGTACATCTTTGTAAGGGACGGCGACATCTGGAAGCAACAGGCCTACTTAAAGGCCAGCAATACCGATGCCGATGACAGCTTCGGGTTTTCTGTCAGCCTCAGTGCCGATGGCCACACCCTGGCTGTCGGTTCTGCTGGTGAGGGTAGCAGCGCCCAGGGTATTGATGGCGACCAGCTCAACAATGAAGCTGGAGAAACTGGCGCAGTCTACCTGTTTGTGCGGGAAGACGATACCTGGACGCAACAGGCCTACCTCAAAGCCAGTAATGCCGATGCCTTTGACATCTTCGGTAGCTCTGTCAGCCTCAGTGCCGACGGCCATACCCTGGCCGTCGGTGCCCCCAATGAGGGCAGTAACGCTCAGGGTGTTAATGGCGATCAGCTCCACAATGACACTTCACTTTCTGGCGCGGTTTACCTATTTGCAAGGGAGGGCGACTCCTGGGCGCAACAAGCCTACCTCAAGGCCAGCAATACCGATGCCTTTGACTTATTCGGTAGCTCTGTCAGCCTCAGTGCCGATGGCCACACTCTGGCCGTCGGCGTTTCTTTTGAAAGCAGCAACGCCCAGGGTATCGATGGCGATCAATTAAACAATGAAGCTATGCATTCTGGCGCGGTTTACCTATTTGTACGGGAGGGCGATACCTGGGCACAGCAGGCCTACCTCAAGGCCAGTAATTCCGGTGCCGATGACAGCTTCGGTACTTCTGTCAGCCTCAGTGCCGATGGCCACACCCTGGCCGTTGGCGCTTCTCTTGAAGAAAGCAGCGCCCAGGGTGTCGATGGCGATCAGCTCAACAATGGGGCTTTTGGTTCTGGCACGGTTTACCTGTTTGTGCGTGAGGCCAACACCTGGCAACAACAAGCCTATCTCAAATCCAGTAATACCGAGGCCTATGACTTCTTCGGTAGCTCTGTCAGCCTCAGTGCCGATGGCCACACCCTGGTAGTGGGTGCTATGGGGGAAAGCAGCGGGATTAATGGCGATCAGAGTGATAATAGCGGCCCAAGCTCCGGCGCAGTCTATATTTACTGATTACTTTTGCACACCCTAACCCTCCCCCTGCCTTTAAAGCGGGGGGTATTAGTATCCATCGGATAGCTGTAGGGTGATTGCAAGCTACTGAAATTCATAATATCCTCAGCTTTTCAGCAAGAAGCTGCCTTCGTCCACTCCCCTGTAGCGACCCTTCAAGCACTCCCTCCAAACGCTTTTTCCAGGGCTACACCCGCTACATTGAAATACCAACTCAACTCCAGGCGCACTGCATTTGCACTCTGCGACCTTAGTCGTCAGAGCCCTATCGGGGGCTGGTGCTGTCTGCATCTACTAACGGCCTCTCACGCTACCCTAAAAATCCCTAGATACCTTAAAGGTGAGGGATTTTAGGGCTAATAGGCAACACCTGATGTGGATACTCAGGCCTCAACCAGTTAGCGCTTTCTGGATTGTCTCTGCGGTAATTTCAGTAATCCCTTGGGAGTTGGATTCACGGTTACCCGCCACATTGAGCGTCTGCGGACGATTCTTGAGGATAAAGTCACGCACCAATTGTACTCGATCGGCATCAGTCGGATTGACTACCAAGTGTGGTTTCCCCGATGCTTGGCAGAACTCAATAGTAAACAGGGTGCCATCACTACTGGGATTGGTTGTGAAGATAACAGTGGCATCAGAGTTGCGGATATTCTCACGAGTACGCTCTTCCAGATCCGGGGACGTGTTTTCAACCAGCCCAAGCCCTTTCAGAAAATCCGGCCGATCACCGATCTCAGTCCAGTAACCCTGCGGTGCTGTGCCACCGGTGGCAATTCCCAGGCGCTGCCCCGCCAGCAGGCCACCGGTATCCGCCCCCGTCTGACCACCACTGATAATTTTCTCCGGTCGGAAGATCACTTTTCTCCCCCATATCGTTTATCGTCCTACTAGCTCGAGCTAGCAGATATCAAGGCAGCGATAATTGGCATTGAAATTAACGACCGCAGCCACTAATTTATCTCCAACTTTAGTCTGGCCGGCAGCGCTGTGAATTACTATCTGATACTGAAAACACTGCATATCCTCTGCGCCATAATCGTACTCGGCACAGGGACCGGCATCGCTTGGTACACCCTGAGGGGCTGGCTGTCCGGAAATGCCCAAGTTATGCAGTGGGTTAGCCGGGAAACGGTACAGGCAGACTGGATATTTACCGGATCGGCGGTAATTGGTCTATTCGGTAGTGCGGTGGGTATGCTACTGATTAATCCAAGCTGGATGCTACAAGCCTGGCTGCAATTAGCCGCCGGGCTCAGCGCAACCGTGTTCTTGTTGTGGCTGCCGGTTGTTTACCTTCAGTACCAGCTGCGTAAACATGCCAAAGAAGACGGTAATATAGACAAAATGCGCAAGCTAATGATGGCTTGGTGCCTGCTCGGGGCTATCGCATTTCCCATGACCGTTGCCATTGTCTATCTGATGGTGTCTAAGCCGGCATTATAAGGACTCATGCCAGGCCATCACCTCTTCGCCCCCCTGAGGGTCTTATAGCTCGCTCGATGGCCAACATCTTTCCACTGCCGCTTGAAGTCATCCAGGACTACCCCAGACACAATTTCTGCATTACCTTCCGCACTTTTATCCAAACGATGTATCGCTTCCTTCTTACATAAAGGAACAATAATCGCCGAGCGTTCATGCCTATCCATTCTCAACAGACGGCTGCGAATATGCTCTGCCTCACCACCAGTACAACTTGCATCTGTAATCACAAATACATTGGTATCACTGTCTAGATCCGAGGCTATAGTGCCAAAACCTAGATCAAACTGCCGAAATACCACCCCTTTGAACAACCCCTCCCCCACTTCCGAACCCGTTATAAAGGGCCAGGCATGTGCCAGGGTCCACAAGTAGGATTTACTTAAGACATATTGCAGGTGTTGATTGCGAACAAGCCCCAACTGGAATTGACGCTCAAAGGTTTCATCATTCAACTTGGCTTTACTGCAAATGGCCTTGGGAATGAGCTCCCCTTTGTAGCTGGTGGTCGGGATAACCACGATAAAATCATCAGCATCCCGCTTTTTCTCCAACGCCTTAAGAATGGTCGCCTGTAGATGTAAGACAAATTCCTCGGTGGTAATTACATCGTGTGGCAGCGCTGCGTTGTCCATTGCCAGGTTCATATAAAGTGTTTCCGCTCTATATGCCTGAATAATCGGCTCCAGCTCTTCTCGACTAAACAACAACTTTTCATCGAGGATTGCCTGCTCATTAATTTTTTTTGCATAGCAATCTATCAATAGTTGGTCTGCGGCATAGATACCGAAATTTCCCGAACTGACACAGCGGAAGTATTCCTCATCTTGCATCGACAAAAATCGCTCAACCACAGCCCGGCTAATGTCCCGGCCAAACAACTCATAAAGCGCGTCCTCTTGCCGAGGTAAAAAATATTCTTCCGGGTCAATCAACCGCTGAGATCGTTTAAGAACCACTTAATCACACCTAAATTCTTGATCCACTGCCATTAACCCGCATTAAAAAATACGAATTATGTTAAACACAACAATTTACAGAGTTCTGCACACTTCATCGAAATCCAACCGAGGGTTGCGCGGATATAATTTGTCGGTTTCGCCATAGCCAAGATTGCACAAGAAATTGGACTTAATATGACAATCAGGAAAGTGCTCCGGCAGAAAAGCCGGTGCTGAGCATTTGTCACTGAAGAATTCCTCATCAACTAATGCGTTATCAAACCCCGACATTGGGCCGCAATCGAGCCCCAGGGCCCTCGCCGCTAAAATAAAGTAGCCTCCTTGTAAGGAACCATTACGAAATGCGGTAACCTCGGCATATTCGGGGCTATCGGCAAACCATTCCCGCGCAGGAGTCTGGGGATAGAGCTCCGGAAGGTGTTCATAAAAGTGCATATCGTAAGCAACAATGGCAGTCACCGGAGCCCGCATAGTTTTTTCAATATTTCCCTCATTAAGCGCTGGCTTTAGCCGCTCCTTAGCCTCCTTACTTACAACAAACACCAATCGCATAGGGCAACAATTAGCACTGGTGGGTCCGAATTTGACCAAGTCGTAAAGCTGTTTCAAAACCTCTTTTGAAACCGGCTTATCCTGCCAATGACTATGGGTTCGGGCTTTGTTGAATAGCTGGTCGAGCACCTCAGAGGAAACAGGTTGCATAAGAGCTACCCCAAAATAACTTCGCTGGTAACAGTTTAGTTTGCGCCAGACATTTCAAAGGAGCAGCAGAATCATTAGAAGATGGCAGGCCATCACTAGGTAGGTCACGATGCTGCGGGTGCGGAAATACTGATCCCGCCCGGGCAGATTGGGGTTCAACCGGGCCTCGGCCCAGACAACAAAACCGAAAGCAACTAGTAATACCGGTAGCGCCCAAGTGGTGCGAAACATCAGCAGCGCCACCCACCCCACCAACGTCACCAGGTTACTCAGTAGCGCTAAAATCATCCTATGCGGATGCCCCACTTGATTGAGTGCAGCACCCCACCAAACACCGCAAAGAAAACTCAGAATCACGGCGCTGTAGGCGGTGAACAGTAGGCGCGGAGTCACTCCCCAAAGAGAAAACCCTAACCACTGCATAATGATTCCTGCGACAAATGGAATCAAACCAAGGTAAGCCAGCCAGTCAAACAGCCGCGTATCGACTGGTGGGTAGTGATGGATGTCAGTGTCCATGTCGTCTAAGCTTCCAAGTCAAAGACAGTTTCGTCTCAAACAACAAGCTTAGCGGCAGGAGCAAGCAGCAATGGATGCCGAACAGAAGATTGACGTCAAACAAGCGCTGCGGGTGTTTGATAGGGCGACAAAGGAGGGGCGCAAGGAAGGTAACGAATGGCATTACCAGGGGCTGGCAGTCAGCACTGACTTTGACGGCTATACGGTTTTCATCAATTCCCCCAAAGTGAAACTCACCATATTTTTTCACAATAAATTTTCTGTGGATTCCACCAGCAGTAAAGAGCTTGAAGAGTTTATTCGGCTATTGAAAAAGCTTGATTCAGGATAAGAGAAAAGAGCCTTGGAACCTCAAGCAGAGATAAATTTTAAACACCGAAATGAGACACGTTGAGAGTAACTCTTCGATATTCACTAAAAGAACACCGCAAGCACGAATGGAGACACTATCCGCCACCAAACTTAAAAAACCAAACGCATCCGGTTTAAAATTACAGCCTAATACTACCGCAGTTATCTTCCAGATAAATTGATCACCTTATGGACTTATACAGCTGGCACAGAGTTTTGAAGCCCAGCGAAACATTACCCCATCATTTCACCCAAAGTCCGCTGGGCTAAATGTTAAACCTCTCCCAGTAGAATTTTAATTATTGCCCCAAGAATATTAGCAACATTATCTGTCACTGCACCAGACACATCACTTTCAGCCGTTAACATGTCTACTGAAAAGGTTTTCCCTTCTTCAGATGCCTGAGAGTGAATCACATCCTCATGTATTGACCCAGCAAAACATACGCTGACGGTTAAAACCATAAAAAACAATTTATATATAACTTTCATTAATATTCTTCCTAATTGATCAAGTTATCCATCTTCCTATCGTCCCATCCTCCAAAAACCTCCCTATTTTTGGAGTATCCACATTAATGCATATTTGAACAGCCTTCAAACCTATTAGATTAAACCTGCGGCTGCCAATATCCTCTGAATCATATTCAAACTCCCTAAAACCTAAAAGGCATCAACACCTCCAAAAGGTTCAGAGTTATCACTGGGATACGCGCCTAGTACTTTTCTACCAAGTCTAAAAGCATAGGACCACCACCTGCCAACATGGTGGAATTGTGTTTAAAAAATCCAATATCTGGTTATCCATAACCAGATATTTCGTCAAACACCAGTCCCAAATAACACCATCTCCCCAGCCTCCCTTTAATATCAACCTTTACATTTCATTGCATGCAAATATTTTTTAACATCCTCAGGAGCCAATAAACAATTACAGCTTTGAAATAGCTTGCTCTTAGCAACATCATTGGTCACACAAAAGATCATCTTGAGCACCAATACTGATTCAGAGTTAGCTATATTGATGTTCAAACGGCAAAATATAACCTTTTTCGCCAGAGTAAAGTTGGAAGCTTGCCATGTCTTTTTTTCAGTCCTTCTCGAGGAAGGCCAAATAGCCTCACACCCTAACAGAACTCTTTAATGGCTTTATTGATACAACCTTCTCGCCAAGGATAAATGTAAATCATGATCATATCTACTGGAGAGCGCCCCAAGATCTTTATATTTTCTGCAAACTAAAATACTACGGCGTCTAAGTGATCAACCCCACCGTGAATACCGTTTTGCTTTATGAGATCTTGTGCAAAATTATTGAGTAAAGCACGGGACAGCCTTGCCTCTGTGCTTCTCTCAGCATCTGTATATTTCTTGGAAATGAAAGATAGTTTTTCCATTATTTACATTTTCTGGGGGAGGAGGGAAGAAATACTGGGCTACCTGGTACAAACTCACCATAACAATCATCCTGACTGATCATTACGCTCCTCAATCTTCAGTGCTCCAAGATCGTCGAATGCGGCCCCTGCAGTAACACCAATAGGTATACCGCCCCAGGCTTCCCCGTTTTGGTGCATTTCTCAGGCAGCCTAAAACTTCCTGAAATTAGCCCGTTGCCTAGTGTCCCTCTCTTAATATGTCTTTAAGCAGTTTCATTAACCCTTAATGCACTACAAAAAAGCATCCAACGAGCCACTTTCGTCTTCCTTGAATCACTCAGACAAAGATGCCCATAAACCACTTATGCTTTCTGATTACAGAATAACTGATTAAAAATAAAAAGCTGATTAAGAAACGGCACGTAAACCTTCAAAAGGCGGCACTAAAAAACTGTACTTCCACACATTGGCTCTAAATTATAATTTTTACGGAAGGATGGTCAGTAGAAATCCACTGTACAGTACGTAAGTTTTTCAAGATTGGCCAACAAGGCATTGCTGAACAGGCACTAGTGTACGAGTTTAATCTTCTAGCGTGCTTACGATGGTACAGCTTACAAATACCTTTTAGTATTAGTTTATAACTACTCACCCCGCTTACTTATAGCGTTCGATCGGTCGATATCGACTTGTACCGGCGAGATCCCAAAGAGACCTGTGCTGATTTTTAGGGCACAAACGTAGAGTCAGGTCAGGTCGGGTCGGGTCGGGTCGGGTCGGGTCGGGTCGGGTAAAGGTAACAGAACTACCAAGCAGCCCTACGATAATTCCATAACCAACGATTAGCGCTACTGCCGGTATGACCCCATATAGTGAGCTTAGGCAGCAAGAATTCTGGTGTTATCACTAAAGAATCAGGAAGCTTGTAGCTAATAAACATCAATTCGAAAGCTTCCTGAAAATCTGAGCCAACTTAGCAGGCCGGGCTAGAATTACTGCCCGGCATTCTCCGGCACACCACTGTGAAAACGGAACTGTCCATCACTACCTTCCACTAATTCCTTTTCTTTCTGCAGCAGCACCTGAACCCTAGGTTGAATATCTTCACAGGAAGCCTTCTGGGCAAGGTGCAGGTAATCGCGGAAGTGACGCGCCTCAGATTTAAGCAGGGAGAGATAAAACTTCTGCAACTCATCATCTAACTGAGGCGCAATCCGTGCAAAGCGCTCGCAGGAGCGCGCTTCGATAATAGCGCCACAAATCAGCGTGTCGATCAGTCGCCCCGGCTCTGCGCTGCGGACTTCGGCACGAAGGCCCGCCGCGTAGCGAGAGGCACTAACGTGAGGATAGGCGATACCGCGCTTCTCCATAATCGCCAGCACCTGCTCAAAGTGACGCAGCTCTTCGCGAGCCAGACGCGACATTTTGTTCAGCAGCTCAAAGTCATTCAGATACCGAAACATCAGGTTCAGGGCAGTACCCGCCGCTTTTTTCTCGCAGTTGGCATGATCGATCAGCATCATTTCCGGCTCCTTCAATGCCGCCTCCACCCAGGCATCGGGCGTGGGACACAGCAGGAATTCATTGATAGCGGACAGATCTGGGACTTGAGCATTCATAGGACGAACAAACTTAACCGGAGCAAAATAACTTGGCGCGGGATTATAGCGGCCTCAAGCCACAAACGCCCGCTTTTAAACCACCAGCGGGCACTACTCCCCCGACTGACAAACCGGGTCTGCAATTATCTAGGAAGGTCCCTAGTGATAAATACACTCAACTTGATAACGATTTATTAAGTGCATTAATATAAAAGTCACTTTTTATCCGGCATATCTGATGAATGACTACAGAACCCAGGCAAAAGCTATCCCGCCGCTATTAGAAAATATCCATGGCGCCGCCCAAGCTCTGAGAGAATCCCTGGAGTTACTGCAAAATGCCGAGAAACCCTGGCAGCACTATCTACTTCAGCCCCCTTTCGCACAGGATGCCGCACTCAGTCTCAATCAGAGCTTTGAACGCCCCTATTCACTATCAGGCGCTCTATACTCTCAACTCGACTACCTGGAGCCCATTAGTGCCGGAGGAGATGCCCGCGCTACTTTACAGGTACCGGGTTTATTGGCGGTGCCGACCAAAGCCCTTGAGTTTGCTCAACAACTCAATAACCACAAAGAGATCTTTGCCAAGGCTATCGCCGAACTTCGCAGCGCCCTGGCGGAGCGGCCAGTAGCAGAGCAGGATCGCACTGTGCGGGAAACCCTTGCGGATGCCGGGTACCCCCGCGCACATCTACGCCAATGCTACCGCCTGGTGTTGATGTGCCCGAAGCGGCCCGATGCCATCACCCTTTCATGGATTAAGGCGCGTAAATCTATTCGCAAGGTCACGGTGAAATGGTGTGAAAAGAAGTTGGTGCAGCTCGACCCTCAAGGGTCCGATCCCGGTATCCAATATCAGCGCCAGCTACTCGCCGGGCTACACAAAAGCCAGCAGGAGGATTTACGCCAGGTGCAGGTACAGAGTCGCCCTAATCTCCAGGTAGCGGAAATCTTCTATGGGCACGAGCTAGGTGAGGAAGAGGAATATCATCAGGTCGGCTATTCCTCCATGCCGATTCTGGTAGAGGCCAATGAGGCTGGGCAGCTGCCTGAATTCACCCGAGTTGACCACCAACCGAGCTTGAGTCGGCGGCGCCAGCGGCGGGATCTGGCAATCGCCAGTGAGCCCTTTCTACCGGCGCTCAGAGTATTTTTGCGCCAGCAACGCTAAACCCAGGCTCTCAAATGGAGCTGCCATCAACTTTTGAACCTTCCTATGTAATACCAGGCGCCACATAGCGCTGGTAATAGGCGACAGACAGTGCGTAAAAATCCTCATCGATAAGGCGGCGAATTTCCACCAGTGGGACGCCGCGCGCCTGTGCAGTGAGTTGCAACCCAAAAGCCTTGAGGTCTGATATCTGGCTGGCCCCTGCCCTCAACAGTTCGAACACCCAACAGTAGGGATTTTGACTTTCATCAAAACGGACCCGCTGGTGATGAAGCTGCTCCAATAGCAGCTCGCGATCCACGATCTCCAACTGGCTGCGCACCGCATTCACCAAATACCCTTCTCGGCGCTCGGCAATTACCCGGCGCTGCTCTTCACTGTAGGCATTCCAATCAATCACCTCGTGCGCAAAACGCTTGCAGCCACGGCAAACATCATCGCCAATTCCCGTGGAACAAACACCGATACAGGGCGTGCGAACCTTCTTATACATTAACTATCCGACCAACCTATTTATGCCGCCCGCGCGGCCTTCAAATTGCGCGTAGCCTATTTTGTTTCCGCCGCCAAGAAAAGGGGGGAAGTACCAGCTGCCAAACTACTAAAATTCACCTAGCAAATAGTGATAATTCACTTAAATTATTGATTTTTCGATAAACTTAACAGCAGTAGGGCTTTCCTGTAGTATTCGCCCCCCGCCATCAGCGGCCTCGAAAAAAAAATCCCGGCTGACAGTTAATAGACCGGGAATTCCACCCGCTGTAGGTGCCACCCCACACACCAAGAGGGACTTATCAGTGCTTGAAGCCTATCGCAAACACGTCGCCGAGCGCGCCGAACAAGGCATTCCGCCAAAGCCATTGGACGCCGAGCAAGTCGCCGGCCTGGTTGAATTGCTGAAAAATCCGCCAAAAGGCGAAGAACAGGAACTGGTTGACCTGCTCACCCAACGCGTTCCGCCGGGCGTTGACGAAGCCGCTTATGTTAAAGCAGGTTTCCTGTCCGCCATTATCAAAGGTGAAGCAGAATCCCCGCTGATCGATCGCAAACACGCTGTAGAACTGCTGGGCCAAATGCTGGGCGGTTACAACATCTCCACCCTGGTCGAGCTGCTGGACGACAAAGATCTGGCCGAACTGGCTGCCGAGCAGCTGAAAGGCACTCTGTTGATGTTTGACGCCTTCCACGATGTGGAAGAGAAAGCCAAAGCCGGCAACGAATTCGCCAAAGCGGTAATGCAATCCTGGGCAGACGCCGAGTGGTTCACCAAGCGCAACAAAGTACCCGAGAGCATCAAAGTTGCCGTATTCAAGGTAACTGGCGAAACCAACACTGACGACCTGTCTCCGGCACCGGATGCCTGGTCCCGTCCGGACATTCCCCTGCACGCGCTGGCCATGTACAAAATGAAGCGCGACGGCCTGGAGCCAGAAGAAGCAGGTGTTACCGGTCCGCTGAAGCAGATCGAAGAAGTTAAAGCCAAGGGCCTGCCCGTTGCTTTTGTTGGCGACGTAGTAGGTACCGGTTCTTCCCGTAAGTCCGCCACCAACTCCGTGCTGTGGTACTTCGGTGAAGAAATGCCTGGCGTGCCCAACAAGAAAGGTGGCGGTATTTGTATCGGCGGTAAAGTTGCCCCGATCTTCTACAACACCATGGAAGATGCCGGTGCACTAGTATTCGAAGCCCCAGTTGACGAGCTGGGCATGGGCGACGTTATCGAGATCCGCCCTTACGACGGCAAGATCCTGGCCGAAGACGGCAAAGTCCTGTCTGAATTCCAACTGAAGTCCGACGTACTGCTGGACGAAGTTCAGGCTGGCGGTCGTATCAACCTGATCATCGGTCGCGGCCTGACCGGCAAAGCCCGTGAAGCCCTGGGCCTGGCGCCTTCCGAGCTGTTCCGCAAGCCTGAGCAACCTGCCGACACCGGCAAAGGTTACACTCTGGCGCAGAAGATGGTTGGTAAAGCTTGTGGCGTTGAAGGTATCCGTCCGGGCACCTACTGCGAGCCGAAAATGACCACTGTGGGCTCCCAGGACACCACTGGCCCCATGACCCGTGACGAACTGAAAGACCTGGCCTGCCTCGGCTTCTCCGCCGACCTGGTAATGCAGTCTTTCTGTCACACTGCGGCCTATCCCAAGCCCGTTGATATCAGTACCCAGCACACCCTGCCGGACTTCATTATGAACCGTGGCGGTGTTTCCCTGCGCCCGGCTGACGGCATCATCCACAGCTGGCTGAACCGCATGCTGCTGCCGGACACCGTAGGTACCGGTGGTGACTCCCACACCCGCTTCCCCATGGGTATCTCCTTCCCGGCAGGTTCCGGTCTGGTAGCTTTCGCCGCCGCTACCGGTGTTATGCCGCTGGATATGCCTGAGTCCGTACTGGTGCGCTTCAAGGGCAAAATGCAGCCCGGCATCACCCTGCGCGACCTGGTGCACTCCATTCCTCTCTACGCCATCAAGCAAGGCCTGCTGACCGTTGAGAAGAAAGGCAAGAAGAACATCTTCTCCGGCCGCATCCTCGAGATCGAAGGCCTGGAAGACCTGACTGTAGAGCAGGCATTCGAACTGTCCGACGCCTCCGCCGAGCGCTCCGCTGCTGGCTGTACCATCAAGCTGTCCGAAGACACCATGTCTGAGTACCTGCGCTCCAACGTAACCCTGTTGCGCTGGATGATCGCTGAAGGTTACGGCTCCAAGCGTACCCTGGAGCGCCGCGCGCGCGCCATGGAAGAGTGGCTGGCCAACCCGAAACTGATGGAAGCGGACGCCGACGCCGAGTACCTGGAAGTGATCGAGATCGACCTGGCCGAGATCAAAGAGCCGATCGTATGTGCTCCTAACGATCCGGACGACGCTCGCCTGCTGTCCGACGTTGCTGGCGACAAGGTAGATGAAGTGTTTATCGGCTCCTGTATGACCAACATCGGTCACTTCCGCGCTGCCGGTAAACTGCTGCAAGAACACAAAGGTGGCATCTCCACTCGCATGTGGATTTCCCCGCCCACCAAGATGGACGAGCACCAGTTGATGGAAGAGGGTTACTACAACATCTACGGTTCTGCCGGTGCCCGCACCGAGATGCCCGGATGTTCCCTGTGTATGGGTAACCAGGCACGTGTGGCACCGAACGCCACCGTACTGTCCACCTCTACCCGTAACTTCCCCAACCGTCTGGGCGATGGTGCCAACGTGTACCTGACCTCCGCTGAGCTGGCTTCTGTAGGCGCCATCCTGGGTAAACTGCCGACTCCGGCTGAGTACCAGGAATACGCACAGAACCTGGACTCCATGTCCAGCGAGATCTACCGCTACCTGAACTTCGATCAGATTGAAGACTTCCAGAAGTCTGCCGAAGAAGGCAAGCGCATCGCTGCGACTGAGATCCAGGAAGTTACCGTTTAAGTACGGACTAGCCCCCAAAAAAACCCGCCTAAAGGCGGGTTTTTTAGTTTCCGTACAATGTATTAAACTAACCTTTCCAATGCTTTGAACTAAGCCTTTCAAAAACTTAGCAGCACCTCATTAAATGAAAAGAATATTAAAAAAGTTGGCTCGCCCATCATTCTCTAAACTCCCTATAAAATTAACCTCCCCGCCTAAAATTTTCTTTTGTCACGTACCCAAATGTGCCGGTTCCTCATTACACTCAGCCATTAGCTCTCAATACTATGAACCCAACAAACTAGACAGTTTTGGTATCAAACGAGCGGTAAGTAAACGTACAGCAGACATATTAAAAATCTCAATGATGTCGGTTCGAGAAACCGTAATGGTCCACAACTTATCAATAAAATCGAACTATTACGGCCGAGGTCATTCATATTGCCGCCCAAATGTCGTCAAAAATTTCTCCGGCGAGTGGAACTTTTTGACGGTACTGAGGAATCCTGTTGATAGATGGATATCTCTCTATACCTACAATACTTACAAGAAAAGTCAGTGGGATAAAAATACACTCTCTCTAAATGAATACTTAGACTCCAAAACTGGGATTAACGCTGGACAAGAGTATCTTCAATATTTTTCTAACTTTAATAATCGAAATCCATCAGAACATATTGCAGAGGCCCTGGATAACCTCCAACAGTTTTCCATTGTAGGCACAACTGGCCACCTTGATCTACTAACACAGCAGATCGAAGAGGATTTTGATATACAGTTAAACATCCCTGAAATCAACAAAAACCCCAACAATAAACTGGCTCAAGAAATAAAATCCGACCTCAAAACCATTAAAAAGATCGAAGATATCTGCAAATACGATATAGAAATATTCGAACGATTTACAGAAAAGCATGGGTCAATATTTTCAGCAAAAGAAAATCGTCAGTAGAAAACAAAAGAGCAAGAGCGGGAGTAAAATCGACTTAGTCAAAAAAATACAAATCCCGCCCACCTTGGCCAAACCCCAGTAAACCCAATCAGCTTCTCGCCTCAATTAATAAGCATAAACTAACCATCCTATCCACCGCAAAGAGAGTTGTACTTCACTAAAGAAGAGAAGGTTTAAGTGGAAGCCTGACTCAGGTTAGAGTTCAATACGTTAACGTCCTCACCTTAGTCAATTGGAGATATCTTTATTTACGGTTTAGTCGTTAATTGGCGTATTTTATAGCCCCGAAATCCCAATCAAAAATCAAACCTGCTATATTAAGCCCATATTCACACGGATAAATTGATATTAAAGGCATTTATTATACTTGCCAGTAACCATTAAAAGCCCTCGAACTGAACCAAAAGACATATCTATATATGCAGAAACCCACCAAGCCTAAACAAAGGATAATAGCCGCCCACAAGGAGACCTTTTGGGTACAGTGGCAGAATCGCTGGATATTTTTCACTCGTAAACTCAAAAGAAAAACACTAAAATTCTCCAGAACTCTAATCCGTATCATCATTCACAGAAATCGTTTCTTCCCAACCTTTTACTTTCCTTACAACCGCCCATCCTACCCTAAAACCACACCAATCAATACCTACCTAAACACATCAAATAATATCCAGACCTTTATCCTCTACAGAATCATTGGCAACGACTTAGCTCCCCGGCATAGTGTGGGACAGTCCCGCAAGAATCTGGAATTTATTTTGAAGCATGAGTCTGTACTCGACAACTGCGAAAAAGTATTTATCCTCAATCGAATAGTCGACCCTAATGAAGAAGCAGCCATCATTAAACTGCTCGACGACCATCAACAAACTTTCATCAGAATCCCCTTTAGTTGGGACGACTACCGAAAAATAGAGTGGAACATTCTCGAACATCCCATCAGCTATGCCCCCTATAAATTAAAAGGGCTACGATTACGTCAGGACTTAGCGACTCAGGCAGAGCTGAGCCTTTACCGCTATAAAAATAATTATGTAATGAACAATAATGGGGCCAGAAATCTCGCCCTCCAGGACGGCAAATCAAAAGCCGACTGGATTTTACCTTGGGATGGCAATTGCTTCGTAACACCAAAAGCCTGGCAAGCAATAAAGCAACAAGTACTCAACAACAACACTTACCCCTACCATGTTATTCCAATGACAAGACTGCTGGATAACCAATCCATTCTATGCGAGAACTTCAAACCAACTCCCACTGAAGAGCCACAAATAGTATTTCGATCTGATAGTACAGAGGTTTTTGATAGCCGCTACTGCTACGGCAGGCGCCCCAAGGTAGAACTTTTATGGCGGCTAGGCGTATCGGGGAAATGGGATGAGTGGGCGATTTTCCCATGGGATCTCCCCTGCCCGGATTACTCGGAAGCCGCAGGTCACTATACTCAGGGAGGCTGGGTAGCCAGACTATTTTCCGGAAAGCCACACCTGGAGCGAACAGATCAGCAGTCCAGCCGGGATCGAGGAACAACTCGCTCTGAAGCTATCCTTGCCATGCTGGATCAACTCGATGATTCCAGCTTTTCCGCCGATACAAGCGCCCCTGGCAGCAAGTTGGCCGCAGCAGACAGGTGCGACCTTCCCTATCTAATGCTATTAAGAGAGGCCAGGCAAAGATCGGTAAAAGCAAAACAGAGGTCGCGGCCCAGTTCGATTAACAGCTTGCTTCAGGATTTGACCATTGTCGCCCTTGCGCAATCCCACTGCTCGAAGCCACAATTCATTCAATTTATCGACAATAGCCTCATCAAGCTATTCCCCGACAAAAATGAAACGAAATACAGTAAACAATTACAATCTGTAAATCCCAACCTACTGGCCCACACCCTTTCTACTTTAAGAGAACTTAAACAAGAACAGCAGATTCGCCTGATAGGAGTTGAGCGATTAGACTACCATCTGGAGCAATACCTCAGCTGGTTGATAGATAGTCATCGCGGGCAATCAATGCGTCCAAAACTTGGGCATCTTGGCACACAGTATGATTTACAAGTTGTAGCTTTAGCGCTCTATCTCAATCAAATACAAACTGCCAGAAAAACTCTTAGGGACTCCCGCTTCCGAATATTAGAGCAGTTTGATCACTCAGATAACCAAGTATCGAAAACCAAGAGTAAAAATAGTGTTCATTATGAATGCCTCAATCTTCAATCATGGATTTATCTTGCCAGTCTCGCAGAAACAATTGATGAAAATCTCTGGAACTTCACAGCAAGAAATGGGACTGGCATCCAGCAGGGAATAGATAATTTTCTACAAGCGTTCGAAAACCACAAGGGCCCCAAGTATTTCGACCGGCAGAGACTGATCCCAATAGCCTATGCCTACAGACAATATTATGGAGAGCTAAAAATAAAACTTAATGCCGTACTAATCAGCCAATGCAAACCTGTTTTCCCAATCGAAACGGGAATTTTCCCATTTTGGAACTTTGGCAAAGAAGCACAAACTTTGCCTTTAAAGGCTGCCGATCAATTAACAACTGAAGCGGAAAGATAGACAACGGATAGGTTATTAAAATCAAACCTCAGGCTTTTTTATCCCCAACAAATAAAATGCAAATAATAAAAGCAAACATGGCGAGATAGGCGTTTACAGTAAATGCATATTCAATACCCGATGGCATGTCAGTGGCCATCGCCACTATCGTTGTATTCAACCCTAATCCTACGGCACCACCCGCTATTTGAAACATAAAAATGATTGCACCCGCCAAACTCGCTCTACTGTTATCAACAACCGTTATAGCCACAGTGGTAATGGTGGAATTGAACAAACCAATACCAGCACCTAATATCACCAGGCCAGGAACCAAAGACATATATTGAGTATCCTTGTGGATATGAGATAGAAGATACATTCCCAGCGTCATCAATAAAGTAGCTGCCGATACTATCTTCTTTGCTCCAATCACATCATATAGCTTCCCTGCCAGAAAGCCGAAAACGCTAAAGGAGAGCATCATAGGGATCAACCCCATCCCCGCCTTCATCGCCGAGGTACCTCGAACATGGGTTAAGAATTGGGGAATAAAAAACAATCCCGCAAAGAAAAGTGCTGAAATCAATAACGTAGCAATAGAGGCGAAAACAAACCGTTTATTCCCAGCCACATCCGGTGGAATCAACGCCTGAGCCCCAACTCGCTTCTCAACGAGACTAAACAAGCATATAAGTAAGAAAAAGGCAGCGATAAGGCCGAGGACCAATGGGCTTTTGAAACCGACATCAACCACAAGATCAAATGCCAACAGCAAGGCAAATAGAGCCATCGACAGCGAAGTGATTCCGGCATAGTCAATACGTTCATCACAAGCTTCTGGAGAGTCATCAGGAATCACTCTCCAGCAAACATATAAGGCAACTGCTGATACCGGCAGGTTAATAAAGAAAATCCATCTCCAACTGGCATAATCTGCCAGCGCACCACCCAACAGTGGTCCAACTGAATTGGCAATACCGCAAACAGTAATCACCAGCCCTCCAGCCAAACCCGCTCGCTTTTCAGTCATCAGGCCATAGGTCATACCCAGGATCGACGGCCACATCATAGCCCCTCCAATCCCCATCAGTGCCCGGGATATCAATAACATTCCCATATTAACTGCAATCCCACCGATAAGTGAGAACGCCATAAATAGCAGGGTTCCAATAAAGAATACCCTCCTCCTGCCATACATATCGGCAAGGCGACCACCTGAAATAATCAGTACTCCAAAGACTAAGGCGTAACCATTAATGACCCACTGGGTCGTTGTAAGGTCAGAGTGGAACTCGTGCTCCATTGCCGGCAGCGCGGGAGAAAAGGCCGTAAAATCATTGGCGACAAGGAAAATGGCAAGAGACAGAGCCAACATTCCAAGGTATAAATTCTTATCTAAGAGACCCTCTTGTCTTTCCATTGCGTAAACCTGTACTTACATATACATAAACCAATTGACATACAAAATGACGTTAAGCTTTTTCTTCCTTAGACCCTATAAATAAAACGCAAATAATAAAAGATAACATCGCCAAGTATGCGTTTAATGTAAATGCCTGACTAATCCCATAAGATATATCACCAGCCATTGCGACTATTGTGGTATTCAGGCCCAACCCCACTGCACCACCCGCTATTTGAATCATAAAGATTATTGCTCCGGCCAAACTTGCTCGGCGCGGATCAACAACCGATATTGCAAACGTGATTATAGTAGAATTGAATAAGCCAATACCCGCCCCCAAAATTAACAACCCAGGAACCAAGCGAATATATTGACAGTCCTGATAGATATGAGACAGCATATATAAACCTAAAGCCATTAATAGTGTTGCTATGGAGACAATTAGCTTGGCTCCCAGCACCTTATAGACATTACCAGCAACAAAACCAAATACACTAAATGCCAACATAAGTGGAACCAATCCCAGACCTGCTATTGTTGCAGAAGCTCCATGGACTTTACTTAAATATTGCGGGATAAAAAAGAACCCCGCATAGAAGAACTGGGCAATTAACAAAGCGACACAGGCTGCAGTGACAAAAGACTTGTTTCCTGCTACATCTGGAGGGATTAATGCCCCCTCAGCTGCTCTCCCCTCAACCAATATAAAGAGGCAAAACAAGAGAAAAAAAGCCATAAACAGTCCAAACACCAGATAGTTTTTAAACCCCACATCGACTACAAAGTCGAAAGCAAGCAGAAGAGAGAATAGTGCCGATGACAGTAGAGCAACTCCTCGATAATCTAACTTATCTTTAGGCACATTTAACGAATCTGGTGGAATCACTCTGAAGCAAAGATAAAGAACCACTAGAGAAAGTGGTAAATTAATAAATAGAATCCATCTCCAGCTGATATAGTCAGCCAGGAAACCTCCCACTAATGGCCCTACAGAATTTGCTATACCGCATATCGTAATAATCAGTCCACCGGCCAACCCTGCATTCTTCGGTGTCATCAGACTGTACATCATCCCCAAAACAGACGGCCAAATCAGCGCACTCCCCGCCCCCATAAATGCACGGGAAACCAATAGCATTCCCATACTTCCAGCAATACCGCCCAAAAACGAGAAAAACATGAAAATTAATAACCCGACAATAAATGTTCGCCTCCTACCATACATATCAGCCAGACGACCTCCTGAAACTATCAACACACCGCAAACCAATGCGTAAGCACTAATTACCCATTGACTCGTAGTAAGATCTGACTGGAACTCTTGTTCAACCACAGGCAATGCCGGCGAAAATGCAGTGAAATCATTGGCCACAAGAAAGATGGCCAGGGACAGCGCGCCTAGACCAAGATATAGATTACTTTTCACCGAGGCCTTTTTATCAACCATACCTAAAAACTCGGCTAGTTCTCAGTGAAAATAGCTGCCATTAACGAATCGTTTTTGTAGAAAGACCAGAAAAGAAAATCATGGAAATCAAGAACCCAAGTAGTGCCAGATAAGCATCAACCACAAAGGCCCGCTCAATCCCAACAGCGATGTTGGGAGCCATAGCCAGTAAAGTCGCATTAACTCCCAACCCAAGGGCCCCGCCCACAAATTTAAACATATAGATAATCGACCCTGCCAAACTGGAATCACTGGGCCCAACTACGCTAATTGCCGCTGTAACAATCGTAGGACTATATATGCCAATACTGCTGCCAACTATCAAAAGCCCGGGAAGGAAGCGAATATAAGATGCCTGGGGCTCAACAGCCGACAGTAGAAACAGCCCTACACACATACCCAAAGCGCCAGCACAAATCAAAATCTTGGCGCCCAACCGCTCGTATAAAGCGCCAGAAATATAGGCTACAACACCAGAGCAGACCATTAATGGTAACAACGCCAACCCAGCCCCAAAGGCAGAAAAGCCCTTCACCTTGATAAATAGCTGCGGGATATAAACCAGGGTTGCAAAGAATGCGATAGCAACAAAGAACATACTGAGTCCAGCGGCGATAAAGCCTCTATTCTTTATCAACTCACCGGGAATTAGTGCGTTATTCGGATCAACAGTTTCAACAACAGCAAAAACTATCATGAGAAATATGGAAAGTACTAATAGACCCCACACATAGATGTGGGACAAGCCATACTGAACCACCAGATCCATAGCCAGGAGGAAACTAAATAAAGACCCACAGAGGGTAATAACACCCCAATAATCAATTTTCTTAGTGCTTCTCTGCGTATTAGCTGGAGGATATTTTCTCAAGCACAGAAGAATAACCAGCAGAGCAATGGGAATATTGATAAATAATATCCAGCGCCAGCTAACAAAATCAGCCAACAGGCCACCAATCACTGGGCCACTGGCATTGGCCAACCCCGTTGTAGTGAGAATCAATCCTCCGGCCAGCCCGGCCTTTTCCCTGGGCAAGAGGGAAAAGACCATGCCCAGGATCGCAGCCCAGGCCAAGGCGCCTCCCAACCCCATCCCAGCACGGGCGAATAATAACGTCCCTATATTTTCCGCAAACCCACCAACAAGGGAAGATGCAGTAAAGATATAGATGCCGGTAATAAACATTCGCCGGCGACCATAGATATCAGCCATCCTGCCAGTAGACACAATCAAAACGCCATACACCAGGGTATAGGCATTAACGACCCAATGAATGGTGGTGATATCGACATTGAATGTCTTTTGAATTGCCGGGAGTGCCGGCGAAAATGCCGTATAATCATTGGCAAGAAGAAATGCCGCCAGTAGCAGGGCAAAGAGCCCCCAGTAGTGAGTGGGAGTTAAAGAGCTTTCATTGGATGCCATCGATTAAATCTACAGGTACTTTATATCCAGTATGGTGTATTTGTTCCAACACCCACCCCAGCAAAGCCTCAATTCGTAATCAAAAATCAATATAATTCGAGCCACTATCACATTTACATGACAACAGCTAATGATTACCATTAATTAAGCTACATTCCACTTGAAAAAACAGATTTAAACGAGCTTCATCAATAAGTACATGCCTACAAATTATTACAAAGCGCCTAAGGCCAACCTGGAAAGTAAAACCACTCCTTCGCCCAAAACTATATCCTTCCTTATTGCCCTTAAAGCTACTGCGCTAACCTGTGTCGTATTGCCAACTATTATTGCGGTTTTTTCCTTGCCAGGTACTTCCGGAATTCAGATTCTTAGTGGCACAGTCCCCATGCTGACATTCTATCTGATGACCACCCTGATATCTTTAATCGCCACCCTAACCTACGGGAAGCTTATTGAGCACTTCCTGTTAAAGATGCAGAGATACAACCGAGTTTCTATGATGTTGGGTGGTGCTCTTCCAAGCATTCTCCTTTGCTGTGCAGGAATAGCAACAACAGAATCAGGTTTCTTCGGTCTCGCATTTATTATCGCTTTATACTCAATTCCCATTGCCTTTTTATGCCATTATTTTGTTGAAAAATCTGGCAAAGATGTAAAGAGCGCTTAAAGGAACCTGCCTCTTCCCCCCTCCCTCAGACGAAGAATTAAGAGCCTCCGATCACCTTTGGGAATTTCTTCTCAGAATATTGATAGTTAATTCCCAGGGAAAACACCCGGCCCATAATCAAAAATCGGAGGGTCATCCTATAACGTCATCCAATATCATTTTAACGATAGTGCTTTGGATGTCAGTGGTAGCTTTGGGTGAAAATAATTCAAGTAATTACCCAGGGATTTGAGAGCCGTCTTTGCCTAACCAGCTATTCAGCAGAGTCCCAAATCGACAAACAGGCAGTAATCCGCTTGATAGAACTTAATATGTTGATTTGTAAGGAAATAGATATGAAAACTTACGCCTCCATTGCTGCGGCAGTCGCTATAGCCATCAGTGGGCACGCTGCCGCCAATACTACCATTGTCAATCAAAATGGCGTCGGGAATTCAGCCCTGTCCAACCAGGTTGACCCATCCACGTCAGGTAACTTTGCGATATTCACACAAATCGGTGACAACAACTCATCGACCACATCTCAGGTAGTCAACACTACGAATAGTGTTATTAACAGCACTCAACTTGGCGACAACAACACTGTTTCATCGATTGATCAAAGCGACGCTACTACATCAACTGTTACCGTACTGCAAAATGGCCAAACCAATTTGTTTAATGCGCTTCAAATTAGCACTACTTCAAGCACTTCAACAACGACACAAACTGGCACCTCCAATCAATATACCACCGTACAAACTAACTCATCTTTGGATAACACCGTAATCACCCAGAATGGTGACTCCAACATGGGTTCCATGGTTCAGTCATCCTCCTCTGGGAATGGGCTTTTTATTACCCAGCTTGGAACAACTAATACCGCAGGAGCAGCTCAATCAACTGAGACTTCCGGCACCATCACGGTACTTCAAGATGGCACATCAAATATGTCGGGAAGTACACAATCTCTCGGAACAGGGAATACTCAAAGTACAACCCAGGTGGGAACGAGTAACACCTCATTAGTTCTTCAATTTACCAGTGTCGGAGATTCTGCTGAATTAATACAGGAAGGTGATTCAAACGATGCAGATATTGAACAAGATTTAGGCGCGGGCAATAGTCTCTACGCTGAACAACTAGGCACCACCAATACGGTCATGACCTTTCAAACTGGTGCGGGTAACGATGGTGAAATCCTCCAGGATGGATTAAGTAACTCAGCAGATCTATCACAGGATGGCGACTTGCTCGTAGCCTATATAGAACAAATCCAGACTTCGAATACTGCAACAATTACCCAAACATCAACCAACAATAATGCCAGTACTATGCAGATGGGTTTCGCCAACACCCATGACACCACCCAGGCAACAAGTGGAAACTCAGCAACTGCTACCCAGCTAGGTACCAGTAATACAGGTACCATCTTGCAGTAATTTATCGGCCGGCTCCTGTGAAACTCAATCTGGAGCCGGCCATACCTAATGATATAGTGACATTTAATTTGCTATAGTAAATCTTTCAACAATTAAAGCTTCCAAGCTTTACCCTCCCCTATTTTAAATGCATAAAAGAAATGACTAACGTCATTAGTCACTTCTTTTTTATGCAAGACAAACTGCAATACAGGCCTGCAACTACCTCTTTAGGGATTTCTTCTCAGTAGATTGATAGTTAAATCCCAAGGAAAATACTGCTCACCTGACCGAAAATCGTTAGGTCATCCTACATCATTACCCAATATCATTTTAACGATAGTATCTTGGGTGTGAGCAGTAACTTTGGATGGGAATAATTCAAGTAATTACCCAGGGATTTGAGAGCCGTCTTTGCCTAACCAGATGTTCCGCAGAGTCCCAAATCGACAAACAGGCGGTAATCCGCTTGATAAAGATTAATATGTTGATTTGTAAGGAAGTAGATATGAAAGCTTACACCTATATTGCTTCGGCACTTGCTTTAGCAATCAGCGCGCATGCTGTCGCCAATACCACGATTGTCAATCAAAATGGCACCGGAAATACAGCAACAGCCAACCAAGCTGACCCCACCACGTCGGGCAACTTCGCGATATTCACTCAAACCGGCGACAACAATTCATCAACCACATCACAGATAACCAACTCTACAAATAGTGTTATCAACAGTACCCAAATTGGCGACAACAATACCGTTTCGACGATTGAGCAAGATAATGCGACCACATCGACAATTACTGTACTCCAAAGTGGTCAAACTAATTTATTCGATGCCACTCAAACCAATACCACATCGGTAACTTCGACAACCACACAAATTGGCACTTCCAACCAATTCACCACAACACAACTCAATTCCTCCCTCGATACTGCCACAATCACCCAGAATGGTGATTCAAACACCGGCTCTATTATTCAATCAAACTCTTCGGGGAATGGACTTGTTGTCATCCAACTGGGAACGACTAATGACGTAGGCGGTACCCAGTCAAGTGAAACTTCTAGCACCGCCACCATATTTCAGGATGGAACATCAAATATGGCTACCTTTTTTCAGGTCGCCAACGGATCGGGGAATATTCAGAGCACAATCCAGTTAGGGACAGGTAATACCTCACTCATAACACAATTTACATCTACCGGTGGTACTGCTGAGCTAATACAGGATGGCGATTCAAACGATGCTGATCTTGGGCAGCAGGACGGCCTCGGTAATAACCTTTTTGCCGAACAACTGGGTACAACCAATATGGTTTTTGCCATTCAATTTGGTGACAGTAACGATGCTGAGATCGAACAGGATGGCTTAAGCAATTCCTCTACGCTATTCCAGCTTGGAGATTTACTGGTTGCCGATGTGGAACAGATTGGAGATTCCAATACGGTTACGATTAACCAATCAATGACAATGAATACCGCCAACATTATGCAAATGGGCACAACAAACACCCATGATACCACCCAGGCAACATCTGGGAACTCTGCAACCGCTACGCAAGTGGGAACCAGTAACACCGGCACAATCTTGCAGTAGTCCACAGGCCGGCCTCCAGAAACACGAGCGAGGCCGGCCATTTTGTTTGATCTATCGAGGCCTGTATCTCAAGAGAAAGACTCCCGCCACCCTATTTAATAGCCGTCAAAATATTACATACTTATACGGCTCAAGCATAAATCCACTCATAGAGTTAAAGTTGTATTTCAAGATTCAACTCTAAGGCCAGGGATACTTACCAGTACCCTCTTTCTCAAACTGCTCCAACTTCTCTTTAGCCTGAGGTAAAAGGTCATAGATTGGCGGATTATTGGATATAAAACCGATCTTGAATTGTGGGGGATACTTAATGAGTTCTTTCATATAGTCTCCCGCCGATGTCATCACTGGTACAAGCATTGGCAAATGACGCACACCGATACTGACATCTTCCTGAGGATTGGAATAAAGGTTAAATAATATTGCCCCGCCACTCTCAACAAAAATGGGACCACTGAACCCGCCCCAGTTTCCCCTCTGTACGACACCATTTTCGATTTCTGCCGTCCATACATATTTGAACTCATCAATACGCATGGCAGAAAAATACTGATTCATCGTATAGGGCCGACTACGGCGTGCAGACTGGCCATTATCCGCCAACAGCATTCCCGTTTGATCGATACCATCGATATATCGATCTTCACTAACAAAACTTGCCACCTCCCTACCGGGCTTGCCCGCTATTGAAATTGCTGTGTTAAAGAGATCAGCCAGATCAAACAACCCTTCAGTTCGGCGCGGCTCTATCATCCCCTTCCAATAGGCAAATGTCGGCACTCTTACTCCACCCTCCCAGCTCGTACCTTTACAACCCCGGAAAGGGGTTCGGCCATAAGGGGGAACCTCGCACTCGGGGCCATTATCCGAGGTGAAGAAAATCAGAGTGTTATCCAGCTGGTTTGTTTCCTGCAAAGCACTAAATAGCTGTGCAAGTACATAATCCATATGTACCATACAGTCGCTATATACTGTACGAGCTCGCGATTTCCCTGCCCACGTATCAGATGGATAATTATCAAAGTGGCAACCTCGGGGGGCGTGATACAAAAAGAATGGCTTTTCAGAGCTTTTCATTTGCCTAATGAAATTTACACTGTAATCCATCCACTGGTCATCGAGCACCTTGATAGTGTCCAGGTCAATCAGATGGAGATCTTCACACCGTTCCGTGTCCTGCGGCGTGCAATGAACCTCACTATGACTAAATGGCTCCTTCTGCATCATGGCAAAGCGCTCTGGAGACAGCGCCACTTCTGGATTGAAATAAACGTCCCGCCATTCCGTATACATATCTGATACACCGAGAAACCCTCGGTAATCGTCATAACCAACATTCTGCGGTAGTGAGCCCTTATTCTCTCCCATATGCCATTTACCGACCCCCTGGGTCACGTAGCCTAACTTTTTGAGTACCGCCGGCATAGTTACCGCTCCGTCCAAGCCACCAGCCTCACCGTACATAGGGGGGCGTAGGATTCCATGGTGTAGCGGATTTTGGCCGGTATGAATAGTAGCCCGTGTTGGCGAGCATGAAGGTGTTGAATAGGCAGAGGTTAAAATAAGCCCCTCATTCGCCAATTTATCCATGGTGGGTGTGGCATTGCCGACAGCAATTCCTCCTCCGTTAAAACCAACATCCATCCAGCCCACATCATCAAGTAAGAAAATCAATATGTTAGGCTTTTTGCCAAACTTCTCCTCCAGAAGAGCCAGCTTCTGTCTAGCTTGCTTTTCCTCTTGCGGATGCTGGATTACGGGATACATATTGTCAGCCAGCTTTACAGGCTTTAAATGCAGAAATTGATCCGGATGGCTGTATCCTGGTGCAGAAGTTGGCCCCGTGGTACTTCCCCGTAAATTCTCTGCCAGAGCAATGGGGCCTGACACCATCAAGATTACAGCAAGAGATACAACAAGAGAATTATCAGCCAAGAACCGCAACCAAGACAATTTCATATCCGAGATCCATTTCGTATAAATTTACTATTAGCAATCTCTAAGAACTCAGCCCTTCCTGAGCCGCCAATATTAAACGGCTAACAACCCATACGAGTTAACATCGCTAATACTTGTTGAAGGATAGCCCCGACCACTCGCCTTATCCCTTGCAGTCAACATTTAGAGAGAATGAAAATAGGAAACACGCTCCTAAATACCGATAAGAAACCGTATTGCCTAAGAGGAATCTAAGCAGCGCGTCAATTACCTTCTCTGGGGCTCCTGAAAGAAGAAAATTGCAATCAAGAACCCTATAAGGACAATAAATCCATCTACCAGTAGTGCCCGGTTCACACCGGTGGCAATATCCGGCGCTGACGCCAATATGGCTGAATTGATCCCCAAACCCACAGCACCACCTAAAAAACGGAACATATAGACAACAGCACCAGATAAACTGGATTTACAGGCCTCCACAGAGGTAATTGCAGCGGTCACAGCGGCAGGGCTAAATATACCCAAGCCACTACCAATCAATAACATACCCGGTACAAAGACTGGGTAGACAATATGATTACCGTGAACCGAAAGCATGAAAAGCCCCAGACTCATCGCCAGGGCGCCTGAACAGAGCAGTAATTTGGGGCCAAACCGCTCATGAATTGCTCCAGATACAAATGCAAAAACGCCAGAAGAGACCATAGCTGGCAACAAAGCCAATCCGGCCTGAAATGCAGAATAATGATGCACGCTAATAAAAAGCAAAGGGATATAGACAAGGGTTGCAAAGAAGGCGATAGCGACAAAAAACACACTAACTCCTGATGCCATAAACACACGATTTCTCACCAAGCCCTCTGGAATAAGAGCATCATCTTCCATTCTAGCTTCAACAAAAGCAAAAGTTATCGCAGCCAATAAAGATATTGCCAGAAGACAGAAAACCAAGAGTCGAGAAATACCGGTCTGAGTCATTAAGTCAAGAGCCAACAAAAACAGGAAAAGGGATACGGAGAGAGTTAACACGCCCAAGTAATCAATTCGTTCGTCTTTTTTTTCAAACTGCTCTGACGGGTACTTCAATACGTAAAAAACGACCACAAAGATAGCAATGGGGATATTTATAAATAAAATCCAGCGCCAGCTCAAAAAATCTGACAACATCCCACCTATAACAGGGCCGCAAGCTGTAGCCACGCCTAGCGCAGCCAAAATAAATCCCCCAACAAATCCAGCGCGATCTGATGGCAACAATGTGTAAGCCATCCCCAGCATTGCCGACCAGGCCAATGCACCCCCTAGTCCCATCAATGCTCTGGCGATTAACAGCATCTTAACTTCATTGGCAAGACCTCCCAGGAGAGATGAGAAAGAAAAGATAAAAATACCTATCAAAAAAATCTTTTCACGCCCGTAGATATCCGCGAAACGCCCACTGGTCACAATAATGACTCCATACGCCAGGGCATAGGCATTCACTACCCAATGCACAAATGATATGCGGACAGAAAAGTCTTTGGCGATAGCGGGGAGAGCTGGTGAAAAGGCGGTGAAATCGCTGGCGATCAAAAATACTGATAAAAAGAGAACAAACAGTCCCCAATATTGACTCGAAGAGATAGCCCTTATGCTCATCATTTATACTATACAGTTTCCGAATTAACATAGGAGAATATCTTCTCGACACACAGGCGCAATAGATCCGCCTCCCCATATAATTCTAACCTTAAACAAAGAAATATGTGTAAATTGATTTGGCTTCACTTTTTAACAAGTTAATCTACAGGTTAGTTATTGACAAAAAGTAACGATTTAAGTATGCATGGACAACACGTCTTATTGTCATTTGAGAGGCCAACAAACAACAGATAATACAGATTCATTTGGACATGTTTAACACCTGCCGTCTGTGACCGTCTATATATTTTTATATACACATCAAATCTAGCTAAATACTCGAAATGGAAACATCAAAGAAAACTGGGATATTTTTGTTATATCGCAACTTACAAATATCGAGCTACAGAAAGCAATAAAATGAAAAAATATGCAAAACTGCCAATGCGAATATGAATCGATGTTCGAGCCACCAAAATATTAAAACCATATCCTTATCAAAGATTGGTGATATTTCGAGCCTACATGGTTGGGACACACTCACCATATAGACTCCTGCGAAATTTAGGCTAAAGTACTCTTCGATAACAACGAGCTGTTAACCTGTTAATCGTTACCCAAATTAAACATCGCTTTAACTTTTTTTGGTAGTCGTCAAAATATCACAAACCTACATTTCTTTAGGGGTATTAAACCATTAGTTAACAGCAGATTATTTATGACGAGGATTGTTTAGAATCAAATAGAGACCTCAAGTTGTCTCGCCACTCGACTATGTAAAATACTGAGATTAGAGCCCCACGGTGCAACTGCTGACAAGTATTAGAGTGACAAGCGACCTCGAAACGCTCACCGTGTAAAACTTCGAAACTACCAATCTTGAATGAAAAAATTAGCGACGGATTTTTAATCGCTTAAAATTTAAAGATGGACAGCTTGCCAAACTACCTGAATATCGATTCACCTTATTGAATATGTGTCCATAATAGGAGATGACACAATTCTTTACTCATTTTCAATGTCGTTTACAAGACGTCCTGAAACACACCCTAATTTATGTAGAAAGGAATCTATCAAATGTTCAAACGAGCTTCCTGTTTGGTTTTAACAGCCCTTTTATTCAGTATCACCAATTTGGTGGTAGCACAGCCAAATAACCTAGAAGAGAATAAAAAACTCGCAATGCAAGCTGTGGGGTTATGGCTAAGCGGCAATAAGATAGATCCCATGACAATTTTATCTCCTAACTATATAAACAACCTGGATTCTGCAACGACGGATAGCGCAGGCCCACAAAAGCGTAACCTCAAACAATTTGAAGAAGAGGTGGCTATGTTTCACAAAGCTTTCAAAGACATCAAGGCGGTCAGTACCAAGCAAGTAGCTGAAGGAGATTTAGTCGCAACCCATGTTACTGTCAGTGCTAATCATGTCGGCTCGTTTATGGGGGAAACTCCAACCAAAAAAACAATCACCTGGGATGCCGTAGAATTCTCCAAGATTCAAGACGGAAAAATAGTCGAAGCTTGGGTCACTTGGGATAAATATGGATTCCTAAAGCAGCTTGGTGCACTGAAGTAGTCAATTGCGGAGCAATACTATCCTTGACAGCAAGTCAGGATACATTCCCGAATACGGCATTCATGCTGCTCTGAACCCAAACAATCAAGATCGTCGATATTTTGGTCGGTGTCTTTTATGAGTTTAGAAACTCCATCTCGAGAACTTGGTCCCCAAGAAGCCTTGTTTATAGAGATGACAAGGCTCTCCTATGGTGGCTTACAATTTGTTTCTTTTATTAGAGTCTGCAAATCGTTAAGTGTTGACACTTTACGCACAGGATTAGAGTACCTACACAAACGCCACCCTCTTCTACGCGCTCGTATCCAAAGAGGGGAAAAACTTCGCTGGATTTGCGACGTTGACTTCAATGATATTCCATTAAATATATGCCAAGTTGGTGATACTCTCAATTTAGAGGATGAGTTTAGAGTTCACGGCATAAACTGCCTGGACAGTGAAAAATATGTATACAGCATAAAGCTCTACCTTAATAAAGAAGGTCTCGTAGAGTGGATTTCTGTCATCAATATTCATGCGGCATTTGATGGCAGGTCAGTAATGACTATATTTTCAGATTTAGACAAATTTCTGCGATCTAACGAAACACTTGAACAGGCCAAGTCACTACCACTACAAGAAAGCATTGCGAGCCAGCTAGAGTCAGCTGGATATTTTGGAGAAAAGGGAGTTGAACATAAGAACATTGACGATTTCATCTGGCCGGTAGAAAAGCAAGCCGCTCCCAATGAGCGCAAGTCATGTGCAATTTCATATCTTATGTCGCCAGAAAGAACTAAAAAACTCGCTAATTGGGGCAAGAGTAACGGCATAAAAATTACTGCAATCTACTGTGCCATTGCATCTATTGCTGCACGAGCAGTACCTATTGACAAAAAATTAACAGAAGTAATTTTATCGATGGATGCCAGAGGGCTATGCTCCCCGAACATTCCCATAGGGCATATTGGAGCCTTTTCCGAAACCGCTAGCTTGAAGCTCCCCCCAAATATAGAGTCTGCCAATGTTATTGATGTTGCCAAAATTCTACAAAAGCAAATCTTTTCGGTACTGCTCAAGCAGAGGCCTATGACAAAAAATCTCAGTTCAGACTATACGATGAGCGATATAACTCATATGGCTTCAGAGATAACAGCCCAACAGAAGTCCTTTCCAGCAGGGATTATTGTATCCAATGCAGGCAGCATACCTCTTTTAGCCGATGAAATGGAGTATTTTGAAATTCAAATGCCGATGATCACTCTAACTAACGGTATTAACCCATTAATGGCTGCTACCTTTACCACTTACCGTAATTCAGTCTTTGTTTTTGGGTATTGTGAACCATTGATTAGCAGATATAGTATTGATTTATTTGTTAATGAATATATGCGTATATTAAATGGCCTTATTTTGGAATAGCATTCCATACAAGCAAATACTTTAAGCAAACAACCCTAAAATGGAAACCCTGAAAGCATCCATTAAAAAATTAACTCTTATACAAATAAGCACCTCGCAAACTCGCTAAAAATCAACTTGTTTTTTTGAATTGCCAAGCAACTATTTATATTAGCAAAGCTACTTAACCTGGAAAATATTGCTCATCCCATAAGCTGAATAATTTTTTTGCATCATCTCTTCTGTGACTTTGTTGATTTTCCCAATGGTGGAATTTAATCCTGTACCATCAACAGTTGTTCTAAATGAATGTTAACCAGGCTGAACAATCAGAGACTGAATGCCAAATTGAGCCAACTCTACGCGGTAGTTTTCTGCGATTCCCTCTATCGCGTGCTTGGTAGCATTATATGAGCCAATAAAAGGTAATTCGAACCCTCCCCTAAACACTTGACTTGTGGATAACAGCTCCACTACTACGCTGTTTCATTTGCGGCAAGACCGTACGAATTAGTTGTTACAATCCAAACACATTAATTTCAAAAACCAAGATACATAATCTAGCCGCATTACTTCCGCTAGATATCATTGCACATGCTATATCAATAGAAAGGCGGGGTTTACCAGCGTTGGATTTCGAGACAAGTCACTGCCAACTATAATAATTACACTTTCTACTTAAGCTCCGCATAAACTCCTTACTATATTACTTATAGATTTTGATTTATCACCATTCAGTCTTTGAAGGTACAAAATAAAAGTTAATATACACTTGGGGGTTTGTCTTTAAAAAGGCAAAACCCATGAGGAGCGGATGGTTTTGGGTACAACATGGCAAGTAAGTTCAACGCCTCTTTCAAAAAGACTATTATTGCACTTGTGTATATTGCTGTTGGTTATGCTTTTTTCGCCTACGTTTATAACAATTTTTTTACGCAAACAACCACATTCCCTCGAGAGTCGGTCACGTATGATCTTACTCACAATACCGATTATCTCCAGCAAAAAGACACGATTAATATCCTCGTCGTAGCAGGCGGAGGAGTCAGAGGCTTAATTCCTCTACATGTATTGCAGTACATTGAAGATAAATTGGGAAAGCCCCTTGATCAGGTATTCGACGTTTTTTCAGGGGTTTCCACTGGAGCAATTATCGCAACAGGCGTCAATATTCCTGATGAAGCTATTCCCACCAGAAACGGGCAAAAGCTTTCCCATCTCGACTATCTGGTTGATATCTATGAGAACGAAGTAAATTACCTTTTCTCTCCTCCTTGGTATCACAAGTTCCTAACCGCAGGCGGTCTGTTTTCACCCTCTTATTTTGGCAGCCGATTACATGAGGTAATGGAAAAACATTATACTAAAGACCTTAATTTTACTGAACTTGAGAACTACGTAATCATTCCTTCTTTAAACTTAAAGGACGGACAGATACATCTTTTCAAGAACAAAGGTGAGACGGTTAATTATCTCCCCACCGATCGGCTTTATCAATTAATGACAGCCGCGGTAAGTGCTGAAACTGCTTTTCCACCTGTCGTATTCAATTATTCGGAAGATGAAGGTATCCAGCATTGCGAGCCTGAATTTGCAGAATCGGAAAACGAATCCCAATGTGTGTTTGCAGATGCAGCTATAGCTATGAACAACCCGGCCAGTATGATTCTTCGAGATGTTATCAACGAATTTCCCGATAAAAATTACTACATCCTGGTATTAGGTGCTGGCAGCCCTCGACTCCTTAGCTCAACAACAAACTACGACACATTGAAAAACTGGGGACAAATAAACTGGTTTCGAGATGCATTAACAAATATGCAGCGCTCAATGGATACACACCAGCTCCATACACTGGAAATTGCAAAGTCTTTATCTGAAGAAGGGAGGATAGAATACGACTATCTAAATATCGAAATTCGAGAGCCTTTTATCGGCATATTTGAGCATAAGAAGCTCCCAAAGTTAAAGGACTATTCGGACCAACTAATCAAAGACAATCAGGCCCAAATCGATCTAATTATCGACCATTTAAAAAGTGAGAGCATTAAAAATTCAAGTGATAAGTCTTGACAGGTGACTCTTAAATCAACATGGGGGAAACCTAGAAGGTTTCCAGGCATCTATGTGTTACCTCCTTGCCCTACCTGTATATTTACAAATGCCTGGTACTGACTTAAAAATACTTCGCCAGAGAGCTTTTGTAAAAAGCTACTTCTCTCCAAACGGTCCATCACCGGACCTTTAACTTCAGAAAGATGAAGTCGAACACCTCTATTAAGCAAGTTACTGTTTATACTTTCCAGTACTTCCAAGGCACTCCAATCAATTTCATTAACGGCACTACACATCAGGATAACATGCCTGACCTGGGAATTACCTCCTAGACGGCTATAAATACGCTCTTCCAATGTACTTATATTAGAGAACATCAGACGGCCATCTACTCTAAAAGTAAGAATCTCAGAAGCAGTTTTAACTGGGTGTCGATCTATATTGCGGAAATGCTCAGTGCCTTCGATTAATCCTACCTCTGCAATATGAGGCTTTGATGCGCGCCAAATGAATAATAGTAGCGATGCCCCCACTCCACAGAGCACGCCCGACTCAACGCCAAATAATAGAGTAACGAAGATTGTCACCGCTACAGCAAGAAAATCCGCCTTGGAAAATTGCCAAGTTTTACGCAAGATAGAAAAATCTACCAGTGAAAGTACTGCAACAATAATAGTGGCAGCGAGAGTAGCTTTCGGAAGAAAATATAGTGGTGACGTTAGAAAAAGAGCCGTGAATCCAATGACCATTGCGGTAAATAGGCTGGCAAACTGTGTTTGTGCTCCCGCGTCAGCATTTACAACTGAGCGTGAGAAGCCGCCACTTACCGGAAATCCGCCAGAAAAACCTGCCCCAACATTTGCAAATCCTAAAGCCACTAGCTCTTGGTTGGAATCAATTCTTTGTCTACGTTTTGTGGCTAAAGTCTTTGCTACGGATATCGATTCTACATAGCCGATGATAGCAATCATTAGCGCAGGTAACGCAAGTGACTCAAATAGGGAAAGCGACAGCTTTGGCAAGGTAAATTGAGGCAGCCCCGAAGGAACACTGCCAACAAGGGCTACTCCCCATGCTTCAAGGTTAAAAGTATATGAGAAGTACACGGTTATCAGCACTGCTACTGCGGGGGATGACTTAGACAGAAGATTAGCGGTATCAGCTGTAATTCCTAATCTTTGCAATAGTTTTGCCGCACAAGCTCTAGATAGGTATAGAAATAGCACCACCCCCAAACCGACTAACAAGGTCAACTGATTATAGCCACCCAAGTTTTCAAACAAGCCAGGCAACAGCTCTAATATTGTATCTCCATGAACCGATAGCCCCAGCAATTGGGTAACCTGATTAAGTGCAATTAATAATGCAGAGGCAGTTATAAAGCCAGAGATTACCGGGTGTGATAAAAAGTTAGCGAGAAAACCTAACTTTAATATACCTAATACGGTGAGAATTCCCCCGGACAAGAGCGCCAATATCGCTGCTGCAGTGAGGTAGTCTACCTCACCGCTCGCTGTTACCTTTCCAAGAGCAGCGGCGCTCATTAAGGAGATTACCGCTACAGGTCCTACGGATAGTGTTTGACTGCTGCCTAACAGGCCATAGACTAGCAGCGGAACAATACTCGCATAGAGGCCCACCTCAGGTGGCAATCCTGCAAGCAAAGCGTAAGCAAGGGACTGGGGAATAAGGAGCACGGTAACAATTGAAGCCGCCAGTAGGTCCTGGGTTAGCAGCTGCCGATTATAGGAGTGAATAGTTGCCAGAATGGGAAACCATCTGGTGAGATGCTGCATCGCCATGATCTGTTTTCCGCTCTGGCCTTACGGCCTGAGTTCTATCACCTTAAAAGAAGGGTTTGAATTGCAGCACCGAAAGTGCTGCATTTTAGAGCTAGGGTTCAATCGATATCAGCACTGCACCAATATCGAATCCTGCGGCCTGGGCCTGGGACTTGAGCTGCTTTTTATCTGCCCCCATCAGGACCTTAGCGCCGGCCCATACCTGGCTGGAACGATTACCCGTCCGGCAAAACGCGTGCACTTTGTCTCCTTCCTGTAAAACATCACGAAATGCCTCGCAGTGATTTCGCATCATACGTCCGCGAGTAAAAGGAATAGCCACAAATTTAATGCCCACCGCCAATGCGGCCTGCTCCATTTCCACGTAGGAGGGGTGAGTTTCACTCTCACCTTCCGGGCAATTGCATACTACAACTTGTACCCCACTCTGAGCCAATGGCACCATACTTTCACAGGCTATATGCTCAGAAACGCTCACCTGTTCATCTAATTGTTTAATATTCATTGTCACCTCAGTTCTATGCATTCAACTGAATAAATATATCGATCAATAATTTCGTCTAAAGCTGATTAAGCGGCACTTTCAAATAAACCGTACCATTCGATTCTGCCGGGGGCATTTGCCCCGCTCGAATATTCACCTGCACAGACGGTACTATCAGCCGCGGCACAGATAAAGTGGCATCGCGCTTGCGGCGCACCGCGACAAAATCTTCCTCGGCAACCCCATCGCGCAAATGAATATTCTCCCTGCGTTGCTCTCCCACGCTGGTCTCACACTGATAGCCCCGCTTACCTTTAGGCGGGTAGTCGTGACACATAAACATGCGGGTTTGGTCGGGAAGGGACAAGATCTTACGCACTGAGCGATACAGCTCTGACGCATCGCCGCCGGGGAAGTCACATCGCGCACTGCCAACATCCGGCATAAATAAGGTATCGCCAACAAAAAGCGCATCGCCGATTAGCCAGGCCATATCTGCGGGGGTGTGGCCGGGACTGTAAATCACTTTCGCTGTCAGCTTACCCACCTGGAAAGTCTCACCATCCTTAAAGAGATGATCAAACTGACTGCCATCTGCCAGGAACTCCCGCTCAAGGTTAAATACATCGCGGAAGATTTTCTGCACCTGGCAAATGTGTTCACCGATTCCGATACGTCCACCCAATTGCTGGCGTAAAAACGGTGCCGCTGATAAGTGGTCAGCATGGGCATGAGTCTCCAGTATCCACTCCAGAGTCAGGTCTTTCTCTTGAATAAATGACACCAGCTCCTCAGCACCTCGGCTACTGGTGCGACCCGAGGCTGAATCAAAATTCAGCACAGAGTCCACAATAGCGGCGGAACCCCCTTCCCTGTCGTACACCACATAGCTCCAGGTTTCTGTATCCCGATCCAGGAACGGCTGTACTCGGGCACAGTGTTCTTCATGAGCCATCTTCTGCTCTCCCGTATTCACTACACCAACAATATACAATGTGATATTATATAAAACAATATATTGTAATTGTGTAAATTGATTTAGTTCCTATGCCTGATACTGAACATCTCGATCTCAACAAAATGCGCGATTCCGCTGGCCAGGCGGCAGCGATGCTGCGCTCCCTGGCCAATCAGGACCGCTTGCTACTTCTATGTCAGCTCAGCCAGGAAGAGTTAAATGTAGGCGAATTGGAAGAGCGCCTGGGTATTCATCAACCAAGCCTGTCCCAACAACTGGGTGTCCTCCGACGCGAAGGCCTGGTCGAAACACGCCGCGAGGGAAAAAACGTCTTCTACCGGGTTGCAGACCCGCGAGTACTCGCCCTGCTGCAAACCCTTTACCAGCTCTACTGTGCGGAGTAATCCCATGACCATCGATTGGACCGCTTTCACCCCGGGCACTTCACTCGCCGGGGGGCTGCTGATTGGCCTTGCCAGTGCCGCTTTACTCGCCTTTAACGGTCGTATCGCAGGTATCTCTGGCATCATTGGCGGACTGCTTGACCAAATCCAGGGCTCCCTATGGCGCCTGGCCTTTATCGGGGGGCTATTGATAAGCCCTCTTGCCTGGAAAATCTTTGCAGCAGTGCCCGACATTGATATCCAGGCAGGTTATCCCACCTTAATTGCAGCGGGATTACTGGTGGGCCTGGGCACGCGGATGGCTTCCGGTTGTACCAGTGGCCATGGTGTTTGCGGCTTGTCCCGACTCTCCACTCGCTCGCTAACCGCCACCCTGATATTTATGGCCGCGGGCTTCGCAACCGTGTTTCTAATGCGACACCTCCTGATCGGCCAGCTGGGGCAATGATGATGAAAACCAATATCAGCGCACTTTTGGCCGGGCTCACTTTCGGCCTGGGTTTATTGCTCTCCGGTATGGCCAACCCGGAGAAAGTCATCGGCTTCCTCGATCTAGCCGGCGCCTGGGACCCCTCTCTGGGACTGGTGATGTTTGGCGCTATCGCTGTGGGCCTGCCACTATTCCATTTCATCAGACGGCGAGGACTGTCTATCTGGAAGCAACCGCTTCACCTGCCGGCAAGTAACCAGGTTGATCGCCGCTTGGTATTGGGCAGCCTTCTATTTGGCGCCGGCTGGGGGCTGGCGGGGTTTTGCCCCGGACCGGCGATTGTCGCTACCGGGGCGGGACAACTTAAAGCAGTAATTTTTGTACTCGCCATGCTCACGGGTATGGGGATATTCCAACTCTTCGGGATCAAGCGCACTGCCGCAGTGGAGTAACTTGCGCTCAAGCACAACGGTGAGGCAACCGCCGTCTATCTTGTTTGAGCAGTTCACACAATTGCGGCAGGAAGAGAGCGGAAACAAGTGTAAGGATGCGGCTACTCCACCTAATCCCTCCATGGCTTCGACGCTACCAGCCCAAGTGGCTGGTGGGAGATAGTGTTGCCGCCCTCCTGGCCAGCATGATGCTGATCCCACAGGCCCTCGCCTATGCCGCACTTGCCGGCCTGCCCCCATATCTAGGGCTCTACGCTGGGCTGCTCCCATTAATAGGATACGCACTGTTTGGCTCCAGCTCAGTGCTGTCCGTCGGCCCGGTGGCCGTGCTCGCCCTAATGACCGCTTCAGCTCTGACCCCCATAGCCTCACCGGGAAGTCCCGAGTACATTTCCGGCGCCATATTATTAGCACTCTTGAGTGGAGCAATCCTGCTATTAATGGGGTTTCTTGGCCTCGGCAGCCTCGCCAACCTCTTGAGCCTTCCGGTTGTCGACGGTTTTGTCTCCGGCGCCGCGCTGCTGATTATTGCCGGGCAGATTGCCCCCTTACTGGGAATATCAAGCAATGGCGATACGGTTCTCGAGATATTGATCAGCACCTTTAACCATCTGCCCGAAACCGATCGGGAAGCAGCTCTGCTGGGGCTCATTGCACTGGCCAGCTTAATTGCCGCCCGACTAGGTTTGCCCTTCCTGCTCAGGAAAATCGGGGTCGGCCCAGCACGATCCAAGTTGCTTTCGCGGTTGGCGCCCATGCTTATCGTGGTGATTGCCATTGTGCTCACCGCTATTTTTCACTGGGAGAAGGAGTTACCCGTTGTGGGAGTTATTCCCGCTGGCCTACCGCACCTAAGTATCCCCTCTATTAACCCGGGGCTGATTTACAAACTGCTTTTGCCCGCCCTGATTATTGCCCTACTCGGCTTTGTCGAAAGCTTATCTATTGCTCACTCTATCGCCCAGCGGCGCGGCGAGAAGCTCAACACTAATGCGGAACTGCGGGGGCTGGGCGCCTCCAACCTTCTCAGCGCATTTTCAGGAGGGTTTGCGGTAACCGGCAGCTTTGCACGGACAGCCGTTAATGATGAGAGTGGAGCAAAAACCCCCCTCAGCGGCGTGATAGCCGCAGTGCTAATCGCCCTGCTACTTCTGTATGCCACCAAAGTCTTTACCGAACTGCCAATCTGCGTGCTAGCTGCCACCATCATTGTTGCAGCCGCAAACCTGATCAACTTCCAGGGTATGGCCCACCACTGGCGCTACGACCGCACCGATGGACTGGCTATGGCCGGCACATTTCTCGGGGTAGTGTTTTTTGGTGTGGAGACCGGGATTGCCCTGGGCGTGGGGCTCTCATTCGCCACATTGATCTGGCGAGCCAGCCGGCCACATATAGCTGTCGTGGGGCGTGTACCGGGCACCGAGCAGTTCCGCAATGTGCTTCGCTATACAGTGAAAACCGACTCTGAAATTTTGTTCCTGCGTATTGATGAGAACCTGTTCTTTAGCAACATCAATGCGATTGAGGAGCGACTTTTTGTAGAGATAAAGCGACATCGCAATACCCGCCATATGGTGCTGATTTTATCGTCTGTTAACCGGATCGACAGCACAGCAATAGAGCGTCTGTTACAAGTAAACCGGGATTTACAAAGTCGGAATATCCAGCTACATCTGGCTGAAGTAAAAGGGGCTGTACTGGATCGCCTGGGCCACTCCAAGTTACTGCAGGAATTGAGCGGCCGCGTGTTCCTCTCTCCCTACATCGCTGAGCTTGCCCTGCGCCACCATCAAATCTCCGATAGCGACAAACCATCCGAATAAGGTTGCGCGACTTGTAAGACAGCATTAAACACTGGCAAAATATCCAGTATTTGAGCAAAGAGCGCGATGGGCGGAAATAACCTTACCTCTGAACAGCAGGCAATTGCAGATCACGCCGGTGGTCACGCCAAGATCATTGCCGTTGCCGGCTCCGGCAAAACCACTGCTCTGTTGCACTATATAAAGAACCGCCTTGATGCAGGTATCGCCCCCGAACGACTGCTGGTATTAATGTACAACCGCAGTGCTCGGGAAGACTTCGACCGCCGCTTACGGCAGTTGGCTGAAGGCTCGATACCAGCGGTACATACCTTTCACAGTGTTGGATATCGTTTATACCAACGCATGATCGCCAATGATCATATCGCTGCTGCCAACCTATCCCCCCTGCCTCAATCCACAATCCAATTACAAATCTGGAAGGCCATTGAAGAGTGCGCGCCTACCCACGAACTCGAAGAGATTAGAGCACGGAAGCAATCTGAGATTGAGGCCGCTGAATTTTTTATCGACTACACCAAAACGATTCTATCGGGAGATCTCAGCGCATTTCAGGAATTAAAGCTCGGCGATGAATATATGTATTTCTTACAGGTATTTCGCACTTTTGAAGCTTGGCGTCGCAGCCAAAATGCGGTTACCTACGCCGATCTGATTTATGACCCAGCCATGCTGCTCAGCATGGATGAGGAGATGGCCGAGCAGTACGGTAGTTATTACGAAGATATCCTGGTGGATGAATACCAGGATATCAATGAGATACAACACTTTTTATTGCGAGTTCTCTACGGAAAATCTGGCAACGTCATCGCGATTGGCGACCCAGACCAAACAATTTACGAATGGCGAGGCTCCAAACCGGATTTCCTGCTCACATTTTTCGATGGGGATTTTCCCCCCTCGAATATTTATCACCTGAGCCGCACTTTCCGTTACGGCCACCAGCTATCCCTGGCCGCCAACCACTTTATTGAGAACAATCGCGATCGCGCCGATATATTCTGTGTTTCTGCCAATGAAGATCAGCAAACAGAAATCGAGCTGGTAAAAACCGATAAGGAGGGGCGCTGGCTTGTAGAGCACCTGCGCCGATGTCAAAAGCAAGGTCAGTCACTCAGGGATGTCGCCGTATTGGTGCGGCTGTGGTCTATCGCCGCTCCTATTGAACTGGCACTGCTGGCCAATAATATTCCCTACCGTTCAGCAAGCCGCAACACCGTCCTTTCGCGCCGGGAGCTGCGCCCCTTATTTTGGAGTTTAAATATTGCCTCCGGTCGATTCGCCGAACTTCCTCCCAAGCGTCGCCAGCAGGGACTTTACGAATGGCTGACCTCTCCCCATGTGCGTATTCCGCGCAAAGTCCTGGAGCCCACCTGTTCTTCTCTGGCAGCGCTGGACAAAGGCTGGGGCAAGAAGCTAATTGCCCTACTACCTGAAAACCTGAGCAAGCCCCAGACCAAGCGCTTGCGCCAACGGGCAGACCTGCTTACCCAGATTGAGAACTGGCGCGGTCACGCCGGAGAGCTACTGCGTCGCCATATCGGTGAACTGGAACTTCTCAGCGGAATCGCTGACGACGCCTTCACCCGCCAACAAGGGGAGGAGAGACAACAAACCATCCTCGCTTTCTGCAAATACCTGGACACTCTGAAGCAGCCGCCCGCTGAAGCCCTGGCACATCTACAAGAGCTGCAACGCCAACACCGGGAGGGCGAACAAACCGAAGCGGATGCTATACAGATAACGACTATGCACCAGGCTAAAGGTTTGGAGTGGGAACAAGTGATTATCCCCACCCTCACCCAGCACAATATGCCCTATCAGCCCCAACGGGACTTCAGCACACCCGCGTCACTGGAGAGCGAACGCCGCTTGATGTACGTGGCGATGACCCGCGCCAAGTCAAAACTCTTCTTGTTGGCCCCTGCAGAAGACCCCAAAAAGAATGATCCCGAGGCTTCGCAGCCTTCATTATTTATTAATGAAATGCAGCTTCCTTTAAGTAAATTGATGGCAGACTCCCTTAAGGAGCGCCCGGAAAAAATCGATACTGATGTACCGGTATCGCGTCAAGCACTCCACTATTTAGAAGCTTGCGATTACAACCCCAATATCAGTGCACCCCGGGCACCCATGCGAAAACCCGAACCTGGAGAGGGACTGCGACATCGAAAACTTGGCTATGGAAGGGTTTTGGGATGGGAGGACAAGCGTATCGAAGTTTTATTTAGCGATGGAAAAGCTCGGCGGTTTGATTGGGAGACTTTGTCACAATATCTGATGTAGCAATACCCAGGAACGTGTGTACCAAAAAAAATTAATTCACTCCGCTGTTATCAGGTTACCTAGTGCAAATATCTATCAAGAGCCTTCTTCACAATCATCTTTCCCAACTGCTTTCCATTGCGACTAAAATTCCGCAGGAAATATTTCACAGGCAGCTGGCACCTGACATGTTCAGCTTAGCCGAGAATGCAAAAATTGCAGCCAACTTTTCTCTTCGCGGATACTGCCCGCTCGTTGATCAGAAAATTGTAACATTTGAAGAAGATAGGAATACAAAAGAAAGTATTCTGAGAACTATCCAGAAAACACTAAATTATTTAGATTCTTTACCCGAAGTAACCGATCTGGACAGCAGTAGAAGAATCAATGATAAAGCGGGTTTTACAACTGTGGATCTCCCACAACCACAATATATCCATCAATATATACTTCCAAACTTACTATTCCATATAAGCATGGTTTATGCAATTGCACGCCACTGCGGTGTAACCCTTAGCAAGGGCGATTTTGATGGATTTCATAGTTATCCGATTGAATTTGGCTTTATTTGAAATCATCAAAATACTTCACTAAACCTTACCCCTCACAGCATTAAAAATGCACCTCAATATAAACCGCAATTATTACTATAATACTAAAGTTCAAATTTAAAAAAATCCATATCACTTAAAGTCAATTGACCAGCTCTATCAAAAAAAACATAAACACGACATAACTAAATATTCACGCGAAAATTTTTCATGGAATGGAAATAACCGGTATGAAAATCTCTAAACTATTTTTACTCTCCTTAACTATAACAATTTCTAATGCCTCTTTAGCCGAAGAGAAGCCATTCTATATAGGGTTTGGCCTGGGCTACTATGACTTTGATGGCCAGAAGGCTCAGTCTGATCATTACCTTGATGGCCAGCGCTTTGGCGATCAAACAAATTCTTTAAATATTTATCTCGGATATAAATTTAACCCGCACTTCTCTTTGGAAGCTGGATACAGCAATTTTGGCAGTGCCTACGACGAATATATCGCCTCAGTTAACTATTATGACGAATGGGAAGAAGAGTACAAACATGCCTACATCGCGGATGACGAAACACTTGAAGTCAGCAGTTTTCAGTTGAGCGGTGTCGCTCACTACCCGGTTCTCGAAAAACTGACCTTGAGTGCGAATCTCGGTATTTCCTACACCAGGGTCGACAGTGAGTTCAGACCTGTATCCACTTGGTGGTCACTCATATCTCCAATTGAGAGGTACAGTGAAAAAGATGTGGATCTAACATACGGCCTTGGTGCTACCTATGACTTTACCGATAAGTTCTCAGGAAAGCTTCAGTGGAAGACAATCGATAACGATATCGTAGCCGTTAACGGGTTTGACCTATCACTGGAAGCCCGCTTCTAATCCACCTTGCAAACAGGAGGGGCTACAGAGAAAGCAGCTGCAGCTCCCTTCGCTCACTAAAGTTAAAAACAATCAAATGCCTCTGGGCCACCTAGAGGTAGCCGGGAGCCAATCGGCAACCAAGAAAATCTCGGCTTGCACTAAATACCCCCAAAATGCCTAATCTTTAGCCAACATAATGATTTTTAAGGATTTTTTCATTCTTTAGGTTGACTTGCACCAGGGGCATCTATAATATCCGCATCCGTAACGCGCTCGTAGCTCAGCTGGATAGAGTACCTGGCTACGAACCAGGCGGTCGGAGGTTCGAATCCTCCCGAGCGCGCCATACAAACGAAGGGCTTATGCTTAATGGCGTAAGCCCTTTTTTGTTATAGTGCGGTAAAACCCGCATGCATATATCACCGCCAGCACTACCTTTATGCCTGAGTCGGCCCCACCGCTATCAACTCCCCCAGAACTCCACCACTAGGCATCCGTCACCGGGCCGCAACACAAGAACTTCTAGGAAGTATTCCTCACCCTGAACCCATTGCTGGGAGCTAGTGATGGAATTGGCGGGTCACTGCCAGAAACATAAATTGCCGGTGATACAGATAAATTTATACAAGCAGGGGCTGAGCCAGTTCCTCTTTCCCAAGAAGAAAGCCAGCGATTGGGTAAGCACTAGATTTTAACTGAGCTCCACTAGCAACAAGTAAGTGGGCGAACCCCAGTCGACAAATAGCCAACGAAAAGCCATTATCAGGTGTAATAGAATTACGCATCAGCACTCTCTGCTGAAGAGCAATAATCATACCCCCTCGCGTACAGACCATTTTAGATGCTAGATAAATTGAGGGGCGAGCTTCTCGATGATATAACCCACCTCTTCCACATCAACTCATGAATGTAAATGATGCTCTCAACATCACCACCAACCGATAAGCAATAAACCTTGTAGTATCGACTCAATAATTCACAACTTAGCTAACGTTACTATGCTAATAGGAACGTAAGATCAAAACAGTCACCATAATTCATATTGGCTGATTGTAAGCAGCCCCCTTTTTCACTTGCAGGCGCGATCGTAATTACCCCAAAAGGAATGACGCAGGCATAAATTATATCGCTTATAGTTAATGAGCACAGAACATGACGCGTTTTCTATCTTTTCTGACATGGAAAAAAATACTTGTCGGCTATTTTTCAGTAATCTTCATCTTTGCTGCCATATATAGTGGATGTGACTCCTGTATAAATGAAAATCTCGACTTCACAAAAAGCATCTACTTCAGCATTGTAACAATTACAACTTTGGGCTATGGAGAAATTCACCCTATCAATGAACTCGGCTATCTACTAACCTCCATTGAAACACTGACGGGAATTGCAACATTTGGGTTACTTTTGAATGAATTTACAAAATACCAATCAAACCGACAAGAAAAATTAAGACAAGAAAAAAGAGTCGAACAATTAAAAAATGCATACCATTATTTTCGAGTTCATATGGCCGACTTTTGTGCCGCGGCTATCAGCACCATAACCCACAAAGAACAAGCCCCAGCATCCTATGACATGATGGGTTTTAGAGAATATTTGGAGAACAACAATAATAGAAATGCAAATATCCTTAAGGAAGCCCTCCCTCATGACTACAAGTTCAGAGCAATGGTCATGACGGAATACAAAATATATGCCCGACAAATAGAACTGGCTTGCTCAACAATAAACCTCCACGATACAAGGCTATTGGACTTCTTCTACACCCATATAAGCCAGTCTGTCCGACTTGAAGCTGTGAGTGAAGCATCAGAGACATTATCAGAAACTCTATTCAATCTAATCAATGACATTATGGCAGGAGTCGATGCAAATGGAGGCAGGCGTGACCGTGACATATATTTGGGTTATATCAATTCACTAGAGTCGCACGTTAGCCAAGGCTAACAGACCACCAAAAGGTGATTCTAATACTACCTTGCTCACCCAAATAGATAGCACCGATAATTTCATGAATATGATTCAGAATGGCACTAACAATGTCGGAGAATCTATACAGATTGAAAGCTCACTGGGTACCGTTCAAATTTTACAAATCGGGGATCAAAATGAGAGTGGAATATCTCACAGCTTAAGCATTTCTGATTTTGCCAGCTCTACACAATTTGGCACTGGAAATATATTCAGCCTTGGTCAGAATGCAGGCGGTAATAATTTTGCTATTGGAGATCAAGTTGGTGAGCTAAATACCGTGTTAGCCAATTAAATATAAGCCAGCAAGGCATGCAAAATTCACAAACACTGTTTCAGACAGGCTCAAAAATTAGCTCATGGAACACCCAAAGCGGCATGGAGAACTCTGTAATGCCGAATCAAAGCGGAATGAACCACACTTTAACATCCCTTCAAAACGGGACTCTGAACAGCCTCACAGCTAGCCAAGGTGGAACCTCACAACTTACCAATGTGACCCAGCTGGGAACAAGCAATAGCGGAACGATCAGTCAGTAGTCGCCGTAGAGCCTCAAAAGCCTCTTATAACCTCTAGAAAGCCCTACCCACGGCTCCTGAGCCAAACCCCTTTGTGCGAAAGCAGAAACAGGCATACAGGCTTTGCGGTCACCAAACACCAAAAAAGTACTTCATATGAAAAAAGTGCTTGACTCTACCTACACCAATCTATATTGTGCGCCTCCTCGACGCGCTCGTAGCTCAGCTGGATAGAGTACCTGGCTACGAACCAGGCGGTCGGAGGTTCGAATCCTCCCGAGCGCGCCACTTTCAAGGGGCTTACGTTTTTTGACGTAAGCCCCTTTTTTATTGCGATAACCTCAACACCAAAGCACAGCTAGGCTTTGGATTATGGAAACAAGGAGAAGTTTTCAGGGGGTAGCGCCATGGATATCACGACTCTGAATGTACTTAAGCAGCTAGGTTTGTCAGCCGCAGTCTTTTCCCTATCTACGGCCGCATTAGCCATTGAATGCGGCGACACTATATCTGAGCCCACCACTCTATCTCAGGGTCTGAATTGCGAGTTGAGTATCACCAATCCTGTAGCGCTCACCATTGTAGGCCCATCAGGGAGCCTGAATATGGCGGGGTTTGAGCTTAGCTGCGTATCTCTAGACCCAACCCAAACAGATTTCTACGCAATAGACCTCCAGGGCACCGCAGCATCTCTCAGCAACGGCCAACTAACCAACTGCACCAATGGTGTCATCACCTCCAGCTCAGGCTTCCACTCCATCTCCAATATGGAAATAAATAGCGCTGTAAGAAATGCAATTTTGCTATTCGGCAACGGCAATACCATCACCAACGTCGATATTACAGGTCCTGCTTCTTCAACCATCTCTGATGGTATTGAGGTTTTTGGCGATTACAACACCATTAGTCGCAGTAAGGTACTAGGAGGCGGAGACGAAGGCATTGAAATCCTGGGAAACTATAACAATATCTCCTTTACTACCGTTTCCGGGTTTAGCGAGGACGGCTTCGAGATTGATGGCAACTTCACATTTGTATCTAACAGCATCATTGAGAATAACGGTGAAGCTGGAATCCTGATAAACGGTAATTTCAACAACATAGCAAGTAACAATGTGGCGGATAATGGGCAGGTGGGCATTAATCTAAGTGGCGGCTCAAGCAATTCGATTGCAAGCAACAGGGTATCCAATAATGGGCTATCGATACTATCAAGCAATGGCGGTATTATCGTTACTGACTCGAACAGCTTAAACAACCGTATTACCGGGAATATCCTAAACGGCAATCAGCAATTTGACCTCGCAGATCCCTTTGACCCCGGCTGCAATGAGAAAAACCTCTGGAGTGGAAACCAGTTCACTACTTCAGACCCCGCATGCTTAGACTGACCACCCAAAAGAGAAGTGGCTTGCGCTGCAAGGGCGGGCACCTCCAGTCTCACGAAGGCTATATCCGGGATTTAAACAGAAGCAAATAAGACTCAGGTACCAAAATTACTGTTCAAAGTTAAACCAAGTTGAATCAAGAGTCTCAATAGTTAAAAATGCATGAGGAGCTGTCAAAATCAGAAGTAAGGGACTACATGACTGATATCCTCAAAGATATACTTCAGTTCGTACAGAATGTGGGGCTTAAGAATGGCCTCTTTGTCATATTTTTCATCTTTGCGCATTACCTCCTCTTCTGGATGTACAGTGGGCGCCTGAAGGACCGACAAGTTGAAATTGACCGGCTTGCGGCAGATAATAAAGAATATAGGGACAGGTTTTTAAAGCTGATGGACAACGCCTTCTCTTATTCACCTCCCACTAGGAAAAACGCGCCCAAGAAGCCAATTAATGAAAAGGAGTTTGAGTAGTGCTCTATCTATTGCCGGCAATTGCTCTTGTCTTCATTTTCGCGAAAATGTATCAGCTTCTGGAAGTAAAGAAGCATGATCAACACTTATTTGAGTTTTGTCAGCTGCGGAGAGATACGATCAGCTATCTCTCCGATTCTTATACCGACCTATCAAGAAATGATTACATAGCCTTACGCAAGATCAATGATGCACTCAGCACCATCATTGCCGGCTATAAAGAGCACAGAACGGTTGTGTTTAATCTCAGGTTATTTTCAGAGTATGTCAATCAGCTAAAAGCCTTTGAGAAAAAGGCCGAGAAGATATCAACCAGCAATCCAGATATACAAGAGTTACTAAACAGAGTTCATCAGTCTATATTTAATGCCTTTCTGGCATTTACCCCCTACCTAAAATCAGAACTCGCGTTCAATGTAGTGATGAAATTGATCTCTCTGGGAGTAAATGCCGGGGCCAATTCATTCAGGGCACATTTGCTAAGCCTTAAAGAAGCCAAAACCCTGCTCAATACCTTTAAAAAGCATTCCTCCCCTTGCTGAGCCCCTCTTTTTCAGCCACCGAGAGCTTTTCAGCTATATGCATGGCAAGCGCTATCAAGGGCAAACTTTGATACCAGCCAGTACGCCAAGCGCTGATATCAATCCTGCTGGGAGTCAGCCAATAAGGCTGGACTCTGTGGACACTCAAGATTCTATGCGTGAAAAGTAACTAAAGGCGGAATTTTCAGTCAAGCAAAAAGCACTGAAAAATCAATGGGTTAATACAGAAATACACTTATTTTTTGGAATGTTTAATATCCCAAATTAGGACAGCACTCCATCCAGCATCAAACTATTGATATTTAACTAAATAGTCATCTTCAGTTCATGTTAAACCATTCGGTCATCGTCGATATATCGATAATTTCGAAAAAATCGATATACGAAATAATCATTACCAGAAAACTGAAAATAAGACGCACAGATCTATAAATCGCACTTTTTTCTCACCGAAATCCCTTACAACCGAGAAAAAACTACGGACCGTTCAACCCATAAAAAGTAATATCATACGCTTTTTCCGCCCCCCTTCTTACCCGACAAAACCCGCTCTCTCCATTTAGTCAATATCAAAGATTCGGTGTCTATATCCTTGCGACGTAAATACCTTATAGGTGCAGAAATGGAACTCAGTTATATCCTTATTATATGTACAGTGATCATCGTGATTTTCACTGCCTGCGCCTATCTGTACAACTACATCCTTACAGCAAGCGCAACATTTTATCGCTCACCAGTGCAAGAGGATGAGACTGCGATACGCAATCATCTCAATGATAAAGATACGATCAACATACTTGTCATTGACGGTGGTGGTATCCGTGGACTCATACCACTATATGTCATTAAGCACTTGGAAAAAGCACTGGGGCAACCAGTTGACGAGATTTTCGATGTGTTTAGTGGTGTCTCGACGGGCGCTGTCATTGTTACCGGGTTGAATGTCCGCTCATCTCACCTGGCTAAAAACTATGCCAATGTCGATTCAAAAACAGACTTGCTTATTAACTTATACAAGTCGAAAAGTAATTATCTGTTTTCAACCCCTTGGTATCATAAACTGCTTACGGCATCCGGTCTTTTTTCTCCAAAATATTTGGGTCGCCGCCTTCACAAAGTAATGGAGAAGCACTATACACCAGAGCTTAACTTCACCGATTTGAAAAATTATGTGATTATCCCCTCACTCAGTGTGAATACTGGTGAACTTCACCTCTTCAAAAACCGAGGAGGAGATACCAGTGAGCTTCCTACCAACAGCCTATACCAACTGGTCACAGCTGCAGTTAGTGGGGTTTCACTATTTCCCCCAGTTGGCTTTATGGCTGACACCAAAGAAGTGGGCCATAAATACTTTGCCGACGCAGGTATTTCTGCCAACAACCCTGCAAGTGTTGCGCTCCTGGATATCATCAAAGAGTTCCCTCACAAGAACTACTATGTGCTGATTCTTGGGTCCGGCACCTCCCCGCTAACCAGTTCGCAGGTGAAATATAAAGACCTGAAAAACTGGGGCATACTACAGTGGGCACGAGATGCTATCTCAAGTGTTCAAAGATCAATGGATGAGCAGCAATTGCACGCCCTGGAAATTGCTTCATTACTCTCCAACAATGTAAAGATCAAATATGACTATCTCAATGTAGAGGTAACTGAACCCCATGTCGGTCTATTTGAATACGACAATATCGATTCACTCAAGATTCACTCAGATCGACTCATTAAAAACAATAAACAGAAAATACAACAGGTAATTGACCAATTGGCCACTGCCAACGGATAAAAATCTCATCACGATGTAAGGCGGCAACTCAACAAAACGGTTGCCGCCTAATCTAAGGACAGTGGCATTCACTCTATCAGAAAATACACGCTTAGCACCCAACATCCTCTCACCCGCCTGCCAGCAAACCAACCAACAAATATTTTACTGATTTATCGCTAGTGACATTACTCTTCAGGAGCAAAATCAAACGGCGTTTAACCATGCCAAAGCTTCGCTATCTAATCACAATTCTAATTACACTGACTTCTTGCCTCTTTGTGAATGTAAGAGCTGGAGAGCTTCATGATCGTGAGGCTCGAAACAGGTGTATAAAAACCTGTAAGAATAGCTACTATGACTGCATTAGAGATAATGAAAATCAAGACTGGTGCGTAGAGAAGAAGATCCACTGCGATAATATATGCTATGAGTACGAAGAAGATCGCTGGCGCTGGTATCGGGATAAATCTTCCAACCATTAACCAATAAGCAGATATATGTAAGCCGTCCTATAGGACATCAAAGCAACATAGGATAGCTGTGCATTAAGCGTATATTTTGCTAAGATCCAGGTCCTGCATGAATTATCTACCAATAAGAAAATATGAAACTCCTCTCTATAAACGTATCCAAAAAAATAGATTGCGAATACAAGGGTAAAACTGTAACAACGGGGATCTTCAAGAAGCCAGTCCAAGGAAAAGTTTTTGTTGGAAAGAATAATTTGGAAGGAGATGAGCAGGCAGACTTAAAAAATCATGGCGGCAAAGATATGGCAATATATGCGTTTTCTAATGACCACTACCCTTACTGGGAAGACCTGTTAGGCAGAAAGAGCCTTAAGTATGGCGCATTTGGTGAGAATTTAACGGTAGAAGGGCTTCGAGAACAAAATATCTTTGTTGGAGACCAATTCCGCATAGGCAGTTGTATCCTTGAGGTAAGTCAACCCAGAATACCCTGCTTTAAGCTAAGCATGGCCCTTGATAATGACGCTGCAGCCAAGATTCTCACTAGCAGCTTTAATTGCGGTGTATATTTTAGGGTTGTTAAAGAGGGGCATATAAAAGAAGGGGATTCGATTTGTAAGATAGCTGAAGCTCCAAACTCAATCGACATACGATCTATGTTCAGAGCTTTTTTTGATAAGCAATTTCCCAATACCAAGCAAGTACTCCAGGCTGCAAGTCAGCTACAACCCTTATCCAAAGAATGGAGAGAGAAAGCTGTAAGGCGGCTCTCTAAACTCTGACAATTGAGTAATTTATCACATCAGCCTACTAACTATGTTCCCTCCGAAAGTGAGCCTCCAGGAGGGCTATATAGCAAAAGTTAAAACCCGGCATTACCCCGGATTTAAATGTGTTAATCGTAGTTTTTTAGAGAAAAGTACTAACTTATTAAACAGACAAGAATTAATAGGCTTCCTCAAGTTGATATTACTGCGCGAGCTATGCTCGAACACCCCCTATTGCCATCTACCAATATATTTGCGGATAAAATGATAGCTATTATCAAGCATTCAACAACTTAAACGGATCCTGTCAGAATTGGCCTTGGCAAAAGGGTTCATTCATATACTTGGATACGCCCAATACCCAAGAATCTTTTGCTAATATCACAGACACCAACCATTCAAAACCTTACATCAAGCTACAGCTTATTATACACCCTGCAAAATTTAACATAGGGCTTCGAAGATATTAACAAATAAAAAGCAACTGAAAAAATAATTACCACCCCAGTGTACTGAATAAAATATAAAACCCATAAATATATAATAAACGGCAGAACTAACACAGATAATTTCTTAACCCCAATACTGGCAATATGCAACGATGCATAAATACAGATAAGTACTGACAAAGAGGCGCACACCAACAAAAGGGATGATGAAGTTATGGTAATCATGAGCACCCCCAGTACAGCAAAAACAGCAGCCCCAAAGTATCTCGTGCCAGGTTCAAGTGCTCCCATGCTAATGGGGGCGGCCATATATCCAACTATATGATAGCCAGATACGATCACCATAAGTGCTGCCCAACTATCAGCATGAGCAAGTACAACTGCTGCTATCAACCAATTAGTAAGCATCGAGCGCCTTGATAAATTATGTACAGGATCTAAAACAGCTAACCATCGCGGCATTTGCCCTACAGAGGCCATTGCAAATAGAATTCTTGACGAGGCCCCCAAATAAGTATATCCAGATGCCGAGGGACTTATCACACTGTCTGCGAGTAGTATCATTGCAAGAAAGTGCAAGCCAAGCAGTGTCGCCAAGTCCAAAAGCGGCGAGTCAAAATTAATCCCTTGCCAACCACCATTTTCCACCAGAAGATCGTTCGGCACTGAGGCCATAAAAGCATATTGCAATGCAAGATAAACAAGCGTCATTATTGTTATTGATAAAGTAACGGCCAAAGGAATATTACGCTTGGGATGTTTTATCTCACTTGCAAAGGCAACGCTGATCTGAAAGCCATTAAACGAATATATTAGACCTGCCCCAATAACAGCGGAAAAAGCGCTTCCAAACCCAAACTCCTGATTAGAGTCAATTGAAAAATTTGACCCACTTGTATCACTACTAAATACAACTATAAGTAATACAACTATTGCAAAGGTGGGAGTAAATATCTTTAGAACAGTGACAACATTATTGATCTTGGCAAGAAACCGTATTCCATAATAGTTAATCAGCAAATATACAAAAAGAATACTTAACGCGAGAACCTTCCCCCACGGAGTCAAGGTGTGATTGTCAATTAACAAAGAGGAATCTATAGCAGATGAGAGGTATTGGGTAGTTGCCTGCGCCTCGGTCGCAACAACCATTAATGTGCCAAACCAGTTAGCAAACGCAAATGGCATTCCAAAAATACTATTGTGCGACAATGCACTGGATTGAGCGAGGGCTCCTCGGACTGGGTAGAATGCAACGACACGGCTTAGGCACAAGCCAACCATCAAGACCAAAAGTGCTGCTAATATCCAAGCTCCAAAAGCCCAATTACCTGCATAGTTTGCCGTAAGCTGCGCACTAAACAACCAGCCCGAACCTATCATACAGGTGGCACTAAGCAGCGTAGCACTCAACAGAGAAACGCGTTTTTTTCCGCCTTTGGCACAACCCATATCGACCGTTTTCTAGAGTGTTATGCAGGCGTCTTCTCTATTTAATCTGATAGCTCCTGCTACTAATATCTTTAGTTTAGCCAGCCCAGTTCATTTCAACCAAAAACAGTAAGTTATCTCTTTCTACTTCAGGTATAAGTCAAAATTAAAAATGGAGATATTGTATAGAAGCCTTTAAAGGCCTTATAGAAATTTGACATGAGCATCAACTCGCCTTTCCAAAAGCTTAGGGCTGCCTGCCGGAAGGCACGTTCAACATATGCAGGAATGAAAGTTAACGCGACTATACAGAGGGCTGAAGGAAATCCCAGCGGTTGCATCTTTCAACATCAAGGTGTTCTTTCAAGATTGACGCCATACGCCCCCGCATCCGCCAGAATTTTTCTGGCACATAGTTAGTCGCAAAAGCTATAGAGGCCTTACATTCAGGAACAACTAAAAGGTAAGCCGTAGCCGCATCATCAGTCACGCCACCGTGATGCAGTACCAACCATGGCTTATCTTGCTCCCCTAGATTTATGCCACCCACCCGCCAACCAAGGGAATATTTTTCCTTGTTGATTTCGCCATTGCGTAATTTCAATGGCACAGAAAGCGCTTGTAGGGCATCTGTAGACAAAAATCCATTTTCATAGGTAGCTTGAGCCATTCTTACCAGATCAGAGGGTGTTGATATAAATCCTCCACCTCCAAAAAGGAAACTCCTATCTCGCTTGGTCGTTGATTTAACATGCACACTCTCTTTACTGGTACTTGAATAATAGGCCGCTTCATTTTCGTGCCCTGCAAAAGAAGTGTCCAACTCTGTGGCTTTCATTCCCAGGTAAGCCCAGAATTCGGAACTGAGATAATCAACGTACCCTTTTTGCGAAGCCTGCTCTACAACAGCGGATAGCAAAATATAACCATTCGATGAATAACGATATTCTGTTCCAGGTTCAAATAGCAGAGGGTGCTTATCAAATACGTAAAATGCATCAAGTGGGTGTTGATGATCTTTTATATTGGAAAACTCAGCCAAATCTCTTTCCGGTGTATCATGTGGCACACCAGCGGTATGTGCGGCAAGTTCAGCAACACTGAATAGCCGAGTATAATGGGGCCTCTCTACATACTTACTAACCGGATATTGCAGATCGAGTTTACCTTTAGTAACTAGCCGAGCTACAGCTAATCCCGTCATCGGTTTAGCCAAACTACCAACTGAATACTGTGTACTTGTATCGGCTTCCAAACCCTTTTCAATATCAGCAAGACCTACCGCTTGCGCAAAAGCCACACGATTATCCAACCCTATCGCAACGGATAAAGATGGTAGATTGTACTCCTTCTTTAATTCTGCAACCTCAGTCATAACTTTAGAAAAATTATTCTCGGCTGCTGAGGCTTCCTTAGGAAGCCCTACGAAGAGCACCATTAAACCAAATAGCAAATAACTTCTTAACATTTTTCTCACTTCAAATTCACTATAATAATTCTGGGGATCATAAATTCGTAAATAATAGCTGATCTACTACCTAGTAAAGCCTCCATCTTCAGCCAAGAAAAAGGGGATCACACTTAATCAGTTACAGTTTAATTAGACGCAATCAATACTGAACTTGGATTCAATAGATAAATTAATTTTTATATCGACACGCACTTTAATTATACAGAGACATACTTGACTCATCTCTCATTGGAGCATCCATAAGGGGGGCCCCATATAAGTTGCTAAAGTAGCGCGGCTATCGCTATATCGAGGCTATCAAAATTTGGGTAAGTTCTTTCGGCATATCTAGCATCACATCATGACCACAGGGAAGGTTTATCGTCTCCCAACCAAGTTCTCTCTGGGCTCTCTCAAAGAACGGCCTACCAATTCCTGGTGCCCACCCCGACGCATAGATGTATCGGTGCCGAGCTACTTGCTTCCATAAGCCCTGTAGTTGAATCGGTTGCTCAAATGATCCCAGAGGATGGTCGACACAGCGCCGATCCACCCACGCCTGATCTTGAATGTTAACCCCGAAATCTATTGCAGGACTTGGCGCTACGCGAAATCCATCACCCTGAGTTCTGGCAATATCCTGAAAATTCAACCCGACCTCTACAGGCAAAAGATCTAAGACGTTTTGCCCATCCTCTGGAACTAAGGCATCAAGATAGACAAGGGATCGTATATGCTGGTGCACCTTATCAGCCACACCGGTTATTACCACTCCACCATAACTGTGGCCACACAAGACAATATCCGTTAACTCTTCACATGCGATAACACCCAGAATGTCTTGTATATGCGTATCCAGGTTGATTGTGCCATCTAAAAGGTGCGCCCTTTCTCCGAGCCCCGTCATAGTTGGGCTATAAACCTCATGGCCGTACCGCCTAAGAAACGCTGATACCCGCTTCCAACACCAGCCTCCCTGCCAAGCACCGTGTACCAGAACAAATGTTGCCATAAAGACTTAACCCCACGACCAGGCACTCCACCTGTATGAATTATCGCCACTTTTAGCTTCCACCCCCATCCCAAATGATAAACGGTTGACAGGTCTAGGACGCTTGACCTAGCATTATTGATTCTAGGTCAAGCGTCCTAGACCCTGTAATGCTAGTTAAAGAGGAAGTACAGCATGGCAAATCTATTTCAATCCTTCGATTTATCAGGTCTTCGACTTACAAACCGCATGGTTATGGCGCCGATGACGCGAAATCGAGCGGACAAAAATGGAGTCGTAACACCCATGATGGTTACGCACTACCAACAGCGGGCAAGCGCTGGCCTAATTATCGCTGAATCATCTCCTATCTCTACGCAAGGTGTGGGATACCCTTACACGCCAGGTATATACACCGCTGATCAAGTTGATGGTTGGAGGAAGTTAACCCATGCAGTACATCAAGCTAGTGGGAAAATTTTTATACAGCTGCAACATTGCGGGCGCATTTCCCATCCCGACCTACAACCAGATAAAAAGGCTCCCGTGAGCGCATCTGCAATTAAACCAATTGGGCAAGCGGTTACCTACGAGGGGCATAAGGACTTTGCTCTTCCTCGTGCACTAGAAACTAGTGAGATTCCAAAAATCGTGGAGCAATTTGGCTTTGCTGCACAAATGGCTAAAGAGGCCGGCTTTGATGGAGTTGAAGTTCACGGCGCTAACGGGTATCTGATTGATCAATTTCTGCGTGACGGGACTAATCATCGCAATGACCTCTATGGTGGAAATATAGAGAATCGCATGCGTCTTTTAAACGAAATAATTGATTCCGTGATGGAAACTTGGCCTTCAAACCGTATAGGCGTGCGTCTAACACCAGAGAATAGTTTTAACTCAATGTCTGACTCTAACCCACAAGAAAATTTCGAGTATGTTTTAGAGCAGCTAAGTAACCGGAATATTGCCTACGTTCATATTCTGGAAGGCGATATGATGAAAAAAGAGAGAGCCGTAAATTATCCAGCTTTACGCGAATGCTTTAAGGGTGTGTATATCGCGAATAATGGCTATAATCTCGAACTGGCCCAAAAATCCCTGAAAAGTAATAATGCCGATCTAATTGCATTTGGAACACCATTTTTAGCCAACCCTGATTTAGTTTACCGACTAAAACAAGGCATATCACTCAATCAAGCCGACCACTCAACTTTTTACGGTGGAGATGAAAAAGGCTACACTGACTACCCATTTGCCTCAACCCAAATAGAAATTCAGTAAAGTAATCGATATGGAAAAACTAGACACCCGCGAGCGAATCATCGCAATAGCAGATGACTTATTTTATCAACAGGGTTTTGAGCATACCTCATTCAAGGATATCGCTAATCTTTTAAATATTTCTCGCGGAAACTTCTACCACCATTTCAAGACTAAAGATCAAATTCTATCTGGTGTTATAGAGAGAAGATTGCAAAAAACCCAAGCAATGCTGGAAGAATGGGAAACACAAGGGAATACATCTGAGCAACGGATAAAATGTTATATCCGTATTGTCATTGCCAACTGGGATAAGATCAGAGATTTCGGCTGTCCCGTAGGTACTCTCTCCAATGAACTTGCCAAGTTGAACCATGTAGGGCGAGAGGATGCCAATAAAATTTTCAGTCTGTTTCGGGAATGGCTAAAAACACAATTTACACAACTAAATCCCAACACTGATACCGATAAACTAGCTCTACAGGTTCTCTCTTGGAGCCAGGGTGTTGCAACCTTAGCAAATGCTTTTCAGGACAAGGACTATGTTGAGTACGAAGTCAATAAAATGTGCTCTTGGGTTGACACATACAAGGCGAAAGCTTAGCGCTATTTACAAGGAACTGTGAGTATATGTTTGTTATTTTGTTAAAATTTTCAGAAAAAAAATCACAAGCAGCAAAATATATGACTGGCCACAGAGAGTGGTTACAGAAAGGTTTCGATGATGGAGTTTTTATACTGTCTGGAAGTATAAAACCTGGAATTGGTGGAGGTATCCTAGCATTTAACACCACTTATGAAGAATTGCTAATACGCATCGAACAAGACCCTTTCGTATCTGAAAAAGTGGTTAGTGCCGATGTCATAGAAATTAATTCATCCAAAGCTAGTCCGCAGCTTAAATTCTTATTAAGACCCGAGGCAACGGTTAGGTAATTGGTATGGCCGCGCAACTTATTCAAAGCCATGATGGTAAATACCGTTGTAACTGGTGCGCTTCTGCACCAGATTTCCTGGAGTACCATGACAACGAATGGGGCTTTCCAGTTAGTGACGATTTTCGCCTATTTGAAAAGCTATGCCTGGAAGGTTTTCAGTCTGGTTTAAGCTGGCGTACAATTCTTGCCAAAAGAGAAAATTTTCGGGAAGCTTTTTATGGATTTAATTTTAATAAAATAGCCCGTTTTACCAATACAAATGTGGAAAAGCTGCTATTAAATGAGGGAATAGTCCGACACCGAGGTAAAATCGAAGCCGTTATTAATAATGCCAAATGTGCCAGGGAAATCGTAAAGAACGAAGGATCTCTTGCATCATTTCTCTGGAGATACGAACCTAAAAAAGAGATGCTTGGCAAGCCTCAGTCCATGTCTACCTCAAACGAATCGATCACACTATCGAAAGATTTGAAAAAGTTAGGCTGGAAATTTGTAGGTCCAACAACTGTCTATGCCTTTATGCAAGCAATGGGATTAATTAATGACCATCTAGAGGGATGTGTAACGCGATCTAAGGTAGAGAGTGCAAAAAATAGGTTTGTAAAACCCTGATGCTTGACTAGAACTAACCCGCACGATAATAGGTAATCTATAAAAGGGTAGAGCTTGATAGGGGATGAACCCAAGGTAAAAGATATTACCTCTGATACATCCCCTATCTTATTCACCAAGCTGCTCACATATAAAATTGTATAGTAATTTTAACCGATAGGAGGACATACGGTCCCCAGGCCTAAGTGAATAAAGGTTTAGCTCAGCAGTTTGGAAGCCTGTCAAAATCGGAACTAATCGCCCCTCTCTAAGATCATCATCAATAATAAAATGGGGGATCAGTGCAATGCCCTTCCCCTCTAATAAAGCACAATGGAGTAATTTACTGTTATTAGAAGTCAACCTAGGTTCCAGATAAATATCGAGCCATTTACCTTTATCTTTAAACTGCCACACACTGGGTTTACCCGGTAAGGTATATACCAAACAGTGATGCTCACTTAACTCACGGGGGTGGCCTGGCTCCCCATATTGTTTAAGGTACTCAGGCGCCGCACAAGCAACTCGATGATAACTGGTAATTTTTCGGCATAACAAGGCGCTATCAGCTAGCTCATTAGTTAGCCGTAGCACAAGATCAAACTTCTCTTCTAGCACATTCACATAATGATCTCCCATTTGAATATCTAGAAGGATTTCCGGGTACCGATCCATAAACATATTCAAAATGGAACCGAACTTGGATAACCCCCAAGACATCGGGACGCCAATCCGTAACTTTCCTCTAGGGCTTTCATTGGATTCACACAAGTCATCCTCTAAAGCATCCCACTTGCTGAGCACTTCAAGTGCCCGCATGTAACACCGTTCCCCGGAGCTAGTCACCTGCATATGCCGAGTACTGCGGCGCAAAAGCGTGGTTCCCAGGCGAGATTCCAATCGCTCTACCGACTTAGAAACCCAAGCTGCAGACACACCCAAACGTTTTGCAGCGCTAGTAAAGCTTCCACACTCCACGACCGTACTGAAAACCCTCAAGCTCTCTAATTGATTAATTCCTGCCATATTCAATAAATAGTTGAAACTGTAATTACCTAATGTCTGATTTACACAAAAATTCGTTAATTGTCAAAATATGAAAAATCTTAATGGGTAAGAAATATTTATGGCTATCAAATATCAAAATCTATTCAACACCGTTGAAATCGGTAACTTACGTATGCCCAACAGGCTCGCAGTCGCACCTATGACACGGGTCAGCGCCGGGCTGGATGGTCGCGTTGGTCCATTGATGGAGGAGTACTATGAGGGATTTGCCCATGGAGGGTTTGGGCTGATTATTACCGAGGGATTATATACTGACAGACTTTATAGTCAGGGTTACAAGTATCAACCTGGTATGACCTGCCACGATCATGCACAGAGCTGGAAGCCGATTATCTCAAGAGTTCATAGGCAAGGAGCCCGGATATATGCCCAATTGATGCATGCCGGCGCCCTTTCGCAATATAACCCTTATACCAATCAAAATGCTGGCCCCTCTATGGTTCGTCCCCAGGGAAGTCAAATGCCCTTCTACTATGGAGAAGGCCTCTATCCCATGCCGGAAGCCATGACACAGCGAGATATTGCAATGGTTGTTGAGGGCTTCGCTCAGGCTGCCCGCCTGGCACAACTTGCCGGCTTTGACGGTGTTGAGATACACGGTGCCAATGGCTACTTGTTAGACCAATTTTTAACCACCTATACCAACAAACGAAAAGACTGTTATGGAGGAGTACTCACTAACCGTTTACGTATTTACAAGGAAACACTTGAATCAGTAAGGACAGCGGTCGGAAAGGACTTTGTAGTGGGCGTTCGTTTCTCTCAGAAAAAAGTGAACGATACCAACTATATTTGGCCTGAAGGCGAAGCTGGAGCTGCTGAAGTTTTCGAGCTAATGAAGCAATGTGGTGCCGACTATATTCATACCACCGAACCAAAAATAGACACTCCCGCCTTTGAAAACAGTAACTCATTAGCAAGTCTGGCAAGGAAATATAGTACTCTACCGGTTATTGCCAACGGCGGAATTACAGACCCAAAACTCGCAGCTCAGGTCCTAAAAAACAATGAAGCAGATATCATCTCGCTTGGTAAAACGGCCCTAGCCAATCAGGACTGGCCCAATACCATAAAACGAAATCAGTCCCCAAAGAACTTCACTTTTGATATGCTTTCACCCCATGCGACACTGGAATGTGCTCGCGATTATTTTCAAAGAAACAGCTAAATAGTTACCTGAGGACGGCGGAGGAATTTAATTACCCTTCCCCTCTTTGTAGACCAGGCAATGGCTCTAAGCGAGTGAAGGGTAATCTTAAAATTAGCAACTTTAGCTTTCTGACACCTTAAATTGATTAGTTTTTATTATGGAAAATATCTAATGTTTTCAGAGATAGCTCTATCAAGTCAGCCGTTTGATCACTATCTACATTCTTGACAACGCTTATGGAGCGGGCATGATCAGGACAAAGCATTAGCATGGTTCTTCCGCCAACTCCTTCACCGCTCATCAATTTAATGTTTGGATGCTCCTCGATAACGCTAATCAGCTCCGCATCCTCCTCCGGATCATACCAATTGCTTAAGCTGATAAAGTCAACAATCCAACCAATACCGTAGCTAACTTCCTCACCACTTGTTAGAGTTCCTGGGCTAAAAAGCTCAGAAAGCGATTCATCACTCAGATAGCCACTATCAAGATGTGACATAGCAAACCTAACCAGGTCACTTGGTGTAGAGAGCATACCTCCGCCGGCATATTTATAGCTACTATTTACTTCTGGAGAGTTGATTAGACTTCCTCCCCAGTAAGAATAAGCTCTTTGCCTGTGGGAAATTATGGGAGAGTTTTCATCAAAAGTACTATTTTTGGGGTTCAAAGGATCAAATGCTTCCTCTTAAGCTAACTTCTTAAATTCAGTTCCTGATGCAGAATTATCTGGTGTTTGGGCATTTAAATTCCGCTTCTCCAGCACCGTAACACAGATAGATAGTGGCTAGAGTTATAGCTCCAAAAACCCTCTTTATCTTTTGATAGTTTTCTGTAAATATTCATACTAGTCCTTATCCATATAGAGAATAATAATGAAGGATTATGTGATTATTGGTGGTGGTCATAACGGCCTGGTCTGCGCTTGTTATTTAGCAAAAGCAGGGAAAAAAGTAACGATCCTTGAACGCCGGTCTATAGTCGGGGGGGCAGCAGTAACTGAAGAGTTCTACCCAGGTTTTAGAAATTCTGTAGCAAGCTACACAGTAAGTTTGCTCAACCCGAAAATCATCGAAGATCTCAATCTCCGTGAACATGGCTTGGAAATCAAGTTACGGCCACAAGCTAACTTCTTTCCACTTTCAAATAGTGAAAGTCTCTCTTTCCATAAAAATATCTTGGATACACAAGCTGAGATTGCACGTTTCTCAGAAAAGGACGCAGCCACCCTACCTGACTTTTATGCCATGCTGGAAACCGTAGCAGATATTTTGCGCGAGGAATTACTCCGCTCTCCCCCTAATGTGGGCGGTGGCTTTGTGGATTTAGTTCGTGCTGGGGGCTTTGGCTTAAGAGCGAAAAAGTTAAGTATGTCATCTCGTCGCGATGCACTTGACCTGTTCACCAAGAGTGCTTCAAGTGTATTGGATGCCTGGTTTGAAAATGGCCATGTCAAAGCTGCATTTGCTTTCGACTCTATAGTCGGAAATTATGCAGCTCCCAGCACTCCTGGCTCTGCCTACGTGCTGTTACACCATGTATTTGGCGAGGCTAACGGTGAGAAAGGCGCTTGGGGACATGCTATGGGCGGTATGGGCGCTATCACTCAAGCCATGCGAAAAGAAGCTGAGCGCCTTGGGGTCAATATTCGTACAGATGCGGAAGTCAAAGAAGTTCTGGTAGACCGTAGTCGTACCAACGGCGTACGGCTTAGCAGTGGAAAAACTATTACGGCCGACAAAGTAATCGCCAATGTCGGTCCCAAGCTGCTTTACTCCCGGATGATTGACGAACAACACCTAGAGCCAGAGTTCCGCCGCCGCGTACGTGGATTCAGGGTAGGTTCCGGTACTTTCCGTATGAATGTAGCACTGTCTGAACTCCCAGACTTCATCTGTAAGCCTGGAACTCACCTACAACAGCATCATCAATCTGGGATAGTCATTGGTCCAACAATGAGCTACTTGGAGCAGGCCTTTGTCGATGCAACTCAATACGGCTGGTCAACACACCCCATTGTAGAAATATTGATCCCCTCCACCATCGATCCTACTCTTGCTCCAGAAGGCAAACATGTCGCCAGCCTATTTTGCCAGCAATTCGCTCCAGAACTTCCGCAAGGAAAAAGCTGGGACGACTATCGTGACCAAGCTGCAAAAACAATTATCGATACTGTCACCCACTATGCCCCCAATTTTCGTGATGCGGTAATCGCCCAACAAATTCACTCACCGCTAGATTTAGAGCGCAAATTTGGCCTCATGGGAGGTGATATATTCCATGGTGCCCTAGGACTGGACCAACTGTGGAGTAATCGCCCCTTTATGGGCTTTGCAGATTACCGCACACCGATACAGGATCTTTATCTCTGTGGCTCGGGTAGCCACCCGGGAGGCGGAGTTACTGGAGTACCTGGGCATAATGCTGCTATGGAGATTCTCAGAGATAGATAAGAGTGGCCTGCAGTATGCGGGCCCTTTATCGCTTTACTACCAATTAGCTTTGATTCCAACTAGTAGCTCTAAAGATTCTGCTATTTTAAATAGTTGGAACACCTATTTCGAACACTTCACAGATTCCTCTGACGCTACAAAATATATGAGTGGCAAACAGTTATTTCCTTTGAGGATGATTGAATATCTAGTGCCCAGCGCCACAAAAACCTTTATTTTGATTATCGCCCTCTACCATTTATAGCCATCAAGGTTCTTCACGATTTTAACGGGTATCTGCCGCCGCAGCTGATTTAGAAAACAGCACTTCTATAACAGTTTATTTATCTTGTTGGTTCCTACACTTCCGATCTCTATATCTCTTACATAAACACTTTATATTTAAATAATAACCAAGATTATATGCAGCCATAAGCTGAGCAAGTGATAATCTTCAGCTGCGAGAAACATTGGATAAATGACATAGACCTCACTATGAACCAATTAATTTAATATTCGCATACTAAAAAATCTTAGCTTATTCACTCAATACTTTAACAAATATTAGCAACCACAAAACCCTCAACACCTAAAGCAATTAATATAATCTTTTAGACAAATATTTTCTGCCTTCTCTCGCATAAAAACTGGCGCCGGTTATTTTAAAATTAACTATCATCGAGTTGTAAACGTGTACGAGGGTACTATATTATGCGCCCGCACATAAATTAAGTGCAAAAACAAAAATGGTTGTACCACTACTTCCAACCTATTAATTTAGAGGGATCAGATATGAACAGAAGTCATATTTTTCTTTCATTGGTAGTGCTCTCAGGGGCATCCCATGCAGCCCCCCTTTACAACTTTGTTGAGATAGACCAAACCGCAAGTTTTATAAGCGGTCATAATGTTGCAAAACAACCGGTAGTCAATGATGCCGCAGTAAGAAAAGAATATACGTTAATGGAACGCACCTCTTCTTTAAGTGCTGTTTCGGTTACTCCAGACGGTAGGCAATATACTGCAGAAGTAGATCAAGAATCCTTATCGCTATTGGAGCAAGCGATAGCAATTATTGAATCTCATGGTTTGGATTCAAGGATTTTTTCATCAAAAGGACAGGCGCCCACCATGATTCGTGGTGAGGAACAACTGCTCCCCACAGTTGTAATTGGTACCGACGATAGAGTTCAAATCACTAATACCGTGCAAAATCCTCACTGGTACAATGGCCGCATTGATGTAGGCTGTACCGGTACATTGATTACCGCAAAGCATGTGCTAACGGCAGGACATTGTGTTTCTGATGGCTCCGGCAACTGGTATAGTTCTCTTGATTTTACAGTGGCTCAATCTGGTAATTATGAGCCCTGGGGGAGTGAATCCTGGACAAATGCTGTGACTACCAGTGCTTGGCATAATAATTCAGATACGAACTATGACTATGCAATTATTGTGTTAGCGGAACCACCACACAATGGATATTCCGGATGGGGTGTCTATTCTGGCGGCACTCATAGTGTTACTGGATACCCTGGAGATAAGCCATTTGCTACTATGTGGACAGATTCCGGTAGCACGTCTTCAAGTACATACAGAGTGTGTTACACATTAGATACAGCTGGCGGTCAGAGTGGCAGTGGGATTAAGGATACGTCCAACAGTGTTCGCGGAATCCACACAACTGGATCATCCTCGCAAAACTGCGGAACGCGTATAACCAGTTCCGTCTATAACACTTTGCAGGATTGGATTGAAAATTACCCATAAAGTAAAATTAATTCACCCAAATTTAGAATAAGGCGCCCTTGGGCGCCTTTTTTAAAAGTATGAGAACGTTAATTTCTTTAATATTTTTTCTAAGTGCATGTGGAATGATGGCAGATGATGAACCCGAATGGCAGCGAATAATGGTGAGAGGCAGCCTAAATACACCTGATCCAGTTTTACAGGAAGTACAGCGTCTGGAAGAATTAGGAAAGGTAAAAGATGTAGTTATTCTTGAGTCCTATCCATTACAGATATGGTTTAGTTCCGATTTTGAGACAGCCGAGAAGCTGAAGTCCCTGTCAAATAAATATAGTTCATCTCACTAGTTTTCTCTTTACCTACGCGCGAATGATAATTTTTTATAGGTTCGTGTTAATAGTAAAAACCCGCCACAGCAGATTATAGTTCCAAAACACCGAAATTAATCTAACGACCTTTCCTCCTTGTTATTCTAGCTCAGGTTTTTTCCGATCATAGCAGTGCTCCACCAATCAAGGAATAATGAGCTTTAAACAGAAATCTACTCCTCAGCTAGCAATAAGAGCATATGCAGCTCGAAACACTAACCCGAGATCGTCCGGTCAAGTGATAGTCCCTACTGTTTGCTATAGCTCTTTTAGGAGGGATAGTAGTGAAGTCGCGCAACTAACACAGGCCCAGCCACTCTCATTTCTCTGATCTCCCTTTTTACTTCTCTAGGGCTCGTTGAATCGCAGGACCAAGTTGGCGCTTCCGTGAGATCACCCCCTCAGCAACAACCATGTCATCGACTACATGATCTCCAAATGCCGAGATAACAACAGCCTTATCTTGGCCATCACTCCAAAGCAGATAAGATCGATTTTCACGAGTGTCAACGATTGCGAAGATCAAATGATCGATACTTTTCTCTTTCTTTATCTCGCCCATAGCAGATTGCAGCTCGTATCTCCTATTAATCAACGGCTGGGCTATCAGCGTTTCAGCAACACCGATGCCAACTTCTTTTCCCCCAAATTCAAAGTCCTTATAGTCGAGTAAAATGATATCCTTAGCCGAAAAGCCACCCAAATCAGATTTTGCCATCAACATACGCTCTGCGAATTTATTGATATCATCTATGCCAGCTCTCTTGGCCAGTATTTGAACATAAGCTCTGTCGTATTCAGTTGTGGTAGGTGATGTCAGGTTAACCGTATCCGAAAGAACTGCGGCCAACCCCATACACGCCAGATGAATCGGCAGTTCAATGTCAAACATGCGTGCATGGTCAGTCAAAATCGTGGCGGTCGATCCCCAGGGCCTTATCTCTATACTAATTACATTCGGAATATTAATTGGTGATCCGCCAATCGCATGATGGTCGATTATTGCTACAATCGAGTCTGGGTCAATTCCAGTTGGCAATTGTGTGCTTTGATTAAAATCAACTAAGCCAACAGTCTTTCCTGAAAAATCTTCGATTATTTTTAGCTCATCAGCACCACATTGATCAATTGCAAAGCGAGTTTCAGGATTAACTTTACTGGGTGTCCCAGGCTTACCACCATAAATAAAGGCTGCTAGTAAGCTCCCGCTAACAGAATCAGTATCGGGAACTTTATGCCCGATCCAAACTAAATTCTGGCTGCTTTTTAACTCCTTCCTCAAATAGTCAGCAGTAGACAACTTATCGCCCTCCAGCTCTGAAGAACTGGATTCCTGCGCGTTTGATGTGACACCCACAGCTAAGCTAAGTGAAAATATGACTCTCAAAAGCAGATTGGGAAAACCCTTTGGTCCGTACTTACCTAATGTCGCCAGACATAAAATCAAAAATCTCATTGGCATCCTCCACAGTCATCTACCGGCAGTGAAATAGAAACTTTGATAGATAGCCGATGTTGCAACCAGCCTCCAGCCATACCATTTCCTCATCCGGCTACATATTAAGTAGATCGTAAAATTATTAATCCTTTCTAAATAAACAGGTAGGCAGTTCGTAATATAGACAAGGTGCAAGTATTTAACGGACGGGCCAGCTATATGCCTGCTATACCGCTGCAATTTGTCGCATGCGGCTACAACTAAGCATATTCCTTCACAAGCTTTGCCTAATAATTCAATTCTACTCTTAACTAAATACGCGCTAAGGACATCAGTTACCTATGAATATTAAGTATAAGCCGCCAGCCCTATTGACAAATGAAAAGAATCTTGCAGAGCGTTAGGTAGTTATACAAATAAATATGATTGACTGAAACCCTACCGTGAACCCCCAAGAAGTCTCTTGATGCAATATCTCTGAATGGCCTTCTTATCAGCAAAGGGTTCTATATCTCGCTAACGCGCCGCCTCTATCTAAAGTCATGTATTTTAAAAGAGCAAAAATACTCTTGTTTAAAATCTGACTTTTTACTACCGAAGCTCAGAGTTGTTGCGCTCTCTTAGCATATTCAAGCTTTCTCTTTCGGTGACTTTTGACTCATACATAAGCTTCTACACCATGAATTGGGTGCGCTTAAACTTATCATAACTTGGCTCTCCTTAACCCTCAGTATTGCAGATGAGACACAAGTACAATTTCTTAAGTTTTCTCCTGCCCGTCACTTTAAAACCAACATGCTCGCTTTCTTAAATGATCAAAGTTTGAACACCATTGGTGCTGGTAGCTTGGACCTTAAAGTTTGAAGCGAATGTGGGGCCGCTTACCGGTATTTCACGGCCCTAACAACCAAATCAGAGATGGACAGCCTTCATGACTTATGCCTGTCCAGTACTGATACCTCACTCAAATCTTTGGATGTCCTTAATAATTCTTTCTGAAAGGCGCTTAGTGTTATAATTTTCGTATTGTGATAATAACAAGGTGTAAAAATGGCAAAGTATATTTACCTCCCCGTAAACAGTGAAGAAATGCTAGAGTTTGCGGAGAATATGGCGAGCGCATGGAGTATTCCGAAGAATCATATTCTTGCCAACAAGGTCACATCTGGTATTGGTAAGTCTATGTACCGCTGGATTGATAAGTGTCTCAGTAGCCTCAAATCTGGTGATACTCTTTATATTGTTTCTCATGGTACTGGCGCTGGTGATGCTGAGCAAATTGGTGCTCAACGCAATAACGGTAAAAATAAACAAACCAAAGTTTTCGAGAGGGGCGTAGAGTCGTGGAAGGGTGGTGAATGGAAAACCTATACTCCGACACAGCTAGCAGCTACCCTGGTTAAAGAGGGTTTGCCTGGTAGTTTTGTTGACCTGCATCTCTGTGCTTGTGGGTCAGGTTATGACGGTGAAAGGTTAAGGCCCTGGGCGCAGCGTTTACGTGAGGCGATGGCCACTACCCATACAAGCCTAGAGGTTACTGGGTACCTTGGTTGGTTTGACGCTACTAGCAGTTCTGTCAAGATTAAGGTTAATACCAAGTATTATGATTTGAATGAGCGTGCGGTGACCTTTTCTTAATAGTTATTAGCCAAAGGTTACTGTAGACACCTGCAAGGGTGTTCAAAACTCTGTATCAGCCAAACACCTATAGGCTTTTGTATATCTCCAGGCGATCTGGAAAGCGGATCGCCTGCTGCCATAGTGCTAGATTCTAATTTTGAGTTAGGCTCGTCCAGCATCCGAGACTTTTAGTTCATAGACGTAAAGAAGCCTCTGTAAACTATAGTCTTGGCGAAACACTTTCGGTCTTAGCAAGCTCCAAATCAATATATTTTGGGTGTACAGCAAACGCGACTTTCGGCGCTTCCTCTCACTAATCAAGCCCTACTCCAAACACTTCACGCCACAATCGCCTTATGTCTATCCAATAGACAAGTTCTCTAGAGTCTGGGCACAAACTCGTATCATTTCACACCCTTTGATTCTAAATTAGAGTGAAGATTCAGCAGAATCTGTTTCTTGTCGCATAACTGACTTCTACCTTCAGTCTTTGGCTGTTCTGAATCATCTCTACATCTATTTTTGATAATGAGCAGGAACTGCTTAATTAGATATTCTTTATAAAAAGTTTTCTGCCCAATAATTATTACTTGAATATTTTACGTTATCAAGAATGTGCACAAGAGTATTAGTAGTATTTTGCGATAAATGTGAATCGCGATGGTACATAAAGGCTTTGTATACCCATTTTTGATTGTTCTGCCGTACACCAATAACGGTAGCTCTATTTTTTTCATGGCCAAAGAAAGCATAACCATATGAATTGCTATCATCTCCCCCAATAGACAATCTGCGTATTTTCAATTTTTTATCACTATTACTTTTTAAGACGGCATTCTCTGCAACATCTCTGGTGCTCGGGGTTGGTGTTTGATACGTTGACGTCCCTGCGTCGAAAGCAACATGGCATACGGATTGATCAGTCATAGTGAATCGGCACCCGGAAAGTTCCATGGTTAAAAAGAAGTTGACATCCCGTAAAGATTCATAAACTCTGCGATTTGTATGCGTGACTTTATTAGCTTCGTAAGGAAGCCAGTACACCCCAATTCGGTATTCATCGCACTGGTCATCTCTTCCTTCTATAGTAAATCTTTTTCCGTCATTTGTTGTTGCTTTAAAATATTTCACACCGGCTACTCGATAAGAGAACCCAGAGGTTGAGATACGAATACTTTTTATCTCACTGTTGTCTGTTTGTTTAGCTTCATTAGCCCTATCCCAAAATACATCTCCGATATTGAAGAAATATCTTATTGCCTCTAGACCAGCTTTAGAATAACCTCCATATACCTCTAAGAAAGAGGAAATTCTGTCAAGATCATAACGTGTTATATGTTTTTCCCTATTTATCCCCAAGCGAAGCGCTGCATAGTCAAGTGCGCCCTCTGGGAGTTTAAGTTGGCTGCAAATCGCATCAAGTTTCATAATCATCCTTTTTAATTGAACTTATACTTCTTTCACAGTGACTTTAAATACTTTTAAAATCCCCCATTTAATTCTATTCAAACATCATTCAAGGCAATGCTAACATTTATATCGGCATAGTCGGACACGAATTCCTTTCACCGCTCAATAGGCCAGCTATAAAAATCTAGACATTAATACAACTCCCACAAGCACAATTAGTTAAACTAACAGGAGTCGCCATAACCACCTACAAGCCTCGCTCAGTAGTCGGAATACCTATCTGCGATCAATAATTTTTTTTACTTTACCAAGTTTGTTACTTATTTCTCCAGGTTGTAAAATTTCTATATTGATTCTTGAGGCTGCTTCGAGTCCAAGGAAAATCATACGAAGGGTTACATCTGAACTGGTGAGATTCTTATAACACTGTCGTGATAAATGATCTTTATCTCGATTATCGACAGATTCTCTTGCTTCAATTTCAAATGCCAAATGATCGTGTCCATCAACTTTTTCGATGATACAGTGGTAAAATGAGCTAAGACCCGTGACGGCAGTGATAGCTTTTTCTAGCGCAATTGGATAGACATTCCCACCATTGATTGTGAACATATTATCAATACGCCCCTTAATGGGACCCAAATAGGTCCCGGGATGGCCGCATTCGCAAGGGCCTTTGTGCATCTCCACCAGATCATGAGTGTTATAGCGAATCAGTGGAAGGGCTTCACGTTGCAGAGCGGTTATAACTAATTCTCCAGTAGCACCATCTTCACATGGTTCTCCTGTATCAGGGTCAATAACTTCTGCATGAAAGAAGTCTTCCCACACATGTAAATTATGATGTTGGCATTCACTTGCTATCAGCCCAAGCTCAGTGTTTGCATACATATTAATCAACCTGGCGTTGAATAGCATCTCATAGTGGCTCCGAAATTCTTCAGAGAATAGTTCACCCACCATAAATATATTGCGTATATTTAAGGACGCTAGAGGTATATGCTTCTCCAGGCAGTGACGTTCCAGCCTAGGTAATAAAGAGGGAAGGCAAACTATATAATCCAGCTGATACCTTTGTAGGCTCTGTAGCTGATGGTCTACCCCAAGAAATGAATCTGCAGGAATAGTGAGGCCAAATATTTCAGCGGCAGCATGACAAATCATACCACTGGGCCAGGGACCATAAGTCATTGCGCACAAACACTTATGAGACGGCTCGACACCTGTAAATAAGAAACTGCGTGCTTGTGAGATTATTGCATTATTAATATCTTTTCGGGTATAAGGTACGTGTTTGGGAGTACCAGTGCTACCTGATGTGTGGCAGTAGCGAATAATATCGTCAAAAGCCATACTCACTGTTGTCATTGGCTTTGAAAATATTTCTGAACTTATAATCGGCAGTTGTTGTAAATCTTTATAGCTTTGAATTGCCTCTATATCAACATTGTTTTGTTCAAGTAATTCACGATAGTAGTTAGACTTTGCAAAAGCCTTACTGAGCAGCCACCTGAGTTGATTATTTTTGAATGCCTGCTGTTCAGTTCTAGACTGACTGTTTTGGTGCAAAAAATCTGCCAGTAGTTCACTATAGTTCATAAATACACTAGTAATCTATTTATAGATATTTAATTGGTCGTTCTGCAGAAAAATGCACACGGTGTAATTCCCGTCGTTGATTGTAGTCATTTACTGCATAGTGTAAGACTTGGTGATTATTCCAAAGCACTAGTGTGCCGGGGCGCCATTGCACTCGGCAATTAAACTCAGGTTTTTCGATGTGTTTAAATAGATAATTTAGCAGCCCCGAACTTTCATCAAGTGTCATACCCTCAAAATGCGAGGTGGTAGTCCGATTCAAGTAGAGAAAAGGCTTACCAGTTACAGGGTTTCTACAAACTGCCGGGTGTACTGCAGACTCCAGTGGCATTAATTTTAGTGCCCGCTCTATACCAGAGCTACTCTCACCTGAACTTTCCATTAACTTTGATGATGGTTGTTTTTTGAGCATTAGCTCTGTGGTATGTATCACATTGAGGGATTTAACTACTTGCTGTATTGCAGTTGAAAGGCTCTCGTAAGCAAGTGTTGAACTTGTAAAAAGGGTATCGCCTCCTCTGTTGGGAATATCAATACCATACAAAGCTATACCTTTTACCGGCTTGGAATAATATCCCTGATCATGATGCCAGATCCCACCAGTATTTTGCTTTTCACCGATCTCTTTGATAATCCTAGCAACTTGTGGGTACTCCTCAGAGTGACCTTGAAAGAAGAAATAATTTTTTTGAAGTTCTCCAAATAAGCCGCAGAAATTGACAAATGCTTTTGTATCCAGGTCCATATCCCTGATAACCAATAGCTCATACTCATGCCATAGGTTTTGCAATGTTAGTCCTGTACTTTGATCCAAATCCGCCAGCTCTTTAGCTGGAATCTCAATCCCGAAATTACCAGTTAAATAGTTAAAATTCATAAAATGCTCTCGATCTCAGTTGTTGTGAATTGTGACCAGTTCGACAATTTTAATGCTTCGGGTAAACCACCCGTTGAGCGCATCATTGCGGCTCTAGCTGAACAAAAAGTTGCTGCGCGAACAATTTCTTTTAACGTATCCAGCTGATCGTTAACATTGTTAAGAGCGGCCATTCCACAGGGCACGAGGTCCTGATTATTGCCTTCACATGAGAAACTCATCTGGCGCACCGGTGTCGACCTGGCCTTTATTTCCTGGAACAAAGCCGACGTTAACTGGTGAATTCCTTTACAGTGATTGAAAGATTCAACACTTAAATTATCTGGCAAACCTCCGTTAAGGCGATGATCCATTAAAATCAATATTTGTCGATCAAGCATTTCAGATAGACGATGGATAATTTCCAGCATAAATTCAGCAGAAGCTGCCAGCCCAATCGCATAAAAGAGTCCGCCATGCCAGGGACCAGACTCAAGAATTAGGGGGTTGTCAGCGACGGCTAGAGCTTCGGAACGAATTTTAGCTTCGGAGTAATCCAATAAATCAAGGCAGTGTCCAAGTATCTGAGGAGCACACCGAACAGAATAACGAGCTTGTAACAAAGTTTTCTTGCCTTCGACAATCTTCGGCGATTTTAAATAGTCACGTCGTAGTTGTGTCAGTAGGTTACCTGCCCGAGCGTAGCTGGTGTGTACCTCCCCATAATGCAAACCTTCCGAGAAATGTTCATCTCCGGTGCCTATCGCCAGGGACATAAGCGCAACAGATTTAAAACAGTCCCTTAATACCTTCCTTAATTGATAATCATGTTCGATAGCCCATGAAGCCATCATGGCATTGGTATTTACTAGACCAATTACGTCGCGAGGGCCTTTTGGTCCATCCTCGAATAGGGGAGATATGGCATGGGCCATAGAAATTAAGTCACCACTGGCTCCCAAGCTACCTTTTCGGGGAACTCTGGGAAGAGCTTCACTGTTTGCCAGGTTAAGAAGTGCTTGATAAGTGGAAGGATGGATGCCAGATAAGCCATAGGCCGTTTTCCGAGCTTGTAGTTTCAAAGCGCGTCTGACGACCGACTTCGGCAGAGGAGTACCGATGCCAACTTGTAAATATTCCAATAAGTTGACTTGGGTATTTTTCCATTGATTTGGATCTAAGGAATTTCGCTCATTCTCACCATAGCTAGTGTGTAGGCCATAAATGGGGTTGTCAGTATCGTCGATCTGATCTTGAAGTAATGCATAGGAGCGTTTAACTCTGGAAATGTCTTTGTCACTCGCGAGAATTGGGTTGGGTAGATATCCCCACTCATACCAAGTCTGCAAAGGAAAAGTTAAAGCTAAACTAAAATTAGCATCAGAGGATACTGCATTACTATTCGCTGGTACGGGATAGCTGAGAGATGACCTAGACACTCTAACTCCAAAACTTTTTGAATAAATAGGGAGTAAAGAAATTAACATGAGTATAAAAACATGAAAAATAGAAGTCGGCGCTGGTTGCCATAGACAATATCTATGGCAACCAAGAGTATGTCGATGTAGACTCGATAGCTGCTTTTAAATTAAGTCGCTAAATAAGTTAGGCTCTATGTTTCCACACGCTGATGAACTTAATTACTTTATTGAAGTTGCAAAAACAAAAAACATATCCAGGGCAGCAGAAAGATTGGGGATTAGGCAGCCGAGTCTGAGCGCTGCTATCAAGAGGCTAGAAAGACAGCTAGGGACTGAAATAATAATACGAGAAAAAACTGGTGTTCAGCTTTCACGTGCTGGTCTTAGGCTGCTAAAGAGCGCTCAGCAGCTATTAGATGATTGGGATGAGGTTAAGTATTCTGCGCTGCGAGAAAATAAAGAGGCCGTTGGTCATTTCACCATTGGATGTCACAGCTCGATTTCACTACATATGCTACCTGATAGCCTTCCTGCTTTTATCGCACAAAACCCAGGTATTGAATTGAGCTTCCAGCATGCACTTTCTCGTGAAATTGTAGAGGCCGTGATCAGCTGGAAAATCGATATCGGTATTGTCGTAAATCCTGTATCTCATCCTGACTTAGTAATCAAGCACCTTTGTCACGATGTGGTTAGTTTTTGGCATAATCCTAAGAAAATTCAATCTAGAGACGTACTAATATATGATCCAGCACTGATGCAGACGAACTGGCTGCTGAAAACCATATCTGAAAGCAATAGATATAAGCAATATATAAGGTCTTCAAGTCACGAGCTAATCACAAAAATGACATTAGAGGGATTTGGGGTTGGTATTATTCCTGGTCGAGTTGCACAGACACATGGAAGAAATCAGCTAGAATGGGTTAATAAAGACCAACCAGGCTTTAAAGATGAAATATGTCTTGTATATCGGCGCGAGATAACTCATAGCATGGGTGCAAAGAAATTAATTGAAGAATTTAAACTTACCAACTATGGGAAAAATTTCTATTAGATACAATTGAAATAAAACTCAAAACCATAAAATTATCAATAATATTTTGAGCTGCAGAGCACTGCTGGTTAATATCCATGTAATTTAAGCAGCCTTTCAATTGTAAAAATATAAAGGGTTTTATCCATTTAATACAAGAATAGTTTACGCTCACAAGCGAGATATTCCCGAGATGATATTAATCATCCCAAGCCACAGTTTCAGTCAAATATTAGCTCCGCGGTATAAATACCACAATCAATCTTGCCTTTTTTACTCAGCTAAACATTGCACATTTGATAGATACCTATCAATTTTCAGAAGAGCAATAAAACCAGATCTATGGAAAGATAAAATTGAAAACAATCGCTCTATAGAGAAATTGAACAATAAGCACTCAACAATATTCCAGCAATGTTCTACCAAACACTGAGATTTCAGGACACCCACTAGAGAAAAAGTTCAAGATATCCACTCATAGATACTGCTCTTCGCTTAAAAACAAAGTGTTACAAAGTCTGAGTACAAATTTGAGGCCTAAAAAGCATGATGAATTTCAATTAAGCTAATCAACCCGCAAAGACATTAGTACTACATTATGCGAAACAGCTAAGATCTGAAATCGCGGAGTCTATTGTTTCTGGAAACTCTAATTTAGGCAGTAAAGAAGAGGCAAAATCCCTGGCCTACTTTTTCTGGGAAATGACAGATCAAGCAGTTGATGACCAAAAGGAATGCAAGATGGTTGAGGGCATTACTGACATTCAATCTGGCTAGAAAAAGCGCTTCATATATTTAGAGGTTACTTCAAAAAACAAGGTTATCAGCAAGAGTGGTCAGAGGGCTATGATAACTGCCATAGCGATTAGTACACGGTAAAAGATCTTGTTTGCCCCATTGCTTGACGCTATTACAGCGGTTCCAATACGTTACCTGAAATCAGATCTAGGGCAGTCTGGGGGCCAAATTGGAACTAATTGACCTCTATAACTGGCAAGGATCAATTGGCGGCGTCCTTCCTCTAGTCTTTGACCGCATGGGTACACCAAAAGGGCACTGGATCTACCTAGCTCCCCCTTGACTGAAGCTTTAAGCACTTGGCAGGCCGGATGGCATTGATTCAGCAGGTTAGCATACAGCAGATTGGTCTAGCGGCAGTGGGCTGCTGCCAATTACACGCCGAGCGGAAAGGTATATCTACCCCCACTTCAGTTAGATCACTATTAAAAAATGGCTGATTTGGGTGGATGGCACTTAGACCTAAGAAAAAGTAGAGCTATTGCTACCGACACTCCACCCATATTGCACAGATTCCGAATTTCCACCAATCACTGGCTCTTCTTAAGTCACAACTTTGAAAACTGCTTCAAAGTTGCTATCAAGGGTACGTTACGCTTCTGGCGCCCTTACATAGGAAAACTAATCAGATTATCTCCCTGCCTTAGCCAGGCTGGATTCAGCTAATGGGCCATAACCACAACCCCAATACTGTTCGCCAGTTTTCATACTTGTTTTCCAACAAGTTTCCTTATTTGGTGTTCTCATTAATAGAACCTGAATTTCAAAGGGAGGATCAACATCTAAGATCTCGTATGGCGGCGTTACGTATGAACCATCTTTGACCACACGAACAATACTTAGCTTCCTATATTTTGTTTCCGGCTTCCAATCAAAGAATATTGTTCCTTCTGAAGTTTCAAATTCACAGTTCCAGTTTCGGTTAACAATACTCCTCTCTCCATCATATAGCTGCTTGTAAGAACAAACATATTTATTGTTAATTGGGTCAAAGTCATTTATAAAGTACTTAACGAAGACTCGATACCCCATATCATTCGGTAAAGCTCTTATTGAATGGACGTCGAAAATATCGTTTCGTGCAATAACAGTATCTTCTTTTTCAATTTTCTTTACTTCAATTGATGCACATGAAATTAAAGCTAAACAAATCGCCAGCGCAGATATTCTCATAAATTATTCATCATATTTTTATAATGGCCACCGCATATGCAAGCAGCCTGTTGCAGGTCCCAAGCACATGAAATTTTTTGTCCACAATTTTTAGAAGCTGGGTTAATGGATCACATTACTTGTAAATTAAACATCTATGCACAGGCTGCTCTTTTACAAAAGTATTAAAGACACAAGGACCACCCGCAGCCCTTATTCCATCACATTTTTTCTCGTGGTAGGTCGTTTCCTGCTCAACTTCATAAATTAAGCACTCTCTATTTGATACGCAGCCCATCAAGAACAAGGAAGGCAAAAGAATTAGTTTTTTAATCATCTCATTAATAGTTAAGCTTTTTAAGTTTCTAACGACGTGTACACGAGGAATCAAAACACACTGTTGCTGCCCGAGCGACACAACCATACAGTCTTGCACCTGACTTTAAGGGATCGCCAAGTATTAAGCTTTGCGTTTGATCTGGATACATCTCTAATTTCAGGATTTTCCATCCTTCGCCACGATCTGAAGAGTTTTTCCTTAAATACGAGATAGTATTAAGGGGGCCGAATGTATTCGCTACTGAGAACTGAATCTCTTCTTTATCACCGCAAGGCATGTAAAAATATACTCCTGCTATTTCTTGCTTGCCGCTCTTGGTAATACCTACGCTGTCATCCATTCGTGCAGAAATCAAGGGTTCATGAATACTGTCAACCATAGACCGGTAGATAAAACCAATCAGGTGGTCGTCTTCCTATTCTTGCTTGTTCTGGTTTTCTACCATTGTTAAGTCATCGAAGGGTAAAATAAAAAATTATTTTGAACCTTGTTCTTATTATAACGCTTAAGGTACTTGTTGCAAAACCATAACGAATCATCAACTTTGGCTTTAGGTGTCTTTCCTTTGTTTTTTTAGCTTAGGTGCAGCCAATTTAACTTCACTGTATTTCCAATTAATGAGAGCTCTCAGTAAATCAAGCTCGCCAAATTTGTCGAGGGAACATAGCTTACCTACGATGTGTTCAGTATCACCTATCACTAGCCTAATCTTTCAATGTAGAAATTTCTTATCTCAAAAAATCGTATGCAGTAGCACGTTGGATTGCTTTGACTTTTTTCTACTGGATTCATCGGCTATTTTGCTTCCGTAATCTGGCAGCCAATTTGGCTATCAGGTCACTTCGCTATATGACAAGGAACGGTTGACGGTAAAGTTCCTCTAGCCATTGACAGTAGGGGGTATTCCGAAAAGGAGCTGCATCTACCTAGATTACCCCTCAGACTGTAGCTTTAAACACTTGGCGGAATGAGTGAAATTTATACAACTGATTGATATATAGCAATGCTCGGGTTATGGGGCCGCCAGGCTTCTTTGCCCTCCTTCACCCCGCTAACTAGCCACCTTCAGGGGCCAGTATGACGATATTGATCCGGCCATCTAACGCTCCACCAGCTTCGAAAGAGCCTTCTGTTACCAATTCGAATTAGAGCCGTATGTAGTCTGCTAGACAACGGCTCCAAAGTTCATACTCAGAACCCGCTTTCTCAATCTGTGAGAGCCAAGAACCGCTCCACTCTCCTAGGATATTCAGGCCTTTGCTCTCTGCTGCTTTTTGATCCGCACATAGATTTCTTCACGGTGGATGGGGAGTGATTTGGGTGCGCTTATGCCTATCTTCACTTGATTGCCTTTAACCTCCAGCACTGTGACTGAGACATTTGCTCCAATCCTTAGAAGTTCACCTGTCCGTCGCTTTAAGATCAACATACTTATTTCCTTCGATGGTCAAAGTTTGGGCGCTTCCGAGATGGGGAAGCTTGGGCTTAACGTTTGGAGGAAATGCGGGGTGGTGCGCGGGGGCGGTAGGCAGAGAAGAGGAAAAGGCGGGCGCTAGGCTTCCAGAGCTTGGGAACAGGCCCCAAGCCGCTGAATGTACTCCACTTTATTGAAGACGAGCGGGTTTCTAGCGTATTATCCATATAGCCACTTTGATACTGTACTTATCAATTTGGTCAGCTGGCCCCGGGTGTTCCTAGCACCTTGGGTCAGCGCCTTTTACTTACTCTTACGTCACGCTACCGTTCTCCTTTGAGGGGATGGGTCTTTTGGAAAACTCTTGGCTCTCTCGAAGTTTTCAAAATCTTTTATACTTCTGAAGCGTTTATAGTTGGCTCGCTCAATTACGGCCAAAATACCCAAAATATCTATCGATTTTACGCAGCTTTGAGATCGAAACAAACTGAATAAATTTCAATAGGATTATTTCCGCGCCTATATTTTAGTTATTTCGACTGAGGAAATGTCAATCAACCATTGGAAAACTCAATTTACATTGAAATTCATCCCATGCTTTCCTTAAAAGATTAAAGAGTAATGCTCTCAATCATACAGCTAACTAAAGGCAAAACCGGGGAATGTGAAAGTTCACTAATAATTTAATTGGCTCATTAGTTTTATACTCGTATCCGCACTCCATTGCTAAATACTGGAAGAACGGGATTCCGTTGTAGGGATAAATATTGAGTTCAGCATGGAGTTACCACCTTGCAAGTCACCTCTCCACATTAGTGCTATTGCTTGGTTATTTTGGGTTAAAACCAACCGTACAAGTAGCCGCTAGTAAGGTCATTTTAAATTCCAGGCTTAGCTCTCTCCTTACCAGTATTGCCAAGACATTGAAGACTCTGATTACACTTGTACTCAACAGCGCATTCGCACGGTCGTATCTAGTGAGCAACCCAAAGCTCTACTTTATTTATTGGTGGTGAGCGCTTGAAGGAAGCTAAAGCACTCCCCTTTCAGTTGGAACGCTATTTCGAGCCAGTAACTGGAGTGGCCGGTATTTAGATCCTTAAAAACGAGGTAGGATGTGCTGTATCAGCCCTCCTATCCGAGATACTTGATACCTCACCTCTCTACTGGCTATGTAGCAACCATATTTTGAAAGCAGATTAAAGTTTGTAGGTGACTGCCAGTAGCTTCCTCTCAGTATTCCTTATAATCTGGCCTAACCTCAAATCAGCCTTCCCAAAGCCTGAACGCCAATTCTGGTATTCCACTTCCCTTGCCACTATGTCAGAGATGGAGAGTCTGCAAAAAGCTCTCATGGCTATTTACATCAAAGCCACTGCCACCTGGGGCCATCAGGATAAAGCCTTAACCTTTGCCCTTGAATATGTGTACGGCCGGTATAAGTATCCTCGCTCCCATCGACAGTCTCTTTAACAACAGTACCGCGAAAACGTTGATACCATTTGCCTGTATAATTACGATCTTGAAAATTTTTTAAGCGCAACTTACAGGTTTTTGACGAAATCCCAAAATCCATTTCGGTTTCACTTAAGTCAACATTATTTTTTTCCAGTTCTTCTTTAAACTGCTCCATATAATCGCTAGTGGGCTGGTAGTGGCCACTGAAATTGTTAATATGCTCTATTATTCCACCTACCACAGAGATATGCCCAGCCGCAGCAACTGGACGCCCCGAAAAAAATGCTGAATGGTGCTGAATGTCACCATTTTTGTTACCACAAAAGATACGTCCATTTTTGTCCATAACAAATGCCCAAGATCCGCCAGGATTGGTATTAAGTCTCTCTCCGCGCCAAAACAGAAGCCCATCTTGTATAGTAACCTGATATTTTTCTCGTTCAGCTTCACTCATATAGGGCACAGCAACTCCACTATAAGTATCTTTACTTAAACCGCTATCTTTTAGCATTCCAAGTTCTTTGTATGGCATGGCAGTTATCTCCTTTATAAATTCGCTTAATAGATATCCATCAATAATAGCTAGTAATATTGACAACTATTTCAAGAGTATTTCTATCTCCATTCGTAAGTTTGAATCCAATGTAAATCATTGCGTTTCCGGTTACATACGCAAGGCTTTTCTTTGTGGGAAAGATACCCAACCCGGAAGAGATTATGAGCATCGGCGTCAGTGTATTGAGGGTAGGAAGCAAAAGCTAGCCGGTATCATTGCACTCGATATTGCAGCCTATGCTGTAATAAGAAACCACTACTGTATTCTGCTCTATATCGACGCAGAAGCCGTCAAAATTTGGTCCGACATCGAGGTCATTACTCGCTGGCAAGAGTTTTTAGAACTTCCGTGCTAACTCAACGCTATCTTCAAGGGTACACTCTCGATTCTAGCGAAATAGAAAAGCTCCATGAGCTTAAAGAATGGCCATAATGAATGACGTGCCACTAGAGGCCCATAAAGCATGATGAATTTCAATGAATATAATCAACCAGCGAAGACATTAGTTCTGCATTACGCGAAACAACTAAACTCCGAAATCGCTCGATCAGTTGTTTCTGGAAACTCCTATTTAGATAGTAAAGAGGAAGCAGAGTCTTTGGCTGACTTTTTCTGGGAAATGACAGATCAAGCGGTTGATGACGAAAAAGACTGCAAGATGATTGAGGGCATTTCAGATATTCAGTCTTGGCTAGAAAAAGCACTTCATATATTTAGAGGTTACTTCAAAAAGCAAGGCTATCAGCAAGAATGGTCAGAGGGCTATGACAAATACCATAGTGAGTAGAGCTTCATAACAAACTTCCACCTAACTGCTATGAGGGGAGGTAGGGTCGCCACTTTTGGAAGGAGGCATTCAAATCTCAAGCTTGCTTGGATAAGCGGGCTCTGTCAGGCTGAGTGGATTTAAATTCTATCCGAGCCAAAATAGTCAAAACTCCGGAGGGGTCGAATTTCACTTCGTTCCGGCAGCGAGTTAACGCAGTGGCTAATGGTAAGCAGCCCGACAATCTATTGCCGATGCTCGGCGGTGAACGCAAAGTAATACCCAAGGGGCTGCCCTTTCAGCCGAATCACTATCTCGAACCAATAAACTGGAGTGGCTGACAACTCAACTCACAGAAACAGGAAGCTATTGATGAAAATATCCCTGCAATTCTTAAACGGTTGGGAATACCAGCAATACACCGGTTCTATCTAAACCGCAACTTTGAGAGCTGCTCTAAGTGCTTAGTAGACTCGGCGGAATTGGTACGACAGGTCTGTACCCAGCAGAATAAGCGCTAGACACATGGACTGGGAGATTACCAACTTATCTTAGCACCGCTTCAAGTTAAATAGCCGAAAATCCACTCGACGATGACTAAAGCATTTTCGCGAATAGCGGCACTCCAAACCTATCTCTCAATTATTCAAAAACCCAAGCTATCTGCACCGAGTCACTATCTGTATTGGAGTTGATATAGCACCTGCCGAATGGTGACGTACAAACTTTACTTATATCTTAGTGTTTCCACTCCGCTGGCTGATCTACGGGTGCTTAATGGGCTGTCCATCGCATAACTAGCACCCCTGCTCTGACATTTGGGTGTCCAGGCTTGCTGATTTCCCCCCTCACCTCTAAATCAGAGATTTAGAGTCTCTAGAGCTTAGGTGGCAAGCCTAACGGATAGCATTGGGTATTCAGAACCGTCCCGCCAACTAAATAGCATGTAGCATTTCAGGCGTAATCCTCGGATCTTCTAGTGGAATGCCTAGATGACTCATACAGGAATCAAGCAATTCTCGAATTATTTCAAGAGTTGAATAGCTACCAGCATACACATTTGTCGCGTCAATCTTAACCCCATGCACGCCAAGTATAGGAAAAGCCGTGGAATGCTCCATAAGTCCAAATGGAGGCACGTGAAAATCGGCGAATGCGTCTTGACTGAATGGTGAAATTAGTACAAGAGCTAGTGTTGGGGAGTATCCTTCAGCACTCAACCCGTGCACGTATTTTTTGGTGCATTCCGGAAGGTATTTCTCAAAAGACGTCTTCGGCGATGAGTATTTTGCATCAAGAATAACCAGGAAATTTTCCCCTTGATATTCTAGAGAAATCACAATATCAGGTACTCGCTTAGAGAATTTATGATTAGGTGGGGAATACTCATTAGACCTGAGAGCCTTCTCAAATCTTCTTATTTCTGAATTAAAAATACTTCCGGATTGCTGATCATGGGCATACATCCAGTAGTCAGGCTCATAGAGCATAGAAATGTCAATACTTTTATATTTTCCCGCGAACAAAGTTGAGTGCCCCTCAAGGTCTTCATTTACCCGCATACACAAACTCGATAGAGCCTTCTTAATTTTCAGCACAGAATAATATTCAAATAACTTCGGGATACTTCTGATGGAAAGTAGAAAATCTTTCACAGTCCAATCAATTCGGTTATTCTTATACCACTCTGCAACTGCTCTAAACACAGTAATATATGCTCGATTTCCTTTTGCCTTTTGAGTAACTACAGGAAGGCCCGTTTCGACTTTTGTGACAGGAATCCTCTGCCTTGCAAGGGAAATAAATGCTCCAACACGACTTAGCAGGCTAGCGGAATTGATCCCGCCATTAAAAACTCCTTCATCAACCCAGCGATTCATCGCCGAGAAAAAACTGACATACCCTTGATGTGAATTTCCTGAGCACCTTTGCTCTACAGAAGAGGCTATCTCGGCCAGCTCATTAATATAAACCTGCAATGTCTGGAGGAAACCGTGAATCACACGATTTTCATAAACATCACTTTTTTCCAATGTGATTGAAGTTTGAATTTCGTTAGCATAATAACGTTCATCATCATATTCTAAGTGATAAATCTCTTGGTCATATGATGGCTCGAGTACAGATAGATTTTCAACTAACCAGCCTATACCTTGCTCACCTACCTCTTCAGATTCCGCCCCCCTAACAACTCGCGTATCTGATAGTACCCTAGTAATAGGTGACGCAAATATATAGGGCAGAACTTCATCCAAAATATTCAGTAGCTGGTTGACTTTCCTCTCAATGAACTTAGGCTCATTTCCACCAGGGCAAAAGCGAGACCCCATACTCGATGGACTAAAACAGCTAAAAACCTTTCCATCGCCCTCTGTAAAAATATACTCGATCATATTTTCAGCTTGTATAGCTGTTAATTTTCGAGCAAGAATTTCAACTGGGGGGAAAGTGATGCTATTCGCACAACCTTCAGAAGAAAAACTGAGTTGGAAATTGGCTACACCGAAGTAGTTATAAAATAGAGCCTCAAATCCCTTACCTCCACGTCGAACTTTCGGCATCAGGTAATATATATATCCAGTGGAATCATCACTAGCTTTCAAGCTGAATTCGTATTCAACCCCATCAAAAAGTAGTTTAACGTCCTCAAGTAGCTCCTCAGAACTAAAGTTAAGCTGAAGTGCCTCTGTTTCTAGAATATACGGAATTGATTCTCCTGTCTTAGCAGCACCGCTGTCGAGGAGAATTTCTTTTCCCGTCCTTTCACCGGAAAGAAACTTAATGATAAGTAACAAATCAACCTCTCTGATCAAAAGAAGCTGTAGCTATCTACGTACATTTCACCACTTTTGAGAATGTTATCTATTATTGATTCACTTCGCTTCAATTCATTTCTTACTGACAACTCCAATAAGGATTCCAACCTCCTACTAAATGGCTTTCCATGCCCCGATATCAAAGGAAGCAAATATTGAGAAATAGCAAAATCTACTGCCCCCAGGTGGCCCAAATAACCGGAGGCAACACTATAATATTTACTGATAGCATTTCTTTTCCTTGGGCTAATTCGTACAGCACCACCAAACTCCCTATCGAGGCGCTCCATTCTTTCTATGAAATCGTTTATAAGAGAGGGGGCTTCTTCAAAATCATCTCTATTAAACCACTTTTCTAGCTGTGCATAACTCACCACACCATCGAGCGTGCCGGATGCCACTTGCTGTATATTGCTAAAGTGCGGAGCAGCCATTGAAATAACCGGAACACGGTCACACAGCCTAGGGGATAACGCCTCTGTTGTACTATCATTATTGATTGTTGCGGTGAACCTCACACCATCCGGAACCCTCAATAGACGCTTATCGCCAACGATTCCTGTATCAATCGGACGTGATCGCCCTTCTTTATCACAAAGCGATAAGAACTCAGACCAATAATGCTCTATAGAACTTAGGTTAGCCTCATCCAAAAGTATTAGTCTTAAGTAGCTATTTGCCTCCTCATCCTCTCCCCGTCTTAGAAATTGATACAAACCAGTTTTTGCGGGCTGGTACACTCCCTTCAATGAATTATTAAAGCCTATAAAATCCCTTGACGAAACCCAACCTCTAGACACAGGAACATTAAGAAAGCAATCCTCTGTACCAGCCCTTAGTCCCGAGTGTTCAGCAATTTTAAGAATGCTAGACGTTTTTCCTGACCCCGGGGGTCCTGACAGGACCGTAAGGAATGATTGCTGAATACAAATTAACAAATTAGATAGTTCTGCGAATGATAGTGTGTGAGAATCATCATCCAGCAAGTCCACTAGAGTTTGTATATATTCTTCACCATTCACTGGCACTGTTGCAGCCATCTTTGGCGGCGTAAATGAATACTTCTCTTCATCAGCACCATCAATCGAGCGCCCCCTCAGAATATCGATAATTGTTTTTACTTCAGTTGCTTTTTCCCCAAGACTTGTAGAATTCAACAGCTGCTGTTGAGTTTCAACAGCTTTTTTTGTTTCGTATTCATGCTGCTTTAAATAGTCTATCTTTTGCTTGATCTCTTGATAGGACTTTACATCATTTATTTCTTTATATTTTTCTTCAAGATCAACTTTTACATCAGCCAATTTTTCTTGAGCATTTGAAAGCTCTGTTTCCAATTGGCCTGATCGAATTTTTCGTTCTTCTTCAAGCTCTTCTTTTGATTGCGCCCTAATTTTTTCAATTTGCGCCTTGGAAACTACCCTTACCTCCTCAATCTCCTCGGTAGCTTTTCTCTTCTCTTCTTCAACCCGGGTCTTCTGAGCAGAAGCCTGATCCCGCAACGTCTCAATTTTATCCTCAAGCTCAGCTATTTCGGTATCAAGCCTTTCTTTTTCTTCCGTCGCCTTCTTTTTTGCTTCACCTAAAAATCGATCCAATAATGCTGGGTTTTTATCAACATAACCCTTTAAAAATGACTTCCCTATAGAGCTTGTTAGAAAGTCACTTACTATCTCCTCGCCAACATCCGAATCAGACAAATAACGGTCAAGCAACTCCGACAATCTCTTCGTCCGTTCCTTATTAGATTGGATCTGATTTTTCTTGAGCAAATCAGCAATGCCAGCTTTGAGCTTTTCGGCTTCCCTTCTACTCAGAATTCCATTTTTCTTTCCAATCTTTGCCTTGGAAAAATATGAGATCAACTGTTCATCTGAAATAAAATCTTCTTGCTCTAAGCTATTTTCACTCAGTTCATTTAGTCGCTTGAATGATATCAGGTATTCATAGGAACCTAGCCCGTCTGAACCAAGAGCTTTAGCAACTGAACGAGCATTATCTAACGCAGAATATTCCACCTTAAAAACATATTGATTTTTAAGACTGAACAAAGATTGTTGATACGGAGCTACTTTTAGCCCCTTATCTTCTTCATACGCCGCTATCGTGAAAGGACCGTAAACAAAACCGTTATGATTAACAAAAAATGGCTTGTTGTGGGTGGCTACAGTTTCTTCCATTAGCCCAGTATTTTTATCTGGTGGAGGACAACGGAATATAGGTAGAAATTCAGAGTTATCGATAGTCTTAACCGAAGACCCAAAAGCCCAATGTCGATGCTTTTGTAAAACGCCAACTGGAGTGGCACTTAATCTATCTGAATCTTGCAAATTCCAACGGGTTAATCGAAAGAGCTCTCCCTCCTTGAAACGGGCTTCTAGTTCTTGATACCCCTTACTTATCCATATCCCAGCTGTCGGAAATTCACTTTGATCTGGCTGATCTACACTATTGTTTTCTGAAATAACGAAAACTATTTTCAAAGAACCCATGTCTGGGTTTTTAGCTTGACCACCTTTAGCAACTATCAACTCACGTTCTTTAGACATACCACCCCCGTAAATATAATGATACGTACATAGTCAAAAAAACTGCTATTTCCTTGTCGAATGGCTATCAATAATAAGCGAGCTTCACACTCTATTACAAAGTATTATTGTCAACTCCACAAATATGCTTTCCCCAAAGTAAGGCCACCAGTTTTCTGAGCAACATACACATGAACAAGTTACTCTTTATACAGAAAATAATCGCTAATAACGCATGCTTAGAGAAATTTCACATTAACGACTGCTAACCTTATATTCGAATCTAGCCCCCTATTGATTAGGATCGGAAAGGTTGACCCCTTATATCTCAACCTCTATGCAATCGAAATGTCCAGCCCCTCAATCATCTAAAGACCAGTCCGAACTTCAACTAAGGTAACATGCTTCAAAATCCCAGGTATCGCAGGCACCGGGCCTAGTTGGTTTTGGAAAAGAAAGGGGTGGGCTAGTAATTCAATAAGCCAACAGTCTTATCTGAAATTAAACCAGAGTTAGCTGATTACTGCTTCTATCTCATTATTTAATTTTACCCACAAAAAAACCCGCTAAAAAGCGGGTTTCTTGGCCGTTGCTGTGCAACGATATATATGGTCGGAGCGGCCGGATTTGAACCGACGACCACCACACCCCCAGTGTGGTGCGCTACCAGGCTGCGCTACGCTCCGATTTTGAAAAATCGCTCACTTCGCTAAGTGATTGATTTTTAAAGACATCGTGTCTCGATGTGGCGTGAATCATACCTGAGTGCGGCTGGATTGCAAGCCCAGGTTTACAGTTTTTTATAAATTATTTTTCCCTTCCAACAGGGCCACTACGTCCTTTAGTTCTGCGATCACTTCGGGTAGTACTTGCTGTAGCTGTACCACCTCTGCCCGCTCGCTGCCGGTTTCGATCTGCTGGCGGGCTCCACCAATGGTATAGCCCTCTTCGTACAGGAGCGCACGGATCTGGCGGATCATGATGACATCTTGGTGCTGGTAGTAACGGCGGTTGCCGCGACGCTTGACGGGTTTCAGCTGGGGGAATTCCTGCTCCCAGTAACGCAGGACATGGGGTTTAACGGCGCACAGTTCACTCACTTCACCAATGGTGAAATAGCGCTTACCGGGGATTGCAGGCAGCTGAGCGTTATTGCTCGGTTCCAGCATGCTCTTCTACTCGTGTCTTGAGTTTTTGCCCGGGTTTAAAAGTGACTACCCTGCGGGCCGAGATGGGGATTTCCTCGCCGGTCTTGGGGTTGCGACCGGGACGCTGGCTTTTATCGCGCAGGTCGAAATTGCCAAAGCCGGAGAGCTTGACCTGCTCGTTACTTTCCAACGCATTGCGGATCTCCTCGAAGAAATATTCGACGATCTCTTTCGCTTCGCGCTTGTTAAAGCCCAGCTCTTCGTACAGTTTCTCGGCGAGCCCGGCCTTGGTCAGTGCCTCTGTCATTGGATCCTACCAATTGATTCAGAGGCGTCGACTCCAGATCGGAAGCGGCCCAAACCGCGGCGGCTTTCAACCCGGTAGCAGACGCTCTCGGGGTGCAATTCAGCCTGCACCCGAGAGCATCATGCTCTACTAGCGCAGACTAGCGTTATATTTTTCTTCTAGTTTTCCGACCACCGCATCTACAGCGGCATTGATTTCGTCGTCATTAAGGGTGCGTGACGAATGCTGAAACGTCAACCCCAAAGCGACACTTTTTCTATTTAAATCAATACCTTTGCCTTGGTAGACATCAAATATCTTGAGGTCCGTCAAGGTTTCACCTGCAACTTCGACAGCAGTTTCCACCAGACTGGCGGCAGGAACCTCTGCATCAATCAACAGGGCCAGATCGCGGCGTACTTCCGGGAACTTGGACAGCGGACGGAAAGCGGGGGTTTTGCCCTCGCCGATCGCTTCCAGGCTCAGTTCAAATACGAACGCGGGCTTGGCCAGATCCAACTTCTTCTGCAACTGCGGGTGCAGGGCTCCAATAACCCCTACTTCGCGGTCGCCGCGCATAATCCTGGCGGTTTGACCGGGGTGCAGCGCGGGGTGTTGGCCAGCGACAAAGCGGAACTCATCGGCTACACCGGTGCGAGCCAACAGGGCTTCTACATCGGCTTTCACGTCGAAGAAGTCCACGGCGTCTTTGCTGCCAGTCCAGTTTTCTGCGTAACGGTTGCCGTAGGCGAGACCGGCAATCATTTGCTCCTGGTGCAATTCGGCACCCGGTACAAAGCGCAGGCCGGTTTCAAACAGGCGCACGCGGTTTTGCTGGCGATTCAGGTTGTACTGCAACGCTTTGCACAGGCCCGGCAATAAGGTGGTGCGCATAACCGCCAGCTCAGCGCTGATCGGGTTTTGCAGGGCCACCGGATCGGCTTTCGGATCAAACAGCGCGGCGCTGTCGCTATCGATAAAGCTGAAGGTAATCGCTTCGTAGTAGCCACGGCTCAGCAGGGTTTGCTCCAGGTTGTCCTGGGCAATAGTGCTCTCCGGGCGCGGGGCGATTTCCAGTTCGGCAGTAAAGCTTTCGCTGGGGATACGGTTGTAGCCGTATACACGGGCCAGCTCTTCCAGCAGGTCTGCTTCGATGGCGATATCGAAACGAAAGCTGGGGGCGAGGAAGGTCCAGCCTTCGTCGTTCTGGTCGATTTTTTCCAGGCCCAGACGGGTGAGAATATCGACGATTTCGTCATCGGCCAGTTTGATGCCCAGGCCTAACTCTACTTTCGCACGGCGCAGGGTAATGTGGCGCTCGGCGGGCATAATCTCAGTCAGCTCACGCACGTGTACCGGGCCGGGTTCACCGCCGACAATATCCAGCAGCAACTGGGTAGCGCGCTCCACCGCTTTCTCTTGCAGGTGGTAGTCCACGCCGCGCTCGAAGCGGTGGGAGGAGTCGGTGTGCAGGCCGTAAGAGCGAGCCTTGCCGGCAATGGCCAGCGGGCTAAAGAAGGCGCTCTCCAGGAAGATATGCTGGGTGCCCGCTGTCACGGAGGAATCCAGGCCACCCATAATACCGGCCATCGCCAGAGGTTTTTCCTCATCGGCAATTACCAGGGTGCCCTCTTTCAGTTTGACTTGCTGGCCGTCCAGCAGGGTCAGCTCTTCACCGGCTTCTGCCATACGCACTTTGATGCCGCCGGAGAGTTTCTCCAGGTCGAAGGCGTGCATGGGCTGGCCCAGTTCCAGCAAAACATAGTTGGTAACATCTACTACCGGGTCGATACTGCGCAGGCCGCTGCGACGCAGGCGCTCTTGCATCCACAGAGGTGTTACCGCTTTGATATCGATATTGCGAATAACACGACCTACGTAGCGCGGGCAGGCGGCTTCGGCCAGCAGGGATACGGGCATGCTCTCGTCGATCTGCTGGGGTACCGGAGCAACTTCCGGGCCCTGAACGGCGCAGCGATTCAGTACACCCACTTCGCGAGCGATACCGGCAACACCGAGGCAGTCGGAACGGTTCGGAGTGAGATCCACTTCGATGGTCTCATCGTCCAGCTGCAAGTATTCGCGCAGATCGGTACCGGTGGGTGCGTCTTCTGGCAGTTCCCAGATACCGTCTTTGTCTTCGCCCAGTTCCAGTTCGGTCTGTGCGCAGAGCATACCGAAGCTCTCTACACCACGGAGCTTGGCTTTCTTGATTTTAAAATCGCCCGGCAGCTTGGCGCCTACCAGGGCAAAAGGAATTTTGATTCCGGTACGCGCATTGGGAGCACCGCACACAACCTGCATTTCACCGTCGGGGTGGCCAGCGACTTTACACACGCGCAGCTTGTCCGCATCCGGGTGCTGTTCACAGGCGACAATCTCACCGACAACCACTCCGGAGAAATCGCCCGCAACTTTTTCTATTCCGTCCACTTCCAGGCCGGCCATGGTGATTTGATCGGCCAGTTCCTGCGTGGTGAGTTCCGGGTTTACCCATTCCCGCAACCAGGAGTTGCTGATTTTCATAGTTGATCTCTTTCTGTATTCCGTCAGCGCAACTTGGTGCGCATTTCGCCTGGGGCTATTTCGCCTCCCAGGCCTCCACAATTCGACTGCTGTTGCGAAGGGCCATTGCCATTCGCGCTGTCACTTGGCTTAGAACTGTTTCAAGAAGCGCAGATCGTTATCGAAGAACAAGCGCAGGTCGTTGACGCCGTAGCGCAGCATGGCGAGGCGCTCGATACCAATACCGAAGGCAAAGCCGGAGTATTTTTCGCTGTCGATATCGCAGGCGGCGAAGACGTTCGGGTGCACCATGCCGCAGCCGAGAATTTCCAGCCAGCCGGTGCCGGAACATACGCGGCAGCCTTCACCGGAACAGGCGGTACACTGGATGTCCGCTTCTGCGGAAGGCTCGGTGAACGGGAAGTAAGACGGACGGAAACGCACCGGTACTTCCGCTTCGAAGAAGGCGCGCAGGAATTGGTCGATGGTGCCTTTCAGGTGGGCGAAGCTGATGTTCTCGCCGATTACCAGGCCTTCTACCTGGTGGAACATAGGCGAGTGGGTGACATCGGAGTCGCAGCGGTATACGCGGCCCGGGCAGATAATACGCAGCGGTGGAGACTTTTTCTCCATGGTGCGGATCTGCACTGAGGAGGTGTGGGTTCTCAGTACGGTGGTGGGGTCCACGTAGAAGGTGTCGTGCATCGCGCGCGCGGGGTGGTGCGCGGGAATATTCAACGCTTCGAAGTTGTAGTAGTCCTGTTCGACTTCCGGGCCGTTCTCAACAGAGAAGCCAATGCTCGCAAAGAATTCTTCCACGCGCTTTAAGGTGCGCGTAATGGGGTGGGCATTGCCCTGCTCTTCGCCGCGTCCCGGCAAAGTGACATCAATGGTCTCTTCGGCCAACTTCGCATTGATGGCGGCCTGCTCCAGCATATTGCGGCGCGCGTTAATTTTTTCCTGAACCTGCTGCTTGGCTTCGTTGATCTTGGCACCCGCCGCCGGACGCTCCTCAGCCGACAGCTTGCCAAGGCCTTTCAGCAGTGCCGTCAGCTGGCCCTTTTTGCCCAGGTAATCAACACGCACCTGATCCAGCGCGGCGAGGCCATCGGCCTTCTCCACCAGCTCCATAGCCTGCTCGGTGAGGGACTGCAAATCTTGCATCGAACTGTTCCCGTTTGAATCCAACTTCGATTAATTTTTTCTGCTTTGTTCGGCCGGTACTTTCTGTACCGGAGGGAATTTCCCCAGGCACCGCCACCGGTAAAAAATAGCGGAAACTCCATAAAAAAATAGGGAAGGGCCACTACAGCCCTTCCCTATTTTGAGTATTCAGTTTTACAACTGAAGTGACAGCTTACGCTGCCAGGGCTGCCTTAGCTTTTTCAACTACGGCAGCAAAAGCGACTTTATCGTAAACAGCCAGATCAGCCAGTACACGGCGATCCAGTGCGATGTCCGCTTTTTTCAGACCTGCGATCAGGCGGCTGTAGCTCAGGCCTTCAGCACGGGACTGGGCGTTAATACGAGTAATCCACAGAGCGCGGAAGTTACGTTTTTTAACGCGACGGTCACGGTATGCGTACTGACCAGCTTTAATTACTGCCTGCTTGGCAACGCGGAATACGCGTGAACGCGCACCGTAGTAACCTTTAGCCTGCTTCAGAATCTTCTTGTGACGACGACGCGCCTCTACACCACGTTTTACACGGGCCATACTTCTATCCTCTTAAACCTTTGCGATTTGGGCCAATTACTTGGCGCGCAGCATACGATCGACCAGACCAGCATCAGACTTGTTCATAGTCTGGGTGCCACGCAGCTGACGCTTGCGCTTGGTGGTCATCTTGGTGAGGATGTGGCTCTTGTTAGCGTGCTTGTGCTTGTAGCCCGCAGCCGTCTTCTTGAAGCGCTTGGCAGCGCCACTATGAGTCTTTGCTTTCGGCATTTTGTACTCCAAAGTTAATATTCGCCTGTAAAACAGGCACCTTTAGTAACTGCCGACAACCGAAGTTACCGGCACTGCGAGAGTGGGGAGGCAGCCGTCGCCCAACCACTTCTCAAAGGAGATCCCGGGAATGACTTCCCCAGACCTCACTTTTTCTTTTTGAGCGGAGCAATCACCATCAGCATTTGACGACCTTCCATTTTCGGTCGCTGCTCTACGGTGCCCAGCTCTTCAAGGTCCTTTTCGATGCGCTGCATCATTTCCATGCCCAGCTCTTGGTGAGCCATTTCGCGGCCACGGAAACGCAGGGATACTTTGGCCTTGTCACCCGCTTCCAGGAAGCGGGCCAGGTTGCGCAGCTTGATCTGGTAGTCACCGACATCGGTGCCCGGGCGGAATTTCATTTCCTTGATCTGCTGCTGCTTCTGCTTCTTCTTGGCGGCATTCTTAGCTTTTTTAGCTTCGAATACGTGCTTGCCGTAGTCCATGATCTTACAGACTATCGGCGTGGAGTCCGAGGCAATTTCAACGAGATCCAAGCTAGCTTTCTGTGCAGCTTCCAGCGCTTCATCCAGGGAGACAATGCCTACCTGTTCGCCATCAGCGCCTATCAGGCGGATTTCTGACGCTTCAATCTGATCGTTTATGCGGGCCTTTTTGGACCGTCCCTTAGTGTCTCGTTTAATAGCTATGGTCTCCCAGTTGCCAAGTTGTTATGCATTATCTTCTGTCAAACGACCGCGACGATTCACGTCTTGCTCGAGGATCTCGAGGAATGACTCATACGTCATTGTACCAAGATCCTCACCGCTACGGGTACGTACTGCCACGGTTTGACTTTCTACTTCCTTATCGCCAATTACCAATAGATAAGGAACACGCTGAAGCGTGTGCTCGCGGATTTTAAAGCCGATCTTCTCGTTTCTCAAGTCAGCTGTGGCGCGGTATTGCAGCTCACCCAAACGATCTTGCAAATTGCGACAATATTCGGCCTGGCGATCGGTGATATTCATGATCGCCACCTGCTGCGGCGCGAGCCAGGTGGGGAACGCGCCTTCGTAGTGCTCGATCAGGATTCCGATAAAGCGCTCGAAGGAACCCAGGGCTGCACGGTGCAGCATTACCGGGGACTGGCGCGAGCCATCTTCCGCTACAAACTGGGCATCCAGACGGCCCGGCATGGAGAAATCCACCTGAATGGTACCGCACTGCCATACACGGCCGAGACAGTCTTTCAGGGAGAATTCGATCTTCGGTCCGTAGAAGGCGCCTTCACCCGGCAGCTCTTCCCACGGCAGGCCAGCGGCATCCAGTGCGTCGGCCAGGGCTTTCTCAGCCTTATCCCAGCTCTCATCGGAACCTACGCGCTTCTCCGGGCGAGTGGAGAGACGGTAGATAACGTCCTGGAAACCGAAATCCTTATAAACGGAGTGCAGCAGATCCATAAAGTCAGAAACTTCTGACTGGATCTGGTCTTCGCTACAGAAGATATGGCCATCATCCTGCACAAAGCCGCGCACGCGCATCAGGCCGTGCAGGGAACCGGAGGGCTCGCTGCGGTGACAGGAGCCAAACTCCGCCAGACGCAACGGCAGGTCGCGGTAGCTGCGCAGGCCCTGGTTGAATACCTGTACGTGACAAGGGCAGTTCATCGGCTTAATGGCGAACTGACGCTCTTCACTGGTCAGAGTGAACATGTCATCGCCGAACTTATCGGCATGACCGGACTTACGCCACAGACTGAAATCTACCAGCTGTGGAGTCTTGATTTCTTTGTAGCCGAATTCGCGCTGGCGCCGACGCATGTACTGCTCGATAGTGCTGTAGATGGTCCAGCCGTTCGGGTGCCAGAACACCATGCCGGGGGCCTCTTCCTGGATATGGAAAAGGTCAAATTTCTTCGCCAGCTTGCGGTGATCGCGCTTTTCTGCCTCTTCGATACGACGCAGGTAAGCTTTCAATTCTTTTTTGTTGGCCCAGGCAGTGCCGTAAACACGGGTCAACATTTCATTGCTGGAATCGCCACGCCAGTAGGCACCGGCCACTTTGGTCAGCTTGAACGCTTTCAACCTGCCAGTGGAAGGTACGTGGGGACCGCGACACAAGTCTTCAAAGTCGCCCTGGCGGTAGAGAGAAATATCTTCATCGCTGGGGATGCTGTCGATAATCTCAGCCTTGTACTCTTCGCCCATTTCGCGGAAATATTTCACCGCTTCTTTGCGCGGCATCAGGCGGCGGCTGACAGTGATGTCTTCTTTGGCCAGCACTTCCATACGCTTTTCGATCTTCTCGAGATCTTCCGGCGTAAACTGGCGCTCGTAGGCGAAATCGTAATAGAAGCCGTTTTCGATAACCGGGCCAATGGTGACCTGGGCTGTCGGGTACAGCTGCTTAACTGCTTGTGCCAGCAAGTGCGCTGTGGAGTGACGGATCACTTCCAAGCCTTCGGGCTGACGATCAGTAATAATTGCCAGATTTACGTCGGTATCAATAACGTAACTGGTATCGACTTCCTTGCCGTCTACAACGCCAGCAAGTGCGGCTTTTGCCAAACCTGGGCCGATATCAGCGGCTACATCGTGTACGGAAACCGGAGCAGAAAATTCTCGACGGGAACCATCGGGGAGAGTAACAACGGGCATTGTTTATCCTTTGTTCTCAGTGGCGATCCCTACCAAAGACCGCATGAAATCATTCATGAAACTGTTGATCTGGATGGGCTATCCATCCTTTTGAAAGGTGGTAGACCCGGGCGGATTTGAACCGCCGACCTCTGCCATGTCAAGGCAGCGCTCTAACCAACTGAGCTACGGGTCTAAAGCTCTACAGCGGGGGAACCCTGTGCTGTGAAGAGCGCGAACTTTAGCACCGCTTTTCAGTGTTTTCAACAACTTACTGAACTTTTGTGTGAAATTTTTTAAGAGCGACCAAGCACCAACAAGGCAGTGCGGGACTATCAAAATGTAGATCCAAGTCCCGCCCTTCAGCAAGGATTATTCCACACCTTTTAAGTGGGTAATCTCATCGCGCAATTTTGCTGCCGCTTCAAATTCCAGGTTCTTCGCATGCTGGTACATTTGCTCTTCCAGCTCGGCAATTCGGGCCCAGCGCTGCTTATCGGTAAGGGCCTCAACATCCACCTTGTACTCACCTTTACCCTCGGCAACTTTGCGGCGCCCTTTCTTGGGCACACCGGGGGCCACCGCTCCCTCCAGAATATCCGCCACACTCTTGCGGATACCTTTTGGAGTAATGCCGTGCTCCTCGTTAAAGGCCAACTGCTTCTCGCGGCGGCGACGAGTCTCTTCGAGTGCTCGCTCCATTGAACCGGTGACTTTGTCCGCGTAGAGAATCGCCCTCCCCTCCAGGTTTCGAGCAGCCCGCCCAATGGTCTGGATCAGCGAACGATCGGAACGGAGGAAGCCCTCTTTATCGGCATCGAAAATTGCCACCAGGGCAACTTCCGGCATATCCAGGCCTTCTCGCAGCAAGTTAATACCAACTAGCACGTCAAACTCGCCGATACGCAGGTCCCGGATAATCTCTACCCGCTCGACGGTATCAATATCGGAGTGTAAGTAACGGACACGAACACCACTTTCGGAGAGATATTCAGTCAGGTCTTCCGCCATCCGCTTGGTCAATACGGTGATCAGCACCCGCTGGTCGGCGTCCACACAGCGATGAATTTCAGACAGGGCATCATCTACCTGGGTCAATGCTGGGCGAACTTCGACTTCCGGGTCCACCAACCCTGTCGGGCGAACCACCTGCTCGACCACTTGCCCTGCATTCTCTTGCTCATAGGCCCCTGGGGTTGCGGACACAAAAACCGTCTGGGGTGCCAACCCCTCCCACTCTTCAAACTTGAGAGGACGATTGTCCAGGGCCGATGGCAGACGAAAGCCATACTCCACCAAAGTTTCCTTGCGCGACCGGTCTCCACGATACATACCGCCGATTTGCGGCACTGTCACGTGACTCTCATCGATAAATAACAGTGCATCATTGGGCAGGTAATCAAAAAGCGTGGGGGGCGGCTGGCCAGATTCGCGACCAGAGAGATAGCGGGAATAGTTCTCCACCCCATTGCAGTAGCCAAGCTCCTGCATCATCTCCACATCGTAGCGGGTACGCTGATCTAGCCGCTGCGCTTCGACCAGCTTGTTGTTACCATGCAGTTGCTCGAGGCGCCCTCGTAGCTCATCTTTGATTTCATCGATAGCACTGACGATGGTCTCTCGCGGCGTCACATAGTGACTCTTGGGGAAAATAGTAACCCTAGGCACCTTCTTGAGCTGCTCTCCAGTGAGCGGGTCAAATATGGTGATCTCTTCGATCTCTTCATCAAAAAGAGACAGGCGCACCGCTTCCAAATCGGAGTCTGCCGGGTAGATATCGATAATATCGCCGCGTACCCGGTAAGTAGCGCGACGGAAATCTGCATCATTGCGGGTATATTGCAGCTCCGCCAGGCGCCTGAGGATAGTGCGCTGGTCAACGAGATCACCGCGATCCAGATGAAGCACCATCTTCAAATACTTGTCGGGGTCACCCAAGCCGTAAATTGCCGAAACTGTGGCGACCACAACCACGTCGCGCCGCTCAATAAGTGCCTTGGTGGCCGAGAGGCGCATCTGCTCGATGTGTTCGTTTACGGATGCATCCTTTTCGATAAAAGTGTCCGAAGAGGGAACGTAAGCCTCCGGCTGGTAGTAGTCGTAGTAAGAAACAAAATATTCCACCGCATTCTTCGGGAAAAACTCTTTAAACTCACCGTAGAGCTGGGCCGCCAGCGTTTTATTGTGAGCCATCACAATGGCCGGCCGCTGCAGGCGCTCAATAATATTCGCCATAGTGAAGGTCTTACCCGAACCGGTAACACCTAGCAGCGTTTGATGGCTCAAACCATCATCAATTCCTTCTGACAACTGCTCTATCGCCAGAGGCTGATCGCCCGCTGGCTGATACTTGGATTCCACCTTAAAAGGTCGCGACTCCATACACTTCCCCCAACCGCTTAATCATTCATGCAACACAGGATTGTAGGCTGTCGTCATACGACCCACAATTACAAGAGAATAGCGTCCTACCCTTCCCAACTCTGACCTGCGGCATTTTGCGCATGACCCCAAAAAATAATTTCCTGACAAATCAATTAGTTAAAGATGAAAAAAGGGGTTGACCTGTTCGGAAGTGCTCTATAATATACGCGCCATCTCAACGGCACAGCCGAAAAGATATTCCGCCTTAGCTCAGTTGGTAGAGCAAATGACTGTTAATCATTGGGTCGCTGGTTCGAGCCCAGCAGGCGGAGCCAAATTTCAAAGCGCAGCTTAATTTGCGCTCTATAAATTAGATTAAATTCCGCCTTAGCTCAGTTGGTAGAGCAAATGACTGTTAATCATTGGGTCGCTGGTTCGAGCCCAGCAGGCGGAGCCAAACAAAAGCCCGGATAGATTCCATCTATCCGGGCTTTTTCTTTTCTGCTTGATAGGGCTGCCGTAACTACATTAAGGTGCTCGATTAGCATCTCCACCGCCAACCAGAGACAGCGCCCTCACATCCCCCTCCCTTTGAGTGCAGCTCCTTTCTACCTCTAGCCGCCCCCAGACCACATCGGCCATTTTTTTTCTGGGGGTATAATCTTTGACAGCACGGCACAAAATCTCCCGAACCTTTTCGCAGTCACGGGACTTGCAGGCCCATTTAAGCTCCCCAAGCAAAACCTGTAATGTGCGACTATCTATTCGCTCCTCCTCTGCTCGCATAATCATCGGGTGCTCAGTACCAAGCACATTATCCCCCAGCAGCAATTCTTCATATAATTTTTCACCCGGGCGCAACCCTGTCAGGCTAATCTCAATATCTCCATCAGGATTTTCCTCATCTTTTACCGAATGCCCCATAATACGAATCAAGCGCTCCGCCAAGTCATAAATCCGTACGGGCTCCCCCATATCCAACACAAATACATCTCCATTTTGCCCCATATTTCCAGCCTGTAGCACCAGTTGAGCCGCTTCCGGGATAGTCATAAAGTATCTCGTGACTTTTGGGTGAGTTACAGTCACGGGACCGCCGGCATTAACTTGAGCCGTAAATAAAGGGATTACAGAACCAGATGAACCAATTACGTTGCCAAATCGAACCATGCAAACCCGCATTTTGCTAAAACGCCGCCCGAAGTCCTGGCAAATTAACTCAGCGAATCTCTTAGTTGCCCCCATGACGTTTGTTGGGCGAACGGCTTTATCTGTGGAAATAAGAACAAACTGCTCCACTCCGCAACTTTCTGCCGCCTCAAGAATAGATAGCGTGCCCAATACATTGTTATCTGCCCCTGTGACCACGTTCTGCTCTACCAACGGGACATGTTTATAAGCTGCGGCATGGTATATCGTACGCACAGAGAAACCAGTGATAATCTCCTTCATCCGCTCATTATCACGAACATCGCCAAGAAGTGCCGTCACCTCAAACTGAACCCCCTCATCTTGGCGCTGCTGCATTAATTCACGCTCAATTTGGTACAACGCGTACTCAGAGGACTCAACCACAACCAAGTGAGCCGGCTCCCACTGTGAAATCTGCCTGCAGAGCTCCGAACCTATCGAGCCTCCAGCCCCTGTAACCAGCACCACCTTCCCGCTAATAGATCCTGAAATTAAATCCCTCTTTGGCTCAACAGGCTCCCTCCCCAAAATATTCTCATAAGCCTTTGAAATATCTTCAGCATCCCCAACTCCATTTAGCAACTCTTCCACTCCGGGTATCGCCTTAACTAACAGACCTCGCTCCCTAAGTGTCCTTGCAATTTCCCTGCGTCGCCGCCTGGGCACTCCTGGCATCGCCAGGAGAACTTCAGCAATATCCTTATCTGCAACGACATCTAATACATCAGCTGGGTTATACACAAATAAGCCATCAATAAAGGTCATTTGCTTTGAGGTGTTATCATCAAAGAAGGCAACAGGCTTATATAGTTGCCCATGCACTAGCGCCTTATACATTTGCAAACCAGCTGTGCCCGCACCATAAATAGCTACGCGGGTTTTATGAATTTCCAATGCAGTCTGGTAGTAAATGCGAACCAACCAACGAGACCCACCCACAGAAATAAAAGCAAAACACCAATAAATCACTGGCACTGAGCGAGGAACACCTGCCGTAGTCAAGTAAGAAGCTAGCGCCAGCGCCCCTGCGGATAAGGTTACTCCCTGCAAAACTGCAATAATGGCTTTTTGCCCCATGTAGCGGATAATTGTGCGGTACAAGCCAAGCCGCAGAAAAATAAAACTGGTAACTCCAAGCGTTAGCGCCAAACAAGCAAACAATTGCCAATCAAGGAATTCCGAAACCCCATTGAGTCGAATTGCCATAGCCAGCAAAAAAGCAAGGCTTAGCATTAACATATCAAATGCCAACATCAGCGCTGGCTTATGGGCCTTCTTTAAATTTAGCCAAATTCTTGTCACGCTGCTCTCCAAGATTACCCACCAAACACAGTCAACTCCAATACAGCAAACTTAACTGACCGCTAACCCAAAAAAATAATTGCGAACACAGCACAAGCTGCAAGAATCATCATGGTCAACTGCAGATAGAGAGTATTTTTAACTCCTATCCGTAAAGCACACCTTTGATAGAAATGCTCTTGATGAGCCTCCCACCAGCGCTGACGGGCAAGCACCCTTTTTGCCAAAGTACAAGTTGCATCTAGCCAGAACGGGATAAATATTATTCCCGGCACCCACAACTCAAAAGCCCCTCGCTGCCAGCCAAACAAACTGACAGCAACTACCGCCAAACCTAGACCAACCGAACCAGCATCCCCCAAAAATATTTTTGCTGATGGCCAGTTAAAAATCAGAAAAATTAATGCGCAAATCACAAATAAACCACAAACCCACGCCAGCTCGCCATCTCCCCCCAAAAAACAGACTCCAGCTAAAGAGCCAAAACCAATAACAGTCATTGAGCCTGCCAAACCATCTATACCGTCCATGAAGTTGTAGAGATTCACAGTCCACACTCCAAGCAATATAGCAATCGGGTAATACCACCAATCCATCCTCACCGGTAAAGCAAGCAGTAACAGAATCACAGCAAGCACATGAGCAATTAGCCGAAAATGCGCAGGCACATCTCGAAGATCATCTAGCGCCGATACCGCTAACACCAACATGAATGAAACAGTTATCAAAGGTGACAATGTAAAAGGGCTGACTAACAAGGCGGCTGACAACCCAATTAGCAACGCCCACCCACCGGTGCGAGGAACCGGCACCGAATGCATTGACCTATTATTGGGTAGATCGAGAGCAAAATTTCGCATTTTCAGCGCAAATATAAAATTTGCACCTAAGCTCAAAGCGACAGCCAAAAATAGAGGCGCCAACCACTCCCAGGTCAACCCACTCAACCAACTAAACCTTCAACAAAAGTGATCATATCAACTACTCCAGCTCCCGCCAGTGAACCACTACAAATACCAACCGCAAGACCTTCAAAAACCAACTAAAGTCCCACCGGATTAAAGTCACAACCGTCAAATAGTAAAAAAGGCTGATTTCATCAAGAAACCAACCTTACGACGCGATGCAAATGAAGAGCCTTGCACAAGGAGCAAGAGGGCATACAAAAGAATGTTTTGATATATGCAGCCTCAGGAGGGGAGGTGCACTTTTGTTTCGAAGAACTTGAGGATAACGCTTACTATGCGTAATTCGATGACTATCAGTAGAAAAAACCATCACTTCGGGCACTCTTGCTCATTAGCTTGAAACCCCAACTGACAACAATAAAAGCTGCCAGTTGGGCCCCTAAACCTTCAGAGCCGAATAATGTCCCTGTTTTTTTCCAGGGTTGCCGCGCCTATTCCTTTTACATTCAACAACTGCTCTATAGAAGTGAATGGGCCATGCTCTTCGCGATACTCAACAATCAATTGAGCACGCGTTTTACCAATACCACCCAACTTATCAGCAAGCTCGGTAGCCGAAGCACTATTGACATTAACTGACAATACTACCTCTGTGGCACTGCTACTTTCTAGCTCCCCCGCATTTATGTAGGGAGACAGAAAGAGCGAAAAAGCTAAAGCAAAAACAACGGAAAGTAATCGATAGGTCAATTTCATGGTTAGCTCCAAGTGAATTATCAGGTTCACTTTGGGACTGCAAGTACCTCCCCCAAGCCACTCCATGATACCAATCAGCTACTTTCTGTCGGCTCAGGCCTAATTACACAACATTACACCCCGCTAAGCAACACAACCGTTCTAACTAGCAATATCTGACAGAATCGTCTTAAGAGACTCGATAGGCTTTTTAGACCCTGTAATAGGCCGCCCTATAACCAGGTAGTCCGCACCTTGAAGCAGCGCTTGGGACGGGGTGAGTGTTCGTCTTTGATCCCCAGCATCAGAGCCCGCAGGACGAATTCCCGGCGTCACCAGGGAAAAGTCGACCCCACATTCACTGCGCAGCAGTTGAGCCTCCCGTGCGGAGCAGACTACACCGTCGAGACCACAGGATTTAGCTTGAGAGGCCAAGTGCAACACCTGCTTTTCCAGCGGAGCAGCCACGCCAACTGCAGCCAGCTCCTCTGCAGTTGTGCTGGTAAGTACAGTAACCGCAATTAATAGAGGCTTATCCTCGCCAAATTCCCGCAGGGCCTCGGCGGCAGCCGACATCATCCGCTCACCACCACTTGCGTGAACATTAACCATCCATACCCCCAATTTCGCAGCAGCTTTAACGGCCTTTGCAACAGTATTCGGGATATCGTGAAATTTAAGGTCCAGAAATACCTGGAAGCCCCGGTCAACCAGCGTTTTCACCAAGTCTGGACCAGCGGCAGTAAACAGCTCCTTACCAACTTTGACCCGACACAGCGACGGATCGAGCTGATCTGCCATTGCCAGTGCAGACTCAGCATTGTCGTAATCCAGAGCAACGATAACCGGAGAAGAAACTTTAGACTGCAAGAAAAACCTCATTCATTTCAAAAGCCGCCCCGACCAGGCCGTCAGCCCGATGTACAGGACAGTCATTACTTTACTCGCCCTCAATCCCCTTAACGGAGCGTACCGAATCCCAGTGCTTGCAGCTCGGACACAACCAGTGCAACTGATTGCCCGAAAACCCACAATTGCTACACCGGTAGTGAGGGCGGCTCGCTATAAGCTGGTCGATTAATGTCTTGAGTAGGGAGAGATTCTCTCTCGCCCTACCCTCTGTACTATCTATATGCAGATCGAGAAAGCGTCCCAATCCCCTCAAAGACGGGCGCAGCGCCAGCTGCTTCCCCATAAATGCAGCCGCTGCAGCCTCACTATCCTGCTGCTGAATACGCTCAGTCAGGGCAATCAATACGCTATTAGAGGGGTGCTCTTTCAAAAGGGATTCAAGATAGCGATCCAACCCCTTGCCATCCCCTAAATCCCCATAACAAGTAATCAACAACTCAAGGATTTCAGGAATATAGTCCGGACTCTGCTTGGGGATCCGCTGTAAAACCTTAATGGCCTCTCTCGGCTTGCCAAGCAGATATTCGAGGCGACCCCACAGCAAATTTGCCCGCACTGAGCTGCGCTCATAACTCAAGGCAGAATCGATATGCTTCCTCGCACTTAGGTAATCCTTTGCCGCTATTGACTCCTCTGCCAATTCGCAGCAAAAATGAGCCTGAACCGGGGCCCAGTCAGCCGAGAGGCGCTTGAACCGTCGACCATGCAACAGGTTTACAGCATGGATCGCTTTAGCCCACTCCCTTTCATCCCGGTAGACTTCAATCAGACGCTCCAGGCTAACAGCCTTTAACTCCTGAGAGGTCTCAACCAGCTCTTGTAGCAGACGTTCAGCTCTATCCAGCCAGCCAGCAGAAATATAGTCACAGGCAAGTTCAAGTTGAGCTTTGTTTTGACTAACCCTGGACAAGCTCGGGCGCCCGAGTAAATTTTGATGGACTCGAATCGCCTGATCGTACTCTCCTCTTCGGCGCAACAGACTTCCAAGAGCCAGGTGGGTGTCAAAAGTAGCCTGACTTACTTCCAGAGAGTCAATAAATTTATCGATGGTATCGTCGTGGCGCTCACTCAATAAATAGTTTAAGCCCTGGGCGTAAGACCTCACCAGCGCATGCTCTTGCTCACTATAATCCGCCACTTTCTTTTTGGCGCTGCCTCGCCCCAGCACCCAGCCGATCGCGATTGCCGCAAGCAGGAAAAAGAAATAGGTAAAATCGAGCAAATCAGTCTCCAGAAGCCTTGCGGTGGGCGGTGTGTAATTCCCGCTCCATTTTCTTCAATTGCTTCTCGAGCGACCGCACTTGGCGACGCTTGGCATAAACAGGCTGCAGACTAACGACAAAACCAAGCAACAACCCCAGCAACAAGAAACCAATCAACCAAAAGCCTACACTTCCCGCCGGCAGTTGATAGCCTACAATATTTGGCTTGATAGTCTCCGGATTGGCAACTGCGAAATAAATCCCCAAAGCGATGCAAAGCAGGGCGACGACCCCATAGACGATGCGTGTCAGCCAACGCAAAAATGACAAGGGAACCTCCACGTTCCACAAAAAACTTTATCGATTAACGACGAAGCTCACCCCGATTAATGGCAGTATCCACACTGCTGCCAGGGAGTCTAATCATACTTCGATACTTGCCTCATCGTGCATACTTCGATTCACTCTGTCGCGCAACTCTTTGCCAGGCTTGAAATGCGGGACATATTTCCCGGCGAGATCAACCGCGTCCCCAGTTTTGGGATTCCGACCCGTACGCGGGGCTCGATAGTGAAGAGAAAAGCTACCAAAGCCGCGTATCTCTATACGCTCACCCTGGGACAGGGCATCTGACATGGTGTCGAGCACCACTTTTACCGCCAGCTCTACATCCTTAACTGGCAGCTGATCCAACCTCAACGCAATCCTTTCGATCAGTTCGGACTTGGTCATGCGCTCCGCAACCTTTGTAAGTCATTGATTATTCTGGAGTAGAGCACCAATCATCTAATAGAAAGCCGGACTGGGCAACCCCAGTCCGGCTTTCGGGTCGCTCCAAATGATCCATTTGGAGCTGTGAACACTCAAAGACAATTAGTCTTTGTTGTTCATTTGTGCCTTAATCAGGTCACCGATAGTAGCAGGCTGAACTTGTTCAGACTGCTTCTTGCTGTGATCCTTGATAGCTTGCTTCTCGTCGTCCTGGTCTTTGGCTTTGATAGACAGGCTGATCACGCGGTTCTTGCGATCCACGCTGGTGATCTTAGCTTCTACTTCTTCGCCTTCTTTCAGAACGTTGCGAGCATCTTCAACCTTGTCGCGGCTGATTTCAGAAGCGCGCAGTACGCCTTCTACTTCGCCCGCCAGGGTGATTACTGCTTGCTTAGCGTCAACTTCCTTAACAGTACCTACAACGATGCTGCCGCGATCGCTGGTGGTAACGTAGTCGGAGAACGGATCGGACTCCAACTGCTTGATGCCCAGGGAGATACGCTCACGCTCGGAATCGATGCCCAGGATAACAGTTTCGATTTCGTCGCCTTTCTTGAACTTGCGAACAGCTTCTTCGCCAGCTTCGTTCCAGGAGATGTCGGACAGGTGGACCAGACCGTCGATGCTGCCGTCGAGACCAATGAAGATACCGAAGTCAGTAATGGACTTGATCTTACCGGAGATCTTGTCGCCCTTAGCGAATTTACGCGCGAAGGCATCCCACGGATTTTCCTGGCACTGCTTGATACCCAGGGAGATACGACGACGCTCTTCGTCGATATCCAGGATCATCACCTCTACCTCGTCGCCAACCTGGACAACTTTGGACGGGTGAATGTTCTTGTTGGTCCAATCCATTTCGGAAACGTGTACCAGACCTTCCACACCTTCTTCCAGCTCGGCAAAGCAGCCGTAGTCGGTCAGGTTGGTTACAACCGCCTTCACGCGGCTGTTCTCTGGGTAACGCTGCTTGATGGATACCCAAGGATCTTCGCCCAACTGCTTCAGGCCAAGGGATACACGGCTGCGCTCGCGGTCGAACTTCAGTACTTTTACTTCGATCTCGTCGCCAACGTTCACGATCTCGCTCGGGTGCTTGATGCGCTTCCAAGCCATATCGGTGATGTGCAGCAGGCCGTCGATACCGCCCAGGTCTACGAAAGCACCGTAGTCGGTCAGGTTCTTCACGATACCCTTGACGCTCATACCTTCCTGCAGGCTTTCCAGCAGAGCTTCACGCTCTTCGGAGGTGGCAGCTTCCATAACGGCGCGGCGGGAAACAACTACGTTGTTGCGCTTGGAGTCCAGCTTGATAACTTTGAACTCGAGCTCTTTACCTTCCAGGTGCGCAGTGTCGCGAACCGGACGAACGTCAACCAGAGAGCCGGGCAGGAACGCACGGATATTGGCAACATCAACAGTAAAGCCACCTTTAACCTTACCGCTGATAACACCTTTAACCACTTCGTCAGCTGCGTGAGCTGCGTCGAGGATTTTCCAGGCTTCAGCGCGCTTGGCTTTTTCGCGGGACAGACGGGTTTCACCGAAACCGTCTTCTACAGCTTCCAGGGCAACCTGCACTTCGTCGCCCACCTGCAGCTCAACTTCACCTTTATCGTTGGCGAATTGTGCAGCAGGGATAACGCCTTCAGACTTCAGGCCCGCGTGAACGGTAACCCAGTCTTTATCTACGTCGATTACAACACCAGTAACAATTGCGCCCGGTGCCATTTCAACGCTTTTCAGGCTCTCTTCAAATAGATCAGCAAAGCTCTCGCTCATTACATTACCTATAGTGCTGGGTCCAGCCGTTGGTAACTGTTAAGTCTAGTCAACCGCCAGCCGCGACCCCAACCGCGCTGCCAGCACGCGGGTCGGATTACGATAACGGCCGGGCGATTCTGGCTGATCCCGGCCGCTGTCGTTAGAAAACTATTTACTGCCCGAACTTCAGGGTGAAATACGGTCCTGAACTAAATCGAGCACTTTTCGGAGGACTTCATCGATACTCACCCCCGTACTATCCAGCTCAACCGCATCCTCAGCGGGAGCCAGGGGGGAGGCTTTTCTGTTCATATCCTGTGCATCTCGGGCACGGATGTCCTCCAGCAGGTCGCGGAGGCTAACAGAAACCCCCTTATCCTGCAACTGAGCGAAACGCCTGTTAGCGCGCTCCTCGGCGCTGGCGGTTAGGTAAACCTTGACCGGCGCGTCGGGAAACACGGTAGTGCCCATATCCCGACCATCGGCAACCAAGCCGGGGGCTTGACGGAAGTCCCGCTGGCGCTGCAGCAGCGCTGCCCGCACTCCGGGAATTGCCGCGACCTTGGACGCGGCCATGCTTACCCGCTCCATACGGATATCTGCGGTGACATCACTCTCTTCCAGCCACACCTGCAACTGACCGGCACTCACGGTAAAGCGTACATCGAGGTCTTTCGCCAATTCAGTCAGCAACTTGTCATTGGAGAGGTCAACCTCCTTATTAAGTGCGGCCAAAGCGGCAGCCCGATAAAGGGCCCCGGAGTCCAACAAGGAAAAGCTCAAGCGATCAGCCAAAAGCTTTGCAATGGTTCCCTTACCCGAACCACTGGGACCATCAATGGTAACTACTGGTGGCAACCCGTTTGTATCACTCATATTTTCTTTACAACTCAACATCTCTGGCGGATGCACTCAAGCGAACCACAACCGCCCAAACCTGAATGCCCGTGTCACGCCAACTGCAACTTGAGACCCGCGCCCGTTGCCAGTTCGGCAAAGTTCGGGAATGAGGTCGCCACATTGGCGCAGCGAAGGATGCGGATTGTATCCTTTGCGCGCAGCGATGACACTGCAAACGCCATAGCAATACGGTGATCCCCCAAGCTATCGACGGTGCCTCCAGAAAATACCACACCCTCTTTGCAGCCCTGGATCACGATACCGTCCGGTGTTGGCTCAGCTTTTACCCCAAGTGCAATCAAGCCATTTGCCATCGCCTGAATCCGGTCACTTTCCTTGACCCGCAACTCCTCCGCACCAGTCAGGACGGTCTCACCTTCTGCACAAGCTGCCGCAACAAACAATGCGGGAAACTCATCAATCGCCAGGGGCACCTGATCCTCAGGGATGCGAATTCCCTTCAAGGGCGCATAGCGAACACGAATATCCGCCACCGGCTCACCGCCCACTTCGCGCATATTCAGCAATTCAACATTGCCGCCCATTGCACGGAGGATATTGATAACCCCATCGCGGGTGGGGTTGATCCCCACATGCTCCAGCACAACATCGGAACCGGGAGAGATAGCGGCAGCAACCATAAAGAATGCGGCTGAAGAAATATCGGCAGGCACATCGATGCGACAGGATTTCAGTGAGCCACCGCCCACCAACTTAGCCTGAGCACCATCCCGCTCCACCTTATAACCAAAGCCCTGCAACATGCGCTCGGTATGATCTCTAGTGGGCGCCGGCTCAACGGTAGACGTTTGACCCTCACTATAGAGCCCAGCCAGCAATACCGCTGATTTCACTTGAGCACTAGCCATCGGCAGCGGGTAATCGATCCCTTTCAACGCACTACTACCCTTAATCAAAAGCGGCGGACGACCTTCCGGGCCAGTCTCAATATTTGCACCCATCTCACGCAGGGGGTTAGCCACGCGATTCATCGGGCGTTTTGACAGGGAATCATCACCAGTGAGTGTTACGTCGAAATCCTGCCCGGCAAGCAATCCAGCCAACAGGCGCATGGAGGTCCCGGAGTTACCGAGATATAGCGGTCCGGGCGGTGCCTGCAAGCCATTAAGTCCTACGCCATGAATTACAACCCGACCATTGTCCGGCCCCTCAATTACGACCCCCATATCGCGGAAAGCCTGCAGGGTTGCCAGTGCATCCTCCCCCTCCAGAAAGCCCTCAACTTCTGTAACTCCCTCGGCCAGGGAGCCCAGCATAATTGAGCGGTGCGACATGGATTTGTCCCCCGGCACCCTGAGCTTGCCATTTACAGCCTCGCCCGGCTGCACGATAAAAGTAATCTCTTGTTCTTGCATAGGTTCCGAATACGCTTGTTTTGCCAACATTTTGGTAAAGTGATCCCGTGCCGCTTTGGCGCGAGTAAAAACCCCCATCAGGGCAGCGCTATCACCCGAGGCAATAGCGTCGCGCAGGGAAGAAAGGTTGAGGCTGTATAGGTCGATGGCCTTTAAGATGGCATCCCGATTGGCGAGCATAATATCTCGCCACATAACCGGGTCACTGGAAGCGATACGAGTAAAGTCACGGAAGCCTCCCGCCGCATAACGGAAGATATTTTCGTTTTCCGCATCGTGGGCCAAAGTGTCCACAAGGCTAAAAGCGATGACATGGGGAAGATGGCTCGTAGCAGCCAGAACCTCGTCGTGCTCCTCCACTGACATTGTCAGGGGCTCAGCTCCCACGGCCTGCCATGCTCGCTCCACGAGCTGCAAATGAGCAGCCCCTGTATTCGCAAGCGGCGTCAGGATAATGCGGTGATCCCTATAGAGGTCATCTCTCGCCGCGGTAACACCACTTTTTTCAGAGCCAGCGATTGGATGCCCTGGCACCAAAAAATCTGGAGCACTTCCCCACACTTTTTCTGCCGCTGCCACCACGCTACCTTTTACGCTGGCGCCATCTGTCACAGTGACTCCCGCCGGCAGGTGTTCTTTAAGCTGCGCGAATACAGACTCAATCGCCAGTGTCGGCACAGCCACAAACACCAAATCGCCCGGCTCCAGCTGCGGCAATACCAGCTCTAGACTGGTGCTGGCCCGATCAACAATACCGAGCGCCCTGGCTTCATCGCAGACACTCTCTTCCAGAGCGACCCCGATAACCTCTCGGCAAGCCCTAGCAGCTTTCAGTGCAAGGGCAAAACTCCCCCCAATTAAACCGATCCCAACAACCAGCAGTCGGCCAATTTGAGCTTGCGCCATCACAGCACTCCGCGAGGGTAGGAACCCAGCACTTTCAGATCTGAGGCACAGCCTCCAACCTCTTTTAGCGCCTCGGCAATTCCCTGGGTATCGCGGTGGCCGCTAAAATCGATAAAGAACACATAGGTCCAATTGCCAGACTGCGATGGCCGGGTCTCTACCCGAGTCAAATCGACACTGTAGCGACGAAACGGCTCCAGGAGATCGTGCAGAGCACCTGGCTCATTGCGCATTGATACCATCAATGAGGTCTTATCATCCCCACTCGCAGGCACTTGCTGGGTACCAATAATCAAGAAGCGGGTGGAATTATCCGGGCGATCTTCTATTTTCTCCGACAGCACCTTCAACCCGTAGAGTTCCGCTGCCATATCGCCAGCTATCGCCGCAGCATTCCACTCACCCTTAACGCGCTTGGCCGCATCCGCATTGCTGGCAACTGCAACACGCTCCACATTGGGATAATGAGCATCAAGCCATTTGCGGCACTGCGCCAGACTCTGCGCATGGGAATAAATACGAGTGATTGACTCTGGGCGCGTTACATCTGAGATCATCAAGTGATGATGGATACGCAGCTCCACCTCACCGCAGATACTCAGGTTAGAGTGCATAAAGTTATCCAGGGTGTGATTGATCACCCCTTCGGTAGAGTTTTCTACCGGCACTACACCGTAACTGACGGCACCTGCTTCTACCTCACGGAAAACTTCATCAATTGCCGCCAGCGGCCGGCTCTGGGCAGAGTTGCCGAAGTGCTTTAATGCCGCCTGCTGGGTAAAGGTACCCTCAGGGCCCAGGTAGGCCACCTTGACAGGCTCTTCCAAGGCCAGGCAGGCCGACATAATTTCGCGAAACAGTCGCGCCATCTCTTCATCAGTCAGCGGACCATTATTGCGCTCCATAGCCTTGCGCAGCACTTGTGCTTCACGCTCCGGCCGATAATAGAGAGCATCCTCGCCAGTAGCTTTCTTAACCTCTGCAACCTCCAGGGCGCAGCGAGCCCGCTCACTAATTAAGCGAGCAATCTCTCCATCAATACTGTCGATCTGATTGCGCAGCTCCAGCAGTCGCTGGTCGCCACTCACAGTTTCCTCTGCCATTCGTTTATCTACTTTCTCTAGAAATCATCAAGATTAAATTAACCACCTAAGCCTTACGCGCTTCAAAATCCGCCATAAATGCCACAAGCGCTTCCACTGCCTCCATGGGAACGGCGTTATATAGCGACGCCCGCATACCACCCACAGAGCGGTGCCCCTTTAAGCTCAACAAACCCGCTTCTTCTGACTCAATCAAAAACTGCTTATCCAAGCGGTCGTCAGCCAACACAAAGGGCACATTCATGCGGGAGCGACTTCCCTCCTCAACCGGACTGGAGAAAAAGTCACTGCTGTCGAGGAAGTCGTACAGCATTTTAGATTTAGCATCGGCCTGCTCAGCCATCGCATCAACACCCCCCTGATCTTTCAACCACTGGAAGACAAGACCAGATAAGTACCAAGCGAAAGTAGGTGGCGTGTTATCCATAGAGCCCGCTTCTGCCGCCACCTTCCAGCTCAAACTGCGAGGAACATTTTCCAGTGAGCGATCGAGTAAATCATCTCGAATCAAAGCTACAGCGATACCTGAGGGGCCAATATTTTTCTGCGCACCGGCATAGATAACGCCGAACTTTTCCACCTCAATCGGTTGAGACAAAATAGTTGAGGACATATCCGCCACTAGCGGGCACTCCACTTCCGGCACATAGCCAAACTCAACACCGCCAATCGTCTCGTTAGGGGTATAGTGGAAATAAGCCGCATCCCCACTCGACTGCCAGCTGTCTGCTGCAGGTGCATAGCTGAAGTTTCGATCCTCACTGGATGCGACCACATTTACTTCACCGTAACGACGAGCTTCTTTGATCGCCTTGGCCGCCCAACTACCGGAATGAATGAATTCAGCTTTGGTAGAGCCAGCACCGAGAAGATTCCAGGGCACAGCACTGAACTGCCCAGTTGCCCCGCCCTGAAGAAACAACACTTTGTAGTTGCTCGGCACACTGAGCAGATCGCGGAGGTCCTGTTCGGCCCGCTCAGCTACCTCAACAAACTCTGGAGAGCGGTGGCTGACCTCCATTACAGAGCAACCGAGCCCTTGCCAATCGAGCAACTCCCTTTGCGCCTGCTCCAGTACGGGCTGCGGTAAAGCGGCAGGGCCTGCACAGAAATTAAACTTCCTCATGAGCTGATTTCCACAATACAAAAAAGGTTTCAAATACAACTAGATGTGTCTACGCACAAATTGCCATTCATAGGGATAGATATCGCGCCTTTAGCGTTTTTCGTGGGAGCCAAAGGCAAGAAAGGCCGCGATAAACGCAGCCTTTCTTAGTCGTCTGGAGCGGTGGGTCACTCTTCCCCACCGTTTTCTTCACCGTCATCCTCGGTCTCTTCAATGCGACCGAGACCAACCAACTTCTCGCCAGTCTTCAGGCGAATCACTCGCACCCCCTGCGTGTTGCGCCCAAGTACAGACACTTCATCAACACGGGTACGCACCAGAGTGCCCTGGTCGGAGATCAACATCATCTCCTCACCTGGGTGCACCTGACAGGCCCCAACCAAAGCACCGTTACGTTCACTTTCCGCGATCGCAATAACACCCTGGGTACCGCGTCCCTTGGTGGGGAATTCGCTGATAGCTGTGCGCTTACCGTAACCATTCTCAGTAGCCATCATCACAGAGCCACCCTCTTCAGGGATAACCATAGCGATAACCTGCTGACCTTCCTGCATACGAATACCGCGAACACCACGGGAAACACGGCCCATAGAGCGCACATTGGACTCGGAGAAGCGCGCTGCCTTACCGGCGCTGGTAAACAGCGCTACATCGCGCTCACCATCGGTAATCGCAGTGGCTACCAGGCGATCGCCCTCCTCCAGCTCAATTGCACGCAAACCAACACTGCGGGGGCGGGCAAAAGCGGTGAGGGGGGTTTTCTTCACGGTGCCATTGGCAGTGGTGAAGAAGATAAAGTGATTTTCGTCGTACTCGGACACCGGCATCATGCTGCTGATACGTTCACCCTCTTCCAGGGGCAGCATATTAACCATTGGGCGACCACGGGAGGCTCGGCCAGCGGTGGGCACTTCGTAGACTTTCAGCCAGTACACCTTGCCCTTATTGGAGAAGCACAGAAGGGTGTCATGGGAGTTGGCGATCAATAGATGCTCGACGAAGTCCTCGTCTTTTACCTGGGTCGCAGATTTACCCATACCACCACGGCGCTGGGCCTGGTAATCGGTCAGAGGCTGGCTCTTGGCGTAACCGCCGTGGGAGATAGTTACTACCTTGTCTTCCGGGGTAATCAGGTCTTCAACAGTCAGATCCTGGCGAGACGCAACGATATCGGTACGACGCTCATCGTTAAAGTCCTTTGACAGCTGCTCTAACTCTTCACGGATCACTTCCATCAGACGCTCGAAGCTGCCGAGGATATGCAGATATTCAGCAATCTGCTCCAGTCGATCCTGGTATTCTGCCAGCAGCTTGTCGTGCTCCATGCCCGTCAGGCGGTGCAGGCGCAATTCGAGAATTGCCTGAGCCTGGGCCGGGGACAAGTAGTAAGAATCGTCGCGCAAACCAAATTCTTGCGGCAGATCATCTGGACGGCAGGCATCAGCACCAGCCCGCTCCAGGAACTGCTGTACATTGCCCACAGGCCAGCCTTTAGCCAGCAACGCCTCGCGGGCATCTGCCGGTGTGGCGGAAGATTTGATCAGCTCGATTACCGGATCGATATTGGCGATGGCAATCGCCAGACCTTCCAGAATATGACCGCGCTCGCGGGCTTTGCGCAACAGGTAGACCGTACGGCGGGTAACGACTTCCTGGCGGTGGCGAATAAAGTGCTCGAGCAGCTCTTTGAGGTTCAATACCTTGGGCTGGCCATCGACCAGGGCCACCATATTGATACCGAAGACGCTTTCCAGCTGGGTCTGGGAATAGAGGTTATTCAGAACCACATCACCCAGCTCTCCCCGCTTAAGCTCAATCACTACGCGCAAGCCGTCTTTGTCGGACTCGTCGCGCAGCTCAGAGATACCCTCGATCTTTTTCTCTTTCACCAGTTCGGCAATACGCTCGATCAAGCGCGCTTTATTCAACTGGAAGGGGATCTCAGTAATGATGATGGTTTCGCGATTGGTCTTGTCATCGCGGATCACATCTGCTTTGGCACGGACATAAATGCGCCCACGGCCAGTGCGGTAAGCAAGGAGAATACCGGCGCGGCCATTGATGATGGCGCCCGTGGGGAAGTCCGGCCCGGGGATGTACTCCATCAGGTCGTCGACGGTCAACTCGGAATTATTGATCAGAGCCAGACAAGCCTTGATCACCTCACCCAGGTTATGGGGAGGGATATTGGTGGCCATGCCCACCGCAATACCGGAGGAACCATTGACCAAGAGGTTCGGCACACGCGAAGGCAACACCTCCGGCATTTGCTCGGAACCATCGTAGTTATCGACAAAATTAACAGTTTCTTTATCGAGATCGGACAGCAGCTCGTGGGCCAACTTATCCATACGAATTTCGGTGTATCGCATGGCAGCTGGACTGTCACCATCGATAGAACCGAAGTTACCCTGGCCATCTACCAAGGTGTAACGCATAGAAAACGGCTGCGCCATACGCACAATAGTGTCGTAGACCGCAGTGTCTCCGTGCGGGTGATACTTACCGATTACATCACCAACGACACGCGCTGATTTCTTGTAAGGTTTATTCCAGTCGTTTTTAAGCTCGCTCATCGCGTAAAGCACGCGGCGGTGTACCGGCTTGAGGCCATCGCGTACATCCGGCAGTGCGCGCCCGACAATCACGCTCATGGCATAGTCGAGATAAGACTGCTTGAGTTCTTCTTCGATATTAATCGGAGAGATTTCTTTGGCTAATTCGCCCATGGCTTACGGCGTTCCTTTTATAGCGCGGGCGTACGTACTGTGCCCGGGATAAGCGGGCGATTCTACCATAGTTTGAGATGTTTGGAGCCGCAGGACTCGGAGATATCCAACTGCGGCACAAACCACAGTTGTCGCCCCCATTGACTGCGGCTACAGTAAAACACCCCCACAGCAGCCACCAGATAAGTCCTCATGCAACAAGCTGTCGATACCCTGATCCACGCACGCTGGATCATACCCGTCGTACCCGAGAAAAAAGTGTACGAAAATTGTTCGCTCGCAATAGAAAAGGGCAAAATCTCTGCCCTGGTACCCACAGCTGAGGCCTCAATTCGTTTTCAGGCAACAGATGAAGTCGACCTGGGGCAACACGCACTAATTCCAGGGTTAATTAATACTCACAACCATGCGCCCATGACGCTATTACGCGGCTACGCTGATGACCGCCCCCTTAAAGAATGGCTGGAGCAGCACATCTGGCCGACAGAGCAACGCTGGGTCGGTCCGCAATTTGTAGCTGACGGCAGCCGGCAAGCGATTGCCGAGATGCTGCGCTCAGGTACTACTACTTTTTCTGATCAGTACTTCTTCCCGGAAGCCGTCGCCATTGCTGCGCGGGAGAGCGGAATCAGGGCCCATATCGCCTTCCCCGTGCTGGATGCCCCAACCCCCTGGAGCCGCAATAGCGACGAGGCCCTACACAAAGGATTGGCGTTACGCGATGATTACCGTGCGCACGATCGAATTGAGGTGGTATTTGCACCCCACGCCCCCTACACCGTGGGGGATAAAACACTGGAGAAAATTGCAGTCTGCTCTGCCGAAGCGCAGATCCCCATGCAGATGCACCTCCACGAGACCCACGCTGAAGTTGAAAGCGCCCTGAACGCTAATGGAGAGCGGCCCACCGAACGGCTATTCCGCCTTGGGCTGCTGGGGCCGCAGACACTTTGTGTACATATGGTGGCCACTAATCAACGAGACATTGAGCTAGTGAGTTCAAGTGGCGCCCATGTTTCTCACTGCCCATCATCTAATCTCAAGCTCGCCTCAGGCTTTTGCCCAGCCTATGACATGCTGGAAGCGGGCATCAACGTATCCCTTGGCACCGATGGCGCTGCGAGCAATAACACCCAAGACCTGTTCTCCGAAGCCAACACAGCCGCACTACTGGCAAAAGCTGTTAGCGGGAACGCAACAGCCCTACCCGCGCATCAGACACTGAGCATGGCGACCATCAACGGAGCCAAAGCACTGGGAATTGAAGATATAACCGGAAGCCTGGAGGTAGGTAAAAGCGCAGACATTGCAGCTATCAATCTCGGCGGTCTAGAACAGCAGCCTTTGCATGACCCAGTGTCCCAGTTGATTTATGCCAACGGAGGACACAATGTCAGCGATGTCTGGGTCGCCGGGCGACAACTTTTAAAGGAGCGCCAGCTACAAACCTTAAACGAAACTGAGGTTATCCAGCGGGCGCAAATATGGCGTGATAGAATCAGCGGAAATTTACGCTAGATAACTGATTCCGGCCCAATCACTGAAAAATGCCGGTTACGAGCGACGGAGTTTGCAGAGAAGTTCATGAGCAATGTAGATCCCTCAGAAATCGCCAAATTTGAGCAACTTGCCAGCCGCTGGTGGGACAAGGAAGGCGAGTTCAAACCACTACACGAAATCAATCCACTGCGTGCAAATTACATTGACGGGTATGCTCCGGTTGCCGGTAAGAAGCTCCTCGATGTGGGCTGCGGTGGCGGCATCCTGGCTGAAGCCATGGCGCAGAGGGGAGCCGATGTCACTGGTATCGATCTAGGGGAAGCCCCACTCAATGTCGCCAAACTCCACGCCCTAGAAAGTGGCGTCAGCGTCAATTATCGCAAAGTGGCAGTAGAGGAACTGGCAGAAGAAGCGCCCGAGAGCTTTGATATTGTTACCTGCCTGGAGATGCTTGAGCATGTACCAGACCCGTCCTCTGTCATTCGCGCCTGCGCGAAACTTGTAAAACCTGGCGGCAAGCTATTTTTCTCTACGATCAACCGCACCCCCAAAGGGTGGCTGTTTGCCGTAGTCGGAGCAGAATATGTCCTACGCTTACTGCCCAAGGGCACTCATGAATACAGTAAGTTTATCCGCCCCTCAGAAATGGGCGCCTGGCTGCGCGATGAGTCCCTGGAAGCGCACGATATAACCGGTATGACTTATAACCCGGTTACCCGAAGCTACAAATTGACCCCCCGGGATGTCGACGTCAATTATTTGATGTATGCCAGCAAACCAGAATAAGTGAACTGCAAAATGAAAGCCGTTTTATTTGACCTGGATGGTACCCTGCTTGATACAGCGCCAGATTTTATTGTTGTATTAAATCAACTGCGCCAACAGGAACAGTTACCTCCACTGCCTGACGAGACGATCCGGGGAACTGTATCCAATGGTTCCAGGGCGCTGGTCACATTGGGGTTTAACAAAGAAGAAGGTGACCCCGCCTTCCCAGGATTACTGCAAAGGTTACTGGACCTCTACCTGGCACATCTTGCAGAGAAGACGACCACTTTCCCCGGTATCGACAACCTGCTCGACAACCTGGTTGAAAAAAACCTTCCCTGGGGGATTGTCACCAATAAACCGGAGGCCTACACCACTCCTCTGATGGAAGCCTTTACCCATCTACCGCCAGCCTCTGCAATTGTTTGCCCTGACCACGTCAGCAAATCCAAGCCGGACCCCGAGCCCCTATTTTTAGCCTGCAGCCAGATTGGTTGCGCGCCCGCTGAAGCAATTTATATCGGCGACCACAAGCGCGATATCATCGCCGGACAAAAGGCTGGTATGCCGACTATCGCTTGCGGGTATGGTTATATTGACTCTACAGATAACCCCGCCAATTGGGGGGCAGACCACCTGGTAAATTCCGCCAATGAAATTTGGCCCCTTCTAGAACAACACTATTTTTGAAACTTGAAGTAATACCGGGCACCCAAGCCCGGTGACAGTATCGGGATATTTCATGTCAGACTTTGTTGGCGACTATCAAGCGCCCTCCGACCTATTAAAGAGCAAAATTATTCTTATCACCGGTGCCGGAGATGGCATAGGTAAAACTGCAGCAAAGACTTTTGCTGCTCACGGGGCGACAGTAATTTTGCTAGGCCGTACAACCCCCAAGCTAGAAGCGGTCTATGACGAAATCGAGACTGCCGGCGGACCACAGCCGGCTATTTTCCCCATGGACCTGGGTGCGGCAAAAATAGAGGATTTCGAGAGCCTCGCAGAAGCTATTCGCAACGAGTTTGGCCGCCTGGATGGACTCCTGCACAATGCCGGCCTACTCGGGCAACGCACCCCTATAGGCAATTACAATTTCAACACTTGGCAACAAGTAATGCAGGTGAATGTTAATGCAGCGTTTGGGCTAACAAAAGCAATGCTGCCTCTGCTAGAGGAATCAGAAGCAGGCTCTGTTGTCTTTACAAGCTCCAGCGTTGGGGTTAAAGGGAGAGCCTATTGGGGGGCCTATTCAGTATCGAAGTTTGCCACTGAAGGATTGATGCAGGTACTCGCCGATGAACTGGAAGGGGTTTCCAATACCCGGGTCAACTCCCTAAACCCAGGGGCAACCCGTACAACAATGCGAGCAACTGCCTACCCAGCAGAAAACCCACAGTCGGTAACCTCTGCAGAAGATATTATGCCCACCTACCTCTATTTAATGGGTAGAGACAGTAACGGCGTAAGCGGGAAGCATTTTAGCGCCCAGAAGAAATAGAGACCCCGTCTCCTGGACAAGAATCCGGGCTTCGGTCTCGGGTACTTGTCCATGTAAGCCTTATTGGCATTGCACTTGATAGCTACTCACCGAAGCCCTTGTCATCACTGTCTTTTGAGTCCGCCCCCTCTCCAATTGGAGGCATATGCTCGGGAGCATCGGCAAATACATCGCCTTCAAACTCCATCATATTGGAGCCATCAAACAGCTCTATATCTTGAGCATCTCCCGAGTACTGGTTGTAGTCAACGGACTGTTCATCCCGCTCACTAAGCGCGACCCCCACAGCATAAGCTGCAGATCGATCAGATACCGCAAGGCTTATCCCCTCGTACCCAACCACAACAGCAAACAGTGCTGCAGGTGTTAGCAACCCCTTCATTTTTCCACCCCCAGATAGCCTAAGCCTATAGTTACTATAAAATTGATAGTTTTATGTATTTCACTTTCTTAGCGCCCTACTCCCAGATATCTCCACATCTAGGCAAAACACATTTCGCCACAAATTTTTTCATTTTGCCCATTAGAAAAGTGTGAGCTATTCCTCAAATCTATTTGTCCAGTTGCAACTTCAATGGCAGAATCCATTTCATAACTAGTAAATAAGTCAACGTTTCGAGCTATGAAAGTACCATTTATTTTTGTCATCTTTGTACTCCTTGCTCCCTCCGTGTTCGCGGAGTCAATCACAAATCAAATCAAATCATGTGCAGGGATTGAACCCCGGGATAACCGCCTCGCTTGTTATGATCAAGTCGCAGCCTCTTTAGAACACCAGGCAGCTGTAGCGTTTGGATACGAGCAAAAGCTTATAAGTGAAGAGGCACCCCAAAAAATTGACGCCAAGATAGTAGATATTCATATCGGTGCCCACGAAAAGAGATTCATTACACTCGATAATGGTCAACTGTGGAAACAGAATGATTCAAGTAGAGTATTTTGGAAAGTCGGTGACTCAGTAATCATAGAGAGAGCCTTACTGGGCTCCTTCTTTATGAAGCCTGCTGACGGAGGCCGCAAACTCCGGGTAAAGCGCATTAAATAAACAGTCGTATTTATGGCGGGTACAACTCTAGTACCCCCCCCCCCTCCAGTCGCCCCTTACAAGCATTATGCAACCTTCCAGTCACACCTGATCCCAGCGGTTTTCTCAGCACTCATCTATAGTGAAGAGGTAATAGGCGCCACCAACGCCTGAAGAGCTTTCAATAGCGTGTAGCACTTACACAGCCAACAAAGGTTTAAGCACTTGTCCCGAGAACATTTTTACTCAAGGGATGAAGAATGGCTGAAGGATACAGGCGAACCACTCTCTGACTCCTGCCAGGGCGCCAGCGAGCCCGACCCTCAAGTCGAGCGAGACCCTGACACGGAAGAGATTCACGCAGCGGGTGACACCCTCTCCGAGAGCGGTACCACCCCAATGCAGAGCTATCTCAAGCACCTTTACAGGCTTGAGCTATTAACTCCGGAGGAGGAGCACAGCACCACCTGTCTATTGCGCGACCTGGAAGAAAAGCTCATTTCCAACCTTCAGGAGAGCGGCACCGAGTTGGTCCAACTACGCAGCGAAGGAGTGGAGCAGCGCGGAAGTACAGGCGCCTACGACCATGGACTTATAATTGCCCACACCGAAATCCTGCTTACCAGCAATTTCCTAGATAGGCGCGGTCGCAGCAGGCTGACCGGGCTCCTACAGCGCTTTCAAAAACAGAGGAAAAAACTAATCCAATGTAATCTGCGCCTGGTTATTGCCATCGCAAAACGCTTTCGCAATCCATCCGTTCCCTTTATCGATTTAATTCAAGAAGGCAATGTTGGATTAATGAAAGCTATTGAGCGGTTCAAGCCGCAAATGGGATACCGCTTTTCCACCTATGCCTACTGGTGGATCCAGCAAGAGATTCAGTTAGCCTTAAGACGCAACGAAGATCTTGTCCGACAACCAGCCAATGTCCAGGATGATTTAAGAGCGATTTACAGAGCCATTGGTGAAGTCCGCGCTCAGGGACAACCTGCATCCGATGACAATCTAGCCCGCCACACAGGACTAGATATTGAGAGAATCCAAAGCTTATTAAAACTCCCAGGACCAACAGGGTCTCTCGATGACCCGGTTGCAGATGACCAGAGCAGCACCAGACTGGACTACGCACCTGCTGATGAGCTTTACAATACGGATGAGCTTGTAACCAACCAAGAGCTAGCTCAACGTCTCCGTGAAGCTGTTGCCCGCCTCCCTGCACGACAAAGGACAGTCCTCAACTTGAGGTATGGATTAATTTCTGACAAGGACTGCTCTTTTCGAGTTATTGGGGAGCAATTGGGGCTTAGCCAGGAGCGCGCGAGACAACTGCATTCTGACGCACTTCGACAACTGAAGCGGCAGTGGCGCTAGAAAAGGAAGAAGTCGATGGCAAGCCTCTTTGGAGAGCTTGCCATCGAAGCCTTTCCCACTAGTCTTTAAAACAGCTCTATCAGTTAGTACCGCGAAGATATGCGTAAACCAGTGGTTTTTAACGATAAGTGCAGTGTTTTTAAATACTGTGCCTATTTTTTTGCCGGCGGACTCTTCCTTACTCCGCCCACCCATGCAGAATCCGAATTCATTGCAAGTGCAGGTAAAGGACTTGGGAATGAGTTGATGCAGTATCGCTCTATCTCAGCCTCAGAAATGGCTGGATTTAGCTACTCCCATTTACTGCTTTCATTTAGTCTCGGCAATAATTCACTTCAATGGTGGGGGCAAGGCAGTTACTCCCATATGCGAATTGAGCATCAAAGTGAGAAACAGCAGCAAAATATTTTCGAAATTAAACCTATTTTGCGCTGGTACCCCCGGAGTGATTTGCAGGGTGGATTTGCTGAAGCAGGTGCAGGGGCATCCTACTTAAGCCAAAAGAACTTCGGTGATATCGGATTGAGCACCAAACTAAATTTTGCCCTGCACTTTGCTCTTGGGTACCGTTTTTCCAGAGGCCATGTCCTATCTTTAAGGTACAGTCATTTTTCGAACGCTAGAACCAATACACCCAACCCCGGTTTTGATTTCGCCTCTTTGAACGGGCACCTTAACTTTTAGAGGTGTAATCTTTCAATACTTTCCAGATTGCTAACGACTAAGATTACTTTAAATTTAATTAAGCAGGCCCTGAAAAAAGTCTATGGTTTTTCCTGCTGAAGCTGCATAACTAAACTCTTGAGGGTTCGAGTTATTTGGCTTGTTCGCCAAATTCAAACTTGTTTCTATTAAAGATTTAATATCACCTCGCTCCACCAATCCTTCAGGAAAATAATTCTGTAAAACCTCACCCGTGCAGCCTCCAGAATAAGCGACTACCGGGCGCCCCATCGCCATTGCTTCCTTGGAATACTTTGCATTCTCATCCTTCTCGCTGGCGAGTTGAAAAACTAACTGGGAAGTCGCATATAACTCACGCATATCGCGGCGTTCACCGAGAAAAGTTACCTTGCCACCGAGATCCAATTCTTGCGCGAGCCCTTCCAGCTTTTTCAGATAGCGCAAATCATTTTCGACTAAAGTTCCTACAATCACTCCGTGAATATCATCTCTTTGTACCGCAGCCTGGGCCAACATATGTAGAAATTCTTCCTGCCCGCCATTTGCAGAGATTTCGCTAGGCATTAACCACCAGTTTTTCCCTTCCAGCTGGGGATAGCTATTCAAAAGCTTCAGTTGCCACTGGCTCGCTACCGGTTTTTCGCGATCAAACTCGCGAATATTGATACCGTGATAAATAACCTCTATCGAGTCTTCTGCAGTTTTGGGGGAGGACTTCTTCAGGTTCTCTGCAACCCCTCGGGAGCTTGCGATAATTCCATCTCCTGACAGCATACCTTTATTAAAATAACTGTTGGGAAAATCTTGATCTACGAGCGGCACCAGCTTAGGGCGACTTGTAGCTGGATCACTCTTTAAGGCGCGCCAAGCTAGAAAAGCCGTTGAGCGACCATGGGTATAGACAATATCCGGTTGCAACCTTGCGAGAATCTTACGTAGGCGGGATTTGTGCCGCAAAGACCAGATTGACTCACTGATTTTTGGAAAGCTGATAAAGTCACTACCGTGCAAACGAAACCGCGCCTCCAATGGTCCATCAGTAGAAATCACCAGGGACTCGTGGCCTTTTTTGACCAGTTCATTTGCAAACTCAAGCGCAAGAGTTGCTGTGATCCCAGGCTCTAGGCTGGGCAAAAACTGTACAACTTTCAATTTGACTTCCGTGAAACAGACCAAAAGGTCTATTTTGACTTCCTATAGGATAATTTCCCAGTAAATCATCACTAATTTACAAGTCAGTGACTTGATGCCTAAAAGCCCCTCTGGCACCTGAAGGTGTTAGTGATAGTATTTGCAAAGGCAAATTACTCAGGGACCCGACAATGCTTCAGCGACAAATAAGTTACTTTCTCGCCTTTACACTGCTTCTACTAACAATAGGAGCTTCAGCCGCTGAGAGTGATAAAGGCATCTTCTGGAAAGCAACTAAAGATAATAAAACCGTTTACTTATTAGGCTCGATTCACTTGGCAACTGAGGACTTCTACCCTCTAAGATCAAAAATTGAACAAGCCTACTCCAATAGTGATGCTATTGCCGTCGAGGCTGACATTCTCGCTGCAGAAGGCGACAGCCTGTTACAGCAGCGAATCATGATGGAGTCTATCTACCAAGGTGAGCGAACTTTAAAAGACGAACTTCCACCCGCGATATACAGCCAACTAAAGTCGTGGATGCACAAGCGTAGTATGCCCGAGGCTATGTTTATCCGGCAGCGTCCCGCCATAGCCATGATCTCTATGAGCATGATTGAGATGCAAGCCCACGGCCTCAATCCAGAACTAGGCATTGATCGGCACTTTTTACAAAAAGCAAAAAAGGATGGGAAATCCGTTCTGGAGTTGGAAGGTGTCTTGCAACAATTCAAGATGTTAAATGACCTCGACAACCCAGCGCTCCTCTTCCAGCAAACCCTTGAGCAAATCGGGGATATTTCAACCTTTTTACCCAAACTTACCAGCGCATGGAAGCGAGGAGATGAAGAAGCTTTGAATCGCCTTATTATCCTCGACGGCCTAACTGAAAACCCTGAATATAAGCCGCTCTATGACACACTTTTTTTTAATCGCAATGAAAGGATGGCTGAGAAAATTGCCCTTAAGGGGCCAAACTACCAGTCTCTGTTTGTCATTGTCGGCGCTGGCCACTTGGTGGGCGAACGCAGTGTTATCGAGTTTCTAGGCGACACTGGTTACAAATTAGAACGCCTTTAATCACTGCCCAGTAACCCTCGGCGCAGATTTTCTGCGCCGTCCCATCCCCCCTCCCCGTCCAAAGTCTTTTCTATTGCTAAACTCGAATAGCACTTTTCCCGTGACCAATGACAACTCTCAACTAGAGGCGTCCGATGAAATGCTGGGGAGCATACTGTGCCATATCAATTCTTTTATTTAGCTTCCCGGCTATTGCTGATGAAGCCGAGACAAAGGGCGGACTGAAAATTGTCTCTGACGATGGGGATTTCTCCGCACAACTCGGCGGAAGGATTCACTTCGATACATACATTTTTGACAAAGACCTAGAAGATCCGGTCAATACAACAGACTTCCGTCGGGTTAGGTTGACAATGAGGGGCAAAATCTGGGAATGGGAATACAAACTTCAGAGAGACTTTGCCACTAGTGGAACCGCAGGGTTGCGTGACGTTTATTTAAGTACAAAGTTCTATACAGGAAAGTTGACTATTGGCAATTTCAAACCCAGTCGATCAATGAGTCAACTAACCAGCTCAAACGACCTCGTACTTATGGAGCGAGCATTTTCCAGCTCTGCAGGTATTTACGACGGACGAGGCTACTTACAGGGGATCAAATGGGATAAACAATGGTGCTGCCATACCTTCGGTTTTACCCTGTTCAACTTGCGAAACCCCGGTGACCCACGCAATTCGGGGTTTGGCGCCGCAACTCGATTAACCTGGGCTCCAATCAGCGACTCCATATCAACCGTTCACCTGGGTGTATCCCGTAGTTACGAAAAAGCTAACCAAGATACACCTGATATTATTGCTGAGGTCGCCTATGCGGGCCGGCGGGGGCCAGAGCAACTTATAGCCATCTCACCTGGTGGATCAGTTAATTTTTTTGGCGATTTTGGTGACGATGAATTTTTTCTCGGCGACGGTGGGGGGCGGGTCAATATTACCGGTTTCGAGCTGGCTGCAACCTACGGTCCCTTATTTGGTCAGGCGGAATACGCCTACGGGCACTTTTCAGGAAAAATATATCTCTCAGAATTGGTCTATGAAGAGTTTTTCGGTTTGCCTCCGAATTTTTTCTGTGACCCTATCACCGGGTGCTTTATTGGCGGGCAGGATGTTCACTCCTGGTACATTTTGGGAAGCTGGGCAATTACCGGGCAGCACAAACCATATGACGACAAGAAAGGGGTTTTTAAGTCAATTAAACCATCCCCCCCAGAAGGCGCATGGGAAGTTGCCGCAAGATACCAAACTATAGAAAACCGCAATTTCCACCAGCTACGAGCAAGTAATCTCACGTTAGGGGTAAACTATTACTTCAACCCCAAAGTTCGGGTAATGATGAACATCACCCTAGGCGACAACGATTTTACTGGAGACAAAACCAACCAATTCGCCATACGACTACAAGGGGTTTGGTAGGGGATTATAAAGTGGCTCAAGACAGTCCTTGAGCCACTTTATCAAACGGGCAATTAACCTACTTGCTGTGCCTTAGCTGGGTCAAAAACCTCAACCTCAGCTGATAGTTTTATATCCCGAACCGGGTGTTCAAATCGATTTAATGCGATATTTCGCTGTTCTTTCGCTTTCTCAATATTGGCCTCCTTCACCGGGCCGTAGCCCCGGATGATATCCGGGTATTGAAGTAGCTCAACAGCAGCAGCGTGATTCTGCGAATTTAATTGGCCCAGAACTTTCTTAACCAATTCTTCATATTCGCTAATCAGTGCCCTCTCCATTTTTCGCTCAGCTGTATAGCCAAAAATATCAAGCGCCGATCCGCGCAAGAACTTCAGCTTCGCCAAAACACCAAATGCCTTGTACATCCAACCGCCAAATTTCATTTTGCGGGGACGCCCCAAGCCTTTATCGAAGCGCGCCAATAACGGGGGAGCCAAATTGAACTCCAGGGTAAAGTCACCACTGAAGTTCTCTTTTAGCGATTCGATAAAGCGGCTATCGGTGTATAGGCGGGCCACCTCGTACTCATCCTTATAGGCAAGCAACTTTGCATAATTGCGCGCAACCACCTCAGCCAACTGCACGTTCCCGGGCACTTTTAAGATCTCAGCAGATTTCACCGTATCGACCAAACTGCGGTAACGCTCGGCAAGGTCCGCATTTTGATAACCGGTGAGGTGCCCCACCCGGTGAGCCACGATCGCTTCAAGAGTTTGTGGTACTTCTACTGCAACTTTTTCGTGGGTTAACAGTTTGTCCAGAGCGTTGCGATTTTCTGCCGCCAACCGCCCTGCAGCAAATCCCTGCAGATTACCTTCCACAGCGACACCGTTTAAGCGGATCGCTTCCAGTAGGGAGGCTTCAGTTAGCGGAATCAACCCTTTCTGCCAGGCGTAGCCGAGCATAAAAATGTTGGCGGCAAGCGTATCTCCCAGAGCTGCCTTGGTCAGGCGATGCGCTTCTACAGAGCTGAGCTCATTAACCGCGCCACTCACCGTATCCAATACCGCTTGCGGTGAGTGGACATCCTCACGCCCGAGAACCGTTGCCGCCGTTGGGCTCAAGTGGGTATTCACTACCGCGCGACTGTGCGATTTATCCAGTTTAACCAAACAAGCTGCCACATTGCCGGCTGCAATCAGGTCACAGGCCATTAAGGCATCGGCACGACCGTCGGAAATACGTACCGCCTGCAAAGACTCGGGCGCAGCCGCAAAGCGAATATGGGAGTAAACCGCTCCGCCCTTCTGAGCCAATCCCGTCTGATCAAGGGTGCTGCACGCTTTGTCCTCGATATGTGCCGCCATCGCTAGCAAGGCGCCAATGGTCACTACACCCGTACCGCCAACGCCGGTAACCAGGAAGTTATACGGCTGCTGTAAGCCCGGAAGCTGTGGCGAAGGCAACTTGGCCGCTTCAGTTCGCAACACGTCACCTACCCCGGCGCCCTTGGCAATATTGCCACCCTTCACCGTGACAAATGAGGGGCAGAAGCCGTTAACGCAGGACATATCCTGGTTGCAGCCGGTTTGGTTCACCCTGCGTTTATCGCCCAGCGCCGTTTCCACTTTCTCAACAGCGATACAGCTCGACTGCTGGACGCAGTCCCCACAGCCTTCACACACCAGCTCGTTAATGAAGGGGCGCCCCTCGGCTTTAGGCAGTAGCCCGCGCTTGCGTTTGCGGCGCAGTTCAGTGGCACAGGTCTGGTCGTAAATAATAACGGTACAACCTTCAACCTCACGCAACTCATCCATTACAACAGGCAAGTAATCCCGGTGATGAATTTCAACTTCACTGGGGAAGGACAGCGCACCCTTGTATTTATCCGGGTTATCCATCACCAGGACAACTTTCTGAACCCCTTCCGCCAAAACTTGGCGACAGATCATATCTGGAGCCAACTCACCATCGTGGGGCTGGCCGCCGGTCATGGCGACTGCATCGTTAAACAGGATCTTGTAAGTGATATTGACCTTGGCAGCCACGGAAGCGCGAATCGCCAAAATACCGGAGTGGAAATAGGTACCATCACCCAGGTTTACAAAGACATGCTTTTCACTGGTAAACGGCGCCTGCCCTACCCAGTTGACCCCTTCGGCACCCATTTGGGTGAAGGTATAAGTCTCCCTATCCAACCACTGAGCCATATAGTGACAACCAATACCTGCTAAGGCTCGGCTTCCTTCTGGCACCTTGGTGGAGCGGTTGTGGGGGCAGCCGGCACAGAACATAGGCAAGCGAGACACACTTGAGCCCGTCTGCTGGGAAATACGTTCAGCCAGGGCATTGAGGCGCATCAAGCGGTGCTTGCCGCCTTCATCCAACTTGTCCTCACCCAAAACAAAACCCAATACCTGGGCAATAATCGCTGGCGACAGCTCGCCATAAGCGGGCATCAGCGGCTGATCACTATCGTCCACTTTACCAAGAATACGCGGGAAATTTGGGTCCTTCACATGGACGTTGTACAGCTCTTCTTTCAGCTGTACTTCCATCAAACTACGTTTTTCCTCAAGCACCAGCAGCGTATCCAAGCCACGGGCAAACTCTTGGATACCCGGCACATCCAACGGGTAGGTCATACCCACTTTAAGGATTCGGATACCGAGCTGCTTGGCCTTCTGCTCATCGATACCCATGTCTTCGAAGGCCTGCATCAAGTCCAGATGGGCCTTACCGGTGGTGACGATGCCGAGGCTCGCCTCAGGATTTTCCAGTACAACCTTGTTGAGTTTATTGGCGCGGGCAAAAGCCAGCGCAGCAGGGCGCTTGTAGCGCCACAGGCGCTCTTCCTGCTCGAGAGGGTTATCCTGCTTGCGAATATTCAGGCCGCCCTCGGGACGTTCAATATCCGGGTAGTGGAATTTGACCCGCTCAGGGTCCACTTCCACGGTCGCAGAGCTATCCATATTTTCTGCCAGGGTGATCATTGCCACCCAGCAGCCGCTAAAGCGAGACAGCTCCAGCCCATAGTGACCATAATCCAACACTTCCTGCACGGTGGCGGGGTTAAGTACTGGAATATGCATATCTACAAAGGCAAATTCAGATTGCCCGGGATAGGAGGATGACTTACAGCCGTGGTCATCGCCGGCAACGATCAGCGCGCCACCTTTAGGAGAGGAGCCAGCGGCGTTGGCATGGCGAAATGCATCGCAGGAGCGGTCGACACCCGGTGTCTTGCCATACCAAATCCCGCAAACGCCATCCACTTCTGCGCCCTGGAACAAGCCCACCTGTTGGGAACCCCAAACTGCCGTAGCCGCCAACTCTTCATTGACGCCAGGCTGGAAACGGATGTTGTACTCTCCCAGCAGTTTTTTCGCCCTGGATAACTGCAGGTCGTAGCCACCCAAGGGCGACCCACGATAACCGGAGATAAACGTCGCGGTATTGAGATCGCGATCCCGGTCCATTCGCATCTGGTCTATGGGTAAGCGCACAAGGGCCTGGATACCTGAAAGGAGCACACGGCCCTTGAGCATGGTGTAGCGGTCGTCCAATGAAACCTGTTTTTTTACTTGGGAATCCGCCGTACTTTGAGGACTGGTTACTTTTTCAGTCATACACCTACTTCCGGTTAATTATTCTTCTCGAAACCCGGTTCGAGTTATTAGTCATTATTCTTCCGAATAGTCCGTTTTCAGTGGTCAGATGCGCCTGTTTTTATATTTGCCGCAAAGTCCCAGAGCGGCTGAGGGCACACTGCACCTATCCCGAAACGGTTTAGTCAGGTCATACTAGTTCGTTAAGCGCAATAGAGCATTGCTTTATTCACGCAAATATGCGTAAATTTGTGATAGAAGTTTCGATATAGATAATTTTTATAGGATAGGAGTCTTTATGAAGCGTTCGACAGACCTGGATGATTTTGACCGTAAGATTCTGCGAGCGCTGCAGGAGAACGCAGATTACTCCATGGCAGAGCTGGGCGATAAAGTCGGTCTTTCGCACACTCCCTGCTGGCGCAGAATCAAGCGGTTGGAAGCCGAAGGTATTATCCGTGGCCGTGTTACCTTGCTGGACCCACGCAAATTGGATCTGGGTGTCACCGTATACTGCTACGTTACCATCCACAATCACGATGAGGAATCCCTGAACAACTTTGAATCAGCAGTTCAGGATGTCCAGGAGGTAGTAGAGTGCTATTCCACCAGCGGAGACAAAGACTATGTCCTGCGCGTTGTAGTGGATAGTGTGGAACACTATGAGCAATTACTGAAGCGCTCTCTGGTACACCTGCCAAACGTGGCCTCAGTCAACTCCACCTTTGCCCTCAAGCAGGTGAAGTACACCACCCAACTGCCACTTTAAGCCAAAAGTGTGAAAAGTAAAGCCCCTTGCTTTAACGCATGGGGCTTACTGAGAAAATTTCGGTTACTCTGCAAGCTCCCGCAGCGCATTAAGTAAATGATCAAGCGTTTCCTGCAGTGATTTACTGTCACAATCCACCGTTATTTCTGCATATTGCCGGTAAAGGGCCTGTCGCTCTTCAAATAAGTCCGCAAAAGACTGCCCGGGCGCCTTCGCTATGCCACGGCTTTCATAATTGTGGATACGCCGGCGCAGTTCCTCCGCTGAACACTGAAGAAACACTACCACACCCTGACTGCGTAGATTCGCCATACCCTCATCGCTATAGACTGCGCTTCCGCCAGTGGCAATAACATCACTGGGGAGGGTGGCCTCAGCTAATACCTCCCCTTCAATGGCGCGGAGATTAAGATAGTCACTTTCAGCCATAATTTGCTGCAAAGTCTTGCCCTCTCTGGACTGGATCAGAACATCAGTATCTGTAAACCCCAGTGCTAACTCCTTTGCCAACAACACCCCCAGCGTACTTTTACCGGCGCCGGGCATTCCAATCAGGACAATACTTTTTCTTTTTTTCATTTTATTAATACTTGCACATTCAATCGCTACGGCGGGGAAAGAATACCGAGCGCAACCAGCCCAATAAGGTGTTCCCACCCAACATCATCTTATCCAATTCATCCAGATTATGCGCTTGGCGAAAGGCATCGGCAAATAATGCCTCGCGGGTAATCATTCGCCGCTTGGGATTAATTGATTTAATGGTTTTTGCCGGATTGCCTGCAACAACCGTATTTGCGGGGACATCCTTGGTGACGATACTGCCGGCTCCCACTACAGAATTATCACCGATAGTGACACCTTTGCAGATGGTTGCACTATCTCCAATCCAAACATTGTTACCCAGGCGCACCGGGGAGGTACACCGGAAGGGCCGCGTGCGATTGTAGAGCCCGTGCCAATCAGAATCGGAAATATACACATTGGCTGCGATCATACAGGCATCGCCAATCTCAATAGATTGAGCCGCAGAAATACGCACCCCTGGAGATATCAATACGAAATCCCCAATAGTAATAAATGCTTCTCCCCCCTTGTGTCCAAAAGTGGTAAAGCGAATACATTTCTCGTTGTTGGAGATTAAGTGAGGGTAATTTCCAAGCCGAACATTTTCGCCAAAAACATGGACAGAACCCGGGTCCATCACTTCCGGCTCAACCCCAACCGCATCGAATTGTGGCAGAAGGAAATACTCTGTTCGCCATTTGCGCCAACGCAGCTGCAGTCGCTTGAGCCAATAGGGCCTGTGATCCTTACGCATATTTTAATTTCTACTTATATTTTATGGGATTTACGGAGCCCTGAGTTAAAACCCAATTGCTTTTGTATTAGTGGCAGTTTAGTGTTTCGGCCACGAAAAATAGCAAGCGTTTACCCATGTCCCTAAATCTACCTATTGATATTCGAGCAATTAAAGGTTTCCTCGCCGCCCATGAAGGGGAAGCTCTCTACCACCTGGCAGCTGAAGCCAGCTCACTGGGTCCCTGTCTTGAAGTGGGCAGCTACTGCGGCAAATCATCAATTTACCTGGCCAGTGCCTGTAAGCTGACCGATAACGTCCTGTTCGCCGTGGACCACCATCGAGGATCTGAAGAGCACCAGCCCGGAGAGGAGTATCACGATCCCGAACTGTTTGATGGCCAGGCCAATTTAATGGACAGTTTTCGCACTTTCCGCGCGAATATTCGCGCGGCTGAATTGGATGACTGGGTTGTTCCCGTCGTCGCCCCCTCCGCAACAGCTGCACGCTGCTGGAATACCCCTTTGGGTCTCGTATTTATTGACGGCGGCCACTCCCTGGAAGCGGCCATGACCGATTATCGCAGCTGGTCCCGCCATATCGTGCCCGGCGGCTATCTGGCGATCCACGATATTTTCCCGGACCCCGCCGATGGCGGCCAGGCGCCCTACGATATTTACAAGCTAGCCCTGGCTTCCGCTCAATTCGAGCTCGTCGAAACTGTCGACACCCTGGGAATCCTGCGCCGCATTTAAGGGCAGGCACACCGATGTAAACAGCTCGCTCGCTGGCGTTAATCCGGCGAGCGCATCGGCAGCCAGAAGCATGGCTCCTACAGTCCAGGTGGTTTTTTCCTCCGGCCAGATGGCCTCATCCCGGTAGACATAACCGGTCCAGTAGCCCCCATCTTTATCCTGCCAGCGGTGCAAGCCGCGATACAAAATTTCCGCCCGCGAACGCTGGCCAGCAGCGATTAGGGACATGGTGAGTTCGCAGGACTCAGCCACCGTCACCCAGGGCTCATCGCTGACGCAACGACATCCCAACCCAGCCACGACAAACTCATCCCAGCGCTGCTGAAGCCGCAACTGCGCTGCCTCACCAGAAAAGGCACCGGTTAATACGGGATAAAACCAGTCCATTGAAAAGCGCGCCTTGCTTTCCCAGGTGCGATCAAAGCGCTCCGGTTTATTGCGCAGCGCATCGCCCAGAGCTTCCCGGGCAAGTATCCATTGGGGGCGAGCAACCCCCAGCTGGTGGGCAATATTAATTGCGCATTCCAGACTTTTATAAATGGAAGAACAACCGGTGATCAGGGCATCTTCCATAGGGGCGCCCTCTGAATCTACCGCCCAATGAATTTCGCCAAATTCTGTTTGTAAGCGCAATACAAACTCGATTGCACGCTCAACCATCGGCCAATAGCGCTGTAAAAACAGTGTGTCTCTACTGATCAGGAAGTACTGCCAAATTCCTGTTGCCACATAGGCAACAAAATTGGTTTCACGGCGCTCCCGGTTGTCAATATCGCCATCTTTATAAGCGGCCCACCAGCTGCCGTCCTCCAGCTGAATCTCAGCCAACCAGCAATAGGCGTTTTCAGCAGCTCTGAACTCTCCGGCAATGGCGAGCCCCATAGCGGCCTCAACATGATCCCAGGGGTCGGCATAGCCCCCTTTAAACCAGGGAATTGAGCCATCGGGGAGTTGCTGGGAGAGAATATAGGCGGCGCTATCCTGGATAAATCCTTCAGGGAAAAGACCAGAAGCTTTTGCCGGCACAGAAATTTTACTCATGCCTCAGCTCCCTCAGGCAGGGAGAGGGGCGCATCCACTCGTTGTGTCGACCCGACAGGTTTCACAAAATAGAGAGCAATACTTTTTCCCAACAGCGGGTTCAATAGTTTTTCGAGAATACGGGTAAAGGCTGGTTTCTTCATCAGATCCCACACCAACAGGCGGTGATAGGCAGAGACCAAGCGGGAATCGGGCTTGTCCCAAAACAAACACTTTAACCACCAATAAGGTGCATGTAACGCATGGGCCTTATGCCGGGCAAAATAGTGGTGCCCCAGCTTTTCAATATCCTCTCGCAGCTCGCGCTCGCGGAATATCCGGATATGCCCACCCTCAACCTGATGGTATTCATCGCTGAGTTTCCAACACACCCACTCAGGAAAAAATGCCGGTACTGTCGCGGCAAAAATACCAGAGGGCTTTAATACCCGGTTAATCTCAGCCAGGACAGACTTGTAATCGGGGATATGCTCAAGTACCTCTGAGCAGATAACCACATCAAAACTCCCATCGGCAAATGGTAGTTGCAAGCCATTGGCAACTCCGAACTGCAAGCGACCCTTTGAATGCTCGGGAGAGCGGAAAGGTTCCGCTCGCTCACTGGCAGTGCGCACATCATCAAAACACAGGTCAATGCCGTAAACATCAACCTCATCGGTGATCATCAAGTGAATGGAATGGCGCCCTTCACCGCACCCCAAGTCGAGGACTTTTTGGCCAGGGCGAAGATTTAAATGCTGGGGATCTACAGTAATCATCAAGCCGCCTCCGCACTGCGCATATTCGGAGTTTCTATTTCATGACTACTGGGCTGTTCCGCCAATGTATGTCCGAGAATTTCCCGGTAATATTTCACCAAACTCTCTGCAGCGATTTTCCAGGAAAATTTATTTTCAATGCGCTGGCGACCTTTCTCACTGAGTTCTATTCGCAGCGCTTCGCTGGATAAAACCTGGCGTAGGGCATTGGCCAAAGCTTCGTGATTTCCTGCAGGGACCACGATTCCTGCATCCCCAACCACCTCAGGCAAAGCACCCCCGTCACTGGATACTACCGGAGCACCACATGCCATTGCCTCTCCGGCAGGTAAACCAAATCCTTCGTAGAGCGATGGGCAAACTACCGCTGTAGCCTTGCGGTAATTATCGACCAGTTCTTCGTTAGAAATACCGGAGACAAACTGAACCCTATCCTGAAGATCCAGATCGTGAAGCAAGTGTTCCGTGGCGCCACCTTCGCGTAATTTGCCAACGACCAACAACTCTATGTTTTCATATTCCTGGCGTAATTCCGCCAACGCCTGTAATAAAAAGCGCAGACCTTTAAGCGGCTGGTCTGCCGATGCGGTGGTCATAATTCGCAGAGGCAAGCGCTTATTCTCTGCCCCTGGGTTGAATAATTCGGTATCAATACCGTTGTAAATCAGGTGAATCTGCTCGGGAGCTACGCCAAACTGCTCGATAATATCCCGCTCAGATTGCCTGGAAACTGTCACGATATGGCGAAGCTTCCGCGATACCTTAATCTGCATATTCAAAAAATTATGCCAGCGACGTACCAGCAAACGAAAACGCCAATCGGGGGCGGCATCTAATGCCAGTTGACGATCCCGGGTAATGGGGTGATGAATTGTCGCGACAACAGGCAATCCATTTTTCTCGATATCCAGCAAGCCGTAACACAGTGATTGGTTATCGTGAACAATGTCGTATTGTTTGCCGTGCTTGCGCAGGTATTTATTTACCCGACGGCCAAAGGTATAAGGCTCGGCAAAACCGCCGGTAAGCTTACTCCACCATTCAAAAAAATCCGCCCACGACAGCAGGTGGCGAGGTTTCAAGGCCCGCGCTGGACGCTCAACTTCATAGAGGTTCAACCCTGGCATTTTGATGAGTTTTACGCGCTCATCGAGTTCTGGGTAGGGCTGGCCAGAAATAACATCCACGGAGTGACCAGCATCAACCAGTGCTTTACTCAGGTAGCGCAGGTAGATGCCCTGACCACCACTGTGTGGATTGCTGCGATACCCCAAAAGGCATATTTTTAGTGGCTGCGTCTCGCCAGCCGTTGGACCGTCTGCACAATTTCCCAAGGCGGTCATAGTTTCCCCATCTGCAATATTCTTATACCCCATAACATTATCCGCTCTCGCACAGACATTCTGCGAATGCCAACGTCTAAAAGCCGACCGTCTGGGGTGTCTCGCTGGTAAAGCGGAAGAATACACTGGCGGAGAAATGACTGCTAGGCGGAAGCGGTCCACACTCTTGGTATCCTGGCCCAAGGATGTGTGCTCGCAAGCCAAAATAGCAACAAAAGCCCAGCAACCGCACACCGTGTCATTCGATACACTCAAGCCATGGCGACTTTAAAAGAAGGGATTAACACGAACAGGAAGTGAAAATAAGTCAATCGAGAATAAAAAAATGCCCGCCAAAAGGCGGGCCAGATTTCTCGAACACACTTTCAGGAGGAGAGTTTCAAGCACATTACGCACTTAAATTTAGGTATAGCAGAGGAAATACCCCCACTGACTCTCCTGTCGTGAAAGCCGTTCACTAAAACGGCAATCGGCGCTAAAGCACACCGCCAATCTTTATACCCGATGCAGATAACTCTGGTATTCAACATCGGTAACGCGGGCAGCTATCTCTGCTTGCTCCTGTCTTTTCAACAGAGAGAACAATTCCACAAAGCGCGGATCAAGATACTCGCGCCACAAAGGGCTCTGCTCAAAGCGCTCCAGTGCACCACTCCAGGTATTGATCAGCTTCTCACTCTCCACCTGATAAGCATCGCCTTCCACAGGTGCAGGCGCTTCCATCTGGTTCTCAATGCCATGACACACACCAGTGAGAATCGCAGCTAACACCAGATAGGGGTTTACATCCGCCCCGGCAATGCGGTGCTCGATACGCCGTGCCACAGGATCACTGGCGGGCACACGCAAAGTTGTAGTGCGATTATCGTAGCCCCAGCAGAGATTCAGCGGTGCGTGAGAGCTCTCCTGGAAGCGGCGATAGGAATTGCTGTGAGGTGCGAAAAACGCCATCGCATCGTTGGCAGTCGCCAGCATTCCTGCTGCGGCATAACGCAGTAAATCGGAGCCAGTGTCAGAACCGTCATCAAAAACGTTCTTTCCATTGGCGTCGATCAAACTCATATGCACGTGCATTCCGTTACCCGCCTGATCCCCGAAAGGCTTGGCCATGGTACTCACGCGGAAGCCGTGACTGCGCGCCACCCCTTTTAACAAGCGCTTAAATAGTAATGTTTGGTCTGCTACTTTAACGGGATCGGCACTGTGCAACAGGTTGATTTCAAACTGTCCCGGCGCACACTCCGACAATACTGAATCTGCGGGAATACCCTGGGCCTCGCAAGCAGCTCGCACATCGGCAAAGAAGTGTCGCTGTGCATTGAGCTCGGACAGATCGTAAACGTCGGTGGAAGGCACCAGCTCGGCGTCGTTATCGCTAACCGGGCGCGGACGCGCCAGATGATCCACCTCATCGCGGAGCAGATAGAATTCCAGCTCGGTCGCACACACGGCGGTATAACCCAGTTTGCCGAGACGCTCTACCACGCGTTGCAACTGGCTGCGGGGATCGGCATAGAGAGAGGAGCCATCTGCCTCATGCAACTGCATATGCAGCTGGGCAGTGGACTCGCGATGCCAGGGCGCCAGGCTAATAGGCGAAACCGGCAGACAAACGCCGTCGCTGTCTCCACTGGCAAATACCAGCGGGCTGTCTTCGATATCCCGCCCCCAGATATCGAGACTGACCGCGCTACGCGGCATTTGCAGACTGCCCTTGAGCAATTTCTCCGCAGCTTCTGCCGGCAACCACTTCCCTCGCGGCACGCCATTAATATCGAACATAAAGCCTTCGATCCACTTTAGGTCCGAGTGCTCTGCCAGGAATTTTTGCGACTGCTCCAGCAGATCGGGCTGGGCAGTGAATTCTTTTTCTTGAGACATAAGGTGCCTGGGGTGATCCAATCTAAACGCAGAGACGGCCCAGCATCCCTTTTCCATTCAAATCATGGAAAACGGGGTATCAGACCGCCTCTGCAACAGAGTATCTTGCCGCTATGTTACGCCAGTGCTTTAGCAGTGTCGTCCAGGGCGCGGTGCGCTTTTTCTACCAGCTCATCGACCTGTTCAGTGGTCATAATCAGCGGTGGTGCGATAACCATGGCATCGCCAACGGCGCGCATCACTAAACCGTGCTTGATACTCAGGTCACGACATACCGCACCAGCGGTGCAGTCATCATCAAAACGAGCTCGGCTGGCCTTATCTTTTACCAGCTCTAAGGCACCGACCATACCCAAACTGCGGGTTTCACCAACGATCGGATGCTCCGCCAGTTCAGCCCAGCGCTTGGACAGGTAGGGGCCGGTTACATCGCGGACATTCTCAATAATCTTCTCGTTGCGCAGAATATTGATAGTGGCCAGACCTGCCATACAGGCAGCCGGGTGCGCGGAGTAGGTGTAACCGTGGGTAAACTCGCCACCTTTGGTTTTGATCACCTCAGCGACACGATCACTCACCATGGTACCGCCCAGGGGAAAGTAACCATTGGTTACTGCTTTGGCGAAAGTCATCAGGTCGGGCTTCATGCCGTAATAGTCGGCACCGAACCACTCACCGGTACGACCGAAACCAAAAATCACTTCATCCATCACCAGCAGGATGTCGTACTGGTCCAGCACCTTCTTGACTTCCGGCCAGTAGGTTTCCGGCGGGATAATTACGCCGCCAGCACCCTGGATTGGCTCAGCGATAAACGCCGCAACATTATCCGGGCCCAGCTCCTGGATTTTCTCATCCAGGCTGCGAGCCGCTTGGATACCAAACTCCTCTGGAGACATATCGCCGCCCTCACCAAACCAGTAGGGCTGCTGTACGTACTCAATGTAGTCGAGCGGCTGGAATTGCTTGTGCATACCGCTCATACCACCCAGGCTGGCACCGGCAATGGTAGAGCCGTGATAGCCATTCTTACGGGAAATAACTATGCGCTTCTCCGGCTTTTCCTGGATATCCCAGAAACGGCGGATCAGGCGCAGGTTAGTATCATTTGCCTCGGAACCGGAACCCGTGAAGAACACATTGTTCATATGCGCCGGGGTCACTTCAGCCAGGGCGTCGGCCAGTTCAATCGAGGGCACCGTAGTGCACTGGAAGAAGCTGTTATAGAAAGGCAGGGTATTCAGCTGCTCGTAGATCGCATTGCTGATTTCTTTGCGGCTGTAGCCGAGGTTGCAACACCAGAGGCCTGACATGCCATCAAGCATTTTGTTGCCATCAATATCGGTGATGTAAGCGCCCTCGGCGCTGGTAATCACACGGGTCCCCTGCTGGCCCAAGTCATGGAAGTCAGTAAATGGGTGTAGCAGGTGCTCACGGTCGTGTTGCTGCAGCTCAGTCTTGTTCATATTTCTCTCCTGGCTTTCACAGGCCTTGCTCAGCGCCCACCAATCGGGCTCAAAAGGCCAAATCGTTACCACTAATTTGTGATCACATTCTAGTGGGGCCATCGACAGAAGCGCAAGGTCTATCTGCCCTTACCGAAAACATAAGGTCGAATTGCGCCAGTGCGAGGAGAAAAAAGGGAACTAAATAGTCAACTGGGGGGGGAGGAGCCGCTACAGCAGCTCCTCTGCAGAGATAGAGCCGAGCCCCTCTTCAATATCCTGCTGAATGGCTTTGCGCACCTTCAACTCATCTTTACTGGCAATAGCTTCGAGCAGATCTTGATGCCGGTCTGGCAACTCTTGCACGCCAAAGCGCTGGAAAACCAAGTGCTGGAGGGGAGCTGTCTGTAGCCACAGGCTCTCGATCAGGGACAGGATGATATGGGGCTGCCCCAGGCGATAAAGGGTGAAGTGAAATTCCAGATTAGTGGTTACATAGCGCTCGATGTCTTTCTGAGCGAGAGCTTCTGTTACACGTTCATCCAGCTCCCGAAGTTGCGCTAATTCAGCATCCCCTACCAATGGCAGGGCCTGTTCAGCGGCCTGACACTCCAGGGCCACACGAGCGGCACAGATCTCTGCCAGTTTTTCCGGGGTCATTGTCGGCACTCTGACCCGGCGGGTATCTGACAGCTCAAGGGCCCGCTCCGAGGTCAGGCGACGCAACGCTTCGCGAACCGGCATTGGACTGCAATTAAGTTCCGAGGCCAGACCCCGGATAGTAATCGCCCTACCCGGCAAAAACTTTCCCCGCAGAATGGCATCCCGCACCTGAAAATAAACCCTCTCCTGGGTTGTGCGGTACTCTTCCTGGGGACTGTTAAATTCCTGCACCATACCTATGCTGCCCTGACCTGCTCCAACATATGAGGGACATCCTCCGCACCCACCTCAATTAAATGCTCAGCCGCTCGGCCACTTTGCCAAATTTCATAAAAATCATCTGCCACCCGGCGACTGAGATCAACCACCCGCCCCCAGTACTTCAAACGGTCTTCACGGTCGAGCTTGTAGAAATCATTGCGGTCTGGAATTTTTCCATAGGGCAAGGAGGCAACAAATTTGGGCGAGGGAGCCACAACCAGAGTGGATTGCATGGCATCTCCGCGAACCCGTCGCCAGGAGAGCCCTTTATCAAACCAGCCGGGCACCATATAGGGGAAAAAGTGCGGGTAGAGCACTAGGCCCTGGGGGTGGCGGAAGCGCAGATCAAAGTGGTAATCGGTGATACCGCCATCGCGATAATTACCCTGTGGAGCTCCCTCCGGTGTCTGCACCCCTGTCATTACCAAAGGGATACAGCCACTGGCCAGTACAGCAGCACAGGTATTTTGCTCGGTAAGCGGAATATTTTCGGTGCTCAGATTCTGGAAGTGAATGCCTGCCGACTCTTGCGAATGAAAAACCACCCGCTCCCAAAAAGCGCTCAGGCTGTTGCGAGATACAGCATTTGCCAGTGCCGAGGCAAGTAATGCCGGCGCCAACAGCGCCTTGTTTTCACTGGCCAGTGGCCCCCTGCCCCTGACCGCCACAAAGTGGCTGTGCCAAATGGGATTTTCCACTACCTCGCGCGCACCTTCAGCACCCAACACTGCCTGCAGCATCTTGCGACCGCCGGCAGTAATCTCCTCTGGTGAGGGCTTGTCAGAATAGGCTTGGTAGATGTAGTGATGCTCTAATCGTTCAAGTGCTGACAGCGGCTCTGCCATTGCGTAACACATGTTGCGAAAACTACCGATAGATGATCCCAAGGTGACAATTGGCTCGCTCCGCTCCTTGAAGAACTCCCCCATCAATACCCGATCCAACTGGCTAATCACCAGCCACTTGGGACCGCCGGAAGCGCCGACCAGCGTCGAAAATTGTCTCTGGGACAATCCCTCTTCACGTATGCGCCGCGCAGCCGTCTCTCCGGCCAGTAGAATACAACTGGTATTTTTCACTCACTTACTCTTTTTCTTGGCCGTCAAAATTTATCTCAGGTTTCAACTATCCCGGACTACCACTCACCCTGATTTTCCATAGACATCCAGGGCTCCTGTGGTGGGAGAGGCTCTCCACTTTGCAGCAACTCAATGGAAATCCCATCTGGGGAGCGAAGAAATGCCATGTGGCCGTCTCTCGGGGGCCTGTTGATAACCACTCCCTGATCCATCATGCGTTGGCACACCCCGTAAATATCATTTACCCGATATGCCAGGTGTCCGAAATTCCGCCCGCCAGTGTAGCTTTCCGGGTCCCAATTGTAAGTGAGTTCCAATGTCGGGGCCTTATTCTCCCTGGCCGCTTCAAGATCCTCGGGAGCTGCGAGATACACTAGGGTGAAACGCCCTTTATCATAATCATTTCGACTAACGACCTGCAGGCCCAGCTTTTCACAGTAAAACGCCAGAGATTCATCCAGATTGGTTACGCGAACCATGGTGTGTAAGTACTTCACCCTCTACTCCTTCTTGTTGCCAAGCTCTACAATCAGCCCATAACAAATAAATCGGCTTTTTAAAGCTAAACGCATATGTATAAAAAATTCTATCGCGAGTTCCTTCAGGCGCCCAGTGGCAGTCCCTCTTCCATGCTGCACATGGCTTGCCACTCCCACCACTACTGGCCCGATGTTACCCTTGATGCAGTACAGCAGTACTGGCGCGATTCAGCACTTCTGGCCGATGAAAAATGGGGGCCAATTTTTGAGGAGAAGATACCCTCATGGCAAGCGGCGATCGCAAAATCCCTCAACCTACCCAGGGCAGACTTGATCGCTATAGCCCCAAATACCCATGAACTAGTGTATCGACTACTGAGTTCATTCGATCCCAGTAAACCATTGCGCATTCTCACTACAGACGGAGAGTTCTACAGTTTTACTCGCCAATTACAACGTCTGGAAGAGCTTCCTCAAGTAGAGGTAACGAGAGTTGCCAAAGAACCCTACGCCACCCTGGCAGAAAGATTTGAAACCGAACTACATAAAAATGAATACCATCTGGCCTATGCCAGCCTGGTATTTTTTGACTCCGGTGTGGTATTTCCCCGGCTGCTGGAGGTTGCGGCACAGAAACCGCACGACACACAATTCGTTATCGATGGATATCACGGTTTTTTTGCTCGCCCAATCGATCTTTCAACCGTTGCAGACAAGGTTTTCTTTACGGCAGGATCATATAAGTACCTAGGCGCCGGTGAAGGCCTGTGTTTTATGACAATTCCTGCGAACTGTACACTGCGCCCTGTAAATACCGGCTGGTTCGCAGAAATGGCTGAGCTGGAGAATCGCTCGGGAGAAGTCGGATATAGCGACAATTGGCTGCGCTTTGCCGGGGCGACCATGGACTATTCAACACTCTACAAAGCCCTGGCTATTTTCGATTTATTCCATCGCGAAGGCATTACCATCGAGAAAATACACAGCTATGTTCTCAATGCGCAAACCCGATTCCTGAATAGCATGGATAACTCAGACCATCCCATCTTGAATCGCAACAACTTGATTTGTCATGATCTGGAAGAAGGTCACGGCCACTTTTTCACATTTAACTGCTCACAACCAGAAATCTCACAGAGGGTTCAGGAAGAACTCAAGGCTCGAGCAGTTCTGTGTGATCGCCGACAACAGTTTCTCAGGCTGGGATTCGCCATCTATCACGATAAGGATGAAACTTACCAGCAGGTTTTTAACTCTTAAAGCTTCAGAGCTAAGAGGACAGAGTGATTTTTACCACCGCCGCTAGAGCATATTTAACACCTAAAAGGCACACGGGCTCAGCTGCGGTTCAGGATTCAATCTATAAAATAATGGCGCCATTTTCGTCGCAACAATCAGCACTCAATGGATAAGGAAGCGTTATGAAAGCAGTAAAAATTTCAGTAATTTCCCTTCTCGCCCTGCTCGCCACCGCCTGTGGTAACGAGCGGGCTCCAGAAGACCGGGGGACCATGGTATCCATCGCTGCACGGGGGGAGGCAAGTCAGGTTCCTGATATCGCAAAAATTTCTGTCGGAGTGGTAACCGAGTCAGAGGACAGCAAACAGGCAATGCGCGATAACGCCAATCAGATGGAGTCTTTAATGACCGCTATCAAAAAATCGGGTATCAACAAGAAAGATATTCAAACCACAGGCGTTAACCTGTCTCCGCGCTACCAGTACCAGCAAAACAAAAAACCCCGAATCACTGGTTACACCGCGCGAAATACCGTCAGCGTGAAGGTTCGCAAATTGGATGAACTCGGCAAGGTCTTGGACAATCTTACTGCCGCTGGCGCCAACCAGATCAACGGTCCGAGCTTCGAAATTGGTGAACCTGCTCCAGTTCAAGCCAAAGCCCGGGAGAAAGCCCTTGAAGACGCCCAGGAACGTGCAGAAATGTACGCAAAAGCGCTGGGTACAAAAGTGCGTCGCATTGTCAGTATTTCAGAAAATGGCAACGGCGGTATGCCACGCCCCATGTACCGCACTGAAATGGCGGCCATGAAAGACAGCGCTTCCACCCCCATTTCACCGGGAGAAACCACACTTACCGTCAATCTGGATCTGGTATACGAACTCGAGGACTAATACGGAGCAATAGCTACTCACATACGGGGGCAGGAAGGATACACGGCGCTTGGGGCCATTCGGGGCTTGAATATACTCACAGAGCATTTCGATTCTTCCCTGCTGCCCCGTAGTAGCTAATGTCTTGTCAGCAGTGAAACAGCACCAACAGCCTTGCTGTTTCACTGCCATTCTTCTCTACCGGCTAACCGCTGATATCTTGCTCAAGAAACACATCACTTGGCAGCTCGCTGGACTCTTTGTAAATAACGCCTTCTTTCATTACAAACAGAACCCGTTGCATTTCCGAAATATCTTCCAGGGGATTTCCAGCCACAGCGATAATATCGGCTATCTTGCCCTCGCTAATGCTGCCCAGCTCATCCTGTACTTGCAGTAGTTGGGCCGCGTTCCAAGTCGCTGAACGCAGTGCATCTGCCGGGCTCATTCCACCCTGCACCATCAATAAGAATTCACGGGCATTATCGCCGTGACGGGTAACACCGGTATCGGTTCCAAATGCAATTTTTACTCCGCGCTTGTGAGCGCGGCTAAAAGTATCCTGCATTAAAGGCCCCATAGTCGCGGCTTTCGGGCGCACCAGGTCCGGCAGGAAGCCTTCAATCGCCGATTTTTCTGTCACCCACTCGCCAGCCATTAGAGTCGGCACAAACCAGGTGTTGTTACGACGCATCAGGTCCATCACTTCATTATCCATATAGGTGCCGTGCTCAATGGAGTCCACTCCAGCACGAATTGCGCGGATCATTCCCTCCTTACCGTGGGCATGTACTGCAACCGTGAAACCATAGTCCTTAGCAGCCTCAACAATTGCCTCCAACTCATCCTGCATAAATTGAGGGTTCTGGCCGCTCTTTGCCACACTCAAGACTCCACCAGTCGCGGTGATCTTGATCAGGTCAGCGCCGTCCTTATAGCGCTGACGAATCGCTTTGCGCGCGCTGATCGGCCCATCAATAACACCATCCACCGGGCCAGGGTTCCCCATCAAGTCCTGCCTGAGCCCATTGGTGGGGTCAGCGTGCCCACCGGTAGTTGCGATTGTCTTTGCCGCCGTATAAATACGCGGACCTTCCACCAGGCCTTTGTTGATTGCATTACGTAAACTCACGGTCACGTTGTCGTGATCACCAAGATTTCGAATCGTGGTAAATCCAGCCTGTAGAGTGCGATGAGCAGCATCCACGCCGCGCAAGGTAAAATCGGCAGTATTCCAGCTGAAAGACTCCATATAAGCACGCGGCCCAAACTCGTAAGTGAGATGGCTGTGCATATCCATCAATCCCGGTAATACCGTATATTCTCTCAAGTCGACCAAGCGCTCTCGATCGCGCTTGGCAAACCCTTTCTGCACTGACTCAACCCGTCCATCGACAATATGAATGGTGCGGTCTTCCAATAATTTTCCATTACTGCTATCAAATAATTTGCCAGCGTAAATTGCGATGCTCTCGGCCCCAGCCTGTAAACTAAAAAGCCCGGCAAATACGGACAAAGCCACGGCGGCTGCGCGGTTGACAAAGTAGCTTCGGTTGGTCTTTGTTGTCATTGTCGTCCCCAGTAGATCTCTTTTAGATTCTCAACGTCCTTTACCAAGATCGCACAATCTACGCAATTACCCAGGCGAGAGGAAGCCTCTATGAAAATCTATGAGTTCGCAGCAGCACCAAACTGTCGACGTGTTCGCATGTTTATGGCAGAAAAGGGGTTAGATGCAGAATATGTCGGAATAGATATTACAAAAGGGGAAAATCTTAGCTCAGAGTTTCGAAGCAAAGATATCAATAAAAAAGTACCCGTAATGGAGCTGGATGACGGCACTTACATTGCGGAATCAGTGGCCATTCAGCGTTATTTTGAGGAGCTACACCCAGAGCCACCACTCTTCGGCCGCACCCCCAAGGAAAAAGCACTGGTGGAAATGTGGAATCGCCGTGCCGACTTTAACCTTATGTTTCCTGTCGGGATGTGTTTCCAGCACGTTTCCGGTTTCTTTAAGGACCGGATGAATGTTTATCCCGATTTTGGTGAGGATTCAGGCAAGCGGGCCCTGAAGTTTATGGATACCCTCGACAACCACTTTTCAGACCATGAATACCTGGTTGGTGACTATTTTTCAGTGGCCGATATCAGCATGGTTTGCGGACTGGATTTTGGCAAAGTGCAAAACCTTCGACCCGATCCATCCAAGCACTCTCACCTAATCAGGTGGCGTGAACAACTTAAAGAGCGCCCCAGTTTTAAAGCTTAAACCCTATTTCCCCGCCCAAACAGGGCGGGGAAATAATTCCAATCAGTCCTTTGCAGGAAGCACCTCAACGGGGCCAATATCCAAGGCTTCAACCTCGCCTTTAATCTTACTCAGGTCCCCAACAATCACCCAGGTGAATTGATCTGGCGCAAGATACTCCTTCGCGGAGGCCTCCACTTTTTCCTTATTCAGTGCTGAAACCCGCTGTGGATATTCGGCAATATATTCCTCTGGAAGCCCCTTCTCCACCTGCCAATTAATACTGGAAAGTAATTGCCCTTTGGTCTGGAATCGAGCACTTTGCTTCAGGACTTCGTCATTTTGGTAGTCCTCAAGCTCTTTTGCAGTAATAGGACGCTCTCCTAAGTATTCCTCATACTCTTTTACTAATTCCTTAATCGCTGGAGCTGTTTTATCAGTTTGCACAGGAGCAAAGAGGATATAAGGACGCTGCCCTTCTGTATCGAGGGAAACCGCGCGGGCACCATAGGACCAATGCTTGTTCTCACGAAGATTCATATTGACCCGGGAAGTGAACTTTCCGGCAATAATATTCGTCATCGCATCAAAAGCTTCAGCTCCCTGCGGCTGCCAAGGCGGCATCAGCAAACCCGCCATGATATAACTCTGTTGTGCGCCGGGGCGGTCGAGCAAATAAACTCGAGCCTTTTCCGGACGGGGCACCTTGGCAACTTCAATTTTGGGAAGCTCTGATTTAGGAGCAGTCCACTTTCCGAGTGTTTCATTCAGCAGAGGCTCTATTTCTTTTTCAGTAACATCCCCCACGATCGTCAGGGTTGCATTATCCGGACGCACCCAGGTCTTTTGGAAATTAACCAGATCCTCACGGGTTATGGACTTAATTCCCTCAGGAGTACCCGACCCCGTCAAGGGAGAGCCATAAGGGTGGTTTTCTCCAAATAGCAGCGGCGGCAGTTCACGCATAGCCAAGCCCTGAGGCTGGGCTTTTTCCTGGGCTATTGCATCCAGGCGATTGGACTTAACCCGCTCCAGGTCGGACTCGGGGAAACGAGGTTCAGTAACCACCTTCTCAAATAGCTCCAGCGATGGCTCCAGCTGCGTCTTAAGGGCACTCATGCTGATATTGTTATAATCAAGGCCGCTACCACCACCAATATTTACACCAAGCTCTTCTGAGCGGGAGCTAAATTCCAGGCTATCCAGATCACCCGCACCTTCGTTCAGCATTTGCGCCGCAACTGAAGCCAGACCCGGCTTATTTCTATCTGCGGAAGCGCCACTGCGAAATTGCAGATTCATCAGTACCACGGGAGTATCGTGGCGTTCGGCCAGAACAACCTTTAATCCATTTTTGAGGGTAAATTCTTTTTGTTTTGGCAGTTCCAGCTCTACATTTTTGTCTACCTCGGGGAGCTTGCTGCGGTCAGCACCCTCCGCCGCTGCCGTATACTTCTGCTTCGGCTCCATAATCAAGGTGTAGGAGTCCTCTTTCAACCACTGCTCAGCCACTTCTTGAACTTCGAGAGCGGATACTTTTGCATAATCCTCTACGCCTTCGATCAAGGCTCCGGGATCGCCAAAATAAAACTCCGACTGGGCAAGGATGTCACTCTTACCACCAAAACCACCGGTTTTTTCCAACCCCTTTACCAGCCCGGCAAACTCACTCTGTTTAACCCGGCGCAGCTCATCCGCATTCACACCATTTTTTGCGAATTGCTTTAACTCTTTATTCAGTAAGTCTTCAACTTTTTCTACAGACTGCCCCGGTTTCACGTCGACAATAATCATCAACTGCCCTGCAAGCTGACGGCCGTAATAAAAAGCGCTGACGCTGGTAGCCACTTGCTCATCACGAACCAAACGGCGGTAAAGAAGAGAGTTTTTTCTATTGGCGAGAAGGGAAGTCATTAATTCCAGCGCGTCTTCCACTTCGCTACCCACTGCGGGCACATTCCAAACCTTGTAAATTCGCGTTTGGGGCACCTGGTCGTAAACCACCTCCCTCTTTTTCACTTGGGTGGGTAGTTCCCAATTCTTAATGCGCGGTTGCACTCCAGTGCTCGGGATATCACCAAAATACTTGCGTACCTTGGCCATCGCATCTTTGACCGTAACATCACCCGCAATTACCAAAACTGCATTAGCGGGCTGATAATGGTCCTCAAACCATTTTTTGACATCCTCAAGACTGGCGTTATCCAGGTCCTCCATCGAGCCAATCGGCGTCCACGAATAGGGGTGCCCTTTGGGGAAGGTGCTCTTGGCAATAATATCGAACGCTTTGCCATAAGGTGCATTCTCCCCCTGGCGCTTTTCATTCTTTACAACACCGCGCTGCTCATCCAAAACCTCCTGGGTAATTGCACCTTTAAAATGCCCCATTCGGTCGGACTCCATCCACAGCGCCATATCCAGGGCGCCTTTGGGCACGGTGACAAAATAATTGGTGCGGTCATTGCTGGTGGTGCCATTCATATCGGTGGCCCCAGAGCGCTGGAAGGGTTCGAAATATTCCCCTGGGAAGTTTTCGCTACCGTTAAACATCAAGTGCTCAAATAAATGAGCAAATCCGGTTTTACCTGGCGGCTCGTCCTTAGAGCCTACTTTGTACCAAAGATTGGTAGAAACAACGGGGGCTTTGTGGTCTTCATGCACAATCACCGTCAGGCCATTGGGCAATACTTCCTTATGGAAAGGAATCTCCAACTTGGGTGGCGGGACATACGCCTCTTTATCGGATGCAGCAGCCTTACTACTGGCTGCTGCTTCCTTATCCACCGAAAGCGCATGAGGCGTATCATCGGTAGACTTTCCGCAAGCGGTAAGGCCAGTAATAGCGATGGCAACGCTGATAAGTAGCGGACGCAAGTCCATATTGTCACTCCCTTTTAAAAAACCGCAATTTCAGGATGGCAAGTTTAGGCCAGCTTTCCTCCAGAGTGTCAGCAAAACCTTTTACCAACCGCAATTTAGCAAATATTCCAGGCAAAAAAATGGGCACCGAAGTGCCCAAATCAATACATCACAGAGAGAAGCGAGATGACAATCGCCCAAGGAATCAGGTCACCAGCTCTACTCCTGCGCTGAAAACATTACGCTGCCACAGTACCAGACTTGTCTTCGGCCTCGCCTACAACCGTATGGTGACCAAAGCGCTCCTCGGCAACCCGGTCCGCTACGTGAGCGGTGGTCTGGCCGGTTTCATCGGCACGCTCGAACACTTCTTTCATAGTGTTGCCAATCTCTTCGATATGAGCGCGCACTTCTGCAGCGTCGTAATCGCCTTTCTGCTGGTAGTAAACATCGATAATACCGCCAGCATTAATGACATAGTCCGGTGCGTACAAAATACCTTTCTCGCGAAGCACTTCAGCATGGCGTTCTTCCGCCAACTGGTTGTTAGCCGCGCCAGCGATCGCCTGAACCTTCAAACGGCTGATGGTGTCATCGTTGAGAATTGCACCCATCGCACAGGGAGCAAACAGATCTACGTCCAGGTCAAAGATTTCGTCGGCAGTTACGGCTATGGCACCAAGCTCTGTAACCGCACGATCGATATTGTCTTGGAAAATATCGGTGACAAACAGTTCCGCACCGGCATCCTTCAATAGTTTACCCAGGCGGAAACCGACGTTGCCCACGCCTTGAATAGAGACTTTTAAGCCGGTCAGGTCAGTCTTGCCCCAGCGGTGTTCTACCGCAGCTTTCAGGCCAACAAACACACCGTAAGCAGTCGAAGGGGAAGGATCACCACCATACTCGGAGCCCGCGAACAGGCCGGAGACAAACTCGGTTGTCTCACCGATAACACTCATATCCGCCACGCTCGTGCCAGAATCTTCAGCAGTGATATAACGGCCACCCAAGGTATTAATAAATTCACCCATAGCGCGCAGTAACTCAGGCGTCTTTTCCTTGCGCGGGTCACCAATAATTACGGATTTGCCACCGCCCAGCTTGAGGCCGGCCATTGCGGACTTGTAAGTCATACCCCGGGAAAGACGGAGAACATCATTCAGGGCCTCGCCATCGTCGGCGTAGGGCCACATACGGCAGCCACCCAGTGAGGGACCCAAATTCGTATTGTGTACCGCGATAATGGCCTTCAAGCCACTCTTTGCATCTTGGTAAAACGCCACTTGTTCGTGTTTATCGTAGGCGGAATGGGAAAAAATACTCATTAACTGTTCCTCTCCGGAAGGCCGGTTCTACAGCTGGGGAACAACCACAGCCCTTATCTGTTTTTATCTGGAATAAGATTATATCCAGCTCCCACAGACAAAGTTTGCATATTTTGCACACATGAGTATCAGAATAGCTAAAACATCACACCAAAATATCATTTTTAGGATATTCGTTTGCCTCAGAATAACTTGGGCCGCCCAGTCATTAATCTAGGCGGCTAGCTCTACGCTCTTATTTCTCCATTAATTGGCATTGAATACCGGACCCTCTCTTACCGCTGGCGGCTCTCTTATAAATTTCCTATAACTGCCCCTAAAGAGAACACGATTCCTGTATAAATCTTCTGGCAAAGAACCACCTTTTGAAGCCTTCCTTAATATGTCTACTTTTTCAAAAAATTTTGAAAACCTCACAACACTGACAACTAAGATCATTTCCACCGCCTAAGCGCGTTACATCCTCTGCGTATGGTCTGGTAGAATCCGCGCCCAAATCGACCCATAGAGATAAACTCGATGCTGAATGCCGACGCTCTAAAACAACTTTCGCAACTGAAAACAGATATTCGCTCCAGTAAGGAGTTTGCCGAAGGCCGGGTTCGCGGCAGTAACGGCAAGTTTGGCTTCGTTGAGTTGGATGACGGGAGGGAAGCCTTCCTGCCTCCCAATGAAATGGAGCGTGTATTTCCCGGTGACCGGGTTCGAGTAAGTCTCTCCGAAGAGAACAAGGGTAAACTCGCGGCAGAGCTCGATGCATTGATCGACAGCCAGCTCGACTACCTTGTTGGCCAGTATGTACAGCGCGGCCAGGGCCACTTTATCCAGCCCACGCAAAATGGCCTGTCCCGCTGGATTTTTCTCCCTCCCAAGGCTCGCGGCAAGGCCCAGCCGGGAGAGTTTATTGCCTGCAAAGTAAACCGCCATCCATTTAAAGACGGCAGAGCCCAGGCCAAGGTGGAAACCGTTATCGGCAAGCCCGATATGCCCGGTATCGAACACGCCTATGTTGTCGCCCAATTCAAGCTGCCTGAGCAATTTGGTGCCGCTGCACAAAAGCAGGCGGACACTATTGCGGAGAAACTGACAACAGTTACCGGTGAGCGCACCGAACTTTCCGAGCTGGGCTTCGCAACTATCGATGCAGAAACCACTCGCGATATGGACGATGCTCTGGCCGTAAGCAGCCGTGACGGGGGCTGGACCCTGCACATTGCTATTGCAGACCCATCGTCGCTAATTGATGAGAACAGCCCCCTGGATAAAGAGGCGTTTAATCGGGCCCACAGCCAGTATTTACCAGGCGAAACCCTACCTATGCTGCCGCGCAACCTGTGTGAGAACCTACTCTCCCTGGTTCCCGGCGAGCTGCGCCCCGCCCTGGTTATCCATATCGATATCGATAGCGATGGCACCATTGGCAATAGCCGCTATGAATTTGCCGCTATTCGCTCCCAGCACAAACTGAGCTATGAACAAGTCAGCCGCTTTATTGAGGGTGACGACTCCGCCGTGCCCCAGGAGCAACAGGACAGTCTGCGTAATTTGGCGGCGATCTACGAAGCGCGCGCCGCATACCGTGCCAGCCACTCACTGGCAATGGAAGATCGCCCGGACTATGAAATCCGCTTGAACGATCAGCGCAAGATCGAGCGTATCGAAAAGCAGGAACGCAATATCGCTCAGCGAATGGTCGAGGAAGCCATGCTCGCTACCAATATCAGCATGGGTGGCAAACTCGCCGAGATTGAGCAGGGCTGCTTCTCTGTTCACTTGGGCTTCCGCGAAGAGCGCATGGGAGAAGTTCGCAGCCTGCTGAAAGAACTGCTGCCTGAGCATGCAGAGGCCGATCTGGGGCAACTGGAGCATTACCTTGCACTGGTTAAGCACCTGGAAAACCATGAAGAGCCGCAGATGAACAACCTGCTCGCCGTGCTCAAGCGTATGCTGCGCCCGGGCCAGCTCGATAACAAGGTAGGGGCTCACCTGGGACTGGGCCTCGAGGCCTACGCCACCGTCACCTCTCCAATTCGCAAGTACAACGACCTGCACAACCACCGCGTTCTGCGCGCTGCTGCGCAGGGAGAGAAAGCCTCCACACTGGCCGATGATAAAGTTGAATCCCTGCAGGAAAGCCTGATTCGCGGTCGCCAGGCCAACCGAGCCCTGGAGCAATGGCTCTACGCTCAATTTATCGAGAAGAAAGTTGGCCAGGAATTTACAGGGAAAATTACCCTGGTAAACGGCGCAGGCATCGGCGTGCGACTCGACGACTTTGGTATTGACGGCTTTGTGCGCATGAATGGCGATAAGAAGAACCTGCCCACCTTCGATGGCAAGCACCTGGTTCTTACACACAATGAAAAACGCTTCCACCTAGAACAGGAAGTTTCAGTTAAAGTAGCGTCTGTCGATGTAGACAAACGACGCATCGCCTTTGAACTGAACGCTGAAAAAACTGAGGCTGCCGACGCGGCCCAGAAATAAATTCCTGCACATTTACCCAAGCCCGGCGCTCGCCGGGCTTTCCTGCCGGGGGCCAAAGCCCACCGCCTTTGATCGGCCAGCTAGCTTATAGCTCCGGCACCAATAGAATAAATCGAGGCCACTCATGAGCAATATTGCTGAATTGAACCCAACTCCACTGTGGGCACACTTTTCCAAGCTCTGTGAAATTCCACGCCCATCCAAGCATGAAGACCGCGTAGTGGAGCATATCGTTAACTTCGCTAAAGCACGCGGCCTAGGCGTTCAGCTGGATGAAATCGGCAATATTGTTATCAAGAAGCCGGCCACTCCTGGTATGGAAAACCGCAAGACACTGGCCCTGCAGAGCCATGTGGATATGGTGCCGCAGAAGAATGCCGACACTGAGCACGACTTTCTCACTGACTCAATCAAACCCTACGTGGATGGAGACTGGGTAACTGCGGAAGGCACCACACTCGGCGCAGACAATGGTATTGGCGTTGCCGCAATCCTGGCCCTGATGGAATCTACTGATATTCCCCACCCCGCCTTGGAAGCCCTGCTGACAATCGATGAAGAAGCGGGCATGACCGGCGCCAAGAATCTTAAGCCTGGCTATTTTGAAGCTGACCTGCTCCTCAACCTGGATACTGAAGATGAAGGCGAGCTGTATATCGGCTGCGCCGGCGGTGTCGACGTCAATGTCAGCCTGCCCTATACGCCAGAAGCGGTCCTGCCCGGTGCCGAAGCAGTAAAACTCTCTGTTCGCGGCCTCCGTGGCGGGCATTCAGGCTTGGATATCGACAAAGGCCGAGGCAATGCCAACAAGATCGCAAACCGCATTATCCATGCCGTTCTAACCCAGGTCCCCGAGCTGCGTATTGCCAGCCTGGATGGCGGTAGCCTGCGCAATGCGATTCCCCGCGAATCCTTCACAACCCTGGTCGTGCCTTCAGTAGCGGTCGATAAAGTACAGGAAATTGTAAAAAGCGAAAGCGCTCAAGTTGCCCGTGAACTGGACAATGAAGCGGCACTGGACATCACCCTGGAAGCTGCCGAAACTCCAGCCAACACCCTCGACGCAGATAGCCAGTTGACCCTTATTCGCGCAATCCGCTGCTGCCCCAATGGTGTTGAGCGAATGAGCACTGCTCTCGAAGGCATTGCTGAATCATCCAACAATCTGGCCCGTGTTGTAACAATGGAGGAGAACGGTGAGCATCGAGTAAAAATCCAATGTCTTGTACGCAGCCTCTCTGACAGTGCCCGCGACCAACACGGCCTCAATGTCGCCGCCACCTTCCAGCTGGCAGGTGCAGAAACAACACTGGACAACGACTACCCTGGCTGGACACCAAATCCCGAATCAACGCTGCTGGCGATGATGAAGGATGTCTACAAAGAGATGACTGGCGAGGAAGCTGAAGTAAAAGTTATTCACGCCGGCCTGGAGTGCGGATTGCTGGCCAAACCCTACCCCAACTGGGATATGGTTTCCTTTGGCCCAACCATTCGCCGCGCTCACTCTCCTGAAGAGAAGGTACATATCCAGAGTGTCGCCAATTTCTGGGATTACTTTATTAAAGTGGTCCAGGCAATTCCCACTCGCGACTAATCGCCCAATCGGGCCTCGGGTTACCCCGAGGCCCGACACCTTGCCTTTCCACACCGCCCTCCAATTACTACACCCAACGCATCAACCACACTAAAAACTGCTTTCTAGCTATTGTTAGAGAGCCACTGGGCTATTTTAATATTTCTTAACTCCACAGGTGCCCCGGGAAAATGAAGGAGAGTTATTCACTTGGTGCAAAAGCCTCAGAGCAGAAACGCCTGCTGTTACAGAGGAAAATCTACGGGGATACAGAAGACATACATTTTCCTTCAAACTATCAAGTAGCAGAGTTTGGTTGTGGTGCAGGCGCCAATCTCTGGATTGCGCAAGAGGTATCCGCTGGTAGTTATATTGGCCTCGATATCCAGCCTGCCCAGTTAAACAAAGCCGAGCAAACAGCCCAAATGTTGGGGCTTTGCAACACAGAATTTAAGCTCTGTAATGCAGAAAAATCAGGGTTAGCAAATTCATCGGTAGATGCAGCTTTTGCACGCTTGGTTTTGATACATCTTCCAAACCCAAAAACCATGCTGCAAGAAATGATTCGCGTTGTACGCCCCGGTGGCAGACTTATTATTCACGAGCCTTACGACGCAACCTATTACACTGGCCCCGACAAGTTCAACCTAATGAAATGCTTCCGTGCACGTAATACGCTGGCCTACGGCAATGGGCGCGGTTCTCCTGAAATAGCCGTTAATCTTTTTCCAGTACTATCCTCCCTAAAGATCAGCGAAGTTGTAGTTTCACCCCATGTGATCAATGCCAATGGAAAAAGTGACGGGATTAGGTGTAAAAACTTACTGGAAAATATCATTGGACTTATAGAGCCTGTATCCGCAGAGTTAATTGCACAGAGCAAAATCACCCCTGAAGAATGGAAATCTGCACAACAAGAGGCCGGTATAGTTACCGCACACACTTTCCACACACAAACGCTTTGGAAAGCTACCGCCCAAGTTATCTAGCGGTAGAGAAATTGGAGATCCAATGTTGCGCTACCTCGTTGCGGCGACAAATCCAAATGGGTTCAAATCGCTGGATATATTTCAAGAAACGATAAACTCCAGCAGCCCTGGCAGGGTGGCCGCTGACTCGCCCATGTAGTCCAACACTCATCAACTTAGGACTCACGCTCCCTTCCCGCCAAAGCTGATCGAAAGCGCCTTTTAGCAATAAAAAGAAATCATCGGCAGTCGTGCACCCACTGGGCAGCAGGTACTGAATATCGTTATTCACCAAGGTGTAGGGAATCACCACCAATGAATCTGATTTCTGTTCCCAGAATGGCAAATCATCACTGTAGGAATCTGACGTATACAGTAATCCATCAATTTCTCGTACCAATGATTTAGTATGGGAGCTTACCCGGCCTGTATACCACCCAAACGGAGGCCTAGCGGTTAACTGCTCGATTATCTTAACAGTGAGCTGAATATCGTGTTTTTCTCGACCCTTAGGAGTATCTTTATAATCAATCCACCGGTATCCATGGCCAGCAATCTCATGTCCCGCTTCAACCAGGGCTAGCGCTAAAATCGGATTAAGCTCTAACGCCTGACCGGTAGCAAAAACTGTTAAAGGTACGTTGTAAGTATTAAAGATATCGAGAAGCCGCCAGACACCAGCGCGAGAACCATACTCATACATACTCTCTACACTGAAATCCCGCCCTCCAACCCGTGCAGGCCTGCCAGGAAGTTCATGCAGGTAAGATTCAGATTGGGTATCGCCGTTTAGCTTGGTGGATTCTGACCCCTCCTCTAAATTCAAGACAAACTGAATTGCAATGCGGGCCTGATCAGGCCAGCGGGGATGAGGCGGACGCCCAGCGTAACCCTCCAGATTTCTCTTGTGCATCAACCCAGCTCAAATGTCGTTACACCAAAAATTCGGTCCCGCGCAATATCTGGCATTGGCCCCAGGTACATCCTTGCGCAGCCAAAAACTTCCTCCATTCCATAGTGCTTGGCCAGCGACATAGCCGCAGGATTATTTTCCGGCACATCCAGAAAGATAGGCCCATCATCTGCAAATGAGACCAGTCGCTTCAGCAACGTATCTGCCACTTTATAGCTATTTGCAAACAGAGGACCTACTTTACATCCATTGCGGCAACGCCTGATTACACCATAGCCACAAAGACTCCCAAATTGGACATAGCCCAAACTCAGAGCCTCTGGCTGGGAAAGCCATCCTTTCAGAAATACCCGTCTACTTGCGGGAAAGCAGGTCCTGTCGTAAGCAATTATTTGATCGAAAGAAACTTCACTAAGCTGGATAACTTCATCAGGGCATTGAGTACTCACACCCTCAAAAGCAGAAAGCTCGACTCGATAACGGAGATTCCGATGGGAGAAGTTAAAACCGCCGCGGGCATAGTAATCCTGCATCGCAAATACCCCATCCATACCGATGCTTGCATCAGGCCTCAACCGGGTTTTTAAGCGGTCCCGTCGGATATACCAAAGTCTATTACCAAACCCATGACCTCTGAATTCAGGCCTAACGATAAAGAATCCCATAAAACCGAAATCATCACCGTACGCAGTAATTGCCCCTCCACCGATCAAATCACCCCGAACTTCCGCCGCAATGTAAGCTTCTGGATCTGTTTTCCAGAAAATTTCTGCATCGTGCAACCCCGGATTCCAGCCTTCAAGTGCAGCCCAGTCAACCAGTAAATCCACTTCTTTACGTGTCATCTCCCGAACAGTAAATGATTCATGCATTGACTTAGACTCTTCTCGTTATCGTATTTATTCAGCTACCTGGAGCGAGGAACTTAAAGGGTTCTGAAGGACTCAACTTAGATGCCACTTCCCCACCAGTATCCATTGGAGTATCTAATTTCATTGTCATTACTTTAGATCCCGGCTCGATAGAAACACTATCCATATCCAGCCAGATTACTGATGGATTAATAACAGAATCGAAATAGTAGCGGCTATTTTTTTGATCAATAACTGACCGCCACAATGTTGAGGCTATATTGGGTTTATCGGGATCATCCATTCCCAGCGGCACACTGACGGCACGAATTTGGGAGAATGCGGATGCCAATGCATCGCGATACTTTTTATATTCTGGTGATGTTTTTAAAGCATAACTCGCCCGTACAAATCTGTCCGCCGCACTAATTGTACCCGGTAGAAAGTTTTGGCCTCCAATTGAATTCCAATAGGAATTGATTGCCAGTTGCTGATCATAAGGAGGAGAATTAGTCATTACCGTAAACTGCTTACCGTGATGGATCTTTAGCACACCATCAAGATATTCAAAAATAGCGGAATCACCACTGGGGTCTGAAATTGCAATATGTGTACTTGCCGGTCTCCCATTGGGAAGATCTGCGCCAACCACAGTGAATGGGTCACTCTTTAACCCCTTTACCGCAGCATCAACTGTTGCGTAGTTATCCAGGATGTATTGCAACCAGGCCCCAACAGAGATAGTCGGCTTATCCCTATCGGCAGCACTCCCATAATCTGCCTCAGCCAAGTATAAAAGGTTGCCTACGAGGCCCTTTTCATTGAGCCCATCAGTTGTAGCCGCATCGTAAATACTGATAACAATTGAGCCAAACTTCGATGTCCAAGTAATAGATTTTGGGCCCAAGCCACCATTGCGCTTCATCCCCTGAGGGAAAACCCAAAATGCCATAGCTGCATCGGTATCACTCCAGTCCATACTACGGGCAGTAATATAGGTCTTATCACCAGTTTCATAGAGTATTCGGGTACAAGCAATCGAAGACCTGGGCTCGAGTAGGCACAGCACTACAACAACAAAAACCATAACGGAGTTTATAGCTTTAGAAAAACATGAAATCCTTTTCACTTTGCCAACCATCCCTCGAAATCATTAATTAATATACTGATCGTTTACAGTCACTGTAATCGGCTATAAACAATAGAAAGTCCGGTTTCCATCATAGATGGCCAACAATGGTGAGACTGTCTTTCATTCCAATACTTGGCAACCTTGGCGTAAAGGTCCAGAAACTGACACCGCTTTCAACATGTACAGTTCAAATATCTTGTAACTTCAGTAAACTTTTACAGCTAATCAGCTTCACGCTAAAAGCATTCATTTTGGTATAGGCTGCTCAAATAAAAACCATTTGAAAACTGTACACCTATTAACCAAAAAGAATTAATCCCTCTTTTCGAAGTAGCAATAAGGCCAATCACGGAGCCCCTAATGAACTCAATTGGCAGACTGGTAATCCTAGTCAACAACTATGAAGAAGCTATTGCCTTTTATCGTGACAAATTGGGGTTTGAAGTATTTATTGACTCTCAAGCAGCACCGCATCGATTTGTTCATATTCGACTTCCGGCACAAAAAGATATGGGTATATGGCTACTTCAGGCAACTTCTGAAAACCAGCAAAAGAAAGTGGGAGCACAAACTGCAGGGCAGCCTTGTGCCGTTATTTATACAGATAATTTTGAAAGAGAGTATAAAAAACTTGCAAAAAATGGCGTTCACTTCAGCAAGCCACCTACTTCTGAAGGGGATGCAGAGTTTGCCCACTTTGAAGATCTCTACGGCAACGAATTTATTTTAGTTGAACTACAAAAAGAAACCGTAGAGTAAATTTTAACCTGTCGCTTCTGATGCTCCCATAGCGTGCGGTGTAAGCAGCGACAGATCTTCACCCTCGCCGGTCTACCCCCTTAGCCGCGATGGGATAACTTCCGATAAGCAATTTAAGGAAAGAGCCACGAAGCGGCTTTCCCCCTTCCAATCAATAAATCTTTTTCTTTTCTATATTTACATCTCGTTTTGTATCACATATAAATCGAGTAACACTCAGTTGACATGTCTCTATGTCCAATGTCCTTCGATTAGTGTAAAGCTGACTATCGCACAAAATTTCACCACTGAGATACACCACTGCTAGCTACTGGCTCGCGTACTTATATATGGAAATACTCACTTACTGAAACGATTTTCACACAGAAAAAACAAAGGCCGGAGCAAACCTCGGCAGAAGGTTATATCTCCAGAATAGAGCCAATTGGAATAACAATGAGAAGAAGCTTAATTATGCTGGTGCCCGGACTGACACGAGTCACCAGCACCGCCCAACTGTCAGAGTTCACCGAGGGAATGATCGCAGCCAGTGAGCGTATGCCTCTCACTCAGATTTCTGATCCTACCGTCCCCGCCGGCATCAACCGCCTGAGGGTCAACGATAAACAGGAGCTTGATCTGGTTGAAGCTTACTGGAACGACTTGGTTCCTAGCATTACCCAGCAGAGCCTGAAAGTCCGCTTAGCCCGAGGCTTCTCCCTAATCTGGTTCTGGCTGGCCAACCTCCATATTTGGAAAGGGGTGCTTAAACGAAAGTACCTGACTTTTGGTCTAACCCTTTCAGCATTAGCCTTTATCGTTTGGTACATAGGTACCATTATCTTGTTTGTCGAAGCTGTTGAGCCCACCAGCGACAGTCCGTTTTATCCCGCAGTACAACAGCTCAAGCAAGGTGTTGAGTATATAGGGGGTTGGCGGATCTGGCTGATTGCGACTGCCGTAGTTGCCGTGATGCCGGTTGCCTTACTAGTAGATATTTCTGACTTTTGTAAGCGCTATCTCACCAACGAGCCGGCCGCCAAGGGCAAGCCTGCAGTCCGCTTTGAGATTATCCGACGGGTCAGAGAACAGCTCGAAAACAGTATTAAACTATACGACTACGATTCCGTAACAATTGTCGGACATAGTTTTGGCAGTGTTGTTACTGTAGACCTTTTTGCCGATCTTCCGCCAATCGGTAAACCAATCCGTATCCTAACAATGGGGTCCCTAATCGAAGTTCTGGGTAAGCAGGCTCCTTGGCTGCAGAATGAAGTAGAGCAACTGTCACAAAGAAAAGATCTAATCGAGTGGATTGATATCAAGTCTCACTCAGACTGGTTTGCCAGTGGTTCTGCGGTCCCAGCACGCCACCACTGTTATGAGAGAATTATTGGGTCTTACGGTACTTTTCCGGACAAACTGGCAGCCCGAGTTCACTCCCGATATTTCGATAATCAGGAGGCTGTTCGCTTACTGCTGACTTACTTTGAAAAGCAAAATGATCCCAGTATTTCGCCAACCTCGCACGAGATTTTGGAACCGGTATAAAGGGGTACCCAGACGACCAAATCGGAAATAAATGTATCTATACCTCAGCCCCTTCCGGCGACTGGAGAGGGCCGAGCAGGACTATTAAAATGAAAATTAAAGAGGGAGCGATCATGATAAGGCAGCCAATAGCAATCTTTGCAGTTTTAGCCTTTCTTACAATTCTAGTTAGCGGATGCTCACAAATGGCGCCGCGCTATGATGCCGCGCTATACTCAGATTTAACCACTGTCAATGTAGAGATAATGGAATTTTTCTCTTCAGTTTCCAGTGGAACTAACAAAGATTCTTACTCAAAAAGAGATGAGAGATACCATGCATTGATCGGCAAAGTAGATGCGCTGGCAATGCAATCGAAAACCCGCCCCGCACCTGAAAGTAAACTACTCAAAAAGATTAACAACTATTTGGAATCCTCCGGCAGGAATATTAGCTTTGAGCGGGAACCCCCCAGTGTTGCGTCACTGGAGAAAATTTCAGAGAGTTTGAACATGATGCGCACGGTAGATGAAGATAAGGGCCTAAACGCAACTGCTGTTTCTCTATTCAAAAATGAAATTGTTGTTTCCATGGACCAAGCACTCACCTATGAGTCTTTTCTGAATCGCTGAGGAAATTACTATGTCTATTGACGTTAACCAACTCGTTGCAGATATCAAAGGGGCAGCTTCTGCGGTAATTAACAGTGATATTTCTGAACTCAGGGGATTTTCCGAGCGCCAGTTATCCGCAATGGCTCAGCAAACAAAAATGATTGCTAAAGCAATTGCATCTGATGAAATATCTGGCGATCTGCAAGATTACTTTCTCGACTCCCTGGAGGATATGGCCAAGAACTTCGCCAACACTTTACGTGGACTCCTGTTAGTCACCATTGAGAAAGTCTGGAATGCAGTTTTGGGAGTTCTCTGGGGAACAATTGAAGCTTGCACCGGCATTTCTTTGAAAGCTGCTATCTGATTTCTATTTAAATTGGGCTGGGGTAACTCAGCCCTCCCCCCCTGCACTCAATCAAGATTACTCACCGGATCACCCCCACTACCAAGGACACTATTCAGTCAGTCTGAAACAGCTCATGTCTCTGACTCTCAGGATTTATTGAGCATTCACCAACGGGTAAAAAGAGTTTAACCCCCCTGTAAAGAATTATTCATCAAGACGCGTCAATGTACGCGCGCAAATAACCCAAGCCACTAACCAGGCTGGTTAACACTTGCTGAATCACTACAAACTGGGGTATCCCGATGAATACTAAAAAGACCTACCTGGCAGCCGCCATTTCAGTGGCCACAATAATGAGTGCCAGTCCCGTGACCGCTGAAGACCTCAGCAACGCACAAATTGAAGAAGTAATGGTTCTGGGCTCCGGTAGCACTTTTAACAGCAGCGAAGTATCTGAGGCAATGCGCAAGCAACAGTCCTCTATCACCAGCGTTAATGCATTGATCGATAACCTCCCCGGTGTCTCAGTCAATGAAGGAGATACTTACGGCTTTGACGACTGGTCAACCAATATCAGTATTCGCGGATTTACTAACAGCTTAGATGAACAGCAAATTGGCACCACCATCGATGGTATTCCCAATGGCGGTTCGAATTACGGTGGAGGCTCAAAAGCAAACCGCTTTGTTGATCCGGGTAATATCGGTTCAGTAGAAGTATCACAGGGTACTTCAGATATCGCCTCACGTTCCCACGAAGCCTTGGGAGGCACTATTGATTATCGTACTGATGATCCTTTGGATACACAGCGCAGTCGAATAGAACTGTCCGCAGGCGAGTTTGATGCACAGAGAGTATATTTTCGCTATGACACTGGTATTTTTGCCGGGAACAGCAAAGCCTGGATCTCATACTCTAACCAGGAAGCGACCGACTGGATTACTGAAACCGCTGAGAATGAACGAGAGCACATCGCAGCAAAACTAGTGACCAACCTGGAAGCTGGTACCATTAAGGCCTACCTATCTTACGACGATATCCACGAAGATAACTATCAACGAGTCTATTCGGACGCCCAATTTGAAGCGTACCCTGAAAACGATTTTCTTACCGGCAACTGGTCCGGTATTCCTTATATCGATCAACTTTATCGCCGTGGCTGGTCTACCTTGCGTGAGAACCTGCTAGCCTACACCCAGTTCGATTTTGACCTGACAGATTCATTCAATCTACAGGCCGGACTCTATTACCACAGCAACGAAGGCCGCGGGGACTGGGTGCCCCCTTACCTGGTTGATATTACAGATGACAGTGAACAGGGCGAGTCCGAGTTCCTCGGCGGCTCAACTGCCTACGGCGGTAGCCAGTCGGGCATCATTTATTTTGTTGACGCCAATGGCAATGCCCTTACTTATGATGAAACATGTACAGCGTCAGTCACCAATATCTATGGCGATTCAGGACCGGCCTACAATCCAGATTGCTATGCAGAGGGCGCCATACCCACGATGTCTTATCGGCACACTCATTATGAGAAAGAGCGTGCCGGACTGACTCTAGACTTTACATACGCTACCACCATCGCCGGGTTAGACAATGAGCTGCGAGGCGGCCTCTGGTATGAAGACTCCACCCGTGACGAACACCGCGATTGGCACAAAATCACTGATGCAACTCAAGGTGCCAGTTTCAATTCAACACCCTATTGGGTGCAATACGACCGCAGTTACCCCTCCACCAGCACAAAGTGGTATTTACAGAACTCCCTGACCATCGACACTCTCACTTTGACACTGGGCGCCAAGCAGTTCTTTGTCGATGTTGAAAGGGAAGATCTGTTTCAGGAGTCTTCCGATGCAAGTGTTGACTCTGATTCAGATATCCTGCTCTCCGCCGGTTTGATTTGGGAAACACCCCTGGAAGGTGCAGAGCTGTTCGCAGGCTACGCTGAAAACTTTAAGGCGATTGGAGACAGCGTATTAGAGCGGCCCGATTCAGATCTCGACAATATCGAACCGGAAACCTCAGAGACCACAGAGCTAGGGCTTCGCTATACCGCCGATAATTTCTCGGCAACTGCCACCTATTTTCAAAATGATTTTGAAAACCGGATCATTTTCCTGGATAACAATACTTCCGCAGGTAATAACTATTTGATAGGTACCAATGGGACCTATTTTAATGCCGGCGGAATCGAATCTGATGGTCTGGAACTTTTCCTGGACTACGATTTATCAGAAACTCTAAATCTCTATACATCCTATACCCTGCTGGACACTACCTATATTGGCTCAGGAAACTCAGCAGTAGATGAAACTCAAGGAATAACACCAGGGAATGACGTAGTCGGAATAGCTGATCAACTCTATGTGATTGGCCTGGATTGGAATTCTGAAATATTTTACGGCGGCATCTCCAGTAAGTTTACCGGAGATCGTTTTGTCGACTTAGACAATAGCTGGACAGCTGACTCTTATATAGTTGTCGATGCCTACCTGGGCATGAATCTAGGAGAATTTAGCCCGGCACTACGGGGAGCCAACCTGAATTTAGTGATAAATAATTTACTGGATGAGGATTACTTAGGAACTGTCGTTTCTGGCGGTGCCTGGATTGGTGCTCCACGGACAGCCTCACTCTCTGCAACTATTGATTTCTAAGATTTTTTTGGCAGCCACACAATCGGCTGGAAATGCTAGCCGATTGTGCGTATGTTTAGTCAAGCAGTAGATTCAACAATAAAGTGCAATAAATAATAAATATAGTCGAAAAATAATTTTGATTATTTGCGACAAATATAAATAATCCAAAAGTATGCAAAGAGCTCTTTCAATGAACAGATTGACTACAGCAATCCTGGCCCTGTTTCTTTCTACTCAATCCCTTGCCGCAGACAACCTCGTATTAGTTACTATCGACGGCTTGCGCTGGCAGGAAGTGTTCTCCGGTTATGACCCTGAACTTCTCAACCACACAGAGTTCACTGAAAATAAACAAGACCTTATCAATCACTTTCACGGCGATTCACTCACCGAAAAACGTCAAAAATTATTGCCTTTTATCTGGCAAACAGTGGCTAAAGAAGGGGTTTTAATTGGCAATCGCGACAAGGGGTCTAAAGCACAAGTTACCAATAGCTGGTGGTTTTCCTATCCCGGTTACAATGAGATTTTAACCGGCTCCGCCGACCCCAAAATCAATAGTAACGACCCAACTCCCAATGCCAATATTACCTTTCTCGAGTGGCTAAACAGCAAATCTGAGTACAAAGGCCAAATCGCTGCATTCGGTAGCTGGGGAGTATTCTCCTCGATACTTAATCGTGATCGCAGTGGTATTTACATTAACGCCGGCCTGGAAGCTGCCGATTGGCCAAAATTGAGCCAAAGAGCAGAGTTTCTCAATGAGTTGCAGGGGCAACTGCCGGTTTTTTGGGAGAACGTACGGCCCGATGCATTTACCTATGGATTTGCAAAAGAGTACTTAATTAGCAAAAAGCCCAAGGTAATGTACATTGCCTTGGGTGAAACCGACGATTTTGCCCATGATGAGGAATATCACCAGTATCTCCACTCCGCACATCGGAGCGACATGATACTCGCCAAACTCTGGCAGACACTGCAATCTCTTGATCAATACCGAGACAATACCAACCTACTCATTACCGTTGACCACGGGCGTGGCAACACCGCTGAATCCTGGCCCCACCACGCCAGTGGCCCTGCACTGACCCAATACTTCGGTAAAGAAGACCACCCCCACAAAGCGGGTATACCCGGCTCCAATGAAATCTGGATTGCCGCACTGGGCCCAGACATTAAGGCCTTGGGAGAAGTATCCAGGGGAGAAGCCGTTTTTCAGGATCAGATAGCCGCAACCGCACTACAACTGCTCGGCCATAAGTCAGAAGAGTTCTCGCAGGATAGTGGCAAAGCAATAGACAGTATTCTCAAATAAACCTTTGTTCAGCCAGGCCTGACAAGTTCGACTGAACAAATTTTCACCGCCTTGGACCAGTAATATTCCGGAGCTTGATAACAACTTAAAGAACCCATCAATTAAGTGTTAACAGGCTCTAGCTGCCCCGCCCCCGATATATTCTGGATACCCATAAAAGCCGTAGCAATAAACGCCAAGGATATTGACACAATTAAGATATCGAGATCAAATACTGTATATAAATACAGATAACAACCGGCAATGACCATACCGCGCAAAGCCCAGGTTTCTCTGGATGCCACACCCTATTACCATTGTGTCACCCGCTGTGTACGCAGGGCATTTCTGTGCGGTAGAGATATGAAATCTGGTATTGACTATGAGTATCGCCGCGAGTGGATTAAGTCTCGGATGCATAAGCTGGCTGGAATATTTGCGCTGGATATCGCTGCCTATGCAGTAATGAGCAATCACTACCACATCGTACTCTTTATCGATAAAGAGGCGGCTTTGAGTTGGCCGGATTCCGAGGTCATTTTCCGCTGGAAAGAGCTATTTAGAATCCCTAATCTGGCTCAGCGTTTCATTCAGGGCCTCTCGCTTGACCACAGTGAAAAGGAAAAACTAAGAGAATTGCTCGGCCTATGGCGAGAACGATTAACGGATATCAGCTGGTTTATGCGCTGCTTAAATGAATCTATTGCTCGTCAGGCTAATGCGGAAGACAATTGTACAGGCCGCTTCTGGGAAGGCCGCTTTAAATCCCAGGCTTTATTGGATGAAAAGGCCCTAGCTGCCTGTATGGCCTATGTTGATCTCAACCCCATCCGCGCCAATATGGCAAAATCCCCAGAAGACTCTGATCACACCTCCATTCAACAGCGTATTTGTGCTGCAATCTCAGGCGAGCAGCCCAAAGAGCTACTGCCACTTGTAGGCGGTGAGCGACTGAATATGCCTAAAGGGCTTCCCTTTCGGCTGGATCACTATTTAGAACTAGTAGACTGGAGTGGTCGACACTTAGATCCTAAAAAGCGCGGAGCCATTCCTGACAACACCCCTCCTATTCTCGAGCGACTGGGAATCTCACCAAAGCACTGGCTCTATCTCAATCGAAATTTTGAAAGCCGCTTTAAAGGGTTAGTAGGGTCTGCAGAGGCCGTACGACACGCTTGCAGCCAGCTAGATAAACGCTGGGTACATGGCATAAGCGACTGTCGACGCTACCTTTCTGTGACACCCTACTAATTCCGCCCTTCAGCACCATCATTCCCCCCAGCTTTCCCTAAAATTACAATTTTTAAATCCAAAGCTGAATTCTTGACTCATTCATTACGCTCTAGCATCAAGTCAAGAAAAATAGCCGCCAGGGAAAACACCGGCATTATTACTTGCACTTCTACCCAATCTTTGGGTGTCCTGATTTACTCTTAAAGGGCTTCCCTTTCGGCTGGATCACTATTTAGAACTAGTGGACTGGAGTGGTCGACATTTAGATCCTAAAAAGTGCGGTGCCATTCCTGACAACACCCCTCCTATTCTCGAGCGACTGGGAATCTCACCAAAGCACTGGCTCTATCTCAATCGAAATTTTGAAAGCCGCTTTAAAGGGTTAGTAGGGTCTGCAGAGGCCGTACGACACGCTTGCAGCCAGCTAGATAAACGCTGGGTACACGGCATAAGCGACTGTCGACGCTACCTTTCTGTGACACCCTACTAATTCCGCCCTTCAGCACCATCATTCCCCCCAGCTTTCCCTAAAATCACAATTTTTAAATCCAAAGCTGAATTCTTGACTCATTTATTACGCTCTAGCATCAAGTCAAGAAAAATAGCCGCCAGGGAAAACACCTGCATTATTACTTGCACTTCTACCCAATCTTTGGGTGCCCTGATTTGTTCTTCCATGGGCTCTTTTGTGCAGCAGCTCACCTTTCAATCAAGAAGTATGCTAGAGAAAACATACAAATTACAGGAACCAATAAGCTCAGCATTCCACCCACATATCCAGAGGGTTTACAGAGAACAACCTTTTTCTCAGCTAAAAAAACCTTACTGCGACTTCGAATAGAAAAAAGTATATAATTTACCAAAAAAACAGCAATGGAAATTAATACTGCCGAAAATTTGGTAACACCAGAAAAAACCTCTCCTATCCCTAAAAAAATATGAGCAAGCAAAACTCCGTTTATAAAAAGGGCGATCTCAAAGAAAGAGAGGGACAGGCAGGCATAGTAATGATTATGCCTGCCCACACCATTGATTTTTTGGGATAGAGCAAAAAATTTAAAATAAAAAGAATTAAGCATATTTTGATCTAACAATTCTCAGTATACCAGCACAAGAAATCTGTCCCAGGTTTGACAATATAATCATGCACTCCAGGAATATATTTAATAGCTGCTGATGTTCCACCATAGCTAACAGCACCAACTGCACCCACAGTGCCCCCTGCAAACCCTGCTATACCAAACGCTAAGTCAACGCCTGCATTAAATACACCAAAGCCATTCCCATTACTTAAGGCCTGACTACCATTCCAAAGTGAAATAGCAGTACTGACATAAAAAAGTCCTGCACCCGCATGTTTTAGTGCTTGGAGACTTTTAGAAGTATCTAATGCATTTGCAACAGGAAATGGCGTCCATTTTTGTGCTCTAATATCATCGATACCATTTACACCACTTCTATTCACGAGTGAGGTAATTGCAGCCACTCCAAATAGCTGTGCGGCGCCAATCGTAGGATCTGCAATAGAAACACCTTTCTGAAACCCACCCCATGGGCTCTTTTGTGCACCAATCTTAGGTTTCCCAAGCTTAATGCCTCCAGGTGTAAGGCTTGTCGGGTTCCCAAAGGGCAGCATAAGGGGCTTAATCGGTTCAAACTCTGTTGCCCCAGAAGCTATATCGGCCCATATCTGATCTATAACGCTAGGAATACGGACTAGGTTACGCGCATTCCATACATAAGTATTTCCATTAATTACGGTCGTCCCCCAACTATGAGGCTCACCCCAAGACAACAACGTCCAACCTTCAGTGGCAGTAAGGGGGTTGCCAACAACTTCCACTTCAGATTCATAAGTACTGCTACCAGTGCCACAATCTGCTTCACAAGGAGGGGCATCATCACTCGCAACAAATCCCGTAGGATCCGTATATTGCAGTGGATTATTAAATACATAGCTGTAGCGGTTCCAGCTCTGGCTGTTGCTCGGTGCCTGCACTATGGGGTCGGGGCTAAGAAAACGCCCCAAAGTCGGATCATAGATGCGCCCGTTCATATGGATCAAGCCGGTTCTGTCCAGGTGCTCGTGGCCGGTGTAACCGCGCTTGGTGCTGTAACCCTGGAGCAGGAGCAGCTCCGCTAGTTGGTCCTGGGTAATATCCCCGTTCCAATCCACCTTCCTGCGACTGCCATGCGGATCAAAGCCCATATTCAGGATGACGATACCTTCGGCATCGGTAATCTTTTCAATAGAGCCCTGGTGATCTCGGTGCAAATATTGAAATTCGCCGAAGGTACCGCTGAGGTCTGTAATGGCCACATGCTGGACCGCACTATCTAGGCTAACCCGCTGGATTTTCTGGATTGAAGCATCGTGCAGTGGCAGGGTTTCTTCAAATCCACCAACAATGAAAACCTTTTCGGTTTTTAGCTGCCCATCCTCCATCCAGCTGGATTCGCGATAGAAGCGTTGACCATTCGGGCCATACCTGAAGCGATCTTTGGCAGTGGGTGTGGCATCGCCCTGAGTGCTGCCTAGCACGATCTCAGTTGGTAGTTGCCGGGCGTTCCAGCTGATCCATTTATCGTCGCCACTAGTGGCATCGTAGTATTCGATAGCACCATTCAGGTCATAGTGCAGGCTGTGGGCCACACCATTAATGTTGACGGTGCTCACTGCATTGGGGCCGGCATTACCAAACTCGCCATACTGGTAATCCGACACCTGTCTATCACCACTATTTGATGAGGTTTTAGCAAGGATATTACCCAGGTCATCATACTGAGTCCTCAATACCCGACTGCCACCCACTGTCAGGCTCGCATCAGTGAGGCGATTGAGGTTGTCATAGCTAAACTCCTCATGCTTCTCAATAACTCCAGCACTATTCATGGTCAGGCGGCTCTCCAGGGCGCCGTTACTTCTCCAGGTATATTCATTGTTTTGAATGCGACCGCTATCGGTATTGATTACCTGCAGGCTGCCAGTTTTGGGATCATAGGTGCGACTGGTAACAAGACCATTGCCATAGATCTCAACTTCGGCCTGTCCACGTGCATTGACGGTGTCAAAGCGCTTAAATGGATTATTGCCTGCGGCATTGTCACTTAGGCTGGAGATATAGCCCTGACTATTGAACTGATGATAAGTGGCAATGCCATTAGGATAGGTAACCCGCTGTAAACGCCCCTGTCCGTCATAACCATACTGATGTTTGAATTGCCTGCTCTCACCACCGGCGATGAGGTTGGTGGTGATAGTTTCCAATTTACTGTCGCTGGCATAAATGTAGGATTCGGAAAATACCACCTCGCCATATTCACTATAAGTGCGGCTTTTCAGGAACCCCTTGGCATTGGCCGCATCGTATTCCCATTCCGCCGTACCTTCTTCGTCTACCTGCTTTAATAAGCGACCCAGTTTGTCATATTCAAGGGTTGTCTCCTGACCCTTATTATCCTTCTGCCACACCAACTGCCCCAGAGCATTGTAAAGGCTATGTACGGTACCTAGATTGGGGTCGGTCATACTGGTGCGATAACCAGCACGATCCTTCTGGTACGTGGACTCAGTACTGGGATCGTCAAGACCATTACTGCCGAGAATCACACTCTTTAGCAAGCCGCTACCATCATAGGTAAATCGGCTATGCACCCTTTCTCCAGTTGCATCATCAATTGTTTTTTCCAGATCCCCTGTGAGGCCGTAGTAACTCTGAGTTACATGGGTAGCCGCTGGATTGCCGAGGCTATCTGCCACGTGGTCAGTCACTTGCACCATTACCTGGCGATCCGTTGCTTTAGGCACATAATCTACTTTGACAATACTGGTATCGGGCTTGGTAATGGTCTTAACCCGATTTCTTTCGTCATACTGATACTGGGTCAAGTAACCAATGCCGCTGGGATAGAAGAAGGGCTCAGTAACAGAGAAAAGTAAACCGCGCTCATCGTATTTATACTGCTGGCGCGATACCTCAGCTCCATCAAAAGATTCTGTATCTTGTTGGATCAGTCGGCCCAATAAGTCGTAGTACTGTGTCGAGGTTGGTGTGATTAATGAACTGGTTTTTATCCAGTACCCAGCTTCCATATCTCCGCTCACGGGGCAGCTACCAGCGCCACAGAAACCGTAGTCGGTATTAAAGGTTACATTGTCTGCATTAACGGATTTAGTCTCACGACCAAATGCATCATAAGTCATGGACGCGTTACGACCATTAGTATCGGTCACACTACTCACAGCACCAAAGCGAGGATCATAATCCACAGTGACTATGTGATTAATCTCGTTGGTTAATGACTGAGGGTAACGCTTATCAATAAAGTTGGATACTGAAAAACTGCGGCTGGAGATATCCAAGCGATCATCTGCCTGGTCCGGTGCACTGACCGTCTCTTCCGACAAATTACCGTTGGCATCATACGAGCGGGTAATGGTTAACTCATATTGATTGTCGTCTGGATATTGAGTGATCACCCCGGCCTTATTGCTTGAGCCATAAGGTGCGGCAATTACGGTTTTCACCCTTTCCGGTGAAGCCGTGATACCCCCTTTATATTGGCTTACCTCTTCAGCCTCCACAAAACCAATTAGCCAAGCATCCGGACGATGATAAAAACTCCTAAGAGATCTGGTGCTGCGCTGGGCTCCACCGGCAGTAACCTGTAAGTCGCCCCAAACACTTTGGCTCGAGTTAACCGACGCGGAAGTTACCGCCTGCTGCAAAGATTCAACACTTTCAATCAACTCCCCCACATTGCCACTGCCAGACTGGTTATATGGTAACCAGGAATAATTGCTGGTGGCGTACTGATAACCAATGCTCTGCCCACCTTCAAGGACAGTGTCCAGGCTAGCTTTGAGGTAAGGGTAAAGCGTGCTGTTGCCATTGAGTGCAATAGACGCGGTATCATATTCAAAGGCCTGCTCTGTCAGCTTTTCACTATGAGAGGGGAAGTGACCCTTGTACTGATACAGACGGGCAACCGAGCCGAAATAAGGGAAATCCAGGCGATACTGACGGTAAGTCGTTATATCAGAAGCAGTGTCGTAGGCTCGTTGCGCGTAATAACCAAGAAACCCCCAGTGCTTGTTACTAACAAAACCACGCCCGGAATAACCGTAGCGGGTTATATGACACCCGAAGTCGTTTAAGGCTGTACAGCGTCCACTGAGGCCATTGGTTCTATGGAGCTCACTAACCAGAATGCGATCATTACCCTCTTCGTCAGGAAGTTCCTCCGCTTCCGATACATCAGGTGCTATCGGCTGGCCAAATGGCAGCTCATCAAAAAGGTCGGTTTCACTAAGTTTTGCATATCTGAAGTGAACATTCTGACCAACACCATCAACGACTTTGCTGACACCTGTTGCCGCAGTAATACCATCATTACTTTCCGAATCAGACCAATCAAACTCTAGGGGGTTTAAACAATCTCGACTATTGCCATATAGATCATAACCGCATAGTTGAATTTGATTTAAACGGCGGTAGTGAGAGCTACCATCGGAATTTGCTGGCTCCTCTTCAGAAATCAGTAAATATTCCCGTTGCAGGATATTATCGAGATGTACCCGGATATGGTGCAAAAGTACTAGCTGTTCCTGCTCAATCTCATCAGTCTTGAGAGGTATCGGCGGTGCGTCTGTGCGCGTGCCATATTGAAATTCAATTTTGGCATCACCATTGTTTCCGTAGAGAATTTCGAGAAGGTAGTTAATCCCCTGCACCGTATCCCGGTGGTATTTGTACTCCATTTGGTTGCCAAAAGCGTCGGTAACCTTTGAGAGCGACCAGCCGAAATGTGGAGAAAACGTACCTAATTGACCTGCTTTTAAGCGACTATCAGAATTGAATCCATATTGACTAGTGCGACCATCCGGGGCCTTCACTTCAAACCAGAGCTTGTCATCAGCGGTTTCTTTCAGTTCAATCAGCTTAAAGCTGTCTCGTAGAGTGCGATACCTGGCGCCGGCTTCCCAGTGAGTCCCAGATAGCAACACAAGAGGTTCTCCATCCAAACAGATGGAGTCACTGGCATTTAGTGAGATCTTATCGGTATCGGGGCGCCCAGTTACGCAACGGCGGATTGAACTCAAACCACCCAGACGCCATCCATATCCCATTGTATCTTCGGGTAGAGATTGATTATGCCTCTGACGATAGCGAGCACCGGAATAAAGAATAGATAGGTTTGGTACTAATCCATTAATACCTGGGGCTACCTGAAGGGGAACCCTAACAATAGCGTCCCCCTGTGGACTCACATGCGCACTATAGGGAATACTACCGGGTTGAGTCGCTAGAACTGTAGAAACAGCTGCTGGTTGGTCAATACCATTCAGATTGTGAACATCAATCCAGTTACTTTCAGACCAGATTGAAGGTACATTCTGCTTATACGCCCGGAGTTTATACTTGTATTTGTCCGGCTCCCCACCTTGATGCCGATATTTGCTAGTTTGAGAGAGTGGAACGTTGACCCAGCAAAAGCCGTCGCTTTCTTGGGTACAGTTAGCCTCCTTTCCGCTATAACGTGCACGCTTAAGCTCATAACTGGTCGCCCCCACGGGCGTATTCCAACTAATCTCATAGTCGAGTTTTTCTGCACGCGCCGGAGCAGTAATCTCGGGTGCAGCAGGCGGAGTGAGAGGGACATTTACGACAATCTCTTTTTCTGCCCAACCTATGCTGCAGCCTTTTGCCCCCGTAATACAGGCGCGTACACGAAACTTATAATTTCCACTATCCCCTTCTTCAAGTTCTATAAGCTGGGATGCAGACGAAACACTGCTGTTACTACAAGCAGAGTCTCCCCACTGGCCACCGGGGGGCAAACATTGAAACTCATAATGAGTCGCCCCCGACACAGAGGACCATTGTAAATAGAAGCTGCTATTAACTGGCTGAGGAACACTTGGGTCATAAATCGTGGCTACATTGGCAGGTGGCTTGGCTACCGTGATAGTCGGCGAATACTCCCAGCCACTATATTGATAATAACTCCCCGTCTTGGAATAAGCCCTCACCCTGTACTGGTATGAAGCATCAGACAGACCGCTTTTATCTCTTGAAAGGGTACCAGTTCCCACATAGGGACAAGAACTTATACTCTGCCAAGAACCATTAGTTTTTTGACACCACTGATAACCGGTAATCTTAGATGTGGAAGAACTCGAAGCCCCCCATTGAACTGTAAAAGCTCCATCACGATCTAATATCGATGAGTCAGTCGTACTAGATTTAAAGTTGACGGAACTGGAGGGGTTAGGTAGAAAAGCAACGTTAACGGTATGAGTTCCATCGCTAATAGTTTCTTGAGGTTTCCATCCCCAAGGCTCACATTTAATCGGAAAACTTTCGCTTAAGCTATAACATTCCCTCTGAACAACCTGTAACTCATAGGTGTAAACACCATTGGAGGATACCGTTATTGATTCAGAACCAGCATCATCATCATTTGGAAACACAAACTGTCTAGTAAATGACCCATTTTTCCGTTCTATAATTTTAACTACATCAATTTCCCTTAAAAAGGTAAAAGGTAGATCAACGGTATAGCTGACAGAATAGCTTCCATTATTGTTAGAATTTGACCCACTAACACTAGCAAACGAAAACTGTGAAAGTCCCACTAAAAATAAAAAAAACCAGCCTTTCCTTGTAAACATTATTCAATCCATGAACAGAAAATCAATTAACCCACTCTATCATTTTACAAAAACATAATAAATATCGAATAAATTAACTTTGCTCTTAAGCTCACATGAACAATTAACACTCAAATTTTAGCCTGACAAAACCAACCAAACTGTCAAACCTTACTCTGCGAAATATTTGACGGAATTCAATAATTTGTGAATATATGAAACCTCTTATCAATCCATGAATAACTCAAATAGGAAGGAACACTCCCATAGAAACTTGAGAGTGTGTGGCTTTTAATCCAAATCCATATTCTTGCAAGACATTTAGATCCTACTGAAATAAATCTAGTACTACACATGTCGAGACAATAATTACGTGACTTACACTAGTATCCTTTCGAACCACACCCCCAAATTTCACAGACACGAATACCAACCAAACTAAAAAGGCGAACAAAAAACAAGCAACCACTCACAAAATGAATAGGTTGATTCAAGAAACCAAAACAACATCAATCAAGGCTAATTTCGAGACTCTAAAAACAATAATTAAGATAATAAACTCAAAATCACTAGAACTAAGAACATTCGAAACCTGTAACCGAACCTAAAAAACCAAGTGATTATTGACTATAAAGACAAACTCGGCCAGCTGGTTAATAGCCGGCATTGACGATATAGATACTGCAAAACCACTATTAAATCTAACTCAACCGCAATTAATCAGCTATTAAAAATAGCTCAATTTTCACAATGTCATACCGATATCCACTGAATTTAAATACCAACCAAACCGACCCTATGTTTTAGATAAGAACCTATCATCACCATCCCTTGCAATTATATTTACAGTGCAATCTGGCACAGAGACCAAATCCAAAACAAAATGCCAGTATTATCGTGAAATTATAATTAGAAGCATTAATTAGATTGTCAACCAAGAAAATTCTAGCCCGACTCTACGGAGTATCTAATTAATTTTAAGAAAAGCCCTTTACGCACCCGCCCTGAGTATAGTCATTTCAGGAAGCACTGAGTTTAACATTATTGGCGGTGCACAGTCGCCTGTAAATAATACTCGCGGACCTCAGCCAAACACTCCAACCACCAACTCAACACTGGAACAATACCAATTTAACCATTAGCTTCGACCCGGAACCTGGTAACATCGCTAAATCCTTACCCAGCTAGCTGTAGTCAAGCACTCGACGATATTCTCAAGCAGTCCCCGTTAACTAAATCTACCATTATCGATCGAACAAATTTTAATCGCATTGTTAGGGGAGGGTGTCCTGGTACTTAATAACAAATTAAAAATCCCTTCAATTTAGTGTTAACAGGCTCTAGCTGCCCCGCCCCGGTTTCCGCATAATGCAGGCCGCACTCGCAACTGAAAACAGATGGCCTGATGTATGTGGTTTAAAAACCTCCGTATTTATCGTTTGACGAAAGAATTTTCCCTGGATGCTGAAAAATTGAACGAATTGCTGGAGCCCCATGCATTTGTTCCCTGTGGCAGTCAGGACAGCACTCGCTATGGGTGGGTGCCTCCACTAGGGCGCCACGGCAGCCAGTTGGTGCACGCAACGAATGGCTACCTAATGGTCTGTGCTAAGAAGCAAGAAAAAGTGATTCCTGCTGCGGTAGTCAATGAGAAAGTTGAAGAGCTGGCACAAGCTATTTCTGAAAAAGAAGCCAGGCAGGTAGGTCGCAAGGAGCGGCAAAACCTTAAAGACGAGATTCTCCTTGAAATGCGCCCCAAGGCATTCGCTCGCTCCCGTCTGCAATATGCCTATATTGCACCTCAGGATGGTTGGGTAGTGGTTGACGCCTCTTCTGCCTCCGCCGCCGAGGAACTGCTGGAGAACCTCCGCGAGGCTATCAGTAGCCTTGCCGTGGTACCACTCTCCGCTAAGAACCTGCCACAGCAAACGATGACCCACTGGCTCAGTGCCCCTGAAGCACCGCATCAGTTTGATTTTGGCCACGAATGCGAGTTGCGCGATCCCAAAGACAGCGGCAGTGTTATCCGCTGTAAAAACCAGGACCTCTGTGCAGAGGAAATTCACAATCACTTGGTGGCGGGACTACAAGTGCACAAGCTGGGGCTGACCTGGCGTGGGGGCGTTGAATTCCTGGTGGATGACCAGTTGTCCCTAAAGCGTATCAAGTTCAGTGACGAGCTTCTGGAGAAGGCCGATAGTGCCGATGCAGAAAGTGCAGCCCAGAGATTTGATGCAGATTTTGCGGTGATGACTCTGGAGATCTCAGCCCTGACCAAAGACTTGCTCTCCGCCTTCGGTGGCGTAAACACCGAGTCGGCTAGCGTTGAGGAACTGGTCGCCAAAGCCAGCCGCCAAGAGGCGGAGGCCCTGGCCAAAGAGGTAGAAGAGGTCGTTCTTTAGGGAACTCACATTGTGATGCGTACCTGAAAGGCACGTATCACCTGCCCCCTACCCCACCAATCAGATCTCAACCATTGGGCGGCCAGGTTCGGTCCACTGGACGTGGTACTTGCGCTGCTCAGGCTGGTCCACACGCGCAAAGGTATGGGCTCCAAAGAAATCACGCTGTCCTTGTAGCAGGTTCGCCGGCAGCGACTCGGTGCGGAAGGCATCGTAGTAATTGAGCGCCGATGACAGGGCCGGCACCGGAATACCATTCAGAGTGGCGCTCGCCACCGCTTGGCGCCAGTTGGCCTGGTGATCGGCAATCTGCTGGGTGAAGAAATCATCCAGTAGCAAGTTGGAAAGCTTGGAATCTCGATCGTAAGCATCGCTGATAGATTGCAGGAACACTGCTCGAATGATGCAACCTGCACGCCAAATTCTGGCAATTTCAGAGAAGTTCAACTGCCATCCCTGCTCTCGCGCAGCCAACTTCATCAAATCGAAGCCCTGGGCGTAAACACAGATTTTTGCGCAGTAGAGAGCGTCGTGCAGCTGTGCAATCACCTCTTCCCGTTGCTCTGGAGCCACTGGTGTCAACTCAGGCCCTTGCAGCTTCTTCGCTGCGCGGGTGCGCAATACCTTCCGGGTAGATAATGAACGGGCGTAAACCGCTTCGGCAATACTCGGGGCCGGACAGCCCACTTCCAGGCTGCTCATGGCTGTCCAGAGACCAGTACCTTTTTGCCCTGCACGGTCGAGGATAACGTCTACCAGCGGCTGTTCTGTCACGGAGTCCAAAGTAGAGAGCACTTCCGCACTGATATTGATCAGATAGCTGTTCAGCGGGCCTCGGTTCCACTCGCGGAATACTTCTGCAATTTCCTCTGGGGCCATACCCAGCGCCGTGCGCATCACATGGTAGGCCTCACAGATCATCTGCATATCGGCATATTCAATACCGTTATGCACCATCTTCACATAGTGGCCTGAGCCTATCGGGCCGATATAAGCCGCACAGGGCTCACCTTCGCGAACCGGGTTGCCAGGCTCAAAGCGCTCAATCGGCTGGCCGCTGGCTTTATCCACTTTGGCGGCAATAGCATGCCAAACTGGCTCAATACGACTCCAGGCATAACGGTCGCCGCTGGGCATGAGGGATGGCCCAAAACGAGCACCCACTTCGCCACCGGATACTGCGGTGGTGAAGAAAATCAATTTGCCTTCATACCGTTTAGCCCGCTCTACAGAGTCGGTCCACAGGCTGTTACCAGTATCAACAACGATGTCGTCAGCCTTCAAGCCCGCATCGAGCAGCTTGCTGCATACGTCATCAACGGGGGCTCCAGCCGGAACCGAGAGAATAATCAAGTGCGGGGCTTTAACCTTCGCCAACAGCTCTGTGTAAGAGTTGCAGGCTTCAACACGCGCAGGCAGGTCTCCACGCTCTTTCTTGTCCTGCTCCAGCAGCGCATTCAGCCGGTTGTGATCCAAATCAAAGGCACAGACCCTATAGCCATTGTCGGCCAGGTTCAGGATCAGGTTCTTACCCATCACACCGGCGCCGATAAAGCCAATATCGCACTGTGAATCAGACATCAAGTTCTCCATATAAAGACAGGGGGCTTTCAAGGGCGCGGAGTATAGCAATATGAATCTGGAGCAGGGAGAGCAAAAACCAAACAAAATTGCCCAGAGGGCAGCAAATACAGCCTACAAGGTGTAGAAGCCGATAGCAGGTGGTCCGCTATGGGCAAATACTCCCGACCTGGCGCATCTTATCTTTTGGTGCCAGCTGGCAATTCAATTGCCCCGACACCAGAGCTCCATAAATTATTTCAAGTCTATGATGCTTAATAAGAAAAGCTGATAACGAACTGTAAGAGCAAGGACATATCCGCCCAATACGCTAATTGGGGAAATCGCTTCCGATGAGGCTGAGTTTCCTAACGATAACGCAGCCGGTTTCCCCATGTACCGTAAGTGGCACTATCATTACTAACCCATAATCCTCCATCACAACTACTTAATCTGCCTATAAATCCATTTTATCGATTAAATTGAATTTTTAACTAAATCAAGGCATGTGAATTTTAATAAAGTAAAACCCATATTCTTTGGAAATTTGACTGAGAGGGATGACCTTGGACACCCTACTTAACTGAGCTTACTAACAAATGAAAGCCAACAATAAAATAAACCATAAAATACAATCAATCCATTATTTGGCCTTCCAGGATTTATCGCCGATACCTCGATACTGGCATTTCAATATTCGCTTCACTACAGCAAAGCGTAAAATAAAAGCTCTTAACCTTACTGAAAGCAAGAAGTAAACGATGAAAATAAATTGATTTTTTCAGCAAGATGGATCCTCACGATTTATCCTATAAGTACATGAGCAATACCATGGTCATTAAAAATAGACTTATTAAGACGACAGCCGGTGAATATACTGGAGACCTCATAAGACCATTGAATCAGCCAAATGGAAAACTACCTTCAACAGCACCAAAACTCCCAGCACAGGGTCAGACAGCTAGAGGGAAATTAATAGTGTAACTTCAACAAGCTCTCATTTCACCTATACAGCCTCTAAGTCTATCCCGCCTTAATTAATAGCCCTAGATGCTAACAACACTAGCATTACGGAAACAGTTAATTTATATACCTGCCAATAATAATCAATGACTATTTTTGTAACCCAAAACTCATATGTAGTACAAAAACTGGCAGCGCCCCTAAAGTCAAGACCGCTAGACTTCAGAAGTCATCTATAAAAATGCAAAAATAGGTTGGCAAGAAATCCTCTCACCAACCTAGATATTCATTCAATCAAATCTAAACAATGAATCACAGATTCCACCGGATTAATCAAAACCCTTTGCTAACACTTAAGCCAACAATACGAGGCTCTAATGTAAACACATTAGTAGTAAGACCTGAATCATCACTATTAGTGAACATATCAGTGATAGGCGCATCATCAAAAATATTCTTCACGTAGAGCTGCATATATAGATCAGAGTCAGGATTGCTGAGGCTAACTGAAGCATTGAGATTACTCCAAGCCTTCAAACGATCATACTCAGTATTATATACACGAGCATAACTTTCCGACTGGCGGTAGTAATCTGCTCGTAGAGTTAAATCCCAATTCTCAATAGGAATCGTATGTTCCACTCCGAAATTAACGGTGAAACGTGGTGCGTTGGGTAACTCATTTCCACTTAAATCAGCAGCAAAACCACGCCCCCCATTAGGTGCATCGGTTAGCGGGTTGTAGGGATCGACTCCATAATTGATATCATGGCGCAATGCATCCGAGACTTCGATTTCTGGAGAGAATGAACCATACTGGGCGGAACCTGCACAAAGCGACCAAATAGCGAAAATATTAGGCGCAGCCATAACCGTTTCAACTAAATCCACAGGTGCAATACAGTTAGACGGCACCTGGATGCTAGGACGAACCAGTACCCAATCTTCATTGCCCTGAGTACGATCCATCACGTCAACAGACTCCTCTCCATCTGCAATTCGGGTTTTTAGGTACCCTAAATTCATATCTATTCGTGTTGCATCTGTAAGCTGCCAAGCCAGCTCAAGCTCAAGCCCCATAGTTTCCGCATCAAAATTCTCATTGAGAGAAATTCTGTCAACAATTTGAGAGACTTGATAGTCAGTATAATCGTAGTAAAAGGCACTAGCATTAAGCGATAAGCTACCATCGAAAAGAATGTTCTTACTGCCAAACTCAATTGCGTTGACAAACTCCGGCTCAAAAGAATCTTCCAGAGGCTGAAACTGTACTATTGCTGGATCAACCTCGGCTCGGGGAGGGTTAGTACCACCCCCTTTGTAGCCGTGGGCAAAGGACATATAGAGCATAGTTTCATCCGTAAAAGGCAGATCCGTCCTCCAGTCCAAAACTGCGCGCCCGGTGTACTCCTTCCAGTTCTGCGTAACCGGATCACCTTCCGGATAGCCTCGATGGACAAGCCCCCCGGAGACTTCACCGGAGGAGACTTCCCCCGTTACCGGATCATAAAAAGTACCTAACAATAGCTGACTGGGTACCGGAGTAGAGCGCTTGCGATCATTTGTATAGCGAAGGCCGGTAGTTAGCTTTACATCATCATTAATTTGCCAATAAGTTTCACCAAATAATGCCCAAGAATTAACTTCCACCAAATTTCGGCTCAAGAAATAGTTATGTCCTTCCTCATCAATGTTTTCTATCGAGTTAGGGTCAACATAAATACAATCTGAACCAACATTTACTTCTGGATCAGTACAGTTTTGAAATACTAAGTTGAAATTTTCATCGCGGTCGGCATTATATAGATATTGCGCCACCATACTAAATATATTATTGAATACAAAATAGTCATCTTGGGTTTTAAAGTCTAAATAGTTTGTGCCCACTGAAAAATTCCAAGGACCATCGAAAGATGTCTGCAATCGGAATTCCTGGCTCCACTGTTTATTATCTGATCGACTAATATCAACCGCCAACAGTCCTTCAGAGGGCCCCAACTGTGGATCAGTAAAAACTCCCCCCGGTGTAGGTTCTAAATTACCCCCATCATTAAAGATGGGATCTGAAACATAACGATTATAATCTTGGGATGAATAGTAATCGTCCTTAGCATAAGTCGACTGAGAGTAAAATGTGAGAGAGTCTGTCAGGCCCCATTCGAAGTTCAGTTGCACTAAGTCATTCTCTGCGCGAAATACCGGATCATAACTGGTTTCAATTTTACGAAGATCACGCGACTGTGTTGAATTCGCATAAGGGTCAGTAAACCAGTCAATTACCTGACCATAGCTAGTGATAATTAATCCGGTAGCCAAGACGCTCGCAAAACCCTGGGCATTGGGTGCGCTGTAAGCGTCATCACTATAAATCGAGCTAGGCAGACAACCCTGACTAAAAAACACTGGCGTAAAGCCTGTTAGTTCAGTATCACCAATATGTGTTCGGCCTGGATCTTTTGTACAAAGTTGCTTGCCCGTGCGTGAGCGCCGATCATCTTCTTCAAAGTGCTGCCATATTAAATTGGCACTAAAGGATTCACTGGGCTCCCACTCAAAGATTGCACGAGTAGAATATAGATCGCGGTCATTAACATCGTTACCGGTATAAGTGTTGTAATCAAAACCATCACGCTTAGTCATGGCCCCGGAGAAACGCAACGCCATGGTCTCCCCCAATGGCATATTAAACATTCCGCTGGCGCGCTTGGTGTTATAACTGCCCACCTCCGCCTTGATCTCAGAGGCAAACTCATCTCCAGGCATAATTGGCAACATATTAACTACGCCAGCTGTCGCGTTGCGGCCATAAAGTGTACCTTGGGGGCCACGCAAGACTTCAACCCGTTGCACATCAAAGAATTCTTGCTCAAATAATCGATTGCGAATTAAAGGAGTATTGTTGAAGCTCACAGCAACCGCCGGGTCTGAAGCAGCAGAAACAGCTTTAGTGCCTATACCGCGAATAGAGAAGTTATAGGTGCTGAAGTTAGATTTAGAAAAATTGGCATTTGGGACAGCTCGTAGCAACTCTTCCCCCCGCTCAATTTTAAGGTCATCCATACTGTCACCACTGAGTGCAGATACTGCAATGGGCACATCTTGAATACTCTCTTCAATCTTCTGCGCAGTAACCGTGATCTCCTCAATCACCTGTCTTGGGTGTTTACCTTCTTCACTCTCCTGGGCACTGGAAATGGTAGGAACAACTGCAAATGCCAAAGAGGCAACAATGGAGCTGTACCAGGGAGTAATTTGGCATGAATGTCCAGATTGATAAATCGCTTGTGCAATCAATGTTTTCTTTTTGACAGGTTTCATCATCACACTACGTCTCTCTTTATTGTCGGTATTATTGGGTTATTGACCTGATACAAACCTATTTCAGGCTCAACAACATTTAAGACGCGAGAGCTAAAAGAAAGGGGGGATAAAAAATAAACTTGATTTTTGGGGGACTAAAGCAGAATTATTAACTAAATATTTAGAAAGCTGCAACAGTTAGAGCTAAAAAGCCAAACCTCTGGCGTAGCGCTAGCAGAATCACTCACCAAAAAATTTCTAGTTGAGCTTGTTGTCCCGTTAGACATCTACTCGAAAAAGGTCACAACCTACAGCACAATATGACCTATTTTGCGCCATCAAGGAGCTTCCTCTGCCACCTGCCTAACCTTGGTCAAAGCACGCTGTATTAACTCTTTAACCGAATCCTTAGAGATTCCCATTTGCTCCGCAATTGCTTGATAAGTCATTCCCTCAAAGCGATGATAGCGAAAAGCTGTACCAGCTCTTGGCGGCAATCCTAAAATAGCTTCCAGAACTCGGGTATAAGCCTGTATTCCCATCACCGTCCGTTCCGGACTAATCATGTAAGGGATATCGACTTTGTGATCAATAGAGTCATGTAACCCTCCACACCTAGACTTTTGACGCCTACCATGACTAATCAAAAGATTTCTTGCCATGGCATAAATGTAAATTCTTGGATTTTCGATTTGCCCTCCATACTTTTTGATACGAATATATAACTGAATAAAAACCTCCTGAACTAGATCATCAACATCAGATAGATTAACTCGGGAAGAAAAGTAACGTTTCAAATCCAATCCATACTCACCAACCCACTGCGTCACATCATCCTGATAAAAGTTTTCCATTTTTCTAGTAAACCATCTCGTGTGACCGACCGGTTTCCCTGAGCTTCTGGAAAATTTTGCAATACTTAGTACAACTTACAGAGGCTCTCTAGAGAGAATGAACAAAACAAACCATCGATCAATTATTTTTTGGTCAAATTATTTTTGTAGTACAAAACTAGCCTTCTTTTCAAAATCGAGTATCAACTAGCTAAATCGATATAAGTCTTTAGTTTTACTAAAGTTAACTTCCCCTAAAAACACAGAGAGTAGACAAAAAACATACGATAAACGACCACCTCCAGCGGCTGGAAAAAAGTAACGCCTAAATTACAAGCATGGAGAGGTATTACTATGAACTTCAGCGCCTAAAGGCTAATCAAATCGTAGACTATTAACCTTCAAAAGGAGGGAAAATAAAAGAGGGAAAAATGGAACAAGTACTTGGATAATTGTAGATATGAAAAAGTTACATTACGAAATATAAAAATAGAATTACTTACTTCTTCCGTTTTTGTAGTAGTAAAGTAGATTTTTACACTTCCACAGAAACATTGAGAGCTTCATACTCTTTATCTTATTACAAAAAAAATTGCTATCTTTTGAATAAAACTTATGCGAACAGTTTTCAAGATGAATCATTTCTATATGCTAGAGTACTTTCCTGACTTTTTGTTCACGCCGGCATAGTCGCAACTGGGAAAGAAAATGACACTTTCGTTTATAGAGCCTGTCAAGCCACTATACAAAAAGTACAAGCGTTTTATCCGTGCTAAAGCCCTGATAGGGTCCTAAGCAACCTTGTTTTGCACCCTCAGCCTTTGTTCAGTCCCTCCACTTTCAGTGAACGCAGACATCTCACCGTTCCAAATTCCTCGAAGCAGCAGCCTGGAGTTAAAGATCCTATCAGTACTAGGTCCTATTCACTTTACGTTAAGTTACCTAAGAGTTACGAAAGTACCCTCGACTAACGATATCCTTTAGTGCTTATGACAGATGCAGACTCAGCCTTTCAGGCCACTTCAGGTACAACTCAAGTGCCGATGGATTTTGGCAAACTGCAGGAAGTCATTTTAGTTGGACTATCTTACTCAAAAGGGTCAAAAATCATGCCAGCCGTATTCGGGACTTTACCCCCATCAGCGATAAAAACTGGAAATATTTAACTGGCAAGGCCTATGAGCATGCCACTTTTATTCATGACGTCATTTTGCCCCTCCTAGCAAGATCACATCGCCTATCTGACATTGGACACACCTTCATAGAGCACTCTCTAGGCGGGCTATTTGGCACATATATGTTGCTTACCAGGCTAAGCGGCTTTGATAACTATATCCTCAGCAGGATATCAGTGCGGCACGATCGTGCAAGAATCCTTAATGTGAAAGCTACTCCCAGCTTTAATCACCGAAAGGTGTTTATTGGAGTTGGTGCCATAGAATCTCCAGAAAAAAGCCAAACTCGCAACGACATGGTAAGGGGAGCGAGACAGCCCTAAAGAAAATTAATCATTGAAGAAGGCTAGAGGTAAGCTCCCGACTGCTCATTATTCCAGAAGCAAATCATGGCACTTCATTCCCAACTACTGCCATTTAGGACTTGGCTTGCTATACATAACGAGAATGTAAGAGCAATAAAAATATGAGCTACTAGATGACAGTTTTATCAATACAAAGGTCTTTTATATCAACGATATACAACCACTAAAATTTATAAAAATCTCATAGGCGTGATGAACAAACCAAAGATAAAAAGGCTATCTTTATTGTTATAGCTGGCATTTTTTCATTGACACTATAACCTCACTTTACCAAAGCTATTATCTAGGGATGATGAATTTCAAATCGCCATACGATTCGCTCTCAGACCCCCTACTTCAGGTAAAATATCTACATCAGAGGCGCCCCATGAATCTGAGCATAATGATTTTATATAACAACCCATAATACCTGAACACTTGCCACCCCAGGCGTAGAACCATTTTTTAGTTATTTTAGAGCAAGAGCTTAATTGCTATATAGTGAATTTAAGGAAAGCTAGCTTTCATAGAGTAGCAATGTTGCCTATCAATAATTATAACCTTGCACGGGCCCCATAAACCCATTAGTACTGGGGTTTAAACATCCACCTACTATTTTTCGGACTTCTGTCTGACAGCCTAATTAAACCGAAATCCCTAGTGAGAGGTTAATAGCTTATATTACCGATATTCACGGGGTATCTATATCGAGAAAAGTCCCATGAGTTCTCGAATAAACTTTTTATCCACTTGAAAATAAGAGCCCAATCTAAAACAATAACATTCGCCTAAGTTCGACAATAAGGAAGTATCGAAACAATGAAAAATAATACCAAAAAAGCACATCTTCTCGCTCCGCTAATAATAATGCTATCACTGAGCCCTGTCAGCGGATCAGCAAAGTCCATTAACAATGAAAAACCGCACACCTTTACTACATGGAGCAAACAAACTGCAGAGGGCTATCAAGGCTTTATTGAGGTACCAGAAGATCGCACTAAGAAAGATAGCCGTAATATCACCCTCCAATATGTAAGGTTTCCTGCAACTGGAAAGAAAGTGGGCCCACCAATAATCTACCTGGCAGGCGGCCCTGGTGGCTCAGGAATTACGGCCGTTAACTATCGCTTTGATATGTTTATGGCGTTGCGACAATTTGGTGATGTTATCGCATTAGATCAACGTGGTAGCGGCCGTTCCAATGACCTTCCCAATTGTGAATCCAAGCAAATTGTACCTTCCCTTGAACCAATCACCGATACCCAGTATATCAACTACCACCGCAAAGCCCTAAAAGAGTGCTTACACTTTTGGGAGCTTACTGGTGTAAACCTAAATGCCTATAATACTCGCGAAAATGCCCGAGATCTTGATGCCATACGGAGCCATTTGGGTGCAGAGAAAATAGTATTGTGGGGAACATCTTATGGAAGCCATCTCTCTTTGGCAGCGGTAAAGGAGATCGAAGGTTCTATTGATAAGCTAATTTTATCCAGTGCAGAGGGTTTGGACCAAACCATCAAGCTGCCCGCCCGAACAGATTACTATCTAAACCGTCTACAACAGGCAATCAATCAGCAACCCGCAGCAAAAAAAGCCTATCCAGATATTAAAGCACTTATAAGCCGAGTCCATAAAAAACTTGAGTCACAACCATTGAAAATTAAAATCCCTCAACGGGATGGCAGGGAAGTCGAATCCCTCCTACAGCGTAGGGATATGCAACAACTAGCCTCGGCATTCATTGCGGACCCTAAAAGTGTCAGCCATCTACTCAGGTTTTATCGCGATTTGGACCAAGGAGCTACATTTAGTTTCGACAAGGTGCCCAGACGTTACTTCCCCGATGAATTTCTGCAACCAGGCATACCCATATCCCTGCGCCCGATGCCTACGGCGATGGATATAGCCTCTGGAATTGATATGAAGCGTAAAGCACAGGTTGTAGAGCAGGCACAAAAATCTCTACTGAAAGACTACCTAAATTTCTCTCTGCACTACGATAATTTAGCGCCAGAGTTGGATCTTGGGGATAAATTTCGGGAAAAGCCAGTCAGCAATATTCCGGTATTACTATTTAGCGGGACCTTGGACGGAAGAACTTACCTGGAAGGTCAATATGAAGCCATTTCAGGGTTCAAAAACGCCACTAAAATAACAGTCGAAAATGCAGGGCATAATTTATTAATGGCTTCCCCTGAAGTCCAGGATGCGATAAACCTATTTATGGAAGGGCAGCCTATCCCGAATACCCATATCGTAGCCAAACTACCCAACTTAGCTCCATAACCAGTATCCGCCGATCGATAGCTGCGCTGTTAGGGTAAAAGACTCTTCCGCAGCTTTCTCCCTTTTTCGCATCCAACAAACCCTCACATTACCCTTGTCCTAGAAGCAACTGGAGGCTGGGGGATGACCAATATCACCGACGAAGTCCATCGTGGTGCCATCTGTGACCTCAGGGCGTTGCAGCAACCTGGTCTCGACACCTTTAAACGTTACATTCGCGGCAGCTTACCCGGGCCCCCTTTTTGGCGACTAACGGGTATGACTCCCACCGAGGCCGGCCTTGGTAAGGCCACCTATTCTATGCCTATTACGCCGTGGCTAGCTGATGGGACCGGGATCTATTGGGGGGGGATCTATGCCATGTTTGCAGACGCCCCCTTGGCCTCCGCAATATGGACAACCTTACCCGCTGGTAAAGTCTTGAGCACATCAGAATTAAATATGTGCTTTATTCGACCCATCACTAGCAGTACACAAAATATTGTTGGTAGAGCTACGACCGTTCATTCAGGCAACCAGGTGGGGCTCTCAAGTATTCAGATTAACGATCAGGAGGGGAGAACCCTCGCTTTCGGTAGCACTCGCTGTCTTATTGCCGACTTTCCAGTCAACCCAGATCAGGAGCTTCCAATTCCCGACCTAGGACCAACAGATACACCTGACCCTTATCTTCGCCCTCCTCCAAAAACGTTCTTTTGCGACATGGCACACTTACCGGAGCAAGTCCCTATCGAATTGCAGAGAACCACGATTAGTGAGGGGCGAACTCACCCTATCTGGATGCTCACAGGTTACCGCGCAATAGAGGTTGAAAATGGTCGCTGTATCTCGACTATGCCCTCCTCTCCCTGGTTCTCCAATGGGACCCTTTCTATATATGGTGGACTTTTGGCATGGGCCGCAGATTTCACCATGGGAGGCGCGGTCTACTCCACACTGCCTGCAGGATCTATATTCGCTACTCTGGACATGCATATCCGCTTTGCTCGCCCAGCCAAGCTCAACAGTGGCGACTTGATTCTGGAGGCGCAGGTACTCCACCGCGGCCGGCAGCTGAGGGTATCCTCTTGCAACATTGATACTCCCAGTGGCAAGCGGGTGGCTATTGCTACTGGCTCAGCCCTGGTAATTCCAGGGGGCGCTCAAATGCTGAGTGACGGCAAGGAACCCGATGAAATCATCGCAACTGCTACCTCCGGTAAGCCTTGGACACCATAAAAATCTTTAGCGGTAGTTGGACCATCTTCAGGTAAAATACCCTCACAAACTATCAACCCATATGGTTGGTGAAAATTTGATCAGGCATACCTGTAAAGGCTGCCGAAACTTTAGACTTTCACGGGGAAGAGACTATGGCCTCATTGCAAGACCAACTACTCCAAGCAGGACTTGTCGATAAAAAGAAAGCCAAACAAATCAGCAAAGATAAACGGAAGCAACAGAAAGTTGCGAAGAAGTCTTCACAACCCCAGATTGATGAAACAAAGCTAGCAGCACAAAAGGCTCAAGCAGAGAAAGCCGCTCGTGATCGCGCCCTCAATGCTGAGCGCGATGCGGCTGCACAGCAGAAAGCTATTGCCGCGCAAATCAAGCAATTGGTGGAAAAAAATCGCCAACCTTATTCTGGTGAAATTACTTATAACTTCACTTTCGACAAAAAAATCAAAACCATCTATGTCAGCGAAGAATTAAGGGATCACTTGATTGCGGGGCGCCTGATGATTGTTGCCCAGGGAGAACAATTTGAGTTGGTTCCACGGGTTATTGCCGAGAAAATTGCGGAGCGCAATAGCGATATCGTAATCAGGCCTGCTGAAAGTTCAGCAGTGGTAGATGAAGATGATCCCTATGCAGACTTTCAGATCCCCGATGATCTTATGTGGTAAGCAGTCAAATGGAAAAAGCTGTTACTCAGGCGGTAGAACAATGGCTTACTGATGTGGTTGTCGGTCTCAACCTCTGCCCTTTCGCACGCAAACCTCTGCGTGCAGGGCAAATTCGACTCAAGGTGAGTCCTGCCACAGGAGACGAGGCGCTACTCAGTGATCTATTGTCGGAATTACGTCGGCTCGATACCACTTCGGAATCTGAATTGCTTACCACCTTATTGATTATCCCTAATCACCTAGGGAAATTCAGCGACTACAACCAGTTCCTGGATTTAGCAGAGTGGTTACTGGAACGCAACGACTATGTAGGCACCTATCAATTAGCCAGCTTCCACCCAGATTATCAATTTGCTGGCACTGCAGCCGCCGATGCAGAAAACCTAACTAATCGCGCACCCTATCCTATCTTACACCTGCTGAGAGAAGAAAACCTGGAAAAAATGATTGATCTATATCCAGATCCAGAGAGTATTCCAGAAAATAATATCCGTCGTATGGAATCATTAAGCCATGAGGAAAAACTAAAGTTATTTCCCTACTTATTTCTTCAGGGCAACAAGAAATAATGAAGCCTCTGGCAGAATTATTACGATTAAGGAAGCAGATCCGAGTTATCGGTTTTGATGACGCCCCTTTTGAAAAACGAAGGGGCGCGCCGGTAAAAGTAAGCGGTATTGTCTGCACCAAAACTCGCTTTGAGGGAATGCTTTGGGGGCAGGTAAGCAAAGATGGGATGGAAGCTACAGAAACACTTGCCACACTGCTGAAAGAAAGTAAATTCTACAGCCAGGTAAATGCCGTATTGACCGATGGAGTAGCAGTAGGTGGTTTCAATATTATTGATCTACCCAAGCTGGCCGATATCTTACAGCGCCCTTGTATCGCGTTAATGCGAAAACCACCAGACATTCAAGCCATTGATAAAGCGCTGCAAAATTTTCCTGACTATCTACTGCGTAAAGAAACCCTGATGAAAGCTGGGAGTATCCATAACTACAATAACTTCCATTTTCAAGTGCAGGGATGTAAACCGGAGATTGCCGCCCAGGTGTTAGAGCAAACCACTGACACTGGGTATGTCCCTGAAGCTCTACGTTTAGCCCATATGATTGGCGCGGCAGTAATGACCGGACAAAGTGGCAAACGCGCATAATTCCAATAGCATAACAGATCTACCATTTGTCACGGGCAGCTATAGCTCTTCTTTTACCGCGAGAATTATTATATTGCCCACAAATCCTGATATACCCACCTTAAACCTTTTGCCAACCCCACCGGGAAAGTGGAATAGTGGTCCGTACCGCTCACCACCTCTCCACTAAGCTTTAATCCACGATAATTACGCGACTGTAATTTAGCAAGAAATCTCTTATGCCCATCTACCATATCATTACGCATGTGGCTCTTTTGTATTGTCTCCAAAGCGCCAGTGGCAATATAGACGTTTACAGGCAGTGTGTTGTTATGGCTTGCATATTTATTCTCCAAATCAAAGATCATTTCACCCTTAAACCAAAGAGAAGGACTTGTCAGGATATAAGTGGAAAACAACTGTGGATTGGTAAGTAATACCCAAGCACCAAAAGATCCACCCAGTGAATGACCTGAAAGAATCCTACGTGTGGGATCCCCCCTAAAGCTCCCCTCAATAAAGGGCATTACTTCTTTTTCAATAAACTGTAAGTACTTACTGGCTCCACCAGTTGTATAACGCTTCCACCCACTATCGACTACGGGCGTGAGATCTCGAACTCGACTATACTGCCCGTTTTCTCCGTGAGCGAATGAAATAGCAACTACGATGGCTTTATCCATATCCTTAAAGTGTGTAACACCCGAGGCAACCTTAAATGTATGAGGCCCATCATTAAGGTAAATTATCGGGTAGGTCTTATTTTTATTGTCATCGTTCGAGTAACCTGATGGTAACTTCACGTACAAGTCGTATTTGCGTTTGAGAATATCAGAGTCAACTGTGTATATTTTAGATCCACTTAACTCAAAAGATTCAGAAACCTTGGTAATGAGGGGCTTTGCAATTAGTGAATTAGACAGCACCAGAATGGCTATCAGCAGAATAGCTCTAATCATATTTAACCTAGTTTAATTTTATACTCAATATTGCTTTAAGAAAAAATTTGCCACCAACAAAATGTAAGTCAGTTAAACCCCGAATATAATAAGGTGAGAGAGAAATAAAAAAGATAAAGAAAAGCTTAATTATGAATCAAACTGATTTGGTTGAGCGTACTTTATCAATTCATCTTGAATCTTTTGAACCTGTTGAGAAAATTGATTTAAAGAATCTCCTACCAGCCCCTTACTAATAGGGAGGTCAAGCCTTAATGGATCAACAGCCGTACCATTTTTATGAATCTCATAGTGCAAGTGACGCCCCTGCACACGACCTGTAGCGCCAAGGTAACCGATTACCTGCCCTTGTTTTACTCTTCCCCCTTTACTAATTCCTTTCGCGTACCCCTTAAGGTGCGCATAAATAGTCTTTATCCCGGAGCCATGGCGAATACGAATATAGTTGCCGAAACTACCAAAATAAGAAGCTCGCTCAATAATACCATCACCTGCAGCCAATATCGGCGTGCCCAAAGGGGCTCCAAAGTCCAAACCTTTATGTACTCGGGTATACCCTAGGACTGGGTGCTTGCGGCGCCCAAAATAAGATGACAACCTTGCATTCTCTAACGGAGTACGCATTAGAAACCCTCTAGAGCCTTGGCCATCAGGGTAAAAATAATCCACCCCCTGAGGTCCCTCAGTAGAAAACCGATATAAACTTATCTTTTCTCCACTAAGAATAAGCTCAGCAAATAAAATTCTATTTAGTTTTTCCTTTCCAGTTTGGCTATTGAACAAGGTATCATAGAAAACAGAGAATTGATCACCTGCTCGAATCTGCCGTTGAAAATCTACGGAATAACTAAATATTTCATTTAGTTTTGTGAGCACAGAATTAGATAGGCCAGACTCTTTTCCACTTTGGTATAAACTGCCCGAAATTTCACCTTTAACGTAGTATTTCCTGGCATCGACAGGAGATTCAAATTGATTAGTTCTATAATTGTCTCCATGTCTAACCAACTCCAAACTCTCTGCAAAGCCAACAACCAAGGTAAGCTTATTAAGCTTTCCAGTGGTATCTATTGTTAAGTTAAATTCCTTACCAACTGGTAGGATACTGACATTGACATGTTCCGACAAAGCCTGAATTATTTTATACGCTTCTGCACGATCGACTCCACTATCCACCAGTAGTGATAAAACCCCTTGGTTTTTAGCTAGTTGAACTTTTTTTGTGCGCTCTAGATATTCTTCCTCAACTCTATATGGAGGGGCCACCTCCCTACGCTGCATCCCTTCATCTTGATGCACCAGGGATAGATCATTGAGTAGGGGCAATGTAAAAGATAAATCATATTGTACCGATTTAACATTGGAATGGTTTTCCAACAACGGCCCTGCTATCGCCAGTGATTGAACCGACAAAAGAACCAGCAAAAAAGCCATCCTCCAGATATCGATCAGAAAGAAAATAGTTAATCGCCTCACAGATAACCCTACTTTTCTTAAGTAATAAATCACACTCCCCCCTTACTTCGCAAGCAAAGTGTCTGGGTTGATTCGCTTGCCTTCTTTGATAAGTTCAAAGTGAAGATGTGGCCCTGTTACACGCCCTGATATACCCACAGTTCCTATCGCCTGGCCGGCACGTACTGACTGCCCTGCCTCAACCTCCCGCTCATTTAAATGGGAGTACAGAGTTTTCGTATTATTACCATGATCAATAATTATGATTTTCCCATAATTTTTATGCTTATAATCATCAGTAGAGACTATTACAACACCTCTTTCAGCTGAAACCACCGGAGTACCAATCGGTGCCGCAAAGTCAGTACCTTCATGGGGTTTTTTGCGAATTTTACTGAAATCACCAAAAGGGCTACTAATACGGGCACTCTCAACCGGGACTGTCAATTTGGTAACCTCCACTGAAGCCATTGTTAATCCCGGTTTTAACAGTAGCCCTCCGAGTATTAAAATGGTCGAAAAACTGCAGAACAACATAGCGCGTAAATAGACACCTAATTCGCCATTATTAGCCCCCGCCCTTGAGGCTTCCATAATATTCAAAAGTCTGCGTCGGAAAAAAGGAGCCTGACTCGTACCACCAGAGAAAGAGAAAGCTACAACCCAGTCACTTGTTCTTTGTGAAGAGTTCCGTCGAAGAGTGTCAATCATTGCTTGTGCATAAACACGGTGCAATTCTCGCTTACATGACTTTAGAACTTCGCGATCGCACCCCAACTCTATCGCCCAACTGAATCGAGACTTCATCCACCCTAAGAAGGGATTGAACCATAGGATGCAAGTAAATATATGCACAATCAGAATCAACAAGGGGTCAAGCCTTTTCAAGTGCATAATTTCATGCTCAATGATTAGATGACGCTCCGTTTCATTCATTGATAAAATATAGGAGGGAAGCACTAATTTGCGACTGAATAGCTGTATCACAAATGGTGTAATCGTTGAGTGTGTTATAAATACCTGAGTTTTACTTCTGATTAGAAAATCACTTTGAGATGAAGTAAAAAACTGGTCAAATTTAACAACAGAAAGCTTATTATTTGCTATTAAACTCAATTTCTTGCCATAGAAAAACTGACTCACTACCGTTTTAGATAAGGTAAAAAACACCCCGCACAGATATATAAGCAACCAAAGAAAAGCCAGTAATTCAACAGAACTCAAAGAGGTAGATACATACTCATGCAGAACTATGTTAATTGGTGGTATAGAGGTAGCCTCATAAGCTGGCGGTAATTCAAAATCCAGATCTGGAGCAATACCCAACGTTAACTGGTCGCTCAATTGCGCAAGAAAAAATGGGGAACCGGCAGCGACCATTGCACACAACCAGAAACTTCGCCAATGGTATATCGCATTAAAACTGTCTTTATTTCTAGCTGTTGCCAGCCAAATAACAATAAAAACCAACCCCGCCCACAATATTGAGAAGAAAGAAGTAGCTAGAAAATCCAGTGCAAATGGTAGAACTGTAGAGACTATCTCGGCCATAGTCTATTCACCATCCTTGCTGACCGGCTCAGAGTCAGGCCAGGAATCGAGTACTGCCTGAAGCTCCTCGATATCTTTATCACTCATTAACTTACTGCCGGCAAACATCGACACAGGAAGGGGGCCATCAAGCTCTAATACTCTTTCAGCGAAATCTTTTGCATATGACGCCAAAGTTTCCACCTTCTCAATCGCAGGCCTATAAACATGGATTCCATGGATCTCAGATTGAGCCACAAACGACTTATCCCGCATCCGATCTAGTGTCTTTCGAGTAGAGGAGTATGACCAACCCAATTCAGGTCCCACCCGATCATGTAACTCTCTGGCACTCAGCGGTTCTCGCCTCCAAAGGGCTTTCAACAGCGCAAGTTCTGATGGGGACGGTTTTACCTTTTTCATTTTATCTTCCCGTGTGACAGTCAGGGCTAGTGTGCGACAAGTGTCGCATTCGGTCAACCACCCTGCAGGGAAACTTGTTAGGTTGTTTTTTATACAGCAAGGATCGTAAACAGTTCTTGCCGGCTGGCAAAAAGTTAAAAGCTATCGATAGACCAATCGATTTTGATCAGTTTAAGCACCAACCAATATAAGGTTTGAAAGCGCTTGCAACCAACTCAAAGCCTCAGGGCTTGCTGCACCAGCGCCAAGCAAAGCCCCAATCCAAAGATATAAGTGCCTACGGCACCCAAGAAGCGCATTGGGTTAGGCTTTGCCATAGTGGAGGGAAATAAGATGCCTGCAACAAAAAGAAATCGACAAGCGGTCAGCAGAATAACAAACCACCAAACCCAGGTAGAAGACTGCCCTAAGCTCACTAAGTAAATAAGTACCATCAAAAGGGGAGCATATTCTGCTGTATTTGCATGGGCCCTTACCCATTTGTGCAGGGTATTATCGGGGTCGAAAGAATGCCCAACTAAAACCTCATACTTACCGCGCCCAACAGTAACCAAGGCGCCGAGCAGAAAGGATAATGCCGCTAAGAGCCCAATACACAAATAGTAAACATTCATAGAAATCTCCATTTCCTATGTTATTTGTACAGGGAGGGCATTTTAAGCCTCGCCTCCCCGCCCTAGTTGTTCACACTATATAAGCATCGTTTTCAGATACATTTTAAAGAATCAGAGCAGTAGCTCTGGAGCCTGTCGCGAACAATGCAACCAGAGAAAACTGTGAAAAACCTTGATCAGTAGATAGATACTCTTTACACCAAAACCTAAGTTCATCCGACCATTTAACCAAAGCTTCCTGCCTCTTCGGCTCAGCATCATATTGGGAAGCCAGTCCAGCAAAGTGACAGTGCACAACTACTTTAGAGTCATTGCTTCGGCTATCATCAACTACAGATACCGTCATAGAAGCAGATACAGACTCCCAACTAATCAGGAAGTACAGAGAAGTATCACTTACATTTTCATCAAGCTTGGAAATTGCGAGCTGTAATACCTCGGAAAGGTCCTGATAAATATCATCATTCGCCAAGGCAGTACTTTCCGATCGGTGTAACTCATGCTCCGTAGCAGTTTTATTTTCACCACCAAAGAGGCATGTCGACTTTTCTATCTGCCAAGCCAATCTCATAAACCCTCCAAATACATCAAGACTGAACAAAGAAATATTCTACGAGATTTATGAGTAGAGCACACTTCATCCCCTCCCAGCTTGCATACTCTTCTCCATATTCAAGCTCAAAGTAAGGCAATTCCCCTTGAAAATACTCCAAGAGTTGACCTCAAATGACAACTCTACTACTTCGCGTCGGGGCGCTCTGATACACGCATGGTAATATCGGCATGAAATACTTCCTCTCCATTAGTATCAATAACGCTCACAGGCATAACAACATCGCCAGCCTCAATGGTTTTAAACCCTGGATACTCACAAACGGCTCGTAGATTAGTCTTCGCCATTTTTAAGTACTTGACTTCCATCCCTACTGGTATCCAGCGAAAGCGTCGATCCAAAGACACATCCAAACAAACACCGCCAGCTAATTCAGCGGCGTTACACATAGCGATAGCATGTACAGTACCGATATGATTTGTCACGCTCCAACGCTTATTCAGTAAAACCTCCACTTTACCCGGTGATAATTCCAGGAAACGCGGCTTGATTGAACGAAAATACGGTGCCTTAAGTGCCACTAATTTAGACACCAGCCAGCGGCCCAATGCCGAGCCGCCAAATCGCCCCCAAAGATTAAGTACCGGGCTTTTAGAAGATTGATAGTCCATCTTACCTCTCCATCCTATACATCGAACCGCCACTCTATATGGGCGGTCTTAACCTATTTAGGCCACTATATATCAACCTCCGGTAGTCCAGGATAATAAGATCTATCAGTTTTATTGACATAGGCTATTCCAAGTGCAGAAATGCCCAAGAGGAGGTTTGGTTCATAAGCGAGTGCAACTAATAAGGCTAGAGCTAATAATTTGTATTCCTTAAAAGCATATTCATTAATAGGTAAAGTAAGTATATCTGCAAGCTGAGAGGCATACTAAATGGCAATCGCTACTGCACACCTTGAAAGATTGTTTTTGATGTCCAAAAAATTCTCTCAGACAATCTTTTATAGAAAAGCTTAGACTGAGTAGCTAATTATATGTCAATTAATACTGAAGATTAGATATCGGAAATTGTCAGGCCAGAAATCTTAGATTAAATTCTAACTATACTTCTCGCTGCAGCACCTGCTTTTCCCATTTCTAAGACATCTAACTTTCAATATATCCACCATAATTAAGGGTACATTATAAATTTTTCAGAAATTTAATATTGCGAAGGGTATGATCGCGACTCCCACAACGCACCAACAATATTAGATTCCCAGAATATCTACACCACTAAAGGGCTTCCGTTCATGGGTCTAATTTTATTTAGCCGCAAATCTATCACTATTTTTTCGCCACACCTATATATATCGGGATATGATTTTATGCTATATCACTTACCAATTGCTACCGGCCTGGTCCTAATAGAGACCGAGAAGCTCGCAGTCTACCGGTGAAAATTGGAGCTTCTAGTTAACACAACAAATTAATTCCTATTCATGGGAGCGACTCAATCAACCCTAGCAAGATTATATAATGGAGAGAATCAAGCTGTGTGAATTATCGAGTAAGAATAAAAAGCCAGCTAAAAGATTTTTTCCCAGATGTAAATCTAGTGGAGGCATCTACAAAAGGAAAGACAAGCAAGAATTAGGTAAGAAGAACAAAAATCTCTAACAGAAAATGTTATTTATATTTGCATCCAAGGATAAAAATATCTTTTCTGAAAATGAGACAGCCCTACCGAATAGACTGTCCCATAAATTATTTCACGACAACTTTCGACGGTATTCCCTCGGCAACATACCCTTATTTCGGCGAAATGCCCTTCTAAGCTGCTCTTGAGACTTAAAACCACAGATAGTAGCTATACGCTCCTGAGTTAACGCTTGAGTTGCTAAAAGCTGGCAAACCTTTTCAATGCGAATTTTCTCAACGAATCGACCTGGAGTTACTCCCATATCCCGAGTAAAGCAGCGAGCAAAGTTTCTCGGGCTCATAGATGTCTTTTCCGCGAGACTATTAACGCATAAAGTTTTATCCAAATTACTATGAATCCATTGCACCAGCTCTAAAAAACGATCACTCTTTAACTGGCTCATAAGATAAGTGCTACTCTGTTTATGGTCTCCATCTCTCTTGAGATATAAGACCATTAATTGAGCAACAGCTAAAGCAATACCCCGACCAAAATCATCCTCTACCATTGCCAAAGCCATATCAACCCCCGCACTAACACCTGCAGAAGTATATATATGATCATCTTTGACAAATACAGATTCTGAATCGACATCCACTTCTGGGAATCTCTTCAGCTGATCAATATATCTCCAATGGGTAGTGGCACGCCGACCATTTAGCAAACCTACTTTTGCGAGAATCAGAGCTCCATTGCCAATAGAGCCTATACGCTTAACTAAACTAGACTGAAGAGAAAGCCATCTACTCAAACATTCACTGATATTCAAATCATCAGCAGCATTAAGATTACCGCTCACAAGGAGAGTATGAATTCCTCTTGAATCAGTAAAACATCTATCTGAGCATATCCTTAAACCTGATGAGATTTCCTTGGTATCTCCATCTTCGGCTAAGAATTCAACCTCATACTGATCATCACAACTAAAGCCCCTATCCTTTAGCTGCTGATTTGCCAGCGAAAACACTTCTGCGGGCCCCATTACATCTAATGAGTGTGCCCCAGGGTAAAATACGATAGATACTTTCTTTTTACAGTTCATTTTAAATTACAGAATAAGCGTAAAACTATATACCAAACTCAAAAATCACTGTGCGGATTACTAACTTATTAAAAGAAACTTCAGGAATACTATCTTGGGTAGCCCAACCACCTCAGAGGAAGGTGAAAAAACGCCATAGCGGAAGCTGAATAAAACCTAAATAAAATCCAGATTAACTGGAAACACTACTAATAAGTTAATTCTTCACTTGATCTGAGTAATATACCAGGTGGCTACTACCCAATAGTGAGAATTGATCACACGATGATTCTTACCCCAATTAGAGACTACAGGCAAACACACTATCCATCAGCCATACTCTCATCATCCATATACATAAAAATGCTATTTAATAAGGCACCTTCAGAACCAATATCACAAACTGTTAATCCTGTATAATTAAGCAATCCTGACCCTAAGGTACCAGCTTTTTCTATTCTGTAAAGTAATAACGATATTTTTTTTCGGAATATATAGTCGTATATGAAACAGCCCTGCATCCTGCCAAATAAACTTTGATTGCGGCCAATAATTACAACAAAGAAACACTACCCAGCCACATCAACAGAAGAGCCGCTTCAAAGACCTAACGCCATTAAAGGAAAAAGATAATCATTCCTAATAAAAGGAGCTGTAAATATCTAAACTCCTATTCATCTCAGATAATATGAATTGATTCAAGGCAAGAAACAAAAGAAACTCACATTTATCGCCTAAAGCCTTCGCTCTATCGTATAACGACCTAAAAGCCCGCAAGAAGTGCACCGCCGTACCACTTACTTATTCGCTCATATGAGCATCAAAATATTGATGATCTCATAGAAATTTAAATAATTTATCGACTCAAATAACCTCAGGCTTAGCAAGCTCTCTAACATATTCTTACAGTCGGTTGGGTGCTGAACCCCATAGCTGGGACTTTCGAGGGTTATTAAATATAGATAGGCTTCAGGCTACGCATGGTAATCTGCTACTTCCAGGGCGGATAAGCAATGACTACCGACAACCTTGGCAGGATAGCCAAGACTTCAGAAAGTGAGTTTTCATTATTTATGGAAAATAACACACTAAAGCTATTGCCCTTTATGTTGCCGAAAGCCCTATCTAGCAATTTAACCCGCATAGACTTATATAAGCTAAAAAGGACAGCAACTTGTCTTCATGTAAAGAAGCACTGAATATGATTTATCTCAAAATGCAATACTGCTGTAAAAACTTACGCAAATTAACGTATTCAAGCTATCGAGTTAACCCCCTATATCACAGACAACTTATAAGCCTTTACGAAATAATACTTCATTTACTTTGATCGTCATTCTTAAGCTGTTGAATAAGCGTATCACCAGACCAAAAGAATCTGACACAACCATCATAATTTTCCTTTCTTACACATCGCCCCAAGGGGTCGTATTGATACCGAATCACATCCTGAAATTTCTCTACACCTTTTTCTACTTTTAGATTTTCTATTTTAATCAACTTTTGCTGACAATTATAATGGTATCGAATCCTCTGTGCCCCCTCCCCTCCAACTTCTTCAACACGACCTGTAGAAGAGGTATAACCACGGGATATATTGCCATTATCAACGATTCTATTCTCAATAACTTCTTTGCCAGGAATCTGACTATCAAGCTTACTCGTCGAGTTAAGCTTACCTAGGAGACTATCAGCGGGGTCATAAATTAAGAAGGCAAGAAACTGATCTGAATCACTATTACAAAAGTTATGAACATTAAAGATATTTTTATTAACCTTGCCGGAATGATTAACTCTGGCAAGTGAACAGCTACTATTCGGCAATAAATTCAAAATATTTGTAACTGTATCAATTGGCCTTTCAAACTTACTAACAATAAAGCCTTGCACATAAACCTGAGGATCATAATTGTCCAGAGGTTTCAACCCTTCGGTTGTTTTTATCAACAAAGAATTGAAATTTCCATTTACTGAGGAGAAGGGTGAATTCTCAGATTCCACAAAATGATCAAAGATAAATTTAACATCTTCTTTTCTGGATAGTGAAGTTGCCGTAAGATTACCTAAAATATCATACTTATAACTGAGCTTACTATCATCTTGCCATTCCGCTACAATACGACCACTAGCATCATATTCCCACTTCAGACTACAGTAATTATTTTTAGCTTCGATCAGTTGCCCTAGGCAATTATATCTAAAGCTATTAGCGCCCTCTAGCGTAGTTTCTTTTATTAATTGGCCCAGCAAATCACGTTCAAAGTAGATATCGGTACCAATGCCTGATTGAGAAGCAATTACTTTCGTAGAATTTACTAAGTGGCCAGCAACATTATATGCATAGTGGGTAACACGACCATAGAAATCCTCCTCTTCTATTAATCGGTTATTGAGATCATATTTCAGCCGATAACACTCACCCTTTTCATTTATAAGGCAAATTAAATTGCCCTCTCCATCATAATGATATTCTAATTGACTGCCACTGGAACTAGTCTTGCTCTTTATTTGATGGAGTGCGTTATAAGAATAACGCGTATAACTCCCATCCTTATCTAATATTTCTGAAACTAATCCATGCTGGTTAAATCTGCACTGAATATCTGTATCTTTTTGAGCAACCTTAACATTGATCCGACCCTGATCCTCATTCTTGCAAGAAGCCTCTTTCGTCTCAGCAGGCGTTAACAATTCCGTGCGAATATCAACATCATATCTACAATCAATAGATCGTCCGAAGGGGCAACTTATTCTTAATAGATTATTGCTGCTTCCCCACAGATAACTCGTAACATTACCTAATGAGTCACTAATAGAATTAATCATGCCAGCAGAGGTATAGTCATATTTCACTTGATTGCCGAGCGGGTCTTCAGCTAGCACCAGCTGTCTTTTTTTGTTGTAACTATACTGCCAACTGCTATCTGATGGATCAGTATACTTTGTGGCGAGACCTTCATTGTTATATTCAATTTGATAATTATTACCGGCCACATCTATCTTCTCGGTCAAGCGACCCTGATTGTCATATCGGAATAACTCCTCACGTATAGTCCCATCAGTACTGGGTAGCCGTACTTTTGTAACGTGACCTAGATCGCTGTATTCATACCACGTTTCTCCACCTTCAGCATCTTGATGGAACGTGAGTAATCCGCGATTATTGAAGTGAAAACGTTGCCGCCCCCCTCTCGTGTCACACATCGTTGCTCCGTGACCACTTTCCTCCCAGATAAATTGATAACTGTAAGCAGCTTTTTCGTCAATAGGGTCCCCCCACTGCCGTATACAATGCGCTGAACTACCCTCAGCATCCCACTGAAAATAGAAACTATAACCAGTTTTTAAAGTTCTTTGTTTAATAAGGCCTTTGTGATAAACATACTTTTCATTATTGCCAACACTGTCTACAGCTTCAGTCAGATTATTTTCACTATCAAAGACATATTGAGCTACTACTTCAGAACTTCCCGAATTATTTTCTTTTGTCAAAGTATTTATAAGGTGACTTTCAGGAGATTCATCAAGCGAGCTAATGTATAAAATTTCACCGGAACTACTCTCGACCGATCTTAAATACTCCCCTGAGTAGTTGAATAAATAAAAGTTATCGTTATCATCCCGAATCTCAGCGAGCTTTAACGCACCAGTTTCACCAGTAGCTTTAAAATGTCTTTGTACTCCATTGGAAATTCCATATGTCGTAATGATCCAATGCTCATCGTTTACTCGCGTGAGAGTTAATCTCTCATAAATATTATGACTGCGCGAGCTATTTCCGGGAGCTGGCAAGCTAATTATTCTACCTTCAGAATCAAAGAAGAGTATGGGTTTGCCTGGACGCCAAACCAAGCGCTCGCTAAATGTATGAGTCCAACCACAACCCAATCCGAAATTTCTTGAATTACTACTGCGATAGGTACGAGTTACCGATAAGGGTAGTGCCCCCTCCAATACCAAATCTTCTAAAGTAAACTGAACCTCTCCAGTTTTTAGATTTACAGACCTAGTTACTTCACCAGTAACATTATCGCTCTGACATATATCGGAGTTATAATTTTCACCTACTTCGCTAATGTGGTTATCAGTATCATATGAATAATCCCTGACACAATTTATCTTATAAAATTCAGACTTTACATCATGGGGCACTGTGAAAGCTTGTTCACTACCCCTTTTATTTTCTCGCAGCTCGTTACCCACTTTGACTTGCACTAAATTTCGACTATTTTTTCGGGGTGCAGCTATTTTGGGGGTTTTCTTTCCGGATACAGCAGTGCTTTTGCCTACTGTCGAATATCCTGAATTTTTAGCAAGTATTTTCCTTTGCTTTTTTGTCCTAGCAAAATCAAACATTAAATCGCCAATATTACGGAAAGCATTCACTAAGCGCTTATTCTTAGTTAAGGATGTTATAGCTACATCTCCCTCAGTCAATGCCGCAAGTGCTATAGTCAAAATGATCTCAAAAGTACCACTTGCAGTTAAGTTTGTGTGCTGCAAGCTATGTTGTGTTTTGATGTAGTCCTGGGCAAAATGAAAAACTGCTCCCCGAAGAGTTGGGTCACTATAAATAACCTCGGCTATGTTGAAACTCAAGCGGAGCTGCTTTTTTGAAACAGAACTGGGATTAAAGCCTAGTACATCAATCACACCTCGATACAGGGAGGTTACACATTCATCAGCTTCTTCTTCTGGAGTTTCTTCATATAAGACATAATTGATTGCTGCAGAGCTAAACTCAAATGATTGACGTGCTGGACTTACTATCTTCTCAACATCAACAGCACTCTTTGACCAAATCGATAAGCGCCACACAGAGCTGTCAGTTTCTTTTACTTTCTTTTTTGCAGTTGTTACACGCTTCACCCAACTCCAATCAGTTTGCTGGCTAATAAAAGCCTTATCTGCAACTTCCTGCGTAATAATTTTCTGCAAGCCCATACGAATCTTAGCAACCAACTCTGTTTGTAGATCCCCCAATGCCGAATATGGCAATGGGGCCTCTTCAATAATCAGTTGATTCTGAGCCAATGCCCGATAAATGGCTTTATCCCGCTCATTAAGATAGCCAGGCACATTACTTAATCGCGATTGAGATGGGGGACGCTCTTGCTCAGGGTCTATATCTGGCGCAAAGGTTGTGTATAAGCCAAGGTACTGGTCATATACTAACTGAAGAGTGTTAGTATCGAACATCCTCAATAATTCAGCAGCATCAATCTTTCTAGAGGGACCCGTCTGGCATATCCATCCAGGCCGCACCGTATAACGAGAGCCCTGAGAGTTTTCGATATAGAGCTGTATCAAAAGTTAAATCCTATCAACCGCTGACCGACTATTCTGCGGTCATCAAAAAACGAATCCATTCAAAGCACCTAAACTAGGTGCTCAACTTCGACATAATCATTTCTACTGGGACGATTTTTCTTTCAAAGGACAAAGAAATATATTTCAGCCTTCTTACATCGGTTTTAAAAAATCGGCTGAACCAAGAACAGTTTCTACGTCCAAAATTTTGACAATGAGTGTGAAGTTTAGTAGTGCGGGTTTCAAAGCCGGGAACAATAAGCTCTCGATTCACATTCAAGTCTTCACTATCACAAGCAAAATATTAAAAGTCAAAATAGCAACATCAAAAGCTATACCAATAGGAAAACCATAATTCATCCACATCTAAAGACTTTTCAAATGATCTAAACGAAATAGTTATAATTCCTATCTAATAGCTACTAAGCCAATCCTCCAAGATACCTAACATACCACCGTCTTTCGGAGTAACTAGAAATTAGGTGAAAGCTAACTTAATTTGTATTGTTGCGATAGGAAAAAACGATTACAGGAGAGTACACTGCATATAGTGCAATTAAATTTGACTAGGGTCAAAGAAAGAAAATCACAGTCAAGCGATATATGGCAGCATATTCTGACAAAAAAGTACCATTTAGCGACATTAAATATAGTTTAAAGTTATGGATGGTAAACTAATCTCAAAGAGAGCACTTGAGTCCCATTAAATTGTCAGCGTAAATTATAGTATTCGCTCAAATAATATAATACAAAATTGATAACGATTCAGCAGTCGAATATTTATATATAAAGGTACGTCTGTTATGGGTATAGACATAATAGATCGGCTGGATTATCCAACCGATCCGTAATGAGCACTAATTGCTAACAGTAAAACTACTCGACTTACCTGAATAGCCGGAAATCTTCCCAGTCCAACCACTCTTCCAGTTACCAAAGTGCTTTATTCGGTAAGTGCCTGATGGTGTATCCTCTCCGATGATCCACTGCCCTTCAGAAAATGAACAGGCCATACAATCAATAGCCGTATCTCGTGTCCAAATAAAGCGTGTATCCAAATCATCATCGGTAAGATAAGTTTCCCAACTACCGTTAACTTTACGCTGTACTTCAATGAACGTACTCTCAGTCTTCAGGTCATTACGGGGATGGCCAGAACGGAAAGTGACAGATACAGTATCGCCAGCACTGTAGCTGGTACCTACATCATCCCAGACTTGACCAAAAGACTCCCACAGGCGTTTGTCATCATAAACAACCCCAATTACATTAATGATTTGGTCATCAGACAGATCTTTCGGAGTAGGCCCTGCAGCAATATCTACGCCATTGACCATAGCATGTGTCATTTCGGTATAAATCTGTCTATAGGCTGCAAGGGTATTGGGGCCGTATATAGTATGTGCTCCCTCATAGTGCTGCCTATCAAACTCTTCAGGGGTAGTTATGTAACCGGAATAGGCATTTGCCAAACCGGCAATCACCACAGTGTTTACACCGCTTCCTTCAAAAGCTGACAAGACTTCTGCTTCAAGACGTCGGCCTGCCATAGTCGTCATTTCACCCGGCGCGGCGACCAAAGCAAGTGAGCCTATGCGAAACATTTGGAAAGGTAGGTAAGGGGTATAAAGTGCTTGGCCTATTACCTCACGCTCTACAAATGTAGGTTTGGGGTACTGGCAGGGGTCATCCTGAGTATCCTCATATACAGCGGCTGCAGAGAATGCACTCATCAGGCCAAAAAGTGGATAACCATTAATCGCTGATTCGAATAGTCCCACATCTCTATCCCAATCCACCCCCTCATTTTCAACAGACATTCCCTCAAAAATACCATCAATATTGCTGGGACCGTCCCAACTTGATCCTGCAGTAAATGACCAGCCAACAGCACCTTCACAAATATCTATTTGCCCCTCACCGGTAAATTCATCTGCTACAGTATAGCCAGGGAAATAGATATGTTGATGTCGATAATCTAATCCACCTTCAAGTTTCACAGTAGCTGATTGGTAAAGAGACTGAGCTTTTGCAACTTGCTTTTCAGCAGATAAAAGTAAACTTTCATACTCAGAATTTCCGCATCCATCCCTAGGGCCACAAATATTCGGAGACGCATCACCTAAATTACTATTGGCAAATGCCGCAGTAAATTGACTTGCAGCACCCTGCTCGGCAGCCCAAGACTCCAGCAATTGACTCGCCGCCCCCTTATTATCCCCGCTAAGTTGCCGCTGCCCTGTCCCTAAAGAGACATTGTGTACTGCAAACCAATTAATAACCCCCAGTGCTTTGTTGTTGGCATCAACCAACTTGAGTTGGGTCATGGTTTTATTGGTATCGTATTGATGGTCGCTTGCATCAGTATTTTCTGAATAAGGGTATGGGTTTCGATTGATACTGGTATCGAGTAGTATCCCCTGCTCAATAAAGATATCACCTGGAGTTAGTCCACTATCTGCTTCAACGATTGACTGAAAAATACCATCAACAATCGCGTCATAGTTATCTTCCGCATACCCGAGAGCACTCATATTCAACATGACATAATGATCATACCCGCCAGGACCTACATGGGTATGTGTAGCAGTCAGCATCACATTCTTTTCGGTGTACTTACTATTACCATAGAGATTTTTTAATTTATCAACGACACCCTGCTTCACGCCCTGCGGAATACCTTGCAGATCTGCTGATACGAATACCAAACGCTCATTTTCAGAGCTATCAGAAATTATGAATGCGCGGGACCATAAACGGGTATGAATTCCCTTGGTTGTCTGCCCCGTTTCTCCATATCCTACCATTCCAACATCTGCTGCCGGGCCAGTTATATCATACTTACCAACACCAACACGCCAGTCAGATGCTTTAACAGTGGAAGAAGCTCCAATAAATACTATTAAAGCAATGACGTAACCATTAATTATTTTTTTCATTTTTTCTCCAGAATCTATACACGCAGGAGTACATTCGCCAGTTCACAGAAGTGAAGGCGTATCCTTTTCGTTGAAAATTGATACCTGAATAAGCCACTTCCGATCGACTCGGACGCGGCTCTCTAGATAGTTAGCCAATGTAATCTTGGCTTTTATTATCTCATCCTGAAAAGCGGCTTTATTATTCTAAAAAAACACATAGTAGCCATAACCTCCTTGCTGTCAGCACACTGGAACTGAGAGTACAGCTCTAGTACGCATGTTCAGAATACCCTAACTGGCTGTATTTGGTAGCACCCGCAGAGTAATTGCCCGCCATAAATCCGTTAATTTAGATTCGAAAGTAAAATAATTTTAAATATGCGAAGATTTTCTGAACTGCGGCAAACCTAAATATTTACAATTTAAGCAAGCACAATCTAAAAATGACTGTAAAGAAAGGATAGATTAGGGGATTTGAATTGCGTTTAGAGAGGAAATGTAAAAAACTTTCGTTATTCAAAATTAGCACTCAACCAGTTTCCAATTATATTCTATAGATTGACCTCTTGTTCACAAAAACAATTAAATTAACAATTAATTAGGCAAACATCTGTACTTAACATTCAAAGTTGTCTTGACAGGAAATAAGGTGGAAGTTGGATAACATTGATAATCGGCCCTTTTAGCATTTGACGCCCCTGACTATAAATATGTGAACTTTATGTAGCTATCAATATCTGATTACTCTGCAGTAATCCATATAGATACATAAATAATGCACGCTAAACTTCTCCCCCTCTCAGTTTTTTCCATATTGACCTTCTTATCCCTACCATCCCTGGCCGGTCAAAAGTGCGATGTACAAATGACGATACAGAGCGAATGGGAAGACGGATATATGGCTTCAGTGGTTGTACGTAATACAGGTACCGAGCCAATAAGTGACTGGGAACTTTCATGGCAATGGCCCTCAGACCAAGAAGTCACACATATATGGAATGCTACTTCAGCCCAGGATGAAAACCTGATCTCTGTAGTTGGAAAACAAGGCTATGTAAGAGTACCCGTTGGCCAAGCCCAATCTTTTGGTTTTAATATTCGCTACTCGGGTGGTGAAAAGACGCCTACTCATATTAACGCTAGTTGCAACAACACCATCAATAAACCAGATCCGACCCCACCTTCACAAGACCTGCTAGACCCCCTTTCACAATACAATTTAATTTTAGGCACTCAAACGATAAACCCTAGGTATACATTTACAGATAAGGGATCACTTGTTGAAAGTGCTGAAGCCATTTACTCAATGGGCTCTAACTTACTCAAGATTGCCCTTTCTCCGAGCCTATATAGCGAGCTAAGTAACTCTGGACTCGACTATCAATTCAAGCGAATACTGAAAGAAATACCAGAATTTCAGCAAGTCTTGGAAATGGATTTCTCCATCTACATGTTTTGGGTTGAGGACTCAGGTTCCTGGATGGATAACAAAGGAATGAGTGAAGAAGAGCTAAACTGGCAATATGACAAAATTTATTCGTTGGCTGAATATTTACTAACTGAATATAACGGCTCCGGTAAGACATTCATGATCGGGCATTGGGAAGGCGATTGGAACCTGGTTCAAAAAACTGATGGTACTAGAGATGACAGTCAGGAAACTATCCCTCCTAAGCGTTTACAGGGTCTAATTGACTGGATCAATATTCGACAAAAAGCCATTGACGATGCCAAAGCAAATATCACCCACTCTGACGTTAACTTATATCACTATATTGAGGTCAATAGGGTTGAATCTGCAATACAGGGCAAAGAACGGATAACCAATGCCGTACTTCCCCATACTAATGTAGATTTAGTGTCTTATTCAGCTTACGATCTCACTACCAAAGAAAAGCATTCAGATTTTGCCACTCTACATAGTGAGTTGACTTCAGCTCTAGAATTTATCAACTCAAATCTTCCCAAAAAATCTGGGCTGCCATTTGAAAAGCGGGTTTTCATTGGCGAATATGGTTACGGAGAGTCCTGGTTTAAGGATTGGGGAGCCCGCTCTGGCGAAGCCCAGGATTTGCTATCACGCAATGTAATAAAAACGGCGCTCCAGTGGGGTGCTCCATTTATTTTGTACTGGCAAATGTATGACAATGAATATGATAGCTGGATCAGTGAATTCACTGGCTACTGGCTGATTGACAAGGATGGTAATAAAAAGGAGATTTATAAGACTCACCAAGAGTACTATAAGGATGCGAGAGCATTCTTAGATAACTATTATATGGAAAACTCCTCCCTTCCGTCAGAAAGTGAATTTCGAGCCTATGCCTTAAAATGGTTTGAATCATCGAAAACCCCACCACCACAGCCCAAACCTGACACTCCCCCTACTGTACCGGAAGAACCCGGTGAACCTTCAGGCCAGTGTAATGTGGAATATACAGTTCAAAACGATTGGGGGAATGGTTTTATGGCAAATGTGGTTATTTATAATAAAGGAAAGACTTCTCTTGATAAATGGCAGCTACAGTGGAACTGGCAAGGTAACCAATCAATCACACACTTCTGGAATGCACAAATCGCAGAAAGTAACGGGACAATAACTGTTACTAGTGAATCATCTATTCCGCCAGGAGAGGCCCAGGCTTTTGGGTTTAATGCAGATTACTCTGGAGAAAACATCCCACCAATTATAATTGGCAACTGCACGGGTACACTCACAACTGAACCTTCACAACCTAGTCAGCCCCCCAATCAGCCCAATGAACATTCAGATAATAGCAGTATTAAGCTATGGTTTATTGGTGATTCGATTACTTACGGCATGACAACACTCCCTTATAATTCAAACGGATTTCGTAGCCAGATCTGGGACTATCTTGCCAAAGCGGCCGATGGCAACTCAATCTTTCCTATAGATCAAGAATCTACCAGTGAGCAGCTAATTCTAAAATACAATGGAAAACAACTAGAAACGATTGGCACTATCACTGGACCAACAGGCCCTGATGATATGTCTCAACAGACCAAGAATTACTGGCACTCTGGGATACCTGGAGCTACAACCAGCGATTTACTTTGCTATCTTGATCCGATAGGCCATCAAATCACCCCAGGCTACAATTTCACCAACTGCCTCAATTCCATCAAGAACTTCAATCAATTTCTCAGCGAAATGTGCATGGAGGGCGAAACTAGTTCTGGCTGGCTCACTAATCAAGCCTGCAATTTAACGCGGGATATAACCTCTGAGGATAGCGTTGTCATACCTATACAGCTCGGGACTAACGACATCACCTTCCTTAGCATGAATAATGCGATTGATTGTAGCCTTCCTATAGAAGAAAATAGTGAATCCGCCCAGAAGCTAAATATGGTCGTTAGTAAGATAATATCATCACCCAATAATATTCAAGGCATATCAATAACAGATAGAATACAAAATTACTTTGAGAGCATAGATATTCCAACAGAGAAAATTGCATTCGTAATTTCAACTATCCCTCGCCGAAGTGATTTAGACGGACAAGATCCGAAAAATTACTGTACGGACTTTTATAATCAAAAAATCAGGAAGTCACTATCAGAGGCCTCCAATACCAAAAATATTTTCTTAGCAGACCAAGAAAATATTGTCCCAACTGGAGACCCGGTACACCCTACAACTGAGGGCCACAAGATTATGGCTTGCAACTTACTTTATGGTAAAAATCTTGGCCATTCAGATATTCCTTCTTGTATTCTTCCCAGTAACATCCCAGATAAAGGGCTATTGAAAGCAATAGATCATGTATCCAATTAGCTAGGATTTCGCTTAACAGGCCCTGATTAAAAATTTTCAGGGCGCTGCTTTTACTCACCAATAACTTTGGGAGCCTTTATAAACCCGCCTTCTATAGTAGCCGGCCTAACTCTGAACCAGATTTAAGAACTGCTTCCTATATTCTGCCCAAATCACTTTCCCTGAGAAATTACTTAAATCAACTTTTTTTAATTTTGAACCCGATAGAATTGACAAAAACATTGATTCCAGCTTTTTTACTGCATCATTACAGTCTGAATAACAGAAGTTCTCGGAATAGAACTCTGGGTAGCACTGTTCATCTGGCACCAGTGGAGTCGCACCGAGAATAGCTGCTTCCATCACCGCCAGCCCCTGGAATTCATGGTAAGCCGTAGAAAGGAATATATGGCTATGTCGCAGTACTTGACGATAGTCTTTAGCGCTTTCGAGATACCCGAGTACCAATAAATGGTCGGCAAACTCTTCTTGTATTTGAGCAAACTCAGCAGGGCTATTACGAAATGACTGCCCCATTAGATTAACAAGAAACTTAACATTTCTGGCTTTCAAGCCCCGAAGGATATCCAGCAATCGGTCCGCGCCTTTGTCATATTCCCAACGGGCCGCCCAACTGATAATCAAAGTATCTTGACCTATCTCGCCCCCATAAATGCTCTCTGCGCAGGAGCTCCAGGAAAAGGCCTCTTCAGTTTTCGCACTATCAAAAACGATGTCTTCTATTGGCACAGGAAGAACTCGCGACTTTTCCTCAATCTCCTCACAAATTCCGGGAGGAACACAATCAGGAAAGCGCTTGAGTAATTTCTTTACTCCTCCTAACAAGGTACTGCGGTTGTATTCAGAGTTGAACAAGACCAGATCACCGGACAAGGCCGTGTAAATATTCAACAACTGGGGTTCTACCGATCGAAACGCATCAGAGCTCACTGGGTAAGCAAATTGATTCTCATGAAAATATACAACTGTAGGCACCCTAACGATTTCAGGAACTAAACCGCACAAGGCACTTAGATCGGTCATTGAGGTTGTAACAATAAGGTCCCAACGCTGCTTCAATATTTGCGCAGTTTCCCCACGGCCCCAGGAAAGGCTATTACCGCGAATTCGCCAGCTAAAGTATCGCGGTGGTAAGGTTAGTACGGTCCATTGCCAATCAGAAAATGCCGCTACCAGCCCTTTACGCCATCGCTTGTGACTGTCCGCATCATAAGCGGAGAGTAATAAAACTTTCATTAAATAGTAACAAGAAGAAGCGGCACCGGGATCAAACTTAACCCCGGTAGCTATTGATCGGAGGGGTTAATCGAAAGAGCGCACATTCATTAATCGTGCAAACAAGCTGGAAGTATCCCAACGAGCACCACCAATAGCTTGTACCTCACTATAAAACTGGTCTACCAGGGCAGTTACGGGCAGTAAAGCTCCGTTATGTTGTGCCTCTTGAAGGACTATAGCCAAATCCTTACGCATCCAGTCCACAGCAAAACCGTGGTCATACTCGCCAGCTAACATAGTTTTTGAGCGGTTTTCCATTTGCCAGCTCTGTGCCGCCCCCTTGGATATCACATTGACAACCTGCTCTCCATCGAGGCCAGCTGCCTTGGCAAAATGTAAACCTTCAGCAAGCCCCTGAACGACACCCGCGATACAAATTTGATTGACCATTTTACACAGCTGGCCGCTACCTACTGGCCCCATCAGGTTGCTCGCCCGCGCATAACAGTCGATAAGAGGTTGCACTTTATCAAAGTCTGCCTTATCTCCCCCAAACATAACCGTTAAAGCACCATTCTCAGCGCCGGCCTGGCCTCCAGAGACAGGGGCATCCAGAAAACCGATTCCCTTTTCGCCAGCTGCAACTGCCAATTCCCGAGCAACATCGGCAGAGGCTGTTGTATGATCTACAAACAAAGCCCCGTCACCCATACTCGTGAATGCCCCCTGCTCTCCTGTCACCACCTGGCGGAGATCGTTGTCATTGCCTACACAGGCAAAAACAACCTCCGCGCCCTTTGCGGCTTCAGCGGGCGTTGCAAAGCTCTCTCCATCATATTCTTGTAGCCATTGATCCGCACGGCTAACAGTGCGATTGTAAATTCGCACCATGTGGCCAGCATTAGAAAGATGCCCCGCCATGGGATATCCCATCACCCCCAAGCCAATAAATGCAACTGTTGCCATTTCCTCTACCCCCATACCATCCAAATAAGTATTACACCGAGAACCAAGCGATAAATCGCGAATGGAGCCATCCCAATGCGGCTAATAAATTGAAGGAAAAAATGAATACACAAATAAGCACTAATACAAGATAAAACGGTACCAAGCAGCAAGTCATTCCATGGAACACTTTCCAGCGCAAGTAATTCAATCGTTAACAAAATAGCGCTGAGGGCAATAACAGGAATAGACATCAGGAACGAAAAGCGCGCTGCAGCCTCTCTCTTCATGCCAAGCATCAAACCAGCAGTCATTGTGATACCAGAGCGGGAGGTGCCAGGGATTAGGGCCAACACCTGTGATAAGCCAATCAGAAGTGCTTTTTTCCAATTTAACTGGGCTAGAGATTCGACCCTGCGCCCCTTTGCATCAGCCCACCACAGTAAAATACCAAAGCCAATAGTCGTAGCAGCGATAACACCGGCTGAACGCAGGTGAGTTTCTATGAACCCTTTGAATACCAGGCCTATCAGTCCCACAGGTATAGTGGCGAGAACAATTAACCAGGCCAGCCGCCCCTCATCGGTAAATTGTTTATCCGTAAATCCTCCTAGACCATCCCTAATCAGCACCCAAATATCTTTGCGGAAATAGAAAACTACTGCCAGTAAAGAGCCAAAATGAACAGCAACATCGAAGGCCAGCCCCTGGTCCTGCCAACCCAATACCTCAGAAGGTAAGATCAAGTGCGCGGAACTGGAGATGGGCAGAAACTCTGTCAGCCCCTGTATCAGGGCCAAAATTACAATCTGAAATGTTTCCATGTGTTATTAAGATCGGATTTTTTGTCTTTTCTTCCAAGTCACTTCATTGCGCAAATAAACAGGCTCAAGCTCTTCAGCGGTCACTGTATGACCCTGCTCCCATAGTGGTACTGCCAGCTGCGCTATATCCCGAGCGTGAATGAGACTGGCTTGATCAACGGCAGCCAATAACGCCCCTTCAAAAGCCTCATAATGTAATCCCGGGCCCGCCCCATAGATCGGAGTACAAATCTCCGATTTCTCTAAAGACAGCAGAACCTCCTCCGGGTTCTGTACCGCCTCCGGGATCAAGCTATCGCAGGGAGAGTCACTGGAGTAAACCCCCCAATATACTTGTTGCATACGAGCATCCAGCATTGCCACGACCGGTGACTGTCCCCAGTCCGGGTGCGATCGCCGAGCTCCAAGTGCTAGGGCTGCGAGGCTGGAAACCGGAACCACTGGTAGATCTGCAGCATAAGCCAACCCCTGCACACTACTAATTGCTATACGGAGACCAGTAAATGACCCCGGCCCGCGGCTGACAGCAAGAGCATCCAGGCCTGCCAGCTTTATGCCGGCTTCTGCGAGAACGTCATCCACCATTGGCAAAAGGCGACGGGTGTGATCGCGCTCTGCCTGTACAAAACGCTCAATCAGCTGGCCATCAGATATGAGAGCAACAGAACAGGCGCCCGACGTTGTATCCAGGGCAAGTATTTTCACAGCGTTCTTAATCCTGGTCATAAAAAAGGGAGGGAATTGTGGCACGGGAGCGGAGGGGAGTCATGCCCAATATCGCAACCCGCAACTAAAAAACCCCGGACTAACCGGGGTTTATGAGGAGCCTGCCAAAGTTCACATCGTTGAGCCCATATATATGACCCTAGGCGGCCTTTTTCGGTGGCCGACCTCGACGGGCAGCACCAGCCTTCGGTGGACGGCCGCGACGGGCTGGAGCCTTCTTAGCAGCTGCTGTCGCAGTCGCTTTCTTGGGTCGTCCGACTCTTTTTGCTGGCTTAGCCGCTGAAGTTGCCTTCTTTGGACGGCCGGCTTTTTTCGCCGTCGCTGTAGCGGCCTTCTTGGGGCGTCCGGGCTTTTTCGCTGCTGTGGCCTTGGCTGCAGGTTTCTTCTTGGCCTTTTGAGTTTCGGCTTTTAATTTGGCTTTAGCCTTCTTCTCTAACTCTTTAACTTTAGCGGCAGCTTTCTTTGCAGCTGCTTTAACCTTAGCTTCAGCCTTCTTCTCAGCAGCCTTCAATTTCTTGGCATGAGCCTTTTCTTTGGTTTTTACCCAGCGTGTTTCAAATGCCTTGAGTGCGGCAGCTAACTCTTTATCTGCTTTGCTGGAGAGGCTCTTAGAGAGACTTTCCACCTTTTCTTTTGCAGCAGCTTCAGCCATATGTACGGCATCCATAGCCTTAGCTTTGGCAAGATCCATCTTTGCCGCTGCCAGCTTGGCGCGTAAATCCTTTGCCTTACTATTGGCACTGGCCAGCGAAGTTTTCGCTGTTGCCGCATTACTTTTCTGCGCTCGAGCCTTAGCCTTAGCAACACGGTCCATTTGCGCATCCAGCGATTTGGTCGCTGAATCTACCGCCTTCTGCGCTTTCACGACCGCTGGCGACGCTGCGGTCGCACTAGTTGCTCGTTTCGCGCGTGTACCTTTTTTTACTACTCTTGCCATCCCTTGTCTCCTCACTGAAAGAAGAAGTACATCCAAAAGTGTGCCGGCAGCATTGCCTTTTAGCTATCGAATAAAAACTGGAATCGGCCGTTTTTATTACTTATGCAGAGCGCCGCACCGCCTATTTCGATACAACTTTATCAAAGTTAATAAAAATACCCGGCATTGCAAGTAAAAAAGCGAAAAATGAGAAACTTTTTATAAAAAAAGTATATTTTTCTTATCAATTTTCACTTTTGGGTCCCGTTTTAGCACTTTGGTAGAAATTATTTTGTCCCATTGAGCTTAGTTTGCACAATTCCCGCAAGCGCCTCTATATGATCCTCACGCAAATTTAATGCAGGAATATATCGGTAGTCACTGCCCCCAGCATCAATAAAATTAGCGCGATTCTCTACCGAAATTTCTTCCAATGTTTCCAGGCAATCCGCAGAAAAAGCCGGGCAAATTACATCGACACTACTAACTCCTGTTTTACCCCATTCAATAAGGGTCTTATCGGTGTATGGCTGCAACCACTCTGCCTTACCAAAGCGCGATTGAAATGTGACTTGCCACTTATCCTCACTGATTTCTAGTTCATCCGCTAATAACCGTGCGGTTTCCATGCAATGGCGATAATAGGGGTCCCCCTTATCAACATTGGCTTTTGGGATACCGTGAAATGAAAGTAACAATTTTTCCGCTGGCCCTGCTTTTTCCCAGTGTTCTTTTACTGAATTGGCCAGGGATTTTATGTAGAGGGGATTTTGGTAATAATCTCGAATCAGAGAAATATCCGGAATATCGCGACTATTGCGAAAAATTTGCGCCACCTGATCATAAATTGCTGCAGTTGTGGTAGCCGAATATTGGGGATATAGGGGAAGCACCATAAAAGACTCAAAACCTTTCTTGCGCAGAGTTTCTATGGTGTTGTCGAGGCGGGGCTCACCATAAGTCATGGCATATTCAACAGCGACATCGCAACCTTTTACTTTTAAACACTGCTGCAACAGCTCTGCTTGCTTCTGCGTATAGTAGAGAAGCGGCGATCCTTCCACTTTTGTTTCATCTGCACTGCTATTCCATATTTCCGCATAGGCAGGGGCAATACGTTGTGGACGAAAAGGCAGTACCAAGCAGTTCAATATGGTCAGCCAGATTGGCCGCGGTATCTCGACAACCCTCGGATCTGAAAGGAATTCCCGCAAAAAACTTCTTACTGCTGTAGGTGTAGGCTCAGCTGGAGTACCTAAATTCATCAAAATTATTGCCGTAGACATAAACCGCCCCGTTAGAAATCTTATCCTTTCAAGAAATCCTGCCAGTTATCGGGCAGGGAAGAGCGCATACTGCCAGGCCAATACCGCCGTGATCAACTCGCTCTATATCACTTCTGGAGATACAAAAAAGCCCCCAAGTGGGGGCTTTTAAAAAATGTTAGCGATGATCTCAGCTGAGAGCTTCCAACACTTTCTCGCGAATCTCATCCATACCGCCAACACCCATTACCTTGCTGTACTTGGGAGCCGCTTCAGGAGAGCGTGCTTCCAGCTCGCGATAGAAGCCTACCAGCGGTGCCGTCTGCTCGTGATAAACCGCCAAACGGTTGCGAACAGTTTCTTCAGTATCATCTGTACGCTGGATCAGTGCCTCGCCAGTCACATCATCGACACCCTCAGCCTTGGGCGGGTTGTATACGATGTGATAGACGCGACCAGAGTTTTCATGAACCCGGCGGCCCGAGAGACGCTTTACGATTTCTTCATCGTCAACAGCGATCTCCAGAACATGATCGATATGTACATCGGCTTCCAGAAGGGCTTCAGCCTGAGGAATGGTGCGAGGGAAACCATCGAACAGGAACCCTTTAGCGCAGTCTTCCTGGGCAATGCGCTCTTTAACTAACGCAATGATCAGGTCGTCAGAAACCAATTTTCCCGCGTCCATAACATCCTTGGCCTGTAGGCCAAGAGGGGTACCCGCCTTCACCGCAGCGCGAAGCATATCGCCGGTGGAGATCTGCGGAATGCCGAACTTCTCTGTTATGAATTGAGCCTGAGTGCCCTTGCCGGCTCCCGGCGCGCCCAAGAGAATAATTCGCATGTTCAGTAAGCCTCCAATACTATCGACGAACCAAAAGCCGCCGCGCTAAAAGAGCGCTACCTTACACTCACACCTCAGATTGGGCAAGATTGCTACCGATACCCCCACAATCCATACAAACCACAGAGTACTAAAAGGGGCTTAAAGCTCCGCTCTATGTAAGCCTGTTAAGATCCCTAGCTATCAGCACCGGGCTTCCGCTGAACTTTGGCCTTGTCCCAAAGTCTGTCCAGTTCCTCCAGCGTTGCCTCTGATACTTGCCGACCTTCACTGTGTAAACTGGACTCAACATAACCAAAACGCCGCTCAAATTTCCTGCTACACCCCCGCAAAGCTGCCTCAGGATCAACCTTCAGGTGGCGGGATGCATTCACACAAGAGAAAAGCAGATCCCCCAGCTCCTCCTTTGCATGCTCCGTATCCCCATTTGTCACGGCCTCCCGCAACTCTGCAACCTCTTCCTCAATCTTATCGAGGACACCATCAATATTGGGCCAGTCAAAACCGACACGGGAGGCGCGCTTCTGTAATTTGGCCGCACGCGTCAAAGCCGGAAGACCCACAGCTACTCCTGCCAGGGTTCCTGCATCCCCTTTGGCAGTGCGTTCGGCCTCTTTAATCGCCTCCCAATTCCTCTTTACTTCAGCTTCATCAAGAGCTTCGGCAGAGCGGTCGCCGTAGAGGGTTCCACTTGGAAAGACATGGGGATGCCTGCGCACTAGTTTGCGTACCAAAGTGTCAACAATCTGGGGGAAATCAAAGTGGTCTTTCTCACGCCCTAACTGGGCATAAAAAATGACTTGGAAGAGCAGATCTCCAAGCTCTTCGTGCAGGTGCTCAAAGTCTTCCTGCTCAATAGCCTCTGCTACCTCATAGGCCTCTTCAATCGTAGAGGGGACAATACTGGCAAAGTCCTGTTTCAGGTCCCAAGGGCAACCGCCCTCAGGGCTGCGAAGCTGAGCCATCAAGTGGAGGAGGTCCTCCACAGAGTAATTCTTTTCCACGGTATTCCTTACTCAACGTTCAGCGCAGAATTCGCCGCTTTGCCGCTGCCACATTGGGCAGTTGATTGATCCGATGTAAAACTTGGCTCAACTCTTCAAAGTTGTGGATCTCAGCAGTCACGATCATTTCTACCGTATGCTTGTTCTTATTAGAGCGGGTTTGCATAGCGGTAATATTAATTTTCTGACTGTCCAGCATCACCGTGACATCCCGCAACAGGCCCTGGCGATCGTAGGCTTCGATCATAATTTCAACGGCGTAAAGTTCGCGGGGTTTTTCCGCCCAACTTACCTGGAGTACCCTTTCAGACTCCTCAACCTGCATACGCAGCATATTTGCGCAGTCTTTACGATGTATAGAAACCCCGCGCCCAAGGGTGATATACCCCATAATTTCATCGCCTGGAACGGGGTTACAACAGCCGGCAATGTGGGTGAGCAAATTACCCACTCCGTCGATATAGACATCTGCCTTGCCTTCTCCCCGGGCAACTGGAGCCGTCAGCGATGGTACCCGAGGCACATTGTCGACCTTCACCATTCGCTGGGCTGCGTTGAGAACCTGACCCACGCCTATATCACCGGCACCCACTGCCGCATAGAGGTCCTCTAGGGAATGCATGTTGAGCTTGGCTGCCAACTTATCGAAATCGAAATCACTCAGCGCCAGCTGCTTAAATTCCCGGTCGAGAATACTGCGGCCATCGGCGATATTCTGATCCCGAGCCTGCTGCTTAAACCAGTGAATAATCTTGGCTCGGGCACGGGAGGTAGTGATATAGGCCATGCCCGAAGAGAGCCAATCGCGACTCGGCGCTTCGAGTTTTCCTGTGAGGATTTCAACCTGATTGGCTGTCTCCAACCGGTGGTTGAGCGGCACGATTCGGCCATCTACTTTAGCCCCGCGACAACGGTGACCAATTTCTGTATGGATCTTGTAGGCAAAATCTAATGGTGTTGCACCCCGAGGCAGGTCTACAACATGACCGCCGGGGGTAAATACATAAATACGTGAATCTGCCTCACTGGAGCGTAAATCATCTTGTAGTGGGTTACCTCCCACCTCTTCATGCCAGTCGAGCACCTGACGCAACCAGGATATTTTTTGCTCGTAGCTATCTTTACTCTCGCTCTTAAGATCAGTGCCCTTGTAACGCCAGTGAGCACAAACACCGTATTCCGCCTCTTCATGCATAGCAAAAGTTCGGATCTGAACCTCAAGCACCTTTCGCTCGGGGCCAATTACAGCCGTGTGCAGAGAGCGATAACCGTTTTCTTTGGGGGAGGCGATATAATCATCGAATTCATTCGGTATGTTGCGCCAGAGGTTGTGCACTATACCCAGAACCGCATAGCAATCCCTTACTGTTGGGACAAGAATACGCACTGCGCGAATATCATAAACCTGGGAGAAGCCGATATTTTTCCGGCGCATTTTCCGCCAGATACTATAGATATGCTTTGCTCGCCCGTAGACATCACCTTCAATATGGGCGCGCTCGAGTTCAGAGCGCAATAGCTCCAATACCTCATCAATATACTGCTGCCGAGCCAGTCTTTTCTCATCCAGCAAGCGAGCAATCTGCTTGTAATCTTCCGGCTCAAGATAGCGAAATGATAGGTCTTCCAATTCCCATTTGATATGACCAATTCCCAGGCGATGGGCAAGGGGTGCATAAACATCGGCCACTTCACGAGCAACTCTCTGGCGTTTAGCCGGCTCTGAGTTTTTTGCAGCACGAATGGCACAGGTGCGCTCAGCGAGTTTGATCAAAGCGACTCGCACGTCGTCGACCAATGCCACCAGCATACGCCGGATATTCTCTGAATGTTCCTCTACCGCACCACTCGGGCTCTCTTCTCCGGTATCTGCGCTGCGACTGCGAATCGCAGCCATACGCAAAACACCACGAATCAACTTGGCAACTCGCTCACCAAATTCTTTTTCCACAGCTTGCAGTGGCAGGCGTTTTTCACGTACGGCACGGTACAGCACCGCCGCGACAAGTGCTTCTGAGTCTATTTGTAAGTCGGCGAGAATCTCAGCCATCTCAAGGCCTGAGGCAAAACTGCTAGCGCCCTCAGCCCAGATATTTTCCGCCTCAATTGCGCGCTGTTCTGCTTCGGCACTCACCTCAGCTGCGCGCCGCAAAGTTACTATCGCAGAACCATCCAGGCCCGCGAGCTTCTGTACATGGCGCAACCAGGATTCAAGGTCGAGTTCACCTTCTCCACCAAAGGAATGATGCTTTCTTACTTGAACCATCTTTTAACAAGAGTCATTTGTGTTATTGGCATAATTTTGTCGTTACCTGGCTTAGCAGCACATTTACTCAGTGCTCATGCTGGATTAAGCGCTTCTCTATCATAGGTTTGAACTCACCAAAGTCCATGATTTTCTGTATACATTTCAATAAGCTGCGCGAAATTCAGCAGTTTTTCGTACCAATTTGAGTGGGAAGGTATAAGTCTTGTCCAGCTTGTTGACCTTTTAACCAACAGTAAACCTGCAAAACCAATGCCTATAGAAAACTAAAATTGTGATATTGGGGAATATCGAGAGAAGTGAACAGGTTGCATTTGTTACTTAAAAGTGAATTTCTCCACCTCTACATGAACACAAAACAAGGCTTTACCGAACTTTACAAACTATCAGTTTTTTTGTATTTACCGGCTTAGTTATTGCTTTTTTAACTGGCAATGCACATATAGCAGGAGGATTAGAGGCTCCCCCCAAAAAAAGGGGCAAGAGAGATGATTGTAGATTGATTGGCGAATCACTTTACAAAGCTGCGAATCTCACAAAGTTTTTGCTAGTAGATATCAGGCACAATGCTGGAGTTAAAGCACTTTATTTCCAGCATTGATCAATAAAATAAGATAAATTAGAGAATAAAAGTAAGAACTATTTTGGGGAGGCAAAAAGTCCTGAAGATAAATAACGATCTCCACGATCACAGACAATTGCAACAATCGTCGCATTTTCTAGCTGCGCAGACAGCCTTAAAGCACCGGCTACCGCCCCTCCAGAGGAAACGCCACAAAAAATACCCTCTTCCTTCGCTAGCCTGCGAGTCATATCCTCAGCTTCTCGCTGGTCCATATCCATGACCATATCCACTTGCTCAGGAACAAAAATCTTAGGTAAGTATGCCTCCGGCCAACGGCGAATCCCCGGAATACTGGAGCCTTCAGTTGGCTGCAATCCAACGATTTGAATATCGGGATTTTGCTCCTTCAAGTAACGCCCGCATCCCATAATGGTACCGGTTGTACCCATTGAGGAGACAAAGTGAGTCACCGTTCCAGAGGTCTGCTGCCAAATCTCCGGACCGGTTCCCTCATAGTGAGCCAGGGGATTATCGCTATTGGCAAACTGGTTCAGTACCAATCCTTTTTTATCCTCTTGCATTTGCAAAGCTAAGTCCCGCGCACCCTCCATACCTTCTTCAGCGCTAACCAATATCAACTCAGCGCCATAAGCTGTCATTGAAGCCTTGCGCTCCTCGGTAGCACTGTCGGGCATAATCAATATCATTTGATAGCCCTTAATCGCTGCAGCCATTGCCAGGGCAATTCCCGTATTACCGCTGGTCGCTTCAATCAGGGTATCTCCTGGAGAAATATATCCTGCAGCTTCCGCATGGTTGATCATTGAAAGTGCCGGGCGGTCTTTTACCGAACCCGCAGGGTTATTGCCTTCCAGCTTGAGCAAAACAGTATTACTGGTATCACCTGGCAGGCGCTGTAGTTTAATCAGCGGGGTATTGCCTACGCAGTCAGCAATTGTTGGATAATCCATAATGCAATAAATTCCAGAAAAATCTCGCGGGGTCCAAGTGTACAGCAAGCGGTACTATGCACTAAATACCGTCTACTTTGGTCTACTCCCTACCCAGGTTATTAAGGGAGATATACCTGAAGCGGTATTATTCAGATGGCTATGCCGCGCTATCTAATCTTGGCAAAGTGAATCTTTGAGCCTCTAAAACGCGCATATTGTGACAAAAAAGAAGCGTTTTCTGATAAGTGAATGAGTGCGCTCAGATGTACATAACGGTAAAATGAGGGAAAAATAATCGTACAAGGCCCCTCTTAACATGGCCCCAGGCAACCCTATTCTCTCAATCGAGGAACCAGAGCAACCTCGATCCTTACGAACCCTGGTATTTCGCCTTACTGTAGCACCCGCACTAATTCTGTCCTTGCTCCTCGCTCTCGTTTTCACCCTGCAGCAAATGCACGATCGTCGCCAATTACTATTAAGCCACGGTCGAGCCAGCGCCGAACAGCTAGCTGAACTAATTGAGATGAGCGGGGGCCATCCAGCTGAACTTAGAATGGAATGGCTGCGTAAAAGTTTGCTGGCGCTTATGCTGGAAAAAGATATGGTCAGATCTGTTCATGTCTACTCCACCGAACCCAGCCCCAAGCTAACCCTCAACCCCAGCACCGGACTCAGCTTGCTGGCCAGTGTCGGGCCGCGTCCACGCACCCCCATTAGCAGGGACACCCTTAACAAGCGCGAACCCTTTATTTTTGAAGATGATGAGACTCTTCAGGTTTTACAGCCACTGAAAGGCGATATCACCACCTGCTGGATAAGTATTGAGCTACATCGCCCCTATTTCCTGGTGGGAACTTACCAAGTTTTACTCGTAGGCTTGGTGGGGTTGATTCTCTGTACCCTAGCCGCGCTGGCCTGGTCGGTCATCATGTCTGAGCGCTTTGCTCACAGCCTGATTAGAATGGGGCATACTCTGGAGGCGATTGGCAGAGGTGAATTTGATCGACGCACCCATGAAACGGAGAATCGAGAACTCGCTCAACTGGGAAACCAAATTAACGAGATGGCTGAAAACCTGTCCAGTTACCAACAGGAATACAAAGCCAACTTACTCCAGTCTATGGATGACCTGCGCCAATCCCTGGACAGTATGGAAGAACAAAATATTGAGCTGGACTTAGCACGTAAAAGGGCGCAGGAAGCAAGCAGGATTAAATCGACGTTCCTAGCCAATACCAGTCACGAGATTCGCACACCTTTAAATGGCATTATCGGTTTTACCAACCTGTTGTTAAAAACTGGAATTGATGAGCTACAGCAGGATTACCTGCAAACCATTTTACGTTCATCGGAAAACCTGTTGACTACCATCAACGACATCCTGGACTTTTCCCGCATTGAGTCCGGCAATCTGGTCCTTGACCATATCCCTATGGACCTTGGCTTACTACTTGAAGAGACCCTGCAAATACTGGCCCCAAACGCCTATGAGCACCATCTGGAACTGGTGCCCTTGATCGATTCTCAACTCCCTCCCACTTTAATCGGAGACCCGTTGCGAATTAAGCAAATACTTACAAACTTGGTGGGTAACGCGGTGCGCAGCTCAGCAAATGGCAATATCCCCGTGCGCTTGTCAGTACATAGCATTAATAACTCAGAACTTGTACTCCGTATTTCGGTTACCGGCCTGGGTAACCGTATTGACGAGGCTGGTCGCCGAGAAATTGAGAACATTCTCACCAGCAAGTCCCCACAGCTCACCCAACAAATCAGCGCAAATGGTTTAGGGATGTCTATAGCCCGCAGCCTAGTTGAGAGGATGAGCGGCTGCACAGGTATTGAAGAAACAGCCAATGACGGCAACACCTGTTGGGTGCAAATTTCCCTCCAGGCTGAACGTAATCGAGGCATGTATCCGCGTATTCAATATCCTGGCTGCCGAATTTTACTTGCAGACCCCAACCCAGTTACACGGACCCAGGTAGCCCAGCTACTCAGCCAATGGCAAGTGGAGCCCATAGAACTCGGCGATACCGATACTCTGCAACCGGCAATCGAGCAAATGTGGCGGCACGATGCCTTACCGGATGCTGTTATTATCGATACAGCTACTGCTAAAGGTGGTTTTGATAGTTTCAGTAGCAAAGTGCAGTCGCTGGTTGATACCTATCAGTGCCGCGTGATCGTACTGGGCCCACCCGCTGAATTGCGTCGCTGCTACGACCAACTGCGCACCCGCACTCTCACTTTCCTTAGCAAGCCCGTCACCCGAGACAATTTGCTGCGATCCCTGAAACGAGCAGTACCACAGCAGGGGCAACAGCGGGTTAGTGGCGGGGTACAGGCGCTACCGTGGCCCGCACCACCGCGCGTGCTGGCAGTGGATGACCACGCGGCAAACCGCCGACTGGTCGGCGAACTTCTGCGAGCACAAGATGTAGAAGTCGTTATTGCAGCAAGCGGCGAAGAAGCTCTACAGCTCTGGCAGCAGGGAGCTTTCGACTTGGTATTTATGGATATTCAAATGCCCGAGATGGATGGTATCGAAGCTACACGTCTGATTCGTGAGCAGGAGACCGGCCGCCGTACTCCAATCATTGCCCTCACCGCCCACGCCGGCGCCGAAGAAAAAGCACGCCTGCTGTCTGCGGGACTAGACGACTACTTAAGCAAGCCTGTTAGCGAGGCCCAGCTCTCCCATATGATCAAGCGCTGGCTTAAGATCATCACTCCCCAGGCCGCAGAAAAAGTGAAGATTGAGGAGATGCGCCTGGTAGACATTGGCGAATGCCTGACCCTCGCCAACGGCGATGCCAAGCTGGCCAGGGACATGCTGCGCATGTTGATTGACGGTCTCAGTTCAGATGAGAGAGAACTGGAAAGGTTGTACAACCTTGGAGATTACAAGGGCATGTTCGAACTCACTCATCGCATGCACGGTGGCTGCTGCTATTGCGGAGTTTCACGCTTGAGAGAATCAACTTGCGTGTTACAAGAGGCATTGCGCACTATCCAAGGCTCCGATGCCCAAGCCTTTGACCAGCGCAAACTCAATGCTGTTCTCAGGGAGATCCGGGCCCTGCGCGAGTGGGCTTCTGAACAAGACTTGGATGCGCTCTTTGGCCTGGAGGTAGTTGCCTAGCAGGATTCAAATACGACAAATGCCAGGGCCGAGTCTTTTTCATCAGACAGGCTGAGGTGGATTCTGTCCACACCAAGTTTTTCGGCCCTCTCCTCAGCTGCGCCCGCCAGTACCACCTGCGGTGCAGCGCCCTTGCGGCGACGGACATCGATGTCTTGCCAGGAAACCCCCTCACCAATCCCTGTGCCCAAGGCCTTGGCTACAGCCTCCTTCGCCGCAAATCGCTTGCACAGATATGCAGCGCGGATAGGCTCAGCCATAGCATAAAAGTCCTTCCTTTCCGCACTGCTAAGAACACGCTCAACAAAGCGATCACCAAAGCGCTGCCACGCCACCTCAATACGGTCGTAGTTACAAATATCGGTGCCAATACTAACAATCATTTTTTTCCGTAAACCTGCCGAAAAAGCTCTCTGCTCTGCAAAAGCTTATCCCCCAATACTTTCCTCAACAATAAACGTGTAAGACGCTTTGCAGGTGCTAAAGCCTCACCTGACCAGCCACCCCCATTCATAGCGCTGTCCATCCCCAATAGTTCGGCACCTGAAAAAAAACACTCTCCCAGACTCTCATCTTTGGAGCGGTGAACAGGAATTAAACCCCACTCATCATCCAGGCGATAAACCCCATCTTCACTTACAGGGTCTCCTCGCGGGCCGCTAATATTGAGGGACGGGCAGGTACCGAGCTCCAGGAGCAGTTGTAACTCAAAGCGACGAAGCGGACCTTCCAGTTCAGCGTTGGAGAGTCCCTCCAGCTGAGACAGAGATTCCAGCAGGCTCTGATAAGCTGCAAACAGCGTGTAATGCGCCTCGCCCTCGGGAAGGAGCCTTACCATCAGTTCATTGGCATAAAGGCCCGCATAAACCGCTCGGCTCTTGAGCCATAGTGGTACACCAACATTTTCGACTGGACCGAGCGTTTTAAGTGAACCCGCTCCCATCAATGTGACAAGCAACGGGGTGAAGGGCTGCAACGCTTGTTGGCGGCGTTGCTTGTCACGGCGGGCCCCACGGGCGACACAGCCCAGTCGACCGTAATCGGGAGTGAAAAGCTCCAGGATCAAGCTGGAGTCTTTGTAGGGCCGCGAATGGAGGATATACGCGGGTTGAGGCGGTTGAGGCGTTTTCATAGGTTCAGGGGAAATTACCCTGATGATTACTCGTCTCTATAACCAAGACTGCGCAAAGCCCGCTCATCATCAGACCAACCAGATTTCACCTTCACCCACAAATTGAGCATTATCTTGCTATCAAACATGCGCTCCATATCTTCTCTAGCCTGGCTGCCAATCTGTTTGATTCGCTCGCCCTTATTTCCAATAATGATACGTTTTTGGCCTGCCCGCTCAACCAAAATAGCAGCGCTGATATGCAAGACCTTACCCTCTTGGGCAAACTCCTCTACCTCCACAGTAACTTGGTAGGGAACCTCGGCACCCAATTGACGCATAATCTTTTCGCGAACAATTTCTGCTGCGAGAAAGCGCGAGCTGCGGTCAGTCACTTGATCTTCGGGGAAGAAATGCTGCCCCTCAGGCAAGTGCTTCAGAATAACCTCTTCCAAAGTATCCAGATTTACGTTGCGCAAGGCTGATATGGGAACAATTTCAGCTTTTGGATGCTCCTCAGCCAGGGCTTGTAGCTGGGGCAGTAGATCAGCTTTATCCTCGAGCTGATCCACCTTGTTCACGGCGATAATTAATGGGCATTTAATACCGCGCAGCTTATCTGCCACCAACTGGTCTGCCTCACTCCAGCGAGTGCGCTCTACAACAAACACCACTACATCCACATCCCGCGCAGCACTGGCGGCAGCTCGATTCATATAGCGGTTAATCGCTTTTTCTTGATCGGAGTGCAGACCCGGTGTATCGACAAAAATAATCTGGTTTGGACCTTCGGTTTTAATACCGAGCATATTGTGGCGGGTGGTCTGCGGCTTGCGCGAAGTAATCGCGAGTTTCTGCCCCAGCAGGTGGTTCAACAGTGTGGATTTTCCCACATTGGGGCGGCCGACAATCGCGACATAGCCACAGCGAGAAGGTTGTTCACTCAAGAAATTTCTCCGAAAGAGTTGGAGGTCTCCGGGAAGCCCCGGAGCCAGAAGCGCCCCCAGTGATACAGGGGGCTGTCATTACGATGCGGGAAATGGATCCGGCGCGTCGTTTCTATTGTAAGGTTAGTCCTGCCCGGTGAGGAGCTTATAAGCTTCCACCGCCGCAGTCTTTTCAGCATTACGGCGACTGCTGGCTTCGCCTTTTACGGGCTGCGTAAGGCCACTGACACGGCACTCCACTACAAAATGCTGTGCGTGTTCAGCGCCAGAAACATCTACGACTTTATATTCCGGCAGAGGTTTTTTTCGAGCCTGCAGCCACTCCTGCAAGCGAGTTTTGGGATCCTTCACGGTCTCTAATGATAGGCCCTGCAAGCGCAATGCAAACCACTCAAGTACCCGGGCGCGCGCAGCCTCCAAACCGGCATCCAGATAGATGGCCCCAATAAGAGCCTCTACGGCATCGGCCAGAATCGATGCCCGACGAAAGCCACCACTTTTCATTTCACCTTCACCGAGGCGCAGGCAATCGCCAATTTCCAACTCCCGCGCAAGTTTTGCCAGGGTTTCACCGCTAACCAATTGTGCCCTCAAGCGGCTCAACTGCCCCTCGCGCCCGTTGGGAAACTGCTCGTAAAGTGCCGCGCCGATAGTGAACCCGAGTATCGAGTCGCCAAGAAACTCCAGGCGCTCATTATTACGACTCCCGTGGGATCGGTGAGTAAGAGCCAACTCAAGCAGCTCGGCCTGATCAAAATCATGGCCGAGGCGCTTGCAAAGGCGTTCCAATAAAAGATCAGTCACGTTTGCGGAATTGCTCCAGATCGATCAGCGCATCACAGCAAAGCTCCGGCTTTGCTGTGTCGAGCTGCTTATTAAACTTCATCACAACATCTACGTTGTATATCAGCGGCTGGCGCAGCTCGTAATTGATGCTCACCACAGAACCCTTTGCGCCGCGAACTACCTGCACAGATTTAGTAGGCTCACCCCGAACATTATTAATCAGGAAAAAACGGCCTAGCTCTTTTTTAATTTGACCCGTGGTCATATCTTCCAGGTTTGGGTTTTGACCCAGGGTTTTTAGCCCTTCGTTAACGTAACGAGCATCTACGTAGGCCGGCGCCATTTTTGAAACACAAGTCAAAGTAAAACCAGCCAATGCAATAACTAGTATCCAACCCCAGTAACTCATACCGCGCTGCTGCTGGAGTGAAAGGTTGAGTTTACTCCTCATAATTATGCCCTCTATCCTTTATAAATAACCGGGCTAACGCCCGGCTGGTTTCTTTATTGGATTGAGCCTACACGCTTAAAGCTGGGCAAACTGAGCAACTTGTCCCAGTGCATCCAAATGGCGAAAGCTTTGCCGACGATATCCTTCTCTGGGACAAAGCCCCACTCCCGGCTATCGAGGCTGTTATCGCGGTTATCGCCCATCATAAAATAATGCCCTTCCGGCACTACACCACTAAAGTTACTGTACTGCCGGGGGCGGACACTTTTCTGCATCTCGTGGCGATAGCCATCGAGATCTTCCCACATGACTTCTGTTTGCGGGTTACTCGGCGGGATGGCCCGGATCAATTCTTGGCGAGCCATCTCACCGTTGACATAGAGCACATTGTTCTTCAGCTCTATCTTGTCACCGGGTAACCCAATCACCCGCTTGATGTAGTAAGTATCGTTATTGTGGGGTGGAAAGAACACCATGACATCGCCGCGCTTGGGCTCACCCACATCCATTACCTTGGTTCGGGACACTGGCAAGCGCACACCGTAGGCATACTTGTTGACCAGAATAAAATCCCCGACTTCCAATGTTGGAATCATTGAACCTGAAGGAATCTGGAAGGGCTCGACAATAAAAGAGCGCAGAACAAATACGATCGCCAGAATCGGGAAGAAAGACTTCGCGTACTCGACAACGATCGGATCTTCTTGCTGGTCCCCGACATTTTTCTTGCGTTGACGGGCGAAAAACAGACTGTCAACTAACCAGATTCCGCCACTAATCACAACCAACCACAGCAGAATCAGAGGTAAATTTATATCCATTACTTTTCTCTACTATCCCTTATTTTTCGTCGTGGCGCAGGGCCGAAGCCTTACTGATCCACCTTCAGTACCGCCAGGAATGCCTCCTGCGGCACTTCAACACGGCCCAACTGCTTCATTCTGCGCTTACCCGCTTTCTGCTTCTCCAGCAGCTTCTTCTTACGAGTAACATCACCACCGTAACATTTGGCCGTCACGTTTTTGCGCAGCGCCTTCACCGTGGTTCTCGAAACCACCTGACCACCAATAGCCGCCTGGATCGCCACATCAAACATCTGACGGGGAATCAGCTCTTTCATCTTTTCCGCCATTGCGCGGCCTTTCTGCTGCGCATTATCGCGGTGGACAATCAGCGCCAGAGCATCCACCCGGTCACCATTAATCAGGATATCCAGTCGCACCAACTTGGCCGCTTCAAAGCGGACAAAGCTGTAATCCAAAGAGGCAAAGCCGCGGCTTACGGATTTGAGACGGTCGAAGAAGTCCATAACCACTTCGCTCATCGGCAGCTCATAGCGCAGGGACACTTGTGAACCTACGTATTGCATGTCCTTTTGAATACCGCGTTTTTCCACACACAAAGTGATGACGTTGCCCAAATACTCCTGAGGTACAAGAATATTCACCTCGGCAATCGGCTCCCTCATCTCTTCGATGGAGCCTACATCGGGTAAGCGCGATGGATTATCTACCATCACTATCTCACCGTCTGACTGCTCAACTTCATAAACCACGGTCGGCGCTGTGGTAATCAGATCCAGGTCGTATTCCCGCTCCAGACGCTCCTGGATAATTTCCATATGCAGCATGCCGAGGAAGCCACAACGGAAACCAAAGCCCAGGGCATCGGATGTTTCTGGTTCGTAGAACAGGGAGGCATCGTTCAGCGACAGCTTCTCCAGCGCATCCCGGAAAGCCTCATAATCGTCTGAACTAACCGGGAACAAGCCTGCATAAACCTGGGGCTTAACCTTCTGGAAGCCCGGCAGCATATCAATGTCATCAGCGCCCTTAGCATGGGTCAGCGTATCGCCCACAGGAGCGCCATGAATATCCTTGATCCCTGCCACCACAAAGCCCACTTCACCTGCGCGAAGTACACCGGTTTCGTGGCGTTTGGGTGTAAAGATTCCCACGCTGTCCACAACATGGGCACGACCGATAGATTTGGTGACAATCTTTTCTTTGGTTTTCAGGGTGCCCTGTACAACACGCACCAAGGAAACAACACCCAGGTAACTGTCAAACCATGAGTCGATAATCAGCGCCTGTAGAGGAGCATCGACATCGCCTTCAGGCGGTGGTACCAAGCGCACCAGATCTTCCAGTACATCCTCAACACCGAGGCCAGACTTAGCGCTGCAACGAGTCGCTTCGGCGGCATCGATACCGATAATATCTTCAATTTCTTCGGCAACCTTTTCAGGGTCTGCCTGGGGCAAGTCCATCTTGTTCAAGACAGGGATAACTTCCAACCCCTGTTCAATGGCTGTATAGCAGTTGGCAACCGACTGGGCCTCAACGCCCTGGGCGGCATCTACCACCAGTAGCGCGCCTTCACAAGCTGCCAGAGAACGGGACACCTCATAGGAGAAATCCACGTGTCCGGGGGTATCAATAAAGTTCAGCTGATAGGTCTTACCATCGCGCGCTTCATAGTCGAGCGTCACACTCTGCGCCTTGATGGTAATCCCACGCTCGCGCTCGAGCTCCATGCTGTCCAGCACCTGTTCAGCCATCTCCCGATCGGAGAGGCCACCACAGTCCTGGATAAAGCGGTCAGCCAGGGTAGATTTCCCGTGGTCGATATGGGCAATAATGGAGAAATTGCGGATATGAGAGAGATCTGTGGCCACTGCGGAATAAAAACCCTTGCAAAATCAAATGATTAGCTGGCTATAGTGCCAACTGTGTGGCGCAAGTCTAACAGAACTCATGGACAGAGGTGAGAGCTAGGTGGCCCAATGGGCCACCAATCGCTGGAAAGCGGCTAGCTTTCGATCTTAATTGTACGGAAAGTGGACTGCCCGGCCCGGAAGAAGCGAATCGGCAATAGCTCATCCTCCGGCAGATCCTTGACGACAGTTTTGTAGTCACTAATGTCGCCAACTTCTTCAAAACCAAGTTGCGCGATGATATCGCCACTGCGCAAACCTGCTTTGGCACCGGGCTTGCCTGGAATCACTTGCTTCACCAGCACCCCAGTTTCCACATTCCAGCGTTGCTTCAGGATATCGGGAATTTCCTCAACCACGACACCCAGGCGCCCACCCACTCCAGAGCTGGGATTGGCTGCCACTTGCCTCGCTTCATCTTCAGAACCCGGCAGGGTGCCGACAGTAACACTCAGGCGCTCGGGTTTACGATTGCGGATCAACTCCACCTGGGCCTGTGTACCCGGTCGAATCTGGCCTACAACGTGCGGCAGGTCACCAAAAACTCCTATCTTCTGACCATGGAAGCGCAAAATGATATCACCAGGCATAATTCCCGCTTGAGCCGCGGGCGACCCAGGGCTCACCTGATCGATCAGGGCCCCGGCGGGCTTACCAAGGCCCATGGCTTCCGCCATATTGCGGTCGACATTACTGATTCCCACTCCGAGCCATCCGCGATCCACCCGCCCTTTTTCCTTTAACTGGGCAACCACATCCTGGGCAAGGCTCGCGGGAATAGCGAAGGAGAGCCCGATAGATCCGCCACTGCGGGTATAGATCTGAGAGTTGATACCCACTACTTCCCCATCCAGGTTAAACAGCGGGCCTCCGGAATTTCCGGGGTTAATTGCAACATCTGTCTGGATAAAAGGAACGTAATTCTCGCGGCTCTCATTGGGGATACTGCGCCCCATCGCACTGACGATCCCGGCGCTTGCGGAGTAGTCCAAGCCGAAGGGAGAACCAATAGCGACAACCCATTCTCCCACCTGCAGTTCTTCGGAATCCCCCCAGCGTACTGACGACAGGTCTTCCGCGTCGATCTTTAACAGGGCCAGGTCGGAGCGCACATCCTTGCCGATAACCTGCGCCTCGTATTCGCGACGATCAGTCAATGTAACGGTTACCTGGTCTGCACCATCGACCACGTGATTATTGGTTACGATATAACCGTCTTCAGAGATGATAAAGCCGGACCCCATACTCGCTACCGGGCGCTGCTGGCGCTGGCGCGGCTCGAAAAGGTGGCGGAAGATATCGGGAATTTCCTGTTGAAGCTGCGGCTGGCTACTGCGACTAGTGCGGTTGCGATCAACCGTGTTGATTTTGACGACTGCCGGAGAGTTATCTTCGATTAATTCCGTAAGTTCGGGCAGTCCGCGGGCACTGGCAGCCCCGGAAACCAACAGACAAAGAACCAGTAGATATTGTGTACAACGTTTAACCATAGGTTTGTTACCCCTAGTGATCCCTTCTAATATGAAACCATTGGATTTTCGAGTCCTTTCAAGGGCGAGCCTTGGCTTGTCCAGCCCCTTAGGGACTCTCAGTAACGACTTAGTGGCGATCTAGTCACCAAAGTTCTACAACAGACTGTAAAACTGTGTAAAGAGTTAACGATGTCCGAAATGCGCCCGCGCCCAGAACGCGGTCAGTTTCACCTGCCCACCGAGCTCTACGGCCAAAGTGTTTTGGGCGCCCCCCTACTCTATTTTCCCGCGCAAACCGGCACCCACCACGGCCTCATAATGGCCGGCACCCACGGAGATGAAGTCGCCGCAGTCGTCGCTCTATCCTGCGCGTTGCGGGCCCTCGCCACCAATTCATTGAGACATCACGTAATCCTCGCTGTCAATCCGGATGGCTGCCAGCTGGGCACCAGGGCCAACGCGCGCGGCGTAGATCTCAACCGCAACTTTGCCACTGCAAATTGGGATGGCAGCGGCAATGTCTACCGGTGGAACAGTGCTGCGAAAAAACGCGATGTTAGGTTAAGTACAGGTGATAGCGCCGCCTCTGAACCCGAGACCTCTGCACTTTGCCAGCTGTTTGCAAAGCTGGGACCGACCTGGACCGTTTCCATTCACGAGCCCCTTGCCTGTGTCGAGGATCCCAGCAACAGCCCTCTGGGCATGCAGCTTGCCAGTGATTTCAAGCTGCCTCTGGTTGGGGATGTGGGTTACCAGACCCCAGGATCATTCGGCACCTGGTGTGCCGAGCAAACACTGCCCTGTATTACCCTTGAATTCCCCCCAATATCAGCTGATGCGGCAAGTGAAGACTATCTGCAAGCGCTAATCGATCTGCTGACTTACGACCAATAAACTCTACCCGCCTTGAAACGCAGAGGGGGCTCCACATCGCTAGCCAGCCAGGTGGGCCCATCCAGGTCCAGAAAGCTAGCTCGACTTCCCAAGGGCCAGGCTGCGCGGATAGCCCGAGAGGTACACAGCATACATCCCAGCATAATTTCCAGGCCGAGACCAGTCGCTTCATCTGCCAGTGCCAGGGCCTCGGTAATCCCGCCAGTTTTGTCCAACTTGATATTGACCATCTCATAGCGTTTAAGCAACTTCGGCAGATCCTCCCGAGTATGGCAACTCTCGTCCGCACAAATCGTCAGCGGGTGCTCAAAGCTCTCCAAAAATTCATCTTCACTCGCTGGAAGTGGCTGCTCAAGCATCGCCACCCCCAACTTGCTTAAATCATGACATCTCTGCAACAAGGTCTCTTTTCGCCATGCCTCATTGGCATCAATCACCAACCTGGCATCCGGTGCTGCTGAGCGTACTGCCGACACCCTTTCTTGCACATGTTGGTCATCAAGTTTCAACTTAAGAACATCAGCTCCCGCAGTCACAGCAATTTTCGCAGCACTTGCCATTGCCTCGGGACTATCAACAACTAATGTCTGTACGGTAGGGAGAAAATCCGGAGCCGGATGTAAACGCCCCGCTTTTCTAGCCTCCCAATCTGCCAGCGCACAATCCAATGCATTTCGCGCCGCTCCGGCAGGCATACGCAGCTGTAATTGCTCTCGGGTCAACCCATCGCTCACCTCTTTGAGCATCGGCTGCAGCTGGTGCAAAACAGAGGCAGCACTTTCTCCATAGCGAGCATAAGGCGTGCACTCACCGACGCCAGAGACTTCACCATCACTAAGCTCCACCACCACAACCTGAGCCTCAGTGCGCGCGCCACGAGAGATGACAAATGCAGTACGTAGAGGCCAGCGCTCATCAAAACAGCGAGCCCTCATTGGCAGAGCCTCCAGGCAATAAAAGGAACTCTCAGTTTAGGTCAGGGAGACGAGGGCTAGCTGGCGAAGGCGGAGGCGACGGACTATTTCTTTTGGGAGGGCTCAATCTGCAGAAGTACAGGGGTGTAGGTGGGGTTTTGCGACTGGGACCTACTGTACCAGCGAACTCCCAAAGCACCGAAGACCAGACCGATCAAGGCCCCGATTACAGCACCGGGCTCAGCGAAGAGCGAATCCCCAATCAGTGCAACTAGCACCAGGGACATCAAGGGGACGAGGTAAACCAGCAAGGCACTACTGGTCAGGGCATTCTCGGTAATACCAATTACTGCCACATCATCGAGGTGGATTTTATCAGCAGAAAAACCGTTGAGAGCTACTTTAACGCGGGTCGAAGAAGAAAACAGATCGCCCAGCAATCCAGTCCCACAGCTGGACTTGGTAGAACAGCCATTACAGGCGCTACTCTGGGTGGTCTCCACCCAGATAGCATCAGACTCTATGGCCACCACCCGGCCACGCTCTTGAAGCACCTATATGCTCACTTAGCTCTTTGCGGTAATTGAGCTGGCGACACGGCGCGCTGTAGTTTCGGGGATTTCACCCACCACTGTTACAGTGTAAGCAACGCCTTCAATTTCCAGACGGTCCATATAGGCTGTTGTAGCTCCGCGGATTGCGCGACCTTTAAAGCCCTCAAGTTCTGGACCGAGGCGCTGGACAAATACAGAAAACACTCCCAGCCCGTCGCTAAACACCATCATATCGCCATCAGATAAGGGCTTGACGGACACTACCCGGAAACCGTCGGGCAACCAGCCCACCTGCCAGCGGCTCTGTGAAGCCGTACACTCATTCCGATTATCGATGCGCCGGGCATTATTGGAGACCGCCTGTAGTGCGGCATCCTCTACAGGGGAGAGATCCAGTTGTACAAACTGGTAACGCTCCAGTACGCGGCCCTGGGTGCTAACCAGCATGGTCTTCAACGGCAGCCCAGTCTGTTTATCGAGACTCACTACCAAGCCCAGGCGATAGCGATCCCTCGGTCGCGCCTCAATCACAACAGCATCGCGATCCGCGATTCGCTCCTCACCCCGCAAAATAAATTGGTAGGCGCGCTGAGCCTGTTGTTGGCCCGCCGAGTTCCATGTTGTAGCACGATTTCTTGGCGAAGCACTGACATCGCAATTTCCGGCACTGCCGTGGCTGATCAACTCTCTAGGCTCACCACTGAGGTAGCGCACGCGCTCTACCTGCTCACCTTCTCGAACCGCGTGAACCACCTGCAAGGTCTCCAGGAGGCCCGCATGCTCAAAGGTCACCAGACCACTGTATTCAAGCTCAGTTACTGCTTTTGCCAACTTGGCTAGCCAATGCTCAACCTCGTTGCTACTCACTACACCCGGGCTTACCAGGCCGCTCTGCGCTGCAGGGTTGAGATTCGCAGGATTGAGATTAACTACACCAGATGTCACCGCCTCTTGCGCCGGCACGGTACCAACAGCGCCTTCCGGGGCTGCAGTTGCAGGATCGGCCGGTACTGCGGCAGGACTTTCCACCTCAGCCGAGCCCCCGTCTGTCATAGCAATTTCCACTACAGCTGGGGCTGCTGCGGGAGCAGTACTCATATCGAGATTGATGGTGGTGGGGACACTGGGTTCGACCCCAGTGTCAACCTGGGCAAATGACATGGGTGCCAACAACGAGGAGGCCAACAGTAGACCGTTGGCCTTGAGAATCCCGCTGAAAATTCGGCGCCCCCTGGTTTCGACTTTCGTCACACTACATTCCAACCTGTTCGCCGTAAGTGGCGCGAGCAAAGGGAACCATGCCCTGACTGCCCACATGAGCGGCTTGTTCTGAGTGCTGAATCATTACGCGATTCAGGTGGCGCATCAACTCGGGAGTCGGGGCCTGCTGAATTACGGCCTGCCCCACAACACCGGTGCGTTGTTCCGGCACAAAGCGGGGAGCCGCAGTGCTCACTGAGCGCGTGGAAGGGGCGGGCACATAGAAACCGGAAGGCTGCGGTGCAGACTGAACGACCGGCTGAGCCTCCCGTTCTACCGAAGCTACCGGCTGGTTTGCCCCCTGAATAGCGCTCTGTGGAGAATCTGTCATTTGCTGCACACCCAAAATGGCAGCAAAGGCCACCGTCGCAGCAACAGCACCACGGGACAGCGGACGCCACCAGCGATTGTTGACCAAATTGCCAGCAACCGCAGATCCCCCATTGCCGTTTTGCGACAGAGGCTCTTCCTCATCGATGGCGGCAGAAATACTCGCTGCAAGGCCGATGTCGACCGGCGCGACCTGTTCGCGGCGCATAACACTCGCCGCAAGTTGGTAACGCGACCAGCGCTCACCGAACTCTTCAGAGGCCGCGCTGGCCTTCAGAAGCCGTTGCAGCTCCAGTTCGCTGACTTCGCCATCCATGAGCGCCGAGAGCGACTCGTTAAGACGTTCCTGATGATTCCCGTGGGACATAGGGGTTAACCCTCTTGTGCAATCATTTATTCGGTGCCCACAAGCACCATATTTGGTTACATGTTATGACCGGAGTCTGAGCGGTTGGTTTCCCCGACTGGGAAAATTTTCCGCAATTTTAACCCCTGTCACCCAGTGTTTCCGGCTCGCCGGCCATCACGGCCTGGACTGTCCGGTCTATCGCCTCCCGTGCGCGAAATATTCTAGAGCGCACAGTTCCCACCGGGCATCCCATAACCTCGGCGATTTCCTCGTAGCTCAGTCCCTCAAGCTCTCTCAGCGTTACCGCTGAGCGCAGATCCTCTGGCAGTGCGCGAATAGCGCGATGCACCGCCGCTTCCAGCTGGTCGCGAAACATCTGACTTTCAGGTGTCTCGTTGTCACGCAGCAGGTCAGCGCCCGAGTAAAACTCAGCATCTTCCAGTTCAACATCGGAAGATGGCGGCCGACGACTGCGGGAAACCAGGTGATTCTTGGCGGTATTGATCGCAATCCGATACATCCAGGTGTAAAAAGCACTCTCGCCGCGAAAATTGGCAAGAGCACGATAAGCCTTAATAAAAGCTTCTTGGGTTACATCCTGTACTTCACTGTGGTCCTTAATGAACCGACTCACTACAGCAACAATTTTGTGCTGGTACTTGAGTACAAGAAGATCAAAAGCGCGTTTGTCCCCTTTTTGTACTCGTTCTACCAGCTCACGGTCACTCGTTGACGCCTGATGCGCTGTCATCCCCAACTCCCATATCCAGCCACACTGCGGGCGCCACAAAATTTAACTGCGGGGCCACCGGCGCAGGCGTTTCTTTTACTGTGTTGATGACAATGACAATAGGACATAAGTTCCACGTCAAATCGACGAATAATCAGGAGGCGCTATACTACGCGACCCTTAAACATAATTGAAATCTATGAATGCCCAGGCAAACTACGACGTTCTCGTAATTGGAAGCGGTGCAGCAGGCCTTACACTGGCCCTGCATCTCGCCTCCCAGTATCGCGTGGCCCTGCTCTCCAAACAGAGATTGCAAGATGGCTCTACCTGGTTCGCCCAGGGAGGCATCGCTGCAGTGCTGGATGAGATGGATTCGGTTGAGTCGCATATTGCAGACACATTAGACGCGGGTGCAGGACTCTGCCACCCCGCTTCAGTGCGCTTTACCGTAGAGGAGAGCACTGCTGCGATCAGCTGGTTAATCGATCAAGGGGTGGACTTCACCCGCGAGGAGCAGGGCTACCACCTCACTAAAGAGGGGGGGCACAGTCACAGGCGCATTATTCATAGCGCCGATGCCACCGGCCAAGCGGTACACAGCACCCTGATCACCAAGGTGCTAAACAGCCCCAATATCGACTGTTTCGAACACCACGTTGCCATCGATCTAATCCGCCAGCCGGATCCAGATAAAGGCCGATTTCGCTGTGCCGGCGCCTATGTACTCAACAAGAGCAACGATGAGGTCGAGCTGATCCAGGCTAAAGCCGTCGTCCTGGCCACCGGGGGGGCCAGCAAGGCCTACCTTTATACCAGTAACCCGGACGGTGCCAGCGGCGATGGAATCGCAATGGCTTGGCGCGCCGGGTGCCGCGTGGCCAATATGGAGTTCAATCAATTTCACCCCACTTGCCTTTACCATCCCAAGGCCAAAGCCCTGCTGGTAACAGAGGCTTTGCGCGGTGAAGGCGCTGTACTCAAGCTTCCCGACGGCAGCCGGTTTATGGACCGCTTCGACAAGCGAGGAGAGTTGGCGCCACGGGATATCGTCGCCCGCGCTATCGACCACGAGATGAAACGGCTGGGGGCAGATTGCCTCTATCTGGACATTTCCCACAAAGATCCACAGTTTGTCCGCGATCACTTCCCAACGGTTTATAACAATTGCCTTCGATATGGCATTGATATCACCCGAGAGCCTATTCCAGTGGTGCCTGCAGCTCACTATACCTGTGGAGGCATTATGGTCGATCGCCATGGGCGCACAGATCTGGACCAGCTCTACGCCATTGGCGAAACGACATTTACCGGCTTACACGGCGCCAACCGCCTTGCCAGTAACTCGCTGTTAGAGTGTCTGGTTTACGCTCGCTCAGCAGCCCTGCATATCGATGAGCACCTGGGTATGGTACAGGCGCCCCGCCCATCTCCTGACTGGGATGCATCGCGCGTCACTGATTCCGATGAAGATGTAGTGATTTCCCATAACTGGGATGAGCTGCGCCGGTTTATGTGGGACTACGTGGGCATTGTGCGCACCCGCAAGCGACTCTTGCGCGCACAACACCGAGTAACGTTGCTGCAGAAAGAAATTCGCGAGTTCTACGCCAATTACCGCATCAGCAGTGACCTGGTTGAACTGCGCAATCTCTCCCTGGTATCGGAATTGATTATTCGTTCGGCCCTGGATCGCCGCGAGAGCCGGGGGCTGCACTACTCCCTCGACTACCCCCAACTGCGTGAACTTGCTATGGACACGATTTTGGTGCCAGAGAACTTTGCCGGCCAACGCCAATTTATTTAACCGACCAATTTTTAGTCAACTGGGCCCGCCACGGCAACCCAGCTAACTAGCGGGAATAGCGCAGTGCCACTTGTAGCCTACGCCAATCCTGCGGCGCCAGCATATCCTTGGCCAACACCAAACGGAGCCGGCGCCCAGCCCTGTCCCGACCATTTATCACCACCAACCAAGACCACAACACCAGCTCACTTACAAACTGGAATTCGCGACGATCTGCGCCATCAGGCTGCCAAAACCACCTTCGCTCGCGGGTCGATAAATGGCCGCTCACAGTTTTCACCCGGCGCCACTCTATCCCGGCGTAAACCATAACAAAAAGGCTCGCCAGCCCTGATAACACTAAAGGCAGGTTACACAACCAGACCAGTAAGATCGCCAGGAAGGTGATCAGCAAAAGGAGCAAATGCAAAAGAAAGGAAGGCGCAACGACGCAACTTAAGCGGGCGCTGCGCTCATAAAGCGGGGGTGTCGAGCTATTCCTGGAGTCCGGTGTTGTCACGGATGATTTGCACTATACGCTTCAAGTCCGGGTCAGCCGGGTCTTCTCGACGCAAGAACCAGGCGAACAGATCCTGATCCTGCTCATCAAGCAGGCGGATATAGCGCTGCTGATCCTCTGGCTCCAGGGTCTCGTAAACATTATCCAGAAACGGCAGCAAAACCAGATCCAATTCCAACATGCCACGGCGACTGGCCCAAAACAGGCGGTTGCGATCCATACTTCTTTCCAACCAGATAAAAAGCGCAGTATACCCCCTGCCCCACCAAACTTGAAAAGGGCGCGAAGGACCCCCAAATTATGCCCCGAATACAAATGCAGGTGGCAGGATTATGGATCAGCAACAGTGGCAGGATTTTCTCAGCAACGAGGGCGCCATTTGGGAGGGCAGCAAAGCTCACTTCCCTCTCACTAGTCGCGAAGACCCTCAGAGTTTGCACCTGCTGGACCTGGGCCCAATCGGAGCTATTTCCATTACCGGACCCGACAGCCAGAAGTTCTTACAGGGGCAGCTCACCTGTGACTTGATCAACCTTCCCGATGAACACAGTACCCTGGGAGCTCACTGCAATCCTAAGGGGCGTATGATCAGTGCTTTTAGTGCACTGAAACTTTCACAAAGTGAGTTCATCTTCCGGTTGCCCAAGGATTTGGCCCCCATCGCCCAGCAAGCGCTGGCCAAGTACGCCGTCTTTTTCAAGACAGAGCTGCACGACATCAGTGATGAAACCCACTGGTTAGGCCTGCAGGGGCGCGATGTGGCAGAGCGCACCTCCAAACTGCTGGGCTTCGAGCAACCCTCAGTCGGCGAGGTGAAGCTATTTGACTTCGAAGGAGAGCGCTGCATTGCCCAATGTATTACCGACCTGCAGCTAGCCATCCTGGTACCCACCAGCAAGGTCCAGCAACTGTGGCAAAAGCTATCACCAGAGTGTGAAGCTACCGGCTATGACTGCTGGCAAATGCGCCAAATTGAAGCCGGTATCCCTCAGGTGGACGCCGCCACGACAGAGATGTTTATCCCGCAGATGACCAACCTGCACCTGCTCGGTGGCGTGAGCTTTAAAAAAGGCTGCTATACCGGCCAGGAAGTAATTGCCCGGATGCAATTCCGCGGCGCTGCCAAACGTCGCCTTTACCGGGCCAGCTGCGCTTCGGGGGATCTCCCTGAATCGGGCATGGAGATATTTGGAGATGGAAAGCAAAGTATTGGTAATCTGGTGGAAGCCTGCCATAGCAAAGAAGGCATTCAGCTACTCGCCGTACTCACCATATCCAAAGTGGCCGCAGGTGAAACCTTACACCTGAAAGATGGCCGCACTTTGGATATCGGAGAACTTCCCTACGATGCAGACGCCGATCCGCTAGCCTAAACCGGAAAAGTACTTTTAATCAAAAAGGCGGCTTTTTAGTCGCCTTTTTTGTTTATGATTTAACAACCAGAAAAAACCTCTGGAAAGTAAAAAGGTTTGCACCAATCAAAACGCAGCTTACTACCGCTACTATATTTATGGATATTTCCCTGGGCTTCAAAATTTCAGCTAAATAAAGCAGTAGAGGGAGGCAATATTGAAAGAGTTAGACCAACTAATTGTCGTTCTTGAATGCTGCATTATTCTGGCAGGCTTTGCTGCAATAGTTGGCACACTCCAACCCAGAAAAGGCAGAAATCTTGGCAAAGGAAGAATTGTATCCCTCGCGATGATTATTTATATCAGTTTGATCAACGCATTACTGGCTGCCTTCACCCTGACTCTATCCAATTTTGATCTCGCTGATCGCACCCTGTGGTCAGTAAGCAGTTTTGCCATGAGTGTGGCTACGTCGTTTTCTATCGGCTACCTATGGATAAAGAAACGACTCAAATCTGTTTCAATTGTTGCCAAGGTTACCTATTTCCTTCTTTTCGGCATTGCCGGCTCAGTAGTTATTATCAATATCATGAATACGCTAGGGATCGTTTTCAACAGGGAGTATGGACCGTATTTTTTATCCTTTGTTTGCAACCTATTTGTCGTCGGTTATGCATTTTCAAGACTGCTTATGCGCCCATTATGGGTAGCTGTTAAAGAAAATGAACTAGGCCGAACCGACAAGGAGAAAACGGCGGCGTCCGGCTGATTTTCAGCTAAAAGTGTGGCGTCAACCATTGGACACCTACACCTACACCTAACAACAATTATTAACCATATAGCAAGCGGGTTAAAATAAAGCTAATTGTGAGACGGGAAACAACTTACCAGCTCTCCATTTCACTCATATACTGTTATCAACTTTCCTATTTAACCTTTCTGCTTGGGACAATAGCGGAAGATGGAAAAACTGTCGGTACAAATCGATCAATTACTTGTCATTATTGAAATATCCATAGTGCTGGCAGGGTTTGCGGCAATGGTTGCCACTTTTCAGTCAAGGAGAATAGAGAGTATCTCTAGGGGTCATGTGGTGTCCCTGGCCATGATTGTCTATATCAGCCTATTCAGCGCACTGCTCGCCGCCTTTTCTTTGGCACTTTTGAACTTCCGTATCGATGCTGGCTATGTTTGGTCTACAAGCAGCTCCTTGATGGGAATAGCCACCACAGGCTTTATTGTCTATCTGTGGAAAAAAAGACACTTCAAATTTGTGTCTATTGTAATGAAAGTTACCTACTATGGGCTTTTCAGTATCGCTTCATCGGTAGTTATCGTCAGCACACTCAACGCTACTGGCATATTTTTCGAAAGAGAGTTTGGCCCTTATTTTTTAGCCTATATCTGTAACTTATTTTTTGTCGGCTTCGCGTTTGCCCGGCTATTAATGCGACCTCTTTGGAAGGCCGTTGAAACCAAAAAGAGGCACCCTGTGAAGGGTCGCCAATCTTAAATAGATAGGATTATTAGCCAAGCAATATATACCACCCAAGTGGAAACCCTTTTCGAATTACTCAACCCATATATTATTAATCAAACTTTAGCCACCAAGCTTATTAGGCCAAATCAATCTCCACCCATAAAATACTAATTTTTCTATTTACAATCCGGGAGAGCTGAAAATTCTGCCCTCTTTGACTCATACCACTTCTGCATTGAATCAGGATCTTTCATCAAATCCTGCATTTTTTTCATAGCTTGCAAGTGCTGTGCATCATTTTTTCGATACATCTCGATTCCGTGCATCTTGCTAAGCTCCGCCACCTCTTCAAAGTTATTCCCACGAAATTCCACATCGCAGGCGCCTCCCAACTCCTTGCAGGTCATCATTTTCATAGCAATTCCACCTTAGATTTCACAACTGATACTTTATCGGACAGATAAATAACTTCAAAAGAGCCAAAAATAGATAATAGCTCTGATTGGCTTTCAAGCCTCGATAGATTTCCATTGCAAAACACTGCCAAAGCAGAGAATTGACGCATATAACCACTAAAAAATAGAAAGATTCTTTATCTGAAAGCCAAGAGAAGGATAACAGGAATAGAATTTTTGGCTCTCTGGATAAATACAAACCCGGATAGATAATACCTATCCGGGGCAAGCCACTAAATCTCCACAGCAATCCGCTTCAATTGATCCGCGTCTGGCAAAGCCCACTCAATAGGCTTTTCTCCACGCTGTTGCAACCAGTGATTTGCCTGGGAAAAAGGATGGGTTCCAAAGAAACCCCGATGCGCAGATAGAGGGGAGGGGTGTGGAGCACGCAACACTAAATGCTTATTGCGGTCGATAAAGCCTCCCTTCTTTTGCGCATAGCTCCCCCAAAGAACAAAGACTAACCCTTCACGCTGTTCCGCTAGCTTGTGAATCGCCGCATCCGTAAATTGCTCCCAACCCTGCCCTTGGTGGGCGCCGGCCTTGCTGTCCTCAACAGTAAGGGTGGCATTTAGCAAAAGCACGCCCTGCTCTGCCCATGGTTGCAGGCAACCGTGGTGTGCAGGGGGAATACCCATATCGGAGTGCAACTCTTTATAAATATTTTGCAGCGATGGGGGAATGCGTACTCCGGGCATCACAGAAAAGCACAGGCCATGGGCTTGGCCAACGCCATGGTATGGGTCCTGACCCAGGATAACGACTTTTACCTGATCAAAAGGTGTGGAGTTAAAGGCATTAAAGATCTGGCCACCGGCTGGGTAGATCTTCTTGCCGGCAGCTTTCTCCCCCTTTAAAAACTGACGCAATTGGGCCATATAGGGTTGGTCAAACTCCCCGCCCAAAACATCGTACCAAGAGGGGTGGATCTTTATTTTGTCCGGAACCGGCATTCTTAAACCTTCAATATCTTTTTAACATGATGTTGTAACTCAGGCACAACTTCCTCCTCAAACCAGGGCCTGCGACGCAACCACAGGGTATTGCGCGGGCTTGGATGCGGCAATGGAAAGTATCCCGCTGGCAGAGCATCGCGGTAATGGCGAACATTCTCGGTAATACTGCCATACCAGTGCGGGAGGTAATGGCGCTGGGCGTATTGTCCCACCAACAGCGACAGTTGCAAGTTGGGTAATTGTGCCATTAGGCGCTGATGCCAGGTGGCGGCACACTCGGGTCGCGGCGGCAGGTCACCGCCCTTGCCGCGCCCAGGGTAACAGAAGCCCATGGGAATAATGGCAATCTGGGACTCGTCGTAAAAGGTATTCCTATCAATCGCCAGCCAATCTCGCAGGCGATCTCCTGAGGGATCATTCCAGGGAATACTGGTCGCGTGGACCTTGGTGCCCGGGGCTTGGCCGACGATCAATAGGCGTGCAGACGCTGCAGCCCTCAAGACTGGATTCGGCCCTAGAGGAAGCTGTTCTTCACAGAGGCGACAAGCCCGTATTTCCTCCAGCAGTGCCGGTAACTTCTCAACTACCACCTACTATATGTCCCTATTGTTTACCCTCGGGGAAAGCTAAATGTAACAACCGCGCGCGGCGATCCTGGGGATCACGGGCACGACTGATATTATTGTTATTGAAAACCACAAATACCCCCTGGTTATTTACAGCAACTCCAGACCCCATCCCCCCCAACCGCGACACTTCATAGGCGTGCTCCGGAGATTCTTCAATCTCACGGTAAACCAAGCACCATTCAGCTTGCAAGCTCGGCAGAGCTCTTCTACATACCGCATATGCGTTGCTTTCAAGAGTAAAAAGAGCGCCGTCATGATAATCAAGTCCTCTCAGATTCTCCGGGTGGTCTCCAAAATCCAGCCCCACTACAGAAGGCAAGGAGAAAACTTGAAACTCTCCTTTATTTCCCACCTTTAACAATCCCCTGGGTTCCCGCTCTAAAGCTACCCACAAGTCATCGCCAACCTCAACTATCCCCTCCCCGCCATTATTGTATCTCAGCGAATAACCCAGGTGTTCTATTGCTGATGACCACTTGTTATTAATCCAGCGTGAACTCCCATCTGTGTCCACTTCTGCTATTCGATTGTGGCGTTCACTCAATAAAAATGTACCGTCGTCTCTACAACATATTCCACCAAAACGCATTGCGGATTTAGGCCGCAATAAATCCATAACAAAGTGAGAAACATTATCGGCTACTCCCCTTTTGGGCGGAGGCAGGCCGCTAACTTTCAGGTATTTTTCTAATGTCGCACTCTGACCGTGTAAATTGATTCTATATATTTTTTCCGATTCTTTAGGAGAGATCGTTATTAATTGACCACAAAAACTCAAACCAGATAGACCTACACCCGAGCTATTATCTATCCAGTAATCAGCAATATCTTTAGCAAAAAAAATCTCAGCAGCCATTCCCACGGATGCTAAAAATATGAAATTAATTGCGAGGAAAACTGTCTTGATCATTACATTCCCCATTAAACACAACCCAACTATTCGAACCCCAATAACAGAAAGTCTCTATTGGTATTTAGTCAGATTGATCTGGCAGAGCCAGATGTAATAAGAGTGCTCTGCGATCCTGAGGGTCGTGAATACGGCTGATATTATCATTGTCAAACACAATAAAAACGCCCCGCTCTCCAATAGCCAAACCATCTCCCTTGCCGCCGGTCCGCGATACCTCGTAGCCGAGTTCAGAGGAGTTTTCATGTTCCCAGTAATCCAGGCACCACTCAGCTTTCAAGCTGGGTAATTCCCTGCGACAAACTGCATAGGCATTAGGTTCCAGGGTCCACAAAGCCCCATCATAGTAATAGAGGCCTGCCATATTTTCCGACTCATCACGAAAATCCAGCCCTTTTACTGGCGGCGGTGTAAAAATCTGTACACTTCCCCTGGGGCCGAGTTTTACCAGGGCACGGGGATCCCGCTCTATAGCCATCCAAAAGTCATCGCCCACCTTCTGCAGCCCTACACCGGAGAGATTGTACCCGTGCATATAGCCTTGGGCTTTAGCCGTGGCCGACCACATATTTTCTAACCAATGCCCCTTTCCCTCCATATTTATTTCGGCTATGCGGTTGTAACGTTCACTCAACAAATAGAATTTATCATCGGCACAGGTGATGGCTTCAAAATCCATCGCTGCAGCTGGGCGAGTAAGTTCCAGTAGAAAATACCATAAATTAGTAGGCCTATCTTTTTTCGGAACCCGGAGCCCAGCCAGCTTGATATAAGGCTCCAAGGTTGCACTCCTATCTCCCAATACTATCTGGTAGATCTCCCTGGATTGCTTATCCGACACCGTAACCATTTTTCCATCGCAAAAACTCAGTCCAGATATGCTTAACCCGGCACTATCATCCACCCAATAATGAGCTATTTTTTTGGCGGGAATAATTTCAGCTGCCAGCCCCAAGGATGACAAGAGCGCACATACGATAGTTAAAAAAATACGCTTAATCACGATCCTTCCAATTTATCGCCAAAGTGATTTAAGAACCGGGAGATTCCCTGCGGCCAACAGACACTACCAAGCTGTAAGGTCCCAATAGCTATTGGTACACAGCATAGTTACCCCAATTGCTCTAAACAATTTTAGCGCTAGTGACTAGAAGATATTTTAAAAATAGAGGGACTTGTTGAACGGGAAAGAACTAAAGGGATGGGATTAGCGCCGACTCCCGGAAAGTACGGCGCCAGACAGAGTCAATTATTGCAGCCTACTGGCCTCATCTGGCATTGCCAGATGCAACAGCAGCGCGCGCTTGTCGTCAGGCGCCTGGGCACGGCCGATATTATTGTTGTCGAGGATAACGAAAATACCCTGCTCTCCGACTGCCAGCCCCTCGCCCTTTCCATAGCGGGTTTCTTCATAAACCCGCTCGGGAGATTCTTCAAGGGCGCGATAATCCAGGCACCACTCGGCTTCCAGGCTAGGAAGTGCCCTGCGGCACACGGCGTGGGCATTGCGCTCCAAGGTAAAGAGTGCGCCGTCGTGGTAATCCAATCCCGCCAAGTCCTCTGAACGGCCAGCAAAGTCCAGGCCATCTACTTGAGGCAGAGTCAGTGTGCTGGCCTCGCCATCTGCATTAAGCCTCAACAAACCACGGGGTTCGCGCTCCATGGCTACCCAGAAAGTATCGTCGGCTTTCACCAACCCCTCGCTGGAAGCATTGGTCTTCTGTAGAAAACCCTGGGACCTGGCTAATGCCGACCAGCTATGCTCTTGCCAGCGTGCATTTCCCTCAATATCTACGATGGCAATACGGTTGTAATGCTCACTGACCAGATAGACCTGGCCATCACTACAGGTAACACCTTCAAAGTCCAGATCTTCTGCCGGGCGGAACAACTCCTTGAAGCCTTCCCAAGCGCTGACAGGCTCATCCTGCTCCGGTATCCCAAGGCCGCTTAAGCGAAGATGTGATACCAGGTCGGCACTGCCATCGCGAAATTCAAGCGTGTAGATCTCTTCAGAATTCTTATCGGAGACTGCCAGCAGATCTCCAGAACAGAAACTTAAGCCGGAAATATCCAGGCCTGCACTACTATCAACCCAATAGCTGGCCAGCAACCTAGCCGGGGTAATTTCTGCGGCTATCGCCAGTGGCGACAACAGCACGGATAGAACACTGAAGAGAGTACGCTTGATCACTGCAAAACCAATTAATCGCGGAAGTTATTAAACTGCAATGGCTGTTCCAGCTCTTTACCACGTAACAAGGCGATCACCTGCTGCAAGTCATCGCGCTTCTTGCCAGTAACACGCACCTGCTCACCCTGAATGGCAGCCTGCACCTTGAGCTTTTCATCTTTGATCAGCTTAACAATCTTTTTTGACAGTTCTTTGTCAAGGCCATTTTTCAGGGTCACGTCCAATTTGACCTGCTTGCCGGATTGCTCTTTATCACCTACATCCATCGCCAGTGGATCGATATCGCATTTGATCAGTGCGCCGCGCAGCATATCCACCATCTGGTCTACCTGCATGTCCACTTCAGCGCGAACTACCAGGGAGAACTCACTCATCTCCACTTCCGCATCCACACCTTTAAAGTCGAAGCGGTTGGTAATAGTGCGATTCACCTGATCCACAGCGTTGGTGAGTTGGTGCTTATCCACTTCAGATACAATGTCAAAAGAAGGCATTAAGTTGTCTGCTCCTATTTCCAGGTTTCCGGAGTAATCTCCGCGTTGTTGTCACTATCAGCCAGCCAGATATGGCCATCCTGAATGGTGGCACTCAGGTCCATATTGCGCTCAGCCATAGCCGCCAATTGCTCAGTGGCATCAGCGGCTAAATGGTAGACGGTAAGGTTATCAAAGCGCTCCAATTGGCTGGCCTGTTTCTGCCACCAGATTGGTGCTGCACGGCGCCCGTAACTGTATACGATAACGCGCTTCGAGCGGTTGCAGGCTTTGCGAATTCGTTCCTCAGTGGGCAACCCCACTTCGATCCAGAGATCGATTTCCCCGCTCAGGTTTTTTTGCCAGAGATCCGCTTCCTCATCGGAGGACAATCCCCGGGTAAACTCCAGCGTTTCCGCCGCATTGTGCGCAAAAGCCAGTAGGCGCACCATCATACGCTCATCTGTTTCCGAAGGATGTCGCGCCAAAGTGAGCGGATGTTCGGCGTAATAATCCCTGTCCATATCGGATATCTGGACTTTGGCCTTAAATATTGTTGCTTTTAACGCCATTTTGGCTCCATGGTGATGCCTTCTCCAGCGCCGGGAGTCAGGCGGACTATTCTTGATGGGTTCACGTGAGAATAAGGATATTCCGCATGACCTCTGCGCTCCCCAGCGGCTGGCCCTTTTGGCAGAGCTCACTGCTACTGCTGCTGGCAACCACCCTCAGCGGCTGTGGTGTCAACAATATCCCAACCTATGACGAGCAGGTTAAAGCCACCTGGGCCCAGGTTCAAAACCAATACCAGCGCCGTGCCGATCTGGTTCCCAATCTGGTGCAAACCGTAAAAGCTTACGCATCCCACGAACGGGAAACCCTACAAGCCGTCACTGAGGCTAGGGCCAAAGTCAGCTCTCTCCAGGTTGACGGCAACCTTCTCAATGACCCAGCCAAGCTGCAACAGTTCGAAGCAGCACAAGGCCAGTTAACCAGCGCGCTATCCCGCCTTATGTTGGTGGTAGAGCGATACCCCGACCTCAAAGCCAACCAGAACTTCCTCACACTGCAATCTCAGTTAGAGGGCACCGAAAACCGCATCAGTGTCGCGCGCCGGGATTATATCCAGGCTGTAGAGCGCTACAACCGCGAGATTCGCACTTTTCCAGGAAGAATCTGGCATGCCGTGCTCTACAGGGATATGCCGCTTCGAGAAACTTTCGAAGCCACCAGTGAAGATGCCGATAAGGCACCTGAGGTCAACTTCCAATAGACAGGCGCCATCGACCCCAAAATGAACCGCCCCAGTCTTGCCATAACCATCCTGATTGCTCTGGTCTGTGCCTTAGCAGCCTGGGCCGATGTACAATTTCCAGCGCTTTCCGGCCGGGTAGTAGATCAGGGAGAGTTGTTAAAGGCCGATGAGAGATACCAACTTACTGAGTTGATACAGCAGTATGAGCGCGACAGCGACAATCAGCTGGTTGTAGCCACCATCCCCGAGCTTCAGGGCATCACTATAGAGGAGTATGCCAACCAACTGGCACGCAAGTGGAAGCTAGGAAAAAAAGACAAAGACAATGGAGTGCTTTTCCTGATTGCGCCCAATGATAGAAAGGTCCGTATCGAAGTAGGCTACGGCCTGGAAGGAGCCCTAACCGATGCACTGGCGGCAAATATTATCCAAACCAAAGTACTGCCAGAGTTTCGCAATGGCGATTTTAGCGGCGGAATCAATGCAGGGGTTCGATCAATTATCGCCGCGACGATAAATGAATATGTCGCTGAACCCGTAGAAACCAAAGAGGGGCGTCGAATTGCTGTACTGGTAGGCCTGTTCCTTCTGCTGGTCATGCTACACCTCTTCGGCAGTGCCGTACTGGGTTCACCTGCACAGAGCCGCATTTTTAAGCGGGGGCGCTACGGCGGCTACTATGGTGGAGGTGGATTTGGCGGAGGTCTATCCGGCGGCAGCTCTGGGGGCGGGTTTAGCGGGGGCGGCGGAGGTTTTGGCGGAGGGGGCGCATCGGGAGGATGGTAATGCTCACCAATACTTATCAACGCCAGGTAGCAGAGGCAATCAAGGAAGTAGAGTCCCGCACCGACGCTGAAGTCATGGCTGTGGTCGCCAAGGAAGCGGACAACTACCTTTATATCTCTACCCTATGGGCCGCATTCCTAACACTGTTAGTCTCCCCTCTGATCGAATTCCTGCCGTTCTGGATCAACCTCCAACAGGCGGTGACGCTTCAGTGGATTTTATTTATTGTCCTGGCAGTAATATTCCGCTGGCGCCCCATCACCATGCGCCTGGTACCAAAGAAAATAAAATTCTGGCGAGCTTCAAATTTAGCCCGCAGGCAATTTCTGGAGCAGGATTTACACGCAACCAAGGACCGACTCGGGCTACTGATATTTGTTTCAGAAGCCGAACACTATGTAGAAATACTGGCCGACAGAGGCATTGCCCAACACATCACCAATGACAACTGGCAGAGAGTAGTTGAAAATTTTGTGCAACAAATCAAGCGGGGAAAAGCTGGAGAGGCATTACTGGCATGTATTGAGCAATGCGGAGATCTACTTCACGAAGCGATACCCACCAGCACCATTAAAGATGAACTGCCGAATCATCTAGTCGTCATCAATTAAATCCCCGTATCCCCCAAAACTGGCAACACCAACTTATTCAAGTTTCAAAACGAAACTCCACGCCATACCAACCTACCCTCATATTGTGACTTGAATCATCAACTAAGCTGCCTAAAGGCATAAAACCCATAAGTAAACTCTGTACAAGAAGATGATTCCGACTAAAACCCTATTGCAGCTTTTCAGTATTACTCTTCTGTTACTGGTATCTGGATTCAGTGCCGCTCTCTGGTCTCAAGAACTACAAAAGAAAAATACGACTTCGGCAATCGGGGACGCTTACTTGCCCGGCACTCGTATAGCCTCCCCTCGCCAAAAGCAAGCCACCACCTACTTCCTGCCAGCATTGAGTAACAGCGACAAATTAACTTTTCATGTCGAGCATTTGCTCAGCAACCACACTGGCGATCTCGACGCCCTCAGAATGGAATGGGCCATCAGTAACCGGCAAGTGAAATTTCCGACCTGGGACCCCAGCAGTACAAAGGCGGAGTCCGAAAAGTTACCAGCTGCCCCTACTGAGGTTGTATTCATACCTACCATTTATGGCGGAAAAGTAATTTATAAAAAGCTGATTGAGAAAATCTACGGGGAAGTCAATGCAGCCTTCGGTACTAATCTTGAAGCACCAGACTAAATTAATCCCCCTTCAAAAATGAATAAGGTGCAACTGATAAACTCTGCCCAAACAACACATGACTCCCAAAACGAAATTTTATTTATCATTCAACAAAATACTTATCAGCCTGGCCTTGATATTATTCATCTGTGCATTATCAACAACCAGCAAGGCTGATTTCATCAGTTTAAGTGGCGCTGAGACCGCCAACAATGTTGCGGAGATTGATATACAAAAAAATATCCTAAACATTAGATTCGAGATATCAGCAAGCGATGCCAAACTATTTTGGCCAGGAATTGGAGATACACCAGACATTTATCGACTGGCCCAATCGGCAAAAATCCAGCAATCTTTCGATTTTCAAGTGCTCTCTGGAAATAAGAGCATTAAGCCCAAAGTCATCTCAATTCGAGTAGCCCAGAGGAAACCTAGAATTTCCCCTTTTGCTGGGCAAACCGATCCCCGCACCGGCATAAAAATGCCGGATTTCCCGGCAGATAAAAAGATTCTTTTAACTCAGCTGAAATATCCAATCGGTGGACTTTCAGTCCTGCAACTAAAACCACCCATCGGTAGTGATAAGCTGGCATCCGTGACAATTGGCTTTACCAGTCGCCACGGGCAAACACCTATCAGCGGCTTTCACTACCTATCCCAAGCTGAACCACTCATTATCGACTGGAAAGACCCATGGAATACACATTTTAAGAACACCAATATTAGTCGGCATAATCGCTACCCTCTAATGTCTTTCCTCTACGTAGAGCCCCGCCAGATACGTCATGAGATACTCGTGCGCACCAAGGACTTACTGGAGTGGACTAATCACCCTTTCGATGCCTGGCAACTATTAACACCAGAAAGTAAGGCCTTCCTGCACCACACAGTACGCAGCTATCTAAATAATAAAAATCCAACTTCTATTGATCAGTCGCCCTCACAGCCGAATAGCATTGAGACTGTTTTTCTTCGCGCAAATAATAGCGGGTACTCACAGGTTTCAGAGAATGACACTATTGAAATGGGCTCAGTGATGATTGGCTACCGGGAAAAATTTTCCATCGATGCACTGCCCCAGAGTGTTACCGTAGACTGGAATCTATTCACCGATACGATCAACTCCGTTCCCACCCTTATTCAGGACCCTACAGGTCCATTCCCCACCCATGTAATTCCTTCATTTCCTGATATTCAGTGGCACAACTACCTATACGATTACCGCCCTCCAAATAGCGATCCACTCGTAATAGAAACCCCTAGCCTAGCGGTCCCTATGGCTATCCTATTTTCATTTCTTATTATTACGATAATTGTATTGACGCTATCCACCAAACACTCAATTTTAGGCCGCAAGGGTTCAACTATTATCTATACCGCCATAATAATCTCAGCTGTCGCTTTGTACCTCAATCTTCCAGAAGAATACCGGGTAAACCTCCCTGGAACCGCTAAAAAACGAGACTTGGGCCAAGTAACAGAACAGCTACTGTTAAAAGTTGCAGCCGCATTTAAAGAGCCTCTACCGATCAATCTGGAATTAAAGCTGAAAAACCTGATTACCAAGGAAGGGTTCGAAAGTACCTATTCAAATCTGGCACAAATTTATCGCCCCCAAACAACGAGTGGTGGCTTGGGATCAATCAGTGCTATTACAAATCTTAAAGTCGAGTACTCCAGTCAAATTAACCTGAATGGCAACAAAGGATTCCGGTTAATTACAAGTTGGCAAGCGGTAGTAGAGGACCGAAGCTGGGGACACTTTGAACAAAGACCGCAAGAGACCCGGGCCAATATCGCAATTATCCAGTCTGATAACCACTGGAAAATCGCAGGATTTAACCCCCTATCCGTACGGTAAGAACAAAAATAGAGAAATAGTTTGAGCCATGAAAAACAGCACACCCAAGTTGCCCGCGATGATCGCTCTATACCTCCTCATATCCAGCCTCAGCGGGCAAGCACAAGCGCACTTCCTTCTCAACCTCAATGTACGGATTTTCCATATAGAGCACACAGCCAGTGGTGCCAACCTATATATGAGAGTGCCTATGCCCTATTTACTGGCAGATAAAACAAAAAAGGGTCGCGACCCCTATACTGGCAAACTCCCACAACCCGCGCCCTATACCAAAAACTCATTGGATCAAGGCGGCTTGGTCCATTATGTGGATTTTCAGCAGCTGGAGCTAGCGCCTCTAGGACTCGGTAATATTGCAGAGAGAGCCACTCTTCTCCGCAATACTGACAAGCAGATAAAAGGCGATGTAAAAGCCGTGCGCCTGTATCGGATAGGAAATGAACCAGGTTTTGCAACTCTGGAGGAGGCACAGCAGGCATTTTTGCACCAATACCTACCTGAAGACACCAATCAAAGGTTGTATGTGGGTGACACCTTGGTTGATATTCAGATCTTCTACCCTCTGGAAGCTCCCCTTGGAGAATACCAACTATCCAGCTCTCTTAACCCCGGCCTCCCCAACCAGGAAGACACCGCCAACCTGGTACTGGATTACAACCCAGGTAAGACCCAGGTCTTTCGCTCACGCGGTCTTATGCAAGAGGCACTATTGATTACCCACTCCTCAATAGACGCTGTGAAGACTTTTCTGGCGGAGGGCATCGCCCATATCCTGAAGGGGCTGGACCACGTGTTGTTTGTACTCTGCCTAAGCCTCGGTGCACTCAGCCTACCCCTACTCTTGTGGCGCGCTACCGGCTTTACCATCGGTCACAGTATCACCCTCTCAGCCGGATTCTTTGGCTTTGTTCCCACAGTCAGCTGGTTCGTATCAATGGTAGAAACCGGTATCGCCCTATCCATAATCTATATGGCCTGGATATCACTACACAGGGAAGACACTAAGATCACAGGCAGCGAAAGTACAATTTTTATCGGCACCTGTATGCTCGGCCTACTCCATGGCCTGGGTTTTTCATTTGTATTACATGAAATACTCCAAGTTGACTCCCCGAATATCTGGCAAAGCCTCTTGGCCTTCAACCTGGGAATAGAAGCCGGGCAAGTACTCATAATTCTTGCCATATGGCCCCTTGCCTATTTAGCCAGGCTGTGGAAAAAGGAATGGGAAATCCGGATACGTTATTCTGTTGCTGGACTCTGCAGCGCAATTGCTTTTATTTGGACATTAGATAGAGGATATGGGCTTGTTTCGGCAATTTCCTGAACAGAAGAATGAGTTTCCTCTCTGGCTATTACACCCGAGATACTAAAAAGGGAGAAGGAAATAATACACTGCTCTCGAGACCCTATGAGGCATGGATGCCGATTAGGAGCTTACAGGGATGTATTCACAGCGTGTCTCGAGTGCGGTGTATTCTTTCCTTACACCCCAGTAGTAATACACCTAAAACTACTTTGTATTCTCAAGATCAAGAGACAAAACTCACTCCAAAATTAATCTCCCTGTCACTACACGCGTAATAATGAGTAAAAATATAAAGCGCAATAAACCAGGACGTTAAATAATTTAAGATCCAAACCCCTTGGGATGCTGCTTCCCGGCGTCACCTATTACTTCCCAAGAGGCCTTTGAGTCAACCCATAAATGATGAACCACTTTTAGATTCTCGTTACCATCCACCAAGCTTCCTGCAGGGATGTAAGTATTTAAAGAATCATTCTCTCCGGGCAGAGTAGAACCGCAAGTAGCGCAAAAATTTGTATGCCAATCATGCCCGGGCTTAGACCAATACTTAAGGTTCTCCTTACCTTTAACCCAACTAAACTTCTCAGTAGGCACAATAGCTACAGTAATAGCGCCACTCCCTGTGGAACGACGGCAGATTGAACAGTGGCACATATATAAATCTGTGAGGGATTCTTGTATCTCATAAGTTATCTCTCCACAATTGCATTCACCTTTAGTCAAAAGGACACTCCTTTTTTAGTAATAGAAAGATGTAAAGCCCACATATCTGAGACACTTATATCACCTTGTATAAATTTCAATCCACCATAGAGCCCTAAAAGAGCATCTACTCGCACTGAACGATCTCCCGATCCAATTTTAACTCCGGCATTAGCTACATGCTCTACAATAAATGTCTCAGGCTGAACATCGGCGCCAAATAGAAAATACTATCAGAAAGAACAGGTTTTTATGGCGCGCATATCTTTTTGCGTTTTCTATTTGCACAAACCTTAATCTAACCTGATTTCTCTCAACATTGATTCAAGTTTTCGGTAGCAAGTGGCTAATAGAGGCTGAGTTGAGCAATATATATATAAGTGAGCACCCTCACACTTAGTGTGGTGCTCACTTTCTCACTTGGTGAAAGGATTCTATACAACTTAACGGGTTGCTGCGGGACCAACCGGGGCTTCATGTATCGTGAAGACCGGAAATATCATTAAAGAATTTAAATTTAGCAACATGATGATAGATACAGAGAACTAGGCGTAGCTTAGTGTAAATTTTATTTAGGCCTAAGGGCCTCAATAAACTTCGCATCTACCCACATTATTTCAAAATTCGGTGGAGTACAACGCCGACAGTAGAAAAGGTATTTCCCATCGGGCGTTACATATCCACCACCATCTTCCCCCTCTGTATTGATCTTATCACCGAAGTTAATAGCCGCACCCCATGAGCCATCTTGTTGACGAAAACTGATGTACATATCGCTATCACCATATCCACCCTCTCTTTCACTATCCCAGATAATGTAGGACTCATCAGGGCCAATAAACGGATGAGCAGTCCACTTGCCTGTATTTATCTGCTCTCCAAAAGGTTTTGGCGCTTCACGCTTACCATCTAACAGACGCGAATAGCGAAGAATACCATCTCCATTTGAACCTACTTCATCAAATACAAAGGTTCCTTTTGCAGAAGCCGTAAGGCGCATGATACGAAAGTCTTCAAATAGTGGCCCCAGGCTTTTAGGTTCTGACCAACCATTGTCAGTGCGCTCTCTATATCGATTTCTAGAATACATTGTTTGACCATCAGGTGAGATAGAGCCACCCCAGGCCACTTCCGATTCATACCAACGATTACCCTCAAGCTTGTATACAACTTTCGAAGACTCACCACTTTGGTGATATCTCCTTGTAACGTAGTACTCCTGCATATCAGGCGTAAAGTAGCCACCCCAATCCCGATACTCTTTCGAGGGATTAGGAGCGAATAACTTTGGAGTCAACCCAGGAGGTTTCTGTCCAAGATAGGGCCCTTCAAGAGCTGTCGGTGTATCCTGACTATAACTGTTAACACTCAAAGTTAGGAGTGAGAGTAGAGCAATTGAAATACAAAGGTGCCTCATGACATATCCTTGCTTAAACATGAAGTAATAAGCAACCAATGTATCTATTCAGGCTTTATAACACCTGACGTCCATATGAATTTTGTCTGATTCTTGTGAGAAGAGGTGTGATCCGCCGACTATTTGTATGAAATATACACAAAAGCGACTCTATAGCGAAGGTTCGGACCTCCCTTTTGCCCTCCATATATACTGACCTTGCGGCTCATTTAGTATTGCCAATCCACACTGAGCACTCAGTTACAGAGAGAGTTATCGGAACACGACGATCTTAAATTTATAGATACACCCTCAGATATCCACCTATTCGCTGTAAGTAAATCCACAAGTCTGTCCAAAAGAATAGATGATGATGGAAACTATGGAGTAACGAGCACTATTTTCTAATATCAATCGAATGATCAATTTTTATTCTGCGGGATTAAGATTGAGCGATACTATAGCCCCAATAGTTACTGCACTTTCTACCAGATAGACATAAACCTGGTAGAAAATACACTCAATTAGATACATTGCATGAAACACACTTTCTTAGATCTCTACCTATTGAAGTGAGAGCGCTTTCCTTGGTGGGAGGCTTGGTAAGTGATGTCTAGAGGTTGGATTGGGAGAAAGAGCCCTGGGCGTTAGGTTCCTAGAACTAGACAAGCTATTGAATTTACAACATTTTATCAGCTCCGGTGTCAATACTCTATTTGCTGGGTTTCCAGAACTGCTCCTGGGGTTGTAACTTACCCAAATAACAGAGATGCAATGCCAAACAAACTACCTGCCTTTAGCTGACGCAAGTTGAACTGGGTGTTTAACTAGGCCTGTTGAGTTAATGGAATAGCTTCTAGCTTTGCTATCACGTAGCTTGACAGAATCTTCACAACCCCATTGTTAAGCTGCTCATTTCAAACTTGAGTTTTCGAAATGAAAAGGTTATATCAAATTTGTTTTTTTCTGGTAAGTTCAGTATTGGTTATTGCTTGTAGATCATCACATCTAGAGATTTTTCCTGAGTTAACAGACAGCTCTTTGTTGGAAAAAAAATTAACTGTTGCTGAAATGCGAGAAGATGTGGAGGCATTCTACTTGGGGGCTTTAGAAAGACATCCGGCACTAGATCATTATACCGATTTGCAGGAGCTGGAAGAAGCGGTGAGAGACTTACAGCTACAAATCTCTGATTCTATGAATCGACTCCATTTCTATCGAATTGTAGGGCAACTGGCGCACAAGTTTAATGATGGTCATTCTTTTCTGATATGGCCTTATCAGGAGTATGAAAAACTTATAGCCAGTGGCAAAAAGCCCTTTCCATTGGCTGTTACTTTAACTCCTGATGGTAGTATCGTAACAAAGAATACGTATATAAATGGTAGGCAATCAGTGCCGGCAGGGGCAAGAATTACAGGAATTAATGGTCAAAGTATTCAAACCTTGATGGATCATATGCAAAAGTTTGCAGGTGGGGAGTCTCGCTTTCTAAGAGAGCAAATTATTACTAAACGGTTTGGTGTAATGTTATGGGCTGTCTTTGGGTTTATTGACGATTTTGAATTGAAATGGCAGGAACCTGTGAGCCGATCCAATCATACTACCCAGTTACTTTCCAAACAAAACTGGCACCTTCAAGATGAAATTATCAATGGCAGGCAGGACTTCTATTTTAAAGTCATATCAGATGACACTGCTTATCTTCATATAGGCAGCTTTGATGTAGGATTGGACTGGTTTAGCGAGTTTATCGATCAAGCTTTTACTGATATCAAAAATAGAAAAATTACATGCTTGATTATCGATTTGCGCGAAAACTTAGGGGGTAATACTGATAGTGCCACCTATTTATTAAGCTATATTGCCCACAAAGAGTTTCGTATGATTTCTTATATGACAGAAAAATTGAATCAACAAAATCGAGGGCTTTTTAACTATAAGGGAAAAGCTGGAGAATTGATTCTATACGACTGGGATGAATGGCACCGCCCCATAGATAATAATAACTTATTTGAAGGAGAAGTTTATATACTGATTAGCCCGGTTACTTATTCTGCTGCTATCGTATTTTCTAGTGCGGCTCAAGATCATCAATTTGCTACATTGATTGGTCAGAAAACGGAAGGCTACTCTAACCAAACTGCGCAAGGTAACTTGTTTAATTTGCCACATTCACAATTGAGGGCTTATATCACTACACGCAAGCTGGTAAGGCCCAATGGGGACAATAAAGTTAGCGGTGTAATACCAGATATCCCAGTAACTCCGAATGCAGAAGCTATCGCTGCTGGATATGACTTGGCCATCAACAAAGTGTTATCTTTACGAAATAGTGCTGACTAAGAGGTAATCATGAGCCTGACAGCTTTATTAATTGAAGACAATACAGACATCGCTTGCCAGGTGTGCGACTTTTTAGAGCAACAACTGTTCCAGGTAGACTATGCCAGTAGTGGCAAGATGGGGTATAGCCTGTTCCAACAACATCAATATGATGTAGTATTGCTGGACTTAATGTTGCCTGATATTGATGGTATTAAGTTATGCCGACAGATCAAAACTAATTATGAAGTGAATACCCCGGTGTTGATGCTCACCGCTAGAGATAGTATTTATGATAAAGGGATTGGTTTTGAAGCTGGTGCTGATGATTATCTAACCAAGCCATTTTCATTGGAAGAGGTGGCTATGCGGTGTAAGGCCTTATATCGTCGACATAACCTTTATCGATCTCAAATCCTTAATATTGGAGAATTGTGTATTGATATACGCCAGCATAAAGCTACCCGCCGAGGGCAGACTCTAAAGCTCAGTCGTACAGACTTCAAACTACTATTGTTACTCGCCAAGGCGTTCCCTCAAGCTATGACCCGCTCTGAACTATTAAGTAAAATTTGGGGAGACAATTTTCCTGATAGTGATGTATTACGATCACATATCTATATATTGAGAAGTATATTGGATAAGCCTTTTTCATATAACATGCTAAAAAATATTCATGGGGTTGGATATAAATTAGATGTGCCATATGAATAACCCAGCTCAGTGGCCAAAGAAAGGCATACAGCAGCGCACCTTGTATTTAATTGCAATTTACTCAATTTTTTTGGGTTTGCTTTATAGTCTTGTAATAGTGGCTTATGCTTGGGTAGTAGAAGATAATATTTTTAATAGATTAGTCAATAATGAGGCCGTATATCTCAAGGAAGTCTATAAATCATCTGGAGAAATTACAACTCCAAGATTGCAGTTTATTCAGTTGTATGGAAGTAGAAGTGCTTTGCCAGGTAATATTCCTGTTTTGCTAGAGCAAGATCCAGAAAGAGTTGAATTTGTATTAGATCGAGGTCCAACTCTCCATATCAAACCAGTAATTCTGGGGGAGCTGGAAATGGTATTAGTTGCAGACATTTCCGCTTACGAAGTTAGTACTGATTTTCTACCAGAAGTAACGATATGGCTATCATTGATGCTTGTGTTACTCGTAGTTTTAGGTTTATTGCTGGCCTTCTGGGTATCAAGTTATACTTTAAAGCCTCTACAATCTCTTGCTTATGCAATCTCAAGAAGTAAGCAGCAGCCCATTTCGCCGGGCTTCGCCAGAGCTTACCCTAAAGATGAAATAGGTTATTTGGCAAAGACTTTTGAAGATACCTTATTGTATAAACAAGTCATCTTAAAGCGTGAGTCCGACTTTACTCGGGACATTAGTCATGAACTCAGAACTCCATTGAGTGTATTACGTAATATTATCAGCAAGGTAGCTGGTACTGGCAGAATATCTTTAATGGAGATTGAGAGGCTACAAAAATCTTCATCAGAGATGCAAAGAACTATATCAACTCTGCTGGCTCTGGCAAGGCAGGAGTCACTGGAACGCCAGGAGGTAAGCTTATTGTTTGTACTTGAAAAATCGATATTAAATCATGTACAAGCAAGCCCTGATAGCCTTTTAACTTTTGAACTTCAGGTTTCTGCTGAAGAAAAGGTGCGAGCTAATGAAAATTTGTTACTGCACCTTTTTACTAACCTCATAGAAAATGCAGATCATTACGCCAGCGACCATAAATTGAGCATTAAATTTTCACAAGGAAATTTACATTTTTCGAATAAAATTGATGAGATTCAGCAGAAGTTGATAAAAGATCCTTTTACTGAAAGTGCAAAAAACAAACATAGTTCCGGCTTGGGGCAAGGGCTGTACTTAGTAAAGCGTATTTGTGAAATGTGTTCTTGGCAAGCACGGTATCAATGCGCTCAAAGCAGATTTGAAATAATTATCAGAACTTAAAGGCGTTAACTATTAATGGCCACTCCACTCTCTCAAGTTGGATGCCCCAAGGTAGCAGTGGCTCATAACCCTCAACGGATTGACAGTGAGGAATCTGCTCAAGCAACTTGACGTAATACATTTAGGGGGCAAGGCCGTTCATCTTGGCAGTGCGAATCAATCTGAAGTGCAGGCATAATACTTTAGCGCCATTGACCAAAGATACAAACAGGAAGGTCTTACGAGCCATCACAAAACTGCTTATCTAATCAATCCTCTTCAGGCGTCTTTCCACTTTTTCTCGCCACTCTTGGGAGAGGGGCCGCAATTGATGGACGGCCTCAAGTACTTGTTTGCTAAAAGCATACTCCTTATCAAATAAGGCTCTAAACATGGCATTTACACTGACAGAACCAGGAGCCTCAGCAACTTTACTTAGTTTTTTTCTTGTCCTATATAACCTTCCCCAAGCACCCTAAAATACACACCAGTGTTGAAGTAATCTTTAAATAATTTAACGGTATTATCATTATCTAAAGCCATATTGAGTTTAAAACATGGAATTCTTGGCTGACTTACCTCGAGGAGACAATCGCCTATGCTAAATTGGTCGCCGATAAAGACTTCATCTTCGATAAGCCCAGAGACTGTCAAATTTTCCCCGAAAGTTCCATAGGGTAAATGGCTTTTATACAGGATTTGTTGCCAATAATCATAACTATTGAAGTTAAGGTATCGTCAAGTGTATTGGTTGCCATTAGGAAGTCATAACTAACATAGATTGATTTGTTCTAGGCTAGATACATCTAGCACCAAGTGCTTTAACAGTTTTCAACCAGGAACCCTGTTGATTCTTATCAGACAAAATCATTGAACCAAATAAATTAACCTCTGCTTTTGAAAAACCACAGTATTGAAGAGTAAATCGATCAAGCTGCTCTAATACTGGCTTTGCTTGTTCTTCTAAATATTCCGTAGGCGCATCCATTGTCAAAATTATTCTTGATGTTTTGCCTTTAAGAAGCTTTATGGGCTCTGCACTACCACTCTCAAATTTAAAGGTAATTCCGGGAAGAAAAGATCGATCAATCAAGCCTTTGAGCTTTCCTGGCAATCCGCCCCACCAAATAGGCGACATCACAACAATATGCTGTGCCCATTTAAGAGCCTCTTGAAATTCATATAGACAATCCTCCAATACTTGATAGTCATCGTACCCAAACTCTAAATTCGAATTGAAGTCCATTTCCGACAGGTTATATCGCCGAACATTTGCCTGCTTCTTTGCCTCAGACTCATAGACATCGCTCAACTGCTTAACAAAACTGTTCTTCTTTGGATTGCCATTTAAAAGTAGGATATTTTTCATCGCGTCATACTATTGCTTAAAGACATGATGAAAAGTCTACCGTCTCCCCTTAAGGGGAGAGTCAAGACTTTTATGGCAGGAATCTATAGAAGCAATACACTGATCAACCTTTTCAGCTTTACTAGAAAGTGATTCCAATTCAGCCTCAATTTTCCTTTTTACTTTCTTCAGAAAAACGCTGATTCGAGCCCAATCAACCTCTCCATTATGGTACCGAATAACATCCTTCAACTCAGCCAAAGTCACCCCAAGTACTTTGGCTTCTGAGATCAAAGTAAGAATTTCAACATCTTCTGCCGTATAGACTCTATATCTGCCCTGCCTTTTAGGAACGGCAATGAGGCCTTTTTCCTCATAAAATCTTATCGCTTTTACAGTGAGATTCGTCCTTCTTGACACCTCTCCTATAAACATACAGACCTCCTACCTATGCTCAATTTCCCATTGAGATTACAGCCTATGAAAAATATTCATCACATGAAAGGAGCCTTCCATGAGTTTGGGACCTTCGCAGCTCTTACGGGTACCTAGTAGAAACCCATAAGAGCCGGGACTCACTTCTTACATTCTCATGCTTTCGGCACAAACATTACGTTGAAGAACGTAAATACGCAATACCGCAAATTAAGAAGAAAAGGCCCTCTAATTTCCTATAATAAATTCAGACGGGGAACCTAACTACGTAAATAAACTACTACTAATGGCAGTAACACCTCTATGCCGCCTCATACGCATCTGGCAAGTATGGCTAGTATCTGGACTACCTCTTACTTGATTTTCAATGGTCAGTGAGAATGTCTATTCAGAGAAACCTTAGAGACTGGTAGATTTTAATTAGAGGTACTCTACTGTATACCAAAAAGCTCTAGCTAAGTAAGTCTGGAGTTGTACCGCTCGCTTTAAGCATGTGGCCTATCCCCATGTCTTTTTGTTTCAGGTTAACAAATAGCTTTGAAGTAAAAACACCAAAGGGCATTTGAGCTACACCTGTCTCTGTACCGGTCGGCGTAACAATGGCATAACTAGGTGTTTTATAAGGCTTAGCCTTTTTACCTTTGGCTTGATTAATGATAACGCTCGCTAAGATGCCTCCTTGAACATTTGCTATATAGCCGTGCTTATTTTCATCCAGAGTAGAGCAATCACCTATCGCATAAAGGTTAGAATAACCCCTAACCCGCATATATTCGTCCACTTTAATTAATCCCATCTTATCTAACACACCGGGTAATTCTGTTTTTAGAAACTCGGTATTTGGCGACATACCTACACATTCATAAATCAAGTCTGCCTTGAAAGTTTCTTGAGTATTCATAGAACGGTAAATTGCACCTTCTTTAACTAACCGGGTATTGAGATGTACGCTAACACCCTTAGCCGTAAGCTGTTCTAGCGCCTTGTTCTGAGCTTTAGGCTTAAGATGGCCAAGTAGTACATCTTTAGAATGGACTAACGTCACGGTTTTATTGGGAAAAGCGCTGCTAATTTCCCCGGCCAGCTCCACGCCAACGGTACCGCCTCCTACAATCAAAACTGACTGAGATTTCGCCAGTATTTTTTGCTCATTCCGCATTTCTTGCTCACGCTCGGAAATCGTATAAGCTGATGTAGATTTAGCTATCGGCAAGGTTGGGTAGCGACTGCCTGTCGCGATAACTGCCTGCTTAAAGTGGATCTCTAATCCATTCGATGACTTTGCTATCCGGTCATCCATGGAAACCACATCTGCTTGAACAAAATCGCCCTGAATAAAGTCACGATAATATTTACGTGGATTAGCAGTCAGTAAGTTAGGCGCTATCGCATTACGTAATGTGGCAAAGGTCACTTCAAAATGGTCCTTTCGGTCAACCAATACCACCTGCATACCCTGCTTAGCTAACTTTTGGGCCACAGAAACACCAGCAAAGCCTCCACCAACGATTAACACGTCTGTCCGTTTGATCATAACTAGCCTCAATATCGTTCAACTGTTTGGATAGAGCGCGACCGCTCGCAATGCCTCACGAACAGGTCACTTCTTGATAAGGAGATAAGGATAAAGTTAGACTTAAGCTAATGATAGTAACTATAATCTAAGTTCTTGTTAGCTTTTACCTAACAAGTTGGTTTAGCTGATATCGGGTGATGATACCGCGCAGGCATGAAGTAAAAAGGTGCACGCAGACTCCCAGCTTCTGCTGGTAGAAGAAAAACAAATAGCTGGTTTACGTAAAAGCTGCTCATTCAAAATGATCACCGGTGTTGATGTTGTCCAGTTTGCAAGCACTGGCAAATGGTATCAAGTGCAGATTACTCATGTTGTCAGCACAACAGAAAAGATGCTTCATAAAAGAAAGCCAGTTAATGGCTATTTTCAGTTTAAGATCCTCAAATATGCTGCATCAGAAACTTACCTATATTTTCTCTAAGCTCACGCCACTATGACTTTGGAACAATTACGATATTTTAAGGCGATAGTTGAAGGGGGCTCGCTAAAATCTGCTGCCCAAACACTTCACCGAACACAGCCCACTATAAGCGCCGCCATCAAGAAATTAGAGGCGGACCTCAATCTACAACTATTTGATCGGGACCAATACAGGAGCACACTCACAGCTGACGGCAAAGCCCTGTATGAACAATCCAAACATGTACTAGCTGAAGCCCACTCGTTTGAGAGCTTAGCTAAACAGCTAGTCGCAGGAGAAGAACTGGAAGTAGGTATTGCGTTTACTTCCGCCATACCAGTCGGCCCAATACTCAACGCAATCCGTCAGTGCAAAATTGAGTACCCAAAAACACGCTTGGAGGTCTATTCCGAAAATGGCCTTGGGCCACTGGACTTATTGAAGGGAGGCCAGGTTTCCATAGCTATTATTCCGTGGACTGAAACTTACGACCAGCTTGAATCCATTCATCTAATGAATATGAAATTCATTTCTGTGATCGCTGGCGACTCTCCCCTACTTACCCAATACGAGGAAATCCCAAGGCAGATTATGCTACACCATCCCCAGGTGATCATCAGTGGTAGGAAGTCATCCACTAAAACCTACGGGGTGCTTGAAGGGGGCGATCAATGGAGAGTCAACGATTTTCCGACTAAAAAAGAAATTATTCTTCAAGGTATGGGTTGGGGTACGCTACCAGAACATATGATAGAAGCGGAGCTTGAACAGGGCTTATTATCGCCCATAGCAGTGGAAGGGATACCAAAACCGCAAGAACTGGAAGTGCGGGTGGCTAGACAAGCATCTGATCCAATGGGCCCCGTAGCAAGTTACCTTTGGCAATTATTCCTAAACCTTCAAGGCTTTCATTAGAAAACACTTACGATATTTCTACCAAAATTTTTCAGATTCCTTATGTTTAATATATAGATTCTAAGAATTTGAAGCTGACCTAACAGGTGCTTGTATTTTACGACAGAAACTCTTTGGTTGAGCTTCATCACACTAGCGCATAGGTAAATAAAAGGCGCTTAAATTATCCTGTTAGAAACAATTAAGTTTGTTTCCATATCAAAGATGCGTAAAATCGATAGATCTCTATTAGTAGTTTGTTATTTTTGGTTGGGCTTGATTCGGCTCTCACCTAAATAGAAGTACCAGAACTTCCTAAACGATCTATTTCTTCAAAAGGAGAACGGTAGCGAGATATAAGAATAAGTAAAAGGCGCTGACCCAAGGTGCTACCAACACCCGGGGCCAGCTAACCAAATTGATACCATAATTATCAAAATGGCTATATGCATCATACGCTAGATACCCGCTCGTCTTCAATAAAGTGGTGTACATTCAGCAGCTTGAGGCGTGTCCCCAAGCTCTGGGAGCGTTGCGCTCGCCTTTTCTTCTTCTATGCTTATCGCTCTCGTGCTCCCCCTCTTCTAGCCGCTTCTTTCAATACTCACCCAAGAGAACGCCCTTTCTTGTAGCTTGTATCAGTAGGAAATGAATATGTTGATATTGAAACGCCGAATAGGTGAAAACCTACGAATCGGCACCAAAGTTTCGGTTAAGGTATTAGAGGTTAAAGGCAATCAAGTGAAGATGGGGATACATGCCCCCAAGTCCGTACCCGTTCATCGAGAAGAAATATATAGGCGCATCCAAAAGGAATAGATGGTGAACTGCCGAAGCCGTTGAGAAGCAAGTGTTCGGTCTTCCCAGCGGCTTTCCAATTAGTTTATGATCTTTGGAAAGGCCTCGGTTAGCTAAATACTTGCACAAACTAACCAACAACAACTGTCTCTATGTGATATTTGTCAAACTCCAATACGAACTGCATTCAACTGAAACCTTTACAGATGGGGTCGTTGAAGGGCGTATTACATACTATCTGCTTGTATTTAGCATAAGCTTCTGCATTATAATTTCTGGATTGGGGATTCATAAAGCCATGAAGGTAAGTGGAATGATGAACCTCCACTTGCTCTTTCTGCTTCAACGTCTGCATGACCTCTAATACAGAAAAGTGAGGCTCCATCGCCGGGAATATCAAGCGCGTAGGAAGTATAGGATCAATTTTGACGTAATGGCGAACTTGTGAACTATAAAATAAAATTGCCCCTGAAACATTACTCAAAGCTTGATGATCAGATAACCTCCATATGGCCGATGCACTAATACTAAAACCTACTAAACTCACATGACCAAATGATGCGCTGATTCTCTCTGATAATTTTTCAGCGTATTTATCCAGCCCAACCTTTGATGTAAAGTGTGAATACGCCTCAACTTCACAATCGAAATTCATCAATTCTGAATTATACGGACCAACTATCTCTACACTACCAGGAAGATCAGCTGCAAATCGCTCTAACGCTTTTGTACGACCAAAAATATCTGAAACCAAAATCCAAGCCATAGTTTATTTTTTTCATATAACAAGAAAGAAACGATACACCGACCAGTTATAGTTTAATCTATGCATATTTATCGAGCTCGATACAGTATGTCGTAAAACATCGACCCAACAGCTCGGTTTTATGTACTGTTTTGGATATTCTTTTCAAAGCTCTGTATTCTGGCCTACTGTCAAGCAAATGACACACTATTTCCTTATGCCCTAACTCCTTAGCCCAACCGATCATTGTTTTGAATACTGAGAGTCCAAAACCCCAAAACTGTTGAGATATGACAACAGCCATCTCAAAGCCGCTATCATCAGGTTGAATACCACACCACCCAGCTAATACTCCACCGATGTAAATTAGTCGAACACGGCACCCAGGCAGGGAGTCTACTTCTAACTTAAACTTGATCCACTCATTAATACTCTGGACATCAAAGTATTCATGTTTAATTAAGTGCTCCCTAAGTGAATCCTCATTGAGTACAGCTAACAGCTTATTTCGCTTCACTTGGGTTAGCTCCTTAAACTCGATTCTGCTCATATTAAAGTAATTTTGACCTTCTCGTTTTGGGGTGGCTTTAAAGACGAAATAGTTTTTGCCTGCTTTGTAAGTTACCCAAGAGTAATTGCGACCGAAAGGTAGGCGCCTATTCAATGGGGAAAGTTTCTTTATTTATTTAAGAAAAAGAATACAGCCGCAGTGCAAAAAAACACACAAATAGGACGTCAACTTCATCACTTTATTAGTCGCTACGGTTTGCTCTCTTGTACTTTTCCTGGTACTCGCGGCGCTGCTTAGTAACTTCATATAATACAATTCCAGAAGTTGTTCCGAGGTTCAGACTTTCAATCATTCCAAACATTGGAATGGATACGCAGAAAGCGCTATTTTCGACTGCAAGATCACTTATACCTCTAGATTCGTTACCAAACCAAACAGCCAGTTTTGGCTGAGTGTAATCAGCCTCATGCAATATAAAGTTGTCTTTTCCTTTTACATGGGGAGAGGTGACAATCGAGATAAATCTATTTTTTGCCAAATGATCCAGGCATTCCTCGGTACTATCAAAACGCTTTACGAAGCTCCATTTGATCGCAGAGACAGATGGTTTTGAGAGTGACTTTCTTTCTCTCATTTCCTGCCATTCATTGGGCAATAGGTTGCGTGGATCAACAATATACGTTTTTTCAACGCCTAACGCATTGACGTTTCTTATGACTGTTCCAATGTTCTTCATATCCATTGGGCACTCGAGAACAGCTATCAGATTTTTACAGCGATAGGGCTTAATTTCATCAGCTCTTTTTCGGGCACCATTTTTATCAATTTCCATATTCTCGAAGACCTTAGATAATTTGTTCACTACTAACATCGCAGTCAGACACAGCCTGGACTGTGTAAATACTAACAACAATAAGCGCAGCAACCTCACAAAATATGTATAATGCTATGTTAATGGCTGCATTACTTAATTAACTATTAAGCTACACCGACGCCCATAAACCGCCTATATAATTAAACGATATTATACCTAGCGCCAAATAATACAGGGTAGTGCCGATGGACAGTTGTACCCAATACTTTTCTCCACCCATCGATTTGCAGTGATAAAACCATACAGCCCCTATGGCTATCAATGGGCCAACAACTCCCCAAAAAATCCATGTAATTATTCCAGGAATAAACTGAACATTGATAGACACTATGTTCAGTATCGTATATAAAATTGTAAATAGTACAGATTTAGTCAAAGGATACTTAATTATTTCCACTCTCTACCTAGACATTTAAACTTGAGCATAGAGCACGCTGTCTAGCCACAACATCAGAAACAGCATGCGCCAGTTATAGGAAGTTAACTCCAAATAACCCATCCGATAGCCACTCCTAAAACCAAGCAGGAAGCTCCTATTTTAACCAGTAAGTTATGCTCTGCTCTATCTTCCATTATGGCGCCCTGAATGTACAAGTTAAGCGCTTTCTCTGCTTCATCTGAAGATGGAAATTCTTTATAGAAATTCAGTAAAGCGTTTTGAACTTTGGGTACCCACGAGGATGGATTATCCTCCTCAGGAGGATAATCTAATACAGCCAAAACATAAGGTGCCTGGGGCTCTACTAGCTTTCCTATTTTCTTAGCTTCATCGTAATACTGAGATATATCCATCGTTGTATCTACGTATACCATTTCAATTAGATGATACCTTTGCAGTCGATTGTACTACCTTGTTAGCCCTAAAACTTCCACCAAGACTTCCTTTTTGGCTTGGCCAAGGTAACACTTTCAATTGGAGTGCCCTCTGGCAAACCCTGAACTTTTTTATGAAATTGTCCTGATATTGAGAAGTGGACTTCGATATCAGTTATCTCAAAATTTTCTACGTCAATTTCACCACCAAGAAATAGAGGTATCTTAATGCTGTAAATCATATATTTAGAAAGTGACTTACCTGATTCAATCAAGCTACGTACAAATTTTGCCCCCATAAAACCGCTAACAAATTCAGAGTCTTGTAATTTTGAGAGAAACTCTTCTCCATCTTTTGCGATGAACTCGACTTGGCAAAGTGTAGTACTCAAAAACTCCACTTCATTGGTTTTTACGTTTTGAATAAACGCATCGCCAAGAGCGGTAATAACTATAGGTAACTTACCCTTACCAATAAGCCATTCCCAATCGGATAGAAAGTCTCCCTTGTTAATATGAGAAAAATTTACTGTTAAATCATTTAATGTCATGAGAATATTTTTACTAGTTAGCGCATGCGCCATACCGCAGATGCGCTTGCGAACCGGAGTGGAGATCAAAACTGTAAAGCAGCTGAGCATGGCCCACCCTGTTAGATCACCACTCCCTCATTTTTCCATCATTTGCCATATAACTATTGACCAAGCCTTCAGAAAGGCTTACAACTCTCATAATCTCCTCCTCTGTCAGCTCTCTACCTAAATTTAATTTAAGCTGAGAAAACGCCTTTGAGTCTTCACAAATCACGTTTGGCATAGATGATATTGCTGCCCATTCAATTTCGTGACCCGGTATATTTGTAGTAGCCTCATACGCATCAACTACCCATCCACACCCCAATCGAATTGCAATTAACCCACTTTCGACAGCTCTTTTATCATCTTCTGGAGTTAGATTTTTTGGATGAATATACATCCACTGCCGAACATCCTCGACAACCTTTTTCTTTATCGCTTTTAATGCAGCCTCTCCACCGACTTTATACTGAAGGTACTCCAGAAGCCCCTCTACACATGAATAGGCCTCTGGTGAAAGCTGATCATACTGATCATCAATAATAAATTCACATTCATCAATTAGCTCTTTGAGCTGCTTTTTATCAAAATAATTTAATTCCGAGTAATCCTTAATATCTAGGACCGATGGAAGCTCCATATATACCCCTCAAATCTAACATTTATATAATAGCTATCCAAACCACTATTATCTTTACTACGGTTTCAAATGTAAATTCGCTCCTCACATTTACTTTTAATTATGAAGCCGATAAGGTAAACACAAATGGGACCATAGAGCTAAATAAAAAATGCGTTCTATATGGCCACTATCACAAGCACCAAATAAATATCTAACTCTTTGATTTTAAACTTATGACTCTAATGAACTTAGTTTCTTCATAAACTGAACTCGCTCAACTACCACCGCCAAGTCGCCGCTATATATGGCCCATGTTGAGTAATATCATAAGCAAAACGCCCATCAGAGAGTCGATCGGAATAATCAATACTGTAATACTGATACCCAAAACGCAGTGAGGTGGTTTTCCAGGCGCGCCAGTCGAATCCGGCTAGTAGATTCCACTGTAAGTCATCACCCCCAGCGCCAAAGCCTCCCAGTTCCGTGCGTACAGCAATGGTTAGGCATTCAGTAATTCCGATTGCACCTCGCGCAGATAGCGTAGGTTCCCACCAACTCTGTTTGCCTCCAAGGCGATTCCTGAATTCGGGTCTGGGGCCTATATTAATTCCCGCTCGTGCTTTCACTTCCTGCTTTAATCGGTTCCAGCGCAAACCCGCTCCCACATCTACAAAGTACTTTCGCCCACTATTAGCCAGATTCCCTTCTAAAATCCGGTAACCGGCTAGGGCATTTATCCAGCCCTGGCGAGCATCCACCTCAACATCAATATCTACATCGATATCCAGCTGTGGGTTTCGTGGCGGGGTTATGGTTGCTCCCTTATCCAATCTGAGATGCACATAGTAGAGATCCGCCACTACCCCAAAGCGCCCTTTCCAGGCTTCCAAGCGCACAGAAAATGCAGCGTTGAGGAGCTCCAGGGTTTTACTTAAATCCAGATCAATATCGACACTGGTGTCCGCGACAGTAGAAGTCCCTTTAGTGCGAAGCGGGAGGAAAAGATAGGGAGTGGCAAGGAAGCGCCAGTCATCGGGCTCTTTGGAAGTTAGGCTGGTAGCCGGTGCAGGCTCCGAACTTTGCGCAGCTGCGGTACAGGAGATAAAGCTACAGAGCGTCAGCGCCATTATTTGCCTTGCGCTTTTCTCTTTCGCCTGTCCCTGTTTCATAGCAGCAACCGCTCCAAATCATTCGAGGCTCCATAGAGCACCAATGAATAAGGATAGATAGAGCTGAGGGAAGTTTCAGAGTGAGGAAATCTGCGGCATAGGGGGAGGAAATACTGCCGGGCAGGTAAAACTACCCGGCAGTGAGAAGCGATTAGTCGTTCGCTTCAGGGCGCATATGCGGGAACAGCAGTACGTCGCGAATCGACGGGGAGTTGGTAAACAGCATTACCAGACGGTCGATACCGATGCCCTCACCAGCGGTGGGCGGCAGGCCGTATTCCAGCGCGCGGATATAGTCGGCGTCGTAGTGCATGGCTTCGTCGTCACCGGCATCTTTTTCCGCAACCTGGGCTTTGAAGCGTTCAGCCTGATCTTCCGCGTCGTTCAACTCGGAGAAACCATTGGCAATCTCGCGGCCGCCAACGAAGAACTCAAAGCGGTCGGTGACAAACGGATTGTCATCGTTACGGCGAGCCAACGGAGACACTTCGGTTGGGTACTCAGTGATAAAGGTCGGCTGGTCGAGACGGTGCTCTACAGTCTTCTCGAAGATCTCGATCTGTACCTTACCCAGACCCCAGCTATCTTTCAGCGGGATTTCCAGCTTCTCGGCTACCGCGCGGGCGGATTCGATATTGTCGATATCGGCCGCAGTGAGTTCCGGGTTGTAGTGCAGGATGGAGTCGAACACAGACAAACGCGCGAACGGCTTGGAGAAGTCGTAGCTGCTGTCCTGGTATTCCACAGTGGTGGAGCCCAGTACATCTTCACAGATACCGCGCAGCATCTTCTCGGTGAGATCCATCAGGTCGTTGTAGTCCGCGTACGCCTGGTAGAACTCAAGCATGGTGAATTCGGGGTTGTGGCGCGTGGACAGACCTTCGTTGCGGAAATTGCGGTTGATCTCGTAAACCCGCTCAAAACCACCCACGACCAGACGCTTCAGGTACAGCTCCGGGGCAATACGCAGGTACATATCGATATCCAGCGCATTGTGGTGGGTAACGAACGGACGCGCGCTGGCACCGCCGGGAATAACTTGCAGCATGGGCGTTTCCACTTCCATAAACTGCTGGCCGTTGAGGAAGTCGCGGATGTACTCGATCACTTTGGAGCGCACGCGGAACACTTCACGGGCTTCCGGCGTGGCGATCAAGTCCACGTAGCGCTGGCGATAACGCATTTCCTGATCGGCGATGCCGTGGAATTTTTCCGGCAGCGGGCGCAGCGCTTTGGTCAGCAGGCTGTACTCTTCACAGTTGACGTAGAGGTCGCCCTTGCCGGATTTGTGCAGAGTGCCTTTTACGCCGACGATATCGCCGATATCCCAGGCACCGAAGCGCTCTTTAATATCTTTCTGTGCCGTTTTATCGGCGTAGAGCTGGATGCGGTCAGACACATCCTGGATCACCATAAAGGGTCCGCGTTTAGCCAGGATTCGCCCTGCTACGCACGCCCGTTTACCCAGTTCTTCCAGCTCCTCTTTCTGTTTATCGCCGAACTCAGCTTGCAGGTCGGCAGCGAGGTTCTCGCGGCGAAAACTGTTGGGGAAAGCATTGCCCTTCTCGCGCAGAGCGGAAAGCTTGGTGCGGCGCTCGGCGATCAGTTTGTTTTCGTCTTGCTGGATATCAGTCATGGTGATCTATCAGTTTTGTGATTGATATTGCCCCTCATCGACGAGGGGCGCGGTGAGAGTGGAGACTTTAAATCAGAGGCCGGCTTTTAGGCTGGCTTCGATAAATTGGTCCAGGTCTCCGTCCAATACTGCCTGGCAGTTGCTGGTCTGGACATTGGTGCGCAGGTCCTTGATACGCTGGTCGTCCAACACGTAAGAGCGGATCTGGCTGCCCCAACCGATGTCGGCCTTGCTGTCTTCCATGGCCTGCTTCTCTGCGTTGCGCTTGAGCATTTCCTGCTCGTACATTTTTGCGCGCAGCATTTTCCAGGCTTTATCGCGGTTCTGGTGCTGGGAGCGCTCGCTCTGGCACTGCACGACGATACCGGATTCTGTGTGGGTCAAACGCACCGCAGAATCGGTTTTGTTCACGTGCTGACCACCGGCGCCGGACGCGCGGTAGGTGTCTTCACGCACCTGGGATTTGTCGATTTCAATCTCGATATTGTCATCGATTTCCGGTGACACAAATACCGAGCTGAAAGAAGTGTGACGACGGTTGCCAGAATCAAACGGCGATTTGCGCACCAGGCGGTGTACGCCGGTTTCCGTGCGCAACCAGCCGAACGCGTGGTCGCCGGCGAAATGCACGGTGGCACTCTTGATACCGGCCACTTCCCCCGCGGAGACCTCTTCCAGGGTGGTCTTGAAGCCGTGGGCTTCACCCCAGCGCAGGTACATACGCAGGATCATTTCCGCCCAGTCTTGGGCCTCGGTACCACCGGAGCCGGCCTGGATATCCAGATAGGCGTTGTTCTCGTCATTCTCGCCAGAGAACATACGGCGAAATTCCAGAATCCCCAGCTGCTGCTGGAGGCCTTCGATCTCAGTGGAGACCTCCCCTACAGAGTCCTCATCATTTTCCTCGACTGCCATTTCCAACAGTTCGCGGCAATCGGCAATGCCGGAGTCGAGGTTTTCGATGGTATTAACCACCGTTTCCAGGGAAGAGCGCTCGCGCCCCAGTTCCTGTGCGCGGTTGGGGTCGTCCCAAACACTCGGCTCAGCCAGCTCCAGCTCTACTTCGGTAAGGCGTTCTTTCTTGCTGGCGTAGTCAAAGATACCCCCTAAGAACGTCGGTGCGCTCTTCGAGGTCTTTTAATTGATTGATGAGGGGATTGATTTCCATGAACTTTCGGTGTCCGGACAAAATAAAAAGCGGCGCGCATTCTACCGCAGCGCGCGGGGGTCCTTCCAGTCAGATAGGGGCTGATATGGCGGCAAATCCTCTACTAGGCGGTCTGTCCCGAGAGCTTTTCCAGAATTGCGCAGTCTGGGGACTCATTGCCGGCGCAGCTATCGGCAAAGGCCCGCAAGGTTGCGCGCATCCCCAGCAGGGTCTGCAACTGCTCTTCGAGCTGCCCGAGCTTGTGATTGACCAGGTCTTTGGTCTCGCGGCTATGGCGCTCCGGGTTATCCCGCAACCCCAGCAGCGCTCGGACCTCCTCAGTGGTAAAGCCACAGGCCCGCGCGCGGCGCACGAAGCAGAGGGTTTCAACATCGGCAGTGGAGTAATCCCGATAGCCATTAGCAGAGCGGCCGGGCACCACCAGGCCAATATTTTCGTAGTGGCGCAGGGCTTTTGCACTGAGCCCCGAATTGTCTGCGGCCTGGGAAATATTCACGATTACCCCACTTAAGGTTTCAACTCAGGCACTGTTGTCCCGACAAGCAGCAAACTGATACTGCACTTTCTCCGCGGGGCTATATCCCAGCTCAATTGAGGCATCCAGGGCATCCATACCGACCAAGTGCATCAGGATATCTCCTGTGGGTGCGCCACATACGGCGGGGAACATCCTGTCGGTGCGGACTCCACAGCGGGACTCCTGCACCTTCACCCCATTGTCACTCAACTTGGCCTGGCTCTGCTGAAGAGTCATACCACCCCCTTCACACTGCTTGCTGCCACTGCCGCGGTAAATCCACACCATTTCTCCTGGCCTCATAGTCGCTGCAGGAGGCGTGGGTGCGACTTCGGGCTCCGCCGCGCCGGGTGTGTTCTCAACCTCGTTCTCCATCGCTTTCTCCTCCCTCGACTGCCCGCAAGCCGCCACTGAGATAATCAGGGCCCATACCCATAAGAATGACAACCGTTTTTTCAACACAGAACATCCTCCATAAAGCGATAAATAGCCGTGTCAGAATAACGCCAACCAGGCTCCCACCGATAGCATCAAAGTACCAGAAATCCGATTAACCAAACGCACATTTTCAGACCGCTCCAACAATCGACTCAGGGCCTGGCCGCCACTGGCATAGATCAGCAGGCACAACGCCTCCAAAAGCAGCAATATCGCCAGCAAGACTGAGAGCTGCGGTACCAGGGGTTTGGTATCGTTAATAAATGGCGGTAATAACGCAATAAAAAACGCCCAGCCCTTGGGATTGGCCACAGCTGTGACAAAACCCTGTAGTGCCAGCGCTCTTCGCGATGGTCGGCTAGCGTCGACCGTATCACTCTGATCCATAAGGGCCAGCTGCCCCCGGGAGCGCCACATCTGCACGCCTATCCAGGCCAAATAGGCGGCCCCGCAGTATTTGAACAGCTGAAATAAAGTCGGATACTGAACCATCAATACCGCAGCACCGAGTGCAGAGGTAATCGCCACCGACGCAACACCGATCAACTCACCCACCATCATCCACAGAGTCTGACGCACGCCCAGGGTAATTCCCAGACTGAGCGATAGCATCATGCAGAGCCCCGGTGTGACCGAGGCAAAGAAGCTTGCGGGAACAAAGAGTACCAGTGTCGATAATTCCATTGATATTCCTAGTGGTGAGTACCGCTGTGGTTGCCGTAATGACTGACCAGCATCCCCGCCAGCATCAAACCACAGCCAATTAACTCCGTGGTATTGAGCATTTCATTGAGGAATAGCCAGCCCGCCGCCAGGGCGAAAACTGCCTCCAGGCTCATAATTACAGTGGCGTGGGAAGGCGCGGCGTAGCGTTGGGCCAGGAGCTGGAAAGTAAATGCCAGTGCCGTGGAGAAAATCATCATGTAGGCGATAGGCCAAGCCGCATCGATCGCCGATTGCAGTGTCGCCTCCTCGGTAAATAGCGAAGCTACGGCGGACAAAAGGCCACACACCAGGAACTGGATACAGGCGAGTCGCAAAGCGTCATAGCGTTTTACCAGTCGATCTGCCGTCAATACCTGGATGGCAAAAACAAAGGCACTGGCAAATACCATTAAGTCGCCCACCAACTGGGACTCTTCACTGAAGTCCGCCAACCAATAGAGGCCGAACAAAGCGAGACCAATTCCCATCCAGGTCCAGCGATTGGTTTTATGCCCCAGGGACAAACCGATCACCGGCACCAGCAATAAATAAAAACCGGTAATAAACCCAGCGCGGCCGGCAGTGGTATACAGCAAGCTCACCTGTTGAAGTGCCGCGCCGAGAAACAGCCAAAAACCCAACAGTGCGCCACCGGGCAGGCAGGCGCGCCAGGTGTGATTCACCAATTGCCCCTCGGCTTCACCGGGCTGGGCATCGCGACGGGAGGACAACCAGTAAACGATGGGAATCAGGATTAAACCACCGAGAATAAAACGCCATGCGTTAAATGCCAGCGGCTCAATATCCGCCATGGCAATCTTTTGCGGCACAAAGGCAACGCCCCAGAAGAGAGCGGCTAATAACAGTAGGACTTCGGCCTGGACTTGTTTACGTTTCACTACTTTTTACTTCCAAACAACTTGGGAGCTGTTGCAAAAAACTCCGTGTTTTTCCCAACAGCCAGATACAAAGTGCGCCCTATACCGCTTCTAACAGGCTCACCATTAATTGCAGGGATTCCCGCCCGCGAAATTCATTAACATCAAGCTTAAAAGCCAAGCGCACTCTTTCCGTGGGCTGCGGCCACTGCTCGGTGTCCACATTAAAAGCAATAGCATCCAGCGCTAATTGCGGCGCCTGGGGCGGCGCCACCACCATTTTTAAATGGCGCTCGCCGACAATGCGCTGTTGCAGCAACAGGAATTCACCGTCAAATACCGGCTCTGGAAACGCCTGTCCCCAGGGCGCGCAAGCGCGCAACATGGCTGCCGTGTGCAAAGTGTAATCCCCAGATTCCAACTCACCGTCAGAGTCGATAACCGCGTGCAGCTGGTTTTCATTCAGGCGGTTGCGCACCACCTGCTCAAAAGCCTTGCGGAAAGCCTTCAGGTTTTCCTGGGGTAAGCTCAGCCCCGCCGCCATGGCGTGGCCACCGAACTTGCTGATCAGGTCCGGGTGAGAGGCGGCTACGTCACTCAGGGCATCGCGAATATGCAGCCCGGGAATCGAACGCGCAGAGCCCTTCACCAGGCCGTTATCACCCTCAGCAAATGCGATCACCGGGCGGTGGAATTTCTCTTTGATGCGGCTGGCCAAAATACCCACCACACCTTGATGCCAGTTGGCATCGTACAGACACAAACTCCAGGGAATTTCGCCCTCCAGGCGCAACTCATCCAGGGCCGCCATTGCCTCCCGCTGCATCCCCTGCTCGATCGCTTTGCGATCCCGGTTCAGGGCGTCCAGCTCGCCGGCCAGCTCCCGCGCTTCACTGGGATCGCGGGTGAGCAGGCAGCGGATACCGGTGCCGATATCGTCGAGACGACCAGCCGCATTAATTCGCGGCCCCAAAATAAAACCAATATCTGTGGTAGAGAGCCTGCGCTGGTCGCGCCCGGCAACCTCCATCAGGGCGGCAATACCGGGCCGGCAGCGGCCGGCACGGATACGGGCGATGCCCTGATGAACCAGAATCCGGTTGTTGTGATCCAGCGGGACCAGGTCGGCCACAGTACCCAAGGCGACCAAATCCAGGTATTCGGCCATATTGGGCGGGGCGATACCGCTCTGCTCAAACCACCCACTCTGCTGTAGGGCCGTGCGCAAACGGCTGAGCAGATAAAAGATCACCCCCACCCCAGCGAGGTTCTTGCTGGGAAAGTCACAGTCCGGCTGGTTCGGGTTTACGATGGCATCCGCCTGCGGCAGCTCACTGCCGGGCAGGTGGTGATCTGTCACAATCACTTTCATACCAGCAGCTTTTGCCGCTGCCACGCCCTCGATACTGCTAATACCGTTATCTACGGTGATCAGCAGATCGGGCTGATAATCTTTGGCTACCTCGACAATTTCTGGAGTCAGCCCGTAGCCGAAGTCAAAGCGATTCGGCACCAGGTACTCCACTCCCGGCGCGCCCATTGCACCCAGGGCCAACACCCCCAAGGTGCTACTGGTGGCTCCATCCGCATCGAAATCCCCCACGATAAGGATTTTCTTTTGCCCGTGGATAGCATCCACCAGCAAGGAAACGGCAGCCTCCAGCCCTCGCATACTCTGCGGGCTCTGTAATTGAGAGAGGCTGTGATCCAACGCTTCTTCGCTGACAATCCCCCGCCCCAACAGGACACGCTGCAATATTTTTGGTGTTTCAGAAGCAAAACGGCCAGTAGACAAATCCACTGGCCGTCGCTGAATTTTTGTACTCAATGTATTTCTCAGCAAACTAATAGCTAATCGGTTGCCGCTTATTGCACGACAGTGTGCCGATTAACTGCCTTCTGACAGCATCGTCGCCATATAGTCGTGTACTTGGGACAAGTTATTGGGCAATACCTTGAAGCGCTCCTCCCGCTGCCAGAGATCCTGCATATGACTCGGCAGGGGAATCTCTTTTTCTGGCAGGGCCTGGGCCACGGCATCGGGGAATTTTGCCGGGTGTGCGGTAGATAAGCAAACCATGGGCTGTTCGGTAGAGTGACGTACCTGTCGTGCGGCTTCAACCCCGATAGCTGTATGCGGATCAAGTAGATATTCGCAGGAGCTGAAGGTCTCACCAATCACTTCAACCGTGCGCTTGTCATCCACCCGACTGGAGGAGAAAACTTCTCTCGCTTTGCCCAGGGCCAATTCACTCAAATGCATGGGCTGACTGCGATCCGCGAGCAATTCAGCAACCGTCGCACCATCGCGACCGTAGAGATCAAACAGCAATCGCTCAAAGTTGCTCGACACCATAATATCCATGCTGGGAGATAAGCTGTGAACCAGTGGTTTGGGTGTGTGGTCATTGCCGCTGATGCAACGATGCAGAATATCGTTGGCATTGGTCGCAATTACCAATTGGTCGATGGGCAATCCCATCTGCCTCGCCAGGTAACCGGCAAAAATATCGCCAAAATTACCGGTGGGCACCGAGAAATTAACGGTTTTATCCGGCGCCCCCAGGCGCAGGGCGGCATAAAAGTAATAGACGATCTGCGCCATAATCCGCGCCCAGTTAATGGAGTTCACCGCCACCAAACGGCGCCCATCGGGCAGGAATGATTGATCGGCAAAACTCGCTTTCACCATATTCTGGCAATCGTCAAAATTACCTTCGAGAGCGATATTAAATACGTTGTCCGACTGCACTGTGGTCATCTGGCGTCGCTGGACTTCAGATACACGGTTATGGGGGTGCAGAATAAAAATATCGATATTGTCGCAATGACGGCAACCTTCGATCGCAGCCGAACCGGTATCACCAGAAGTTGCTCCCATTACCACCACTCTTTCACCGCGCTTTTTCAGCAGGTGATCAAAGAGTTGACCGAGGAACTGCAAGGCAAAATCTTTAAATGCCAGGGTGGGCCCATGAAACAACTCGAGCACCCACTCATTGGTGTCTGTCTGCACCAGCGGGGCAATAGCCTTGTGGCGGAAGTGCTTGTAGGAACGTCCGATAATACCGCTCAGCTCTTCATCACTGAGATCATCCCCCACAAACGGCTGGATAATGCGAAAGGCCAGCTGCTCGTAATCGAGCCCCGCCATAGAGGCAATTTCCTCGCGAGAAAACTTCGGCAAAGTCTCGGGAACATAGAGGCCTCCATCGCTGGCAAGACCTGTTAGTACGGTATCGGCGAAGGAGAGAGACGGCGCGCTGCCGCGTGTGCTGACAAATTTCACAGTATTTCTTGGCTCTTATCGCTGGCTGGGGAGTTTATTGATTGGGGCACCGAGCCCGGATTATGTCACTCGGCGCCCGCGGGGTTTATCCGAGGCTCTCAACACGAATCCTGACGACTTCACCTTCGACCGTTTCCAACGCCTCTATTTGTGCAACCGCTTGGCGGAGGCTGGCTTCATCGGCTCGGCTGGTCAAAATCACCACCGGGACAAGTGCCTCACCTTCAACCGGTTCGTGCTGGATCAGAGCCTCTATGCTGATGCCCTGATCACTGCAAATGGTGGCCACCTGAGACATAACACCGGGCTTGTCGTGGGCGGCGATACGCAGGTAATAACTGGTAATAACATCTTCTTCCGGCAGAACCTGGGTTCCCCCTTGGTTCGCAAGGGCGACACCCGCTGCCGGCACTCTGTGCTCCGGCTTGGCCTCAAGAGTGCGGGCCACATCAACAAGATCGGCGATCACTGCCGATGCCGTGGCTTCATCGCCCGCACCAGCGCCGTAATACAGGGTTGGTCCCACAGCATCGCCGCTGACCAGCACCGCATTCATAACGCCGTTTACGTTGGCGATCAGGCGGCGCTGGGGGATTAAAGTCGGGTGCACCCGCAACTCCACGCCCTTGTCAGTGCGACGCGCAATCCCCAGATGCTTGATACGGTATCCCAGCTCATCGGCGTAGCGAATATCTTCACTACAGATCCGGCTGATGCCTTCGGTGTACACCTTGTCAAAAGCGAGCGGCATAGCAAATGCCAGGGAAGCCATAATCACCAGCTTGTGAGCAGCATCGATACCTTCCACATCAAAAGTGGGGTCCGCTTCCGCATATCCTAAAGCTTGGGCTTGGGCCAGAGCTTCATCGAAACTGCGCCCTTTCTCCCGCATCTCAGTGAGGATGTAATTGCCGGTGCCATTAATGATTCCGGCGAGCCACTGCACCTGGTTGCCCACCAATCCTTCGCGCAGGGACTTAATAATAGGAATACCGCCGGCTACTGCCGCCTCATAGGCAATGGTGACGTTGTGCTTTGTGGCCAGCTCAAACAGCTCGTTGCCGTGTTCGGCAATCAACGCCTTGTTGGCGGTGACAATATGCTTGCCATTTTCAATCGCTGTGCGCACCAGCTCCTTGGCTACCGTAGTACCACCGATAAGCTCCACCAAAATATCCACGTTGGGATTATTGGCGACATCGAAAATTTCCCGGGTAACGTTTATCTGGCCGGTATCACAGTGTGCGTTATCGCGGCGCGCACCTATTTGCTCAATGACCAGGGCGCGACCACAACGGGCTGCAATTTCCCGCCCATTGCGCGCCAATACATTCACCGTTCCACTGCCGACAGTACCCAAGCCACAGATACCGATCCGCACGGCACGGGGTGCCTTTTTTACAACCACCTGAGCCTCCGCCTCCGCAGTCTCTTCCACTGTTGCGCTCACAATGTTCCTCCGCGCAACTATAAGGGCAGCGAACCAGATCGGGATCTACCCCGATTACATAGAAAGTGCCACCACAGGAAGCCGCGCAATAAATGCAAATAAAATTGACAAAAGATCATCAACCTTACCGAGCGGAACGTAAAAAAGTCAATATAATTGCGCCACAAAGGCACCGCTTCCAGCTAGAGTAGAGTCGAAACTTCTGTCACCCAAAATCACCTCTTGAAACCAACAGCGTCCTCAGTAGATGCTATAGAAGCATCTACTAGCATCAGGTAACAGCAACCTGCGAAATTGCATCCACCGCGCCTTTGCACAAAATAGGGGCGTACTGAATCCGGACTCAGATAGTGGTCGAGTAATGAAGAAAACCCTAATCCTTTATACAGGCGGAACCCTGGGAATGCGCCGAAGCGAATCGGGCTATGTGCCTGACGCCGACCTGGAAGGCGCTCTGGGCCGCCTCTTACAAGATGTTATCGGCCAGCTTCCACAATACGATTTCCAGGCACTCGACCCACTGCTGGATAGCGCCAATATGCGACCAAAGGACTGGTATCACATTGCCAGCCTGATACGCGACAACTATAGCCAGTACTCAGGCTTTTTGGTGTTGCACGGCACCGACACCATGGCCTACACCGCCTCAGCACTGTCCTTTGCCCTGCAAGGCATAGAAAAGCCCGTGGTCGTCACCGGTTCCCAAATTCCCTTGCGGGAGATGCGTAGCGACGCCTATAACAACTTAATTGCGGCGCTATTATTAAGCGGGTCCGACGATATCAGGGAGGTCTGCCTCTACTTCAACGGCAAACTTCTACGCGGCAACCGTGCAGTAAAGGTCAGCTCTGGCTCACTGGATGCTTTTAGCAGCCCCAATTACCCCTGCCTCGGGGAAGTGGGTATCCAGGTCAATATCGACCACAACGCCCTGCTGGTGCCCACCGGTGAACCGCAGTTTCAGATTCCCGCCGATGCCAATGGCGGAGTGATTTTACTGAAACTATTTCCCGGTATATCTCCCTCACTGATTGAAAAAATTTTAGAGAGCCGCCCCAAGGGTCTGATTATTGAAACATACGGCACCGGCAATGCACCGACTGACGACAGCGCATTTACCGAGCAGCTTGAGAAGGCCTCAAAGCTCGGCACTATTTGTGTAGCAGTGTCCCAGTGTTTGGAGCACCAGGTGGATCTGGGTAAATACGCTGCGGGCTCCGCACTGCTTGATGCCGGTGTTATAGGTGGTCTGGATATGACCAGCGAAGCCTGTTTTGTAAAACTCAACCACCTGTTGGCAATGGGCTATTCCGATATGGAAATTAAAACCCTATTACAGCGCCCGTTGTGCGGTGAGTGCAATCACCCCAACTGATAAAAACTGAAACTATTGGCGAAGCCATATGGCTTCGCCTTTAAAAAAGGACCGAGTGATTAACAGGGATTGAAGGGATAACCTCTATCCAGAAGCAAAATACCGATGAGCAACGATTTTTCGCAAAACCTCCGCCTTCTGTGCAGCTTCTACCCATCCATAGCCGAGGTGTGCCGGCGAATTGGGGTGAACCGTGCCCAGTTCAATAAATATCTCAACGGTAACACTCAACCCTCCCAGTATACCCTGGGAAAGATATGTCATTTTTTTGGCGTAGAGCCCCATGAAATCGTGATGCCCCACGAGCAATTCAGCCAAATTGTTCGCGTGCGCAACGCACCCGTCTCCGACAGCCTCCCCGCCAGGCCCTACAATCGCGATATTGATATTCTGATGCGGGAGTCCCAGGGGCGGGCCGATAAATATTTAGGCTTCTATTTCGAGTACCACTACTCCATGACCTTCTCCGACCATATTATTCGCAGCCTGCTGCATATTGAGTCGGATGGTGATGGATATTATTTTCAGCGCTTCGAACGAATGCGCTACCCAGACAGGGATGAGTGGTATAAATCCCGCTATAAAGGCATGCTGCTCTTTCTTGCCGATCGTATTTTTTTGGTCGGCTATGAGTCGTTGACTCACAATGAAATCGCACAAACTATTTTATACCCTACCTATAAAAGCCGAGTCAGCTATTTATCTGGATTAAAACTGGGAGCATCCGCCAGTGACAGGCGTGAGCCAGTCTGCACAAAAGTAGTTCTCGAATCTCTCGGTCGCAACATCAGCATTAAAAACGCACTGAAATTATGTGGCGTTTTTGGTCCTGAGTCCGAAGAGATCAACAAAAACATCCGCGAGAATATTCGCGCAACCTCTACAGAGGGGCCGCAGAGCTTCTTTGCGACACCACTCTAAAAATACTTCCCAATTAATTACTAAATTACCCCAACACGAGGCTTGCGGGAGGTGGGGATATTACCCCATCCCACACAGGCCCATACGATGAAGAGAAGAGAAACTGATGACCAACGATTTCCACACACTCAAACCAATGCCGGTTTTTAGTGCAGGTGCAGAAACCCGCTTGGAGAAAGATTTATTGGGTGAGCGCGAAGTACCGGCCGATGTCTATTTTGGCATTCAAACTTTGCGCGCTTTGGAAAATTTCCAGATTACCGGAATTACCCTGAATCACTTCCCCAACCTGGTAAAAGCGCTGGCGATGGTAAAAAAAGCTGCAGCCAGCGCCAATGGACAGCTCGGCTACCTGGAGCCCAAACTGCAAGGTGCCATTGCCACGGCCTGTGACGAGATTATCGATGGCAAACTGCACGATCAATTTTTGGTAGATATGATTCAGGGCGGCGCCGGCACTTCTACCAATATGAATGCCAATGAGGTGATTGCCAACCGTGCACTGGAATTACTCGGTCACAACAAAGCCGAGTACAAAAAAGTCCACCCCAACAATCATGTAAACCTGTCGCAATCTACCAATGATGTTTATCCAACCTCGATAAACCTGGCCATTCTGCTCAGCTACAGCGACCTGGTTCAGTCCATGGAGAGCTTGTGCGTTGAGTTCGACAAGAAGGCCAAAGAGTTTGCCTCAGTAATTAAAATGGGTCGCACCCAGCTGCAAGATGCGGTACCTATGACCCTGGGCCAGGAGTTTGCCGCCTTCGCCGCCACTGTGCGCGAAGATGTCGACAGAGTTAAGGAGCTGGTCGCCCTATTCAAAGAGATCAATATGGGTGGTACCGCGATCGGCACCGGCATTAATACCGACCCGGAATATCGCCAGCTGGTTGTTAACGCGCTGTCAAAAATTTCCGGCATCGATTTTATCTGCGCAGAAAACCTGGTGGAAGCCACTTCCGACATGGGCGCCTTCGTGATGTTCTCCGGCGTCATGAAACGCATCGCCGTTAAGATCTCGAAAATTTGCAGCGATTTACGCCTGATTTCCAGCGGCCCTCGCGCTGGCCTCAATGAAATTAACCTGCCGCCGATGCAACCCGGCTCATCCATTATGCCCGGCAAGGTCAACCCGGTTATTCCTGAAGTAGTTAACCAGGTCGCCTACCAGGTGATCGGCAACGACCTCACGATTACCCTGGCTGCTGAATCCGGTCAGTTGCAGCTCAATGTAATGGAGCCAGTGATCGCCTTTAATCTGCTACAGTCCATGCGCCTGATGACCCAAGCCATGACCACGCTTGCGGATCGCTGTGTGAGCGGCATCACTGCCAACGAAGAGCACTGCCTGCAACTGGTTGAGAACAGCATCGGCCTGATTACTGCGGTCAACCCGTTTATTGGCTATGAAAATGCCACCCGCATCGCCAAGCAGGCACTAATTACCGGAACCAGTGTGAAGCAGTTAATTCTTGATGAGGGATTACTGAGTGAGGAGGAACTGAACGATATCCTCGCGCCGGAGAATATGACTCAGCCGAGAAAAGTAGAAATTAAAAATCCTGCTTAAAAACAAAAACCGGCGGCCTCTCGGCTGCCGGTTTTTTTAGCTATCAGCCGGGCTTAGATTCCCAGCTCTTTAAGCAGGCGATCCGGTGGTAAGTAACCGGGAACAACCCGACCATCTTCCATCACGATAGTCGGCGTACCGCGCACATCGATAGCCTCGTTGCCCAACTTGTATTGAGCTGCCACCGGGTTTGTCTTACAGACATCCAAAGGCACGTTTTCACGGTTCTTAAGTGCAGTCAGCGTCTTGTTGCTGTCTTCCGCACACCATGCAGTTGCCAGTTTGCGATATCCCAGGGAGTTAAGACCACCGCGCGGGAACGCCAGGTAGCGCACTTCGATACCGCGCTTGTTCAACTCAGGCACATCCTGGTGCAGCTTGCGGCAGTAACCGCAGTCCACATCGGTAAATACATAAACGCTTGCCTTGGTTTCACCTTTCGGAGAGAAGACAATCATATCTTCTGTATCAAGGGCGCCCATGACCGCAGCACGGCGCGTCGCTCTACGCTGCTCGGAAAGGTTGGCAACACCGCCAGCCTTCACCTGGTAGAGATCGCCATAAACAAAGTGATTGCCATCAGCAGAGACGAACAGGGTCGTGTTGCCGTCATCGACATCCACTTCGTAAAGCCCTTCAATTGGACTCTCCCGTACCTCTCCATAGGTTGCTTTGGGATTACTCGCCTCAAGGCGTGTCTTGATGGTTTTTACAACGTTGGTATCGACTTCTGCCAACGCTGCAGAGCCCACCAGACTGAGTAGCGCGCCAGCGATTGCCAGCGGCTTCTTGATAAGCGTCATTACCAATTGCTCCTTAAATTCTCATTGGGCTTCGACTTAATCATCGGCCTTCAGTTCCAGCCAGTATGGCAGCTCTTTGCCGCTGCGAACCTAATTGGCGCGTTTTAACATATCCAGTCACCTTGGACTACGCAAAACACCGCAAGACGTGAGCGCTTTAGCGAAATTGACTGTATCCCCACGCCAGGGAAAGCCCGTGTCCATTTATGTCAGTTAAGGCAAGCAGACCCCATCTGGGACACCAAATAAGCTGCTCGTAACCCACATACAAAAAAGGCCGAAGCGTACGCTTCGGCCTTTTTCTGCGATCAAGGAGGGCTTAGTTGAGCTTCTCTTTGATACGTGCAGCTTTACCAGTCAGGCTGCGGAGGTAGTACAGCTTGGCCTGACGCACGTCACCGCGACGCTTAACCTTGAGGCTGTCAACCATCGGGCTGTGAGTCTGGAAAGTACGCTCAACGCCAACACCGTGGGAAATTTTACGCACGGTGAAGGAGGAATTCAGACCACGGTTGCGCTTACCGATAACCACGCCTTCGAACGCCTGCAGACGCTCACGGTTGCCCTCTTTTACTTTTACCTGAACGATTACAGTGTCGCCCGGTGCGAAGGGAGGTACTTCGCTCTTCAGCTGTTCCTGCTCCAGCTGCTGGATAATTTTGTTAGTCATTTGGATCGCTCCCAAATACAGATTGTGTAGCTTCTCAGCTAGTTCACCGAACTACTCGCGCCTCCCGGCGAATTCGGCCTCAATTTTCTTCGAGCTTCTGTTCCCGCTGGATCTCATCCAGCAACAACTTCTGCTCATCGCTCAACTCCAACCCTTGCAATAAGTCCGGGCGTCGCTGTTGCGTGCGCGCCAATGCCTGCTTCAGGCGCCAGCGGCGTATTCTTTCATGGTTGCCGGAAAGCAAAACTTCCGGTACCGCTACTCCCCGATATTGCTCCGGTCGGGTGTAGTGTGGGCAGTCCAGCAGGCCAGAGGAGAAAGAGTCCTCAACCGCCGATTGGTTGTGTCCAAGTGCGCCGGGAATCAAGCGGGTAATAGCATCCACCATCACCATAGCAGCCAGTTCGCCACCGCTGAGGACATAGTCACCAATGGACCACTCCTCGTCGATCATAGATTCGACGATACGCTCATCCACACCTTCGTAGCGCCCCGCCAACAACACCAGGTTGCCAGCTGCAGACAGCTGCTCCACTCCACCCTGATCGAGCTGTCGACCCTGGGGAGACATGTAGATACTGCGTACAGATTCACCATCTTCACCAGCCCAAGCTCGAGCAGCCTCGAGAGCCTGGTAAAGGGGCTCAGCTAACATCACCATTCCCGGTCCGCCGCCGTATGGGCGATCGTCCACAGTCCGGTGCCTGTCACTGGTAAAGTCCCGAGGATTCCAACAGCGAACTTCTAAAAGGCCATCTTTCACAGCCCGTCCACTGACGCCATACTCGGTCAATGCGGCAAACATCTCCGGAAAAATGCTTACCAGAGCGATTCGTTTTGTCATCGCTCCTACGCCTTAAAAAGCCGGGTCCCAGTCGACGGTTATTACACCGACTTCCAGGTCAATATTGGTAATAAACTGATCAGGTAGATAGGGAATCAAGCGCTCGCGCTTATCCGCTCCACCGCGCACCACCATTACATCGTTGGCGCCAGTTTCCATCATGCGAGCGACGGTACCAAAGTCGTGATCTTCGCCATCGAAATGGCTGACAACCTTTAACCCCTCGAGCTGGTGCCAGTAATACTCACCGTGCTCAAGCTCAGGCATCAGTTCACGAGCTACAGCAATATCGCGCTGGCAAAGTCGAGCCGCCAAATCGCGGTCATCAATGCCTTTCACATGTACAATCAAGCCCTTGCCGTGACGTTTACCAGCGTCAATTTCGAGAGCTTCCCAACCTTTCGGCCCCTGCAAGCGCCAATTAGGGAACTGCAGGATGTTGTCCATCGGCTCGGTATAGGAGTGAACCTTGACCCAGCCGCGCACACCATAAACGGTAGTAACGCGCCCAACCGTGACCAACTCTTCGGAAGGTTTTCCGTTATCTGTCACAGGAGCACCACTTACGCGCAAATTAAGCAGATTCTTTCAGAAGCTTGCCGACGCGGTCAGAAACCTGCGCGCCACGACCCAGCCAGAAATCAACACGCTCGCGATCAACACGCAGACGCTCTTCCTGACCACGGGCAACCGGGTTGAAGAAACCAACACGCTCAATAAAACGACCGTCGCGAGATTTGCGGCTGTCGGTAACGGTCAGATGATAAAACGGGCGCTTTTTAGCACCACCACGGGCCAAACGAATGGTTACCATGTAACTTTCCTATAGGTTCAACACTAGGCAACCGCACTAAGCAGTCACCACAACAACTTTGTACCGGCAGTAGGGCCGGCAGAAAGGCGGCGTATTCTAATGTACCACCCCAGATTTGTATAGGGTCGCCAAGCCGCCCGGAGAACCGCGGTTCTCTACTTCTTTTTGAGGCCCGGTGGCAGGCCTCCGGGCATACCGCCCATACCGCCAGGCATACCACCGCCCATACCGGGCAGGCCGCCGAGGCCGCGCATCATTTTACCCATGCCGCCGCCTTTGAGCTTCTTCATCATCTTGCCCATCTGCTTGTGCTGCTTGAGCAGGCGATTCAAGTCCTGCAGCTGGGTGCCTGAACCGGCAACGATGCGGCGCTTGCGCGAACCGTTAAGAAGGTCAGGATTGCGGCGTTCCGCCGGCGTCATGGAGGAAATCAATGCGTCCATACGCTTAAATTCTTTGCCCATATCGGCCTGTTGTGCAGCCTGCGCTACACCGCCCATGCCGGGCATTTTCTCCAACAGGGAGCCAAAGCCACCCATGTTTTGCATTTGCTGCAACTGATCGCGCAGGTCTTCCAGGTCAAAGCCTTTACCCTTCTGGACCTTCTTAACCAGCTTTTCGGCTTTCTCTTTATCAATCTTCTGCTCTGCTTCTTCAATCAGAGACAGAATGTCACCCATACCCAGGATACGGGAGGCGATACGATCCGGGTGGAAGGTTTCCAGGGCGTCGGTCTTTTCACCAACACCGATAAACTTGATTGGCTTACCGGTGACGTGACGCACGGAGAGAGCGGCACCACCACGGGCATCGCCATCGGCCTTGGTGAGAATCACACCGGTCAGCGGCAGCGCATCATTAAAGGCACTTGCGGTATTTACCGCATCCTGACCGATCATTGCGTCGATCACGAACAGGGTTTCCGCCGGGTCCAACTCGCTGTGCAGCTCACGGATTTCATCCATCAACTCGGAGTCCACATGCAGTCGACCAGCAGTATCCACAATCAGCACATCGGCAAATTGTTTGCGGGCAGCGTCCACAGCACCCTTGGCAATATCCAGCGGTTTCTGCTCAGCTGTAGAGGGGTAAAACTGTGCCCCCACTTCACCGGCCAAGGTCTCCAGCTGTTTAATAGCGGCAGGGCGGTAGACGTCCGCACTCACCACCATGACTTTTTTCTTTTCACGCTCCTGCAGGTATTTGGCCAGCTTGGCCACACTGGTGGTTTTACCAGCACCCTGGAGGCCCGCCATCAGGATTACCGCCGGAGGTTGCACGGCGAGGTTGAGAGGCTCTGCAGCCGCACCCATCACCTTAACCAGCTCATCCTGAACAATCTTGACGAACTGCTGGCCCGGGTTGAGAGCCTTGCTAACCTTCTGTCCTACCGCAGCGGTGCGCACTTGCTGAACAAATGCCTTAACCACTGGCAGAGCGACATCCGCCTCCAACAGCGCCTTGCGCACTTCGCGCAAAGTATCGCGGATATTGTCATCCGTAAGGCGCGCTTTACCGGTAACTTTCTTTAAGGCCGCCGATAAGCGGTCACTCAGGTTATCGAACATAAATTCGTCTCGATCTCTCCGTTTACGGACTCAACCCCAGTGCGGAGGGGCGCGAAATTAGGGGGGAGCAAACTGCAACTCCCTCTCTGAGGCGCGGCAGTATAGCCCAGGTCTCGCCACAGCCGAAATATCGCAAGTCTTCCTTGTTTCAACTGGCTATGACACACTCCTGCCCTAACGCAATAATGAAGACACGGATTTACCCATGGCGGCTTTCGCCCACTGGACAGCTATCGCTCTCTACCTGGCCACAACCATAGTTGCAGGTGCGGCTCTGGCCCGAAAACAACAGCCGAATTCCAAACTGCTTCTCAGCCTTTTGGCGGGTGCACTTGTCACCCACGGAATATCCCTGGGACACGTTCTCTTTTCACCCGAAGGCTATCGCTTTGACCTGCTGGCAATGCTCTCGCTGATTGCCTGGGTAGTTAACTTTCTATTATTGATCCTGGCCGTTGGCCGGCCACTTACGCTACTTATTCTTATTTTCGCACCAGTGGGAGCCGCCACTGAATTTGCCGCATCCCATATTTGGGGCACCGTAACGCCACATCAACAGATCTCTGCCGGCATTGCGGTACACGCTCTACTGTCTATTTCTGCCTATTCGCTGCTGACCCTGGCTACCCTTCAGGCGATCTATCTCTATTACCTTAACCAGCAACTGCACAACCACAGGCCGGTAGGCGCCACCCGCCTTCTGCCACCATTGCAGAGCATGGAATCACTGCTGTTCGGTCTGATCACTTTCGGGCAACTACTGCTCACCGCCTCCCTGCTGACCGGTTTCGTCTTTGTTGGCAATTTGTTTGAAGAGGGGCCAATACACAAAACCATCCTCTCTATGGTCGCCTGGGTTCTTTACACCATACTCCTATGGGGACACTGGAGGTTGGGCTGGAGAGGCAATACCGCTGTGCGCTGGACCTTAAGCGCTTTCGCCGCCCTACTACTTGCCTATTTTGGTAGTAAGCTGGTTATGGAAGTCATTCTCCAGCGCGGGTAATCGAATATACGACTGCAAAGCTTGCGGAGGTCGGCAATATGTTCCAATATCTCCGCTTGGAAATAAAAAGAGTTCTCCCTTGAACGAGATGCCCACGGGCCTGCTATTCGGTTTGCTGGCCCTATTGATACTGATATCCGCCTTCTTCTCCAGCTCCGAAACCAGCATGATGGCGCTTAACCGCTATCGCCTGCGGCACCAAGCCAAAAGCGGGCACCGCGGGGCAAAGCGCGCCACAGAGCTGCTCGCACGCCCGGACAAGCTGATCGGCTCAATTCTAATCGGCAACAATCTCGTTAACGTTCTTGTATCTGTAATCGCCGGCTCGGTATTCGCGCAGATATACGGAGAAATACTCACCACCATAGTCTTAACTCTTGCCCTGCTGATTTTTGCTGAGGTCACACCAAAGACTATTGCCGCTCTACACCCGGAAAAAATTGCTTTCCCCGCCTCATTTATTTTGCGCCCACTGCAGTGGCTGCTCACTCCCCTGGTGCTGTTGATTGGTGGCATATCCAACGGCCTGGCGCGTATGCTGGGAGTCGAAACAAAAGCGAATAGCGAAGCGGAACACCTGGCCCCCGAAGAACTCCGAACCGTTGTATTCGAATCAGGCGCCCTGCTTCCCAGCAAGCACAAAGGCATGTTGCTCAACGTGCTGGACCTGGACCAGGCAACCGTTGAAGACATCATGATTCCGCGCAATGAAGTCATGGGCGTTGACCTGGAAAACAGCGCCGAAGAGATCCTGCAGCAGCTAGCGGAAAGTTCCTACACTCGCCTCCCGGTATATCGCGGTGACATCAATCGAGTAGTAGGCATACTTCACCTGCGAAAAGCGGCGCAAATACTGCGCGACGGACCGGAAAATTTAACGGCAGAGCGGCTCAACTCCTTCACCGATGAGCCTTACTTCGTACCCGAGGCAACACCACTCCCCACACTGCTGATGAACTTCCAGAAAACCAAGCGCCGCATGGGGCTGGTAGTTGATGAGTACGGAGAGGTAATGGGTATCGTTACCCTGGAAGATCTGCTGGAGGAAATTGTCGGCGACTTCACCGCAAGTCCAGTACCCAGCGATGACGAGGAGATAGTCGCTATAGAAGATGGCTGGTACATGATCGAGGGCGGCACTTCTATTCGCGATATTAATCGCACCCTTGGCTGGGAACTGCCCACCGACGGGCCGAAAACCTTTAACGGCCTGGCAATGGAACACCTGGAGAGTATCCCCGACGGCAATATCAGCCTGTACATCCTCAATTACCTGGTGGAAATTGAGGAGGTCTCAGACAAGATGATTACCCGGGCCAGAATCAAGCGAATCGACAAGTAACGCTACAGCCGTTAATCACTCAACTTCTTCTAGCAAGCGCCTTACCGGTGCAAAGCTGGTGCGGTGTATTGGAGTGGGACCCCGCAACTGTAAAGCTTCCATATGCGCCTTGGTGGGATACCCTTTATGATCTGCAAGGCCGTAACCGGGATATTCAGAGTCCAGCACTACCATTTCCCTATCACGGGTCACCTTAGCCAAAATAGATGCCGCCCCAATTGCAGCGACACGACCATCGCCCTTTACAACGGTATCGCAAGGGTAATCCCAGTTCGGTTTTTTATTGCCATCCACCAACACAAATTCAGGCTGCACGGATAGCTGTGCAACTGCACGATGCATCGCCAGTAAACTTGCCTGCAAAATATTTAGCTGGTCAATTTCCTCTACTGTTGCACGAGCTATGGAGTAACTGAGTGCTCTCTCACAAATCTCATCAAATAACTGCTCGCGCTTTTTTTCAGTCAGCGTTTTGGAGTCGGCAAGCCCGGCAATTGGCTTGTTAGGGTCAAGAATCACAGCTGCGGCAACTACATCACCAGCTAAGGGGCCGCGCCCAACCTCATCGACACCTGCAATCAAATCACCCTTGAAAGGGCAAACATAGGGGGGCAATTCTGTTTTACTACTCATAACTAACTACTCGGCAGATTCAGGCTTAGCTTCCAGTAGCCCCACCACGGCATCGGCAGCCCGCTCAGAAGCATTGCGTCTCAACTGTTGATGCATTTCGAAAAACTCGCGCTCTAAATGATCCCCAAGAAGCGGATCTTCAAAGTACTGCATCACCGCCGCACCAAGATTCTCTGGAATAGCATCATTCTGCAAAATTTCCGGTACCAGTTCTTTTTGGGCTAGTAAATTTGGCAGCGAAACCCATGGGGTATGCAACATCCGCGAGACGATCATAGATGTCAATCTACCCAGCTTGTAAGTAACGACCATGGGCTTTTTAAGCAACATTGTCTCTAGGGTTGCTGTACCCGATGCAATGAGCACACAGTCTGCCGCAGAAACGGCTCGTCTCGATTGCCCCTCAAGTAAAGTAATAGGGAGTTCTGGATAATCTTTTAGCTGCTCTTGAATCTCATCCATACGCTGCTTGTTAGCAGCGGGAATAACAAATTTAATATCCGAGTGACGCTGGTGGCACCATCGGGCCGTCTGCAGAAACAACGGCCCCAGCATGCGAACCTCACCTCCACGGCTGCCAGGCAAAAGGGCAATTACCCGGTCGCCTTTCTCAAAGCCCAATGCTTTGCGTTCGCCGGCGATATCCACTTGCAGGGGAATTTCATCAGCCAAAGGGTGGCCAACAAAGGTCACCGGTACTTGGTTATCTCGGTAGAAATTCGCTTCAAATGGAAGCAGGGTCAACATGTGGTCGACAGCCCGCGCAATCTTTTTAATTCGACCCTGCCGCCAGGCCCAAACCGAAGGACTGACATAATGGACGGTGGGGATACCCTCAGCCTTGAGTGCAGCCTCAAGAGTCAATGTAAAGTCCGGGGAATCTATACCAATAAATAGATCGGGAGGGTTATCAGTAAAGTGGCGACGGAGAGATCTGCGGATTTTCAACAGTTCCGGAAGGCGCTTCAAAGGCTCTACCAGCCCCATTACCGACAGCCGCTCCATAGGAAATAAACTTTTAGTACCCAGTTCCAGCATGCGCGGTCCGGCAATCCCCTCAAATTCTACATTGGGAATCCGAGTTTTTAATGCGGCCATCAAACCAGAACCGAGGATATCTCCTGACGCCTCACCGACAACGATACCAATTCGTATCGGCTTATTTTTTTCTGACACGCCTAAATCCCTCCTCTTGGGGAGCTGTTTACGTTGGAATTAAATGGGAGTTGCATAAAGTGCAATCGGAGCCGCACGAAACAGCTCCAAAGAGAAGTGAATTAGCGAACAATGCCGCGAGTGGAAGACTGCAAAGACTCTATCCACGGCTGAATAACTGGAGATTGTTCGCGCAACTCCATCAAGGCCTGCAGCGCCTCTTGCATAGTAAGACCGCGACGATAAACGGTCTTGTAAGCTTTATTGATCAGGGCAATATCTTCTCTAGAAAAGCCCCGTCTGCGCAGCCCTTCTGAGTTAATGGTCTTTGCTTCGGCAGGGTTTCCGGCAACCATAACATAAGCAGGAACGTCTTTACCGATAGCAGCGCCCATTCCCAGGAAAGCATGCTCTCCCACAGTACAGTTCTGGTGAACCAAACTATAACCACTCAGAATCGCCCAGTCCTTAACAACAACATGACCGGCCAAACCACAGTTATTCACCATAATAGTGTGATTGCCAACAACACTATCGTGGCCAATATGGGCATAGGCCATGATCAGGTTTTCGTCACCAATAGTGGTCTCACCTCGGTCCTGAACGGTACCACGGTGGATCGTAACCCCCTCGCGAATCACGTTATTGTCGCCAATAACGAGTGTCGTCTCTTCACCACGATACTTTTTGTCCGGGGTATCCTGCCCTACGGAAGCAAACTGGTAGATTCGGTTGTTCTTCCCCAGTTTGGTCGGCCCACTAAGCACCACATGAGAGGCAATATCACAGCCATCACCTATCTCTACGCCGGCTCCAACAATGGTGTAAGCACCAATACTCACCCCGGAACCAATTACTGCCGTAGAGTCGACAATAGCTGTAGGGTGGATACTTGTCTGCATTCTGGGATCTACTCCTCGGCATTAATCGTACTGGGTAACCTGTACCCTTAAAAACAAAGGCTACCCGGAAAATCCTGAATCTAACTCTCCAGAGAGCTTTACAGAATTACTGAACCTTTTTGACGGCACATAGGATATCAACAGAAGCTGCCAGCTCGCCATCAACACTGGCTTTACAAGCGAATTTCCAGATATTTCTGCGAACAGATACCGCTTCAGACTCGAGCTCAAGACGATCACCTGGGATCACCTGACGCTTAAAACGCGCCTTATCAACCCCACCGAACAGATACAGATATCCATCTTCCGGTTTTTTGCCAAACGTTTTAAAGCCGAGGATTCCCGAGACCTGAGCCAGGGCTTCAACAATCATCACTCCCGGGAAAATAGGCATTTCCGGAAAGTGGCCATTAAAAACTTCTTCATTTCCAGAAATGTTTTTATAGCCTTTTATATACTTCCCTTCTTCGAGTTCTACTACACGATCCACCAACAAAAAAGGATAACGGTGCGGCAGATACTCGCGAATTTCACGTACATCCATCATTCCAAATGCCCCCAGAAACCACTTCGGGGCGTAAAACGCCCCGAAAACAACAAAGCCAAATTAATTAATAACTAAAGTTCAATGGTCTGTCCCACTCTTTTGGGACAGTGCCTGAACCTGTTTTTCCAAATCTTTCAATCTGCGCGCCATTTGATCCAACTGACCAAAACGCACAGCATTACGACGCCAGGTAGAACTATCGGCAAAGGATAGCGCTCCAGAGTAGCTACCAGTATCCTTTATCGACTTAGTAACAAACGTGTTACCCGACACCTGACTGCCATCTGCAATCGTTATGTGCCCGTTAATACGGCTACAGCCACCGAGAAGACAATGCTTCCCTATCTCAGCACTACCGGCAATTACGGCACACCCGGCTATGGCCGTGTAGTCACCAATCTTCACATTGTGCGCGATTTGGACCAGATTGTCGATCTTGACTCCTCGCCCAATCACCGTATCGCCCAAAGCTCCACGGTCTATACAGGTATTGGCTCCAATTTCCACATCTTCGCCAATTTGCACTCCACCAAGCTGGTGAATTTTCACCCAGCTGCCTTTATTAGGCGCAAACCCGAAGCCATCGGCTCCAATAACCGTCTGGCTGTGAATAATACCGTGTGCACCGATAGAGCAGTTATGATGAAAAACAACGCCGGCATACAGGCGTGTCCCTGCACCGACTAAACTGCCCTCGCCAACATAGCAGTTAGCACCAACAATCGCTCCAGGCTCCAATTTTGCATAGGCCTCGACCACAGAGCCGGGCCCCACACTGACACCAGCACCAATCTCTGCCGTGGGGTGAACCACAGCAGAGGGGTGAATACCAATAGGTGCTTCAGGAGTTGTATCGAACAGGGCTGTTGCTCGAGCAAAGGCCAGGTAGGGGTCCGCAACACATAAAGCCGTTACCGGGCACTCTTCAACAAACTCTTCCGATACCAGCACTGCGGCAGCTTTGGTCGTTTTCAGAAAGCGTCGATAATTAGGGCTTGCGAGGAAAGCCAAGTGCTCTGCACCGGCATCCTGCAGTGTATTTAAACCCTGAACTTTTTGATTGGAATCTGAACCGGGCGCCAACCGCAAGTCGGCCCCCAGCTCTTGCGCCAACTGGGCAAGAGAAAAGCTATCTTTCATATAAGACTATCGACTTACTTGGCTGCGTTCATACGCTTAACAACAGCTTCTGTCAGGTCGACGCTGGGACTTACATAGTAGGCAGTATTGGAATCCAGCACTACGTCAAGCTTCTGCTCTTTAATCAGTGCGTCCAGGGCATCTCTGGCCTTTGGTCCCATAGAAGCCTGGATCTCTTGACCCACTTGAGCTTCCATTGCACGCAATTTTTTCACCGTTGTCTCAAAATCTGAGCGCTGGAAATTCATCTTGCGCTGGTACTCAGTCTTTTGCTCATCGGACCAGGTCACACTATTTTTCTTGGCATCTTCAGCCATTTTTTGCAGTTCAGAACGAATTGACTCGGCACTGCTCTGCAGCTTCGAATATTCAGAACTGGTCTTCAAGGAGTTAACCTTGGTTTTCGCTGCATCTGTGCTCATGATCGCAGCTTGTAGGTTAAGTACCGCAACCTTGGTTTGCGCCAGCGCTGCGCCGGACAAGGTCATACCTGCAAGTAATACTGCAACAATTTTTACATTCTTAAGCACGTCGGTCTCTCCAATAGATTTTATTTTAATTGCGCTGATATACGCCTAATTCATTTTATCTGACAAATTTAGAAGCTGTTACCCAGAGTGAACTGGAATACTTCCACATCGTCATCATCATTTTTCTTAAGAGCTTTCGCCAAACTGAATGTCAGCGGGCCAAAACCGGTAATCCAGGTCAAGCCTATCCCCGCAGAGACATTCATCTTACCAAAGTCCACATCGTAACAGTTGATTTGGGTATCACTACAGCTCGTATCGAACACATTACCCGCATCTATAAAGAAAGCGGTTTGTAAAGAACGCTGATCTTTGATAAACGGCAGAGGAAAGATCACTTCCGCACTACCCTCAACCAGGATATTTCCACCGAAGGGGTCTGTATCATTATAAGAAGACGTTTCCAGCTCTCCATTCTCATTTACCAAGTAGCAAAACTGAACGTCTCCACCTTCTGTTGCACATGGGGCCAAGGTGGTAGTGCTGAAGGTCTCAGTCTGTTCATCAATCACTTCTGTGTAGCTAAACCCATCAAGATATTGTGCCGGAGTTGAGCGAGGGCCCAGTGTGTTGCGCTCAAAGCCGCGCACAGAGCCAAAACCACCCGCATAGAAATTCTTAAAGAACGGCAACTCATCAAGATCCCCAAAGCCATCACCATAGCCTAAGCGTGTTCGCAAGCGTAGAGTCAGACTCTTAGTCAGAGGGCGGAAGTATTGTCCCGTATAAACAAGTTTGTAGTACTCCAGATCACTCCCAGGCACGCTGAGTTCGAAAGAGAGATTTTGTGAAGCTCCTCGGGTTGCTAAGACTCCGCGATTAAGGGTCGATCGAGCATAGGATGCAGTTAAACTCACACTGTTAAATGCGTCACCATAACGATCTATAAAACCGTTTTCGGTAGGAAATAAACCATCGGTAACCGGCATCGCAAGATCTAGGGTTTCATCATTAAAATAAGCCGAAGCCACCCTATCTGCCTCTGCTTCTGTAATAACACCAATCGCATTATCATTAGGCTTAGGTGTTGTTGAAATCTCTTGAACAGAACTACTTGAAGCTGTTAGCTCCAAGTGGTTGAAATTAATATTCAATCCGAGGCGGGAAATTTCTGACATCGGGTAACCAAAACTGACACCGCCGCCATAAGTCTCAGTGTTGTAATCAGAAAGGTTAACCTCCGAGTAATCATTCTCTGTGTAGAAGACATTAAATCCACGGCTCACACCATCTGGTGTGAAGTAGGGGTCGAGATATGAGAAGTTCACAGAAGTTTGGTATGTGGAGGCATTCAACCCAATACCTACGGATTTACCCGTTCCCAGCCAGTTATTTTCCTGGATATTGGCTCCCAGCACCAAGCCGCTGCTCTGGGCCCAACCAATGGTGCCGCCGATAGACCCTGAAGGCTGCTCTTCAACCGTGTATTCAACATCAATTTGATCGGATGTACCCGGTACCTCTGAAGTTTCCACCTCTACTTCCTTAAAGTAACCCAAGCGTTCAAGGCGGACTTTAGACTGCTCTATACGGGCAGAGGAGGCAGAAGCTGACTCCATCTGACGCATCTCGCGGCGCAAAACCTCATCTGTAGTGCGAGTATTACCTCGGAAGTTAATTCGGCGAACATAAGCCCGCTTGCCGGGGTTGATAAAGAAGGTAATTTTTACCGTTTTCTCTTCTTTATTGGGCTCGGGGATACCATTAACCTCAGCAAAGGTATAGCCCTCATTCCCCAGACGCTTGGTAATGTAATCCGAGGTTGTTGTCATGCGAACCTGGGAAAAGGTCTGCCCCTCCCGCACCAGCAGCAAGCGCTTAACTTCTTCCTCTGGAACTACAGGATCACCCGCCAGGTCCACTTCACTAATGGTGTAAACATCGCCTTCATATACATTGACGGTGATAAATACACTCTCTTTATCGGGACTCAGGGAAACCTGGGTAGAGTCAATTTTAAAATCCAGGTACCCACGATCCAGGTAATAGGATTCGAGACGCTCCAGGTCGCCGGTCAATTTCTCCCGGGAATACTTGTCATCACTGCGCAGCCACGACAACCAGCCGGTGGTTTGCAGCTCAAAAATCTCTCCAAGCTCTTCATCGGAGAACGCTTTATTGCCGACAATATTGATGTGCTTAATTGCGGCTACTGAGCCCTCATCAACAATTACGCGAAGCTCAACCTGATTGCGCGGCAACTCTTTTACTTCAGTTTTAACACTGGCGTCATAGCGCCCCTGGCCAACATATTGACGCTGCAGCTCCTGGGCCAACCCCTCAAGGGTTGCGCGCTTGAAGATCTGCCCCTCTGAAAGGCCATTCTCTTGCATGCCTTTTAACAAGTCTTCTGTTGCAATCGCCTTGTTGCCCGTAATCTCGATCTTGGAAATTGCAGGTCGCTCGCGCACAGTAATGACCAGGACACCATTTTCCTGGCCGATTTGAATATCCTCAAAGTAACCTGTGCGAAACAGTGCCCGAGTGGCACTCTGGATTTCCAAAGTCTCCACCTCATCCCCCACTCGCACAGGGAGAGCTGAGAATACGGTACCGGCAGAGACGCGCTGCAGCCCTTCCACACGGATGTCATCAACTACAAATGACTGTGCTAAAGCACTGAGAGGCAGTGCCAGACTAAGAGAAGCCGCTTTCAGGAAATGTTTCATCTACTAATTCCAGGTGTTTTTATTCGCAATCCAGGAGTTACAGCGCCAACTAGCGCCCCGCTCCCCCAGAATCAGAGGGTTGCCCCTCTACCATGTAATCAACATCGGGCCGGTCTGAGGTGCCGGACACCTTAGTTGTTTCAACTTTCACTACCTTCAAGTATCCAAGGCGTTCGAGACGCACTTTGGATTGCTCTATACGCGCAGAGGAAGCCAAAGCTGACTCCATCTGGCGCAGTTCACGCCGCAAAACTTCATCTGCGGTGCGAGTGTTCCCGCGAAAACTAATACGTCGCACATAAGTGCGCTTTCCCGGATCAACAAAGAAGGTAATTTTTACTGTACTTTCTTCTTCATTGGCCTCAGGAATGCCATTCACTTCGGCAAAAGCGTAACCTTTGTTGCCCAAGCGTTTAGCAATATAGTCTGAAGTGGTCGTCACCCTCGCTTGGGAGAACCGCTGACCTTCTCGCACCAATAGCAGGCGGTTGATTTCCTCCTCCGCTACTATCGGGTTTCCAGCAATTTCCACCTCACTAACCGTGTAAACACCACCCTCAACCACGTTAATGGTAATGAATACACTCTTCTTGTCCGGCCCTAGAGATACCTGAGTCGAATCAATCTGGAAATCAAGATATCCACGATCCAGGTAATAGGACTTTAAGCGCTCCAAATCACCAGTGAGCTTCTCACTAGAATACTTATCATCACTGCGCAACCAAGAGAGCCAGCCAGTAGTTTTAAGCTCAAAAATCTCTTCCAGCTCTTTATCAGAAAAGGCACGATTTCCTACGACATTAATATGTTTAATCGCAGCAACAGCCCCTTCATCGACAGCAACCCGCAGCTCAACCTGGTTGCGCGGCAGCTCCTTGAGTTCTGCTTTAACACTGGCGCCATATCGACCCTGCGCCACATACTGGCGTTCAAACTGCTGGGTCAACCCCCTGAGGGTCGAACGCTTTAGAATCTGGCCTTCGGCGAGACCGTATTCCTTCATCGCCTTCAGTAGATCCTCAGTGGCAATCGCCTTGTTCCCTGATATATCTATCTTTGATATAGCCGGCCGTTCTCTCACGGTAATAACAAGAACGCTGTTTTCGTGGCCAATCTGAATATCTTCAAAAAAACCAGTGCGGAACAATACTCGGGTTGCATCCTGAATCTCGCCAGGCTCAACTTCGTCGCCTACCCGAATCGGAAGCGCTGAAAAAACTGTACCTGCAGAAACCCGCTGTAACCCGTCTACTCGGATATCGCTGAGAACGAACGACTGTGCCAAAGCGCTGAGAGGCAGCACCAGGCCCAGAAAGATCGCTTTCAGCAAATACTTCATACCGCTTCCGAGTCGCTTTTACTCACAACAAAATCGTGCCAAGACAAAACGTCTCACACGTATAAAAATCTCACTCACATTATCAGCCCGGAAAAAAGCCTATCCAGGGCACTACAAACGTAAAATATCGTTGTACAAAGCCAGCCCCATAATGCAGAGCACCAGGGCCATGCCCACCTGTAAACCAATCACCTGCACCCTCTCTGACACAGGGGACCCCTTGATCGCCTCAATACCGTAGTAAAGGAGGTGACCACCATCGAGTACCGGGATAGGCAACAGATTGAGTACACCAAGACTAATACTGAGCAACGCCAGCAATGACAGGAAAGACTGCCATCCCGCTTCCGCGGAAGTACCCGCCACTTTAGCAATGGTAATGGGGCCACTCAAGTTTTTGGTCGAAAGTTGACCAAATAATAGTTTCTTCAAGCTATTCAGGGTAAAGACTGTTTTATCCCAGGTCTCCTGCAAGCCCTTTACTAAAGCGCCGCCCACCCCATAGTGGTAAATCCGTACTCGATCATCCGGCCAAGTCTCTGATACCGGCTGCACTCCGACCTGCCCTATGGCTTCACCGTTGTCCAGCTTGATCTCCGCCGGTGTTACGGACACCGTCAGCAGTTCGCCTCCACGCTCGACAGTGATATCCATTGGAACACTAGCGCGGGCTCTCACATAATCGGTCCAGCTTTGAAAAGATGAAAAGTCACGGCCATCGGTCGAGACAATCTTGTCTCCAGCCTTGAGTCCAGCTGAGGCTGCCGGGCTCCCCTCCACCACATTATGAAGAGTCATACTCACCGGTGGAGTCCACAGCTGCAGACCAATCTCCCCGAGCGGATCGGGAACTTCGCGGCCGGCAAGCCAGCGATTGATATCCGCCACCATATGGTATTCAAGGTTGGAATCCGGATAGCGAACAGAGAATTCTATGGTGCCGCTGTCACCCAGACGGTTGGCAAGGCGCCAATTAAGGGCCTGCCAGGTGGGAGTGGCCTCGCCATCGACAGCCACAATTTCCTGCCCGGGCTCGAGCCCTGCCGACGCAGCAATACTCCCGGGCTCAACGGATTTCACAATAGGCACCGGGCCCGCTGTTCCACCGAGGAACACCGCCCAGAAAAAGACTACTGCCAGAAGAAAGTTAGCGGCAGGGCCGGCAGCGGCAATCGCCATCCTCGCCCATACGCTCTTGCGGTTAAACGCCTGATCCAGCTCTTCAGCCGCTACAGGCCCCTCGCGCTCATCGAGCATTTTTACGTAACCACCGAGGGGGATAGCGGAAATAGTGAATTCGGTACCGTGGCGATCATAGCGGGAGATCAACCGGCGGCCGAACCCCACAGAAAAGCGCAGCACCTTAACACCACATAGACGTGCTACAAGAAAGTGCCCAAACTCGTGGAAAGATACCAGTACACCGAGAGCCACCAAGGCCCAGATTACCGTCTGAATTAGATCCATACTCAGCTACAACTTCTTGTCATACGCAATTTAGCGGCCATTATACGCCGGGCAATGTGTTTAGAGGGCGGCAAGCGCCTGCTTGGCCAGTTCTCGCGCATTGAAATCAATGGCTTCGACTGCCTCGAGTCCCGACAGTTCAACAACGGGAGCCCTATTCATCACTTTTTCTATCACCAATGCAATATCAGTAAATGCTAGACGCCCCCCCAGGAAGGCTTCTACTGCAATTTCATTCGCTGCATTTAAGACTGTTGGAGCACTTTTTCCCTCATTTACAGCCTCTCGCGCCAAACGCAGACAAGGAAAACGATTAAAATCCGGGGCCTCAAAATCCAGCCTGCCTTGCGCAATCAGATCCAAAGCTGGCACCCCTGCATCAATACGGTGGGGAAAAGCCAGGGCATGGGCGATAGGCGTACGCATATCCGGATTACCCATCTGTGCCAGTAAAGAGCCATCCCGGTACTGTACCATCGAGTGAATAATACTCTGGGGGTGCACGACTACCTCAATCTGCTCAGGGCGCGCATTAAACAAATAGCACGCTTCTATAAATTCGAGCCCTTTATTCATCATTGTGGCGGAGTCAACAGAGATCTTCCGGCCCATCGACCAATTGGGGTGTGCACAAGCTTCATCCGGCGTCACCGCCCCCAACTCATTCGCAGCCCGCGTGCGAAATGGCCCGCCCGAACCCGTAAGCAGTACTTTTTCCACGCCCGCAGCTTCGAGATCCTCACAGGGGAATGGCAAACATTGAAAGATTGCATTGTGCTCACTATCAATCGGCAACAGTTGCGCACCACTCTTATTCAAGACCCTCTGAAATATTGGGCCCGCCATAACAAGCGCTTCCTTGTTCGCCAGTAACACTTTCTTGCCCGCGTCTACTGCCGCCAAGGTTGGGCGCAATCCCGCAGCTCCCACGATCGCCGCCATGACTGTATCGACCTGAGTATCGGAGGCAACACGACACAAGCCTTCCAACCCACTTAGGACTTCCGTATCCACTTCATCGCCAAGCAGTACTCGCAACTCTTCAGCTCGAGCCTCATCGACAACAACAGCATATTGAGGCTTAAACCGCCGACACTGCTGAGCAAGGTCGGCAACCCTTTCACGGGCGGTAAGGGCAAAAACAGAATATTTTTCCGGGTGTCGCGCCAACACATCCAGGGTGCTCACGCCGATCGAACCAGTGGAGCCGAGAACGGTAATTTGTTGCGGGGGAATTACTTGCATAGGCCCTTTTCGTACCTCTGATAGCAATATTGCTGCCACCAAACAATTGCACGCCCAGCATTAAGCTGGGCGCTAGCGAATAAAACACAAAACTGGAGCGGAAACGCCTCTACAAGTATTTCGGCAGCTCGCTCGCTAGTGCGGCCATCGTAAACACTGGAAGAGCCGCGGAAAGGCTATCTATCCGATCGAGGATGCCACCGTGCCCCGGTAACATATGACTACTGTCCTTAATCCCTCTGTGCCTTTTAAACATGCTCTCCACCAGGTCCCCAATAACTGAAGCCAGTGCAGTAACCAAGACACCAAAAGTGAACAAGACAGTATTTTTCAGTGGAAGCTCAAATAGGTAGGAAGTTACGAGAGCCAAAATCAAGCAAGCACCCAGGCCACCGAAAAAGCCCTCCCAGGACTTGCCCGGACTAACTTCTCTAGCCAACTTCCGCTTACCAAACTTGCGGCCAACAAAATAAGCACCGACATCCGCCGCTGCAACGATCGCCACCACATAAAGAACCAGCCAGGCTCCGTGATCCAAGCCCCGCAAAACTACCAGTGACAACCAGGTTGGAACTAACACAACAAGGCCTATCAGGCCGCGTACCCACCGGTTGCCCCACAGAGCAGCACTGGACGGGTAGCTCTGCACCCACAAGAAAGCGAGCGCCCACCAACCACAGGCCACGGCCAGAATCTGGCGGCCGCGATCGATATCTGGATCATCAAAATTCATTGAAAAGACGTATTGAGCCGTGACCATTAGGGTTAACCCTAATGCGGCCAAAAAAACGAAGCGCAAGGCTCGATTCAAATTCGAGAGGTTGGCCCACTCCCAGCCCGCCAGCAAGATAACCGCCACAAATATCAGTGAAAACCACTGCATTGGAAGTAAAAACAATACCCCCATAAACAGTGCCAATAGCACCAAAGCAGTAATTATTCTTTGTTTTAGCACCGCAAACCCCTTTGTTAGTAACTTGACCACTCTGTCTGGATACTCTGTACAGATCAAGAGCGTGTCGGCAAAGATTTCCAACCAATTTGTATCGCAAGCCTGGCGCCGCAGACTTGCCCGGATCACGCCTGAGCGATCGCGTCATCCCCCTCCGCGCGACCGCCGAAGCGGCGATCACGTAACTCATATTCTGCGATAGCCTTATCCAGTTCAGCTTCGTCAAAGTCGGGCCAAAGCGTATCAGTAAAATAGAATTCACTGTAAGCGGCCTGCCAGAGGATAAAGTTGCTAATACGCTGCTCACCGCTGGAGCGGATCAAAAGGTCTACCGGTGGCAGATCTTGAAGCCGTACGTACTTACCAAGTACATCCTCAGTAATCGACTCTGGGGAGCGCGTACCATCGGCAACCTCTTGAGCCAATCTGCGGGCCGCCTGGGCAATATCCCAGCGCCCGCCGTAATCAGCGGCAATTATCAGGTCGCCCTCAGTCCCTGCGCGGGTGATATCTTCCGCTTCGGCTATAGCGCGCTGCAAGCGAGGAGAGAATCGGTCCCGTCGACCAATAACTCTCAGGCGAACCCCCTCCTCCCGCATCCGCCGGGCTTCTTTGCGCAAATAGGAATTAAACAGGCTCATCAGCAGCTCAACCTCCTTCGGAGGGCGCTGCCAGTTCTCGCTGGAGAAGGCGAACAGAGTAAGCGCTTTAACGCCGCGAGCTTTACAAGCTGAAAGCAGGTCGCGGATACGCTCGACACCGGCCTTGTGGCCGGCTGAAGGGGAAAGGCCCTTTCGGGCAGCCCAGCGCCCATTGCCATCCATAATAATGGCGATGTGACGTGGGCCGGGAGCATGTAGCTCGGTACCACCGATGCTCATTAAATTTCCATCAGATCTTTTTCTTTCGCTGCCAGTGCTTTGTCCACATCAGCGACAAACTGATCGGTAATTTTCTGAATGTCGTCACTTGCGCGACGCTCATCGTCCTCAGAAATTTCCTTGTCCTTGACCAGTGATTTCACGTCCGCCAGCGCATCGCGACGAATATTGCGAATGGAAACCCGCGCTGTCTCTGCCTCACTTTTTGCCTGGCGAGTGAAGTTTTTGCGAGTCTCTTCGGTCAGCATAGGCATTGGAATACGGATAACCGCACCAGCTGTGCTGGGATTGAGGCCCAAATCGGACTTCATAATGGCCTTTTCGATATCCGGGACCAGATTTTTCTCCCAGGGAGTTACGGAGAGAGTGCGCGCATCCTCAACAGTAACATTGGCAACCTGAGATAACGGAGTATCAGAACCGTAATAGGAGACGTGGATGCCATCGAGAATACTCGGGTGTGCACGGCCGGTGCGAATCTTGTTGAAATTTCCAGCCAGGGCATCAAGTGCCTTACCCATACGAGCTTTCGCGTCTGTTTTTATATCTTCAATCACGATTTCACTTCCTCTTCAATTAAGGTGCCTTCCACGCCGCCAACCACAATATTTAACAGCGCCCCGCTTTTATCCATGCGGAATACACGTACAGGCATATTGTGCTCGCGACACAGGCAGATAGCGGTCAAATCCATCACGCCGAGCTTCTTGTCGAGAACCTCATCGTAAGTCAACTGGTCATAGCGAGTTGCTGTCGGGTCGAGTTTGGGATCTGCAGAGTAGACGCCATCGACCTTGGTCGCCTTCAAAACCAATTCGGCTTCAATTTCGATACCGCGCAGGCAAGCTGCAGAATCAGTGGTAAAGAAAGGGTTGCCGGTACCGGCAGCAAAAATCAGAACTTCGCCACGCTCCAGGTAGCGAATAGCCGCACGGCGATCGTAGTGATCGACAATACCGCTCATTTGAATCGAGGACATCACTCTCGAGGAGATGTCAGATCTTTCCAGGGCATCGCGCAGCGCCAGGGCATTCATCACCGTAGCGAGCATCCCCATGTGGTCACCAGTTACACGATCGAGGCCGGCCGCACTCAGCGCAGCGCCACGGAACAGGTTACCACCGCCAACAACCAGGCCCACTTGGACCCCGATACCAACCAGCTGCCCAATTTCCAGGGCCATTTTGTCCAGCACCTTGGGACTGATACCGAAACCCTGATCACCCATCAGCTCTTCGCCGCTGAGCTTTAACAAAATTCTCTTATACTTGCGGTCTTTAATACCGGGCATTCGTTAGTCCCCTTCAATGTACCTGTTAGTGGCCAGGCCTTGCCGCTGAACATTACAACAATTTCAGTCATTTACACAGAGGGGTGCTCCACTGTGGGCAAGAAACCCCAGCGGAAGCACCCCACTGCGATTGAGTGCCCGAGGGCACCCAATAATATGCGATTAAGAAGAGGACTTAACCTGGGCCGCAACTTCCGCTGCGAAATCCACCTCTTCCTTCTCGATACCTTCACCCACTTCGTAGCGAACAAAGGAAACCACATCGGCACCGGCATCTTTAACCAGTTTGCCAATGCTTACGTCCGGGTTCTTAACAAAAGGCTGCTCTACCAAGCTGTTCTCTTTCAGGAACTTCTTGATGCGGCCACCCATCATTTTCTCTACGATTTCAGCCGGCTTGCCTTCCATATCCGGCTGAGCCTTGATGATGTCCTTTTCTTTTTCCAGGACGTCAGCAGGCATATCTTCCGGCTTGTTCACCTGCGGGTTAACCGCAGTCACGTGCATGGCAACATCTTTAGCCAGCTCGATCTCTCCACCGCTCAGAGCTACCAGGGCAGCGATGCGGTTGTTGGAGTGAACGTAAGCACCTACAACTGGGGCTTCAACCAGCTCGATACGACGCACGCCGATGTTCTCACCGATTTTCTGAACCAGTGCTTCACGAGCAGTTTCCAGCTCGCCTTCCATCAGGGCAGCTACGTCTTGCTGGCGATCGGCAAATGCCTTCTCCACAACCTTGGCAACAAACGCCTGGAAGTTTTCATCGCGAGCAACGAAGTCAGTCTCGGAGTTCACTTCAACCAGTACGCCGTAGCTGCCGTCTTCTGCAACTTTAGCGGCAACAACGCCGTCAGCAGCGGTGCGGCCAGCTTTCTTAGCGGCCTTCAGGCCGGAGGCTTTGCGCAGGTCTTCAATCGCCTTTTCGATGTCGCCATCAGCAGCCGTCAGAGCTTTCTTACACTCCATCATCGGCAGGCCGGTACGCTCGCGCAGTTCTTTTACCATAGACGCGGTAATCGCCATGATTCAATCCTCGGGGTTCTGTCACTAAAAATTAGAAAAAAGGGGCCGTAATTCGGGCCCCTTTTTGAGTTCGCAGTGTAAAACGACTGTGTTACACCACTTAGCCCTGCAAATTACTCTGCAGCGGCTTCGTCATCGTTAGCTTCGACGTACTCGTCCTTCGCAACGGTGTTACCAGCCTCTGCAGCGCCGGCAAGTACTGCGTCGGCTACAGCTGTGGTGTACAGCTTGATTGCGCGGATAGCGTCGTCGTTACCGGGGATCACGTAATCAACACCAGCGGGATCGCTGTTGGTGTCGACAACACCGATTACGGGGATACCCAGCTTGTTAGCTTCCTGGATAGCGATGCGCTCGTGCTCAACGTCGATTACGAAGATCGCGTCAGGCAGGCCACCCATATCCTTGATACCACCGATGGAGCGCTCAAGCTTATCCATGGCACGGGTACGCATCAGAGCTTCTTTCTTGGTCAGCTTCTCAAAAGTACCGTCCTGAGACTGGGCTTCCAGCTCACGGAAACGCTTGATGGAAGCGCGGATGGTTTTGTAGTTGGTGAGCATACCACCCAGCCAGCGGTTGCTGACGTAAGGCTGGCCACAACGCTCTGCCTGCTCTTTGATAGACTTCTGTGCAGCACGCTTGGTGCCAACAAACATAATCTTTTTCTTTTGAGCAGTCATGCCCTTGATGATCTGCAGGGCTTCGTTGAAAGCCGGTACAGTGTGCTCAAGGTTGATGATGTGAATCTTGTTGCGGGCACCAAAGATGAATTGACCCATCTTCGGGTTCCAGTAGCGGGTCTGGTGACCAAAGTGAACACCAGCCTGCAGCATATCGCGCATACTTACTTGCGGCATAATAAACCTCTATATAAACGGGTTAGTCCTCCACGTATCCCATGCGTCAACCCCTTTCAGGGCACCCAGACACATGTGTCGATGCGTGTGCGGCTTTTACTCGCCCAGGGAGTATCCCCAGGCGGCGCGCTTTATACCACAAGTGCACCTCATAGTGAAGAATTGGCACCGATTTCGCGCAAATGATCACGCCTTAATGCTATTGGCGGGACACCTGGGCCATCCTTGCGCCAATAGCGGCAAAATGTGTCCTACAGCCAGCAATCCGCTACAATAGCCCGCCTCTTGGGCGCTACCCGCCCCAACCCAGAAACAAAGGATACGCATGACCTCAGCCATTAAGACCCCAGAACAAATCGCCAAGATGCGCACCGCAGGCCGCCTCGCCGCAGAGGTGCTGGAAATGATTGGCGAGTATGTCGTTCCAGGAGTCACTACCGAAGAACTGGATCGACGCTGCCACGAACACATCGTGAAGGTACAGAAAGCGATCCCAGCCTGCCTCGGTTATCGCGGCTTCCCAAAATCTATATGCACTTCCGTCAACGAAGTGGTGTGTCACGGTATCCCCTCCGAGAGCAAAATTCTCAAGAAGGGCGACATCATTAATATCGATGTGACCGTTATCAAAGATGGCTGGTACGGTGACACCAGCAAGATGTTCTTTGCCGGCAAGCCCGCCGCCCACGCTGAACGCCTGGTACAAATCACCCAGGAGTGCATGTACAAAGCCATCGAAATTGTCCGCCCCGGCACTACCCTCGGCGATATTGGCCACGTCATCCAGCAGCACGCTGAGAAAAACTATTACTCAGTGGTACGCGACTTCTGCGGACACGGCATCGGCGACGTCTTCCATGAAGACCCACAAATTCTTCACTACGGTCAGCCGGGAACTGGTGAAGAGCTTAAAGAGGGCATGACCTTCACCATTGAACCCATGATTAACGCAGGCAAAGCGGCCACGCGAGTGTTGGGAGATGGCTGGACTGCGGTAACCAAGGACCGCCGTCTCTCCGCTCAATGGGAACACACCATGGCAGTGACTAGCGACGGTGTAGAAGTGCTCACAGCGCGCAGCGAGGAGAACTTCTAAAGCCGTACTGACAGTGCCGCGAGAAATAAGTACGTTACTCGCGGCACCACAGTAGCGAATCTCCGCAAACCGAACCCAAGCCGCCCCCACCTGCGGCAGCCCAAGAGCAAAACGGACTTCCCATGCAGCCGGTCAGCCCTCCCTACTTTGAACGCCCCCTGTTTTTCTTTGATCAGTCTCGTTTTCGCAGGGATTTAAGCTCCGGCGACAAACCCACTCTGGAGATATTCAAAGATGCTGTCGGCGCAGCCGAACGGCAAATGGCAGAGCGCTTTCGCGAAGGAGAGGACGTTGTCACACTGGTACACGAGCGCGCCCTGTTTGTGGACTGCCTTCTGCATTACGCCTGGCACCAGTTCGAGTGGAGAGACGGTATCGGGCTTCTCGCTGTGGGCGGATACGGGCGCGGAGAGCTGCACCCCCACTCCGATATCGATTTACTCATCCTCTCCAGCGATCACCCAACCCCGGATACCATCGACAACATAGAGCGCCTGGTAGCCTTTTTATGGGACCTGGGCTTGGATATCGGCCACTCTGTACGAAATATCGCGGAGTGCCTGGAGTTGGCCGCGAAGGACATCACCGTGGCCACCAACCTCACTGAGTCCCGCACAGTTGTCGGCGACAGTACTGTTGGCGAGCAGCTAACTGCACAAATGGAACACAAAAGGCTCTGGCCCACCGAAGAATTCTTCAAGGCCAAGCTCGCCGAACAGAAAAAGCGGCACAGCAATCAGCAGGCTGCTGAATATATTCTCGAGCCCAATATTAAGAACTCTCCCGGGGGCCTGCGGGATATCCAGACAATTGCCTGGGTTGCCAAATATTTTTTCCAAGTACGCACCCTGAAGCAACTGCAGGGCAAGGCATTTTTTACCGAGGAAGAGTTCGCCATATTACAGTCCGGGGAAACCTTCCTCTGGCGTGTGCGCTACGGCTTGCACCTGCTCGCCGGCCGCGCGGAAGAGCGACTGCTGTTTGACTATCAAAGAGAGCTGGCGAAGCAATTCGGTTATGTGGATAGCGACACCCAGCTCGCCGTTGAGCAGTTTATGCACAACTACTACCGCATCGTGATGGCACTGCAGGAATTGAACGATGTACTTCTCCAATATCTCGGCGAAGCCATCCTTCAGCGCAAAGGCAGCCAGCTGGTCATTCCGCTAAATGAGCGATTCCAGCTGCGCGACGGCAATATTGAGGTTACCCACCCCCAGGTATTTAACCAGGAGCCCTCGGCCCTGCTAGAGATCTTCGTGCTGATGGCCAACAACCCGGATATTAGCGGAGTACGGGCCTCCACCATCCGCCTGATTCGCGAACACCGACACCTGATCGACGACCAGTTCCGCGCAGATCCGAAAAATACCCAGTTGTTTATGCAGCTGCTTCGCTCACCCCGGGGCTTGTCAACCCAGCTATCCCGAATGACCCGCTACCGCATTCTCGGGCGATACCTACCAGAATTTGGGCAGGTAACCGGGCAAATGCAGCACGACTTATTCCATATCTACACCGTGGATGCGCACACCTTGCAAGTTGTGCGCAATATGCGCAGCTTCCGGAGCCCCGAGGCGCGGGAAAAATTCCCGATTGCAGCGGAAATTCTCGAGCGCATGCGCCAACCGGAACTGCTGTATATTGCCGGTCTCTACCACGATATCGCCAAAGGACGCGGTGGCGACCACTCCAAACTGGGCGTTGTGGATGCAGCGGAATTCTGCCAGCGCCACCACCTGCCCGCCCGCGACCGGCGTCTGGTTTGCTGGCTTGTAGAAAAGCATCTATTGATGAGCCAGGTTTCACAGAAGCAGGACATCAGTGATCCCGAAGTCGTGCACGCTTTCGCCCGTGAAATGGGTGACCGCGAACATCTGGACTACCTGTACGCCCTCACAGTCGCAGATATCAATGCCACCAACCCGGAACTCTGGAACAGCTGGCGGGCCAGTTTGATGCGCCAGCTCTACCAGGCCACCCGGCACGCCCTGCGCCGAGGCCTGGAAAACCCCATCGACCGGGAAGAAATCATCGAGGAAACCCGCTGCCAGGCAATGGAAAAACTGGACGCTATGGGACTTCCGCAAGCTTCGGTGGAAAATATCTGGGCACAAATGGGGGATGACTATTTTGTTCGCGAAACCGCTGACAATATCACCTGGCACACTTCGGCCATCCACGAACTGCACAGCAGCCCCGACACCAGCCAAAAAGACACCCTGGTTTTAACGCGAAACTCGGGGCCTGGCGAGCACGACGGCGCTACCCAGGTTTTTGTCTACACGCCTGATAGAGCCAACGTATTTGCCGCAGCGGTTACCGGGCTGGATATGCTCAACCTGAACGTCCACGATGCGCGCCTGTACAACTCTGCCTCCGGTTATACGCTGGATACTTTTTACGTGCTGGATGAAGCGGGCCAACCGCTACTGGACGAACCCCAGCGCCTAGCGCAGATTCGCGACACACTACAGCAGGAATTAGCCCTGGTTGAGGACTACTCAAAGATCATTCAGCGACGTACGCCCCGCCGCCTTAAAATGTTTGAATTGAAGAGCCAGGCTCATCTCTCAACTGAACCCGGCGATCATTACAGCACCCTGGAAATTACCAGTGCCGACAGACCCGGCTTGCTGGCCCGCATCGCGCGAATTTTTATTTCCCACGATCTGCGCCTGCACAATGCAAAAATTTCGACACTCGGCGAACGAGTCGAAGATATTTTTCACATTACCGACGCCGAGGGATCACCACTTACCGACATCGAGGCCAACGGCGCACTGGAAAAAGCCATTTGCCTGGAACTGAACAACCAAGACGCCTAACCGAAAAAACGCCCGAGGCCCGCTCACGACCATGAACCCAAATCTGGAACAGCTGCAGCCCTATCCATTTACCAAGCTGCAAGCCCTGAAAGAGGGCCTCCAAGCGGCGGACAAGCCGCATATTGCACTGTCCATCGGTGAGCCCAAGCATGCGCCACCGGAGTTTGTCAGTGCAGAGCTTGTTCGACACCTGGACAAACTTGCCGCCTACCCACTGACCAAGGGAATAGAGCCCCTGCGGCAGGCGATCGCCAATTGGCTGAGCCAGCGTTTTCAGCTATCCAATGTGAGCGCAGATAGCCAGGTGCTGCCGGTCAACGGGACCCGGGAAGCACTTTTTGCATTCGCCCAGGCGACCGTTTCCGCAGGCAGCAAAGTCCTGATGCCCAATCCCTTCTACCAGATCTATGAGGGCGCGGCCCTTCTCGCCGGGGCGCAGCCGCACTTTATTAACTGTGTGGCGGAAAACCAATTCAAACCGGATTTCACCTCCGTGCCGGAATCGGTATGGCAGCAATGCGAATTGCTTTACCTCTGCTCTCCCGGCAACCCCACCGGCGCTCTTCACGAAGCTGAAGATTTCAAACAGCTAATAGAGAAGGCAGACCGCTACGATTTCACCATCGCCTCCGATGAATGTTATTCGGAGCTGTATTTTGACGAGTCATCACTGCCGGTAGGACTATTACAGGCCTGCGAGGAAATGGGGCGAACAGACTTTCGCCGCTGTGTAGTATTCCACAGTCTATCAAAGCGCTCGAACCTACCCGGGCTTCGCTCGGGCTTCGTCGCCGGTGATGCCGATCTGCTGCAAAAGTTTTTGCTCTATCGAACTTATCACGGCTGCGCCATGCCGCTGCCCAATCAATATGCTTCGATCGCAGCCTGGCAGGATGAGGAACACGTCCGCCAGAATCGCGCGCTTTACAGTGAAAAGTTTTCTTCAGTTCTCGAAATTCTCGACGGCTGCCTAGAGGTACAGCAGCCACAGGCAAGCTTTTACCTATGGCCCAAGGTCGGGGATGGTGAGCGTTTTGCCAGGGAACTCTACGAGGCGCAAAATATCACGGTACTTCCCGGTGCATTTCTCGCCCGCGATAGCATCGGCTTGAACCCCGGTCGCGAGTATGTGCGTCTGGCACTGGTAGCGACACTGCAAGAGTGCATCGACGCAGCGCACCGCATAAAGGCATTTTGCAGGTAAGGCCAATTCACTTTTCAAGAACAACTGACAACTCGAGCACATACAGGAACTCCACGCCCAGGCATATCTTAACAATGGCAGTAAAAAATCTACTCAAGCAAGAGCGCGTCACTTATATTTTGCAGCGCCTGGAGGAACTCTACCCGGAAACTCCCGTTCCTCTCGATCACAAAGACTCCTATACCCTATTGGTTGCGGTACTCCTTTCCGCTCAATGCACCGATGAGCGGGTCAACCAGATAACCCCTGCGCTCTGGCAGCTGGCAGACAATCCCAGCGATATGGCGCAGGTCCCAGTAGAGGAGATCCAAAAAGTCATTCGTCCCTGTGGCCTCTCACCGCAAAAATCCAAAGCCATCAGCAAGCTCTCGCAGATCCTGATCAACGAATACCATGGCGAAGTGCCCGAGAATATGGCCGCACTGGAGACCCTGCCCGGGGTCGGACACAAGACGGCGAGCGTGGTTATGTCACAGGCTTTTGGGCACCCGGCGTTTCCCGTCGATACTCACATTCACAGATTGGCCCAGCGCTGGGGCCTGACGAATGGCAAAAATGTCACCCAGACGGAAAAAGACCTGAAGCGGCTGTTCCCAAGAGACAAGTGGAATAAATTGCACCTGCAGATTATTTTCTACGGTCGCGAGTTCTGCTCTGCGCGGGGCTGCGACGGCACCGTCTGTGAAATCTGCACAACCTGCTACCCCAACCGTAAAAACCCCAAGAAAACCAAAAAGGCGTAACCGTGATTACTCTGTACGGCATTAAAAACTGTGACACCGTAAAAAAAGCCCGCAAATGGCTGGAGAAAAATGGAGTCGATTATCGCTTTCACGATTTTCGCGTAGACGGCATGGAAGATGTCCCCCTACAAGGATGGCTGGATAAATTTGGCTGGCAAGAGGTCCTAAATCGCCGCTCAACGAGCTGGCGTGAACTGAGCGATGAACAGAAAAACGAAATGGACAATGCACTCGCCTTAGATCTGGCCAGTGCGACCCCTACCTTAATCAAACGCCCGGTCACCACCACCTCAAAGGAAACCCTTTTCGGTTTTAAAGAGGCGACCTTCGAACAACTGCAAAGCTAGTCGAATTAGGAGATAACCACCATGAGCAATATTTACAGCATCGGTTTTGGTGTCGGCACTTGTAACAGCAAGGGCGACTGGCTCGAAGTTTACTACCCCAAACCCCTGTTTAAACCCAGCGCAGAAATCGCTAACGCAGTTGCTGAAACTCTGGGCGTGGCAGAGGGAAATCACAGCCTGCCTCTGGACTCCACCCAGCTACAGAAATTAGCCGATGCTCTCCACAGTGCAGGCGCCGCTGACCAGGCGGAAATCCTGCAGCAATTCGCCAATTCTCAAAGACCTCTCGCAGTAGTTATTTTGGCTACTGACGAAGCCCCGCAGTCAGTGCCGGAGGCCTACCTAAAGCTACATCTTCTCTCCCACCGCCTGGTAAAACCCCACGAGACCAAACTCGACGGTATTTTTGGCAAACTGGTTAATGTCGCTTGGACCAACCAGGGAGCCATTGATCTCGAGGAATTACCGCAGCGACAACTGGATGCAAGACTCAAAGGTGAGTACCTGGATGTCTCCTGCGTGGATAAATTCCCCAAAATGACCAACTACGTAGTACCGGCTGGGGTTCGTATCGCACACACCGCACGAGTGCGCCTGGGCGCATACCTTGGGGAAGGCACCACAATCATGCACGAGGGCTTTGTTAACTTTAATGCTGGCACCGAAGGGCCCGGTATGATTGAAGGCCGTATTTCCGCCGGGGTATTTGTCGGCGCCGGTTCCGATCTCGGTGGCAGCAGCTCCACCATGGGCACGCTTTCCGGCGGCGGGAATATCGTTATCTCGGTAGGCGATAACTGCCTACTCGGCGCTAATGCCGGCATCGGCATTCCCCTTGGCGACCGCTGCACAGTAGAAGCTGGGCTCTACATTACCGCTGGAACTAAAATCGCCCTGCTCGATGACAGCGGCAAGCTGGTAGAGCACATCAAGGCCAGAGACCTGGCCGGAAAATCCGATTTACTATTCCGCCGTAACTCCACTAATGGTGCAGTGGAATGTCTCACCAACAAGAGTGCTATCGAGCTCAATGAAGCTCTACACAGCAATTAAAATTGCACAGTGCGGAACTTCAGTTCCGCACTGCTGCATCCCACCCCTCTAGCCGCCTCTTTGCGGCCCATCTCCCTATACAAGGAAAGCCCAAGTGACTCCCACCCTCCAACTCGCTTTCGACCTGATTCGCCGCCGCTCTGTCACCCCCGAAGATGCGGGGTGTATGGACCTTATGATCCAGCGCCTGGAAAAAATAGGATTCCAGGTAACAAAATTGCGCAGAGGTGACACCGATAATTTTTGGGCAGTACGCGATGGCTCTAGTGAAGGCTCCCTGCTCGCCTTTGCCGGACACACCGATGTCGTACCCACAGGCCCAGAAGAAAACTGGAGCTGCCCCCCGTTCGAGCCTGAAATTCGCGACGGTTTTCTATATGGCCGCGGTGCGGCGGACATGAAGGGTTCCCTGGCAGCCATGGTGGTTGCCTGTGAGGAGTTCATTGCGGCACACCCAGACCACATTGGTCGCATAGCATTTCTGATCACCAGCGACGAAGAGGGCCCCGCAACAAACGGCACCGTTAAGGTTGTCGAGTGGCTCGAGGAGCAGAGAGAAAAGATTGACTGCTGTATCGTCGGCGAGCCATCCAGTAGTGAACGGGTTGGCGATATTATAAAAAATGGGCGCAGGGGCTCACTCGGCCTGGAACTAAAAGTTCTCGGCACCCAAGGCCATGTAGCCTACCCTCACCTGGCCGAGAATCCGATACATACCCTGGCCCCTGCTCTCGCCGAGCTCGCTGCCGAAGAGTGGGACCAGGGGAATGAATTCTTCCCCGCAACCAGCTTCCAGGTTTCCAATATCAATGGCGGCACCGGCGCAACCAATGTTATTCCCGGCGAAGTGGATTTACTCTGCAACTGGCGTTTTTCCACTGAATTAACAGCCGAAGACCTTGAGACTCGGGCCCGCGCAATCCTGAATAAGCACAACCTCAAGTACGAGGCGAATTTTAAATTATCCGGATTGCCTTTTCTCACTGCCGCAGGCCCACTGGTTCAGGCAACCCAGCAGGCAATTCTCACCATCACCGGGGAAAAAACGGAGCTATCAACCGCCGGCGGCACTTCCGATGGCCGTTTTATTGCCCCTACCGGAGCCCAGGTCGTAGAACTGGGACCGGTAAATGCCACCATTCATAAAGTGGACGAAAGGGTTGAGGCCGACCACCTGGATATCCTCAAAGATATTTATCGGGAAGTCTTAAAAGAGCTACTCACTTAAATTGATCCGCCCCCCTAGAGGCTCGAAAAGGGCGAAAGCTCAAAGTATTCTTTTGAGAGGCCCCGGCTTTCATGGCTGGGGCAGTAAAACTCCAGTAGGTTTATCTTGCCAACAATTGGCTACCTCTTGAATATTACTATTCAGCATATTTGCCAACTCTGCCAATACAACATCCCATTGCTCCAGACCGTGCAGGGTGTCTCGGGCCGACACAATTTATCGAGAGCAACATCTATCGCCAAGTTGGATTAAACTACTAAATGAGTTGCGGCAGAAATACTTAGTGAATCGCGCCGACGACCACCAACCGCTCACTGATTCTCGAGTCGCGCGGCTCCTGCCACCAACTCGAGCCCTCGAGAAAGACGCCATGAAAAGCGTAATCAAGTTGGACCCGCACAACCCAAGTGGCGAAGGCCTTGAGTCCTGGGCTGTCATCCCTCCCTCTTTTCTTACCGGCCCGACACCTATCCAGCGAGGGTATAAAGCCTTTGAGCGAAACGGCCTCTGCACTGGGACCTGGGATTGCTCTGGCGGAAGCAGCACAGGGCTCAATCCCTATCCACTCTTTGAGTTCATGCTTCTGATCGAGGACCACGTCGGCATTATCGACGAAACAGAACACAAAGAAGTTATCTCTGCTGGAGAGCCATTTTTCCTCCCGCAAGGCCTTAATTGCGCATGGGACATGCCGGTATACTACCGCAAGTACTTTATCAATTTATTCAATGATGAGTATCCTGCAGAGACTGATCCGTCTAAGCTGAGAGTCGTGCGCCCGCTTCCAAATATTTCAGAAGACGACTGCAGAGAGACCAGTCTCAGCGCTCTAGAGCCACACCAAGCCCGGCATCTGGCATACGAGTCTGGTGATGGCAGGATCCAGGTCGGCACATTAATATCCGGCCCTTGTCATTGCGATATCACAGATTTCAGTCGGAGCGAGCTGATATGTATGCTGGAGGGGTCGGTACGGGTCACAACATCAAACGGCGAGGAGACCTTCCTCGCCGGTGATAGCTTCTTCATACCATTGAATGCCCCGGTAGGGTGGCACGCCGACAAACCTTTTCGCGCATTCTTTTGCGCAGTCTGGCCCTGAGCATCAATGGATTACATCGATGACCATCCTTATCTTTGGTGGCTCAGGAAACGTCGGCCGGGCCCTCATTCCGACCTTGTATGCGAGTGGAGCAAAAATCCGGGTCGCCACACGATCGATTGCCTATGCCGCAAGTCTCCCCGGTGATATTGATACAGTCATTGCCGATATGGACGACCCTCCCACCCTGAGGTCCGCATTTAAGGGAGTTGAGAGTGTCTTTCTACTCATCGCAAATAGTCCCAAGGAGACCCATCAAGGCCTCTCCACACTGGCGATCGCCGCTGAATCACCCCCCAGGCACATCGTTTATCTATCGAGCGATCTTGCAGTTCGCGCACCGATGATTCCCCATGCGGGTGGAAAATTCGCTATTGAAACAGCGCTGCGAGCAAGTGGGATCGCGCACACGATACTACGGCCCACCTACTTCGCTCAGAATGATCTTGTTCAGAAGGATGTGATCACTGCAGGTGCTTATGCAACGCCGTTGGGGCCCCACCCGGTTGCACGTATTGATATCCGTGATGTTGCGCTCGCAGCAGCGTCAGCACTCTTAGACATAAGGGCGAAGAACGAAGTATTTCTTTTGTCGAGTTTGGATGCCCCTAACGGCAATGAAACCGCCGCACTCTGGTCCATAGCACTTGGTCACGCCGTCATCTACCCTGACCTAACGCCGGAAGAATTTGCCAACAGCATCGAAACCATGGTGCCTCCGTGGCTGAATTTCGATCTTCTGGTCATGCATCGCTGGTTCAAAACAAACGGCCATCCAATCCATCAGGAAGATCTCGAGGCTCAGGCCGCACTTTTGCCGCAGGGCCCGCGAAGCTATCGAAGTTTCGTAGAGGAAACGGCCAACACATGGCAGAGTGAAACCTAAAGCCACCAAGTACCGTAGTTCACCTCCTTTTCAATACAGCCGCTATTATCGTAGTGGTAGGTCACCCTTTGTTCCGTTAGCCCAATACACACCCAGGTCCCATTAGTACCGTGCCCACCAGAATTGTGGTTACCGAATTAGAACCCGAAAAACTACTATTCACACAGTGTGACGAAATGGTTGGGATCGACCAGTTTGATACCCTCAAAGATATTTATCGGAAAGTATTAACATAGCTACTATTTCGATTAATCTGGCTTATTTTACAGGCTCAAAAAAGACGAAAGCACCAAGTTTAATTTTGATCTGCCGCGGCTTTCCTTTTTGAGAAAGTAAAACTCCAAAAGGTTTATCCGCCAAATAAACTGACTATCCCTTCAATACTACACTTCAGCGTATTTATCTCCTCTGTTGACACCCCTTCGGTATGCTGCATCTAATAATAAAAAGGAGCTCACGGACCATGGATAGGTTTATAAAGTTTATCGCTGCGGCAGTTATTGCAAGCCCGGCATTTTCCACCCACGCAAATACAAATGAACATTCACCCAATTTTAGCTACGAGGATATTTTCGACCTGGAGTACGCCAGCGACCCACAGTTTGGCACTAACGATAAAAATATTTATTACGTGCGCAACTCCCTGAACAAAATGGCAGATACCACAAGGGCAAACCTCTGGTATATCAGCGATGATGGCAAAGATCATCGCCCCTTAACTTCGGGAGATTTTCACGACCACTCGCCACATCTATCTCCAGATGGAAAAACCATTGCCTTTATCAGCGACAGGAGTGGAAAGCCCCAGATACATTTATTGTGGCTGGATAATGGTAAAAGTGAGCAAATTTCCCATCTACCCAAAGCCCCATCAAATATCCAGTGGTCACACGATGGTCAGCATATCGCCTTCACCATGTTCGTGCCCGAGAGCAAACCGCTGCCAGTGGAGCTTCCCACACCACCAGAAGGGGGCGAGTGGGAGGAAACACCTCAGTTTATCGACAAGAGCTTATATCGCATTGAGGGCCAGGGATACTTAGAGCAGGGCAATTCACAGGTTTTCATGATTTCCCGTGAAGGAGGTACTCCCCGCCAGCTCACCAGTGGGGACTACGAGCACAATAGCCAACTCAGCTGGGGCAAAAATAATAAGGCCATTTACTTTTCAGCAAATCGCCACCCAAATCATGAAATTGAACTGCTGGATTCAGAAATTTACAAGGTAAATATCGACGATGGGAATATTGAGCAAGTAACCGAAAGATTTGGCCCCGATTTTCAACCTCAAATCTCACCCGACGGAAGAAAGCTAGCATATTTAGGCTTTGAAGATCAGCGGTTTTCCTACCACCAAAACACTTTGCGAGTGATCGACCTCGCTAGTGGAAAAAACCAGCTAATAAAAACTGCCAGCGATCGTAGCGTTTCCGATTTTCAGTGGCTCGCTGACAGTAAGCATATTGCTTACAGCTATGACGATCATGGCTCAACCAAAATTGCCATTAAGAAAATTGGCGGAAAGGAAACCTTGATAGCGGATGACGCCGGTGGACTGACACTAGGCGCGCCCTATAGTTTTTCAGATTTTGCTGTCTCCAAACATGGAAACGTAGTTTATACACAAACCACACCTCAAATTCCCGCAGAACTTGCAATTTCTCGTGGCGGCAAGATAAAAACTCTCACGGCGATCAACAGTGATTTGATACCTCTACGCAATATGGCCCATGTGGAAGAGATCAACTATAAATCCAGCTTCGATGGTCGCAATATCCAGGGCTGGATAGCCTACCCCCCAAATTTCGACCCCCAAAATAAATACCCCCTGTTACTTGAGATTCACGGTGGCCCACTATCTAACTACGGCCCGCGCTTTTCTGCCGAAATGCAACTATTTGCCGCCGCAGGCTATGTCGTGCTCTACACTAACCCTCGTGGCTCTACCAGCTACGGCAATGAGTTTGCCAACCTGATCCATCACAACTTCCCTAGCCAGGATTACGATGACCTAATGGCAGGTGTCGATGCAGTTATCGCCCAAGGCTATATCGATGAGGATCAATTATTTGTCACAGGTGGGAGTGCCGGCGGCACACTGACGGCCTGGATTATTGGTAAAACTGAACGATTCAGGGCTGCGGTAGTTGTCGCACCGGTAATCAATTGGGAGAGCTTTGTTCTAACTGCCGATTACTCCAAAATATTTACTCGCTACTGGTTTTCCGGGATGCCTTGGGAGGCCCCCGAGGAGTATCGACGCCGCTCTCCACTCACATATATTGGCAATGTCACTACACCGACCATGCTATTGACCGGAGAAAACGATTATCGCACCCCGATATCTGAGACCGAACAGTTTTACCAAGCACTAAAGTTAAATGATGTAGAGGCGGCTATGGTGCGCCTTCCAAACACATCCCATAACTTTTCCGATAGACCCAGCAAGAGAATCTCTAAAGTAGCTTCGACCCTCTACTGGTTTGATCAACACAAACCCGATAGAGAAAATGAAAGCGAGGACTTAGCAACCAACTAATTCAAAATTTTACAGGTATATTCGGCCAAATAACGGAGTAGCAGGTCAGCCATCCTGCTGCTCCATCACGGATTATCCCATCGAGCACACCAGTCAACGGATCACTCCCTTTACCCCCCCCTTCCTCAGGTATCCTCTAGGAAACAAGAAGGAGGAGCCTAAAGATCATGAACCGGCTAATAAAAATTGTCGCAGCGATGTTTATCGCCAGCCCTGCGCTCGCTGATAACCAACTACCCAATTTTAGTTACGAGGATGTATTTAACCTCGAATACGCGAGTAGCCCTCAGTTCAGCAGTGACGGGAAAAGTATTTATTACGTCCGCAACTCAATGAACAAAATGAAAGACGGCAAGCGCGCGAACCTTTGGCGTATCGGTACCGATGGCAAAGATCACCGCCCTCTGACCTCTGGGGACTACTCCGATTACTCCCCACAGCTATCCCCAGACGGGAAGACCATCGCTTTTATCAGCACCCGCAGTGGCAGCCCGCAGATCCACCTGCTGTGGTTAGATAATGGCCAAAATCTGCAGATTACTCACCTGCCAAAATCCCCCTCCAATATCCAGTGGTCACGGGATGGTAAGCAAATAGCTTTCACTATGTTCGTACCGGAAAGCAAACCTTTGCCAGTAAAGCTTCCCAGTGCCCCGGAAGGCGCAGAGTGGGCTAAGCCACCACAGTTTATCGACAGCAGCATTTATCGTTCAGATGGCATGGGCTATTTAAAGCAAGGGCATGTACAGGTTTTTGTGATCCCTCGAGAGGGCGGTACCCCTCGCCAGCTTACAGAAGGCGAGTACGATCACCACAGCAGTCTCGCCTGGAGTAAAAATAACGATGCAATTTACTTCTCAGCCAATCGCCATCCCGATCACGAAATCGAGCTGATGAACTCGGAAATTTACAAGGTAAGCCTAAAAAACGGCAGTATCGAGCAAATTACCGAACGTTATGGTCCCGACCATCACCCGCAGATGTCTCCAGATGGTACGAAGCTGGCCTATTTAGGTTTTGAGGATCAAAAGCTCGGATATCAACAACATGCTCTGCACATTCTGGATATCAATAGCGGGGAGTCCCGTAAAATAAAAACTGCCAAGGATCGCAGCATCTCCAACTTCCACTGGCTGGGCGATAGCAAGCGAATTGCCTATAGCTACGACGATCACGGCTCCACCAAAATTGCCATCAAGAAAATTGGTTCCAGCGAAACCCTAATGGCCAGCGACGCTGGAGGCCTTTCGCTGGGACGCCCATACTCCGGTGCCAATTTTGCAGTCTCCAAACGCGGGGACATCGCCTACACACAAACAACCCCTCAAAATCCCGCCGAACTGGCTCTAGCGCGCAACGGCAAAACCCAGGCACTCACCGAGCTCAATGGCGACCTGATGCCACTGCGCGAGATGGCAAATATTGAGGAAATCAACTACAAATCGAGCTTTGACGGCCGAGATGTTCAGGGCTGGGTCGCTTACCCACCCAATTTCGACCCCGAGAAGAAGTATCCCCTTCTATTGGAAATTCACGGTGGTCCCTTCTCTAATTACGGCCCCAGATTTGCCGCCGAAGTCCAATTATTTGCCGCTGCTGGTTATGTTGTTCTGTACACTAACCCCCGTGGCTCCACCAGCTACGGCCATGAATTTGCCAACTTAATTCACCATAACTACCCGAGCCAGGATTACGACGACCTGATTTCTGGCGTCGATGCAGTAATTGCTCAAGGTTATATTGATGAAGAGCAGCTTTTTGTTACAGGTGGCAGTGGTGGGGGTACACTGACAGCCTGGATTATTGGCAAAACCGATCGCTTCAGGGCTGCTGTTGTTGCCAAGCCTGTCATCAACTGGGAGAGCTTCGTTTTAACTGCTGATTATTCGAGGTTTTTTACTAGCTATTGGTTCTCAGGGATGCCCTGGGAGAAACCTGAGGAATACCGCCGTCGCTCACCGCTCACCTATGTCGGAAACGTTACCACTCCCACCATGCTCTTAACCGGGGAAGAGGACTACCGCACACCGATGTCAGAAACAGAACAGTTTTATCAAGCACTAAAACTTAATGACGTTGACGCTGCCATGGTTCGCATTCCAGGGGCATCCCACAGTATCGCTGCCAGGCCAAGTCAGTTAGTGGCAAAAGTTGCATCGATTTTATATTGGTTTGATCAGCACAAGCCTTATCGGGAAAGTGAAGACTTAGCGAAAAATTAATAACCCGTACCAACTAACCTAAACCATAACCTCCCTGGCGGGCTTTCAAAGCCCGCCTTTCTATTTCTCTATTTTCCTTTCCCAATCTAACGCATAATCAACGGCATTATTCATAAGGAAGAAATTATGCGTAAAATTTTACTTATACTCTTTTTATGGCCCACCTTTGCATCTTCAAGCCAGTTACCACTAGAGTACCTTATACGACATACAGACATTGAAGAGGTAAAAATATCACCAACTGGTTCGCACCTAGCCGTTAGAAAACTACATAAAGGGGAGAGAGTATTAGTCTTCATGTCAATTAGCCCTCTAAAAATAACTGGCTTTTTACGCTTTAGGGGAAAGGAGGAAGTTGGCAACTTTTATTGGGCAAACAATGAAAGAGTTGTAACTGAAGTGATATCACGGAGGGCAGCTCTAGAAACGCCTGTAAACTACGGCTCTCTCTACGCAATTAATTACGACGGCTCAGAAGGGAAAAATATTTTTGGACACCTTGCTGGCCAACGCCAAGTTGGCTCTAGACTCAAAAAAACCGAAACAACCTATGCTCATGCGACGATTATAGACCCTCTAATCCACAAAGAAAAAGAAATCTTAATATCCACCTACCCGTGGGCAAAAAACCAAGAATCGAAGGGTGAGGTTGCAAGGCTCAACATATACACAGGTATCAAAAGAGGATCTATAAGACTACCACAAGTTGACGGCCGCGCATACACAGACGGAGCAGGTAACCTCCTCTTCGCAGATGGTACTGACGAAAACAATAACCATCAGCTATTTTATAGAGGAGAAAATAAGTGGCATAGAGTTAAAAATCCGTCTCTTAACTCTGGCACTCCAGTAGGATTTGACATAGAAACCGGTGAAGCCTACCTAACCATTACTGAAGAATCCAAAACCCAAACCTTAGTCAAACTAAAGCCAGGATCTGAAGCTTTCTCTCGAATTTTTCAACATGAAAAGTCAGATATATATGACATTATTTACTCCCCAACCTCATATAAACCACTAGGAGTATACTTGCAACCAGACTACCCCACAGAGCACTTCATTGATGAAGGGAGTGGTTTTGCTCCTATTTTTAGGGGATTAAAAAAAGCTTTTCAAGGATTTCATATATCTTTCACAAGCTTTACAACCAGCGGGGATTTTGGCGTATTGAAAGTACATGGAGATCGTTTGCCAGGGGATTATTATCTTGTAAATTTGAAAACCAAGTCAGTTGATTTTCTGACTTCGTCTGCAGACTGGCTGCACCCCGATCAACTCAATCCTATGCTTGCCGATGGCTTCACCTCAGAAGACGGCTTACAAATAGGAACTTACCTTACCTTCCCAAAAGGTCCAGATCAGCGAAATCCAATGGTTGTATTACCTCACGGCGGCCCTCACTCACGTGATTATTGGGGGTATGATCGCAATGCACAAATTCTATCCCAAAATGGATATCTTGTACTTCAAGTTAACTTTCGTGGCTCCACTGGATATGGCCAGGGATTTTATTCAGCAGGACTCAGGGAGTGGGGAGGAAAAATTCAACAAGATATTGCCGACGCCGTTCATTGGGCCATAGAGAAAGGATATGCGGACCCTGATCGAATTTGCATCTATGGCGCTAGCTTTGGGGGTTATTCAGCTCTGATGAACCCTATCCGCAATCCTGATTTATACCAATGTGCTGTAGGTTATGTCGGCGTATACGATTTGGAGATGATGTACACAAAAGGGGATATTAAGAGAAGAGATCGCGGCATTTCTTACCTTAAAAAGACACTTAGTAAAGATAAGGACTTTCTAAAAGTCAACTCTCCTGTACACAATGCCGGCAAACTTAATTTGCCAGTTTTCTTGATTCATGGAGAGGAAGACGAACGAGCCCCTATAGAGCATGCAGAAATGCTAGTAAAGGAATTTAGAAAAGAAAACAAACCGATTAAAACTCTATTTGTAAAAAAAGAAGGACACGGCTTTTATACCGAAGAAAATAGAATGAAGCTCTATACAGAACTATTAGAGTTCCTGGATCAACATATTGGTGTTGGAGCTAGCGAAAAACAGTCTAACGAAGGGTAAAGAATACAATTAAAATGTAGCCCCAGTTAATTTAGGGGCTACATATTTTCAGTTGCTCAGTCACCTCAAGCAGACTACCGACTTAACCATGATCGCGATATGCCTTCCACTTCTTCATATGACGATCCTTTTTTTCAGCCTTCAGGGTTTCCAGCTTGGCGAGCTGCTCATCTGTTAATACAGATTCAAATTGAGTGCGCATCTGGTTGCGGCTCTGCATTTTAGCGACTTCCAGTTTGCCAATCTTGGCCCCCAGGCTTGCCAGTGTTTGCTGATCGGCACCGGAACGAATTGCTTCACGCAACTCTTCATACGCTTTGTGCATTTCTTCGCGCTTAGCTATTTTTCCTTCACGGTTGGACTCGCGAAGCTCCTTCAGTTGATCCTTTTGAGCTTCTGTCAGGTCCAGCTCTTTAGCAATTTTTTCTGGTCCATGGCCGCGACCTTCCATACGTCCTTTACCATCACATGCCATGCCAACGGCTGGTACTGCTACAACGCCAGCCAAAGCCAAACTACCTACTACAGTTTTCCAGTTTTTCATCGTTCAACCCTCTCGTTTGCATTCAGTAAGTACATAGTAAGTGGCCGCCGTGTAAACGGGGGATAACTGTGGTAAACCTTTGTTAAGAACTCACAACAAGCGCTTTTATAGTAAATACAGCTTACAAAATGCTCTGTCTGGAAAAAAACTTTCAAATTAATGGTTATGAAGGCGGATAAAAGAGAGGGGTAGTATTTAAATTAGAAATTTAATCCGGAAGTTATACAGGGCTGACCAGTATAACTTCCACAACATCGAAATGTTTTTAATGGAGAGCGGCTGAGGAGGGATTTTGTTTCGTATCCACATCTTCCAGTGAGTGAGTCAGAACAAAGTAATAAACAACCTGCTCGCGCCCCTGGACTTCTGCTACCAGATCAAAGTTGTACTCTCCCCGCTCCCCGGGAGAAATACGCACAGCGGCTATATGTTCAGGCTCAATAAACAGCTCGGCGACGGGTCGTTTACCGCGCATTACCTGAACCAACTTGGTACGGGCATCTTCAGCGGTGAAGCGCCAGTGGTAGTCATCATCATCGTATACTACCGAATCACTACTTCCGGCCCTGACGATACAATTTGTATGCTCTGCCAGCCAGGGCCAAAACTCGCTGAACAACAGGGAGCTTTTCATAGCGAATCAGTCATCCAACTCAAGAACATCACTATCAAGCGCAAGCTCTTCAGCTATTTGCCGACACCAGCGATTCAGCCGCTCTGTGGTCATCTCTTCCTGCTGGTCTTCATCAATAGCCAGGCCGACAAACTTTGCTTCACCTTCGACTTCAGCTTTTGAGGCTTCATACTCGTAGCCTTCAGTGGACCAGTGACCGACTATAGTGGCTCCTTTTTCCACAATAACATCGTGGAGCATGCCCATCGCATCCAAGAAATAGTCGCCGTACCCAAATTGGTCTCCCAGGCCAAATAAAGCGACGGTCTTTCCGCTAAAATCGATTTCCTGCACATCCTCCCAGAACTCTTCCCAGTCAGATTGAATCTGACCAAAGTCCCAGGTAGGGATTCCAAAGACAAGATACTGATAATTAGCAATATCCAACTGGGTGACATCGGCAATATCAAACAGGTCTACATTGTCTTCGCCAAGGCGGGCGCGGATGCGCAAAGCTACAGACTCGGTATTACCCTCATCACTGCCATAGAACAAGCCGATTTTACTCACAGTCAACCCTCTCCGCCCAATCCGGGCCGCTACATACTAAATTACAAGGCGGCGTATTCTCCCAGCAATAACCGGGCTCAGCAAGTTACCTATCTGATCAGGTTTCGGCAGGAATAAAGAAAAATGCCCCCGGGGCAGCGGGGGCTAAGGGTTATGAACCTGCTGGGCCTTGGGGAAGGGTGCACCCAGCGGATCGCACAAGGAGTCTTTGGTTGGGGGGCCTAGGACTCTGAATCCTGGCTTGCAGAGCTTTCATCGCGCCGTTTCATTTGGCGCGCTTTGCGCTCACTCTTTAGCTGCTCTAGCTTGGCCTTCTGCTCATCAGTCAGAATGGCCTTAAACTGTTCTTTCATTTCGTTGCGGTTCTGCATCTCCTGAAGCTTTAGCTTGCCTAGCTCTTCGCCCAATTGATCCAGTGTCGCCTGGTCAGCGCCCGACTCAATCGCCGCATTTAATTCCTTGCGCAGCTCGATCATTTGCTCGCGCTGTGCCATTCTCGCCTCGCGGTTGCTCTCCCGGTTGGCCTTTAACTGTGCCTGCTGGCCTTCGGTCAACTCAAGCTGGCGGACCATATATTCAAATCCACGCCCCTGACCACCTTCACCACCGCCGAAAGCAAGTGCCGCAGGGGCAACCAGAACACCTACCAAGGCCAAGCTTCCCATTGCTTGTTTCCAGTATTTCATTCCTACGTCCTCATGTTCGCGTTCAGTGACTTCATAGTAAGCCCAGCTTGTGTAAACGGGGGAAAACACCGGTAAACATTTGTTAAGAACGGTAAAAAGCCCTATCGCCAGCGGTAACCAGCGCCAGCGCTTTGCATATAATGGCCACACAGAAACTGAGAGAACGCCATGAGCCGCATCCTTTTAATTGACGATGACACCGAACTCACCGACTTGCTAAGGGAGTACCTTACCGGAGAGGGTTTTCAGGTAACCGCAGCCAATGATGGTGGCCGGGGACTAGAGCTCGCTCAGAGCGAGAGCTTTGACGCTCTGGTTCTGGACGTCATGCTGCCCGTTCACAATGGCTTTGAAGTACTGCGCAAACTTAGGGAGGAGGCGTCAGCAGCAAGCCGCTCCCTACCGGTTTTGATGCTTACTGCAAAAGGGGACACTGTGGATCGTATCGTCGGCCTGGAAATGGGTGCCGACGACTACCTGCCCAAACCCTGCAATCCCAGGGAATTGGCGGCCCGACTGCGCGCAGTACTCCGCCGCGGCCGAGTCGAAGCTGAAGAGAGCGACGACACTCTTAGCAGCGGCCAGATTCGACTACTACCTGCAGAGCATCAGGGTTATTGGAACGACCAGGCTTTGGCTCTGACCGGCGCAGAGTTCGCCGTGCTCAAGGTACTGGTTCAGCATGCCGGCGAAGTGGTTGGCAAAGAGGTTCTCACTGAAAGTGCCCTTGGCCGTAAGCTGATGCCCTACGACCGCTCCATTGATGTCCATGTCAGTAACATTCGCAAGAAGCTCGCGGATAAAGGTGCCAGCCGCGACCTAATTATCAATATCCGAGGTGCCGGATACATGCTCACCCAGAGCAAGCAGTAGGTTTTCCACGATGCGCAGTCTCTTCTGGAAAATGTTCTTTGGGGCCTGGATCACCGCCATGGTGATGGTTGTAGCCGCCATTTACATTACCCACTTCGGTGAGTTCGGCGATCCCCGACAAGAGGAACGCTGGGAGGGCCCCGCCCTATTTCGCGAGGTCATGCGAAATATGCGAATCGCCCGCCGTCACGGTCCCGAACAATTCCAGCACTGGCTCGAGAAAGCCCCCAAAAAAGTCAAACGGCGGGTTTATGCGGTTGATCAACAAGGCAACGACATCCTCGGTCGCGAAGTGCCATCAAATATGGGCTCGTTGATCGACAGTCTTGATTACCGCAATCGCGAAGCTCACAAACTGGTAAATAACAAGCCCACTGTAGGCTTCTTCTTACCACTGCGCACCGGAGACCCCCTGCGGATCGTCGTCGTTGCTGGAGATAGCAAAGAAGGCCTATTGCTGCGCTTCCTGTGGCGCAATTTCTGGCCGATGTTGCTGCTCTCCATGATTGCCTCGGGTCTAGCCTGCTACTGGCTGGCCCGCTACCTGAGCCGCCCACTGGAACAGCTGAGCGCCGCCACCAAGCGTGTCGCTGCCGGCGAACTGGACTACCGCGTGACCCCGTCCCTAAAGTCTCGAAATGATGAACTGACTGACTTGGCCCTGGACTTCGACTCCATGACCGCCCAGCTTCAAGAATCGATGTCCGAGCAGCGCCGCCTGATCAAGGATGTCTCCCACGAACTGCGCTCGCCACTAGCGCGCCTGCAAGTGGCACTGGCCATCGCCCGCCAAAAGCAAATAAACGGGCTCGACACAGAATTGGATAAAATCGGCAAGGCAGCGGACTACCTGGAAGATATTATTGCCGACGTGCTATCACTTCCTATTAGCAGCCAGGAACAGCGCCCCCTGGATGACGTAGTGGAAGTGAATGCCCTGATAAGCGCCCTGACGGAAGACCTCCACAGCGAAGCTGCTGACAAAGAGCTATCCTTTGAAATTCGCTCCGAAGGGGAAGAGCTCCTTGTCGCAACCCGGGGCAGCTCCCTGACCGCTGCCCTGGAGAACATCCTGCGCAACGCAATCAAGTACAGCCCCGAGCACGGCCGGGTCAAGGTGTCGATTAAAGAATCCTCAGATTCCTGCACCATCTCAGTCATTGACTCAGGTTCCGGCGTGGCAGATGAGGAATTGGAGGCTATTTTCCGCCCCTTCTATCGCACAGATAGTGCACGCACCCGGGAAAGTGGTGGCTTTGGACTGGGACTCGCTATCGCCCAGCGCACCATCCTGCATCACCAGGGAAGCATCAGCGCCAAAAACAGCCGGGATGCGGGCCTGTGTGTTGAGATTAAGCTCCCCCTGCTACATATTGCCGACGATTAAGCATCACAGCAGCTAATATAAGCATCTCTACCGCCAGAGTTTTCTGGCGGTTGCTTCCTTGCACCCGCAAATAGCAAAGGAACCCGCTATGCGCTGGATTATTTATATTCTTATTGCTTTGGTAATTCTCGTGCTCGCGGGATATTTATTCCCACGCGAAGTCACTGTTCATCGCAGCGTATTTATCAACAAACCACCACAAGTGGTTTTCCCCTACGTTAATAATTTCCACAAATTCAACGAGTGGTCCCCATGGCGCCACATCGACCCCTCGGTACTCTATGAGTACAGCGGTCCTCAGGAAGGCGTCGGCGCCAAAATGACTTGGCGCGGCGAAAACTCCAAAGCCGGAAGCGGCAGTCAAACTATCTTCGCCAGCAAGCGAGATTCTGTAGTCGCCACCAAGCTGGATTTTGGTGATGGCAGCCAGGCCACGGCAGAATTCCAGCTGGAACCAAAGGATGGCGGCACCCTTCTTACCTGGAACTTCCACAGCGATACCGGCGGCGGCCCCAGAGAACGCTGGATGGGCCTGGCAGTGAAAAAAATGGTGGGAGAGTCTTATGAACAAGGGTTGGAAAAACTAAAAAACCTGGTTGAAACAGCACCTGAAAATAGCACCTCCGGCGGAACCTCCACCGATTCAGTTTCAGATATTCCATCCGATGTGGATGATGCAATGGGTGATGGCCCTCAGGGTGTTCCCAGTGAACTGCGAGACCAGAATGAAGAGGAAGCAGGAGAAACACCGGAAAACCAGCAATAACACTCAGCAATTAAGAGTAGCGATTACTGAAATACAAAAAAGCCCGCAATTTGCGGGCTTTTTCTGTTTAAACCGACTTCGGTCGATTGCGTCGCGCGGCTGGCGCCGGTGACTTGCGCAACTTCCTGCGCTGGCGCTCCAGGTTTTGTTTCTCACCCTGGGTCAATGGGCGCTGGCCCAGTTTCGGCATTCCCGCCGTTACGCAGAGGTCATCGATCTCGCGGGGCTCCATCTCAATCCACTGCCCGACGCGAACATGGGAGGGAATAAAGACGCTGCCGTAGCGCACACGCTTCAAGCGGCTAACTCTAACTCCCTGGGACTCCCACAGACGACGCACCTCGCGGTTGCGGCCCTCCATCACTACGCAGTAGAACCAGCGGTTTTTACCTTCACCACCACTCTCTACGATGTCGGTAAAGCGCGCCGACCCATCATCCAACAACACGCCCTTGAGTAGGCGCCGCCTCATTTCCTCATCCACATCACCCTGGATTCGAACCAAGTATTCGCGGTCGATTACCGAGGAGGGATGCATTAATTTATTGGCCAGCTCTCCGCTATTGGTAAACAGCAGCAAACCACTGGTATTGAAATCCAGGCGCCCAACAGAAATCCAGCGGCCGGTTTTCAGTCTCGGCAGGCGATCGTAGACCGTCGGGCGGCCCTCCGGGTCGTGGCGGGAGCATATTTCCCCAACCGGTTTGTTGTAGAGTATTACCCGGCAGCGATTCTGCTCTGCCGAAGGCAGCCGGCTACCATCAAACTCGATATGATCCGAGTCAGTTACGCGCTCGCCGAGCTCCGCCACTTTTCCATTTACGGTTACGCGGCCCGCATCAATTGCGCGCTCCATTTCACGGCGCGAACCGAGGCCGGTGCGCGCTAATACTTTCTGTAATTTCTCGCCTGCTGGCGGGGTACCATCACTCATGGGGTGGTGCTTTCCACTTGTACTACTTCTTTGGAATCTTCATCGACATCAGCATTTGCCTCCACCGACTCCTCGGCGACCTCTTCAGCTGTGTCGTCTTCGGCAAACATACTGCTGGGTGGTAACGTTGCCGTTAGAGAGCCCTCGCTCTCTTCTTCTGCTTGCGGCGATTCAGCGCTGCTTTCCTCATCACTGTGAAGTTCACTCTCTTCACTTAGATCAACATCTATATCCAACTCCAAATCATCTTCAGGGTCTTCCTGCGCCATTTCCCACTGGATCTCTGCTGCCGCAGTTTCCACTGGGTCTTCCTCTGCATCCGTCTCGGCGGGCGCTACTTCGCGGTCTACTTCGGACTCGGACTCGGCGCCTGATGCTTCAGCAGCAACTTCCTCAGCCAAAGCCTCTACCAGGGCATCGTCTATATCTTCGTGTTCAGCCGCAGGGGCTTCAGTAGGGGGTTCTGCCTCGGAGTCTTGCTCTGACCCAGAGTCTTCCGAAGCACTATTGTCCACCTCGGACTCCCCCTCCTCGGACTCCCCCTCCTCGGGAACCGGCTCTGGAGGCAAACCTTCCTGCTCCAGAATCTGGTTCAGACTCTCGATATCGCGGATCTCCGCCAGAGTCGGCAAATCATCCAGGGTGCTCAAATTAAAATAATCGAGAAACTCCCGGGTTGTTGCGTAGAGAGACGGCTTACCGGGCACGTCCCGCTGCCCCACAACTTTAATCCAACCGCGCTCCAGCAGGGTTTTAACAATATGCGAACTCACCGCAACGCCGCGGATATCCTCGATATCACCACGGGTTACCGGCTGTCGATAAGCGATAATGGCAAGGGTCTCCAAGGTAGCACGGGAATACCGTTGCGCCTTTTCCTCCCACAGCCGATTCACCCATGGGGCCAGGTCTTCCGGCACTTGAAAACGCCAACCACTCGCGACTTTCTTCAGTTCAAACCCTCGGTCAGCACAACTCTGGGCGATTTCTTCAAGCACATCTCTCAGGGTAGTCTTGGAGGGTTGCTCTTCCTCGTCCAGCAAAGACAACAGTTTTTCTTCACTGAGGGGCTGGCCAGCGGCCAACAGGGCGCCTTCGACGATTTTGCGCAGTAATTCGGGGGCGATTGTCATCTTCTATTTTCTAACTCGAATACATTTCCGACGCTTTATCCGAGGCCTCTACAGCGTCCTCTGGATCTTCAACCTCTTCGAGAGTCTGATCCTCAAGCTCGCTGCCAGTACCGTCTTCGCTTTCACTACTGTGGGTAGCAGCGCGAGCGCGCACGTGGATCGGGCCAAAAGCTTCATTCTGCACCAACTCCACCAGCGACTCTTTTACCAGCTCCATCACTGCCAGGAAGGTCACTACGACACCGAGGCGACCCTCCTCAACGGTAAACAGGCTTACAAAGGGCACAAACTGGCCGTGGCGGATCTTATCCAGCACCTGGGTCATACGCTCGCGGGTGGACAACTTCTCCCGCTCAACCTGGTGGCTCTCAAACATATCCGCACGCCGCAGCACATCAGCCAGGGCGACCAGGACTTCTTTCAAGTCAATTTCAGGGTCGGGGCGTGTGATACTGCGATCGGGAGCCTCTGCATTGGCCTGATGGACATCCCGGCCAACACGGGGGATTTCATCGAGATCCTCAGCCGCAGTTTTGAAACGCTCATACTCCTGCAAACGGCGAATCAGAGCCGCGCGGGGGTCCTCGCCTTCTTCCTCCTCCGCTTCAGGCGGTCGCGGCAACAACATCCGCGACTTTATTTCCGCCAACATAGCGGCCATTACCAGATACTCGGCGGCCAAGTCAAAGCGAATTGCCGTCATCATCTCCACATACGCCATATATTGATGGGTAATATCGGAGACGTTGATCTCGAGAATATCCAGGTTTTGGCGGCGAATCAGGTATAGCAGGAGATCCAGAGGCCCCTCGAAAGCCTCCAGAACAACTTCCAAAGCATCTGGTGGAATAAAGAGATCCTGCGGGAGGTCGTTAAAGATTTCGCCCTGCACCAAGGCCAGGGGGGAATCCTCATCCGAGTCCTGGCCCTGCGATTCCGCATCGCCAGCCTGGGCAGGAGCTTCATCATCGCTCGCCGCAACCTCGGCCAGCACTTGCTCCTCGACCTCTGCTAGTAACTCATCACTGGACACCCTGCCCCACCCTCAATCGTGCAAACGCGCGATTATACACGGCGCCGCAGCTTTCAGCCGAGTATTTCGTCAGTTGCCCCACATCCCTGACGAATCAGTTGGGGCTCATCACCCGTCAGGTCGATCACGGTGGTGGGCTCCAACCCGCAGAAACCGCCATCGATAACCAATTCCACCTGGTGCTCTAGGGTATCGCGGATATCGTAAGGTTCGGTTAGGGGCTGTTCTTCGCCGGGCATAATCAGGCTACAGCTCATCAACGGCTCGCCCAATTCTTCAATCAGGGCCAGGGCGATGGGATTATCCGGCACGCGAATACCGATGGTCTTGCGCTTCGGATGAATTAACCTGCGCGGCACCTCGGCGGTCGCCGGCATAATAAAGGTATAGGAACCCGGCGTATGATTCTTTAACAACCTAAACATCTGGTTGTCGACCTTGGCATAGGTCGCCAGCTCCGATAGGTCTCGGCACATCAATGTGAAGTTGTGCTGCTTGTCCAGCTGGCGCACTCCTCGAATGCGCTCAACCGCCAGCTTCTCTCCCAGTCGACAGCCTATGGCGTAAGCTGAATCGGTGGGAAAAACAATAACGCCCCCTTGGGCGACGATCTCTGCTGCCTGAGTGATCAGGCGGCCTTGAGGATTATCCGGATGAATCTGAAAAAACTGCGCCACAAAGCCCCCCAAAAGCCTTACCGATTGAAAATACCTCACTGCCATCCACCAGGCTTAAAGCCGGACGATGGCCCCCAATTCACAAGCCGGAATCAGGGCAGCGAAACGTGACCCCGCTGTTCCCGGTGCAGAGTGTGCCACAGATTCCACACCGGCTCGACGTCTGCGGGCAACCTGACACAACCCAATTCACGCCAGGGCTGCTCCGGCTGGTGAAAATCACTGCCAAGAGAGCAATATGGCATCGATTTGCCCGCTGCTTCCGCAGCCGAGAGTAACAATTTCTTTAACTCTCGGGTCTGTGTCGGGTTTTGCCGACCGCACAGTAGCTCTACCGCATCCCCATTTTCTTCAAGAAAAGCTCCCAGCAGTCGCAATAACTGTGTGCGCGTCAATCCGTACTTAAGCGGGTGGGCTAATACCGCATAACCACCAGCACTGTGAATAGTGGCGATGGTCTCACTCAACTGGGGCCACTCAACTCTCACATCTCCTACTTTGCCAGCCCCCAGGTAACGCTTAAACGCCTTACCGGTATCATCTATATGCCCAGCTTCCACTAGCCATCGTGCGAAATGGGGCCTACCCAGTACCGAGTCGCCCGCCAGGGCACGTCCACCCTCCAAGGCACCGCTAAAGCCGCGTTTTTCCAGCTTCTCCGCGATACGCTCTGCCCGCTCCTCGCGCAACTGCTCACGCAGCTGAATGGCTTCTTGCAAAGGACCCGATTCGGGATTGATGTTCAGGCCTACAATATGTACGGGTCTGCGCCCCCAAAGACTGGAGAACTCAATCCCCGCCACCACATCTACGCCCAAACAGTCACCTTCCTGTTGAGCCTCAGGCACACCATCCACCGTATCGTGGTCGGTCAGGGCGAGCATCGTCACACCTTGGGATTTCGCTCTCGACACCAGCTGCGCAGGACTTAAAATACCGTCAGACGCGGTACTGTGGCAGTGCAGATCTACCAGGTCTGTATTCAAATCGGCTGAAAGGGTCTTCAACAACAGGCTCTCACTCAGTTCGACGATGAAAAAGATCGCCATATCCGTCTTTTCAGGAACAATCGCCCTATTGCGCTGTCTATGCGGCACTCGGCGTTTTCAGGGATAAGGCCCGAACTAGCAGTCACTCACAGGTGACTCGCCAGGGCCGAAGTCTGACAGTAGTTTTGTCAGCGGGGAAATTGAACGGGCTATCAACCCCATCAGTTTCCAGCGGGCATTATCACCGGAATTGAGTATGACCGAAACGAATTCGACCACGACATCTCCCGAGAAGCCTAAAAAGGAAGGGTTTCTCAGCAATATCGCCTTCAATGTCATTATTCCGACATTGATACTGACCAAGCTTTCCGGGGATGACTGGTTGGGCCCAACCTGGGCATTGATAGTGGCCCTGGCCTTCCCACTGGGTTATGGCCTTCGCGACCTGCTGCGCCTGGGCAAGGTCAATTTCTTCTCAGCCCTCGGGTTTATTGGCATCCTGCTCACTGGCGGCATCAGCTTGCTCAAGCTGGACCCGCAGTATATTGCGATTAAGGAAGCTGCAATCCCTGGCCTACTGGGTGTTGCAACGGCACTATCCGTTTACACCCGCTGGCCGCTGGTCAAAACCCTGCTTTACAACGATCAAATCCTGAATACGACAAAGATCGCCGAGTCATTACAGGCCAATGGTAACCAGCCAGCCTTCGACCGCACCTTGCGCCAGACTTCATGGATCGTTGCCGGGTCATTCTTTTTCTCCTCGGCACTGAATTACATTCTCGCCAAAATGATCGTCACCAGCCCGCCGGGCACAGAGGCCTATAACACCGAACTTGGCGAAATGACCGCCTATGGATATCTGGTTATTGCGATCCCATCAACCCTGATTCTGATGGGTGCACTCTTTTTCCTATTCTCCCGTATCGGCAAGCTGACCGGGTTGAAACTGGAAGAAGTGATGGTTGCGCAATAACACCTTAAAAAAACTAACAAGAGCATTAAAAACAATGTGGTACGCAATCATCAGTGAAGATGTTAGCGATAGTCTCCCTTTACGCAAAAAAGCCCGCGCCGGTCATTTGGCCCGACTCAACCTTCTCAAAGATGAAGGCCGTCTCCTGGCCGCCGGCCCAAACCCCAGCATCGACAGCGAAGAGCCCGGTGAAGCTGGCTTTACCGGCAGCCTGGTAATTGCTGAGTTCCCCTCTTTGGAAGAGGCCAAAGCCTGGGCTGACAGTGACCCCTATATCGAAGCTGGCGTCTATGCATCGGTTACAGTCAAGCCCTACAAGCTTGTACTGCCCTGATAAAAACTCTAACTAACAAGCTGCATCACAATGAAGAAATTACTGTCCGGTGTGCTCGCTGTAGCGCTGTTGAACTCAGCGCCAGCAGCACTTGCAGCGGAGACCCGCTATATTACCGACCAACTTCACGTGCCCATGCGCTCTGGCAAAGGCAATGAATTCCGGATTCTGCACCGCGGCCTGGCCAGTGGTACCGAGCTGGCTCTGCTCGAAGATGCCGCCTCGGACGGCTGGGCAAAAGTGCGCACCCCCAACGGCACTGAGGGCTGGATCAGACGCCAATACCTTGTCAGTGAGCCCGTGGCAAAACTAAAGCTGGCAACCGCAGAAGCCAACCTGGCCCGCTTTGAAAAAATGGAAGGTAATCTGGGGGGAGAAGTTCGCCGGTTGGAGACAGAAAACGGCGAACTGAATAGCGCCCTGACCTCTGCCCAGCAGCAGAGCCAGGAATTGGCCGCCGAACTCAAAAGCCTGAAGTCCCTTTCTGCCGACGCAATTTCGCTCAACGATCGCCATCAAAAGCTTCTGCATCAGTACGAGTTGCTGAAACAGGAAAAAAGCATGGCGGAAGCGGAAATTCAGCGCCTGTCCGGTAGCGATGCCCGCAAATGGCAATTGTATGGTGCCCTATCCGTTGCATTAGGCGCTATTCTGGCGATGATTGCCCCCCATGTGCGCCCGCGCAAACGCAATTCCGAGTGGGCCAACTGATCTCCCTCGCTACAACCAAAATCGCTTACTATACGACTGCGGGAGTGCTGAGAAGCACCCCGCAGGCAGCGATACCCAAATATTTATCCTTTCTCTTTAGCCATACGCTGACACAGTAGTAAACCGATTGACCCCGGACATTCAAAGGACACGGATGATGCGTAAATTAGTTATTTTTCTTTTCTGTACTCTATTCAGCCTTCCGCTATTTGCCCAAAACCCTCAGGTGAAACTAGAAACTGATCTTGGGGTTATTCGTATCGAGCTATATGCCAAGCAAGCACCAGTCACCGTAGAGAACTTCCTCGCTTATACCGATAGCGGCTTCTACGATGGAATTATCTTTCACCGTGTTGTGCCTGGATTTGTCGTCCAAGCCGGTGGTTTCACTTTTGATTTCCAAAGAAAAGAAACTCGCGAGGCTATCGCCAACGAGTCAGCTAACGGACTGCAAAACCTGCGTGGCACCCTTTCCATGGCGCGCACAAACGATCCCGACAGTGCCACGTCCCAGTTTTTTATTAACCTGGTAGATAACACCCGTCTGGATGCCAGCGAGGATAAGCCTGGCTACGCAGTTTTTGGCAAGGTTATCGAGGGAATGGATATCGTAGAAAAAATTGAGCGGGAACCCCGAGGCCTTTATCGCAGGCACCCAGAGGCTCCCAATACTCCGATTCGGATTCTTTCCGCAAAACGAATTACTACCAGCGACAACACAGTCGCTGAACACAGCAAGGGAGAATAAGCATTGATCGCTCTCAGCGTAAATCTCAATAAAATTGCCTTAATCCGCAACTCCCGCGAGGGCAATTTTCCCGACGTAATCGCCCACGGGCGCACTTGCCTCGACGCCGGAGCCCAGGGGCTGACCGTACACCCCCGTCCAGACCAACGACATATTCGCCCCGGCGACGTGCGCGACCTGGCAGAACTCTGCGCCAGCCGCAAGAACATAGAGTTCAACGTTGAAGGCAACCCCTTCGCCGCTCCCCTGGGGGACTACCCCGGCCTAATACCACTGGTTTTGGAAACCAAACCGGACCAGTGCACTTTGGTTCCCGACACCAATGATCAACTCACGTCTGATCACGGCTTTGACCTCAAACAGGATGGCGATCGATTAGTTCCGATAATTGATCAACTTAAAAATGCCGGAATACGTGTCAGCCTGTTTATGGATCCAGACCTGGACCAGATCAGCCTGGCCAAACAGGTCGGCGCTGACCGTATTGAGCTCTACACAGGTCCCTACGCTGAAGCCGTAGCCAAACAGAGCCCAGAGCTGGAAACAATTTTCTCTGCCCACTGTGCCGCCGCCGAGCACGCACATCAGCTGGGACTGGGGATTAATGCCGGCCATGACCTCAACCTGGTTAACCTACCGCGCTATCGCACATTACCGGGCTTGCAGGAAGTCTCCATAGGCCACGCCTTTACTGTCGATGCTATCAGTATGGGCCTGGAGAATGCCGTTAACGCCTACGTCGACTGCCTCGCTGGAAGCTGATGCAAAGCCTCAACATTATTGGCGCAGGCCGCCTTGGTAAAACCCTGGGGCGGCTGTGGCAGGAGAGCGGTGTATTTGGGGTGCAGTCAATTTATAACCGCAGTCTCGAGAGTGGACAAAGTGCCTGTCGATTTATCGGTGCTGGCAATGCTGTCGATTCCCTCTCAGCAATGCCTTCAGCAGACCTATGGCTGATTGGTTGTATCGATAGTGAAATCGCTATATTTGCACAGAAACTTGCCGATAGCGGGCTGGTCGACGAGCGCACTATTATATTCCACTGCAGTGGCGCTCTCAGCTCTAAAGAACTAGCCCCCTTGAGACCCGCCCTGATTGCCAGCGCTCACCCAGTTCACAGTTTTGCCGAACCGGAAACCTCGCTGCAAACATTTGCCAAAACCAGCGTCGCTGTCGAAGGGGATAGTCATGCAGTAGAGGTTATTTCTGTTGCTTTTGCAGCCATTGGCTGTGAAGCACTGGCTATTGATCCCCTTAACAAGTCTCTGTACCACGCTGGATCAGTGATCGCCTCCAACTACCTCACCACTCTGATGGACCTGAGCTTACAAAGCTTTGCAGCCGCTGGCATAGAGCGGGACAGTGCTCTTCGCCTATTGGCGCCGATTGTTTCACAGACTCTGCAAAACAATTTGACGCTGGGACCAGAGAAGTCGCTGACAGGTCCCATTGCCAGAGGGGATGTGGAAACCGTTGGTGCCCAGGTGGAAAGCCTTGCCTCAGTAGATAGCCAACTGGCACTTTGCTATCGCCATCTGGGCCTCGCCTGTGTAGAGTTGGCGCGGCGCGGCTCGCTCTCACCTAAGAGCGCAGCCAGATTGATCGAACTGCTGAGTGAGCCAACGCGGTGAAAGACTCCTCCGAATACCTGGAAAAAAAAGCCTTCTTCGATAGCCTCCTGACAATTTATGGGCGCAAGCCTGTACTCGAGGCTCTCGAGGATTTATCTGTACCCGTCCATAAATTACATCTGGCCAGCAGCAACCGGCGCGACCAGCTAATCCAGCGAATGGAAACCCTGGCGGAAAAGCGCCAGATTGAAATTGCTTACTGGGATCGCAAGGGCCTATCCCGGATTTCGAAGAATTCCCGTCAGGACCAAGGTGTAGCCCTCGACCTGGCCCTGCCCCACTACGGCAGAGCGGAGGACTTTTTACAGAAGGTTGCAGCCCCAGAGCACAAAAACACCTATGAACTTCTGGCCCTGGATGGCATAACCAACCCTCAAAACCTGGGCATGATTATTCGCTCAGCCTGTGCCGGCGGCATCGATGGAATCATCCTGCCAAAGAAAGGCTGTGCACAGATAGACCCCCTGGTTATCAAAGCCAGCACAGGCACACTGTTTAAAACCCGGATTTTGCGCTGTGACAAATTGGCAGCTACCCTGGGGGAGTTCCGCGAAGCGGGGGCTCAGGTTTGCGGGCTGTCATCCCACGCCCGGACGACCCTGAAAGAGGTCTCCAGTAACGTCTCCACAATTTTTGTGCTGGGCAATGAAACCCACGGCGTTAGCGATGCCGTTGCAGCTCAGTGCAATGAACTGGTACGTATCCCCATGCAAAACGATGTGGAAAGCCTGAATGTGGCGGTCACGGCCGCGCTAATTAGCTTCCGCCGAGAAATTTAGCTCTGCCCCTGTGGGAGGTACCCGCCTCCCACTCCCTCAACTTATCCCACGAGTTCAACCCCAATCTATCCAGGATTATCCACTACCCACAGATTCTGTGGATATCTCTGTGACTAACTTAGAGTAGTAGGCCGCAAAGGCCCGCCATTTGGTCTTTGTGACAATATGAAGAAAAAATAAACAACCCGGGAAACGCTCAAAAAATCAACGAGTTAGAGAAAACTTAGCTAAGCGTTTAGCGACAATCCGTACCAATTAAAGATCGAATAGAGAGAAGGGGCCGCTGTGGAAAATGAGACGCGAAGCCCAAAACAAAAAAAGAAAGGGGTGCTAAGCACCCCCTCTCGATTCTGCAGTTACTCCCATTCAATTGTCGCAGGAGGCTTGCTGGAAACGTCGTAGACCACACGAGAGATGTGCTCTATCTCATTGATAATGCGGTTCGAAACCTTCTCAATCAGCTCATAGGGGAGATGCGCCCAGCGCGCTGTCATAAAGTCCACAGTCTCTACCGCGCGAAGAGCAACCACGTATTCATATCGACGGCCATCACCGACAACACCCACAGATTTTACCGGAAGGAATACGGCAAAGGCCTGGCTGGTTTTGTGATACCAATCGGCGTTGTGCAACTCCTCGATAAAGATCGCATCTGCCTCTCGCAGAATATCGGCATACTCCCGCTTTACCTCACCGAGAATCCGCACGCCCAGACCCGGTCCCGGGAAGGGGTGGCGGTAAACCATGTCGTAAGGCAGGCCCAGCTCCAGGCCGATCTTACGAACCTCGTCTTTGAACAGTTCACGCAGGGGCTCTACCAGCTCAAACTGCATATCCTCCGGTAAGCCGCCCACATTGTGATGAGACTTAATCACATGTGCCTTGCCGGTTTTTGCGGCGGCGGACTCAATAACGTCTGGGTAGATAGTGCCCTGGGCCAGGAATTTCACGTCCTGTAACTTGGAAGCTTCGCGATCAAAAATCTCAATAAAGGTATTACCAATGATTTTGCGCTTGGCCTCAGGGTCTTTTTCACCTTGGAGGCGCCCAAGGAAATCCTCTTCCGCATCAGAACGGATAACGCGGACGCCCATATTGTCGGCGAACATCTGCATTACCTGGTCGCCTTCGTTTTTACGCAGAAGGCCATTATCTACAAATACGCAGGTCAGCTGATCGCCAATAGCCTTGTGCAGCAAAGCGGCGACCACAGAGCTGTCGACACCACCGGATAAACCGAGCAGCACCTTGCCCTCGCCCACTTGATCGCGGACTTTAGCAATAGAGTCTTCAATAATGTTCGCGGGAGTCCAGAGTTTCTCACACCCGCAAATATCAATCACAAAGTGCTCATAAATACGCATGCCTTGCAGGGTATGAGTCACTTCCGGGTGGAACTGTACACCGAAGAAATTCTTCTCGGCGTGGTACATACCGGCAATTGGGCAGGAATCAGTGGAAGCCAACAGCTCAAAGCCCTCTGGCATCGCCACTACCTTGTCGCCGTGACTCATCCAAACATCCAGTAGGGAACTGCCATCATCAGCGATATGATCTTTGATATCGCTCAACAAGTTGGATTGGCCTTCAACTTTTACCTGGGCATAGCCAAATTCGCGAATATCGCTGCCCTGTACGGTGCCTCCAAGCTGATGAGCCATGGTCTGCATGCCATAGCAAATGCCCAGTACCGGCACGCCCAGGTTATAAACCGCTTCCGGCGCGCGCGGGGAGCCCTCTTCCGGTACCGACTCGGGGCCACCGGCGAGAATAATGCCCTTGGGCTGATACTCACGAATTTCCTCTTCGGTCATATCGAAAGCGCGAATTTCAGAAAATACGCCCAGCTCGCGGACACGGCGGGCAATCAATTGTGTGTACTGGGACCCGAAGTCGAGAATGAGTATTCGGCTGGAATGGATATCTTGGCTCATGACTTACTCGATAACTGGATTAAATAACGGCAAACGGACCTTGAAGGTCCGTTTGCTGCTTGTTCCGTCTAAATTTTTTCACCTGGAGAAGGTCGAAGGCTTAGCGTCGGCCCACCGGGTAGTTGGGGGCTTCTTTAGTAATTTGAACGTCGTGGACATGGGACTCACCCATACCGGCTGCCGTGACCCGCACAAACTCAGGACGAGTGCGCATGGTCTCGATATCGACACTGCCGGTGTAACCCATAGCTGAACGCAAACCACCCATCATCTGATGAACAATGGCTGACAGCGGGCCTTTATAAGGCACTCGACCTTCGATACCTTCCGGTACCAGTTTTTCAGCGCCCTTACTCGCATCCTGGAAATAGCGATCGGAAGAACCCTGGGTGCGAGACATGGCACCGAGAGAACCCATCCCACGATAGGACTTGTAAGTACGGCCCTGATAGAGCTCAACTTCGCCCGGCGCCTCTTCGGTACCTGCGAACATGGAACCCATCATGACTGATGAGGCGCCGGCAACAATTGCCTTGGAGATATCGCCGGAGTAACGGATACCACCGTCGGCGATCATGGGCACACCGAATTCTTTAAGGGCTGTGGCAACCTCTGCAATTGCCGTCACCTGGGGTACGCCGATACCCGTTACGATGCGGGTGGTACAGATAGAACCGGGGCCGATACCCACTTTAACCGCATCCGCACCGGCCTCAACCAGTGCACGCGCTGCGTCAGCCGTAGCGATGTTGCCACCTATCACATCCACCTGGGGGTGCATTTCCTTAATGCGGCGCACACGCTCAATCACGTTGCGGGAGTGACCGTGGGCGGTATCTACTACCAGCACATCAACGCCGGCTTCTACCAATGCAGCTACACGATCATCGGTGTCCGGGCTGGTGCCCACAGACGCGCCCACACGCAGGCGACCGTCGGAATCCTTACAGGAGTTCGGGTACTGCTCTGCTTTGTTAAAGTCTTTAACAGTAATCAGGCCGCGCAACTCAAAGTTGTCGTTAACCACCAGTACCTTTTCGATACGGTGTTTATGCAGCAGTTCGCGTACTTCGTCGGAGCTCGCATCTTCGTGGGCCGTCACCAGACGCTCTTTCGGCGTCATGATGCTGGCGACACTGACATCGAGATCAGTTAAGAAGCGAACGTCGCGGCTGGTAACGATACCTACCAAATCGCCACGATCCATTACCGGCACACCGGAAATATTGTGGTGACTGGTCAGCGCGATCAACTCGCGCACAGTGGCATCGGACTCAATAGTAATAGGGTCTTTTACAACACCGGCTTCAAACTTCTTCACCGCGCGAACGGCAAGAGCTTGCTCTTCTATCGACATACTCTTGTGAATAATGCCGATACCCCCTTCCTGGGCCAACGCAATGGCCAGGCGAGCTTCCGTCACTGTATCCATAGCAGCGGACACAATGGGGATGTTCAGGGTAATGTTGCGGGAGAGTTGGGTTTTTAAACTCACATCCTTGGCCGTGACCTCGGAATATCCGGGCACAAGTAGGACGTCGTCAAAAGTGAGGGCTTCGCGCGCGATGCGCAGATTGGATTCAGACATTGTTGACACTCAAACCTCGAATAGGCGGGATTGGGTATCGGCGCGATTATACCTCTACGAGCCCAAAGCGCAAACATCAATTTGCAGAAAAACGGATTTGTACAGTAAAGCTCTTTACCTATAAGGGCGATACTGCAATATTGCTCCGCCCAATACGCCCGACGAGATTCACCGATGCAGACAATTCCCCCTAGTCAAAATGCCAAGCGCAGCGTGCTGTCGGTCAGTGACCTGAATCGGGAAGTTAAACATCTTCTGGAAAGCAGTGTACCCCTTCTATGGATCAGTGGAGAGGTTTCCAATTTTTCCATACCCAGCTCCGGGCACTGGTATTTTAGCCTTAAAGATGCGCGGGCCCAGGTGCGCTGCGCCATGTTTCGCGGTCGCAATCGCAGTGTCGCCTTTCGGCCGCAAAATGGTCGCGAGGTTTTAATCCGGGCCAGGGTGAGCCTGTACGAAGGGCGCGGAGAATTCCAGTTAATCGTTGAGCATATGGAGGAGGCCGGCTTTGGCGCCCTGATGCGCCAGCTGGAACAGCTCAAAGCAAAACTGAATGCTGAGGGCCTGTTCGAAACAAGCAGAAAACGCTCTCTTCCGTTTTTGCCAACCAATATCGGCATTGTCACTTCGCCGACAGGCGCGGCAATACGGGATATGATTCACGTATTGGGCAGGAGACACCCTTCTGCACAAATTGAAATCTGGCCCGTAGCCGTTCAAGGTCAGGGTGCCGCTCAGCAAATCGCGGCAGCGATTGAAAAAGCGGGCCGCAGTGGTCGCCACGATTTATTAATTGTCGGTCGCGGCGGAGGCTCCCTGGAAGACCTGTGGTCTTTTAATGAAGAAATTGTCGCCCGCGCACTGGCCGCAAGCCCTATTCCCACTATTTCTGCAGTCGGCCACGAAACCGATACGACTATTGCAGATTTAGCCGCAGACCTGCGCGCCCCCACCCCCTCTGCCGCGGCGGAAATAGCCAGCGCCAATGCTGCAGAAATTTCACAACGGCTTGAGCACATCCAGCGCAGATTGAACCGCGCCATGGTCAACCAACTGAAACATTTATCTCAACAGGTTCAATTGCGACGCAACCGTTTGCGCCACCCCAAGGAGCAGCTCCTCAACCAGGCCCAACGACTGGATCATTTGGAGATGCGCCTGGTAGCAGCTTGCCAACAGCAAATCCAAAGTCGCAAATCCCAATTGGATTCCGCCTCCAGAGCTTTTGCCCACAACCTACCGACACGCCGACTCGACAATAGTCGAAAGCAGTTAATCCAACTCAAGGGAAACCTGGAGCGTGCGATGCAACTGATATTACAGCGCGGCAGTGACAAACTATCCCACGGAGCCCAATTACTACAAAACATCAGTCCCCTGGCAGTATTGCAGCGAGGCTACGCCATTGTTCTGGATTCAGAAAATCGCGCAATTCGCGATAGTTCAGAACTGGATACCGACCAGCAAGTCCATATTAAGCTGGCCAAAGGGAACTTCACTGCAGAAGTTAAAACCATCGAAAACTGATTTCTTTAACAATTAAAGAGCGCAAATTAAGCGACACTATAATGGTTGAGGTAGAGTGCCTTCGGAGCAATATATGGATAGTGAATCTACTGCTATCCACCTCAACCAGTGGACCTTGATACTACTTTCAGTACTACTGCTTGCCCTTGCGGCCTGCACGGAACCAGATCGTGATTCTGGAGTAGCTGAATCAGTCACCATGTCAGCTGCCGAAGCGCAGGATGCCGACAAGCGATCAGGGCAACTGCCTGAAGTAACCCCCGCTAAAGAACAGCAAGTCAACTACATCGAAACCGGTGACCTTAGGGACATAAGAAAACACGGCACAATTCGGTTCGTTAATTTAACCGGTGCTTCCGAAGACCTGTTACCTCGTGACGATGTGGTGAGTCTCCGTCACTTCGAACTTGCCAACAAACTGGCCAAACAGTTAAAGCTGGAACCCAAGTGGATAAAAGCTGAAACGCCCGATGATGCAGTGCAAATGCTGATCGATGGCCAGGCAGATGTAATCGCCTATAACCTGACTGTCACTGACGCCCGTGAAGAAATTATTGACTTCACGGTTCCTCTTCGCCATTCGCGGTTAGTACTCGTCACCGGTCCTGAAGGTCCAGATATTTCAGATGCGAGCAAATTAAAGGATCTGGAATTTATTATCCCTGCCGGCTCCTCTATTAAAGAAACTGCAGAGCAACTTGTTGCCGAAAATCCAAACTCAAACCTAACTATTCGAGAAATTGATATTAACGGTAACCGAGATACCCTGCTGGATATCATCAATGGCCAGAAGAACCGGGTTGCTATTTTGGAGGATTTTTCAGCCCAGGATTTGCGCAATTACCGCGATGACATGCGGATTGGTGCAGATGTATCTGAAGTGCAAAATATTGCCTGGGGCGTACGCAAAGACTCCAAACGCCTACATACCACTCTCGATAATTTTTTGACCCGCAACCTGGTTAAGTCCCAGGAAGAACGTATTACCGATTGGAAGGGTATTAAAAAATCGGGGGTAATCAGGCTACTCACTTACAATGGGCCGACAACCTATTTCTTATGGAAAGGTGTATTAATGGGGTTTGACTACGACCTGGCCCAGGCTTTTGCCAATAAGCACAAACTCCAACTCCAGGTTATTGTTGTCCCCTACGAAGAAGACCTTGCCGACTGGTTAAGGGCTGGTCGCGGTGACTTTGCCGGGGCTGAACTCAATATTACCAGTGCCCGTGAAGACCAGGGCATGGTATTCACCAAGCCCTATGTCGAATCCACAGACCAGATCGTCAGTGGTAAAGGCAGCCCCCCTATTACCCAGATTCAGGATCTTAATGGCCGTAAATTAACTCTACGCGCCTATTCATCATTTATTGAAACCGCTGAAACACTGAAAGAAGCAGGTATCGATGTCGATATCCGTGTGGCGCCGCCAGATATTTCCCAGTCACAAATCTTCTCATTAATCGCCGACGGGCTGGTAGATGCGACCATATCCCACTCCGGTCGAGCCAAGATTGAGGCATCCGTTCAGCCACAACTGGTACTCGGAACCCTGATCGGTGACCCGCGTCCACAGGGCTGGATGGTATTAAGACAAAATTGGCACCTGCTACAGAACTTGAATAAGTTTTTGAAAAATTACAGAAAAACGAGCCAATATCAAAAACAATACCAGGCTTATTTTGAGCCGAACAAACGATTTACCCTGCGAGTAAGTTCCCGGTTAATACCGGGAGAAAACCTCTCTCCTTACGATGAGCTGGTGAAGGAATCCGCCTTTAAATACGATTTTGATTGGCGCATGATCGTCGCGCAAATGTGGCAGGAGAGCAATTTCAACCCTAAAGCCGTATCTCCAGTTGGCGCGCAGGGATTGATGCAGGTAATGCCTGCCACAGCCGAGGAAATGGGATTTCCTCCGCCGCTGTTCGAACCTGAAAGAGGTATTAAAGCGGGGGTAAAATATATGGATTGGGTGCGAGATCGCTTTAATCCCGCTTTGCCAACCGTAAATAAACTCTGGTTTACTCTCGCTTCCTACAATGCAGGATACGGCCACTTACTCGATGCCCAACGGCTGGCTAAAGAATTGGGACTGGATCCCAATGTGTGGTTCGACAATGTGGAAGTCGCCATGCTGAAACTGGCCCAGCCCCAGTACTTTAAACGGGCTAGATACGGCTATGTGAGAGGCTCCGAGCCCGTGCAGTATGTACGCAATATCAGCAATCTATACAAAGCCTATGTGGAAATGATGAGCGATGATGTGACAGTCCGCCCTCCTCTACAGCGCCTGCCTGGCAAAATCTATTGTGAACCCGGGGATGTGCCTGAGGGCGTTATTCAGCGGATGCCCACTTACTCCTCGCCCTAGGCAGCCACAAGTCCTTACAAGGTTAAAACGATTTTCCCGGTGATAGTACCGGACTCCAGTAATTTATGGGCCTCAACCGCCTGATGCAGAGGAAACTCAGCGGCTAGTTGCGGCCGCACTTTACCCGCTTCAATTAGCGGCCAAACCTTTTCTTCCAGCGACTTCGCAATACCGGCTTTAACTTCTGGCGAGCGAGCCCTCAAGGTTGAGCCGGTCAATGTAAGTCGTTTCAACATCACCGGCATCATATTTACTTCTACTTTAGCGCCAGCCAGGTAGGCAATATTCACGATTCTGCCGTCGTTAGCGGCCACACGAATATTGCTATTGATATAGCTACCGCCCACCATATCCAAGATAACATCAGCTCCGTAATCATCAGTCATCTCGCGCACAACGGAGACAAAATCTTCATCCCGATAGTTAATCGCCTTCTCCGCTCCCAACGCCACACAGGCTGCGCATTTATCTTCTGTTCCCGCAGTAGTGAAAACCCGGGCTCCCAATTGATGGGCCAGCTGGATCGCCGTGGTACCAATGCCAGAGGAACCACCATGGATTAAAATCACCTCGCCCGGTTTTAAACCGGCGCGGTCAAATACATTAGTCCATACGGTGAAAAAAGTTTCCGGCAATGCAGCTGCCTCAATAAGACTAAGGCCTGCGGGGACCGGGAGGCATTGTCCCTCTGGAGCTACTGCAAACTCTGCGTAGCCTCCACCATTGGTCAGGGCACAAACTTTATCCCCCACCTGCCAGCGCACAACTTTTTCCCCGACTTCAACAACCTCACCAGCCACTTCCAATCCCAATACCGGCGATGCTCCAGGAGGTGCCGGATAATGCCCTTGGCGCTGCACAATATCAGGGCGATTAACCCCAGCTGCGGCTACACGGATAAGGACTTCGTCTGCACCTGGAGCAGGCTTATCCATCTCCTGCAATTGCATGACTTCAGGCCCACCAAATGTAGGCAGATCAATAAACCGCATATTTTTCCCCTTTATAGGTTCACTTTTATTGCCACGCTAACAAAACAAGAGTATCAAAAATCATCAAGCAGTTTTTATTCAACACGCAACCCAAAAAAAACGGCCAGCTCCATCACAACTTTTAATTGTGAAAAGGAACTGGCCGTTTCGAAGTCTGCTGGCTTAAAAATAACTTTCTCTAAGCAGCAAATTCTCAGCCGAGATTAGAGTTCGTAAATAAACTCAACCCCCATAACACGACCTTTATTTAGCGGGGTAAAGCTGGCACCGATACCACCAAGGTTAACTGGTAGCTGCGTATCATTACCCTCAGTAACTTCATCAAGCATATTTTTACCGAATACAGAAACTGTATATTGGCCGCTATCCGCAGTATAACCGATACTAAAGTCCACCATTTCTACTTCAGACAGCATACCCTTGTTATCATCCGTATAAGGTGCTTCATCGCGATGATTGTAGTTAATGCGGGAGGTGATTGTTCCGTAGGAACCTAGAGACAAATCGTGCACTAACCCTATACCATAAGTCCATGGCGCCAGGCGTGGGATCTCAAGACCCAGGTCTTCATCATCCACAAAGCCGTCACCATTCAGGTCACCGAGTACCTTATCGTAATCGCCATCTACATAGCCCACGTTGAAGGTAAGCAGCAGGTTTTCACTGAGCGCAGCCATGGTCTCCAATTCAGCACCACGAATTGTCGCATCTGCGGTGTTGCGGATAACCTGTACCACCCCAGCCTCAGGGGAGGAGAAATTCTCCTCCCGCTGCATATTGTCAATACTATTGTGGAACACCGCCATATTGGTGCGCAGTCGGCCATCAAGCCAGTCTACCTTGGCACCAATTTCGAAGCTGCTCTGCTCTTCCTGATCTGTTGCCTCGGGCTTGAAGTTCCAACTTGTATTGCGGAAGTTGTAGCCACCACTGCGGAAGCCTTTGGTCCAGAAAGTGTAGAGCTGAGTTTCATCGGAAACCGTCCACTGCAGGCCCAGTTTGGGAGTGAACGCACTCCAACTTTCACTATCATCAAGATCGTAGTTAGAGCAACCACTTAGGGTGCAGTAGTTCAGCGGGATAGAGGCAATCTTTGCGTCTTTTTCCTCACTCGAGTAGCGTCCACCCAGGGTCAACACCCAGGCCTCGTTCAGGTCGATATCAGCCTGGGTAAATAATCCATAAGTGCTGTGATCCTGCACACCACCACCGGTCCAATCGATAATGCCGCCCTCACCATCGGCCAGCAAACGATTTTCCAGGTAGGTCACATCCTGAGAGAACCAATAGACACCGGCAGTGATGGCCGTGCGACCGAAACGGCCGGCATAGCGCAACTCGTTACTCAACTGGCTCTGATCTACGCTCGAGTCCGCATGGAAACCGACAAAAGGCAGGGAATCAATATCCCCCAAACCCCGCGCCTCATATTCACGCCAAGCCAGGATATTTGTGATGGTGCCATCACCGAATTCAACGTCTTTATTGAACTCAGTAATGATCTGGGACCACTCATCTTTTTGATAACCCTCTTCGTCCTGGGCTACTTCAAAGGAATCCTCACTGTTATCCCAGCCCAAAATTCCTGCCCACTCAGCCCACTCAGTGGCACTGGGGTACTGATAGCTCCCATCTCCTAGTGGTATCTCATAACTTGCATAACCCCGGTTTTGCGCAACCACCCCATCGGAGTCCATGCGCCCATGCTCCATCCGCACAAGCAGCTCTGCCGTTTCATTGAGTTGAATACTAAAGCTTGGGCGAATAAACCAGCTGTCAGAGGCACCGGCATTATCATTGCCGGTGGCAACATTTTCGAACCAGCCACGGTCATCGTTGTAGTAAACGGTCAAGCGGCCGTTAACATCGTCAGAGATGGCACCATTAATTGAACCCGCAGTCACCACATCCAGATTATCCGTTGTGGACACCTTAACGCGAGCAGAGAATTCATCAGTTGGGCGCGCTGTTTTAACTACGACAGCACCACCGGTAACATTACGACCAAAGAGCAGGCCCTGCGGACCACGGAGAACTTCGATACCCTCCAGGTCAAACACATCGGTAACAACACCCGCATTCACACCGAGGTACATACCATCGACAAAGACCCCTACTGTGGGATCAATTGATGGAATAGAGCTATTCACTCCAAGACCGCGCACAGTGAAGTTTGCCGTATTTTTTACGGTACCCACATCCTCCAGCTGGACGTTGGGCATTTTGAAAGAAAGGCTTTGTAAATCCCTAGTTTGCAGAGCCTCCAGTTGGTCACCGGAATAGGCGGTTGCCGCTACCGGAACATCCTGAAGTAATTCTGCATCTGCACGCTTACGGGCTGTTACCTGTACTTCTTCCATAAGGGTGCCGACTGCTCCCTCTGCGGCATAACTGGGGCTAATACCACTGGCTAACCAAAGAGTTGCTACGGAACAGGCGGAAAGCAGAGCAGAGTGCTGCTTGGGTTTTGACGGACTTCCCATGTTTTCTCTCCATTGTTTTATTTTTTTTATGTACAACAACGGACTTATCGCAATCGGTACTGCCTGGCTCCACCGCTCTACCTCTATAAAGAGGCTCCGACTAAGTGAAGCTCCGATTCAAGACCGCGCTGATAAAGAGGCACAGATTTCGTAGTGAATCTGTGACATGGACAGGTTACAGGCTCACAACCGTGTGTGGAAGTCTATTTAACGTAAATGTCTGTAAAAATAACTCAATTAGTCTGGAAAGTTCTTTCAACTTGAAGAAAAAAATTAAAGGGAATGGAAAAAATAAAATTATGCACTGTTTAAGGGCGATACCCTAAGTTGCCCTTTTACATAGAAAATTGATTATTTTCAAAAAAGCCAATGACAATATGTATCTAAACCACCCAAAAAACACAAAACTTTTTGTCTATTTTAAATTGATGCGCTCTCGGCTCTTTTAGAACGGCCTGGAAGTACCCTTCGATATTTCAGGTTATCGGCAATTCAAAACTAATAAACTCAATTAACCTGGTACATTTAAATACATTAAATTTGACCAATGGGTCCGCCTGAAAAATAAATTTCCATTAAAGCCAGGAGCTATTTCGGCGCAATAGATGTGTCATCACCACCTGCAGCCACATGGGAAAGTATTTCATTTATTTCCGCTGCATCGAGGGTTTCTTTTTCCAAAAGAGCCCCAGCCAATGCATCTAATTTTTTGCGATTTTTTGTCAGCAACTGATCTACTTTCATCTCAATACCGCTGATCAAAGCAATAATTTCGTCATCAATAATCTCTGAGGTGTGTTCGCTGAAGTCCTTCTGCTGGGCCATCTCGCGCCCCAGGAATATATGCTCCTCTCCCCGGCGGAAAGCAACGGGGCCTAATTTTTCACTCATCCCCCAGTGCGTCACCATGTGACGGGCCAGTCGCGTCGCCTGCTTTAAATCTGCCTCTGCACCAGTGCTCACCTCCTTGAATACCACCCGCTCAGCGACCCTCCCTCCAAGCATTACGCCGATACGATCGCGGAGATAACTGACCTGCATACTGTGATGCTCTTCGGTGGGAATCTGCTCGGTAGCGCCGAGACTGTGCCCCCTGGGAATAATAGTCGCCTTCTCCAAGGGGTCTGCATTCGGCAATAGCGTTGCTACCAGCGCATGTCCCGCTTCGTGGTAGGCGATAATCCGCTTGTCCTCTTCACTGATAACCATTTCGCGCTCGCCACCGAGAACCACTTTATCCCTCGCCCTCAATAAACAATCCATATCCACTGCGGACTTATCTTCTCGCCCCGCCAACAGTGCGGCCTCATTAATCAGGTTTTCCAGATCCGCGCCAGCAAAACCCGCGGTCAGGGCCGCGAGCCGCTCCAGATCCACCTTGCCGTGCAATGGGACATCGCGGGAATGAATCTCAAGAATTTCCTTGCGTGCGGCCTTGTCTGGAAGGTCCAGAGTAATTTTTCGGTCAAAGCGCCCTGGTCTTAGCAGCGCCGCATCGAGAACGTCGGGCCTGTTGGTTGCCGCAACCACCACCACCGCTTCCTGGGGATCAAAGCCATCCATCTCACCAAGAATCTGGTTGAGCGTCTGCTCCCGCTCATCGTGTCCACCTCCAACACCCGTTCCCCGCGCCCGGCCGACGGAATCAATCTCATCGATAAAAATAATTGAAGGAGCATCTTTCTTGGCTTCGGCAAACATATCCCGCACACGGGAAGCGCCCACCCCTACAAACATCTCAATAAACTCAGAGCCACTAATACTGAAAAATGGCGCTTCACTTTCACCGGCCAGCGCTTTCGCCATCAGGGTTTTGCCCGTACCGGGAGGCCCCATTAGCAAAATGCCCCGGGGGATCTTCGCTCCGAGCTTGCGATAGTGCTCCGGGTTCTTGAGGTACCCCGCCACTTCTTGCAGGTCCTTCTTCGCATTTGCCAACCCGGCCACATCATCGAAAGTCACCTGGGACTCACTGCGCTCAAACCGCTTTGCTGGTGATCGAGCAAAACCGAAGGGACTGCCGGGAGCCCCACTGGCCATCTTTTCCTGCATTCGCCGCCCCATCCAAACCAGGAGCCCAATAATCAGTATCCAGGGCAGAAGCAGAATCAACATCCGCTGCATAAAGCCCCCTCCCGGGGACTCTGCCAGGATTTCCACTTTCTCCTTTTCCAGCAGGGGGAGCAGATCGGGGTCCTGAACGGAAGGTAGAATGGTTGTGAAGTGCTCAGGCTGTGGAGCCTTTTTTTCTTTCTCGCCAGTGTTTGACGCCGGCAGCTTGCCCGCCTCCGGCTTAAAAGTGCCGCTGACTCTATCCCCCTCGATAACCACGCTGGCAACTTTGCCTTCGGCGACCTCTTTCTTAAAGTCACTGTAAGCTAACTCAGTCCGCTTGCCAGAAAGCTGTCCGTTAGTGCAGTACTGTACAGTCAGTATTAAAAGGAAAATCCACAGGAAGTACTGAAGCCAATTCAGCGGCCCTTGCGGAACCGGCTTTCCCGATGGCGGTGAAGGAGACTCCCCCTGCGGCAGCTTTCGCTCTTGGTCCTGCTCGTCCGCCATATATTCTCACTATATCTCTGGAGAAGCCTGCCGCCGGAAGATAGGCCGGGCCTGGCAATGGGCAATGGAAAAGGTGCGAATCATCGGAATCCCGGTAGAGTAATGAGTATAGTTCGCCGCCAATCACACCGAGGAATTTAATGCCTCGCCCCTGGATAACTGGCGCAATCGGTACCCAAGGCATATTTTTCAAAGTAAGTCTTGCAAATTGAGGGAATGCACGGCAGAATTCGCGCCCTGTCGAGACTGGTCGACCGCTCCCAGAGGGGCCCAGAAACTCGATAAGTTGCGGATTTTTAAGGATTTTTTCCAAAAAGAGGTTGACGGCAACGAATCAACTCTCTATAGTTCGCACCCATAACGACGCGCTCGTAGCTCAGCTGGATAGAGTACCTGGCTACGAACCAGGCGGTCGGAGGTTCGAATCCTCCCGAGCGCGCCATACAAAGAAAAGGGCTTACGTTTCACGACGTAAGCCCTTTTTTGTTGTAGAACAGCTAGTGCCAAACTGCTCTTTGCACAATTTATTCTTCGCAGCCTCGCCACCCCAGCAATCCCTATTCACTTTAAGCAATCACAAATAGCTTGAATGACCCAGCAGGGTTAGAAACAATCTCTTTCATTCGTTCCATACAGCGGATAGATATACACACATCAGTCAGCGGGAGCAATTGCACCAACTGTGCAACCTCCAGATACGTTAATCCATTTTCATCTCGCTAGGATCGTGTGCTCGACTAGAGATTTCGACACACAAAAGAAAGTTAGGAGTTAATACTCCTCACTTGGGCCCGATCGCACCTGGAAAAGGATTGAAGCCCCCTTCCACTTTTGCAGCTGCGCCTACACCGAGATAACAATCGATAGACTGCAATTCACTGATGCCTCAGAGAAGAAAACTCCCACCCACGCAGAGTAACAGCAGGGCAAACAAACGCTTAAGCAATCGCGGAGATAACTTGTGAGCCAGTCGCGCTCCAAAACGGGCAAAAAACATGCTGGTGATGGCGATACCGACCATGGCTGGCAGGTAGATAAAACCAAAACTCCACTGCGGCAGCTCAGGTTGCTGCCAACCAATAACCATAAAACTCAGAGCGCCGACGGCAGCAATCGGCAAACCACAGGCTGAGGAAGTTGCCACTGCTTGCTGCATCGGCACGCTGCGCCAGGTCAGAAAGGGAACCGTCAGTGTGCCACCGCCGATGCCAAAGATGGCAGAGGCCCAGCCTGTTACCCCGCCGGCCGCTGTCAGCCCCAGCTTGCCGGGAACAGCGCGACTGGCCCTGGGCTTAAGTTCCAATCCCATTTGAATGGCAATGGTGATAGCAAATACACCAATAATCTTTTGCAGTACCGGCCCCTGGATAGCTGCCGCAGTGAACGAACCGAGACTTGCACCGAGAAGAATACCCAGACTCATCCAGGCAAAAGTTGGCCATAGCACCGCGCCTTTGCGCTGATGCTCCAGAACCGAATTAATCGAAGTAAAGACAATAGTCGCTAGCGAAGTGCCCACAGCCAAGTGAGTCAGCACATGCGGATCGATACCCTGGGCAGTAAAACTGAATACCAGCACAGGTACGATGATGATGCCACCACCAACGCCAAACAAGCCGGCCAGCACCCCAGCCACAGCTCCCAGCAACAGGTAGAGTAGAAATTCCATAAATTCCTCGAATTGATTGATGCGGGTTCCTTCTGGAAGCAGGCGATGGGGCTGCAAGTCCGCAACCCGTTGCTCACATGTATTACCCGGCTGGGGCCACCGCAGTAAGGTTGCGATATTGGCCTTTGAAATACAGAAGTGGCTGCCTGGCAGCAGCTTTTTGTAGGTTTAACGCCTTCACCTCACCAATCACAATCAGGTGATCTCCGGCGGCGTGTTCAGCATGAATTTCACAATCAAGCCAGTGTAAGCTGCCGGCGATAATGGGATTCCCCAGCGGCGATTCCTGCCATTCGACTTCGCTCCATTTGTCCGCGCCTTGACGAGCAAACTGGTTGGAAATCGTAACCTGATCATCCGACAGGATATTGACCGAAAATCGACCTGCCTGACGAATTTTGGGATAGCTATACGAACTCGACATAACGCTGAACGACACTAATGGCGGGCTCGTCGATACGCTATAAAACGACTGGCAGGTAAAGCCTATCGGCTCACCCTCACGGCGCGATGCGATCACGGTAATACCGGAAGCGTAATGCCCCAGTGCCTCGCGAAAGCGCAACGGTTCTATGGCTGTACTGGAAAGTGACATGGGAGCACCTAAATATTGTAGACAGCTAAACCGAGAGCTCTCTTCGAACAATTTCTGCACCTGCACTTAACGCATTGAGCTTACGGTTCGCAACTTGACGGGATAGAGGCGCCATACCACAGTTCGTACAGGGATAGAGATCCTTAGCATCCACATACTTGAGTGTTTTTCGCAAGGTATCGGCGACTTCCTCCGGTGTTTCAATCGTGTTGCTTGCCACATCAATAGCGCCCACCATCACTTTTTTACCACGAATAAGCTCAAGGAGATCCATTGGAACATGGGAGTTGTGGCATTCGAGCGAAATTAGATCAATATTGGATTTTTGCAGTTTTGGAAACGCTTCTTCATATTGTCTCCATTCTGACCCCAGAGTTTTCTTCCAGTCTGTATTGGCTTTGATACCGTAGCCATAGCAAATATGTACGGCAGTTTGGCATTTCAGCCCCTCGATGGCTTTTTCTAAAGTGGCAATCCCCCAGTCATTCACCTCATCAAAAAAAACATTAAATGCAGGCTCATCAAATTGAATAATATCAACACCCGCAGCCTCTAACTCACGCGCTTCCTGATTGAGAATTTTGGCAAATTCCCAGGCGAGCTTTTCGCGGCTTTTGTAGTGGCTATCGTAGAGAGTATCAATCATTGTCATGGGGCCAGGTAATGCCCACTTAATAGCTTGACTGGTTTGCTTGCGCAAAAACCTGGCATCTTGAACAAATACTGGTTGTTGCCTAGATACTTCGCCAACAACTGACGGCACGCTCGCTTCATAGCGATTGCGGATTTTAACGGTTTCCCGCTTCTCGAAGTCAACGCCGTTGAGGTGCTCAATAAATGTAGTCACAAAATGTTGGCGGGTCTGTTCCCCGTCACTAACGATATCGATACCGGCTTGTTGTTGCTCTTGTAATGTCAGGCGCAAGGCATCCTGTTTACCTTCTTGTAATTGATCCCCCTGTAATTTCCAGGGAGACCAAAGTTTTTCGGACTCTGCGAGCCAGGATGGTTTAGGCAAGCTTCCAGCGCTTGAAGTTGGCAATAGGCGATTCATGAAAAATAATCTTATCTGTATTTGTTAATTAAAGCGCGTAATTAGCGGCCCACTGATCAAGGATGCTTCTGTATGGCTTGATAAATTGTTCTTCAGTAAATTTTCCTTGCTTTATAGCCAGCTGGCTACGCTCTTCCCGGTCATAAACAATTTTAGTGAGTGAATAATCTTGGTGCTTCAAACTGGGCTGATAGCAGGTCCCCGCTACAGAATTTGCATTGTATATTTCAGGCCGATATATCTTTTGGAAGGTCTCCATCGTGCTGATAGTGCCGATAAGCTCAAGATTCGTATAATCACCAAGCAAATCACCTTGAAAGTAAAAAGCCAAAGGGGCAACACTATCCGGCGGCATAAAATAGCGAACCTGCAAACCCATTTTCTCAAAATACTCGTCAGTTAAAGAGTATTCGTCCTGCCGATACTCAACACCGAGTACGGGGTGCTGATTTTCAGTTCGATGATAAGTCTTACTGCTCGATACACTCAGACAAATAACAGGGGGCTTGCTGAAGTTATCCTTGTAGGCACTTGAATTCAGGAACGATTGAAAAATTTTCCCGTGAAGATCGCCATAACCTTCAGGAAGGCTAAACTTGTCTTGCTTCTTGTTATGCTCCAACAACAACACGCTGAAATCATAATCCCGCACATATGAAGAAAAGTTGTTTCCTACTATGCCCTCAATCCGTTGATTGTTTTTATGATCAACAATATTCGTCTTCAATACTTCAATGGTAGGAAAGGCTTCTCCGTTGCCTTCAATATCAATATCAACGGAAATAATATCCAGCTCTACAGAGTAACGATCTGCACTAGGGTTGTCCCAATGCGCCAAGGCATTGAAACGACGATCAATCATTCTCAAGGTGTTGAGCAAGTTATCCCGACGGCTCTCCCCTCTCGCCAAGTTCGCAAAATTGGTGGTGATCCGCGTGCTATCCGCTGGACGATAGTTTTCATCAAAGCGTAAGTTCTTGATGCTGAATGCAAACTCTTTATTCATTGCGGCCTGGTATCCTGATTCCTAAGGCAAAAACTGAGTTCTTTGCTTGGTGATTGACATTGCCAGGCAGGATAAGCTTCTTTATAAATGAACAAAAATGGTATATTTTCAACTATCCATTAAATTTATTCATGGATTGCTCGGTTACAGCTATGCTAGAGCGCACGCACTTAACAATAATCCAGGCCGTAGACCATCACGGTTCGCTAACCGCAGCGGCCAAGCACCTTTGCCTAACCCAGTCGGCGCTGAGCCATACTGTGCGCAAGTTGGAACAGAACCTCGGGGCCCCTATCTGGTTGCGTGAGGGCCGCAGCTTGCGCTTGACCCAGACCGGTGAGTATCTGCTTGGATTGGCCAACCGTGTCCTGCCACAACTGGAACATGCTGAGAGCAAGCTAAAGCAAATGGCTCAAGGTGAGCGCGGTACCCTGCGTATCGGTATGGAATGCCACCCCTGCTATCAGTGGTTACTGAAAGTAGTGTCGCCATTTCTGGAAGATTGGCCGGACGTGGATGTGGATGTTAAGCAGAAATTTCAGTTTGGAGGTCTCGGCGCTTTACTGGGTTACGAGATCGACCTGCTAGTTACCCCTGACCCTTTCTATAAAGCCGGACTGCGCTTCGATCCCGTATTTGATTACGAGCAGGTGCTGGTAGTCCCTCGAGATCACCCGATGGCAAAGCGAAAGTACCTGACAGCAGAAGACCTACGGGATCAGGTGTTGTTAACTTACCCCGTGCCGCCGGACCGCCTGGATATCTATACCCAGTTTCTCAACCCTGCGGGCGTGGTGCCACTGCGCCACAAGACCAGTGAAACTACCGATATCATGCTACAGATGGTGGCCAGCGGCCGCGGGGTCGCAGCCCTGCCTCGCTGGCTTGCAGAGGAGTACTCCACCAAGCTGGCACTATCGGTGGTGCGCCTCGGGCGACAAGGTATTGCCAAACAGATTTTCTTAGGAACTCGTGAAGACGATAGCGAAGTTGAATACCTGAGCGCTTTTATCAAACTGGCCAGAGGTTATGAGCACTCAGAAACTAAAGCCTAATGCTGGTGAGATTTACCGTTTACTCAGGTAGCAGTTTGAACAGTCACCATAGAGTGAAAAATATTTACGAAGTACGGACCTTTCCACTACCCGCAAACACGCCCGCACAGAAAAACTTGCCAACCCTAAGTAATCCATTTGCGTTTTTCACTGCTAAACGGCACGCCCAGGTAGTGACAAATACAGCGAGTTACGCCACTGAAATTTAATAAACAATAAATTTCAATTTGCTGGCAACGGGCCAGGCAATTGGAGGTTCGAACTTTCCCGGGCAATCCACATAAGAAGGCCTTATATCACAGGAAATAGTCTCTTCTATTTTTCTGGAGCCCTATCCAAGCCCGAATGGAGCCAGTTCAAAACGGTTTAAGATTGAACTGGAAAGGGGTTTTCAAATAAAGCTCGCTTTTCTTCCAATCTTTCCCGCAGGAATTCTTTTAACTTATTTGCTCTCACCATATGCCGTGAGTCAGTGCGACTTAATAACCACAAAGCCCAAGAGGAGGGAGTTTGACGTAGGGGAAGCTGAATCACCGAAGGGTGCCCTATCGCATTGACAAACCAGCAGGGCATTCGAGCCACCCCAAATCCATTCTTTACCGCCAGAAACATGGCATGCAGGTCATCCACTCTTAATCCCGCACTGCACTTGGGAAGATCATCACACCACCTTGGCAACTGCTCTTCCGCCGACCAAAGTACTGCTTTAACTTTGTTGCTGATGACCAGTGAACGATGAGCGTAAACTCCCATTTCCAGCTGGGCAAACTGAATACCAGTAAGAAGGTCAGGTGGCTCAGGCGTAAATCTTAGAGCGACGTCTGCCTCGATATTTGCCAGGTCCTTCAAGCTACTGGAAGCCAAAACCCTCAGGGATATGTCTGGATGATCAGCCTGGAACTGGCACAGATCCTCTAGCAGTAACTGGTTGAGTAAATCATGGGGTAACGTAAGAACAAGGGGACCTGCCATGCGGCTATCCGCCCCACTGATCCGCTCTTCCAGCATTAAGTTTTGAACCTCCAATTTCTCGGCTATCGGCAAAATTGCCTCTGCCGCCTCTGTAAGGGCATAGCCCCTCGGCGTGCGATGAAATAAAAGCACACCATGAGACTGCTCCAGAGATTGAATACGCCGGGAAACCGTAGCGTGATTAACATCTAACACCTTGGCAGCCGCAGACACCGTGCCATTGCGCGCAAGTGCAAGGAAGTAGCGGATATCATCCCAATTAGTCATTTTGCCTCTTCTCTCGTCCACTCTTTCTTATTTATGTGCATATTTGCACAAAGGCTGTTAAGAATCGATTATTTATTATCAGACTTGAGCTGGATAACCTCTGCGCTGTACCAAATACAACACGGCGAGGAGACTCCCATGCCCGACCTGTTTACCCCTTTATCCTTGGGTGATTACACCCTTAAAAACCGAGTAGTCATGGCTCCACTGAGCCGCAGCCGCGCCAACAGTAATGGCGTCCCCCAACCCATATCTGCTCAGTATTATCGGCAGAGAGCGAGTGCGGGGCTGATCATCGCTGAGGCTACAGCAACATCCCCAACTGGACGCGGCTGGATCAACGGGCCTGGTATCTACACTCGAGAACAAATAGCAGGCTGGCAGCAAATCAGTGAAGAAGTCCACAGAGATGAAGGAGTTATCTTTGTACAGCTATGGCATATGGGTGCCGCTGTGCACCCAGATTTTCTTGGCGGGAACAAACCGGTTTCAGCCTCACAGATTACCCTTGAAGGCACACTTCCGACCCCCATTGGGCGCGACCGCCCTTTCAAGCAAGCACGTTCCCTCAGCAAAACAGAAATTCGAAAAATAATTGCTGAATTTGCCCAGGCAGCAAAGAACGCCATTGCTGCAGGGCTCGACGGCATCGAACTACATGCCGCAAACAGCTTCCTGATCGATCAATTCACGCGAGATGGCAGCAATCTGCGTACTGATGAATACGGTGGATCTATCGACAAACGCCTACGGTTTCTTAGCGAAGTTACTGACGCTGTTTGCGATGCTATCGGAAGTGGCAAGGTCGGTATTCGGCTATCTCCGAGCAATGAGATCTGGCAAGTGAAAGACAGCCAGTACCGGGACACCTACGCGCGAGCAGTAGAGCTACTTAATCCTCTCGACCTAGCCTATCTGCACTTACTCGAACCTCGTCCTGACTCAGGTCATGATATTCAAACTATCGATTACCAAACCCCAAATCTACGTCAGATATATAACGGCATTCTAATTTCAAACGGCGGTCACAGTGCCGCCTCAGCCAAGCAAATGATTCTCAATGATGGCTCTGATGCTGTTTCTTTCGGAAAACCCTTTATCGCCAACCCGGATCTGGTTGAGCGATTTCGCCATGGCTGGCCAATCAACACCGGGAACAGATCCACTTACTACACCAATGGCCCTGAAGGCTATATCGACTATCCCACATTCACTGCGGAAGCCTCCTCACCAGTATAAACCGCAAGAAAAAAGAAATTCACATTAGGAGTTTTACTATGTTCCAGAAAAAAAATGCCCTTATAGTTACCGGTGCAAGTCGTGGGCTGGGAGTGGATATCGCTGCAGAGGCTTACCGACAAGGCTTCCCCGTTGCCCTATTGGCCCGCAATTCACAGGACCTTCAGAAAGTTTCCGAGCAATTTGACGATCCCTCAAGAGTGCTAGCTTTGCAAGTTGATATCACTAACCCCAAAGCCACAAAGGAAGCAGTCGCAGCTATTCGCAGCAAATTCGGTGGCATCTCTGCACTGGTAAATAATGCCGGAACCTGGACAGGTGGAGATACAGTAACCAATATCAGCGAGCAGGACTTCGACCGATCGATTACCCTAAATTTTAAAACCGCTTTCCATATCACCCAAGAAGTTCTCTCGATATGGAAGCTGGATGGACAGCCACCCTTAGCCATTATGAATATTGGCGCTTCAGCTTCGGTAGATAGCTTTGCTCATGTTTTTTCCTTCGCTGCTGCCAAGGGAGCTCTACGAATGATGTCCCAGTCCCTGGCTGCAGAACTTGGGGCAAAGGGAGTACATGTATCTCACTTATTAATTGAAGGTATCCTTGATAATACTCGAAGTCGTAATTTTCCGGGGAATGAAGACCTGGGAAATGAGCACTTTATCGATCAAGCGGCCTTATCCAGACAAATCCTTCATGTACTTCAGCAGGAAAAATCCTGCTGGACCTTTGAGTGGAATGTAAAGCCAAGCGTGGCAACCTGACACTGAACTCTTCAAGTAAAAAAGAGCCGAGGGAAACTCGGCTCTCCTAATGCAGTACAGTCTTATCGGTAATCAGTAACAGGGGGTCATTTACAAATATCCTGCTTCTGCACCACATCATATTTCTGCAGTAGGGCTTTGTAGCGGCCACTGCTGCACAGCTCTGCCAGCCCGCGATTAAAGTCATCCCGCACTTTTTCATCGCGGAAACCGACTCGAAAGTCTGTCATCATCGGGAATATCTGGAATAGGTCAACCTGAGCCATGGTATGGCCCATTTTATTGCTGTAGTACTTAAATAGCTCCATATCCACCACGGCGACCACATCTGGCATTTTCCAGAATTGGGCAACCAAGTCACGAGCTGTTGGCGCCTGCATAACATTTTGTTTCTGGGTGCCATTAGGCCCAAACATTTTTTCAAATTCGGGCCCAAGATCCATAGGAGCTCCCTGCCAAGTGATCACTTTCTTACCCGCGAGATCTGCAATACTGCCAATCTTCATTTCTGCGCTGGCTTTAGCAATAGCGTAATTGGCGAAGCTGATCATATTGTTCGAGTAAAATAGGCCATCACTCTTCTTGAGTACATTCACCGCTGCCTGAACCATACCCTGCTCAAGTGCCGGGGCCGTCTCCGCAAACCCCATCTGTACGAACTCCAACTTATAGCCAGGGAGAGCTTGCCGAACGATATCTATTTCCAAACCACTGGTCGCACCGTCAATCACATAGGGTGGTGCATCCCCTGCGATCGCTACTTTTAACGGGGTTTCACCCGACTGGGCCAGCACCTGGGTGCAGACTCCAAACATCAAGACAAGAAAGGCCAATAGCGAACGCATAAGCTTCTCCACAGTGACAGGAAAATCACCCAGACGCTCTAAGTGTTGGCAGACATCCCCCATTTATCAAGCTTCGCTTTCGGATAACTGTATCCATCCGAAACCTTGAATTCGGCAGTAAACTCCCCATTCTAAAATCAGGCAAATAGTAATTTGTCGCAACTGGGGCATACCGGGTAAAACAGTGATACATGAGATTGCCGATATTCTGATTGAGAATGAAACAAAGCTGCATCAGTTCGAGATGCGCAAAGACCCTGAAGTCATTAGCAAGCTACTAAGCCCTGATTTTATAGAGGTAGGGAAATCCGGGCGGACCTTTGATTTCAAGGCAATAGTGCGATCAATGCAACAGGAGGAAAATACGGGCTGGGAAATTCACAGCCAAAACTATGAATGCATTCCTCTCTCTGACACAGTCATTATGCTGTTGTATAAATCTGCACGGCGAGGCCAGCAAGGGGAGTCCAAGGGGTTTTGTAAGCGATCATCTATTTGGGTTAGAAGTAAAGGGCAGTGGCAAATGAAATTTCACCAGGGGACTCCTTGCCAAGAATTTAAGCTGGAAGATAATATCTCACGCAAACAACCGGCATTTAAGCTGTGAGTGCTTTTATCGCAATTATCCTGCTGGCCCTGGCGATATGGCTGGTTCCCCACTTCTACCGACAGTGGCGCATTTTTTACCTGCGCTCACAACCCTTAACACGGGAACAGCTACAACTCATTAGGGAAAATCTTCCTCTCTATCACTACCTTAACTCCAATCAACAGCAAGAGTTATGCAGTAATATCGCCCTATTTCTCCACGGCAAAGAGTTTGTCGGTTGCGAGGGGCTTCAGGTCAATGAACGCATGAAGGTGGCCATCGCTGCCCATGCCTGCCTACTCCTATTGGGCCGCAAGAATGAATGCTACCCCAACCTTTACAGCCTGTTGCTCTACCCGGACACCTATGTCGCTCACGAAACCCGTCGGGAAGGCTATATAGAAACAGCCAGGCACAGTGCCCGTGAAGGGGAGGCACATTATCGTGGACCCGTAGTCCTCTCCTGGGGAGACCTGGAGAAAGATTTACAATCGCCTGAACGGGGCCACAATGTCGCCCTGCACGAGTTCGCCCACAAAGTCGATGAAGAGGATGGTTACTTTGATGGCCGCCCTCTATTTGAAAGCAGTGATGAAGGGGCCACCTGGGCTGAGGTTATGAGCCGGGAATTCCACCGTTTGAGACAAAGAGCTGAATTCGGTGAGTTTCCTGGTGATACACCCTCTGTGCTCGATTTATACGGCGCCCAGTCTCCCGCTGAGTTCTTTGCTGTAGCAACAGAAAGTTTCTATACGATCCCAACGGCTATGCACGCCTTACACCCGGAACTCTATAAGGAGTTAAGTCATTTCTATCGAATTGATCCCGCCGAATTAATACGCGGAAAAAGTACTGTGGCCTGACAAATACGCTACCAGTCCGGTTTCTGTCTTCCTGCTATGCTTATTTCGTGCACCAGCGGAGTTGGAATAGTGGCCAATACGCATTGTTTAAGATTCGCTCTTGTGGGACTGGTTGTTCTTTTGGTCATGACTCAACCGGCCACAGCAGATATCGCCACAAACCAACAGGATGCAAAAGCTCTGATAGAGCGCCTTGAAAAACTGCATCTCAAGGGCCCTACTCCTGTCTTTGTTCTACAGCTGGAAAAAAATACTCTACCGGACGCTAAGTTACAGGCTTTTGCAATGGAGCAACGCCTTATTAACTTATCGGACTTGAGAAGTAATGCACTATCTCTGCATCGTTTTGGAGGCTTACCGGGACATAGTACGAGAGCATTTTTTACTCGAATTACGACAGCAGAAATTCAAGCTAACACCCTGTTACCTAACCTGATTCAAGCATTGGGCATCTCACCCGAGCAGATCGCCCAATACCAACCACTCGCAGGTGCCCAAGCCTATCCAGCCTATACTACCTGGCTAGCCAACTACGCTACACCCGCCGAAATTGCCGCTGCCCTGTTAATCAACTTTCAGAGCTTTGGCAAAAATGCTGAGCGCGTTGCAAAAGCTCTCAAACAAAATAAACGCTTTACCAATGAACAGCTCAGTTTCTTAATGACTTTTAGCCAACTTCCAGAAGGATTCAGGGAACAGGCTATCGATATAATTGCAAGAGGACTAGCTTCAGGTGTTCGAGAAAATGATATTGCCATTCGTGTGCGGTTAATCCAAGCCTATGAGCGGGATTTTTGGCGGGCATTTGAGGCAAGCAACATTCGCAATTAGTACGATAACTCAAACTCTCCAACTTTCCGGCATTACTTAACCGCCAAAGAAATACCTAAAATTCTTGATTGACCTAGTAAAAACTACTTTTATTCGCTTGAGCCGAAAGAACTTCCCCTATTGCGAAATATATTGTAGACAAAGAAAAAAATGGATTTCACAATACTTATATGGGAAGCAAAGGCAGACTTAAAAATGAGTGAATATGCAGAATTCAAAGACGAAAACTTCAGGTTATTAGTCTTAGATAAGTTAATGTACCATTATAAGGTAATACAGCCTGAATTCGATATTTTTCAGTTTGCCGATAGTTACACCAAAAGAAATATAGATATAGAAGAAGAAGGGTACGAGCCTATCCCCGAAGCCCTCGACCACTTCCGGTCCATTCCAATTAAGAAAGAATGGCTAAAGGATATAACTGACCTTCATCAGGATGGGGGCAGTCATATCTGGTTACAAATCATTCCCTTCTGGTGCGGAACTACTGACGACTTTGATATTCATTCCACCGAAGACACAAACCTCCTACCAAACCTGAAAAAGCTCATACTTTTCTACAATGAAGAAAATCCAGAAATTTTAGAAGATTTCAAAGGAAAAGGCATAGAAGCCAAATGGGTATAACTCTAAAAAATTGACACTCACCACAAAAGAGACCAGATATGGAGCTGAAAGCATTTATCGCCACAATCAAGAATGAAGGTGGAAAGGTCGCAACAGAAGAAGAGCTTACAGAGTTTGAACTTGTATTGGGTTCAACTCTACCACATGAAATAAAGAACTATCTAAAAAATTGCAGCGGTGGGCGGATATTTGAAACTCCTGTCGAATTTTTAGATCAGAATGGAGTCAATCTTATCCCCCGGCGTATGTATGACCTTAACGCTATGCGCCACGCAACCAAAAAACCGATCGACCCATGGGTCCCCAAGGAACTACTGCCAATCGGCCTTGACGAAGGAGGGAATACAATTATGTTCTGCCTACACCCAGACCGCTTCGGTCATATTTATCTTTTGGACCATGAATGCATTTACTATCCAGGCTGCATTGAAGCACCAGATACGATTGAAACCATAGAAGAAGCGGAAGAGTATAGAATTTCCTATTGTTCATCCAACTTTAATGAATTTCTAAAAAATTGCCATCCGGTAAAAAATATTTAAATTCTAACCAATATCGTATATCAGCCCGCCCATTACTTGAAACTAATGTTCTAAGTTTGAGATACCGCCAAGCAGCGACAAAGTAAACCTTAGATGTGAAAATTTTGACTTTCCTCCCTTCCAATTGAGTACAGATAATACTTATAGTACACACAAAATCTGGAACCAATTTAGAAAACACTACTCTATAGCCCCGCAAAAGATCACATCAGCAAGGATTAGTTTGTGAAACGTATTATTTCTTTAGTATCAGCCTCTCTAGTTTGTGTATCATGTGCCACAGTGAAGACAGTTAACCCTAAGAATAATCAGGTAGATATCACTCATAGAGGCCACAAAAGCTATTGCGAAAGTATTCCAAGAGTTTATAGCGGAACCTCTTACTCCTTTTGCTTGCTAAATAGCGAACCCAGTCAGACTGTAAATACTGGATCAACTATCAACCGTGTTCCACTGGTAGCTATAGATGCTGTTTTTTCTGTAGCCGCTGATACCGTTGTTTTGCCGTATACCGTAGTGACTCAGGCGAAGCATGGTAATATCGAAGTAAACTGATATGCTCCACCTGTAGATTAATAATTTTAAAGTAGTTATTAATAAGCCCAACTGAAAAATCTCTCTTTTAACCACAGAAAAATATATTTATTGCGAACAGGCCGCGATCACTGATTTTGTCTTACTTTCAAATCCATGATTCGGCCTCTAGCTGCCCCTAGGCTAAAAGCAAAACTAAACAAATTGAATAATATTGATTATTGGGTGGACAAAATTTCTTGGACTTGCCAGAACCAAAATGCCTGCACTATCGTCCCTCCACCTACATATCACACAATTAAAAAGCAATTGGTTGCTTGAAGAATATATGTACAATAAGAAAGGCAGACAGCTCCCACCTGCCCCTAAACAATAATAAACAAAGACCGAGAGACATCATTTATAGCTCTCTTTAACCGCCTCTACATTCCAACCTCAAGGTAACAAGAACCCTTAGAGAGAAAACGCTATAAAACCCACTAACTTTGGAGATAACAAATTGCGATATCCAGCAATAGACATCACTAGAGGTATATTAGTAATTATTATGGCCCTCGATCATACTCGAGATTATTGGACTTCAACCCAGTTTGACCCATTGGACCTATCCCAATCCTCCATCGCTTTGTTTTTAACTCGCTGGATCACGCACATATGTGCCCCTGGATTTATATTTCTTACAGGATTGAGTGCCTACTTTCACGGTAAAAAACTTAACTCCAAGCCGGAGTTGGCAAAATTCTTAATACTTCGAGGGTTAGCACTAGTTATCCTCGAACTAACTTTGGTAAACCTCTCTTGGCAGTTTGCTTATAATTACGCTTTTGTACAGGTAATCTGGGCCCTGGGCGTATCCATGATCATACTGGCGGGCTTAATCTATTTGCCAATGATATGGACCACCATCGCTTGCCTGGCCGTAATATTCTTACATGGATACCTGAATGATGACTTCATGCGCCAGCTATTAGGTGGCTATGAATGGCTTTGGATTCTTGCGCATGTACGCACTAGTTTTAGACTTTTCGAGTTCAACACCGGGATTTTTACTGCTTACAATATTATTCCCCTCTTTGCTCTTATGTACCTTGGCTATGTATTTGGGCCTCTTTACGAGATGGCAAACAAGCAACGAGTGCGATTATTAATAACAACAGCGACCGCGCTTTCGATTATATTTATTGCGGTTAGACTAATAGGCTTTGGCGACCCCAATGATTGGATTCCACAGCAGGGGCTTCTGGGCTTTATCAACACCGCAAAATACCCAATGTCGTTCAGCTATATCCTTATGACAATGAGTATAGTTTTCTTGATCATGGCTATCGTAGAAAATCGGCAAAACCGAATACTGGATGTATTGCTCCTCTTTGGGCAGGCCTCATTATTCTTCTATTTACTCCATGTTCCAGTGATCAATCTGTCCGCACATCTATGGAGCTACTTAGAGTTTGGAGTAGCAACCAATTTCTTCAACGGCTCCAAAGTATGGCCTGAGGGCTACACACCTAATTTACTGAGAACCTATGCCTACTGGATTGCTCTGATTACGATACTTTACTATCCCTGCAAGAAATATCTTCAAAAGAAAAAAGAAAGTGGATCGGTGATATACTCCTACGTATAACTCTCGGCACAACTTTATTTCGTATATTGAAAATTCTGTTCTGGGGTGAGCAATGCCCCAGAGTTGCCTCCCAATCAGGACGATATAGATGTTACAAAAAATAGACCATTGGATTGATCAAACACTGATAGACTTCAAAGAAGAGAGACAATCTTGCGCAAGGTTCACAGGGAAGTTTTCAGAGTATTATACGGAAGAATTTCTTAGCAAAAGCTACTTTGTAGTGGTTGATAATATTCCAAAACCGAGGTTTCCCGAGCTCTACCAGGCTGGTCTGGGTGACTTTGTCGACATGGAAGTAGCCGGTATCACTTACAAAGATACCTACTTTGTCAAAACACCTTTTGCTGCGGACATTTCCCTCCATTTCCATGAGTTAGTCCATGTCCACCAATGGTCTCTCTTGGGAGCAGAGTCATTTATCAAACGTTATATCAGTGAAATTCAGACCTACGGCTACAACGGTGCACCTCTGGAAAAAATGGCCTACAGCCTGCAAGATAGATTTATGGACAATTGCACTCCAACAGATGTTTTAAGTTACGTTCAGAATCATTTGTAAGCACTCAATAATCATTGGACTTCATCTATAAAAAGGTTACCTTCTGGATAAGTGAAAGTGACCTTTGTGCTACCAGCCAAAATTGATCTTATTGACAGGCTAAACATTTCTACTAAAGCCTGATCATCAAGGCACAAACTATAATTTATTGAGTTTTATAGTTTGCAAGCTCCACACCATGCTACAAGCAACCCGACTCTTCCTGATCTTTGCTGCCCTATCCTCCTTAAATCTGGCATCAGCAACAACATGTAAGCCCATATTCAATCATCAAGATGACAAAGTGGCCAAGAACAATCGCTGCACTAAAATCAGCTTTCAACCAAGCAATACGGAAGGATCTGCTGTTATTATTATGGATGGCGATACCAAAGGCTCCTGCGCTTATACATCTGCGGTTAAGTGCGGGAATACCGAGATTAGAATGAAAGATATTTCTGCAATTGACTTTAAGGTTGACGTGCCTCCAGGTAAGTGTGGTGCTAAAGAGTGGATTGCCGTTTATATGTTTCCCTGGTGTGAACAACCCGGTGGATGTTGGGCCGGGGGGCAGCGGGAAGTCGATTTTGTAGAAACAATAGGCTCCAATGGTCCGGGAGGTTTCGCTTCCAATTGGGGAGGGCTTCCCAAACAGGCGGCGTGGACAAGCCAAACAGGTCCCCTACAGGTGAAGAGTGGTGCCCAACAGCATATAACTTTTACATCCCGGAAAATCATATCGGGTGAAGCTAGTGGAACCTATCAATGGGATATAAGAGTGTGTGGAGCATCTGCGTCTAAGTGCGATGATTCAAATCAGCTTTGGCATGCCTACCGGGAAAAGGGGCCTGCAATTTTTGATGAATCCATGATGATCGTGATCGACAACTGGGGCGTCAACAATCCACCCCAGCCAGGTTGCACGTTAAAAATAACGGATATGCTGATCAGCAAATATTAGCGATGCTTCTTACAACGATAGGGGGTTAGTGGCGAAAACCCTAATAATCTTTTTTCCACTGTAACTCTACACTACCGGAACCGCTGTCACCGTCATCGGCACTTTTAAACTCCAGGTTGAGGTTATCCCTAAGTTCTATTTGCATCTCCGCCTGCCATGGACTGAGAGGATCGGTACTTCTCTGTAATTCCACATAAATTCGATTGGTAATATATTTGCCCAAGCTCAATGCGTACTCATCACCTTCATCTCCCTCCTCCTGCTCAATATTGAGTGTATCCAGGTGCAACAGCTCGCGTGTCTTGGCGATAGGGTCCAATACCGCTCGACCCGACTGCAAACTGCGTACGACACTAACCAAACGAACAGCTTGTAAAGGTGAAATATCTGATAATGACTTCCCAAAAAGCAACTGCGCCAGAATTTCATCCTGAGAGGCCGAGGGGTCAGAGGTAAATGTAATATCCAAGTCCGCAGCAGTGCCTGATATCTGCGCGGTTATTTCTCCATCGCTATATTCATAGACACCTTCAACCAGGATAGCGACCTCATTATTCTCGAAGCGAATTTCGCCATCTTCCAGATCAAATTTCTTACCGAATAAATCAAAGCTGCCGCGAACAATTGTTAATTCGCCGGAGGCTTTTGGCTTATCTGCGGTGCCTCGAATATCCACCACGCCGCGCAATTGAGAATTTAAGCCAAGTCCGCGCACATAGGATTGTTGGTCCAAAACAATCTCTACATCCAATCCAATTTTGCTAAACAGGGGAGAAGATCGCTGCACTTGTGGGCCATCGACCTGAACTTCCACCACCTGGATTTCTGGAACACTGCTGCCGATCCATTGCTCAATCTGTACAGCCAGCGGCTTCAAAGTGAATCGCCCGGTAATTTCTGCATCCTGGGTTGAGCCCGACAAACGGGCATCGCCGGATATTGCACCGCGTACTCCCGGTGAGTTAAGCAAGTGGGCCCGACTGAGACTTAATACGATATCAAAACTGGGCGAGCTATCCGGAGGTAAAAAGACCGCCCCTCCCAGGTTTATCCGCCCACCATCACCATCGGTAGCGCTTCCTCGCACAATCCGCCACTCCTCAGGAGACAGCTGCGCGTAGAAATTAATATCCGCAATGCGAGTATGGCTCGGTCGGTGCTCATAGCGACCATTACTCAATTCGATATCACCGGTTAATAGAGGACGCTGCCAATTTCCGGTACCGTCAACATTGAAACTGAGCAAGCCGCGCATACGGTGGACACGGGGATCAATATATTCCGCAATCACTGACAAATCGGCCGTACCGCGCCCCTGCAATTGGAAGGGCACATTTCGCAGGCCACCAGTTTGATTATTCTCAGCAAATAATTGTTCGAAGATCGGCGCAATCAAGACACTTACTTGGCTATTTACTGCGTTGCTACCGCCGTGTTGGGCAATCAGGGATGCATCCAGCTCTCCATTCTCTGTCTGCCAATCCAACACTATCGAAAGCGGTTGAACCTGAATTCCGCGCTGCCCTAGCCCCAGGGCTTCTCCTGTAGCGCGCAACTCCCCTTGGAATTCAGGCTGCTTGGGACTTCCACCAATACTGGCATAAAGGCTGACATCACCATTACCCGCCCTACCGCTGGAAAAACTATTCGCCAAATCCGATAGATCACCCTGGCCGCGCAACTCTAAATCCAGTCGCTCTGCATTCAAGCTACCCAGTATCGATAATTGGTTGCGACCCGCCCAGAGCAGCTCGATACCATCAGTTACCAGACTCCTGTCTGCATAGTCCAAAGTACCCTGTAAATGCCAGGGCTCCAGATGAAACTCTCCCTGGGCGATCAGGTTGGTTTTAATCTGCGGGTTTGAAATAGCCCCATCAACCCTGCCATCCAAGCTCAACTCCCCTTCAAGGGAGTTAGGGAGAGAGAGACCGACGAGATCTACCAGGAACAGCGGTAGATTGCGCGCGCCCATATCAATTTGTAATCGGTCTTGCCTAGGTTCGATAGAGCCATCGGCCTGCAACAATGCCACCCCCACCCGACCCAACTGCTGGGCATCCTCAGCGAGGGCTGTCAGGCGGCTTTGGCTCTGTAGGGGCTCCGGCTCCCCTTTATCAAAACCTGAGGCAATCACGAGGGACTGAGGGCCTCTGCTCGAGGATGAACCAAACTGGTTGCCATTGCCGTTGGTAAATAACTCCAATCGCAGGTCACTGACCTCTATCAGGTCCATATCGCCACTGGCTTCCCCTTTTAAGTTAAAGGGGTAATCCTGCGCGACGCCATTGGAATCCAGTAAAATACTTACCCCGGGATTACTCCACTCCCCCTGGACCGTTACTTCGGAAGTCCCCCCTAGACTTACCCCCTCTGCCTCGGCAACTCCAAGGTCATCGCGCAAGCTAATATTTTTGCCATCGATCTGCCCGTGTAAATCCAACTGCTTCTGTTCAATATCAAGCTGACCGATCACTTCCAGATTGAGCTTCTCTCCGGTAAACACCATTTCATCAATGGTCAGTGCGTGCAGGTTTCCACTTATCGCCGCCGAAAACTCACCCTGTAAGTCGTGGTAAGCACTCACTGTACTCAGAGACAAATTGAGGTTTGGATTTTTCCATGAGCCGATTGCCTCCACACGCAACTGGTGCAAGGTGCCGGATAAAGCAGTGGGAATAACTACCCTATCAGCCTGGGGTAGCGAAGCTGCAAGCCGGCGAATTTCTTCAACACCCAGCTCATCAATCTCTCCCACCAAATCCAGTGCTTTCAAATTCGTATCTACAGTACCGAGCACTTCGATCCGTGCACCGGCAAAGTGCAAAGACAAGGCTTGCAAGTCAATCACACCTGCCTGGGTATCGACCCGGCCTTCCAATTGCAGGGGCTGCTGCCGATAGCTGCTTTCCACTTGTAAGCTGCCATTAATATTCGGCTGTTGCAGGGAGCCCTGCACCGAAAAATCTGCGCTGAGCCAACCACTGTCCAGGATATCCTGCCAAGGGCGGGAAAGCGTTAGCGGGATTTGATTGAGGCTAACTGTCCCATTGACACCGTCCGCGCTAATGTTGCCTTTAATCGTACTGCGCCGCTCATCCACTCGCAGCCAAATCCCCGTTGAAGATAAGCGCCAGGGGTTAATATCGGCTTCGATACTCCCTGTCAGATCCAGCTGATGTTCTGCTAGAGGAGCTGCGATCGAATTAATATCCAGCAGCAGTTTTTCACCCTGCTTACGCAGGGATAGTTCGCCGCGAGCATCCAATACCTGATTTTCCGGCAGATGCAGCTGTCGGCTGACAAACCCCTGGCCCACCTCACTGGTAGAGAAATCGATTACAAAGCGCTCGCCCTGCATCCGGCCATTTACAGTGAGATTAAACTCGGAACCATTCAGCTCACTCACTTCGATAAATAGCTGCGCCGGTTTACCCTGCCAGCGGTATTGGGCGTTAGCCTGAATAGCAACAGGGGGAATCCCCTTCAACCGGCTGTCCACCAATTGCAGGCGAGCTATATCCAGCTGCGCCAAGCGAAACCCGGGAACTAGCAACTCCCAAGTAGTCGATGGCTGCTCCTCACTGACAACTTCAACCTCCTCTTCGCCAGAATCTGCCAGCGCAGAGAGAAGTTCATTGAGGATATTCAGGTTGAGCAGTAAATCTTTGGCCCCGACTCGCTCGATATCGATGGGATTTCGGGACAAGCTGTTGAGATTAACTTCCAAGTCCTGGGCTTCGGCAAGTGTATTAGCTCGATAGTCAATTCTCAGCCGCTCAAAAAACCAAAACCCTAATTTTTCACTGCGAATTCCCTCTGCCTCAATTTCGAGGTCGTCCACCAATTGCTCGGCAGCATAAAAAGCCCCGCGAGTAAGGCCGACGCGCCCCGGTTCCGTGCTGAGGAAATAGATAGCGGACATCAGGAGGAACAGGCAAATACCTGTTACCAGGGAACCCCCAGCACCCAGAGAGCGCCAGAGCCCACGCAGGAAAGCACCCACCCAGTGGGCAACGCCCAGCGCAAACAGGCCCAACCAGCGCATCAGAATGCCTGCCCCAAGCTCACATACACCTGATAGCGATCATCGATGCCCTCACGGCGATCGAGGGGAAAGGCGATGTCCATGCGGATCGGGGCAAAGGAGGTGATATAGCGCACGCCAAAACCCGTTCCCCAAAACAGGTCGGAAAACTTGGGCGCTGCGTCCTCATAGGCATTGCCGCCATCGAGAAAAATCACACCGCCCCAGGTATCCGTAAAACGAAAACGGCCCTCAAAAGAAATCTCGCTGAGTCCCCGACCACCGATAGCATCGGAGAGGGTTTCCTCACCCTCATCATTAATCTCAATAAGTCGCGGACCCAACTCCTGGTAACCATAACCCCGAACGGAGCCACCACCACCGGCATAAAAGCGCTCATCCGCAGGCAACTCAAGGTTCGACTCTCCTGTAATTGCCCCGGCTTTCAACCTTATTGCCAAGGTGGGCTTATAACGCCAGTCATCGGCTGTTTTATACGCAGTGAGCTGTAGGGTATTTTTAATAAAGGTGGTGTTGGTATTTCTAAGATCGATATAAGGTTTTACTTCCAACGCAGAAGTGGCGCCACGGCGGGCATCCAGAGGTTTGTCAGTCGTGTTTAATTTAAAGCCCAGGGGGAAAGCTAACAGTGTGTAGTTTTCATCGGGATCATCTGCTTCAACTGCCCCTTCCACCTTCTCGTCCACTTCACTGAATTTCAGCTCGGCGCCACCACTCAGCGTGCGATGCTTACTGATTTTTCTCGATACCAGTGCACTAAATGTCAAGGACTCTGAACGGTAGGAATCAACATCCTCACCTTCCAAAGCAATACTCGCGGTCAAGCGTTGCTTGTCATGGAAGAAACGGGGAATAGTGAGCTTGCCTTCCAGGGTTTGCTTTACCTCGTTCAGCTTACTTTCGACTTCAATTTTTTCCCCACGATGGAAAACATTGCGATGTTCCCAGGCTGCTGAAATACCGGCTCCCTCATCAGAGGTGTACCCCACCCCCAAGGTTATGGTGCGGTGATTGCGCTCCTGAATAACAAAAGTAACATCCACCAACCCATCGTAGGGTTCAGAAACTTCAGTATTTACATTGGCAATTAAGTTGGTGCGCAGCAGACGCAACTGCGCAGCATCCAGTTTACTGCGGCTGAAGCAATCCCCGGATTTAATCTTGACCTTATCCAACAGGTAGTCCTCTTCGATAGAGGTGACTCCTTCAATGCGGACTTGGCCAACATGGACTTCGGGACTGGGTGCCACCCGATATTCCAGTCTCGCTGCAGCTTCCCGGTGAATCACCGTTGCCTGGTAGCTGACATCCACATTCAGCAGACAGGCATTTTCATTGAGGTACTTGGTAATTTTTTTTACGCCCTCAAGTACCTTGCTGGCAATCAGGGGATCTCCAACATGGATAGGCAAACCACTAAAGCCTGCCCGCAAACCGGCCGGCATAATAATATCCAGGCTCTTGATATGGTACTGGGGGCCGGGAGTGACACTATAGAAAATTTGGTTGCCAGAAACAGACTCATACACAGTGGCATCATAATATCCCTGCGCACGCAGTAATTTTTCCAGGTTACCCCGCTCATAGTGCGCAATATCCGCCGGATCATCGTAGTTTTCCAGCGCACTACTGTTCTTGCGCAACTCGTTGAGCTCGGAGGTCAATTTTTCCTGCAGCTGGGGATCGCCCTGCACCAGCAGGGTAAAACCCGGCAAGCGATCAAAAAATGGGATGGCTGCTGCCAGCTGCATTGGCAGCGCTAGAAGGGCAACAAGTAGGGAGACAAAGAGAATTCGCAAGATCTTTATCCAATGTCAGTAGCGGCTACTCCGCAAAAAATCCGGGTATCCGTTCCCTCCGTAGGCTGGAATATCCAGCTGATGACAACAGCTGGGATAATTAAATCGACTTATTGAGCAGCCAATAAGCCGATTCGGCGTTTGGGACTTCTATGGCTGAGTGCCTTGGCTGGGCATTAAGGGATTACAATCCTGGATAATCACCCGCCCTTCCAGAATATTTCCTTTGGAATACTCCGTGAAAATACACTGGTTAGTTTTGGGGTTATAATTCTCGATCCACAAATTATCTTCTTTCCAGGTGGCGCCGATATGGCGGTACCCATCGGGCACAGAGATACGCATGACCCCGCCAAAACGCTTCACGAAAACCTGCTCATAGTGAAAGTAGTAGGCAAGCCAGCCGCCAACAAAGAAAACCGCAGCCACGATTGCGCCGATCTTAAGGCTGCCCAGGCGACTGCCGATAAAAAGAGAAGCAATAACCAGGGCAATCACCGCTGCCCAGTACAAATAAGTAACCATGACTGTTTTTCTACCGTGAATTATTGGTGTTTATAAAGTGAAGGGTAGCGCAGAACCGCAGCAAACTAAATGGCGCCGGGTTACGCTCCCTTACTCCTAAGGAGCCTCTGAATAACTCCGTAATGCCTCTGCGGGCCTTGAAGGTTGCAGATGTTAGGCGCAGCTCGCCGCGAATGGCCGTAGCCCTTTGCAAGAGCTGCAACGCAGCAGCTGTGGCCTTCAAGGCCCGCCCTTCGGGGCATGCAGAGCGATCCACACTCCGCGTTGCGACCTCTTGAAAGGTCTAGACATTCCTGCGAAGCCGCGCCTTGATTGTGAACCGCTCTGCATGCCAGAGGTATCACGGAGTTGTTCAGAGGCTCCCTAACTTACTCCTCTGCCAACTCCGGCAGCTTTTCAAATAACGATAAGGCTTCAGGGTTGGCCAGGGCCTCCTTATTTCTAACCGGTTTACCCTCCACCACATTGCGCACAGCCAGTTCCACAATCTTACCGCTGATAGTCTTAGGAATATCCGCCACCTGGATCACCTTCGCCGGTACATGGCGAGGCGTGGTATTGGCGCGAATCGTGGAGCGGATTTTCTGGGTCAGATCCTCGTCCAGTACAATACCCTCTCGCAATACTACAAACAGCACTACCCGTACATCGTCGTGCCAGGGCTGGCCGATACAGATACTATCGAGCACCTCCTCGACTTTCTCCACCTGGCGGTAAATCTCTGCGGTTCCGATACGCACACCGCCGGGATTAAGTACCGCATCGGAGCGGCCATAGATCACAACACCGCCGTGTGCCGTAATCTCGGCATAGTCCCCATGCGCCCACACACCAGGCCAATTTTCAAAGTAAGCACCGCGGTACTTGGCTCCATCTGGATCGTTCCAGAAGCCAATCGGCATACAGGGGAAGGATTTGGAGCAAACCAGCTCCCCTTTCTCTTCAACCACTGCACTGCCTGTATCATTCCAGACTTCCACCGCCATACCCAAGCCGCGACACTGCAATTCACCGGCATAGACCGGTAGAGCTGGGTTGCCAAGGGCAAAGCAAGACACAATATCGGTGCCGCCGGAAATAGAGGATAAGCAGAGATCTGCTTTTATATCTCTGTAGACATAGCGGAAGCCTTCGTGGGCCAGCGGAGAGCCTGTGGAGAGCACCGCACGCAATTTCTCCAGCTTGTGGGTCTCCCGGGGTTTGCAGCCACTCTTCTCCAGCGCAGCAATATATTTGGCACTGGTGCCAAACACACTGATTCCCTCTTCATCGGTCATATCCCATAGACTTTGGGATGAAGGGTAGAAAGGTGAGCCATCAAACAGCACTAGAGTCGCCCCACAAGCCAGGCCACTCACCAGCCAGTTCCACATCATCCAGCCACAGGTGGTGAAGTAGAAAAGTGCATCCTCATGGCGCAGATCGCCGTGCAAGCGATGCTCCTTCAGGTGCTGGAGCAAAGTGCCCCCCACTCCGTGGACGATGCACTTGGGTACACCAGTAGTACCTGAGGAGTACATGATGTACAGGGGGTGATTAAATTCGGTTTGTACAAAGGAGAGTTCGCGAGCGGGCGCCGCAGCTTCAAAAGCTTGCAGTAGTACCGCCTTACCCAGCGGCTCTGCCGCTAGTACCTGAGCAGTTTCCTCTTCTGAGCGCGCAACCGGTACCACTACCAAAGTTTCTATAGATTCGATTCGCTGCATGATCTCGCGCAGACGCGGCAATGAATCAATAACCTTGCCGTTATAGAAGTATCCTTCACAGGCAAATAGCACTTTCGGCTGCACCTGGCCAAAGCGGTCAAATACTCCATTGATACCAAAGTCTGGTGAGCAGGAGGTCCAGATAGCACCGAGGCTGGTGGTGGCCAGCATGGCCACTACGGTATCGATCACATTGGGCATAAAGCCCGCTACCCGATCCCCCTCAACAACGCCCCGGGCAACGAGGGCCGCTGACAGGCGCTCCACCCGATCGTACAGCTCCTTGTAGCTCAGCTCGCGGCGGCTACCGTTCTCCAGGCGCTCGACCAGGGCAGCCTTGTCATCGCGATAACGCAGCAGGTTCTCAGCAAAGTTCAGGCGTGCCTGTGGAAACCACTGCGCACCGGGCATGGAATCGTTACTGAGTGTCTCATCACCCTTATCTGCAGCAATAACTCCGGTGTAATCCCACAACTCCCGCCAGAAAGCTTCGCGATTATCTACTGACCACTGGTATAAAGCCGCATAATCATTGAGATCCAGCTGGTATTGCTGGTTGACCCTGCGACGAAATTCATCCATCTGAGTGGCGGCAATAGCCTCTGCGCTGGGTTGCCAGAGCGGTTGGGAGTTGTCCTTCATTTCAACAGACCTTGTGGCTCATTATTGTGTTTTCGAATCGCCCTCTCGGGCACAAGGGGAGCAATAATGCCCTGCCCCACCACTTAAAACTATTTTAATCTTTTTTAGATTTGTTAAATAAAAGTTAACATAGCCAAATCTATCAATTCCCCAGGAAGCAGCCGCTGTGAGTGCCACGATCAAACAACTACGCGCCTTTGTCACAGTGGCCCGCAGCCGCAGCCTGGCCCAGGCCAGCGCTCAGTTGCACACTTCCCAGCCAGCCCTGTCCATTGCCATCCGCAATTTGGAGGATGCGACTGGAGGCCCGCTTTTCAGTCGAGAAGCACGCCAACTCACTCTCACCCCAGAGGGCGAGGAATTTCTCTCCCGCGCCGAACAACTATTGCACAACTGGGATCAATCCCTAGATGCGGTACAGCAGGCCTTTCGTCTGGAGCGAGGGCAGTTGCGCCTGGCAGTAATTCCCGCCTATGCGCTCAACCAACTCCCCCAATTATTAGCCAATTTTCACCGCCAACACCCACAAATCAATATCCTGCTGGAAGATGTGGTGATGGAGCGAGTAACCCAAGCGGTGCAAGATGGCCGGGCAGAGCTGGGCATCAGTTTTCGCCCCGAGGATTTAGGCGGGCTTGAGTTTGTGCCCCTACACAGGGATCGTTTTATCGCAGTCATACCATACCAGCACCCCCTCAGCGAAAAAGGAAAAGTGCGCTGGAGTGACCTGGCCAGTTTTCCTTTTATTGCAATGAACCGCGGCTCAGCGGTGAGGCGCTGGACCGATGAGGCCTTCGGGCAAAGTGGCAAAGGCGTTCACTATATCTGCGAAGCTAATCAATTAAGCACAATCGGCCAGTTAGTACGTGCTGGAATGGGGATTAGTGCAGTACCGAGCTTGTGCGAAACACAGGTTCGGGAATATGGGCTGGAATGCCTGCCGCTATCGGCGCCAGTAGTGAGTCAGGAGGTGGGGATATTATTAAAGAGCCGAGGCACCTTGTCGGCACCAGCAACCGCGTTTTTATCCGCGATTACTGGTTGAGGTCTATAAAAGTGCCTCTACTTATTTAAGCGACTAGTGGCTGCTGGTTGCGCGCAGCATCCAAGCCGTTTTCTCGTGAACTCTCATACGATCAGATACCAGGGCAACTGTGGATTCATCTTCTCCCGCCTGGGCATCTTTTAAAACTTCACGACAGGTTTTGATCACCTGCTCATGCCCTTTAGTGAGAATTTTTACCATTTCTTCCGCGGGTGGTACCTCAACAACTTCTTTGATGGAGCTGAGTTGAGCAAAGGCCTGGTAAGTACCGGGAGCGGAAACCCCGAGGGTACGAATGCGCTCGGCAATATCATCCACTGCAGTGGCCAGCTCGGTGTAATGCTCTTCAAACATCAGGTGTAATTCGCGGAACAGAGGCCCAGTAACATTCCAGTGGAAGTTGTGGGTTTGCAGGTAAAGGGTGTAGCTATCTGCCAACAAATGTTTCAAACCGGCAGCAATCTTTTCCCGATCCTTTTCACTGATACCAATATCGATTTTTTTCATAATACAAATCCCTCTTCCAAAAACTGTTGTCACCGAAATGGTTATAAGGCCATTTTGGTACCTTTATTCACTTCTCACAAGCTATCGAGCCAATAGCTTATTTATATAGACAAGTAAGATTTATAAGGTACAAAAATGGCGTGAATTTTAACCCGGCTATTGGAAGAAAATTTTGCGACAAGACATTGCCAATAAGGGACTCTCCAACTAAAACTATTTATCAAGCCCCAGGCTGAAAACACAAGAAGTCAGGCACTACAAACCGGGCAATTGCTATGGCTCGGCAGCTGCAAAGTTTGCAGGGCTAAGGTTTCCGTCTCGATTAAGTGCAATTTATTCAAGCTCGATACCGGCAAATCCATCAGGTATTTCATGGCCTCCAGAGCCTGCATGCTACCAACCACACCCAGCGCCGGACCGATCACACCTGCTGTAGAGCAGTTCTGGACTTCAGCCTGCTCCTGGGGCGGAAACAGGCAGGCATAACAGGGGCCGTTTCCTTCAGAAAAATCAAAACTAATCAGCTGGCCGGAAAACCCCTGCACCGATGCCATTACTACCGGACACCCTGCCTGATAACAAACCCGGTTGATCGTATGGCGGATTTCCAGGTTATCGGTGCAGTCCAACACCAGATCCACCTGTTTTACCTGCTCACGCAGCCAGGATTCATTCGCCATTTGGCTGTGGGGGTGAATGCGAATAGTTGGATTGGCTGCAGCCAATTGTTGTGCAGCCACCATGGCTTTGGATTTTCCCTGGTGATTGGTTTTGTACAAAACCTGGCGCTGTAAATTGGAGAGATCGATATGATCACCATCCACCAGGTGCAGCTCTCCAATACCGGCTGCGGCCAGATACATCGCTGCCGGGCTGCCGAGCCCACCTAAGCCAACAATCAGAATTCGCGCAGAAGACAGTTTTTTCTGCCCCTCTTCACCCACTTGGGGCAACATTATCTGGCGACTGTAACGCTGTAATTCCTTACTACTTAACATGGCTCTACTTCCGCATGCTTACCTTTCAACAGGACATTAAAATCGGCAACCGTCTGCTTGTAATCTTTTGCTTTAGTAATAGCGCTGACCACGGCGATACTGCCAACGCCACTAGCGATAACCTCACTGGCCCTTTGCATATTAATACCACCAATTGCCACGAGTGGATAATCGGGCAATAGCGCGGCCACTCGCGCAAGTTTCTGCACGCCCTGCAACTGATCCGACATATCCTTGGTGTTGGTCGCATAAATTGCACCAATGGCCAAGTAGCTGGGGCGATAACGGTAGGCTAACAGTAATTCATAGAAGCCGTGGGTACTGATACCCAGCTTCAATCCTGCCGCTTGAATTGCCCTCAGATCAGCAGACTGCAAATCCTCCTGGCCCAAATGCACGCCGTAGGCGCCGCACTCAATCGCCAACTGCCAGTAATCATTGATAAACAGGCGCAGGTTATACGTCCTGCCAATAGCCACTGCCCTCTCAATCTGTGCGCGCAGGTCCCCACCCGGATTCTTTACTCGCAGCTGTAAAGTACGCACCCCCAGCTCAGCAAGGCGCTGCAGCCACTCCACTGTATCCACTACCGGATATAAACCCAATGCTTGAGAGTCTGTTTGGGCAAACCCTTGAACAAGAGGCGGGGCTGCACCAAAGCCATAATCCAGCGCACGCTCTTCTCCCGGCACCAAAATCTCCGGGAAGTCGATAAAATCCAGGGGCCAGCCACAGTGGCCTACAGGTCCAGCACCAGCGCCGATATGTGCATTATTTCCCCGGCGCAAGCCCCGCTGTACATAGGCTTTACCCACAACGCAGGCATCTCGCAACGGGTAGCCCAAAGCGCGGCAAGCGGCAATAGCGGAGGACAGGGTGCAGCCAGTGCCATGTGTGCCTGTACTGGACACTTCCGGGCCAATAAACCAATCGGCTTTTTCACCATCCCACAGTAAGTCGGCAACTTCTCCCGCACGCAATTGCGTATGGCCGCCGGTAACTAAAATTGCGGTACCGCCGTGGGCGTGCAACTGACGCGCAGTTTGCACAATAGATTCCGCACCCGTGACACCGGCTCCGGTAAGCCATTCCAATTCATGTAAATTGGGAGTGACCAGATCACACTGTGGCATTAACTGAGCCAACACCGTTGCGGTAATACTTCCTTCAGTGAGCCCGGCTCCATTGGTAGCAACAGCAACCGGGTCGTAAATAACCGGAACCGGCTGCACCGCTTTCAGCTGGCGCAGGAAATCTGTCACCGCAACAACTTGTTCAGCATTCGCTAGCAGACCGATTTTAATTGCTGCAGGAAATAGATCCCGCTGTAAAGCCTGTAACTGAGAACCCAAGACCTCTAGGGAAACTGCATTAATTGCAGTTACTTCCACCGTATTCTGTGCGGTATTGGCCGTGATAGCACTGCAACCATGGCAGCCGAGATCGGCAAAAGTCAGCAGGTCCGCCTGAATGCCGGCCCCACCGCCGGAGTCACTGCCGGCAATGGTCCAGACAATTGGCTTTTTCAATTGGAGTTGATCGCGCATAAAAATACTAATCCTGCAATATGCTCTCTGCCTGCTGCCAGAAAGGCATATCCAGGGTGGGGGTGCTGGGGCTGGCAGTTTGACGCCTGAGCATCAAGCCGGCATTAAAGGCGGCGCGCCCGGATTCCACAGCCAGTTTAAAAGCACTAGCCATCAGTACCGGATCCTGGGCTTTTGCAATCGCGGAATTCAATAACACCGCATCAAAGCCCATCTCCAGTGCTTCTGCCGCCTGTGATGGCGCACCGATTCCGGCGTCAATAATAAGCGGTACATCACTCAGGCGCTCGCGCAGTGTTTGCAGGTTATATTTATTGAGCAGGCCCTGCCCGGTACCGATGGGAGCCCCCCAGGGCATTAATACCTCGCAACCCACATCCAAAAGTTTTCGACACAGAACCAGGTCATCTGTGCAATAAGGCAAAACCTTGAAGCCTAACTGAATTAATTCCCGTGCAGCTTCTACCAGACCAAAGGGGTCTGGCTGCAAATTGTAATCATCGCCAATCACTTCCAGCTTGAGCCAATCGGTCTGGAAAATTTCCTGGGACATTTTTGCCAGCTCCACCGCTTCTCGCGGCGATTTACAACCGGCGGTATTAGGCAACAACTGACAACCGGACTCGCGAATATAATCCCAAAATCGATTGTCCTGCTGCTGTGCCGGATTTTGCCGGCGAAGAGACAAAGTAATAATTTCCGAAGCTGAGGCTTGCACGGATTCGCGCATAATCGCTGGGGAGGGATACAGGGCGGTGCCCACCAAGAGCCGGCTGTTAAATGTTTTTCCGTAAAGTGTTAATAGATCGCTCACCTTTACCCCCCCACTACCGGAGCAACAATATCCAGGCTATCGCCGTTATTTATCTGTGTATTGCTATATTCCGTACGGGGAATAAATCCACCGTTGATCGCAACGGCAAATGTTTCTCCGCGATAGCCGAGCTTCTGTAAAAGCGCAGAGAGTTTTAGCGGGGATTCAAGGCTCTGTGTTTCCCCATTAATTAGTACCTGCATCAAACCACCTGTAACAGTTGTTGTGCCACTTGATTCTCCACTTGCTCCACTACTGCCGGCGCTAAAAGATAACCGTGACGGTAAAGGCCATTCACCCTAATCAGCCCATCCTCGCTGTGGATATAAGGCATATTATCCATAGTGGCGGGGCGACAATTTACGCGGGCCTCAACAATACGAGCCTCGGCAAAAGCCGGGTTGAGGGAGTAAAGCGCGGAAGACAATTCCATACTGGAGCGCACGGAAATGGGCGACTGGTCTTCGCTCTCAATTTCCGTAGCACCAATTACTGTACGCCCATCGCTGCGTGGTACAGCGTAGAGCTTATAGCGCGGGTGGAGCAGTCGCACTGGACGCTGCAAAACCACTTCCCGGGATTCCACCACCATCACCTCACCACGGACACCGCGTAAGCCTTCAATCTGCCCCTTGGCACCGAGACCACGGCAGTCGATCACGCAATCAAATTGTTCGCACTCCGAGTTCACAGAGATATACCCGGCTTTGCAATTTACCTTGCTGTGCTCTCGCAGAGTGACTGCACTTCGGCGCAATACGCTGAGTAACGCAGGCAATAAGCGGTGATTATTGATATCCGCCTCACCCCGCAGGTAAAGCCCCTGTTCAAAGCCGTGTAAGGCGGGCTCTAATTTCGCTAAAGTATTACAATCGAGGGGCTGCACCTGCTCCCTGGCAGACTCGCCCAACTTGCCCTGTAGCTCCCGCAGGAATTGCAGCAGCTCACTTTTATCCTTGCCATGAGCAACCAGCACTGAGCCCGCCCTGCGGTACTCCACGTCTTGCCCGCTCTGCTCCTCCAGCTGCCGGGCCCACTCAGACCAAATCTCAAGGCTTTTCAGCCCCAGGTTGTAAACCTGTTTATCGCTGTGCACCAATTCCGATAGTGGTGAAATCATTCCCGCTGCCGTCCAGCAAGCTCCCCCGACTGGTGCCGACAGATCACCCGCTTCAAACAGGGTAATATCCAGTTCCCGTTGGCAGAGCCGCCAGGCGAGCAAGCGACCTAACAGGCCGCCACCGGCAATAGCTACTTTGGCTTTGGTTTCGCTTGTCACAGACCACCTATCTTCGCAAATCCAAATCGACACCCAGCGATATGCGCTATGCACTCGCCGTACTTTTGCTATCCGATTCTTGGGGGAGAGGACTCTCCCCCAAAATACTCATTAGCCCTTGTGATAAATCTCGCTACCCATGTCCTTAAATTTAATCGACATTTCCTCCATGCCCTGTGCCGCTTCCTGCTTGGCCGCATAATCGCGCACATCCTGGGTGATTTTCATGGAGCAGAATTTCGGGCCGCACATGGAGCAGAAGTGAGCCACCTTGCCGGATTCCTTTGGTAAGGTTTCATCGTGATAGGTGCGTGCCCGCTCCGGGTCCAAGCCGAGGTTGAACTGGTCTTCCCAACGGAATTCAAAGCGGGCTTTTGACAGGGCGTCATCGCGCTTCTGTGCCCGCGGATGCCCTTTGGCCAGGTCTGCGGCATGAGCCGCAATCTTATAGGCCATAAGGCCCTCTTTAACATCCTCTTTATTGGGTAGGCCCAGGTGTTCTTTGGGGGTCACATAGCAGAGCATGGCGCAACCGTAGGTGCCGATAAGTGCAGCGCCGATGCCGGAAGTAATGTGGTCGTAGCCGGGAGCAATATCCGTGGTCAATGGACCCAGAGTGTAGAAAGGTGCGCCGTGGCAGTGCTTCAGCTGCTCATCCATATTTTCTTTGATCTTATGGATAGCCACATGACCGGGGCCTTCGATCATCGTCTGAACATCGTGCTTCCAGGCAATTTCAGTCAGCTCGCCAAGCGTGTGCAGCTCGCCAAACTGGGCTTCATCGTTAGCATCCGCAATGGAGCCCGGGCGCAGGCCATCACCGAGACTAAAGCTCACATCGTAAGCCTTCATAATCTCACAGATTTCCTCGAAGTGGGTGTAGAGGAAATTCTCTTGGTGATGGGCGAGACACCATTTGGCCATAATGGAACCACCGCGAGAGACAATCCCGGTCATACGTTTGGCAGTGAGCGGCACATAGCGCAAAAGCACGCCAGCATGAATAGTGAAGTAATCCACCCCCTGCTCCGCCTGCTCAATCAAGGTGTCGCGGAACACATCCCAGTTAAGATCTTCAGCAATTCCGTTTACTTTCTCCAGCGCCTGGTAAATTGGCACAGTACCGATGGGCACTGGCGAGTTTCGCAGAATCCACTCGCGGGTTTCGTGGATATTGGCACCGGTAGACAGATCCATCACCGTGTCCGCGCCCCACTTGGTAGACCAAACCAGTTTCTCCACTTCCTCTTCAATGGAAGAAGTCACAGCAGAATTACCAATATTTGCATTCACCTTGCACAGGAAGTTGCGCCCGATAATCATCGGCTCCACTTCCGGGTGATTAATATTCGCCGGGATAATTGCCCGCCCTTCTGCAACTTCCCGGCGCACAAATTCCGGCGTGATTTGCTCGGGGATGTAAATACCATCACGTGCCTTCTGGTATTCACTTTCACTCATTTCCGCTGCCAACTTGGCTCGCCCCATATTTTCGCGCACTGCGATAAATTCCATCTCTGGGGTAATAATGCCGCGGCGGGCATAGTGCATCTGAGATACATTCTGTCCCGGTTTGGCCCGGCGAGGACTGGGAAGGTTTTCAAAGCGGATATGATCCAACCCCTGGTCCGCCATACGCTTCTGGCTGTAGGCCGCCTGGCGAGAATCCAGCAGTTCGGTATCTCTACGGGCCTCTATCCAGCCCTGGCGCAATTTGGGCAGCCCTTCCCGTACATCCACTTTAAAATTGGGCTCGGAATAGGGGCCCGAAGTATCGTAAATGGTGAGGGGCTCATTGGGTTCAAACACCGGATTCTCTGCATCCCCACCTACCAAACTATCTCCCAAACAGATCTGACGAGCACCAACCTGGATGTCGGCAGTTTCACCGGGCAAATACACCTTGCTCGAGTTAGGGAAAGACTGAACCGTGAGATTCTCAAGAAATTCTTTAGCGGAATCGCGACTGGCAGCGCGGGAGGACTTTCCGGCTTTACCGGATTGTTCAATGATCTCAGACATGCGTAACCTTAAAACTTGGGAATTTAAAGGTCGCAGCATCCAGGGCACATACAAAGAGAAAAGACGCCAAACTGTAACAAAACAGGCGACTTCAGATCTTGTTCCCTACGCGGGGGTTACCCCGATCAGGTTCAACGGATCTCGCAACAGCGATCTCAGCCCACAGGCACTCCGACAAGTAGAGCGCAGTATAGTGGAAGCACCAGAAGAAAAACAGATGGCATAAAACTGTGCCAGAAAAACTAAAGCTTTGAAACGCCAATAAAGTAATCAATGCTCTTGGCGACAAAACTCTAACAGACTTCAATTTATTGATAACTGACCAAAGGGTCTCAAGCATTCACCACTCACAATATCTGAGTGCGTCCTACACTCCTTCTCGTTTACCGGAGCAGTGAATAAAACGATAACAACTTACGGCGAAAGTCGGTGTGGGAGAAAATACAATGTTGAATAAATATGGAGTTCTAGTAACGCTCTGTTTGGGCATCTTGTCGATACAGCCAGCAATGGCAGCCCCCTCCAAGTCTGTTGCTGCGGGTGACAGTATTACCATGGCATTCGGTGCAGACTGTACCCGCAATAAGTATTTCTGGGACCTGTTTTGTCTTCTCGGCGGAGACCAACCCGAGCATTCCTGGTTTGACGGCGACGACAATTCAGTGGAGAGTGTTCACGATAAATATAAAGTTAACTACCCCAATATGGCTGCCAATAAAAGCGCAGCGGAATCCGGTGCTGAGATGCTTAGTGGAGGCGACAACTTCTCCACTCAAGCCGATCGGATTCTATCCCAAAGTAATTTACCTGATCATGTCGAGGTAGTATTGGGTGGTAATGACATCTGTAACCGGGAATGCGTCGATCCAGCCAACTGTAACGATCCACTCTACACCGATAGCGAGTGGCGCTCGGCAGTTCAAGCTGGACTGGACAAATTAGTCGATGGTCTCCCTAACGGTTCAACGATAGTACTCGGCTCAGTACCACGAGTACACGATCTCCGGGCAGCTGGTCTGGATAAGCAAAGCGGTAATTCCCGCGTAGATTGCGAGAGTGTCTGGTCGACTTTCGGAATTTGCCGAATTGCAACAAATGGCGGCTCGATGAATGGAGAGAGCTTTGCTACTCGTTATAACGGAATAGCCGCAGCCCAACAACGTTATAATGAAATCCTTGTTGAGGAAGCAGAAAGTTACAACGGTATGAATGGGGTAGAAGTTGTTGCTGAATATACCGGTGAGGATGAGTTAAATGCCGGGACTTTTCAGTTTAATAAAGATGATATTGATGGTGGGGACTGTTTCCACCCAAGCATTCAAGGACAAAATATTGTTGCTGATCTACTGTGGCAAGGAAATCCGGATAAATAAGTAACTTTTACTGCTCGGTAAATTCAGGGCCCGCAATAATATACTGCGGGCCCTAATCAATTCACTTACCTAAATCCTCATCAAAGTAACCATTCTCTTCAACCACATACTGCAATCTATGCGGCAAACCTTTTCTCATAAAGGCGACATCAATTACTTTTCCACTGGTAAGAGCATTCCACAGCTCATTCTGACCACTGTGGACCCAACTGTCATTGACTCTCAACAGCACATCGTTTTCCTCGAACCCAAGTGCAGTAAAGAACTCATTGTTAGCCACACCCTCCAAGCGCATCAAATGGTGGCCCTCAACTTCCAGCTCCGCCTCAATAAATTTAGCCTCCAAGAATTCTCGTTGTTCGAGTTGCTTCGCCAACCACTCTTGCCCAAGAGTCAAGACACCAGCCGGCTCGATTAGTTTTTTACCGTTTTCTCCCTGAGGCTGTTCAATACGTTTGCGCAGCTCCTCATCGTGCTGATGGGACAAAGTTAAAGGGATAATATTACCTTCTTCACCTTGCAATAGCAGACGCTCCAGGGAGCCCTGATTATCAATAACGGCATAGTGCCCTTTCAAACGCTTCAGAAAGACATCTTTAAGAACAGACTGCCCCAGTGAAAAATTCTGTGCCTTCTGCCCATTTACTTCTATTAAAGCTTTGGACTTATTCTCTATACTCGATTCACTAACTCCTACCAGGGCAAGAGGTAGATCCGTAACAGGTAATTGATTTTCAGTATCTTTTTGTTGTTTCCATGTATATTTTTGCTGAGGATCTATATCAAGCCTGATTAGTTCCTTTTCTATCCAGTAAGAATATTGCTCAAATGATCGTGCGCCCTTTAGATACAAACCGTTTATAAAAACAACCGGCACATTTGTAAGGCCAAGCCCTAAAGCAATTTCCTGATCCCCAAGAACAACTTCTTTATAATTCATATCTCCAATACAGGTTTTAAATTGCTTGTCATCGATCAGTAAACTGCTTGCGGTCTGGGAGTAAGATTTCTCACCAAGGTTTGGAGTTTTTGCGTATAAGGCGTCGTGATATTCCCAAAAAATATTGTGCTCACCAGCGCACTTAGCCGAAATAGCAGCTTTGATACCCTCCCGATGGAACTTAAGGGGAAAATCAAAATTTACCTGGCGAACCCAACCAGAATAGTCACTCAACAAACGCCTCAAGGTTGGCTGAAAGGATTTACAGTGGGGAGATTGAAAGGAGCAGAACACAGCAATTGTTATAGGCGCTTCGGGATTTCCTCGAGCGGCGCGCCCGCCATAATCAAGATCTATCCGTGGTGGCTCTGGAACGGGAAGCATAACTTCTATTTCTTGACCATCTTTTGCTGTTTTGGCAATCATTTCATGCAGCTTGTTGAGACGTAATTTATGCTCCATTTCAGCAATATCATACAACACAAGCTGGAGCTCCTTATCCAAGGCCTCCACGCTGACCTCCTGGCCATCAATCCGTGCAGCTATATGTTGTTGATCAAGTACTTTAGTTCCTACTGTTATTTCCGCATCCTTTGAACACCCCCCCATTAGGCTCAAAATACCCAACGCCATTAACTTTGCTATAACATTCCTTAGTCGATTCACTGGTAATTCTCCTTTTACCGGTTTTGACCAATCTTACTCACCAATTCTCATTTCAGCCGCTTACAGCAAGCTTTATTCAGAACGTGTTCAAAAAATGAGAACCAGGCAAGCTTTTTGGCATCTAAGCTAACGTCTCTCCAGTAGAGGGAATATCCAACAAACTAACCCTGAGTAATTTCGCGAGCCTATTCGATCCTTAGATCACTGCCCCCCATATGAAATCGCTTTTAAAACTACATGGGAAAATCTTGAAACCAAAACAAGCAATAGATCATATCGAAGTATCCAATAAGAGCTATAGCCAAAAGTATCGATTGCAGGAAACTCCAAATCGTCTATAAGAAGACGCTTTAGCGGAAGAATAAATTCAAGTCTCCTACAGTGATGCCAGATCCGTTTATGACGGGGACAGTAAAAATAGAGAATCTACAGTCAATCTACGGCCAAATACTCAGATGTACTACAATTACTCAACGGTACTCTACTGAAAATTCATAGCTCGAGTTATTGGTACAACTTTCGCAATGGATAACATCACCATGATACGACTACCACTTATTACCATCGTTTGACTTCACAGCGAGCCTATAGACCTTGTTAAATAGATGGATAGCTTAGTTGTGTTAATCATAAGCACCCTCAAGATACACCCGACACCAGACCAAATTTTTATATTCCACAGTAAAAAAGTAAAAGTAACTCTCAAGGAGAATAATTCTTTTGGGCTAAAGAAACACACATCTAATTCACCACTATGACTGGTTCGTATGGATCAATGAAAGAAAGCCAGCATACCTTTGAAAAATTATCAGAAATACAAGACCTGAAAAGAATACAACTGGTTGTTGGTGGTCTTGGCTTTATAGGCCAGTACTTAACATGGGGACTATTACGAAAAGGTTTTAATGTAGTTTTAATTGCGCGAAATGATATTCATGATCGATTCGAGCAGCTAAAACAAAGAAATAGTTTTGTCAATCCTATTTACAAACTTTCGAAAAATGATTTCGACCGACTTATAATCATTTCAGGAGACTTGAGCAGGCCAAAGCTCAGCTTAAGTTCTACGTCTTACAGACAACTACGCTCTCTACACATTGGTTCAATTTGGAATTGTGCAGCTGACATGAGCTATAGCTATAGCAACCTGCAGCAAAGCATTAATACAAATGTTAACGGTGTGGAACGATTAATAGAGGTTGCTGTAGCAGCAAAATGTCGGTTCAACCAAATATCAACCAGTTTTATTGCCGGTAAAAATCATGCCAGCGGAGTGATCGTAAAGGAAAAACTCTATCAACCTAAAGAATTTTTTAATGCCTATGATTACACCAAAAATGCAGCAGAGAATTTAATCGCAGAGTCCAAAAACCTGGTATACACCATCTATAGGCCAACTATTGTCCTAGGAGACTCGGTGACTGGTTACACAAACTCTCAGTCCGGTTACTATGAATATGTAAAACTGCTAAATAGACTAAAAGAACAGAATATACAGACCCCCATTCACCTAAAATATCTTCCAAACTGCCTTATCAATGTCATTCCGGTTGACATTTGCTGTGATGCAATATTAAAGATTTCAAACAACCATGAACTCACAAAAAACCAATACTTTAATATTGCCGACTCTAACCCAATGACAATCGACGAATTCGTTAAGTTTAACCGCGATTACTTTGAGCTAGATTTAAGGCAAATTCAAGACAGCCACGTATTGTTAAGCAGCCTACCAGAAAAAGAAAGGCGGATACTTAAGATCATTAATAGAATGCAAAATGGACCATTTTTAAACAGTGACTTCAGGTTTTGCAGCGCAAATAGCCAAAGAGTCTTAGGTCACCCTGTTCAGGATCAATGGCGTAATAGCAAGAGTTATCTGACCAAAGTGGTGGATTATTTTTCAAATCAAACGTAACTAAATTCAGCCCGATCAGGTATGCCATGAACAAACCTAGTGACATATCACTTTCCCATTATGCAAACAGAATCAGTTACTCAGGGCCAAATGAAGATTCAAGATCAGAGCTTAAGGCTCTAAATATCAATAAAAATGATAGTATTTTATGTGTTACTGGCGGTGGAGATCGCGCCTTAAGCCTTCTACTGGGTAATCCAAAAAAAATAACTGCCATTGACTTGAATCCCAGCCAAAACTTTCTCTTTGAACTAAAAAAAATTGGCATCCAGAAATTAAATTATGAGGAATTTTTAAGATTCTCAGGAATACTCCCATGCAAAAAGAGATTAAACACCTATGACAACATAAAACCCTCTTTATCAAAAAAGGCGGAGTTGTTTTGGTCAAACAACATAAATATCATTGAAAAAGGGTTTATTTATGAAGGCGCTTTCGAAAAGCACTTCAAGTTAATCAGTATGATAATTAAAGTTTTTCGACCCAGCAAAATAAAAACTCTAACCCACCTAAAAAGCATTGAAGAACAGCGTGAGTTTGTTAAAAACAAATGGAATACCTCAGCCTGGAAAACATTTTTGCATTTCCTTACCAACAAATATTTCTTCAGAACTTTCCTTAAAGATCCTGGGTTCTATGAACACATCCCACAAGAAGTGTCAATCTCTGAGTATTTATTAGGCAGAATGGACCACTCTCTAATGAACCACCTGGTTCTTAACAATTTCTTTATGACATTCCTGCTAACTGGAAAATACAACCCCGAATATGGAATGCCTTTATATTTGGAAAAAAATAACTACCCAGTAATTAAGGGAGCACTAGATAAAACAGCCATAGAAATAGTAACCTCACCGATAGAACAATATTTATACAACTGTAAAAATAAAATTGATAAATTCTCCATTTCTGACGTCTCAGCTTATCTTGATGAAGAGAGCTTTGTTTCCCTACTAAACGCAATATACTCAGCAGCTAGCGAAAACAGCATCCTCTGCATGCGCCACTTTATTACCAAAAGAATAATTCCTGACTCTATAAAAAATAAATTTTCTTTTAACCCAGTTCTTGAGGAAGAGCTCAATAATAGCGATATATCGTTTGTTTATAGCTTTAATGTTGGAGTGAAAAGAGGAGACTAAATTACCTCACCAATGTATAGCTATTACAGTAATTTAAATGACAGCTACCTTTAGGAATTCCTAATAGAAGACTTACAACGGTGCTCGCCAGCTAAGCTAGAGTACAGCGCAGGCACTAAAAAGGGCCGCCCTATTAGACTGCCCTTTTCGAATTAGAAGCCTGATAAACCACTATACCGGTTTAGACCACCACAGGCACGGTTCACCTCCAATCCAACGGGTAGGGCTGTCCCACACTATCCTATGAGCGCCTCCGGTGTTCCAAGCTGGCACGGCTCCGGGATCGCGCACGACTCACATGGCAGCGCAGGTGCTGCCCGGTAGTAAAAGTATTTCACCCTATCCAAAAAACAAAGCCCCAACAGGGAAACTTGCAGGGGTTTGTTTTGCGCGGATTTCCACAGTCTGGA